>NZ_JAFJYB010000002.1 GCF_018777385.1 Candidatus Symbiopectobacterium endolongispinus | reverse complement strand
TTCTTAACGTACAATAATTTTCGATATCCAAACTGACCCCTTGATTGCCGATGGATTTGAAGACGCAGAAGCCGTGATTATATATGACATTTTACGCAGACTGCATATCGATGTGACGCTCGTTTCCTGAGCGGCCTCAGGGCGATTAACCACCAAAAGCTATTTTTTACTGTCAGTACACGCAGATGATTATATTGACAATCTCGCTCTTGCACACTATGACGCGGTAATTATTCCTGGAGGTCCGGATTCTACGATGCGTATGGCAATAGACCCCCAGTTTATCGATTTTATTCGACGACATGATGAGTGGGGTGAATGGGTCTGTGCGCTCTGCTCTGCCCCGGCACGTGTGTTGGGCAATAATCATCTGCTGCGTAATCGCCGCTATACGTGCTCTGGAGAGTTGTGGATGCAGTGTCCAGAGGGAACATATACCGGCGCGAATGTGGTTATTGATGGCAATCTGATTACTGGAAAAGGATTGGGTGTAGCGTTTGAATTCGCCTTCGCCGTCGCCGAAAAGCTCTTGAAGACTCCCGAACCCGGCCGGAATCAAGCAAATCATATTTATTTCAGCCATCCCGTGTAAGTCGCCATGTCTGCCAAGCAGGCTTAGGGTGTTAATCCCGGTAACCGCATTATGCTCCGTTGGGAAAGGTCAGTGGTACCGTCGATCTTTACCATTCTGTTCGCGCGCGACATTCCGCTGACAACACCTATTAATTAACTCTATTTACAATAAGTTATATTGATATCGAAATGCTAAAAACTAAAAATGTAAACGATTACATAAATTAACATCAGATCATGGTTTCTGTACAGCGCGAGTGATAACCTCACTCCGATATAACTGGCATTAGGGGGAGTATATGCGTGTACTGGTGACGGGTGGTACCGGTTATATTGGCAGCCATACCTGTGTACAACTGCTGCAACAGGGGCATGATGTCGTCATTCTCGACAACTTGTGTAACGGTAAGCCCGGCGTCGTGCCGGTTATTGAACGTTTGGCGGGAAAATCCGTGCAGTTCATTCATGGCGATCTCCGTGATGAAGCGCTGCTGGTCAGTACCCTGCGTTCACACGCTATTGAAAGGTGATCCATTTCGCTGGGCTAAAAGCAGTCGGCGAATCAGTCGCCAAACCATTGGACTATTACGATAACAATGTGCATGGCACGCTGTGCTTGGCTAGCGCCATGCAGACTACCAACATCAATAATCTTATCTTCAGTTCTTCTGCCACGGTGTACGGCGACCAGCCAAACATTCCCTATGAGGAAAGTTTCCCCACCGGTACGCCACAAAGCCCGTATGGCAAAAGCAAGCTAATGGTTGAACATATTCTCACTGACCTGCAAAAGGCGCAGCCCGCGTGGAGCATCTCATTGTTGCGTTATTCAACCCCGTAGGCGCACACCCCTCTGGTGATATGGGTGAAGATCCTCAGGGCATTCCGAATAACCTGATGCCCTACATTGCACAGGTGGCCGTAGGTCGTCGTCCTTCACTGGCCATTTTTGGCCATGACTACCACACGCCTGACGGCACCGGTGTACGCGATTACATTCATGTGATGGATCTCGCTGATGGTCACATTGCAGCGATGGAACAGCTGGCGGGAAAAGCGGGTATTCACCTCTATAACCTTGGCGCAGGCATCGGCAGCAGCGTTCTTGACGTCGTCAATGCGTTCAGCAAGGCTTGCGGTAAATCGGTTAACTATCATTTTGCCCCACGCCGCGATGGTGACTTGTCCGCCTACTGGGCCGACGCCAGTAAAGCCGATCGCGAACTGAACTGGCGCGCCACGCGTTCGCTCGAAGACATGGCGCAAGACACATGGCGCTGGCAGTCCCGCCATCCGCAGGCTTCACCCACTAAGGAGTGACCATGATGCAATTTATCCGGTCGATCATCCCCATCGCCGTTACAACCCGCTAACGGGGTAGTGGGTTCTGGTTTCTCCGCACCGGGCAAAACGCCCTTGGCAAGGCGCACAGAAAGCTCCAGCAAAACATGTTTTTCGCCGGATCACAGTAAAACGCTGCCGGAACTGAGCGTGTCCGCTTTAGAAAGGGTGGTAAAAACCTGGCAGGCGCAAACCGCAGAGCTGGGCCAAACCTACCCCTGGGTGCAGGTTTTTGAAAACAAAGGGGCGGCGATGGGTTGTTCAAATCCGCATCCGCATGGACAAGTGTGGGCCAACAGTTCCCTGCCGAATGAAGCCGAAAACGAAGACCGCCGGCAACAAGCCTATTTCAGCGAGTACGGTTCGCCCTTGCTGGTGGACTATGCCGCACGCGAACGCGAAGACGGTAGTCGGACGGTGGTGGAAACGGCGCACTGGTTGGCGGTCGTCCCTTATTGGGCGGCGTGGCCGTTTGAAACGCTGTTGTTGCCGAAAACACACGTACAGCGCATTACCACATTGACCGACGCACAATGCGTGGATTTAGTACTGGCGTTAAAACGGCTAACCAGCCGCTACGACAATCTTTTCCAGTGCTCATTCCCCTATTCCATGGGCTGGCACGGTGCGCCGTTCAACCAACTGGATAGTCCCCACTGGCAGTTACACGCCCATTTTTACCCGCCGCTGCTGCGTTCCGCCTCCATGCATAAGTTTATGGTTGGCTACGAAATGCTCGCTGAAACACAACGTGACCTCACGCCAGAGCAAGTGGCCGAACGTCTTCGTGCGGTAAGCGACATCCATTTTCGCGAATCCGGAGTATCAACATGAGTCTGAAAGAAAAAACGCTGTCCCTGTTTGCTAAAACCTTTGGCTACCATACCACACTGACCATACAGGCACCCGGGCGCGTCAACCTTATTGGTGAACATACCGATTACAACGATGGGTTTGTGCTACCCTGCGCCATTGATTATCAGACAGCGATCAGTGGTGCTCCGCGCTCGGATCGCATCGTGCGCGTCATTGCTGCGGATTATGATAATCAGCAGGATTCTTTCTCGCTGGACGCACCTATCGTGCCACATGCTACTTGGCAATGGTCAAACTATGTGCGAGGTGTGATAAAGCATCTGCAAACGCGCAACGCGCATTTTAACGGCGCCGATCTCGTTATCAGTGGCAACGTTCCTCAAGGCGCGGGGTTGAGTTCATCGGCATCGTTGGAAGTGGCCGTCGGCACCGTCTTCCAGCAGGAAGGCATTGCCGTGGTGGATTGGCTGCGCCTTGCCGCCCCGCATGCGCGCCGTGTTGCATCGATTTGTGGCGGTGCGATGTTGCTTGCTCAGAGCGGCTTGTTGAATGGAAGGCGGGCGACCACACACTGGAAACTGCTGGAAACCATGCAGGCAACCTTCCCTGAGGTAAAGGTCGAAGCCGGTCCGCTGTATATACAGGATGGCCCTATCTGGACCTCTGGCGGTGTTAGCTCTGGTTTTGATCTGACGCTGGCGCTGGTTGAGGAAGATTACGGCTTCAGTCTTGCCCGCGATATCGCGCAGGATTTGGTGATGTATCTGCATCGCCCTGGCAGTCAATTACAGTTTAGCCGTTACAACTTGCGCCAAACCGGCAATGCAGGCCCGATCGGCGATTTGCAGATGTGGATACTCGATAATATTACTGCCGATATCTACGTCGAAGCATTGGCAGAAAAAGTCGCTATGAGCCCTCGTAATTTTACCCGCGTATTTACCCGTGAAACCGGCGTTTCCACGGCGCGCTATGTGTCATAAGCGCGCCTTGCCGCCGCACGACAACATCTGGAACAAACCACCGATACGCTGGATCGCATTGCCACCAATACGGGGTTTGGTAGCAGCATTAACCTACGCCGTATTTTTGAAAAACAGCTGCAATTAACCCCCAGGGAATATCGCCAGCGCTTCCATTGTCGCAAAATGGCGTAATGTGATCCTTTTTTGTCATTTACGCCAAAATCCCTATGACCTACAGTCACTCCAGAGACAACCACTAAGGAGTTCATCATGGTCAAGGTCGGTATCAATGGTTTCGGCAGAATCGGGCGCAACGTACTGCGTGCTGCGTTGGGCAACCCAGACATCCAAATCGTGGCAATCAACGATTTGACGGACAGTAAAACGCTGGCCCACCTTCTAAAATATGACTCTCTGCTGGGCACACTCTCGGCCCTCGTTGAATCATCCCATGGGCGACTTAGCGTTAATGGTAACCCAATCACCGTATTCAGCGAGCGCGATCCTGCGCGCATTCCTTGGCGTGATGCTGAGGTAAATATCGTGATCGAAGCGACGGGGTTTTTCACCGAACGCGAAAAAGCTGCTGTGCATATTAATAGCGGCGGAGCCAAGCGCGTCATCATCTCTGCGCCGGGCAAGAATGACGATTTGACGGTGGTCATGGGCGTGAACCATGGTTTATACGATCCGCAAAAGCACTATGTCGTCAGCTAATGGGAGTTGCACCACCAACGGTCTGGCACCAGCTGCACAGGTTCTGCACCAACATTTTGGTATTAAACATGGCTTGATGAATACCACTCACGCCTACACCAACAGCCAGGCGGAAAAGGATCTGCGTGGCGCGCGCGCCGCCGCGTTATCGATTGTGCCCTACTCCAGTGGGGCGGCTAAAGCGCTAGGGAAAGTGATCCCTGAACTGGATGGACGGCTGACCGGCTATTCCCTGCGCGTACCGGTTCCTGTGGTATCAATCGTCGATCTCACGGTAACTCTTGAGCGCGAGGTAACCGTAGAGGAAGTCAACGATGCGTTTCGTGAAGCAGCCGCTTCCGGCCCGTTACAGGGTATTCTCGGCTATAGCGACGAACCGTTGGTCTCGAGCGATTACCATGGCGATCCGCGTTCGTCCATTATTGACGGGCTCTCGACGCTGGTTATCGGTGGCAATATGGTCAAAATCCTCGCCTGGTACGACAATGAATGGAGGTTTTCAAACCGCCTTGTCGATTTAGCGCTGATGATAAGTCAACGCGAACCCGCATAAATGCAGTTACTGAACACCCGGTTAAACTGGGTGTTCAGCGCCTCGTAAACATCACCACGCCCAGTGGTACAAATCGGCAATACTGCTCTCGTCTGGGCACCTGCGATTGCATTTGAGGACGTTTGGTATCCTCATTCACTGCGCTCAATAGTCGTGATGTGGTGCGTTTCAAACCGTGTTTCACATAGCCGATAATATTGCGCATAATGGTAAAAGGTCGTATTGGCTCCTTGGCTTGCAGGCTGTTGACCCCCACGTTGGACTCTGGCGTTTGCCACTGCGCAACAAATCCAATAGAGGTGAAGAGCAGCCCGACTACCCAGGTCAACGATAGCAAATTGAATCGCTTGGATATCGGACAGTTATACACGCGCAATTCCCCATCAATGAAAGGTCTGTGCAGTATCAAAAAGCGTGTGTCAGGAAGTTGTTAAGATGCCGTTTATCTTTTAAGGATGCCGATGACCCATGACGCGCCTGCTTATCATTGAATACAACCATGAGTTGGTGGCCAATCTGTACGACTTTTTCGAGCCACTGGGTTATGTGCTGGACGATGCACGTGACGGTGTCACAGGTCTGCATATGGCTACGCAGCATGATTATGACGCCATTTTGTTAGATCTAATGCTGCCGCGATTGGATGGTATGACACTATGCAGCAAACTCCGGGGAGAATTTCAGAATCCCGTGCCGGTGCTGATGCTGACAGCACGCGATCCCGTAGAAGACCGCGTGCAGGGCTTGGCGCTGGGTGCCGACGATTACCTGGTCAAGCCCTTTTCGCTCAAGGAACTCGACGCTCGTATCAAGGCATTAGTGCGCCGCGCCCAAGGCCGACAGGTGCAAGGGATGCTGGCATGGGAAGACCTGCTGGTAGACACCCGCTCACCGCAGGCATGGCGGCAAGGTCATACTATCAACCTGACACCCACCACACACAAATTGCTACTGTGTCTGGTCCGCGCTGCGCCTGGCGTGGTTAAAAAACAGCAGATGGGATACCTGCTGTGGGGCGACGAACCGCCTGAAAGTGGTGCGTTGCGCACACACATTCATGACCTGCGCCAGAGAATTGACAAAAACTTCACATCTGCTCTGATAGAAACGGTGCATGGCGTCGGCTTACGTCTCCATACGCCCGGGGAGGTCGCGCCGGAATTATCACACAACGAGTAGACCCAGCATCATGAAATCCCTTTACCAGCAAATGACGCTCAGGACACGCATTACGATTTCATTTGTATTGCTGATGGTAGCCGTCATGGGGTTTGTGGTTATCGCGGAGCAACTTGATTACGATGAAGTGAGATCGTATGTCATCGCAAAAAGCCTGCATGACGAGGTGCCTCAGTTGGAAAGAGCTATTGTCAAAGGCATTTCTCCAACACTGCCTGAAGGCAGCCAGTTTTACGATCCACAGACCGTACCCGATGCTCTGCGACATTACGCCCCCAGGTTACCATCGCCTGGAAAAATCCGATCATTGGTATATGCTGGTATTTACGCTCAACGATCAAGACTACTACCTGTTACAGGATGGCAAGTACTACAGGTTTCTGGAATACCTGATTGACGGCTTTGCACCGTTGGTGATTCTGTTGTGTATTCTGTGCGCGTTCTGGATTGGAAGATTAACATCGGCGCGCGTTACCGCGCCCATTACTCGCCTGGCCGACGTGGTACAACGCAAACAGAAGCCTTTGCCATTTCAGGATGCGAGTGACGAAATTGGCGTGCTGGCGCGCGCGTTTGCACAGCACAGTGAGGAACTGGGGCAGTTTCTGCACCGTGAGCGATGCTTTGTCAGCGATACCAGCCATGAATTGCGCACTCCACTGGCTATCATAGGTGGTGCGGCGGAAACCATCGTGCACCAATTGCCTGCCGACAGCCACTTGATACCCAGCGCCGAACGCATCGTACGCACCACACAGGAAATGCAACGCCAACTGACCTGCCTGCTGCTCTCACGCGATCCGCACACGTTGGCTCGCGCCGACGTACAGCTGCGTCCGTTGATCGAGGAATGTATTACACGCTGCCAACCCTGGCTGGTAAAAAAACCGGTGACGCTGATTCTGGAGGCACCGCAAACGCCCCATGTACATACCCAACGCAGAACTGGCGCGCAGTATTATCTGGAACCTGCTGCGCAATGCCTGCCAGTATACGGAGCAAGGTGAAGTGCGGATTACGCTGCATGACACAACGCTGATCGTTTCCGACACCGGCCCAGGCCTGCCGCTCAGCATCGATCCGCAGCAATTTCAGCGTTTTTTGCACAGTGCTCAGCAACGTGGCGAAGGACTTGGTTTATCCATGGAGCATCTGGGCTGGCACATGCAGGTCGATAGCACAGAAAAAGGCTGTCGCTTTACGCTGGAAATGCCTCGTCCAGAATGATGCATTTCCCCACGGCAAAAAATTATTTTCAGATCAGTGATTTTAATGTCGAAATACCACTGCATTCTCCTCTTTTTTCCTGCATGGATAAGCGGCGTACACAGTAAAAACAGCATATCCGCTCTATACTTGCTCACTCCCTCAAAAATACGCAAGGAGTACGCATGAAAATTTGGCCAATCCTTACTGGTATCGCACTGTCACTGGCGCTGGTCGCCTGCCAGTCGCCCTCGCCCCCCAAAGGCGTAAATCCTGTTGCCGATTTTGACGCTGAACGTTATCTGGGGAAATGGTATGAAATAGCGCGTTTGGAAAACCGTTTTGAGCGAGGTCTGGAACAGGTGACGGCAACCTATGGAAAGCGCAGTGACGGGGGACTGATCGTGCTGAATCAAGGCTATGATCCGCTAAAGAAACAGTGGAAATCGAGTGAAGGTAAAGCCTATTTCACCGGTAAAACCACAACAGCGGCGCTCAAGGTTTCCTTCTTTGGTCCTTTCTATGGGGGTTATAACGTGATCGCGCTGGATGACGATTACCAGTACGCCTTGGTCAGTGGACCAAACCGCGATTATTTATGGCTACTGTCGCGCACACCAGAGCTCCCGGCTGAGGTAAAACAGCGCTATTTGTCTATAGCGAAAACCCTCGGCTTTGCGGTGGATAATCTGGTTTGGGTCAACCAGCAGCCACGCGGGTAGCACGATCGGTAGTGCATCAGCGAGGAGCAAGGGAACCACTCTTGTGACGTTGTCACCAGTATCAATGTGGTTCCCTCTCGTCCTGATTGGTTAGCAGTTACAAGGTAAAGCGCGACACCACCTGTTCCAATTGAACGGATTGATCTTCCATGGACTGCTCCGCTGCCGCAACCTGCTCGACCAATGCTGCATTTTGCTGCGTGGTGTTGTCCAACTGGTTGATTGCAACGTTGATTTGATCGATACCTTTACTTTGCTCTTCGTTAGCTGAACTGATCTCAGCGATAACACCGGTCACGCTGTTCACGCCGCTCATCAACTCTTCCATGGTTGAACCGGCCTGTCGCACCAAATTACTGCCCTGTTCAATATTGGTGACCGACTCTTCGATCAGCGCTTTAATTTCCTGCGCAGAGGTTGCACTCCGTTGCGCCAGTGAACGCACTTCTCCCGCTACCACGGCGAAACCACGTCCGTGCTCACCCGCACGCGCCGCCTCGACTGCGGCATTCAGCGCCAAAATATTGGTCTGGAAGGCGATGCCATCGAATGCGCTAATGATCTCGACAATCTTGTTGGATGACGCGTTTATCTTGGTCATGGTGGAGACCACGTCATTCACCACTGATGCGCCTTTGTGCGCGATACCGGACGCATATTCCGCGAGTTTACTGGCGTGACGCGCGTTGTCGGCCGTACCGTCCCCGCCAACTCTTCCACGGACGCTGCGGTTTCGATAATCGATGAAGATTGTTCCTCGGTACGCGAAGAGAGATCGGCGTTACCACTGGCAATCTGACGCGACGCCGAGGACATAGCCAGCGCGCTTTGCCCCACCAGTTGCATCAGCTCTTGCAGATAGGCTATGAAATCATTAAAGCTCTGCACTACCGCATTAAATTCAGGATTTTTACTGGTTGGCAGCCGTTGCGTTAAATCCGCACCTCCGCTAGAGAGCGCCTGAATATTATGCTGTAACAGTCTTAAATTTTTCATAAAAATACGGAAGAAACTGACCAGAACAATCAGCAACAGAAAGCACAGTGCCCCCTGTACTACGGTGAGTTTTGTCAGCATGTTGCTGGTGTGGCGTGACAAATGGCTGGAGGGGATATCCACAACCAAATACCACGGGCTGCCGGCAATCGGCTGAACCAGCAGTGTATGCTCTCCATCAGCCCCATCGTATGTTCCATCGATAGCCGAGTTACCGGCACGCGATAACAACGCCTGCAACGGTGACGCCGCCGGGGTCTTCAGATCCTTAAGATTGGGCAACGCCGCGCTGCCATACTCCGGTTGACCGTTGCCAACCACTTTCCCATCCGCTTCCACAATCAGTACGTTACCTTCAACGGCAGTACTCATTTCATTTGCGAGCTTGTTGAAGAAGCCTAAAGTGACATCGATGGTAGCAAAGCCCCAGGGTTTGCCGTCGCGGGTTATCGCCATGGCACAGTTGGTACGCGGTTGGGGGCTGGCGGCATCTTGATAGGCTTTGGCCCATGCGCACTGACCCTGGGCCATACTCATCTCCTCTTTATACCAGGGTTGCTCCCAATATTTTTCTGAATCAGGCTGGTTCCATACAGTATTGACGTGAAGTTGACCTGCCGTATCGCGCGCAAAAAAAGTGCTGAAGCGATCGCGCGCCGCATCACGCACGCCCGGTAATGGCCAAATCCCGCCGCCAAACACGTTCAAATCATTGTACTGGTTAACCAGATTGGGGAGCAGCGTATCTATCTGCCCGCTGCTTAATACACTGACCAGTTCAGTGATGGTTTTCTGTTGCGCTTGCACCCGATTCATCTGTTCCGTGATCGCTCGCGCCTGGCGATCAACAGTAAGGCGGATTAGATTGCTTTCATTTTCAATCAACTGGGGAGAAACAAATTGGCGAATAACAACAAACGTGAGAATGAGTAATAGTCCAAAAAAGCCGATAAGAAATAGGCTGAAGCGCGCCTGCGTGGTTTTTAAAATGCCATTTTTGTACATGCTAGACGTCCATATATTTATAAGGGATACGTTATTTTTAACGACGTCAGCAGGGATTTCTTTAGCAGGACAGCAGCGATTTTCAACGCTGGTCACAGAAAAGGAATGGTCAATGTAAGATACTGATATTGTTAATTATTGCTTTTCCAGGCAATTCCTGAACCGTCATCTCTATCGACACCCCATAGCTCTCTCGTGGTAGCAAAACGAGAGACTGAATCAGGACGGCGGCAGATACCGCAAATGCAACAACGGATAAGCTCGCCCTTGCCCATCGAGGGCAGAGAGCCCGGTACGCACAAAACCCAGGCGTTGATAAAACGCCAGCGCCTGGACATTTTGTTCATTCACATCGGTGGTCAGTTGCGGATAGCGCGCCAACGCAGCGCCGATCAGCGTACGGCCAATGCCTTTGCCATGGTGATCGGCATCTACAAAAAGCGCTTCCAAATGGCCCTGATGTAAATACATAAAACCGACGATGTTACCACTCGGCTCCACAGCCAGGGTAAGCGTCACCTGAGGAAAAAAGGTGCGCAACTCAGTCTCAATCGCCGCGCGATCTTCTGGCGCAACAAAAAGGTGAGTCGCCTCTACCGCGCTACGCCAGATAGCCATAATGCGTGAAAAATCATCTGCGGTTGACGGGCGGAGCTGAAGCATACATAACCTTATAATGACTGGCTGAAATTCTTATCTTACAACAAGATTATCCTTGCCGGGTGTGAGTTCTGCCCACCGCAAATAGATTGGCGCTGTCAAAAGGTATAATTCACTGCCATGATACCGCTGGTCTGATTACGGCGATAAACCAGTGGGCTTTCTGCCGCCCGGTCACCGAGCCAAGTGTAACCCACGCTCAGTGACGTTCCCCAGTGCGGCGTAAACTGATGTCACCATGTCAGACTGCTCTCCACACCGTAAAATCCTCCTTGCGCATAGAAGCGGGAATAGCCAGCGCGCGCTTTGCTCACGGTTAACCCCGTAAAAACGGTTCATATAACGTGCATCACCAAACAGTGCAGCACTTTGCACCACAAGCGTGTCACGGCTGCTTTGAAAAGGGATCACCGTCAGCGCGGTGCGATATTGTCCGCCTTGTGAATCGCTGAGTGGCAGCGTCGCGGCACCTTCCAACTGCAACCACGGCGTTAACGCCCATCCTACCGTCAGCGTGGTGTTAACGCTGGGATCAATTTTCCCCATGCCTTTCAGTTTGTCAGAACCTTCACGCCAGCCGCTGTTTCGATCGCTACGACCGGGATTGACACCCAGACTATGCTCAACATAAAGCCCTGCATCGTTTTGCAAGTGATACCCAATCCCTCTAAACGTGTCAAAAAAACAGCGCGTCATACTGCGCCTGAATCACCGGTCTTAATTGCAGGCTTCCCTGGTCGGCTCCGCTGTAGCGCGGCGAGCATTGCCCACCAACGCCAAGCGTGAGGCTTTTGGCACTGCTGTTCTCGCTTCCATCAGCCCTGACGCTTTGTGCTATGCCGCCTATCAGGATGCAAAGCGTGGGTACGACTATTTTTCTGGTTTTCATCTTGCCACCTCACGAGTAAATTGTTTTTGCGCTACCGCGCTCACGGTTCTGGTCGGTGACTGGATTATGGATAGGCAATATCAACAAACCGTCAGGGATTTATGAAGAAATGGTCAAGGTGACACATGCAGACAAACATATTCTGATCATCGAGGATGACGCAGATGCGGCCAACGTGCTGGAAGCCTATCTACGGCGGGAAAACTATGAGGTCACGCTGGCCAGCGATGGTCCTTCCGGGCTGGCGCTTGCGCTACGCCTAAAACCCGATTTGATTTTGCTTGATGTGATGCTTCCGGGCATGACGGGCACGGAGATCCTCGCGGCAGTTCGGCACAAGAACGATACGCCCATTATCATGGTCACTGCCATTGGCGATATGCCCGACAAAATTGGCGCACTGCGTTACGGAGCCGATGATTATGTGGTCAAGCCCTACATTCCAGGGGAAGTTGTCGCCCGCGTGCAGGCCGTGTTGCGCCGCAGTCAGTCTCAGATTGTGCCCCATGAGTTGTTGCGTTGGGATAAACTTGAAGTCGATACGCTTTCGCGCACGGCTAGTGTAATTCGGGTTGATGCGCCCCCTTATTATCTTGAGTTGACCCCAACCGAATTTTCATTGCTCGCGACAGTAATGCGCGCCCTCATTAGACCGTTTTCCCGACAATATTTGCTCGAAAGTGTCTGCCTGAAAGTGATGCCTTGGAACGCGTGGTAGACACGCATATGTATAACCTGCGCAAGAAGTTGGAAAATGCAGGCATCAGCGAGGTGTTAATCAATGTCCGTGGTGTCGGTTACCGCTTTCGTCAACCATGAATGTTGTCAACTATGAATAACACAAACCGCTACTCTCTCTGGCGTTGGATTTGCCTGCGCATTCTTACTCTGGCTATCGGCACAGTGGTGATCATCGTGCTCTGCATGTGGTTACGCTTTGAAATCCATAATTACTGGGTCATGCACCATATGCCTACGGCATTGCGCGAAGAGTTCGAAGCGCTGCGCCAGCACCCACACACCAACCCTGCACGTTTTCACGAGATCATCGATGCCTGGTGGGGCATTGAATGCGCCGATCCCTCGGTAGCCTCCCCCGACTGGATTATGGTCGGCGTGCTGGTGGTAGTGATGATCCCGTTCATCGTGCTCACGGGCCTGCGCAGCGCTCGCCCCCTTTACCCTTCAGTTCGATCATTTGAGGGCCTCAGCACAGGCAATCACTCAGGGCACATTCACTACGCAGGCGACGCTTGTCAGCCAAGCCTGCGCTTTGCGCAGGATTTTAATAGCATGACGCAGCAGTTGGCCCGCTATGAACGTGAACTACACACGTCTCACGTTGCCATGACCCATGAATTACGTTCGCCACTCACCGCCGCCATTGGACGGCTTCAGGGCATGCTTGATGGCGTATTCACGCCCGAACCACAACAGCTAGCGATGGTGATGAAACAGTTGCAACATCTCAACCGACTGATTGACGATCTCCACCTGATTTCTCTTGCAGACGCCGACAGGCTGGTACTGGATCGCCGTGAGCACAATCTGGCTGACTTGATGCGCGAACGCGCTGCTTGGCTCAAGCCGCAGTCGGAAGCAGCGGGCATGCTGATCACCGTGCAGGCTGATACGCCTTGTCCTTATGTTGGTGATGCCTTTCGGCTTGGACAGACATTCACCGTACTGATGGAGAATGCGTTGCGCTATGCCAGTGAAGGTAAACGTTGAATATCTCTCTTACCGCCACAGAATGTGGATATCAGATAGCGTTTCGTGATTTTGGACCGGGCGTAACACCCGATTTTATCACTGACATGTTCGAGCGATTCACCCGTGCTGACTCGTCACGCGCTCGCCATTCTGGTGGAAGCGGCCTGGGTCTTTCTATTGCGCGCGCCATCTGCAAGGCCCACGGTGGCACTATTACCGCCAATCTGCCTGCGGGAAAGGGATTACTGTTTCAGATTCAGCTACCGTTTTCCCCACATAAATAGCCAAAAAACGGCGACCCTTGATAAATCCTTGACAGAACATTCAATAAATCTCGACAGGCACAGGGTGTAATGGCTTTCTCTTGAACAGGGAATAACGCCATGTGTGACACCTTTTCAACCTGTGCCCGCCACGGGTTACATCATTTTTTACCCCATCTGCCAGACATCAAGGGTGTGCTGATCCTGGCCGTATTACTGCCCGCATTTCTTATCAGGTGTGATGACCATGGAGAGGCAAAAGACAGCGTACCGCGCGCGGTACGCTATACCACCGTTCCATCACCCACCGCGACCGTTGCGCGCGTGTGGATTGGTGAAATACGCGCTCACGATGAAACCACGCTCGGGTTCCAACTTGAAGGGCGGATCCTCAGTCGACAGGCAGAAATAGGTGACAGCGTCACTAAAGGTCAGATTCCGGCGACTCTGGACAGCAACATCAATCTCAATCAACGCAACAGCGCCCAGGCTGAGGTTGAGAGCGGCCGAGCCGCCGAGCAAGTCGCTGCCGCCAACCTGCGGCGCATGCAGACATTAATGCCTTCTGGGGCCATTGCCAGGGTTGAATTGGAGAATGCCACGGCAAATTGGCAAGCGGCGCAATCCCACAGAAAAAGCGCTGAGGCTACGCTCAAAAACGCGCGAGAAAACCTGGCATGGACCCAACTCACTGCACCGTGCGCTGGCGTTATCACCGTCGTCAGCGCTTCCGCGGGGCAGATAGTGAGCGCAGGGCAAGCGGTATTTACCCTCGCTGCAGGCCATTAGCGCGATGCGGTATTCGATGTCACCGATCCTCAGGCAATGGCCGGGTACGGTGAATCCCTATTCACTGTCTCACAGCTGAGCACACCCGCGCTCACCACACCGGGGATATTGCGTGATATCAGCCCTCAGGCCGATCCGCAAACGCGTACCTGGCGCGTACGCATCCTGCTGGAAAAACAGCCGGTTGCTATGACACTGGGGGCAACGGTACGAGCAGAGATGCCTCAGGTGGCACAGGCGATGATGTCCCTTCCCGCTTCCGCACTGACCCGCTCTAATGACAAGGCTGCCATTTTTATTGTTACCCCACAAAACCAACTACAACTGCGCCCCATTACCCTGGGGGGTTACACCACTACGTCTATTTTTGTCACACAGGGCATTGAGCCGGGTGAAAACGTGGTGACGGCTGGCGTGAGTAAGTTACGGGCTGGTGAAACCGTGGTCCTTGGGGAGAAGCAGCAATGAATCCGGCACGAAAAAAACGAGGTTCAATCTCTCTGATTGGGCACTTAACCATCAGCAAACGGCGACGTTTTTTATGCTGATAATTATTGCCGCCGGTGTCTTTAGCTATGAAAAACTACCGCGCAATGAAGATCCCGCCTTCACCATCAAAACCACCGTTATCACAGCGCAGTGGCCCGGTGCGACACTGACGGATACCGTCAATCTGGTTACCGATACGCTGGAGAAAAAGCTGCAAGAAATCCCAGGTCTGGATTATATCAAGAGTGAAACGCGTGCCGGACAGTCATTTATCTACGTCAACCTGCGCGATGATACACCGCCAGCAAAAGTGCCTGATATCTGGTATCAGGTGCGCAAAAAAATGCAGGATATCGCCCCCACACTGCCACAAGGCGTTTCGGGCCCCAGCGTTAATGATTAATTTGATAACACCTTTGGCACAATCTACGGTTTTTACCGCGGAAGGCTTTACTCCCCGTGAATTGCGCGATCGGGTTGAGGACGTGTAACGTTCACTGATGAATCTGCCCGATGTCGGCAAAATCACCCTGATAGGCGAACAGGAAGAACAGATCGTTATTGCCTTTTCACCACAAAAACTGGCCGGTATGGGGCTGGATGTGCAACAGGTGATGGCAGCCCTAAGCGAGCAGAACAAGGTTGTCCCTGCAGGAACACTGCGCACAGATCGGGATAATATCGCACTGCGCGTCAGTGGCGCATTTCGTTCAGAAGAGAGTCTGCGGGATATTACGCTTAACATCGGCGGACGTTACCTTCCCCTTACCTATATCGCCACCCTCAGCCGCCAGCCTGTTGAACCTCCGGCACTGGCATTTCGGGTTAATGGACAACCAGCGATCGGTCTGGCGATTGCGATGGCCCCCACGGGCAACATGCTGCGCTTTGGCCAGGCTATTGCACAGCGGATGACGGCCATTCAGTCGCAGTTGCCCTATGGTATCGAATTAACCCAGGTTGCTAATCAATCCGCAGTGGTCGAACAAGCGGTTCACGGCTTCATCAAGGTGCTGATCGAGGCAATAGCGATCGTGCTGGCCGTTTCGTTTGTTTCCTTGGGATTACGCGCGGGTCTGGTCGTAGCGGCTGCCATACCGCTGGTGCTGGCGATGACCTTTACCGGTATGATGCTGACGGATATTGGCCTGCAACGCATCTCGCTGGGCGCACTGATCATTGCGCTCTGGTTACTGGTCGATGACGCGATGATCACCGTGGAAGCGATGGTGTCGCGCCTGGAAGCCGGTGACAATCTGCGACGTGCGGCGACCTATGCCTTTGAGACAACCGCATTTCCAATGTTGACCGGCACGCTGGTGATGATCGCCGGTTTTATTCCGGTAGGTTTTGCCGCGTCGAGTGCCGGAGAGTACTGTTTTTCCCTGTTTGCGGTCGTGCTGATGGCATTACTTAGTTCATGAATTGTTGCCATTCTGTTCTTGCCATTGACAGGCATCTGGCTTTTACCGCGCCGTCTGCCAGCCCATTCCCACGCTCAGGGCACATTTATGCGCGCTTATCACCGCTTGCTGCTGCGCGTATTGCGTCATCGCTGGAAAACCGTTGCTTTAGCGATAGCATTCTTGGCACTCTCCATGCTGGGTGCCACCTTTTTGCAAGGCGAGTTTTTCCCTACCTCAGATCGCCCAGAATTGCTCGTAAGCCTGACACTACCGGCCAATGCATCGCAAACCGAAACTGCACGTCAAACCCAGCGGCTTGAACAGGCACTGGTCAGGAACCCCAATGTCGTTCGTCCGTCAAGCTACGTTGGCGGTGGTGCCATCCGTTTCTATTTACCGATGTACGTATTGCAGGATAACGAAAACACCGCCCAGTTGGTGGTCGTGGCGAAAGATTTGGCCGCACGCGATCGGCTAAAGCAACAGTTACACGAGATACTGACGCAGCAATTCAGCGACATTGTCACGCGTATTTCGCCACTGGGATTAGGCCCGCCCGTGGGCTGGCCGATAAAATATCGGGTCACCGGGCCAGACTATGCCAACGTACGCCATATCGCATAGCAATTGGCGGCTATCGTTGGACAACAACCTGCGACGCGTGAAGTGAACCTGACCGCAGGAGAACCACAGCGCGTCATGACCTTCCAGGTCAATCAGATCGAAGCCCGTGCGCTGGGTTAGCTATGCTGTTTTTGCTGATGGTTCAGCTGCAACGGTTTTCGCGGATGCTACTCGCCTTGATGATGGCACCGTTTGGCTTGCCAGGTATCGTGGCAGCCATGTTGCCCACAGGCACGCCGATGGGGTTCGTAGCGCTGCTCGGGGTTATTGCCTTAGCCGGAATGATTATCCGCAACGCGGTTATCCTGATCAGTGAAGTCGACAATCATTCTCGCCGAGGGGTGGCGCGCAAGGATGCCATTGTGGCCGCCGCTTTGCATCGCGCTCGCCCTATCCTGCTTACGGCATGTGCTGCTGTCCTAGGCATGATCCCGATTGTGCATCAGGTTTTTTGGGGGCCAATGGCTTATGCCATCATAGGTGGATTGGTCTTCGCTAGGCTGGTGACATTGACGCTGCTGCCCGCTGCACTCAGCTTGATTATGCAAAGGGAGAAAAACACGCCGCGAACGATGCCAGACACATCCACAACCTAACGGCAGAGCCAATAAGACGCTTTCTGATACATTCAGGAAGCGTTCTAGCGTAATGACACACCACCAGAAACGCTTCATACGGGATACCGCTTTACTTATGCTTTTTTTGTTCATGGTCTGACACCAAATGTCCTGTTTATTGCCCCGGTTCCTCTGCCAACATGAAAGACACCCTCAATGGTCATAAGTAAACATCTGGCAGGAACCTCTCATCATGCACTATCGGCACTTCGCCGTTTTGACCCGCCGCAAGCGTTGCAAGAAGCGAAAGGCCCGTTAATCAATCTGGTTCTTAATGAAAACAGCCTTGGCTATTCCCCATTGGTCGCGCAAGCACTTGGCTCAGCGCTGGCATCCGCCTCGCGCTATCCTTCCACCTTCTGCGATGCACTGCGAGGAAAGCTGGCTCGGCACCACTATATTGACCCGCAGCATCTGGTATTTGGTAGCGGCATATTTGAGATACTGTCGCTGATAAGCGCAATATTCGTCAGCGATGGGTATGAGGTGGTGATCCCCACGTCCTCTTTCGGCTGGTATAACCTGACTACGCGGTTGAACGGCGGCAGTGTGGTGGCCGTGCCTTTATCCGAACACGCCATTGACCTTAATGCCGTGTTGGAGGCTATCACGCCGCAAACGCGGTTGATCGGACTGTGCAACCCGCACAACCCGATGGGAACGATGGTTGCCACGGGAGCATTACAGGCGTTTCTCGCCAAAGTCCCTGCCGACATTCCCGTCGTACTCGACGAAGCGTACCGTGAATATGCCGTGACACCGGATGTACCTGATTGCGATCGCGCCAGCCACAGGGCAAGCACCAACCATACCGCCCCGTACTGGCATACGCCACGGGCGCAACATACATTGCTACGCCCAGGGTATAGCGATCGGACAACTGACCAACCAGCTCCGGGCCAATTACACCAGCAAGACCGGACGTCAGAACGATGGAATAGGCCATCGCGCTGTTACGCAGTTGCGGCGGCACCGTCTCGACAATCAGCGTGGTCAAGGTTCCAGCGCTAAAACCAAAGGCAGCAATCTCCGCCGCAATCCCCACCTGCGCATGTGACAACGTCTGGCTGCTATAGGCTAACGTAAATGCCCGCGCCGCGAGCAGTGAGGTGCTGGCTAAAAACAGCGGGAACCCCCAGCGATACTGACGCAATAACAGGCTGGAAAAATACCCGCCAATCAGCCCCATTGACAACGTATACAGCAACACCTGCGCCAAAAAGCCTGAAGCCTGCGGATTGGTGAGCGCAAAAACGCGATGCAAATAAGCGGGTATCCAGATTTGCACTGACATGGCGATAAAAAACAGCAGCAAAGCAACCGTATGCAACACGTAGGCAGGATACCGAAACACCGCCAGGCTGTCCCGTACCCAGGTTTTCTCGGCTGTCCTGTTCCCCCGGCTGTGCGCCATCCATTGCGCCAATGGTCGGTTCTTTCACGCGCAGCAACAGCAGCACCAGCACAATACCTGGCAAACCCGCGACAAAAAACGCCGCGCGGCAGCAGTGCCAATTTTATTTCTCAACATGTATAACGAAAACACCACGTTGCGCCAGCGTGGACGGTAAAGATCGGCCAACCAGCCCGGCGCAACCGTGCTATAGGCTGCATCACTAAAACCGGTAAGTACGCGCAAAAACAGCAAGCCGATAAACCCGGTGGCGAGCCCCGTCGACAACGAGGCCACGCTCCACACCGTTGCACCAATCAACAACACCGTTTTACGGCTAAACCGGTTTGCCAGCGTGCCCATGATAGGTGCCCCAATGATACCGGCCAGAGTGAACATGGAAGAGAAACGCCCCATTTGCTCATCGCTGAAACCAAACTCCGCTTTGATGGGCGTCAGCAGGGAGGAAATAATGGCTGAATCCAGTACGCACACCACGCCCAACATCCAGATGAACGCCAGCGACAGATGGCTGTTTTGCTGCCAGCCGGCCGCCGCAGGCAACGCCTGATAATACGAGTCACTCAGTAATTCCTTTTGCGATACCGCCATGACAATGCCCCTCACCAATAATATTTCCAATAACCAATCGGTCGTTATCGCTATTGTTTAATAACAGGCGCTGACGGCAAAAGGACAATCCGTGCCACAGATAGATAAAAACAGACTTTCGTTAGTTGTTTTATTGCATTGCTATTGAGAGGATATCCTGATTACATTTTTAGTCATGATGACATCACCACAAAGCACCAAGTGAAAAATGGAATCGCAACGCGCGGATACGCTGTCCTTGAACAGCAGAAACCTCGTCCCGGCACACCAACATTTAGGGACGAACGATCGGTTTTTTTACTTTATTTCAGGATTACTACTCTCTTCAGCCAACAAATATATTTTAACTGATACATTACAACAGCAACGCAATATTGATCCAACCCAACGAAACTGGTCATCAACCACTATTTATTATCAGGAACTTCGTTATATTTTTGAGCATCTGGGGTTGGGGAAAAATAAAGATCTAAGCGCATGTTTGTTTAATCATGCAGCGCAGATTAATTACACCGGTTTTGGTGCGATCAGTCTGGCAGCAATGACACTGAACAACGGTGAGGAGAGTATTCGTTTTTGCGCCAAACATTTCCAAACGCCGTGGAGTGCAATGCCAGAATCCAATCGTTCTGGGGGCCTCAGTCTGCTGCACATTCCCAGATTTTACGATCCAGAGCTGCGCGCGACACTTGAACATTTTCACTTTGTGAACTGCTTTGCAGTGTCCCGTTCCCACACGCCGAGCATTCCCATTGCTGACAGCGTGCGCTTTACGCGCTCCTGTGGCATTGCCAAATCCACGCTTGAGCATTATTCGGCTGTCCGGTGTTCTTTGATGAAGGCATCGCACAGATCGATTTCTCGCGCCAGTGGCTTAACCGCCCCATTCCTGCACTGAACAGTACCTTGCGTACACAGGCTGAACGGCTGGCGGCCACAGTGGTGAATCGCCTCAGGGACAAACACAGCCTGCTTGAGTTTTTGCAGGCGCATCTGGACACCATTCATTCTGCCGACGCCATGGCGCGACTGCGAAGCATCAGCCGCCGCACGCTGGCCCGCGTCCTCGATCAGCAAGGTGCCAGCTACTCCATTTTGTCGCGTGAAGTATGACTCACCGAGGCTCGTCGCCTGCTGCGCAGCGGTGTGACCACTCCGGATATCGCCGAGCGCTTAGGGTTCTCGGACGAACGCAGCTTCCGGCGCGCGTTTAAATCCTGGTGCGGCAGCAGCCCATCCGTCTACCGCAGTGGTCAGGAGCAGTTTTTACATGCATTGAAATGATCGCCAGTTACCCTGATTAGGAGTTGTTATGTCTACCGTGCTATACCCAGAAAAAACCGTCGAACAAACCGATGATGGCGGGTTTCGCCGCCAAAGTAACGCTTTCACCACACGTTTCGGCCCAGGAAGTCATCAACTGCCGGTCGAAGCGGGCCGCTATCGTCTGATCGTCAGCGTAGGCTGCGGCTGGTCACGACGCGTTCTTATTTTACGTCGCCTGTTGGGACTGGAAGCGGCGATTTCCGTGGGATACGTATCCCATCGCGACAGTGACGGCTGGCTGTTTGCCGGACAGCCCGGTGGCGTTGATGCAGTGCTCGGCGTGAAAAGACTCAACGATCTCTACCGCCGCACCATCCCTGATTACACCGGACGCGGCACCGGATCTTTACCCCACCGCGTTGCGTCCCGCCATCGATCTGCTTAACCAGCAGATTTTTGACGATGTCAACAATGGCCCGTACAAGATCCTGTTTGCCAACTCCCTGCTGGCCGCGCGGATAGCCAAAAATATCTTTGAAGCGCGACTCGCCGATTACAACCACCGTTTGACGACCCGGCGCTACCTGTTTGGGGCACAGATTACCGATTCCGACGTGCGTTTATTCCAAACCTTACTGTCGTATGACCGGGGATACCGCCCCAGTCGGCCTCCAGAGTTAGGCACCGCGTTCGCCATCAGCGATTTCCCGCACCTGTGGGCCTACGCGCTCGATTTGTTTGCCACGCCGGGCTTTACCGATGATGCCGATAAGGTAGCCACCGGTTTATTACCACAGGCCGACGGCACATACCGCTACGGCTTCGGCACCGAACGCATCGCAAGCGTTACCGACGATGCAGCGCTGGCAAGCGCCTCACCAGAGCGATACTTTGGCCGGCTCACCGTTGGCCTCGGGACCCGGCGGTGCGGGCACGGAGCGCTATTGGTCTTGGCTTGAGAAAACGGCCGCGGTGAATTCAACAAACGTATAGGTATGCAATGGCCGCCAAGCCTGGCATAGTAAACGTTCATGATAACATGTTGAATTACTTGCCTGGAAATCGCTTATGGCGGCCATAAATCGCTGGACGCGGGAACAGTTGCTGGTGGCTTTTACGCTTTACAGTCAGATCCCTTTTGGAAAATTGCATGCGCTCAATCCTGATATTATTCATTATGCCGGTTTGATTGGCCGCACACCGTCGGCACTGGCCATGAAGCTGGTGAACATTGCCAGTCTGGACCCTTTTATTATCGAATCTGGACGTCGCGGTCTGACGGGCGCATCGAAAGCAGATCGCGAATTATGGCAGGAGATGGATCTGGATAGTGACGCTTTCGAGCAACAATGCCAATCCGCAATGGCCATGCTGGAAAAACCGCTGACGGTGTTGCGAGAGACTCCCGCAGCGGATTTCAGCGGCAAGGAAAGAACCACCATAATCAAAGCGCGTATCGGGCAGCAACTGTTTCGCAAACGGGTGTTGGACGCCTACGAAAACCGTTGTTGTTTAACCGGTCTGAAAGAACCGATGCTACTGGTCGCCAGTCACATCCATCCCTGGAATAATGTCGTTGAACATCGCCTTAATCCGAGTAACGGCCTGTGCATTTCCAGCTTGCATGATAAAGCCTTCGATCGCGGATTGATCACCTTTAACGAGCATCTTGAACTAGTGCTTTCTCCCCGAATCAAGCAGCTAAAAAGCACAGTAAGTGATGACAGTTTCACAAAATACGAAGGACACGCGCTCAGGCTGCCCATCGCTTTCCCACCCGATGTCAGCCAGCTCGCGTACCATCGCCAGCATATTTTTATCGCTAGGCACTAAGTCCGTAAGACGCGCGCCCAACGTAGGTTGTCAGGGGGCGTGATGCGTGTTGCTTAAATCCGGTATTCAGGCTCTAACCGCCGATAGGAGCGGGCCAGAAAGGCTTTGGTGTGCTCATGTTTCGGGTTATCAAATACCTGCTGTGCGCTACCATCCTCAATGATTTTGCCCTTTTCCAAAAAAAGCACTCGATTGGCAACCTGACGCACAAAATCCATCTCATGGGAAACAATGATCATGGTATTCCCCTCCAGCGCCGCCTGTTTGATCACATCCAGCACCTCTGTCACCAATTCGTGGTCCAGTGCCGATGTCGGCTCATCCAGCAACAGAATTTGCGGCTCCATCGCCAACGCGCGCGCTATCCCCACCTGCTGCTGCCCACCGGATAGGTGGCGAGGGTAATAATCAGAGCCAGCCCAACCTTTTTTAATTGGGCCATCGCCACCTTCTTTGCTTTGTCTTTCGGGTATTTTTTGACGATGGTTAAGCCTTCCATCACATTCTCCAGCGCCGTTTTTTGCTGAAACAGGCTGAATTGCTGGAACACCATCGCCGTACTCTGCCGCAGATGCACCAGTTCACGACGCGGTAACGTTGCAAGATTGAAAACCTCGCCAGCAATGGTCACTTCACCATGTTCTGGCTGTTTAAGGCGGTTGATACAGCGCAGCAATGTTGATTTCCCTGCGCCTGAAGAACCAATAATCGCCATCACGTCCCCTTTCGCCAGGTGGAACGAGATATCATTCAGGATGGTGTCGTTCTGAAAGGTTTTCGATAAATGTTTAATGTCTATCATTTGCTATCACACCCTTATTTACCCGTGGCCGATCAGGTATCCGAATTCGGGCTTCAATCACTTTAATCAGCGCTTCAATAATAATGGTTAGTGCTCAGTAAATCAGCGCCAGAGAAACATACACTTCGAAATAGCGATAGTTGCTACTCGCCAGGATCTTGCCGCGAGCGGTTAACTCAATTACCGAACAGACAAACGCCAATGAGGTGCCCTTCAATAAACCGATCAAGGCATTGTCTAACGTGGGCAGTGCCACCACAAAGGCTTCGGGGATCGTCACGCGCCTTAATACCTGAAAAGGCGTCATGCCCAACGATTGGGCAGCTTCGATCTGCTTTTTATCCACCGATAACAGCGCCGCCCGAATGCTTTCTGAGTTATACGCTGCTTCATTAAGGGAAAAGGCCAATAACACAAACAGCAGCGAGGGAATATCATTAACGTTGTAATCAGTCTGGTTGTAATAATTATAATATTTTAACAGAATAGGTATGCCATAATAGGTCAGGTAGAGCTGGACGATCAGCGGCGTTCCACGAATAAAAGAGACAAACACGCCTGCACCGGAATTAAGCAACCAGATGCGTTTGATTCTTATTAATGCAATCATAAACCCCAGAATAACACTGGCGATCATCGAAAACGCGGTGATCAACAGCGTTACCGGTAAATATTCCAGCAACGCCGGGATCTGCGTAAAAACCAATTTTATGTCAAAAATAGTAGGCATTCAGCGCAGACCTTATTTTATTTTGGTGCGTAGTCGCCGTGGAAATATTTCTGACTGATCGCCGTTATCGTGCCATCCGCAATCAACTTTTGTAACTGTGCATTGATGTCGTTCGCCAGGATCTCCCCCTTCGCGCCTTTGGCGACCAGGAAATAGCTGTAAGGTGCACCGATAAGCCCACTTTCTTCTTTGCCACTCGCCACGTTTTGCAATACGGGTAACAGTTCCGCTTCAGTGTATTTCAGATTGACCGGATTCTCTTTGTGTTGCTGGTTATACTTTTCCAACGCGGTGGTGAAGTTGATTCCCGGATTGACTTCCGTTGATTTCCCCAACAGATCCTTCAGGGAGTGAATGCTGTCATTTTTTTCGCTGACAGCAATCACAAACTGGTTTTCAAATATCGGCTGGGTAAAAATATATTTTTCTTTGCGCTGTTTGTTTTCGGCAAAGTTATTTGCGCCGACCTGAAAGCGATCTGAATCAAGCCCTGCCAGTATTGAGGGTAATTCGATGGTAGTAAAAGAGACCTTATATTGCGACAGATGGCTGAACACCGCTCTGGCAAGATCAATATCATAGCCCGCCAACTGATTATCCTTATCAAAATAGGTAAAGGGCCGCGGGCCAGCCGAGGTGGCGATCACGATATTAACCGGTTTATCCGCCGTAGCCGCGTTGGCAGGGTCAATGCCATAAAAACCGCCGATAGCCACGCCGGCACCCAATAAAAAAACGATGCAACCGCGTGCTTGGTCATCTGTAAATTCATAGTGATTATCCTGATGGTAAGAAATGTGTTGTTATTTCGGCCCCAATCTCATGCGCGATGTTGGTATTACAGCGCGGCCCGCTGATGTGGGAAGTGCCAGAGCGAGACATCGGGCCCTTTTGCCAGAATTTGATAAGGGTTGGCGTTAAAATCACCTAATTGGTAACCCTGTTTGATGGCATGAAAATCGGTGGTGTCGCCAAAAGCCGGCGTCTGATAGAGATCGAGTGCATAACCCCATAAATGAGGAAAATCGATCACGCGATTACGGTTAGTGCGAAAGACGCTGTAGTACGCCACATCAAACCGCGCCAACGTGACGTATAACCTGACGTCTGAATCCGTAATACGATCACCAAACAAATAGCGTTGAGTAGCAAGGCGCTGCTCTAAAATATCCAGTCGATTAAATAACGTATCCCATGCATATTCATAAGCAGATTGCGTATGTGCAAACCAGGCTTTATAAACGCCATTATTGACGTCATGGAAAATAACCGCATTCAGCGCGTCAATCTCTGTGCGTAAATCCTCAGGATAGAGATCGGGGGCATCCTGTTTATGAAATTTTTTAAATGCCACTTCGAAATAATTCGTCAGTTTAAAATAGTCGTTATTTACCACAATGCCCTTTTTTACATCGACCACGGCAGGCACCGTGACACGCCCGGTATAATTTGCATCACTTTTGGCATAAATTTCTGGCAAATAATGAATGCCCAAAACCGGGTCCACGCCCCCCTCATCCAGAGAAAATGCCCATCCGCGCGTCGTTCTCACCGGGTGTGCCGTTCCCAAGCCGATAACATCCTCTAATCCCAGCAGTTTTCTCACAATTACCGCACGGTGCGCCCAGGGGCAAATAGGCGTCCACAGCAGGCGATAACGATCCTTTTCTACAGGAAGTTCGCCCGGCTTATCACCGAAAGGGGTGGTTAATCTATTCTGTTGTCTGACAAATGCGCCATTTTTCGCAATTTCAGGTGTATTTTCTGACGTAGCAATATTGCTCACTGTCGCGGTAGTCATCATTTTGTCCTTTAGCCAATACCATGCAGATACTTATTCTAAAAAAAGAATAAAATCTTAATTGAAATATTTTTTTGAATTATGCGCGTTACGATAGGCAAAGTTAAATGCGGAAAACGGATATGTTTAGCAAAAAACCTGCGACAACCGTTGTTATCGCAGAGGAAGGTAAAGGTTAATGAGGGGTTATTAGAACATCCACTGTAGGCCTAAAGTATATTGCGTTTGATCGCCGTCATCATGGGCAAAACGACTACCCACTTCGGTGTAGACATTCAGGTGTTTTGCCGTCACCCACTGCAAACCCAGCGCGGCACGACCAAAATGCTTATCCGATGATGCCACTTGCACGCTGCGCTCCCCGCCACCATCGCGCGTATGAGCGGTAAAGCGGTCATTTAATCCATCGGCTAGCTCATTAACCCAACTGACTGACGCATAATGGTGCAGAGAGAATGTGGCGTTGAGATCGATATTACCGCGCACACGCCAGCCAAGACGAGCTTCCAACGAGTTAAGATTCTGTTTTTCATAGCGAACGGCAGTACGTAACGATTCCCGGTCATCAAAGCCGTTGATACGATAATGGGTATAATCCATTTCGACCAACGGGCCAGTGCGCCATGCGCCCAATGAGAAATCATAACCGCTCATTAGACGCGTGCTGACAAACTGGGCTTCTGTTTCACCGCTCAGTGTATTATCCAGCAACACCGGCCCACCCGCAGACTGAATATGCACATCGCGGCGGGTATCTATTGAAGCGCGCCCGCCTGAAATATCTCCCGCAGCCCACAGCGGCCCACCGTCATGCCACAGGGAGTAGATCCCAGCATGCCAGGTGTCACTTTTCAGATGTCCATCTCGCTCCAGTTCATCAGTATTGCGCATGATGCTCAGGCTGCCACCCACAGTGACACTGTCACTCAGCGTATAATCCAGCAACGCATAGGCCATTACCGCACGCGCATTTTTTTGTGGAGCCAGATCGAACCCGTAAGATGGCAGCTGCTGCCCTTCAATCCCTACAGCACCGTCCAGCGATCCTGTGCGACGGGGTAAATCCTGGAGCATTGTCCAGCGCTGACGATGAAGATCGGCCAACGATTGATGTTGACGTTTCACGCTGTCCTCCATGGCGCGCTGCATATTGGCCGCCGAAATCGCAGAATGCAGCCGATCGGTATCAGATATTTCCAGCAGCAAGCGCGAGATCAGACGAGAAACGTCGCTTAGGCGCTGTGCCACGCGATCGGGACCTAACGCATCAGTCAGCACCGTTTCGTTGTCAAGGTTGGGGTTATGCCAGGTTGCTCCCCCGGAATGGCCGGGTTAGTGGTCTGCTCATAACCATCTAAATCACCGATCTCCCAGTTGGTCGCCTCCATATACAGCACCGGGAATGTTGAAGGCATTATTAAAGCTGTCACCATCGCTGCAACAGCCGGTACCAGCAGGATAGTCAGAATTAAGGCCAGGGTTGGTAAACAGTTCGATGCCTAGCTCTTTGGCAATTCTAAAGGTATGTTCGCGCAGACTGGTTAGCGCGGGATTTGCCACGCTGTTTTCACCCGCATGGGCATAAAGCATATCGCCGGTGATCATGCTGTCCATGTTGATCATCGCTTTGAGATTGCCGTCATAGCCTTCGGCCCGCAATGCATTGACCAACGCCTGCGAGCCACGCAACCCCTCTTCTTCCGCACCAAAAGCGGCAAACACCAGGGTTTTTTCTGTTTGAACACCGCTGAAATTACGCGCGATTTCGGTCAGGATAGCGGCACCAGATGCATTATCGTCGAGCCCTTATAGCGTCGGACGATTGAAGTAGGTGTCAAAATGCGCGCCAGTGATGATGTAATCGTTGCTTAACCCTTAGTTGTAAACCAGCACATTCTGCGATGCGCGCGAACTGCCTCCTGTCATCCAGGTAAAATCCTGTCTGACTGCGGTATACCCGGATGACAGCATGCGCTGCCCCATCCAGTCCGCAGCGCCGGCAAAATTTTCCGTACCACGATAGCGTCCAGGATAATCATGGATCAGACGATCCACGGTCACCTGGGCATAATCGCCATAGTCCACCGCCCATACGGAAGAAGAAAGACACGCCAATCCCACAGCCACTGCTATTTTTTTTATCATTTACTGCCATCCCTTATTATTTTTGCTGGTGTAACTGTTTCCAGCGTAAGGGTTT
Source organism: Candidatus Symbiopectobacterium endolongispinus (assembly GCF_018777385.1). Lineage (GTDB taxonomy): Bacteria > Pseudomonadota > Gammaproteobacteria > Enterobacterales > Enterobacteriaceae > Symbiopectobacterium > Symbiopectobacterium endolongispinus. The sequence goes on along the minus strand of NZ_JAFJYB010000002.1, from coordinate 935,408 downwards.
ATGCAGTTTTTCGTTAATACATTAATAATATGAAACATTAGGAAACAATCAGCCCGAACGCGGGTTTAGTGACGCTCTGTATCCTCAATTGAGACTGAGCCATCGGCACCACACTGTTTGCGCTCCGTTAACCAACACCTCATCTGTTCGGGAGCCATTGGCTTGGCAAACAGGTAGCCTTGTGCCACCGGATAACCCTGCTCGCGCAGAAAGCGATTTTGCGCCGGTGTTTCAATGCCCTCCGCAACCACAGTCAGGGACAGGCTACTGCCGATCCCCAAAATAGCGCTGCTCAACGCCCGCGCGGCTTCATCCGCCTCTAAATCGGCGACAAAACTGCGATCCAGCTTTAGCTCGGTTACTGGCAAGCGCCGCAGATAGCTGAGACTGGAATAGCCTGTACCGAAATTATCCATCGACAGGCGCACCCCCTGCTCACGCACTTCAGCGATGGTTTTCATGGTGTTTGGATTGGTATCGAGCAGAACGTTTTCGGTGAGTTCGAGGGTTAAATGCTCCGGCGACAACGCATGACTGGCGAGCGTAGAAGCAATCATGTGCGGCAGATCGAGGTTGTGGAAACTGGTGGGCGACAGGTTGACCGAAACCGAGGGCATCGGCAGCCTTTCGTCACGCCAGGCGGCCAGTTGGCAGCAGGCTTCGCGCAGCGCCCAGCGGCCCAGATCGGCGATCAATCCGCAATCCTCTGCCAGCGGAATAAAACGCGTTGGCGGAATACTGCCAAGCTCCGGGTGCGTCCAGCGCGCCAGCGCTCCCACACCGTACAATTTCCCGGTTGCCAGCTCAATTTGTGGCTGGTAGTGCAAGGAGAGCTGATTGAGTTTTAATGCCTGGCGCAGTGCGCTTTCTTCCAACACAAGACGTTCTTGTGCCAATTGATTCATTTCATTGCTGTAGAAACGAGATTGCCCACGTCCACCACTTTTGGCCTTATACATCGCCATATCGGCGCGATGCAGCAACGTATCCAAATCTCGGCCGTCAGCCGGAAACATGGCGATCCCGACGCTGGCGGATATCGACACATTGGTACCCAGCAGCACCATGGGTTCAGCCAGTATCAACTGAATCTGCTCGACTCTGTCACCCACCTGGCCCATACCGCATCCTGGCAAAATCACCACAAACTCATCACCAGAAAGTCGCCCGGCAATGTCCACCGCCCGCAATTCATGGCGCAAACGGGCGGCTACCTGTCGCAACAGTTCGTCCCCCGCCGGATGTCCCAGAGAATCGTTAATTTGTTTGAAGCGATCGAGATCGATAAACAAAAATGCCATCTCGTCGTCGTCGCGGGTGGCGGCGGCAATAGCCTGATCGGTGGTGGCTTCGAGCAGGCTGCGGTTGGGCATTCCCGTCAAACTATCATAGAACGCCAATTGCCGCATGCGCTGGCGTTCATGCTCACGCACCAGCGCCAGGGTGCACAAATGGGTACAGGCGTCGATCAGGCCCTGATGAAACGTTCTCGCCCTTGTGTTGCGCGGCGTGCGGAAATAGAGTGCGAAGGTGGCAATAACCTGCCCATGGTTGTTGCGTACCGGCGTAGACCAACAGCCTATGTAACCGAGCGGCAGGATCAACTGACGATAATCGTCCCAGAGCGGATCTGTGGCGATGTCATCCACAATCACCACATCGTTGCGAAACGCTGCTGTGCCACAGGCCCCGGCTTTTGGCCCTATGGAGCTGCCATCCAGCGCCTGAGAATAGGCATCCGGCATACTGGGCCCTGCCAGCGGATGCAGTTTGCCGTAATTATCCACCTCCAGGCCGTAATTATCCACCTCCAGAATGGTGGCTGCGATATCTGGCGCGATGCGCTCCACTTCGCGGCATATCAGATTAAGCACTTCCGTCAGCGGACGCTCTGCCACAAGCGCTTCCAGCGCCTGTGCTGTAGCACCTCATGCATCTTGGTGCTGGTAATATCGGTCAGCGTCGATACGGTGTACAACAGGCTTCCCTCAGCGTTCATCACTGGATTCGAGATCACTTTTGCCAAATAACGCTGACCGTGTTTTCCGGCAGAACCTCTTCCCGCTCGAATGACTTGCCAGAACGCAAAATGGCGTGCAACTCCTCCACCATCACACTATCTTGTTGGGGCAAAATCAACGCTATCGGCATTCGCCCTACGGCTTCGTCTGCCGTCCAGCCAAACATATGCACGAAACCAACGTTGACATAGATAATCTGCCATTGCGCGTCGCTGATCAGCACGGCAGTATCCGTTGCATCAGCCACCAGCGATAAACGCCGCAGCCGTTCATTTTGGTCATGCTCGTGCTGGACTCTGGCGCTGACATCCATGGCAATTTTCAGAATATGCTGCACCTCACCGCTCTCGCCCCGCACCGGAATATAGGTCGCTTCAAGCCAAAGTGTTGCTCCATCGCGGCGCTGACGCTCAACCAGATCGGAATGGGACGCACCTTGACGCAAACTGTCCCAAAACGCTGCATATACAGGGCTATTGGCAAATGAGGGAAAGCAAAATTGGCGGTGATCCCAACCCAAAATCTCATCGCCACAGTAACCAAACAGCGAAAGATAGTTTTGATTGGCGTGACATAATCCACCATCGAGATCAAACTCAGCAATCGCCATAACCTGATCCAACGCGTTGAATTGCTGTGCAATAGCCTCGGCAGAGAGTGATTCGGCTCTGTTAAGTGCTTCAAACATAGTTTTAGCTCCTCATTATATGAACCGCGATCGTCCATTATCCGAGGCTCCACGCCAAAAAAGTTAATTCCGGAGGCAATTTCAAAATGCGTAGTGATTTGGATATACCGGTACGTGCAACACCGAGTCGCTCGCCCAGTGTAGAGGGCGTCATTGCGCCTTGCAGCCGCAGCATTTCCAGAATGTCTACTGCCCCCAGGTCACCGCCTCTGGCGTATAACGCGCCCGCCGTGCCACTAGCACACACTGCAAACCGGACAACGCATTTTCCAACGCGCTTGGCTCAGGCAACGCCCCCTGTTCAGAAATGGATAATGCCGCCATATGCATTCCTTACAGAAATTAATTTAGCTATTAAATAGGATATTTATAGCAAATTAGTTTCCATTTGGAAATCAAATGATCATTGCATCTGTTTTGAATGTACTAATAGCCTTACGCCATTTACGCAAACGCCCCCGCGCATTGCTATAAGGGGAAGCGGTATTGAACTGGATCATGCGGCCTTGGGTCCATTTTCCGTACCATGCCTGGCCATAAAGTTGCTCATTGCTGCTGGCGTTGATGTGAGCAACAATGTGTGTCTGAGCGGCGATCAGACGCTCAATCACCTGAGTGAAAGGGAGTGCGTCATAATCGTGATAGAATTTTTGCGCCAACCGTTCCAACGCATTCCATTTGAAGCCGGTTTCTGGAAAATCAATAGGCTGACCGGCAGCATCCCGCGCCAACCATTTCAGCACCAATTCGTTCCAACCCAACAGATAGGCCGCCAGGTTGTTCACGCTCATCAACGTGTCCTTCGCGTGTCCCGGCAGGCTTTGTTCATCCACTAATGCAGCTGGCACCTGCGAAAATTCACTGCACAGCTTACTGAATTCGCTGTTGATTGCCGCTAACAACGCGGTTTTATCTTGTGGAACCGCCATTCCCTTTCCTCGCATTCACCCGATTAAACCCGAATGCCAAGGCTAAAACGCGTTGATAATCCAGACCGTGATCTTGCTACGATACTAACGCGTGGACGCCAGGGCTAGCGCATAAATAGCAGGAAGCAAATCCGCAGGCCATTGGCACAGCCGATGTGCGCCGCTGCTGGTCAACTCTTGCAGCGATCCATATCCCCACTGTGTACCAATCGACAACAGATGGTTATGCTGTGCACTAACAATATCTTCTTTACGATCGCCTACCATGACCGATGAGGAAGGCAACAACCCCTGCTTGCCTAGCAGGTGCGCGACCAGCAATCGCTTATCGTCCATACTGCCATCCAACGGTGTACCGAGAATATCGTCAAACAGCGCGCTGATGCCGATACGTGCCAGTATTCGTTCCGCAAAGGGTTGTCGTTTGGAGGTGGCGACAAACAGGTGATGCCCATCGGCGTGCAGCGTCTGAATCACCTGCTGAATGCCGGGATACATCAATCCTTGAAGTAGTCCGACGCGACCATAATGTTCACGATAGAGCGTCACCGTCTGCGCCACACGATCGTCCCCAAACGGCGCCAGCAGCGTCGCGACAACCTGATCCATCGGGGGCCCAATCAAGGCGGTGATGTCTGTTTCTTCGGCCAACCGATGCCCTTGCTGATCCAGCGCGTAGGCAAGACTGGCGCGTATGCCAGGCACAGAATCAATCAGCGTGCCATCCATATCGAAAATAACATTCATCCCTTGTCCCTTAACGTTAGTCATCTGATACCGGTTTAGCGCCGACGCCGGCCACCATCGCGGCACTGGCGGCGGTAAACAACGCCATAATCCATGCCATGGTCCACGGCGTACCATCACTTAACCACGCCAGCAACAGCGAGGAGATAATACCGCTTCCGTATTGTAATGCGCCGATCAACGCCGAGGCCGAACCGGTCATGGTCGGCACGGCGTCCAGCGCTGCTGCGGTGAAGGTTGCAGCCACGATGCCGTTCATGGAGAAGAAAATAAACACCAACACCACGATAGCCAGGCTACCGCCCCACTGCATCTTGACGGCCACCGCCATAACCAGCATGGACAACGCCGCGATCCGCGCGGCGTATTTTACTAATATTTCCAGCGTAAAGTGCTGTACCAATTTGCGGTTGACCAGACTTAGAGCCATCACCCCGATGATATTCACCGCAAAAAGCCAGCCATAGTGCTGCGGATCAATGCCGTAATAACGGATGTAGACCAATGGCGATCCCGCAATAAACGCATAGGCTGAGACATAATAAAAGGTCACGCACAGGGTAAATCGGCGATAGGTTGGGTTTTTCAACAAAGAAAAATAGTTGCGAAACGCATCGGCAAATGAAGCACTGACGCGCTTTTCTACCGGCAACGTTTCCGGCAGCCACAACAGAGAAATAAACATCGCGATGCCTATCACTGCCAGCAGCCAGAAAATCATCGGCCAGGTACTGACACGAATAATCTGTCCGCCCAGTAGCGGGCCAACAATCGGCGCAATCGCCATCACCAACGTGGAGAGCATCTGGGCAGCGCGCGTACGGGCAAACAGATCGCGGATCATCGCGCACGCCAGCATCGGTCCGGTACAGGCCCCCAGCGCCTGAAACACACGCCAAAACACAATCTGTTCAATAGAGGTGGAGCGAGCGCAACCGATAGAGCCAATAACAAACAGCACCATGCCGATAAACAGCGGCCGACGCCGCCCAATGCGATCGCTGATCGGGCCCCAAATTAGCTGCGCAATGGCAAAACCGACCAGAAATCCGGTAATGATTAATTCAGCGTTACCGTGCAGATCGCTGCCCATCACTGGCATCGCAGGCAGATAGATATCGGTAGAAAGTGAAGTAAAAGCCATCAAGGCGCTGAGGATGACAATAAATCCCCATCCGCCCTGTTGTAATCGTTTGTGGGTAATGGGTTGTTGCAGTTGATCCATGTTTATTCACTAAGCCGTTAGCGCCAAGGCCATCAGAAGGGCCAGCGTACTTTCGCATCCTACCTGATAGGTAGCGCCTGATTAATCCCTGAAAAGGGCAATAGCGTTATGAATTGAATTCATGGCCACTTTCGCTATTACTTTGCATCAAACCAATAATCAGTCAATAAAATCAACCAAGGTTACTATAACAGAGTTTAATATCGCACAAAGACCAATAATTCGATATTTAATCTATACTCAAATCAATTTGGCCGCAGTGTAGACTTAAATGGTGATGAGTTATCTGATGAAAATACGTTTAACGCAATGGTTTTCCTCCCTAACAAAGCAACGGCAACCGTCCCCGGCGTGGTCTGCGACGCCAGACGCAGATGATGACCCTCTGAAGACAGCACTTTTCTCAAGCGCACAGATGGCACAGTACGGTAAAACGCTGGCGAAATACCATAAACTATCTTCCACATAAATGCCTTACCATTTAACCCGGCGTCTGGCGGAGAATGAAGCGGTCATCACGCGGCATTGCTCGATGCTTAGTGCCGCCGATAAAGCCAGTATTACGCCCGCAGGGGAATGGTTACTGGGTAATTACTATCTGATTGAGGAACAAATCCGTCTGGTGAGGTACCACTTACCCAAGGATTTTGGCAAAGGGCTACCTGTTTTACTCCCTCCCCACCGTCGCCCGCGTATTTATGACATTGCCACCGAAATTATCGCCCACGGCGATGGGCGATGGGACAAAGAGAGCCTCAGTCATTTTATCGTTGCATATCAAGAGGTGGCTCCGCTCACCTTGGGAGAACTCTGGGCATTGCCCGGTATGTTGCGCCTGGCATTGATTGAAAATTTACGCCGCGTCAGCGTTGAGGTGGCAAACACCCAGCAGGCACGCCAGTTAGCGGAGCGCTGGGTGAGCAAACTTGTCGCCTGTGCTGAACAACGCCCATCAGAATTGGTGATGTTGATTGCTGATTTGGCCCGTTCCAAACCACCATTAAACAGCGCGTTTGTGGCCGAGTTAGTACGCCGCTTGCAAGGGCGAGGCCATCTGCTGATGCTGCCGCTGACGTGGTTAGAACAACAACTGGCGGATAACGGCACTACCGCTGACGCACTAACGCAGCGCTTTAGTCAGCAACTCGCCGCCCAGCAGCTTTCCGTCAGTAACAGCATTAACGGGTTGCGGTTACTGAGTGAAGCCCACTGGGCAGATTTCACCGAGGCAATGAGCCTGGTTGACCGGACGCTGCAACAGGACCCTGCGGATGTCTATCCCGAGATGCATTTTGACACCCGGGATCACTATCGCCATGTGATTGAGATGCTTGCCCGCCATAGCCACCACAGCTAGGGTGAGATTGCACAGCAGGTGCTTGCTCTGGCACGCGAGGGGGATGCCAGTACCACCGCTAACCATGTGGGCTACTATTTGATTGGTGATGGAAGAGCGCGTCTGGAGCAACAACTGGCAACCGACATCTCATGGCTGGCGCGATTACGAGACGGTTTTAATCAGATCCCGCTGCTTTCCTGGCTGGGCAGTCTTAGCCTACCCACCACGGCGTTCACCGCTCATTTACTGCTCAAAACCCATGAACATGGCATGGGCTGGACTCTGTGGTTGTTAGCCCTGCCGTTGATGTTGGTCGCCAGTCAGTTAGCCACTTTCCTGTTAAGTGAGGCAACCACGCGTTGCCGCGCGCCTACGCCGTTACCTCGCATGGATTTTTCTCGCGAGATACCCGCCGTATTCAGTAGCATGGTGGTGATCCCCTGCCTGCTGACCAGCCGCGAGAGTATCCGTAAACTGCTCAAGCGACTTGAAGTGTGCTATCTGGCGAACACCAGTACACACCTCTATTTTGCGCTGCTCACTGATTTTGTTGACAGTACCACCCCTGACACACAGGAGCACAACGATCTCTTGGCATGGGCAGACGAACAAACCCGCGCGCTCAACCGCCGCTATGCCCGTGACAGCGATCCGGCCTTTTATCTGCTGCACCGCGCACCCGCCTGGAACCCAAAACAAGGGGTATGGATGGGGTATGAGCGAAAGCGCGGTAAGCTGGCCCTGTTAAACCACTGGCTGCGCCATCCAGAAGGGCAATTTTCCCACATTGTCGGTAACGCAACGGGCCCGGTAAACACGATCAAATATGTCATCACACTTGATTGCGATACCGTGCTGCCGCGTGACACCGCACACAAACTGATTGCCACGCTGACACATCCCCTCAACCATCCGCAGTACGATCCGGCTTGCCAGCGCGTGGTTGCAGACTATGGTATTTTGCAGCCGGGAATGGCAGAGGAGATCCCCCGTTAAGGGCAAGGTCGTTATGCCTCATTGTTCAGCGGTGCGGCAGGCAACGATCCCTACACCATGATGTTATCTGACATATATCAGGATCTGTTTGGCGAAGGCTCTTTTATTGGCAAAGGTATCTACGATGTGGATACCTTTATTGCCGCAACGCAGCAGGTATGTCCGGAAATTTGGTGCTAAGCTACGATCTGCTCGAAGGCTGTTATGCCCGTTCAGGACTGGTCAGCAACGTGCTGCTGTACGAACAGTACCAGAACCATTATCTGACTGATGTGGCCCGCCGCACACGCTGGATTCGGGGCGACTGGCAACTGCTTAACTGGCTGAAGCCCCAGGTGATGCGTGCCTAAAAACCCATTGAGCCTGCTTTCACGTTGGAAACTGTTCGATAATTTGCGCCGTAGCCTGGTACAGCCTGCATTTTTAACAGTGTTGCTCTGCGCCTTGTTAGTCGTGCCCAACAAGGCCTATTGGCTGTCAGCATTAACGCTGACAATGCTGCTGCCCACGCTGCTGTCCACGTTTCAGGGCATCATCAGCAAGCCTCGGAGACGTCCATTCGAGCAGCATGTGCGGTTAGTGATTCGCGGCGCACGCCAACGCTTACTGCGTATGGGCATCGAGATTCTCACTCTGCCGCACCGCGCAGGGTATTCGCTACACGCCATCACCCTGTGGCGACTAGGTTTCAGCCGACGTAACCTCAATCAATGGACCCCATTTGCACAGTGCAACGCGCAACGCGACACGACGCCAAGGCGTTTTTACCGCGCCATGTGGCTCAACGTAGCGACAGGACTGGCACTTCCGCTGCTTAGCGCACAGTTTGCGCCTATGTCGTTGACGGTGGCACTGCCTCTTGGGGCGCTCTGGTGTCTCACGCCGCTACTGATGGGCTGGATGAGCCGCGAACCACAACCCCAGCGAACGGTGCTGACAAGCAAGCAGCAGAGACGACTGCGACAAAACAGCCGGGAAATTTGGGCATTTTTCGATACCTTTGTCACCGCAGGCGACAACTGGCTGCCGCCGGACAATTATCAGGAAACGCCGCACGCAGTTATAGCTCATCGCACTTCACCCACCAACATTGGTCTTTCGTTGATGGCAACGCTGACTGCCCGTGATTTCGGCTATCTACCGCTGGAAGGTGCTCTGACGCGCATCGCATCCACCCTGGATACGCTGGACAAACTGGAGCATTATCGCGGCCATTTGTATAACTGGTACGACACTCGCACGCTGACCCCGCCGTCCCCGCGCTACATATCCAGCGTTGACAGTGGCAATATGACCGGTCACCTGCTCACGCTGCACGCGGCCATGCGCTTACTGCGTCATCAGCCGGTTTTTGATGCCGCACAGGTTGTGGCTGGTCTTGATGATACGCTGCGGATTCTGGTCAGGCTCTGGGGCCGGAATGCGCCAACCACACTGCGCCAAATGCAGCGCCACTGTACTCGCGCCGCCTCACTCTCACCTACGGCCTTATTTGGTGAACTGGTGCACATGTGCGACCTCGCCAGTCGATTACTCAACCTGTGCCATACGAATGAGCAGCAGGTTCAGCGCTGGGTTGAACGCCTTCATCAACAGTTGAGTGCGCTGTGCGACGCCTGGTCGACGCTGCTTGGCTGGCTGCCAGAGGATTGGGGCGACGCCCCGCTACCGTCGCTCTCCTAGTTGGCTCAGGCCAGCCCTGCCGGTTCGGGAACGCCTGACGCAGCAACGGTGCACGAAGCACACGCACAGCTTAGCCTGATGGCAAACATCGAACAGCGTCTGCACCAACATGCCCAGATGGACTTTGCGTTTCTCTACAATGTCACTACCAACCGGCTCAGCGTGGGATTCAACGTTGAAAATAACGCGCTGTATAGCAGCCATTACGATCTGCTGCCTTCAGAAATCCGTCTGACCAGTTTCATGGCCATCGCCACCAACCAGTTGCCGGTGAAAAGCTGGTCGGCGCTGGGTCGGTTGTTTACCAAAATCGACAATGAAACTGCGCTGATGTCCTGGAGCGGTTCGATGTTCGAATACTTGATGCCCAATCTGGTGGTGCCGACCTATCCCGGCAGTTTGCTGGAGAAGATGAGCCAGTCTGCCGTCGAGCGCCAGATACGCTGGGGATGAGAGCGTGGCGTGCCGTGGGGCATTTCCGAATCGGGTTATTACGCTTTCGATGCCGCGCAAAATTACCAGTATCACGCGTTCGGTGTGCCGGACCTCGGCCTGCGTCGTGGGTTGGCCGATGATACGGTGATCGCCCCTTACGCCACGTTAATGGCACTGATGAACATCCCGGATAAGTCCTGCGACAATCTGGCGCAGTTGAAAAAGCTCGGCGCTCACGGTGAATATGGCTTCTATGAAACGCTGGATTACACCCGTCGCGTTTAGCCAGCGGGCAGACCTATGCCATAGTGCGTTCGTGGATGGCACACCACCAAGGCATGGCCTTTCAGGCGCTCTCTCATGTACTCTTGGGTGCACCGATGGTTGAACGTTTTATGTCGAGTGCGGCGTTTCAATCTGCGCGCCTGCTGCAAGAATGTGTTCCTGAAGCCATTGAGCCCTACAGCCCACGTCGGCACTTCGATACCTACGATGGTCGACTCAAACCGGCACAATACCAACCGCGTCGCTTTCATGACGCCGATGCGCCGCTTCCTGAAGTGCAGTTGCTTTCCAACCATGACTACCACCTGGCAAGCCGACGGTGATGTGGCCAGCCACTACGAGGTGATTTTCACTGATGCCGGCGCCGAGTTCACCCGCAAAGCGGACAGCCTGCGCGTAAAAACCCATATTGTAGTGTCACCGGAAGATGATATCGAACTGCGCCGGATAACCCTGCTGCATCGCGGGCGTCACCCACGCACCATTGCACTGACCACCTATGCCGAGGTGGTGCTGGCCCCCATGGCAAGCGATCTGGCCCATCCGGCATTCAGCAACCTGTTTGTGCAAACCAAACTGGTCCCTGACCGGGATGCCATTTTGTGCCACCGTCGTCCACGCGCCCCGGAAGAACGCGGGCCCTGGCTGTTCCACATGGCGGTGGTGCGTGGACAGGTGGAAAGTACGGTGTCCTTTGATACTGACCGAGCCGCTTTCCTGGGGCGCGGACATGTGCCCGCCACGGCCACCGCACTGCGCCAATCCGGTCCACTAAGCAATAGTGCTGGTGCCGTACTCGATCCTATTCTGGCGATACGTCAGAGCGTGGTATTGCCACCCGGCGTTCCGGTCACGATAGACGTGTTCTATGGCGTGACGGAAAGCCGCACCCACAGTCAGGCGCTGATGGAGAAATACCGCGATGGGCCGATTGCCAACCGGGTATTTGAATTGGCGAGTTCCCACAGCCATATTTTGCTGCGGCAAATCAATGCCAATGAGGACGACGCGGCCCTGTTCAACCGTCTTGCCAGCGCCGTGCTGTTCCCTGTGGCGGAATTACGCGCTGAAGGGCACGTCATCACGCGTAACCGTCGAGGGCAATCTGGTCTGTGGGGATGGGGAATTTCTGGCGACTTGCCGATTGTGCTGTTGACCGTCACCAGCGATGAAAGCATGACGCTGATCACTGCACTTATTCAGGCGCACCACTACTGGCGGCTAAAAGGCCTGAAGTTGGATATGGTTATCCTCAACACCCGTCAAGGTGGCTACCAGCAGGAACTGCATCACCGCATCATCAACCTGATCACCGCCTGCGCAGAAGGCAATCAAATCGACAAACCGGGCGGCATCTTCGTGCGCAACGGTGAACAGCTCTCCGCCGAGGATCGCCTGCTATTGATGAGCGTGGCGCATGTTTTGCTCGACGATCGTGCCGGTGACCTCTCAACACCGTTGACCCAAAAACTGTCCGGCACTGTTGCTCCTCAAACCACGCGAATAGCCCGAACGTCAGGAGATAGCGCACACTGTCATCTCTGGCATCCCGACACATACAACCTGCAATTTTTCAATGGTATCGGGGGGTTCTCTGCGGATGGCCGGGAATACCACATCGTGTTGAACGAAGGTAAAACGACCCCTACCCCCTGGTCGAATGTGCTGGCTAACGCCCAGTTCGGCAGCGTCGTTTCAGAAGCGGGACAAGCCTACACCTGGTATGAAAATGCCCATGAATACCGGTTAACGCCCTGGGGAAACGATCCGATCAGCGACCGCTCTGGGGAATCTTTTTACTTACGTGATTAAGAGAGTGGTGCTGTATGGTCGCCAACCACGCTCCCCCTACGCGGTCAGGGGGCTTACCTATCGCGTCACGGCTTTGGCTATAGTGTATTTGCCCATCGCGAAACCGGTATTGACAGCGAATTAACCGTACTGGTCGCGCTGGATGCCCCGGTGAAACTCGCTATGCTCACCCTTCACAACCGTTCAGGCCGTACACGCAAGCTTTCCGCAACCTGCTACGTTGAATGGGTGCTCGGCGTTTCTCGTCTTTCCAGCGTGCTGCACGTTGCAACGCGTCCGGCCAACGTACACAAAGGCTGCGGAATTCTGGTCACTAACCATTACGTCAGTAACGGCTCGGAGCAAACGGCGTTTTTCGCCGTCAGCGGCGCGCAGTGTTCATTTACCGCCGATCGGCGTGAGTTTCTCGGACGCAACGGTTCGCGCTATCGTCCGGCAGCCATGGCGCATAGCACGCTGTCGGAGAAAACCGGAGCAGGGATCGAACCCTGTGCCACCGTATAGTCCGTTATCACGTTGATCGATGGCGATCGGCAAACGCTGGTGTTCGCACTCGGCATGGGTAACAACCAGCAGGAGGCTGAAGCGCTGATTGCGCGTTACCTGAATGAAACCGCCGCCCAGCGCGAGTTGGCCGACGTACACCGTTATTGGCACCAGATGCTTGATAAGGTCATCGTCAATACGCCCGATGCCGCCGTTAATCTGCTAGCCAACGGCTGGCTGCTGTACCAGACTCTGGCGTGTTGCATCATGGCGCGCAGCGGTTATTACCAATCCGGCGGCGCATTTGGTTTTCGCGATCAGCTTCAGGACACGCTGGCACTCAGCCATGCCGCCCCCGAGCGGCTGCACGATCAACTTTTACTCTGCGCCTCACGCCAGTTTATTGAAGGGGATGTACAACACTGGTGGCATCCACCTTTGGGCAATGGGGTGCGCACCCGCTGCTCGGATGATTAGAAGAGTCGGCCTACGAGCAGCCAGTGGTCAGTGCGCAGTCTGAAACGTTGTGGCAACACAGCGTGCGCGCTATCGAGCACGGGCTTGCCACTGGTCGCCACGGTTTGCCACTGATGGGGGCCGGGGACTGGAACGATGGCATGAACCTGGTAGGACTGGAAGGTAAAGGCGAAAGCGTCTGGTTGGCCTTCTTCCTGTACGATATTTTGCAGCGCTTTGCCGCACTGGCCGAGCGCCGTCAGGAACATACCATTGCCACCCGCTGCCGCGAACATGCGAAGCAATTGCACAAAAGATTGAAGCCCATGCCTGGGACGTAGCCTGGTATCGCCGTGGCTATTTTGACAACGGAGAGCCGCTGGGCTCGCACCTGTCAACGGAATGCCAAATCGATGCCATTGCCCAAAGCTGGTCGGTGCTGTCAGGCGCGGGTAACCCGCAACGCAGTGCACAGGCCATGAGGGCGTTGGATACCTACCTGGTCAATCAGGACGCCGGCTTCATCCAACTGCTGACACCCCCGTTTAATGGCAACGGGCCAAACCCGGGATACATTCAAGGCTACGTGCCCGGCGTGCGGGAAAACGGTGGACAGTACACCCACGGTGCGATTTGGGCGATCATGGCGTTTGCGCATAGCGGCAATCGGGCGCGTGCCTGGGAGCTTTGGTCGATGATCAATCCGATCAACCACAACCTGACCTCGCAGGCTGCGGCGCGCTATAAAGTCGAACCCTATGTAATGACGGCGGATATCTACAGCGTCGAACCTCATACCGGGGGCGGTGGCTGGAGTTGGTATACCGGTCCGGCGGGCTGGGCCTATCGCCTGATTATCGAAGCGCTGCTGGGGGTGACACGCCACGGAGATGTACTCACCATTGCTACCGAACTGCCCCACGACTGGCCGTCGGCCAGCCTCAGTTATCAGTTCGGCAGCAGCCACTATGACATCACCCTGCGTAACAGCAGCGGCGAATACCGTCTGACACTGGATGGTAACGAACTGCCGCAAGGCAAAATACCGCTCATCGACGACGGGCAATCCCATCAGGTGGAGATTGCATTAGGTAATAACGCGGCCAGATAACCGCCGCTGACACGCCGGTAGCGGACGGCAGTGAGTCCGCTACCGGGCCATGATTACGCCTTGTTAAGCCCCAATTGCCCTTTCGCGCCAATGAAACACAGCAGCAGAGCCCCCACAGCGCCAGAGTGAGGTACGGGCTGACGCCCATAATATTGAAGCCGCTTTCAATAGTTTGCAGCAGGATCAATGCCAGCACCATGCCGACAATCTTTCCGCTACCGCCATCGGGATTCACACCGCCAAGCACCACCGCCAGAATGTAGGTCAACAGGTAAGACTCCCCGTAAGAGGCTTTGGCAGAATTGAGTTTCGACATCATTAAAAATGCCGCCACGGCGCACAACAGTGCGGAAATCACATACACCCACACCAGCACCCGACGCGTATTGATGCCGGAATATCCGGTGGCGCGCTCATTGGAGCCGATAAGATAAATAGCCCTGCCCAACGTACTGCGCTCCAGCACCAGCCAGAGCCCGATGGCAACTACCACAAACAGCCACATCGGTAGCGGCACACCAAACTACTGTGCGCGATTTAACCACAGTACCCATTCGGGATAATTGGCAATGGCACTGCCACACGTAATCAAAATATTGATCCCCTTGAGCAACGTCATCATGCCAAGCGTCGCCAGGATCGGCGATACCCTGAGGCCCGCAATCAACACGCCGTTACACAGCCCAATCAGCGCAGCCGCCCCAACGCCCGCCGTCAGCGTGGCAATCACGGTCAACAGCGACGACGGGTAACTGACTGCCACTCAGGCCATCACCGACGAGCAGGCATTCGCCGTCGAAATGATCGACAGGTTGATGCCATCGCACAGCATGGTGATGCTAAACCCAATCACTGTCAGCACCAGCAAGCCCATCAGGTAGGTTTCTACGTTCTCGCGCAGCGATATCTTCATAGCAGACTCCGGTTTTGGTGCTGGCTCCACGCTGTGGCACTGATGCTAACCACAATGATGATGCCGGTGATCAAGGTCTGCCAATAGGAAGAGACTCCCAGCAAATTGAGCCCATTCTGCAACACTGCCAGCAGGATCACCCCGAGCGCGGTACCGATAAGCGTGCCACGCCCACCCACCAGGCTAGTGCCGCCTAGCACCACCGCAGCCAGCACCGTCAATTCGTAGCCCAGCAGCGAGTCCTGGGCGACGGTGCGCACCGTCCAGTATTGCACTACGCCAGCCACGCCGGACATCAGTCCCATATAGCCATAAACAAACCATTGCAGAAGCAATACGCTAAATCCAAGACGGCTGGCCGATTCACGATTTCCACCTAGGGCATAAATCTTGCGTCCAACGGTGGTGAAATTCATGATAAAAGCGGTCAATGCCAACACCGCGAACATGGTGAGCATGGGCAACCCCAACCCATAGTCGTAACCATCAGCATCAGTGTACTTGAACAGCATAAAGCCTGACTCAAACCATGTGGGGAAGTCGTACAGCCACACCCATTTGCTAAACCACAGCAGCAGACCGTAAAAGATGTTCAGCGTAGAGATGGTAATGATGATGGAAGGCACCCGCAGCCGATTAACCAGAATGGCATTCACACTGCCAAGCAGGATGCCCACACCGCCGGCAATCAGGTAAGCCACGACAAAATTGCCACCGATATCGCGCAGTATCAGCACCATCACGTACTGCGCGATGATTGCCATGGCAGGAAACGAGATATCAATCCCGCCGGAAATCAGCACCATGAACAGTCCGCAGGCCAGAATAGTCAACATGGCGTAGTTGTTGACCAAATCGTACAAATTCCCCAGCGTCAGAAATTCATCGCTACGCCAGGCCAACCCGATAAACAGCACCAGAATCAGCAACGCCAGCCATATTTCATGCCGGTAATTTTTTAAATCAGCCATTTACAACTCCGGCAATCTCCGTGGGGTTACTGGTGCCAGGGGTGAACGTATGATGGATTTCCCCCTGTTTCATCACCAGGATACGGTGACTTTGATACCAGGCTTCATCCAGTTCATCACAGATCATCAGGATGGCGATCCCTTGTGCAGCCAGTTCGCTGATGATGTGATAAATCCCGGCTTTATTGGCGATATCGACGCCGACCGTGGGACTGTCCATAATCAGTACCCGTGGATCGATTGCCAGCCATTTGGCAATGGAAATGCGCTGCGTGTTGCCTCCCGACAGCGTGCTCACCGACAAGCGTGGATCGGGGGCTTTGATACTCAGCGCGGCGATCGGTCGGTTCACTACCGCCTGCACCTGTTTTTTGCGGATCAGCCCGCAAGCATTGCGCACCTTGTCGAAAACTGTGCTGATAATGTTGTCCTCAATGGACTGCGCCATCACCAACCCGCGTGACATACGGTCTTCCGACACATAGCCAATGCCATAGCGCAGTGCGTCACGGTTGCTGCGCAACTGCACCGTTTGACCGTCGATTCGTACCTCTCCGCTGTCAGGGCGCGTCATACCAAACAGACTCAGGCAGAGCTCGGTGCGCCCCGCTCCCAGCAGTCCTATGATGGAAACAATTTCCCCCGCGCCGAGCGAAAATGAGATATCACGGTACTCGTCCGCGCGGCTAAGCTGCCGCACCTCCAGCAACTCCAGCACCTTGCGAGCCGCATCACCCTGCCAAGGTTCGCGGATGTGGTAGTCAAAAACTTGCCCGGTCATCAACATGCCGAGCTGGCGCGTACTCATTTCGTTGGCGGGATAGGTTCCCACCAGGTTGCCGTCTTTTAGCACAGTGATACGATCGGATACCGCCATGACTTCTTCCAACCGGTGGCCAACAAACACCACGCAGATACCGCGCTCACGCAGTTGGCGCACCACGTGCAGCAACCCTTCCATTTCCTGATGCGTCAAGGGGGCAGTGGGTTCATCCATAATGAGCAGCCTGGCATCCTGCGCTAACGCCCGGCAGATAGCCACCAGTTGGCAGCGCGCAATCGAGAGCGACTCCACCTGCGCATCGAGCGGTAAGTTGACGTTGATGCTCGCCAGCGCGCGCTCTGCGATCTGGCGCAGCGCCTTGCGTTTCACCAGCAGGCCGTGATGATAGTGGTTGATAACGATGTTTTCCCAAACGCTCAAATTGGGAAACAGTGATAAGTCCTGATAAATCACCTGGATGCCCTGTGCTACTGATGCACCCGGCGTCAATTTAGGCCAGATTTTACCGCCCAGCGCAATGCGCGCCTTGGCATCCGGCTGGTATACCCCGGAGATTATCTTGATGAGCGTCGACTTGCCGCAGCCGTTTTGTCCGGCGAGGCAGTGCACTTCGCCCGGCATAAAGGTGAGCGAAATATCATTGAGCGCACGCGTGCCATGAAACGTTTTACTGACGTGGCTCAGGGACAGGAATGGTTCCATAACACCCCCTGGCAAACAGGAAAGCGGGGCGCTGGGCGCCCCGAATAAGCAGAATCAATAGAGCGTATCGATATTTTCTTTGGTCACCAGCAACACTTTGTGGAAACGAATAATACGTTTTTCGTTATCCACATCCGCTTTGCCCAGATTTCTAACCGAGAAACCCTCGGCGATCGCCTCACCGTTGAGCAACGTGCTTGCAACCGCTGCTAACGCATAGCCTGCGCTAGCAGGATCGTAGGTAATACCCGCAGTGATATCACCGCTCTTGATCAACGAAGCCGCTTGCGACGGGATCATCATGCCGTAAACCGCCACTTTATTTTTTGCGCGTTTCTCCTGCACTGCCCACCCGACACCGATGGGACCGTTTGAACCTAAGGACACCACTGCTTTCATATCCGGATAGGCGCGCATCAAATCCAGCGTAGTGCGACGCGAATCATCTACGCTTTCCGCCACCGGCATACGCTTGGTGACTTCAAACATGTCGGGATAATGCTCTTTCTGGTATTTCACCAGCAAATCAGCTCACAGGTTATGCTGCGGCACCGTCAGGCTGCCCACATAGATGACGTAGCCCCCTTTTCCTCCCATACGTTTCGCCATCTGCTCCACGTATTCCGCAGCGAATTTTTGGTTATCAATGATTTCCACATCCCAGTTGGCACTGGGCTGCCCCGGTGATTCGTTGGTTAACACCACGATACCGCCATCACGCGCTTTCTTGAACACGGGTTCCAGCACGTTAGCATCATTCGGCACGATGGTAATGGCATTGACTTTGCGGGCGATCAGATCCTCGATGATTTTGACCTGTTGCGGTGCATCGGTACTGGCAGGCCCCACCTGGGTCGCGTTGACGTTGAAATCTTTACCGGCCTGAACGACACCTTCGCCCATGCGGTTGAACCAGGGCATGCCATCCACTTTTGCGATATTGACGACCGTTTTTTGTTCTGCATAGACTGGTGTTGCGATAAGCGACATGCCCAACAGCATGGAGGACACTACGCCACAGAGAAGACGTTTCTTCATCATTTTCAGCCTCGTTACTCACCATTTGCCAGGGAACTGCGCCACGGTGACTTACCCGTGATGCGGTATTCCACATAACGCCGCCGCGTCATCTGCCGATGGAAGTTATTTTCTCAGCTTACGTTTATTGTCTAAGTAGAGTGATTTTTCAGTAAAAAATCCAAGAAATGGTAATCTTGGGGCGGACAACGAAAAATGCAGTTTCCTGCTATATTATATGGATAAACACCCCATCTCGTCAGAATGTGATGCAACTCGCATTGTTAGCATCAATATAATAAGCAACAGAATGATGTCATGACATCATTCATAAAAAATCGCTTTTTACCCTTCAAGCATAGTTGAAACTAGGCGCGGGGAAAGTTGTCATCTGCGGCAACGATCACATTGTAATGCGCCTGTTCGACATTGTACTCAGCATAGGGCAATGTGCTGTCACGCACGTTGATGCTCAATTGTTGAGTCAGATTTTCAGAAATAAGATGGGTAAAGTTTTCCCATTGTTCAAAAGACATATCATATAAATAGTCATTGCCATTTTCCTGATATTTTATTTTTCTTAATGCATCTGGTAATGCCTCTCTCACCCTCTGTGGCGAATAGAGTGTAAAATCACCGTTAGCAATGGTATTGTTGTAAATCATCGCATCAACACATTCCCCATCAGCGACAGGAAAATAACCGTAAATCTCACCCATGCTAGCGATGGCGTTTTTTATCGCCCGCTGTATTTTAGATTCCCAATCAGTCGTTTTTATTTCCTGCAAAATAATCGATTTATCGACCTCCAACCAATTTTCATCTCTATCTCGTAGCATCAAGGCCGCTCGAAACTGGCAGGCACCGTCTTGAGGCAATGCATAGCGCAATTGGCGGTTGTTATCGTTGAACGTGGCGTAATCTACCGCATCAAATGTTCCTTGTTGTGGTGTATACCATTTCGGTTTGACGGGCAGATGATCGAGCTGCGTGATCTTTTCTTTCACCATGGCCGGTATACTATCCGCACCGGGCCCTTCGTCCTTGAGGTGAGTGCCGGCAATGAACAGCAGCGTAAACCGGTCTTGTAGAAACGTATTGTTTATCCACTGGGGGAAATCCGTGATCAACGATTGACACTGGGCGCGCGCCTTTTTGGCGACGTTGGCAGTACCATCTTCATCTTGGCACACGATACGACAGAGATAATCCTGGACGAGTGTTGCAATCTCACCTTTTCCAAGGGCGATATTTTGTAGTAACTCAAGGCTTTCACAACAATTATTTTTTGCCCGGAGGTATACGCTATCAAGATGTTCTTTGACCGAGACACCATCACCACTGTCACAATGTAAAGGCGTCCCCTCGATAGCCGCTGAAATAAGCACACCGAGCCGATGACTATGCGCTTCTGAATCATACAGTGGAGATGATGGAATAATTGTTGAGTACGATCGATGCGGTATCAATATAGACATGAGAATAACTTAGCGTGTTGAACAGATACTGATTTTTACACCGTTAACACTAGATATTCATTCAAAAAATAAGCCGTTATTTTTTAACGGCTATTATTTCTCTTCCTGACAAGAAAGCATTGACGCAATCTATCATTATAACCCTTTGTAACGCAGAGGCATACGCCGAATACCGGTATGTTTGTTGCTGCGGACCCACTCCACGGGGCCGTTTAATGCGAAGGCATCAATGTGGTTTAGCAATTCCCGAAAGACAACCCACATCTCCAGCGTCGCCAACGGCGCCCCCAGACAGCCATGTCCCCCGCTGCCGAACGCCAAATGGGCATTTTTCTCCCGGCAGATATCAAAGGCGAAGGGGTTGTCAAACTGCTGTTCATCGCGATTGGCCGAGGCCCACCACAGCGTCACTTTCTCGCCAGCTTTGATGCGTTTACCCGCGATGTCAACATCGCGCGTGGCGGTGCGGCGGTTGTACGGCGTGGGCGAGGTCCAGCGTAAAATTTCCTCCAGTGCCCGGTTCATTCGCGCAGGTTATTGTTGTAACAGTCGCCACTGTTTCGGATGCTGAATAAACGCCAGTATTCCGCCCGCAATAGCATTGCGCGTGGTTTCCAAACCGGCCACCATCACCACGCTAAACACCATCACCTGCTCCATCGGAGTCAAGCAGCCCAGTTCAGCGGAAAGTTCTCCCGCGATCGCCAGCGAAACAATATCATCACCGGGTACCTGACGACGTTGTTCCACAAAGTGCTGTGCGTAAGCCATAAACTGCTGTATTCCTTGCTGACTGCTGACTGCTGACTGCTGACTGCTGACTGCTGACTGCTGACTGCTGACTGCTGACACTGCTCTGCCCCAATTGACGATCGGAATAATCAAGCACCGCGTTAATCCAACCTGAGATCGGTTGCCGATCTTCAGGAGGAATCCCGACCAAATGTGCGATGGCAAACAGCGGAAGTTCGGCGGCAATATCCGACACAAAATCTCCTTCCCCTTTGGCTAACGCACTCATGACAGCCTGACGCGCCGCCACAGTAAGAATGGGTTCCAATGCAGCAATGCGCCCTCGGGTGATCCCCGGAGCCATCAGACGTCGCAACGCTTTATGGCGCGGATCGTCCATCATATTGATGACGGTCCCCGGCCCTGCGGCGCAGGGAAGATCCTCAATCATGGTTCCACCTCCGGCACGATCGCCGCCTCGATGCGAGGAGAAGGTGTCGATATCTCTGGCGAGCGGCACAATATCCTGATAGCACGTGAACACCCAAAAACCCTCGTTATCAGGCGTCAACGGGGTGGCCGGATGATACAGCGCGCCCCCACTCTGTCGTAATTGCGTGAAAACGGAATGGGGAAAGCCTTGAGAGAACAGCGTCAAATCCGTCAAATCAACGTCTGGCAGCGGCCAACGCGTAGCGCAATGCTGACTATCACACAGAGGCTCAGACATCATCGTCTCCTTATCCTTCTCGGGGATGTACAATGCGCCATCCTTCAGCGCGCACTTTTGCCTGCCAAAAGGCCGCGTAGCGTCCATTCATGGCCAACAACTGTTGATGGTTGCCCTGTTCCACAATCTGCCCGTGATCAAGCACTAATATGTGATCCGCATTACGGATGGTGTGCAACTGATGCGCGATGACCAGCATGGTGCAGCGGCCACGCAATGCGTTAAGCCCCTGAGCGATCGCTTCCTGATTTTCCTGGTCCAACGCACCGGTTGCTTCATCCAACAGCAGGATTGGCGCATTTTTCAGCAATGCGCGCGCCAGTGCGGCACGCTGACGTTCACCACCCGACAACAATTCCTCCTTCGCCGACCCGGCTATCCAGCCCCAGCGGTAAGCGCTGCACCACTTCGTTCAAACGCTCCAGTTTCAGGACGTTTCGCAACGTGTCATCATCAGCCGCTGGATTCCCCATCAGCAGGTTTTCCCGCAGGGTCCCGCTAAACAGATAATTGTCCTGAAACACTTGCGAAATCATGCTCATGTGTTGCACGACCGGGAAGTCTTTTACATTAACGCCCCCAATAGCAATTCCTCCGCTATCCGGATCGAAAAAACGGGCAATCAATTTGGTCAAGGTGGTTTTCCACGAGCCGGATGCCCCCACCACGGCGGTCATGCTATTGGCTGGCAGCGTCGCAGAGACATTTTGCAGCACCCGAACGCCGCGCTGGTAACCGAATGTCACGTCGCACAACTCGATGCCGTAGTGTTGCGGTAGAGGCACAGGATCTGTCGGTGCCGGTAACGACATCTGTGACAACACGTTTTCTGCCGCCTCCATTTGGGCTGACGCCATACGGATGCCCGAGCTATAGGAGGCCACCTCACTGAGGTGGTCGATAACCCGACTCACCAGCACCAGTAAGGCAAACAGCGTGGTTTGCTGCGCTGCATCTCCTTCCATCACAACCAGCCAGGTAATTCCCGCCATCAGCGCCATCAAAGCCAATTGCCCTAACCAGGTGTTCAGCAGTAGTGGCGGCAACACCAGCCACAGTTGACGTCGTGCGGCACGGCTTTGCGCCACAAGTGCCTGATCAAATTGCCGATACCCCTGCGCGGTTTTGCCATAGGTGCGTAACACCGGCTGGCTTTGCGCGAACTCCACCATGCGATCGCACGCCTGTGCATTGGCAGTCTGAACGGCCCGGTCGGCGTTACGCCCCAGTCGTCTGGCCCACTAATACACCAGCTCCAGCATGGGAAATAGAAACGCCGCGCACAGCGCTACGCGCCAGTCGAAAAAAATGGTTGCCACCACCACGGGCGTGATCACCGCCCGTAACAAGGGGGGTTAACTGGTGGGCAGGCAATCCCAGGATCTCCATCACACCCTGACTGAGCAACAGGCCCAAGCGGCTGGTATTGGCGCGCACGAACCAGTCGAGCGGAAGTGTGACCACATGATCGCCAATGCGAAGACGCAGTTGATTCATCAGCGTTGCTGCCACCTGAAATCCACTGTGTGCAGCGCGATAATGCAAATAGCCGGTCAGCACTACGCCTAACGGTAGCAGCCACAGCAACGCATCATCCACACGGAGATCCAGCATGGCGCGAATGATGGGCACCACCAGCACAAATGTCAGCCCCTGCATCAGACAATAGCTGCACACCCACAGCAAATAGTGACGCAGCAGCAACGCGTGAGATTTACCCATCAGTCTGGTCAGGCGCATCAACAGCATATTGCCCCCTGTTGCCCTTGTTGTGCCGCCCACAGCCACGCATATTCACCGCCACCGGCCAGCAAATCAGCATGGCCCCCTTGCGCGTCAATGCGGCCATGCGACAGCACGACAATGTTGTCTGCGTGCGTGATGGTCTCCAGGCGGTGGGCAATCACCAGCACCACCTGACAACGTTGATGCGCGATCAACGCATTGAACGCAGCCTGTATCGCTGCTTCTGATTCGGCATTTGCCTGCGCGGTGGGCTCATCCAGCACCAGCACGGCTGGTTGTAGCAAGAGTGCTCGGGCAATGCTGACCCGCTGTGCCTCACCGCCAGACAGTGTGGCATCATCGCCGTATACCGATTGATAACCGCGCGGCAAACACAGGATGCGTTCGTGAATATACGCCGCCTTGGCAGCCGCAGTAACCTGCTCTTCACTGGCCTGCGGATCGCCCAGCGCGATGTTGTCATACACGCTCATGCGTAACAGTTGGGTATCCTGAAACACAGTACCGATCTGGCGGTACAAATGTCGGCTGTCAATCTGGCTCAACTCAATACCCCCCTAACGTGATTTGGCCACGATCGGGGACATCAAAGCGCAACAATAAGCGTGCCAGGGTTGATTTATCCGCGCCAGAGGCACCGACCAGCGCGGTTACCGTACCTGTAGAGAGCGTCAGCAACGTGGCAAGTCGTCTTAACGCGGCTTTCGCCATGCGCAAAGATTGTGCACTGTGGCTCAGCGTGGTGACGGGCACAGAGATCCCAAGCGCAATCACCAGAAATGGTAACAGTTCTGTCATCCCGAGCATCCCTTGGTGCATAAACCCAATGCCGCCGACCAACATCAATAAGGTAATCGGCGCGATGATCACGGCAGACAAGCACTCGGGTTTGATCAATGGCAGTGCCCAATCCAGGAAAAAACGCTGAAAATCCGATGTCGCCTGACAGTAAGCCTGATGGGCTTTACCACTGAGGCCAAAGGTCTTTACCACGGTGATGCCCTGCACGTACTCCACCACCGATTGGTTCACCTGTGCCAGCGCCGTACCGTATTCCGACATTTTGCGTTGACACCATTTCTGCACCTGCCGGTAGAACACCATAAACAGCAACAACGGCACCAGGGCAACCAGCGTCATGCGCCAGTCGACCCACAGCAGATAGCCGTAGACAAACAGCAACGTAGCGCTCGCATTGGTGATATTAAGCCAGGCGTGCGCCACCAGATGATGAATCGCCGTGACATCATCCTGAAGCCCTTGTTTGATCCGCCCGCTGCTCTGGGCAGTAAACCAACCGAGCGGTGCCTGAGACAGACGTTGCGCTAATTGGCGGCGTAGCGACAAGGCCAAATGATTATCGGCCAGATGGGTAATCAGTTCCGCCAGACCGCGCAGGGCCAAACCGGAAGCCAGACAGACGCAGGCCAGCATAATTACGCGCCAGGCCTCCTGATGCCGCGTCAACGACGCACTCATCAGCACCTTAATCAATTCACATAATTCAACCAGCGGGACCAATACCAACCCCGCCGAGAACATTTGCAGCAGAGCGGCAAGCGCAATCCACCCCCCCACCCGAATAGGCGCTAACAGTGACGTCGGTTTGATACTCTCGAGCGAATCAGTAGGTGACGATAGAGGGATTATCGGCTCCGTCATTAACTGGCTCTCCTTGTTGCTGGGGTAATGAAGGGGGTGATGCCCGACGCTGGGCTAAGCAGTAACACCCGATGGCACAGCGCACGTACACTTTCCACCTGATGCGTGATCAGCAACAGTGCCATATGATGTTCATGGCAAAGTCGTTGTAAAAGCACAAGAATTTTTCTGGTGGTGAGCGCATCCAACGCCGAAGTGACTTCGTCACAAATCAAGACGGCGGGTTTAGCTGCCAGCGCGCGTGCCAGTGCAACCCGCTGCAATTCCCCGCCTGAGAGTTGTGCCGGAAAGCGTCGCGCATAAGCGGCGGGCAAGGCCACCACAGCCAGCAAGTGTTCGACACTGTGCTCCTGATAAGTGCCATAACGCCGCAATGCCTGTTGTAACTGTGCACCTACGCGCCGAAAGAGATTGAGAGTCCGAGCCGGGTCCTGCGGTACCAGCGCCACCGCCTGCTGTTGACAACGTTGACGCTGTCTAACTGCCGTCGCCAACGGTTCCCCTGCCAAACTCAGCGCTCCTTGTCGCTGTGCCAGAAGGCCTATCACGGTTTTAGCCAGAGTGCTTTTCCCTACACCGGACACCCCGTGTAATACCACCATTTCTCTGGCATAAAGCTGCAAAGACAACGGCGGCAGCGGGTTTCCAGAGCACGGGAAAGCCAGCAGCAGACGATCGAGCTCAAGCACCGGGGCCGCGCGCGTAGCGACCGGCATCGCGATCGGTGCAATATCCGGTGCCTGCCACTGCTTCAACAAGGGAACATCATTCTGCGCAAGTAGGCTGGTCATGGGGCCATATGCCTGCTGCTGCCCTTGCTGTAACACCAGGATATGGGTTGCCAGATCGCGCACACTGGTCGCGTCATGGCTGATAAGCAGCAACGCACCTCGATACTGTCGCTGCCAGCGCCTGAGCAACGCCATCATGTTATAGCGCTGTGCGTCATCGATACCGGCGAAAGGTTCATCCAACAGGAGTAATCGTGGCCGCTTGAGCAGTACGCGAATTAACGCCACGCGCCGCCGTTGACCACCAGACAGTTGATTCGGATAACGATGCAGAAAGGTGTTATACGCAGGTAATCCCATTGCACGCAACAAAGTGACAGCGTCACTTAATGCTTCAGGCGTTTTTGGCACAAACCAAAGTAACAGTTGCTCAACCCGCTGCATTGGCACCAGTTCCTGTGCCGGATCCTGCCCCAGCCAGGCGCCCCGCTGCACCCGACAACGGCAAAGACTTCATCGGCATCAAGACAGAAAGAGATACCAGCCAGCACCGGGTTACCTGCGGCGTCATCAATGCCTAATTTCGCTACCTGCAACACCGGCGACATCATCTGTGCCCCCGGCAGTCAACGGCCCGATTGATCAACATCATCACGCAGGCGATGCTAACGGCTGGCAAGAACAAGGCACAGGGATTGAGCGCCATCCCTTCCAGGCTCTCGCGGACCATACTGGCTCAGTCATTCCTCTGCCCGACTGCATTGATCCCAAGAAAGCTGGCCGCGGAAAACAGATAAAACGCTCCCGTAAGCAGCGTTGCCCCATCTCCCAACAGCGCTGGGTATACCCCCGGCAGGATTTCACGTCGAAGCAACAGGCCAGTAGAATCGCCGGCAGCACGGGCCACCATAAAGTAATCACTGTCCAGCATTGGCTCAGCCAACGCGCGGATAAAACGTGCGGTAAAAGGCGCGTTCAGCAGTATGATGGCGAATAGCAGTGTTAGTGGTGAGGGTCCGAGTGCGTAATAGGTCATCATCACGATCAATAACGGCGGCAACATCAGGATACTGTCTAACAGTGCCGTCAATGGATATCCTCGATCGGGCAACATCAACAGCATCAACCCCATGACAAGCCCGACAATGGACGCAGCCACTGTTGCCATCAACGAAAACAGCAGCATAGCAACATCGCCGTGCAAAGCACGGCTTAGCACATCGCGCCCCAGCGCATCGGTTCCACACCAAAACAGCGCATCCGGCGCTTGCCACGGCAATCCTACGCTACGCGTCGGATCATAAGGTGCTAAAAATGGCGCGAACAAAACGCACAACATTACCAACAACACCGTTTTCATGCCGTTCTACGCCGCGCTATCAAGGTGGAAAGGATATCCGCCATCAGCCAGTACACAGCAGTATTCAGCGCCAGCAGCATCACAATCGCCTGAAGTAATGCGCCGTCTCGGGCATTAAACGCATCAACCCACATACTGCCAAGTCCGGGGTAGTCAAACAGACGCTCAACCAAGATCGCCCTGCTCAACAGATAAGGGAGGATGACAGCCACAATCGGGATAAGCGAAGACGCCGAGTTCGGCAATAAATAGTCGCGCAACAGTGCACCCGTCGTCACACCGTTTAATCGGGCATTGATGAACCACAGCGCCTGAACCTGCTGCAACAGCGTAACGCGCACCATCCGCAGCAGGTAACACCCGGCAACCAGCCCTAATGTCAATGCGGGCAGCACCAGATTACGCACCTGCTCGGCGATACTGGCGGTATATCTGCCAGCAGATATACCGCAGGCAATACCCCCAAAGATCAGAATGAGCAGTGTGGCAATCACAAATTCAGGGATACTCAGCCCAGCCAAGGCCAGCGTAGATAACCATCGATCGGGCCATGCCTTGTGACAGAGTGCCGCGACAATCCCCCCGGTGAAGCCCAGCAACAACATGACAACGGCTGCACAGGCTGCCAGCGTCGCGCTGCGTTTCATGGCGGGCAGCATCACGTCGGTAACGGGCCTCTGGCTCATCAACGAACGGCCCCATTCACCGCTTAACGAGCCCTTGAACCAGCTCAGATAGCGCTCCATTATCGGTTTATCCAGCCCATATTGATGACGCCAGTAGGCCAGCGATGATGGGGTTGCACGCTCGCCCAGTGCCCTGTTCACCGCGTCACCGGGTGCGGTTGCCACCGCGTAAAACGTCAGTATGCTCACCAGCCACAGCGAAAACAGCGTGGTCAACACACGCAGCAGGCAGAATCGCTTCAGATTAACGACCATTTGCCAGCGAGCCTTTTATCCAGTCAGCATCGGCAAACAGCGGTACACCATGACTTAATTCCACACCCTGCAAGTCAGCAACCGCCGCCGACAATTGATCCCGGTACCCCCACACCAGATAGGGCCCGTCATGCATGACTTGCCTTTGCAATTGTTGCAACAGCGGTTGCTGCAACGACGGTTCGGGCGTAGCGCGCAGGCGGGCTACTCGCTCTGCCATAGTGGAGGGATACCACCCCCCCGTAGTTATACGGATTATTGTCGCCGAACAGCACGGGTAGCGCGGCGACAAAGGGGCAATTGAGCGCAAACATCGCCATTAACGGTGTTTGATGGAGTCGCCGAATATCACTGAGATAGTCTGCCGGATTAAGCCGCACCAGCGTCAACGTAACGCCAATCTCCGCCAACTGCTGGCGCAGCAGCTCGGCGGCGTTGTTAAGCCCTGGGGGTCAAATCGGCCGTCACCAGAGTCAATGTGGTAATGCCTTTTTGCGCAAATACCTGACGAGCCGCCTCGACATCGTGTTTAATCGGCCAGGCTAACGTATTCCCACCGGGCAAACCCTGACCAAACAGATCGTTACCCGGATAACCATACCATTCCAGCACCACATCCACTAACTGTTGGCGATTAACCAGTGCCTTCAGTGCCTGACGCACTTCGACATCGTTAAAGGGCGGAATACGCGTGTTCATGGAAAAATAGAAGGCGCTGGCACCGGCGATACCGCTGCGTAGCACACGATATTTGGGCTGTCCGTTCAACATGCGCGCACTGCTCACGGGGATATCAAACGCATAATCGGCGGCACCGCTCAACAAAGCATTGACACGCGCCGCCGCATCGGCCAAGGGGCGAATGACGATGCGCTCAAAGTACACGGCTGGCTGCCAAGCATACGGATTACGCGTGAGCTCGGCACCGTTGATACTGTCAAAAAGACTCACCTGCCAGGGACCGCTGCACACCGGGAAATCGCCGGCCTGCGGACTGGCTTTCCACACCATGCTGGCTGCAGCCAGCACCGCGGGTACCAGATCGGCGCGCAGATGTCGCAGTTGTAATTTCAGCGTCAATGTCCCCGTTGCGGCACTCTGCGTAAAATCAACGTCCTGAAAAAAACTGCCAAAATCGATGGACTGCGACAACTGCTGTAGGCTGGTTAACACGTCGGTTGCCGATAAGCGACTGCCGTCAGAGAAATAAACATCGGAGCGCAAGCGTATCGTCCAGCGCGTGGCATCCTCATTCGGTTCGATGGCCGTAGCCAACTGGTACTCCAGCCGCCCATTGCGCCACCGAACCAGCACATCACACACGTTTCCCATCACCGCCCACGGAAAGTAGGTTTGTGCCTGACCATACTCCAGCGTCTCATTTTGACTGCCGAGCATGGCCATACGTAGCGTTTTGTCATCACGCGTGGTATCAGCGACGTCACTATGTCTCCAAAAGAACCCAACGGCTGCAACCAGCAGAGCAAGAAGTACAACAACCCGCAGTATTATTCTCTGTTTTCTCATCCTAATCCTGAATCCTGATAATGCCAGCGTACGCCGCACCGTGCGGCACAACAGCTACATGTGTACTTTCATTCCGGCACCGATCACTCGCCCGTGTCCCACAGTGACCACGTTCACGCCGGGCATATAACTTATACCGGTATACTGGGGCCGCTCATTCGTCAGATTTTGCGCAAACAGGTACACATCCAATGACGGAAACTCTAACCCCGCCCTGAGATTGATCTGGCGATAAGCGAGCAGCGTAAAGTTGTTATTAACATTCGCCTCACGCTGATCGATAAACTGGTGCTGTGCCAGTGCAAACACATTGGCGTCAAGGATCCCCAACTCAGCTGCTGAGTCGTAATAGGCCAAGGTCATCGAGGCGATAAAACGGGGAACGGCAGGAACACGATAACCATCACGCGCTCCGGTTTTATCAGCCATGCTGGTAGACACATTACGCAGTTCTGCATGGGTGAATCCGACGCCACCGCCAAACCGCCAGTGCTCTGCCACTTGCCATCCTCCGTCCAACTCCGCGCCATAGCTTGCGGTATCGATAGATTGTGGTGTAAAGACCATCGAATTCTTTTCTTTGGCAAACAGGTGCTCGTTTCGCACCTGGTTGTAAAACAGCGCCAGATTCCATTCACCACTCCCACCAGCGACACTATTCTTGCTTCCGACCTCATAACTCCACGACGAAGACGCCTGATAGGGGTCATCCCGCATGCCATTGGGGGCATTATTGGTGAAGTTGGGGAACCATCCACTTTTGGCACCGCGCGCCACGCTGGTATACAGCATGGCATCGCGTGTCAGTTGATAGTGTAGTGCGGCACGTCCGGTCACCATGTCATATTGCAATCTTCCTTGCTGATCGAAAGCGGCAAAGTTACCCCGGTGACCATTATTTTGAAAATGCGCGTGATACCCTTCACTGTCGTGGGTGTAACGTAATCCCAGTGCGCCTTTTAATTTTTCGTTTTCCGTCAGCGCGGTGGTCAGTTCGCCAAACAGCGTGTAGCTGTCCGTTTGATAATGGTTGTTGCGTATTCCATTGATCATTGAACTGGCGTTGCTCGGTGCCAACATCGAGGTCGTGGTGTAGTCGTTCATCAGGCGATAGTCGTCGTGCAGGTAATTCATGCCGCCGACCCACCCCACTCGGGCCTTACCCAGGCTGCTCATCCGCAGCTCCTGATAGAAGCTGCGCTGTTTTTCGTCATAGGTACTCCAGTCAAGTGCCGGTAAAAATGCTGCGCTGGGCTGGTTAAACCAGGTTCCATAGGTAAGGGCTTCGGAATTGTTAGTCAGGTTGTCGAAATCATAGCGATTGAAGGCGGTAACCGACGTCACTTGCAGGGTACGAAGCGTGCGATTGGCGGTTAGCGACAGTGCCCCTGTTTCTCGATGTGCCCAGCCTTTGGGGTCCAGCGCAACGATGGGAAAGTTCGGCGTACCTTGCAACACGAAATTGGACGGTGTCAGACGATCACGCCCATAGCTTAGCGCGAGCACTAGTTGGGTGATGTCATCGGGGGTTGCCAGCAACGTAGTGCGCATTGCACCATTCTGCTCCCGCCCCATCCATCCTCCGACCTGATTGCGCACATCACCACCCTGATCGGCATAGGCAGCAGAAAAACTGCCTTTCAGCGTGCCGTCACGCAGCGGGCCAGAAAGCGTCAACTGCCCGATATTCTGGGAACGCCGCTCCAGCGCGCCTTCCGCACGCAGCGTGTGCTGGGTATCATCGCTCGGTTGACGCGTAATGATATTGATGGCTCCAGCCTTGGCATTGCGCCCAAACACGGTGCCCTGCGGCCCGCGCAGTACTTCGATACGTTCAACGTCGAGAAAACGTAAATCAGAACCAAACAGCGGCTGCGGTACGCCATCAATATAGGTGACTACCGAGGTGTCATCGTGCCCAAGGGGCTGCGCCAACGTTCCCACACCCCGCATGGAGAGATGCGTGGAGCGCCCATCGCCCAGCGCGCTCATGCCTATGTTCGGCACTTCACGGATCAGCCGGGCAATATCATCGACACGGAGGTCTTCGAGCGTTTGTTTGTCAAACACGCTCAAACTGAGCGGCACACGCCGGGGATCTTCTTTGATTTTGCGGGCATTCACCCACACAACGCTGCCATCTTCCGACGCCGTAGCGGGTTGCACAGTATCGGCTGGCATTGCTGCCACTGCCACATACATCATCACCATATACCCGGCGCACGCGCACAGCGGGTACATGACTCGCTTGTGACAGGAGTACTTGTTGTTCAGCATGTCCATCCCTCAACGCAGCAAAAAAACGAAATGATAATTATTTTCGGTGCGAAGAGTGTAGGGGGAGGTCCGATGCCACCCCAGCGAACTTAACTATGATAAAAGCCAAAATAGCTGTGACGGGAGCCAGAATCAGGCGTTGAGCGCATCACGGGGGCAACGACCAAACTTGCGACGGTAAGCGGTAGAGAAATTGCTGGGATGTTGATAGCCAACATAATAAGCAGCCTGTTTCACTGTCCACCCTTCTGATTCCAACCCTTTTCGCGCACGCATCAGCCGCTGCTCCCGCAAGAAAGAAAACACGGATTGCCCCATCACCGCAGTAAATTTGCTTTTGAGCGCACTGATGCTGATTCCGGCTTCACGCGCCAAATCGCACAGGCAGTGATTGTTATCCAACTGGGCGAGCAGTTTGTCGCGGACTTTTAGAATGCGCACCGTATCCCGACAGGGTACGGTGTATGGCATCAAGGACGGCGTCTGTTCTACGGCGCGTAGACCCTGCGCCAACAGATCCAACACGCAGCTATGAATATGCAAACGTCCAGGCACGCAACTACCGCACAGAGTAAACAGGCTGTCAGCCAACGTCAGGGTGTGATGCGGAACCATAAAACTGTAAATACCTTCATGCTGTAGCAAGCGTTCAATCTGCTGTGCCAATTCACCATCAACAATACACCGTGGTGCCGCCTGAATAACCATACTACGGCTATGATGGCCGCGCGGATTGCGGCACCAGATGCGGAGCGGGCTGCGAGTGGCAATCACTTTGGCCACGCCAAGTTCCATCACCAGCATACGGCCATCATCCAGATAATAATTTGGCGTGTCCCCGTACAGAGTCAACAGAATGGTCAGGCACTGTTTAAGCGTGGCACTGCGATAATCTTCTTCGCGGGTAGTGATGTCGTTAAGGCAAAGATCGATCCCATACGGCAACGTCACGGCCCGCAGCGTACCTTCTAACGCGACCTCATGGGTCGGGCTTTTTTCTGCCGCGACCATTTCACATTCATAGTCCCAATGACGTGCCAAATCGCTTAATTGTTTTAGCGATGAGAGGTGTTGTACTGATGACATGTAACCCTTCCTCCAGTCCATTGATGTTGCATCCTTACCGCGTTTTTTGCTGGATAGACCAGATAAGGCGCAATACTGTCCAACTTTTCCTGAGTTTCAGTGAATTCACGTATAGGTGATGACTGGGCAATCACCCCGGCCCCAGCCTGTAACCAACGCTGATGGCTATCCTGAAACGCAGAGCGCAGCACCAGTGCCGCTTCAAAATGCGCTTTGCCGTCTAACCAGAGTATGGCACCGGAGTAGAGTTCACGTGGGGATGATTCAAGTCGGGCAATTGCCGACAGCGCGGCACGTTTCGGCACGCCCGTGGCGGTTATCGCGGGAAACAGGGCATCAAAAGCGTCCCATGCATCCTTCCCGAAGCCCAATTCACCGCTAACGCGCGATCCGAGGTGTTGCACGTTGCCGCGCTGACGTACCGACATTAAATCATTGATAACTACACTCTCCTGCTGGCACAGCCCTCGCATTTCCTCTACCGCCGCTCTGACTGACATGACGTGCTCAACAATCTCTTTGTCGTCGCTTAAGGAATGGTTCAGCAATGCGTTTGGCGGCGCGGCATCCTGATGCTTTACGCAGGTGCCCGCCAGCGTGTCGGTACTCACCTTGTCCTGCTCGACGGACATCACCAACTCAGGACAAAAACCGACGGCTTCCCGCTCTCCCTGCCGCAATAAAAACGTGCGTACCGGCGTATTGGCCTGGCGTCCACGCAGCAGCGTTGCTGCCATATCCACCGATTGTTTCAGAGGCATGGCTCGCGCCAGGATCACCTTGCTGTAGTGAGCATCGTTAATTTCTTCAATCGCCTGGCATACACGCTGGCAGTAATCGCCCTGATCGCAGGCGAGTTCGGCAACGTGCGCCAGCCGGGCATCCCCTCCTCGACGTTTCGCCACGGCAACGGCGCTCAATATCCAATCAGACAACTGCCGACAACGCAGTGCATACTCCGCTAACACGGTGACGCCGTTATCGCAAAAAATCAGCTCCTCACGCGGGACAATCAGGTTCAACACCGGCCAGCGCCCCGGTTTGTATGCGTGTTCCTGAACACAAAGCGCATAGTGAAACCCCGCTTCGCCATAGATGCGCAGATTTTCACCGCCATGTGCCGCTTGAAAGCGACGGGCATACTCCGCAGGCGATCCCTTGACGCGTGTGGTATTGATGCCGTTATCGGTAATGGTGGTCGCCTGCTCGCCAGCGGCATCAACGGTTAACGATGCTCGTTGCCCTAACGCGAGATACCAGCAGGATTGACGCTCGTAGACATAATGGTCTTCCCCTTTCAGTTGGTTGAGCAGTTCTGCGATGACTGGCAGTGTTTGAGCCTCAGGCAAAATCAGATGCCGTCTACTGTGATATCCCATCATGGTTGTTCCTTTACCTGTTCCCTTACACGACCGAGAATGCGCGCCGTTAGTGCCTGTTTATTGATTTTTCCCATTGGGGTAAGCGGCAATGCTTTTACCACGCTCAACGCGTCGGGCCATCGAGATGTGGGCACGCCCTGTTGTTCCAAAAAAGCACACAAATCCGCCAACAGCAGTGAACGTTTGGCGACTACCACCGCATGCACCGTTTCATCCAAGCCGGCCACAACGGCCACGTCACGCACATCAGGGTGCATGCGCAACGCATCCTCTATGTCCCCCGCCCCCACGGACTCAACGTGGCGGTTGATAGTTTCCTTGATGCGCCCTTCGACGCAAAGATTGCCATCCGGTAAACGTCGGACCCGATCGCCGCTACGGTAAAACCCCTCAGACGTGAACGACTGCCCACCTGAGGGACCAGCGCGGAAATACCCTCGAATCGTATAGGGTACGCGCACCCATAGCTCACCCGCGTTACCGGGGGAAACGGCAACCCCAGCGGGGTCCACAATACGAATATCGTCATTCTCACACAACGGCCGTCCCTGCGTGGTAAGGATGGTGTGTGGCGTATCGCCCAGCCTGGTCGCGGTGATCAGCCCCTCCGCCATACCAAACACTTGTTGTAATTGGCATCCGAAACGATTCAGCATCGCGCCAGCCCGAATGGAATCCAGTTTGGCACCGCCCACCTGAATCAGACGCAGCGACCGTAAATCAGGAAGCTCACTGTCCAGTGCTTCCAGCCAGCATTGGCTTAACGACGGCACCAATGCGGTGAGTGTGATACCAAAACTGGCAATTGCTGCGAAAGCATCTTCCGGTGCTGGCGTGGCAGGAACCACCGCGCAACCGCCGCGCGACCACACCCCTAACGCGCCGGGACACGCCAACGAAAAATTGTGCGCCATCGGCAAAGCCGCCAAATAGCGATCCCGCTAGCTCAACGCGCACAGTTCGGCACAGCGCTGAAAGTTATAACCATAATCGGCGTGGGTGCGCGGGATCAGTTTCGGTATGCCGGTCGTTCCGCCTGACAGCAACAGCAGCGCAATGTTGCCCGCCTCATCCCCGGGCGGTGGTACAGCGATCATCGTCTCCTGGCAAAAACAAAAGCGATCCGTTTTGCCACTGAAAAGTGTACGACACCCGTATTGAGCCAGTTGTGTAGTCAACGCATCGTTTTCGCTCTGGCAAAGACGAGCGCTCCCCAGGTAACGTCGGGCGCCAGCCTGCGCCGCCACCTGAAGTACCGTTTTGGTACACAGTGTCGGCACGACCAGTACCGGCACAGCACCAATCAGCAATAAAGCAAACAGGGCAACGGCGAAATCAGCGCCATTCGGCAACTGCACCAACACCGTGTCACCGGGAGAGACCCCATGTTGACTGAGCATGGTGGCAAAACGCCTGCCCTGACCAATCAGTTTCCAATAGGGCCAGGCGTGCCCTTCGGCAATCAAGGCAATGTGTTCACTGTAGGCTTGTTGCCAACGGATAATATGGGTGGATAGCGTATCCGCTTGCCAGTAGCCCACATCCTGATAGTGCTGGGCGACATCCGGCGGCCAGGCAAGCGTTGGCGGCAATCGCCGAGCATCGGTATCGTGCAAACGGGTATCGGTCAGATAAGCATCCTGCGTATCATTATTATGCATAAAGCACCCCGACCTGAGCGGTGAGACGTTCTGCGCGCAACCCCGCTTCCTGCGCAAGTTCCGCCAGACTAAATGTGTGCCAGACGCTCTGATTACGAATCACCTGCGCCGGGCATGGCACGCCGCGTACCGTCCAGCAGGACGTCAGCAGCATAGTATCGTCTGGCCCCGGTTCGCCTTGCAATGATGCGGTGTAATGCCGTTTACCTACCGTTTCACAAGCTAGCGGAAAGGCGGGCAGCACGATCGGTTTTTCCAGAGGCAGTAATTCAACAAAAATCGGTGCGCCAGCCGACAGGCGCGGTAACAGTAGCTGCCACAGCTGCTGACGCTTTTCCCGGCACAGATGCCCCAATACGCCATAGGCCACCACTGCGCCCAGTTTTTCCGGCAGGTGCAGTTGATCCACGGGTTCAGCGACCACGGTCACGCGCTGACGCAACTGCGGATCGTTGATAACACGGTGCATCAACACGGCGCGCATGGCTGGTGCCGGCTCCACTGCCAAAATGTCACACTGTGGCACGCTATCGGCAATGGCTGCGACCGTGCGCCAGGTTCCCGCCCCGAGATCCAGGATCGGTTCACCATTTAAGGTGGTGGCCGCAAGGCGTTCCCGCAACACGGTATCGCCTTCTGAATGTGTTCTGGCCACCAGGTCATAATATTCCGCTACGGGTGAGTAGAAATCGTCCATCGTTTATCCTTTTGTACAAGGGGTGAGCGAGGAGAGAAACACCTGCTGCACGGTGTCAACCACCACATCGTGTTGCTGATTGATAAAGAAATGGTCACCGGGGAAAATATGCACCTGACACTATGCTGAGGTGTAATCGGCCCAGGCACAGGCTTGATCGGTGGGAAGATCGGGATCGTCCCGTCCGGCAAGTACATCAATCGGGCAGCCAATCACAGGCGTGTTATGAGGTCGATAATTTTCGATCAAGCGATAGTCACTCCGGATAATAGGCACCAGCAGCGCCGCCAATTCCGGCGACTCCGCCAGCGCGTTGTTGCGCGGATTCAAACGATGCAGTTCAGCCAGAATATCGCTGTCACTGCTGCGATGAACCACGCTGGCGCGCGGGTGATAACGGGGCGGTTGCCGACCAGAGATAAACAGATGCCGCGGCGGCATGCCCTGCGCTTCCAACTGGACCGCCAGCTCATGCGCAATCGCACCGCCCATGCTGTGCCTCAGCAATGCATGGGGTCGCGTCGCAATATCGCGTTGCAACTCAGTCATCAGCGTGGCCAGCAAGCGTGACATGTCATCGATAGTCGCTTCAGTAAAACGATCTTCTCGTCCTGGATATTGCACGGCAGCCACGGCGATCTGCGTATCAAACAGCGTTGCCCAGGCGCGAAATGCGCTGGCCCCACCCCCGGCATATGGCAGGCAAACCAGCAGCGGTTGCGACGCCAAGGGGGGAGAAAAAAAACGCAAGAAATGACGTGTCATTCGGCCTCCTGTTGGCACGGTTGCTGGCACAGCGCCACCTCAGGTGGCGTAGCGGGTTCAATCAGCGCGGGGGGGCCAAGCAGGGTTGAAATATGGTGCCAACTGCGCGTGACGCTCAATGTCCAGGCGGATTGGCTCTGAGCCAACGCTGGATTTCCGATACTGGCGATGAAGGCATCCAGCGCCCGATTGATCGCCTGTGGCCATTGGGTATCGAACACCACGCGAAAGGTGTCAGGCTCACTGCCAGGAAAGGTGCTCCTGCTCAGCGCCGCCAAGCGTTCTGTGCCCGGTCCGTCCAACACCAGACGGTGCGTGGCATCGCGGTGAGTGTGCAAGCGCGGCTGCCACAGGGCTGGACCGTGCGTATCCGCCAACGTCAGAACGCCGCTCTCTGTAGCTAGCGTCATCCGATGCATCAAAAACGCATGGTTATCGGCATCCCCTGGATGGATCTGGTTTTGCACGCGCAGCGTGACCGGGACACCGCCGATATCTGGGGCCGCTCTGAGCAGGCTGCGCCAGCGTCAGTCGACAAGGTTGCAGACGCCCCAGCGCCGCCATATCCAGCCAGGGATACAGTACTTGTGCGCCACATCCCCCTCCAGATAAGCGATCGGTTGTTGCTTGCGCAGCAACGCCGCGGCCTGCAAGAAAAGCGCAACTGCACGCACATGGGGATAAAACGCATTGACGTCATAGCGCACACCATACTGATGCGCAGTACGAAAGCAGTGTGCCAGTTCATCAGGATGCAGTGGATGTTCCTGCAAAACGTGGATTCCACGGCGCAGAAGCGCACACGCGATCTCCGCACCGCTACCGCCGGACACCTCTGCGCGTACCACCACGCAGGCCAGCGTCACCTTATCCGGAAGCGCATCCACCGCGTGATAATGCGCGATACCCAGCTCACACGCACAGCGTGCCGAAGCTTCAGAGCCGCGCGACAGAATCCCGACCAGTTCTATGTCCGAGTGTATCACCAATGCGCGAAGATAAAAACGGCCAAATGCGGTGCCGCACACGACGGCCTTCATTTTGCTGGTCATAGCTTTCCCTCTTCGAGGCGTTCATCAGGCAGGTATTGGCGAATCTGCGTGCCCGGATGCAGACGGACAACGTCGTTAAAAGTTTGTGTCGCCATCAGGACGTCATCCGCGAAATGCAAGCCTTGGGCAATATCACCGCGCAATAACGCATTCACCGTGCTCACCATAACGGCGGCTGTCAACGCACCGCTGCTGTCGGTGGAGATCACCGCGCAGCGGCGCGGTGTGTGGTGGGGGATAAGATCGAACACCAGTCGGTAATACGGTGAGTGCCCCAGCAGATCGAACTCGCTGGCCTGTTCAACCTGTGCCACTGCCTGTGCCAAGCGTTCAGCACTGTTGACCCAACCGCGTAAACCGGTCAGCGTCTCACGCAAGAAGCTGCCGCTAAACACGTTATACCAGCGCAACTCGCGCAATTGATGACGTAAAGCCAGACGCTCGGCATCGCTACTGAGAAACGGAAGCAGCGTTACTTCACCGGGGAAATGCGCCAAATCATGGCGCAATTCTGTCGGTAGCTGGCGTAAATGCGGCTCCCCCTTGACCCAGAAGGCGCTCGCTTCGCCATACCAGTAGCTACTGGCCGCCATCGTACCGTACTGATTGTTGACCTACAGCACCAGATCCCAGGCTGCCGCACCGCGTACGCTTTCACGCCCGCCGCTGTAAACAGTAATGGCATCATCAGGCTGCACTCCCAGCCAGTCAGGCATCAAATTGGCCAATCCCGGCAACATGCCAGCCGAGAGCACTGCGGTCCAGTCCCGCGCGCTGGTCGGAGTTTGTTGCAGCAAATGCCATACCGGTGCATCACCGGATACATCGATATAATGTGCACCAGCCTGTGCGGCACTGCGCGCAACCCGATCGAGCACCAGGTAGGGCGGTCCCGCACAGTTCACCACCAGTGCACACCCCTTACAAAAGGCATCCAGTTCCTCTTGCTGATAGAGATCGACCACCTGAGCCTGCGCGTTGACCCGCTGTGCTAGCGTTTGCAGTGCCTCGGACTGTATGGCTCCGAGACGTAATGAGTATCCTGCCGCGCCTAGCCAGTGGGTAACTTCTCGTCCGATACTGCCTGTCGCCCCCAGAATCGCGATGCAAAACCGCTTCACAGTGCCTCCTCCGGGCGTGCATGCCGTGCGATACAGTCAGCCAGAGACGCGGCGTGTTGCTGCGTGATGCAACTAAAATGATCGCCTGTCGTGTCCACCACGGTCAGATCGCCAAGGCTAAGACGTTGCCAATAGTCGGTGACATCCTGCGGCGTACCCGACAACAGTGGATCGCTCGCACTGTTACGTATCAGCACGGTTTTTCCCGTCCAGGGTGCAGGCTGATGTTCCCCCACGGCGGCCATGCGCTGAGCGCGTAGAGCCAATTCGGTCACGGTGAACACCCAGTGCTGTGTCATGGCGTTTTCGGTGCGGTTTAGGTAATCCAGCACAAATTCGTGGAAAAAACGCCGCTCGACGTTGCCCGCCGTCGCAATGCGCTGTTCGCCATCCTTATTCACCAGATAGAGAATGTTACTTTCACCGCATTCACCAGATAGAGAATGTTACTTTCACCGCGGGTGATATCCACATATTTACGCAGTTCAATATACCCTTCGGTGCCCAAAATGGTAAGACGCCCATCCCCCCCAAGCGCTGAGTCCGTCCGGCGTAAACCAGTCGCAGCGAAAATAACCTGTGGCACCATTTTCACCGCGCAGCATGGCATCGCCAAAATCCTAGAACTCAGGCGCGTGCGGGTGCTGGTAGTTGGCCACCTGACTGGCAATCAC
The DNA here is from genome assembly GCF_018777385.1 of Candidatus Symbiopectobacterium endolongispinus. GTDB lineage: Bacteria > Pseudomonadota > Gammaproteobacteria > Enterobacterales > Enterobacteriaceae > Symbiopectobacterium > Symbiopectobacterium endolongispinus. The sequence continues at coordinate 895,186 of NZ_JAFJYB010000002.1, read as the reverse complement.
GCTCGCTGCCGTATTGCCAGTAAAATAAAGAAACTGCTCAATTTGATGAATACAAATATCGCATAAAATGCCGCCGTAGCGTTGGCGCTGGTAAAACCAATCAGGACGTGCACCGCGTTCGCGATGCGGCCCAACGCCGATGGTCTGGAGAGCCCGCCCTATCGCCCCCTGTCGCACCAGTTCACCTGCGTACAACACACTGTCCACCACCACATGCTCATTAAAATAAACGGCATATTTGCGTCCGGTCTGTGCCACAGCGGTTTTTACCACATCCAACTGTGCCAGCGTGGTCAGCGGCGGTTTGTCGGTAAAATAGTCTTTACCTGCTGCCATGACACGCAGACCCAGATCGGCGCGTTCATCAGGCACCGCCGCGCTAGCGACCAGATGAATAGCTGGGTTTGTCAGAATCGCGTCAACACTGCTAGCCAGCGCTACATCAGGAAAACGCGCGGCAAAACGTTCACACTTAATCGGATCAGGATTGTACACCGCAACCAGCTCCGCGCCTGCGCCAATCAGATGGCTGCACATATCATAGATATGGTTGTGCTCTAACTGTAGTGCGGCAAAACGCAGTTTCTCGACAGTCATATTACCTCCGGTATGGTGCGGGAACTTCGGGAAGACAGCGTGAATAAAAGCCTTTACACTGTGCGTTCCTCATCGGCTGTGATCTGACCCGTATTTCCGTCAGGCACAGTGTAACCCCTGCCCGTTTCAGGCACGGTAATACGTGTTGCATTATTTAATGAAATAGCCTGCTTATGACTAAAAAATGCCTGCTGATCGCCATCGTGTTGTTACTGCTTTATCTCAACCGTGATGCCCTGAACCCGTTTAAACCTGATTGCACAGCGATACCCACTGGCACGCCAAAGCCCGACGCCTGCCAGGTAAAAGAAGTCGCGCCTGGATTTGAGATTTGACGCGTCTTGCACCGGGGTTTTCCTCGGGTAAACAGGTTTAGTTGGTAAGCACACTACGGATTACCTCCGCAGCGTGTTGTGGCGGCAGTGCGAGAATGTGGCGATACAGCTGTAATGTAATATCACAGGCCTTTTTGCGATCAACCTGTTTTGCCGCGGGATCAGCAATCATTTGCAAATCAGCACCATATTGTCCATACAGTCGCTGTATTACCGGTTGTAACGCTTGTGCGGCGGCGCGGGGGGAGGTATACGACGCCGCCACTAATTCACTGTCGGCATGCATTCGACGCTGAATAAGCTCAGTCGAATTCAGCGCCAACGGGTTCACCCCACCGCTGACAAAAGGAAAGAAAAATTTGAAACAGGCCTCATCGCTCTGTTGTTGAATATTCTCACCTTGTTCGAGCATCACTTTCAGCGTGGTGATAACCTTATCATCAGGCACAGAATAAAGACGGGACAGCAAAAAGGCCGATGAGTCAGCCTGCACCAGATCGATCGCCTGCTGAAGATCTTTACCCTCGGCTTTAGCATCAACCACTTTTTCCTTGAGGGTCTGATAGGTATCCGGCGCATATTGCTTAATGATTTGAAAAATTGGCAGTTTCGCCATTGATGCTTCCGCATATTGCAATTCCAGCGAACGTGATTTATCCGGCATCAGGTACGCCGAATCAATCACATTCCACCCGATGATCACAGCAACGAAGATAACAACCCCCATAGCCTTACCAATCCATTGTTTTTTCCTCATCCACGTGAGAATGCTTGCCACGACCAGCGCAACCGCCGCCGAAAAGAACACATGCTGCCAATTCATTGAAACTCCTTGTACGTTTTTTCACACTTTGGATAAGCTGAAAAGTAACGCTCATTATGCTCCAGGTAGCTTAGTATACCGCCGTTTTGCGGCGTGCCGTCTTTTATGCAGTGTAGGGCTTAGGTTGGCTTCAAAACAGCGATGGGCGGGTGTTCTGGGAATTGGCCTTGTATACTCATATTGACATCGTCAGTATGGGGAAAGTGCTCCTACCCATTTTTGATTCGGCCGCTGGCGATAAAATCTTGCTTTAGCAGATTTTCAGACACAGGCAGCCCCTACTCCCGGTAGCTGACCGGACTGAACTTCCGGGCGGCTTTTGCCCGCAGCCTTGGCGGCGCAGACTGGTAGCAATGGTTTTCACGTTATATCCCGGTAGTTCATCAGCCAGTCGCAGGACATCGTACCGCTGTTTGGCATTATTGAATGCCTCGATGACGGCATCATCGCAGACAAGCCGGAACCGCTGACGCGATTTGACCTGATGGCGGCGACAACGCCAGGCATACCAACCTCTGCGGTCGACCCTCAGTACCCGGCACTTACAGCGCTTTCAGGTTGGCAAGCTCTGCTTTCTGTTCATTAACTGAGATACCTGTTGAGCCTTCGCCTGCTGCGCTGCATCCAGCTTTTTAGGGTCGGTGAGAAGCTGTTCTTTCTCCGCATCTGTCTTCACGTTCATGTACTTTTCAGTTAAGCTAGTGATATGTCCTTATCCCTAAGATAATTATTCCCAACAATAAACCTCTCAAAAATAATAATATTATCTATATAAGAAAACATATATTACTGATGCAATGTATAAAATACGGAGCAACCATAATAAAGTACCAGCTATCCCATAAGTTTTTCCCGTTAGGAGTATACTAAAAAACCCTTTCTGCTCATCAACTACCTCATTGAAACGGTTAGCATATTTATAACAATATAAAGCGATAAACCACGTTATCACTATCAATGAGAAGTAAACCGCCCCCTCTCCATCCCTAATAAACTTAAGGGTATATGACAGTGGAAATCCAATAAGTAATGCTATTCGCCCCAAAAATAAGCTGGGGGCCCCTTTCTGAGAAAAAATATAACACTAAAATACTCGTTCATACCTACTGGGGGGTTAAGGGGAAGTTTGGTACTTCTAGCATAGTGATAGAATGACATAAAAAATATTACCATTGATATTATAATCGTGATGATGTCATGGCTCATTTTGCTTTATCCTGGTTAAAGTCATAATTATAGAATTCAGTTCCAGAAGAACCATTAACATCTACTTTTCCACAGGAAATATTGGTTGATATACCGCTCCATCCCCATGCTGGTCCTACTCCAAGACTAAAGACAACCCCATCTTTTCCATAAGGTATTTCGCTAGAAATGATTCCAATCCCTAAGCCTACGGAACTATTCCTTTGGGAGTCAATCGTCCCTGGGAAATATGGTCCAAACTGAATACCCACTTGCCCGGAGATACGTCCATCGACAGCTAATGTTTCTCCACGATTAGCTGAAATCTGGTATGGGTCTATACTCGTATCAAAGTAATAACCGGCCCCTGCGCCTCCGGCCGCTTCACCTTTTATTATGGTTTAACTTTATACTCTGCCCCCCAAGAAGGCCCTTCTCCAATAGCAATTCGATTCAATCCTTCTTGAGTTTGTTCCGGTGTCAGATTGTGATCCAACGCATACTGGTTCCAGGATGCAACAGTCTGGCCGTAATTCATAAGGCCAGACCGAAGGCTGAGCGCATTATTCTCAACTGCATTCCGTCCCGCCTGCGCACCGCTCGCCGCACCCAGTGCACCCGCCCCCGCATCCTTGCCGGAAAGCTGTGCCACTACGGCACCGACGACGGCGTGGCCCATCAGGTTGGCGGCTTTTTGCTCAGGAGTGGGTTCGCCTTTGGCCGGCAGCGTGGCTTCTTTCACCAACTGCGCCAGATACGGCGCGGCACCACCGGCTATCGCCTGCTTGATATCGCCACCCGCCAGTGCCTGTATTGCCGCCGTCGCGGCCTGCGCCGCCTGTTGGAAACTGCTGCCAACGCCGTATTGCTTCATCACGTCTTTGTAGCTTTGTGTATCCGCCAGTTTGACCTTGTACGCGGCCCATTCCTTATCTTTATCCGTATCGTTGGCACCCTCTGCCGGGCGCGGCCTCGCTTTTCCTGAATCCTCTGCCGCTTTCAGTGCGCGCTGCTCACTGTCCGTGCGCACAATATCCATCACCTGACCGCCAATTTCCCCAATAAGTTGGGCCTGGCGCAGGCGTTATTGCTCTTTCTCTTTGTTAAAGATCGGACTAAGGGCATTGTTGGCGTGTTCCACGTCATGACTCAGCGTGGTCACATCCTGCTGCTGGTTCGCCTTATCGCGGATCAGCAGGCTGCCCTCGCTGACGGCAGCATAGGTGGTGCTCGAGGCACTGCCGTTGCTGCCAAGCGACATCAGAGCCGAAGGCATCGTCATCGCCAGCTAAGAGAGCATATTGCCCTGCATAGACGGGCTCATACTGATACCCGCTCCCGAATGTTCTACCTTGAAGTCCGCCTTGTTGTCCAGCCCAGCGTGCCGGTTTCCCGTCCTTTCGAGACGTTGGCATTGGCGAAAATACTGATACCGAAACCGCTGTTGCCGACACCTATGCTGGCCCCGATGGCCCCGCCGCTGCTCTTGTTGCTGCCCTCCATCGATTCCGTGTTGCGCGCAGAGAGCAGTGTGACGTCTTGCGCCGCATTAAGGGCAATATCTCCCCCGTGCTTTGACCTGACTACCCGCGACCGTCACATCGCCGCTGCGCGCCGTGATCGCCACATCCTGGCCAGCATTGAGCGTAGTGCCAAAGCTTTGCTGCTGTTCGCTGCTTTGGCTGGATTTCGAGGTTTGCGCACCAAGGGAGATGCTGACGCCAACAAATGCGCTTTCTCCTTTGTTGTTAAGATCCGACTGGGTGCCCTGATAGCCCGATAACCCTGCCTTCATGCTTTGCAGCAGCGTCAGACGGCTATCGCTTTCCTGTGTGGCGGCCTGAATACTTTGCACTGCACTGTTGAGCGCTGAGCCGACCACACCCGAAAGTGCGATAGTAATGCCACTGCTCTTCTGCACCGTTTCCTGCTGCTGTTTGCGCAGGTCATAGCCTGGTTGCAGACTGACGTCGCTGCCTTCCAGCCGGATATCTTTTTTCGCCATAATATCCGTGCCTTCAATACGCACCTGCTGCCCGGCTTTGATATCGACCGATTCGGAGGTACTGCCGATGGTGCTGACGCTTTGACTTTGCGTCGCCGCCTGATCGCGCATTTTTTGGCTCAGCGAGGTAGATCCAATGGTGAAACCAATGCCGCCGCTGCTGATAAGGTCGCTCTTTTTCTTCTGGTATTCTTGATAATTCAGGTAGTTTTCTACGCTGGCGGCAGTGTTGACGTCATTCCCTGCCACAATCGCGACGTTTTTATCCCCAGCAATAGCCGAGCCTTGCAGGTTGACATCCTGACCGGAGGCAAGGGTTACGCTGTCTCCGGACAGCAAGCTGCCTTTCTCATTGGTTTGCTCGGTTTCTCGCAACGTGCGGGTGACCGTTTTCGAAAACGTTTTCTTTTTGACCTTGGTTTCTTCAAAGAAGGTGTGTTCAGTTTCCGTTGCAGAGACCAGATTGAGGTTTTTGCCTGCCTGCGCCGTCAATGCGCCGCTGGCCGTGCCTTGTGCGGCTTGCAGATTGATATCATTGCCCGCACTAAGCGCCAGATTGCCTGCCGCTGTAATCGTGGCGCTCTCTTGTTTTTCGGAACGCTTCCAGTCGGCATGGCGTTTCCAATTATTGGCGCTGTAGGTTTCCGTTTCCTCAGAAAGCAGGTTCAGATCCCGCCCTGCCGCCAGCGCCGCATTGCCTTTCGCGTTGAGGCTGGCGGCTTCTGCTGTGATGTCTTGTCCTGCTTTCAGCGAGAGGTCACCACCGCTCAACAACTGGGCGGCACTTATGCCCTGATTGGTGCGCTGCATCGCATTAACACCGCTGCGGCTGGCCGCTGCGCTAATGGCGGCGGTGTTTCCCAATCCGGTGTAAGTTAACGCACCGCTTCCGGCGGCGGTTTGCCATTGGCGCGTCACTGTCTCGTTGACGATATCGCCATTTACGCTCACCAACTGCACCTGGTTGCCTTTTATCTGACTGCCGGTGTTGGTGATATTGTTGAGCGCCACCAGATTCAGCCCACCATCGGAAGAGATGATGCCACCCTGTTGGTTATCGATTTTATCGCCACTGGCGATGGCCAATAGCTCCACCGCGTTGAGAGTGCCGCTGTTGGTAACGCTGCCGCCCGCTTTAAGATCGAGAGTGTTGGCGACGATGGTGCTGCCCTGAACATTGGTTTTATCCGCCTGCGCCAGATATAGCTTGAGTGCCAGCACCGTTTGACCATTGATCTCGACGTTTTCCCACCACACGATACTGCGCGTCAGTTGCGCTACCTGCGCGTCGCTCAGGCTCACGCCCAGCGTCAGGTTCAGCGCCTGTTGGGCGCTGGCGGCATTATCCAGCAGATATTGCATCTGTTGCAGATCGGAGCCCATACCGTTGAGATAGCGAGTGCCGCTTTGGCTCAACACCGCATTGCTGATATAGCGGGTATCAAAGGCAACATCGCCCAAAAAGCGGTAATCCCGTTCCGCATCCAGATTCAGTTTGCCGAGCAGATACTCCGAGCCCAGCACCTTGTCGGCTTGTGTCCATTGGCTGGAGGTTTCAATCTGCGGTACGGTCGTCGGTTTTTGTCCAAGTAGCGCATTGAGATCGTTAAACAACTGATTATCCACCTGCCCCAGTTGGTCCAGTTTGGGATTGGTGTGGATCAGATAGCGGCTGTCGCTGGCCGGATCGAGCACCATCAGGCCATTGCCGCCAGTCGGTAGTGGGTAGTCAACTGGCGCGCTGTTATTCAGGTTTTGCAGCCCGTTCTGGATTTCGGCAAGCAGTGCGTTTGGCGACAACGGGACGGTGCCTGAAACGTTTTCCACCTGCGGCTTGAGCGGATCGAAGGTGACGCTGCCCGGTTGCGCCACCGCAATCGGCGTCCGCGTTGCACTGGTTTGCGATGACACTGCCACGACGTTAGGTTGCGCAAGATTAATGTCGGTATGAGTCACCGCTGGTCCGTTACTCAGCGTATCGGTTGCGCTAAGTACGTCACCCGCCATCGGCTGAATCGTGCCGTCGATTTGCGCCGTTTGTGCCTGTCCCGGCCCTTGCAGCGTCAGCGTTTGCGAGGTGATACCCTGCTGCGGGGCACTGAGCTGGCTATTGCCGGTTGTGAGTGTGTCAGTATTCAGCGTGATGTGGCTGACCGGTGTCAGTGACAATGTTTTTCCGGCTGCCATCACCGCGGCGTTTGAATCCGACAGCGTGGCGGAACTGCCCGGTGCGCTGCGCAGATCGATCAATGTGGTGGTTGAGGTGGTTTTTCCTGACAGCGCTTTGGCATTTTGCTGCTGCACGCCGGAAAGCGCTTGAGTGGATGCCAGCGTAGGGGCAACTACGGTTGGCGTATAATTGCCGTTGCCCGCTTGCACCGTGGTATTGCTGATATCATTCGTCACATTGGCGGAAATGGTGCTGCCAGCCTGGATTAGGGCGTTGTAGGATTGGCCGTTGGTGACTTCAAGGGTTGGGGTGCCTTGAAGTGTGAAGGTTACAAAATCCTCGCGTGTATAGGGACCCCATACATCGCTCCAATAATCAGCGTTATAATCCATTTGCCATCTAAACTCATTGTATGAATAAACTGGTTCTGGACCGGTATATTTATACACAGCGAACTCTTTGGAATGACCTGCGTGATAGGATGCATTGTTTACAGTATCACTGTTTATTTTTATATTCCCCTTTGCACTAAGAACAGATGCAAAGTTGTTTGTCACTTTAGCATTTATATATATTCGAAGCTGAGCTAATTGAGTCTGACACATTTGGAGATTCAATGGCAGTAATTTTTTCAGATATTAAGTACTCCTTTTTATTATAAATTGAAGATACAGCAGGGCGCCAATAGCGATAATATACCGGTCCAGGCGTATCGTTTGACCCTGGTTCACTATTATAAACATCCTCAATATAGTAACCAAAACCATAGTCTCTAAGCTCGTCAGTACGAATAGATATTGATGTCCCTGTTGGCGCAACATTTTGCCCTTCGGTGTTAGTCACACTTTCCGTCACCACAAACCCTTCCCGCTGATTGGTCAGGTCGCCAGTGACAATGGTGATATCGCCGTTTTGCGTTTCTATGGTGCTGGATCTGTTGAGGACTGAGGTGTTAGCGCTGCCCTGCGCGTCGCGCTGAATCCACAAGTCTTTGCCCGCCAGAATGGTGCCGAGGCGGTTGGTGAGGCTGTCCGTCAGCAGCCGCATCGTGCCGCGCTGATCGAAATCACCGTTAACCGTGACCAACAGACGTTTGCCCGCCGCCATCTGCTGGGTAAACAGCAGCGGCGCAGTAAAGGTGGCATCCAGATTACCCAGCGCCAGCAGTTGGCCCTGTTGGTTCAGCTCGGCGGTTTCAAGTAGCAGATCCTGCGCGCTGAAGATTTTACCGCCTTGCAGGTTGGTCAAACGCTGTGTATGCAGCGCCAACTGGGTTAAGCCGAGCAACGTGCCCTGATTCGTAACGTCTTGTGCAGTGAGCAGCAGTTGCTGCCCCTGAACCGTGCCCGCATTGTCTACCGCGTTGGCCGCGAACGTCAGCGCGCCACCGCTCGCCACTTCACCGGTACCGGTGTTAACAAAATCCCCGCTCAGGGTGATATCGACCTTATTAACCCCAAGCAGTTGCGCCCGGTTTTCCGCCTGTTGTGCGGTTAGATGCAGCTTGTCCGACTGCCAGAGTCCCAGATTGCTAAAGCGCCCGGTGTTCAGTACACCGTCACCACCGCTCAATAAACGGGCATTGCTCAGGTTATTGATTTGATCGCTGTAGCGAATTCGAAACCGCTCAGCCCGGTCAACAGGCCTGCGTTATCAAAGCGCGTGCCGGTGCCGTTGATGCTGCCTTGTGAGAATACCTCTCCCTGATTACGCAACTGATCAACCTGGAGCGTCATACCGTTGAGCCCGGCCAGTAGCCCGTTGTTTTCCAGAGCGTCGCCATCAATCTGTAGCGTACCCGCTTGCCACAAACCCGCATTATCAATCTGCTGCGCGGCAACGGTGGCTCGACCCAGACTCAGCAGTTGCCCGTTTTGTAGCCCACGATAGTGGCTTAACCCAGTCAGCGTGAGGGATTGTGTTCCCTGAATGCGCGCGACGTTATCCAGCGTCGCTGCCTGTAATTGCAGCGTATTGCCCTGCATCAGTCCAAGGTTATTGATGCTGCCACTGCGTAATACCTCATCGCCATGGCTGAGTCGTTCACCGCCCGCGCGGTTGGTCAACGTGCTCGCGTTGGTCACGTCTAATCGTTCCACGCCTAACAGACGCCCACCGTTATCCAGCGTGTCACTGCTGACCGTCAGGTGCTTAGCCGCAATTTCCCCATCCTGTTGGAGTTGTTTGGTATTGATATCGCCTTGCCCGTCACTCAGCAACGCCGAGAGCGCACTGCCAGAGTAACCGATGGCCGCATCAAGCTGAAACTGTTTTTTACCCAACAGCGTTCCCTGATTGCGCACCTCCTCCGTAGCGATCAGCAATGTATTGCCCTGCAAGAAATCCCGGTTATCGATGTGCTGCGCGTTCGCATTCAGCGTCGAGCCAGCGAGCATCTGGCCGTTAGTACCGATGGTGAGCGTATCGGCCAGCGTCAGGCGTTTTACCGGCAGTTTATGACGTAATACCTCGTCAAGGGCAACGCTGCTGAAGTGCTCACTCGGTAGTCCACCAAAGTACGGGAAGCCAACATCCGCCACTTCATCATGCGCACACAGCAGACTCAGGCGCAGTTGTACTTCTTCGCCACTGACGCCGCCACGCTGCTCCAGATTCCATTTGCCCTGATCGCCCCAACGGTAGCCAATGGAGCCTTGCGGCGCAGTCAGATTGCCAGTCTGTTCATCTCATCAATTGCCACCGTTTTCCACTGCGGGTGATTCTTCTGACCGAGATTGTCCAGCAAATCGGACGCGCGCAGCATGCGACCTGCCGCGTAGTAGCCCGCTTCACGCGGTTCCAGCAACACCAGCATCGGCATGTCGGTATAGCGGCGCACGTAGTCGGTGAAATAGCGGCTCGGGTTATCCAGATGAAACTCTTTGAGGATCACATGACCCATCGCCAGCGCCATGGCGCTGGCGGTACCCTGTTTCGGATCCAGTCATTGGTCACACAGTTTGGCGATTTCCGCATAATCCGGTGTGACGGCCACGGTTTTGGTGCCCTTGTAACGCACTTCGGCAAAAAAGTGCGCATCCTAGGTACGCGTTTGCGGCACGTTGGAACCCCAGGCGATGATGTACGACGAGTTGTACCAGTCGGCTGATTCCGGCACGTCGGTCTGCTCGCCCCAGGTTTGTGGCGACGCCGGCGGCAAATCACAATACCAGTCGTAGAAGCTCAGGCAGACACCGCCGAGCAGCGAGAGGTAGCGCCCCCGCCGCCGCATAAGACACCATCGACATCGTCGGGATTGGCGAGAAGACGATCATGCGGTCGGGTCCAAAGGTTTTGGCGGTGTATACGTTGGAAGCCGCGCTCAGTTCGTTGACCTCGTTCCAGTCAGAACGCACAAAGCCACCGCGACCACGGATTTTCTTGTAATAAGCGGTTTTTTCCGGGCCGGTCACGATAGAAGTCCAGGCATCGACCGGATCGGAGTACGCCAGTTTTGCTTCCCGCCATAGTTTGAGAAGACGCTTACGCATAATCGGGTATTTCAGGCGATTGGCGCTGTAGAGATACCAGGAGTAACTGGCACCACGCGGGCAGCCGCGCGGTTCATGATTTGGCAGGTCCGGGCGGGTGCGAGGATAGTCGGTCTGCTGCGTTTCCCTGGTGGCCATACCATTTCTCACATAGATTTTCCAACTGCACGATCCAGTGCAGTTAACGCCGTGCGTTGAGCGTACCACTCTATAGTGCTGCCAACGGCTGCGGTAACCGTCTTCCCAATCCCGGTTGGTATTGAGCGTCTGACCGTGCCCATCTGCAAAGGGCTCGGCCAATTGTTTAAAGTAACGTAACCGGTCAAGAAATTTGCTCATCCGGACTCTCCTGCTGCGAAGCCTGCTGGCTTCTGTCGTTATGAATGCGCGTAGCCGATACGGTGTGTTGCCTACGGCATATTGCTCCAATTGGCGCTAGGGTAACGACCTGAGACGGGTTCAAAATTGATACCGATCAAGTTCCTCCGGGGTGTCAAACGGTGAGAACGAACGAAATACCACCAGGGGGATTATGAAAATTAAAACTAATATATATATGAAAAATATAGATATTAATGACCTTTATACCCAAAGGGATAACAATGATTTCAGCTCGTGACTATTTGGAGGTAGGTAGCGTGGCGAGAGGCCGATAGAAAGCAAAACGCGGCGCAATGATACGCCGCGCGAGGTTGCTGAACCCGTATCTTTACCCTTCGTCATCCTCAGTGAAAGCCGGGGATCTCTATGAGAATGAACGTGTTTCTTCTGTAAGACATTCCCGCTTTCGCGGGAATGACGGAAGTGGGTGGGAATGACGGCGGTGACGGGGAACTCACCATCAGGTTAGCGGCTATCACGGTGTTTTACGCCCATAGAACAGCCAGGTGACCAACATGCACACCCCATAACACAGGATAAACACTTTTATTGCCCCCGCCGGTGAACCGGTCAACTCGAGTGACGTACCGAACGCTTTGGGGATAAAGAACCCGCCAATAGCGCCAATCGCAGAGATAAAGCCAAGCGCTGCAGCAGAGTCCGGCGGCTTCACGCAGCGCATCGTCATCGCTGCCACCACGCGCTTTAACGCGTTCTGCGGTCAAACGACGGAAAATCACGGCAATCATCTGGAAGGTCGATCCACTGCCCAACCCGGAGGTGAGGAACAGCAGCATAAACAACCCAAAGAACACGGCGAAGATGCCCGCATGACCATCCGTAGCCAGCGACAGATAGAGCAATACCGAGAATAGCGCCATCAGGATAAAGTTGATCAGCGTGACACGTACGCCACCAAAACGGTCGGACAGCATACCGCCCACCGGTCGCGCCAATGCGCCAAGTAGAGGACCAAAAAACGCGTAGTGCAGGATAACGATATCGGGAAATTGGGTTTTAGCGAGCATGGCAAATCCCGCGGAAAAACCGATAAACGAACCAAACGTGGAGAGGTAAAGAAAGCTGAGCACCCACAAGTGCAAGCGTTTGAGCACCAGCAGTCGCTGACTGATGGAGGCTTTGGTGGTGCTCAGATCGTTCATGCCAAACCAGGCTGCCAGCGATGCCACCAGCAGGAAAGGCACCCAAATCCAGGCAGCGCGATACAGCCACACCGTGCTGTCATCCGCCTGTGCTACACCGCCAGTCGAGCCAAGCAATGGCAAGAAAATGACCAGCGGAACCAGAATCTGCATCACACTGACACCCAGATTGCCCAATCCGCCATTCAGTCCTAACGCTCCCCCTGTCTGGCTTTAGGGAAAAAGAAACTGATGCTCACCATGCTGGACGCGAAATTCGCCCCGGCAAAACCGCACAACAATGAGATGATGACAAAGGTGTGATATGGCGTTTGCGTATCCTGCACCACAAACCCCAGCCACAGGCACGGGATCACCAAAATCATGGTACTCAGGGTGGTCCAGCGTCGCCCACCAAAGAGAGGGATGACAAAGGAGTACGGGACGCGCAGCAGCGCGCCGGACACCGAGGGCAGCGCGGTTAGTAAAAACAGCTGGTCCGTCGAGAAGTGAAACCCCACTTTATTCAGGTTAACGGCCACGGTACTAAATAGCATCCAGACACAGAAAGAGAGCAATAAGCACGGGATGGAAATCCACAGGTTGCGAGTGGCGATGCGCTGACCGTGTTGCTGCCAGAAATTGGCATCTTCCGGATACCACTCGCCAATGGTCGCGTTAAGCGGCTTGCTCGTAGGATCATTTGTTGTAGGCCGCGTCATAAAAAACCTCAGTGAGTAAAACTCGGTATATAACCCTGAGGAAATAACAGGGTATTCATGGCGCAACATGAGGGATGCCAGTGTAAATAAAATTGATATGAATCAAAGCACTGTCAGGTAAAAAATGCCGCTTCCACGCTATCCACCACCTTGTGAGTAACCCTACGTTAAAAAATAAAAACCGCGAATTCAGCCCGTTAACGCGACTTCACCCTCAACTACTCCCAGCCATGACTCGAGACGGATATTTGTGGGTACTTATTAAGGGGTATAGGGTTATAGCGAAGGGTGGTGAAGAATGCATACCTATCAGATACCTTTCGCGTTGTCGCCTGATTCAGCGGCAAAGCACTCGCACAAAACAGGACATTCGTTGAACAACGCTATGAGCGGAGGATGGCGACATGGAGTTCCCATGGTTAAACGTCTTTTACTGCCGCTGTCGCTGACACACCAGGTAGCGATGCTGATGTTGTTACTCGGACTGCTCGGCATTGCGGGTATGCGCATTTCCTTGGATGTCGCAGAACATCCAAGGAAATGCGCACGCCATAAATAAAGCGGGCTCCTTGCGAATGCAAAGCTATCGCCTGCTCTCCATGGTGCCGTTGTCCAATAGCAGCCACATTTACCTGGATGACCTCGAACGTGATGAAGCCGCCAGCGATGTTGCCGCCTTTGTGGCGCAGTTGGATGCCCTGGCGTCCGCCATCGACCACAGTACCGAAGAACGCATTGCGCTGGTCACCAAAATCCAGAGCCTGTTTATCGCGCTGATGGGCATGGTGCTGCTGGCAACTATTCTCTATCTACGTCACCGTTTGCTGACACCGCTGCGTAAGCTGGTCACCATGGCGCAAGCCATCGGCCACGGTGATTTCAGCGAACGAGTCAGTCTCTCAGGCAAAGATGAAATGAGCACGCCGGCGCAAGCGTTGAACAGCATGTCGGATGAACTTTCCACCATCTAACACCAGTTGGAACAACGCGTCGCGGAACAGACCACCAGACTGCGTCAGAAAAACGATACCCTTTCCTTTCTGTATCGCGCCAGCCGTCGTTTGCATACCAACGCGCCACTTTGCAGTCGGGTGATGCCTATTCTCAACGAATTGCCTGCGCTCACTCCGCTGAACAATATCCAATTGCGGCTGTATGAGAGTAATAACCAGGAGCAGTTTCATCAGTTTAGTCACGAAACGCCTTACGACGCGGCGAGCTATCCTGACGCCAGTTGCCAGAGCTGTGGTTTATACAGCAACGCGACTACTGCCAGTGGTGAACCAACACCATCAATACGGTATGGTGCTGGCTACACGAGCCAGTGAATGCGAACTGAGCCCAGATCAACAGCAGTTACTGAATACCCTGCTGGGACAGCTCACCAGTACATTGGCGCTGGAACGACAATCTGAACACCATCAGCAACTGATACTGATGGAAGAACGTGCGGCAATTGCGCGTGAATTGCATGATTCACTGGCCCAATCGCTCTCTTGTCTGAAAATTCATGTCAGTTGTATCCAGATGCAAGGCGGAAATCTGTCGGATGAGGTACGCAGTCAGTTGACCGAAATGCGTGAAGAACTGAACACCGCCTACCGTCAACTGCGTGAGCTGTTGACCACATTTCGACTTCAACTCAACGAATCCGGCCTGTTGGCCGCACTGCGCGCTACCGTCGAAGAATATGAAAAACGGTTGGGATTTCCCTTGCGGTTGCATTATCAGTTGCCACCACAAGCGGTATCGGCCCATCATGGAATTCATGTCCTGCAAATAGTGCGTGAGGCACTCAGCAATATCTACAAACATGCGCAGGCGAGCGAGGTGGACATTACGCTGGTGCGGCGCGAAAAACGTATCGAATTGACCGTACGTGATAACGGCATCGGCATCGTTCAGGATAGCCAACGCGCCAATCATTACGGTTTGATTATCATGCGAGACCGCGCACAGCCTGCACGGAGAGTGCACCATTGCGCGCCATCAGGGGGGAACGCAGGTGAAAGTGACTTTTGACGCAGAAAACCGCTACCGCCCGGAATTAACAGGAGAAGACCATGACGAATGAAGTGCCAAACGACGATAGCGCGACCCTTTTATTGATTGACGACCATCCGATGTTGCGCAATGGCGTAAAACAGTTGCTCAGCATGGTCCCCGGTTTGCGCGTGGTGGGTGAAGCCAGCGACGGGGAACAGGGCGTGATATTGGCGGCAGAGTTAGATCCAGACCTGATTTCGCTGGACCTGAACATGCCCGGCATGAACGGATTGGAGACGCTGGTGCGTTTGCGAGAAAAGGCGCTGTCTGGCCGCGTTGTGGTCTTTAGCGTTTCCGATCATGAAGATGACGTGGTGAGCGCCTTGAAAAACGGGGCGGATGGCTACCTGCTTAAAGACATGGAACCCGAAGATTTGTTGGCGTCGTTGCATCAGGCGGCATCGGGTAAAACGACTTCACGTTGGCGTTCAATATTCGAGCTCTTTGGTGCGAGCAAATGTTTAACACGCTGCGCCACTGTACCTATAAAGGTTTTTTTCCTATCAGCCGCAGTATGTAATGTTGGCCTGTCATTGATTTGCACTGCGGACTTTAGGTGATTCACCCACAATTTTGTGTTGTCAGAGGTGACATTCCACCCCGTTTTTGCACTACTATTCAGATGATTATTAACGTGATATTTCTGTCGTCGGATGCCCAAAAAACCATTTACGCTCATAGAATAACTCCTCCACTTATTGAGCGATAACGTTACTGACCCCGAATGCGATCAACTACTATTAAACGCCCAATTCAACGGTTATAGCGAAGACTCGCTGATGAAGATGATAATGTCTACGTTGCGGGAGGATAGCCTACAGGCAAACCACGAACCGCTTCATCCCTGAATGATATTTCCTGAGCAAATAGAGCGATATAAGGCATAAAGGAAAGCAGAGTGCCGCTGCAATCCTTACATCACTCAACCAGCGTTTGCGCTTTATAGATGCTCCGATAATGCGCTAACCGAGCTTCAAAATAGGCTCTTTTTTCCGGTGGGATTTTCTGGGCGATTGTTTCTGCGCATATTTTGCGCTTCTGGCTTTCCATAAAGGCGACTGTCGATGCAGCAAAATCTGCATACTTGTCACTGCATTCGAGAATCATCTTTTCAAAATTAATCATACCAACAGATCCTCCCTTGTGGTCAGCACCATGCTGTATTAAAAATACACAACAACCTGTGCAAAGCACGTTGTAAGCGACACAGAAAAACATTGCAGCAGATCACAAAGTGAGCAGTCAATTTTCCTATCACGCGATATGCAGGTAACGCTGGATGCCACGTTCCCAAATGCCGTATAGTTTGTTTTTGCTGACAGGTATAGAGGACATACGTGGTGTTGCGGCATTCAGTCACATCCTCCAGAATTCGCGCGATCGGTTACGATCCCGATAAACGCATATTGGAAATCACCTTTCATAACGGTGAGATTTATAAATACCAAGATGTTCCGGAAAGAATTTATAAAAAATACATTTCCGATGCAGTGGTTTCGAAAGTCCGGTTTTTCGATGGGGCGATAAAAGGGAAATTTTTATGCCGCCGATTGGCCTAGTCAGGCCGTAAGCGTTTTTTCAGTGACAAACATTCTGGGTAACAACAAGACAAACGGGAGCTAGGCTCCCGTTTGTTAGTTAACGCCGTTGCCCACCAGGCAGAGGCCTGGTAAACGACAATTACGGCTGCTTACAGATGTAAGCCAGGATACCGCCGTCAACGTACAGAATGTGACCATTCACGAAATCAGACGCGTTGGACGCCAGGAATACAGCAGGCCCTTTCAGATCGTCGGTCGTGCCCCAGCGTGCAGCGGGTGTTTTTGCGATGATGAACTGGTCGAACGGATGACAAGAACCATCAGCCTGAATTTCACGCAGCGGTGCAGTTTGCGGCGTAGCGATGTAGCCAGGGCCAATACTGTTACATTGAATGTTGGCTTCACCAAATTCAGAACAGATATTTTTGGTCAGCATTTTCAGGCCGCCTTTTGCTGCAGCATATCTAGCGACAGTTTCGCGACCCAGTTCGCTCATCATGGAACAGATGTTGATGATTTTGCCGTGACCTTTTTTGATCATCGACGGTAAAACAGCCTTGGAAACGATGAAAGGCTCGTTCAAGTCAACATCGATCACTTTACGGAAATCAGACACTTCCATTTCAAGCATCGGAGTGCGTTGAATGATACCGGCGTTGTTGACCAGAATATCAATCACACCCACTTCTTCTTCGATTTTTTTAACTGTTGCGTTTACCGCAGCTTCATCAGTTACGTCAAAGACATAACCGTGCGCTTTCAGACCAGCGTCTTTATAAGCGGCCAGGCCTTTTTCGATCGCATCTTGTTTGATATCGTTAAAAACGATTGTCGCCCCAGCTTCGCCCAATGCACTGGCAATGGCAAAACCGATACCGTAAGAAGCCCCTGTGACCAGAGCCACTTTACCTTCAAGAGAAAACTGCTGCTGATAATTACTCATTTAACCACTCCCATATCGATTTAGCGAAGAGATTAAGAGCGATATGATTCACATCATCGCATCTCTGTAATCGCCCCTTCATACTTCCGTCATCTGATACCGATCAACCAGAAGCGCGGCGCTTACTGTGAGGCTACTGCGTTAGAATAACGTGATCATATCCAGTCCTAGAGTCATAAAATACCACACGCCCCACAAAAAAGAAACATTGTTTCATTTTATAAGCAACGATATTTTGTGAAAAAGCTATGGAGATCAAATTTTATAGCGCGTTGTTCCACATGGCTGCCTCCCCTCACCCGATTACGCTACCTGACCTCGCCGGGCAGAACATAAATAAAATCAGAGCGCCTTCGTAAAGAACATGCAAATTGGCAAAATGACGAATGAAATCGCTGGATAACCTGAATGCCTTACCTCTATCATATAGCAAGTATGAATGAGGAGTGCGCCGTTTCCTGAAACCTTCAGGTCAGGCAGCTTGCTGGAGTGAGGACATCCCTCCAGGTATCAGGGTTTTCGTCCCAGTGTGCCGCTTACAGAAAGTCTGTTTCTTTATGCGATACATCCCTTTCTTTCTGTATAGTGCGTATAGGAATATCATGAGTTCGAGCGTTCGTTTTTGTCCTGCCTTTTTCCATCCTCGCTACTGGCTAACCTGGTTTGGTGTTACGGTACTTTTCCTCTTGGTCCAACTGCCCTACCCGCGCTGATTCGCCTGGGTGCACTATGTGGTCGGTTGTCGCGGCCTTTTCTTAAACGAAGAGAAACCATCGCGCGTAGGAATCTTAAACTCTGCTTCCCTACGTTAAACGACGAAGAACAAGAACGGCTTATTGCCAGTAACTTTGCGTCGCTGGGAATGGCGCTGGTCGAAACCGGGATTGCCTGGTTTTGGCCCAACGAGCGCATTCGTAAACTGTTCGACGTGCAAGGTTTACAAAATCTCCAACGCGCTCAAGAGAACAAACGCGGCGTGATGGTGGTTGGCGTGCATTTTATGTCGCTGGAGCTGGGTGGTCGTGCCATGGGCCAGTGCCAACCAATGATGGCGATGTATCGTCCACACAACAACCACTTGCTGGAGTGGGTGCAGACCAAAGGCAGAATGCGTTCCAATAAAGCGATGATTGATCGTCGAAATCTGAAGGCCATGGTCGCCGCTTTGCGTCAGGGAGAAGCCGTCTGGTTTGCTCCCGATCAAGATTACGGCCCGAAAGGCAGCGCCTTTGCGCCCTTCTTCGCGGTCAGCGATGTGGCAATGGAACTTACGTCCTTTCCCGTCTGTCCGGTGCAGCTATGCTGACTATCACGCTCATCAGGAAACCAGACCTTAGTGGGTATACGCTAATTATCGAGCCTGAACTGTTGGATTACCCGAAAAACGATGAATCTGCGGCAGCGACCTACATCAACAAGGTCATAGAACGCGAGATATTGCGCGCACCTGAGCAGTATCTCTGGGTTCACCGGCGCTTTAAAACGCGGCCGCAAGGCGAAAAATCACTGTATATCTAAATGATACTGCCAAGGAAATAAGGAGAAATACCAATGAGTAAAATCACAATGATAATGATTGTTGTGGCTATCGTTGTGGGCGCAGGCAGCTATCTGGGATGGTGGTAGCAGAAGAATCCGTAGACGGTACGAGCAAGCAGCTCTCGTTACCCTACGACACAATTCTCTGTCTTTAAACCAAAATCAGCCCAGAGGTAATCGCTGGGCTGATTTGAGTAACACTGATTAACAATGTATTTTTACATCTGAATGACTTGTCGTTATTTTATTTGAAATCGACCATCATCTGTTGCGGTATAGATAAATGACGAGTGCTACTTACACACAAATCAATATAATCAGTAAACTTAGGTGGTTTTGGCATACCTAAACTTAATAATTTATGATTATCAAACCGAACATTCAACTCGGCAAATTGACCATATAAATACATTGCTTTGAGCATAATCCGCTCATTGCAAGAACCAAAGATTTTTTTCAAGTCACGACGCATTGTTAATAAAACATCATAACTGACCTTAGCATATTTATCACCAACTGGTTTCCGCTGCATAGCATCAGCTATTGCATTATCAATTTCTTTGAACTGTACACAATGTTCGTCCCCTGCCGAGATATGAACAATCTCTCCATTAGGCAGATTTCTGTTAAGGAGCATGATGATGGCTCCAGCACAATAATCTACCGGAATCACATCAATGCGATCTTTCATGGAACACATGAATTTCTGTAACATCAATCCCATATTGAAAACCCAGAAAATGCTGCTGGGCGGTTTGCAACCGTGTTTGGTGTGACCAACAACGATGGAGGGACGCGCAAATAAAAGTGGCATTTCTGGGCAATGCTTACGCATTAGTTTTTCAACAATCAGTTTCGAGTGCGTATATTCAACAAAATGGTTCTTACTTTCAATAAAATGAGTGTCTTCAGAAACAAGTGTACTGGGCTCTGGCGTGCAAGACATTGCCGTACCCACATGCAGAAATCGCTGTAACCCCTTCACCTTAGCCATTCTTTTGGCTAGCGCGAGAGTACCATCAACGTTAACTTTCCAAATAATTGGGTTCTTACCAAATGACGCAATGGCAGCACACTTAATCACATGCGTTATGCTATCTAACCGAGGGTCCTCTAAATATAAATCTGGTTTACCAAGATCTCCCAATAATATATTATCCTCTGTTATTTTTGATAATTCACTCTCACTGATATTGAACTTTCGCATATTTTCACGAACATGCCTGACCGCATCACTATAAGAATCAGCGCGAACAAGAAGAAGTAAATCACAGCTAAGATTATTATTAATAATATTTTCCAGCGTAGCCCCACCAACAAACCCTGTAACCCCAGTGATCAATATTTTATTCATTTTTCTCGCAAACTCACTTTTTCTAAAAACACAAACAATGTACATGTACTACGTTAATTTAAAGGACAACACTATCCGCTTACAAAGTAGTAATACCATCATATGACTCTGGCTATCCCAGACTTCTTTACGTTTCTGTGAATACCAAGTAATGTATATAAACTCCATATATTGCTAAGGACCACACCTAAATCGACGTATCCTGCATACAAAGAATCTATTTAATCGTGTTCTTTAACACATTAATTAGCCCATGCTGGACCTAAGAATTGTTAGGCACCATAATTGCCCCTCTCTATATTGTCACCATAATCGATGATGGATGGAGATATTACAAGGCGTTATTAAACGAAGTTTCAATAAATACATCTTTGTTTAATCCTTGTGGATATCCAAAAAATGAACGGGTTGTGTTGTCAACTTGCTCAAGTGAAATTTAAAGCAAAAAATCGTTATGGATAGCTTACTTGGATTCGATGACGCTTATACTGGCATCCACGCAGAATGCACGACCAATGTCGTTCCCGACCTCATCGTGAAGGTGATTATCGGCAACAAAAAGCCTGTTTTCTGTACAGTGATGAGAATGGTTTTGGGGGAGTGTTTACGCGGAATTGGATTGCCGGGCTGGGATGGGTTGACCAGGTTAGGATTAGGGATCGCCTTCGGTAAAACGTTCTTTTTCGTCGTTGCTTTATCAGCTTTTGTGCAGATTGCCCAGCGCGAGGTTCGATGCAACGACGCGCGGACTGGTCATTCAATCCATGCTTTTCACACCATTACTGCGCCATGATGCCTGTTTCGGAGTTTCCGCCAAGAAGGCAGCCTGCAATGTTTTCGAATTGTGCTTTGTCATAACGTCCTACTGAGTCCACTTCGGGGAAGTGACTGGGAATCTCACTGCACTTCGGTTGAGGTGTAACACGCTGTGTGGTTAAGCTTATGGCCTTAACCTCTTTTTCAATGTGCTGATCGGTGATTTATGTCATGGGATTACCTTTTGTTGAGATGAAAGAAAGCCCCAGTAGGCGCTGAGACTACACTGGTAACAATCTGATGATGGGATAACTATTTACTTGCGGGAAGATTAAGAAGTAGCTCATCGGCTACCGATACCCAACCCATATCACACCCTTCTGTCAGCTAATTTGCATATGTATTATCACAGACACTTCTCCTTCCGACCCAGCATTACCGTTCCATAAGTTTTATGGCGTGAAGCATCGCCGGTATAAAGGCGATTAGAAATGACAGTGAGAAAATAAAAAAATTAGAAAGCTCAACATATGCAACAGTCAAATAATTCGTCAATAGAGTGCTAACAAGGAGATGCTGAATTCCTGAAAATAAAGCGAACAAAATGACAAAAACAGAAACACTGAATAAAAGAAATATGGAAAACTGTGTGTATGTCATCTTGTTATAACGAGAAAAAGCATTTTTAAAATTTCTGAAATAAGCAAACATATCCATACCCACATGTTTCCAATAGATTAAATTATCATCAATATCATTACCTTGCTACAACTCCTTGTACCCGACCTGATTGAATCTCACGTATGTCAGCCAATTGCCTGAGCGCTTTATCTAGCATCGTTAATAACGGATCAATCCAATAAACTGCCTGTCCATACGTCAATCGGCAGTTGGTGGCAGTGTCACCAGCACGGGTTGCGTCAGCTCCGCTGGCAGTGGGATGCATTGCGTTGGTACGTAAACGGTGCGCGAACTCTAGCAACCAGCCAGCCACATCATCAGGCACGCACTGGCGGCCAGCCTGAACACGTTTGATGATGGTACGGTAAACAATATGCTTTTAATCTGATTGAGCCTTAATGTTAATGGCGTATTCGTTGGCCTGTTTGGCGATTTCGTTGTAGCGATGAAATTGCAGTGCCTGGCCTGCAATAATCGCTTGCTGCCCTGTGCTGATATCTTCCGACTGCTTCTTATCCCGCTGTGCGACATCCGTATCCCATCGCAATCCCTGTACGTACCACCCAGCACTAAACGCAGCAGCCAACGCACCTCCTAGTAGCAGTACTTTCATTTTCGCAATTAACATAGTTCCTCTATTAAAAAGTAAAGGCATTGATAAGGTTGAGTAACCCAGATTTTCACGTGGTGCGATCGAAACAGGCCATTGATAAATATTCATTTGGATATCAATTTGATACGCAGGCAAAGGGCTCCCTCTTTTTCACGTCACACAATCCCCTCTTCAAGAAGTTTATTGTCTGCCTAAATCCAACAAGGTAACTGATTACAAGCAGCAATATATGATTCCCTAACCAGCAAACTATACATCGTAGATTACAGGAACTTAGAGCAACCAACGTTAAACACAAAGCTTCCTATGCCATCGCCCCTTGCGGTATCTGCTTCCCCAATTTGTATTCAACGTTCAGCTCAATACAGTTCTGCGTATCTAATAGGTCTTCCGCAAACCACTGCGCCTACACTCCCACCCAATGCGGTGTAGGAAACACCCTTTGTAATAGTTGACATACATATGCAGCCCCTCCAGCACTGCCGTGGCGCTATATGAGATTTGCGGGAATTAGAAAAAGCCGCAGAGCGTACCATGCGGCTTAAGGACTGACCGATAAAAAACCGGAGCAGGTTTTAAGACATACTCCGGTATAAGCGCTTATTTCCATTTTAATTTGAGTTATTAATGAAATAACTGTTATATTTTCCCTTGATAAGTTGTTCTATGGCTATGGTCATTTGGTTAGCTCTTTAGTTTATAAATTGTAGATCGATAGTATTGCGGTAATCATCCAATCCAAAATTATAAAACCCTCTAACAAAATTTAAAAGAACATGACTTGCATTGTACCAATTCTTTATAAAGACAATTCACTCTATCCTAAATGTGTTTTTCACATATGGATTAATTATTTTTCGGTGAGTCACATAAAAAACAAATATCTTAATAAGAACCGTAGTTTCGGCTGGCAATATTTCATGATAGTATAAAATATATTTTCTCTTTCAAAAATCAATTAATGAGATTTTACGTAAAGTTCAAGAGAGCAATAATTTTTTGAGAAAAATGATCGCAAAAACAAATCAATACCAGCGTTTAAGAAATTAGCACATCACCAAAATCAATAGAAAGGCAGTGGTACAATGTAAATCATTACAATGCAAGATGGATAATTCTTATTTATCAGAAAATCGATCATTTATTGATTTTAATATTATCATACATAACATACAGAAACCTTTGTAGTTATATATGAATGAACACCCCATCAATCATAATTCACAATAAGATGATTTAATTAACAAAGCCGAAAAATGAAAGTATTAGAATCATTGTTTTTTATAAATTCAACCCCGCAATAAACCAACGTTAATTAAGGAGTAATACACATGAAGTATAGCATTAGAAAAATGTCATTAGCGCCCATCCTTTTTTTGATAAGTCAGTCAAGTTATGCTGTTCTCGCCGGTGGGATTGTTGCAGTAGAACATACATGGCCCACAAATGCAGAATTTAATAAATTATCTTTCTTCCAAAAGATAAGCACAGATGGAGGAAGAGATTCCAATTACTACTGGGCAAATCAGTTTTATTTTAAGCGAGGAGATTCCGGATATATTGGTTTACAAAATAGAGGAAAAGGAATTCATGCTTTTAATTACTCCATTTGGAATGCAAAAGGGTGGAAAACCGGTAATTGTGGTTACTTCAACCATGAAGGTTCAGGAGTACAATGCCAGATAATCGTGCCATGGAAAACTGGGCATCAATACAAATTAGATGTTTCAAAAAAAAGGGAGTCTGGTTACAGGAGTTATCACAGATATGATGGATGGTACAGCGATAACTGTTGGTGTTATTGAAGTTCCAGAAACATTTGGCAAGCTATACTCATCTTCAGGTTTTGTTGAAGAGTATTCGCAAGGGGATGATCAACTTTCTTCCTGTTATGTGATGGGAACCCAGAGCTCAACTTTTTTAAATCCAATAGGAGACGATACAACGACAGCACGACAGAGTACTAATACCTATGGAAACTGTAATGATCTTTATGTCGTTCAAGCAGCATGCAATGACCAAGCTTGCATTAATAACGTAAGCGATCTTGGAGCTATTGCCTCTCCTTATGCACCAACAGTAGCGATTGTTAATAACAACGATTTAACTGCCAAGTCTATTTCTAATGAATTAAGCAAGGCCAATCTGGTTGTTATTCACTCCATGGATGGTGCTTGGGCACCTAATGTTTATTTCCCATCCCCTAGAACGTTCAAATGGAAATCAATATTTGTGAATCACAACGCTACTAATGGTTCATATTTTCAAATAAATGGCGCTGCTAAAAAAATAGACAAAGGAGGGCTAGATATGTATATTTCAGATGGTAACCGTTGGAATATTATCAACCCAAGATAAAAATTAAAATAACAATCCAGGTAATATTTTACATGAGCATTCAAAAAAATAACATTAACTAAACAACATCGAAATAAACCAAAGGTTTTTCATGATTATTATTACTATTAGACACATTTACATTTATAAAGGCCAGAGTTGTTTAACAAGCCTATTTAATTTAATCCACTTTTAACCCAAAGTATTGCTTTGGTCTTGATTTTCATAAAAGATATTATGTTTATATGCATATGAAAAACAAACAATGTATATATAAAAATTTTTCACAACATCACCAAGGTTAAAAACCTTCCATAATTAAAAAAGGCAAAGGAGTTATATATGAGTACATTAAAAAATTTTAAAATACCAGGAACCTTACCAAAAGATTCACCGCATGAACTTTGGAATCTTCAGCGTCAACTTGACAAGTACGCACAGAGTATTTTTGGCCCTAGAAATTCAAAGAAGAAACTATTGGCACCAGAATTTAACACTGATCCAGCAGAAGGCCCCCATGTTTCTAATACGATTGATTTGGATGGTGGGTATGCTAGCTTAAGCACCGTTGCATCGACTTCTTGGTATGCAACGGTATATGAATTAGCTCATGAAACTATCCATCTCTTAGATCCGCGCCCTGCTCCACCTTTTGTCAAGGGTTCTAACTGGTTTGAAGAGGGTATCGCCGTTGAGTTTGCTTTGCATTGTACAGAAATCGTTTTCGGCGAACGCCCTGCTATTAACTCACCGACCTACGAGACAGCGTGGAATCTCACAAAAAAATTGTTGAAGCAAAATTTTTCAATGACTGTAAGAATATCCGTCTAGAATGTGGTCACTTTGCTGACGCAAGTTTTCATGTGATAAAGAAACATGCCCCAAAATGCGATAGTCGCGTCATTATCGAGTTAATCAAGCGCTTCGACAACACTCCTATACAAAACGTATAAATCTACCTAACGTTAAATATAAACACATGCTTCATAATAATCGTTGCTTATGCAACGCTTTATTTCCCTTGCCACCTAAAGATATTTTTTCTCCTAAAACTTTTGGACTCCAAAAATCTTTTGTATACGGATATCCAACCTTTTCAGCCAAACCTCTTTCTGTTTTTTCAGTTTACTATACATCGCTTTCATCTCGATCTGTAAGCACTCCAAGCTGACCTATTGGCAAGACAAGTAACGAATCAGCTACCCCCACAATCGAGTCAGGCACCGAAATATCGCCACCCAGCCCCATTGTGTATGCAATGGCCCTGTCCGCATCATTGGTGTGCAAACTCCATTTACCACGGCGTATCGCCTCCGTCTGGCGAATACAACCAATCACCGTCACTTCGGCCTGCTTGATTCCGTAACGTTTAACCAACTTGTTATCATTGACGGCTTCAATAACATCCTGATAACCGTTTGCAGGATCGGATAATTGTGGAAATACAGTTCCGGGCCACCGAATGCGGTGCAATCTACTTCATACAGGCGCACGCGATCGCCCGGCTCCAGTTTTTGGGAGTCGGTATCTAATGACATATTTTTATCTCTGAAATAAAAAAGCCCAGCATTGAAGCTGAGCTCTTTTTAAAAAAGGACTACGGATTTAATTTATCGAGCGTATCTTACATAGCATTTTTTGCATTATTATTTTTGAGCTGTGCTTTATTAACCTGCCCCATTGCCATTTGGGTCTCTATCCACATATCAGCCCAAACTCTCACATCATTATCTTGCTTACCTATCGTAAAAAGAATTTTCTGCACTGGTGTTGTTGAATGAGAATTACCTATCATTGCCTGAACAAGAATACCTGCAGCATCCGTTCTCTCTTCACCACAAGTCACAGACGAGTCCTTAGAATCATAGACCATCATTCCATTTCGATTGCAGAACCCAACCAATGCATCTTTTACTGATTCTTTTGTTTTATTTTTATAAATCCCTTCTGGCTTTCCTGATTGTGTTACTTTTTTAGGGGTGGTTGTGTAGCACAACCATTTAAAAAACAAATTGCCAATAGCAAAAAAATATCTTTTTCATGTTGTTATCCCTAAGTAGTCACTTAGAAAACATCCTAGCACCAGCAACTGAAAGGGTCTACGGTGAATGCTTAAATATAACAAGACATAAAATTCGAATGTTACTTATAAAAGAGTGTTGTTGTATTAAGGTGAAAAATCCTGTTCAAACGTTGCAGAAACTCTTCCTTGTGTTTTGCTAATTGACGCAAACCTTATCGAGTCTGCGACAGATAAATACAGTCCCATTTCACCGTGCGGTGGCATCGGAGAAAATCGCAGATTGCTATCGCTACTTAAACCTTTCCACAATAAGAATACGGAAAACTGATATTCACACTGTTTAGCCCTTCTCCTGACACCTTATCCATCACCAAACTGCACTTTTCGTACGGTTTCGGTATACTCGATTTCAGGCCGGTAACCTATTGGCGTTGCCCATGAAAATTTCTCTATCATCTTCTGCGCCCCGTTATGGCTCGTGTCCATCCGCCACCATGGCCTGTTTCTTTGGCAAGGAGCACCTTGAAACGCTAATCAACAAATTGCCCAATATCCTTTCCAACCTGCTCATATCCTGCTGGATTTTTAGTTGAACCACCTGCAGGGTTTCACGAACCTCAATTTTCAAATGCTCGACAATAGCGCGTGCCGTTTTGGGGAAAGGTTTTTAGCGCAAAAAATAAGGGGCCGGAACTGGCCCCCATTATTAACCCACGCTTAATAGCGGATTACATGTTATCTATAATGTCCTGAGCAAACTCGCTACATTTCCGCAGCTTAGCACCTTCCAGCTGACGTTCGAAATCGTAGGTCACGGTCTTGTTCTTGATCGCCCCTTCCATACCCTTAACAATCAGGTCGGCCGCTTCGAACCAGTGCATGTGACGCAGCATCATTTCCGCGGAAAGAATCACTGAACCGGGATTCACTTTATCCTGACCGGCATATTTCGGCGCTGTACCGTGCGTCGCTTCGAAAAGCGCGCATTCATCACCAATGTTGGCACCGGGCGCGATACCGATACCGCCGACCTGAGCAGCCAACGCATCAGAAATGTAGTCACCGTTAAGGTTCATACAAGCGATAACGTCGTACTCCGCTGGACGCAGCAGAATCTGTTGCAGGAACGCATCGGTAATCACATCTTTGATGATAATGTCTTTGCCGCTGTTCGGGTTCTTGATTTTAACCCACGGTCCACCGTCGATCAGCTCACCGCCGAATTCGTCGCGTGCCAGTTGGTAGCCCCAGTCCTTAAACGCGCCTTCGGTGAATTTCATGATGTTGCCCTTGTGAACCAACGTCACAGATTCACGATCGTTGACGATGGCGTACTCAATGGCGGCACGCACCAGACGCTTTGTACCCTCTTCAGAGCATGGCTTGATACCAATACCGCACTGTTGCGGGAAGCGGATCTTGCTCACACCAATCTCGTCACGCAGGAATTTGATTACTTTGTCTGCTTCAGCGGTACCGGCTTTCCACTCGATACCCGCATAAATGTCTTCGGAGTTTTCACGGAAGATCACCATGTCAGTCAGCTCAGGCTGTTTAACCGGGCTTGGTGTACCTTCATAATAACGAACCGGGCGCAGGCAAATATAGAGATCCAGTTGTTGACGCAAAGCAACGTTCAGAGAACGGATACCGCCGCCGACAGGCGTAGTCAATGGACCTTTGATAGCGACACGGTAATCACGAATCAAATCCAGCGTCTCTTCCGGCAACCAGACGTCGCTGCCATACACTTGGGTGGATTTTTCACCGGTGTAGATCTCCATCCATGAGATAGCGCGTTTGCCGTCATAAGCTTTTTTCACTGCGGCATTAACAACATTGATCATCGCAGGAGTCACATCCACGCCGATACCGTCGCCTTCGATAAAGGGGGTGATCGGATTATTAGGAACGTTCAGCTTACCTTGGGCATCAACAGTGATTTTTTGCCCGTCTGTTGGTACAACTACTTTGCTTTCCATTAACCTCTCCTTCGAGCGCAGTTTTGTTAATGATTTGTAAGATGCGCGTCAATACTACTTGAATATTTTGCCCGCGCCAATCGCAAACCATTTCGAGTATAATGCCTTTGTAGCTCTCGGCTATAAAGATGATGAATAAATTCTCGGTTAAAAATCACAACCTTAAGCGATTCAGCTCGCAAACTTCGCGTAAACGCGCGGTTTCCACTGCGCCGCGCCGTTCTGTTCAACAAACCTTTTGACGTGCTTCCGCAGTTTACCGATGAAGCAGGCCGCACCACCCTGAAAGACTATATCCCTTTCCCAGATATTTATGCCGCAGGACGGTTGGATCGTGATAGCGAGGGTCTAATGATTCTCACTAATGACGGAAAACTGCAAGCCCGACTCACTCAACCGGAAAAAAAACCGCGAAAATCTATTATGTTCAGGTAGAAGGCACCCCGACAGAGACAGATTTGCAGCAATTTCGTAGTGGCTTGCAGTTTAAAGATGGCAAGACATTGCCTGCAGGCGCAGAAATTGTTGCTCCCCCGGAGTGGCTATGGGCACGCGTGCCACCAATTCGCGAAAGAAAAACCGTTTCAGACAGTTGACTAAAAATCTCGCTGTATGAGGGGCGAAACCGTCAGGTTCGTCGCATGACAGCGCACATAGGCTACCCAACCCTACGCTTAATACGCTACGGTATGGCCAATCAGACACTGGATCATTTATCGCCTGGCACCTGTAGAGAGATTCTCGATGTTTAAACCGCATGTTACCGTGGCCTGTGTGGTACAGGCTGAAAGCCATTTTTTAATCGTTGAAGAAGAGATTCGCGGTAAAGCAACCTGGAACCAGCCCGCAGGGCACCTTGAGGCTAACGAAACATTGATACAGGCGGCTCGACGTGAACTGTGGGAAGAAACCGGCATCAATGCAGCACCGCAGGCTTTTTTACGTCTTCACCAATGAATTGCCCCCGACCAAACCACGTTTCTGCGTTTTTGCTTCGCCATTGATCTCCCTGCAAGACTTCCAACCACCCCACATGACAGCGATATCAGTTGCTGTCACTGGCTCAGCGCCGAGGAAATTCTGCATTCCACACAGCTGCGATCGCCGCTGGTGGCAGAAAGTATTCGCTGCTATCAGACGACAGAACGCTACCCCCTCAGCTTGCTGGGAGCCTTTAACTGGCCTTTTGAAATGCCCAATGCGCAGGATTAGCCATGCAGCCCGGGCAACATCATGATAAAATATGTCGCTTGTTTTTCATGCTGACGCGTTGAAGTCCTTTGAGCTGCGCGTCAACACTTCAGTTCGTGAGACGCCGATGTCAGATAACAGCCAGAAAAAAATCATTGTCGGGATGTCCGGCGGTGTCGATTCTTCCGTTTCCGCCTACCTGTTACAGCAACAGGGCTATCAGGTTGAAGGCCTGTTCATGAAGAACTGGGAGGAAGACGATGACACAGAGTATTGCTCTACCGCCACCGATCTGGCCGATGCACAAGCCGTATGCGACAAATTGGGCATTGTGCTGCACACCGTCAATTTTGCTGCGGAATATTGGGATAATGTTTTTGAACATTTTCTGGCGGAATACCGAGCAGGCCGCACACCCAACCCTGATATCCTGTGTAACAAAGAGATAAAATTCAAAGCGTTTTTGGAGTTTGCCGCTGAAGATCTCGGGGCCGACCATATCGCTACCGGCCACTATGTTCGCCGCCATGACAGCGGCTGTGCCACGCGTTTGTTGCGCGGAAAAGACCGCAACAAAGATCAAAGTTATTTCCTTTACACACTTAGCCACCAGCAAATTTCACAAAGCCTGTTCCCGGTGGGAGAACTGGAAAAACCTGAAGTGCGTTGTATCGCAGAACACCTTGGTCTGGCAACCGCGCAAAAGAAAGATTCCACCGGTATCTGTTTTATCGGTGAACGCAAATTCCGAGATTTTCTGGCGCGCTACTTGCCTGCACAGCCGGGACCTATCCTGTCTGTCGATGACGGCAAACCCATGGGGCAGCATCAGGGCTTGATGTACCACACTCTGGGACAGCGCAAAGGACTAGGCATCGGCGGTGTCAAAGAGGGCAGCGAAGATCCCTGGTATGTGGTTGATAAAGACGTCGCGAATAATATTCTGTATGTTGCGCAAGGACACAATCATCCACGCCTGATGTCACAGGGACTTATCGCGCAACAGCTGCATTGGGTCGATCGCCAACCGCGCCTTGAACCTTTCCGCTGTGTCGTGAAAACGCGATATCGCCAGGAAGATATTCCCTGTACGGTAACCCCGCTGGATAGCGAACGCATCAGCGTTCGTTTTGATGCACCGGTTGCTGCCGTCACACCGGGTCAATCTGCGGCGTTTTATCAGGGAGAGGTTTGTCTTGGCGGTGGCATTATCGAAGAACGAGTACAGGAGTAGCCTGTGGCTAAAAATTATCAGGACATCACGCTGGCTCTGGCGGGCGTTTGCCAATCTTCCCATCTGGTTCAACAACTGGCGCACCATGGTCACTGCGATAATGACGTACTGCAAACCTCACTCAACAGCCTGTTGGATATGAATCCCGGCTCTACCGTGGCAGTATTCGGTGGCGATGAGCGTAACGTAAAGGTCGGATTGGAAACCTTGCTGGGAATTTTAAACAGCAGCGCCAAGGGCGTAGGCGCAGAATTATCCCGCTATGCCTTTAGTTTGATTGCCCTTGAGCGCAAGTTAAGCGGTAATAGCGCAGCGCTCGACGAATTGGGTAACCGTATCAGCCAACTATCACGCCAACTCGAACATTTTGAGCTGATGTCAGAGACGATTATCAGTGCTCTGGCTGGCATTTATGTCGATGTCATCAGCGCACTGGGCCCACGAATTCAGGTAACCGGTTCCCCGGAAGTGCTGAAAAATGCACAAGTGCAGGCCAAAGTGCGCGCCGCGCTGCTGGCGGGTATCCGTGCGGCTGTGCTGTGGCAACAGGTCGGCGGTGGACGTTTGCAGCTGATGTTTTCTCGTGCTCGTTTGGTAAAAAAAGCCAAACAGATTCTGGCCCGTTGCTAATCCATGGGCGGCCGCTTGCGACATAAATAAACGGCGCTGAGGCCACCCATGCATCATCACAACGCCTAAACGTTGCTGATGCTATCGTTTTTAATTTATGTGTTGTTAAACCTATACTTTGATAAATACACCCCAGGAGTTGCTTGCGATGGAATTATCCTCACTGACCGCCGTGTCCCCGATTGATGGTCGCTACGGTGATAAAGTCAGCACGTTACGCGCTATTTTCAGTGAATTTGGTTTACTGAAATTTCGTGTGCAGGTTGAAGTCCGCTGGCTGCAAAAATTGGCAGCCTGTGCAGAAATCAAGGAAGTTCCTGCATTTGACGCCGACGCAAACGCTTTCCTTGATAAAATTGTCGCAGAATTCAATGAAACTGACGCCGCGCGTATCAAAACCATCGAACGCACGACCAATCATGATGTTAAAGCGGTCGAGTATTTTCTGAAGGAAAAAGTCGCTGCGGTCCCAAGCCTGCATGCGGTCAATGAATTTATCCATTTCGCCTGTACGTCAGAAGATATTAACAACCTATCTCACGCCTTGATGCTGGATTGCGCACGCCGTGATGTCATTCTGCCGTTCTGGCGTCAAATTATTGATGTCCTTAAAACGTTGGCACAGCAGTATCGCGACATTCCCCTGCTCTGCCGCACTCACGGCCAGCCCGCAACACCATCGACCATCGGCAAAGAGTTTGCTAATGTGGTTTACCGCATGGAACGCCAATATCGCCAACTGCAACAGGTCGAAATTCTTGGCAAAATCAATGGCGCAGTGGGTAACTACAACGCCCATTTGGCCGCTTATCCTACGATGGACTGGCACACATTCAGCGAAAGCTTCGTCACCTCGCTGGGTATTCAGTGGAATCCCTACACCACACAGATTGAACCGCACGACTACATCGCGGAACTGTTTGACTGCGTAGCCCGCTTCAATACCATTCTGATCGATTTCGATCGGGATATCTGGGGTTATATCGCACTGAATCACTTCAAGCAGAAAACCATCGCTGGTGAAATTGGTTCTTCCACAATGCCGCACAAGGTGAACCCTATCGACTTCGAAAACTCCGAAGGCAATCTGGGACTGGCCAATGCCGTACTGAGCCATTTGGCAACCAAATTGCCGGTGTCGCGCTGGCAGCGTGATTTGACCGATTCCACCGTACTTCGTAATTTAGGTGTGGGTATCGGTTATGCGTTAATCGCTTATCAAGCGACACTGAAGGGCATCAGCAAACTGGAAGTGAACCGCGACCGTCTGCTGGATGAACTGGACAACAACTGGGAAGTTCTGGCAGAACCTATCCAAACGGTCATGCGCCGTTATGGTATTGAGAAGCCTTACGAGAAACTGAAAGAACTGACACGTGGAAAACGCGTTGACGGTGCAGGCATCCAGGCATTTATTGACGACCTAGAACTGCCTGAAGAAGAAAAAACACGCCTAAAATCTATGACGCCGTCAACCTACATTGGTCACGCGGTGACGCTGGTAGACACGTTAAAATAACGTGTAAGTACGGGTGGGGGGGAACCGCCCCCCGTACCTACTTTGCGATTGATTATTGATTCGCGTTAGGTTTTTTCTCCATTACCTCGACGTTTGTTTACATTTAGTTTACTGCGATTGTGGATAATTCACATCGCCACCGCCAATGCTCAATTCTGCTTTTTTTGTTAGAATTAGGAGGCATAGCCCGGATCGTCTAGTTCAATGAAGGATAAAGTCATGCGCGTACTGGTTGTTGAAGATAATGTGTTGCTGCGCCATCACCTCACCGTTCAGATGAAAGAAATGGGCCATCAGGTTGATGCGGCTGCCGATGCTAAAGAAGCAGATTATTTCCTGCATGAACATGCCCCTGATATCGCTATTCTGGACTTGGGATTGCCCGTTGAAGATGGTATGACGCTGATTCGCCGTTGGCGCAATCAGCAAGTGAAGCTGCCCATTCTGGTGCTGACAGCACTAGAAAGTTGGCAGGATAAAGTCGCCGTACTTGAAGCCGGTGCTGATGACTATGTAACGAAACCCTTTCATCTTGAGGAAGTCGTTGCCAGAATGCAGGCGCTGATGCGACGTAACAGCGGCCTGGCTTCACAGTTAATCAGTTTACCGCCGTTCGAAATTGATCTGTCGCGTCGTGAATTAATGGTGGCGGGTACGCCGATTAAGCTCACGGCATTTGAATACACGATTATTGAAACGCTGATTCGTAACAACGGTAAGGTGGTCAGCAAGGAGTCACTAATGCTGCAACTTTATCCTGATGTAGAATTGCGTGAAAGCCACACTATTGATGTATTGATGGGACGTCTGCGCAAAAAATTGCAACTGGTGTATTATGCCGACATCATCACTACCGTACGAGGCCAAGGCTATCGTTTTGATTTGGTCGCCTCTTCATAGCTATGCGTGTAATTGTAAAAAGACTGCCATTCTCCTTACGTGTCCGTTTTCTGCTTGCTGCTGTCGCTATAGTGCTGGCCCTGTCGTTGTCTTATGGGGCCGTCGCTATTATTGGCTATAGCGTAAGTTTCGATAAAACGTCATTCCGTTCGCTGCGCGGTGAAAGCAACCTGTTTTACCGTCTGGCGCAGTGGAAGGACCATCAGCTTAGCGTCACCATGCCGTCTGACATGGATATAAGCTATCCCACGCTGGTGCTGATTTACGATCAGGACGGCAAAATTCTCTGGCGCGAACGTGAAGTACCGGAACTTGAAGCGCTGATCAAACCCGAGTGGCTGACAAAAACTGATTACCACGAACTTGATACCAACACCCAGACCAGCAGCGCGGTACTCAAAGGCGATGCTCAGGTCCTCAGTAAGCTGACCCGCTTTAGCTGCAAGGTTGAAGAAACACCGTTTACCCACTCCATCGCCGTCAATACCTACCCGGCCACAGAAAGTCTGCCTGCGCTGACCATTGTCGTGATTGATAAAATCCCCCAGGAACTGCAACAGGCAGATATGGTCTGGGAGTGGTTTAGCTATGTTTTTATCGCCAATTTACTGCTGGTACTGCCTTTGCTCTGGCTCGCCGCCCACTGGAGCTTGCACCCGATCAAGACGCTGGCGGAACAGGTTGCCGATTTGGAAAATGGCACCCGTGAACAGCTTGATGAGAATCCACCACGCGAGCTTTATAGCCTGGTACGCAACCTCAATATTCTGCTCAACAACGAACGTAAGCGTTATCAAAAATACCGCACGGCGCTAACTGATCTAACGCATAGCCTAAAAACGCCTCTTGCCGTGCTTCAAACCACATTACGTGCGCTGCGCACGGATAAAGAAGTACATATCGAGCAGGTAGAACCGGTGATGCTGGCGCAAATCAGTCGTATCTCACAACAGATAGGCTACTACCTGCATCGCGCGAGTATGCGTTATGAACACAACCTGCTGCTGCGTGAAGTGCACTCCGTTCCGGCATTGCTTGATGGCCTGTGCTCCGCACTGAACAAAGTGTATCAACGTAAAGGCGTCGTCATCACATTGGATATTTCCCCGGAATTGACCTTTGTCGGCGAGAAAAACGACTTTATGGAAGTGCTGGGTAACGTGCTCGACAACGCCTGCAAATACAGCCTTGAGTTTGTTGAAGTAAGCGCACAGTATTCGGACCATCGCCTGCATTTACTGATCGACGATGATGGCCCCGGCATACTACGCAGCCAACGTGAAATGATTTTCCAACGTGGTCAACGAGCGGATACGCTGCGCCCCGGTCAGGGTATTGGACTCTCTGTCGCGCTGGATATTATCGAGCAATACGAAGGGGAAATTATCATCACCGACAGTGTCCTTGGTGGTGCCCGCGTTGAAACCATTTTTGGCCGCCAGCATCCACATCCTGATTAACCTCGGCCTTGTTGTCATCACACAACCGCTCTGTGCTGCAACTCCGACGCTGAAATGGTTATACTCTTACAGCCCCCCCTTTGTTGGAACACATGGTATGGATTATCAACTGAATCTCGATTGGCCATCTTTCATGGCGAATTACTGGCAAAAACGCCCTGTGGTGATCAAACAGGGTTTTACCGATTTCATCGATCCCATATCGCCCGATGAACTTGCCGGGCTGGCAATGGAAAACGAAGTTGACAGCCGTTTAGTCAGCCACGATGCAGGTAAATGGCACGTCAGCCACGGTCCTTTCGACAACTTTGACCATTTAGGTGAACACAACCGGTCCTTGCTGGTACAGGCCGTCGACCATTGGCATGACGCCTCAGCGGCACTGATGCGCCCGTTTCGTCATATTCCCGACTGGCGTACCGATGATTTGATGATCTCATTCTCTGTACCGGGCGGCGGCGTAGGGCCGCATATCGACCAATATGACGTCTTCATCATTCAGGGAACCGGTCAGCGCCGCTGGTGCGTCGGGGAAAAGATCCCCATGAAGCAGTACTGCCCTCACCCGGATCTTCTCCAGGTTGATCCGTTCGAGCCGATTATTGATGAGCTGATGTCTCCAGGCGATATTCTCTATATTCCGCCTGGCTTTCCCCATGAAGGCTATTCATTGGAGAATGCGCTCAACTATTCGGTCGGCTTTCGTTCGCCTAACGGGCGCGAACTGGTCAGTGGCTTTGCCGATTATGTACTGGCTCGTGAATTGGGGAGCTATCGTTATAGCGATCCCGATATCCCTGAACGTGAACATCCGGCCACGGTATTGCCACAAGAGCTGGATGCACTGCAAAAAATGATGCTGGATCTGGTGCAGCGACCGGAACACTTCCAGCGCAGGTTTGGTGAATTTATTACGCAATCACGTCATGAGCTGGATATCGCGCCGCCGGAGCCGCCGTATCAACCCGGTGAAGTTTACGAATTACTTCAGCAAGGGACTGCTTTACGCCGGTTAAAACGGATTACGCGTGCTCTGCGTGGCAGAGCAGTGCTTTGTCAACGGTGAGTGCCTCGAGACCCCACACCATAGCGCTGCACTCGCCCTGTCAGAACAGTTTACGTTTGAAGGCAGTGTGTTGGGTGAAGCATTGGAAGATCCTTCCTTCCTGGCAAAATTGACGGTGTTCATTAACAGCGGCTATTGGTTTTTTATGGATTAAATAATACTTTTATCCTCAGTTGATACCGGTCATTTTTAATGACCGGTATCGACATAAACCTCACATTTCTCCCATCAACAACACGTTTATTACTACTGTATCAACATCTAACTGAAATTCACCTATAAAAATAAAAAAGTCCTTAAAGCTGTAATATACCTACCGCAATACAAGGTGAACAGTGTATTCATCATCACTCTTACAACCTTATAATAAAATAACCAATTTAGCTTTATTTATAACTGAAGGGAGCGTTATGAGTAATTCAATGCATATCACATCAGGTACGGACCATGTCGCCCAGTACATTCAAAACCATGTAAGCGGGAATGTGGCGCTAACGCCTTCTTGCCTAAATTGCTTCTTGGCCAAAATCATAGATATCATCACCCTCGGCTTTTTTAAAAAAAACAAGGATGATGATTACAAAAAATTCACCACAGGCTTTACGTCTAATCTATTACATGAGATCCAAAAAACACACAATAGAAATAACTCCTATCATATTCCACATCATATTGAATTTGAGTATTTAAACAACAAGATCATTTTCGAAAGCAATGATAAAAACACCAAAGAAAAACAAATGACAACACTCATTGTTACAACGCAACAGGGAGAGACGTCTTGGAAAACGATCAGTACTGAAGCTTTTTCACAATTTTGCAGAATACATTTAGCCATTGAGCGTAACATTTTAACTGAAGATGAAATCAGCTTCACTCCTGAAGGTAAGCCTGATTCAAGCAAAATGGATGCTGCGGCGGAATCATTACTTTCCTACATTCTTTTAGATGCAGTTTCTTTAGAAGTTAAATTGCAAAATGACGCCCCTAAACCTGTCCAACCCGGCAGTACTCAGTATTCAATACCGCCTGGTGAAAACGGTCACCCCGCGCAATCTCCCACCTTACACCAAAACACATCCTTTCTTTATCGTCAGTTGTCGAGAAAGACATCTGACGATGACAGTACGATAAATCAAGGAGGCAAGCCCTTAAGAAAAACAGTCTATACTCCAAAACAAAAATATCTGGAAGATACGATTAACAAAATAGTCGAGAAATTGAAGAACTGTTATAGTAAAGACAGTGCTCAAAAAAGAAGTACTGAATGTGATGGATTATTCAGGATATTAGGTAATAAAATCGAAAATGACGCTGCATTAGTTAATATTGATGAATGCTCTCTCAATATTGATAAAACACATAGAGATACTTTGGTTTATGTTCTAAAGCATAGT
The DNA here is from genome assembly GCF_018777385.1 of Candidatus Symbiopectobacterium endolongispinus. Classification (GTDB taxonomy): domain Bacteria; phylum Pseudomonadota; class Gammaproteobacteria; order Enterobacterales; family Enterobacteriaceae; genus Symbiopectobacterium; species Symbiopectobacterium endolongispinus. Next base: position 857,123 of record NZ_JAFJYB010000002.1, on the reverse strand, counting down.
TTTTCAAAAATTAACCCAATTAATGAAAACGTACTATCACAAATGATGAAAAAACCAAACAAAGCCGCCGAAATTCTCTATGAAAGAATCGACACAATGGAACCCAAGGAGAAAAAACTCTTTTCAATTATCCTGGAGTTTTATTCTGATGCTTATCAGAGCGCGGACGATAGCACAACGTCAATGTTCAATAAAACACAATTGCTTGTTGCTGCTTTCCGGCTCACTCTATTACCCAAGCTTTATGACTGCATTAAAGAGACCCCAACGGATCTATCTTTCATTAAAGAAAGGAACAGCGTTGGTGATCATATAGTATCAAGCATTCTTACTTCATTTTCTTATGCGCATGGTTCCGTGCAATTGAAAACGAACCATCAGGAATGCGTAAACTCGATGTAATAAAGCTTGTTGTGATAGCTAAACATGATGCTGGGCATTCTTCCCAGCATCAAAGCAACATTCCCTATTTAATGGCGTTATAACGCTTTTGCACGCAATGCCGTCAACTCAGCAATGCGCATAATCACCGACACGGCCTTTTCCATGCCTTCCAGCGTGATAAATTCATGTTTACCATGAAAGTTATAGCCGCCGGTAAACAGATTAGGGCAAGGCAACCCCTGGAAGGAAAGGTGAGCGCCATCCGTGCCACCACGAATAGGCTTGAGACAAGGTTCAATATCGCAATCCCGCATCGCTTGCTGTGCCAACTGATCACGTGCGGATGCTGTTCAACCTGTTCACGCATATTGTAGTAGGTGTCGGTAATGGTCACCTCTATGTAGCAATCTGGTGGCAGCCCAAGCCCCACTTTTTCAGCAATATCAAACAGCATCTTTTTACGCAGTTCAAAACCGTGCTTTTCGAAGTTACGCACAATATAGTGCATTTCAGCACGTTCTACCGTGCCTTTCATACTGTGCAGATGATAGAAACCTTGATAACCGTCAGTCTGCTCCGGCACTTCCTGCGCGGGTACTTCCTGATGGTAACGCGCGGCCAACGCTAACGCGTTGACCATAACCCCTTTGGCACTACCGGGATGGACGTTGTTACCCACAATCTTGATGCCAACGGATGCCGCGTTGAAGTTTTCAATATTCGAGTTCACCCACACCACCGCCATCGACGGTATAAGCCCACTGCGCGCCAAAGGCAGCAACGTCAAAGAATTGCGCACCTTTACCAATTTCTTCATCAGGGGTGAACGCAATGCGCACCGTACCATGTGGCGTTTGCTGGTGTTTAAGCCGTACCATCGCCGTAATAATTTCCGCAATACCGGCTTTATCGTCAGCACCCAGCAAGGTTTTGCCATCCGTCGTGATGAGGGTGTTACCCAGCAGTTGATGCAGCACCGGGAACATCACGGGCGACAAGATTTCATCCCCGATACCGAGTGCAATATCGCCACCGCGGTAATCTTCCAGGATCTGAGGGTTCACATTCTTCCCACTGTAATCCGGCGAGGTATCCATATGAGAAATAAAACCGATGGTAGGCACTTGCCATGCCACATTAGAGGCTAGTGTCGCCATGACACAGCCATGCTCGCTCAGGGTAACCTGATATTATCAGTTCCTGCTGCAAGGCGCACGCCAACTTGAGTTGACCCTCCGTGCTCGGCACATGCCTTACGTCCGGCTTAGACTGCGTATCAAAAGTGACATAATTTAAAAAACGATCGAGTAATTTTTCCATATTTCAGCCCCCTGAACCCTGATGGATATTATGCTGATGGCTTTCCCGGCAAATATTGCGTCAGGTCAGTTTTTACCATCTTAGCCACCGAATGCATCAAAACCGCCTTTTGCGGACGGACAAATCATTGGATTCATAAAACCAGGGCGTTACGCTGCTATTTTGTTCGCGCCACGGTCGCATTTTTTAACGTCAACAGCACATAATAATTACAACTTCTTATCTCAGCGCTCATGGGGTACACCGGAATCGCTAATCTCATGATTAACGGGCTTTCTTCGTTGCAAGAGTGCGCGTATAAGTTGGCGTACACTGGGGTTTCCCGTAGAATGCCCCCTAACGACGCTATACACGCAAAGGTGATAACCCTGGTCATACGGCGCTTTACATACTATGCATGCACCAACGATGGAAACTGAGCCAGACCACCATGAATGAAAACCTTTCTTCCGCATCAGTGCCGGTTGTTGAACTGCGCGATGTACGTAAAGGATTTGATGGCAAAGACATCATCTCCCATTTCGATCTCACCATTAATCACGGTGAGTTCTTGACCATTCTTGGCCCTTCCGGCTGTAGAAAAACCACGGTACTGCGTTTGATTGCCGGATTGGAAAATGTCGATAACGGCGCCATTTTACTTGAGCAGCAGGACATTACCCATCAGCCCGCCGAACAGCGCTACGTCAATACGGTATTTCAGAGCTATGCGCTATTTCCTCATCTTAGCGTGTTTGACAATGTCGCCTTCGGGTTGAAAATGCAGAAAACACCGTCTGCCGAGATCGCACCTTGCGTCATGGACGCCTTGAAAATGGTTCAGTTTGACGAGTTTGCAACGCGTCGCCCGCATCAGCTGTCTGGTGGGCAGCAACAGCGTGTCGCCATTGCCCGCGCCGTGGTGAACAAGCCCAAGGTATTATTGCTGGATGAATCGCTTTCCGCTCTGGATTACAAGCTGCGTAAGCAGATGCAAAACGAACTGAAAGCACTGCAACGTAAGCTGGGTATTACCTTCATCTTTGTTACGCACGATCAGGAAGAAGCGCTCACCATGTCAGACCGCATCGTGGTGATGCGCGACGGCAAAATTGAACAAGACGGTACACCACGAGAAATCTACGAAGAACCCTGTAATCTGTTCGTTGCCAGTTTTATTGGTGAAATCAACATTTTTGATGCCACCGTAATCGCCCCCGAACAGGGGAGTCGCGTTCAGGCTATGGTTGAAGGCCGCGCCTGCCCTATCACTGTCAATTTTCCGGTGAGCATAGGGCAATCATTAAAAGTCCTGCTGCGCCCCGAAGATTTGCGCGTAGAGGAAATTAATGACGACAGTGCAGTCGAAGGCATGATCGGTTATGTGCGTGAACGCAACTACAAGGGCATGACGCTTGACTCCACCATTGAGCTGGAGAACGGAAAAATGGTGATGGTCAGCGAGTTCTTCAATGAAGATGACCCCGATGTCGATCACTCACTCAACCAAAAGGTGGCTATCACCTGGGTAGAGAGCTGGGAGGTCGTGCTGCACGATGAAGCCACCGCGTAAACGTTTTCAAAACATCATAATTACCATCATCGTTGCCTGGCTGATGCTGTTTGTGTTCATTCCTAACCTAATGATCATTGGCACCAGCTTTTTGACGCGCGATGATGCCAACTTGATCACCATGGTGTTCACGCTGGAAAACTATACGCGGCTGAGCGATCCCCTGTACGCTTCGGTGCTGCTGCATTCGTTAAATATGGCGGTCATCGCTACGTTATGCTGCCTGCTGATTGGCTACCATTTTGCCTTCATCCTGGCGCGGATGCCGGAAAAAATACGACCGCTGCTACTGTTCCCACTGATCGTCCCGTTCTGGACCAACTCGTTGATTCGTATCTACGGATTGAAAATTTTCCGGAGCACGCGAGGCTACCTAAACGAGTTTCTGTTATGGACTGGGATTATCGACGATCCGCTGCGCATTATGTACACCTCACAGGCGGTGGTGTTAGGTCTGGTCTATATCCTGCTGCCGTTCATGGTGTTGCCACTTTACTCCAGCATTGAAAAACTCGACAACGCGTATCTGGAAGCGGCGCGGGATCTGGGGGCCAACAAGTGGCAGTAGTTCATACGCATTGTGATCCCGCTGACCATGCCCGGCATTATTGCGGGCTGCCTGCTGGTACTGCTGCCTGCGATGGGGCTATTTTTCGTGGCTGACCTGATGGGAGGTGCGAAAAACCTGCTAATTGGCAACGTGATAAAGAGCCAATTCCTGAATATTCGCGATTGGCCCTTTGGCGCGGCCACCAGCATTTGTCTGACGTTGGTTATGGGCCTGGTGCTGTTTGTGTACTACCGCGCAGCCCGTTTATTGAATAAAAAGGTGGATCTGGAATGATGGGACGTTTATTGCGCGGCGGCTTTATGAGCCTGATCTACGCCTATCTGTATATTCCGATCCTGATTCTGATTGTGAATTCATTTAATCAGGCGCGTTTTGGCATTAACTGGCAAGTATTTACCCTTGAGTGGTATCACCTGCCGTTAAACAACGACAGTCTGCTCCAGGCTGCCAGCCATTCACTGACGATGGCGGTATTTTCCGCCACGTTTGCCACGGCGATCGGCTAGCTAACCGCCGTGGCACTTTACCGTTATCACTTTCGCGGTAAGCCCTTTGTCAGCGGCATGCTGTTTGTGGTGATGATGTCGCCAGATATCGTCATGGCTATCTCCCTGCTGGTACTGTTTATGCTGCTCGGGATTTCGCTCGGATTCTGGTCGCTGCTGTTTTCGCACATTACGTTCTGCCTGCCGTTTGTCGTGGTCACGGTGTATTCGCGTTTGAAAGGGTTTGATATTCGAATGCTGGAAGCCGCTCGAGATTTAGGGGCCAGTGAAATCATCATACTACGCAAGATTATTCTGCCCCTTGCGATGCCTGCCGTTGCCGCTGGCTGCTGAGCTTCACCCTGTCCATGGATGATGTGGTGGTATCATCCTTTGTCACGGGTCCTTCTTATGAAATCTTGCCGCTGAAAATCTATTCCATGGTCAAAGTGGGTGTCTCACCTGAAGTCAACGCGCTGGCCACCATTTTGATGTTGTTATCGTTACTGCTGATACTTAGCAGTCAGTTAATACTGCGGGATCGCACCAAAAAATCATCATTCCAACCTTTGGGACGTTAAGGAGGTTTATTGTGAAAAAATTGCCCTACCTGCTGGCCGCGTGCGCCATGGCACTCAGCCTGAATGCCGCCAATGCGAAGGATAAAAAGACGATCCATTTCTACAACTGGACAGAGTATGTCCCCCGGTTTGCTGGAACAGTTCACCAAGGAAACAGGCATCAAGGTAATTTACTCCACCTACGAATCCAACGAAAGCATGTATGCCAAGCTGAAGACCTATCAGGATGGTGCTTATGATTTGGTGGTGCCTTCGACCTATTTCGTGTCCAAAATGAGCAAAGAAGGGATGCTGCAAAAGATTGATACCAGCAAACTGAGCAATTTCCACAATCTTGATCCTAGTCTGCTGCACAAATCCTTCGACCCGAACAACAAATACTCCATTCCCTACATCTGGGGAGCCACCGCTATCGGCATCAACCGTGATGCCATCGACCCGGCAACAGTGACCGGCTGGGGTGATTTTTGGGATGCGAAGTATAAGGGCAGTCTGTTGCTGACCGACGATGCCAGTGAAGTGTTCCAGATTGCGTTACGCAAACTCGGCTACTCGGCTAATACCACCGATCCGAAAGAGATCGAAGCTGCGTATAACGAATTAAAGACGCTGATGCCGAACGTGCTGGCCTTTAACTCCGATAACCCCGGGAATCCGTTTATCGAAGGTGAAGTCAATCTGGGTATGATCTGGAACGGCTCCGCTTACGTTGCCAGCCAGTCAGGAACACCGCTCGACGTTATCTGGCCAAAAGAAGGTGGCATTTTCTGGATGGACAGTTTGGCAATCCCCGCCAACGCCAAGAACAAAGAGGGTGCCATGAAGCTCATCGACTTCTTGTTGCGCCCGGATGTGGCAGCAAAGGTTGCCGAAACCATAGGTTACCCGACGCCCAATCTGGCAGCGAAAAAATTACTGCCTGCTGAGGTGGCAAATGACAAGACCCTCTACCCTGATGAAGAAACCATTCAGAAAGGGGAATGGCAAAACGATGTTGGCAGCGCCAGCACGCTGTATGAAAACTATTTTCAACAGCTGAAAGCCGGCCGTTAATGCGCAAGGGCTAGCCGCATAGCGCGGCTAGCCCTTTATGATGAATTGTTACCCTACCCACTCGTAGTAAAACCGCAGCCCTTTCTCGCAGGAACAGCAGCCACTACAACCGCCACTGGCATTTTCGTGACTGCTAATTTTTCCCTTCTGGACCCAGATAGCTATCATGCCTTCAACCACACCAGTTTCGACATGGAAGCGTTGGCTGATCTCTTGCAACGAAACGCGTTGTCTTTGCTTCACGAAATTGCGCAGTTCAATCAGTGTCATTTCGTCCCCCTGATTCGCACGGCCATGGGTTTACGCTGCACGCACCACCGCAGATTGCTGCCTCAGATTGCCATTGCGGCTCAGGAAAAATAAGGTAATCGCCCACACGGCCAGCACAGCACCGATGGCAGAGGCAGAATAAAGGGGATGGTTAGCAAACCGCCCCGCTTGATACACCAGTACCGCAGCACCGTAGCCCAGCTCTATCGTCCATACAAAACAGAACAACGCTCCATGTCGTGTCCATTTCGCGCCAGATAGCTGACAATGCCGCGACGCAAGGAACATACAGCAAGACCATCAGTAAGTAGACCACCGCGCCTAAGCGGCCATCGAACAGGTGCGCAATGATATCCAGCGATGAGACGGAAAATTCATTCTGTTCCGCTACGGCGGCGGTATCGCTTAAATCACCAACATTGATGCCCAGCGGATCGAGGAGCTCTCCACCAAGTTTGGCAAAATTCTCTGGAATGGTTGCCAGTGCGGCAACAACGCTTTCGCCCAGATTAAACGGTGCGTCCTCTTCCTGCTCACCTGATTGGCTGTCAGCCATCGCGCCATACAGTGAATCCAGTGTACCCACCACCGCTTCTTTGGCAAAAATACCGGTAAAAACACCGACAGCAGCAGGCCAGTTTTCTGCTTTTATCCCCATCGGCGCGAACACCGGAACAATTTTCTGGCCGATGGAAGAAAGCACTGATTTATCACTGTCCTGATTACCAAACGAACCGTCGGTACCCATGGAGTTGAAAAAGCTGAGCACGGTAACGACCACGACAATCAGTTTGCCTGCACGCAGAATAAAACCCTTAAGCCGATCCCAGGTACGAATTAGCACGCTGCGCAATCCTGGCAAATGGTATGGCGGAATCTCCATGACGAACGCAGAGGCATCGCCTTGTAACGCAGTATTTTTCAGCATAAAACCAGTGGCGATAGCGGCAAAAATACCCACCAGATAGAGTCCGAATACCAAGTTTTGCCCACCGCTGGTGAACAATGCCGTCGCAAACAGCACATAGACGGGTAAGCGCGCTCCGCACGACATAAAGGGGGCCATCATCACCGTGACGATGCGATCGCTGTGCTTCTCCATGGTACGCGTGGCCATAACAGCGGGCACATTACAACCAAAGCCGACAATCAAGGGCACGAACGCTTTCCCCGGAAGCCCAATGCTGCGCATGAAGCGGTCCATAACAAACGCCGCACGCGCCATGTACCCGGAATCTTCAAGATAGGAGAGGAACAGATAGAGGCAACCGATAACCGGAATAAAGGTGGAAACCGTTTGGATCCCCCAGCCAATGCCATCAGCCACCAGCGTCGCCAGCCACTCAGGCGTGCCAATAGCGCGCAGCAGCGTTCCTAATCCATCCACCAGCAGCGCGCCGACAAACTGATCGAAAAAGTTGATAAACGCACTCCCCACCTTGATGGTGAAGATAAACATCAGATACATCACCAACAGGAAGATCGGAATGCCGAAAAAGCGATGCAGTACCACTCGGTCAATTTTATCGGTGAGCGTCGCGGAGACATTGCGGCGGCGGATCACCACCTGATTAGCGATTGAGGAGACAAACTGATAGCGCCCATCGGCAAGAAAGATATCCAGTTCATCGTCATAGGTTTCTGTGAGCGTGGCAACCTGTGCATCCATCTCTGCCAACAACGGTGCGGGTAAGCGAGAACGAACGGTGCTATCCCCTTCCAGCAATTGCAGCGCCAACCAATACGGATGCGTTACGCTTGGAATATCCGTTAAACGCAACGCCATTTGCACCGCAGCATTTTTAAGTGGCGCATCGTAAGGCACTTCAACGTTGGGGGAACGAATGTCCGCCAGCGCTGACAGTCAAACCTGGCGAAACACATCAATCCCTTTGTTTTGGCTGGCGGTGATGGGGATAACGGGGCACCCCTAGCCGATTTTGCAGAGCGGCGATATCGATCTCAAGCTTGCGCGAAGAAGCGATGTCCATCATGTTAACCGCAACGATCATTGGCACATTCATGTCCAGCAACTGCGCCGTCAGATACAGGTTGCGCTCAAGGTTGGCCGCATCAAGAATGTTCAGTACCAAATGTGCTTCACCGGAGAGTATATAATCACGCGCGACGCGCTCATCCTCAGCACTTTCCGAGGCCGGATTGAGCGAGTAAACGCCGGGAAGATCGACCAGCGTGAAGCGTTGGCCTTTGTAGAGGAACTGACCGACCTTTTTCTCGACGGTGACACCTGGCGGGCCAATTCCCCACCGTTTGTTTCCCCCCTGTCAGCAGGTTGAACATGGTGGTTTTGCCACAATTGGGGTTGCCAACAACACCAATGACGGGATGTGCGACCATAACGGTTCCTTACTCGAATGAGCTTTAATCAGGCAGGCATGCCTCGCAATCCACATACCTGGCAACTCATCAGATCCTGAAAATCAGCACGGTTCCAGGATCAATATCTGTGCTTCGCTCTTGCGTACGCTGATAGCAGCACCGCGCAAACGCAATTCGATAGGATCACCCAACGGCGCTATCCGGGTGACCGTGAAGGTCACGCTCGGTGTAACCCCTAAAGCCAGCAAGCGCTTGCGGTAATCTGCCGAACCTTTTTGATAACCTTGCACACGCCAAGAACTGCCTACGGGAAATACGGCCTCTGTCATGAATACCACTCCTAGTTGAATTGCCGTCTCGTTATGCCACCTTGTTGCTGCCCGATGGCATCAACCTTGTGTAACCTGCGGTGCCACCCAAACCTGCTTACCCATATCCCAATTAATCGCGATACGACCATCGCCCGCAGCCAGCATCAACGGCTGGTTTACTTCACGCTGAATAACCAGAACTTCGCTCCCGACGCGAATACCTAACTCCATTAAACGTTGATGGTACTCGCCGCTGAGACGAATTCGCGCAACCACGGCGCTGACATTGAGGGGAATATCAAGAAGAGTGTGTAGATCTGGCGTCATAGTTGGTCTCTTAAAGAGAAACTGCAGAACCCTTGTGTGAATTCACGCGGAATAATTGCTGTAAATGCTCAGAAGACAAACAAATTAATAACGATTATCAATGATAGATGCATATTATAAGTTTACTTGATGCATATCAAACAAAAATTAAATATCGCTCATTCCTGCTTCAACGGTGAATAAAAGCATCAGAAAACGATAAAAAAAGCCCCCTGTCAACCGTTAGGCTGACAGGGGGCTGTACTGCTTGGCGTGAGGCTATTTCACGCTGTGCGACAGATCGCTGGCAATATGCACCGTTTCTTCCAGATAGGCATCCGGAGCCTTATAATCCTTGGGTAAATCATCCAGAGATTTCAGCGGTTTTTTACCTTCGCGTTTGAAACGTTCGTTAAGACGATTCAAACGTAATGCTTCGTCGTCGTTATTCTCTTTTTCACGCTGTGCGTAATTAAGGGAAACGATATTACGTTTCTCTTTATTGGCGTTGTAACGGGCAACATCCTGAATGATATATTGGAACTCAGGATCTTTGGCAATACGCGACTGGTGCTGCTCTTTCAGCGCACTGATATAGGATTTCAGATCCCCCAGCTTGCCATAGCGTGCCGCATTGATGCTGTCCCAGACCAAGGCGTTATCTTCAAATTTCTCACCGGTTTCAACTGCCTCTGTGCCTGTTGGCATCAAAATATCCGGCGTGACACCGCGCAACTGCGTGCTGCCGCCATCAATACGGTAGAACTTCTGAATGGTGTAGGAGACGGAACCTAATCCCGGCCACGCCGGATGCAGCATCTGATCGTAAATACGGTTCAAGGAGCGATACTGTTGCACCGTGCCTTTACCAAAGGTTGGTTCACCCACAATCAATGCACGGCCATAGTCCTGCATGGCGGCAGCGAAAATCTCTGATGCCGACGCACTGAAACGATCGACCAGCACGACCAGTGGACCTTTATAGTAGACCACGCCATCGGTATCGCTGTCTTCACGCACCTTGCCGTTATTGTCACGGATTTGCACCACAGGGCCGCTGGGAATGAGCAGACCGGAAAGCCCTACCGCTTCAGTCAGCGCACCGCCACCGTTGCCACGCAGGTCAATCACAATGCTGCTGACATTCTGTTTTTCCAGCTTTTGCAATTGCACTTTGACGTCATCCGTCAAGCCCACGTAAAAACTGGGAATATCTAGCACCCCGATGGTCTCTTTGCCCACGGTTTTAACCGACATTTTCACCGCGCGATCTTCCAGACGAATACGCTCACGGGTCAAGGTGACGGTTTTGGTTTTGGTGCCTTTGCCACCAGGCAAGATTTCAAGTCGCACCTTGCTGCCTTTGGGGCCTTTAATCAACGCCACCACGTCATCAAGCCGCCAACCGATCACTTCTACCATCGGTTTGCCGTTTTGTCCGACGCCGACAATGCGATCGCCAACGGTAATACTTTTACTTTTTGCCGCCGGGCCACCCGCCACCATGGAGTTGATGACCGTGTAATCATCATCCATTTGCAACACTGCGCCAATACCTTCCAGAGAAAGGCTCATGTCAGTGTTAAACTGTTCCGTATTACGCGGTGATAAATAGCTGGTATGGGGATCCATTTCTCGCGCAAACGCATTCATCACCAGTTGAAAAACGTCTTCACTGTTGCTCTGCGCCAGACGACGGATGGCAAACTGGTAACGCTTGGTGAGCGTTTCCTTGATCTCTTTATCATCTTTACCGGTGAGTTTTAACGTCAGCCAGTCATATTTCACTTTGTCATCCCACAGGCGGTTCAGCTCACCGACATTTTGTGGCCACGGCGATTTGCTGCGATCCAACTCAATGGTGTCTGTTCCTGTGAGATCAATGGGTTTCTCCAATACGGAGAGGGCATATTGCAAGCGCTCGAAACGGCGTTTTTGCGCCAGATTGTAGAGCGCATAGGGCACGTCCAGTTTGCCGCCTTTCAGGTCTTCGCCAAACTGCCCTTTTTGATTGGCAAATTCGGCGATATCGGAGGCCAACAGCACGTTATGGCTGTAGTCCAGCATGTTGAGATAGCGGTTGAAAATTTTCTCGGAAAATTGTTCATCGAGCGCTATCTGCCGGTAGTGCGAGCGTAAGAAACGCAATGTAATGCGATCGCTCTCGGTTGCATGCTGAAGTTCCTGATGCAGTTGGGGAATCTGATCTGCACGCGTGATCATCTCACTGCGCGAGACAGGTGCTTCTTTAGCCACGCTCACGCCTGCGAGCAATGCGGCAGCAAGCACCGTCATTCGGATTAATGTGTTCATGCCCTGGTTGGCCCTCCGTATCAGAACTGCAAGTGTTCTGCGCGCACAATCATTGCCAGACCGGAAGCCAGTTGAACCCGAACTTCACCTTTGGCAATCTCAAGCACCGTAGCGTCCATGGCGTCTTTGCCCGCTCTGACTTTGATCTCTTGACCAATTTTCAGGGCGGTAATATCCGTCACGTTAACACGCTGCGGTTGCGGCGCACGCTCGGTAGCCGCTTTGGGCTGGCGAGGCGCAGAAGCACGCGGCGCAGTGGAACGAGGTTGACGCGGAGCACTGTCGGCTGCTGGGCGCTCGCGACGCGGGGCAGGTTTACGCTGACGCGCAGGTTGATCGGTAGTTTCACCCGCAGCGCGACGTTTTGCTTGCTGCTCAGCTCGCTGCGCCTGAACGCGCGCTTTCGCTTCTTCCAACTGCTTGCGAGCGTGATCGACATGCTGCTGTTCCAATTCACCGCACGGATTGCCATCCAAATCCACACGTTGCGCACCCAGCTTGATGCCGTACAGGTAACGCCAACTGGAGGTATAAAGGCGCAATGCAGAACGCAATTGCGTTTTACTCACACTGTCAGTCTCTGACACACGCGTGACAAGATCCTGAAAAATACCGATTTTCAAAGGCCGAGTGTCACCTTCAGTGGTGAAACAAAGCGGAAACCGTCCTGCCAAAAAGGCAATGACATCTTTACTACTGTTCAACTTAGGTTGATTTTCCATGAAATTTCCTGATTACAACGGGTTTGCCAACCAGCGCAGGCATGAACAGGCGACATTATAATGACGCCATCAGCAATTGCTACGTTATCCTTCTCTCTGCGTGAGAGAATTGATAAAAATCAGCACATCGCTCTGTTGCAATTGTGCGCAGAGCACGGCGACCAGCGCTTTAAGACCTTCTTCGTCTTCCGCGTCAAAACGCGCATAGGACGTGCTATCAATATCCAGCACGCCAATCAGTTGGCCGTTCACAGAAAGCGGCAACACGATCTCGGCATTACTGGCGGCATCGCAGGCGATGTGACCAGGAAAAGCATGCACATCATCGACACGTTGAATGCGGTTCTCCGCTATCGCGCGCCCACAAACGCCTTTGCCCGCAGGAATGCGCACACAGGTAACCCGGCCTTGAAATGGCCCAAGAAACAGCGTGTCATCATCCAGAAGATAAAAACCCGCCCAATTGACGCCATCCAGGCGCTCAAACAGAAGCGCACTGCTGTTGGCCAAAATAGTGATAAAGCGACGTTCACCCGTAATCAGTGCGGTAAGATCGCTGACAAGATCCTTATAAAATGATGGTTTGTTCATAAATAATAATTCAGTTTTTCCAAATACCGAAGTACGCCACCCCTAACCGATTGACGCAACAAGCATCGATAACTAAGGGGCATCATCCCACAATGTCAATCACCCTGCCTGACAATACTGGCAAGGTCTCCACAAGAGGAGAAGGATATACGCTTTTGCGTTTTTATTCACATAAACGTGACAGGATGAATTGAGACATACTGCACAGCATGCCACAACACCATTCACTTCGTCAGCGTATTGCGCACATTTCATTCCCCTGCCCTGGCATCCGATTTTCCTGAAACCGACCCTACACATTCAATTACCGTGCACGCCCGGAAGTAGGCTATGATGCTGACGACCTTCATAGCGCAATCCGGCGTAATGAGAATATACAGCATAGTGGGTTCTGCCACGCATAGCGCTCTGCGCCCGTCCGTCACCCAGGCACGCTCTAGCGTTGCCTATGGGCGTTATCACCGTTGCCATGGCTGCGACATGCTGTTTCTGCTTCCGGCAATGCGCAAAGGAGAGTATGCCACCTGCCCGCAGTGTGCCACCCGCGTCGGCTCCTGGCGTGACTGGTCAATGACGCGACTGGCAGCGATGGCCACGGCGATGCTGCTGTTAATGCCTTTCGCCTATACCGCCCCCCTGCTCGACATCCGGTTACTGGGTGTCGCGATCAATGCCAGCCTGTTTGAAGGCATCTGGCAGATGACCAAGCAAGGACACCCAGTTACCGCCAGTATGGTGGCGTTCTGTACCGTAGGCGTGCCAGTTACGCTAATGGCTTCCCTGCTGTATCTCTTTTTTGCCCCGCGCATTGGTATGAATCTGCGGCCTATTCTGCTGTTACTGGAAAAATTGAAATCCTGGATGCTGCTGGATATTTATCTGGTCTGGCTGGCTGTTGCGGCCATAAAGATCCGCGAGTTTTCCGATATTGAGATAGGCCACGGTCTGGTCGCCTATCTCACCTTGACACTGCTGAGTCTGCTAACCTTGATTCACCTCAATCCGGATCAGCTCTGGCTGCGTTTCTACCCACGACTGCATCCGGTGATCAGCCCGGAACGTTATCGCCTGTGCCTGGCCTGCCATTTTACCAGCGCGCCAGACCCCAGGGGACGCTGCCCGCGTTGCCATACCCCGTTACGAGCACGTCGGCGCCACATCCTTCAAAAATCCTGGGCGGCATTGATCAGCGCCATCGTATTTCTAGTGCCGGCCAACCTGCTACCCATCTCGATTCTCTACGTCAATGGCGCGCGCAAAGAGGACACCATCCTGTCAGGCATTATCTCGCTGGCAAACGGCAATGTGCCTGTCGCGACGGTAGTTTTTATCGCCAGTATACTGGTGCCCTTCACCAAGGTTATCGTGCTGAGCACCTTGCTGTTGAGCATACATCTGCGCGCACAACGCGCTATCATGACGCGCATGCGCCTGTTACGTGCCATGATCTGGATTGGCCGCTGGTCAATGCTGGATCTGTTCGTCATCGCTTTGATGATGTCGCTGGTAAACCGCGACCAACTGTTGGCTTTTACCTTAGGCCCGGCGGCCTTCTATTTCGGTGCGGCCGTTATTTTGACTATTCTCGCTGCGGAATGGCTGGATAGCCGATTAATGTGGGATACCCATGGAACACGATTCAACAACACCCGAATCAACACGAACCGCGATCAAGCATAAGCGTCGTATATCACCGTTCTGGCTGCTGCCCTTTATTGCACTGATGATTGCCGGCTGGTTGCTCTATACCAATCAGCAAGAACGTGGCACCACTGCCACCATTGATTTTATCTCTGCTGACGGCATTGTGGCTGGTAGAACCCCAGTGCGTTATCAAAGCGTCGAAATCGGGACGGTACAAAACATCTCGCTGAGCGAAGACCTGCGTACCATCCAGGTGGAAGCCAGTATTAAAAGCGACATGAAAGAAGCGTTACGCAGCGGGACTCAATTCTGGCTGGTAACCCCCAAAGCCTCATTGGCGGGCGTTTCCGGCCTTGATGCCATGGTTGGCGGTAACTATATCGGTATGATGCCCGGCCCCGGCGAGCCGCAAGCGCACTTTTCTGCGCTGGATACCCAACCGAAATATAGGGTTAACAGCGGGGAGTTGTTGGTCCATCTTCATGCCGATGATTTAGGGTCGCTCAACGCGGACTCGCTGGTGTATTACCGCAAGATCCCGGTCGGAAAAGTGTACGATTACACCGTAACTCCAGATAATAAAGGCGTGACGGTTGACGTCCTGATTGAACGCCGCTTCACTCATTTAATCAAAAAAGAGCCGTTTTTGGAACGTGTCTGGCATCAAGGCGGATATCAGCCCGGGCGGTGCCAAAGTGGAAATGCAAAGCCTGGCAGCACTGGTTAATGGCGCTATCGCGTTTGATTCACCGGATGATAGCGATAAGGCCAGTGCTGAACAGGCTTACCGACTCTACCCTAATCTGGCCCAAAGCCAGCGCGGGGTGGCGATTGCCTTAACGCTTCCCTCCGCCAATATGCTGAAAGCCGGGCAGACACCGTTGCTGTATCAGGGGTTGGAAGTAGGCAGTGTACGAAAACTGGTGCTGGACCCAGCAACGGTAATGTCAGCTGACAGTTGATTATCGATCCCTCTGTCGTGCCGCTGATGCGTGAAGGCACGCGCATTGAGCTGACCAAGCCACGGCTGACCTTGAGCGATCTTAACCTCTCCCGCCTGCTCACCGGCCCAACGCTGACATTGATTCCCGGCGACGGGGAGCCGCGTCAGACATTCCCACTGATTGATGGCTCGCAGGCATTACGTCCCGATACACTGACCGTTCAGTTGTCTGCCGCACAAAGCTATGGCATTGATGTCGGCCAACCTGTTCTGCTGCATGGTGTACAAATCGGGCAGATCATTCAGCGCACGTTGACCGAAAAAGGCGTCACCTTCGATGTCACCATTGACCCCGAATATCGCACTCTGCTGCACAAAGACAGCACCTTATTGTCAACAGCAGGTTTGAACGTCAAGCTGGGGTTGGAGGGCGTGCAAATGATCGGTGCCAGCCCGCAGGAGTGGCTCAGCGGCGGTGTGATGGTGTTACCCGGTACGCAAGGTGAGCCATTAGCTCGCTATACCTTGTTTAGCGATCGGGATAATGCACAGGAGGGCATCAAAGGCAACACGCCAAGCCCAACCTTAACGCTGGTTACCGAGAGCCTGCCAGACATCCAGGAAGGCTCGGTTGTGTTATACCGCAAGTTTCAGATCGGCGAAATTATGCGCATTCGTCCCGGTGCAGAAACCTTCGAAGTCCAGGTTTACCTGCATCCGGAATACCGCAAACTGCTGACCGAACGCAGCGTGTTTTGGGCCGAGGGTGGTGCCCGCGTGCAACTGAGCACCTCCTGGCTAACGGTTCAGGCCGCGCCCCTTAACCGAGCGATCAAAGGGGTCATCAGCGTCGATAATCTCGAAGGGGCACCTGAAACCAAAGGCGGAAAGCGGCTGCTGTATAACACTGAAACCGCTGCACGTGCGATCGGGAGTCGTATCGAATTGCGGACTTATGACGCCAGTTCTCTCTCCGCTGGTATGCCGATTCGTTACCTTGGTATTGAGATCGGTCGGTTGGATTCTCTGAAATTGGCAGCGCAGCGCAACGATGTATTGGCGCAAGCGGTGCTCTACCCAGAGTACGTCAACGCCTTCGCCACCCCGCCCGCGATTCCCTTAGCGCCGATTACCACACCAGGTAAGCATTTTCTGTTATTGGGCCAAGAACCAAAAGAGTGGCGTGAATGGGGCGCCGCCATTCCTGAATAGCCTGCGTTGATCCTGCCGTCGCGTGATGAGCGACGGCAGCCGCGCACCGTGTTACACTATCAGAATATTACCAGCACTGTTCTACTATTGTAACGATATATTACCACCGTGGTGAAACCCCTCTCTCCTTCTTTGCCCTCCGCGTTTCTCGAGGTGATTCAAGACATCATGCCTGCGCATTTGTCTCTGGATGAATTCATTGCTGCCTGCCAGCGCCCGTTAAGACGCAGTCTGCGCGTTAATACGTTGAAGATTAGCGTGGATGACTTTTTGACACTGGCCGCGGATTGGGGCTGGCAACTAGCGCCAATCCCCTGGTGTAAAGAAGGATTTTGGGTGGTCAGCCCAGATGAAACGCAACTGCGATTGGGTAACACGGTTGGCCATTTGAGCGGACTGTTTTATTTGCAGGAATCCAGCTCAATGCTGCCAGTCAGCGCATTGTTTTACGCGCAGGAAAGCGCGTTATTGTCACGTGAGACAACCCCATCGCCATTGGTGCTGGACGTGGCCGCTGCGCCGGGTTCGAAAACCACACAAATTGCCGCGCGGTTGCGCAAAACTGCGACCATCCCCCCATTACCCGCACCGCATTTTAACGTGGGGTAAGTTTCCCTTCACGCCGTTAACCGGCAAAGACAAACAAGCGGTGACGCTTTCGGCCAATCAGGCGGGCCTGGTCTGGGACCCGGAGCAACAACAACTCTGGCTGCGTGACAATGAAATTTGGCTTTTTCCCACCGCACTGTTTGGCAAAATACGCTTCTCGCGCATTGGTCTCAAACTGGCGGAACGCTATGCCAAAGGTTTTCGCTGGCAACATGAGACCATCGTTGCGCTGGCGGATGCACAGGCACCGCACGCTTACGCTCTCAGCGACACGCTTGCTTGTGAATGGTATCAGGGGCGTGACAGTTATCCTGACGAGATCCCCACCAGCGATGAGATGGTACTTACCTATCAGCATACGCCGATCGGATTGACCAAACGCATCGGCAGCCGTATAAAAAACAACCTTCCGCGCGAACTGGTGCGTGATGGTGCCTGCACGCAGCAACGATATTGGCCCACTCCTGATCGGACAGCGTTATTCCGTTAGCCTGACGCTGCGCGCAGGCAATACGTTCCGGCTCACCGGCAATCAGCACCGGATGTTCAGCATCCGCCGCCGGGCAGGTCCGTACATAGTCCAGCATGGCGTCATACTCTTTTTGCAGCCAGTCCATCGATACCATTGCCGCCGGATTGATAACGATCGTGGTCATATTATTCATTATCGAGCCTTTTCGTTCGTTCTCCGGCTGGATTATACCGCCTCCGGAAAGCAGCCCTGCCAGCATCTCTGCCGCCAGCACCAACCCGCCGCCTTTATGGCGCGCAATGGATTTCAGCGCACCCTGTTTTTCATCTTCCCACATCACTTTGGGATCGTTGGTAGACACGCCCTGGCTATCGAGCATCACCTCTTCATCAAACGTCTTGCCCGCCAGATAGGCCACACAAGTTTTCCCCAACGCCACAATGCTAGTGGCAAAATCGAGCACAAACGGTGGGTTATGTTCACTTTTGGGAAACGCAATGCAGATGGGGTTAGTGCCAAAACGCGCCTCACGGCCGCACCAGGGAGCTACAATGGGATTCAAATCGTTTACGTTGACAAAATGAATCGCCACCATCCCCGCTTCAGCAGCCATTTCACCGTAGGTGCCAATCCGCCCGAGGTGGCATGTGGAAGCCAGCGTCATCAGGCACACACCGGTGGTTTTTGCTCTGGCAATCGCCTGCTCCATCGCTTCTTTGCCGGTACGCTGACCAAAACCACGATCACCGATGAACTGCAATACCGCGCCACCGTCACGCAACAAACGCTCCGGCGTATTGGGATGCATGATCCCTTTCGCGATGAACGCCACATAGTGCGGCAGCATTCCGACGCCATGACTATCATGGCCCTTGAGGTTAGCATTCACCAAATGATCGGAAACACAGCGCGCCTCATCAGCCTGTGAACCTGCCTTTTGCAATAAAAAGGCGCGTAACGTCTCGAAGCTGACGCACGGAGATTAGCATAGGACAATTTCCTTGATTATTTCCCTTCCGACTCCAGATATCAGATTTTCTAATATCATGAAAAATAGGGAGTTATAGATGATTATTGCGTTTGCCTCATTATCCTAGCGCTGAAATCACAGGGATTAAATGCCTCATCACGCATTGAGCACCATTGCGTTAACCAAGATCAAAACCATGGCCTGTTGTTAGGAGCACGATTCGCCCCCTCAGCCCCACGCCTGCCTGCGCTATAATAGGAAGAGTACGCAGTGATCACCAAAGGATCGCCATGAACTACCGCGCTGTAATACCCTTCGCTCTCCTGCTGTTGCTTACAGCGGGTTGCTCCGCGCCACAAAGTATGAACTGTCAGGGTGAAGTAAAAACGCTGCCGAGTCATCCGATTGGCATGACTTCTGCCGTAATTGTCGATAACACAGTAGCGTTTAGCGTTCTGATGCCCAAACAACGCATTGAAAGCGGTCTGTTGCACTCAGTTGACAGTTCCACGCTACGTGCCTTCGGCCGTCACCAAAGAAGGCTATCTGGCGCAGCGCCTTTCCGGTAACCGGTTCTGCATTATCAATCCGGAAAAAAATGAGTACACCATTTATCAGTGCCAATAACCGCTCACTGCGGTGATGGCATCGCCCCTTTTCTCGTAGAATTCTGTGATGTCTGGTAAGACGTATCGAGATATTTACCAAGCGTTAAAAATTCGAAAATCCACATTAGCCCTATTCCGCTTTGTATAACCGCCACGCAAAATTCTCCCGTCTATTGAGAGGTGAATCATGAAAAAAATGCTCTACGTATTAATGGCGATTGTCATCACCACATCCTTAAGCGGATGCATATGGCCTGGTCCCGGCGGCGGACATGGCGGCGGTGGCCCAATGCAAGGGCCGATGGGTCCGGGAGGTGGTGGAGGCGGCCCTGGCTATGGCGGACACAGTGGGCGAGGATAGTTGATTGGATGAACATCAGGGCGTTTCACTGCCCTGATGTGAAAAGCCTATAATTTTGCCGCAGCGCGTTGCGTCACCTGCCTGCGCTTTTCAACAAACGCGGCCTGCTTGAGACGCACCGCCTGAAGCAGCTCCGGCGCTGCCGATCGCGGCGAACCTGAGTTGAACGGCGGTGCGGGATCGTACTCCAGTTGTAACTGAATCTCCTGCGCGACCGCCTCGCCGTACAGTCCTGCCACCACGGTTAGTGCGAAATCGATCCCTGAGGTCACGCCAGCACCACTAATACGGTTCCCGTCGTGCACAACGCGCTCCTCAACCGGTTGGGCCCCCAGCAACGCCAATTGATCGAGCGAACCCCAGTGGGTGGTTGCCTTATAGCCTTGCAGTAAGCCTGCGGCCCCCAACACCAGCGATCCGGTGCAGACCGAGGTAACCAGTTTAACGTCCTTCGCCTTTTGACGCAGGAAGTCCAACACCTCATCATCGTCCATCAAATCAATCTGTCCTGGTCCACCCGGTACACAAATAACGTCTAGCGCAGGGCACTCGTCAAGGGTAACGGTAGGCAGAATAGCCAGACCGCGATCGGAGTTAACCGGTGCAATATCTTTCCAAATCAAGTGCACCTGAGCACCCGGCGCGCGCACGAATACCTCGTAAGGCCCGGTCAAATCTAATTGGATTACACCGGGAAAAAGAAGAAAACCGATGGAGAGTGCGGGAGAATCAGCCATGACAACGTCCTCTGTGATTAGGTGATATTGCTTAGCATGCGCAGGTTTTTATCAGGGATTCAATCAGAATATCAGCGATGACAACCATGACGATGGTATCCATGACTCGACTTCACCGCGCGCAGCCCTTATGATCGCGTTCAGATTCATTCTTGTAACTCGCTGATTAACGATAGTTAATTTTGCCACGTTATCAGCTCTGCACAGAGATACCACGATGAAAAAGATCGTTTTAGCGCTAACCCTTGCCACGCTTGGCGCTGATGCCGTTGCAGTCGCCCAGTTGGTGACGTTAAGCCGTCAGCAATATGGCGAACGTTGGGCGTTTACTCGTGAAGAAGTCCAGTTAATTTGCCGCCCTGGTAAGGCTGTTTTTACGTTGAACACCGGAACGCTGATGCAGTACCAGCTTAACGCGGTCGCACAGGCACAAATGAAAAATGGCCAGGTTAATGGGCAACCGATCGATGTCATTTGGCTTGACGACCACACAGCACCGGGCAAGAAGAAAGATTTACAGCCATTCATCGAACGTGGTGAACAGCTTTGTACCGCAGGGTGATTTAAAAACTGACTACATTTCAGCCACATGTTAATGCATGGATAATAGTGCGTTACCCATAGGTATGAAAGCTGTTCCAGTTATGAAACTAACTCCGCTGCAACACTGGTAATCAGTGAGAAGTTGGCTACGCTTTAAAGGGCAAGGCTGATTCAGCTTGCATAAATGCCAACTTTTAGCGCAAGGCTCTCTCCCAAGAGCTATTTCCCTAGACCGAATACAGGAATCGTATTCGGTCTTCTTTTAACTCTTTGATTGTATAATGTTTTATTGACTCCCCCGAAAATACTCGAAATTCGCCCTAAATTCTGTATTCGGTGTAAATTCACATAGCTATCTTTAGCCAGAACAAGCTTGGCATAACGCCGAACGGCAATAATCTCCTACATGAGAAAAGGTGTTGCCGTAAATAGTATTACCTATCACCTTCAATTTAGGCGCCTCACACTCTGGCATCTATACACATTTCACCGTAATTCCTATTATTTGATATCACAAATATCTTTCTTTAGGAGAACATTGTAAAAACTAATTAATAGGACAGGATAGTTAACATGCTTACTATTAAAAATGAGAGTGTTTTATACTCAAAATCGTTGACGGATACAACGCCAGCGATAGCTATTTCTTCGCAGACTACAACATCAGAGCAAAGTGAATTAGAGTATTATGAGATTTGGTCTGAATGGGAAAAGAATTCCTCACAGGGTATGGGTGAACAACGAGATGTTGCAGTGGGAAGAATGCGAGATTCTCTGGAAAGGAAAACTGATTCCCTTGATTTGAGTATGCCGAACTTAAGTTCATTACCTGGTGTTATTCCTAAACAGGTTAAGACTTTGGATATTAGTAGAAACCAGCTTCATACATTGACTGAACGCTTATAAGAAAACCTTCAAGTTATAAATGCCAAAAATAATAAATTAATCACTCTCCCTAAAAACTTACCTGAGAATTTATCTAAGTTATTTCTATCAAATAATCGTCTAAAAATATTACCTGAAAATTTACCTTCATCTATTTTAATTATAGACGTTGAAAACAACCGATTAGAGGGTACAATTAGAAACCCACCAGATTCTCTTTTGGGATTAAACTTAAAAAATAATAGACTAAGCACAATACATAGCCATCTACCTAATTTTATAGAATTTTTAGATGTAAGTAATAATTTAGTAACTGAATTACCGGATGATTTGCCAAATTCCATTAGATCTTTAAATGTTAGTCATAACAAATTAACTGCTTTGCCTAGAAAACTACCAGATTCAGTTAAGGTTTTAGACACAAGCCATAACAAATTAACCATTCTTCCCAATGAGTTACCAGATTTCCTTGAGGTTTTTGACGTAAGTCATAACAAACTCACTAAGCTGCCCGACAAGCTACCTGACTCTATCGATCTTCTGATTGTGCATCATAACAAATTAAACAAACTCCCTGATAGGTTACCCCACTCCCTTGACAATCTTCAATCAAGCAGTAATGAATTAACTTGCATTCCTGACCACTTACCAAAAGACATTCACATTACAGATTTTAGTTCTAAAAAATAGACATTTTCCCTGATAACTTACCACAAACCATTACTCATTTAAAATTAAACAATAATAATATCAAGACAATTTTAGAAAAAATTACCAGTTTGAATAGTGGAATGGAAATTGATTTAAAGAACAACAAGCTATCGGTAAAAGAAAAATCAACAATAATCAATTTGCAAACAAGTGAAAGCTATAATGGCCCTCACATTAAAACTTAAATATTGGTTGAAACCACCACCCACTGATAATAACAATATGTGGTGGTTTAGTTAAGTGGGATTCTTACACAATCGCCATCACGAATTATTTACAATCATCAGTTATTTTCACAACAGCTGCATCGAGCACAGCAGCGTTTTCAGAAGCAAACATGGCAATACCTTTGATAGACTTACCTTCTTTCAAAATACCGGTGGTCAATTCTTCATCCACCGTATCAAGCCTGAACGCTTTATTGTCAGGGGAGTACGCCTTTAAGCACAGCTTAGACAAATCGACGTCATCACCAAATAGCTTAACCACGCTCACGTCGAAACTTTTGGTATAAGCAAGTTTATTGCCAACGGAGATTGAGCCGTTAGATTGTGCTGTAGCATATACCGCTATATTATCAGGCATCGATGCATTTGCAGCAAAACTAAAGCCAGCCAGAGCCAAAGTGGCAACAATCATTAAAATCTTCATATCCATTCCTTTCAGTAGGTTTTAGTCTTGATTACTTTATATATACAAGATACAGCCTATTGAAATAGTACATCAGCTAACCCAAACCATTATTAAAGGGATGTTTTACTATTTGAACAATACGGATTTTAGACTCTAATCTCCTGATATTAGAAGAAAAGAACCCGCTCACGCTGGTCCAGTATTACTAACGCACACTGGTGCGACTTAGCGTCACCACCTGTCTACGCTCATGGCTTTACTGCCTTTGCCACATGCTTGACCAGGATGTCAACGATTTCCTGATGCCGATTGACTTTAGCTCTGACTAGAGGGCTATACCCTTCTCCATCCGTTGCGTTAAAATTCACGCCTTTATCAACAAGAAACAGTACTATCTTTTTGTTACCCACCATACTGGCGAGATGCAACGGGGTGTACCCGATGCTGTTTTGCGTGTTAACCAACTCAGGGCTTTTATTCATCATTTGAATTGCTTCGCTGTTCTTACCTTCCCAGATGAGATCGCCAAGATTTGAAGCAGTCGCAAAGGTTGATAGTGAAAATAAAATAGCCAGTACAAAATAGACAATTACTTTCATACGTTATTCCAAATTTATTACATTCATCCATAAATAGAATGTGGATAATATCAAAACCCGCCATATATGATCATCTGTGAATTTAAACAGCAACTACTTGTCTACTTATGCGAAAATTTCATATTTCAATCCAAACCGTTAGCCTTCATTGGCCTTCACCTATACTCGTTGATATTTATCCATAAAACGTCATCAATAAGCTGGAGAAAACATGAGCGTTGTATATGAAGCGAAAGATATTAAAACAATATCATGGGGCAGTATCATTGCAGGTATAGTGACGGTTATGGCCGTGTCTATATTATTACCTACCCTGGGCAGCAGCTTAGGTTTCGCAATGGTCGAGCCAAAATCAGACGATCCGGTAAATGGCGTGGGTATGACTGTCGGCCTATGGACCGTGTTCTCCATTGTCATCAGTTTATTCACTGGATCGTTTATCGCTGGCCGATTGGCGGGTTACGATGGCATGATTCACGGCTTTTTAAATTGGGCCAGCGCGTTACTGGTTGCTTCAGTATTGGGTGCCATGCTGGTGAATTCGTCAATAAAAACAGCTGGAAGTGCGCTTGGCTCAATCGCATCTGCCACCGGTTCGATGATTTCTAGCGGTGGCGAAGTACTGGGCAACGGACTTTCTCGCGTGGGGGGGGGGGGGGGGGGGTGGGCAGAATTTGTTTGACGAGATCATGCTTGATACGCACCTTTCAAGTTATGGTTTGTAGAGTGAAGTAGAAAATGCGTTAGTTAAATCGGGTATCCCGACATTACAACCTTATTATCTCAAACGGCAATTACAAGGTGCCAAACAGGATATTATGCTGGCTGCGCGCCATATGGCAGTTGGCACAGAACCGAGTGAACAGGTTGCAGCCCAATTAACCGAGAAACTTGCGCAACGGAGTAAAACGATTGCAGCCGGTATTAATCGCGATGATATCAAGCGGGCGATAGCGCAAAATACCGATCTGACCCCAGGTGAAGCAGACCGGGCGGTCGAAAACATTATCAGTACTCGCGATCGTATGGTGAAATAAGTCAACGAGCGTCTTAGCGAAGCACAACAAAATATACAGCAGGCTCAGCAGCGTTATGAGGACTGG
This sequence comes from Candidatus Symbiopectobacterium endolongispinus, assembly GCF_018777385.1. Taxonomy (GTDB): domain Bacteria; phylum Pseudomonadota; class Gammaproteobacteria; order Enterobacterales; family Enterobacteriaceae; genus Symbiopectobacterium; species Symbiopectobacterium endolongispinus. The sequence continues at coordinate 832,294 of NZ_JAFJYB010000002.1, read as the reverse complement.
AAAAAACAGGCAATTGAACAGGCTGACCAGATGTCTAAAGCAGCAGCAAAAGCGGCGTTATGGTCCTTTTTCGCACTGTTGATCGGTGCCGTAATCAGTACCATTGCTGGCTCTTGGGGCGCGAAGAGCAAACGCCATGTGTAGTATGGCTCAGGCAAAAGGTGGCTGCGATGTTTAAACCTGGAGATATCGTTCAAAGTAAAACCGGTGGGCCACGCATGCGGGTTCTTAGCGTAGAGGACGATAGGCTTTACTGTGCGAGAATAGACGATCCTATTGAGAAAGAAGTAGAAATCAGCGTTGATAGTGTCTCGTTTTACCGCGAGGAAGGCAATTTCGGCGTATGTTAATACACATTCCCTTCAGGCTTAGCCTGAAGGGAATGTGATAAAGCATTACTGTTGAGTCGGTGCGCTCGTCATTTTCTTCAGGTCTTGATCGATAAAGAACAGACCACCTTGCGCGGTACTCACCAATACCAACTTGTCGAGAATGGATTTAAACAATTTCTCTTCTTCATGTTGCTCAGCAACATACCATTGTAAAAAGTTGAACGTTGAATAATCCTGCTGCGTCATTGCTGCATGAGTCAGCTCATTGATTTTTCGCGTAATTAATTGCTCATGCTCATAGGTTTGCTCAAACACGTCAGCCAGAGAGGCGAAATCAACCGGCGGTGCGGCGATGGCCCCCAGTATTGGCATGCTGCCGGTATAATCTAAATAATTGAAGAGGCGTTGCATATGCTCCATCTCTTCTTGAAAATGTGTCTTCAGGAATGCTGACGCACCTTCAAACCCTTTATCACCACACCATGCGCTCATTTGCAGGTATAAATTAGCAGAATAGAATTCCAGGTTTAGCTGATCGTTTAATTGTTGAATCATCTCTTTTTTAAGCATCTTTCATTCCCTCTGATTGGCAGGTGAGTCAATTTTTTTTGCCTTGCTGTTAAAAAATAAAAAACATTTTATTATCAATATAATTAACATAAAAAATAAATGATTATTAATCATCAACATAAAATAATTGATAACGATTTTCAATTTCATAAAATGGTTATTTAACGCATCTATTTGAGAATGGTTTTTTATTTCATTTCACCGTGCTTCAAGATATTTATAAAAAACGCCACGTCTATTTAATAACCTAAAGAATAATCATTCTTTTTTAGCATCAAGTCATGAGGCAATACCCGCGTATGCTCGCCAGGCAAAAAATGCTATCATGCACGCTCACTGGCGGCCCTGAGGATAAGAACAATGGCGTATAATCTGGCTAACCTTCCTGCGCAAGAGATGGACAAAGTGAATGTTGATCTCGCAGCCTCTGGCGTGGCGTTCAAAGAACGGTACAACATGCCAGTCATTCCAGAAGTGGTTGAAAGAGAGCAACCGGAGCATCTGCGTGACTATTTTCGTGAACGCATCGCGTTCTACCGCCAACGTTCGTTGCAGTTCTCCCGCCTCCCCTACGAACCCAAGGCAAAATAGCCTGGAATCTGCTGTCCAAAGCACTTTTTTCGCTTGCATGTTATGCTCAACAGGCGGTTAATGGTAGGGCAAATCACCTTTTACCGAGAGAGGCAAATCAAATGAGTAAAGGCATGGACAGCAAAAAAAACAGCAAGAAAAAACCGTTGAAAACCGCAGCAGAAAAACGAGCGGATAAACGGTCCAAACGCGCTCAGCAAACCGATACGGTGAGTTGATGCTTTAGTGCGCTGAACGGGTAATCCCGCACTCAGCGGGATTACTCCAGTCGCTACCTTGTATCTTATTTCTCTTCGACCATCAGCAAAAATGCGTATTCCAGCGCAATGTCTTCGTATTGTTTGAATCGCCCCGATTTTCCCCCGTGCCCGGCGTCCATATCGGTTAACAACAGCAACAGGTTGTCGTCAGTTTTCAGCTCACGCAATTTGGCCACCCATTTGGCGGGTTCCCAATATTGAACTTGCGAGTCATGCAACCCTGTAGTAATCAACAGATGCGGGTAGGCTCGAGTGCTGACATTGTCGTAAGGGCTGTAGTTTTTGATGTAGTCATAATAACGTTCCTCACCAGGATTCCCCCATTCGTCATACTCCCCAGTCGTCAAAGGAATTGACTCATCAAGCATGGTGGTCAGCACATCGACAAACGGCACCTGCGCCACCACACCTTTAAACAGTTCAGGGGCCAGGTTAACCACCGCGCCCATCAACAAGCCTCCAGCGCTGCCGCCCATGGCATAAAGCTGCTTTTCATTACCATATCCCTGCGCCACCAATGCGCGGGAGATATCAATAAAATCAGTAAAGGAGTGCATCTTATTGAGCAAGCGTCCGTCGTCATACCACTGCTGCCCTAACTCCCCGCCGCCGCGAATGTGGGTCAACGCAAAGACAAACCCTCGGTCGAGCAGGCTAAGGCGACTCACGCTAAAATCCGGCTCCATACTGCTACCGTAGGCACCGTAGCCATACACCAGTAACGGATTATTACCGGGCTGGTAGCAGTCACGGCGATACACCAGTGACACCGGTACTTCAACGCCATCGCGCACGGTGATCCACAGGCGTTCGCTGCAATAATCCGAGGCGGAGAAGTGTTTGACCTCCGCCTGCTTGAGCAGGCCCTGTTCACCGCTATCCAGATTAATCTCGTACAGCGAGGTTGGCGTGGTCATGGACGAATAACCAAAACGCAGCAACGACGTTTCAGGCGTAGGATTGTAAGCGAGCCAGGTAACGTAGCTGGGATCGTTAAAGCTGAAGTTCTTTTCGGCACCGGCCTGCCAATGCACCTGACGCAGCGAGGTTAAGCCCTTCTCCCGCTCTTCCAGTACCAGCCAATCGCGGAACAGATCAAAGCTTTCTAGCACGCGACTGCTATGCGGCGCAATGAGCGTTTCCAACGCGGACTCATCCCAGCCGACAGTGCGATACAGGCCGAAGTTTTTGCCCTCACGGTTCGAGCGCAGATAGAACGCGCCCTGATAGTGATCCACGCCATACTCATGATCTTTGCGGCGCGGAATAAACACCTGAGTCACGGCGTCACTATCGTGCGCATCCAGCAAGCGAACTTCCGTACTGGTGGTACTGCTTAGAAAGATAACGATATACGCTTCAGAGGTAGTTTCACCCAGACTGACATAATAGGTATCATCATGCTCTTCATAGACTAACCGATCCTGGCTGACATCATCACCGAGGCGGTGCATGAATACCTGATAGGGAAGTAGCGTCTGCGGGTGCTTACGCACGTAGTAAATCGCGGAGGCATCGGCATTCCACTGCATGTTTGCCGAGACGTGTTCAATGACGTCCGGTAACCACTCCCCGCTCTCGAGGTTGCGAAACCGGATGTCATACTGCCGGCGAGAAATTTTATCCTCTGCCAGCGCCAGCAATCGGTTGTCCGGACTGACGGACAGTGCCCCCAGATGATAGAACTCGCTGTCTACGGCACGTTCATTCTCATCCAGCAGCAGTTGCCACTGTTCCGTTTCCGATGCAGGCTGCCGCACATAGCACGCGTATTCTTTACCAGATTCATAGCGTGTCTGATAGCGATAGCCACGTTTAACATAAGGCACCGACGCATCCTGCGCGGGGATCCTCGCTACCATCTCCTGATACAGCGTTCCTTTCACCGCATCGCAGGGTTGCATATGCGAAGCGCAATATGCGTTTTCTGCTTGCAGATACGACAATACGGCCGGATCTCCCCGCGCATCGTCACGTAGCCAGTAGTAATTATCAATGCGTGTATCACCGTGGGTTGTGAGGAGGTGCGGACGTTTTTCTGCCTGAGGTGCTTTCATTGCGTGCCATCCTGTTTTCTGGAAAGAAAATCGTGGCACGATTCTCTGAGAAAGCCAAGCGGTGCTGTTTGTGTGTATGGCTTGCTGCCTCTGATATCCTCGTCGCTGATGCGTACGCAAACGTTTTCCTTTATACTGCGCGCCATGTTAATACAGAGCGGGAAAGCATAATGTTAACGGTTGGAACAGCGCTACGCGCAGGCGCGACACGCGTCATGTTATTAGGTTGCGGAGAACTGGGTAAAGAAGTGGCGATAGAGTGCCAACGGCTGGGCGTTGAGGTGATTGGTATCGATCGCTATGCCAATGCTCCCGCCATGCATATCGCTCACCGCAGCCACGTCATTAACATGCTGGATGGTGCAGCATTGCGTGCCGTTATCGAACTTGAGCGTCCCGATTACATTGTGCCGGAAATTGAAGCCATCACCACCGACATGCTGGAGACGTTAGAGCAGGAAGGCCACCATGTGGTGCCCTGTGCCAAGGCCACGCGTCTGACCATGAACCGCGAGGGCATTCGTCGTCTGGCGGCAGAAACGCTGAGTTTGCCCACTTCGTCCTACCGTTTTGCCGCCAGCGAAGACACGTTCAAACAGGCCATTGCCGAAATCGGTTACCCCTGCATCGTTAAGCCGGTCATGAGTTCATCAGGTAAAGGACAAAGTTTGATCCGTTGTGAAGAACAACGGGATCAGGCTTGGAAATACGCACAAGAAGGTGGACGTGGGGGCGGCGGTAAGGTCATCGTGGAAGGTCTGGTCAACTTTGATTTCGAAATCACGTTATTAACGGTCAGCGCCAGTGACGGTATCCACTTCTGCGCGCCCATCGGCCACCGTCAGGAGGACGGCGACTATCGCGAGTCATGGCAGCCTCAGCAGATGAGCGAACGGGCTCTGGCGCGTGCGCAGCAGATCGCCCGCGATGTGGTCAGTGCACTGGGGGGTTATGGCCTGTTTGGCGTAGAGCTGTTTGTGTGCGACGATGAGGTTATCTTCAGCGAAGTGTCACCGCGCCCGCATGATACCGGCATGGTCACGCTGATCTCGCAAGATCTTTCCGAGTTTGCTCTTCACGTACGCGCTTTTTTAGGTTTGCCTGTCGGTGCAGTACGCCAATATGGACCTGCCGCTTCTGTCGTTATCTTGCCTGAGTTGGTGAGCGATAACGTCAGCTACAGTGGATTAGAACATGCTCTGCGCCCCGGTACGCAAATTCGCCTCTTCGCCAAACCGAATATCGAAGGTAAGCGCCGAATGGGCGTGGCGCTGGCCGTGGCTGATAATATCGATGATGCAGTGGGGTTGGCAGTCTCAGTCGCCAGTGCAGTAAAAGTGACCGGATAACCACCTCCGCCCCCCCAAAAAAGCCACGCAATGCGTGGCTTTTTTGTAGTAACCGCGTTTTAGGCTGTAGCGCCTGCAACCGCTTCGCGTGCCAGTTCGGTAATGCGTGCGTAGTCGCCGCTTTCCAGCGCATCGTTTGGCACCAGCCAGGAGCCGTCCACGCACAGCACGCTTTTCAGTGCCAGATAGTCGCGGTAGTTTTTCAGTGAGATACCACCAGTCGGGCAGAAGCGGATCTGGGAGAACGAACCTGCAATCGCTTGCAGCGCTTTTACGCCGCCGTTCGCTTCCGCCGGGAAGAATTTGAACTCACGCAAACCGTAGTCCATACCCAGCATCAGTTCAGAAACGGTGCTGATACCTGGAATCAACGCAATCGGACCTTCCACGGCAGCTTTCAGCAACGGCTCTGTCAAGCCGGGGCTGATAGCGAACTGTGCGCCAGCAGCAATCACATCCGCCAACTGCTGCGGATTGGTTACTGTGCCAGCACCGACAATCGCGTCAGGTACTTCTCTGGCAATGGCACGGATCGCGTCTACTGCGAAGTCGGTACGCAACGTGACTTCCAGAACGCGAACGCCACCCGCTACCAGGGCTTTCGCCATCGGTACTGCGTGCTCCAGTTTGTTCACTACAATACTGGAACCACAGGACCCGTGGTCAAAATTTGCTCTGCGCTCGTTTTCCAGTTTTTCATTCGTCATCATCTCCTGTCATGCCCGGAGGCATCATTAGTCATATAGCGCGCCCCTACCACAGGGATCTGCCAAAAGCAGACGTCCGACCGCACCGAGTTTTAGCCAAACATTACAAACAAAAATTAAATCGATTACCGGGCACTGCCGCACGTAACCCCACAAGGCAGAAGCCAATCGCTTATTCCACTTCGTTCCAGGAACGGCCATCCCGGGTGATCATGGCGACAGAGCCCACCGGCCCCCAGGTGCCTGCCTGATACGGTTTCGGCGCATCGTTGTCCATCGCCCAGGCTTCCATGATGGAGTCCACCCATTTCCAGGCCTCTTCTGTCTCATCACGACGCACGAACAGGGCCTGAATACCGCGCATGGTTTCCAGCAACAGACGTTCGTAGGCATCGGTCAAATGCTGCTGATTAAAGGTTTCAGAGAAGCTCAAGTCTAGCTTCACGGTTTGCAGACGGTGTTTATGTTCCAACCCGGGAATTTTGTTCAAAATTTGAATTTCAACGCCTTCATCGGGCTGCAAGCGGATGATCAATTTATTCTGCGGCAGTTGCTGGTAAGAATCGTGGAACAGGTTCAACGCCGGATTTTTGAAATAAACCACCACTTCCGAACACTTGGTTGGCAAACGCTTGCCGGTGCGCAGATAGAAAGGCACACCCGCCCAACGCCAGTCGTCAATATCCACGCGGATCGCAACGAACGTCTCAGCGTTGCTGCTTTTGTTGGCACCCTCTTCTTCCAGATAGCCTGGCACTTTATAGCCCTGAACAAAGCCGCCGGTATACTGGCCGCGCACCGTGGTTTCATGCACGTTGGAACGATCGATGCGGCGCAGTGAACGCAACACTTTCACTTTTTCGTCACGAATCCGGTCGGTGCTCAGATCCGACGGCGGGGACATGGCGATCATGGTCAGGATCTGCAACAGATGGTTCTGGATCATGTCGCGCATCTGCCCAGCCTGGTCGAAATAGCCCCAACGCCCCTCAATGCCTACCTCCTCCGCTACGGTGATCTGCACGTGGTCGATGGTGCGGTGATCCCAGTTGGCAGAGAACAGCGAGTTGGCAAAACGCAGTGCCAGTAGGTTGAGTACCGTCTCTTTACCCAGATAATGGTCTATGCGGTACACCTGACACTCGTCGAAATATTCGGCTACCTGATTGTTGATCTCGCGAGAAGAAGTCAGATCGGAGCCCAGCGGTTTTTCCATCACCACGCGCGACGGCGACTTGTTAAGCCCCACTTCACCCAACCCGCGACAAATTGCGCCGAAAGTGCTGGGCGGCATGGCGAAATAGTTGATGGTGGTACGGTTCTTTTGATTGAGCATTTTGCTCAGACGTTTGAAACCGGCAGTATCCTGTACATCGAGATTGCAAAAATCCAGCCGACCGCTCAGCGTTTGCCACAGTCCGTCATCGATAGGCTCCTTCATGAAGGTGTCTAATGCTTCGCGGACTACGCTGACATATTTTTCCTTATCCCACTCAGTTCGTCCCACGCCGATGATGCTCGTGTCCGGGTGAATGTGACCGGCTTTTTCCAATTGATACAGAGACGGCAGCAATTTTCGGCGCGCCAAATCGCCTTTCGCACCGAAAATAACCAGATCACACGCCTGGGCTGTTGAAGTTACCGCCATGTTCATCTCCTCGTTGCAGGATGCTGTAATTTTATTACAGCAATAATGTACTCTTTTTGACTAGGACCCGTAAACCCGTCAATAAATGTCATTAAGTTTCATAATGTGCATCACGTAATGATGAAAAAATCCACTGTATGAATGACTGAAACGGTTTAGGCGTTCCTCCAAAAGAGAAATTTTCTGTCTTTTCCGACAGTCGGTTACTTTTTTGAAAGTTAGACACACGTCATGTTCTCAGAAAAAAAATGCGCAGCCTTACGCAGTTTTCCCTGCCAACCCGACATAGGGCGTAGTATACTCCCATGAATTCTGCATCGGTTTCCCTCTGGTTGAAATCGATAAAACCGCACATGGTCTCATTATATGAACATGCTGGACAAAATTCTGTGCCACCTTGAGCTCCTCAGCAAATCAGAACGAAAAGTGGCAGAGGTTATTTTGGCGGCACCACATACCGCCATCCACTCCAGTATTGCCACACTGGCTGGCATGGCGGAGGTCAGTGAGCCCACAGTCAACCGCTTCTGCCGCCGTTTGGAAACCAAAGGCTTTCCCGATCTCACACTTCATCTGGCGCAAAGCATTGCCAATGGCACGCCGTATGTTAACCGTAACGTCGATGAAGATGACAGCGTCGATTCCTATACCAGCAAAATTTTTGAATCTACCATGGTAGGGCTGGAGCACGCCAAATCGAATCTGGACATCACTGCGGTCAATCGTGCCGTCGATCTGCTGACACAGACCAAGAAAATTTCGTTTTTCGGCTTTGGTGCTTCTGCCGCCGTGGCGCACGATGCTATGAATAAATTCTTCCGCTTTAATATTCCTGTCGTTTACTTTGATGACATTGTTATGCAGCGCATGAGTTGCATGAACTCCAGCGATGGGGACGTTGTGGTGCTGATCTCCCATACCGGCAGGACCAAAAGTCTGGTTGAAATGGCCCAGTTAGCACGGGAAAACGATGCAACGGTTATCGCCATCACGTCAGACGTCAGTCCCCTTGCCCATGAGGCGTCTTTGACGCCGCGCGTCGATGTGCCGGAAGATACGGATGTTTATATGCCCATGGTGTCCCGTATCGCGCAGTTAATGCTGATTGACGTATTTGCGACCGGCTTTACGCTGCGTCGCGGTGCCAAATTCAGGTATAACCTTAAACGCGTCAAGGAAGCCTTACGGGAGTCGCGCTTTGACAAAAGCGATCGTTTTGGGGGTTCCTACGGTAACGAGCACTAAGCACTTGTTTTATGATTTTGTGTTTATATAAACAGGTGTTTTATTAACATATTGTTTTTGTTAGCACAATGCGTTTGTATTTAACGACTTACCCGACACGATAACCATAACAAGGGGAAGGGTTGGCTATCCTTAATGAATAATGGCTGCTATACATGGCCATTGCCCGGTACAGTCACCCGAAATTAACCACGGATGCGGGCCGTGTTTGCATTTTATCTGATGCGAGAGCGCGGTTCGGCACTACTCACTTCACTATTGCTTCACAAGTCAACGGAGTTATACATGTCCAGACGGCTCAGAAGAACCAAAATCGTCACTACGCTGGGGCCAGCTACCGACCGCGACAATAATCTGGAAAAGGTCATTGCCGCAGGCGCTAACGTAGTCCGCCTGAATTTTTCGCACGGTACGCCTGAAGATCATCAGCTGCGTGCGGACAAAGTGCGTGAAATCGCAGCAAAATTGGGCCGCCATGTGGCAATTCTGGGCGACCTCCAGGGGCCAAAAATTCGCGTTTCAACCTTCAAGGAAGGCAAAGTCTTCCTGAACGTTGGCGACAAATTCCTGCTGGACGCCAACCTGGGCAAAGGTGAAGGCGATAAAGAAAAAGTGGGCATCGACTACAAAGGCTTGCCAGCCGATGTGGTGCCAGGTGACATCTTGTTGCTTGACGATGGTCGCGTACAGTTGAAAGTATTGCGTGTAGACGGCATGAAGGTGTTTACCGAAGTGACCGTTGGCGGCCCTCTGTCCAATAATAAAGGGATTAACAAGCTCGGTGGCGGTCTGTCTGCCGAAGCCTTAACCGAGAAAGATAAAGTCGATATCATTACAGCGGCCAAAATTGGCGTCGATTATCTGGCGGTATCTTTCCCTCGCTGCGGCGAAGACCTCAATTATGCACGTCGACTGGTACGTGATGCCGGCAGTCAAGCGAAGATCGTTTCCAAGGTAGAACGTGCGGAAGCCGTCGCGACAGACGAAGCCATGGATGACATCATTCTGGCCTTCGATGTGGTAATGGTGGCGCGTGGCGATCTGGGGGTTGAAATTGGTGACCAGGAACTGGTCGGTATTCAGAAGAAACTGATCCGTCGTGCACGTCAGTTGAACCGTGCTGTGATCACCGCGACCCAGATGATGGAGTCTATGATCACCAACCCAATGCCGACCCGTGCTGAAGTCATGGATGTCGCCAACGCCGTGTTGGATGGCACCGATGCCGTAATGCTGTCAGCAGAAACCGCTGCCGGCCAGTACCCGGCAGAGACCGTCGCAGCGATGGCCAACGTGTGTCTCAGCGCGGAAAAAATCCAGAGCATCAATGTCTCAAACACCGTCTGGATGTGTAATTCGATAACATCGAAGAATCGATTGCCATGTCCACGATGTATGCCGCGAATCACCTGAAAGGCATTACCGCCATTTTCGCCATGTCTCGCCATGAGCACACCTTGAATCTCACGGCGCTTTACCGTGGTGTTACACCGGTACATTTTGACAGTTACACCGACGGTGTTGCCGCGGCTAACGATGCGGTTATTCGTTTACGTGACAAAGGCTTCCTGGTGTCTGGGGATCTGGTTATCGTCACTCAAGGCGACGTCATGAGTACGGTAGGCACCACCAACACCTGCCGCATCCTGCTCGTCGAATAATCTTTTTCTACGCAAATAATAAAAGCCCCTGAATCAGGGGCTTTTATTTTGGTGACAAGTCTATCTAAAACAGCTGTTCCCGCCGACTCCCAGTCATTCCCGCGAAGGCAGGAATCTCGCACAAGGGAAACTCGTTCTTTCTAACATAGATCCCCGACTTTCGCCGAGGATGACGGGAACTGGCACTCTGTTTCTTATTACTTTTTTACTGCGAACGACTGCGTTTAAAACGTTTCCCAATTTCCTTCCACTTTGGAGGCAGGTTTTTGCGTCGCTAATACCGGCACAGGTCCGGCGGCTACCGGTTTGCGTACCGTCACAGCTTTTGGCGCTGATCCCACCGCCGCCAATTGGAAGATAGAAACGATCTGATTGAGATAACGTGCCTGCTCTTCCAGCGAAGCAGAAGCGGAAGCAGATTGTTCAACCAACGCCGCGTTCTGCTGTGTCACGCTATCCATTTCCACCACGGCCTGACCTACCTGGCTGATCCCTTTGCTCTGTTCGCTCGATGCAGAAGCAATCTCACCCATGATGTCCGTTACACTGGTCACCGCTTTGACGATATTCTCCATTGAACTGCCTGCCAGCACCACCTGATCCGAGCCAATTTTGACATTATTGACGGATTCATCGATCAGCGTTTCAATTTCTTTTGCCGCCTGAGCGCTACGCTGGGCCAGGTTACGTACCTCTCCAGCCACTACGGCAAAACCTCACCCTTGTTCACCTGCACGTGCGGCTTCAACGACCGCATTCAGCGCCAGGATGTTGGTCTGAAAGGCAATGCCGTTAATCACGGAAATGATATCGGCAATTTTTTGCGAGCTGCTGCTGATCGTACTCATGGTTTTGATCACGCCGTTAAAGATATCACCGCCTTCATTTGCGGTCTGCGAAGCGTTCTTCGCGACCAGACTGGCCTGATTGGCGTTATCCGCATTTTGTTTCACCACCGCGCTCAACTGCTCCATGCTGGCAGCAGTCTGCTCTAAGGCTGATGCCTGCTCTTCGGTGCGCGATGAAAGATCGGTGTTGCCCGACGCAATTTCCCCGGCGCTGCGGTAAATTTCTTCTGCACTACCGCGAATATCCGATACGGTCTTCACCCAGTTGCTCTGCATTTGCTGAACGAAAGGAGCCAACCTGCCAACACAGTTTTCCCCATCTGCTCCAAAGGCGTACGTAAAATGCCCTCAGCTAATACTTCCAGGTGCTGCTGAATGCGCTCCAACGGACGAACCACGAACGCCGCCAGATAGCGATCGGCCAATACCACAATTACCGCGCCTACGGTCAGCGCAGCAATCAGGATACGTTTGCACCACCCCACCCAACCGCTAATGCGCTTCTGTGCCTGCTCTTTTAAATCAGCGATAACCGCGTTGTATTTGTCGATAGCCGTCGTGAAATCACTACGCAGTTCGCGATAAGCGCCGCTGGAGATCTGTTGAAAGGTATCCGCACGATCGGCTTTCAATGCCTCATACATCGGAATCATGGCCTGACTATACAGCCGATAGGAGCTGTTATAGATTTCATCCACCGTCGCGTTATTGATATTGGCGTGATCGGTCACCTTAAAAGCGTCCAGGCCCTGTTTTAAACGGACCAACTCTTCCTCTGCTGTGCGCAATTCAGTAGCGAGTAACGTTGGGTTGTTGCTGGTTTTCGCTTCAGCGGCGCGATCCAATGCGCTTTTCGCACGGTAATATTGACCGCTGGCGCCATTGATAATGCCGCCGTTAATTTGCTGTACGTTGGTGAGATCAATTTCATCGTTAAGCTGGCTAAGCGAGTAGAGCGCGAACGCCGAAACACTGCCCCACAGCAAGGAAAACAGGATCAGGATAAGCACCAGCATGGTTCTTATTTTGGTATCGCGGATAAAATTCATAATATTTGCCCTGGAAAGGTAATGATTAGGGGTTCATCGAAGTGAACCAAATCCATGCTTCCTTGCGTGGAAACCGCGCAAGTCTACCTGCGCGCCGAGATTGTCCATAGTTGTGTAACGCTCAATGCATTAAGGTTATCGACATTTTATAGATACACTTGAGGGTTGCGTTAAAATATTTTTATTATAATTAAAAAAACATGTAATTTAGCAGTGGGTACTAAGAGATACAACTGAGGGTAATACAGAATACGCAGTAACAGGCTGGCGCCTGTTACTGCCGCGTTGGCTAGAGAGCAACTTAGTCGCGAAAGAGATCGTCCCGGCAGTAGGGTTCTGTCTCACCCGGTTTGCGGGTTTTCAACAGCTTCAAAATCCAGGTGTACTGCTCCGGGTTCGGGCTGACCAATTGCTCGACTTCTTCATTCATCCGGCGTGCAATCTGGACGTCATCCGCCTCAAATAAGTCATCCATTGGTGGACGGAACACCACATCCAGTACCCTTTCCGCGGCGTTATACACCGGAAACAGCGGTACCACGGAGGCTTTACAGACCTTCATCAAACGACCTATAGCGGGTAAGGTAGCTTTGTAGGTGGCAAAAAAATCAACAAATTCGCTGTGTTCAGGACCGTGATCCTGATCGGGCAGATAATAGCCCCAGTAACCATTACGAATTGAACTTACAAAAGGCTTGATGCCATCATTTCGGGCATGAACGCGACCATTAGTGCAAAGGCGTGCGCTGTTCCACAGATAATCCACCAGCGGATTTTTTTGATTATGCATCATTGCCGCAATTTTTTGGCCTTTGGCAGAGATCAGCATGGCGGGAATATCAACACCCCACCCATGAGGCACCAAAAAGATGATATTGCGCTCTTGCTGCTGAAGCGCTTCGACGATTTCCCAACCGTGCCAGCGCAGTTTTTTCTGCACATAAGCCGGACCACGAACCGCCACCTCGGCCATCATCACCATCGCCTGCGGTGCGGTAGCAAACATCCTGTCGATAATAGCTTCCCGCTTTGATTCGGACAGTTCAGGAAAACAATAGAGCAGATTGATTCTGGCTCTTCTTCTCGCGCCTTTGGCAAACCGTCCTACCAGCTTGCCCAACTGTCCCAACACCGGGTCGCGCCAGCGAGCGGGTACATAAGCGGTTGCCGCCATGGCTCCTGCGGCTAGCCAGACTCCCCAATAACGCGGTAGATAAAATTCGCGTTTGAACTCCGGAATAAACTCGGCGCTATTTTTTTTCTCTGTATTCATGCCTTAACTCTTCATATACAACATAGGGTAATGATAATTGTCCGCTCAGGTTTTGCAATCATCTTACCTATAAACGCATGACGGGTATAAATAAAACAGCCGACAGCTTGCTGTCGGCTGAAGATTAACAATGCCAGATATTAATCAAACTTGAGCTGTAGAGTCACCTCTCTGACCTGCGCCAGGTACTCGCGACGCTCCTGACCCGCCAACCCTTCCGAGCGCGGTAGTTTCGCCGTCAACGGGTTTACCGCTTGCTGGTTGATCCAGAACTCATAGTGCAAATGTGGGCCAGTTGAGCGTCCGGTATTGCCGGAGAGCGCAATACGATCGCCGCGTTTCACTTTCTGCCCAGGTTTAACCAGTAGGCGATTTAAGTGCATATAGCGAGTGGTATATTGGCGCCCGTGGCGGATCTCAACGAAGTTTCCAGTATCCGGCCCGCGCGATGCGGCAACCACTTCACCATCGCCAACCGACAGCACCGGAGTCCCTACTGGCATGGAGAAGTCCACACCGCGGTGCGGCGTCACGCGCCCGGTGACCGGATTGAGGCGACGCGGATTAAAATTCGAAGAGACGCGGAATTGCTTCATGGTAGGGAAACGCATGAAGCCACGTGTCAACCCAGAGCCTTCCCGATCGTAGAACTTGCCGTCTGCCGCGCGGATAGCAAAGTAATCCTTATCGCCAGTGTTAAGACGAACACCGATCAATTCGCTCTGCTCACTGCGGCCATCAAGAATTTCCCGAGACAGCAATACTGAGAAATTATCATCTTTACGCAGTTTGCGGAAATCGAGCTGCCATTGCAGCGCCTTGATCACCGCACTGACTTCACTGTCAGTCAGCCCCGCCGCTTTGGCGCTCTGCACAAAACTGCCACTCAGGCGACCGTTGATAACGCGGTTGTGCCACTCCCCTTTCTGCATCTCAACGCGTTCTTTAAAACCGTTATCACCGCGCTCATAGATTCGGGTTTCACGGCGCGAAATCTGCCATGTCAGGCTCTGCAACTCACCGTCATCGTTGACCGCCCAAGAGAGTTGCTGCCCGATTTTGAGATTACGCAGGTCGTCGTGTTTATCAGCCAGCAGCGACACGTCAACCATATCTATGCCGTACTGGGTTAAAATACTGCTTAGCGTATCCCCCGTCGACACCACATACTCATGCACGCTGCTGTCATCACTGCCGGTAGTACCCAGTTCATCCGCAGGAATCGCCACTGGCGGCGTCGATTGCCCAATGCTTTCGCTATCCATCGGCTCACTGGCTTCAGGCGCGAGCGTCTGCGGTTGCGTAACGGTTTGAATGGGTGTGGGTGCAGTGTTAATCGGGGCTTCTTTGACGGTAACAGGCGTATCATCAGCGGGGGGATAGACAACGGGCCGCCAAACGGCGACGGCCAGGGTGATGCCACTCAACGACCCCAGCATTATGCGATGGGGTCGCGGCAAGTTGTTATACGCTATAGCGATAGTTCGGACTATCTGCTGCACTTATCGGCATCCTCATGATCTCTTATCCAGACAGTGGCTATACTGATCGGACAGCTGTAACAGAAACTCGGCATAACTGTCCTTACTTAGCGCAATGTTGCTTCCCGATGGATCCAGTACGCCAATGCGTACATCTGTTCCTTTGGCAACAGCGTTGATAACCGCTGGCCTGAATTGTGGCTCAGCAAAGACACACACGGCCTTCTGCTCAACCAGTTGTGTTCGTATCTGGTGTAAACGCTGTGCACCGGGTTGAATGGCTGGGTTGATAGTGAAATAGCCTAGCGGGCTTAACCCGAAACGCTTCTCAAAATAGCCATAGGCATCGTGAAACACGAAGTAACCCTTCCCCTTGACAGGTGCCAGCATATTAACAACTTTTTCTTCTGTCTGCGCGAGTTGATCTGTAAAATTAAGCAAATTCGCGTCTAGTTTGTCTTTCTTTTGTGGCATTAGTTCCAATAATTTTGCATGAATTGCGATTGCAGTCTGCTTTGCCATCTCTGGGGACAGCCAAATGTGCATATTGTACTCGCCATGGTGATGCCCTTCATGGGCGTCTTCATCTGCGCCATGGTCGTGGTGAGCATCAGCACTTCCATGCTCGTGTTGATGATCGGCGTCATGATGCTCGTGCTCTTCCGCATGCTCATCATCGTGATGCCCACTCTCTTTTATCAGCGCGTTCTGAATGGCTGGCAAGCCTGCCAACGAAATCTGCGGGGCGGCGGAATGGGATGCCAGCGGCTTGGTTAAAAACGCTTCCATTTCCGGCCCAACCCAAATAACCAGCTCTGCCGACTGTAAACGCTGGACATCGCTCGAGCGCAGGGCATAATCGTGAGGCGATGCGCCATCCGGCAATAGCACCTCCGTTGGCGTTACCCCATCGGCGATGGCCGCCGCAATGAACCCGAGAGGACGAACGGAAGTAACGACCGCCGCCTGAGCACTTTCAACAGTTATACCCGCAAAGAATAGTGCACCCGCGACAAATAGGGCTTTCAATTTTTGTTCATTTGGCGATTTTTTCGGTGTGAAGCTGGCTGACATGCGTGTTTTCTCATTCATTTACCGTTAATTTTGTAATATTATAACATCACAGACACTCTGCAAACTAAATTTTATGTCGACACTCGTTTCGCTCGATCGCATTTCCGTCGCCTTTG
The DNA here is from genome assembly GCF_018777385.1 of Candidatus Symbiopectobacterium endolongispinus. Taxonomy (GTDB): domain Bacteria; phylum Pseudomonadota; class Gammaproteobacteria; order Enterobacterales; family Enterobacteriaceae; genus Symbiopectobacterium; species Symbiopectobacterium endolongispinus. Next base: position 816,033 of record NZ_JAFJYB010000002.1, on the reverse strand, counting down.
GTGAACGTAACGTGCTTAGCTACATTTCGCTGAACCTGCAATCGGGCCGCATTCTCACGCTGCTTGGACCCAATGGCGCAGGAAAATCCACGCTGGTACGCGTGGTGCTCGGACTGCTGTCGCCCACGGCAGGCACCCTGCACAAGCAACCGAATTTACGCATTGGCTACGTGCCGCAAAAACTGCATCTGGATGCTACCCTGCCCTTGACCGTGGGTCGCTTTATGCGATTACGTCCCGGCGTTAAGCAACAGTATATTTTGCCTGCGCTCAAGCGGGTACAGGCCGCTCATTTGTTGGATCAACCGATGCAAAAGCTCTCGGGTGGCGAGACTCAGCGGGTGCTGCTGGCACGTGCGCTACTCAATCAGCCTCAATTGCTGGTGTTGGATGAGCCGACACAGGGGGTGGATGTCAACGGACAATTGGCGCTGTACGACCTTATCAACCAGTTGCGGCAGGAGTCTAACTGCGGCGTGTTGATGGTTTCGCACGACTTGCACTTGGTGATGGCCAAAACGGACGAAGTACTGTGCCTGAATCAGCATGTGTGCTGTTCGGGTGCGCCAGAGGTCGTCTCTCTGCATCCTCAATTTCTTGCCATGTTCGGCCCACGCGGCGCAGAGCAACTGGCGGTGTATCGCCACCACCATAATCATCGTCACGATTTAAACGGACGCATTATTTTAAAACAACAGGGCGGCAACGACGCATGATTGACATTTTGCTCCCCGGTTGGCTGGCCGGTATTTTTCTCGCATGTGCGGCCGGTCCACTCGGTTCGTTCGTGGTCTGGCGACGGATGTCTTATTTTGGTGATACGTTGGCCCATACCTCTCTGCTGGGCGTTGCCATCGGTTTCCTGTTGGATATCAACATCTATTACGCCGTTATTCTGGTAACACTACTGCTGGCACTGGGATTGGTGTGGCTTGAACGACGCCCATATCTTGCCATCGACACTCTGCTTGGCATCATGGCGCACAGCGCGCTGTCGTTAGGGCTGGTGGTGGTTAGCCTGATGAACAACATTCGTGTTGACTTGATGGCCTACCTGTTTGGTAATTTGCTGTCGGTAACGACGCAGGATTTGTGGTTGATTGGACCGGGCGTGCTGGTGGTGATTGCCATCATGTGCTGGCAATGGCGTTCATTGCTTTCCATGACTATCAGCCAGGAGTTGGCACACGTAGACGGTGTCAATTTACAGCGCACCCGTTTAATCCTGATGCTGGTAACCGCGTTGACCATCGGGCTGGCAATGAAATTTGTCGGTGCGCTGATCATCACCTCATTGCTGATCATTCCTGCCGCCACCGCTCGCAGTTTTGCGCGCACACCGGAGCAGATGGCGGGGTTGGCTGTGGTACTGGGGATGCTCGCCGTGACCGGCGGCCTGATCTTCTCCGCCTTTTACAACACCCCAGCGGGCCCTTCTGTGGTGCTCAGCGCCTCGTTTCTGTTTATGCTGAGTCTGATTCGCAAACAACCCGCCTGAAGGCGGGTCAGGTTCTATCGATACCTAAATGGCGATATGCGTGCGCGGTGGCAATACGCCCGCGCGGCGTACGCTGAATAAAGCCCTGCTGAATCAGGTAAGGCTCCAGCACATCTTCAATGGTTTCCCGCTCTTCACCGATGGCCGCCGCCAGATTATCCAGCCCCACCGGCCCACCGGTAAATTTATCGATGATGGCCAGCAGCAGTTTGCGATCCATATAATCGAAGCCTTCCGTGTCTATCGCCAGCATATCCAGCGCCAGCCTCGCAGTTTCGGCATTAATGGCTCCACTCGATTTTACCTCTGAGTAATCACGGACCCGTCGCAGCAAACGGTTGGCAATACGCGGCGTGCCACGGGAACGTCGAGCCACTTCTAACGCCCCCTCATCGGTAAGATCCAGCCCAAGGCATGCCGCGCTGCGGCCGACAATATGCTGTAAATCCTCGACCTTGTAGAATTCGAGCCGTTGCACAATGCCAAAACGATCGCGCAGTGGTGACGTCAAAGAGCCAGCACTGGTCGTCGCGCCAATCAGAGTAAACGGGGGAAGATCGAGTTTAATCGAACGCGCGGCAGGTCCCTCACCGATCATGATATCCAGTTGATAATCTTCCATCGCGGGATAGAGCACTTCTTCCACCACGGGCGACAAACGGTGGATTTCATCGATAAATAACACATCATGCGGTTCAAGGTTGGTTAACAGTGCGGCCAGGTCGCCGGCCTTCTCCAACACCGGGCCTGATGTGGTGCGCAGGTTCACGTTCATCTCATTGGCAACGATATTGGCGAGCGTGGTTTTTCCTAAACCGGGCGGACCAAAAATCAGCAAGTGATCCAGTGCATCACCCCGTTTGCGTGCCGCCTCAATAAAGATTTCCATCTGCTCGCGCACCTGAGGCTGTCCGACGTATTCCGCCAGCATGCGCGGACGGATCGCACGGTCAATGATCTCTTCTTCAGGCATTTCTTGCGCAGAGATCAGGCGGTCGGCTTCAATCATGGCAATCCCCTTACAGTGCCGCGCGCAGCGCTTCGCGGATCAGCGTCTCACAGTCCGCACCGGGTCGGGCGATTTTGGATACCATCCGGCTGGCTTCCTGCGGTTTATACCCAAAAGCCACCAGCGCTGAAGCCGCTTCACTTTCCGCATCTTCTTCGGGTGCTGCGGTGGATGCTGAACTGCTAAGAGGAACATCAATGGTCGCGGGATTAAACAGGTCTCCACTCATGCCTTTGAAGCGGTCTTTCATTTCTACTACCAACCGCTCTGCCGTTTTCTTACCGACCCCCGGCAGTTTGATTAACGTAGCGATCTCTTCTCGTTCAACGGCGCTCACGAACTGCTGAGCGGACATCCCTGAGAGGATTGCCAGCGCCAGTTTCGGCCCAACACCGTTGGTTTTAATCAACTCACGAAATAACGCACGTTCTTGCTTGTTGTTAAAACCAAACAATAACTGTGCATCTTCCCGCACCACAAACTGGGTGAAAATGACCGCTTCCTGGTGCAAATCGGGCAGTTCATAAAAGCAGGTCATCGGCATATGGACCTCGTAGCCAACCCCGTTGACTTCGATCAGCACCTGCGGCGGTTGTTTTTCCAGAATGATGCCTCTGAGACGACCAATCACGTTGACCTTCCTTTTCGTTACGTTAAAACCTTTTTGCTAGCTTATAGCATAAAAAAGGCTGGATGAATATCCAGCCTGATGTTCAACGCAGCCGCCCGCGCACTAAATTCAACCTGTCGGGGCCGATGCGTGTCAGATTCTGACTCAAATGACAGTGTGTAATGGCAATAGCTAGCGCATCGGCGGCGTCCGCCTGCGGATTCGCTGACAACTTTAGCAAGGTACGCACCACATGCTGCACCTGACTTTTTTCTGCCGCGCCAGTGCCGACAACCGTTTGTTTTACTTGCCGGGCAGCGTATTCAAAAATGGGTAACCCTTGATTGACACCCGCCACAATCGCCACGCCGCGGGCCTGCCCCAGTTTCAGGACTGAATCCGCATTTTTGGCCATAAAAACTTGTTCTATCGCCAGACAATCTGGCTGAAACTGGGTGATTATCTCGCTCACCCCAGCATAGATCAGCTTCAATCGCGTAGGGAGATCGTCCACCCCGGTGCGAATACAGCCGATGCCAACATAGCTGAGCTGACGCCCTTGCTGGCGAATGATGCCATATCCGGTGACGCGTGAGCCGGGGTCGATGCCTAGAATTAGCACCATAGCACATCGCCCCCTGAAGACGCGTTAACCACAAGCTGCGAAAACACCATTATAGTGTTGCCGCTACCTCGTCGGAAATTTCACCGTTGTGATACACTTCCTGCACATCATCACAGTCTTCCAGCATGTCGATCAGACGCATCAGTTTCGGTGCGGTATCAGCATCCATGTCGGCATTGGTCGACGGGATCATGGATACTTCTGCGGATTCGGATTTCAGACCGGCAGCATCCAGCGCATCTTTCACCTGACCGAAAGTTTCCCACGGCGTAAAGACGTCAATCGCGCCGTCGTCGTAGGTCACGACGTCATCCGCACCAGCTTCCAGCGCCGCGTCCATCACCTGATCCTCATCCAAGCCTGGCGCATAAGAGATAACGCCTTTTTTGGTGAACAAATAGGAAACAGAACCATCGGTGCCCAGGTTACCACCGCATTTGGTAAAGGCATGGCGTACTTCGGATACGGTACGGTTACGGTTGTCACTCAGACATTCCACCATCACCGCCGTGCCGCCAGGACCATAACCTTCATAAATGATTGTTTCCATGTTGTTGTCTTCATCACCACCGACACCACGCGCAATAGCACGGTTCAGGGTATCGCGCGTCATGTTGTTGGAGAGCGCTTTATCGATAGCCGCACGCAGGCGCGGGTTAGAGCCTGGATCACCGCCGCCCAAACGCGCCGCTGTCACCAGTTCGCGGATAATTTTGGTAAAGATTTTGCCGCGTTTTGCATCCTGTGCCGCTTTACGATGTTTTGTGTTGGCCCACTTACTATGACCTGCCATAAAAATCTCCGAAAAAAGCCTCTTCAGGCCGGATAAATAACAAATTATTCAATCGCCTGCCGGTTGCCCCACGATTTGGTCAGTTGCGCCGCCTCAGGCGCCGCTAACCAACGGTAGGCAAGATGCTCGGTGAGAATCACCTCGCGTTCACTCGGCAACGCCAGATAGAACCAGTGTTCCATGTTGTGCGTGATGCCAGGGGCATAGCGACGTCTCAAATGAGCAAAGAGCTCAAACTCGACACAGTGCTGACAGTCAAACAGTGATAATCCCTCAGCGGCGATATCGATGTTAACTTCTTCTTTCACTTCGCGCTGCGCGGTAAGCGCCGTAGTTTCACCTTACTCAAGACCGCCGGTAACCGACTGCCAAAAATCGGGATCGTCGCGACGCTGAAGCATCAGCACCAGTCCTGTATCCTGAGCATAAATAACGATCAGGGCCGAAACGGGACGCTTATAAGCCATCGGCGGTTACTCCGCATCCTGCACAGGTTTTGCTTTCGTCACCACAGCAATAGACAGCTCTTCCAAGGCTGCCGGGTTGGCGTAACTCGGTGCCTCCGTCATCAGACAGGCTGCTGCGGTGGTTTTCGGGAAAGCGATCACGTCACGAATGTTTTCAGTACCGGTCAACAACATCACCAGACGGTCCAGACCGAACGCCAGACCAGCATGCGGCGGTGTACCGTATTTCAATGCATCCAACAGGAAGCCAAATTTTTCACGCTGTTCCTGCTCGTTGATCCCCAGAATACGGAGCACGGTCTGTTGCATTGCGCTGCTGTGAATACGCACGGAACCACCGCCTACTTCATAGCCGTTCAGTACCATATCGTACGCGTTAGCGATGGCGGAAACAGGGTTACTTTCCAGGGCTTCAGGCGTCATATCTCGCGGTGAAGTAAACGGGTGGTGCATGGCGGCCAACCCGCCTTCGCCATCGTCTTCAAACATCGGGAAGTCGATGACCCACAGCGGTTTCCAGCTTGCCAGATTGGTCAGGCCGAGATCGCGTCCCAGTTTAAGACGCAGCGCACCCAATGCATCCGTCACCACTTTCGCGCTATCTGCACCGAAGAACAGAATGTCTCCGTCTTCGGCTGCAGTGCGCTCCAACAGCGCTGCCAGCAGCGTTTCATTCATGAATTTAGCCACCGGACTGGAAATGCCTTCGAGCCCTTTCGCTTTCTCGTTCACTTTAATATAGGCAAGACCCTTGGCACCGTAGATCTCGATAAATTTGCCGTATTCATCAATCTGTTTGCGGCTCAATTGTGCACCGCCCGGAACGCGAATCACCGCCACACGACCTTTGGCATCGTTAGCCGGACCGGAGAACACTTTAAAGTCGATCGTTTTGAGCAGATCGGCGACATCAACCAGTTCCAACGGGTTACGCAGGTCAGGTTTGTCGGAGCCAAAACGACGCATGGCTTCAGCAAACGTCATGATCGGGAAATCCCCCAGATCGATGCTTAAAATTTCTTGCCACAGTTCGCGCACCAGTTTTTCCATCACTTCACGCACCTGCGGTGCCGTCATGAAGGAGGTTTCGACGTCGATCTGGGTAAATTCCGGATGGCGATCCGCACGCAGATCCTCATCACGGAAGCATTTAACAATCTGGTAGTAACGGTCGAAACCGGACATCATCAGCAATTGCTTGAACAGCTGTGGCGATTGCGGCAGCGCATAGAATTTGCCCTTGTGCACTCGGCTTGGTACCAGGTAATCACGCGCTCCTTCAGGCGTGGCTTTGGTCAGCATCGGCGTTTCAATATCCAGAAAATCGTGGCTGTCCATAAAGCGACGCACAAAACTGGTAATACGCGCGCGAGTTTTTAACCGCGTCGCCATTTCAGGGCGGCGCAAATCAAGATAGCGGTATTTTAAACGCGCTTCTTCGGTGTTGGTTTGGTTAGCATCCAGCGGCAGCGGCTCTGAGCGGTTGATAATCGTCAGCGCGGTCGCAAACACTTCCACTTCGCCCGTAGACATATCCTTATTCACCTGGCTTTCAGGGCGCGCACGTACCACACCGGTCAGTTGAATGCAGAATTCGTTACGCAGTTCTGACGCCAAAGTGAAAGCATCCTGCCGATCGGGGTCGAAAAACACCTGGACCACGCCGTCGCGGTCACGCATATCGATAAAAATCAAACCACCCAGATCGCGGCGACGGTTAACCCAACCGCGCAATGTCACTTCCTGGCCCACATGGGACGCGTTCAGTTGTCCACAATATTCAGTACGCATTACGATGTCCTTTTGAGCAATCACGCTAGAAATCATCTCAACGAGATATAATCGCACCTACAACAACCACGCCTGAGAGCACCGGCCAGACCGCATCGTCACAGTGAGCGCAAACTCAGGCTCCATAAAACCCACCGGTTCTATAAAACACACGGGTTCCACACACAGCGGCATTTCCCCACGCATCAGGTCACAACGGTGTTTTTTGCGCGGAATGGTTGTTCTGGATTGCTGTTCAGTAAAAAAGGCGGCTATTATAAAGGATATTCCCCGGAACGATAAGAGTGAAGCGGTTTCCGGGCAGTGATATGTCGCAAGAATTGTGAGAATTCCCTCTCGGTTAAAAAAATGTTTTACTGTTCTTCACTCTGTTAATGGGTTGCAACGGAATGTTTATTGGCTTACCACAATGGCAACATCCCGCGTGGCACAAGTTCGGACTGCGCACGCTCGCTTATTACGCGCGATATTTCAACTGTGTTGAAGGTAACACCACGTTTTATGCGCTGCCCAGTGCCAACAGCGTATTGCGTTGGCGGGACATGATCTCTGACAGTTTCCGTTTCTGTTTCAAATGTCCTGCCACCATTAGTCATCAGGCAGGGTTACGCCACTGTGAAGAGGAAACGCGTCAGTTTTTTCATTGCCTGCAACCGCTCGCCTCGCGTGTTGGACAATTCTGGTTGCAGCTTCCTGCAGCCTTTTCGCCCGAGCAACTCCCCGATTTATGGCGTTTTCTCGATACGCTGCCGCAGGAATTCAGCTACGGCGTCGAAGTTCGCCACCTTGCATTTTTTGCCAAAGGTGAGGATGAACGACAACTGAACCAAGGGATTGCACAGCGTGCAATCGATAGGATCATGCTCGACAGTCGCCCAGTGCACCACGCGCGGCCGGATACACCCGCTCTGCTGGAAGCCCAGCGAAAAAAACCGCGTTTGCCGATTCATGCGCTGTTGACCGCACAGCACCCAGCCATCCGTTTTATTGGCAATGAAGATATTGCAGACAATTTGCGCTGGTTTGCTCCCTGGATTGATAAACTGAAGGTCTGGCAGGAACATTCTCCGTATCTGTTTATCCATACGCCTGACATTGGCAATGTACTCCCGCTGGCACTGGCGATATGGCCGTTATTAGAGCCGGTTATCGCTGCCTGCCCGCCGCGCCCTGACTGGCCGCAACAGGACGCCTTATTTTAAACAAATATAAAACAGCAACGTATTAAAAGGCTTTTTTTAGCATTTTTTATTATAACTTCAGGTTTTGAACTGCTTTTTTTAAAAAAGCAGACATTACAGGCGACAGTCTGACAGCAGACAGTTATCATTCTACCAGCCGAAGTCGGTTAATATTTTCTGTCAGGCAATGTTTGCCCGACAATGGAGTGGAACATGGTAAACGCGCTCTATGTGGTGCTTGGCGCATTGTTGCTGGTAAAACTGTCTCTCGATGTGGTTAAACTGCGTATGCAATACCGCGTAGCTTACGGAGACGGTGGCTTTTATGAATTACAGACAGCCATTCGGGTGCATGGCAATGCCGTAGAATACCTCCCCATCGGCGCTATTCTTCTGGTGCTGATGGAAATGAACGGTGCCTTGATCGCCATGATTCACCTGTGCGGTATTTTGTTGATTATTGGCCGGCTCTTTCACTACGTGGGCTTGCGTCAACGTGAATTCCGCTGGCGTCGTACCGGAATGGCCGCTACCTACGCCTCACTGGTATTGATGTCGCTGTTCAATCTTTACTACCTTCCCTGGGAATTGGTGCTCACGCTCTATTAACCGCGCGTGTGATATTGGTGCGCCGCCGTATGTACTGTGGCGCGCCGCAAGGAAACAGACTTCCTTATCCGTATTTGCTAGACTGTCCCACCTTTTTTATTAACCGCACTGTAATTTCGTGTCCATCATGCCAAATCGCGATACGCTTTTTTCTGTTCCCATAGCCCACCTCGGTGATTGGACCTTTGACGAACGCGTCGCTGAAGTCTTTCCCGATATGGTTCAGCGCTCCGTCCCCGGTTATTCGAATATTATTTCCATGATCGGCATGTTGGCCGAACGTTTCGTCAAACCAGATACTCAGATTTACGATCTAGGCTGCTCGCTGGGTGCCGCTACGCTGTCGATGCGGCGTAATATTCACACCACGGGTTGCAACATTATCGCCGTTGACAACTCACCCGCGATGATTGAACGCTGTCGCCGCCACATTGATGCTTTTCGCGCAGCCACTCCCGTCAAGGTCATCGAAGCAGATATTCGTGACATCGTCATCGAAAATGCCTCCCTGGTGGTACTCAATTTCACCTTGCAATTCCTGGCACCGGAAGAACGGCAAACGCTGTTAACGCGTATCTATCAAGGCTTGAACCCCGGTGGTGCGCTGGTTTTATCGGAGAAGTTCAGCTTTGAAGACAGCAAAGTGGGTGAGCTGTTATTCAACATGCACCACGATTTCAAACGCGCAAATGGCTACAGCGAATTAGAGATCAGCCAAAAGCGCAATATGCTGGAAAATGTCATGCTGACCGATTCGGTGGAGACCCATAAATCTCGACTGGCGCACGCTGGATTTCAACACAGCGAAGTGTGGTTCCAATGCTTTAATTTTGGTTCGTTACTGGCGCTAAAAGCTGAGGATAAGGCGTGATCGATTTCGGCAATTTTTATCAGCTTATCGCGAAAGGCCCATTGAGCCATTGGTTAAATACGCTGCCAGCCCAACTGAGTGCATGGCAACGGGAATCACTGCACGGCAAATTTAAGCAATGGTTCAATGCCGTTGAAGCCTTGCCTGAACTAACGCCCTCGCAGCTAGATGTGCTACACAGCGTCACCGCGGTGTTACAGCCGGATCTCAGCAATGGACAGCGTGAAGGGCTGGAAGTGCGCCTGCGTCAACTGATGCCGTGGCGTAAAGGCCCCTATTCGCTTTACGGTGTCAATATCGACACCGAATGGCGCTCCGATTGGAAATGGGAGCGGCTAACGCCGCATATCAGCGCCTTGCAGGGTCGTCTGGTATTGGATGTCGGCTGCGGCAGCGGTTATCACCTATGGCGCATGGTTGGTGCCGGTGCGCATCTGGCTGTGGGGATCGACCCGATGCAGCTTTTCGTCTGCCAATTTGAAGCCGTACGCAAGCTGCTTGGTAACGATCAACGTGCGCATGTCTTACCGCTTGGTATCGAACAACTGCCGGAACTCGCTGCCTTTGATACCGTGTTCTCTATGGGCGTGCTTTACCATCGCCGCTCGCCGCTCGATCATCTGTGGCAGTTGAAAAATAAGTTGGTTTCCGGCGGAGAACTGGTGCTGGAAACTCTGGTTATCGAGGGCGATGAGAATGCCGTGCTAGTGCCTGGCGAGCGTTACGCGCAAATGCGCAATGTTTACTTTATACCCTCAGCTCCGGCGCTGGTACGCTGGTTGGAAAAGTGCGGTTTTGTCGATGTGCGTATCGTCGATCAGTACGTCACTACCCTCGAGGAACAGCGCAGAACCTCATGGATGACCACAGAATCACTGGCCGATTTTCTCGATCCTAACGATCGCAGCAAAACCTGCGAAGGTTACCCCGCACCATTGCGTACCGTGATTGTGGCACGTAATCCGTAGCATCTCGCCCCGGCTTCGCGCCGGGGTTTTACTTTCTATTTATCGCAACATCGGGTCCCGGTCCAGAATCTGCTTTTTGATATTTCTAACTGCGCTTTTTATTTGCTTTCGGAAAATTTCATAATGCATAATCGCGTTACATGAAACAAGGCGATAACCTGATATAAAAATAATTGTTTTCTTCATATCATGACTCCACTCATTAACAGGAGGTCATCAATATGTTACCGTCCACGTCAAGTGCTACACTTTCAACTTATTCAATTTCTTCCCCCAGAGCTCCTCGCAAGAAAACACATCCTCCATGGCGAGAGTCGATCTGATAAAAAACAAATTATCTTCGATAACGCCCGATCAAACCAGTTATGAAATAAATTGTTTTAAATCATTTTTTGATAGAAATGAGGGAAAGATTCTTACGTTGAGCAAAACCGGTGACAGTCTCAATGGATTATTGAAAACAGTTGCCACGACGATAAATACGATTATGGATAATATTGAGATCGGTGAAGATAACGCCGATAATTATGTTCAACTCAATCAATTAAAAGATGAGATTGATAAATTAACGCAGTCGAGCGAGAGTAAAAATACCGGTATCGGTGAACGAATTGGAAAAGAAATTGATTGAGTTGAAAATGAGGTCAAACGTAGCGCGGACAAAATAGCCAAATAAGCCAAGCGTTTTTTTAGAAAGTTTTAATATTCATGAGTTGTGGAATCAATATCCGTGCTTTTGATATCACTAAGCGAACGGTAATTAATCTAGAGATAGAAAAAACGTCTTTATAATATTTCAGCGACATTAACCCAAGTGCGTATTTCAGCCATCCCGCTCGCAGGATATAGTGATGGTCCGGCGTTATCTGCTCCGCCATCCGCGGAAAGGACTGCGCCCAAGACAAGTAGGCAACCTAAAGGTTACGACTCACCACCTGAATGCGGATAAGGTATTGGAAAGGAGTTCGTATGTCTGTACATCCGATAAGTAATGGTCACATCAGTCTGGTTCAACAGCGCAAACGCGCAAAAGAACTGTTGCAACGTCTCAAAGCTGACCTTGAGCCAGAAAAATTAGGGCTGCTTCATCGCCTTAATCCAACGTCCGACGTAACCCTTGCCAGAGCACAGTGGTTAATCGCGCGTGATGTAGGGTTTGACAGTTGGCCGAAGCTCAAAGCGCATGTTGATGCCATCGCATTTGCCCGGCGTCATCCCCATTTCGCTGCTGATGATGAAAGCAAAACCCAGCACTGGCGTTGCGGCAATGATATTGAACACAGTCTGCGACTCGCGGGTTTTCACGGCACATTTCATAGCTATACAGACCCACTGTCTATGGGGCCCGTTCAGGACATCCCCTTTGCCGACTACCGCTTGGCGCGCTGCACGTTTATCCAGCAGGCATTTAAGTTGGACGCCGATGACGTCACCCGTCGTTTTGACGAGGAGCAGGCGCAGTGGCAACGTTTATCTCATGCTGAACATGCAGTGCTGTGGTGCGAAGCCGGCCCTTACGACCAGTTGTTTCTGGTCCGCACACTCTCAACACTCGCAAAACAACCACAGAAGCTCGAGCTTATCGCCGTTGACAATATACCCGGCGTGAAGCGTTTTATTGGACTGGGGCAGTTATCACCCGATGTATTGGCCTGGCTCTGGACGCAACGCAAGACGGTGCCTGCCGATGCTATAGCACTGGCGTACCAAGCTTGGTCTGCCTGGTGCGCGTCTTCGCCGGCAGAGCTCTTTACGCTTGCTCAGCGTGAACACGCCGCATTGCCTTATCTTTCGCGTTCCTTGCGCCGATTATCGCAAGAATTGCCAGGTGTCAAAGCCGGTCTTTCTCTGACCGAACGTCTGTCATTACACTGTATTGCACAATCGGGCCCTATCAGTCTCAGAAATATATTCAGAGAACTGATCAGCCATCGTGATCCACTGCCTTATATGGGGGACATGATGTTCTATTCCGCCATCAGACCGTTGATAACAGGTGCAAACCCACTATTACGTATCAATACAGCAGCAGATGCAGAAGCCCTGCATACGATGGAATTAACGCCGCTCGGCCATAACATACTTCAAGGCAGCGCTTACTGGCTTGATTTTGCATCACAGTCTCGCTGGGTAGGCGGGGTTTGCCTCACGCCCCGAAAAGCGCATTGGGCCGTGAACAATAATGGGCGTCCGGTTTGGCGGAATTCATAGTGTAGTTTTCAATGCAAGCAGAGTAAATAATCATCGCGATTATCATCCCCGACCTTCTGGTCGGGGGTTGTGATGCACTGCATTGAATTTTTACAGTGGTACGCTTTTTAAAGAAATCTTGGCAATCACATATTTGTTGCACAGCTCGTAACTGTATGGGAAATCATATAATCCAAGTAATTCCCTTTTTTGATATCACTCATCCCCCTGCGTAGGAGAACATAGTAAAGGAAACTCAATTTGTGCTGGGGATTACTATGTTCAGGATTAAAAATAACGCGATCTCACATTCAGCATCGTTAATGAACACAACGCCAGCACTGCCTACTGCAAGTTCGAATAGATGTTCTCGCGTTGTGGCATCATCGCCTAGAAATGAAGAGTATTATGCTATCTGGACTTCATGGGAAAAAAATGCCCCAGCAGGTTTAGGTGAACAACGAGACGTGGCAGTGGCACGAATACATGACGCTCTCGAAAGGAATAATGACTTTCTTGATCTAAGCAAATTGAATCTGAGTTCATTACCTGAAAACATCCCTGCGCACATCAAGAAGATGAATATATCAAGAAACTTTTTATGCAATTTACCTGATAATCTACCTAAAGAACTTAGAGAACTAGACGCTAGCCGTAATACACTTACCACGCTACCTAACAATTTACCAAAAAATTTATCCATACTAAATCTATCTGACAATGATTTTGATAAATTTCCCCAAAGATTGCCTGCATCTATCTCGCACCTGTTTATGAAATCTAACAAACTAAATGGTGAGATTAATAACCTTCCTAATTCACTTCTCTATTTGGACTTGCACTATAACAAAATAAACGTTTTATCAGACAACCTACCCCCCTTAATCCAATATGTAAACTTAAGTTTCAATAAATTACATCAATTACCTCAATTTTTTCCAAAATCAATAACGTTTATCGATCTACGCTTCAACGAATTACGTAGTCTACCTGATAACTTACCTAATTCCATACAGCACCTGGATTTAAGAAATAATAAATTAGACAATCTTCCTGATAACTTGCCAACGTCAATTGAACAGCTAAACTTGGGTTTTAATCGCCCCAATAAATTACCGAACAATTTACCGAATTCACTTTAATGTCTAAAACTACGGAACAATAAAATCCATAGACTACCAGATAGATTACCTAACTCAATCAAATATATAAACCTGAAAACAATCTATTAAGCAACCTGCCCGATAATCTTCCCGATTCCATTGAGTATCTTAACGTGAAGGGCAATCAATTAAATACTTTACCAAGTAAGCTTCCATGTTCAATCAGACATCTGAATTTAAAAAACAATTCAATAAACCACCTTCCCAAATCCTTCCCATGTTCTATTCAATACGTAGACCTTAGAAATAATAATTTACAACGCATTCCTGACAGCATTAAGTATAAAAACATAACAACCCTAACCCAAAATAACCCATTCCGGAATGCTTTCCCTTCGCAATTGCTTAAAACCTACAATAGCGTCAGTAAATACATTTTTAAAATAATTAAAACAACCCTCAACTTTAGATCTATTTCTCCTAATTGTTTTTTTGATATTGAATTCAACGAGGGATGCGTAACATGACAACCTTATATTATATTGACGAGTAAAAATCATGGATTATATTACTAGTACCAATTTATTACATGTCACACCGCAAATAGATAATTTTGAAACTACACCTTCCTTTCAGGCAGGTAGTGTTTCTCAATCTACGCAAACTGAACCGAGTAAGGAGCAGTATCAAGCTATCTGGTCAACATGGGAGAACACTGCTCCTCAAGGTGGAGGTGAGCTACGGAACGTCGCAATTTTGAGAATGCAAGATTGCCTTGAAAGGGGAAGCACTCCTCTTGACTTAGCAAATCTTGAACTAAGTTCATTACCCGAGATTATCCCCGATCAACTTATAGAGCTAAATGTCTGCAACAATCAACTCGATAAATTACCAACCCGACTCCCTGAAAACCTTCGACAACTATACGCAATCAACAATTGTCTGACGACTTTACCCGAGACCCTTCCTAAAAACCTCACATTCTTATCGCTTTATAATAATAACCTGACATCGTTGCCTAAAAACCTACCCGAAAGCATCTCTGAATTATATCTATGCCAAAATGCTTTCGTAAAATATTTAGACCTAAGTAAAAATAGCATTGAAGGGGCAATTACAAACTGCCCTCATAAACTAAAAAGAATAAATTTAAGCTATAATAAAATTGACCATATCTTATGCGAATTCTCTACAAAGACCAAGTATATTGACTTAAGATATAATCAAATAAAAGAAATACCTGACAGCATCATGAATTTTTCACCTAAAGCCGATATTGATCTTCTTGGCAACCCACTTTCAGTAGAAACCTTTCAGAAATTGCGCCTCGCCGAGCGAAATACTGATTATTCAGGACCAATAATTGTATACTCAATGGGATAATTTAAGAAAAAACACTTCGTTGTGGGTGTCTATTAAATGAGTTTTCGCACTCCAGGCCGTAAAAAACCTGATCCTCGTTGCCCTGTTTACTTGCACGTTAGCAGACGAAAATTTTGCTCATTATTTATCTTATGTCTTTTGCTCCACTGGCATAATGGTTTAGAGGCAATGTATCAGAAAAAAAAGCCCCGGCAACACGCCGGGGCTTGGTACTCGCAAGCAAACCCGAAGGGATGCTGCGCGGTAAAGGACTCGTTGGGCGAATTTTCCGCGTCATCAGGGGACAGGGACTGTCTGGCACCCCGCATTCAGTACGCGCTTCATTTCAGCAACGATGTCGCCGTCGACGCAATAGTGGCTGAATTCGTCCAGATCGCTTTCAGCGTCTGAACACATCAAGACAACCACTTTGCGAAACCGCATCACCGAAGGAATCCAGTGTCCGGCAGAACTGTGCAATTCCTGAATACCGCTTCGCTGAAATTTATGCAGGTTGGTCAAACGTTCCGCCTGCTCCCGCCATAATGATTGGACCACGACTCGCTCGTATTAGTTCACGCAATAATGTTAATCCGTTTTCAGCTTGCTGCTGGCTGGATGTCAACACGCGCACCACGCCCAAATCGGTGAGCTGTTGCAGCGCCATATGCGGATTGAGACACAGATCGAAGGCGCGATGGAATGTCACTGCCATCCCCCCACACAATGCCATCAAGACTTTCATACGCGGCAGATCGATATGCCCTTCTTCATCTAACCCTCCGACCACTACACCGGGAAAACCCATTTCTTTAATGCGCTGAATATCGTACTGAATGGTACGAAACTCACTGTCGCTGTAGCAAAAATCCCCGCCGCGCGGGCGTACAATAGGATGAACCGGCAGCCGCACCCTGCTCCTAGCCTCGGCCAGAACACCATAGCTGGACGTCAGACCGCCTTCACGCTGGCCAGCACAGAGCTCAATCCTGTCTGCTCCCGCCAGTTCCGCCGTGAGTGCGCAATCAACGCTGTAACAGCATACTTCCAACTTTGACATTTTATCTCTCTCGCCTGCGTCACATTGCGCTGTTACCATTGCACCATCAACTAGCACGTTATGGCTTTAGGATAAATATGGCATCTGAATAAAAATGCAAAGGAGAGCCGAGTCACAGAGGGCAGGATTGCCCCAATGCTATCCATGACGCTTCACACAAATTTTACCAAAAGCTTTCAGCCAGTATCAGGCCCAGGCTTACTCCTGCTCGCTGGCAATGACTTCACGGATTGAATACGGATGAAACTTGATAGTGACTGTCCCATCGCTCACGGCTAACGTGGGATTGGGCAAGCGTTCTTTATCGCTGCCTGGTTGGCTGAACTTTAGGGTAATGCGCGGTGAAGCCAGCGCACTATCGGAAAGACAATCCAGAGCGCGTGCATGCAAGGTCTCAGGACTGCCGGCTAATACTAATTCGACATACTCCCAACCTTCAGTGGGATAAAAATGCTGACCAGGCCAGGGTAATTCAATACAGTCAATGCTCAACGGGCTGATGGTTATTTTTTCGTTAAGCAAAAAAAGGCAAATAGGGCGCCCGTTAATTTGATTTTCAGAAATTAATACCCCCAACGTTAATAACGTTTCTTTCCATTGCGCAGCCGTCGTATTTTGGTTGCAGCGCAGCGCAACATGATCCGCTTCAAATTGCGACAAATCTAATGACAGCACATACGCTAACTGTAACAACGCACGCTCAAAACGGGCCAAATCCTGTTGAAGCGCTGGGGGAAGCATTCCAGACATTGCATTTCCTATATTAAGAATTATTAATTTTCGAGTAGTAACGCCTAGCGCATTTTTTGCATACCACTCCAACACAAGCAAGGTGTAACGCGCCCTAGATCGTCAGCTACAGCACAAAAAGCCTACGAGCTCATGCGACAGATACTGTAACATCCTGAAACATAACGTGATAAAAATCACGGCGTGCTATATCCCTTCATTGTTATTCACATCACCGTATTTGATAAGGATATCGAACGGCAGCGGAATTTATAAACACAGCGCAACAAATGGTCCACAATAACTTATTACGTCTAATTCATACGTAAATTATACGGATTTAAGGAATATTCTTAAAAGAAAAGATTAATCTTAAACCTCTTGACCTACATTGTAACACCTAACAAAAACAGGTAATTTGTTATCGTATCGCAATAGTATACAGAGAAATAATTATGATTTTAGCCATTTTATCGGTTCTGCTTATTGCCATTGCGGCATATGCAATTTTTAAACATTTTAAAACAAGGGAAAGTCAACGTATCGGAACCAATCGTCGGGGAAGAAAGCGTTAACTATTTTTCGCTAGCGCAGGTATTTTTTCTTCTTCTTTGTCTCCTTTTTCGACGCGTTCCCCACCTCTTCGTGCTCTATCCCCCTTGCATTTTCTAAGGAAAATTCTCGCCCTGCTGAAGTCTAAGCCCAAATATGGTATAAGCGGGGGCTAATTTTTATTAAAGGTATCCAGGTGAATATTCAGGCTCTTCTTTCGGAAAAAGTCAGCCAGGCATTGGTTGCAGCAGGTGCGCCCAACGGCACAGACCCGCAGGTGCGCCAGTCTGCCAAGGCTCAGTTTGGTGATTACCAGGCCAATGGTGTCATGGCAGCGGCGAAAAAACTTGGGCTTGCTCCGCGACAACTGGCAGAGACGGTAGTTCAGCATCTGTCGTTGGAGGGTATTGTCGCCAAAACAGAGATCGCCGGTCCGGGGTTTATCAATCTGTTTCTGTATGCGCAATGGTTAGCACAACAAACCGAACGGGCTTTGAACACACCTAAGTTGGGTATCACTCCGGTCACACCGCAAACCATCGTGGTTGACTATTCTGCGCCTAACGTCGCCAAAGAAATGCACGTCGGCCACCTGCGCTCCACCATTATTGGTGATGCTGCGGTACGCACACTTGAGTTTCTCGGACACAAGGTTATCCGCGCTAACCACGTGGGTGACTGGGGGACACAGTTCGGTATGTTGATTGCCCATCTGGAAGATGTGCAGAAAGACACCTCCGGCGAACTGGTATTGCCCGATCTGGAAGCCTTCTATCGCGAAGCCAAACTGCGTTACGATGAAGATGCCGCTTTCGCTGAGCGCGCTCGCCACTACGTGGTTAAGCTACAGGGCGGCGACGTTTATTTCCGCGAAATGTGGAGCAAACTGGTTGACGTCACCATGACACAAAACCAGCTCACCTACGATCGTTTGAATGTCACCCTGACCAAAAAAGACGTAATGGGAGAAAGCCTCTACAACGCGATACTGCCGGAGATTGTTGCCGATCTGAAGGCAAAAGGCCTGGCCGTTGAAAGTGAAGGAGCAACGGTGGTTTTCCTTGATGAGTTTAAAAACAAGGAAGGCGAACCGATGGGCGTCATCGTTCAAAAGAAAGATGGCGGTTATCTCTACACCACCACCGACATAGCCTGCGCCAAGTACCGTTATGAGACGCTGGGCGCCAATCGTGTTCTCTACTATATCGATTCACGCCAGCACCAGCATTTTATGCAGGCGTGGACTATCGTGCGTAAAGCAGGCTATGTGCCGGAATCGGTATCGTTGGAACACCATATGTTCGGCATGATGTTGGGCAAAGATGGTAAGCCGTTTAAAACCCGCGCGGGCGGCACCATCAAGCTGGCAGACCTGTTAGACGAAGCCTATGAGCGCGCATTGACGCTGATCGCGGGTAAAAACCCGGATATGGAACAAGACGAGTTGCGTGAACTGGCGCGCGTTGTCTCCATCGGGGCGGTAAAATATGCCGATCTGTCAAAAAGCCGTACCACTGACTACGTGTTTGACTGGGATAATATGCTCGCGTTTGAAGGCAACACTGCGCCCTATATGCAGTATGCCTACACCCGTGTTGCCTCGATTTTCAAACGCGCCAATCTGGATAAAGCCGCACTGACACAGCCTGTGGTACTGAATGATGGGAAAGAAACGGCGCTGGCAACCCGCCTGATGCAGTTTGAAGAAACCATCACTACTGTGGCGCGCGAAGGTACGCCGCACGTGATGTGTGCCTACTTGTACGATCTTGCCGGTCTGTTCTCCAGTTTCTACGAGCATTGCCCAATTCTGAACGCCGACAGTGATGCTGTACGTCAAAGCCGCCTGAAACTGGCCCTGTTGACCGCAGAAACGCTGAAACAAGGGTTAAGCACCCTAGGCATTGAAACCGTCGATAAAATGTAATCAACGGCGTCATGCAATAAAAAACGGTGGCCTGAGCCACCGTTTTTTATTGGGTTCGATCACATACCGCGACGCGCAAAATCGCGCGGACGGAAGCCAAGCAACGCAAGCATCACAAAGTAGGTCCCCGCACCGGCCACCACCACCAGCATCAGGCGCGAAATACGCACTGTCATGCCGCCGATGTCCCAGGCTGGCATCCACACTAGCAACGCAATCAATACCGCAGACATGGCAAGCACCGCGATAAGCAGTTTGACCAGAAAGGTGCCCCACCCCGGACGTGGCTGGAAAAGCTGCTGTTTACGCAACTGCCAATAGAGCAGCCCGGCATTCAGACACGATGCCAATCCAATGGAAAGTGCCAGCCCAGCATGCTGCAACGACCCGATAAAGATCAGGTTCATGACCTGCGTCAGCGCCAACGTCACTAATGCAATTTTCACCGGCGTTTTGATATCCTGCCGAGAATAGAACCCCGGAACCAACACTTTTACCACAATCAGCCCCATCAACCCGATGGCGTAGGCAATCAACGCTCGCTGAGTCATCAATGCATCCAGTGCGCTAAACTTGCCATACTGGAACAGCGCAACAATCAACGGCTTCGACAAAATTCCTAACGCCACCGCACTCGGCAACGCCAACAGAAAGCAGAGACGCAGCCCCCAATCCATCAGGTGTGAATAGGCTTCCTGATCGCCACTGGCGACGCTTTTCGCTAACGATGGCAGCAAAATCGTGCCTAAAGCGACACCCAGTACACTGGACGGAAACTCCATCAGTCGGTCAGCGTAGTACATCCAAGAGACCGCTCCCTCACTGAGAAAAGAGGCAAATATAGTGTTAATGATCAACGAGATTTGGCTCACTGATACGCCTAGAATAGCTGGAGCCATCAGTTTCATCACTCGCCCGACGCCGGGGTGACGCCATTTAAAGCGCGGCAATACCAACATCCCGATCTTTTTAAGATGCGGCAGTTGGTAAACCAATTGCAGCACCCCGCCCAGCAACACCGCCCAAGCCAACGCTAACACAGGCGGATCAAAATAAGGTGTAGCGAACAGGGCAAAACCAATCATGCTGATATTGAGAAATGTCGGTGCAAACGCCGGGACGGAGAAGCGATTCCAGGTGTTTAAAACCGAGCCCACCATCGAGGTCAGCGATATCAGCAAAATATACGGGAAAGTGATGCGCAACAGTGCCGAGGTCAGCGCAAACCGATCGGGCGTGGCGGAAAATCCCGGAGCCGTCACCATGATAACCCAGGGCGCAGCGATCATCCCGGCCACGGTCACCAATGCCAGCACCAGCGTCAACATGCCTGACACGTAGGCAAGAAAGGTTCGTGTTGCTTCATCCCCTTGCTGGCTTTTGTATTCAGCCAGTATTGGAACAAATGCCTGCGAGAAAGCCCCCTCGGCAAAAACGCGACGTAGTAAATTCGGCAGTTTAAAGGCGACGAAAAAGGCGTCAGTCGCTACCCCAGCGCCAAATACCCGTGCGACAATGGCATCGCGGATAAAGCCCAAAACGCGCGATAGCATGGTCATTGAACTGACCGCGGCCAATGATTTTAATAAGTTCATCCGATTCGATTCTGTTGTGTCGAGAGTTACAGCGGAACGCAGCTCGCCAGGCATGGCGACAGTCTACGCATCAGGGGCGGAATAGCCACCCTTGATGATAGTTCACAGCAGGATTCAGCATGATGTGAGCAGCGACTCAACCACTCTCTGCGCCAGAATCGCCTGCTCGCCTGATGTTTGGGGTTGAACACCTTTCTCAAGTGAGTCGACAAAATAGTGAACTGCCCCCACAAAACCGCGCTGTTCCAAAATACTTTGCCAAGACGGTGCCGGGGAGCGCGTGATAATGCCACCGCTTTCCAGACAGCAATCACTGAGATTATCGATGTGGTGAATAGCTCCGTGCCCGATCATCTGCACCGCCTCGCGCTGACTGCCCGCACAACGATGCATGCTGGTGACGACCTGGCAGGTTGAGGAAGCAAACAGATGTTCAGCAAAAACAAGCTGCCCTGCCGCATTATTGCGAATGACACCACCTTGTAACGCCGCCCCCTCACCCGCCAGCCACAGTGCCGTGTCAATCACGTGCAGATAGTCATCCAACAGGGTAAAACGCGCCGATTGCGGACCCACGTTATCCGCACGGTGTTTTTCCACCCGAACAGAATCCGGATGCAGTAACGTTGATTTGAGCGATTGATAACCGGGAGCGAAACGGCGGTTAAATCCAACTATCACGGTTTTTCCCTGCCGGTCGGCTAACGCTAGCAGCGCTTCAGCCTGCGGCAGCGTTTCCACCAGCGGTTTATTGACATACACGTGCATGCCAAGGTGCGGTAACGTGCTGATAACGTCGTAGTGGCTGGCCGTGCTGCTGTGTACCATCACAGCATCGCACACACTCGCCAGCGCTTGCAGTGACGAATAACCTGACAGGCGATATTGCTGGCAAAGCGTGCGCATTTTTTTGCTGATCCGGAGAAAACACGCCGGCAAACGTCCAGTGTTTTTCCTGGCTCAGCACAGGAAGGTAGGCCTTTTGCGCAATCGAACCCAGCCCAACCATGCCGATACGGATCCGCCCTGCGTCCGTTTTCGCTGTATTCATTGTGTCACCTTCAGTCAGGGAGTCATTCCATCTGACAATACTTAGAGTTGTTGCGACAGCAAGTGCGCCAATTGCTGTTTTAATTCGGCCACGTCTTGCTCCAGCACCAGCACACGCTGCGCGAGATCAGTCGTGTCAGCCGGCATGCGATCTTCAGCGCTGTCAGTGGCGGATGCAACGGGTTCATCATCGCCAAACAGGTGCATAAACCGATGCTCCCGCTTACCCGGCTCGCGCGTCAAGCGCGCCACAAAGGGGCCATCTTCCCGCGTTTGCAACAGTGTCAACGTCTGTTCGACTTCATCGACATCCGCAAATTCATGCAAGCGCGCCGCTCGGGTGCGCAATTCACCCGGCGTTTGCGCCCCGCGCAGCAACAGCGTCGTGACCAGCGCCACTTCTGCGGAGGAAAACTTCAGATCGCCGAATTCAGAGTTGCAGAACCGGTGCTCATACTTCATCACGCGATTACCAAAGCCGCTGAGGGTTTTGACGACGTGCTTTTTAACCAGCACATCGAGCGTTTGTTGAACCTCGCTCTCACTGAGCTCCAACACCGGCTCGCGGTTGGTTTTCTGATTGCAGGCCGTTACCACGCCATTTAGCGACATGTGGTACTGTTCGGGCGTGGTGATCTGTTTTTCCAACAAACAGCCCACCACGCGCAACGCTTTGGCATCAAACTGATATTTCATTCTCTGGGTTCCTATCGCTGAGGCGTCCATTGTTCATTCATCAAGGCAGTCAGAACGTGATCCTGCCAGGTACCGTCGATTAACAAGTATTTTTTAGCATAGCCCTCACGTTCAAAGCCCAGTCGCGTCAGCAGATTACCGCTGCGCTGATTGTGCGGCATGTAGTTGGCCATAATTCGGTGCATGTGCTGTTGGCGCTACATATAGCGCAGCGCGAGCTGTAAGGCTTCATACATCATGCCCTGCCCCTGCCATTTCTCTCCGAGCGAATAGCCCAGATAGCACGCGTGGAAGGAGCCACGCAGGACGTTACTG
Organism: Candidatus Symbiopectobacterium endolongispinus; assembly: GCF_018777385.1. Classification (GTDB taxonomy): domain Bacteria; phylum Pseudomonadota; class Gammaproteobacteria; order Enterobacterales; family Enterobacteriaceae; genus Symbiopectobacterium; species Symbiopectobacterium endolongispinus. The sequence goes on along the minus strand of NZ_JAFJYB010000002.1, from coordinate 793,032 downwards.
AAATTGGCAACCCCACACACTTCATTCTCATTCGGATCGAGCAGCAAGAAGTAATAAGCCGCCCCTTGCTTATGCATGTCGTTGATCACACTAAGTCGCGCTTGCCAACCTGAAGGGTAACAATGGCTGGCATCACGCACCGGCTCCCAGGGTTTTAAAAAATCACGATTCTCCGCATAGTATTCCGCCAGACGCCAGGCATCATGCTCGTGGACTAAACGCACGACCAGCCTGTCCGTTGTCATGTATACCCGTGCCGGGGTTGAACGATAGCCAAACATCTCTGCCTCGTTTTTTTTGTTGTTCGATAAGAAAAATTTATCGCGATAATTTGCAGTACAGGTTTAACTGGAAAATTAGCCCTCGAACAGGGAGTCACACACCTGACCACGAAAAACGTCGATACTCGCTACACTATAACCGCATCAATTCTCTGGCGTAAAACTTCCTGCGGTGACTTATTACGCAATTACGCCAACATCGCCGCATTTTGGTTAAAAAAAAAGTCATTCACGTTGTAATCGCAGACTCTCGGAACGATAAAGAAATATTGTTCTGTAAAGACTATCTTGCCATCTGATTAGAGTACAAAATAGACGTGTTGTAACTCTTTCTTTTTTTCTCTTGTGGTGAAACATGCCTCTGATGTCACAAGCTCGGAGTCTCGGTAAATATTTCCTTTTATTAGACAATATGCTGGTGGTTCTGGGTTTTTTTGTAGTATTCCCGCTAATTTCCATACGCTTTGTTGACGATCTGGGTTGGGCGGCCTTACTGGTGGGCATCGCTCTCGGATTACGTCAGTTTATTCAACAGGGATTAGGTGTTTTTGGCGGTGCCATTGCCGACAGGTTTGGTGCCAAACCGATGATCATCACCGGCATGTTGTTGCGCGCTGCCGGTTTTGTTTTTATGGCTATCGCCACCGAACCCTGGCTACTTTGGCTCTCCTGCGCGCGCTCTGGCCTGGGAGGCACGCTGTTCGATCCTCCGCGTACCGCACTGGTGGTAAAGCTGGTTCGTCCGCAGGAACGTGGCCGCTTCTACTCATTACTGATGATGCAAGACAGTGCCGGGGCGGTTATCGGCGCGCTGATTGGCAGTTGGCTGCTGCAATATGACTTTACCGTCGTGTGCTGGGGCGGTGCAGCCCTGTTCGTACTGGCGGCGGCATTGAACGCCTGGCTGTTGCCCGCCTATCGCATCTCGACGGTGCGCGCACCGATTTCAGAAGGTCTGCTGCGCGTCATTCGCGATCGACGCTTTCTGATTTATGTGCTGACGCTCACCGGCTACTACATGCTCGGCGTGCAGGTTCTGTTAATGCTGCCGATCATGGTGAATGAGATTGCTGGCACGCCCTCGGCGGTGAAATGGATGTATGCGATTGAAGCCATGCTATCGCTCAGCTTGCTCTATCCGATTGCGCGCTGGAGTGAAAAACGCTTCCGTCTGTAACAGAGTCTCATGGCGGGCCTGTTTATCATGACGCTCAGCCTGTTTCCTAATCGGCATGACAACTACGCTGTCAACGCTGCTGATGCTTATCAGCCTGTTTTACATGGGATAGATTATCGCTGAACCAGCCCGCGAAACGTTAAGCGCGTCGCTGGCGGATGCGCGTGCGCGCGGAAGTTACATGGGATTCAGCCGTCTGGGGTTGGCGCTGGGCTATAGCGGCGGCGGGTGGTTGTTTGATATCGGTCATCGGCTTCATATGCCAGAACTGCCGTGGTTTATGTTAGGGATTATCGGTTTACTCACGCTGGCAACCCTGTATTGGCAGTTCAATCTGCGTAAGATAGCACCGGCCATGCTGGGAGAGCATTAAGGTTAACGCTGGCGCTAACTGCCAATTTTTGTGCTTTCAGCGCTATCTGATAGCTAACCAGGGGCTAATAAGGCAGTGTATATCTTTGCCCATTAGCCCCGCAGATTTTCTGCTAAGCTCAAGGCACCCTTTCTATCGTTAAACAGCCATACTTCAGAAACACAGCACGTACAGAGGAACATCAATGAAAAAATCAGGGATAGTCGCCATTGCCGCAGTGGCGCTGACGTTACTTGTTAGTGGCTGCGATCGGCTCACGCAATATTCTCTTAGCGAGCAAGATGTAAACCGTTATCTGCAAAAACACAATGATTTAAAAAACAGATCGGCATTCCAGGCGTAGTCGATGCCACCATCGTGTTGAACGATCTCAGCAGCCAGATCGGACGTGCCGAACCGGGCAAAGTCACCCATGTCAGGCCATGCCAAGGTGGACATCAGTTCGTTGCTGGGTGCCCAGTCAGCGGATGCTGTGCTTACTCTGAAAGCACAACCGGTGTTTGATAAAACTAACAGCGCCATTTACCTCAAAGAAATGGAACTGGTGGATTATCAAGTGACACCAGAGAAGATGGATACCGTGTTCAAAACGCTGACGCCCTATTTAAATCAGGCATTGAAGAACTATTTTGATCAGAAACCAGCCTATGTGCTCAGTGATGAAAATAGCAAAACGGAAGCCTTAGCCAAAAAACTGGCAAAAGGTATTGAGGTAAAACCGGGTCAAATTGCCATTCAGTTACGGATTAAGCCTTTATCAGGGCGGGTTTTCCCGCCCTGATGAACCGATTTACGCGTCTGGACTATCCTGCGCGTCCTCGTCGTCCTCTTCTTCCACCAAATCTTCTCGTAACGCCTCCAGCGCCTCGCGTGTTAGTGTGCGATAAAATGCCGTGGTGGCGTGGCTTTCGACTTTACCAAGAAACCGATCGCTCCACGGCAGCAAAAACCCGTCAAACAGGGCCAACTGTGCGACATTTTCATCTTCCCCAGCCTGATCTTCAAGCCATGATGCAGCCAGCAGCAACGCGCCAAAATGGTCAACAGCGCCTTCTTTGAGCGGCATGCCGCGCTGTTGTAGAAAAACGCGAACCGCGTCTTCTTCCGCATTCTCGACATAGGAAGAGCGCCAAGGGGGAAACCGCACCGCCATGTTCAATAAATAGCGCGTGATAATCGGCAGTTAATGCGCTCATATCAACGCTCTGCTGCATGCGCTCCAGCAAAGCATACTGATTAAGCGGCCAATGCGGCTTGAGTTTGCCCTGTTCAATCATCGTCAACAAAGGGGTCACCACGGCATCGTCAGGGCCCGATTAAACAGCGTACCGAGCAGCCGGCATACCAATGAGAATTCGTTCATGTCATACCTGTTGTTATTATGGCGATTAAGTGACAACGTCACTAAATAATTACAAAGCCGCCAGTTCTGCTATCGCAGGGCGACCTCGTTGTTCCAGAAAATCTAAAACGCGGCGCGGGCTCACATTCAGTATACGCTCTTGCGGAAAATCAATTTCCTGCACAATACGTTCGCAGTGAGTAAAATCGCCCAAGGTAAACGCTATATGGGAATCAGAGCCAAACGCTAGCCTTCCGCCCGCGTCACGTACCGCCTCAGCAATGGCGCGACAGTTGGGTCCACTGCCCTTGCGTGAATGCATAAACGAGGAATTATTCAACTCAAGTGCTACGTCATAGTGCGCTGCGGCTTGAGCCACGGCGGCAATATCAATCGGATATTTGGGGTTGCCTGGATGACTGATGATATGCACATTGCCACTGGCCATGGTAGCAATCAGCACCTCGGTGTGAGTAACAAGATCCTGCGGTGGCAGCACCGGTTCATGAAAACCGGCAATGACCACGTCCATTTGCTCCAGCATGATCCCGGTGCAGTCAATGTCACCCTGACGATTTTTGATATTGGATTCAATACCACGCAGGATGCCAACATCATCCACCAATCGCGGCCACACGCGCATATTCATAAAGTGCCAATAGTGCGGCGCATCTGCCATGTCTGGACCATGATCGGTGATGGCAAACAGGCGGATGTTTTTCCGTTTAGCCTCTGCGATATAATCATGCAGGGTGCTGTAGGCGTGGGTACTGGCGACAGTATGCATATGTAAATCGACGGGATACATGGTCTCTCCTGGCTAGGCATTTCACCGCCAGCATACCATTTCTCACTGACACTGGCAGCCTGCGCCGCAGCCATAACGAAAATTTAACACATTGATAGCGCCCTATTTAAACTAGAATAGGTCAGTAAATCAGCAAATTGCATTAAGTTTAACTAAACGCGCATTTTGTCGCATAAACTCATTGACGCTGCCCGGCAATTTACCTACATTAGCGCCCGTCGCCGCAGCATACTGATGGCGAACAATCCGGTGAGGTGTCCGAGTGGCTGAAGGAGCACGCCTGGAAAGTGTGTATACGTGAAAACGTATCGAGGGTTCGAATCCCTCCCTCACCGCCAAATAAAAACAAAACGCCCCTGAGAAATCAGGGGCGTTTTGTTTTTGCAATAATCCTACGCTTGTCTGCTCTGACTCATAAATTGTAAAACGATTTATTGCGTAGAGCGCGAATGCAGTGCACTGCAAAAAATACATTCACTGCCGTAGCTGCGCTTGCATAATATTATTTTACCAATCCAGGTAACCCTTCTTTCGCCTTACCGTTGATGCGACGCTGAAAATCGGCCTGATTGAAGTGATAGCCAACTGCTCTGCTTTTCGTTTTTCGCGCGTGTATTTACAGTAAATGGTGTGGGGGGCATTCAGTTTGGAATATCGATACCCGCACGACCGAGCATAAATATTGCTGAGGATAAGTTCTTCACAAAAAACGCCGTTCTCTTGACCGTTTCCTTTCTCATTTAATAGCATGCTGTTGATTCATCGCTATGCGACAAAACATATTCTCTCTGCGCGCTTTGACTTATTACGCTTCGCTGCACGACACGTTATATATCCTGTGTCTTGCTTAAAAAGCAAAAACCTCCGCAAATGTGCGGAGGTCATTAAGGACAAATCAATGAGACCGGTACAAAAGGAGACCACGCGGTAACCGCCCTGTCCTCCATGGCTTGCCGCCATCCTCCCAACCATTCAGATCGGGCATTAATAGATTGATAAGGACAAAGTTCCTTTGACTTTCCGGAAAGTCATGCTTGATAGCCGCGCGATTGCGCCCGTTCCAAACGATCTCGTTTCTGTCTCTTCATGCCTCATTTCCCTCATTGTTCATCTGGGGGAAAGAGAACAGTGACTGCTTTTCGAGCACCAACATGGTATCAATAGCGATTCTGGGCACGAAGGTCAAGGCTAAAAATTCACTATCCTGTCACATTAATGCTATATGCTTCGCAGCGAACGTTGTCCCCTGTATGCATAACGGTTGATCTTCGGGAAGCTTTTCCTCAGGTTTTTACCCCGTAGAAAAAAAGGGCTTGCTATTCTTTTCTTGGAACCCACGAAAATAGGAATATTCTTACAAGCCTCCGGCCGCACGCCAACAGCGTACGCCATCGGTTTCATTTAGCAGCTTCAGTAATTGGGGCTGCCCACAATCAGCGCCCGCATAAGGGCAACGTTCTCGAAAAAAGCAGCCCTGAGGTAACCGTCGATTACTGGGTAATTCGCCCGTTTTCATCTCTTCTCCGGACTGTTGCAACAACTGCCTGTCAAGCCGAGGAACCTACTCCAGCAACAAACGGGTATAGGGATGACGCGGCTGATTCAGGACACTGTGCGCCGTGCCTAATTCAACGATTTGCCCTAAATACATGACGGCTACACAATCGCTCATGTGACGGATAACCGAAATATTATGCGATATCAGCACGTAGGTAAGCTTACGCTGTCGCTGTAGCATCACCAGTAAATTCAGAATTTGTGCCTGAACAGAAATATCCAAAGCTGACGTGGGTTCGTCCAATAAAATGATATCCGGCTGCGCTGAAAGCGCGCGCAATGGCGATACGCTGGCGCTGACCGCCGGAAAACGCATGGGGCAAACGGTCAAGACATTCATGACGAATGCCGACCAACGTCGCCAACTCGCAGGCTAGCGCTCTGCGTTCCGTTTCACTGCCGTGCCCCTGCAACCAGACCGGTTCGGTGATAGTGCGCCACACGGGCAGTCGCGGATCGAGCGATGACAGAGGGTCCTTAAACACCATTTGCATCCCGTTTGCCAGCCGTGAGCCTGGTGAACGCGCTCGCACGCACTCGCCCTGTGAAGGCACTAACATCCCCATCAATACCTGTGACAAGGTGCTTTTCCCGCAGCCGGACTCTCCGACCACTCCCAAGGTTTCACCGTCGTTAATCGTCAGATCGAGGCCATTAAGCGCATGGACTTGCTCAACCACTTTGCCACGCCAGTTACGCTTTGCCGGGAAACGAACGTGTACATCACGCAGTGTCAATAAGGCGTCATTCATTTTCCACCTCCCTCTGAGGATTCCAGCAGGCAACCTGCTGGGAAGATGCTGCCAGCGTATGCAATTCAGGGCGTTGATAGCAGCGTTCCGTCGCTGCCGTACAGCGCGGACGAAACGCGCAGCCTTCGGGCAACTGCGACAAATTAGGTACGTTGCCGGGGATAGCCGGCAGTACGGCACGCGGTATGGCATCATCCGGTGCGCAGCGTAATAGCCCTTGAGAATAGGGGTGGGCGGGACGTTGGATAACCACCTGTGTGGCACCGCTCTCAATAACGGTACCGGCATACATGACATACAGCCGATCGCACAGTTGTGATACGACGGCCATGTCGTGACTGATAAACAGCACTGCCGTACCACGTTCCTGCGCCTTTTGTTTTAACAGGCGCAGCACCTGACGCCGCACCGTAACATCCAACGCGGTGGTAGGCTCATCGGCAATGATCAGTTCAGGATTGCAGGAAAAAGCCAACGCGATCATTACGCGCTGTCGCATGCCGCCAGAGAGTTCAAACGGGTAACGTTTCATCACCAGCTCTGCATCAGAAATTTGCATTTCTGAGAGCAATACCAACGCATGGGCGTGTGCATCGCGTTTATTCAGCGGTTGATGCTGTTGGATAACTTCGCGCATCAAATCACCGACACGGCGCGTTGGGTTCAGTGCCGTCATCGGTTCCTGAAAGATCATGGCGACCTTGGCACCACGCATCTGGCGCAGGGTGCGCTCCGACGCATTGAGCATATCCTGCCCCAACAGGGTAATGCTGCCGCTATTGATGCTATAGCTCCCGGGTCTAAGCAGCCGCATCACCAGCATCGAGGTTACTGACTTGCCGGAACCAGATTCCCCGACCACGCCAACAATTTCACCACGCTTTACGCTCAACGAGACCTGATTAAGCGCATGAACTTCACCGCGATAAATCGGAAAACTGAGCGCCAGATTATCAATCGTCAACAGGGTATCGTCCATCAGTGCCCTCCTGAGGTTTTCGGATCCAGCAGGTCGCGCACGCCGTCACCGAACAGATTGAAGCCGCCCGCCGTAATCAAAATTGCCATACCGGGAAACGCACAGTACCACCACTGATCGAGAACGTAGCTGCGTCCATTGGCGACCATTGCGCCCCACTCCGCTGTCGGTTGCTGCGCACCCAATCCGATAAAACCCAGCGTGGCCGCCATTAAAATCGCGGCGCCAATGTCCAGCGATGCTTGTACCACCAGCGGCGGCAGCGCGTTACGCAGAATATGCCAGGTAATCAGATGCCAGCGGTTGGCACCGAAGGTTTTCGCGGCTTGAACATAGGCAAACTGACGCACCACCAGCGTTTGCCCGCGCGCCAACCGGACATAAAACGGGATACGCACAATGGCAATCGCCAGCATGGCGTTGAACAAACTGGGACCCAAAGCCGCCTAATACCCCTGAAAAACAGCCAAGCAACGAGCCGGTAACCGCAGCAATTGCCACCACGGCAAAGCCCATAACCGCCGGGAAGTCCAGCGCCTGAATCGATGCCACAACGTAAGCCCCCATGCCCGGCCAGGAGAACACCGTTTCCGTTAACACTGCGCCATAGAGCAGATCGCCCAACGCCAGCCCCAACACGGTCACCGATGGGATCAAGGCGTTGGGCAGCGCGTGACACACGACAATGCGCCACGGGGTTAAGCCACTCGCCCTCGCGGTACGGATATAATCCTCACTCAATTGCTCGAGCATGGCGGATCGAATCTGACGCGCCACGATACCCAGATGGACAAACGAGAGCGTGAGCAACGGCAATATCAGATGTTGCAAGGCATTCCAGAAGGCCTCATGGTCACCCGCCAACAGGCTATCGATCAGGTAGAATCCAGTGACATGTGCGGGCGGCCCCAGCCAGTCATCCAACCGCCCACCACCGGGCAGCAGATCGAGATGCCCGTAAAACAGCACGATAACCCCCAAGCCAAGCCAAAACGCGGGCGTAGATATCCCACCGATTGCCAGTAACCGCACGCCATGATCCAACCAGCGATCGCGATAGACCGCGGAGAGCACGCCAAGGGGAATACCGGCTGCCAGCGCCAGCAACAGAGAGCAAAACACCAGTTCGAGCGTGGCCGGGAAAAAGGTCTGAATATCATCCAGCACCGGACGTCCGGTACGAATCGAGGTGCTCAAATCACCGGAAAAAAGAGCTGTAACATAGTGCCAGAATTGCACATAGAGCGGTTGATCCAACCCAAGCTGCTGGCGAATATGGCGTACAATGTCATCACTGGCACGATCGCCTGCCAGCAAACGCGCAGGATCGCCGGGGATCAGGTGCGAAATGATGAAGGTGATGATGCAAACCCCCATCACCACCAGCACTAATCCACAGCAGCGTTGCCGCAAAATACTCCAGAACGTCATAGTATTACTCCACGCGATGCGGCACCAAACCGGTTGTCGCATCGGGCTGATTTTCGTGCGGCGATCCTCAGAGCCTCGCCGCCTGCTGCGCTAGTGAACTTATTTCGACATCGTGCCTATGTTGAACACCTGTTCCAGCATCGGGTTGAATACAAAGCCTTTTACCGCATCATTCATCGCCACCTGATAGTTTTTCTGGAACAGATAAACGTAGGCGACTTCATCAATCACAATGCGCTGTGCCTGCTGGTAGTCCGCTGTGCGCACAGTCTGGTCGGTGGTGGCCATCGCCTTTTTCAGCAACGCATCAACCGCCGGGTTTTCATAGTAAGAACGATTGCCCGGCAACCCTTTCTTGTTGGATTCAAACCAGTAATTCATGAACATGTACGGGTCAGCGAAATCAGGGCTTCAGTTACCGATGGCAATATCAAAGTCACCCTTGCCAACCCGTTCGCACATGGTGGCGTTTGCCAGTTTTTCCAGACTGACATTAACCACCCAGCGATTTCAGCGTTGCCTGCGTTGAGATGGCAATGGGTTCCCAGGAGGGATCGTTATCCGAATAGAGGAAGGTTAATTGCTGTGGCTTTTGCGCTACCTTGCTCATTGCCGCCAGTGCTTTTTCATTGTCCAGGCTGTACTGCATGGCATCTTTGTCATATCCCCACATGCCTTCCGGGATCGGGCCACGCATCTGCTTGCCGTTTCCACCCAGTATCCCCTTCACCATGCCCTGATAGTCCGTGGCCCAAGAGACCGTACTACGCAGATCAACCTGGCTCAATGGTCCGTTTAGATAGAGATAGGTCACGCGCAGCGACGAATGTTCCTGTACTGACACGCTGTTTTTTGCCTTCAACGTGGCAAGCTGATCGACAGGTAGCGACTCGGCAATATCAATATCCCCACGCTCCAGTTGCAGGCGGCGCGTGGCACTCTCACCAATGATTTTGACCGAAACGCGTTTAAACGCGGGCGCGCTGCCGCTGTAGTGGGGATTTGGCACCAGCACCACCTGCTGGCCTTTCTGCCAACGCTGGACCTGATAAGGCCCAGAACCGGCAGTATTTTCCGCTAACCAGCCATTACCTTCATCGGCGCTGTGTTTGCTCAATACAGCAGGGTTAATAATAGAGGCACCGTCATTGGCCAACGTATACAGGAACGGCGCAAAGGGTGTGCTCAGCGTAAAGCGCACAGTATGCGCATCGACCGCTTCAACCTTCAAATCGCCGGGATAGGCTTCGGCGGGCCCCTGACCGATCTTGAGCAGACGTTCAAACGATATTTTGACTGCCTCGGCGCTGACAACGCTGCCATCGGCAAATTTTGCCTTGGGATCGAGCTTGAAGGTCCAGGTTTTTTGGTCTGGAGACGCTTCCCAACTCAAAGCCAAATCCCCGGTCACATCGGTAGCGCCTTTGCCGTTTTCCGTTTTGTATTGCACCAGCCGTTGATAACAGGGATAGGTGATGGTCCAGTCGTTATTATCGATAGTGACCACAGGATCTAACGTTTGTGGATCGGCGGCTTTGCCGATCACCAGCATATCTTTCGGCACCGCAGCCCAGGCAGGCAATACGGCAGCCATTGCGGTAGCTAACAGCATAGGTCGTAACAATGCAGTGTGGTGCGTCTTCATGATTCAGCTCCTGGTGATAGTCAAACGGTTCGCGCAGCGCGCATCAATCAAACAGCCGTCCTACGGTTGGGCAAGGTGCAACCAAACCGATCGGGCAACAGCGGGTAACGGTCAGCATTCGGCAATTCAAAATGCCACCATTCCGTTTCAATCCCGACGAAGCCACTCGCTGCCATCATGGCATAGAGTTGCAGTCGGTTACGTTGCACGGCGACGGGCAACGCCGCACACCACGCATAGGATTTTTCATTCATCTCATCGAAGCCGGTGCCCATATCCAGCAGCGTGACATCCACCGCCACGCCGCGACTGTGGTGCGAACCAATCGCCAATGAGGCGACAAAGCGCGGATCGGGACAGGCATCCCACAAGCGTATTTGTGCCGCATGAGGACGATAGGCATCGTAAAGTTGCAGCCGATAGTCGCTCTGTTCGGCAACAGCGACACTACGTGCCAGTCCCCGTGCCGCATCCGGGTGCAACAGGCAAAGCGCTTCGGCATAAATGGGATGATCGGTCAGGTTATCCGCTGATGCATATTTCATATCGATAATCAGTTGGGTTAGCGTTTGCGCCAGATCCACCAGGTCGATAACATCCGTCATGTGTTGTCCTGTTTACTGTTCAAATTGGCCAAATTCCGTTTGCAAAGCGCGATTGAGCGCCAGCCTCGCCGACAACTTATCACCTAGCTGCTCCACCACCGCAGAGAGCAGCAGGTTGAACAAGTAGGTGATCGGTGCCAGCGAATCCCAGAAATGGCCGGTATCGGTTTTGACTTGCAGCAAATCCATCGAGTAATCACGCGCCCAATGGCACCAGAGATCGGTAATCAGCGCCAACGGGATCTGCCGATCGCTGGCGGCGCGGCAATACTGTCGCGCCACGGTGGAATAGGCGCGAGTGTCGGTCACTACCACATAAGGGCGTTGGTATTCTGAATTGAGCGACTCCACCCAGGTGCCAGATAGTCCATCGACATAGCTCACACGGGGGCGCAAATACTCAAGATGACTAAAAAACGCGTTGGCAATGCCGCGCGTAGATTGGATGCCGAGAATAAACACCGCTTCTGCCTCGGCCAGTTGCTGACTAATGCGCGCGAAAGTCTCCGTTTGCGCCAGACGATAGACGTCCTGAATGGCATCAACCTCCAGACGCAGAGAGGGGCTGAGACGATTCGAGAGGGTACGCTGCTGCTGCCAGGCATCCAGACGGTCGGTCACGCCCCAATGGCGGTAAGGGGCCAGCGCATCGGCACGCAGACTCGCTTTGACATCCTCCAGATTGCGATAACCCAGCTTGCGCAGATAGCGCCCCACGGTAATTCCCGTCGTGCCGGTATAACCAGCGATACTATCCGCCGATTCAAACGTTATCTGTGCCAGATTATTCAGCAACCAACCGGCAACACGCTTACCGCTGGGGGTATGCTGACTGAATGACGCTTCGATACGTGCGATAAGATCAATACGCACATTGGCGTCAGGGTTAGCGGAATTGGCGTCATCTTGCTGCATGTTAGTGCCCTGTCATTCGCAGTCATAATGTTATGAGATTAACATTGCAGTATCTGTGCCAAAAAATAACCGATTGATATTTATGAATAAGATGTTTCTGGGGGGTATTTAGAAAGGTGCAGTGCGCCATGATGGCGCACTGCGTGCAAGCAAATGCATAAAAACAGTGCCAGACAATAAGCTATAAATCGTTAAATTACATAATGTTAGATAAGTATCTCCTATCGCTGCCAACTACTCGCTGCGTTGAATCTGCGCGGCGATGGATTGAGCAACCTGCTGCCAACCTTGTGCCAGCGTTGTCACCAACGCATCATAACCATCGTCATTGACTGGCAGCACCAGATTGAACGGCTGGCGCAGCAGTCGATCGCCGCGTTGCAAGGTCCACTCCCCTTGCACCACCGCTTTTCCGTCGTAGCGGCCGTGGAAGGCTTTCACGGTAACAGCCAGCTCTGAGGGTGCAGCCCCTAAGGGTTGCGAACTTACCGTCCGGCCCGGCAGCCCGGCATTCAGGCTGCTTTGCAGCGTCTGTTGCAACTGCTGCTCCAACGGGCTGGCCCACAGGTTATTGCTGGCAATGACATAACGCACATCATTGGTCTGGTAAACCAAGCCCGACGTACTGAGATAATCCGCCAACGCAACGTGGGAAAGCCACAGCGTGCGGGCCGCGGTGAGATCCGTTTTACCCGCAGTCGCCACAGACGGTTGCGGCAGTTGGTAATAGGTTTTTGGCGTTGTACTGCTGCATGCACTCAACAACAACGCCATTGCCACCAGCCATCCTTTACTCATGGTTTCGCCCTCTTCGGTTGGGGATCTTCGCTCTCAGGCGCCTGGAAGATCAGTGCATTGCTTTTATCATTCAGCGTGCGCAGTACCGGCTGCAACTCCCTTAACACCTGATCCAGACGCTGCATGTTTGCCACCAATCGGTTATAAGCCGGCGAGCCAGGCTGTAACCCTTGCATACTGCGGTTCAGCTCCTGTAGCGTTTGCTGTATGTCCTGCGGCAGCGATTGCATCGCCTTGCTGGAAGTTATCTGGTTTAACGAAGCGAGCGTCTTTTTCAACTCACGTAGCGTTGACTGGCTCTCTGCCAGCGTTTTGGTCGCTTCGCTCACCATTGGCGTTAACGGCAGGTCGTTGATCTTATCCAACACCGCCATCAGTTTTTGCTGGATTTGCGACAAACCGCCACCCATGGTTGGCAACACCGGATACCCATCAACCACACGCAGCGGTCCTGTACTGTTACCACGTGCTTTCGGGTAAAAGTCGAGATCGATAAACAAGGCGCCAGTCAGCAGGTTGGCCGTTTTCAATGAGGCACACAGCCCCATAGTCTGTGCGTCGGCGAGTTGTTTCTGGTAATCAAACTGCTTACCGATGATCTTTTCAAAACGTGCAGGTTCAACGCGGATCAGCACCGGAATGCGATACCCCATGTTTATATCCTGCTTTAAGTTGGTCGTCACCAGAGGCGCTTGGGCGACGGTTCCCAGACGGATGCCACGGAATTCCACCGGTGCCCCCACCTGCAATCCACGGATGGATTCATCAAAGAACATCACATATTCTTTGTACTCCGTGTAGAGCGAATCCTGAATACTGCGTTCGTTATCAAGCAGCTGATATTGCGCACGATCTTGCACGCGTTCACCCAGATCCCAACCGGTCGGCACGTCAAAGCTAACACCGCCGCTGAACAAGGTGGTCAACGATCCCATTTCTACCCGCATCCCCTGCGCTGACATATCCAGCTTCACGCCGCTGTCTTTCCAGAAACGGACATTGCTAGTCACCAGACTGTCGTAAGGCGCGGTAATAAACAGCTGATAGCGCATTTGGCGCGCCTTGGTATCGAACTCGCTGGTTTCAACCGAACCGACGCGGTAGCCGCGAAACAGCACTGGATCGCCAGCGTTCAGTTGGCCAGAACGTTCGCTGTCGAGCAAAATGCGAATCCCTTTGGCATGCGATGGTGCCAGCGACGGCGAATCCAGCAACGCAAATTCACTGCGTGCTTCACCGCTCATCCCCGGATGAAGTTCAATAAATGCGCCGGACAGCAGGGTACCTAGCCCGGAAACCCCTTCTCGTCCAATTTGCGGTTTCACCACCCAGAACACAGAATCATGGCGCAACAACTTGCCCATACCGGAATGCAAGCGAGCCACAATCTCCACCTGGCGCAGGTCGTCACTCAACACCACGCTTTCCACCACGCCAACGTCCACACTGCGACTTTTGATGGTGGTCTTACCGGCCACAATCCCTTCAGCACTCTGTGTCGTTAGCGTGATCTGGGACCCCAGGTGACTGAAATGGTAAAATAAAATTCAGGCTCCGATCAGCACCGTCACAATGGGCACAATCCATACGGGCGACCAGCGTTTAATCGCTTCTACGTTTGCGACAGAATAATTATTTTTCGCCAATGGCTGATCCCTCCTGATTATTATCACGCTGGCGATCCCACAACAAACGGGGATCAAACGTCATGGCGGCAAACATGGTCAAAATGACCACCAGCGCGAACAACAACGCGCCGATTGCCGGGTATACACTCATTAACTGGCCGATGCGCATCATGGCAGACAGTACAGCAATGACAAATACGTCGATCATCGACCAGCGACCGACAAATTCCACCATTTCATATACCACGTGCAGACGTTCATTGTCCTGACGTCCATTACCCGCCGCACTCCAACACAACCACGCCAGCGCCAGCATTTTAAGCGATGGCACCATAATACTGGCAATGAAGATCACCAGCGCCACCGGATAAGACCCCATCCCCCACAGCAGAATCACCCCCGACATAATGGTGGAAGTTTCACTACTCCCCAACGCTTCGGTGATCATAATCGGCAGCAGGTTCGAGGGAACATAAAGCAGCACGGAGGTTAACAGCAGCGCCAGCGTCCATTGCAGGCTGTTTTTACGTCGCGCATGGCCGTGGCGATGACAACGCGGACATTCCCACTGATCGGCAGGCAATATCGCCGTACAGCAGGTGTAGGAGCGCAGCCATTGTGCCAAACCCGCTCGTCCGGTCTGCGGTGCAAAGGGTAACGGTGGCGCAGGCGCTACGTCAGTCCACACGCTGCGCCGATCCAGACTTTGATAGGCCAGTAGTTGCAGCAAACAAAACAGTACATAGGGCACAAAACCAGTGCCGACGCCAATTTCACCATAAGACATCAGCTTCACAAAGCTCACCAGCACGCCAGCGAGAAAAATTTCGGCCATTCCCCAGCTTTTTAGCCAGAAGAGCCAGGTTGCCATCAGCCGTTTTATCCGTGCTGACAGGGAAGAGTGCAGCGACAACAGGATAACCATCACCATGGAAATCGCCGGGATCACTTGAACAAACAGCATAAACAGAAAGGCGACGCTGGCGTAATTATCGGACACCATCACCTGCGGGATCTCAAACAGTGAGATCTCACTGGTAATGCCCGCCACGCGCATATAAACAAAAGGAAAAGCGTTCGCCAATGCCAGCATCAGCAAGGCGCTTAAAGCAAAACCAATGGAGCGCTGGCGCGCCTGATTCTGGCGGTTGGCCAAGGTTGATTTACAGCGCGGACACACCGCCTTTTGCCCATGCATCAGGGAGGGTAATTCCACCAGCATGTCGCACTGGGGGCACAACATGTAGTCGTCATGCCTTGCATTATGATTGCACACGCTCCGCCTCCTTTATCTTTCGCCGCGCGGCACCCCGATCAGGCGCGCCGCCGCCGTTACCTGTAGAAGGCTCGTGTTCACACGGCACGGTATATCGCACGCGTGGTTACCGTCATAAGGCATCTACCCGTTGGTAGTATACGCAACGTTAGCCGTTTTTCTGCGTTTCCAACGCTTCCCAGCGCTCAAAACACACTTCCAGCTCCTGCTCCGCTTCTGCCAATGCATTCAATATCTTTTGCGTTTCATCACGCGGACGGGTAAAGAAATCAGCATCGTTCATTTGCGCTTGTAACGCCGCAATGGACTGTTCCAGTTGTTCGAGTTTCTGGGGTAACTGCTCCAGCTCGCGCTGCTGGTTATAACTGAGTTTACCGGTTTGACGTTTAGCGCTGGGTGCGTTCTGAACGGTCTCTTTACTCTCTGCTGATTTTTCCGCCTCCGCAGGCACGGATTTACGCAAGGGCACCGTTTCAGCGCGCTGCTGCTGTGCATCATAATAACCGCCAACATAGCGGTTAATACGCCCATCCCCTTCGAAAATCCAGCACTCGGTGACCGAGTTATCCACAAATTGACGATCGTGGCTCACCAGCAGCACAGTGCCTTGATAGCTGTCGATCAACTCTTCCAACAGTTCCAGCGTTCCCACATCAAGATCGTTAGTCGGTTCGTCAAGAATCAACAGGTTACTGGGTTTGAGGAACAAACGCGCCAGCAGCAGTCGGTTACGTTCACCGCCTGACAGGGCTTTTACCGGCGTCATTGCCCGTTTGGGATGGAACAGGAAATCTTGCAGGTAGCCCAGCACATGGCGAGAACGGCCATTAACCATCACTTCCTGTTTGCCTTCGGCCAGGTTATCCATCACAGTACGCTCAGGATCGAGCTCCGCGCGGTGCTGATCAAAATAGGCAACTTCCAGCTTGGTGCCGCAGTGAACGCGACCGTGCGTCGCTTGCAGATCGCCCAACAGCAGTTTCAACAGCGTGGTTTTGCCGCAGCCGTTTGGCCCAACCAGCGCTATCTTGTCACCGCGCAACACCTGGGCAGAGAATCCCCGCACCAGATTTTTATCACCGATGTGATAATCGACGTTTTCCAGTTAAAACACGATTTTGCCGGAACGAGCCGCTTCTTCAACCTGCATTTTGGCAGAGCCCATCACTTCGCGACGCTGTGAACGCTCCTGACGCATCGCTTTCAGCGCACGCACCCGGCCTTCGTTACGCGTGCGACGCGCCTTGATGCCCTGACGGATCCACACCTCTTCCTGCGCCAGCTTGCGATCGAATTCGGCATTTTGCAGCTCTTCCACACGTAGCGCTTCTTCTTTGCCCAGCAGATACTTGTCGTAATTGCTGGGCCAGGAGACCAGTTTGCCACGATCGAGATCGACAATGCGTGTCGCCATGTTGCGAATAAAAGAACGGTCATGGGAGATGAAAACGATGCTGCCCTGGAACGTTTTGAGGAAACCTTCCAGCCAGTCGATGGTTTCGATATCCAGGTGGTCGGTCGGCTCATCAAGCAGCAAGACTTTCGGCCCAGTGCGGCCAGCCGCCAGAAAGCGAGGACAAGGGCGCATCTGCTGTCAGTCCCAATTGGGCCCAACACATCGTGGATGCGATTTTCCAATTGCCACAGCCCTTGGGTTTCCAACGTTTCCTGAAGTACTGCCAGCTGGTTCAGGTTCTTATCGCTGGGATCCTGTTCGACCAGACGCAAGGCTTAATGGTAGCGTTTCAGGTAGTCGGCCTGCTCGGCCACCCATTCTGCCACAAAATCAAATACGCTGCCCGCTACGTCACGCAGCGGATCTTGCTGCAAACGGGAGACGATCAGATCTTGCTCATAAACAATACGCCCATCGTCCAGCCGCACTTCGCGCGCCAGAATTTTCAGCAGGGTCGATTTCCCCGCACCGTTACGCCCTACCAGGCAGACGCGTTCATTTTCTTCAATGTGCAGTTCGGTGTTATCAAGTAAAGGCGCATCGCTGAACGACAGCCAGGCATCCGAGACGCTAATTAATGACATGACTTACTTTTCCTCGCCCGAGTGTCGCAGCAGCCAACAGTTATGGATCTGGCGATTGCGGGCAAAATCTAATGGAAGGGTTTTCTCGCTAATTTCCGTGGCGCGACGCCCAAGGGCTGCAATGCCCGGCTGATCCATCTGGAAACCGCGTTTGTTGTTAGAAAACAGAATGGTACCGCCTCGACGCAGCATACGCTGCAAATCTTTCATCAACGCCAGATGGTCCCGTTGCACGTCAAAAGCATCAGCCATGCGTTTCGAATTTGATAACGTGGGCGGATCGATAAAAATCAGGTCAAACTGTTCGCGCGTTTCCTGCATCCAGGTCAGGCAATCCACCTGAATAAGACGATGTTGACGACCTGCCAAACCATTGCTGCTCAGGTTTTTCTCCGCCCATTCCAGGTAGGTACGCGACATATCCACCGTAGTGGTGGTGCGCGCACCGCCCAACCCTGCGTGGACGCTGGCCGTGCCGGTATAGGCAAACAGGTTCAGGAAGTCTTTTCCTTATACTCATTTCGCCCAGCATTTTGCGCGCGATACGGTGATCGAGAAACAGTCCGGTATCAAGATAATCGGTCGGATTCACCCACAGCTTGGCGTTATACTCCTGCATAAGTAGGAAATCGCCCTTCTGCGCCAGTTTTTCATACTGGCTCTTGCCCTTTTGCCGTTCGCGGGTTTTTAACACCAAGCGATTGGCAGGCAGTTCCAACACGTGCAACGTAGCATTGATAATATCAAACACCCGCTGGCGGGCTTTTTGCGGATCGACGGTTTTCGGCGGCGCGTACTCCTGCACTACCACCCAACTGCCATAACGATCGATCGCCACATTGTATTCCGGAAGATCGGCGTCATACAGGCGATGACATTCTATACCCTGCTGACGGGCCCATTTTTCCAGTTTACGGCAGTTTTTGCGCAGTCGGTTGGCAAAATCCGGAGCAACGTCGGCGCTCACGCGCGGCACGGTGGTTTCACCCGCCGAGATTTCAGGCGCAGCGCTAATACGGTAGTTTTTCTGTACGCAATCCAGCGGCCCGTTTTTGGCCTTAAACTGGCGTTCAGCACGTAACGGCAGGCTGGTTAACAGTTCCGTTGACGCACTGAACAGCGACAGCGTCCAGCCACCGAACTCACTTTTCAGCTTGCGGCCCAGCATATTGTGTAAGGCGATCAGAGCAGGCTCCCTCTCCAGACGCTCACCGTAAGGCGGGTTACTGAGTACTGTTCCTGTCGGACCTTGCGGCAGCGGATTGCGCAGTTGCACTGCATCCTGTACCGAGAGGGTTATCAATTCGCTGACACCGGCACGGCGCGCATTGGCGCGCGCCAGCTCAATCACCCGGCTATCGTTGTCTGAACCGTAAAAACGGGAGGTGGTGGTTTGCAGGCCTTGTTTGGCCCTCACCTGCGCCTCAGACACCACTTCACGCCACACATCGGCGTTATGGTTCAGCCAGGCGCTAAATCCCCAATGATCGCGGTGCAAGCCCGGTGCGCGATCGGCGGCCATCATGGCGGCCTCAATCAACAACGTACCTAAACCGCACAGCGGATCGATCATTGGCGTACCCGGCTGCCAACCCGAGCGCAGCACAATGGCCGCCGCGAGGTTTTCTTTCAACGGCGCAGCGCCAGTGCCTTCACGATAACCGCGCTGGTGCAAGCCTTCGCCGCTGAGATCCAGCGCAATGCTGGCCGTCTCGCGTTGCAGAAACACATTGATGCGAATATCCGGTTGCTGCTTGGCCACGTTAGGGCACTGACCAGTTTTACGCACAAAGCTATCGACAATGGCGTCTTTCACTTTCTGCGCGCCGTACTGAGAATTACGGATTTCATCGTTAGTACCGGTAAAATGAACCACAAAAGCGCTATCAACCGAGAACACAGAGGTCCAGTCAATGGCCTGAACACTGAGGTAGAGATCGAGATCGCTGTAGACCTTGCATTCGCCGAGCGGCAATAAAATACGTGATGCCAGGCGGCTCCACAGCAAGCTGTGATACATCAAACGGTCGTCACCCTGAAAATGCACGCCGCCTTGAACCAGGCTGCATTCCTGCGCACCTAACGCTTCAAGTTCACTTTTAAGCAGTTCTTCCAGACCACGCGCCGTGCTGGCAAACAGAGAATTCATAATACGACGACCACCAAGGTAAAAGGGTAGACCCAGACGACTTCGAGTTGCAGGAAAGCGATAAGTGGTTCGGATGACCCCACACAGTCAGCGCACGTGCAATTTGAAGTATCACGGGTGTAACACATAAAATTGAGGCGCATTATAGCTAATCTCAGCGACTTGTCATAAAGTTGCGGCGTTAAAACCTTTGAACAGATAGGCACTCTTGATGATTGGTGTTTCCCAACTGTACGTTCATCCGGTCAAATCCTTGCGCGGCTTGCAACTTTCCCATGCTTTGGCAACGCCCAGCGGTCTGGCGTATGACCGTTCATTTATGGTGACGGAACCCGATGGGACCTTTATCACTGCACGTCAGTTTCCCGAAATGGTGCTGTTTACACCGGCGTTGCTACCTGACGGCCTGTTCCTCACCGCACCTGACGGCGCTCAGGCTTTAGTACGCTATGCGGATTTCGCCCACACACCAGAGCCCACAGAAGTCTTGGGCACGCATTTTTCCGCCTGCATCGCACCCGATAACATCAACCAGTGGTTGAGCGGTTATTTTAAACGTCCGGTACAGTTGCGCTGGGTTGGCGACATGCCCTCTCGTCGCGTGAAGCGTTTTCCCGACATTCCGTTGGGTTTAGCCGACGGTTACCCTTATCTGTTGGTCAATGAAGCCTCTTTTCAGGCACTGCGCCAGCGTTGTAGCGCGGGGATCAAGCTGATTCAGTTACGCCCTAACATTGTGGTAACCGGCGCTGATGCCTTCGCGGAAGACGGCTGGCAGACGGTGCGTATTGGCGAGGTGACTTTTGACGTTGTCAAACCGTGCAGCCGCTGCGTATTGACCACCGTGAGCACCGAGCGTGGGCGCAAGCATCCCTCGGGAGAGCCGCTCGCCACGTTGCAAGCCTTCCGCACGGCGGAAAACGGTGACGTGGATTTTGGTCAGAATATGGTGGCACGTCAAAGCGGTATCATTAGGGTGGGCGATAGCGTCGAGGTGCTGGCAACCAAGCCACCGAGTCTCTATGGTGCAGGAACCCCTGCCGCAACGCTGGAAGCGCCGGTTCAGGCGGAACAAGGCCTTTCCCTGCACTATCGGGGCAAAACGCTGCCTGGGAATAATCAGCAAATTTTGTTAGAGCAACTAGAGCAGCACGGTGTGCGCGTGCCCTATTCTTGCCGGGCGGGCGTGTGCGGTTGTTGCAAAATGACGCTGGTCAGCGGTGAGGTTTCGCCCCTAAAGCGGGGTGCCGTGCGCGAGGATGGCACTATTCTGGCGTGCAGTTGCGTGCCACAGGGAGACCTGGTGCTCGCCTGACAAGAATCTTTACCCTACACAACCTTGGCATAGGGGAAGGATGCCGATGGCATCGCCCCTGCCAGCGCGCTCTGCTGGGGCAACAGGCGGTCATGCATGATTTTAATCGCTTCGCCTAGCTGCATCGTTTTGCCGTTAAGCATCAGCGCCTCTTGAGCCAACACGCACAAGCTGGCTTTTTCACCGCGATCCACCACCATAAAGCAGGCAATTTCCTGGCTTTCAGTCAGCATTACCCAAACCGCATCGCCAATTTGCGGGGCCTGCTGTTCATGGGGTTGCTGCGCAAAATACCAACTCTTTGGCATCAGGGGTTTTAAATAACTGTGAGCCACCAGCGCATTTAATACCAGCTCTGCCTGCAATTCATGCTGCAACGAAATAGGCTGACATTTTTCCTGAAAGGTGAAAAACAATGCGGCGTCATCAACACAAAATGATACGGGGGCAAACGCATCTGGCGTAAGCATTTTGGCCGCAAAACGAGAACGAAATACCATGCCGTTGGCTAAATCCAACATCATACGATCGTGTTCCGCATCAAAATACCAGCGCCAATTGTCGTCAGGTTTTAACTTCATATTATTCACCTTCCCCCTGGGCTATTCATCGACGCCATTGCGTCTGCACACCACATACCATTGCCATCCTTGACAAGAAAACAGGTAATATCCTTCATACGCTCGGTGAGGGTATGTCAGTCGCGTTTTTTGTAAAAAAAATATTAATTGCACAAACGAGTAAAATATAGACTAGCTGGGGGAATAAATAAACCCCCAACGAGAAATGATGTGATGAAAAGATTAAATATGGGTAATGATATCTTTAATCAAGTGCGGTCCATGGAAAATAAAGCCGGAATATATCTGTACCAGGGATGGCACCCGCGGCCATTTTTTCCCGTGCGGCCATAAGTGAATCGACACCGCCAACGCCAATAATCGGCAAACGGCCATTCAATTCTTGCGCCAAACGACGAATAACTTCGGTGCTGCA
Organism: Candidatus Symbiopectobacterium endolongispinus; assembly: GCF_018777385.1. Classification (GTDB taxonomy): domain Bacteria; phylum Pseudomonadota; class Gammaproteobacteria; order Enterobacterales; family Enterobacteriaceae; genus Symbiopectobacterium; species Symbiopectobacterium endolongispinus. The sequence continues at coordinate 770,965 of NZ_JAFJYB010000002.1, read as the reverse complement.
CTGCTGTAACGGACGCCCGCTTAACCAACCGGTTTGCCCACAATGATTTAATCCCTGAATCAAGTCACGATTCAGTGTGTTATTAGTGGCAATCACCCCATCAATGTTATGGCGCACCAAACTATCAGCAATTTGGATCAATTCTTCCTCAGAAAGATCCGGCGCGATCTTCACGGCGATCGGCACATATTTCTGATGCTGTTGCTGCAATGCTTCTTGTTTATTTTTAATCGCCTGCAACAGATCGTCCAGCGCGTCGCCGTATTGCAGTGAACGTAATCCTGGCGTATTCGGTGAAGAGATATTGATCGCAATATATCCGGCATGCGCATAGACCTTGTCCATGCAGATCAAATAGTCATCTTTACCCTGCTCTACGGGCGTATCTTTATTCTTGCCGATATTAATTCCCAGCACGCCGCCAAAATGGGATTTTTTTACGTTCTCGCTCAGGTTATCAACGCCATGGTTATTAAATCCCATGCGGTTAATTAACCCTTCCGCTTCCACAACGCGAAACAGACGCGGTTTATCATTACCGGGCTGCGGACGCGGTGTTACCGTACCGACTTCAATATGACCAAAACCCATTGCGCCCAGCGCATCAATACAATCGCCATCTTTATCCAGACCGGCGGCTAAACCGAGTGGATTTTTAAAAGAGAGGCCCATGCAGGTAACAGGTTTGGTGGGAACTGATTGGCGAATAAGAAATTCAAAGGGGGTATTAGATAAACGACGTAACTGCTGGAAGGTAAATTCGTGAGCCCGTTCTGGATCGAACTGGAAGAGTGCCTTCTTGATTACGGGATAGAACATAGTGTCTCCTGAGATCCCAAAAGTCATGCATGCAAAAACAAGAATAAAGCGGGTGACTTCCTGACGCACGGCTGGGAATGGTAATGAGATCGAGAGGGAAAGTAAAACACTTATCACAGAAAACAGGTTCCCGCTTGACGCGGGAACCTTGAGTACAGATTAGCCTTGCAGCGCCTTACCAATTTTCTCAAACAGATCGCCAGAGAGGTTATCCAGCGTTTTCAATTGCTCCAGTGACTGGCGCATCAACGCCTGACGTGATTCATCGTAGCGTTTCAGCCGGATCAGTGGCTCAATTAACCGAGCCGCTACCTGCGGATTGCGGGTATTGAGATCGCTGAGGATCTCGGTCAGGAAACGGTAGCCCCCACCGTCCGCGGCATGAAACGCTGCCGGATTGGCGCTGGCAAACGCACCTACCAGCGCACGCAGGCGATTGGGGTTATTCAGGCTGAATGAACGGTGGTGCAGCAACGCTCGCACCCGTGACAGCACGTCACTGGCCGGACTGGTGGCTTGCAAGGTAAACCATTTATCCATCACCAGACCATCGGTGTGCCAACGATCGTCAAACTGCGCCATCAACGCATCGCGCACCGGCAGTTGAGCACTCACCGCACTGGAGAGTGCCGCCAACGCATCCGTCATGTTGTCCACCTGCTGATACTGCGCGCTCACCAGCGCATCAGCCTGCGCCGCTTCGCCAAACGCCAAATAATAAAGGCATGTGTTGCGCAGGGCACGTTTGCCAATATCAGCATGTTCGATGCGGTACTCAGCGGTAGCGTTAACCGATACACCGCTAGCCACTCATCGGACAGCTCCGCCATTTCGTTTTCGCTGGGCAGCGTCAGAATTTGTGCCGCCAACATCGGATCCAACGCAGGATCCAATAATACCCAACGGAACGCATCGGCCAGATGCAGCGGCAGCGAGAGCGGTTGGTGTTGCTGATAGCGTGCCACGTTGAGGCGAATATGGTTCGCCAGCAGGCTTTGTGCCGCATCCCAGCGCGAGAAATCATTGCGGGCGTGGCGCATCAGGAAAGTCAGTTGCGCATCGCTCCAGGCATAGTTGAGTTTAACCGGAGCAGAAAACTCTCTTAATAAAGAGGGGATCGGCTGACTCGGCACATTATCAAACACAAACGTCTGCTCTGCTTCGGTCAGGTTTAGCACCGAATCGATCGTCTGACCGGCATATTGCAACGGAATCACGTTGCCCTGCTGATCGTACAGCTCAATATCCAACGGAATATGCAGCGGGCGTTTTTCCTGACCATCCGCGCCTACGGGCGTTTTTTGGCTGACTGACAGCAGATATTGCTGCGTTGCAGCATTATAATCATCGCGCACCGTCACCACCGGCGTACCCGACTGGCTGTACCAACGGCGGAACTGTGTCAGATCCACTCCAGAGGCATCTTCCATCGCCCGCACAAAATCATCACAGGTGGCCGCACTACCGTCATGACGCTCCACATAAAGCCGCATGCCCGCCTGAAATTTATCCTCACCCAGCAACGTATGCAGCATGCGGATCACTTCCGAACCCTTCTCGTACACTGTCAGGGTGTAGAAGTTATTCATTTCAATGACCTGATCTGGGCGGATCGGATGCTACATCGGGCTGGCGTCTTCGGCAAACTGCGCACCGCGCATCACACGCACGTTGTCGATGCGGTTTACCGGGCGCGATCCCAGATCTGAGCTGAACTCTTGATCGCGAAACACCGTCAGTCCTTCTTTTAAGCTGAGCTGGAACCAGTCACGGCAGGTAATGCGGTTACCGGTCCAGTTGTGAAAATATTCATGGCCGATCACCGCTTCAATGTTCAGATAATCTTTATCGGTAGCGGTTTCTGCCTTGGCAAGCACGTATTTGGAGTTAAAGACGTTGAGCCCTTTATTTTCCATCGCGCCCATATTAAAAAAGTCCACCGCGACGATCATATAGATGTCGAGGTCATACTCCAGACCGAAACGGGTTTCATCCCACTTCATAGCATTTTGCAGCGAGGTCATCGCCCAGCCAGCACGATCGAGGTTGCCGCGATCGACATACAACTCCAAGGCCACTTCGCGCCCGGAAAGGGTGGTAAAGCTGTCGCTGAGCACATCGAAGTCCCCCGCCACCAGCGCGAACAGATAGCACGGTTTCGGGAACGGATCCTGTCACTCAACCCAGTGTCGACCATCATCCAGGGTGTCCTGTGCGATGCGATTGCCGTTGGAAAGTAAATAAGGATAGCGAACCGGATCGGCGGTGATACGCGTGGTAAAGCGCGCCAGTACATCGTGGCGATCCAAATAATAGGTGATGTGGCGGAACCCTTCCGCTTCACACTGGGTACAAAGCGCAGCACCAGATTGGTATAATCCCTCCAGCGCGCTGTTGGCGGCGGGGTTGATCTTTGTGACGATGCTGAGCGTGAAAGAGGCAGGCAGGTGCGTTAAAACCAAGCCATAATCCTCAACCTGATAGTGCGGCCAGGCTTGACCATCCACTGTCAGGCTTAACAGCGTCAGCCATTCACCGTCCAGTTTTAACGGCGCCCCCGCCTATCCCTGCCGAACCACCTGGCTCACTGCCGTGACGTGCTTTTTCTGCGCATCCAGAACAAAATCAAGCGCGATATCGCTGATGGTATAGTCCGGCGCACGGTAATCATGACGGTATTTTACTTGTGGCTGTTGATTCATAGATAGGATGTTTACACCTAACTCTTTGCTTTGACAGTTCAGTTTATGCCTGTTACAACGATGTTGCCATCATTAAGAGCCTATTCCAGTAGGCGTAATTGGCGCAGCCAGTTTGGTCACGGACAGCGTGCAGAAACAGGAGCGTACACGGAGTATGTGAGGATTTCGAGCACTGCCCAAGACCAAAATGGCAAGTAAAATAGCCCTAATAGAATAGGCGCTAAGTGAATGAGAATAATAGCCGGGCCAGAGCACGAAAGGCCCTCTCTTTTCTGGTCAAATTATGATGTTATCTGGTGATAGCGACAATGCAGCGTGAATCAAGGTATACTCACCGAACGTTGCTGATGATTTTGATAGTGGAAACGCGTCTGACAAGGATGCTGTAACGCATTATGACTTTACACCCTTCCCCGATTTTGAACTCATTGCTGGATACGGATGCGTACAAGCTTCATATGCAGCAAGCGGTGTTTCATCATTATTATGATGTGGACGTTACAGCGGAATTCCGCTGCCGCGGCGATGAGCTGTTAGGGAGTTATGCAGAGGCTATCACCGCGCAGATTGCGCTGATGAGCCAACTGTCACTCAGCGACGATGAGTTCGCTTACCTCTCTACGCTGCCTTTTTTTACCGCAGATTATTTACAGTGGCTACGCCATTTCCGCTTTAACCCGCAGCAAGTTACCGTGAGCAACCATCACGGCAAACTTGATATTCGCATTCGCGGCCCGTGGCGCGAAGTGATTTTATGGGAAGTTCCCTTGCTGGCGGTGATCAGTGAAGTGGTGCACCGCTCGCGCACGCCGGACGTTAGCGCCGTGCACGCCGTGGCGCAGTTGCGCCGCACGCTGGCGCAGTTCCGTGAACGCAGTCAGGGTATCGACCTGAGCCATTTCAAACTGATGGATTTTGGCACCCGGCGTCGTTTTTCCCGCGACATGCAACACGAGATCGTGAGCGTATTACAGCAAGAATTCCCCTATTTGATTGGCACCAGCAACTACGACCTGGCGCGCCGCTTGGGGCTGACACCGGTGGGAACACAGGCGCATGAATGGTTCCAGGCGCACCAGCAACTCGGCGCAACATTGGCTAACAGCCAACGTGTCGCACTGCACGCCTGGTTGGTGGAATACCCCAATCAGCTTGGTATCGCGCTGACGGATTGCATTACCATGGATGCGTTCCTGCGCGATTTCGATCTCGATTTCGCTAATGCCTATCATGGTCTGCGCCATGATTCCGGGGATCCGATCGATTGGGGCGAAAAGGCCATCGCGCATTATCAACGCTTAGGCATTGACCCCATGAGTAAGACGCTTGTGTTCTCCGATAACCTGCATCTGGAAAAAGCGCTTACGCTTTATCGCCATTTTTCTCAGCGTATCAATCTGGTGTTTGGCATCGGCACGCGGTTGACCTGCGATATTCCAGGCGTTACACCGCTGAATATCGTCATCAAACTGGTGGAGTGTAACGGTCGCCCGGTGGCGAAACTCTCCGACAGCCCCGGCAAAACCATCTGCCATGACGCCGCATTTATTTCCGCACTACGCAAAGCCTTCGATCTGCCGCGTATCAGAAAAGCCAGTTAGTCTCCTCGACTGCTCAGTATTTAACCCAACGTTACCGGAATGCGTAAAACTTGACGCATTCCGGTGATTTCTGCTTGTGTCCTGCCAGACGGCAAGTAACATAGCAAATCACCCTTAGGGGTTGACTCGTTAAATATCATTCATTGAGAAGAGAGAATTTTATGAGCGTAGTGCCTGTAGTCGACGTACTGCAAGGCCTTGTCGCCGTTGACAGTGAAGTCACCGTGCGCGGCTGGGTACGTACCCGGAGAGATTCTAAAGCCGGTATCTCCTTTATCGCCGTCTATGACGGTTCCTGCTTTAATCCGTTACAGGCGGTCGTAAATAATAATCTTCCCAATTACCAGAATGACGTTCTGAAATTGACCACCGGCTGCTCTGTGATCGTCACGGGTACCGTGGTTGCGTCGCCGGGTGAAGGTCAGTCTTTCGAAATTCAAGCCACCGCCGTTGAGGTGGTGGGCTGGGTGGACGATCCGGACACCTACCCGATGACGGCAAAACGTCACAGCATTGAGTACCTGCGTGAAGTCGCGCACCTGCGCCCGCGCACTAACCTGATCGGTGCCGTAGCACGCGTGCGCCATACGCTGGCCCAAGCCATTCACCGCTTCTTCCATGAGAACGGTTATTTTTGGGTCTCTACGCCGCTTATCACTGCGTCGGATACCGAAGGTGCCGGTGAGATGTTCCGCGTTTCCACGTTGGATCTGGAAAACCTGCCGCGTACCGATGCGGGCAAAGTGGATTTCAGTGAAGATTTCTTCGGCAAAGAGGCTTTCTTGACTGTTTCAGGCCAATTGAACGGCGAAACCTACGCTTGTGCGCTTTCCAATGTGTACACCTTTGGCCCCACGTTCCGTGCCGAAAACTCTAACACCAGCCGCCATCTGGCGGAATTCTGGATGATCGAGTCGGAAGTGGCCTTTGCGACTCTGGACGATGCCGCAGCGCTGGCAGAAAGTCTGTTGAAATATTTGTTCAAAGCCGTGCTCGAAGAGCGCGCTGATGACATAGCGTTTTTTGCTGAGCGTGTAGATAAAGAAGCGATCAGCCGTCTGGAAAACTTCATCAGTGCAGATTTCGCCCAGGTGGATTACACCGATGCTATTGAGATCCTGCTCAATTTCGGACACACCTTCGAAAATCCGGTGTTCTGGGGCGTCGATCTTGCCTCCGAGCATGAGCGTTATTTGGCAGAGCAGCACTTTAAAGCGCCGGTGGTGGTAAAAAACTATCCGAAAGACATTAAAGCTTTCTATATGCGTATGAATGAAGACGGCAAAACCGTCGCAGCCATGGACGTATTGGCACCGGGCATCGGTGAAATCATCGGTGGTTCTCAGCGTGAAGAGCGTCTGGCACAGTTGGACAGTCGTCTGGAAGAGATGGGACTTAATAAAGAAGATTACTGGTGGTATCGCGATCTGCGTCGCTACGGCACCATTCCGCACTCCGGTTTTGGCCTCGGATTTGAACGTCTGATTGCCTATGTTACCGGTGTACAAAATGTGCGCGATGTGATCCCTTTCCCACGTACTCCACGTAATGCCAGTTTCTAAATACGCATTAAACATAAGTAAAACAAATAACTAGAAAAAAGGCCGCGAATATTTCGCGGCCTTTTTTCTTTCAGATAAGGCTCACAAAGTTCCCTAAGATTTACAATTTGAAACGCAATCCTTCTTTTTGTTACCCGATTACGAACTTAGTATCATTTTTAGGGTAGATTAACGGGCGAGTGAATGGAACACTGCGTTCAGACACAGGAGGACACCAAACTTCCAGTGATAGTTCCGTAAGAGTTTTATTACTTTTTTCGAGAAATTGTTGATGGCAGCGGCGGGTGTCTTAAAACACCAATGAGGGTAATAATGATGAAACGCAATATTCTTGCAGTAGTAATCCCGGCTTTGTTAGCTGCGGGCGCAGTAAACGCAGCAGAAGTGTACAACAAAGACGGCAACAAACTGGACCTGCACGGTAAAGTTACCGCTAAACACCGTTTCTCTGATTACAATGGCGAAAATGGTGACAAATCTTATGAACATCTAGGTTTCAAAGGCGAAACTCAGATCAACAGTGATGTAACAGGCTACGGTCGTTACGAAGCTGAATTCGCAGACAACAAAGAAGAAGGTTCTAGCGTTGCTACCCGTTATGCCTTCGCTGGTCTGAAAATCACTGATTTCGGTACTATCGACTACGGTCGTAACATGGGTATCGCATACGACTCTTTGGCATATACCGACGTTATGCCTGAGTGGGGCGGCGATCAGTCCAACTCTGACAACTTCCTGACTGGCCTTTCTACTGGCGTTCTGACCTACCGTAACAAAGATTTCTTTGGTCTGGTTGATGGTCTGAATTTCGGTCTGCAATATCAAGGTGCTAACAACCCCACTACGCTGAACGAAGGTAAGGACCGCAAACTGTCGCGTCAGAATGGCGACGGTTGGGGTACTTCTGTTGAATACGTATCTCCTGTAGGCGTAGGCATTGTTGCTAACTATGCAGCAGTAAACCGCACCAATGAGCAAAACTCTCGGTCTGTTTCAGGCCAAGGCAAGAAAGCCGAAGCTTGGGGTACAGGTCTGAAGTATGATGCCAACAACATCTATGTTGCTGCCATCTACTCTGAACTGCGTAATGTATCCTTCGTTGAAGGCATTCCGAGCACTGTTGCTCCGGGTACAACTTTTGACGCATTTTCAGACAAAACTGAAGTTTTCGAAGCTGTTGCTCAGTATAACTTCGACTTCGGCCTGACACCTTCTCTGGGTTACGTTCAAGCTAAAGCCAAAGGCACAGATACCTCTACTGGTATTTCTGGCAACGACTACATCAACAAATACGTGAGCTTGGGTGCAACCTACGCATTCAACAAAAACTTCTCCGTATACTCTGAATACGAAATTAACCTGATCAAATCTGACAACCTCTACGGCATCAATGATGATGACAAAGTTGCTGTTGGTGTAACTTATCAGTTCTAATTTCGTTTTATCACCACTGCATTACGCAGTCTGGTAACGAAAAAGACAGGGCCTCGTGCCCTGTCTTTTTGTTTTCTGCGACCTGACTATTAGCGCCATTTATGGCTATCGCGCCTGCCACAATTTTTCCTGTTATTTCACCCGCATTTTGATCGCAAACGGTTGGCAAAGCGTATGGCTAGCGGTAACCTGAAGGTTCTTGCCTAACCTCTGTCTGTCATGGAATAGCCATCAATATTTGAATATATTACTGCCGCTGATCCGATTCTTGTCCTGGCCGATCTGTTTCGCGCCGACTCTCGTCCACAAAAAATCAACCTGGGTATCGGCGTATACAAAGATGAAACCGGAAAGACACCGGTGCTGGCCAGCGTAAAAAAAGCAGAACAATTTTTGCTGGAAAATGAAGCCACCAAAAACTATCTCGGGATCGATGGCCTGCCCGAGTTCGCCCTGCGTACGCAAGAGCTACTGTTCGGCAAACAAAGCGCGATTATCAGTGAAAAGCGTGCGCGTAGCGCACAGACACCTGGTGGCACCGGTGGCCTGCGTATTGCCGCAGAGTTTATCGCCAGCCAGACCTCCGCTAAGCGTATTTGGGTAAGTAACCCGAGCTGGCCCAACCATAAAAACGTATTTCAGACTGCCGGGCTGGAAGTGTGTGATTATCACTACTACGATGCCGCTAACCACGCGCTGGACTTTGATGGCATGGTAAAAAGCCTCGAAGCGGTTCAGGCGGGCGACGTGGTGTTATTCCACGGCTGTTGCCATAACCCGACCGGTATTGATCCTACGGCGCAGCAGCGGCAAGCGCTGGCTGACTTGTCCACTCAGAGGGGTTGGCTGCCGCTGTTTGATTTTGCCTATCAGGGCTTTGCTCGCGGGTTGGAAGAGGATGCCGAGGGTCTGCGTATTTTCGCTGCTTCCCACACGGAATTACTGGTCTCCAGCTCCTATTCGAAGAACTTTGGCTTGTATAACGAACGTGTCGGTGCCTGCACCCTGGTCGCGGCCAATGCCGATGTGGCAGACAAAGCGTTTAGCCAGGTGAAATCCATCATCCGCGCCAACTACTCCAACCCACCGGCACACGGTGCAGCGGTGGTGGCGACCATCCTCGGCAAAGAAGCGTTGCGTACTCTATGGGAACAGGAACTGACGGCGATGCGCGAGCGTATCCAACGCATGCGTCACCTGTTCGTCAATACCTTACAGGAAAAAGGCGCGACGCAGGACTTCTCCTTTATCATTCAGCAGAATGGCATGTTTTCGTTCAGCGGCCTGACCAAAGATCAAGTATTGCGTCTACGCGATGAGTTTGCGGTCTATGCGGTGAACTCTGGACGGGTTAACGTGGCAGGTATGACGCCGGAAAATATGGCTCCGCTGTGCGAAGCCATTGTGGCCGTGCTGTAATATGCCGCCAGGCATCCCCTGCTAATCGGGGGATGCCAGTGCATTAATCATGCACAAAAGGATTGGTCTTACGCTCCTGCCCCAGCGTCGAGATCGGGCCGTGTCCAGGAATAAAGGTGTATCGTCCCCGAGTGGGAACAACTTGGTGCGGATAGACGTAATCAACGCCTGATGGTCGCCCTGCGGGAAATCACTGCGCCCTACACCGCCATTAAAGATCACATCGCCCACCTGCGCCAGACTCGATACCTTGTCGATAAACACCACGTGGCCCGGTGTATGTCCCGGACAGTGCAACACGGACAGCTCAGTGTTGCCCACCGTCACCGAATCACCTTCTTGCAACCAGCGCGTCGGGGTTAACGGCGCACACTCTGTCAGGCCAAACATGCGGCTCTGTGCGGGCAAACCATCAAGCCAGAAAGCATCAGCAGGATGCGGGCCGATAATCGGCACCTGATAGTGATCGGCCAGTTGCTGAGCCGCACCGACGTGATCGAGATGTCCATGCGTCAACAGGATTTGCGATACTTTGATGTCGCACTGCGCGACGGCACGTTTGATTTTTTCCGTTTCGCCACCGGGGTCAACAATCGCCGCGTCGCGGGTTTCCTCACACCATAACAACGTACAGTTTTGGCTGAACGCCGTCACTGGAACAATCTGGTATTTCATAGCGCTCCACTTCACGAAAAAGCACCCTTACGTGACCGTCACCATGACACGGTCAGGCCACGGGGTCTATTAGCGTTAAGGGTCACCAGCTCCGCGTCGGCCCGGCATCAATGTGCACGAAATTACTTTTCGGATAGTAGCCTACGCCACCCGCCTTCAGTTTCAGCGCCGCTTTGCGAATATTGGCCAGTTGCACACCCTCGATGTGAAAATCCATCGCCTGCCCTTTGGTGTGATAGCTCTGTTTGGCCACACCGAGCGAATGGCTGCGCATTTCATTGTTGGTGTCCACCGAGCGGTACCCCGAAATCATCTGCACCGGTTTGTTGGTGCCTAACATAACCTGCAAGCGATAGAGTTGGTCAAACAGCACAGGATCGATGGTTTTGATTTTATTGGCGCGATAATCACGGAAGAAGTGGTTCAGACGGGACAATTCATCTTTGTTGTAACGGCGGCCATCGAAGAATTCAGTTTTAAGGTACTCGCCGGTATTGAGGTTTGCTAGCGTGAGAATACGTGGACGTGGGGTTGATAGCGTGGCAAACGCCTGCCCCGGTAGCATGGCTGCGCCCAACGCGGCCCCGCCCAGCGCCAGCCATCTGCGGCGATGATGATCGATGAATTCCATGAAGTGTGCCCCGGCTTAAAAGGTGAACATAACGACGACAAAAAAACGCGCCGTTTGGCACCATAACCGTGCAGTGCATTGGAGTCAACCAGCTTTACTACAGGGTATGCGGAGGATCGCGTTGATCCCACCGCTGCGATGTAAACCCTGTGACAGCGCTAACGCCCCAGAATATCAGCGGTTACTGAAGCAGTTGCCCTGCCTTGCCCAGAATGCCCGCCCCGCGTTTTACCGTATCATCATAATTGTAAATATCTGTACGAAAATGGGGTTTGCTGTCGTCGGCTACCCAGGCCGTCAAATAGTACAGATTGACCGGAATACGCTGTTTGACCGGCACATAGGTGGTATTTCCCTGCGCCAGCGTTGAGGAAATGCGCGCATCATTCCAACCGGCATCCTGCAACAGTAGCCCGGCCAGTTCGGAAGCTTTATTCACGCGCACGCAGCCCGTGCTGAGCGCGAGAATGTCGCGCTGGAACAGCCCATGATTTGGCGTGTCGTGCAAGTAAATCGCTTCGGAATTGGGCATATTGAATTTATACCGTCCCAACGAGTTATTGGCACCGGGAGCCTGGCGAATGCGATACGGGAAACGATCGGCCGACACCACGGACCAGTCAATCATCGTCGGATCGATAGTCTCTGCTTCGGAATGCCAGCCGGAGAGCAGCGTATAATTATTGCGCTGCAAATAGCTGGGATCCTTGATAACTTTGGGGACGATATCCTGACGAATCAGCGTGGTGGGCACGTTCCATGGCGGGTTAACCACCACGTTATACAATGAACTGCTCATCAACGGCGTTTTGCGTTTCGGTTGTCCGACAATCACACGCGAAGAGAGCCGCTGTGTACCATTTTGATAATAGTTCAGCGAATAATCTGGGATGTTCACCATGATTCCGGTGCTCACATTATCCGGCACCAGACGCAGACGTTAGATATTAAGCGCCAGCAGCGCTGCACGGGTCTGCGGCGAAACGTTCAGCCAATCCCGCGTCCGCTTGCCAATGACGCCGTCAGCGTCTAACCCCTGCCACTGCTGGAAGCGCTTGACCCCCTCGACCAGATCGCCCGTATAGGTATCCGGTGACGGCGCGGCCGCGTCAGTAGCAGCAGGTTGTTCATTGAACAGGGTGATGGTTCCTGACGTGGCAAGCATACCGGTGCGTTGCAGTATTTCACGCAGCACGGCCAGATCATTGCTTTGCTGTTCGGGACGCAAGGTATCCGACATCGTCAACACCGGCCAGGGACGCGTATCCAACAACAGCGTTTTTAACGCCTGATGCATCTTGGCATATTGTGAATGACGCGGCGCAAGCGATGAAACAAACCCAGCGCTGTTACCCGCGACCAGTACCTGCCGCCATTGCTCCACGCGCACAGGCGCAGACGGTTGCAAACGGTAGGGGGCGCTGCTGTAGAGTCAGTCGGTGCCGTTACGCTCCACGCCGTCAACAAATTGCAGATAGCCAAGCATGGCATCCGACAACAGCACGTCGCGCGCCATCCCGTTGATACTGGCATCGGTCAACCAGGTCACCCATTGCGTGAACTGCGGCTGAACTCCTGATAGCGCGACTTCCGCCAACTGTTGCTGAAGCTGCACCACAGCGTGCTCATCCGCCCACAGTCGTTGTGCCGGATGCAGTGCGTAGAGTGCGGTGATTTCTGAAAGATAATGCGGTTTAACGCCTTTCGCCGCCAACGCCGCCGCTCTGGTTTCATGAGACGCAGAGCCTGCGGTGTGCAAAGAAACGCCCGGCGCTGCATGGGGAATTACCGCCGCCTGCCCGCTAGCCGACAACGCACAGAAAGAAAACAGGCTCAAGGCCCACATCGCGCCAACACGGCACAGTGTACTCTGCGCTTTTTGCTCACATAACAACATCCATTCATCCCCTGTATTCACTAAACGCGATATCAGCCACGATATTTTTATCGGCAATGAAAGCCACGAGGTCCAATGGATATGACTCCCTAATTCACGTTATGCAGAAACTTATTGTCATCAAATAGCGCAAAGCGTTGAGATGACCTGCCACTTTAATTATTCGCTCATCATTATCGTTAGTATATAAAGAGACAATGTTTTTTGTGCCACTTACCGCAGGTTTATTTCACTGGTCCGTCATGTTAGCGGGGCCAATCAGGGAAACTAAGAGACAAAAAAGAGGCCGTTTAACACGGCCTCTCAAACTTATGATTACGTCACGTCAACAACTCGTCATCCCCGACTTACCTCTTGTTATCCTCGGCGAAAGCCGTGGATCCCTGAAAGAATAAACGCGTTTCTTCCGCACGAGATTCCCGCCTTCGCGGGAATAACGGAAGTCGGCGGGAGTAACGTTGGTAAACAGGTATCACGGTTTCAAGCAGGACTGGCACCATTTCTGCCCGCCATACCGTAAGCGTGCTGCTACGATGCCTGTACCTGCGGCGCTTCATTCTCACTGCCAAAACCACGCAGTCCGACCACGTGCACATGCTCCTGATTCTGATTCTGATTCTGGAACACTTTACGCACCAGCTTATAGGTGGTGCCTTTTTCCGGACTGATATTTTCCGGTGCAGCAATCACCAACTGCATTTCCAACCGCTCGCATAGTTCGAATAACGTAGCGATGGATTTCGCATCCAGACGCGCCGCTTCATCGAGGAACAGCAAACGACACGGGATAATATCTTTGCCGCGCAAGCGTTTGGATTCATCTTCCCAGCTCCGCACCACCATCACCAGAATCGACATCCCGGTCCCGATCGCTTCACCGGTGGAAAGCGCGCCGCTCTCTGCACGCAACCAGCCATCGGCACCGCGATTAACCTCCACTTCCATCTCAAGGTAGTTGCGGTAATCGAGCAACTCCTCACCGATGGTTTGCGGCGTGCGTTGCCCCATATCCACTTCAGGGTTGAGGCGTTGATAAAGTTTTGCCAGCGCTTCCGAGAAGGTCAACCGGTTGCTGCTGAACAGGTCCTGATGCATCTCTTGCTGTTCCGAGAGCACATTGAGCAGCGTGGTGTGTGTTTCACGCACGTTGACGTTCAAGCGCACGCTTTTCACCTGCCCAAACGCAACCGCCTGCAAGCCCTGGTTCAGCATGCGTATGCGGTTTTGCTCACGCTGGATGGTTTTGCGAATAATATTTGCCACGCTCTTGGAACTGATCGCCAGCGTTTTCTCACGCGCGGTCAGTTCTTCCGTCAGGCGGTTGAGTTCAATTTCCATCTGCTCAATGGCTTCAACCGGATCATCGGTACGAATAATGTCCTGACGAATACGCTCACGCAGATGCTGATAAACCGCGATATAGAACTGCACTTTGCGCTCAGGCCGCTTTGGATCTTCCGATGCGCGCAGCACATCACGCAGATGTTCATTATCCGCAACCGCCAGTCGCAATGCCCCCAGCGCTTTATCCGACATGGAACGCAATTCGTCAGCGTCCATGTAGGCCAGTTTACGACGGTGCAAACGGCGCTCCACGCCATTGTCTTTCACCAGGCACATGACGGCACACCAGCCCGCCTTCGCGGTCACCACCTGTTCGCGCATCTGGTGATAATCACGTTCCACTTTGCGCAATTTTTTCTGCAAGCCATCCATTTCCGCTTCACAGAAGGTAATCTGCTTCTCCAACTGATTACGGCGCGTGCGGTTGGCACTCAAGGCAGAATGCAATTCATCACGGCGAGTACGGGCGCGAGCTTCTGCATCCGCATCCGCGCGCACGCCGATCTCCTGCAACTCCTGAATAAGCTCTTTGTGCATTTCATTTTTGGCGTCATGCGCACTGCGCAACGAAGCCTGCACCTGGCTGTACTGCGTTAACTGCGCCTGCTGCTGACGCAATTGTTCACGCGAACGGGTACGCTCGGTTTCTGCCTGATCCAACCGTTGGCGCAATTTGTCATTCAAATCGGCATTTTCCCCCAGAATGTCCGCTGAGTCGCTATAGCTGAAATGAGGACGCCGTTGCACCACTTCCGTTAAGGCAAACGCCTGCTGTTTCGCCTGACGCTGTGCACTTTGCGCCTGGGTGTACTGTGCTCGCAGCTGTTCATGCTGCTGTGGATCGCTTTGCAGCACCGCCACCAATGGCTCCAGTTTCACCAACGACGCACCGTGCTGCGTAATAAAATGCGCGGACTCTTCTGCGGCATCCAGTTCGTCGCGAATCTCCTCGATCCGGTCGTGCAAGGTATCATCACACAGCAGGCTGACGCGTGGGATCAGGCGGTTCAGCAATGAAACACACTCTTTAGCCTGGTCGTATTGCTGACGTTGCTGCTGGTTTTCTGCGTCAAAATTGTTAATGGCACGGTCCAACTCACTGCGACGTGAGCTCAAGGGACGCAGCGCCGCCTCAGGGTCGTCATCGAACGCAATAGCCAGATGAGAACCGATAAAACGGCTGAAGGTCTGATGCAAACGCTGCGTCTTCTGCACGTCAAACGACAGCGTGGCGTACTGCTCTGCCAGCGCTTCACGTTTGGCGCGCAGACTCTCCAGCCGGTTTTCGAGCGCCGCGCGACCAAACAACGGCACTTCAGGGAAACGCGAATAGCGCCACTGGCGATCGGCGATTTTAATCACCACCGCTTTTTGTAACTCTTCTACTGCAAAGACGCTGTCATCGAACGATTGCGGATCCCCTTCGATCAGATAGAGATCTTCCGGACAGTCCTTCAACCCTTCAAGCTGCTCACGCACCAGCGACAGATCGGCAACAACGATGCCGTGGCGTGATGGCCCGTAGAGCGCGGAGTAGTACGGCGCATCGTCCAGCGTCACGTCATCATAAATTTCGGACAGCAACACACCGCCAAAGCGTTCTGCCAGCGCCGCCATCCGCGGATCTTCCGCACCACCTGGCTGACTTAACCGCTCGATTTGATCGTCGATGTGACGTTTACGCGCCGCTACCTCATCACGCTCTACCGTGATTTCACGCTCACGCTCCAGCAATTGCTGCAAATGCTCGGTCACTTCCTGACCATCAGCAAACGTCGCCCCGCTCTGTTCACTTAATTGCGTCAGGGCTTCCTGTGCAGCCAGCCACACCGGTGCACGCGCGGTTAATGTCTGGATTTGTTGCTGGGTCTGCTCCAGTTCCTGACGCAGCGCCAAACGACGCTCCCCGGCTTCCGCGACCAGCGCAGAGATGGTTTCAATCTTCAGTTCCAGTTCCTGCTGCAAGCTGTCCAAGTCTTCCGGCTCACAGGGCTGGCCATAGCGTTTGCCAAACTCTTGCAGCAGACGTTCCGCTTCTTGCTGCTCGCGCATGCGCTGTTCCAGTTCGGCCAGACGACCGCGCAAAGGATGCACACGTTCTGCCTGATAGCGCTGCGAAGTGCTGTCGCGCAGCACATCACGCGCCGCCTGCCAGGCCTCGCTACGCGAAACGTTACCCACAATTTTGCAGACTAGCTGATAGGCTTGTTCAAATTGGCTATGTGCCGCATCGGAAACGCTCAGGGTTTGTTCCAGTTGCAGCAACAGTTCGGTCGCCTCCTGCTCACGCGCGTGGAAGGTTTCCAGCCATTCATCGGCGTTATCCGCCGTTAAGTCCGGCAATTGGCAGAGCGAGCGAGCCCGCTCCAATGCCTGTTGCGCCTGCTGGTACTGGATCGCCCGGGTCTGCTGCACGTCCAGCGCCTGCTGGTAGTCAGCGAGTTGGCTTTTCAGTTCATCCACTTCCTGCTCGGCAGCCTGGGCGCGCGCGTCGTTTTCTTCGAGCTGCTCGCGCGCTTCTTCTACCACGATGTCCTGCTCATCCAGACGCGAACGCAGTTCTTCCAGATCCGCGTCGTAACGCTCAATCTTCTCCTGCTGACGCAGCGCCGTTTGCACCAGGTTAAGGTGGTCACTGGCAGCCTGGTGATCGGTTTCCAAATCGCTTTCGGCGTCCGTTTGTTCCGCCAATTCGCGCGCCATTTCCACATGGCGGTACTGCTCATGCACCAACTGCTTGCAGCTACCGAACAGGTCATGACGCAGCGCCAGCGCACCATCCAAATGCACCCGCCGCTCATTGGCATGGCGCATATAGTCAGCAGCCACGTAGGAAGTGGCTTCTGAAATCAGGTGTTTGAACAGATCGCGATCCGATTGCGTCACCCGGATGGCTTCCAGTGTCATACGGTTTTCTCGCAGTGCCGCTTCCATGTCCTGGAACGCCTTGCGCACTCCGCTATTTTCCGGCAGAAGGTAATCACGCAGCGATCGGGTGATGGCGCTGGAGATCCCGCCGTACAGAGAGGCTTCGATCAGACGATAGAATTTACTGCGATCGGAAGCGGAACGTAACCGACGAGGCACCACGCCCAAATCAAACATCAACGCATGGTAATCGGTAATGGAGTTGAACTGTTTGAACAGCACGCCCTCCATCTCTTCCACACGATCTTTCAGTTCTTGCAACGTCAATACCCTAACCTGGCGTTCGCCCAATGACTGGGTCAGCACCTGCGTCGGCTGCAACGTGGTGGGCAATCCTTGAATGGCAAAGGGTTTGATATCGACTTTTTTATCGCGCCCTGCAACCTGTTGCAGGCGCACCCCGACCAACACGCGCTGATGGCGGGAATTGACGACGTCCAACGTGGCATAACACACGCCGGCGCGCAGCTTGCCGTGCAGCCATTTATCGCGTGAGCCGCTGGTGGCCCCCGCCTCCGTAGTATTACGGAAATGCAGCAGCGTCAAATCGGGGATCAGCGCGGTGATAAAGGCCGCCATCGTCGTCGATTTTCCCGCGCCGTTACCGCCGGACAGGGTGGTAACCAGTTCGTCCAAATCGAACGTCCGGGCAAAAAAACCGTTCCAGTTGACCAGCGTCAGTGAGCGAAATTTACCGCGTTCAATCATTGTTATTCTTCCTCTCCACTCTCTGCCGCATTGTCTTGCGCACTTTCACCCTCTTCGACCTCATCGTTCAACGACAGGCCGCTGTCTAACGGCAGTGCTTCGCCATCACGGATCATGCGCAACTGTGCTTCACGTGCATCGTCGCCGCTACGCACGTCGGCACCGAAACGAAACGCCGCTTCGGTGATACGGAATTTGCTGCTGTCGTTGCCCATGAAGTAGACCATCCCCAAGCGCCGCAGGCGATTCAACGAGGTTCTGACCTTCTCCTGCAATTTATGCCGGTCAAGATCCGAGCCGGTTGAACGTTGGTTGACCAACTTCAGCAACTTGTTTTCATAGGCCAGACTCAACAGCTCTTCATAAAGTTCCTGCTGAGTGAAAATGCCATCTTGCGCCAGTCGCTCCGGACTGAGGTAGAGATAGCAGAGAATTTTTCCCACCATCATGTCCAACTCCGACAGCACCGAACGCGGGATCAGGGTGGTCGATCGCGGACGCAGATAGAAGAAACCTTCCGGCGCGCGGATCAGTTCCACGTTATAGCGTGCGTAGAACTCCTCCAACACGTCCTGAAAATCCATCAGGTAAGCATGGTTCTCCAGCTCTTCCACGCCGATATGTCGTCCCGCACGCAGTTGGCTATCGAGCGCGGGAAACAGGGTATTGGCTAACGCCGTTGCCAGTTTAGCTGGCATGATTTTATCAATAGTTGTCGATGACATGGGCCTGTACCTTGGCTCCGTAATCATTGATTGACTGCCATAGCGCAGGCAATCCGGTGAAATCAGCTTCGGCCACACCCAGACGCACCGCCTGGTCGACCACGATTCGTGCCACATCAAAATGCTGTGCCCGGGGATAGTTACTTAGGTAATCGCGTACCACGTCCGCCAGGTTGAGCGGGATGCGCTCGGTTTTATATTTTTGCAGCGCCGCTTCTATCAGCGCGGCGATCTGTTCGCGCATTTCGCTGAATTCTTCATACTCCAGCTCAGGCGGCAATTCGCCTGTCACTTCATCACTGCGCAGCGCCAGCTCTTCATCGCGCATGTCCAGCAGACGATCGGCATTGGCAAAGGTCAACGCCCAGGGCTGGTCAAAATAATTTTGCACCGACTGGCGCAGGCGCTGAGCGAATACCCGGTTTTTATCCATATCAATGGCGGTACGGATAAACTTGTGGACGTGCCTGTCATAGCCAATCCACAGATCGATAGTTTGCTGTCCCCAACTGATGATGCGGTCAAGCTTGGCTTGCAAATCGAACACCAGTTTATCGACAAACTCGAGCTCAGGATGCTGCATCGTCGCTTCCTGGATCTGCAACAAGCTGGTTTGCAACTTATCGCCCGCCGCTTCCAACGTGTCCTGCAATTCACGCAGGATGCCGGAGGTTTCTGTCAGCAAATGCTCACAACTGGAGATGGCGGCGCGCCAATCTTGCGTCAGCAGCGCAGCGATATCATCTTTCACCCCCTGCTGCTGCTCGTCCATCACACGCTGAGAAAGATCGATACTGTCAAAAATTTCCACCACCGAATATTTAAGCGGCGCGAATACATTACGGTGCCAGTGGAACTCATCGCCCCCCTCTTCTGCGGCCTCCGCCGCGCGCAACAGTTCTTGCGCTACAATAGAGAGTTGCATAGACAGGCGCAGCGTCGAAAACTCGCGCTGGCGGATGTAATAGTCGGTGATGCCAATACCGAGCGGCGTCAGCCGGTAGATGGCATTGCCATCCGCCATTTCACTGACAAAGCGATTCACCAAACGCTGGCGCACCAAATCGTTGATGGCGTTATTGGCACGCATTGCCACGGTTTCATGGGTTTGTTCAAATCCCTTGCTGACGTGACGAAAGGCATCCACCAGTTCCCCTTCGCTCATTTCGCCATCCATCCGCTCGCCGTTCAGCGTGGCGATCGCCAGCAGAAACGCCAGGCGTTCGGTGGGGAGTGACAGGGAAAAATCATTTTTTCGCGCCCAGGCAACCAGTTCCGGCACTGTCTGGGAAAAATCACTCATAGTGCATCCTTTATAGGGCGTTTACGCGCCATGACATGAATATAGCGTCCCAGGCTAACAAAAGGCTCCTGGCGACAATAGCGCTGTTCCAACGCTAAAAATTCCTCGAAATTATCGATTTGTTGCTGCTTGTTCTGCAAGTAGTCATGAAACACCCGTACACCGGTCTTTCCTTCAATCGTCATCCCCAACGCATCGAGCCAGCCATAAACCTGCTGGGGATCGAGTGGATGATCCGGCGACAGCGAACGTCGCTTGCGCTTTGGCATACCGGCCTGCACATAGGCAAAATTACCCAGCACCACATTGCGCAGCAAAAGTGCATGATGATTATAAAACATCAGCGAAAAAACACCGTCAGGAGCCAGACAATCCGTTAACGTCCGCAATATCGCCTGCGGATCGGCTACCCATTCCAGCACTGCATGGAACAAGATTAAATCCGCTGGATACGCCATATGATCCGCAATATCCTGCGCGGCACAGTGAACGAAACGCATATTATCGGCTACGCCCTGTTCCTGAGCGATGCTGCTGGCGCGGTGAATCATCTCATCTGAAACATCGCACAACAAGACCTGATGTCCTAAAGCCGCCAACCGACAGGCCATGTGCCCTTCACCACCACCCGCATCAAGAATCCGCAAAGGCCGGTCAGGCAATGTTTTCAGCAACGCATCCAGATCCTGCCACAGCACCGCCTGACGCACCTGGCCTTTGGTGGTGCCATAGATATTACGGGCAAATTTTTCGGCGATATCGTTAAAATTGCGATCTTGCATTGCGCTGCGTTCCACGTCATCGTTAGGGCGATCGTGCGGCACGGAGTGCCATCATATACCCGATGTTCGGGTATAACGCTATATTTACTTCAACCTGTTATTCTGGCACAGGCGGCACGAGAATAAACCGCCTGACCGCACGATATTTTGCCGGATGCCGTTTTTTCACCCAAAGGGGACCTGATTTCATGCTGTTTACCCTAAAAAAAGTCGTTGGCGGATTGCTGCAACCGCTCCCATTATTGTTGGTGCTGATGGGCGTTGGTCTGGCGCTGCTGTGGTTCTCACGCTGGCAACGAGGGGGAAAAGCCGTTATTTCCTGCGCCTGGCTGGCGTTATTGCTGCTGAGTGTGCAACCCATCGCCGATAAGCTGCTGCTGCCATTGGAAAGCCACTACACGACCTGGCAGGCAAGCGCAGCACCGATTCCGTATATCGTGGTGCTGGGCGGCGGCTATACCTACAACCAGGCATGGGCACCGAGCGCCAATTTAATCGGTAACAGCCTGTCACGGGTGACCGAAGGCGTGCGTCTTTATCATGCCAATCCCGGGGCAAAACTGATTTTCACTGGCGCAGCCGCACAGGGAAATCCGATGACCAGCGCACAAACCGCTGCGTTGGTCGCGGAGAGTCTGGGGATTCTGCGCGAGGATATCATCACGCTGGATACGCCGCGCGACACGGAAGAAGAAGCCGCGGGCACGGCGGCCCTTATCGGGCAACAGCCTTTTCTGCTAGTGACATCAGCCAGTCATCTGCCGCGAGCCATGGTGTTCTTCCAGGCGCAAGGACTGCATCCTATACCGGCCCCCGCCAATCAGTTGGCCATTACCAGCGCGCTCAATCCGTGGGAAAAAATATTCCCTTCAGCGTTTTATCTGTCTCACAGCGAACGCGCCTGGTATGAAACGCTGGGCATACTGTGGCAACGGTTAAAAGGCAGCGAAGCGCCGCCAGAAGCGGCGTCGCACTGAGAAGTCTATTCTAGCCAGGGAGTCAATTCGCGCGTGGCGCGATCGAACAGCGCGCGATCCAATTGTCCGGTGTGAAGGTAGCGGGAAACAGCTTCCCAAATAACGTAAAGCCAGCGACGATAGACAAAATTTTCCGCCAACGGTGCTTTTTGCAGATAGCGATAAGATAGCGATAGAGTAACGCTTCCGACATACCCGGCTCGCACAGACGAAACATGTCATATTCCTTGGGAGCCCACAACATCATGCCGGGGTTGATCATCGCCAGCAATTGATCGCTGCGCTGGTCTTTGAGCATACTGCGCAGCGATCAATTACCGTGCACCAACACGCAACCGTCATCAAAATCATCAAACAAGGCATCAAGACACTGGCGCGAGCGGTACAACACGCTGCGATCTTCCTGCGTCAGTAACGGTGCACCTACATTTAATAACGTTGACCAAAGCACCTCCAGCCGCTGTTCGTACCAACTGAGCCAATCGTTATCCTGCGTGCTATCCACGCTGCCCACACAGCCGTGACTATCGATGTGGTGCCAGAGCAGCACACTTTCAACCACATGATCCATCAGCGATGTCCAACGCTCGGGGGTGCGCGTTGGCGCTTCGACTGATACACCGCGCAGGCGCTCAATCAACAGCAGTTCTTTGTAGGGGGCTTCCTGGGTGATCACCACACCGTACACCGTCGGCAAGCGTACATCCCCCTCGCGCGATAGCATGGAAAGCTTGTACGCTTCTTGCTGTGCAATGCCCTGACAAACATAGCTTTTCGCCAACAGCGGCATGGCATTGCCGTTATTGTCATACAGGGCGTATAAGTGTGCGTAGGGTTGCTCACTGATGCGTTCGAGCCGGCTTAATTTTTCCCCCAACACCGTGCTTAATTCAGCCTTCAAATGTTCCATACGTTGCTAAACTTAGCTCCTGCTTCAGGATTCCGCGTGTCATCATGCGGTGGACCGCCGTCAATTTCTTAAATATAGATCAAATAAAGTGCCATCGGCAGGCGGTATACCGGTTTTGGCGCAAGGCGAGAAGTGATGTCACAAGCAAGTGGAGGGATTATATAAAAACGTCACGTTCCCCCTCGTCATCCTCGCCGAAAGCCGGGGATCTCTGCGAGAATAAAGGCGTTTCTTCGCAAGAGATTCCCGCCTTCGCGGGAATGACGGTGGGAGCATAGTAGCAAGCGTTACAGCATCGCCGCACGCACGCGCTGTAAATCTTCTGGCGTATCTACGCCGACGCTGGGCACAGCCTGCGCTACCGCGACATGGATTTTCTCGCCGTACCACAGCACACGCAACTGTTCGAGCAGTTCGATCTGCTCAAGGCTACTGGGTTGCCAGGTCACATAACGACGGATAAACCCTGCGCGATAAGCGTAGATGCCAATATGGCGTAAGAAGTGGTCGCCAATCGTCTCCTTGTTTTGAGCAAAACGCTCTCGATCCCAAGGAATGGTGGCGCTGGAAAAATAGAGCGCATAGCCCTGCGCATCCATCACCACTTTTACCGCATTGGGGTTAAACGCCTCTTCTGCGGTGGTGATAGGTACGGCTAACGTCGCCATCCCTGCCTGACACACGGCCAGATTATCCGCTACCTGACGAATAATCACCTGAGGAATCAAGGGTTCATCCCCTTGGACGTTAACGATGATTTCATCATCCGGGAATTGGTAACGTTCGATAACCTCTGCCAAACGTTCCGTACCAGAATAGTGATCGGGGCTAGTAAGACACACTTCCCCGCCAACCAGTTCCACCGCACGTTGAACGTCAGGATGATCCGTCGCGACAATAACACGGCTGGCACCGGATTCCAGGGCGCGTTCCATCACATGCACCACCATCGGCTTACCGTTGATATCGGCCAGCGGCTTTCCCGGTAAGCGCGTCGAGGCATAGCGCGCCGGTATGATCGCAGTAAAACTCATTGTGTTATCTCATCGGCTGGAATTTTACGCGCTTCTTTTTCCAGCAGGACCGGAATACCATCACGCACCGGATAGGCCAAAGCATCCGCTTTACAAATCAGTTCCAGCTTCTCTTTGTTGTAGTACAAGCGTCCGTTGCATACCGGACAGGCAACGATCTCGAGTAAACGGTGATCCATGCATCCTCCATTAAAGGTGCTTACAAACAAAATAGGTAGCCACGTTACGCGCGCGGCTAAGGCAACAGTGACGTTATCTTATCCAGCAATAGCGATGCTCCAGGCTCGGCAAGTTGCGCATCTACCGGCACGTACCACCAGTTAGCCTGGGCGAAAGCGCGGCACTTCACCGCATCTTTTTCCGTCATCAGCAATGGCTGCTGATTATCCTCGGTCAGCGCTTGAATGGCTTCTGGCAAATAAGTTTGGTGATCGGCAAACGTGACTTCGCGCACAACGTTTACGCCTTGAGCCCGTAGCGTGGCAAAAAATCGTGGAGGATGACCAATGCCCGCCATGGCGACACTTCCGGTCAAAGTCGCCACCGGGCAGGTTTCCCCCGTGAGTACATTAATCGCGTCACCCGGTTGCAAATGCATGGCTATTTCGCCGGACTGGGATACGCCACCGTTAACCACAATGGCATCCACACTGCGCAAACGATCGACCCGTTCGCGCATCGGCCCGGCGGGCAGCAACCAGCCGTTTCCAAAACGACGCTCACCGTCCACTACCACAATATCGATATCCCGCGCCAGCGCATAGTGCTGCAAACCATCATCGGTGACAATCACATCAAGCGGCTGACGCGCCAGTAGCGCTTCAATGGCATCGCGCCGCACAGGGGATACCGCCACCGCAGCGCCCGTGCGCTGGTAAATCAGCACTGGCTCATCTCCCACTTGCGCCGTAGATACCGAGGCATCCACCACCAGCGGATAGCGCTCCGCCTTGCCACCGTAGCCACGCGATACCACGCCAACTCGATACCCTTGACGTTGCAGTTGCTCCACCAGCCAGACCACCAGCGGCGTTTTACCATTTCCACCAGCGGTCAGGTTTCCCACAACCGCTACCGGGATAGGCGCGCGCCAAGCACGACGCCAGCCAGCACGGTAGCTATAGCGTATAACCACCGTTATCAGTCCGTACAACATCGCCAAAGGGATCAGCAGCCAGTAGAGCCGCGATGCAACAGACCAGATGCGCGCTATCATTCGCCAAACTGCATTTTATGCAACTGTGCGTAAGCGCCATTTTTCGCCAGCAGCTCCGCGTGCGTCCCGCGTTCAATAATCTGCCCGTCCTCAACGACCAGAATCTCGTCAGCACTCTCGATGGTAGACAAACGGTGCGCAATCACCAACGCGGTACGATCTTTTTGCAGCTCATCCAGCGCAGCCTGAATCGCTCGTTCTGATTCGGTATCCAGTGCTGACGTGGCTTCATCCAGCACCAGAATCGGACAATCACGCAGTAATGCGCGTGCAATGGCGATACGCTGACGTTGCCCGCCAGAGAGCAATACGCCATTTTCACCGATAATCGTATCCAGTCCGTTATCCATTTTGCTAATAAAGTCCATCGCATGGGCCATTTTAGCTGCGCTCTCGATGTCTTCTCGCGAGTAGCGATCGCCGCAGGCATACGAGATATTATTAGCAATGGTGTCGTTAAACAGGTGCACGTGTTGCGACACTAGTGCGACCTGACGACGCAGCGAGGAGAGCGTATAGTCGCGCAGGTCATGCCCATCCAGCAGGATCTCGCCGGATTGAATGTCGTAAAAACGCGTGATCAGGTTGGCGATAGTGGACTTGCCGGAACCAGAACGCCCAACCAACGCCACCGTTTTACCCGGAGGAATGTGCAGACTGACATTCCTCAACGCCAATGTCTCTTTGGTCGGATAGGAAAAACTGACGTTGCGGAATTCCAAATCGCCTTCGGCCCTTTCCAGCACTCGCGTACCTTCGTCTTTCTCCTGCTCCATATCCAGAATGGCAAACAGCGTTTGGCAGGCTGCCATGCCGCGTTGAAACTGGGCATTGACGTTAGTTAACGATTTAAGCGGGCGCATCAGGGCGATCATCGAGGAGAACACCACGGTAATGGTCCCGGCCGTCAGCGTATCCATCACACTCGGGAAGCTGGCGGCATAGAGCACAAATGCCAGCGCCAGAGACGCAATCAACTGGATAATCGGATCAGAAATCGCTGACGCCGAAACCATTTTCATGCCTTGGGTACGAATCCGGTTACTGACTTTATCAAAACACGCCACTTCAACGTCCTGACCACCGAAAATCAGCACTTCTTTATGGCCTTTCAGCATCTGCTCGGCGCTGGCCGTCACCTGCCCCATGGTGTTCTGAATATTTTTACTGATATTACGAAAGCGTTTAGATACCACGCGGATCGCAATAGCCACAATGGGAGCGATAACAATCAGGATAATAGACAGTTGCCAACTGTAGTAAAACATCAGCACAAACAGACCGATAATCGATGCACCTTCACGCACCAACGTAATCAACGCGCCGGATGAGGACGAAGCCACCTGTTCAGAATCATAGGTAATGCGAGAGAGCAGCGTTCCCGTTGATTGCTGATCGAAGAAGCCTACGGGCATGCCCATGATGTGGCTGAACAAGCGACGGCGCATATTCATGACCACCTTGCCCGATACCCAAGAGACGCAGTAGGCGGACACATAACCGGTTGCCCCGCGTACCAGCATCAGGCCCATAACCACCAGTGGCATCCACAGCAGAATGCTGTGATCGGTTTTCCCAAGCCCTTCATCCAGCAAAGGTTTCAACAACGAGAGCATCAGCGTGTCACCCGCCGCATTGATGATAAGCGCAATTGCCGCCGCGGCTAAGCCCGCCTTAAAGGGAGAAATCATCGGCCACAGGCGACGGAAGGTCTGCCAGGTGTAGAGATCTTTATCATTCAGCATGCATTAAACCTGAATTATTTATAAATAGCCGCTTATTCTACTCACTATCGCGCTTTACGCCAAACCACTGATGATACCAAAACGGCAATAGTCGCTCACGATAGGGTAAAACCTGCCAGCGTTCGTTGAAAAAACGTACACTGATTTGTCCTGACTGCGCCGTATCGACCAAATGATGCCCCGCTTTGCGATAACGTGCAATAACCGCAGCAGACGGCAGACGCCAAGGGTTATAGCGCCCGGTAGAGGCAAGCGCATACCGGGGATTCACCGCGCGTAAAAACGGCGCACTGGATGATGTCTTGCTGCCGTAGTGGGGGATTTGTAACAAATCAGCAACCAGTTCGTCTCGCAGTGCGCTATAAAGGCGTCTTTCTGCTTTTATTTCAATATCTCCGGTCAATAACACACGGTGTTTACCATCATCGATGCGCACCACGCAGGAATCATCGTTGCCTGCGTGCGCCACCGGCTTCGGCGGCCACAATACCGTAAACGTCAACCCACGCCACTGCCAGCTTTCCCCCTGAATGCAGGCGCAATGACCCGGCTCGGTAAACGGACTGTAGACAGTGAGCGCCGGGTATGCCTGCAACAAAGAACCTAGCCCACCGATGTGATCCTGATGGCTGTGACTGAGAATAACCGCCTCGTGCGTGATGCCGCGCCAGCGTAAATAGGGCAAAATCTCGTACTGCGCCATGTCTCCGCCCGGCCACTGGCTGCCTGTATCAAACAGGACTGCATGCCCCTCCTGTTCGATAACAACGGCTAATCCGTGCCCCACATCCAGCATATCCACTCGCCACTCCGGTTGCGGATCTGCCGCCCGTTGCAGCACCAGATACAGCACTAACGCCGCCACGCTAGCAGGATAGACCAGCCACCAGCCAAAGCGCCAGATAATGACACCGCACCACCCGAGTAGGCTCCAGGCAAGGTAATGTTCGTCAATCATTATCCAACCGCGTTGCAGCGGCTTGAGCACCATGAACACCACATCCAACGATCGAACCGCCAGCCACCAAGTGCTGTAACTTAACGGGGGGAACGACGCCAGCGGCAGTGCTAACAACACCAATGGCGTCGTAACAAAAGAAACCAGCGGTACGGCCCAGATATTAGCCGGTAGCGATGTCAGGCTGATGCCCTTAAATATGCCCCATTGCAACGGCAGCAGCAGTAAGGTTATGCCACATTGCAAATGCGCCACACGCAGTAGCGCCCACTGCCACCCTTGTCGTAAACCATAAGGCAACGGAGCCCATTGAAACCAAAAAATCAGCCCGGCGACGGCGACACAAGAGAGCCAAAAGCTGTTGGACAGTACCATGGCTCACTAAGAAACACTAAGGCAACACACCACAACCACACTTGCCAGGATGTGCAGGTGACCCCCCACCAGCGAATCAGCGTCCGGATGCTATATGCCAGTGAGGCCCGGATCGCCGGAGGGTTCTCGCCCGCTAACCATGCATAGCTCCAGGCCAGAAGCACTCCAGCCAACAGCGGTAACGATGGCACTATCCAACGCAACGGTAACAAGCGCTGCACCGCGCGCATCAGTCCCCAACCAAACAGGGCAGCCAAAACGATATGCAACCCAGAAATCACCATCAGGTGCATGGTGCCCGTCTGCTGCAACACTGCACTGACTCCAGGCGTTAACGTTTTCATTACGCCAAACATCAACGCCAGCAAAATGGCATGCCAACGCAGCGAACTGGCGTGCTGTTCAACCTGTGTTAACAGACGCTGACGTGCACCGCATGCTAGCGTAATCGGCGTTGCGCGTAGCACGCGCGCCGACGCCAACTGTCGCTTGGCAATCCCCCAGCGTTGCCGGTCAAAGCCCCCCTGATTTAACCGACTATGCAACGGACGAAAGCGGGCGCGAATCGACCAACGCTGCCCACCGCACCATGCCTCCATCGCATTTGGCAGCGTGAGCGTGGCGTAAAATGCCGGAAAAATCCATCGGCCTTGCAGCTTCTCAACCTGAACCAGAATCTGTTGATCCTGATGACCGGAGATGCGCATCTTAACGATCTTCACCTCAGCGCTCAGCGTTTTGCCATCAATGTCGGTCATTGTCATTAGCATGGAACGGGCATCAAGCAGCGCGAGCGCCAAACAGAGAAAAGAGAGGCTCAACACGCGTACTATTTTGGAGCGGCAGGTTGCCAGCAGCAGCGTCGATATCATCAACACAGTGACTGAAGCCCAGCGCGGTGGTATCTGCCACAACCACAGCAGAGGCAGTGTTCCCGCAATAACAGCACATGACGCCAGGCTAAACGACATTCTCGCCATCGCTGCCCCCTTTAGTATTCAGCAGCCAGCAGAGTGACTGGTTACGGTAAAAGGGAACAGCCCTATGCCACAACGTTGCAGCGGGATTCGCACGGGATGACGCCAATTTTCATGACGGCGCAAGGTGGGTGAAACGCGATCGCAATTGCCAACGAGGCAGGGACAACGCGCAAAGCATCATGCAGGAGCCTGAAACGCAGCAATAAAAAAGGCCGCACAGGCGGCCTGATGAAAAAGGATGTACGCTTACGCCTCTTTGCCCGGCACGGCGCACTTCATTTCGCCCATCTCTTTCAGTTTCTTCGAGAGATCGCGACGCTCTTTCGACAGATCGGCATTCTTGATGATGTATTCATCCACGCGATCTTCATAGTCACCGCGCATGGTGGCAATAATGCCCTGCACATCTTCAATACTCATGCCAGGTTTCAGGTATTCGCTCAGGTTATCCAGCAGCAGCACGCGCTTCTGGTTATCACGGATTTTCTTCTCGTTATCGACAATTTCACGTTGCAATTTGTTCTTGCGACGGAAAATTCGCACAAACTCGAGCACATCCTGGAAACAGGGCTTGGTCGCCTTATCCATTGTTATCCCCTCACGTGGATCAGTTAACTTTGAGATCAACGGTGTGTTGACCGTCACTCCGCTCACGATACAGGGGAGTGACTATGCTCGACAAGTCGGTTTTTCAGTTACGCCGACTGCCGCCCCTTCAAAGGGGTAAATCGGTGACAATATCAACGATAATAGACGGCAATACGTTGATTGCGTACCTGTTCAATCTCCACCTTGGTATCAAAAATGGATTCCAGCACCGAGGAGACCATCACTTCTTCCGGCTTGCCGTTGTAAACAATTTGCCCTTTGCGCATCGCAATAATGTAATCCGAGTAGGCCGACGCAAAATTGATATCATGAATGACCAATACGATGGTTTTTCCCAGCTCATCCGCTGCGCGACGAATCTGTTTCATCATCGCTACCGCGTGTTTCATATCGAGATTGTTCAACGGCTCATCCAGCAGCACGTATTCGGTATCCTGGCACAATACCATCGCCACATAAGCGCGCTGGCGCTGACCGCCGGACAGTTCGTCCAGGAAACGATCTTTAAACTCGGTGAGATTGATGAAAGTCAATGCATCGGCAATGCGAGTGCGATCGTCAGCATTCAATCGCCCTTTGGTATAGGGATAGCGACCAAAACCAACCAACTCTTCAACGGTGAGGCGGCTGGTGAAACGGTTTTCCTGACGCAACACCGAGAGGCAGGTCGCCATCTGCTCACCGGGCGTAGTGGCAATATCCATCCCATTGACGGTAACGCGACCGCTATCCGCCGCCAGTAAGCGACTTATGACCGATAATAGGGTGGATTTCCCTGCCCCGTTAGGCCCAATGATTGACGTTACGCCACCCCGAGATATGGTGGCGGTAATGTCATTCAGCACCACTTGATCGTAATAGGCTTTGGTTATATGCTCGATCTCAATCACACGGCAACCTTTTTCAATAACAACAAGATAAACAGTGTCCCACCGATAAATTAAATCACGACGGACAACGCTCCCGCCATGTTCAGCAGGTGCTCCAGGATCAGTTGCCCGCCGACCAGGGATATCACCCCAAGCAGAAATGCCGTGGGCAATAAAATGCGATGCTGGCTGGAGCCAGCCACCAGATAAGCCAGATTGACCACCATAAAGCCCAGAAAAGTGAGCGGGCCGACCAGCGCAGTAGAAACCGCCGCCAGTACCGACACCAGCAGCAGAATCAGGGTGACGCTGCGGTTGAAGTTGATACCCAGATTCACCGCGCTGTTACGCCCCAACGCCAGCACATCCAGCTCGAAACGCCGCCGCCAAATAACGATGGCAACCATCACTACGATCAGCGCGGTCAATGCGATCAGCTCCGGCACTGCGCGGGTAAAGGTGGCAAACATACGCCCTTTCAATACGGTAAACTCCGTGGGCGTCAGTAGACGCTGCATCAGGCTCGAAGCGCTACGAAACAGCGTGCCGCAGATAATGCCGACCAGCAGCACCAGATGCAGGTTGTCGCGCCGCCCCAGAAACAGCCAGTGATAAAGCACAGCAGAGAACATCACCAGCAGTAGCGCTTAACACAGAAATTTGCCGCTGACGCCCACCCAGGGAATGCCTTTGGCCCCAAACACAAAGATGATCAGCGTTTGAATCAGCACAAACAGGTTTTCGAAACCCATAATGGACGGCGTGAGGATGCGATTGTTGGTCACCGTTTGAAACAGCAGCGTGGAGGTGCTGGCGGCAAATGCCACCAGCAGCATGGTGGCTAACGTCGGACCACGATGCACCAGAATGTACTGCAAATTGCTGCCGAGTTTGATGGTCATAAAAATAACGATCGTCGTTAACGCCAACGCGCCGAGTAACCACAAGCGTTTCGCAGGCGTAGCGATAACGGCCATCAATCCGCTATCGCTGCGGGATAGTTTTATCTCGTTAACTGACATGGCGTTTTTGACTCAACAACAGGATAAGGAACACCACCGCACCAATGACGCCCAGAATCACACTCACTGGGATCTCAAACGGATAACGAATCACCCGCCCAATCACGTCGCACAGCAACACCAATCCCCCGCCAAGCAGGCACACCCAGGGAATGGTTTTACGCACATTGTCACCAAGCAGCATACTGATCAGGTTAGGCACGATCAGACCGAGGAAAGGCAGCGTACCGACCACCACCATCACCACCACGCTGATGATGGCAATAATTGCCAGCCCGAGCAGCATCACTTGTCGATAGTTGAGACCGACGTTGACGGAAAACTCGCGCCCCATGCCCGCAACAGTGAAGCGGTCTGCCGTCCAGCAGGCAATCAGCGTAAGAATACCCACCAGCCACAGCAGTTCGTAACGTCCGCGCAGCACACCGGAGAAATCACCTGACTCCCAGCCGCTTAGCGACTGCAACAGGTCAAAATGCATCGCAGCGAAGGTGGTTATAGCGCCGATCACCGCGCCCAGCATAATACCTACCAACGGCACCACCAGCGCCGATTTCAGCACGATGCGCCGCAACAGCAGCATAAACAACACGGTGCCGGCCATGGCAAACAGACTGGCAACAGTCATTTTCACCAGCAGTGAGGCGGAGGGCATTAACACCATCACCACCAGCAACCCCAGGCTGGCGGACTGTGTGGTCCCCGCCAGCGATGGCTCGACAAAGCGATTCTGCGTCAACAACTGCATGATCAAACCTGCCACGCTCATGGCACTGCCCGCCAGCAGCAGCGCCAGCGTGCGCGGAACACGGCTGATCAAAAAGATATCGCGCATAATCGGGTCGCGCCACACGGCATCCAGAGTCACCTGACCGGCACCAACGAACAGGCTGGCAACGATCATCCCCGCCAACAGGATAAATACAGCCGACAAATAGACAGGTTTCATGGCTAACATCGTGCTGTCAGATTACTTCTTGTCTAACGCTTTATTGACGTCATCAATCAGACGCGAATAGCTCTGCAAGCCACCTGCGATGTAGAGTGACGCGGAATCAAGATACACCACATGCTGGTTCTGCCACGCTTTGGTTTTCGTCACCAGCGGGTTATCCAATACTTGCTGAGCAGGCAAGCCACCGGTGGTGCCGATAGCACTGCCACGGTCTAATACAAACAGCCATTCAGGATTGATGCTCAGCAACAGTTCTGCGGTAACCACGTTGCCATGGCGACCCGGATCGGGAAATTCAGTGGCCGTGGCGAACCACAATTCGTCAAACACAAAACCAAAGCGTGATTTCGGACCATAGGCAGAAATCTTGCCGCCATTGACCATCAGCACCATGGCCGTACCTGCCTGCCCCGCTTTTTCACGGGTTTGCGCGACGCGTTGTTTGAAATCGTCGATCTTGGCTTTGACTTCATCCTGTTTGCCGAAAATCTCGCCCAGTTGCTCAATGCGATGGATAAAGCTCGGCATAAATTGCTGCTCATCAACATCCAGAGAAATGGTCGGCGCAATGCCGCTCAGTTTGTCATAGGCATCACGAGCGCGACCGCCGGCAATAATCAAATCCGGTTTGGCGCTGCTCAGCGCTTCATAATTGGGTTCAAATAGGGTGCCCGCATTCAGGTATTCACTGCCGGAGTACTTGGCAAGAAAAGGAGGGAGATGCGCGCTGCTTTGCGGCACACCGGCTACCGGGATCTGCAATGCATCCAGCGTATCCAGAATGGCGGGATCAAACACGACAACTTTTTTCGGATGCAGCGGCACCGTTGTTACCCCTTGGGCATGCTCAACGCTAATGGTTAAACTGGCGGTAGATGACGTCTCTGACTGATCGCACCCTGCTGCTACCAGCAGAGAAGCTAACAGCGTCGTTTTAATCGCACTGGAAAACCGCATCATCGTCTCCTTGTTAATTGCCTTCCTACACCGCACTGCGTGTCAGAAGGAATTTAATTATCATTCGCATTAAAGCGCGAAATTGTAACGAATGATGGTGTGAATGCATAGGGATTCCTGCCCCTTAGGAATTTATGCACATCAGGAAACCCGCACAGAATCTCATTTCAATGGTATTCTTGAGGCTTATCCGGACGAACGGCACACCCAAGGACAGTCGAGCGACAGTGAATATGGCCGATACCACACAACCCACGTTTTTCATCCATGATTATGAAACCTTCGGTAAACACCCTGCCCGCGATCGCCCGGCACAGTTTGCCGGTGTGCGTACCGATATGGACTTCAATATCATTGGTGAGCCTCTGGTGATCTATTGCCAGCCCACGGATGACTACCTGCCAGAACCGGAAGCGGTGCTAATCACTGGCATTACGCCGCAACTCGCGCAAGCCAAAGGGGTTTGCGAAGCGGAATTTGCGAGCCAGATTCATGCCGCCTTCAGCGTGCCGAACACCTGCATCATGGGGTACAACAATATTCGCTTCGACGATGAGGTGAGCCGCAACATTTTCTACCGCAATTTCTACGATCCCTATGCGTACAGCTGGCAGCACGGAAATTCTCGCTGGGATTTGCTGGATGCGCTGCGCGCTTGCTACGCTTTGCGCCCGGACGGTATCGAGTGGCCGTTGAATGATGATGGCTTGCCCAGTTTTCGTCTGGAACACCTGACACAGGCCAATGGCGTTGCACACGAACACGCCCACGATGCCATGTCCGATGTGTATGCCACCATTGCCATGGCGAAGTTGTTTAAGCAAGTTCAGTCGAAGCTGTTCCAGTATCTGTTTGCGCTACGCAATAAAAACAAAGTCAGCCAGCTTATCGATATTCCCCAAATGAAGTCGCTGGTGCATGTCAGCGGGATGTTTGACGCTGCGCGCGGCAATACCAGTTGGGTGGTGCCGCTGGCCTGGCACCCGGAAAATCGCAATGCAGTCATCTTGTGCGATCTGGCCGGAGATATCACCCCGCTGCTTGAACTGGATGCTGATGCGCTCCGTGAACGGTTCTATACCCCGCGTGAGCGTTTGGCACCGGAGCAAAGCCCGGCCCCCGTCAAACTGGTGCATATAAATAATGCTGGCCCCCGCCAACACGCTGCGTCCAGAAGATGCTGCTCGACTGGGGATCGATCGCCAGCGTTGTCTCGATAACCTGGCGGTGTTACGTCAACGCAGCGATCTTCGCGAAAAAGTGGTTGCGCTCTATGCCGATGCGCCGCCCTTCACGCCGGACAGTGACGTGGATATGCGGTTATACGATGGTTTTTTTGGCGATGCCGACCGGGCTGCCATGAACATTATTCAGCAAACGGCAGCAAAGAACCTGCCTGCGTTGGAGCTGTCATTTAATGACAATCGCATCGCGCACTTATTATTCCGTTATCGCGCCAGAAACTTTCCCGGCACATTGGATGACAGTGAGCAACAGCGTTGGTTACAGCACCGCAAAGCGGTATTCACTCCTGAGCGTCTTCAAGATTATGTCTCACATTTACAAGAACTTTATGCTCAGCACGAAGACGACAAGCGTAAAGCCGAGTTACTAAAAGCCCTGTTTGTCTATACACAGACCTTGGTCGGCTGATTTTTTTACGGTGTTAAAGACAAAAAAGCCGGTTCACATCGTGAACCGGCTCAAGGTCGAACCGTGCTGTTATCCGCTATACCCTCACAGCAGCTCTTCGCTGCACTGCGGCACCGGCTCACGGAAAGTACAAGTCACAAACGCCAAGTAGATCAGGCCAATAGATGCCAAGATCAGCCCCAACGTCATGGAGCTTTTCTCCAGATTGAGCCACAACGCACCCACCGCCAATGTGCCTAACAGCGGCAACACCAGATAGTGGAAGGTGTCTTTCAGCGTGCGGTTACGGCCTTCACGCAGATAGAACGGCGAAATCACCGACAGGTTAACAAAGGTAAATGCCACCAGCGCACCAAAGTTAATCAACGCCGTTGACACTTCCAGATCGAATGAGACCGCAGAGAGCGCCACCACACCGACCAGCAGTACGTTCAGCGACAGCGTGCGCCATTGCGGGTGGATATAGCCGAAGAAACGTTCTGGAAACACGCCATCACGTCCCATGACATACATCAGGCGAGACACCCCCGCATGCGCGGCCATACCGGAAGCCAGTACGGTAACACAGGAGAACACCAGGATAATTGATTGGAAGAATTTCCCTGCCACATACAGCATGATTTCTGGCTGGGAAGATTCTGGCGAATCGAATCGGGCAACGTCTGGGAAATAGAGTTGCAGGAAATAAGGCACCACGATAAAGATCACACCGCCAATCAGTGCAGTCAGGAATATCGCTTTCGGGATCACGCGTCCGGCATACGGAGCCTCTTCTGACAACGAACTGATGCCATCAAAGCCCAGGAAAGAGAAGCACAGAATGGTCGCGCCGGTAATCATCGGCACAACGTGCGCATTCTCAGACCAGAACGGTCGTGTGCTCACCAGCATACCTGCGCCTTAACCTTGCGAGACACCGTGAATCAACAGGCCCAGGAACACCGCCATGATCGCCACCTGCACCACCACGATAATCGAGTTCAGGTTGGCAACAATGTTGATACCGCGCAGGTTGAACATCGTCATCAGTGCGACCAACCCAGCCACGAAAATCCAGGCCGGTACTCCTGGGAAAATCGCTTCCAGATAGGTTCTCGCCAGCAGAATGTTGATCATCGGCATAAACAGATAATCGAGCAACGAAGACCAACCAACCATAAAGCCTACGTGCGGGCTGATCGCCTTTTGCGCGTAAGTGTAGGCTGAGCCTGCGGAAGGAAAACGGCGCACCAGTTTGCCGTAGCTGACAGCAGTAAACAGGATACCAATCAGTGCAAAGCCATAGGCGGTGGCGACATGGCCATCCGTCAAATTGGTCACGATGCCGAAAGTATCATAAATGGTCATTGGCTGCATGTACGCTAGCCCCACCATGACCACCTGCCACAGCGTCAGGGTTTTTCTTAACTGAGCACATTGCGAAGTCGGAGCGGCACTGTTAACAGACATGATAAGCCTCTCCTATTCCCACAACAGACAACGCTGGACCGACAAACGCCGGTGCCCTATTGAGAAATTGCCCCATTTTCCTTTCCTCATCGTGGCCGTTTGGCACACAGAATACTGATTATCTATCCGGATCGATGTCCGGCCTCTTGGTTGAAAACACTGATGTTGTGTCATGTATTGATGCAAAAAAATAGCCGATGCTAGTGAAGCGTCGGCTATTTACAGGGCGCGTATAATGCCCTAATCGGGGTGTTCTGACAAGCTATAGTGTTATTCTTAATGACATTAGGTGGTATTCTTGCCGACATAAATGTAAAAAAATATTATTCTACCGGGCACTGTCCGGAATCAATCCTGAAAACGCTTTCTTTTTTGGATTTGCAAGCGCTCCAATTCATAGATCACTTGCTGCAAATCGCGCTCCTGGGAGGCCGAAAGCGCCGGGAATTTAAAGCTCAGTCGCTTCATCACTTTCACTTCGCCTTTGCTGTCAACGACCTTACTGTCAGTCTGCCCCACCAGTTGCATATCGACGCAAAAGAAGCCGTATTCATCCAGATCCATCTCGACATTTTCCAGAATGTCGCCCTGAGACATCACGTCGCTCATGTCACGTTCGGTAAACAGCCCTAAACCACCGAGGGAAATATCTTTGATTTCAAACTGAAACGGCGTCTTATCCACCAGTTCACAGCGACACAGCAGCGGTGGCCACACTGGCGTTGTAATACGAAAATAGTTTCTGCGCTGTATGTAGAAGAGTTCCGGCGGTACCTGGGCCGTGAACGCCGGTAGACCTTGAAAATTAACAGTGCGGGCAATGCTGGATTTGAATTCTACTTTTGCGCCCGCCGGCTCAGCCACGAAAGCAAGATCGCCCGCGTACAACGCGCGACTGTTTTCGGTTTCCACACCACCGAGGTCGAAAACAAAGAGGTTATCGTCTGACAGTACATCCAGAATCTTGCTGATAAATTGCCCGCGCGCATGATTGACCATCACAGTAATATCATTTTTTTGCAAGTCGCGTAACGTCGCGCAGATAGCCAGTTTATTGCGCTTAACAAACTGTTCTTTGGAATTCTGTTCCACCACACCTATCCCCGTCATGAAATGAATGGTCTATGCACATCGGCAGCCAATCGCATGAAAAAAACATCACATCAGTATCGGCAACGGATTATTAAACTTTAGCTCAGCCGTAGCGACCCTATCATTGCATGGCGTGCGGGACATGATGCTGAACCTCTTAACGTTACGGTGTGGAGAGGCCTGGCGTCAAGCCAATACGTATCAGGCATTCAGGCCAACATGGTATTCAGCAACACAAGCGCCAATGACACGCTCAATGCACCGCCAACGCGGGTAGCGACTTGTGCGAAAGGCATTAATGCCATCCGCTCTCCCGCACTCAAAATGGCGACATCTCCCGTTCCTCCCTGCCCACTCTGACAACAAGAAATAATGGCAACATCGATAGGATGCATGCCAATCTTTTTGCCCACCAGAAATCCAGTCATCACCAATGACAGCACGGTGGAAACAATCACCAGCAGATTCGCTAATGTCAGGGCCTCTTCCAACGCTTGCCAGGATCTCATCGCAACCCCTACCGCAAACAGAATCGGATAGGTCGCCGCCGTCTGAAAGAATTTATACACCACCTGCGAGCCTGCCAGCAGTGAGGGTGAAATCCCGTTTATCAGTTTCAGCGCGATCGCCAGAAACAGCATACCAACCGGAGCGGGCAACCCGCAGACTCGGAATATTTCCACCCCCACCATGTAGAGCAGTATGGCGAGTAGCTCTCCCGCAGCGATAGACGCTAATTCGGGCTTCGCGCTGCCCACACCAGGCTGCGCAGACAAGGCGGGCGTGCTGTTGCTGAGGTTCATGTTGTCAGACATCAACGCCCCCTCTCCGGTCAGATGTGGAAAGCGCTTGCCGAGTTGATTCAATATTCCCGCCAGGGTAATGGCGGTGAGGCTCCCCAGCATCACGATGGGCAACATATGACCCAGTGCTTCGGCCTGATCCTGATTCAGCAGCAGCGCGTAGCCAATTGAAAGCGGAATCGCCCCTTCGCCAATCCCCCCGCCATAATGGGTAACACTAAAAAGAAAAACAGATGAAACGGATCCATCCCCAGAGCGATGCCCACCGCCATCCCCGTTAGCATGCCAACCACTTCACCGCATAACATGGGAATAAAGATGCGTAATAATCCTTGAATCAAGGTATTGCGGTTCATACTGAGTGTACTGCCAACAATGATGCAGCATATGTAGAGATACAGAATATTGCTGTCGTGATAAAAGGTACTGACTGATGCCACCACCGCCTGTGGTAACAGTCCGTAATAAACCAAGGCTGAGGGAATAGGGAATAAAGGTGGCGCAAATGGCAGCGGCCCCCATTTTGCCTACCAGCGGTAAACGGCGGCCAAATTCGCCACAGGCGAACCCGAAAAATGCCAGGGTCACAACCATCACGACAATATCACTTTATAAGGTATCGTTGACGCAATTCAGGGCTACTAATCCACCAGCCAGAATAAAAAGTGGTAGCGGAATCACACCAACTTTATAATCGTGCCAGATAAGCTGCCATTTATTTTTCAGTAAATCTGGTCGATGATCCTTATCAACCCGTCTGACAGAATGAATATTATCTTTCATGTTCACCGCCATTGTATTATTGCTATCTACAAAAATAGAATGCGTTGACATCGCCTGTAGGATGCAGTGGAACGTGACGGATAATAACCTGTCGACGATCAAACAATCACCGCTATGGGTTTCCTGATCTTCTTGGGCACGATGAGAGGGAAATAAAAATAATAGCACTGCGGTCAATAACGCCGCCTTTTGATCATGGCATTTGGCGTATTGGCTCTCCGCGACACGTAAACACTATATTAATTCCGATAATTTTCTTTCAAAAAACGCAAATATAAATACCGAACAATGCTTTTTTATTTCATTAACTACCGCAACAGCGCGCTGCGATTATTTTCATCGGCCGATTAACGCAGCCACGGTGAACACATCGCCCCAGTCAACGGGGATAGTGCCGATGATAGCGCGCGGCTAACCTCTCTCTGTGCGTTAGTCTGTGCATTTGCCCAGCAACATATGGGCACCCCGCTGGAAATATCAATCCTTATCACATATTCATCACCTGCTCAGGCTACACGCTAAATTCGCACCCTGCCGCCACCGATAACGTAACAAATGACAATAAAAGACCTGCCACATCGCTCAATCAACACCGTCACGCAAGGGGCATCTCCATGGGATTATTCAACAATGCAGTGAAAAACATTAAAATTTCGCACAAGCTCTATTTGGGCTTCGGCGTGGTATTGCTGTTAGTGGTGTTGGCTTCTTCGCTTAGCGCCATGCGCTTTCATGACATTCGTATCATCTATGAAAAAACCAATCTGATTTACAACATCAACATCGAAGTCTTTCAGGCAAAATCAATCGACTCAAATATTTTTATACCCCCGATGATGCCACCCAGACCGTGCTAAGCAATTTCATAAAACATGCCGCCGAACTGACGCAAAGCGCGCATTCACTGCCCTGGCGCCCTGAAGAGCAGAACGATCTGCAAGCGCTAGAACGTATCCTGGCCGATTTCCAACAGGCTATAAAAGAGATGACCCTGGCGTCTCAGAATACCGTGGCGTTAAAAAAACAGATTGCCGAACTGGACGGTCAGGACGCCATTCAGCGTTTTCGCGACGGCATTGCTGCGCAGCCATTAGGGCTGTCAGAGTACCAACGTGCAGATGATATCGCCTACCTGAGCGCGGCACTCAAGCAGTTAGCCAGCGTGCTGTATCAAAGCGACACCGACGACGCGGCAAAGGCACTGGATACCCGTTATCAGGCGGTGCTGCCGACGCTTCCCGCAGAGACGCATGGACTGCTCGATAAGCTTTGGCGCTATACGCAGCGCTACGTTACGCTGCATCAGGAGCACCACAGCGCAATGGCGACGTTGAAGAAAACCGAAAACGCAGTAAAAGTGGGTGGAGACAAAAGCAGTGCGGTGATTAAATCGCTGATTGCCTCTATCAAAGATCAAAACGACCGACTGGCCTACGGTTCTGCCTATATTACGCTGGTGATAGGCGCGATTGCCGTGTTGATCGGTATGTTGATCACCTTTTATATCGTGCGCCAGATTTCACGCCCAGTGCAGCGGAACGGATCGCTAGCGGTGATTTGACCGCCACCATCCAGTCCGACAGCAATGATGAACTGGGTAGACTCACGGCAGCCATGGCGCAAATGAATAACCGATTACATCACGTGATTGCCGATGTGCGCGACAGTGTTGGCCGGGTATCATCTTCTGCGGCAGAGATTGCCGCAGGCAATAGCGATCTGGCTTCGCGCACCGAGCAACAATCGGCCGCTGTGGTCGAAACCGCCGCCAGCATGGAACAATTGACCTCAACGGTAAAAAACAACACCGATAACGCGCGGCATGCCAGCCAAATAGCGTCTAAAGCCGCGCAAAATGCACAGAAAGGCGGAGAGGTGGTGCGCAACGTTGTCACTACCATGGATGATATCGCCGCCAGTGCCAAAAAGATTGCCGATATCACGACTGTGATTAACGGCATCGCGTTCCAGACCAATATTCTGGCGCTTAACGCCGCGGTCGAAGCGGCACGCGCTGGTGAGCAAGGACGCGGCTTTGCCGTAGTGGCGGGTGAAGTGCAAGCCCTTTCGCAACGGAGCTCCCAGGCCGCCAAGGATATTGCCGCGTTAATCAATGAATCCGTGGAGCGCACCGGCGTGGGCAGTAAGTTGGTGGCGGAGGCCGGACAATCCATGGAGAGCATCGTCAATTCGGTCGCTCGGGTAAACGACATCATGGAAGAGATTTCGTCAGCCTCGGAAGAGCAGAGCCGTGGCATTGAACAGATCTCACGCGCCATTACGGAACTGAACAGCACCACGCAGCAAAATGCCACGCTGGTTAGCGCGTCGTCCTCCAGTGCTAACTCGTTGGAAGAACAAGCTATTGTGTTGACGCAACTGATGGCAACCTTCCGGCTTGGCGATACGCAAACGGCGCCACCGTCGCGGCTGGCGCGTCATGCAACCCAGGCTCTGCCAGCAAAAGCGCCGGTTGCAGGCAATGCGCAGGATTGGACGCACTTCTGACGCTGACTTGACTGCCGCGGGTAAACACCGCGGCAGTCAACAGAGGCATGATGGAATCACTTACCAGGGCATGGTCATGGGATCGGGGTATTGGTACTCAAACCCCAGTTCACGGCAGATACGCTGCCCGTCAATGATTCGCCAGCCTTGCTCACTCTCGGCGTTAAATTGCGGAGGCACAACGCCGAGACGATGCGCCTGTTCAATGTAAAACGCACGCTTGCTGGGATGCTGTGGCGCGCAGAGATTATAGCGATGGCCACCCGCAGGCAGTTGTAACAAGAGCTCAATCGCAGCAATCACGTCATCGCGATGCACCAGGTTAACGCCGACATCCCCATCGGGAAGATTGGTTTTCCCCGATAAAAAGCGTCCGGGGTGTCGATTGGGTCCCACCAGTCCAGCCAGTCGTAGAATATCCACTGAGGTATTGGGCAAGGCGTGCAACCATTGCTCTAACTGTACCAGAACATATCCCGCTGCCGTTTCCGGATGCAACGCAGAGGACTCACGCATCGTCCCTGCGCCTTTTCCATACACCTAAGTCGAACTGGTAAACAGGATGCGCGGAACGCCGTGCGCCAACGCACCGTTCACCAATTGTTGAACGGCCAGTAGATAGTTCTTCCCCCCCTGCGCCGTGCGGCTGGCGGGGAGCGTGATCACTAAAGCATCGACATTCAATACGCTGTCGAGATCGTCGGTATCACACACCAACTCAGGCGTTAAGTGCAACGCATAGCAGGCAATCCCACTCATGCGCGCCGCTTCCACACCGTCAGCCGTGGTTTTCGTCCCCGTTACCCGGTAGCCACGCGCATTGAGCGCTAACGCTAACGGCATGCCTAGCCACCCTAATCCTACGATTGACACATTTTTCATCGACATCACTCCCGGCTGTCTGAGGTTACCTTCTATTCTACTCTCGAATTGCCGCGTCGTATCCGACAAGACAACTTTTCGCTTACTCTGCCCACGGCGCGACCAGGAAAAATGCAGCGTTGCGTAAAACCCTAGCATCGTTCTAACCCGCACCATTCACTGGCAGATTATCCTATTTAATCCGTTAACCGCCGACGATAATGTGACTATTTATCATTGCAGTTACAAAATTCGCTTGTGCTTTTTCCGTAAATAAATGGAGCGACGCTGCGCGTAACAAAAAAGGTTGCACAACGACAGTGAGATGGTTTAGGTTTATTGGCAATGCAATTAGTGCTGTTTATTTAAGAGAATTTTTTATGTTACGCGTTCTGTCAAATCACCATCATCCTGATTAGTCTTTAAGGCCGTTGGTGGTGGAAGACGTTCGGATCTTCCAGTGGCGCAGAACCTAAAGAGAGCCCTCGGAAGATCATCTTCCGAGGGCTTTTTTATGGCCCAATGATGAACAAAAAGTGGTGGTTAGCAGCGCATCCATTTTGACAGGTAAAAGAGGTTTCCATGCTGGATAAAACACGTTTACGCATTGCAATGCAAAAATCAGGCAGACTGAGCGATGATTCCAGGGAATTGCTGGCGCGCTGCGGTATTAAAATTAATTTACAGCAGCAGCGTTTAATCGCGTTTGCAGAAAATATGCCTATCGATATCCTGCGTGTGCGTGATGACGATATCCCTGGTCTGGTAATGGACGGTGTGGTCGATGTGGGCATCATCGGTGAAAACGTGCTGGAAGAAGAGTTGCTCAACCGCCGGGCGCAGGGGGAAGACCCGCGTTATTTTATGCTGCGTCGCCTCGATTTTGGCGCTTGCCGCCTGTCACTGGCCATGCCGCTGGATGAAGACTACACCGGCCCACAGTGCCTTGATAACAAACGTATCGCCACCGCTTACCCGCACCTGCTGAAAAAATACTTCGACAAACAAGGGATCAATTTTAAATCCTGCCTGTTAAACGGTTCAG
This sequence comes from Candidatus Symbiopectobacterium endolongispinus, assembly GCF_018777385.1. Lineage (GTDB taxonomy): Bacteria > Pseudomonadota > Gammaproteobacteria > Enterobacterales > Enterobacteriaceae > Symbiopectobacterium > Symbiopectobacterium endolongispinus. The sequence goes on along the minus strand of NZ_JAFJYB010000002.1, from coordinate 727,634 downwards.
TGGAAGTCGCGCTGCGCGCCGGGTTGGCCGATGCCATTTGCGATCTGGTGTCTACCGGTGCCACGCTGGAAGCAAACGGTCTGCGCGAAGTCGATGTTATCTACCGCTCCAAAGCCTGCCTGATTCAACGTGACGGCGAGATGCCCGCCGAGAAACAGCAGTTGATCGATAAACTGCTGACCCGTATGCAAGGCGTCATTCAGGCGCGCGAATCGAAATACATCATGCTGCACGCCCCGAGTGAGCGTCTTGATGAAGTGATTGCCCTGCTGCCTGGTGCAGAACGTCCGACTATCCTGCCGCTGGCGGGCGATCAAAGTCGCGTTGCCATGCACATGGTCAGTAGCGAAACCCTGTTCTGGGAAACGATGGAACGGCTCAAGACGCTGGGCGCCAGTTCCATTCTGGTGCTGCCTATCGAGAAGATGATGGAGTAACCGCCATGACCAGTCGCAATTTCGATACGCTTATTGAGTGGGAACAGTACACTGAACAAGAGCGCCAGCAGTTGCTGACACGCCCTGCCATTTCGGCCTCCGATCGCATCACTCGCAGCGTGAACGAGATTCTCGATCGGGTAAAAACCGAAGGTGACAGCGCACTGCGTGCGTTGAGCGCCCAGTTTGACGTGGAGAGCATTCGCGTTACGCCGGAGCAAATTTCTGCCGCTGCCGCGCGACTGGGCACGGATATCAAACAGGCAATGGCAATCGCCGTCAGTAATATTGAGACCTTCCACAACGCGCAGCGTTTACCGCCCGTCGATGTGGAAACCCAACCGGGCGTGCGCTGCCAACAAGTAACACGCCCTATTGACAGCGTCGGCCTGTATATTCCAGGTGGCTCAGCACCGCTGTTCTCCACGGTGCTGATGCTGGCAACCCCGGCGCACATTGCCGGATGTCGCCGTGTGATTCTCTGTTCGCCACCGCCGATTGCCGATGAAATTCTGTATGCCGCCCAACTGTGCGGAGTACAGGAAGTATTCCAACTGGGTGGGGCACAGGCCATCGCCGCGATGGCGTTTGGCACCGAGAGCTTTCCCCGCGTCGCCAAGATTTTTGGTCATGGCAATGCTTACGTGACCGAAGCCAAGCGTCAGGTGAGCCAGCGTCTGGACGGCGCGGCTATCGATATGCCTGCCGGGCCTTCCGAAGTGTTGGTGATCGCCGACAGCGGCGCAACCCCAGCGTTTGTGGCCTCCGATCTGTTATCGCAGGCAGAGCACGGCCCGGACTCCCAAGTGATTCTGGTCACGCCGGATGCCGCATTGGCCCGCGCCGTCGCGCAGGCAGTGCAACAGCAGTTAGCCAAGTTGCCGCGTGCAGAGATCGCGCGTCAGGCGCTGGACAGCAGCCGCGCCATTGTGGCGCGCGATTTAGCACAGTGCATTGACATCAGCAATCAGTACGGCCCTGAGCACTTGATCACTCAAACCCGCGACCCAGAAGCGCTGGTTGCTCGCATCACTAGCGCAGGCTCTGTGTTCCTTGGTGACTGGTCACCGGAATCCGCAGGGGATTACTCCTCTGGCACCAACCACGTACTGCCGACCTATGGCTATACCGCCACCTACTCCAGTCTTGGGCTGGCGGATTTCCAGAAACGGATGACCGTTCAACAGTTAACTGCGCAAGGTTTTCTGCGTCTGGCGCCTACCATTTAGGTGTTGGCTCAGGCGGAACAACTGGTCGCCCACAAGAATGCCGTCACACTGCGCGTCGCTGCCATGAAAGAGAAGGAGTCCCAATGAGCATTGAACAACTGGCACGTGCTAATGTACGCACACTTACGCCGTATGGGCGGCAAAGGTGATGTGTGGCTCAATGCCAACGAATATTTCCAGGCACCGGAATTTCAGCTCACCGCACAGACATTGAGCCGTTATCCTGAATGCCAGCCACCTGTTGTCATTGAGCGCTATGCTGCCTACGCAGGAGTGAAGCCGGAACAGGTACTGGTCAGTCGTGGCGCAGACGAAGGGATCGAACTGCTGATCCGTGCTTTTTGCGAACCGGGTCAAGATGCCGTGCTTTATTGCCCTCCCACCTACGGCATGTATGGCGTCAGTGCGGAAACCCTGGGCGTTGAACGCCGCACGGTGCCCAGCAAAGCAGATTGGCAGCTAGACTTGCCCGCTATTGCAGACAATCTCAATAACGTAAAACTGATTTACGTGTGTAGCCCCAACAACCCAACTGGCAATGTCCTTGACGCAGACGATCTGCGCAAGCTGTTGGCATTGGCTGTGGGCAAAGCGTTGGTAGTGGTGGATGAAGCCTATATCGAATTCAACCCTGGCTCCACGGTTGCAGGCTGGCTGGCAGACTATCCGCATCTGGTGGTGCTGCGTACCCTTTCCAAAGCGTTTGCGCTGGCGGGGTTGCGTTGCGGTTTTACGCTGGCGAATGAGCCCGTGATCGCGCTGTTGCTGAAGGTCATCGCACCTTACCCGCTTTCAACGCCGGTGGCAGATATCGCCGCGCAAGCGCTGGATGACGCTGGGATCGGTACGATGCGTGAACGCGTCGCAGAGATTGCTGAAAACCGCGCCTGGCTGATGGCCGCGCTGGCACCGTTACCTTGTGTGGAACAGGTGTTCGACAGCGCCAGCAACTATATATTGGTACGTTTCGCCGCCGCCAGTAATGTCTTCAAAACACTGTGGGATCAGGGCATTATTTTACGCGATCAGAACAAACAGCCCGACCTTTTCGGATGCCTGCGCATCACTATCGGCAGCCGTGGCGAATGCCAGCAGGTGGTTGCCGCACTGCGCGCCTTATCCGGCACTAACGAGTAATCTTCAGGAGCAGACATGGGGCAGAAATTTCTTTTTATTGACCGCGACGGCACGCTGATTGCCGAGCCGTCGCAAGACTTCCAGGTTGACCGTTTAGATAAACTGGCACTGGAGCCTGCCGTCATCCCTTCCATGCTGAGCTTGCAGAAAGCCGGTTTCAAGCTGGTGATGATCACCAATCAAGACGGGCTTGGCACACCCAGTTTCCCGCAAGAAACGTTCGATCCGCCGCACCAGTTGATGATGCAGATTCTTACCTCACAGGGCATTGAATTCGAAGAGGTGATGATTTGTCCTCATCTTCCGGCTGATAACTGTGCGTGTCGCAAACCTAAAACCGCGCTGGTGGATGCCTTTTTGCAACAGAACCCGATGGACAGCGCCAACAGTTACGTGATTTGCGATCGCGAAACGGACGTGCAGTTGGCACAAAACATGGGGATCACCGGATTACGCTATCAGCGTGATGGACTTGACTGGCAGACCATCACCGACAAGCTCACCCAACGTAACCGCCATGCACTGGTGAATCGCGTGACGCGGGAAACCGCCATTAATGTCGAAGTGTGGCTGGATCAGGAAGGCGGCAGCAAGATCCACACCGGCGTCGGTTTCTTAGACCACATGCTCGACCAGATTGCCACCCACGGTGGGTTCCGTATGAACATCGATGTGAAAGGCGATCTTTACATCGACGATCACCACACAGTGGAAGACACCGGTCTCGCTTTGGGCGAAGCACTTAACAAAGCGCTGGGCGACAAGCGTGGCATCGGTCGTTTTGGCTTTGTGCTGCCGATGGATGAGTGTCTAGCACGCTGTGCGCTGGATATTTCCGGACGTCCACATTTGGAATATAAAGCCGAATTTAACTACCAGCGCGTAGGCGATTTAAGCACGGAAATGGTCGAGCACTTCTTCCGCTCGCTCTCCTATGCCATGGGGTGCAAGCTGCATTTGAGAACCAAAAGCCGTAACGATCACCATCGCGTAGAAAGCCTGTTCAAAGTGTTTGGCCGCACGCTGCGCCAAGCCATTCGTGTGGAGGGTGATACCCTGCCCAGTTCGAAAGGGGTGCTGTGATGAACGTGGTGATTCTCGACACTGGTTGCGCCAATCTCGCCTCCGTCACCTATGCGGTGTGTTGACTGGGCTATGACCCGGTGGTGAGCCGCGATCCTGAGGTGGTGCTACGCGCCGACAAACTGTTTCTACCCGGTGTCGGCACCGCACAGGCCGCCATGGACCAACTTACCGCCCGTGACTTGATTCCGCTGATCAAGGCCTGCACTCAACCAGTGCTCGGTATCTGTCTCGGCATGCAACTGCTCGGCTCTGCCAGCGATGAAAATGGTGGGATTGATACGTTGAATATCATTCCAGCTGCGGTAAAAAAAATGCAGGAGCGCGGCCTGCCGCTACCACACATGGGCTGGAATCAGGTCACACCGCAGGCAGGACACCGTCTGTTCCAAGGCATTGATGAAGGTGCCTACTTCTACTTTGTGCACGGCTATGCCATGCCGGTATGTGCCAACACCATCGCACAAGCAGAGTATGGTGAAGCCTTCACCGCCGCAGTGCAGAAGGACAACTTCTACGGCGTGCAATTTCACCCAGAACGCTCTGGGGCCGCCGGCGCTCAGTTGCTGAAAAACTTTCTGGAGATGTAATCAGCATGATTATCCCCGCACTCGACCTTATCGACGGACAGGTGGTTCGTCTTCATCAGGGTGACTATGGTCAGCAACGCCAGTATGGCAGTGATCCCCTCACCCGTTTACAAGCCTATAAGCAACAGGGCGCTGAAGTGTTACATCTGGTGGATTTGACCGGCGCAAAAGATCCCGCGGCACGCCAGATTCCGTTACTGAAAACCCTGTTAGCTGGCGTGAGTGTGCCAGTACAGGTGGGTGGCGGTATCCGTACCGAGCAAGATGTCGTTGCACTGCTAGAAGCCGGAGCGACCAGCGTCGTGATTGGCTCTACCGCCGTTAAACAGCCAGAGTTGGTACAGGCGTGGTTTACCCGCTATGGTGCTGATGCGTTGGTACTGGCGCTGGATGTGCGCATTGATAATGCAGGAGTCAAGCAGGTTGCGATCAGTGGCTGGCAGGAAAATTCCGGTATCACGCTGAGCGGTTCCAACGTAGAACTCTATCGCGCGGTATGCCAACGCTATCCACAGATTGCGTTCCAGGCTTCTGGCGGCATTGGCGGGTTGCAGGATATCGCCAATCTGCGTGGCAGCGGTGTGAGAGGCGTGATCGTCGGACGAGCGCTGCTCGAAGGCAAATTCAATGTAACGGAGGCCATCGCATGCTGGCAAAACGGATAATTCCCTGTCTCGACGTGCGTGACGGTCAGGTGGTAAAAGGGGTGCAATTCCGCAACCATGAAATCATCGGCGATATCGTTCCGCAAGCGCAGCGTTATGCTCAGGAAGGCGCAGACGAACTGGTCTTTTACGATATCACCGCATCGTCTGACGGACGTGTGGTCGACAAAAGCTGGGTATCCCGCGTGGCAGAAGTGATTGATATCCCTTTATGCGTAGCCGGTGGCATCAAAAGTGTCGAAGATGCCGTGCAAATCCTCTCGTTCGGTGCTGATAAAATTTCAATCAACTCCCCAGCGCTGGCCGATCCTACCTTGATCACTCGCCTTGCCGATCGTTATGGCGTGCAGTGCATCGTGGTCGGTATCGATACCTGGTATGACAGCGTTACTGGGCGTTATCATGTGAATCAGTATACCGGTGATGAAAGCCGCACCTGTGTTACCCAGTGGGGAAACGCTGGATTGGGTGCAGGAAGTGCAACAACGTGGTGCTGGTGAAATTGTGCTGAACATGATGAATCAGGATGGCGTACGTAACGGTTACGATCTGGAACAGCTGAAATTGGTGCGTGAACGCTGCCATGTTCCATTGATCGCCTCTGGCGGGGCCGGTACACCTGAGCACTTTTTACACGCCTTTGAGCAGGCTCAAGTGGATGGTGCGCTGGCCGCGTCAGTATTCCATAAGCAAATCATCAATATTGGCGAATTAAAGCAATACTTTAAGCAACAAGGTGTGGAGATTAGAGCGTGTTAAGCCAACAACAGAAGGCCCAACTTGATTGGGAAAAAACCGACGGGATGATCCCCGCCATTATGCAACATGCGGTATCCGGTGAAGTGTTGATGCTGGGGTACATGAATCAGGCAGCGCTGGAAACGACTGAACAGGGCGGCAAGGCCACCTTTTATTCCCGCACTAAGCAGCGGCTGTGGACCAAGGGAGAATCCTCCGGCCACTTCCTTAACGTAGTGAGCATTACACCAGACTGTGATAATGACAGCCTGTTGGTACTGGCGAACCCCATCGGCCCGACCTGCCACCAAGGCACCAGCAGCTGTTTTGCCACGGCACAGCACGAGTGGTTATTCTTGCATCAGCTCGAGCAATTGTTAGCGAGTCGTAAACAGGCAGACCCGGCTAGCTCTTATACCGCAAAACTGTATGCCAGTGGCACCAAACGCATTGCGCAGAAAGTCGGCGAAGAAGGGCTGGAGACCGCACTGGCCGCCACCGTACACGATACCGAAGAGTTGACTAACGAAGCCGCCGATTTGATGTATCACCTGCTGGTGTTGTTGCAGGATCTGGATCTGGCAACCATTATCGGCCGACTGAAAGCTCGTCATAGCAAATAGTAGTATCACTGCAAGGGAAATTGCGGCCTGGCCCGGAATTTCCCTTTTACCCTTCAGCAACAACCTACAGCGGCGCGTGTGTCAGTAGTGCCGATGCTGACAATGTGGTCCCCGGCAACGGTTGTGCACGCCGCACTTTAAAGGTATCCATCGCCAAAATCAGCTGCCTTGATTGATCCTCCAGCGAACGGGTTGCCATCGTCGCTTCCTCTACCAGCGATGCATTTTGCTGTGCAACCACTTCCATCTGTGTGACCGCAATATTGACCTGATCGATACCGCGGCTCTGTTCCTGGGATGCCTGAGCGATTTCCTTCATCAACGCGTTAACGTTAATAATCTGCGTTGAAATGGCGGACATGGTTTCACTGGCCTGAGCCGTCAGGGTTGACCCTTCGCTGACGCGCGTGTTGGAGTCCACGATCAGCGCATGAATCTCTTTTGACGCTTGCGCGCTGCGCTGTGCAAGCGTTCTTACTTCGTTGGCCACTACCGCAAAACCACGCCCTTGTTCACCTGCACGCGCGGCTTCCACCGCTGCGTTCAACGCCAGTATGTTGGTTTGGAACGTAATGCCGTCAATCACCCCGAGGATATTACTAATGCTGTTGGCGCTGGTCGCAATCTCCCGCATTATTACTTCCTGTACCACTTTGTTGCCCTGCTGCGCCGTTTGCGCCACATCTTCTGCCAACGCATGTCCCTGGCGTGCATTGTCCGCATTGTCCGCATTGTTGCGCACCGTGGCCGTCAGTTGCTCCATACTGGCCGCGGTTTCCTGCAACGAAGCGGCAGACTCCTCGGTGCGGCGTGATAAATCTTCATTGCCTTGCGCCAGTTCACGGCTACCTACATCTATCTGCTCGCTGGCTTCCCGCACACGCACCACTGAATCTGATAACGACAGCTGCATATCGTGCAATGCGCTGTTTAAGCGCCCCAGCTCATTCTTTGCCGATGCGGGCAAGGTTTGGGTTAAATCACCCGCAGCGACAAATCCCAGGTGGTTGATGGCACTAGTGAGCGGTTTGAGCAGCAACGCGCGCAGCATCAACCATGACACCACAATCAACACTACTACAGCGGCGCAGCTCGCACCGATAAGCCACAGCATACGCACCAGACCTTCTGAAGCCTGCGTTAGCTGATTGACCCCGGCCTGCTGGGCATAGTCGAAATAGGTTTTGTTGGCTTTATCAAAGATGGTCCCAAGTTGCTTGAGTTGGGTGACCTGATATTGGTAATAACGCTCAATGTCGCGACTTTTTAGCGCATCGAGCATCGGTAAAATGCCATTTTCGTAATAATTTTTATAGGCTTGGGCGATATCCTGAGCCAGTATTTCTCCCTGCCCGGTGCCCTCGGTTGCCGCAAAAAAGCGATCAAGATCGTCCTTCGCTGCACTGGCATATTGCCCGGAACGGCCCGCACGACGCCATGGCATCATCCCACTGCTGCGTTTCCAACGCGCGAATCGCAAAAGAAGCCGCTACACGCACGCGCTGCATATTGGTGTTACTGCTCGCCAAATTGCCCAGTTCCACGCCCTGAATACGATTTAGCACCACGAGCGCATCGTAACTTTTATTAATGGCAATGATCCCCGTGGCACTTACCAGCAACAATAGAGCAGCCATCACCCCGAGCAATGCTAATAACCCTGTACGAATCGATATATTTTTCAACATGTTATTCCCTTACAAAGTAAACCATAGACTTAATAAGGTTATCTAAATATTTGCACGATCGCGCAGTTCTTTACCTGGTTTGAAGTGGGGAACATATTTACCTTCCAGCTCCACCTTTTCACCGGTTTTCGGATTGCGCCCAACGCGTGGTGCACGGTAGTGAAGTGAAAAACTGCCGAACCCTCGGATCTCAATGCGATCACCATCAGCCAGCGTTGCCGCCATCTGCTCGAGCATATCTTTCACTGCATCCTCAACCACCTTGGCCGGGATATGAGATTGCTGTCCAGCAAGTCTTTCGATCAGTTCAGACTTGGTCATAATTCCTCCAAGTGCGTGGTTATATCAATATTGGATAGCCACGATTGACTTACTACCGTAACAGAATGAGCCAGCCGCATGGCCGACTCAACCCACCCTATTACTCGCCTTTAGCTGCTTTGAACGCCTCAGCCATTGCGCTGGAGAAGTTACCTTCTTCCTGTTTGTTGTTTACGGTAGCGATAGCGTCTTTCTCATCCGCTTCGTCTTTCGCACGTACAGACAGGCTTACAACACGGTTTTTACGATCAACACCGGTGTATTTGGCTTCGACTTCATCGCCTACGTTCAGAACCAGCGTAGCACCTTCTACACGGTCACGAGATGCTTCAGAAGCACGCAGGTAACCTTCAACGCCATCTGCTAATTCAACTGTAGCACCTTTTGCGTCAACAGCAGTGACTTTACCCGTTACGATCGCACCTTTTTTGTTCAGTGACAGATAGTTATTGAACGGGTCTTCCGCCAGTTGCTTAACGCCCAGGGAGATACGCTCGCGCTCTGCGTCAACTTGCAGAACAACAGCGGCGATTTCGTCACCTTTCTTGTATTCGCGAACGGCTTCTTCGCCAGCCACGTTCCAAAAGATGTCAGACAGGTGTACCAGACCATCAATACCGCCATCCAGACCGATGAAGATACCGAAGTCAGTGATAGACTTGATCTTACCTTCTACGCGGTCACCCTTGTTGTGGGTTTCAGCGAACAGCTGCCACGGGTTGGATTTGCATTGTTTCAGGCCCAGGGAGATACGACGACGTTCTTCGTCGATATCCAGAACCATAACTTCAACCACGTCGCCCACGTTAACCACTTTGGACGGATGGATGTTTTTGTTGGTCCAATCCATTTCAGATACGTGTACCAGACCTTCAACGCCTTCTTCGATTTCTACGAAGCAGCCGTAATCAGTCAGGTTGGTCACACGACCGGCCAGACGGGTGTTTTCCGGGTAGCGCTTAGCGATAGCAACCCACGGATCCTCGCCCAGCTGTTTCAGGCCCAGGGACACACGAGTACGTTCGCGGTCGAACTTCAGCACTTTCACAGTGATCTCATCGCCAACATTGACGATTTCGCTCGGATGCTTAACGCGTTTCCACGCCATATCAGTGATATGCAGCAGACCATCAACGCCACCCAGGTCAACGAATGCACCGTAGTCAGTGAGGTTCTTAACGATACCTTTAACTTCCATGCCTTCTTGCAGGTTTTCCAGCAGTTGATCACGCTCAGCGCTGTTCTCGGATTCGATAACGGCACGGCGGGAAACGACAACGTTGTTGCGTTTCTGATCCAGCTTGATCACTTTAAACTCAAGTTCTTTTCCTTCCAGGTGCAGCGTGTCGCGAACCGGGCGAACGTCAACCAAAGAACCCGGCAGGAACGCACGGATGCCGTTCAGTTCAACCACCGTGAAGCCGCCTTTCACTTTACCGTTGATAACACCGGTAACGGTCGCAGCTTCTTCGTAGGCTTTTTCCAGCATCAGCCAGGCTTCGTGGCGTTTCGCTTTCTCACGAGACAGCAGGGTCTCGCCGAAACCGTCTTCTACCGCGTCCAGGGCAACGTCAATTTCGTCACCCACCTGGATTTCGAGTTCGCCTTGTGCGTTTTTGAATTGCTCTACCGGAATGGCAGATTCAGATTTCAGACCGGCGTCAACCAGTACGACATCTTTATCAATAGCAACGACAACGCCGCAAACGATATAACCCGGACGAGTTTCGATTTCTTTCAGCGATTCTTCAAAGAGTTGAGCAAAAGATTCAGTCATGTTGTTAATCTTAAGGGTTTCAATTTAACGTCCATCTGGCATCCTGCTTGATGGGGTTGTTTCACATGCCCTGCTGTTATCCTTACAACAAGGTAAAAAACAATGCTATACCGCGCCTCAATCAACTCTGTGATTGAGCAAGGATTTCACGCGCATAACTGAGCGATTTCGCAATAACGTCATCAATAGACATATCGGTCGAATCCAACACCAGCGCGTCTGCGGCAGGGACTAACGGTGCTACCGGACGACTCTGATCGCGCGCATCCCGTTCTTTTATCTCGGACAAAAGACGTTCAAAGTTAACATTAAAGCCTTTTTCCTGCAACTGTAGCATGCGTCGTTGTGCACGTTCTTCCGCGCTGGCATCCAAAAAAATCTTCACAGGCGCATCGGGGAACACCACCGTACCCATATCGCGGCCGTCCGCGACCAGTCCCGGCGCTTCGCGAAACGCACGCTGCCGACGCAATAAGGCTTCTCTCACACGCGGAAAAGCGGCCGCCTGCGAGGCAGTATTACCGACCGTTTCATTACGAATTTCGTTACTGACGTCCTCACCTTCCAGAATCACTTTCAATTGCCCGTCCTCAGCAACGAAACGCACGTCAAGGTGCGACGCCAGCGGCACTAACGCTTCTTCCGAACCGATATCAACCTGATGATGTAAGGCAGCCAAGGCGAGCACGCGATAAATCGCGCCCGAGTCCAACAAATTCCACTGCAATGTTTCTGCCAACGCCTTGCACAGCGTTCCCTTGCCTGCGCCACTCGGCCCATCAACCGTTATTACCGGTGCCGTTACCGCCATATCTTTCTCCTATTACTCGGGTCAACCGCGAGGTCTGTTACGACTTACGGTGCCTCATTATACGCGCCAACGAGCAAAACCGTTAACCTAACACCCGGAGAAAGATAAAATTTCAGAAGATGCCTTACAAAACTGAGGGCGGGCATAGGCCCGCCCTACAGGGAAAGTGCAACTACCGTCCGGTTATTAACCGTGGCTCAGACGCGCCAACTGTTGAAAATAGTCCGGGAAAGTTTTTGCCGTACATTTGGGATCGAGAATGGTCACTGGCGTATCGGATAATGCCACCAGCGAGAAACACATCGCCATACGGTGATCGTTGTAGGTGCCGATCCCGGCAAAACGTAACTGAGGGGCAGGCGTAATACGAATATAATCGTTCCCCTCTTCCACCGCCGCACCGACTTTGCGCAGCTCAGTCGCCATTGCCGCAAGACGATCGGTCTCTTTTACGCGCCAATTGTAGATATTGCGCAGCGTCGTGGTGCCGCCTTCGGCAAACAGCGCGGTCGTGGCAATCGTCATGGCCGCATCGGGGATATGATTCATGTCCATATCGATGGCATGTAACTCACTGCGCTGACACTCGATATAGTCATCACCCCGACGAATAATGGCACCCATTTTTTCCAGCACTTCAGCAAAACGGATATCGCCTTGCACGCTGTTGCGCCCCACGCCCGTGACACGGACCGTTCCGCCTTTAATGGCCGCCGCCGCCAAAAAATAGGAAGCGGAAGAGGCATCACCTTCCACCAGATACTCACCTGGCGCATGGTATTGCTGGTTGCCCTGTACGCTGAAGTACTGGTAATTCTCGTTGTGCACCTCAACGCCAAAATCTTTCATCATGCGCAGCGTGATATCGATATAGGGCTTGGACACCAGATCGCCTTTGATACTGATGCGGGTGTCTTTGCTCGCCAACGGCGCTGTCATCAGCAACGCGGTCAGGAACTGGCTGGAGACGCTGCCATCCACAGCGATCTCACCCCCCTGGAAACCGCCGTGCAGGCGCAATGGCGGATAGTTGGTCTGCTCAAGGTAGTCGATGGTCGCGCCACCTTGGCGCAACGCATCTACCAGATGGCAGATCGGGCGCTCTTTCATACGCGGCTCACCGGTCAAAACAATATCGCTTTGCGTCAAGCATAACGCGGCGGCCAGCGGACGCATCGCCGTGCCCGCATTGCCAAGAAACAGTTCTAACGGTTGCGACGCGCTGAACGGTCCACCAATACCAGTGACGTCGCACTCGGTGCGGCTGGGCGAAAGCTGATATTGCACGCCTAACAGTTGCAACGCGTCCAGCATATGGCGAACGTCATCGCTATCGAGCAGGTTTTTCAAACGCGTCGTCCCCGTTGCCAATGCCGCCAGCAACAAAGCACGGTTAGAGACGCTTTTCGAACCGGGAAGGTTAATCACGCCATCGATCAGGGAAATAGGCTGTAGGGTAATGGATTCCTGCATGTAACTCTTAACTCCGGTCATCAACATAAGAAACCCCGGTACACACCGGGGTTTACTGGAAACAAGTTGCCGCTTTACGTTCTGCGGCAACGGTACGACCTGCAACGCCGCGGGCAAACCACGGCGTCACTCGCTGCGGTATTAGCCGTGGCGACGTTCAAAATCCGCCATAAAGGCAGTCAGCGCCTGTACACCTTCCAGCGGCATCGCGTTGTACAGCGACGCACGCATCCCTCCCACGACGCGGTGGCCTTTCAGCGCATGCAACCCAGCCGCTTTAGACTCTTCCAGGAACAGTTTATCCAGCGCGTCATCACCGAGCAGGAACGGCACATTCATGCGTGAGCGGTTGGCGGCCAGCACGTCGTTACGGTAGAAATCGCTGCTATCGATAGCGCCGTAAAGGTGATCCGCTTTCTCGCGATTGCGTTTTTCCATTTCTACCAGGCCACCCTGCTCTTTCAGCCATTTGAATACCATGCCAGAAAGGTACCAGGCGAAGGTCGGCGGTGTGTTGTACATGGAGTCATTGTCCGCCAGGATTTTGTAATCCAGTACCGACGGCAGCACGCTGCGGGATTTACCCAACAGGTCATCGCGCACAATAACTAAGGTTAAACCGGCAGGGCCAATGTTTTTCTGCGCACCGGCATAAATCACGCCGAAACGGCTGACATCGATCGGGCAGGACAGGATGCTGGAGGAGAAGTCAGCAACCACAATCTTGTCGCCAAAGTCAGGCGTTTCTTCAATTGCCAGACCATCAATGGTTTCATTCGGGCAGTAGTGCACAAAAGCGGCATCGTCAGACAGAGCCCATTCACGCATCGGTTTGGCGGCGCGCAGGCCGTCAATGCGGGTTTTCACGTCAATAACGTTCGGTTTGCAGTATTTTTCCGCTTCGTTTATCGCACTGTGCGCCCAATAGCCGCCGTCGATATAGTCAGCTTTAGTGCTGTCACCCAGCATATTGAGTGGCACGGCCGCAAACTGAGCGCGCGCGCCCCCTTGGCAGAACAGCACTTTGTAGTTGGAGGGGATCTTTAACAAATCGCGCAGATCCTGCTCGGCTTCCGCCGCCACCTGCATAAATTCTTTACTGCGGTGGCTGATTTCCATTACGGACGTTCCCAGCCCACGCCAGTTACACAACTCTTGCTCGGCACGACGCAGCTCTTCAACCGGCAGCATGGCTGGACCGGCGCTAAAATTGAAAACTTGTGTCATTTCCCCTCACCACGTGTTTAGCACGACTATTTTTAACGTTTTGTCTGTTTTACAGCGACTATTATGATTTTTTGCAACAACCACGTTGGCTATTTGCAGCAGCCATCATGGTTTTTTGCAGCAACAGTCATCATTTGTTTTTATCACTGGCTCCTTCCCGCTGCAATCCTTATTACGCTTTCCCGTATAAAACCCGCACGGCGACAGCGTGGAGTTGTCCGTGAAAAGTCCGTATGATGCACGTCCCATACAAGAGAAAAGTGACAATTATGAGCCAAACGTTCATCCCAGGCAAAGACGCCGCCCTGGAAGACTCCATCGCCCGTTTTCAACAGCAACTCCGTGACCTGGGGTTCAACATCGAAGAAGCCTCCTGGCTGAACCCGGTGCCTAACGCCTGGTCCGTGCATATTCGCGACAAAGATTGCCCGTTGTGCTTTACCAACGGCAAAGGCGCCAGCAAGAAAGCCGCCCTGGCTTCAGCCTTAGGTGAATATTTCGAGCGTCTTTCCACCAACTACTTCTTTGCCGACTTCTATTTGGGCAAGTCAATCGCTAACGGCGATTTCGTGCATTACCCGAACGAGCAATGGTTCCCGCTGCCGGACGATGACAGCTTGCCACAGGGGATTCTGGATGATCACCTGCGCGCATTTTACGATCCTGATAACGAATTGAGCGCCAGCATGCTGGTGGATCTGCAATCCGGCAACGACGAACGTGGCATCTGCGCCCTGCCGTTTACCCGTCAATCCGATGACACCACCGCCTACATCCCGATGAATATCATCGGTAACCTCTACGTTTCCAACGGGATGTCCGCTGGCAACACCGCCAATGAAGCGCGTGTGCAGGGGTTGTCTGAGGTGTTCGAACGCCACATCAAAAACCGTATTATTGCTGAAGCCATCAGCCTGCCAACCATCCCGGACAGCGTGTTGCAACGTTATCCTGGCGTGGTGGAAGCCATCGCCACGCTGGAAAAAGAAGGGTTCCCGATCCTTGCCTATGACGCCTCGCTGGGCGGTAATTATCCAGTGATCTGCGTGGTGCTGTTCAACCCCAGTAACGGCACCTGCTTCGCCTCTTTCGATGCGCACCCGGATTTCGGCGTCGCGCTGGAGCGTACTGCCACCGAACTGCTGCAAAGACGCGGGTTGAAAGATCTCGATGTCTTTACCCCGCCGAGCTTCGACAATGATGATGTGGCGGATCATGCCAATCTGGAAACCCACTTTATCGATTCCAGTGGTTTGATCTCCTGGGATTTGTTTAAAACCGCCGCGGATTATCCCTTTGTCGACTGGAGCTTTAAAGGCAGCACCGAGCAGGAATTTGCTACCTTGATGGCAATTTTCCACAAAGAGCACAAAGAGGTGTACATCGCCGATTACGAGCACCTGTCAGTGTATGCTTGCCGCATTATCGTACCGGGGATGTCCGACATTTATCCGGCAGACGATCTGCTGTTGGCAAACAACAATATGGGTGTGCATTTACGCGAGACCATCTTCTCTCTGCCCGGCAGTCAGTGGGAAAAGCAGGCGTATCTCGATCTGATCGCTCAGTTGGATGATGAAGGTTTTGATGACTTCACTCGCGTGCGCGAATTGCTGGGGCTGGCAACTGGCAAGGATGATGGCTGGCTCACGCTGCGCATCGGTGAATTAAAAGCGATGCTGGCGCTGGCAGGCGGCGATCTGGAACAGGCCTTAATCTGGGCGGAATGGACGCAGGATTTCAACGGCTCCGTCTTCAGCCCATCTCGCAGCAACTACTACCGCTGTTTGCAGACGCTGTTGACGCTGGCATTGGACGAAGAGCGTGAGCCATCACAGTATTACGATGCGTTTGTGAAAATGTACGGCAGCGACACCGTTGACGCCGCGAGCGCAGCGATTGCCGGTGAGCAATGTTTCTACGGGCTGTTTGACGTCGATGACACCTTCTCCACATTGCCTGCACACCAATCGCTGCTGGCAGCTTACGAGAAACTGCAAGCGGCTAAGCGTCGTTTCTGGGGCTAATGCCGTATCGCCCGTCCTCCCCGGTTAACACCGGGGAGCATTCACACTGTTGTGACCTCAAGCGGCAACCTTATTTTTTCGATCAATTTTCCAGCAACACGCCAGATGTCATCATCCAATTATCTTATAGCTGCGTAGTTCGAATAATTCGGCATTTCTCATAAAATGAAGAATAATGTACTTATTGTTATTGAATGGTGAATTTTTAATTAATTTGCAGCAACTCACAACACCGAAATGATACAAAAACGCATATCATTTAACTATTTTTCACGCTATTCTACCCCCTATATTCAAATCTTTTTATAATTTTTAAATATTTTTATTTATTTCAATGACTTAATATGAGATTAGTGCAGATCGCAGAGGGGTTTAACCCCACTAAATTTTCACGATATGATCCAGGTCAAATTTTGCTTTATACTGCTTTATACTGCTTTATACTGCTTTGTTAGTATTCCCTCGCGGATAAATCTTGGAGAACGTTAGTGTGAAAGCTGACAACCCCTTTACACTTTTACTACCGGCAGCCATGGCGAAAGTCGCTTAAGATGCTGGTGTCTATAAAGTAACCAAACAACCCCTGACTACGTTTTTTTTGGCAATTACTGCTGGTGTTTTTATTTCTATCGCCTTCGTTTTTTACATCACAGCCACAACCGGTTCCGCGTCTATGCCTTACGGCATGGCTAAACTGATTGGTGGGATCTGCTTCTCACTCGGCCTGATGCTGGTGGTTGTCTGCGGCGCTGACCTGTTTACCTCAACGGTATTAACAGTGATTGCCAAGGCAAGCGGCCGCATCACTTGGAAACAGCTGGCCTGCAACTGGTGTAACGTCTATGTGGGCAACCTGTTCGGCGCACTGTTTTTTGTCGCTCTGATCTGGTTTGCCGGTGAGCACATGGTAGCCGACGGTGCATGGGGCTTGAATGTCCTGCAAACCGCAGAACACAAAGTGGAACACACTTTTGTTGAAGCGTTTTGCCTCGGGGTGCTGGCTAACTTGATGGTTTGTCTGGCGGTATGGATGAGCTACTCAGGTCGGACGCTGACAGACAAAATGTTCGCAATGATCCTGCCGGTGGGCATGTTCGTTGCCAGCGGCTTTGAGCACAGTATTGCTAATATGTTTATGATCCCCACGGGGATCGTTATCAAGAATTTCGCGGCGCCAGAATTTTGGGAAGCCATTGGCAAAGCGCCGTCCCAATTTGAGCACCTTATCCCCCACAACTTTATCGTGGACAACCTGATTCCTGTCACGCTTGGCAACATCGTCGGCGGCAATTTTCTGGTAGGGTTAACATATTGGGTTATTTATTTGCGCGGTGGCGACAAACATTAATCTGTCGCCGACTGCAAATCGGGTTATGAATTCCAAACCAAAGGTAGGTGTAATATGACCGAACTGAATGAAAAATTGGCTAACGCGTGGGAAGGTTTTAGCGCGGGTGAATGGCAGAATGGCGTCAACGTACGTGACTTCATTCAGAAGAACTACGCACCGTATGAAGGTGGCGAGTCCTTCCTGGCTGGCGCTACTCCGGCAACCACCAAGCTGTGGGATGCTGTTATGGAAGGTATCAAACAAGAAAACCGCACTCACGCGCCGGTTGACTTCGATACCAACGTTGCAGCCACCATCACCTCTCATGACGCCGGTTATATCGACCAGAGCCTGGAACAAATCGTTGGTCTGCAAACTGACGCGCCGCTGAAACGTGCGCTGATTCCGTTTGGCGGCATCAAAATGGTTGAAGGTTCCTGTAAGGTTTATGGCCGTGAACTGGATCCGCAACTGAAAAAAATCTTCACCGAATACCGCAAAACCCATAACCATGGCGTATTCGATGTTTACACTCCGGATATCCTGCGCTGCCGTAAATATGGCGTGCTGACCGGTCTGCCGGATGCTTATGGCCGTGGCCGTATCATCGGTGACTACCGTCGCGTTGCACTGTACGGTATCGACTACCTGATGAAAGACAAATTAGCTCAGTTCACTTCTATGCAATCCAAACTGGAAAACGGTGAAGACCTGGAAGCGACTATCCGTCTGCACGAAGAGATTGCCGACCAGCATCATGCGCTGTCTCAGATCAAAGAAATGGCTACCAAATACGGCTGCGATATCTCTGGTCCGGCTACCAATGCAAAAGAAAAGCCGTTCAATGGACTTACTTCGGCTACCTGGCTGCGGTTAAATCTCAGAACGGTGCTGCCATGTCCTTCGGTCGTGTATCCAGCTTCCTGGATATCTTCATCGAACGTGACCTGAAAGCCGGTAAAATCACTGAGCAAGACGCACAGGAACTGATCGACCACCTGGTGATGAAACTGCGTATGGTGCGCTTCCTGCGTACTCCTGAATACGATGAACTGTTCTCCGGTGACCCGATCTGGGAAACTGAGTCCCTGGCCGGTATGGGCCTGGACGGTCGTACTCTGGTAACCAAAAACAGCTTCCGTTTCCTGAACACCCTGTACACCATGGGGCCGTCTCCGGAACCGAACATCACTATACTGTGGTCTGAAAAACTGCCGCTGAACTTCAAAAAGTATGCAGCTAAAGTGTTCATCGATACCTCTTCTCTGCAATACGAGAACGACGATCTGATGCGTCCGGACTTCAACAGCGATGACTATGCTATCGCTTGTTGCGTAAGCCCGATGGTTGTTGGTAAACAAATGCAGTTCTTCAGTGCACGTGCCAACCTGGCAAAAACCATGCTCTATGCTATCAACGGCGGCGTGGACGAAAAACTGAAGATACAGGTCGGTCCGAAATCTGAACCGATCAAAGGCGATGTGCTGGACTTTGACGTGGTAATGGATCGTATGGACCACTTCATGGATTTGCTGGCCAAGCAGTATGTCACTGCATTGAACATCATCCACTACATGCACGACAAATACAGCTACGAAGCATCGCTGATGGCGCTGCACGATCGTGACGTATTCCGTACCATGGCATGTGGTATCGCCGGTCTGTCCGTTGCCGCGGACTCCCTGTCTGCTATCAAATATGCGAAAGTTAAACCGATTCGTGACGAAGATGGCCTGGCCATCGACTTCGACATCGAAGGCGAATACCCGCAGTTCGGTAACAACGATCCGCGCGTTGATGACCTGGCTTGTGACCTGGTAGAACGTTTCATGAAGAAAATTCAGAAACTGACCACCTACCGTGGTGCTACCCCGACACAGTCTGTTCTGACCATCACCTCTAACGTGGTATATGGTAAGAAAACCGGTAACACACCGGATGGCCGTCGCGCTGGTGCACCGTTCGGACCGGGTGCTAACCCGATGCACGGCCGTGACCAGAAAGGTGCTGTTGCCTCCCTGACTTCCGTTGCTAAGCTGCCGTTCGCCTACGCGAAAGACGGTATCTCTTACACCTTCTCCATCGTGCCTAACGCATTGGGTAAAGATTATGACGTGCGTAAGACCAACCTGGCAGGCCTGATGGACGGTTACTTCCACCACGAATCCAGCATCGAAGGTGGTCAACACCTGAACGTGAACGTGATGAACCGTGAAATGCTGTTGGATGCGATGGAACACCAGGAAAAATATCCGCAGTTGACCATCCGCGTTTCTGGTTATGCCGTGCGCTTCAACTCGCTGACCAAAGAACAGCAGCAAGACGTTATTACCCGTACTTTCACTCAGTCAATGTAATTTCCCTGACTGCCTGAAAAGGCGTAAAATAAAGGCTCCACCCCGGTGGGGTCTTTTTCTCACCCCCCGCACTGATAACCTGTTTTGCCAGTCCGCTCCTTGTACCGCGGCGGGCTGGCAAAACAGATTCAACACGACACAGGCGAGACGGTTTACCGTTCGTTTATTACACGTCCTACATGACGTCGGCGCACCGTTGCATTTCCCTGTTCGTGTTAACACCGGCTGCTATTGAACGGCCACATTTGGAGAAACACTTGCAATGTCACTGAGCGGTCGCATTCACTCATTTGAATCCTGCGGAACCGTTGATGGTCCCGGTATTCGTTTCATCGTTTTCTTTCAGGGATACCTGATGCGCTGCCTGTATTGCCATAACCGCGATACCTGGGATACCCACGGCGGCAAGGAGATCGTGGTTGAGGATCTGATGAAAGAAGTGGTGACCTATCGCCACTTTATGAATGCTTCGGGCGGAGGCGTTACCGCATCGGGCAGCGAAGCCATTCTTCAGGCTGAATTTGTGCGCGACTGGTTCCGCGCTTGTCAGGCAGAAGGCATCAATACCTGCCTCGATACCAATGGTTTCGTGCGCCGCTACGATCCGGTGATTGATGAACTGTTGGATGTGACCGATCTGGTGATGCTGGATTTGAAACAGATGGATGACAGTATTCACCAGAATCTGGTGGGCGTCTCCAATCACCGCACGCTGGAATTTGCCCGCTATTTAGCCAAGCGCAATCAGCGTACCTGGATTCGCTACGTAGTCGTCCCTGGTTGGTTGGATGATGATGCCTCAACGCACCTGCTGGGTGAATTTACCAAAGACATGACCAACATTGAGAAAATCGAATTGCTGCCCTACCATGAGCTGAGCAAGCATAAATGGGTCGCTATGGGGGAAGAATATAAGATGGATGGTGTAAAACCGCCGAAAGCCGATACCATGAACCGCGTACAGTCCATACTGCAAAGCTACGGGCACAAAATCATTTACTGATGTGACGCGCTCCCAAACGATGACCGGATGGGAGCGCGTCACATCATGCCTGGCTTGTTATAGCAGATTTCCAGCAACCTTCACTTTTACCTGAACGGCATTGCCCGGCAAATAGGCTAGCGGTACTTCAAGAAACTCGATGACCATTATGCTTCCGCGTTCTGCACCCGCCGCCTCTGCCAACGCAATCGCCTCTTTTTGCAAGGCATCACGCACGCTAGCGCGATCGCACTCGTCCATCTCCACCACTCTATCAATTTGTCCGCTAACCTGCCCCAGCGCCACACCGATAGCATTGGCCGCAGCAAAATTTGCAGGCACGATCACCTTGCTGACGCCTTTTAACCTATCAGGTAGCAGAATACTGCCTCCTCCCACTACGATCGCGGGCACTAACGCCACGGACGTCTTCATCCGGTCAATAGCCTCCTCTACCCTGGCAATCATGGCGTGATAAACGCGCTGGCAGAATGATGCATCTAGCGTGGGGTGCACCGAGGGTGGCGGCCCCGGCCACCTTCCCGGCTTACCGTTGATCAGCACATCGCTCAATGTTAGCCGGTCGCCACCAAAGCTCATTGCCTGTTGTAACAAGTTATAACCAACGCTATCCGGACCAATCTGCACCTCACCTTCAGGGGTTTCGCGCACCAGCGTGCCACCACCAATACCGATGGAGAGAATATATGGCATACGAAACTGCGTACGTACGCCGCCGATATTCACTGCGAGAGAAGACTCACGTGGAAAGCCCTTGGTCAAAACGCCGATATCGGTTGTCGTACCGCCCACGTCAATCACCAGCGCCTCTTTCAGCCCCGATAAATGACCTGCACCGCACAACGAGTTGGTGGGTCCACAGACCATGGTCAAGATGGGATAGCGTTTGGCCGCCTCCATCGACAGTAGGGTTCCGTCATTTTGGCTAAAATAAGGCTTAACCGAGATACCATGGTGCCTTAAGGCATTAATGAAGCCATTCACAAAACGATCCGCCGTGGTATGCAGTGCCGCGTTCAGAACAGTTGCACTTTCGCGTTCTAACAACCCAATATTGCCAATACGATGCGACAGGGACAACACGACGCCAGGTAGCCTCTCACTCACCCACCGCGCAACCTGATGCTCCTGTGCCGCATTGATCGGCGCAAACACACCACAAATTGCGATGCAGTCGACTTGCCCGTGCATCCTTTCGCAGGCAGCGATCACCTCCTGGTAGATGAGAGGATGGATCTCTCGCCCATCAATATCATAACCGCCGTGTAACTGATAGAGATGATCGCCCACAATAGCTCTCCATGCTGCGTCCCATCCCCACAAGGGAGGGACACCATCGCTGCTGGGCAGACTAAGCCGCAGCAAACCTACACGGTTCAATCCCTGACGTGTTACTACTGCATTGGTGCACTGCGTGGTGCCAAGCATGGCATAGCGGATGTGATCTGGTGCTAACCCCGAACGGGCCATCACCCGTGCAATGGCTGACAGTATACCGCCATGCACATCCTCGCTCGTCGGGGCCTTCGCGGTGGCGACACAGCGCAGATCGCCATCCAAAATAGCTGCATCGGTATGTGTTCCGCCCACATCAACACCGAGACGATAGTGATTTTTTAACGCCATCATGCCGCCTTACCGATTCACCAACTGTTCAATAGCCACATAGTCAACGGGATAACCAAAATATCTGGGGCCAGCGACAGCCAATCCTTTTGCACTGCGCCACTTGGTGTGGCAGGGGGATGCCGCCACATCAACTCGCTGCCCATAGCGAAGGTTTTCGGTTACGATCGGGCGACTTGTTTCACTGTCAAGAATTGAGATCAGATCGGGCACCACCGCCAGCAGATTATCCTGCCTAGGTTCTCGGTGGGCAGATGAACGGTATGCCAGCAGAAACTCATTCTGGAATAATACGGTAACCTGTTCACTCTTATCGTTGCGCCGCCCCTCGATAATCACGTGACCACGCGCAAAACCGCCCGTGGTCTGGCGCTTAACGTCTATAATATTGCCGGAGGCGATAACATGGCCATTGAGTGACTGGGTGATGGCATGAATCGGGTTACTGCCCGACTGCCACGCCAGACGTAACGTTTGTCCGATATGTTGGGCCAGAGTGAGGGTGCCGGTAATTGCGCTTTTCTTTAAAGCCCGCCCGGTTAATGGGTAGTCGCACATCACCGCTGCTGCGCCCATTTGTTCCATGATCGCGCGGGCAAAGCGTTCAGACCAGAGGCCATCAATCGGGTGTAAAACCAGCGTATTGCCTTTTTCATCCGCAAGGGTATTTGGCCCTGAAGGAAGATCGTAAAGATAGAAGCTAACCATGTGTACTTCAGGAAATGCGCGGCCTACACCATCACAATCCGCCACGGGGATCTGCTTTTGCGCGGCCAGAATCATTGGTATCAACGAGTTAATACCGCCGACTTCAATAGGGAAAGTTCCCGTAGCACATCGCGCAAGCATTGTCTCCATAATCTCAAAGGCACGTATCACTTGCGATGGAGAAATAATTTTCTCAATCGCCACCGTCGGCGCCCCCATTGAACTACAGGGGATAAAAAGTGCGTTATCTTCAATATCGTTAATATTCCACAGATGAACTGGCCCCCAGTAGTTCATCGCTTGCTTTGCAATCAAAGCGCCAAGATAAGGATCCCCACCTCCACCCGATCCTAATACCGATGCGCCTAACGCGATATCATCAATGACTTGTTCGTCAATATAACGGCTCATACATCATCCAATCGGGTAGTTTCGAGAATACGGTTCGTTCTAACAACTAACCAGCCAAACGTTTTTGCATGATGCTGCTCAGAGCAACATAAATGATTATGCTCACAGAAACACCGTCCAACGCGGGTACAGTGGTGAGCGTCAATTTCCCACTAAACTCAGGCGACGTGAGCAAACTGGTCCCGCTCCCAATAATCCATGCTATACAGGCAGGAACATTAACTACCTTACAGGCAGGAACATTAACTACCTTAGCTGTGTCAATCCGCTGTGCTATGTGTCGGGCCCCCAAAAAGTAGTATTCAGCCAAATAGACGCCCGCTATTGGTGAGATAAAAATTCCAAGGAGTGACAAAAAGACAGTGAAATTGGTCACCATGCCGTTACAGGCAAGCCCCAAGCCGGCCAAAGCAAGTAGCGTAACCAAGACTGGACGAGGTACGCTACGCATGACGACGGAGAGCCCTAATGCGGATGATATAAGGTTGGAATTGTTCGTTGTCCATTGGGCAAAAATCAAAATGACAATAGCGGATATTCCGAGACCGATGCTGAAAAATATCTCAACCAAATCACTGCTTCCAACTAAATGCGTCAGAATTAGCGCTATCAGAATGATAATGCTGTTACCGACGAAAAATCCGATACCAGCACCTAAAATTGCGTCTTTACGCGTTTTCGCATAGCGTGCAATATCTGGTGAAATAACAACAGCCATAATCCAAATCGAAACCACATAAGAAATACCGTTCCCCATGCTCAACGAACTTGTCAGCGTTAAGGGCGCAACAACAGTCGACTGATTTTGGGCTGCTAAAAAGATCCCGATTATAATCAACACCAACATTAGCGACACACTGAATGTGCTGAGTGTACCCAGCGCACAGACACCCCATATAGCAGGTATCGTCATCAGCAGCATACCAAAACCCAAAATACTCAAGCGTTCAGGAAATAGTTGGTAGTAACACAGTGATTTTTGCAATATTTCTCCAAAAAAATCCAATTGAAATGCAAACCACCCGACTAGCGATAGCGGCAGCATAATATTTATCAGTTTTCCGCCCCAGAGACCAAATATTGAATTGCTCAATAATGCTGTTGAAAATCCAGTGCTAAAACCAACGTTACCACAAAGTGCCGCTAATATACTGAGAATAGCCGATCCAATAAGTGTCACACTGACAGCAGCACCAAATGATAACCCACCACTCAGATAGGAAGCCAGATAAAGTCCTGATATATCAATGCCAATAGCAGTCCAAATCAGCGCAATGATATACCATCGTTTGCGTGCTTCACTGGGCACGGCCTCACATTCATAGTCACAGACATATCCAGATTTTGACTTTATTCGAACACATTTTTCGTCAGACATACTATTACCCATCTAGGTTAAATTTCACTAACGGACATTCTACGTGATGTTTCCGCGGGGCTATCAAAAAAGCATTGACACGTTTAACGTGGCAATAGGGTTTCCCTGGTGTAATACAAAAAACGGTAAGGCTTCTTTCTAATCGGATCGGGTGTGTGTATAACATAAAGCGAATTTACTTCTGGTAATAGCAATTTTTTTCAATGTTAACATTTGCCATATTTGATATATTGAATAGGATGCTTTATGCGATTAGATAAGCTTGAAATTCGTTGGCTGAAATTGTTTTGTATCATCGTAGAAAAGCGAGGTATTACCAATGCACAAGATGCAACAGGGCTGACTCAACCTGTTTTAAGCAGCTATCTTTCTCGCCTGGAAGATGTGCTTGGCGTGCTACTTTGCGAACGGGGCCGCAGTGGTTTTAAACTCACAAGCGAAGGAGAAATTGTCTACCAGGAAGCGAAATCTATTATCACCACGATCAATGAGTTTGCCCATCGATTAGCACGTATTCAACATCAGCTTAAAGGTACCGTGAAACTCGGTTGTCTGGACAACACGGCTACACATCCCAACAATGTGGTCTCACACGCAATAGCAAAGCTGTACCAACAGAGTTCCGAAGTGAACGTACAATTGGAGATCTCCGAATATACTCCACTGATTGAGCACCTAAGAAATGCCAATCTGGACATTGTGCTTAGCGCATTACCCGATGACTTCCCTGTTGATATCTATTACGAACCGGTATTTATTGAGCACAGCTATCTGTATTCAACAGCAAAAGAGGCAAAATACATTGAAAGAGATTGGCGCAATGGCTCACTGAACCCGAGAATGCTTATGATTGGTGGACATGCTGTTAATGAAATCAGCAAACAATTAGGGCTAATCTCTAAGAAAGGTTTTCATCAAACCGCCTGGCACCTCGAAAGCTGTTTATTGCTCCTGTTAGCCGGCACCCATATTGGCTACCTACCCGATCATTATGCCGCACCATGGGTACAACAGGGCAAATTGGCCGCTATCGCCCCTGACGAGTTAAACCTGACCAGTATTTTACCTGATTCGCAATGCCAGGCAGCGCCTGAGCCCGGTAGCAGAAGCGTTATGGAACAATATCGTGGAGGCAGGCAAAAGCTCATTAGCCAGCCTAAAGTGACATTTATGCCGCCAACGGTTTAGGATGGCGATCGCTTTTCTTCAGCAGCATGACCAGATAAACCAGCGATACCGCAGCAATCAGCACAAACAGCACGCGATCAGAATAAGTTTTCATCAGCGCGGCCGCCATACTGGGACCAACAAGGCTGCCGACAGTGTAACTGAGCAGCAATGACTGGTTCATCGCTACCAGCTCTTCATGACGTATCTTTTCGCACGCTCAGGACATAGCTACAGGATACAGCGTAAATCCCGCTCCGCCCAGCAAAAACAACGCAGGTGCCATTACCAGATGTCCAACGCTCAGTAACGCAACGCAGGCGACAATAACGGCAAACACCAGCACACGCAGCACCAACAAACGCCCATAGCGATCTGCCATGCGCCCCACCGGCCACTGACCGACAATACCGGCACCAATCAACAACGCCATCCAATAACCCACGTCGGCATCGCTGGTGCCATTGTGGGAAAGATAAAGCGGCATCAACCCATACAGCGACCCCAGGATCACGCCGGAAATCACACAGCCATTGATGCCCAGACGCGCACTGCGTTTACGCAGCATTTTCCCCACATGGACCGGATGCTCCGGCTGCGCCAGACGCGGTAAACGGGTGCACAGCAACGGTAACACGGCAAGCACAATCAGCATGACCATCCAGGGAATAACACTCGCTACAGCGGTTGGCAGCAGGCCGACATAAATCTGGCCAACGACGCTTCCCAGATAATAGGCAACCATATAAGCTGCCAGCAGTTGACCACGGTGCGTGGATGAGCCGCTGCACAACAGCGCACTTTCCACCACAACCCATATCAACGCACAACCGACACCTGCTACAAAACTCCATACCAGCCAACTGGTTACGTCCGTGGAAAACATCAGCCCCAGCGTTGCCAACGCAAACAGCAACGCCGCAAGGTAATAGCTGCGATTAAATCCTTGACGGAGAATCAAGCGCCCGGCCAACAGCGTCCCCAGCAAGTTACCCGTAAAATAGGATGACCCCACAACGCCTACCTGCCACACGGAATCATGCTGATAGTTAAGCCATAACGGAACCAACGTATTCAGTACAGCGATACAAACCGTAAGCAGCATAAGGCCGCAGAGCAATAACAGCACTGGGCGAGAAAAAGCAGACATAGTGGGCGTGGGTAACCAATACAACAAGGAAGTGCGCGCGCATCATGCCACTGCGCGTTTAAAAGTCAACGAGGGCAAACTCAGGCCGCACGTTTTGTGATACTGTGGCGTCATAATGCAAAAAAAGTGCCCCGAAAGGCGCTTTTGATAACGAGACAGCGGCATGTTTAGCCGATAAACTCCAACCCGCCCATATAAGGACGCAGTACATCAGGAATGGCAATACGTCCGTCCGCCTGCTGATAGTTTTCCAGCACGGCAACCAGTGTACGCCCAACCGCCAGACCGGAACCGTTCAGCGTATGCACCATACGCGTTTTCTTGTCGCTCTTGCTGCGGCAGCGCGCTTGCATGCGTCGAGCCTGAAAATCCCCCATGTTGGAGCAAGAAGAGATTTCACGGTAGGTATTCTGCGCTGGCAGCCACACTTCCAGATCGTAGGTTTTGGTTGAGCCAAAGCCCATGTCACCAGTACACAGCAGCACCTTGCGATAAGGCAGTTGCAGCAGTTGCAACACGGTTTCCGCATGCGTCGTCAGCGTTTCCAGCGCATCCATGGAGTCTTCCGGGCGCACAATCTGCACCAACTCCACTTTGTCAAACTGGTGCATGCGGATCAGGCCGCGGGTATCACGACCATAGGAACCCGCTTCAGAGCGGAAACACGGGGTGTGCGCCGTCATTTTGATCGGCAGCGTTTCTTCGTCCAGAATTTCATCACGCACCAGATTGGTCAACGGCACTTCCGCCGTCGGGATTAGCGCATAATTGCTGCTTTCCGCTTCTTCATCCAACGGTTTAGTGTGGAACAGGTCTTCACCAAACTTCGGCAACTGGCCGGTACCGTACAGCGTAGCGTGGTTAACCAGATAAGGCACGTAGGCTTCCTGATAACCGTGCTGTTCGGTATGCAGATCCAGCATAAATTGTGACAGCGCACGGTGCAGGCGAGCAATTTGTCCTTTCATGACAACGAAACGCGCACCGGTCAATTTAACACCAGCAGCAAAATCGACGCCTTTCGCCAATTCGCCTAAATCAACATGATCGCGCACCTGGAAATCAAACTGACGTGGTTCACCCCAGCGGCTGATTTCTTGGTTATCATGCTCATCTTTGCCCAACGGCACAGTGTCGTCCGGCATATTCGGAATGGTTAACGCCAGTTCACGAATGGCATTTTGCAAGGCATCCAGCTCGGCCTTGGCCGCATCCAGCTTTTCACCCAGGGTATTCACTACTTCGCGGCGCAACGGTTCGATATCTTCACCACGAGATTTAGCCGCACCGATCTCTTTCGATCGGGAGTTACGCTCTGCTTGCAGACTTTCCGTTTCTACTTGTAGCACTTTGCGGCGTTCTTCTTGTTGACGCAGCGTGTCTACATCCAGTTTAAAACCTCTGCGAGCCAGTAGCTTTTCGGCAACTGCGTCTAGCTCATTACGCAGTAAATTGGGATCGAGCATGCTAATCCTGTTTTAATGTTTTTTGGTGAAATTTTACGTTGCGCGACACCCGTCGCGCGGTAGAAAAGAACTTTATAACCTTACCGCAACGCCTAGTTCAGCGGTAGCGTTTTGTCGGGCTATTTTGATCCTGTGCAGTCAGCCAGGCTAGCTTTTCACCAATTTTGGCTTCCAGACCGCGTGACGTTGGCTGATAGTAACGCGTTTGCGCCATCGCTTGCGGGAAATAGTCTTCACCCGCCGCGTAGGCATTGGGTTCATCATGGGCGTAGCGGTATTCCGCACTCAATCTCATCTCTTTCATCAGTTTGGTGGGCGCATTGCGCAAATGCTCCGGCACGTCGTAATCCGGTTTCTCTCTGGCATCCTGCATCGCCGCTTTAAAGGCGGTGTAGACCGCATTACTCTTGGGTGCACAAGCCAGATACACAATCGCCTGAGCAATAGCGCGTTCCCCTTCTGCCGGCCCCACGCGGGTGAAACAATCCCAGGCGGCGATCGCCACCTGCATTCCCCGCGGATCGGCATTGCCCACATCTTCAGAGGCTATCGCCAACAGACGCCGTGCAACATACAGCGGATCGCCACCGACGGTAATAATGCGTGCATACCAGTACAATGCGGCATCAGGTGCTGAACCTCGCACCGATTTATGCAATGCAGAAATAAGGTCATAGTAACGGCCGCCCTTGTTATCAAAGCGCGCGCTACGTTCGCCCGACACTTCGTGCAGCAGTTCGGGGGTTAGCACCCGGTTGCCCTGCGCATCGACCTCGGCCATATCCGCCATCATTTCCAGACTGTTCAACGCGCGGCGCGCATCGCCATTCACCAGTTCCGCCAGCAATCGCTGCGTCTCAGGCGGCAATACGATGTTCTGCCCGCCAAACCCTCGTGCGGTATCGGTCATCGCCTGCTGTAACACCTGTTCGATGTCTTCTGCGGTGAGTGCCTTCAGTAAATAGACGCGCGCACGCGACAGCAGCGCCGAATTAAGCTCAAACGAAGGGTTTTCGGTGGTTGCGCCTATGAAAGTGATGGTGCCATCTTCAATGTGCGGCAGAAAAGCATCCTGCTGGCTCTTGTTGAAGCGATGTACTTCATCCACGAACAGGATGGTGCGTCGCCCGGCATCGCGATTTTGCCGCGCACGCTCTATCGCTTCACGAATCTCTTTGATGCCGGAGGTCACGGCCGAGATCCGCTCCACGTCAGCGTGTCCGTAGCGACCAATCAGCCCTGCCATCGTGGTTTTTCCGGTGCCTGGCGGCCCCCATAGAATCATGGAGTGTAACTGCCCCGCCTCTATCGCTCGCGGCAAGGGCTTACCCGCGCCTAGCAGATGCTGTTGACCGATATATTGCTCCAACGTAGCGGGCCGCATACGCGCCGCAAGCGGCTGAAAGCTATTGTCCGAAAAATCCAGCGACAGGTTACTCACGATGGCCTCACTGCCGTTGATCGTCCAGCGTCACGCCTTTCGGCGGCGTAAAGGTGAACTTGCTGCTATCCACAGCGCCATTTTGCTGGTTTTGCAGGGTATAGCTGCTGCGTTGCCCATCCTGCTCTGTCGCGACAAAGCTCTTGATGGTGCCGCTGGCATTGACGTTGATGGCAAACTGTTTCAGGTTGCCCTTGGCCGCTTTCGGCGTTAACTCAAAGTCATCCCCTTGCTGACGCACGTTATACTGGCCCCATTCGCTGGCATCGTTACGTGTGATGAGCATAAAGGGCGTATTGCCCGTGGCTTCTTTCAGCCAGGTCGCTGTCACCTGTTCAACGAACGGGTTATAGAACCACAGCGTCTTGCCATCAGAGATCAGCACGCTTTCATCCGGCGCGGTGGTCTTCCAGTTGAACAGATTTGGCCGCTTCAGCCAGAGTTCCCCCTGACCTTCCTGCACCGCCGTCCCTTCAGCGCTAGTGACTTTCTGGGTGAACGTCGCATGGAAGCTGTTCACTTTGTTCAGTCGGCTCTGTAAATCGCTCGCCGCATCGGCATAAACCGCGCTGGACGTCATCCCGGCGATCAGCGCGCCTGCCACTAAGCCTGTTCTCATTATTTACATCCTTTGCTGTCGATTCAAAAGACTGCCATCGCGGTCTGACTATCGTACTTTGCACATGTCGTACTGCACGACCTACTGCTCGCCGTGCTACCTATAACTATTGCCTGAGAATCACGCGATGCGGTAGACGAATTGTCTGTAAATGGCATCAGTCCATGGGCGGCGGTGCCAACACGTCTCGGTTGCCATTATGCCCCGGCGCGCTAACGATGCCTTGCATTTCCATCTGTTCCACAATACGCGCGGCACGATTGTAGCCGATGCGGAATTGACGTTGCACGCCAGAAATGGAGGCTCGCCGTTTTTCTACAACAAAGGCCACGGCCTGATCGAACAGCGAATCCAAATCTTCATCGCCGCCAAATTCCAGATTACCGCCTTCACCGTCATCGCTGGCACTGGTGATATTGTCAATGTACTGCGGACGCCCGCGCGCTTTCCAGTCCAGGACCACGGCATGAACTTCCTGGTCGCGAATGAACGCGCCATGCACACGCACCGGAATGGAGGAGTTTGGTGCCATGTACAACATATCCCCCATTCCCAGCAGCGATTCAGCACCGCCCTGATCGAGGATGGTACGTGAATCAATTTTACTCGACACGGTAAAAGCGATACGCGTTGGAATATTGGCCTTGATGAGGCCAGTGATAACATCCACGGAAGGCCTCTGCGTCGCCAGCACCAGGTGGATACCGGCCGCGCGCGCTTTCTGCGCCAGGCGAGCGATCAGCTCTTCCACCTTTTTGCCAACCGCCATCATCAGATCAGCAAATTCATCCACCATCACCACGATAAAGGGTAATTTCTCCAGCACGGGCGGTGTAGTATCCATGCTGTCGCCGGGTTTCCAGAACGGGTCAGGGATCGGACGCCCCATCGCTTCCGCCGCTTTCACCCGCTCGTTATAGCCTTCCAGATTGCGCACGCCCAATGCGGACATCAGCTTATAGCGACGGTCCATTTTACCGACGCACCAGCGCAACGCATTCGCCGCATCTTTCATGTCGGTGACCACTTCGGTCAGCAAATGTGGGATACCTTCGTAGACCGACAGCTCAAGCATTTTGGGGTCGATCATGATAAAGCGCACATCTTGCGGCGTCGCCTTATACAGCATGCTGATGATCATGGTGTTTACGCCGACAGATTTACCCGACCCTGTCGTCCCTGCCACCAGCAAGTGCGGCATACGCGCCAGATCGGCGACCACCGGTTGACCAGCAATATCTTTGCCCAGCACCACTGCCAGCGGTGACGGGTTATCACGGAATGCCTTGCAATCGAGCACTTCGCGCAGATAAACGGTGTGGCGGAGTTTATTCGGTAGTTCCAGACCGACATAAGGTTTACCGGGGATAACTTCCACCACGCGCACCGCTACGACTGACAGCGAGCGCGCCAGGTCACGCGACAGGTTGGAAATACGTGCGGCCTTCACGCCGGGAGCCAAGTCCAGCTCAAAACGGGTGATCACTGGCCCTGCATCGTAACTCACCACGCTGGCGGTAACACGATAATCCGCCAGACGCGCTTCAATCAGACGCGCGGTCTGCTCAAGCTCGAAATGGTCCACCGGCGCTTCACTTTCCGGCGGTGCTGTGAGAAGTTCCAGCGTAGGCAATGGTGTGGTTGGCTTTTGCAGAGGCTGATCGTTACGCACCAAAAACGGATGAATAAGACTATCCATCAACGAAGGCGTGGCATCGCTTTCAGGCTCATCCTCATCGGCGAAATCCTCGCTATGTTGAGGCTCCACCACCGGATGTGCGCGCGTTGCCAGGCTATCATCGTCGCCAGTTGCCGCACGCCATGTGGGCGATGGGGGGGCAGAATCCTGCTCCGATTCAGCCACATCGGCTGGCGACAAGGTAAACAGCGGAGCTTTGGGCGACTCATCCACCAAATCGTTAAACGGCGAGAAAGAAAAGGCAGGCTCATTCGCATCGGCATCCGCAGCAACACCGGCGATAAATGCTGCCGTCACACTGGCTGAGGCCAGCTCTTTTGTGCCTACGGGCTCGACGGCTGGCGTTGCGCTCGGACCTTCTGGCTGCGCACTAACGTCATAACGCGCCTGTTGCTGCTGAGCAAACGCCTGCGCCAATTGTGCCTGCAACAGTGCCTCTTCATCCTGTTCGCTTTCGGCATAGTCCTCGCCGTAGCGTTGCTCTTGTTTCTCCGGATAAGCCTGACGCAGAGCAGCCTCTTGTGCGGCCTCGTCAACGTCAGCCTCTTCGGGTGCAACCCTTTCAATCGTTTCAGGCTGGGACTGTGCCAAACGTTGTGCTTCTCGCCCTTGATCTTCTGCCTGACGCTGTGACGGCAACTTGATGCCATAAGACGCCAGTTCACGCCTGGTAGGAATACGAACCGGATTCGGACGCGGCAATTCAGGCCCCATGCCTTGTTTCACCTGAGGATTATCCTCCCCTGCGGCCGTAAAGGCAGGCATAAAGGGCACGGCATCGCTAGACGCAGGCGTGGCCGCGGCCACTGCGGGTGCACCCAGATCATGAATAGAACCCAACGGCGGCGTGCGATCGCGATCGGGCACAGTCGCCGGCGAAAAGGCGGGTAACGCGTTATTTTCCTGCACAGCAGCTTGCGGCAACTCAAACGCGTAAAGCGGCGGCAGTGAATCCTGTCCGTGGGTCTCATGACTGCCAGCCGTTGCTGGCGTAGCCGGGGTGAATGCTCTGGGCGCGATCGTTGAGTCTGGCACCGTATCAACCGGAATCGACTCCTGCACCGGAGCAAGATGATCCGTTGCGTCAACGCCACTTACCGTACTGTTTTGCTCTGTTTCATCAGCGGCGCGCTCACGCGCAGCTGGTGCCAGCAATATGTCATCCGCATCCACGTCTTCGGCTATTGCCTCAGTTGACGCGGTTAATGTATCGGAGTGTTCGCCCTCCCGATCCGCATTGTCGTGCAAATCGTCATCCTCATCGCGGTAGTTATCTTCTACGCGAGAACGGTTGGAGAAGAACGTCAGAAGGCCTAATACCGCGCCGCCGATTTTTTCCGCAATCGTCAACCATGACCAACCGGTAAACAGCGTCAACCCCGCTGCCCAGACGCAGAGCAGAATCAGCGTGGCACCCATGCTGTTGAAACGCGGGACCATTGAACTGCTCAGCAAACTGCCCAGCACACCACCAGAGACAAAATAGTAGAGATCGTCCACATTGAGCGTGGCTAGACCGCAGGACGTGAGGATCAGCGCCAACGTACCAATCAGGCGCAAAGAGAGAGTAAACAGATCGACATCGCTCTGATTATCGCGCTGGCGAAAGGCCACCCAGCACAGCGACAGCATGATCGGTGGAATGGCATAAGCCAGCCCGCCAAAGATGAAAAACAGCGTATCGGCCAGCCAAGCGCCAACACCACCGCCAAGATTATGAATGGGCCCATGCCAGGCAGTTTGTGACCAGCTCTGGTCGGACGGACTGAAGCTAACCAGCGCTACGCTCAAATAAACGGCGAATAGCGCAACAACGATTAAAATCGCTTCCAATAAACGACGGCTGCCGCTGAGTTTCTTCAGCGCCACGTCTTTGTCTTCGGTATATTCCTGGCTCAAGCGTCTCTCCAGGGGTCCTGTTCATGTTCATGACAAAACGCCGAGGCGAACTCGGCGCTGTGACTGTATATATTCACAGGAGTGTAGATGAAATTAGCGGGCTTTGCACCCCTGCGTTTAGCGCGTTCTGATCACCAGACGATTGCTCTGTTTTACTTCTCCCATCACCACGTAGGTACGGGTATCGTTCACACCCGGCAAGCGTAGCAATGTTTCACCCAGCAGCTTACGGTATGCGGACATATCCGGCACGCGTGTTTTCAGCAAATAGTCGAAATCCCCGGAGACCAGATGGCACTCCTGAATTCCTTCCAATTTTTGCACAGCAGTGTTGAACTGCTCAAAAACATCAGGCGCACCGCGGTTTAGCGTGATCTCAACAAACACCAGAAGTGAAGCATCGAGGTAATGCGGGTTCAGCAATGCGGTATAGCCATTGATAAAGCCCTGACGCTCCAGGCGGCGCACGCGTTCCAGACACGGTGTAGGAGAAAGCCCTACGCGTTTGGAAAGTTCAACGTTAGAGATTCGGCCGTCTTTTTGTAATTCATTCAGGATATTGCGATTGACGCGATCAAGATCTTTTCCCGGTCGTTTTTTCGTGTCTACCATTCTTATTGTCTCTCTTCACTACATCCTTGCCCTTGCTACACTCCGACCCACATCAATGTATCAGAGCAGCCCTAAAAGAAGACGCGCTGTATATTTTGTATATCAAGGGTCGCTTTACGTCACTCTCCTTTCACCGCCGCGGCGCACCGCAATGTCATCCCTGCGTGCATAACACCCTGTCTGTCCTGTTATAAACGCACCATCAGCGGTCGCACGGTAAAAGCCACAACATAAAGAAAAACCGAGCTTTCAACCATTCACATACAAATAGTTTCCTATTCCTTAGATATTTTCGCAAAACGGTAGCCGATTGTCAAAGCAAAACAATGAAAATCAGAAGAAACTGCCAAATAAAACCCTACTGTGCACTCGGTAAGACCATTTTCAATCATTTCGCTAATAAATGACGCTGTCTTATCAGTGAATTGTATGGGTTATCGGCACAACAGATTAAACAAATAGGTAACAATTTTGCTGCCTACTTTTTTTAGCCCGGTAATTTCCTTACAATCGGTGTTAAGTAGACCGTTGCAAGAAAGAGGAACATATGGGTACCGTCAAGCACCACAAGCTATTGATTTTAGGTTCTGGCCCAGCGGGCTATACCGCTGCGGTGTACGCCGCGCGCGCTAACCTGCATCCGGTGTTGATCACCGGCATGGAAAAAGGCGGGCAGTTGACAACCACGACAGAAGTGGAAAACTGGCCGGGCGACGCGGAAGGGCTTACCGGGCCATTGCTGATGGACCGCATGCACGCTCATGCTGAAAAGTTCAACACCGAGATCATTTTCGATCACATCCAGCGCGTTGATTTGCAACAACGCCCGTTTCGTCTATTTGGCGACAGCGAAGAATATACCTATGATGCCCTGATCGTGGCGACCGGTGCCTCCGCACGCTACATCGGTCTGCCTTCCGAAGAAGCCTTTAAAGGTAAAGGCGTGTCTGCCTGCGCCACGTGTGACGGATTCTTTTATCGTAACCAACGAGTCGCCGTAGTCGGTGGCGGCAATACCGCGGTGGAAGAAGCACTTTACCTGTCTAACATTGCTCAGCAAGTTCACTTAATCCACCGTCGTGACAGCTTTCGCGCAGAGAAAATCCTGATCGACCGTCTGATGGACAAAGTGCAAAACGGCAATATTGTATTGCACACCTATCGCACGCTGGACGAAGTGCTGGGCGATGACATGGGAGTGACTGGCGTTCGTATTCGTAACACCCGCACGGATGAGAGTGAAGAACTGGCGCTGGCTGGCGTATTTATCGCCATCGGCCACAGCCCAAACACTGCCATTTTTGACGGTCAACTGGCGCTGGAAAACGGCTATATCAAGGTACAATCCGGCATCCACGGCAACGCTACACAGACCAGCATCCCTGGTGTGTTTGCCGCAGGCGACGTGATGGATCACATCTACCGTCAGGCCATTACCTCGGCGGGCACCGGTTGCATGGCCGCTCTGGATGCGGGGCGCTATTTGGATGACCTCGCTACCCGATAATATTCTGCCCTTTTCCCCTTATTCAGATCGTACCACCTGAATAAGTGGATTCTTTTGGCTCCCTTTTGGGAAAATTGATCTCTCCCCGCATTTTCTCCCTCCTTTTTGGTTTGCACCTGCACTTTAGCGCGGTAACATGAGGCCACGCTGAATACCAGCCTGCTTTTTGTTATATAACAGTTACATAAAGGTTGGCTTTTTGGGTATTCCCCTCTCTATAGCGCAGCCCGGTACTCTATGAAAAAGACTCGACAGCAACAACTTGCTCGCTGGCTAAAACAACAGAGCAAACTGGCACAACGCTGGCTCCACCTCTCTTTATTACTTGGGGTGGTAAGCTGTCTTCTGATCGTGGCACAGGCGTGGGTATTGGCAACATTGTTGCACGCCTTGATTATTGAGCACGTGCCTCGTCAGACACTCGTCGGCGAGTTCATGCTGCTTATTGGCTTGTTTGCCGCACGCGCGCTCACGCACTTACTGCGCGAGCAGGTGGGCTTTCGCTGTGGCGAGGCAGTACGGCAACAAATTCGCCATCAGGTACTGGAAAAATTACAGCGCTTAGGGCCCACCTGGGTGCAGGGAAAACCAGCCGGCAGTTGGGCGACGCTTATTTTGGAACAAGTCGAAGATATGCAGGATTACTATGCGCGCTATCTGCCACAAATGTATCTTGCAGCCTTGATTCCTCTGCTGATTCTGGCCTATGTGTTTCCCATCAACTGGGCGGCGGCACTCATCTTGCTGGTTACCGCCCCGCTGATCCCGTTGTTTATGGCGCTGGTCGGCATGGGGGCCGCAGATGCCAACCGCCGCAATTTTCTGGCACTGGCACGACTGAGCGGCCATTTCCTCGATCGGTTGCGCGGCATGGAAACGTTGCGACTGTTCCATCGCGTGGCTGCCGAAGTGGATGACATTCGTCGGGCATCGGAGGATTTTCGCAGTCGCACCATGGAAGTGTTGCGTATGGCGTTTCTTTCTTCCGGCGTATTGGAGTTTTTTGCGTCTATCTCCATCGCGGTCGTCGCGGTGTATTTTGGCTTTTCTTACCTTGGCAAGCTGGATTTCGGCCATTATGGCACCGGCGTCACCCTGTTTGCCGGCTTTCTGGTCTTGATTCTCGCCCCCGAGTTTTTTCAACCGTTGCGCGATCTGGGCACATTTTATCACGCGAAAGCGCAGGCCGTAGGCGCCGCGGAATCGCTGGTGAGCTTTCTTACCGCTGAAGCGGAAGAAGTCGGTCTCGGCACTCAGCCTTTTGACGCCGAGACGATTACCATTCAGGCTCACCAACTGGTGGTGCTATCGCCCACTGGCGGTGCGCTAACCGAGCCTATGACCTTTACGCTAGAACCGGGACTGCGGGTGGCGCTGGTCGGCGTGAGCGGTGCCGGGAAAAGTTCGTTGCTTAACGTACTGCTCGGTTTTTTGCCCTATCGTGGTTCGTTATGTATCAACGGGCAGGAACTGCATGCGCTGGATGCGACTGCATGGCGTAAACACATCAGTTGGTTAGGACAAAATCCGCATTTACCAGAAGAAACGTTGCGCAGCAATATTCTATTGGGGAACCAACAGGCCAGTGAGGACACGTTGCAACACGCGGTGGAACGCGCTTACGTGCGCGAGTTTCTGCCCTTGTTGCCGCAGGGTCTCGATACCGTCGTGGGTGACGGCGCAGCGCGACTCTCTGTCGGACAGGCACAACGCGTTGCCGTTGCGCGGGCATTGTTAAAGCACTCACAGTTGCTCCTTCTGGATGAACCAACGGCCAGCCTGGATTCACACAGTGAACAGCGCGTGATGCACGCCTTGGGAAACGCCGCACGTCAGCAAACCACCCTGCTGGTAACGCATCGCCTTGATGACACTCGCTATTACGATAGCGTATGGGTGATGGAAAAAGGACAACTGGTGCAGCAGGGTGACTATGACACGCTACGTCAGCAGTCAGGCCCGTTTGCCGATCTTCTGGCACAGCGTCGGGGAGCTTACTAATATGTCGCAGAATAGTCCGTTGCAGGTACTGAAACCCTTTCTCCTGCTGTATCGTCGCCACATTTGGCGGCTGAGCATTGGCATAGTGCTCGCCATTGTCACATTATTGGCAAGTATTGGGCTGTTGACGCTCTCCGGCTGGTTTCTGGCAGGGGCATCACTGGCAGGCCTTGCCGGATTTATGACCTTCAACTATATGCTGCCTGCGGCGGGTGTGCGCGGTGCGGCGATCCTACGTACCGCCGGACGTTATGCCGAGCGTCTGGTGAGCCATGACGCGACCTTCCGCGTGCTGCAACACCTGCGCGTGTTTACCTTTTCGCGCACGCTCCCACTTTCACCAGGGGGGTTAGCCCGGTTTCGTCAGGCCGATTTACTCAACCGTCTGGTTGCCGATGTTGATACGCTCGATCACCTTTACTTGCGCGTGATATCGCCATTGGTCAGCGCGCTGGTGGTGATCCTGGTGGTGACTTACGGGCTTAGCTGGCTTGACGCCTCGCTGGCATTGACCCTCGGCACCATTATGTTGCTGCTGTTAGCTTTGCTCCCGCCGGTGTTCTACCGTGCGGGCAAACCGATTGGCACCCATCTCACGCTGCTGCGCTCACGTTATCGCACGCAGTTAACTACCTGGCTACAAGGGCAAGCCGAATTGACTCTGTTTGGCGCGCAGACCGCCTTTCGCCGCCAGCTCACCGATACAGAACAGGCCTGGCTGACACAGCAACAGCGTCAGGCGCGCCTGACTGGCCTGTCGCAGGCACTGATGCTGCTCTGCACCGGTATTACCGTTACCGCCATTCTCTGGCTGGCAGCGGCGGGAATTGGCGGTGATACGCAACCAGGAGCGTTGATTGCTCTGTTTGTATTTACTGCACTGGCTGCGTTTGAAGCATTAGGTCCGGTTACCGGTGCGTTTCAACACCTGGGTCAGGTGATCGCATCAGCCACGCGCGTTGACCAGATTCTGCGTCAGCAGCCTGCGGTGGTTTTCACAACGGCAGCCCCCTCCGCAACGTTAACCACCACGGCAACGCTATCACTACAGCAGGTAAGCTTCACTTATCAGGGCCAACCGCTGCCGGTATTGCAGAACATTACGCTGGATATCGCGCCGGGCGAACACATTGCGCTGCTGGGACGTACCGGGTGTGGCAAGTCAACTCTATTGCAATTACTTACCCGCACCTGGGACTGCGATGCAGGAAGCATTACCCTGAACGGTCTGCCACTCGCACAGTGGAGTGAACCGGCACTGCGTGACATGATGAGCGTGGTGCCACAGCGGATACATATTTTTAGCGCGACGCTGCGCGACAACTTGCTACTGGCCGCACCGCAAGCCAGCGATGCCCAACTGAGCCAACAGTTGGAACAGGTAGGACTAGGTAATTTACTGGAAACGCCAGAGGGCCTTAATGCCTGGATCGGTGAAGGCGGACGCCAACTCTCAGGCGGGGAACAGCGCCGCCTTGGATTGGCTCGCGCCCTACTCCATCCTGCTCCCTTGGTGCTGTTGGATGAACCGACCGAAGGATTGGATGCCGATACCGAGCAAAAAATCCTGCATCTACTGCGTGAAAACACCCACGGCAAAACGGTTATCATCATTACCCATCGCCTGCACGATCTGGCGTATCTGGATCGTATTTGCGTACTGGATAATGGTCGTCTGGTTGAGCAAGGGCGCCACGCCGATCTGCTGGCAGCACGCGGCCGCTATTGGCAGTTCCATCAACACGCCATCCGGCAGGCATGATGCAGCTATTTCAACTTTCATCCAATACCACGCTTTTTCCTCCGGTGGAGAAGGCGTTGACTGATCCCAACGGTTTATTGGCCTTTGGCGGAGACCTTTCGCCAGACCGATTGCTGGCGGCATTTTTCCCTGGTACTCTCCCGGCGATCCCATTCTGTGGTGGTCTCCCGATCCACGCGCCATATTGCATCCTGAAGGGCCCCATATCAGCCGTAGCCTGCACAAGTTCATGCGCAAGCAGCCCCTTTTCACGTCACGCTTAACTCTGCGTTCAGCGCCGTGATACACGCCTGTGCACACGCGCGTCAGGAAGGAACCTGAATCAGTCCAGAGACGATCGCCGCTTACTGCACGCTGCATGAGCTGGGGCACGCACATTCCATAGAAGTCTGTCACCAGGATGAATTGGTGGGTGGGCTGTATGGCATTGCGCAAGGAAAGCTGTTTTGCGGCGAGTCGATGTTCAGCAACCTAGATAACGCGTCTAAATGCGCGCTGGTTGCCCTTGTCACGCATTTTGTGCGTTGTGGCGGGCAGTTGCTCGATTGCCAGGTGCTAAACGCTCACACGGCTTCTCTCGGTGCCACCGAAGTCTCACGCAAGACGTATCTTACGGCACTACGCGCATTGCAGGATGCTCCTCTCGCGGCGTCCAGCTGGCAGCCACAAGCACTGCCACTAGCGCCTGTTGGAGAAAGATAAGCGTGCTCATACGCCCTTCTTATCCGAAAGTTGCTGCTGAGATCATCAACACTCCTTTACATAATGCCGGTTTTTCGGCATTATCGTGCCCGTTAAAAAAGTTAAGGTAGTTAACCCTAGAGGATTCGATGGCCAAAGAAGACAATATTGAAATGCAAGGCACCGTGCTTGATACACTGCCTAACACCATGTTCCGCGTTGAGTTGGAAAACAGACACGTGGTTACCGCTCATATCTCCGGTAAAATGCGTAAAAACTATATCCGCATCCTGACGGGTGACAAAGTCACTGTAGAGCTGACCCCGTACGACCTGAGTAAAGGCCGCATTGTCTTCCGTAGCCGTTAATCGGTTCACCTGTCGCTAGCATAGCGACAGGTGAGGATGTACCCGCCTTATGTGCCATTCCCTATTCAGGTAAGGGCTTTTGCTTTTGGTACAGATTGCGCGTGGCGGTACTCGCCACAGCCAAGACAAAAAAAGCAGTGCTTTTTCTTTTACTGCTCAATGACACACTTAGTGTACAGTCCATTCCGCTTTCAGCTTTTGCGCACTGTGGAAGCTGTAAGTTAGTGCTTTCGTCGCGCTATCCAGTTCCACCTTCACGGAGCCGCCATTCACCAACGAGCCAAACAGCAGTTCGTTTGCCAACGGTTTTTTGAGGTTTTCCT
Source organism: Candidatus Symbiopectobacterium endolongispinus (assembly GCF_018777385.1). Taxonomy (GTDB): domain Bacteria; phylum Pseudomonadota; class Gammaproteobacteria; order Enterobacterales; family Enterobacteriaceae; genus Symbiopectobacterium; species Symbiopectobacterium endolongispinus. The sequence goes on along the minus strand of NZ_JAFJYB010000002.1, from coordinate 686,300 downwards.
GAATCACACGCACCATTGGTCGCGCGCCCATCGCCTTGTCATAGCCTTTATCCGCCAGCCAGTTACGCGCATTTTCACTGACTTCCAACGACACGCCCTTGGCGTCCAACTGCGCTTGCAGTTCCACGACGAACTTATCCACCACCTGCTGAATGATCTGCGTTGACAGATGGTTAAACCAGATGATGCCGTCGAGGCGGTTGCGGAATTCCGGCGTGAAGATCTTTTTAATCCCTTCCATCGCATCGCTGCTGTCCTGTTGAATCAGGCCAATCGATTTACGCTGGGTTTCTTGCACGCCCGCATTGGTGGTCATGACGACAATTACGTTACGGAAATCCGCCTTGCGACCGTTATTGTCGGTCAGCGTACCGTTATCCATCACCTGCAATAGCAGGTTGAAGACATCCGGATGCGCTTTTTCAATTTCATCGAGCAGCAACACCGAATGCGGATGTTTGATCACCGCGTCAGTCAGCAATCCACCCTGATCGAAACCAACGTAGCCGGGAGGCGCACCGATCAGACGGCTCACCGTGTGGCGCTCCATGTATTCCGACATATCAAAGCGCAGAAGCTCAATGTCCATCGCTTTCGCCAGTTGCACGGTGACTTCCGTTTTCCCAACCCCGGTCGGCCCAGCAAACAGGAAAGAACCGACAGGCTTGCGTTCACTGCCCAAACCGGCGCGGCTCATCTTGATAGCCTCGCTCAGCGCTTCAATGACCTTATCCTGACCGAACACCAGCATCTTCAAGCGGTCGCTCAGGTTTTTCAGCACCTCACGATCGCTGGCTGAAACGGTCTTTTCGGGGATACGGGCGATGCGCGCCACCACCGATTCAATATCTGAAACGTTCACCGTTTTTTTGCGTTTGCTGACCGGCAGCAAACGACTGCGTGCGCCAGCCTCATCGATCACATCGATAGCTTTATCCGGCAGGTGGCGATCGTTGATGTATTTGACCGACAGTTCAACAGCGGCACGCACGGCTTTAGCCGTGTAACGCACATCATGGTGAGCTTCATATTTCGGTTTGAGTCCATTAATGATTTGTACGGTCTCTTCGACGCTTGGTTCAGTAATATCGATTTTTTGGAAACGACGCGCCAAAGCACGGTCTTTTTCAAAGATAGTGCTGAATTCCTGGTACGTGGTAGAACCGATAACCCGAATCTTGCCGCTGGAGAGTAGCGGTTTAATCAAATTAGCCGCATCGACCTGTCCACCTGAAGCCGCTCCCGCACCGATAATGGTGTGGATTTCATCAATAAACAGGATACTGCTTTGATCCTGTTCCAGTTGCTTGAGCAGCGCTTTGAAACGTTTTTCAAAATCGCCACGATACTTGGTACCCGCCAGCAGCGAACCGATATCAAGAGAATAGAGCGTGCAACCGGCCATAACTTCCGGCACATCGCCTTGAACAATGCGCCAGGCCAGACCTTCCGCAATGGCCGTTTTCCCTACGCCAGATTCGCCAACCAGCAGCGGATTGTTTTTACGCCGACGGCACAGCACCTGAATGGTGCGCTCCAGCTCTTTCTCACGCCCAACCAGGGGATCGATACCGCCAATGCGAGCCAATTGATTGAGGTTAGTGGTGAAGTTTTCCATGCGATCCTCCCCACCTACCGGCTCTTCGTTAACAGGGTTTTCCGAGCTTGGTGCCTGACCAGGCTCTTCTTTACGCGTGCCGTGGGAAATGAAGTTCACCACATCAAGCCGACTCACATCATGCTTACGCAGCAGATAAGCCGCCTGCGATTCCTGCTCGCTGAAGATAGCCACCAGCACGTTGGCACCAGAGACTTCACTGCGGCCAGAAGACTGAACGTGGAACACGGCACGTTGCAATACGCGCTGAAAACTCAGCGTCGGTTGCGTTTCACGTTCTTCATTATTTTGCGGTAACGTCGGGGTGGTCTGTTCGATGAACGTTTCCAGCTCCTGGCGCAGTGCAGCCAAATCCACCGAGCATGCTTCCAACGCTTCGCGCGCTGCCGGGTTGCTGAGCAACGCCAGTAGCAAATGCTCCACGGTCATAAACTCGTGGCGGCGCTCACGCGCTCTGGCGAAAGCCATGTTGAGACTGAGTTCCAGTTCTTGATTAAGCATAGGCGCCTCCCCACAATAAATTACCTGATATCAGGCCCTTTCCAGCGTACAGAGCAACGGGTGCTCATTTTCCCTTGCATAGCGATTCACTTGCACCGTCTTGGTTTCAGCCACATCGGCACTGAAAACACCACAGACAGCCTTCCCTTCGTAGTGAACCGTCAGCATAAGTTGCATTGCGCGTTCAATATCATAAGAAAAGAACTTTTGAAGAACGTCAATAACAAATTCCATCGGGGTGTAATCATCATTGTTTAAAATCAAGTTATACATCGATGGCGGTTGCAGTTTTTGCTGCTGTTTTTCCAGCAGAACGCTGTCAGAATGCGTCCAGGGACGGCTCTCCATACGAATATCCGACGTTGCATCAACGTGGGTAGCCTGCCCCCACCTATTTTCAATCCCAACACTGCGGTTACTCATTATTCATCCATCTTCATTAATGCGACACCAGGCTGATTCATTAATGCGACACCAGGCTGAGTGTCCCACATCAGCCATTTACTCTTTATTTTATCACCTGCACGCGCGCTGTGTTGCCAAGAAGCAAGAAATCGTCCGGTGATGTCATCGGTAACAGCACACGTATTGAAGCAACAACCCTGCATGAAAATCATCAATTGCGTTACCTGCATCAAACTTTGACAAACTGCTCTGTGCTGCCCCAGTGGGATGGCTTGACGCTCTTTTCGATTTCACTAGAGTGTACAGGTGAATTGACGGGGTTTTAATCAATTCGCATTCATATCGACCAAATAACCTAACCTCTCGTTTCGATAACACTCTTGCGAAGGACGTAAATGCATGGAGACAGGTACTGTTAAATGGTTCAATAATGCCAAAGGCTTTGGATTTATCTGTCCCGAGGGTGGAGGCGAGGATATCTTTGCCCACTACTCGACGATTCAAATGGACGGTTATCGTACGCTGAAGGCAGGCCAGGCGGTCAGATTTGATGTTCATAAAGGACCTAAAGGAAATCACGCCAGTTTGATCGTCCCGCTGGTCGCCGAGGCCGTAGCCTAGCGGTGGTTTGAAACACGTTCGCTATTATCCACAGAAGAAAATGCTGGTTTTACAACCGGCATTTTTATTTTGGATTCTCTAAGAGCGGTTCGGCTCAATCAGCTCGGCCACGCGCCAACCAGAGCACGCGTGAAAAAAGCGTGCGAATCAACACAGGAATGGCGTCATTACCGCGTTCAGCCGCAGCCATTGCCACCTCGATAGCCAGATCCAGTTTTGAGGCACGGTGAATCGCTTTCACAATCACTTTCGCGGCCGAGAGCGGCACATTTTCCGGCAACTGTGCAACGCGGTGAAAAACGTCCTTATAGCCATTGCGATACATAAAATGCTCCATATCAGGGGCAGAAAGCATCGTGATGTGGTCACGATCGGTTTCCCCCTGTTGGGTCAGCAAGCTGCGTGCTGTGGCAGCATACTTTTTACCTGTGTCATCGCCGTCCACCAGCACATGCCACTCAATGCCCATGCGGTGCGCAAATTTCAGCAGCGGTCGTAGCCCTGATTGCGCAAATTCAATGACGCGCCCCCCTTCTGCCTCAAAGTGATGCCCACATTGACGACCAAGTTCGCTAAGCATCCACACTTCCGTTTCACCTTCAACCAGCAGCCAGCAGCGCGCAAACAGTGATGAGGGGCGATTAAAGCGGATATGGAACGCGATACGGCGGCTGTCTTCAGGACTCATCCCTTGCTTCCCAATACGGTAAGTCGACACACGCGAGGATTCCCGCACCAAGCGGCATACCTGCTCCACCGGCACCAGCGACAGCAGATCGCCGGAATTGGTGGTGGTGACTTTTTGCAAGGGCAAGTGCATCAGCAACTCCCAGGCAACCGACAGCATGATCGGGTGTAATCGTGTTTCAGGATCTTCTACCAGCAACAGCGGACGCGATTCCGTATCCAGCGATAACGCGCCTTTCGCCTGCAACAGCGTCGAAAACAGTTCTAGAAGGATGATTCTACGGCTGCGGCTATTGGGATCGCTCAGCATTCGGTTGATATTATCCAGAGAGCGCCAGGATTTTCCGTTGTGCGCACGCGCATGGCGGGGATGACGCGGCGTAAAGCCTTCATCTCCCTGCTCGGAAAAGTAATGTTCCAGTAGTTGCCGCATCGCCACAATCCCTTGGCGCAGATCCTGATCGGTCAGTCGCTGCGGATTGCGGGTCAGTTCCTGCATCAGTTGATTGAGGTGTTGGGTCAGGTCGCCGCTATTACTCTCCCGCACCGGCAACGGCACCACGTCAACCCGTTTGCGTCGGGTAAAACGCGCATCACGCAGCCGCAAAACCGGGTGCAAACGAATGAGTTCACGCGCCAGCGCATCAATGTTTTCCAGCGCCAGCGGCTGCCAGTCCGCGTCAAGGAAACTGCGCCAAGTGCACACCGCGCCGCTGTCATCCACTTCACCTTCCAGACGGTAGAAAATGCGCTGTAATCTGCCCTCGCCCCTGACCCAAACCGGTGCCAGGCCACGGTAACGCGGCCCAAGGTGATGCCCGACGCCGCTTTCACAGAAGGTGAAAATAACCTGCAAGTGGTGTTCCCGACTCGCTTCATCGCCGGGGGTAAAATGGAAATCCTGCAAAGAGAAATGGTACAACGGCAACGCTGGCGACAGCAGCAGGGACAGGGCATCCAACAGACTTGACTTGCCCCAGGCATTTTCCCCAATCAAGACCGTATTGTGCCCCAGTACCAGTGACAGACGATTGATGCCGCGGAACCCAACAATTTCCACGCTTTCAAGGTACATGCACACCTCCTGATGTTCGGGCTGCACAACTGCACAGCACTGTTTTTCATTGTAAACCATAACGAGCGTGCTTTACCGACGCTGATGTGTCATCCACAAGATGCCTTTTCTGTGATCCCTTACGGGTTCGAACTTGCATCACCAGAAGTGTTTATCTTCATTGCCTTACAGTACGCCAGCACGTCATTCCCTGAGCGGAGCAGCGTGACATAGGAACGAATGGTTTTATCAACCGCCTGCCTGTCAAGGTTGGAAGGCGGGTACGCACGCCAGAATTGGTGTAATTTGACCATCATTGTGGTCAGATAAATGCGTTGCGGAATTGCAAGCTCATCATAGAGTTGGTGCGCACAGGCATAAAAATCATTAAGCTGAGATAATTTGCAAATATTACTTGCCTGAAAAGTCACTTCTGCTTGCGCATCAAACGTGCGCAGTTCAATGTTGATATTATATTGGTATCGGTAGCACAGTGCCGGGCTCGATGACGGCTTCTGGCGCATGGCCGTCGTCTTCAGCTTCTTACAAAATGTCTCTACGATCTCCATGATGCCATCGTTTAACGTCAAATCGTCTATCGGGTATTGGCACTGAACCAAGATGGCCCTGTCGAGCGTATAGTCTGGCCGCACGCGTATGTTGAGTAACGTTGTGATTTCACTCTCGATTAATCTACGACAACGGGCCTCAAGATGTTTAGCCTCTGAACAAGTTTTGTAGAATGCGCCTTGTGCACCATAGTGAGGTTTTTCCGCTAGCGCGTTGTGCATACTATTTATTGATATCAGGGCATTGCAGATAGTCCGATTGGTCACTCTGAAATTGTCATAGTCATTGGTTGAAAGGTAGGTTGCAATTTTTTGGATCATTTCAACCGGTATGCTGTCGATATTGACGATGTGGCGGGCCAATGCCGGGGATGTCGATAAACACGGCGATGAAAACACAGCAAGATCTTCATCCCGCTTGCAAACGCGATTCCCCTCGGCGCTAACATCTAGCATAGGCAACAGAACTCCTGTACCACAGATTATTCAGAGGCAGGTACTCTACGTGAAAGTTGTGACAGCCCCTTTCATAAAGTAGGCGCGACGCTCTGCGGGTATGGTCTCCCCTGTGCAAACAGACTGAATTGAGACGTATTTTCATCCGCCAAGATGAAAATTTCGCTACATCAAATTTACCTAAAGTTGCATGTAAAAAGCCTTTTTACTGAAGGGGAGTCACTATGCTTTAAAATAATCATTATAAATGCAACTTTAAAAAAGGATAACGTTATGTTTTGTGTACAATGTGAGCAAACCATCCGTACCCAGGCTGGAAACGGTTGCGCCTATGCGCAAGGCATGTGCGGTAAAACCGCTGAAACCTCCGATTTACAAGACCTGCCGGTCGCCGTATTGCAGGGGTTATCGGCCTGGGCACTAAAAGTCCGTTCGCTGGATATCATAGACCATACGGTCGATAACTTCGTCCCTCGTGCCTTCTTCGCTACGCTGACCAACGTCAACTTCGATTCGCAGAGAATTATCGGTTACGTACAAGACGCAATCCAACTGCGTCACGGACTGAAAACACGCTGCCGTCTGCTTGAGGCAGATACCAGCGTTGATCACCAGCTGTCTGAACTGCAATTGGCTGGCAACGATATTCCAACGCCGTTACAGCAGGCGAACCAATTCGCACTGGATCATGATAAAGCCACGATCGGTGCCGACCTGCATGGTTTGCGTATGCTGTGTCTGTACGGTCTGAAAGGGGCCGCCGCCTACATGGAGCATGTCCACGTGCTCGGCCAATACGATGACAATATCTATGCCGAGTTCCACGCCTTGATGGCCTGGCTGGGCACGCAGCCCAGCGACATGGATACGCTGCTGAATAACGCCATGGAGATTGGCAAAATGAACTTTAATGTGATGGCGATCCTCGATAAAGGTGAAACCGACGCCTATGGCCATCCCCATCCGACCCAGGTAAACGTGCGCCCGGTAGCAGGCAAGGCCATTCTGATTTCCGGTCACGATTTGAAAGACCTGCGGATGCTGTTGGAACAGACCGAAGGCACTGGCGTCAACATTTACACCCACGGTGAAATGTTACCGGCGCACGGCTATCCCGAGTTGAAAAAATTCTCGCATCTGGTGGGTAACTACGGCAGCGGATGGCAGAACCAGCAGGTTGAATTTGCCAAGTTCCCAGGCCCTATCGTGATGACGTCCAACTGTATCATCGACCAGAATGTCGGAAACTACGGCGATCGTATCTGGACGCGCAGCATTGTAGGTTGGCCGGGCGTCAACCATCTGGAAGGCGATGATTTCAGCCAGATTATTGCTCAGGCACAAGACCTGGCAGGTTTCCCGTACAGTGAAATCGAGCACAACATTACCGTCGGTTTCTGGCTTGAGACCCTGCTCAGCGCGGCGGATACCGTGATCGATTTGGTGGCTAACGGTAAGTTGCGCCATGTGTTCCTTGTGGGGGGATGTGACGGTAGCCGCAGTGAACGCAGCTACTTCACCGATTTCACCCGTAGTGTTCCTGATGATTGCCTAATCATGACGCTAGCATGCGGTAAATATCGCTTTAACAAGCTGGATTTTGGCACGCTGGAAGGATTACCACGTCTGCTCGATGTCGGTCAGTGTAACGATGCTTACTCAGCCATCATTCTGGCCGTGAAACTGGCAGAAAAACTAGGCTGTGGCGTGAACGACCTGCCATTGAGCCTGATACTCTCCTGGTTTGAGCAAAAAGCCATCGTCATTCTGCTCACGCTGCTGTCGCTGGGCGTCAAAAACATCAGAACCGGTCATACCGCCCCCGGCTTCCTGACGGATAACCTGCTGGCCGTGCTGAACGAAAAGTTCGGTATGCGTTCGATAACCACCGTAGAAGAAGACATCAACACTATTCTGTCCGCTTGAGAGCAATAGGATAACAAGCGGCGCGGCAACGCGCCGCTTGTGCTGTTTGGAGAGCACACATGACACAACCGACCTCCGCATGCCCGAACCGCATGCAAGTTCACTCCATTCGTCAGGAAACGCCTGACGTCTGGACGCTTTCGCTGATTAATCACGATTTCTACCCCTATCGTCCGGGACAGTATGCACTGGTTTGCATTACCAACGACCCCGATACCCTGCGCGCCTATACCCTCTCCTCAACCCCAGGATTAAGCCCGTTTATCACGCTGACGGTGCGACGTGTAGAACAGGGGACGGGCTCAGGCTGGCTGACGCAGCAGGTCAAACCCGGTGACTATCTGTGGCTTTCCGATGCACAAGGTGAATTTACCTGCGTCGATGCTGGTCATGCCGAACAGGAATGTTATCTGATGATGGCCGCAGGCTGTGGCGTTACGCCCATTATGTCGATGAGTCGCTGGTTATTGGCGCACCGCCCCAACGTTCACTTGCAGGTTATCTTTAATGTTCGTAACCCGCAGCAGGTGATTTTTGCCACGGAGTGGCAACGCCTTACAGAGCACTATCCATCACAGCTGACGCTGACGTTGGTCGCCGAATTTGACGCCGAAACTGGTTTTCTCGCCGGAAGGTTAACACCTGAGTTACTGAAACAAGCCGTGCCGGATCTGGCACAGCGCATTGTGATGACCTGCGGCCCTGCCCCTTATATGCAGCAAGTTGCCGCATTGGTCGCCGATGCTGGCGTCCCCGCAACACGTTTTTACAAAGAGCAGTTCCAGATTGGTGCTGAATCACTGGAAGAGGACGGTGAGCAGTTGACGCTGACCATTCGCCAACCGCTTAATACACTGCGTGTTCCGGTGGGCATCAGTCTGTTAGCTGCGCTGGAAAGCCATAAAATACCCGTTAATGCCGCCTGCCGCGCAGGCGTATGTGGCAGTTGCAAAACCAAAGTGCTTTCCGGCGATTACACCACCAGTAGCACCATGACGCTGACAGCAGAAGAGATTGCACAAGGCTATGTGCTCGCGTGCAGTTGGCAACTGCACGGGGATACGGTACTGGCGTAATCTAAGGCGTTGCCACACCCGCAACCGCGGGTGGGGGTTCCTTATAGGCCAATGCGATAATTTTTTTGACGCAGGCATCGATAGAGTAGCGCAACATCACGTCGTCGCTGGCGTGGCGGACCCTCTGACGGTATGGAGCAGGATGCATAAGGAAATCAGCAATAGCATTCTGCCAGGCCGCAACATCATCGCACGGCAACAATACGCCATTTTCCTGATGGCGGATAACATCCGGGATGCCTCCCATATCACTCGCCATCACCGGGACGCCAAAATACATCGCCTCAACCAGTGCCATCCCAAAAGACTCATTACGTGAAGGCATCAACACCAGATCTGCATGCTGGTAGACGGCCGCAGCCGGAAACAGCTTGCCCGCCATCAGCACGTTATCTTGCAAACCATAGCGTGCAATCATCGCGTTGATAACCTTGTACTCAGGGCCATCACCAACGATCAGATAACGAAATGCATGGCCTGACTGCTTGAGCGCCGCCAACGAGGTATCATGTCCTTTTTCACCACGCAGCATACCGACCTGTACAATGACAGGCGACGTACCGGCCTCCAGCCAACATTGCACAGAGACAGGCAAAGGCCGCTCACTTTGAGCATGCAAGGTAGCAAAGTCAAACCCTGGTGCGACTACCTCAATTTTTTCATCACGACAGCCACCCGCCACCATCGCGCGCTTCATACCACTACTGGGCACCACTACCTGATCCGCCATATAATTGGTGCTAAACGGCTTAATCCTGCTGGTAAGATAGGTTTTTTGCCGCACGAGCGTTGGCTTGTTCCAGGTCAGCTTGGTTGCCAGTGCAGCAATATTTGCATCATGCCCGCTGTGACTGACGACAAATAAGGGATGATATTCATTAATAAGCTGTCTGAAACGCCACAGCTAGGGGAAATGATAACTATTTCGAAATGTAATCAGGTATATTGGAATATGTTTTTCTGCGGCAAGTGTAGCAACTTCACTTTTCGGGCGACATGCCAATAGCACTTCAAAGCCTAATGTTGTAAGGCGTGTAATTGCATCATCGCTTGCAATTCCTGCCCGCCAACATGCTTAGAGGATTCCGTGTAGAGAATGCGTTTTCTCATAAATAAACCTAGTAAAAACAACCAGCACCTTGCCATCAAACGAGGATATGCACGGTGTGTATAACATCTGACGTAATTTTATGAGAGCGAAGCTAAACGGAAGGTAAATACTTTTTATGCAGAAACGCATTTTCGAAAAATAAATACATAAAATTCCCAGGAACATTATTCTGGGCACGTTGTCATTGCATAAAAAGAACCTCAGGCATAACGCTGGCCTTTATGTAATGCAAATAATGAAGAAATAAACGGTGTGGTATAAAGAAGCAACCGCCGTTTAAGCCAAGAGGTGTCTTCTCGCTATTTGGTGCTGATACGTCCCAAGCGCCAGGTCAGGTGTCTGGGCATGTTCATCCGTCGTTCGGTGGTGTAGAGATAGTCAAACCCTTGCGCTTGAGCAATGGCAGCGTAATCGTGGTTATAAAAACCCATAGGCCAGCAAAAAATGGCGGCTACACGACCACAGTCGCGCAAGCAGCGTTTCACGGCACAAACGCAGATCGGTTTCCAATGCGCGGTGGCGCTCAGCAGGATCGGTGATTTACCAGTCCCAGCGCTGATGCGTATGGGTATGCGCGTGAAACCCCACTAACCCACTGGCTTGCATCTCTTCAATTTCAGACCAACGCATCATCACATCGTCGGCATGGCCGGTGGCGACTTTTTCCTCACACGCTTTGTGAGAGAATGCAATCTCCGCCAGTTGGCGAACGGGTCCGTCGCCAACTGGCTGGTAATCAGAAAAATATGCGCATGCAGCCCAAGACGTTTTAACACCGGAAACGCACAAACCCAATTATCCAAATAACCGTCGTCAAAGGTGATCATCACACTTTTACGCGGCAAAGGCTCTCCGCGGTAAAATCCTTCTAACTCAGCCGCAGTCACGGTTTTCAACCCAGCGCGCGCCAACCAGGTCATCTGTTCGATAAAGGTGTCGGGCGACAGCGTCACCAGCCCAGGTTTAGAGCCAACATGGTGATACATCAGGATGGGAATTGCACCTACATTCATTCTATTACGCTCTTTTCTGTATGCGCTTGTTGACAGGCACAGCCTACCGTCGCCATTGGTGCGCTAACGTCATAACTAAAAATATATAAGCTACTAACTTTGCCACACGCAACCTCAACCATTCATCACTATAACGCATTCATAACCTGTATTTTTTGATGCTATCGACGTGAAACCGCAGCATGATAGTCGCCGATACGGGCAGATTTGCTGTCTGTTATCCTTCGGTCCCGACAATTACAGCCACCCCGCCGCTTAACCGATATTTTGTGCTATTATTTATCCATTAGTCCGCTAATCAGCAAATTTTAACCCACGGCGATTGCATAAGTATCCTGCCGACGTTAACATTCGCGGCATTAATGTCTATTCAATTCTTGCGCATGAGTATCCAACTAAACAGCATTAACTGTTTCTATGGCGCGCATCAGGCGCTATTCGATATCACCCTTGATTGTCCGACTGGCGAAACGCTGGTGTTATTGGGTCCCAGCGGTGCGGGGAAAAGCTCGCTGCTGCGCGTATTGAACCTGCTGGAAATGCCACGTTCGGGCACGCTTGCCATTGCAGGCAACCAGTTTACGTTTGCACAGCCGCCGAGTGACGGTGCCATTCGTGAGTTGCGCCGCAATGTCGGCATGGTATTTCAACAATACAACCTGTGGCCACACCTGACCGTCACGCAAAACCTGACCGAGGCACCTTGTCGGGTATCGAGGTTGAGCAAAGACGAGGCGCTGGCACGTGCAGACAAACTGTTAACACGTTTACTCCTGCGCGATTTTGCCGATCGTTTCCCGCTGCATTTGTCCGGTGGGCAACAGCAACGCGTGGCGATTGCCCGCGCACTGATTATGGAACCCCAGGTGCTGCTGTTTGATGAACCAACTGCCGCGCTCGATCCTGAAATCACGGCCCAGGTGGTCGGTATTATTCAGGAACTGGCACAGACCGGCATCACCCAGGTGATCGTCACTCACGAAGTGGATTTTGCACGTAAAACTGCCAGCCGTGTGGTGTACATGGAAAATGGCCGTATTATCGAACAGGGTGATGCGGGCCACTTTACTGCGCCGCAAACCGCTGAGTTCGCCAGTTATCTTTCTCATTGATGAACAAGATGGAAATGACAATGAAAAAATTACTCGTTGCAGCACTCCTCGCCAGCGCCAGCGTTGCCGCCAGCGCCGCTGAAACCATCCGTTTCGCGACTGAAGCCTCTTACCCTCCGTTCGAATTCGTGGGCGATGATAACAAGATCCAAGGGTTTGACGTCGATCTTGCCAATGCACTGTGCAAAGAGATGAACGCCACCTGTACGTTTAGCAATCAGGCCTTTGACAGCTTGATCCCAGGGCTTAAATTCCGCCGTTATGAAGCGGTTATGGCGGGGATGGATATTACGCCGGAACGTCAGCAACAGGTTACCTTTAGCCAACCTTACTACGACAACTCTGCGCTGTTTATCGCACAGAAAGGCAAAGTGGCCGATATTGGTGCCCTGAAAGGTAAGCGCGTTGGCGGGCAGAACGGTACGACTCACCAGAAATACCTGCTGGACCAACACAAAGATATGGCCACAGTGCCCTATGACAGCTATCAGAATGCCATTCTGGATCTGAAAAGCGGCCGTCTGGACGCGGTATTCGGTGACACCGCCGTGGTGAATGAGTGGCTGAAACAGAATGACCAGTTGGCTACCGTAGGCAGCAGCGTGACGGATAAAAACTACTTTGGTATCGGTTTGGGCATTGCGGTGCGTCAGGGTAACGATGCACTGGTCAAACGCTTCAATGACGCGCTGGACAAAGTCAAACAGGATGGCACTTATCAGTCCATCTACAACAAATGGTTTCAGCAGTAATCTCGCTCAATGATTGAATTTCATCCTCTTGCAAGCGCCGCCGGCATGACCGTCGGCCTTGCCGTTTGTGCACTGGTACTCGGTTTGATTCTGGCGATGCTGTTTGCTGTCTGGGAAATGGCGCGCTGGAAGCCCGTTGCCTGGTGTGGCACAGCGTTAGTGACGCTGCTACGCGGTCTGCCGGAAATTCTAGTGGTGCTGTTTATTTATTTTGGTTCATCACAGCTGCTGCGGATACTGGCAGATGGCTTTACGCTCAGTATTGGTGGCACAGCGTATCCCATCAAGTTAAACATTGAGACGTTTGAAGTCAGCCCGTTTCTGTGCGGTGTGATTGCATTGGCGCTGCTGTATGCAGCCTATGCGTCACAAACGCTGCGCGGCGCGCTCAAAGCGGTCCCGCAAGGGCAGCGCGAATCAGGGCAAGCCCTGGGTTTGAGTAAAGCAGCCATCTTCTTTCGTCTGATCATGCCGCAAATGTGGCGTCATGCCCTGCCCGGTCTCGGCAACCAATGGCTGGTATTGCTGAAAGATACCGCATTGGTGTCATTGATTAGCGTGAACGATCTGATGCTGCAAACCAAGAGCATCGCCACACGTACCCAAGAGCCCTTTACCTGGTATGTGATTGCGGCAGTGATTTATCTGGTAATCACCTTGTTAAGTCAATACGTCCTCAAACGTATCGAACTGCGTACTACGCGCTTTGAACGGAGGCCGTCCTGATGCTCGCCTACTTACCTGAATTGCTCAAAGGGTTGCACACCAGCCTTAGCCTTACGCTGGTGGCGCTGATTGCCGCACTGGTTATCTCTTTGGTGCTGACGACAGTGCTTGCGTTAAAAACACCGGTGTTGTCGCTGCTATCCCGGGCGTACATCACGCTGTTTACCGGCACACCGCTGCTGGTGCAAATCTTCCTGATCTACTATGGTCCGGGCCAGTTTCCGGCAATCCAGCAGATCCAGTGGTTGTGGCACTTGCTCTCTCAACCCTGGCTGTGCGCCATGATTGCGCTGGCATTAAACAGCGCGGCCTATACTACGCAACTGTTTTACGGTGCGGTACGCGCCATACCTTCCGGGCAGTGGCAATCCTGCGCAGCGCTGGGTATGTCACCGGCACAAACATTGCGTATTTTGCTGCCCTATGCCTTCAAACGCGCCCTATCGTCCTATTCAAACGAAGTGGTGTTGGTGTTTAAAAGTACCTCGCTGGCTTATACCATCACGCTGATGGAGGTGATGGGTCACAGCCAACTGATGTATGGTCGTACCTACGATGTCGCCGTGTTCGGTGCCGCAGGGATTATTTACCTGTGCGTCAATGGGTTGTTAACATTGCTGATGCGGCTCATCGAACGACGTGCACTGGCGTTTGAACACCGTAACTGATCCATCTTGTACGACAAAAAGCAGGCCTCGGCCTGCTTTTTGTCTGTTTTATCACCACTCAAATGTATTTTTAATCATTTTATTTGCATATCAATTCACTTAATGGCAATGTGATTGCCGTTGAGCGGGAAGCATGCCGCAGGAGAAATTTAAAAAAATCGTTGGAGCACAACATGAAAAAATTCGTGGTCGCCACGTTACTGGCAGGTATGGCATTTGGTGCTAACGCCGCAGACACTATCCGTTTTGCCGCCTCCGCCACCTATCCGCCATTTGAATCTCTCGATGCCAACAACGAGATCGTCGGCTTTGATATGGATCTGGCGAAAGCCCTGTGCAAACAGATGCAAGCTAACTGCACCTTCACCAACCAGGCTTTCGACAGCCTGATTCCGGCGCTGAAATTCCGTCGTTACGATGCCGTGATCTCCGGGATGGGCATCACCCCAGATCGCAGCAAGCAAGTGGCCTTTACCCAGCCCTATGATGCCAACTCTGCCGTGGTTATCGCGCAGAAGGGCAAATTCAGTGATTTTGCCGCCATGAAAGGCAAGCGCATCGGGATGGAAAACGGTACCACACACCAGAAGTACATGAATGACAAGCATCCGGAAGTGCAGACCGTCTCCTACGACAGCTATCAAAATGCGGTGCTGGATTTGAAAAACGGACGCATCGACGGCGTTTTCGGTGATACGGCGGTGGTCAATGAGTGGATCAAGAACAACCCGGAACTGGCAACCGTTGGCGAACATGTTACTGACGCGGAATACTTCGGCACCGGTCTCGGTATCGCCGTTCGTCCTGATGACAAAGCACTGCTGGCAAAATTGAACGGCGCGCTGGAAGCCATCAAAGCAGACGGTACCTATAAAGCCATCAACGACAAATGGTTCCCACAATAAGTCAGAGTCTGGTCAACAAGCGCCCTCGGGCGCTTTTTTTTGTCTCTTTTTCCTGAGCATTACCCACGCCGCAATAGCGTTAGCACCTCATAGTGCGCGGTATGCGGGAACATGTCGAACAGTTGCACCTGGATAATCCGGTATCCCGTATCCCGGCAACAAACTGATATCACTTGCCATGGTCTGTGCATTACAGCTTGAGTAGAGGATATACGCCGGGGCCATCTGGCTCAGATACGCACACAGCTCTCGCCCTATGCCGCGTCGTGGTGGGTTTACTATCACCAGATCCGGCGCACTGGCATTGCCAGTGGCAAATTGTGTGGAGTCCAGCGCCTGAAATGTCACCTGCATCAACCCAAGCTGTGTGGCGGAGCGCTGCGCGCAGGCAATAGCCTCGGCGCTAATTTCAATACCGGTCAAAGGCATGTCCGGCGTGGCACAGTGCAATCCAAAACCACCGACGCCGCAAAACAGATCCCACATGCTGGTCACCGGCAGCGCGGCAACCCAGTCACGCGCCGTGGCATAAAGTGTGGCGGCGACTTGTGGGTTAGTTTGAAAGAAACCGCGCGGTCGCAAGAAAAGTGGTACCTGATTGAACGCCTCTTCCAGCATCTGGTTTTCCGTCAACGCAATCTCCCCTTCCCCTTCCAGAATCGCCTGATGAACAGGCTGGATATTGGCTGAGATAACTGACAACTAAGGCAACTGCTGCTGTAACCAGGGAAGCGCCTGTTGTAACTGCGCCAGCTTGGTTTTAGAGCGCAACACGAAGCGCAGCATAAACTCACCGCGCAAGCGGCTCTCCGTCAGCAGCAGATATTTTAATTCACCGCACCTGATAGGGCGTCAGCCCAGCGCGCGCAATAAACGTTTTGAGCACATCAAGCACCGGCGCGAACGACGCCGGGTAAAGCGGACAGTCACACAAATCGACCGCGCTGCCATCCTGGCGCAGAATACCGAACACCGGGCGTTCGACGCTGCCACTGACCACCATTTTAGCCTTGTTGCGAAAAGCCTGCTGTGGCGAGGAAACCACGGGCAGCCAAGTCCCCACCGCCTGTTTGTCCAGCAGCGCAGCCAGATGTTGCTGCTTGTCAGACAACTGCTGTGTATAAGGCTTTTCCAGCCACTGGCAGGAGCGGCAACTGCCTTCGGTATATAGTGCACACTGCATAGAAGAAGAGGAGTTAATAAAGTCGGGGCGGCATTATAGCACCGTCAGGCACGATGTCTTGTAGTCGCGCACCGATCGGCACGATGGCACAGCGCTACGCGGTGTCACGCTGAAAAAAACGGC
Source organism: Candidatus Symbiopectobacterium endolongispinus (assembly GCF_018777385.1). Classification (GTDB taxonomy): domain Bacteria; phylum Pseudomonadota; class Gammaproteobacteria; order Enterobacterales; family Enterobacteriaceae; genus Symbiopectobacterium; species Symbiopectobacterium endolongispinus. The sequence continues at coordinate 669,794 of NZ_JAFJYB010000002.1, read as the reverse complement.
GGCTACGGTGCGGGACAAAAAGCAAGAAAAGCACGAGTACGTCAGGCAGACGCTGTGTGGCAAACTGGTGTAGAACGTCCCAGCTTGTCTCTCCGCTAAAGTGAAAATGTCAGGCAAAAAATCGCTAAAATGGGCCAGCAGCATGTAGCCAGAGATCACCCCCTGACCAATGAGGTAGCCCCAACGACCCCAGTTTTTCCCTGCCATCACCGCCACACCGCAGCGTACCTCAAAGCAAAGAATCACCAGAGCGGCCAATAACACCAGCGTTGAATCCCAGGACTCTGCGCTGCTGCCAATCCAGCCACCAAAACTGCTTAATCCCAGATCCCACAGCAGCATAACAAGGCTCAGTACACAGGTGGCGATAATACCAATGCCCGCGACTGTCAAAGCGACAGGGGCATAATTACCTTGTGCAACCAGTGGTCTTCTTGCTTTGCAGCATCGTTAGTCGGTTTCCTTTACAGAGACAGCAGCGCCACCGGAGAGGTGGCGCTGTGCAGTTTATATCCTTAGCACTTAGCTCAACCGTGTCTGGCTCGCTGCATATCACGAATACGCTGCTTCTCCGCACGTGCCATAAACCACCAGGCAATCAAGCCAATCACACCTACCACCAATGATATCAGCGATGCCAGGGCGTTAATTTGCGGATTAACGCCCATTCGCACACTGGAGAACACCAGCATCGGCAGCGTTGTGGCACCCGGTCCGGAAACGAAACTGGCGATCACCAGATCGTCCAGCGACAGCGTAAACGCCAGCAGCCAGCCGGAAACCAGCGCTGGCGCAATCATCGGGACAGTGATGATGAAAAACACTTTGAGCGGTGCAGCCCCCAGATCCATGGCCGCTTCCTCAATGGAACGATCCAGTTCGCGCAGTCGCGCACTGATGACCACGGTGACATAGGCGGTACAGAAGGTCACATGGGCCAGCCAGATGGTCAGCATACCGCGCTCCGAGGACCAGCCGATAGCATGACCCAGCGCCACAAACAGCAACAGCAACGACAAGCCAGTAATTACATCAGGCATTACCAGCGGCGCAGTCAGCATAAATGCAAAGCCGTTGGAGCCGCGAAAGCTGCCAAAACGCACCATCACCACCGCCGCCAGCGTGCCGAGCACCACCGCCATGGTGGCGGAGGCGGCAGCAATAGTCAGGCTTAATGCCACGGCGGTCATCATGGCGCTGTCATGGAACAGTGCGCTGTACCATTGAGTCGACCACCCCACCCACACCGTCACCAGTTTGGAACTGTTGAAAGAGTAAATCACCAGCATCAGCATCGGCGCATACAAAAAAGTAAAGCCGATAACCAGAATCAGGGTACGCCACGGAGAACGAACCACAGGTAAATTATTCATGCCTGATCTCACGTACTTTTGTTCTGATGCTTTTGGAACCACATGATGGGCACAATCAGCAGCAACAGCATAATGGTCGCTACCGCAGAGGCTACCGGCCAGTCGCGGTTGTTAAAGAACTCTTGCCACAGGATACGACCAATCATGATGCTGTCCGGACCGCCTAACAACTCAGGGATCACGTACTCCCCGACCGCCGGGATAAACACCAGCATGGAACCGGCGATAATACCGCCTTTGGTCAGCGGCACAATCACGTGGAAGAAGGTTTTCAACGGACGCGCACCTAAATCCAGTGAGGCTTCCACCAGCGAATAATCCAGGCGGGTCAACGCGGTATAAATCGGCAACACCATAAACGGCAGATAGGAGTAGACGATACCGATGTACACCGCCAGGTTGGTGTGCAGGATGATCAGCGGCTCATCAATGATGCCCAGCCACAGCAGGAAGTTATTCAATATCCCGTTGTTCTTCAGGATCCCCATCCAGGCATATACGCGAATAAGAAATGAGGTCCAGGAAGGCAGGATAACCAACAACAGCAAAATGTTGCGCGTTGAAGGCTGGCTGTGTGCGACAGCCCATGCCAGCGGATAGTCAATGATCAGGCAGAGTACCGTCGACACAGCAGCGACTTTCAGCGACTGCAAATAGGCTTCAAAATAGAGCGGGTCATCAAGCAGATGAAGATAGTTGCCCAGATTGAGGGTGATATCGAACTCATCATCCGCCCAGGAGAGCAAATCGGTATAGGGTGGCACCGCGCGTGCCATTTCTGCCAGACTGATTTTGAAAACAATCAGGAACGGCAGCATAAACAGCAGAATAAGCCAGATATACGGCAGCGCGATCACCAGTTTGCGCCCGTATTTCAGGTGCCACTGCGTCAACAGCAGGCGCAGAGGACTGCGCGGCACATCAGGTGGTTCCGCCGCTTTGCCATCCGAAAAGTTATGTTTAGGAAACATGGTCATTATCTCGCCCTATCACACCGTCAACACCACACAGCTGTATGCTTCCCAACACAAGCGCACTTCGTCACCCCAGGTGGGGGCGCCTTTGCGATAGCGGTAAGCATTTTGCAGCTGGGCACTGATGATTTGCCCACTGTTGAGACGCACATGGTAAATCGACAGATCGCCCAGATAAGCAATATGCACCACTTCACCGACAGCAAAGTTACAGACGTCTTCGGTCACCTCTTCACACAGCATGATTTTTTCGGGGCGCAATGCGACATGCACCGGTACGCCATCTACCACAGAAACATCAGTATTCACTTTCAGCGGATGAACCAGACCCGGGCTCTGAATAATCAATGCATCGTCCTGACGCTCTTTCAGCAACCCTTCAAACATATTGACCGAGCCTATAAATTCAGCGCTGAAACGCGTGGTCGGGTGTTCGTAAATCTCTTCCGGCTCGCCAATTTGCACAAACTTGCCGCGATTCATGATGGCGATGCGCCCGGCCATGGCCATGGCCTCTTCCTGATCGTGGGTTACCATCACACAGGTCACGCCGACACGCTCAAGAATATCCACTACTTCCAGTTGCATACGGTCGCGCAGCTTTTTGTCCAGTGCGCCCATCGGTTCATCCAGCAGCAGCAGTTTCGGGCGTTTCGCCAAACTGCGCGCCAGTGCCACGCGCTGACGCTGACCACCGGAGAGCTGATGCGGTTTGCGTCCGGCAAACTCCCGCATATGCACCAACGTCAGCATTTCTTCCACCCGGTCTTTAATTTCAGCGCGGGACAGCTTGTCCTGCTTCAAACCGAACGCTATATTCTTCTCAACCGTCATATGCGGAAACAGGGCATAGGACTGAAACATCATATTGATGGGGCGCTGATAGGGCGGCACCAGCGACAGATCCTGCCCATCCAGCACAATCTGCCCCTGAGTAGGGTGTTCAAAACCAGCCAACATGCGTAATAAGGTGGATTTACCACAGCCGGAAGCCCCCAGCAGTGCGAAAATCTCACCTTTGTAGATAGTCAGACTTACATCATCCACCGCCGCCTGACCGTCAAAGGATTTGGTCAAATTGCGCACTTCCAACAGTGGCGTTACGGCCTTTTGCGTTTTAGGCTGGGGACGGGAAATTGCATCATTCACTTAGCATTGCTCTCCGGCAAAAGCAGAACAAACGAATAACCCACGGTGGAGAAGGATCTACGACAAGCCCCCTCTCTCCCTCCATGCGTTACACCACATACAGCACAAACAGGCGGGGATTAGCCGCCTGCGGATTATCACATAATCTCAACGTACAAAAACAGTTAATTGCCGCTTTTTACCTTGGTCCAGGCACGGGTACGCGCGCGATCAATCTGCGGTGATTGCACTTTGAGCGTAAACAGCTTGGCACGCACGTCATCCGGCGGGAAGATGCCCGGATCGTTACGCACCGCTTCATCAACCAGTGGCACGGAAGCTTTGTTACCGTTGGCGTAGAAGACGTAATTGCTGATATTGGCAATCACTTCCGGTTTCATCAGGTAGTTAAGGAACTGGTAAGCTTCCTCTTTGTTCTTGGCATCCGCTGGCATCGCGAGCACGTCAAAGAATGCCAGAGCCCCTTGCTTCGGAATGCTGTAGCCAATGTTCACACCGTTCTTCGCTTCCTTGGCACGGTTAGCCGCCTGTTTCACGTCTCCGGCCCAGCCAATAGCCACGCAGATGTCACCGTTAGCCAGATCGTTGATGTACTGCGAAGAGTGGAAATAGCGGATGCTCGGGCGTAATTTCAGCAGCAGGTCAGTTGCACCTTTGCTGTAATCATAGGCCTTGGTGCTGTTCGGATCTTTACCCTGATAATTCAGCACGGTCGCGAAAATCTCTTCTGGCGCATCCAGGAAGGCAACGCCACAGATTTTCAGTTTTTCCAGATTTTCCGGCTTCAACACCAGATCCCAATTGTCGATTGGCGCATCCGCACCCAGCGCGGCTTTGACTTTATCGATGTTAAAGCCAATGCCTGTGGTGGCCCACAGGTAGGGAATCGCATATTTGTTGTCAGGATCGTGCTGAGAAATCAGCTTCATCAGCTCAGGATCGAGGTTTTTGTAGTTAGGCAGTTTGCTTTTATCCAGCGGCTGGAAAACACCAGCGGCAAGCTGACGCTCAAGAAAGCTGGCAGAAGGCACGACCAGATCAAAACCGGTGCTGCCCGCCATCAGTTTGCCTTCCAACACTTCGTTGGAGTCAAACACGTCATAAACGACTTTGATGCCTGTTTCTTTCTGGAAATTGCTCAGGGTGTCCGGCGCAATGTAATCTGACCAGTTATACACATGCAGCGTTTTTTCTTCCGCAGATGCGGTGACGGACGCGGCCATCATCAAGCCGGCAACAACACCAGAGAGCCATGTTTTACGTTGGGTGAACATCCGTTCCTTCCTCCATACCAGGGGTGAATCATGGAATAAAATCCGTATCAGGACGATACCGGACACATACCTGAATTTATCGCGCCGACAGGCGGGGATGTTGAATGGCTATGCACTAAAATAATCATAGTACACACAGACATAAATGCATTGTCATCACCTGACGGTCACAGGAAGTTAGCATAACCGCCTCGTGTTCGCGGTGCTATATGTGCAACGTAAAAAACGGCTTTTATCGATTAATTATGCAGGAGTTGGCGCGGTGAACGGGAAGTCTTAACTCTGGGCGGTGGAATATATCGAAAAAAAGATTTTTAGCAGAATAAACCAAAGGCAACAGGGAAATAAGAAAAAATGATTGCTGCCCGCAGGCAGCAACAGAATCAATGCAGACTGTGTGACAGAGTGCGCGCAGGAGAGGTCTCTTCTTCTTCACCGAGAAACAGCATATTGTTAGCACAGGCTTCCAGAATAACCATGGAGATCTGCTCTTCTGACTGCTGCATAAAGTGGCGGAACTGCTCAATGACCACGCCTGCCGCCACGTCGAGCGTCTGACAAACGATTAGCTTTGGCAGATTATCGTCTTGCACATCAAGAAAGGCTTTCACCGTCAAGGAGCTGGCATTGATTTGGCTCAGGTTGCCCGCCAGCGAAATCAAGGCGCTGGGCTTCACCTCGGCCAGCGCAGAAAATAAAACAACACCGTCCACCAGATCGACCTTGGCATCGAAAATACCATCGAAATTCTGCATATGGGGCAAATGCAACGCCTGACAGGAGTCACATTCAAAATAGAGAATATTGAGTTGATCCAACCACCGCCGCAGCAGATTCAGATCCGGAACGATGAGTGAATCCATCATAATTTGCCTCATTTGCGCCTGTAACGTAAAAACCTTACTAGCTTACGTAAAATTTGCGTACGATACCAATAGAAAAGCGGGATTGCCTATCATGCTGGCGACATTCAATCGCGCGCATGCTGCTCAATGAAATCCATCATCATGTCGACAATATCCAGTTGGGTAGTGCGTTCTATCCCTTCCAGACCGGGAGAAGCGTTTACCTCAATCACCAGCGGCCCACGCGTCGCGCGCAAAATATCCACGCCCGCCACGCTCAAGCCCAGCGTTTGCGTTGCTTCCACTGCAATGGCACGCTCCGTGATAATGACCGGGCGCGCGGTGCCGCCACGGTGCAAATTGGAACGGAAATCCCCTTCTTTGGCCTGACGTTCGATGGCCGCGACGACTTCATTGCCAATCACCAGACAGCGAATGTCCCTACCCTGCGCCCCGCACACATACTCCTGAACCAGAATGTGCGCATTCAGGCCGCGAAATGCATCAATCACGCTTTCGGCCGCCTGACGCGTTTCCGCCAACACCACACCTATCCCCTGAGTGCCCTCCACAAGTTTAACCACCAGCGGTGCTCCGCCCACCATATCGATCAGATCGCTGGTATCGTCCGGTGAATGCGCAAAACCGGTGATTGGCAAATCGATGCCATCGCGCGCCAGCAGTTGCAGCGAATGCAACTTATCCCGCGCACGAGTGATTGAGAGCGCGTTGTTCAACGCAAAGCTTCCCAGTATTTCAAACTGGCGCAACACTGCGGTGCCGTAAAAGGTAATTTGCGAGCCGATGCGAGGAATTACCGCATCGTATTTTACCAACTGGCGGCCGCGATAATGCACCGTGGGTGCAGCAGAGTTGATGTTCATATAGCACGAGAGCGGATCAATAATATTAACAACGTGCTTGCGTGCTTCTGCGGCCTCACGCAGCCGCTTGCAGGAGTACAGACTGCCGTCCCGTGATAAAATGGCGATCTTCATCAGTTCCTCACCAACGTTTTAGCGGATTGCCCAGCCTTGCTGATGCAAGTAGTCCAGAATAAAGGGCCTCAGCTCTTTTTGCAGTGTGCGCTGCACGTGCTCACTCCAGGTGTCGCGACGACGATTACTGCCACGCTGCTGGTAGTAATCTCCTAATTGCTGGTCATACCGTGCCAACGCCGCTTTATCTAACGGTTGATAGCCATTCTCATGTACCACCAGCGAGGCGGGCAAGCGCGGTTTGAGGTCTGGCGTCGCGGCAGGGGTAGCCCAGACAGAGGCCAAATAGCGGCAAGACTTGCTGTGGCAACGCCAACAGCGAGGTGACATCGGCAATGTGATTGCGAATACCGCCGATGAATACCCCGCCCAGCCCCAGAGATTCAGCCGCGACCAGTGCGTTCTGCCCCATCAGCGCTGTATCTACACATCCCAGCAGCAGTTGCTCTGCCATCCCGGTTTGCGCCTGCGGAAAAATGTCCAGGTGGCGATGGAAATCGGCACAAAACACCCAAAACTAGGCGGCGGCTACATGCTGCTGATCGTCACAATAATGGACCAACGTTTGGCGCAGCGTAGGATCGGTAATGCGAATAATGGAGCTGCATTGTAAAAAACTCGAACTGGACGCGCTATGGGCAGCAGCAATAATGGCGTCGCGCGCATCTGGCGCAATGGACTGTGTGCTAAAAGCACGAATAGATCGATGGTTTAGCAGAAGATCGATAGTTGGCGTCACGCCTCGTGTCCTTATGATGGTGTGTCCTGAAGATCGCGGGGTCGGCTTAGTGAACCGGATAGCCAGGCGCTTAACAGGCAGTATAAGTCAGCCGTCGCAACTGACCAATGCTACTCAGCGTATGTTATGTGGTTTGATAGCCATCACATATTAATGTAACAGGGATTTACTACTTTTTTTCAGCGTAGATGGGGGTATAGTGGCCCCACAGAAAGACGAGGATAATATCGTTTACAGCCTTTTGTTTTGATAAAGAGTTAACATGTTTGCTGTTATTTTTGGCCGCCCTGGCTGCCCTTACTGTGTTCGCGCCAAAGCGCTGGCAGAAAAACTGACCGAACAACGTGACGACTTCAGTTTCCGCTACGTTGATATTCACGCAGAAGGAATCACCAAAGACGACCTGTCTAAAACCGTGGGTAAGCCGGTTGAGACGGTTCCGCAGATCTTTTTGGACGAAAAACACATCGGCGGTTGCACCGATTTCGAAGCCTATGCCAAAGCGAACCTGAACCTGTTTCAGTAAAACGGTAACGCATCGACAACATACTGACCAAAGGCGCACCCTGCGCCTTTGGTGTTTTTATCTTCAGCGAAAATACAGCTGGCACGAGACGTAGACGAACAAAAACACCAGCGCGCCCATCAGACTCCAGAACACGGCGCTCATCACATAGGCCAATTCCTGCCAGAACGCGTTCATCGGTGTGCGCCAAAAATGCAGGATAATCAGGCACAGCGGCATGGCCATCAGTTCGCCGAGAAAGGGATAACGCAAGCGGCCGCGTGCCGATAAACCGCTGGCTACAATGCCGGGCAGCAAAAACAACATCATTCCAGGCTCTCCCCGAAATCCCGTTTCCGTTGTGGAAAAGACATCCATTTTTTGACTCAAAAACACCACGGTAAACAACAAAAAAAACAGCAGGTTGCACCCACCCCCCTTATTGCTTCCCATATTCGCCTCTCTTTGCCTCACGCCGACATCGCAAGACGAGGTCGAGTAAGGTGTATTTAATCGTAACAACATCGGAATATCCATGATATAACAACAAGCAAGGCGGCATCACTTTTTATAAAATAAAGGCTGGCTGTAACACAAACACCCAACTAAAATGGCAGCACTCTTGCTACGCTTCAGGCAATTTATTTTCAGGAAACGGATGGTACCTGTGCCGAATCACGCGCTTCCTCTGCCGGATTCTTCACGCCCTGTTCCGCCATTGCCCTACAGTGAGTATTCTGAGTGAATGGCAATAAATTTAGCCCTTACCTTCATTGATATCAAGAACTTACTAGTAAACAACACGTTACAGGCCATGAATATAAACGTCGCTGAGTTGTTAAACTGGAATTACATACTGCTGTTATTTGTGGTGCTCTCATTGGGGCTGTGCCTGGGGAAAATACGGCTAGGCAGCGTTCAACTGGGTAATTCCATTGGTGTTTTAGTGGTGTCGTTATTATTAGGACAGCAACATTTTGCCATAAATACCGATGCGCTGAATCTTGGTTTTATGCTGTTTATTTTTTGCGTCGGTATCGAAGCGGGCCCTAATTTTTTCTCCATTTTTTTTTCGTGACGGTAAAAACTATTTCGCCCTGGCCTTAGTGTTAGTCAGCTCAGCTCAGCTCAGCTCAGCTCAGCTCAGCGCTGGCACTGCTGTTGGGCAAGCTCTTCGGTTGGGATATCGGCCTGACAGCAGGCATGCTGGCGGGTACAATGACGTCAACGCCCGTGCTGGTCGGAGCCGGAGATGCGCTGCGCAATGCTAACAGTGTCGATCCGCAGCTCAGCGTCGAGTTGGATCACCTGAGCCTTGGCTATGCGCTTACCTATCTGATCGGGCTGGTCAGCCTGATTTTTGGCGCGCGCTATCTGCCGACCAGCGCGCAACAAATCGCACATGAACGCGGTCTCGATCCCGACAGCCAACGTAAAGTGTATCTCCCCATTATCCGTGCTTATCGCGTCGGACCGGAACTGGTCGCCTGGGCTGACGGAAAAAATCTGCGCGAGCTGGGCATTTACCGGCAAACCGGCTGCTCCATTGAGCGTCTGCGCCGTAACGGCATTCTCGCCACGCCCGATGGGGATGCCACCTTGCAACTGGGTGATGAAATTGCGCTGGTGGGCTACCCGGATGCCCATGCTCGTCTCAATTCCAATTTCCGTGACGGCAAGGAAGTGTTCGATCGCGACCTGCTCGATATGCACATCGTCACCGAAGAGATAGTGGTCAAAAACAACAACGGCGTCGGCAAACGCCTCAGCCAGCTAAAACTGACCGACCACGGCTGCTTTTTAAACCGAATCGTACGCAACCAGATCGAAATGCCCATTGATGATGGTGTGGTGCTGAACAAAGGGGATGTACTACAGGTGAGCGGCGATGCCCGGCGGGTGAAAAGCATCGCCGATCGCATCGGGTTTATTTCCATCCACAGTCAGGTTACCGATCTGCTCGCGTTCTGCGCCTTCTTTATCATCGGCATCATGGTCGGGCTTATCACCTTCCAGTTCCGTAACTTCAATTTTGCAATTGGCAGTGCAGCCGGGTTGCTGTTTGCCGGGATCATGCTGGGCTTCCTACGCGCCAACCACCCGACCTTTGGCTATATCCCGCAGGGTGCGCTGAATATGGTAAAAGAGTTTGGTCTGATAATGTTTATGGCGGGCGTTGGCCTGAGCGCTGGCAGCACCATCGGCACCGGTTTTGGCTCCGTGGGCGTACAAATGTTGTTTGCAGGACTGGCAATCAGCCTGATCCCGGTGGTGATCTGTTTCCTGTTTGGTGCCTATGTGCTACGCATGAATCGGGCGCTGCTGTTTGGCGCCATTATGGGTGCGCGTACCTGTGCGCCCATAATGGATATCATCAGTGATACCGCACGCAGTAATATCCTGGCGCTCGGCTATGCGGGCACTTATGCCATCGCTAACGTGTTGCTGACATTAGCTGGTTCGCTGATTGTCATTATCTGGCCTGAACTGCCGTTTTAAGCGGGTTGAAAAAAATTGTCACTATTCTTTAAATAAGACCGAACTTTTTCGCATGCAAAGCGTCTGAATAAGTGCCGCTGCTTTTCTTTGAAATCCCCTTATTAAGGAACCCGCCGTTCCAGCCTTTTCAGGTTCAAGAATGATGGGCCTTTTCTTACCCACCAGACTTCTCTTTGCGACCCGATTCTATTGGATGATACTATGCTTACGCCGAACTCACAAGGGATAACCACACGATGGAAACTCGGCGCGCAGCACGGATCAACAAACTGACTCAGGCATTGAAGAATGGCGATCGGCTGCACTTGAAACAAGCAGCAGAATTTTTGGGCGTATCCGAAATGACCGTGCGTAGCGACCTGAACGCCACGCCAGCCAGCGTGATTCTCTTGGGCGGCTACGTGTTTAACGATCCGCAGAGCAGCGCCATTGGTCACTACTTTGTGTCCGATCAGCAGAACCAACAGGTGCCGGAGAAACGTGTGGCGGGCCGCCTGGCGGCACAACTGGTCGAGGCGGGCGACACCGTTTTTTTGACTGCGGCACCACCCTGTCCTTTGTTATCGATGCCATCGATGAAGATCTGCCGTTTACCGCTGTCTGCTACTCCCTGAACACCTTTCTGGCGCTGCAAGCCAAACCCGCTGCCAAAGTCATTTTGTGCGGCGGGGAATTCCACCCCGATAATGCGATTTTCACGCCGCTGACCCGGCAGAGTGAACTGGACCCGATCTGCACCAACAAAGCGTTCATCTCGGCGGCAGGGGTCGATCTCAAACGGGGAGCAACCTGTTTTAATTTTGCAGAGCTGGATATCAAACACCGGGCGATGGCGCTATCTCAGCGCACTATTCTGGTGGCCGACAGCAGCAAGTTTGGCCGGATACAGCCTGCCGCTATCGGCGCATTGACGCAGTTCGATATGCTGGTGACCGACTGCGCCCCGCATGGCACCTATCAGGATTTCGCGCTCGACAACGGCATCATGCTGATCTATCCCGGCTGTTAAAACCAGCCGCCAAACCATTTGGTCAGGGTTAGCCATATCGCATCCCACAGTCGCCCGAACAGACCGGCTTCAGGCACGTCATCCAGCACCACCAGCGGTCGTTGGGCAATCACTTTGCCATCCAACTGGAAATCCACAGTACCGACTGCCTGGTTTTTCGCCAACGGAGCCTGTAGATGTGGCGACGCCAGAGTAAAACTGGCTTTCAGGTTGCGCATTTGCCCTTTAGGCACCGTCAGTGCGACATCGTCAGCAACCCCTAACCGTGCTTCACTCTGCGCACCGTACCAGACACGCTGTGTGGTAAACGTGGTATTGGCCTGAACTGGCGTGACTGTTTCGAAGAAGCGGAAACCCCAGGTCAGCAGCTTTTCGCTATCGCGAAAACGAATGGCATCCATCGGTGCGCCCAGTACCACAGAAATTAACCGCATGTTACCTTCCGTCGCGGATGCCACCAGATTGTGTCCAGCACCACTGGTATGCCCGGTTTTGATGCCGTCAACATTCAGGTTGCTGCTCCACAACAAACGGTTGCGGTTGGGCTGCTTAATGTTATTGAAGGTGAATTCTTTTTCTTTATGCAGGGCGTACTCTTCCGGCACATCGCGAATCAACGCCTGCCCCAGCAGCGCCATATCACGCGCCGTGCTGTACTGGCCAGCAGCATCCAGTCCGTGCACGGTGAGGAAGTGGGTATTGGTGAGGTTGAGTGATTTGACATAGTTGTTCATCAGGCTGACAAACGCATCCTGACTGCCCGCCACATAGTCGGCCAACGCAATGCTGGCATCATTGCCCGATTGGATAACGATGCCTTTATTCAGTTCCAAAACCGGAATTTTATCGCCGGGTTTCAAAAACATCAGCGACGATCCCCGCAGCACCGGATTACCCGTTGCCCAAGCATCTTTACCGACGGTAACCAGATCGTCTGGTTTAATTTTTTCCGTTTTTATCGCCTGACCGATAACGTAGCTTGCCATCATTTTCGTCAGGCTGGCGGGATCTAGTCGCTCATCCGCTCGCTGTTCCGCAAGAACCACGCCGCTGTGGTAATCCATGAGAATAAAGGCTTTAGCTTCGATCTGCGGCGCGGCAGGTGCCTGTTCGGCGTATACGTGTGGGGTTAGCGCCAGCCACAGCAGCGTTGCGCTGCATAGCATCAAGCTGGAGCACGCGGCCTTGGAAAATCGCGCCTGGGGGAAATGGGCCGTGGTGTTCATGCGTCCTCCATGTCGTAAGTCGTGCAGTTAATCTGATCAGATTTCGATATTCTTTGCAACGAATGGCAATAAGCTGTAAACGTTACCGTCCGCCGCCCGACAATGAAACGCCCTACTCTGTAAAGATACTCAAAGAAATGAAAGCGTCTAAAAAATACGCTGATTTATAAATACGTTATGAGAGTTTTCTCATGGAAGGAAGGGATAACCGGCAAGCGGCATGGACCGCGCGCCGGTAACAGAACGTTAGCGACGAGCGCGTTTATCCGCACGCTTGGCAAACCAGTCACCCAGCATCTGCACCACTTGCACCAGAATAACCAGCGCTACCACGGTCACCACCATCACCTGCATTTCATAGCGGTAATAACCAAAGCGGATCGCTAAATCACCGACGCCACCACCGCCCACAATACCCGCCATCGAGGAGTAGCCAATCAAGCTGACCAGGGTGATGGTCAGACCGCGCAACAAACCTGCCTTGACTTCCGGCAGCAGTACGGTCGCAATAATACGAATTGGGCTGGCGTCGAACGCTTCGGCCGCTTCGACAATGCCGGGGTCGACTTCGCGCAGGGCGCTGTCCACCAGACGCGCATAAAACACCATCGCCGCTACCGACATCGGCACCGATGCCGCCACCGGACCGATGGTGTTACCCAGCAAAATCTGGGTAAGCGGCAACAGCAACACCAGCAGGATGACAAACGGGATAGAGCGGATAATGTTGACCAAAATCGTGCTGCATAAATACACCGCACGGTTTTGCCAAAACAGGTTTCTGTCGGTGACAAAGATCAACAGACCCAAAGGTAGGCCTCCGACAATGGCGCACAGCGTCGCGATGCTGACCATCTGAAAGGTTTCGCCAAACGCAACGGTCAGGTCAACCTCCACGCGCGCCGTGCGGGTCTGAACATAATGGATAGCGGCAGCCAGTTGCTCGCTATCCGTCGGGTGGGTCAGTAACACCACAAGAATACCTAACGCACGGTTGCCAATATATTCAATCTTGCCGTGCAAGATGTTGACCGAAACGCCATAGCGCACTGCCACATCAGATAACACCGGCTGCTCGGCGGAATCGCCGATAAACAGGATTTTCAGCAACGTGCCTTGCAGCTCTTCTTTCAGGCGAGCGGGCAATTACAGATTCAGCGTGTGGGAGACCAACTGTTGCGTGAACGGATGTTGTGGTGCAGCAAACACATCGAACACCTCACCTTCTTCCACTACGCGGCCTTGCGTCATTACCGCCATGCGATCGCACACCGTCTTGATGACGCTCATTTCATGAGAAATCAGCACAATGGTGATCCCCAGGCGCTGATTAATCTCTTTGAGCAGCACCAGGATGGCGGCAGAGGTTTCCAGATCGAGGGCCGAGGTCGGCTCATCGCACAGCAGCACTTCGGGATGGTTAGCAATCGCGCGTGCGATGCCGACGCGCTGTTTCTGCCCACCACTCAAACGGGAAGGATAGACATCCGCCTTATCGGACATCCGACAAGGCTCAGCATTTCAGGCACGCGCTGGGCAATTTCCTGTGGAGATTTGCCGCTGCTTTCAAACTGAACGCGACGTTTTCCGCCACGGTACGCGTCTGCATCAGATTGAAATGCTGAAAAATCATGCCAATGCTCTGACGGGCGCGGCGCAGCTCACTGCCGCTTAAATCACTGATCGTGACGCCATTCACCGTGACACTGCCGCTCGTAGGGCGTTGCAACAGGTTAATGGTACGCAACAGGGTACTTTTTCCCGCACCGCTGGTACCCACAATCCCAAAAATTTCGCCCTGCTGGATACGCAAGCTGACGTTACCTACCGCCGCCGTTGCGCCCACTTTCCCCTGCGAAAAATTCACGCTAATCGCGTTAAGTTCTATCATCACCGATTCTCTGTTTTATCCGGCCAAAAACATTATCCCGGCCAAAGGCCGGGATAATGACACGCTATCGGACTTATACCGACTTACTGTGCGGCACGCGCCTTCGTCCATTCTGGCTTCTGGAATTCACTGAACACGCTGCCCGGTGCGTTGATTGCAGCAGCATACTCCTCGGATTCCACTGCGGCTTTGATATCTTTGGCGAACGGCTTATCAATATCGTCCGCGCGCACGGCAATCACGTTTTTCAGGTTTTCGTCCAACGTTTCCAGCTTGAGCGCGGTGGACAGTTTCAGCCCAGCAGCAAACGCAAAGTTACCGTTAACCAGCGATGCGGTGACGCTATCCAGCGTGCGCGGCAGTTGGGCTGCTTCCAGCGGTTTGAATACCAGACCACGTGGGTTATCAACAATATCTTTTTCTGATGCTTTAGTAGCATCAAGTTCCGGTTTGATGGTGATCAACCCGAGCGATTGCAAAAAACGCAGTCCGCGAGCCAGATTGGTCGCATCGTTGGACAACGTAATCACATCGCCTTTTTTCAACTCGTCCAGCGAGTGGATTTTTTTGCAGTAGAACCCCATGCTCGCGGTCGGCACGATGATCAACATCTCCAATTTCAAGCCTTTGTCAGCCACAAACTTTTCCAGATAGAGCGAATGCTGGAACAGGTTGGCATCAATGCTGCCGTTTGCCAGCGCCAAATTGGGCTGCACGTAGTCGCTAAACTCGCGTACTACCACTTTGTAGCCCTTTTTCTCAAGCTGCGGTTTGATGGTCAGATTTACCATGTCGCCATAAGGACCGGGTGCCACACCAAACGTCAACGTCTGCGGATCGGTGCTGGCGAATGCCGTGGAAGTGCCCGCCACAAACGGCAGTGCGGAAAGAAGCGCTGCGCCCAGTAAAGCGCGAAAACGATGGGTCAAAGTCATTGTGGTTTCCCTGTTTTATATTGTGTACTGCATTATGAAAAATCCGCTTTGGGATGATAAAGATTAAATTGGCATATCTTTATGTCGGCGACACGTTAGCACAGGCAAGCCTGGATCAAAACAGCATGCTATTCAGTATGATAATTCCCTTTTCTTATCCCCCGCGCCGTTGAAAACCCGGTATAGTGGTTGGTACTGTTGCTGCCGGGGCGTCAACGCGCGTCCTCCCATTCGCCATCAGAGGTTATCATGCTTACTTTATGGGGCCGGGAGAATTCGAGTAATGTCAAAAAAGTCCGCTGGCTCGCCGCAGAATTGGGGTTGAGTTATCAGCACATTCCAGCTGGCGGTCAGTTTGGCCGTAATCGCGAGGCGGATTATCTGGCGATGAACCCAAACGGGCTAATCCCCTGCCTGCAAGACGACGATCTGGTGTTGTGGGAATCCAATACCATCGTTCGTTATCTGGCCGCCAAATACGGTCAGCAGAGCCTGTATCTGGCCGATCACGGTCAGCGCGCCAATGCAGAAAAGTGGATGGACTGGGCAATATCGTTGGCCGTGCCGTTTGGCACCGTATTTATTGGCCTGGTACGCACTGCGCCTGAACAGCGTGATGTTGCCCTGATTGCCAAACAGAAAGCAGAGTGCCAACGCCTGCTGGCTATCGCTGACGATGCTCTCTCCCGTCAACCCTGGCTGTCCGGGCCGGCATTCGGTATTGGCGATATTCCTCTGGGATGTATCGCGTATGGCTGGTTTAACATGGACATCGAACGCCCGTCATTGCCACATCTGGAACGCTGGTATCAGCAGTTGACCGCACGCCCCGCTTTCCGCGACACGGTCATGTTGCCGTTAACCTGATGCGACCTATCCGGCGCCATTCTCTAACGAAGTGCGCCGGTTATTTCAGCCCGACACGCAGCAATTTGCCATTGCTGTCATCGGTGAGCAGGTACAAGTAGCCATCCGGTCCCACCCTGACTTCGCGAATTCGTTCATTGCGATCCGCCAGCAAGCGCTCCTCAGACAGGATTCGATCACCCTCCAGCGTTAGGCGTATCAAGTTGCGCTCGGCCAACGCTCCGATAAACACCGAATTTTTCCACTGCGGGAAGCGCTCGCCCTGATAAAATGCCATACCGCTTATCCCTGGCGACTTTTCCCACACGTGCGCAAGATCGGCCATGCCCGGCACTCGGGCTCCCTTCGCTTCCGGAATTTTCAGCCCAGAGTAGTTGATACCGTGCGTCGCCAATGGCCAACCGTAGTTTTTCCCGGCGGCGGAAAAGTTGATTTCATCGCCACCATGCGGACCATGCTCGTGCTTCCACAGGGTTCCGGTAACCGGGTTAAAGGCCAGCCACTGCGGATTACGATAACCGTACGACCATATTTCGGATCGCTCCCCGGCCTTGTTCACAAAGGGATTATCGACAGGGACTTTGCCTTCAGCCGTCAGTCGTACGATCTTCCCTTGCAGCTTATCCAGCTCCCGCGCGGTGGGTCGTTGGTTATTTTCACCGAGCGAGATAAACAGCATGCCGTTTTTATCGAAAGCCAACTTACCGCCAAAGTGATTACCGCTGGAGAGTTTGGGCTGTTGGCGGAAGAATACGGTGAACTGCTCCAAATGGCGATAATCCTCAGATAAACGCCCATAGCCCACGGCTGTACACGCGTTGCCATCATCGCCCACTTCGGCAAAGCTCAGGTAAATACGACGGCTTTGTGCAAAATCCGGGGCTAAAGCGACTTCCAGCAAGCCTCCCTGAGATTTGGCAAATACCGCCGGTACGCCTTCAATCGGTGCAGAAAGCCCATTTCCCTCCTGCCAGTGCCGCAATTGCCCGGCACGTTCAGTGATCAATATGCCATTATTTCCCGGCAAGAAGGCCAGTGACCAGGGGTGGTCCAGTTTATCTTGCAACTCGGTCACCGTAGGCTGTGCCGCCAGCAACGGCGTGGCCACAGTAAGCGCAAACAACAGCAAACCGCGAGCAAGGGCAGTAACGATGCGAGTCAATGGAAACAGCATGGTAGGGCTACTTGGCAAGGCATTTCACTAACTGTAGGCAGCGCAACCACGGCACGCAAAAAAAGCGGCGACGTTTTACTGTTCTTGACGTTAGCGCGTCCAGAACACGTAAATAGCGCACCTGATAGCACATGTCGCCACGTTCTCGCATTACCCCCACACTTAGCTGTATAATGTTTGCCGTAATGTCATTAAAATCCCGCGCCATTGATGCAAAGTGAGTAACGTTGAATGTCCCACACAAAAACACCTGCCGCCGCGCCGAAAGTCGGTTTTGTCAGTCTCGGTTGCCCGAAAAACCTGGTCGATTCCGAGCGTATCCTGACCGAATTACGCAATGAGGGCTATCAGGTTGTGCCAACCTACGATGACGCCGAAGTGGTTATCGTCAATACCTGCGGTTTCATCGACAGCGCGGTGCAAGAGTAGCTGGAAGTCATTGGCGAAGCACTGAACGAAAACGGCAAAGTGATCGTTACCGGTTGCCTCGGTGCCAAAGAGAACCAAATCCGTGAAGTGCACCCGAAAGTGTTGGAAATCTCTGGGCCGCACAGCTATGAGCAGGTGATCTCGCATGTGCATCACTATGTTCCCAAACCGGCGCACGATCCCTTTACCAGTCTGGTACCGGCGCAGGGCGTCAAGCTGACACCCAAGCATTATGCCTATCTGAAAATTTCTGAAGGCTACAACCATCGCTGCACCTTCTGCATCATTCCGTCGATGCGCGGTGATTTGGATAGCCGCCCCATTGGCAGCGTGCTGGATGAAGCCAAACGCCTGGTTGAAGCGGATGTGAAAGAGCTGCTGGTGATTTCTCAGGATACCTCGGCCTACGGTGCCGATGTGAAACAGCGCACTGGCTTCTGAAACGGACAACCGGTAAAAACCAGCATGGTCAGCTTATGTGAACAGCTTGCCTCACTGGGCGTGTGGGTGCGGTTGCACTATGTTTACCACTATACACATGTGGATGACGTGATCCCGTTGATGGCCTCAGGCAAGATCCTGCCCTATCTGGATATTCCATTGCAGCATGCCAGCCCGAAAATTCTCAAGCTGATGAAACGTCCCGGTGCCGTAGAACGCACGCTGGAGCGAATCAAACAGTGGCGCGCGATGTGTCCTGATCTGACGCTGCGCCCCACCTTTTATTGTCGGTTTTCCCGGTGAAACCGAAGAAGATTTCCAAATGCTGCTCGATTTTCTGAGCGAGGCACGGCTGGATCGCGTAGGTTGTTTCCAATACAGCCC
Source organism: Candidatus Symbiopectobacterium endolongispinus (assembly GCF_018777385.1). Lineage (GTDB taxonomy): Bacteria > Pseudomonadota > Gammaproteobacteria > Enterobacterales > Enterobacteriaceae > Symbiopectobacterium > Symbiopectobacterium endolongispinus. Next base: position 651,082 of record NZ_JAFJYB010000002.1, on the reverse strand, counting down.
GGTTGAAGGCGCAACGGCAAACGAACTGCCGGATCAAGTGCCGGAAGCGATCAAAGAAGAATGTTTTCACCGCTTTATGGCGCTGCAACAGCGTATCTCCGCAGAGCGCTTGCAGGAGAAAATCGGCCGCACATTGCGCGTACTGATAGATGAAGTGGATAACGAAGGCGCGATTGGCCGTAGTATGGCCGACGCGCCGGAAATCGATGGCAGCGTCTACCTTAACGGCGAAACCAACGTCAAAGTGGGCGATGTTGTCCAGGTGGTTATCGAACACGCCGATGAATACGAACTGTGGGGCAGCCGGGTAAACTAGCCAGGTTTTTTACAGCATAAACCGACTTGCTGATAGAATCACTTTACTCCTCGTCATCCTCGGCGAAAGCCGGGGAGCTCTGCGAGAATAAACGCGTTTCGCCTGTCAGGGATTCCCGCCTTCGCGGAAATGACAGAGATGGGAGCACTGTTTTAGCTAGGTTTCTCATCAACCTCTCCGGCTCGCTGGCCGGTTTTTTTTGCCTGCTTTTCGCGCATTAGCACAACAATCAATCAATAATCGGCTATTACCTTGGCTATGGCTTGCTTAAGCCAGACGGGTAAAGTAGCCTTTGCTCATGATCATTTTTCTCATTTTGATACCCGTATGAGCATATGGAAGCGCCTGATAGTCGGTTCAGGTATTGTTCTTTGCGTATCATTACTGTCAACATTCGCTCTGGACCGGTGGATTGGCTGGAAAACGGCCCCCTACATCTATGACGATTTAGCTGCACTGCCGGAGCGTCAAGTGGGAGTAGTGCTGGGCACGGCAAAATATTACCGTGTTGGCGCATTGAATCAGTACTACCTGTTCCGTATTCAGGGGGCTATCAATGCTTACAACGGTGGGAAAGTCAGCTATTTGCTGCTCAGCGGCGACAACGCGCTACAAAGTTATAATGAGCCGATGACCATGCGGCGCGATTTGATCGCTGCGGGCATTTCACCCAGCGACATTGTGCTTGATTACGCGGGGTTCCGCACGCTGGACTCCATTGTGCGCACGCGCAAAGTGTTTGATACCAACGATTTCACGATTATTACCCAACGCTTCCACTGTGAACGCGCGCTGTTTATCGCTATGTATATGGGCATTCAGGCACAGTGTTATGCGGTACCCTCACCGAAAAACATGATGACGATCAGGCTGCGTGAGGTGGGTGCCCGACTAGGGACGCTGTTCGATCTCTACATTCTCAAACGCGAACCCCGCTTCCTTGGTCCATTGGTGCCTATCCCGGCAGAGCACAAAATTGCCAAGGATGAGCCTGATTATCCTGCTGTCCCCCCCCCCCGAATTGCTCAGTACGTTAGACAATCCACCCGCTGAAAAAGAGCATGACAGTAGCACCGACGCAAACGGCGCTAGCACACCACAACAACCATAATGTGGGGCCCACTATCAGACGAGGGTATCGTGCCAGATTAGCGCGAAGGCCCGGCAACCAGCCTCGTTAAACGTCGCCATCCCCACTCCAGCGGACCTTGTTCGAAATTACGCAGCCAGTAGTACGCCGCTAAACCGTTAATCAACCAAATAAACGGCACAATGCCCAGCAATTGCAAACGGTCGAACTGCATAAAACCGCCCCAGTGATAAAAGAATCGGGTGCAGATCAGCGTCTGCAACAGATAGCTACTCAACGCCATCCGTCCGATGTCTCCTATCCAGGAGGATACCCGCCATTGTCGTAACGTTGACCAATACCCGTAGCAGAGTGCCAGATAACCGATCGCCTGAATCGGCGCGGCAATATCGCGAGGAATTTGCAGCAACAGCCCGCCCCAGCGGTACTCCCAGGCAAGATGCCACTGCAACGCCATGCCGACGGCATCAATCAACAATCCCCCTGCGATGAACCACAGCGCAACCTTGCGATAGTGCGCCGTACTGAATTCACCGCGCAGCCAACCGCTGCGCATCAACCCGGCCCCCAACAGCAACGAGCCTGCCAGCAGCCAACCATATTGCACACCCAGCGACAATAAACTCTCGATCAGCAGATCCACGCGATTGCGCCACGCTTCTACGCCCCCCAGTTGGAGCCAATAGGCCTCGTAGGCCATGTCTGCATCACCCGGCAACCAGTAACGCCCCGGTTCCTGGCTGAGAATCTGGCTTAACACCACCAGCATGCCAACGCCTACGGCGTACATTACCGCGCCCATACGTATCAGCATGCGGCCGCTGTCCGCCTGTCGGATCATGGCATAGCAGAGCAAACCGATCAGGCCGTAATCCAGCAAAATATCGCCATCCCACAGAAAAATTCCGTGCAACAAGCCAATCAGCATCAACCAGAACAGGCGCGCATGCACCCAACGCGTACCTCGCGGCAGCAGCAGTTGTAAGCCTGCACCAAACAACAAGGCGAACAATGTCAGAAACTTCGCCTGCGCCAGCAGATCCATTACAGCCCAGGTCAGAGCATCACGCAGTGCGGGATAACCAGAGTAAGCAGGGTTAAGATAGGCAGCTTTGGGCAGACCGAATGCGGTGATATTGAGCAATAATATGCCCAATACGGCAACGCCACGCACGAAATCCAACGTGGCGATACGGCGCGGCGATGACAGCGAGTGAGACTTCATAGGCGTTTGTGCCAATCCAATGGGACGCATGCCGCCGACAGCCACATCCGGTGGCTACGGCACAACGATCAGTACTGGTGGTGGCGCACGGCGCGCAAGAATTCCTGACGCGTATTCTGACTCGATTTGAACAGACCACCCAGCGATGTGGTGGTCGTCGCACTGGTCGCATCACAAATACCGCGTGCCTTGACACAGTAGTGCACGGCATCAATCGATACTGCGACGTTGCTGGTGCCCAGCAGGGTTTGCAACGCGACAAGAATCTGCTGGGTCAAACGCTCTTGTACCTGCGGACGCTGTGCAAAAAACTGCACGATACGGTTGATCTTCGACAGGCCAATCACCCCTTCCTTCGGAATATAAGCGACGGTTGCCTTGCCATCGATGGTGACAAAATGATGCTCGCAGGTGCTGGTCAGTGTGATATCACGCACGGTAACCATTTCATCCACTTTCATTTTGTTTTCAATGATGGTGATTTTTGGAAAATTGGCATAGTCCAACCCGGCGAAAATTTCATCCACATACATTTTTGCGATGCGATGCGGCGTTTCTGCCAGGCTGTCATCTTGCAGATCGAGACTCAGCAGATTCATGATTTCGGTCATGTGTTCGGCGATGCGCGCCTTGCGGGTAGCGGCATCCAGTAGTGCGCCGCGCAGCGGGGTTTCCAGACCGCGCGCCAGCAACGCTTCATGAACCAGCAACGCTTCGCGACTCAACGTGGTGGTCATTCTCTTTCTTCTCCGGCAGGTGTGACATTCCAAGCGCGTTCACTCTAGTGGAGTGACGCAGGATTATCCAGTGATTGTACTTCATCATGGGTGAAATAGGTTCAACTTCATGCCAGGGGATAACGGAGCGTGGAAAGAAAAAAAGCGCCAGATTTATCCGACTGGCGCTGAGGTTGCCGACAAACCGCCCTGCTCCCACCGTCATGCCCGTGAAGGCGGGAATCTCTTACCTAAGAGATGCGTTTATTCAGACAGAAATCCCCGACTTTCGCCGAGGATGACGAGGGAGGAAATGACTTTGTCATCAGTCTGAGCGTCAGACGAGTCCGTCTGACGCCATAGGATAACAGGTTGCTTATGGCGGCAGTCTTACGCCGCTGGTCGTCAGAACGTCTCCCAGTTATCGTTTGCTGAAGTACTTTTCTTGCTGCTGGCTAACAGTGCAGGCGCGGGAGTCGCACTTTTACGCGGCAGCGCAACGGCTTCGGTAAGCTGACGCGCCTGATCCTCCAACGATGCAGCCGCCCCGCCGATTGCTCCACCAGCGACGCATTCTGCTGCGTCACGCCGTCCATCTCAGCAACCGCTTTCCGACCTGACTTATACCACGACTCTGCTCATCAGACGCATTGGCAATCTCACCCATCAGATCGTTAACCCGCTTCACCGCAACAATAATGGCATTCATCACATCACCGGTTTGAGCTACCTGCTCGGAGCCTTTACCCACCCGTTGTACCGACTCGGCAATCAGCGTTTCAATCTCTTTGGCCGCTTGAGCGCTGCACCAGATTGCGTACCTCACCGGCGACGACCGCAACCCCACACCCTTATTCACCCGCTCGCGCGGCTTCCACCGCAGCGTTCAAAGCCAGGATATTGGTTTGGAACGCGATGCCGTTAATCACACTGGTAATATCAGCAATCTTTTTCGAACTGGTGGTGATGCTGGCCATGGTTTCCACCACGTCAGAGGCCACCTCGCCGCCGCGCCGCGCGGCCACTGCCGCATCTTGCGAAAGCGTACTCGCCTGATGCACGCTGTCGGCATTCTGCTTCACCGTGGCGCTCAATTGCTCCATGCTGGCAGCGGTTTCGGCCAAAGCAGCGGCCTGCTGTTAGGTACGCGCCGAGAGGTGGTTATTCCCACTACGAATCTAACTCGAGCCTTGATAGATGGCAGCAGAACTGTCACGAATGGTGGAGACCGTACCAATCAATTTATTCTGCACGTCTCTGAGGTAAGGGATCAGTTGTCCCACGCAGTTACGTCCAAACTCGATAACCGGACTACCAAGATCGCCATCTGCCATCACACGGAAATGGGCCTTGATATCATTTAACGGCCGCACCAGATAGTTCACCAGATAACGATCGGTGAGCAATAGCATCAAAGCACCGACCACCAATGCCGCCAACAGCACACCCCGACCCCATGACAGCAAAGAATAGACCTGCTGCAACGACTCGGTTGAACGCGACGTAATGCTATTCTGGTATTTTTCCATCGCGCCACCAAAAGCGACGCTGAGCGGTGGGTAGGTGTTCATGAACAATTGTTGAAACACCTCGGATTTATTCTCTTGCGCTGCCGCAATCATCGGCTGCAACCCATTGCTGATAACGGCTTGCCAGGTGTTGACCATGGCAGCAGCAATCTCCGGATCGACGATAGAATGATCGGTATTTTTGAATTGTTCTAAAGCCTCGCTGGTATTTTTTAGTGCGGTCGCGGCGGCGGTCAAGGTTTTTTCAGCGTCCGCGCTGTTGCCGATCTGCTTAAAATCCATTGACCGCACCACGCGCGTCACAGTACGGAAATATTGGTCATTACCTCTCGACAACATCTCTACATTTTTTTCTGTATTTCGCTCGCTTCAAGTAGCCCTGTCATTTTGCTTAATGATGACATGCTATATAAGGGAAACTTCGGCCCACAACAGCAGAAAAGCCCCCAAAATGATAAGAAGCATTGCCCTGATGGTGATATTTCTTAAAAAGTTCACGGATGACTCCTGTAACCAATTCAGCGATCTTCTTTTACGCTTTTTGTCTGTTTTCCGCGTATTCATCTAGATCGGCCGTCACTGCGTGACACATGGGTCATGCGCCACAACGTATCAAACACTCCTTGTCGTGTAACAAAAAAACATTTACCGGTCTTAACTAACATCATCGGCAATAAATGACTCACCTTTACCCCGGCCGAGCATTAAACACGATAAAAACATCGGCAACAATAGATATAATCAATTGTTAGTACGAACTGATTTTTTTCGTAATAAATTCCGCTTTCATTAGGCTTTTTTATTTTTTGACGTGAAAAGCCACTGGCGACCAACGCTTTTTCTACACGGTATATTTATTCGTTCTACGCAGAGCATAATAACAGTAGATATTTCTCGGTTTTTAGCCAGGAAATATTAGTTTATTTTTACATATAGCAAACTAATAATTGTTTAAAGTCACAGTTAATATCCGGTATTACCCTCTTAGGGGATACCAATGTTACCCATAACGATGTGAGAAACTGGCAGAAGATCAGATATTTTCTTTATGCGACAGGCGCAATATTGCAGTTTTGTAACAAACTTGAAATAGGTTTATCACGCTTTAGCATCGTGCTGGGCGGCTTGCATCTCAGCAACGATTTTCTGCCAGATGTAACAAGGTCGTTGCCAAGTCACGCTACAATCGTTAGACTGAGTTTGTCATTAAAAATGAACAAGTGTATCAAAGTTAGTCTCAAAAAAAGAAAGGTAGACTTATGGACCTGACGCAGCTTCGAATGTTCTGTCTGGTGGCGGAAACAGGCTCAGTGGCTCGCGCCGCCGAGTTGTTGCAGCGTGTTCCCTCCAACTTGACGACCCGATTGCGTCAACTGGAACAGGAATTAGGACGCGATCTGTTTATTCGCGAGAAACAGCGGCTGCGCTTGTCCCCGGTGGGGCACAATTTTCTCTGCTATGCAGAACGTATTTTGGCATTGAGTGAAGAAGCGATCAGCATGACACGCGCGGGGGAACCCACCGGCAATTTCGCCTTGGGTGCGATGGAGAGCCTCGCTGTGAGCCATCTGCCCGCGTTGCTGTCGGCCTACCATACACGCTACCCCGCAGTTTCTGTCGCCCTGACCTGCTCGGTATACAGTGATATCGTCGAGCGGGTAAGAGCCGGAACCCTGGCGACCGCGTTGGTAGACGGACCGATACGGGCCGACGAACTTAACGGGTGTGCTGCGTTTGACGAAATGCTGGTGCTGGTTTCCGCCTTGGACCATGTGCCGATCGCTCATCCGCAGGATATCGCGGGCAGCACGCTGCTGGCTTTCCGCGCAGGCTGCGCTTATCGACACAAATTGGAAAACTGGTTCCATCAGGCAGGCGTTACGCCCGGCCACACGCTTGACGTGACCTCCTATGCAGCGATGCTGGCCTGCGTCGCAAGTGGTGCCGGCGTGGCGTTGTTGCCACTATCGGTGCTGGACGCGCTGGCGGCACGCGATCGGGTACAACGCCATCTTCTGCCTGAGTCGCTTGCTAACGCATCCACCTGGCTGATATGGCGACGAGATGCCTTTGGCCCCAATGTGGAAGCCTTTAAGAAACTGATTATCGAGCAGTTCGATACATAAACGCACTTTCGCCTCTTGCGGGCACTATCGCGAGAGGCCTATCCCATTACTGCAACTACATTACCTATAGGAGCACACCATGAACATGATCAAAACCCGCGCCGCTGTCGCCTGGGGTCCTAACCAGCCGCTCTCGATTGAAGACGTTGATTTGATGCCGCCACAAAAAGGCGAAGTCCTGGTGCGTATCGTCGCGACGGGCGTGTGCCACACCGATGCCTATACTCTGTCTGGCAAAGATCCGGAAGGCGTATTTCCTGCCATTCTCGGGCACGAAGGCGGCGGCATCGTTGAAGCCATTGGCGAGGGCGTGACCAGCGTTGCCATCGGCGATCACGTAATTCCGCTGTATACGCCAGAATGTGGCGAGTGTAAATTTTGTCGCTCCGGCAAAACCAACCTGTGCCAGTCGATTCGTAACACCCAAGGCAAAGGATTGATGCCGGATGGCACCACGCGTTTCTTTAAAGATGGTAAGCAGATTTTTCACTACACGGGCACCTCCACCTTCGCGGAACTGACGGTAGTGCCTGAAATTTACCTGGCGAAGATCAATAAGGAAGCGCCGCTGGAAGAAGTGTGCCTGCTGGGCTGTGGCGTAACCACCGGTATGGGTGCCGTACTGAATACGGCCAAGGTGAAACCCGGTGACAGTGTCGCCGTGTTCGGTTTGGGCGGTATCGGCCTGTCGGCGATTATCGGCGCACAGATGGCCGGAGCTGGACGCATCATCGGTATTGACATCAACACCAGTAAGTTCGATCTGGCCCGCAAACTGGGGGCAACCGATCTGATCAACCCGAAAGATTACGACAAACCGATTCAGGATGTGATTGTTGAGCTGACCGATGGCGGCGTGGACTTCTCATTTGAATGCATTGGCAACGTTAACGTAATGCGTTCCGCACTAGAGTGCTGCCACAATGGCTGGGGCGAATCAGTTATCATCGGCGTTGCCGGTGCCGGAGAAGAAATCGCTACTCGTCCGTTCCAATTGGTGACTGGACGCGTATGGCGCGGCTCAGCGTTTGGCGGTGTGAAAGGCCGCAGTCAACTGCCCGGTATCGTCGATCGCTATCTGAAAGGTGAATTCCCACTAAAAGATTTCATTACTCATACCATGCCGCTGGAACAGATTAATGAAGCATTCGATTTGATGCATGAAGGCAAATCGATTAGTACCGTTATCCACTACCGTTAATCCGCGCACAAGGAGGCACGCCCCCATGAACGAGACGCTGGAATTACTGGAAGAGCATCGCCTGTTTGGCGGTTGGCAGCAGCGCTATCGTCACACCTCGAGCAGTGTGAATGGCTCGATGACGTTCAGCATTTATCTGCCACCAACCGCAGACGATACGCCACCGCCGGTGCTGTATTGGCTGTCCGGGCTGACCTGCAATGATGAGAACTTCACCACCAAGGCTGGCGCACAGCGTATCGCCGCTGAACTGGGGCTGGTACTGGTGATGCCGGATACCAGCCCGCGTGGCGAGGCGATGGCTAACGATCCCGGATACGACCTGGGCCAGGGGGCGGTATTTTACGTCAACGCCACCCAAGCACCTTGGGCTGCGCACTATCGCATGTACGACTATGTCAGCAACGAGCTGCCTGCGCTGGTGCGTGAGCATTTCAACGTCAGCGATCGTCAGTCGATCAGTGAGCACTCAATGGGCGGTCACGGCGCATTAATGCTGGCACCGTGTCATCCGGAGCGTTATCAGTCCGCTTCCGCATTTGCGCCAATCGTTAACCCAAGCGAGGTTCCCTGGGGACGTAAAGCCTTTACCGCTTATCTGGGCACAGATGAAACGACCTGGCGTGAATATGATACCTGCTATCTGCTGGCGCAGACCTCGACTCGATTGCCGCTGCTGGTCGATCAGGGCGACAGCGATCAGTTTTTACCAGATCAGTTGCAGCCCGCGCGCTTGGCACAGCAGGCAGAGGAACATGGTTGGCCGCTGACATTACGCACACAGTCTGGCTATGATCACAGTTACTACTTTATTGCCAGCTTTATTGAAGACCATTTGCGTTTTCATGCCAGCCATCTGAAGGCTTAAGCAGCATCCTCCAATGAGGCAGGTAGTCTGCTCTTCCTCATTTCTCCCCTGCCGATCGCTTACGTTGTACCGACAATCAGCAATCACACGACGTTTTGATAGCGTTTTTTGCGATATTGCATTCAGCAACAGATTGTTAAACTGCTTTTTTTGTCACACAATCGATGATTGACTGGGCAATGCAAGAAACTGTTTCATGGACCTGTTTAGCGAAACGCTACGTCAGAATAGGGCGACGTATAAACAGGGGGATTTCACTGGGGTGGATTTGATTTGCAACGTAAACGAGTGGCTTCAAGCGAACTGTTTTCTGTCGGCTATGATGAAGAAAAAAACATCTGGAAATTGAACTGCTGAACGGCAGCGTCTATCTGTACAAAGGTGTCGCCCGGATGATCTATGAAGAGTTGCTGTCCAGTACGGCAAAGTACTGTTACTACACGCGCTACATCAAAAACTCATTTCCCTTCGATAAACTGTAATCACAGAGTAAGCGCCTTATCGGTAGCGGGCCAACAACGGTCCTCTGCGCGCTATCTTGGCGCGCGCATCCGCTCGAATCAGGCACCGATATCGTTAGAGCCCTTGCTGCTGCACAAATTCATCGATATTGGCGATGGTTTTTTCCATCAGCACTTGCAACGCGGAGCTGGATGTCCAGGCGATGTGTGGGGTAATCAACAGGTTCGGCATGGTTTTTGCAGCTTTCATCAGCGGGTTATCCAACGACGGTGGCTTCTGTGTCAATCCATCCAACGCCGCCCCAGCAATGCGATGCTGCAAAAGTACCGACAGCAATGCGGGTTCATCCACCAACGCCCAGCGCGCCGTATTGATGATAAACGCCGACGGCTTACACAGCGCCAGCGTATGCGCATTGATCAAACCCTGGGTATCCGCTGTCAGTGGGCAATGCAGCGAGATAACATCGGCCGTTTGCATCACTTGTTCAAACTGTAAATAACCGGGCCGACACTGCGCCGCACCACGTCGTTCCGCAAACAACACTTTCATGCCCACCGCACTGGCTAACCGTGCAACCTCTTGCCCTATCGCACCGGAACCGATGATGCCGAGCGTTGAACCAGCGATATCTTTCACCGGATGATCGAAATAGCAAAACTGATTTTGCGCAGCCCAGCGCTCGCTGAGCTGATCGCGATACCAGCCCATCAAACCATGCTTGAGAGAAAATATCATGGCGATCACATGTTCAGCGACCGATTGCGTCGAATAAGCAGGAACGTTGCGCACAGCAATCCCCAGTTCCTGTGCGGCGGTGACATCAATATTGTTCACACCGGTTGCGGTAACCGCGATCAGCTTTAGCGCAGGCAACACTTGCAGAATCTCACGCGTCAGCACCACTTTATTGGTGATAATCACCTCACACCCTTGCGCGCGTTCTACCACCAGTTCCGGCGGCGTATAGCTATATTCGATCCATTCGTGTTGACATTGCGGTCTGCGAAAAAATGCTTTTTCCAGAAAATAGTTTCAGGCAATGCCCCTTTATCCAGGAAAGTGATTTTCAACATGATGTCAGCCCCGAGAGTTATCGTTGTGATTTATTTGATGATAATAACAAACATTAAAAACGACAATGAATACTGTTTTTTATGCGCCGAAGGTTAATTTTTTCATGTTGCCACGCTTTATTGTTATTCGACACTTTTTTTACTTTAACTAAACAGTGTGCATTGTTATCAACAACCGGCGACAATGTTAATTCGCACATCAAGTTAACTGCAAATGGCATTGAACTTATTAACATTGATTGTCGTGACTGACACAAGTGAAAGGCGCTTTTTGGCTGAAATCATGATGGATATGCGCCAAATAGTCACCTTGGTAAACTATTTATCAGCACGCTTATACAATATGATAGAAAAGCTCAGCGGATATACTGAATTACGACATAAGCGGAGAAATTCTTTTACGCGTTGCGAATTAACGCTGTAACCACATTATTCAGCAGCGGTGTATTTCCACAAAAACGCCATTGGTAATCAGACTACCAATGGCGCGTTCGAATCACATGCTTAACCGTTATTTGTGAAAGTCAGGAAAAGTCATTTCTGAATATTTAACAAAACGCGTCCCGCGAGACAATTTATAACCGAACCAAATCAGCAAAAATAATGGAATGTCAATATAGGTTGCGGTGACGCCATACCAGTCAATGTTATCTTGCAAAAATGCCTGGTAGTTTTGCCCCAGGGTGATCAGCAGACAAAGCACAAACGCGAAGATCGGCCCAATCGGAAAGAATCCCGAGCGGTATGGCAGCGCGTTAAGATCCAACCCTTGCTGCACATAGCCACGACGGAAACGATAGTGGCTAATCGCAATCCCCAGCCAGGCAATAAAACCGGTCATGCCGGAGGTATTCAGCAGCCAGAGGTAGACCGTTTGGTTACCAAACATCGAGGTCAGAAAACAGAGTCCCGCCACAACGGTGGTCGCATACAGCGCATTGCGCGGGACGCCGCCTTTCGAGAGTTTGGCAAACATACGCGGCGCTTTGCCTTCCTGCGCCAGAGTAAAGAGCATACGTGTTGAAGCGTACATTCCGGAGTTACCCGCAGATAGCACCGCCGTCAGGATCACCGCATTCATAACCGACGCCGCCGACAGCAACCCGGCATTCTGGAACACCAATGTAAACGGGCTAACCGTAATGTCTTTTACATCATTACGTAGCAAGTTGGGGTCGGTATAAGGAATAATCAGGCTGATAATCAGAATGGCAAACACGTAGAACAGCAATATACGCCAGAACACCTGACGAATGGCACGTGGAATATTTTGCGCAGGATCTTTTGACTCACCCGCCGCTACGCCGATAAACTCGGTCCCCTGGAAGGAGAAACCGACGATCATCGCCACGCCAATCATCGCGGAGAAGCCACCAGAAAAAGGCGCATCGCCAATTTGCCAGTTGTGCCAGCCTGCGTTCTCTGCACCGCGCAGAATGCCGACGATCATCAACACGCCAACGGCGATAAAGACCACGACGGTGACCACTTTGATCAGTGAGAACCAATATTCTGCCTCACCAAACCCTTTTACCGAGATGTAGTTAAGCAGAAACATAAATACTAAAAACAGGGCACTCCAGATCCAGCCGGAAACCTCGGGGAACCAGTAGCCCATCACCAACTGCGCCGCGACCAGATCGACAGCAATCGTCACCGCCCAGTTGTACCAGTAGTTCCATCCGAGCGCGAAGCCAAAGCCCTCTTCTACGTATTTGGCGCCATAAGTGGAAAACGAACCAGAGACAGGCATAAACGCGGCCAGTTCGCCCAAGCTGGTCATCAAAAAGTGGACCATCAGCCCGATAAGCGCATAGGAAAGCAGCGCCCCACCGGGGCCTGCCTGCGAAATGGTCTCGCCTGAAGCGACAAACAGTCCGGTGCCGATGGATCCGCCAATGGCAATCATGGTGAGATGCCGCGCTTTAAGCTCACGGCGCAGCGTAGGCGCGCCCTGAGATGTGCTATGTAATTGTTGCTGAGCCATAATATCCTGCGCTCTATCTAAAATGAGGCGGGATTGTAGCAAATCGTTTTCTACAGAATCGCTATCATTATCGAGTTATAAGAGAGCTTCATAACTGCCTCGCCATCATTAGTAATAAGAAAGTCGAATGGCCGCAGTCAACCCTACTTTGCTGGCTGGCAGTATTCCAGAAAGCGTTGCAACACATTGGAAAGGTGTTTTTGTCTGTGGTGCACCAGATAAAGTGTGCGCACCAAGCGCGGTTGCTCCAGTTGCAACGCCACCAGTGACCCCGCAGCCAACTGATCGGCAATGACACGACGTGACAGGCAACTGATACCAATGCCGTGACGCACGGCATGCTTGATCGCCTCGGAGTTCCCCAACTCCATCACCAGTTTAAAATGGGGTAATTGTGCCAAGAGCTGGTGATCCAAGACTTCCCGCGTGCCTGAGCCACGTTCACGCAAGATCCACGGTGCTTCAGCCAGCATCGGGACGGTAAGCGTCTGCTGTACGAGGGGATTCTCAGGGGCGCAAAAGACCACAAGTTCATCCTCCAGCCAGGACTGCGTCACCACATCCTGGGTGTTGCCCACGTGCAGCTCAAAAAGGGATGGAGGGATAATCACGGCGATAGCGGGCAATCATGGCAGGCAACAGATAGTTACCAATGGTACGGCTGGCGAACACGCGTAACGCACCATTCTCTTGCTGGAACATTTTTTCTATCTCCAGCTACTGCTCCAGGATGGCCAGCGCTTTTGGATAAAGCAATCGCCCATGCTCATTTACCACCAACCGCTTACCGACGCGATCGAACAGTTGTACGCCCAGTTGCGCTTCTAAATCCAACAACGCTGCGCTCACGGCAGACTGAGAAAGGGCCAGCATAACGGACGCTTGTGTGGTCGATCCGCTTTTCAGGACCTCTGCAAAAACTTCAAGTTGTCTTAACGTGATGTGCATCGTTAGCCCTTATCGGAAAGAGCAATAGGTTATAAGCATATAATCAATTTCTCTTTTATGGCCACTAATCATAGGCTGTGTTCCAGGTTAGCTCGACTTCAAACAGGTATTACAATGGCATCTCTTTTTATAATTCAAGGTGATAAATCTACCCACCCGCTTTTACGCAAGCTACCTGGCCTGCTTTTTATTGCCATTATGACCGCCGGGTTTCTGCAACTGGCCGCGCTCCCTTCGGTTGCCCACATGGGATTGGGTTCACTGACCCTTGCCATGGTGGGCGGCGCATTTATTGGCAACACACTTTACCCACGCCTACAACGCTACTGTGATGAGGGTGTTAATTGGTCAAAGCATCATCTGCTGCGTTTGGGCATTGTTCTATATGGTTTTCGTCTCAGCCTGCAACATATCGCTGCGCTGGGTATCAGCGGACTCGTTATTGATGCTGACATCCACTTTTCTTCTTGCCTGTTATCTCGGTAAAATCCTGCTTGGCCTTGATGACAAAACAGTATATCTCATCGGTGCAGGCAGCAGCATTTGCGGTGCCGCTGCGGTGCTTGCCACCGCGCCAACGGTCAAGGCATAGGGCGACAGCGTCGCGATTGCTGTCGCCACCGTTGTCATCTTCGGCACTATCGCCATGTTTCTTTATCCTTGTCTCTATGCGCTGGCCGTGACTGGCGACTATTTGCCCATCTAGCCACAGATGTTCGGCGTTTATATTGGCTCCACCGTACATGAAGTAGCCCAGGTTGTAGCGGCAGGCCACAGCATTTCACCGCAGGTCGAAAACACCGCAGTGATTAGTAAGATGTTACGCGTCATGCTGCTGGCTCCATTTCTGATGCTATTGGGGGGATTTCTGCAACGCCGCACCAGCAGCACAACAGAAAAAGCGCCAATGGCCTTCCCCTGGTTTGCCGTTGGTTTTATCGCCGTAGCCGGGTTTAATTCGCTCCATTGGCTGCAGGATACCTGGTTAACCACCGTCAACCAGATCGATAATCTGTTATTGGCTATGGGCGCCTTGGGCGTGACAACCCGCCTCAGCGCCGTACGTCGTGCAGGTACCAAACCGTTGCTGTTGGCGCTATTACTGTTTATCTGGCTGATTGTCGGCGGTGCCAGTATCAACCTTGGCATCACGGCGTTGTTGGCATAAATGCGCCTTTTGCGCGCCGTGCGGTTAGCATGTTGTTACGCTTTTTAGCTCAAGCGATCACCTTTGGTTAATAACAGTGGCATACTGTGCGCTAGAGCAATAAGGAGAACAGCATGAAATATGTAGGCGCACACGTCAGCGCTGCCGGCGGTGTGGATCAGGCGGTCATCAGAGCCCACGAACTTAAGGCAACCGCATTTGCCTTGTTCACCAAAAATCAGCGCCAATGGCAGGCCGCACCGTTATCCGAAACGGTCATTGCGCAGTTTAAGGCCGGCTGCCAGCAGTACGGCTACCAACCTGGGCAGATCCTTCCGCACGACAGCTATCTGATCAACCTCGGTCACCCGTACACAGAGGCGTTGGAGAAATCACGCAGCGCTTTTATTGATGAAATGGCGCGTTGCCAACAATTGGGGCTGTCATTACTTAACTTTCACCCCGGCAGCCATTTAAAACAGATTGATGAGCGTGACTGTCTGGCACGCATTGCTGAGTCGATCAATATCGCTCTCGATGCCACTCAAGGCGTAACGGCAGTCATCGAAAACACCGCAGGCCAAGGCACCAACCTGGGATTCCGCTTTGAACATCTGGCGGCAATCATCGAGGACGTCGAGGATAAAACCCGCGTAGGGGTCTGCATTGATACCTGCCACGCCTTTGCCGGTGGCTATGATATCCGCACCGACGCCACCTGTGATGAGACCTTTGCCGAGTTCGATCGTACCGTGGGCTTTGGTTATCTGCGCGGTATGCACCTGAACGATGCCAAAAGTACCTTTAACAGCCGCGTCGATCGCCACCACAGTCTGGGTGCCGGAAACATCGGGCACACGCCCTTCCGCTATATCATGCACGACCCGCGTTTTGACGGTATTCCCCTGATTCTGGAAACCGTGAATCCTGATATCTGGGCTGATGAAATTGTCTGGCTAAAGGCACAATCCGCATAAAAAAACGCCAGCCTTACGGCTGGCGTTTATGTATTACGTTCAGTTCTTACTTACCGCTTACGCCGCTTTCACCAACTGTTCATCAGGGCGTTTCAGCACGGCATACAGCAGACCCGCCACCGCAGTGCCCGCCAGAATCGCGAACAGGTAGCCCAGTACCGGCGTGATCGCTCCTGGAATCAACAACACAAACAACCCGCCATGCGGTGCCATCAGATGTGCGCCCACGGCCATCGACAGCGCCCCGGTAACGGCTCCGCCCAGAATACAGCACGGTAGTACGCGCATCGGGTCACGGGCAGCGTAAGGGATCACCCCTTCAGAGATAAAGCACAGGCCGAGCACAAACGCTGCTTTACCACCTTCACGCTCGGACGCGCTGAATTTCTTCGCGGCCACCAACGTCGCAAGGCCCATCGCCAACGGCGGAACCATGCCTCCGGCCATAACGGCCGCCATCGGCGCGTAAATCTGGCTACTGAGCAGTGTGGTACCAAATACATAGGCCACCTTGTTCACCGGACCGCCCATGTCGGTACACATCATGCCGCCTAGGATTGCACCCAGAATCACTGCGTTAGCCGTGCCCATGGATTGCAACCAACTGGTCAAGCCCGTCAGGATCTTCGCCACCGGAGTACCTACCACGTAGATCATGATGAGGCCGGTAATCAGCGTCGCCACCAACGGAATAATCAGTATCGGCTTCAGGGCTGACATGCTTTGCGGTAGCTTGATATGGTCGCTGAGCGCTTTCGCCAGGTAACCCGCCAGGAAGCCAGCGATAATGCCACCAAGGAATCCCGCGCCGGTACTCACGGCCAACATGCCGCCGACCATCCCCGGTGCCAGACCGGGACGGTCAGCAATGGAGAATGCGATATAACCCGCCAACACCGGAACCATCAGAGCAAACGCGGAGCCGCCCCCGATCTTCATCAGGTGTGCAGCCAGCGTGCCTTCCTGTTTAAACGCCTCGATACCAAACACAAAAGAAAGCGCAATACATAAACCACCAGCCACCACCATCGGCAGCATATAGGACACGCCCGTCAGCAAATGGCGGTACGGTCCAGTGCCACCCTTTTTCTGTCCGGCACTGGCTGGTTGTGCACCGCTTTGCGCTGTTGGCTGGTAAACGGTAGCTTCCGCCTGCGCTTTATCCAGTTCCTGCGCCGTTTTCTTCAACGCAAGACCGGTTGAGGTGCGGTACATTTTTTTGCCGGCAAACTTCGACAGATCCACTTCAACATCCGCTGCCACGATAACCAGATCGGCCTGCTCGACTTCTTCCGACGTGATAGCGTTACCCGCGCCAACGGAGCCGCGCGTTTCCACTTTCACCCACCAGCCGCGTTTTTTCGCTTCCTGCTCGATGGCTTCTGCCGCCATAAAGGTGTGAGCCACGCCAGTCGGGCACGCCGTCACCGCCACGATACGCGGCACTGAAGGTGCACTCACCGTAGCCGCCGCAGGGGCCTGATACGGCTCCGCCTTTGCTTTTGCCTGCGTCAGAAATTGTTCTGACTGACTTGCTGCCAGTTCAACATCACCGACATACACCTTTTTGCCATTGAGCGCGCTGTCAGCAGACAGTGCACCGCCCAGGACTATCGCCAGTTCGCTTTCATCGATCTTGTCAGTCAGCGTCAGGTCCGCTTTCGCAGCCGCCGCGCCGAGCAGTTTTTTCACCAGGTGGCTTCTGGCAAGCCCCAGTGATTTATCTATTATCAGCAGCGTTTTCATGATCTATCTCTTGCTGTTAGTGATTGAAGGGTTTCAGGTCGACACGCGCCATCATCGCGGCCAACTGAGGTCGATCGGTAATGCCAACATTGCTTTGGCTTACGGCCAGCGCAGCCACTGCGGTTGCCAGTCGTAAGGTGTGTTCACTCGATTCACGCATTAACAGGCCATAAATCAATCCGCCGACCATGGAATCACCGGCACCTACGGTGCTGACAACATCGCAAGCCGGTGGCTTGGCCAACCAGGCACCCGAGGCATTAACCCACAGAGCACCTTCCGCCCCCAACGAGATCACCACATGAGCGATACCTTGCTCACGCAGCGCATGGGCAGCGTCTACCACATCTTCCTGCGTGGGCAACTTGCGGCCAGCCCAGATTTCCAGCTCACGACGATTGGGTTTCACCAACCAGGGCGCGGCTTTCAGCCCCGCTACCAGCGCCTCACGGCTGCTGTCGAAAATAATGCAAGGACATTGGGTCCGCAGACGTGACATCCAATCTGTAAACGCATCCGGATCGACGCCTGCTGGCAAGCTACCAATGACGGCAACCGTGTCGAACTGCCCTAACCAACTGAGCGAGTCATTGACGAAGCGCTGCCAGTCTTGTTGTGTGACATCGAACCCGGAGAAGTTGAGATCGGTCACTTCACCGGCCTTTTCTGTCAGCTTGACGTTGATACGCGTGCGACCGGGGACAACCTGAAAACGGTTGGTAATGCCCAGTTCGCTGAACAATTGCTGAAAGCCGTCCTGATTGTCTTTGCCCAGAAATCCACCCACCGTGACGTCAATCCCGAGGTCTTTCAGCACTTTGGCAACATTAATACCTTTGCCCGCGGCGTAAAGACCCGCCGTTTGCACCAGGTTGACTTCACCCCGTTCAATTTCGGGGCAATATCCCACCAGGTCATACGCGGGATTCAGGGTAATGGTGGCAACTCGCCTGCTCATGCTGCGCCCTCTCCTAATCCAGAATTAATTGCTTCGCCAATCGCCGCCAATGCCTGTTCAGCATCGCTGCCCGCTGCGGTGAAACGCAGCTTATGGCCCTTTTTAACGCCCAGAGCCACCACCTTCATCAGGCTGCGCCCGTTGGCCGGCTTACCGGTACCATCAAGGTTGGTCACCGTGATCTCGCTGGTGAACTGCTTGATAACATTCACCAGCATGGTCCCCGGACGTGCGTGCAACCCGTGCTCGTTACGGATGGTGTAATCTGCGGTCAGCACATCGCTTTCTTCCGGTACGTCACTGGTCAGTAATGCCAGCAGCGTGGCAGCATCAGCATTCAGCAAGCGTTCAGCTTTCTGTGCGATCAACAGGTTGCTTAAATAATCGATAGGGGCCAACGCTTGTTCATCCGCAGCAGTAACCGTAATCAGCAGCGCCACCGGCTCGTCATAGGCGGTGAACGCGACTGGGCGGCTTACAGCGACAGCACTCGCCAGATTGCCCTGTGCGTTATCGCTCAACCACACGCCTTGTCCCAGATAAAGCGGCTTCTGGCTGACGACCGCGCTGACAAACCCGGCATCAACGGCACCGATCTGCTGCAAACGACCCGCGTTCAGCGCCTGTAACGTCAGCAGGCTGTCAGTGGCAACGTCCAACGTGATCAACGAGGTATCAAAACGGAAATCCGCGCTCTGCTGCTCCCCCATCAGCAAACTGCGCAACTCTTCTGCTGACGCGGTTTTTGCCATACGCGCTGCAACGTTTTCGTCGCTCAGCACATGGGTTAGTTGACGCAATAACGCCAGATGTTCGTCCGAGCGAGCTGCGATGCCCAGCACCACATAGGCGGTCTCCTCTCCCCAGGCTATCCCCTGCGGAAATTGAAACACCTGAACACCGGTTTTCAGCACCAGATCGCGCGTATCAGTTGTGCCGTGTGGAATAGCAATACCATTACCTAAATAGGTCGACGTTTGCAGTTCACGCTGCAACATTCCATCGACATACGCCGGGCTGACACACCCGGCAGCAGCCAGTGCGGCCGCCACTTGCTGGATAGCGTCCAGCTTATCGCTGGCAGCCGCACCCATATGAATGTCTTGCTGTGATAACTGGAACATGACGCTCCTCTCCGCTTTTGTTGAATCGTTTCAGCAAACAAATGAAGATATAAGGCCACGAATGGCAAACAATGCAAAAAAAGGATGACTTAAACGTTTCACTGAGTCTGGGCCTAATGTTGCTTTTATGCAAATATTCCACGTATTTCATGTGATGAATTTTTGACATCACGCACATTTTAGCCATTGAGCATGCTGAATTCATAGTAGAAAGTCGCACCAGCTGAAGGCTTGCTGAAGCAAAAAAGATGAAACATCTTTTCAGAAAGCGCACAGCTCGCGTAAAATACGGGCGCTGTGGTATCACGGTTTGCATTTTCTGACTCAAACAGCACTGACTCTCATCTTGCACGTTTTTTGCACGCGCGTATCTTCCATACGTTTTCTGACACACAAACGCACTGCCCTAGATTGTTAATTATGTCTATATTGAACTCCGTATTGCGGCGTCAGCCCGATCTGACCTCCTCTGCATTCCTGGTCATTGCTTTCCTGATCGGTATTGCCGGGGCATTGCAATTGCCAACGTTGAGCCTGTTCCTTTCGACCGAAGTGAAAGTAAACCCGCTGATGGTGGGGCTCTACTACACGGGCAGTGCTGTTATCGGCATTGTCGTGAGCCAAATGCTGGCCACACGCTCCGACAAGCAGGGCGACCGTAAACGACTGATTCTGCACTGTTGCATACTGGGTGCACTGGGATGCGTGCTGTATGCCTGGAACCGTAATTACTTTATCTTGCTGATTGTCGGCGTCATTCTCTCAAGCTTTGGTTCGACCGCTAACCCACAGCTATTCGCGTTGGCGCGCGAGCACGCCGATCGTACCGGGCGCGAAGCCGCGATGTTTAGCTCAGTGATGCGTGCCCAGATCTCCCTGTCCTGGGTGATCGGCCCGCCAGTGGCTTTTGCCCTGGCGCTGGGTTTTGGCTTCCCAGTGATGTACCTCACCGCAGCAGTGGTATTTTTGCTGTGTGGCTCGCTGGTGACCTTTCTGCTCCCCTCAATGCCGAAATCGGCCTTGCAAACAGACACGACGTTGACATCGCCGCGTCAGAATCGACATGACACGCTGCTGCTTTTTTTTCGCCCGCACCGCCATGTGGACCTGTAACGGGGTTTACCTGATCACGATGCCTTTATATGTAGTCAACGCACTGGGGCTGTCTGAGAAGCTGGCCGGGATCATTATGGGCACGGCGGCCGGGCTGGAAATTCCTGTTATGTTGATTGCGGGCTATGTGGCAAAACGCGTTGGTAAACGCATTTTGATGCACATTGCCGTCGGCGCAGGACTGCTTTTTTATGTCGGGCTGGTGCTGTTCAGCGCAGAGTGGGTGCTGTTAGGATTACAACTGCTGAACGCCATTTTTATCGGTATTTTGGCGGGTATTGGCATGCTCTATTTTCAGGATTTAATGCCAGGACAAGCGGGCACCGCCACCACGCTATTTACCAACACCACACGCGTGGGTTGGATCATTTCCGGATCGCTGGCCGGCATCGTGGCACAATTTTGGGGTTATCACGCCGTCTTCTCTATTTCCCTGCTGATGAGTGTGGGAGCGGCTTACTGTATGTGGAAAATCAAGGATGTATAAACAAACGACACGGCCCCTATCAGGGAGCCGTTTCTGCCTCAAGCAGTAAAAGATAAGTCAGCGCATCATCACGCGTTGTCATACACATCTCCGCCTGCGGTTGCAGCGTCGCGCACACCGCAGTTCGCAACGGCGAGCCAAACAAGCCACAGCGCATCGCGGCATCAAGGTGCAGGCAGCGTACGTTGGCGGGTTTCCCCTCCGGCATTCCCGGCAACGGACTGGAGATTGACGGGACAATACAGCAGGCCCCACAGCCTGAACGACATTCCATCCTGTTTACTCTCAAGGCGGGTTTAATGGCTGCTCCAGCCTAGCAAATTTGCCCGATAACACCAGCGCAATGCAGAGAAATTCACCATTTCCCCCGCCTTTATCGTCATAAGCGTTGGCTATTTCACGTTTTACTGGCAGATCTACGATTTACTTAACCATAAGTTTTTCGCATCATTAAACTAGTACAATGACTTTACCTTGGAGCTGCAATGTCAGCCGACGTTTTCCCGCTTTCTCGTTCGCGCTCTGCCTTTGGCGGAGCCATGATCATTGCTGGCACTGCCGTAGGTGCAGGCATGTTCTCTATTCCGATTGTTACCGCCGGTGTCTGGTTTAGTGGCTCGGTGCTGTTGCTGGTTGCCACTTGGTTTTGCATGTTTGCCTCCGGACTGATGATCCTGGAAACCAACCTGCACTACCCCGCCGGTGCCAGCTTCCATATCATGGTGAAAGATCTGCTCGGGAAACACTGGAATACCCTGAACGGTCTGTCCGTGGCCTTTGTACTTTATATTTTAACCTATGCCTATATCTCAGCGGGTGGTTCAATCATCACGCACACGCTGGCAGATGTTTTTCCCATAGGGCACGCTACATCAGGGTTAATATTTTCTCTACTGGTTGCCTTTATTGTCTGGCTCTCCACGCGCGCCGTGGATCGGCTAAGCACTCTTCTGATTGGCGGTATGGTGATTACTTTTGTGCTGTCAGTGAGCGACCTGCTCACTCAGGTCAACCACCATTGTCTGTTGATGAGCGCGCCCGCGGATGCGCCATACTTTCCCTATGCACTGGCAGCGTTACCCTACCTGTTGGCCTCTTTTGGCTACCATGGCAATGTGCCCGGTTTGGTGAAGTACTATCACAAAGACGGGCGCACAGTGGCGCGCAGCCTGTTCTACGGCACCTTACTTTCACTGGCAATCTATTTACTGTGGCAGTATGTAATTCAAGGCAACATTCCACGTGAAGAATTTAAAGCCGTGGTCGCCGAGGGCGGCAACATCGGTAATTTATTTCAGCACATGGGCAACGCTGCGCAAAGTGCCTATCTAATCCCCTTGTTGAACGCCTTTTCTTATATGGCACTGGCCAGTTCGTTCCTCGGCGTATCCCTGGGACTGTTTGATTATATTCAAGACTCTTTTTCACTGGCAGATACACCACGAGGCCGAACACAGGCAGCCAGCATTACCTTTATTCCGCCAACACTTGCCGCCTTGCTGTATCCGGATGGTTTTCTGCATGCCATCGGTTTCGCCGGGCTGGCGGCGACGCTGTGGGCAGTGATTATTCCCGCCTGTATGGTGGTCGCCGCCCGCAAGCGCTTTGCTCCTGATAGCACGACCTATCGTGCACCAGGTGGAATGTGTCTGGTGGTTATCGTTCTGGCGTTTGGCGCCATTAACATCGTGGCGCACCTGCTTACACTATTGGGCGCTCTGCCGGTGTACGCCTGACCGACCTGCTATAAAATAGAACGACAGCGATGAATGCGCGAGCGGATGATAAAATGCCGCTTGCCTGAATTCAGCGGCGCGAGTAACGTGTCGCCACAAAATGTCTTTTTCTTTATAACAGGGTTTTTTCATGGCAAGAGCGAACGAAATCAAACGTGGCATGGTGATCAATTACGGTGGCAAGCTGCTGTTGGTAAAGGATGTCGACATCCAAGGTCCCAGCGCTCGCGGTGCCAGCACGTTGTACAAAATGTGCTTCTCCGATGTACGTACCGGCCTGAAGGTTGAGGAACGTTTCAAGGGTGACGACATTCTCGATACCATCACCCTGACACGCCGTTTTGTCACTTTCTCCTATGTGGACGGTGATGAGTACGTCTTTATGGATGATGAAGATTACACGCCGTATATCTTCAAAAAAGAGCAAATTGAAGATGAACTGCTGTTTATACCGGAAGGCGGGATGCCTGGCATTCAGGTGCTGACCTGGGATGGACAAATCCTGGCGCTGGAACTGCCGCAAACGGTAGATTTGGAAATTGTAGAGACCGCACCAGGCATCAAAGGGGCTTCAGCCAGCGCCCGCAACAAACCGGCGACCATGAGCACCGGTCTGGTGGTTCAGGTGCCAGAATACCTGAGCGCAGGTGAAAACATTCGTATTCATATCGCCGAGCGTCGCTATATGGGCCGCGCCGACTAAGTCTCTCGCGCGCCGGTCATTGACTGGAGCGCCTCTCGCCTCCCCCGTTTAATCGTATTTCCGGAGTCTGATGTGTTGACCAAAGTAAACCTGATCACTGGCTTTCTTGGCAGCGGCAAAAACCACCACCATTCGCCACCTGCTGACACAAAAACCCGAAGATGAAGTGTGGGCGGTACTGGTCAATGAATTTGGTGAAATTGGCATCGACGGTGCGTTGTTGTCTGACAGCGGCGCTGTATTGAAAGAGATCCCCGGCGGTTGCATGTGCTGCGTGAACGGTCTGCCGATGCAGATTGGCCTGAATATGCTGCTGCAACAAAAGAAACCGCACCGCTTACTGATCGAACCGACCGGCTTAGGACATCCAAAGCAGATTCTTTCGTTGCTCACCACTGAAAGTTATCAACCCTGGATCAGTTTGCAGGCATCACTTTGCCTGTTAGATGCGCGGCAGTTACAGGACGCACGTTATAGTGAAAACGAAAACTTTCGCGATCAGTTAGCCGCGGCAGACATTATCGTTGCCAACAAGCAAGATACCTACAGCACAGACGACATCGCCGCGCTACAGCGTTGGCAGCAGGCCGAAGCAAGCGATTGCTCTATCGTGAGCGCCGCACAGGGTGAAATCGATGTGTCACTGCTTGATGAGCCACGCCGCAATACGCGCGAACTTCCTGATGGTGCGCACCATCATTCCCATGCTTCAGAACGTGGATTGGCCGCATTGCGCCTGCCAGGCGGCGAAGCCTGGCGCCGTGCACTCAATGAAGGGCAAGGTTACTTTGCCTGTGGCTGGATTTTCTCCCCAGAAACGCAGTTTTCCACGGCCGCACTGTTGGATTGGGTTCGGTTGACGCCGGTCGACCGCATTAAAGGAGTGATGCGCATTCCCGAAGGTACATTGATTATCAATCGGCAGGGATTGGACCTGCATATTGAAACCAAACAGCTTCTCCCGCTAGACAGCCGGATTGAGTTAATTCACACCGCATCGGCACCGTGGAATCAGTTCCAAAGCCAGCTGTTGAACTATCGTTTAAGTTTTCAGGAATAGAATAGAAATGTTCTTTCTTAATATTTTGAGCTTGTTGCATGTCACAACGTCAGTTTTTCGCCATTCCACTGCTCAACGCAGCAGGTGTGGCGCTGTTCTTTTCCTGGTATCTTCCCGCTAATCACGGATTCTGGTTTACCCTCGACAGCGCCATCTTCTTCTACTTTAACCAGCAACTGGCAACCAGTCCGTTGCTGCTGTATACGGTCGCTATCACCAACAACCGCGCTTTCGATGCCTGTGCGCTGCTGGCGATGGGGTTACTTTATTTTTACCATTACCAGCGCGGGGATAGCACTGAACGCCAGCGTTTACTGATCATAGGCGTGGTCATGCTGATTACCGCCGTGGTGCTGAATCAGTTGGGCCACTTGCTGCCAGTACAGCACGCCAGCCCAACCTATTACTTTAGTGATATCAATTGGGTTGGCGAACTGACCGGCTGGCCGACTAAAGATGCCTCCCGCGACAGCTTCCCTGGCGACCATGGCATGATGCTGATGATTTACTCCGCTTTTATGCTGCGCTATTTTCCGCGCCGTTCATTTTTGATCTCATTGGTCATCGTGGTTGTTTTTACCGCACCGCGTGTCATGATCGGTGCCCACTGGTTTACAGACATCGCGGTGGGTTCCCTGTCTGTGGTTTTGGTGGCACTAAGCTGGTGGCTGATCTCGCCGGCCAGCGATGCAATGATTAATTTTTTGCATCGTTCATTACCAGCACGTTACCGTCGCTAAAAGCCCCCTCTTTAACGCACCGTCCCCCAACTACACCGGCATTCTGGCCTCAAGCGCCTGGATGCCGGGCTGTCACTGGATGTCATCTGTTTGCGTTATGGTTACCGCGTTTTTTTAGGATAACTCCCATCCGCAAATTTACGATTTATTACATCATTAATTCTTATAAAGAATTTCCATAAAAAGGCTCGCAATCGCCGGCGCGTTATGGTAGTCTCGGTAAAGTTTGAGTTTTACCGAACGCGGTTATTCTTGGAATGGAAGAAATTATGTGCTATTCCACACATTTTCATCCTCAAGTGGTTGGTCCAGGTAAAACTCTGTTTTAGTCTGACCCTAGTTTCGTTTCGGCGTTTATATATGGCGTAGTTGCATACATGACGATGGTGGTCGTTAAGGAAATCAAGGGAACATAACGATAATGGTCAAATCTCAACCGAGCCTGAGATATATCTGGCGGGCAATTTCCGCGTTGGCGATGGCACTTGCGCTATCTGCCTGTACAAACACAGGATCTCATCAAGCACAAACTGATCGTTCTGCAATAAATGATAAAGACAGTCTTTTATTGCAGGCCTCTCAGGACGAATTTGAAGCCATGGTGCGTAACCTGGACATCAAATCCAAACTGATGGATCAATATGCCAGTTTGAAAGGTGTACGTTATCGTTTAGGCGGTGACAGCCGCAAAGGTATTGATTGTTCTGCCTTTGTTCAACGTACCTTCCGTGAACAATTTGGCATGGAACTCTCACGTTCGACTTATGAACAGCAGGAATCGGGCATTCAGGTTCAGCGCGGCAAACTTCGCCCCGGCGATTTGGTGCTGTTCCGGGCTGGTTCCACCGGTCGTCACGTTGGCATCTACATTGGTAATAACCAGTTTGTTCATGCCTCCACCCGTGCGGGTGTTGATGATTTCCAGCATGGACGATGCCTACTGGAACAAACGTTCCGCATTTTCAGCAAAGGTGCCACCAGTTAACGGTATGACCAGTTAGTCACATTTCTCTTGATGCGCAAAACGAAACGAAAACAGAGCGCCGCTTAATCAGCGGCGTTTTTTTATCATGATGAGGCATACACCAACCGCCGCGCTCCAGGCTGAACGTAACGCTTGATGAAAAGCTGTTCAACTCTCTAATATAAAGTAGGTTACGCGTAATTTTCATGGTAAAAAGGGACGCGCTGACCTATTACCCATAGGCGGCAACATCGGTTTGACCTATATTCAAGTGATCCAAATGAAAATCACCGCAACTTTGGTCTGATGCCAGATCATTGCACGGCTTTGCAGGAGAAACACAGCGCAATGCTAAAACGTGTGGCCACCCTGGCTTTGCTCGGTTCTCTTTGTTGGGGAGCCCTTGCCGACACCATCCAACAGAACACCTCATTCGCCTTGTTGGGAGAGCCTAAATATCCCGAGGGATTCACGCATTTTGGTTACGTCAATCCTGACGCGCCCAAAGGGGGGAGCATCACGCTCAGCGCTCTGGGAACGTATGATAACTTCAACCGTTTTGCGTTACGCGGCGTGGCGACTGAGCGTACCGAACGCCTGTACGATACGCTGTTTACTTCATCTGATGATGAGCCGGGTAGCTTTTACCCGCTGATTGCACTGCATGCACGCCATGCTGACGATTTTCGTTGGATGGAAGTGGAACTGAACCCCAAAGCCACGTTTCACGACGGCTCACCGATTTTAGCCTCTGATATGGCCTTCACCTTCAATATGTTTATGACGCAAGGGGTTCCACAGTTCCGCGTGGTGTACAAAGGCGTCACGGTGACCGCTATCGCGCCGCGCACCGTGCGGCTGGAAATGCCTGAGCCGGATAAAGAACGGCTGCTGGGACTGCTGACATTGCCCGTTATGCCTGAAAGTTTCTGGAAAAATCACAGTCTTGCCGATCCGTTGCCCTATCCCCCACCGGCCAGTGGCCCCTACCGCATCACCTCCTACCGCACCGGCCAATATGTGACCTACAAACGGGTACAAGACTATTGGGGAGCTGATCTGCCGGTGAATCGCGGTTTGAATAATTTCGACCAAATCCGTTACGACTACTATCTGGATGACAGTGTCGCGCTGGAAGCGTTCAAAGCGGGCGCTTTCGATCTGCGTGTCGAAGGATCACCCAAGCACTGGGCAACGCAGTATCAGGGCGGTAACTTCGCTCGGGGTTATATCGTCAAGCGCGATCGGACGAATCAAGCGGCGCTGGATACCCGCTGGCTGGTGTTCAATATTGAGCGTCCGCTGTTTCAGGATCGCCGCATCCGACAAGCCATTGGGCTTAATTTTGATTTTAACTGGATGAACAAGGCGTTCTATTACAACGCCTATCAACGCGTTAACAGCCTGTTCCAAAACACAGAATATGCCGCGCAAGGTACTACTCCCAGCCCAGAGGAATTAAAATGGCTGGAGCCGCTCAGGGACAAAATACCGCCTGAAGTCTTTGGCCCCAGCTTTCAACCACCAGAGAGTGATGGCAGCGGCTACGATCGCGCCCATTGGCAACAAGCCTTACAGTTGCTTGAGGACGCGGGCTGGGAATTGAAAAACCAGAAGTTGGTCAACCGCAAAACCGGACAACCGTTTACCTTCGAATTATTGCTCCCCAGCGCTGCCAACGTGCAGTACGTACTGTCGTTCCAGCAAAATCTCAAACGTTTGGGCATCGACATGAAGCTGCGCCTGATTGACAGCGGGCAGTTCACCAATCGTCTGCGTGCCCGGGATTTTGATATGCTCGCCCGCCTTTACCCGGCAAGAATTTACCCGGATGGCAACCTGAAATTTGGCTGGCATACCAAATACCTCTACTCAACCTATAACACGGCGGGCGTGAGCGATCCGGCCATTGATGCACTTATTGAGCAAATCGATGCGCATCAAGGCAATAAGGCGGAATTGCTGGTATTAGGCCGCGCGCTGGATCGGGTGGTGACCTGGAATCAATTTATGATCCCCATGTGGTATTCCAATCACGATCGCTACGCTTACTGGGATAAATTCGCCATGCCAGCAACCCGACCGGCCTATACGTTAGGGTTGGATAGCTGGTGGTACGATGCACAGCGGGCGGAGTCATTGCCGCCCGAACGCCGTTAAGGAGCCATGGTGGGAACCTATTTACTACACCGACTTTTGCTGGTGATCCCCACGCTGTGGGCCATTATTACCATTAACTTTTTCATTGTGCAGATAGCCCCAGGTGGCCCGGTTGATCAGGCCATTGCCACCATCGAGATGGGTCAGGGCAGCGGGTTTGGTGCCGGTGGCGGCATGGATGGGGCGATGGCGCGCAGCGGCGGTGGCACGCTGACCGTGGAAAATGCCTACCGTGGCGCTCGCGGGCTGGACCCAGAGGTGATTGCGGAAATCACCAAACGTTATGGGTTTGATAAGCCGATTCACGAGCGCTATTTCACGCTGCTGTGGAACTATGCCCGATTGGATTTTGGCGATAGCCTGTTTCGCGGCTCCTCGGTGATGGAGCTTATCAAGCAGAGTATGCCGGTTTCTATCACGCTGGGATTATGGAGCACGCTGATCATTTATCTGGTCTCAATCCCGCTTGGCATCAAAAAGGCGGTCAAGAACGGTACACCGTTTGATACCTGGAGTAGTACCCTGATTATTGTCGGCTACGCTATCCCGGCGTTCTTGTTTGCCATCTTGCTGATTGTGCTGTTTGCCGGCGGCAGCTATCTGGACTGGTTCCCGCTGCGCGGACTGGTATCGAGTAATTTCGACACCCTGCCCTGGTACAGTAAAATCACCGATTACCTGTGGCACATCACGCTGCCCGTACTGGCAACGGTGATTGGCGGCTTTGCAACTCTGACCATGCTGACCAAAAACTCGTTTATGGACGAGATTCGCAAGCAATATGTGGTCACCGCACGAGCCAAAGGGCTGGACGAAAACAGCATTCTGTACCGCCATATCTTCCGCAACGCCATGCTGCTGGTGATTGCCGGGTTTCCGGCGACCTTTATCGGCATGTTTTTCACCGGTTCGCTGCTGATTGAAGTGATGTTCTCACTCAACGGGCTGGGTCTGTTGGGTTATGATGCCACACCGCAACGCGACTACCCGGTGATGTTTGGTACGCTCTATATCTTCACGTTAATTAGTCTGCTGGTGAATATTGTCAGCGATATGACCTATACACTGGTCGATCCGCGCATTGATTTTGAGGGACGCCAATGAGCCGAATCAGCCCAATAAATTTGGCGCGCTGGGCCCGTTTCCGCGCCAATCGCCGTGGCTACTGGTCACTGTGGATCTTTCTGGTGTTGTTTACCCTCAGCCTGTTCGCCGAACTGCTGGCCAATGACAAACCGCTGCTGGTGCGCTATGACAACAGTTTCTATACGCCGTTGCTGGTGAATTACCCTGAAACCACCTTCGGCGGCCAGTTTGCCACCACCACGGATTTTCGCGATCCCTACGTGGCGGCGCGTATCGCGCAACATGGCTGGAGTATCTGGCCGCCGATCCGTTATCGCTACGATACCATTAACTATGCCACTACCCAGTCATTCCCCTCCCCGCCTTCCGGACTGAATTGGCTCGGCACAGACAGTCAGGGAAAAGATGTGGTAGCGCAAGTGCTGTACGGCTTTCGCATTTCCCTGCTATTTGGGCTTTCACTGACCTTGTTCTCCAGCCTGATTGGCATTGTGGTCGGCGCAACGCAGGGTTACTACGGTGGCAGGCTCGATTTGTGGGGGCAGCGCTTTATCGAAGTTTGGTCTGGTATGCCGACCCTGTTCCTGATTATCTTGCTGTCCAGTGTTATCCAACCTGATTTCTGGTGGCTGCTGGGCATCACTATCCTGTTTGGTTGGATGAGCTTGGTGAGCGTGGTACGCGCCGAATTCCTACGAACCCGTAATTTCGACTACATTCGCGCGGCGCAGGCCATGGGGGTAAGCGATCGGGTAATCATGATGCGCAGTATGCTGCCTAACGCCATGGTCGCGACGTTAACGTTTCTGCCCTTTATTTTGTGCAGCTCAATCACTACCCTGACATCGCTCGATTTTCTGGGGTTTGGACTTCCAGTCGGCTTGCCGTCACTGGGAGCACTGCTGCTGGAGGGCAAGAACAATCTTCAGGCTCCCTGGCTCGGCATTACCGTATTTCTGGTGTTGGCAACCCTGTTGTCGTTACTGATTTTTATTGGCGAAGCGGTGCGCGACGCTTTTGATCCCAGCAAGGCACATTGATATGAACCCAACTCCGCTGTTACAGATTCAGGATCTCAGCATCGCATTTCACCAGGGTGAGCAGGTGCATCAAGTGGTGGATTCAGTATCCTTAAACGTCGAGCGCGGTGAAACGCTGGCGCTGGTGGGTGAATCCGGCTCGGGCAAGAGTGTCACTGCGCTGTCGGTGCTGCGCCTGCTGCCTTATCCACCGGTTATCTATCCTCAAGGGGATATCCTGTTTGACGGCGAATCGCTGCTGCATGCGCCAGAAACACGGTTACGCGAACTGCGCGGCAACCGTATCGCCATGATCTTCCAAGAACCGATGGTGTCACTGAACCAGCTGCACAGCATTGAAAAGCAATTGATGGAAGTGTTGACGTTGCACCGTGCAATGACACGAGACGTTGCGCGCAGTGAAGTGCTTACCTGTTTGGATCGCGTTGGCATACGACAGGCACAGACGCGCCTGAAAGACTTTCCTCATCAACTGTCGGGCGGTGAACGCCAACGGGTGATGATCGCGATGGCCCTGCTGATGCAGCCAGATTTGCTGATTGCTGATGAGCCAACTACCGCGCTAGATGTCACCGTACAGGCACAAATCCTCACCTTGTTGCGTGAACTGAAACACGAGTTGGGTATGAGCCTGCTGTTCATCACGCATAACCTGAATATCGTCAAGCAACTGGCAGACAAGGTTGCCGTAATGCAGGGTGGGCGCTGCGTAGAACAAAATCGTTGCCGCGACCTCTTCGCCGCGCCGCAGCACAGCTACACCCGACAGTTGCTGGATGCCGAGCCCTCCGGTTCCGCGCTGCCTCTGCCGGATGATACACCGACGCTGCTACGCGTAGAAAAGCTCTCGATTTCATTTCCCATTAAGCGTGGACTATTGCGCCGCACAGTGGCAGAAAAAACCGTCATCAATGGGTTGAATTTCACCTTACGTCGTGGCGAAAGTCTGGGACTGGTGGGGGAATCCGGTTCAGGGAAAAGTACTACAGGACTGGCATTGTTACGGCTCATCGCCTCACGCGGTAACATTGTGTTTGATGAACAACCGCTGCACCAATTTAATCGCCGTCAAATGTTACCACTGCGTAGCCAGATCCAGGTGGTGTTTCAGGATCCCAATTCGTCGTTGAATCCACGGCGCACCGCGCTGCAAATTATCGAAGAAGGGCTGGAAGTGCACCAGAAGATGAGTGCCTCCGATCGAGAACAGCGGGTTATTGAGGTGATGCGCGAAGTCGGCCTTAATCCCGAATTTCGTCACCGCTACCCGTCTGAATTCTCCGGTGGCCAGCGGCAGCGTATTGCTATCGCCAGGGCGCTAGTGCTCGAACCCGCACTACTGATCCTTGACGAACCCACCTCGTCACTGGACAGAACCGTACAGGCGCAGATTCTGACATTATTGAAAACCTTGCAGCAAAAACGCCAACTGGCTTATCTGTTCATTAGCCATGACCTACATGTGGTGCGTGCGCTGTGCCATCAGGTTATCGTACTGCGTCAAGGTGAGGTGGTAGAACAAGGGCGTTGTGAACAAGTTTTTTCCGCGCCTCAGAGCGCCTATACACAAGAACTGCTGCGCATGGCTACCCTATAAAGGCACACGCGCCATGTCATGGCAGAAGCATGGCGTTTAAAACGGATAGAGCGCACTCAGGGGTTCCGCGATGGCGACGCCCACATTTTTAAGACGACACAATTCTGTACTTTCATCATCACGGTGTAAAAACAGACAGGGTTCCCCTTCCCATTCCAACACGGCACAATCAATCTGAATTTCAGCCAGGGACTGGTTCAACTGACGTAAAATAACCCAGGCCATTTCACCGTCGTGGCTTAATAATTTAAAGCCAATCAGGTTGTTGTCCTAATCTCGTCCCCGCAGGGGAATACCGCTCAGCGGAATCGGTTCCACCTTGATACCAGCGAAGCCCGATAGCCAACGATAACTTTGCGGCAAACGATGCACTACCGAAAGTTGGAGAGTGTCCACTATTACTTTCCCTCAGGTATGATGATGGTGAACAAACGCAATGACATTGGCGTCAAAGAAAAAACGTTTACTCTTAGTGTCCGAATATGGCGGCACTGCTGAATGAGCATTTCTACAAGAATCCGCGTTGCAATAATCATAAGTCACCCTTCTTAGCGAATGGAAATGATTGCAATACTGATTAATGCCACGTTGATCACATTTTAAGATTTTATAGGTTGCCCTATATTTAACGCTTTCCCTACAATATCTCAACCCCTTTTATTTACATTGTTTACTTTTAAATCATACACCATACATTTTACATTTATAGAACAACATTCTAAAAAAAGACAATGTGACATCGATAACACTTGACCGTGAACAAAAAGGAAAGATCAAAATAATGGAGCCCGACGTTAAATGTCAGCAACGAGAGGGTTCCGTTTGCCGCATCACTGCGGCAAACGGAAAAAAGGGACGGAATCAGCGAGAGCGGGCTGCGTAACCGTAAAGCAGGAAGGCGGCAACGGAACAGAGTGACATGGAGACGATCATCGGCCAGGCGCTGGTAAAACTCACCAGTGACAGCAGGCTTCCGACCAGTGCGCCCATGCCAAAGCGTAGCGTGCCAGCTAGCGAGGATGCAGCCCGCCATATGCGGAAAATCATCCAGTATCACGGCCATGGCATTTGACATCACCATCGCAACACAGCCGACATATATAGCCACTCCCAACACCAACGGCAAGAAGCCCAGATCCAACGCGTAGATAACCACCAACGCAATACCGACAACAAACTGTATCAGCAGCCCGATGCGAAACATCTGATTCGCGCCCAAGCGGCGCACCACACGGCTATTGGTGTAGGTGGTCAGGAACGGAAAGACCACGTTCAGGGCAAAGTAATAGCCGAAATGTTGCGGAGACACACCGTAGAGATCGATATAGACAAAAGGACCAGCGCTTAAAAAAGAAAACATGCCAGAAAACGAAAACCCGCTTGCCACCATGTAGCTAAAGACTTTTTTGTGGCGAAACAGCGAGGCGAAATTCCCGGCAGTGGTACGAAAATGGAACGGCTGGCGTTTTTCTACCGGCAACGACTCTTTGACAAAGCGCATCACCAGCACCGAGGCAATCAGTGACAGCCCGGCCAGCGTCCAGAAAATCGCATGCCAGCTAAACCATAGCAGCAACACGCCGCCCAACATCGGCGCCAACAGCGGTGCGACCGTCATGGCCAGCATCACAAATGACATCATGCGCGAAAATTCATCTTTGGCGAAGGTGTCACGCATCAGCGCATTAATCACCACCGCAGCCGCAGACAAGCCGTGCAGCATCCGCAGCACGGTGAGCTGTTCAATGGTTTGCGCCAGCGCGCAGGCCACGCCAGCCAACATAAAGACCAGCGTTCCCCCCCAGTATGACGGGTTTACGTCCCAGGCTGTCCGCCATCGGGCCGTAGAATAACTGACCGATAGCAAACCCCATGATGTAGGCGCTTAACGTCATCTGCACCTGGCCCGGCTCCACGCCGAACTCTTTGGCAATCACCGGCAGCGCCGGCAGGTACATATCGATGGCAAACGGTGTCAGCATCGACAACAAGCCAAGAATAAAAATCAAGCCAATATGTGATGGCGCTTTCCCCACTGCATGTCTCCCAGAGTGTTGCCCGCAAAACAAAAAAATTCACCGCAGCGGCAGGTCTCCACCACGGTGACGGTTGAAATAGGCTTGATGACCGGTTCAGCGGCGCATCGTGTTTACATCAGGTGGATGACAAGCGCATAACGCATACTGCATGCAGTATGGCGCAAATCGGCTCAATGCGGCAAAACGCTGGTCACTTCTTCTTCCGTCAGTGCGCGATACTCGCCCGGCTCAAGCGTGTCATCCAGTGCAATGGCACCAATGCGCTCACGGTGTAACTCAACCACGCGATTTCCCACGGCGGCGAACATCCGTTTGACCTGGTGGTAGCGCCCTTCCCCGATGGTTAACCGGACCTGATGGTCATCCAGCTTTTCCAGTTGCGCGGGTTTGGTCAGCGATTTTTCACCGTGCAGTTGCACCCCCTGCTCAAACTGGTGTGCCGTATCCTCTGCCAGCGGCAGTTCGAGCGTGACCAGATAGGTTTTTTCACAGTGATGCTTGGGCGATGTAATGCGGTGCGACCATTGTCCATCGTCAGTCAGCAATACCAGCCCGGTGGTGTCAATATCCAGTCGACCCGCAGCATGCAGTTTGGGCGCAACTGGCTCATCGATAAAATAGAGAATGGTCGGGTGATCCGGATCTTCCGTTGAACACACGTACCCTTGCGGCTTGTTAAGCATGAAGTAGCGCGGGCCATTCTGCTGCACCAGCGCGTTGCCATCGAACTCAACCTGATGTTCAGGTGCCAATTCGAATGCGCCGCTTTTAACCACCTCACCATCAACGGTAACGCGCTGCGCACGCAGCTCCCGTGCTACCAATGCACGGCTGATCCCGAGTTGCTGGGATAAAAATTTGTCCAATCGCATGAGAAAATCAAGTGCCTGTCTGTGTTAAGGAAGGAAAATCATGCCATAGTATAGCGAGTGATGACGATTGCTCCTAGAATGTCCGACGTTTTCCCCCATCTGTGATCATGGATACGCACAAAATGTGCGATTGCTTTTCATTAATCGTAGGCGATGGTTCGCCCCTGGCGCATAAAAATATAGAATAAATACATCTTTTATTTTCAGGGTTATTACAGGAGCACACGATGTCATCTATTCACAGTCATGAAGTACTGCATATGATGCTGGATTCTGCCGAATCCTACACCACTGAGGGGCTGATTGCCGCCACTGAAGCGCGTTTCGGTGCCGACGCACGCTTTCATACCTGCTCCGCTGCCGACATAAGCGCGGCCATGCTGGTGGATTTTCTGGCAAACAAAGGCAAGTTTATCCCACAGGAAGCAGGGTTTAACACGGCAGCCAGCAAGATCTGCCAACACTAAGCCATGGCGTTCACCTTACGCCCATATCAACAGGAGGCAGTTTCCGCCACGCTGGCCTATTTTCGCCAATATCAACACCCTGCGCTGATCGTACTGCCCACCGGCGCAGGAAAGAGTCTGGTGATTGCCGAACTGGCGCGGTTAGCGCGAGGGCGCGTGTTGGTGCTGGCGCATGTCAAAGAGCTGGTTGAACAGAATCACGCTAAATATTGCGCCTGGGGATTGGATGCCGACATTTTTGCTGCCGGACTTAACCAACGCCGCAGCGAAGGCAAAGTGATGTTTGGCAGCGTGCAATCCGTGGCGCGAAATCTGCCTGCCTTTACCCAGTTCTCGCTACTGATCATCGATGAATGTCACCGCATCAGCGATGACGATGACAGTCAATATCAGCAAATCATTACGCACCTGCGCGCACAAAACCACGCACTGCGCCTGCTCGGCCTTACCGCAACGCCTTACCGCCTTGGCAAAGGCTGGATTTATCAATATCACTACCACGGCATGATTCGCGGTGATGAACAATGCCTGTTTCGCGACTGTATCTATGAACTCCCGCTGCGTTACATGATCAAACACGGCTTTCTGGTACCGCCGCAGCGCCTGGATATGCCAGTAGTGCAATACGATTTCAGTCGTTTGAGCGTGCAGTCCCACGACCTGTTCAACGAAGCGGAACTCAACCGTGAATTACGACGGCAGCAGCGCGTGACGCCACAGATTGTCAATAAGATAGTCAGCTACGGCACTGAGCGTAAAGGCGTGATGATCTTTGCGGCGACTGTGGAGCACGCCCGGGAAATACACAGTCTGTTGCCTTCAGAAAAAGCCGCTTTTATCAGCGGGGAAACCCCTGCCGCAGAACGCGATGCGCTGATCGCTTCCTTTAAGCAGCAACAGTTGCACTATCTGGTCAATGTGGCGGTGTTGACGACGGGCTTTGATGCGCCGCACGTTGACGTCATCGCTATCCTGCGCCCGACGGAATCCGTCAGCCTGTATCAGCAGATCGTTGGACGTGGCCTGCGCCTATCGCTAGGAAAAACGGATTGCCTGATTCTGGATTACGCAGGGAATACCCATGATTTGTATATGCCGGAAGTAGGCAGCCATAAACCGCACAGCGGGAGCCAGCCGGTACAGGTGCTTTGCCCGCAGTGCGGTTTTGCCAACCTGTTTTTGGGAAAAACCACGGCGGAGGGTGATATCGTCGAACACTATGGTCGCCGCTGCCAGGGCTATGAAGAAGACGACAACGGTGTTCGAACGCAGTGCGATTAACCGTTTCCGCTTTAAAGTATGCCCGGAATGTGGTGCCGAAAATGACATTGCCGCGCGCCGTTGCCACCAATGCGATCACATTATGGTCGATCCTGACGACATGCTAAAAGCCGCACTCAAGTTGAAAGATGCCCTGGTGCTGCGCTGTAGCGGCATGCAGATGACGACTGGACAGGATGAGAAAGGTGAATGCTAAAGATCACCTATGTTGATGAAGACGGCGCGGACGTCAGCGAACGTTTTCGCCTGCATACGCCTGCCCAGCGCTGCGTATTTACTCAGCAGTTTTTACGGGTGCACCAACGTGCGCCGGGGCTAGTGCTGACATGGCAATACGCACAGGATATCTTGCGCCAACAGGCCGCCCTGCGTGCGCCGGACTTTGTCGTGGCGCGACGCCAAGGCAAACAGCGGCAAGGCTTTTGGCAAGTGAGGGAAAAACTGTTTGATTATGAAGGCCGTTTTCGCCGCGCCAATGAATTACGCTAGCTGGCGTAACACGGTTTCATTTGCCGCCACGCGGATATTCCGTTAGAATGCAGCCCGCTTTTGTCATGCAAAAGCAAATCTGTTCCATTGTGAATAACACATCCCATTGCGAATAACCTAACCTGTTGCTGGGTCGCCTGTAGCAGGTGTATTTTCTAAAATAGAGAAAATCATGATCACTATTAACGCAGAAGTACGTAAAGAGCAGGGTAAGGGTGCGAGCCGCCGCCTGCGCGCAGCCAGCAAATTCCCAGCCATCATCTACGGTGGTGCGGAAGCGCCGGTATCTATCGCCCTGGATCACGACAGCGTTAAAAACCTGGAAGCTAAAGAAGGTTTTTACGGCGAAGTTCTGACCCTGGTTGTCGATGGTAAAGAAGAAAAAGTGAAAGTTCAGGCTGTTCAGCGTCACGCTTACAAGCCGAAACTGACTCACATCGACTTAGTTCGCGCTTAATCGTTTGGGGAAACCCGTGGGACGCTGCGAGTTTTCCTAGCAAGCAAGAATGTCGATAAGAAAAACGCCGCTTATGCGGCGTTTTTCGTTTTCTGGTCGCTTATTTATCACCGCTGCTTAAACGGCGCTGTAGCTGATCGCGCAAATTCGGCGGCGTTGCTTTAATGGTAAGTGTGTCGGTTGTCGGATCCCAGAAGATACGCTCGCCCAGCAGCATGGCATCAAAGTTGATCGTCAACCCACCGCCACTGCCAGCAAACTTGGTCAGTTGGCGTAGCGTGCTGCGATCCGCCGGGAAACCCTCTTCCAATTCATAGTCCTGCTCTTCTGAAAAAGCATGGAAGGTTTTCTCTCCCAACGGCGGTAGCTCCTGCGACAACGCAGCAACCTCTATCTCTTCCCCTGCCTGCAATTGTTCATTGCAATAGCTGTATACCTGCTGACGCTCGTTTTTATCCAACTGCGCATCGGCACAATAATCGTCTACCGCCTGCAACAGGCCGCGATTCTGCGCTTTTGCGTCAAGCCCAGCGCTGGCACCGAGGAAATCCATAAAGAAATCCGCGACCTTGCACCATACCCGCCCTTTCAGGAAGGTCAGATAGCATTGAGATTCCGGGTTGGTTTCCCATTCTGTGAGATCGATACGCGCCACAATATCCGCATGAGGGATATCCAGGTAGTGTGTGCTGCTGATATCCAACTGTTCATTGACGCGCATGCTGCTACAACAGCTCAGCACCGCCACCAGCAGATACTCAACCGCCAGATAGCGGTATTGGCAGAACAGCACGATGCCCCCTCCGCAAAGGGATATTTCGCCAGTTCATCACGCAACAGAGCGGTGGCCGCACGACTAAACCCGAGGAAATCCTCCTCCCCTTTACGGCAGCCACGCAGTGCCTGGGCCAGTTCGCTCTGTTCCTCGAACACGCCGTAGGCCTTGTTTTTCGCACTGTAGACGCGGTGCAACTCGGCCATCATCTCGTCAACGGCGGGGGTGGCATCCAATAACGAATCCCGTAACACCAACTCCAACGTTTGCTCATCACGTTTGACAAGCTGATGCAAGGCAATCTGGTCTATATCCAGACTCATGATAAACTCTCCTTTTGGCAAGGAGCGTATTCAAACACCAACGCAGGTCCCCTGCAAGAGAAAACCTCCAGCCACCAGAGGTTGAGGCTAAAATGATAAAATTGCGGAAAACGTCAGGTCGTTACGGTAAGATATTCCCCTTTATCAGCTTGAGAATCGCCCCTTTATGGCACAATTATCCCGTTACAGTGACGAACTCGTCGAACAAGTGCTTTCCGAATTGGTAAGCGTATTGGAAAAACACCGTACCCCTACTGACCTCTCCTTGATGGTTTTGGGCAACATGGTCACCAATCTTATCAACACCAGCGTAGCACCGGAGCAGCGTCAGGTATTGGCTCGTTCTTTTGCTGATGCGTTGCAGGCATCCATCACTACCAATAACGCGCACTAACACCGACCAGAGGCTATGGTAAGCAACCGTCACAACTATCGCGAAAAAGTTTCCCAGATGATCAGTTTGGGGCATTGGTTCGCGCTATTTAACATCCTGTTGAGTCTGGGGGTGGGCAGCCGATATCTGTTCGTGGCGGATTGGCCCTCGTCGTTACTTGGCCGTAGCTATGCCCTTGTCAGTTGGCTGGGGCATTTTAGTTTTATCGTTTTCGCCGTCTACCTATTGATTGTCTTTCCCTTGACGTTCGTGGTGATGTCGCAGCGTTTGCTGCGTTTTCTTTCCGCGGCGTTGGCAACCGCAGGGCTGACGCTGCTGTTGCTGGATATGGAGGTGTTTAGCCGCTTCCACCTGCACTTGAATCTCACCGTCTGGGAGCTGGTGATCAATCCAGAGCAAAGTGACCTGGCCCGTGACTGGCAACTGATGTTTATCGGCATCCTCGTGATTTTCATGGTTGAGATGCTGTTTGGCACCTGGTGCTGGCAAAAACTGCGTAGTCTGAACCGTCACCGCATTGGCATGCCGGTCGCCGCGGTATTTATCAGTGCGTTTTTCGCCTCGCATATGATGTATATCTGGGCCGATGCCAACTTCTATCGACCTATCACCATGCAGCGCGCCACATTACCGTTATCCTATCCGATGACTGCGCGACGATTTCTGGAAAAACACGGCCTGCTGGACGCTCAAGCGTATGAGCGACGCATTGCCCTACAGGGCAACCCTGAGGCGATTACGCTGGAATACCCACTGAACAATATTCAGTTCCGCGATGCCGGCAGCGGCTACAATCTGTTGATTGTGGTGGCAGATCAACTGCCGCTCATCCGTATGCCGCAGTTGATGCGTTTTGCAGAAGAGAACGTGCACTTCAGTAACCATTTCAATGTAAGCCAGAATGCCCAAAGCAGCCTGTTCAACCTGTTCTATGGCATCTCGACCACCTACATGGATGGGGTATTGAGTGCACGCACGCCACCAG
Source organism: Candidatus Symbiopectobacterium endolongispinus (assembly GCF_018777385.1). Taxonomy (GTDB): domain Bacteria; phylum Pseudomonadota; class Gammaproteobacteria; order Enterobacterales; family Enterobacteriaceae; genus Symbiopectobacterium; species Symbiopectobacterium endolongispinus. The sequence continues at coordinate 610,818 of NZ_JAFJYB010000002.1, read as the reverse complement.
CGTTAGTGAGTTCCCTGAACCAACAAGGCTATCAATTTGGTCTTTTCTCAAGCAACGGCTTTGATAACCAGCTTTATCGCCAGGCACTGCTGTCAGACTTTTCGCTGCCAGTACCGGTAACTCAACGTGATGTTGATACCGTTCAACAGTGGCAGACGTGGCTGGAAACCGGTACGCAACCCACATCGCCGTGGTTTTCTTATATTGAGCTTGGCACCACTGGCACCCGAGCCCTAACGTATGCTAAAGCCACCGATCAAAACATCAGCGCAATACTTAATACGTTGCAAAGCCAAGGCAAACTGGATAATACCGTCGTGATTATTACGGCAAAATCCAGCGAACAGGATAAAGGCAGCCGCTACCGTCGCTCACAGTGGCAGATCCCATTGGTGGTGCATTGGCCGGGTACACCGGCGCAGACCATCAGTAAAATGACGGATCAAAAAGACGTTATGGTCACGTTGATGCAGCGTTTGCTGCATGTCAAAACGTCCGCCACGGACTACGCGCAAGGGGAAGACCTGTTTGCGGCCCAGCGACGTAATAACTGGCTGGTGAACGGAAACCGCGGTGCGTTGATGATCACAACGCCAGAGCAGATCATCCAATTGGAAGCCAATGGCAGCTACGATGCCTACAACAGCGACGGTGAAAAATTGCGTGATGAAAAACCAAGTTTACCGCTGCTGTTACAGGTACTCACCAGCGAAAGGCGATTTATTGCCAACTAACTGCCTAAATCTAAAGCGATCGCGCCAGCAGGCTATTGCAATCGGTTCAGGAGACGGTAATATAGCGCCCCATAGCGTCGGCACGTAGCGCAGCCTGGTAGCGCACTGTCATGGGGTGTCAGGGGTCGGAGGTTCAAATCCTCTCGTGCCGACCAAATAATCCCAAGAAAACCAACCTTTTATGGTTGGTTTTTTTATACCTGGAATTTGGCCGGGCCAGATGCCAGACGGCACACGTTGAACCTCCACGCACAAAAAAAGGAGCTTTCGCTCCCCTTTCTGGCAGATCAAACCGCAATCTTGAAATCATTTGTACAGGATTGCGGTACCGCGCAGTTGATCGTTACCGGCTACAGAAACAATCTTGTACGAAGATGCGCCAGCTGCTTCCGCTTTTGCCGCTACCTGAGCTTCAAAGGCGCTCAGCGTTTTTGCACCGCTCACTTGCACAGTGCCGATGTCTTGCGCAGCAAAGCTACCAAAAGAAACCAGACCAAGAGCAACAACTGCGGCAAATTTTTTGATAACGTTCATGATATAAATCCTTCTGTTCGATGTTTTATGTAAAGGCCGTTTGCCTTTGATGGAATGAATCATAGCGCCATCTTTAGGAGGTGAATATCAGAGAAAACTGTCATAATCATTCAATTAAATTGAAACACAAAATAAGAGCTTGCGTACGAGTTCTACACACTGAATGACAGCGCATCATCCGCTCATTCAAATTTATCCTGCTATACAAAAGCAGAACCACCTCAACAAAAAAAACTAACAGAATAAAAAGCCATATGAACCCATTGCTGGTTTTATAAATTCAACATTATTGCGTATTTTCATATAATTACCTGGACATAAAGTCTAATCATTTCAACAGGGAAGATATAATGAAACGCGTTCTACTGGCTTTATTTACGGTATCTCTCGTGGCATCTATTAGGGTTAACGCAACTGAAACGGCTGCCCCGGCTGCGGAGCAATCTGCAACCAAAATGTTGGCAATCACCGAGGGCAAACTTAAGAATACTGAAGGCGGTTGCGCTTGCAGCTATACCGTGAAAAATCTGCAAAACAGCCCACTAAAGCGATTGGAATCCTATATTTTCGTTAAAAATGAGCAAGGAAAATTCAGGTGTGATGCTGCGCATTTTAGTTTCAATAAGCCGATTCAACCCAACGAATCGCGGACGTTATCCAATGAGGCTTACGGAAAAGCCTGTGGTTCCAATCCTTCTGTCTCACTCCTGATGGTGAGCACCTGCAATTACGCCGATGGTTCAGAATGTGATATTGAAAATATTGAGACCACGGATTCTGGCCTAAAGTGGGTTGAATAAAAGCGAAAACACTCGGCAATCAACGCCATTGAGGCTCCGCTGGTCATTTCAACGAATCTCCTCCATCGTTTGACAACCATGAGGTCTGCATGAGCGCTGGCCTCATCCAACACGAGCAAGGAAGTAAAGACGATTCCAATTTCATGTCTCTTTGTCTCAGATATAATAGTTATATAAACAACGTAATTAACGCGAGTCGAGCTGAGGCGATACGGGGGAAGGTGTTATGCAGAAAACACTGATTGCGCGGGTTTCATCCGTACTGGTGGCTGAAAAATCGCTCGAGGGGCTGGTCAGGCAACTTCTTGAAATGCTGGAGCTAGTCACCAACATGGAATCCACCTACCTCACCCATGTTGAATCCGATAAAAATGTGCAACACGTACTGTTCTCCCATAATAGCAAAAAATGCAGATCCCTGAGGGACTCTCTGTTCCCTGGGAGGACACCCTCTGTAGACGGGCATTATCGGAAGACCGCTGTGTGATTGATGATGTGCCCAGCCATTGGGGCGATTCTCAAGCAGCAAAACAGCTGGGCATCACCACTTACGTCAGTACGCCTGGACGACGGATCGTTATACGGTACGCTGTGTGCAGTCAGCGGTGAAAAACAGAAACTGGATGGTCGCAGCGAGCAAATATTACAGCTGTTTGCCGAGCCGATAGCTCAGTATGTCCAGAAAGAGCAGCTACTCTGCCAATTACAGGAAGCGAATTCGGCGCTGACCGCATTCTCCTACACCGATGAATTGACCCAATTACCCAACCGACGCTCGGTGTTCAATCAGTTACCCCAATTATTCTCACAAGCGCTAGACACGAACCGTTTTGTTGTCATCGCCTTTATCGATTTGGATGGATTTAAGCTGATTAATGATCGCTACGTGCATGAGACGGGTGATGACTTTCTGTGTGCCATCGGCCAGCGGTTAAAACAGGGGATACGCGCAGAAGACATGCTGGGACGAGTTGGAGGCGATGAATTCATCGTAGCAACAAAAGGCCCTTATATTCATGAAAATGCAAAGGATGCCGCACAGACCTTCAAAGCGCGATTGACCCCCTTGTTAAGTGGACACTATGCGCTTGCGGGGTGTCACATAAACTACGCAGGAGCCAGTATCGGTGCGATTGCCATCAACCCGGCCCTGAGCACGCCGGATGAAGCCCTGCGTGCGGCAGACACCGTAATGTATGAAGAAAAAGAGCAACGCAGACGCCTGGTTCATTGATCTTTTGTTGGCCGCAGGCCAATACCTTACATCGCGATAATTATCAGGTAGACTATATCTCACCACTCAGTGGCTAACCGAGTTTATGCCGTGAAACGATTCCTGATTGCATTGATCATCACCAGCCAGCTTTCTGGCTGCGGCAGTATCATAAGCCGAACGGTCAAATGGCAAGGAGATGGTCATCAATACTACCCTGGCGTTCAGTGGCTGCTGAAAGATCGCTGGTGGAAATACCTGGTGATTATCGATCTGCCGCTCTCAATGCTAGCAGATACAATATTGCTGCCTATAGACATGAAGCACGGCCCTTACGAATAAATAGGATCTCGTCCGTGCAATTCGACCCGATTACGACCGCCGGTCTTGGCATGATAGAGCGCCGCGTCTGCGTTGTCGATCAGTCGCTGATAATCCGGGTGATAATCAAACTCTGCCACCCCAATGCTGAGGATGACGGAAAACGATTGGCTACCAAAAGCGCTGATCGCTGTAGTGGCCACCTTTTCACGCAGCGTATCGACGATCACCTTCGCCTGATGCAGCGACGTTTCCACCAACAGCACCATGAACTCTTCACCACCATAGCGAAAGACATAATCACTGCTACGAACGTGATCGTAAATCATGGATGAAATACTTTTCAGCGTTGCATCACCAGTGTCGTGGCCGTAGCGATCATTGACCTGTTTAAAATGGCCCACATCCATCATCACCAGCGTAAATGGTTTTCTGGTGCTGGCTGCCAGCGCGATTTCCCGACGCATAATGGTAGGAATAAAACGCCGATTTAGTAGGTTTGTCAGAGGATCTTTGCCATTTTCAAACTTCACCAGTTCGTCAAACATGGAAGTGATAATCAACGTAATTTGCCCTGTGAGCTGCCGCACATTGCGTAACAGACGCATGCGAACCTCCGCCTGAGAGACCTTCTCTGGAGCGGCTGCGCCTATTTCACTGTCAACCTTGTCGATCAGGGTATCTGTTTCACGCAACAGATCGGGGAAACCAAACAGGTGTTTTCCCTTGTGTGAAAACCATAATCCAAATTCCGAATGCCCCAAACGCGTAATATCGGCCAAGGGTAATTCTGTCGCCACATGATAAATAAACTGGTTTTCCCAGTTCATTAGCGCCCCTAGCTGTCTTTCTCGTTCTACGCTAACGTCATCGTACACGCTCAATACGCGATACCGTTCCTGATCGCGCATGGCATTTTTATAGGTGGGGGAATAGGCTATGGTCATCGCTTCCAGAGCGGTATCCATTGCCAATCCGCTAAAACAAAGTGCGCTATTGATTACATACGGGGATTGTTCCCCTTTGTTGGTTAACAGCGGATAAAGATCGTTTTTTAATTTACGGGCACCGCGCGCCACTAAATCAATGGGAAGGCCAATACGCGCGTGCACAACACCCACATGGTGCTGTTGAGCAAGTAACGCAACTAAATCTTGTTGGGAACTGCCCAACACGCTGCGCAACCAGTGAAACATACTGATACTTAACTGTTCTGTGACCTGGCGGGTATTGAGATAACGATGCGCTTGCTCGTCATTGAGCATGTAATCATAGGCGATTCATCTGTCATATACCACCGTGCTAACAGTTTTATTACGTATTATTTCCATAAGACATCATAAGATTAGCAACAGTAATCACCATCACCTATTTGCTCGAAGAAAAAGCGGAAATATCTTTTTCTTTTCACCTAAACACCATGATCATTTTGTCACACGTCAGGGAATACCCTACTTAACGGATTTATATCCTTCACCCACGTCTATTGCTAACCTAAAACAGGAGATCACTCATAATGGCAATAATCATGAATCAACATAGGGTGTGCATCGGAAATTACCATCAGAACAAAATGGAAGCAAATGAAAAAACTGTGTAATAAGAAAGCACAAAATAACGTAAACAATACAGTTCAAAAAATCACTCACTTCGAAAATCAAAGATATAACCCCTCATATGACGCTTGTCAGCGAAGAGAATACCGTTTGCAATTGCAACAAATAATATGCTTTATATGATTACTGAATCACGTTCGTGCACATACAATGCTCGCGGGTGAAAATCCTGCCGCCCCCTTCCCCACTGTCATTAAAACAATATAATCAAGCATCACTGCTGTTAAATGAACGTGTACGCGTCAAATCAGAGACCACGCAAAATCACCAGTACTATGCCGACGATAACGAAAAAAACCATAGAAAGATTCGAGAAACGGCCTATTCAATAGCCGGCCGAGTAACGCATTCGACAATGTTCTTACCCGAAAAGATAGATGTATTTGGCAAAACGGGCATCATCACTAATGCCTAAAAAACTTACTATATGACAGATAAAAAAGAGGTGATGTTTTTTTGAAAATGCCAGCATGTCATTAAAGAAATTTTATGATGATTACCAGAAAAAACGCCATCATTAACAACCTGGCCTCCTCAATCATGAAGAGAAACCTCAAAGAGCAATTTAACCTGGATATCAATCCAAATAAAAACCACTTGATGCTATTTAATTCAGCGATGAGTTGCTCAAATTACTTCACGGGGTTATGTTTCTCAGGTAACCCGATAGAATATGGAACATTGTCAAGCTAGCAGCGCCCAAATTTCCCCGCTGATGCACAGGAACATCTGACGCTGCCGAAAAGTGCGCTATTAGCGATTACACGCGCTACGTTGCTAACATGATCAATGAGTATCTTGAGCTCGACATGCCTGAGGACTTTTTAGGTCTAGTATTCTCAGAACAATCATGGCAAATAGTGACAGATATACGATCGTTGCTGAATAAACTACCCTGTTTTCACGGGTGGTATACCGCGACGTAGCATTATCTCCTGAACTCCGGGCGACCTTAAAACCCGAAGATACTCTTCTGGTTAAAAAGTTTCTATCCACCTCCGCCGATAAGAATATCGCCATGGCCCACAAGGCCGGCAAAGGGCCTCATCAAGCCTTGTACAAAACCCATGTCACCCACGCAGCACATGCCATCAGCGAATTTACCCGTAGCCTGCATGAAGGGGAAATGCTGATAGAAGATCGCACCTTGTTTCAGTGTGTTTCTATTGAGGGTGAAAATGTCGAACTGAAAGAGGTATTGGCGCCACGCGTCTCGATTAGAGCAGCGTAAAAATAGCGTCAATCTAGCCTTACACCATATGTCACTGACTTTTCTCGGCAAGCCGTGTCTGACCTGACGTAGCGCCAAAGCAAGATACCCGTCACAACCCAGAAAAACAAAATGCCATTTTATATTGTATGAACGGCGTTTTAAATTATATACTCCGCTCCGCCTTATAAGTAAGGTTCTAGATACCTTTGCCCCGACTCCAGTCGGGGTTTTTTTTACCTGAAATTGCCAGGGTTAGCACACCAGAGCACGGTTTCAGCCATTAAGGCCACCGCGCTTATTCCAAGGCATGTGCATCAGTAATCTGGCCATACCGCAAAATCCGCTGACACCGGCAAACACCAATCCTGCACCGATGAAACCGGCGACACTAAAAAAAGCCGGATGTAACGTGTACCCCAAGACAACACTTAGCAGTGTCAACCCGCCAGCAGCAATTTGTACCTGACGCATAACAGGCAGCGGTTGCGTGCGATCTACTTCAACCGGCAAACCCGCCTTTTTCCATGCGTTGAGCCCCCCTTCCAGCAAAAATGCGCGTTGACCGGGAACCAGTGTTGCTATCTGCTGTGCATACAGTTCGCAGCGCGCTCCCGATAAACAGTAAAAAATAACCGTTTTATTTGCAGGTAATGTTATTCCCGACGGCTCGCTGGCCAACTCCCCCAGCGAGTAAAGACGTGATTGCGGAATACGCTCACGCTGGAATTCTGCTATCTGGCGAATATCAACCATCAATGCCCCGTCAGCCTGGCGCTGCCGAGCCTCAACGGGGGAAAGATAGGGTAGCGTTACCATGGTATTCCTCTCTTTCAAGGACAGTAAATGTCTTTGAGCGTCGTGATAATGCGTTCCAGATCGTGGTTAGCAATCGCGTAATAGATGGTGGTGCCTTCGCGCTGGGCGATAACCAACCCTTCAGAACGCATACGCGCTAGATGCTGCGATGTGGCAGAAGGGCTTAAGCCGCAAGCCTGCCCGAGTACGCCAGCGCTCACCTGGTGACGCTCAACCAACATACAAAGAATCAGTAAACGATTGGCATTCGCCATCGCCTTTAACAACAACGCAGCGTCATGGGCACGCCGCTGCAATTCACCCACGGTATCCGGCATCGCTGATTATTTTAGAAAATCCTTAATTAAGTAAATACTAAAATTACAATTAAAACAAATCAAGCGTTTTCTCTGAAAAGTGTGACAAGGGCTGGAGCATCTTTCGGTTGGCTGTTACTCTATTAAAATCGGTCCACTGTTTCAGATTTCTTCAGCACCTGACGTACTGTTGGGGGCGATCATTAGCCAGATCAACGTTTCCAATAATAAAACAAGGCACACTATCGCGACTTTGCGTGATGACACCAGCAGGTAGCGTTATCGCCACGTCGCTGTTGCTCAACCCGGCTTTATTCAGAATAATTTCAAAGCGGTGCATGAAAAACTTCTCTCGATTAGTCAATAGATATCACCAAACGGATTGGTACAAAAAGCGGCACTCAAACCGTGTTCTGCTCTGGCGCGAGATCACACCGCTGGCCGTGCCCATTTTTATTGAGGGGCTATGCGTGGTGCTGATGGGGGTATTCAGCACCTTCCTTGTCAGTTGGTTGGGCAAGGAATCCATGGCCGCCGTGGGTTTGGCCGACAGTTTTAACATGCTCATAATCGCTTTCTTTACTGCTGTCGCACTGGGCACCGCGGTTGTAGTGGCATTCAGTCTGGGCCAACGTAATCGCAAACAGGCCCGTGCGGCAACGCGTCAGTCCATGTCTTTGCTGGTACTGGTCTCCTTTTTGTTGGTGCTGCTGATTGAATTGGCGGGTGAAGCCATTATTAACCTGATCGCCGGTTCAGCGGATCAACATGTTAAAGCGTCGGCGCTGGTGTTTCTGCGACAAACAGGGTGGAGCTACCCGGCAATGGCGATTGCCTTGGTCGAGTGTGGGGCGCTACGCGGGGCCGGTAATACCAAGCTGCCGATGTTCATCAACATCGGTATGAACATCTTGAACATTCTGATCAGTAGTGTGCTGATATACGGGATTTTTTCCTGAGATGGTCTGGGGTTCTATGGCGCAGGTATCGGCACGACGCTGTCACGCTATATCGGTGCGGTGTTTGTCATTCTTACGTTGATGCACGGCTTTAACGGTGCACTGCGCATCCCGTTCAAATCCTATTTTGCGCCTTTCACTTACACGATTCTGTATGAAGTGTTAAGCATCGGTGTTCCTGCTAGCGTGGAATCCGTGATGTTTAATCTGGGCAAACTGATCACACAACGCTTTGTCGCCGGAATGGGCACAGAGGTCATCGCGGGTAATTTTATCGCCTTCTCTATCGCAGCACTGATCAACCTCCCCGGCAATGCCCTCGGGTCGACAGCCACGATCATCGTTGGAACACACTCGGGTAAATGGCAGATTTTTCAGTCGATTCGCCAGTTACAGTATATTTTTGTGCTTTCCAATATCGGCTTATGTATCCTCGCCTTATCATCAATACCTTCGGCCAGTTTCTTGTCATCACTGTATACCAATGAGCCCGAAGTGATCGAGGTTGCCAAACAGTTGCTATGGTTGAACGCGCTATTTACTCCTTTTTGGGCAGCGGCCTGGGTAGTGCCTGCGGGCTTAAAGGGGGCAAAAGACGCCAGTTATACCATGTGGGTAGCCATGGCCAGTATGTGGGGATGCCGCATTGTAGCGGGTTATATCCTCGGTATCTGGCTCGGTTTTGGCGTTATCGGCGTGTGGATGGGCATGTTCTTTGACTGGATCGTGCGCGGCATGTTGTATTATCGCCGTATGGCCAGCGACCGGTGGCTGTGGCGCTACCGACCTCCCACCGCTTAACACACGGTAGATATTATCGGCTTGACACTACAGCGCGCAGAAACCGGAATCGACGCGGAGTGCCTGAGGATTAGAGCACTGCCAGAGCCAAAATGGCAAGTAAGGCAGCGCTTACATTAGCGCCCGCGCGTTCTGTCAGTGCTTGATGGCCGAAAGCGAAATGCCATCACAATAAGCACGACAACGCCCCATGCCATGATCGTCCAGGCTTGCTCCAACCCTTCAGTGTGCTGTCGAATGACACCTGCTAGTGTCGGCGTCACGCTTGCGAGGATATAGCCTCCGCCTTGAACAAATCCCATCAATCGACCTGTTTCTTGCACATTGGTTGCGTGATCGAGTGCAACAATTAGAGAAAGTGGAAACAGCGCCCCGATACCAATTCCGAGCAGAATCATCGCGACAAAAGCCAGGGACAGCGGTGCCATCAACAGCAGTATCATGCCTGACAGCAGTAACACCAGTATTGGCACCAGCAGCATACGTCGATCGGGAAGGCGGGAAATCAATGCGGAAACGGCCAGCCCTGCACACACCTCGGTCAGCGTTAATCCCCCCAGCAAAAAGCCACTATTGCGCGGCACTCCACCCTAACTGCATGTAATAGGGTGGCAGCCAGGCGCGCACCAGCGTATAAGCCCCCGTCCCTATCCCAAAGAACAGCATCAAGGTCCAATGTTGCAAACCGTGCGGCGCGGGATGATAAATCGCATTCTGCTCATGATCCTCACGCGACGACGGCGCTTTGTACCAGACCAGCAGAACGATAAATGCCACGATCCCCCAACATGCCAACGCGCCAGACCAGCCAGCGATACCCGACAACGGTGAGGCCGTCGCCGCAGCAACGGCTGCCCCAGCCATAATCCCCGTAGTATAAAGTCCCATCAACAGACTGCTGCGCTGGAGAAAGAAGCGCTTGATAAACGACGGTACCAATGCCTGAATCAGCGCAATGCCTATACCGCCAAGCGCAGCACTCACCAACAACCCAATGCGCGTATCCCAAGGAAAGCGCACAAATCACCATTGCCAGAATGGGCAATGTGGTTAACAGGCCAGCCTGGCTGTCGTCCAGGCCAGTTGCCTGCTGAATTTGTTCAAGCAATGGGCCCACCACGGCTAGAATCGGGCGCAGGTTTATTCCGAGCAGGAGAATGGCGATAAAGAGAAATTGGCGTGAGTGCCTGTGGGAAACGGGCATAAAATGATCCTGTGATGGCTATCTTAGAGCTGAGGGTTGTGTCATAAAAAACGCAGACTGGTGCTTACTTTCTCAGCGCGTATTCTTGCATAAACTATCTTAACGTCAAGATAATAATAGTCTATCCCCACACTACCGGTTCACGCCACAGACAAAAAAAATCCGCCATGACGGCGTATTTTTATATGGCATCGTATTGCAGTTCAGAATCGATTTTCTGACCGCACAACACCCTTAGAAGCGGTAGCCTACGCCAACCGCAACCGCCCAGGTGCCAACATCGACGCTACGGATACGGCTTTGCTCATAACCAACATCCAGGGCAACGTCCTGAATCTGGTTGAATTGCAAACCTGTGCCGTAGGTGAAACCATAGTCATCGTTATGGTTATTGTCGGTACCGTCTGCCGCATTGTAAGTGTATTTACCGTGGCTCAGGCCAATATCACGCCATAGGCGCTTGCCCAATCATTGATACGGTAAGCCGGACCCGCAGTAAAGCCCATGTATTGGCCTTTATTGTAGTAACCGTCGTTGGACTGGCTGTCTTCCAGATAGGTGAAGGAGCTGATTACGCCAACCTGGCTGTCATCAAACTCATAGCGGTATTTAAGGTTAAAACCCCTCGCTTTGTTCACCACGCCCTGGGCATCACCCTGAGCATATCCGGCGGATACGGTACTTTGGCCGGCGAATGCGGAACCTGCGCTTACTGCAAATACGCAAGCCAGTGCGGAAAGACACGCAAATTTTTTCATATACTGCCTCGAATTCATCTTATGAAAGAAGTTTAAGCATACTTAATATAACAAAAAAACCTGATGTGCTGCGCATTAAATATTTATCAAACCGCTTATAGATGTAACAAACATTTTCAGTAAACACGTAACAGCATGATTTATAATCACTAAAAAATGCTGGCCATGAAACTAAAATTAATTCCCACCTGACAGTAAAATACAGACAAATCTTAATGTTGCGTTCAGTTAATATACAGGCCGCAATTCATCCCACACCGTAAATAAATATATCGTAAATAAAATTCAATTAAAGTAAGCGTAGTGCCGACAAATCATTTACACTGATTAGTGTGGAAAAAACATAATTTATGGACGTCATTTCTCACACCATCATGACTTCTTCCCTGTTTATCAAGGCCCAAAGGATGACCTTATCTGCTTTGCGCGGCTCGACGCTGTTGCCTGTTCTTCTTATCGTGATTGCGATGCTTTCCATCCAAAGTGGGGCTGCTTTAGCGAAAAACCTGTTTCCGCTGATAGGGGCTCCCGGCGTTACAGCGTTGCGCCTTGGGCTTGGAGCTCTGATTTTATGCATTGTTTTTAAACCGTGGCGCATGCGTATTCAGGGGAATCGATTACCGCTGCTGCTATACGGCCTGACCCTCGGTGGCATGAACTTTTTGTTTTATCTCTCTATTCGAACTGTTCCACTGGGTGTAGCGGTCGCGCTTGAATTTACCGGCCCGCTGGCCGTGGCCATATTTTCGTCGCGTAGGGCGCTTGATTTCCTTTGGATTCTTTTGGCACTAACTGGTATGTGGTTTCTATTACCGCTGGTACCGCTGGATAACGACATTGCCAACGTCGATATGCAAGGCGCGCTCTGCGCCATCGGCGCAGGTGCCTGCTGGGCGTTATATATCGTGTTCGGAAAAAGCGCAGGCGCTAACCATGGCCCGGCGACAGTGGCGATTGGCTCATTGGTTGCGGCCGTGGTGTTTTGCCCCCTGGGGGCTTATTTTGCAGATACTTCATTTCTCTCCCCTGCCATTCTGCCGCTTGGTATCGCCATCGCGATCCTCTCCACGGCACTGCCCTACTCGCTGGAAATGATGGCACTGACCCGTCTCCCCGCCAAAACCTTCAGCACGTTGATGAGCATGGAACCCGCCATTGCAGCCCTATCCGGGATTCTGTTTCTCGGTGAGCACCTGTTGCTGACGCAATGGGTAGCGCTGTTTTGTATCATCGCAGCTTCCCTCAGTGCTACGCTCACAGCAAAACGAACACGCATCACTGATAGCGCCCAAAGCTGACACGCACTCCCTTCAGAATTCAATCGCGTTTCTTCTCTTGCTGGCGGCAGAATGCGGCAAGAGAAGGCCCCTTTCAGATATATTTCATCGCAAATGACAGTGACGCCAGAATAGGCACAAGTTATTATTAAGAGCTAAATAATTCTCATTCATTATCGTTATTTGCTATAATAATAACGTGGGATTTCTACAATAAAATCAGTCAAAAAGACATAAACCTGCATAGTGCATGGGCAATTTCTATAATAGGTATTACCTTGTTATTGCCTGCTTCGAATTCTGCTATAGTTATTTCCATTGAGCAGTCAGATTATTATTTCATTTGTCAGGAGGAGATACCTTATGGCTACGGCTAAATTGGTAAAAGCAGCAGCATCCGACCTCATCTATACGCGCAATAATCTGGATGAGCACGTTAAAACATCTACCATCAAACTGTTGGACAAGTTAGTTGTCGATTTAATCGATTTGTCATTGATCACCAAGCAAGCCCACTGGAACATGCGCGGTGCCAATTTCATCGCCATTCACGAAATGCTGGATGGCTTTCGTACCGCACTGACCGACCATCTGGATACGTTGGCAGAGCGCATAGTACAACTGGGTGGCGTCGCACTGGGTACACAGTGCAGGCCATTAATAAAGAAACCTCGCTGAAAAGCTACCCGACCAATATCCACAGTGTACAGGATCATCTGAAAGCACTGGCGGAGCGTTACAGCGTCGTCGCAAACGAAGTGCGCAGTGCTATTGCGAAAACAGAAGATGAAGACAGTGCTGATATGTTAACGGCAGCTTCTCGCGATCTGGATAAATTCCTGTGGTTTATCGAAGCCAACATCGCAGAATAACCGTGGCATTCTATAAATAAATAGCGCCAGGCCATCGTCGACATCGCGTTGCCATGTCCTATCTATTCCATCAGAGTTTATCTATCCTGCCATTCATACATTTTTCCTCTTAAAATTCGTACAAAAAGTTAGCTTTTATCCCTTCAAACACAATCAACGGTTGTGTCTCGCAGCATAATCAGTTATTCATAGCGGCGTCCCGTGCCGGAGGCGACGTTTGCGTGCATTGGCGACACTGAATAAAAACAAGGAGTCATAAAATATAACCATCTGTTTATACAGCTTTTTCCTTGAATACTATTATTAGTAGTGCCTGCTTGAAACAGGCTTCCCACAAACGGCTAATTAGGAAGGATCGGATGAAATCACTACTTAAGGCCTCATTGGCAGCGCTGGCGCTGACCATGAGCGTTTCCAGCTACGCGGCGGACAAGCCTCTCATCGTTGCTACAGACACAGCGTTTGTTCCCTTCGAGTTCAAGCAAGGCGATAAATATGTCGGCTTTGACATCGATCTCTGGGACGCTATCGCTAAAGAGTTGAAACTGGAATACACCCTGAAACCGATGGATTTCGCAGGTATCATTCCTGCACTGCAAACCCGCAACGTTGACTTGGCGCTGGCCGGGATCACCATTACGGAAGAACGTAAACGTGCCGTAGATTTTTCTGAGGGTTATTACAATAGCGGCTTGCTGGTCATGGTAAAATCAGATAACACCAGCATTCAGGGTGAACAGGATCTGGCGGGCAAAGTAGTGGCAGTGAAAAGTGGTGCCGGTTCAGTTGACTACGCCAAGGCCAATATCAAGACCAAAGAACTGCGCCAGTTCCCAAATATTGACAATGCTTACATGGAGTTAGGTGTCGGTCGTGCCGATGCGGTACTGCATGATACGCCGAATATCCTGTACTTCATCAAAACAGCAGGCAACGGTCAGTTTAAAGCGGTGGGTGATTCCATCAAGGCACAGCAATACGGTGTCGCCTTCCCGAAAGGCAGCGAACTGCGTGAAAAAGTGAATGCTGCATTGCAAACGCTGCGTGACAACGGCACCTATGCTGAAATTTATAAAAAATGGTTCGACACTGAACCGAAATAATTGCCGTATCAGTCTGGAGAACGTTCATGCAGTTTGATTGGAGTGCCATCTGGCCTTCTCTGCTCCTTCTGTTAGAAGGGGCAAAAATGACCGTGCTGGGTCTGCTGGGTGGCTTGGTTATCGGTGTCGTCGCGGGCTTTGCCCGCGTCTACGGGAGTTGGATTTCCAACAAGATCGCGTTGGTGTTTATTGAAATCATCCGCGGTACACCGATTGTTGTACAAGTCATGTTTATTTACTTCGCCTTGCCGATGATCCTGACGTCGGTGCGTATCGATCCCTTCGCTGCTGCGGTAGTCACTATCATGATCAACTCAGGTGCCTATATCGCGGAAATTACGCGCGGATCGGTATTGTCGATTCACAAAGGGTTTCGTGAGGCGGGTTTGGCACTGTGGTTATCAAAACGCGATACACTACGCCATGTGATTGCACCGTTGGCGTTGCGCCGGATGTTACCGCCATTAGGCAACCAATGGATCATCAGTATCAAAGATACCTCGCTGTTCATCGTTATCGGCGTGGCGGAACTGACGCGTTCCGGGCAAGAAATCATTGCAGGCAATTTTCGCGCACTGGAAATCTGGAGTGCGGTTGCGGTGATTTACCTTGTCATTACCTTGGTACTGAGTTTCATTTTGCGTCAGCTGGAAAGAAAACTTAAGATTATATGATTGAATTCAAGAACGTTTCTAAACACTTTGGTCAGACAAAGGTGTTGCATGACATCAATCTGAATATCAACCAGGGTGAAGTGGTGGTGATTATCGGCCCCCTCAGGCTCCGGTAAATCCACGCTGCTGCGCTGTATCAATAAGCTGTAAGAAATTACCAGCGGTGAGCTGATTGTCGACGGTCTGAAAGTGAACGATCCTAAAGTTGATGAGCGTCTTACTCCGCCAGGAAGCGGGTATGGTGTTTCAACAATTTTATCTTTTCCCGCATCTGACCGCGCTGGAAAACGTAGCATTTGGTCCAATTCGCGTACGCGGAGCCAGCAAAGCGGAAGCCGAGAAGTTGGCACTGGAACTGTTGGCGAAAGTGGGTCTTTCTGAACGTGCGAATCACTTTCCGTCCGAACTTTCTGGTGGACAGCAGCAGCGCGTAGCAATTGCACGTGCACTCGCTGTCAAACCCAAACCGATGCTGTTTGATGAGCCAACCTCGGCACTCGATCCAGAATTACGTCACGAAGTACTGACAGTAATGAAAGATCTTGCGGACGAAGGCATGACCATGGTCATCGTTACGCACGAAGTGGGATTCGCTCATAAAGTCGCTTCACGGTTGATTTTCATTGATAAAGGCCGTATCGCCCAAGATGACGACCCTGAAGAGCTGATCACCAATCCTCCCAGTGAGCGGTTGCGTGAGTTCTTGCAGCATGTCTCCTGATACTGTCGCAAGAGTGCATTAAAGAAGGGGAGCACCTTACTGGGCTCCCCTTCTCTTTGTCACCGCCCCTTGCGTTGCCCACCGAAATCACCACGCGTCGGCCAGACACGCACCCGGTTTAGAGACTTACGCTGTATACGGGTATTCGCGTTCAATGAACGCCGCAAACGCCTCACACATCGCACTATCGCCATCCCGATTGTCTGCCAATATACGAGTACCATCGACAATACGAATGTGGGCATTCAAATCGGCATCAGCCACAGGTTGCGGATGCTGGGCAGCATGCTGGATAGCCGCTTGTGCCTGCTGCCACGCCTGCTCAACAGGCCTCGGCCAGATATGCCGGATTGAACCCTTCGCCTGTCAAACTGCGCAGCGTGTCATCATGGCTGACGCTGTTGCCAGGACGCCAGTAATGCAGAGCCAGATCCGGGCCAATGGCTGGGTTATCCGTAAGATAGCCATATCGCTTAAGAAAGAAATGCCGCGTCTGCTCTACCGCCATCAGCGCCAGCAGATAACCTTGGTAGGAACAGGCTGATTCCATTGATAAAAGATGCGGGATGGCAATGGTAGGACGTGGGCTACCGCCAATGCCTAAAATACGCTGCTCAATGTCACGTGCCAGTTGTGTAATCGCTGCTGGCGTGCGTGCATCTTCATCCATGCTGTAAAGCTGCCATTCAAAGTAAGGCACCAGCAAAATGTGGCGCTCGTTAAAGGCACGCATTGGTTGACGCACAGCGATATCAGCTTTGATCAAGGCATCAGAGAGGACTTCGCCCTGGCGATTCTTAGCATAGCGCTTTAACCAGTCAGCGTCGTGCAGCAGGCTGTCGCAAAACATGGATTGCGTTTCCGCATATGCCATCGATGTAGGCGGGAATTCCTGCGAGAAGCAAGGTGCATTCTGACGAATATTGGCAAAATGCGCCGCATGACCACCTCCATGAAACAGGGTATTGATACCCGTAGCACCGCTGCCCACTTGATCAGGTTTAGCCAAACTGGTGAAATTGATTTTTGCTGGCAACCACTGCCCTTCCTGAACCGGACAGTGCATAAAGCCATTTTCATACTTGCCTTTGCGCACCAGCAAGTCCAGTTGCATCTATGCACCGTTGAACCCGATGTGCAGTCGCTTAAAGCTATTAATCCAGCGTTCTAACGAGGCCGAGAAAGGAAAGTAGGGATCCAGTTGGCGGGTGACGTCTCCTGCACTGGCATAACGAATATTCCACGGTTGCAGCGCATTATCCCCTTTCTCGCTCGCCAGTGCGGCCAGACTGCGTGCATTCGCATCGCGCGTTTGCTCTTCAAAACGGTCCAGGATGGCAAACAACTGCTCAGGGGTCATCCGCTCCGTTTTATTCACTTTATAGTCAAAATAATTGCGATACCCCATCTGCCGGGCAAAACGGTTACGCAGGGTAATCAGCTCAGGGAAACCATTGTGTAATAACCACTGCTCCACATCGCGCAGGGCCTGTTGCGAACTTTGGCAATAAGATTCATTGTCGTTGGTCGCCTGATTGGTGAGCAGTTCCCCCAAGGATGCAGCGACTTTGACGCCATCGGCATTCAGGTGAGTCACCTCATAGCTTTTTCGCCGCGTATAAAGCGCACTTTCCGCAGCGATAATCTCATCCATCAGCGCTTGTGCCCGTGGATCTTCAATCACATTACAATCAAAAAAACGATACCACCCCTGCAAGCCATGAAGTAACGCGCCTGCCTGGGAGTCCTGTCCCGGGTTCGGCAAAGACTCAAGGGTAGCGATATAAGCGCGCAATTCTTTCAAACGTTCAGGCGCAGCGATAAAGCGCCAATGCCCATATAGTGTTGCCAAAAACACGCTTCTTTCTCTTGATGCACGGCGAGATAGTCGCGATTCAAGGCATTAAAGTAATCCAAAGCCTGTTGCATAAGCATCCTTTTTAACATTGACCCCAGCGTCGATCAAAACGTCTGTCAGTAAACATCAAGCCACCTTGCTGCTCTCACTTACCACAGAAGTCAGGCTTAACAAGGCGTTCTTAATCCTACCTTTTGAAATGATGACGTCAGATTTTACGTGCGGGCATTTTAGCCAAACCGTTTGCTAATGGTCGCCACCGCTTGTTCCATGGTAGGAGACATACCGCCAGCAACCAAACAGCAAGCAAGTTGCAAACGCAGGGCATAAGGTACTGCAATTTCCCCCGCCAGGCACTGCGCTGTCCAACGCGCAGTCGTCGCTACATCCCGGGCAATCGGCAACTTATCCGGTGCTACAACAATATCCTGACGCTGTTGTAGCACTACGCTGTGTTGCCCCCGAATAAACTGAATTTCAGGACATCGCTGCGGATTCGCATAGACCTCACCTTCCATGCCGTGCATCAGCAACGCTCTGGTATCGATATCAAGGAAAAACTGATTAAGCCGAGTGACGTATTCCGGATGGGAGACGCTGGTCAAACGCAATGCCTCTTGCTTGCCAAACGGCGTCAACAATTTAGCCAGCGTATGACTGCTATTGCGCACGCCCATGAGCTAGCGCAGTTGCAACTGTTTATCCAAGGCAGGGCTCAGGACTGAAATCGGAATAAATACCGGGAACCCGTCATCAATCAATGACTGCGCCACCTTGGCGCTGCTCGCACTTTTCACCCCGAGCGCTTGCAAAATTTCCGCGCTGGTTACCCGCGCCTGGTCATTTTCAACGCCGTGAACCACCACTAGAAAGCCCAATTTAACCAGCAATAACGCCAGCAACGGCGTCAGATTGGGCTGGCGCCGCGCACCGTTGTAGCTGGGGATGACAATAGGCATCTGGCGCCCCGCAGGCACGTGCAAGCGCAATACCTGCTCGCTGGCAGCCTGATAGAAACCGCGCAGCTCTGCTTCACCTTCCCCTTTGATTCGCAAGGCAATCAATACACCGCCCAGTTCCAGATCGGGCACATCACCTTGCAGCATATGACGATATAGCGAGTAGGCAGCGTCCTGATCCAAATCACGTGCGTGATTTTTCCACAGCCCGATCTCTTTGATGATGGTGGTAAAGTCCATGCGTTCTCCCGCGAAAAAGACGATCGATCTCTTTCTGCAAAAATAGCATGTTTATATCAGGCTGGCACATCACGTTGTTCAATGGGGAATACCGGCAACGCCGCCAACAGTTGCGCACCGTATCCCTTGGTCAGCAAGCGTCTGTCATAGATAACGATTTCACCAAAACAGGTGTGGCTTCGAATCAAACGCCCAACCTGCTGGATCAGGTTAAATGAAACGGCAGGCAGGCTTTGCACCACAAAGGGATGGCGTTTCTGACTTTTTAACCACTCCCCTTCGGCCAGGATCACCGGGCTGTCAATCGGAGGAAAGGCAATCTTATGAATATGCACTTGCGACAGCAGTTCACTTTTCAAATCCAGCCCTTCGGCAAAAGATTGCAAACCAACCAGTACGCTGACGTCGCCCGCCTCCACGCGTTGTCGGTGCAACGCAATCAGGCGCGAACGCGGCTGATCCCCTTGTACCAGCGGCATTAAGCGCAAATCGGTGACCTGTGAGAGAAACTGCTGCATCGCTCTTTGGCTGGCGAACAACACCAGAATCCCTTTGTGCCCCTGCTGGGACAATGATTGGCGGAAAAAACGCGCCATTTCGGCAATATGTGGCACTTCATTTTCCAGCAAGGGTTCACAGTGCATTTTTGGGATCACCAGCTTGCCCTGCTGACAGTGGTTGAAAGGCGAATCCAGCGTGATAAAACGATCCCCCCTCTTCTTCATCCAGGCCAGAGAGTTCTTTCAGCCGCTGGTAACTGTTCAGGGAGCGTAAGGTCGCGGAGGTCAGAACCACGTGCGAAACATTGCGCCACAGCAGTCGGTCGAGCTGGTCACAGACGCGTATTCCCGCACAGTGCAACGATAGCCGCCACTGCCCTTCGCGATATTCCCTATGCAGCCATTTAGATACCGGTGCGTTGGATACTTTCTCCAGCGCGGCCAAATGCCAGAGTTGCGTTTTACTCTCCAGATAACCCATGGCGCGGCTCATACGCAAAAGCGCCTGATGAACCCGCACCACATCGTGCTTGCCGGTTTTCTCCCCGAGATCGTGAGACAGGTATTCGGTTAAGCCGCGCAGGCCATCCGTTAGCTTATGCAGGCGGACACACACCTGCCGCATCTCTTCCGGCATAACCCCCATCGGGAAGCGATATTCGCTTTCTTGCCCTTCCCCATGGAGAAACAGCTCACTCATGGCAACAAATGCGGCGTTCTGCTCTATCATCTCCTCAATATGTGCCGTCAACCGTTCAGGGTTAGTCAGACGCGGCGGCGATTTTGGCGGGAACTGCGCCATACAGGTTGCCACCAGCTGGATCACACTGTCCATCTGCGCTTTAACATACGCCGGGGTAATGCCCCCCGCCATTTCCAGCGAATCGCGCGCCACATCCGGCACGTGATGCCCTTCATCCAGCACCAACAGCAGATCTTTCGCGGCAGGCAACACCGAATCGCTTTCCATCGCCGCCATCACCAAGGCGTGATTGCTCACCACAACTTCTGTATTTTCAATCTCACGACGGGCGATAAAGAATGGACAGTCACGGTAATAGTGACAATTTTTACCCAGACAGTTGGCTTTATTGGTACTTACCTTACGCCACAAAGCATCGTCGATCGTCAGGCTGTAATGGTCGCGCATCCCGTCCCATTCATACCCTTGAAACGCTTTCGCCATCTTGAGACACGCCCCGCGCTCTTCTTTGCTGACTGGCTCCAGTTCATCACTGAGAAATGCCAGAAATCCCCTTGCGCGGTCTCGGAGGTCAACGCCGCCAGATTGCGCTGGCAGAGATAACGCGCCCGGCCAAAAGCGGCGGTGAAGGTGAGCTCAGGGATGAATTTTTTCAGCAGCGGCTGGTCTTTGGTGACAATCTGATCCTGCAACGCGATGTTGGCGGTGCTGATCACCAGCGTCTTGCTCTCTGCGCGCGCAATCGCAATGCCGGGAATCAGGTAGGACAAGGTTTTACCCACACTGGTGGGTGCCTCAATAACCGCGTGACGCGGGTACTCACCCGCCAGGATTTTCGCCACTTCTGCGATCATCTGTCGCTGTGGAGTCCGGGAGATAAAATCAGGAATATGTTGTTGCAGCGCCTTATACCACTGGTCGATTTGCTGCTTGATTGTGGGAGTAAGCGCCATGCCATCTCAATGTCTGTCCAATTCTGCGACTATTGTCCCACAGACAGCGACAAACGTCAGCCGCCATTCCCCTAGACAAACCTGCATGCAGCCAGTAGGGTAAAGTAAATCGTGATAAAGAGTCTTTTCCATGTCTGCGGTGTACCGCGTCAAACAAACATATTGGTTTTCTCCGCGCCAGCCTCAGGTTGAATGCCGTTCGACCTGGTGTAGCAGTCAGGGGTATAAAACCCATTCGCACACCCAGCTCTCCCTCGGCCTGGTCGTGGCGGGCAGCATCGTCTGCAACTATCGAGGAGCAGAACATCTGTTGCGCGCCGGTGATATGGTGTTGATCGACCCGCATGTGCCGCACAGCTGTACCCCACTGCCCGGACAGACGCGCAGCTATCATATGTTTTACCTCGACGCGGCTTGGTGCCGGGCGCTTTTGGCCGAACAGTACGGGCAGCCGGTAGCCGCGATCCATTGCCACCCCGTGCGTGTGCAAGATCACGCCCTGTTTAGCGATGGAGTGCAACTGCTCAACAGCCTCTATCGCCACGATATAACCAGCGCGACACCACAGTTGAACACGCTGGTGTCCAGGCTGTTGTCGCGTTACTGCTCTGCACAACAGCCACTCGCAGAGCAATCCACCACGCGCTATATGCGCCAGCGCCTACTCAGCAATTTGCAAACATCGCCGTCGCTGACCACGCTGGCACAGGAGCTGCACCTGCGCCGAGAAACGCTGGTACGACATTTCCGTGAAGATACCGGCATCACGCCCATGACTTTCCTTAATAATGCGCGTATTGAATATGCCAAAACACTGATTAAGCAAGGCGTACCGCTGGCCGATGCCGGATACCAAAGCGGCTTTAGCGATCAAAGTCATTTTCACAAAATCTTTGTGCTGCACACGGCGGCGACACCGGGGCAATATCAGCAAGCGAGTGGATCTCCGTCTGCCACGATCACTGTTTGACAATCATTAGCTCAACAAGCTCACTAGACTTGGCCTCGTTTATTTCGTTGAGGTCACTGTTATGGTTATTAATACCCTGTTTCCTACCCATTTCCCCGCGCTCGCCTTAGCACATTTTGTCGCCTTGCTCAGCCCCGACCCTGACTTCTTCTTGCTAGCGGCCTACGCGTTGCGCCACCGCCTGCGCGGCAGTATCGGAATTTGTATCGGCATCGCGCTGGGCAACGGCTGCTATATCCTGCTGGCCATTATGGGCGGTGCGGCCATTCAGCAAATGCCACAGATTTTTGTTTTGCTGCAACTCGCTGGGGCGCTGTACCTGCTGTGGATAGGTTCACAGCTCGTGCGCAGTTCGGCACGAACCACCGCGCTAACTGTCACAGAGACGCAGCGCGTGCCTTCACTGGTACATCAGTTGCTGCTCGGTCTGGGTTCTTCATTGCTTAACCCCAAAAATATGCTGTTTTATATCAGCCAGATGGCCAGTATTCTTGGCCCACCCGTCACGCTGACACAACAAGCCGTCAGCGGCGGGTGGATGTTCAGTGTGGTATTACTGTGGGATATCGCATTAGCAGCGACGATAGGTCAACAACGGATACAAGAGACGTTGCAACGCTACCTTTATCTGATTGAACGCGGCGCAGGCGCTATATTGATGCTGTTTGGCGGTTATCTGTTGCTGGGTTTATGGCTGGGCTGACACTGTTAATCGTGTAGGCCGCTTGTTTCATACGCGATAGGCTTTATAATTTATGGCGATTAACAAAAGGATAACTTTATGAACCTCGGCAAACTCGCCATGATCGGCGTGTTCTCATTGATGACGTTAGGCGGGATTAGCGGTCTGATGCTGGTCGGCTATATCATTCTGGTTCACGGCGGTTGATACCACCGCGCCAGCGATGCCGTTAGTGAAGGCGATCCCCGGTATAGGCCGAGGATCGTTAGTACGCGACGGATGTCAGAGCAACGTAAGGCCCTGTTTTTTCACACGTTGTGAATCCAGACCAATAAATACCTCAAACTTGCCAGGTTCGACAACCTGCTGCATTTGCGCATTTTAGAACTTCAGGTCATCTTCAGAGATAGTAAAGCTGATAACGCGGCTTTCACCCGGTTGCAGCATCACTTTCTCATAGCCACGCAGTTCCTTGACCGGACGACTGATAGACGCGACGACATCGTGCAGGTACAGCTGCACTACGGTTTCGCCTGCCCGCTTGCCGATGTTGGTGACCGTTACGCTCGCTTTCACGCTGCCGTTACGTTTCATCAGCGGACTGGACATGCTCACATCCGACACGCTGAAGGTGGTATAACTCAAGCCGTAGCCAAACGGATACAGTGGGCCATTGGCTTCGTCATAGTAATGCGAGGTGTACTTGCCGGGATTTTCCGGCGTATATGGACGGCCAGTTGGCAAATGGTTGTAATAAATTGGGATTTGCCCAACGGAACGCGGGAAGTACATCGGCAACTTGCCTGACGGGTTATAACCACCAAACAGCACATCGGCGATCGCATTGCCCCCCTTCCGTACCGCTAAACCAGGTTTCCAGCAGCGCATCCGCTTGCTAATCTTCGCGCACCAGCGCCAGTGGGCGACCGTTCATCAACACCAGCACCAACGGCTTGCCGGTAGCTTTGAGCGCGGCGATAAGATCGCGCTGGCTCTGCGGTAAATCAATGTTGGAACGGCTGGAAGCCCCATGGGCCATACCGACTGCTTCACCGACGACCGCAACTACCACATCAGATTTCTTCGCCACCGCCACCGCTTCATCAATCATCTCTTGCGGCGAACGCGGGTCAACCTGTACCGCATCTTCGTATTGATTCAGGAAATCGACAATGCCTTTGTGATTACTGACATTAGCGCCTTTGGCATAAAATACCGTCACGTCATTACCCACCGCAGTGCAAATACCGCGATACACGGTCACCGTTTGGCGCGCTAATCCGGCCGCAGACCAACTGCCCATGGTATCTCGCTTGCTGTCCGCCAACGGCCCCACCACCGCAATCACACCCGATTTTTTTAGCGGCAGAATGTTGAGGCGGTTTTTCAGCAACACCAGGCTGCGTTTGGCAACATCACGCGCCTCGGCACGGTGTAAGCGGCTTTCCGCATTGGTATCCACCGGATCGCTGCTGGCAGCGCCAAGCATACGGTAAGGATCGGCAAACAGTCCCATGCCATACTTCACGTTCAGCACCTGGCGGCAAGCCTCATCCAGTTCTTGCATGGTGATAGCACCGCTTTTCACCAACTCAGGCAGGTACTTCACAAAGTACTCATCGCTCATGCTCATCGCGATGCCAGATTTCAGAGCAATGCGCGACGCGTCACGTGGATCGCTCGCTACACCGTGTTTCATCAGTTCTTTAATCGCACCGTGATCGGTGATGGTAATCCCTTGAAATTTCCACTGATCGCGCAGTAAATCTTTCAACAACCAGCGATTTGCCGTTGCAGGCACACCATTGATGGAGTTCAGAGCGACCATCACACCGCCACTGCCGGCATCAATTGCCGCTTTATAGGGCGGCAAATAATCCTGAAACATACGCTGGGGACTCATGTCCACGGTGTTGTAATCGCGTCCGCCTTCCACCGCACCATAGAGGGCAAAATGTTTGACGCTGGTCATCAGTGAATGTCTGTCGGTCGGTGCTTCGCCTTGAAACGCTTTCACCACCACGCGCGCAATTTGGCTGGTCAGCCAGGTGTCTTCCCCAAAGCCTTCCGATACCCGTCCCCAGCGAGGATCGCGGGTGATATCGACCATTGGCGCCAAGGTCATGTTTAGCCCATCTTCGGTGGCTTCATAAGCGGAGACGCGTGCGCTTTTTTGCAATGTTGTTCATGTCCCAGGAAGAGGCTAACCCCAGCGCAATCGGGAAAATGGTTCGATGACCATGCACCACATCGTAGGCAAAAAACAGCGGAATTTTCAGGCGACTCAGTTCCATCACCTGATCCTGCATCGCTCGAATGTCCTGACGCGTTACCGTGTTGAAAATCGCGCCCACCTGCCCGTCTCTGATCATCTCGCGGATCACGTGTTTCGGGTTATCAGTTACCACACTGATCAGGCGTAACTGCCCAATTTTTTTCGTCGGTGGTCATTTTACGCAGAAGATCGGAGACAAAGGCATCACGCTGCGCCTGATGGGCCGCATTACTTCGTGCTGCATTGCTTTGTGCCGCAACAGGTACAGTGTTGGTCAGTTGCGCCCCGGCCGGAGAGCAGGCCAGGCCAATCGCAATCGTCAAAGAGGTAAGCAATTTCATTCGTTATTCTAGCCCAAGCATGCCGCACTCCACGTCATCGGGGAGCGCCTGTGAGGTTTGAAAATGACGTCAGTAACGTCGTCAAACGCGTAATCATAATGTATTTGTTCTGATTGTCTTTAGTAAAAACTGAAAGAATTACGCAATCCTGCGCCATCTCTCATCTGCCGCGTGTCATTAGGCACATTTCATGATACTCCTACTGATATTTCGCACCGCTAAACTACCTGGAGCCTCACTAACGATGTATCAACTGCATATCGCCAATAAAAACTATTCCTCCTGGTCGCTGCGCCCCTGGGTATTGATGACCGAACTCGATATTCCTTTTACCGAACAGCTGACGCCGTTTAGCGCAGGTGCAGTACAAACCGCCTTCAAAGCCTTTTCTCCAACGGCAAAAGTGCCATGTCTGGTTGATGATAATCAGGTGGTGTGGGATTAGCTGGCGATCATTGAATATCTGGCTGAACGCCATCGCGGCGTGTGGCCCGAAGAGAATGCGACTCGTACCTGGGCCCGTTGTGCGTCAGCAGAAATGCACTCGTGGTTTACCGCGTTGCGCAACCAGTGTGCAATGAGCTGTGGTGTACGCGTAGCGATACCGGAACTGTCAGCGGCATTGCACTATGAGTTAGCCCGCCTTGATGTACTCTGGACAGAAGGCCTTACGCGTTTTGGCGGGCCGTTTTTAGCAGGAAATACCTTCAGCGCCGTGGATGCCTTTTTAGCGCCGGTGGTATTTCGCATTCAAACGTATAATTTACCGGTTTCATCAGCCGTGAATGGCTACTGCCAACACCTGATAGGGCAACCCGCGAGGAACTGAACCCCGACGGAAAAGGTGTCCGTCAGGGGTTGCTACAAAGCGGCGGCGTTAAAACCCGTTATTCAATATCTGTTGTAACCAGTGCCACTTGACCCGGTGCACGTGAGACTAGCGCTTTTTACTTTTTATAGCTTAACGCGGCATCCGGTACTGCGGTTATTTGTCCGGTTTCCATCCAGCGGCGCAGACGGTTGGCATCTGCAAAGTGGGTATATTTACCGAATGCGTCCAGTACGACCAGCGCTACCGGTTTCTGATTGATCACGGTACGCATTACCAGACAATGGCCCGCCTGATTAGTAAACCCGGTTTTGGTCAACTGAATATTCCAGTCATTTTTGTAGACCAGATGATTGGTATTGCGAAACGGCAGGCTATAGCCCGGGTTGGTAAAGGTGGCGGTTTTCTCCTGCGTGATGCTCAACTGGCTCAGCAGCGGATATTGCTTGCTGGCAATCAGCAATTTGACCAGATCGCGCGCGGTAGAGACGTTGTTAATCGACAGCCCCGTCGGTTCCACATAGCGGGTTTGCGTCATACCCAATGCTTTGGCCTTGGCGTTCATCGCGGCGATAAACGCCTGATAGCCTCCCGGATAGTGATGTGCCAGACTGGCAGCGGCGCGGTTTTCGGAGGACATCAGTGCCAGCAGCAGCATGTCACGGCGGCTGATCTGACTGTTCAGGCGAACGCGAGAATAAACCCCCCTTCATTTCCGGCGTGTGGCTGATATCAACCGAGATCACTTCATCCAACGGCAAATTCGCATCAAGCACCACCAGCGCCGTCATCAGTTTGGTGACAGAGGCGATAGGCACCACCACATCCGAATTAGCGGAATAAAGCACTTTATTATAACGCAGATCGACCACCATCGCACTGCCTGAGGCGATCCCCTGATGTGTACTGTCAATAGCTGGCGCAGCCGTTTTCGCCAATACGGAGGGGGTGAATGTCATAGGTGCGGACAGCAGCAGCAATGCAAGCAGAGAAAACTTATGTTTTTTAATCATTATTCAACGTCTTAAATAAATAACGGTTACGGTATTGGTAACAACCAGGGCATTATAAGTTAGCGCTCGCCGCCACACACTGCACAGAAGAAAAAGCTTTTGTGACAAAGTTTAACAGCGAGTATTCTTCCTGCTTAGGCGCTGAACGCAACAACGCACAATAACGCCTGTGAACTACGTCACAGGCGCTGCGTTTGGTGATGCTTATTTACCGGCTTTAATTTCTTTTACGGCTTCATCAGCCCCGATACGGCCAAAGGTCACGATATCCGCCAGTGAGTTACCGACCAGGCGATGTGCACCGTGTACCCCACCCGCCGCAAACAGGTTCGGTACCACCTTGCCTTGGTTATCGATTACCTGCGCTTTGGTGTTGATGGCGATACCGCCCATGGTGTGGTGGATGCCCGGTGTCACTTCAATGGCATAATATTTCCCGGTATCCAACGCTTGCTTAAAGCTTTCACGGCCAAATTCAGTGTCTTTCTTCGCTTTCGCATAGCCAGTATAGGCCGCGAGCGTGGCAGACAACTGTTTGGGATCCATCCCGATGGCTGTGGCAAGTGCCTCAACAGAATCACCTTCGAACACCAGTTTCTGTTTAAAATAGGTGTCAATGGTTTTATTCTGTTTAACCAGAGCGTCATTAAATATCATGTAAGCATGAGCATTGGGTTGCTTTAAAATGTTTTGCGAAACCACGTCACGTGTCAGCAATTCATTAATAAAACGCTTCCCTTCTTCATTGACCAAAATAGCACCATCGCCGCGAACCCCTTCCGTGATCAAAATGCCTTTTCCAGGAACGGTGGTTGGGTGAATCTGGATATATTCCACATCCACCAGTTTGGCGTTAATACTCTCCGCCATTTTAACCCCTTCACCCAACGAGCCTGGCGCATTCGTCGTTTTAAAACCAACCAGTTTGGGATCGTAGTGTTTAATCATGTCAAAGTTGGCGCCAAATCCACCGGCAGTGATCATTACCTTCTTGGCATCAATAGTGTAAACGTTCCCCTCTTTGCCTTTAGCTTTAATTCCAGTTACTTCACCTTTATCATTTTTGATAATTTCCGTCGCGGAAGTACGTGTACGCAAATCGATATTAAGCGCTTTAACTTTCTTGATCAGCGCCGTAGCAATAAAACTGCCAGCAGGCTCTCCGCCCACGGGCCGGTGAATTCGGTCGACACTGGCACCACCCTCTCGCGACACATCAGCCAGTTCAGCGCCATTGATTTTCAAAAATTCAATGGAGTATTTCGCCTGCTCTGAAAGGATACGTACCAATTCATGGTTATTAATGTTCCGCCCTCCTTTCATCGTATCTTTAAAGAACAACTCAGGATTATCCTCAATTCCCTTGGCTTTTTGGTAAGGTGTTCCTGCTGCGTTTAAACCGCCCTCAGCTCGCGCAGTATTTCCCCTGGCAAACGGCATTTTTTCCAGCAGGATAACTTTTACACCCTGGTTATGTGCCTCAATGGCCGCAGACATGCCTGCACCACCCGCGCCGATGATCACCAGATCGGTAGACTCGGGCGTCTCACTTTGCGCCATGGAAGAAAAAGCTAGTGCCAGCGCACTGAATAACAGCACCTTTTTTTTCATAATTCGGTTCCTTTATTCTGTTATTTTGCAGGATGAAGCAAACACGATTGATTTTTTACTTACAAAAGCCGGTGATATAATATTTACTGCCTGCCACTCTTACCACTGATATCTCAAAAATCAACTCGCCCCAGAACATCCTTATACAAAGCGTTAAAGTTTTCACAACATAATTCACACCGCGCGGCCCCATCATGGATTTTAATCATGGTGTACAACGTGCAACGACGATGCTTATTCAGATACTACGCTGATAACAGAATAATTATTTTAACTCGATCATAGAATGATAAATCCTTTTACCAATTCTATGCATCGAGTTTAATCCAGGTTGACACCGTCAAAAACCCAATAATTGACGATATTAGCGAGGCTCTTTATTTTCCATATCCATATCCATATCCATATCCAGCTCCGGCAGCGCAGCCTCGCAACGCCTTTCCTCTGAATCTTTAACAATCCATAATTTAATTCCAGAAGGCGACATAGACCGTAACACCATGCTCATATTTCTTTTATGTAGCGAGGCAAGCGGGTCATCGTAATAAATATCATATTCATTATTCTCAAACACGAAAGCTTCTGGATGAAGACTTAATAAAGTGCCACGAAACTCGCTAATATCCTTAATCTTGAATTTTAGCTCGATCTCATATTTCCCCAAAAAGTGTGTCGTCATGACTCATCTCCACGTCCGGTGAACGGCGAGGCCGCCTGCGCTGCCAAGAGTCTTCATGGCATTGCTTACGGCTGTCCCTTTGGATAAAACACAGCCTGCATATCCGCTACTATGTCAAACCTACCACAGATAATAGACTTCATCACATAGTCTGCCAGCATGTTTCACTTTCCGAGCGATAAACACATCACAGTGACAATTTCTCCCGCCACCGAACGCTGCTCCAGCGGTTGCCACCCCATTCGGGCATAGAGCGCCTGTTTGTCGGGCGTATACAAATACAGCATCTTGATACCCTGCTGCTGACAGCGCGCCACGCAGGCATTGACCAGCGCAGTGGCCAACCCCTTTCCACGCTGCGACGGGGCGATGACCACTTCCCCCAGCCAGTATTCTCGTTCTGGGCACTCTTCCAGTTCATTGCGAATGATACTGGCGGTAGCAACCGCATGATCATCGTGAGTAAATATACCCAACGAGCGCACGATCGGTCGCCACGTCGCGCTGGCGTAGCGCGGACTCAATGGCTGGCATACTCGACCACCGGGGAAACGCCGACCATTCGGCGAAGAGCAATGCGGCAACACCAGCAATGCGCGCGGGGTTATCATGCAGATCGTGGATGTCCATAAACACGCTACCAACGGCCAGAGAAAATCTGACCTTATCGCGATACCACGCGCAGAGGCAAGTGTTAGGGGGGACTCGCTGGCAGCGGTATTAACAATAAATACCGACAAATAGCCTAAATGGTGCATAAACTCGCGCAAAATCAACAAACGGGCCGTGAATGCGTTGTCCAGCGGAATGGTTTCCCAACTGGCGGGGCGGCCGAGCATCACCTGTTCGAAACGCTTAAACAGTCGCTCGATATCGTTCTGCTCAATATGCCAGCCGTGAGCATTGGCGGACACGCCGGTAGCGTCGGCCAATGACGCCAGAGCCGGATCGCACAGATAAAGAGGATGTTGCAAATCCACCTGGTGGCGAATGCGTGTGACCTCATCCTCTACGGTCATGGTTGCCCGCTCCATTTCGTCTGGCGTCGGGGGCAAATGGCGAAAAAAAGTCGCGGCGGTTTTCTCATACCCTAATGCCAGCCGCAGCGCTTCGGCATCCGGCGACGACACGACAACGGTTTGCTCCGCTGCGATATCCAGAAAGGTGATAGGTAAGGTGAGTCCCAGAGTGTCACACAGTTGGAGATAAGCACGGCGAGCGTCTTCAGTCTGGTTGGTCATGATGTCTGCCTCAATAATGATGCGACTCATGCTTGCACGCATGAGAAATAGCGGCAATATCCTGCGGTGTGGTACGACAGCACCCACCGATCAGGCGCGCGCCCGCGGCTCTCCAGGTGGACAAATGCTCAGTCAACGAACACGCCTGTTCCCCGGTTGAGCTCCAGCGCTTAGCATTCGCATCATAATGCGCGCCAGAATTAGGATAGACAACCAGCGGCAACGCCGTCAGTGAGGATAAATGTGCTAACGCCGCCGCCGCACTTTCCAATGCGACACAGTTTATGCCCATCGCCACGACTTGCGGGTGGTTATCCAACAGCGCTACTACGTCACGCAGCGGCGTGCCATCGCTGATGTGCTGCTCATCACGCAGCGTAAACGAGAACCAGGCAGTGATAGTAGGAAACTCACGCAGCAACTGTAACAGAGCGGCCATCTCCGGTAACGAGAGCTGGGTTTCGCCCGCTAGCACGTCAACGCCCGCGTCAACCAACGCCGCAATACGCGGCCGATGGAATACCATCATCTCCGCCTGTGGCAGATGATAATCGCCACGATACTCAGCCCCATTCGCCAGAAAAGCGCCATACGGCCCTATCGACCCCGCCACTAAGAGTGCGCCCGCATCGGGATGCGCCACGCAATAATCTTCACAGGCACGTACCGCCAGCTCAACGCTGCGCGCGATCAGTGCCAATGCGTCTGCTTCGCTCAGCCCGCGCGCCGCAAAACTCTGCGGCGTTGCCTGATAGCTGGCGGTGATGGCGCATTGCGCCCCGGCAGCAAAATAATCGTAATGCACCTGATAAATTAACCCTGGCGCTTCCATCAACACTTTCGCCGACCAGAGCGGATCGCACAAATCACAACCGCGCGCCTCCAGTTCGGTAGCCAGCGCACCATCCAGGATCACCACGGGTGACTGCTCCAGCAGCGCGGCAAGGGGATTCTCAGGTAACATCATTCAATTCCTCAGGTAATTGGCGTGTCTGTTGCCTCTGCGTGAAATAATACGCGTCATAGCACACGACAACAAAAGGCAATCCGCACCACAAGGCAATACGCTGTGCTGGATCGAATGCCAGCCCGATACAGTCTAGCAGGCAAAGTAAAAAACCAGCGATGGGGGTAAAAGGAAACCAAGGTGCGCGGTAATTAAGCTCCGACAATGAACGCCCGTAACGCAGATGGTGACGACGAAAGGCAATATGAGACGCACAAATACTGAGCCACACAGCAACCACGGTAAACCCGGAGATGGCCGAAAGTGCCACATACACCGTATCGGGAGCAACGATACTTGAAGCCAGCGCCAACAACCCGCCCAACATGCTGACTGAGATCGCTATCAGCGGAATGCCGCGTCGCGTAAGGCGAGAAAAGCAGGCAGGCAGCGTCTTCTCATTTGAAAGCGACCACAGCATACGCCCCGAGGCATAAAGTCCGGAATTAGCCGCAGATAAGATCGCCGTCAGAATGACAAAGTTAAAAATATCCGCAGCATAGGGAATCCCGATGCGCTCAAATACCTGTACAAACGGGCTTTTGACAATCCCCGCCTCTTCCATCGGAATCAATGCCGCCAGCACCAGCACGGTGCCAACAAAAAACACAATCAAGCGCACAACGGTGGTACGAATCGCCAGCGGCACCACTTTAATGCGGGTTCTCCGTCTCACCAGCAGCAATACCGATCAACTCGGTGCCGGAAAAAGCAAAATTAACCGCAACCATGGTCATCAGAATAGGCAAGCCACCGAAGGGGAACCACCCGTGTACGGTGAGGTTGGTGAACAGCGGCGCAGGCGTGCCATCTTCGAGTGGAATGATGCCGATCATCGCCCCTGCCACGAGGATAATAAAGGCCAGAATGGTAATCACTTTAATCACGGAGAACCAGAACTCGCCCTCGGCAAAAAAACGCGCCGAAATCACATTCAGGACAAAAATCAAAACGCAAAACACCAGACACCACACCCAGACAAGGACGGTTGGAAACCAGTATTGCATGCAAAAACCAGCTGCTGTCAGGCTCGAACCTAATGCCACTATCCAGGTCAACCAATAGAGCCAGGCAACGGTGTAGCCAGTTGCCGGGCTGAGGTAGCGTGATGCATAAACGTGAAACGCTCCGGTTTCCGGCATCGCCACCGACAATTCCCCCAATGACAGCATCACCAGATACACCACTACCGCACCAATCTGATAGGCCAACAGCGTGCCCGCAGCACCCGTGGTGGAAATAATATAGCCGGTATTAAAAAACAGCCCAGTGCCAATAACGCCGCCCAATGAAAGCATGATCAGACGGCGCGCCTTCATTGCACGTTTAAAGGTACCTGATTGCGCTGGGATTTCCGGAGTGGGTATTCTGAGCTGCTGCATGCGCCCCCTTATACGTATAGACGTCCACACTTCCAAAATGGTCGTGTTATACCGCTCCGTCAAGAGGAAAGCAATTGAATATCCGTAAAGTGATTGAGATAGGGAGAAAAAACCAACAGCGATGATATGAAAACAGTCAATACACGCTGCATCAGACCAGTGCGGCGATGGTTCGCGCAATCGCATCTGACGTGGTAAGAGTTCGAATTTGGCGAAACAGATCGTCGGCCTCAACATAAGCTTTCCGTAAATAACCGAGCCACTGCTTGATGCGCGCCACGTGATACATGCCAGTATCCACCTGCTTCTCGAGCTGGGTGTAGCGCTGCAACAACGCGACCACCTCGGGCCAGGGCAGCGGCGGTGCATTGTATTTAATCACTTTACTCAGGTTGGGGACATTAAGCGCACCGCGCCCAATCATAATGTCCTGACACCCGGTAGCCGCGATACAATCCTGAGCGCTTTGCCAGTCCCAGACTTCGCCGTTCGCCACCACCGGGATCTATAAGCGCTTAAGGATTTCATCAATGGCCGCCCAGTTAATGTGCTCCGCTTTGTATCCGTCTTCTTTGGTGCGTCCATGAACCACCAGCTCGGTGGCGCCCGCTTGCTGAACCGCATCTGCAATTTCAAATTGACGATCGCCCGAATCCCAGCCTAACCGAATTTTCACCGTCACTGGGAGATGGCGCGGCACCGCCTCACACATGGCTTTCGCTCCCTGATAGATCAATTCAGGATCTTTTAGCAACGTGGCGCCGCCGCTGCCGTTCACCAGTTTTGACGGGCAGCCACAATTGAGGCCAACCCCGTAGGAACCGAGCGCCACCGCGCGCTGCGTTTTCCGCCAGCAATTGCGGATACTGTCCCAGCAATTGAATGCGCACTTGCGTGCCGGAAGGCGTCCGGCTGGCATGATGCAATTCATGGCAAAGGTGGTAGAAGGATTTGACAGGCAGCAGCGTATCTACCACGCGTAAAAACTCGGTGATACACAGATCGTACTCATTGATGTCGGTCAGCAGTTCCCGCACCAGAGCATCGAGAACGCCTTCCATCGGCGCAAGAAGGATACGCATAACGCTATTAAGCTCATCAGGACGCCGCACGGCGCACCAGTTAAATCAGCCCGCCATGGTACTGAGGCGGGCAGGAAAAGCAAGCGTTACGCTGTCGCTAGCCTTTATCCGCGACCGAGGGATTGAAGGCCTGACGCGTAAAACTCAGCAGACATGCCAACGCCGCCGTTCCGCACCCCATATAAAGCGCATAGTAACCGCCCTGCAATCAAATCGCGCCAGCAACATGCCCACCAGCGCAGTGCAGCTGGACTGCCCTATCAGGCGCGCGGTGCTGACGTGACCAACAGGCGATTATTGGGCGACTGAAATAACCCGAACCCTGCGCCGCACAGGGCCATGCGCCAGGCAATACCGGCCATGGTGGTGACGGGGGAAAGCTGGCTCAATGCCAACATACCAACGGCGAGTAGCAGCAAGCCAACCCCCCCAGTATGGCGGGCGACATCCGATCGGAAAGCTTTCCTGCCACCATAGCCATAACGCCGGTTGCCAACGGCCAGGGCGTCATCATTAGCCCCACTTCGGCCGGCGTCAGTGCCAGTTCATGGTGAAACAGAAACGGCAGAGAAACAAAGGCCAGCATTTGCGTGGTGAAGGAAGCGATTGAGGTCGCCAGCGACAAACTGAACACCGGAATGCGCAGTAAATCAAACGGAAACAGCGGTGCTGTGGCAGAGGCTTCCCGACGCACCAACAGTAAGGTAGCGACCAGTGCCAGCGCCAGTTGTCCACCGATCAGCACGGCATTGCTCTTATGACCGATGCCCTCAATGGCGGTAATGGCCAAACCGATCATCAGAGCGCTCAATATAGCGCTCACACCGTCAAACGGCTGCTGGCTACGATCGTTATCCGGTAGACTGCGCATTGCCAACAGAATGGCCGCGAGGCCAAGGGGCAGATTGATGGCAAACAGCCACGGCCAGGTGGCGACGGATAAAATGCCCACCCGCCAGCGTTGGCCCCACGGTGGCGGCCATAGCCACCACCAGCGCGTTAATACCAATTGCACCGCCCAGCTTGGCGCGCGGCACGATGTAGCGGATTAACGCGGTGTTCACGCTCATCAGCCCTGCTGCACCGATGCCCTACACCACGCGCGCCAGCGTTAACAACGGCATGCTGTTCGCCAACATGCAGGCCAGAGACGACAGGATAAACAGGGTTAACCCGTACATATACACCGTACGATAGCCGTAAATCTCGCCCAAGCGCGCGAACGGGATCAGGCATACCACCACCGCCAACTGATAACCGTTGACAATCCAGATCGCGCTGGCCGCGCTAATGTTGAAATCCGTAGCAATAACCGGCAACGCCACATTGGCGACCACAGCATCCATCACTGCCAGCGTAATGCTGATGGCAATGGTCAACATGGCATAGTGGCGCTGCGGAGTCGGCAGACCATCTTCAGTGATACCGGGAGCGGCTGTTCTCATTATTCAGTCTTTATTCGGGCAAAGCGCGTCGGCTTGCGGATGAAGGCGAGTTAAGCAGCTTACTGATAATCCAGAGTAATGGGAAGCCTGTGAGAAGAGAGAAGGCTATGTCATGCAAAGGTATGCAACAGAGCGACAGCGCCCCTTGAAGTACTGACAAACCCACCTAAAACAGTCATCCACGCGCAAGCGGGAATCTCTGGCAAATGAGATACCTGCGTTGGTCTAACAGAGATCCCAGGCTTTCGCCGAGGATGACGAGGGGCGAGTAAAGGGGAATGGCAGTTCCCCTGCGAAAAGCGGTATTACTCGCTTCTGGCGCGCGCCGGACGACGCTGACCGTTACCCTGCGGGCGCGATGCGGCTGGTTTACCCTGGCCGCCACGGCGTTGCTCTCCAGAAGGAGAACCTTCGCCACTGCGCTGGCTTTGGCGCCCATTTTGAATCGGCTCTGCCTTGATATTCGGATCAGGCTCAAAGCCCGGCAGGGCAATGCGTGGAATTTCGCGTTTCAGCAGTCGCTCGATATCGCGCAACAGCTTATGCTCATCGACACACACCAGCGACAGCGCTTCACCGGTAGATTCCGCTCGACCAGTACGACCAATGCGGTGCACGTAGTCTTCAGGCACGTTGGGCAGCTCATAGTTCACCACATGCGGCAGTTGGTCGATATCCAGACCGCGCGCAGCGATATCCGTTGCCACCAGCACCCGAATCGACCCTTCCTTGAAATTCGCTAACGCACGGGTACGAGCACCCTGGCTCTTGTTGCCATGGATAGCCGCGGCGGTAATGCCATCTTTGCCCAATTGCTCAGCCAGATGGTTAGCACCGTGCTTGGTGCGGGTAAACACCAGCACCTGCTGCCAGTTCTCTTTGCCGATCAGCAAAGAGAGTAGCTCGCGCTTGCGTTTTTTATCGACAAAGTGCACGTTCTGGGTCACCAGCTCCGATGGCGTATTGCGACGCACCACTTCGACCGACGCAGGTCGCGTCAGCAGCGTATTGGCCAGCGCCTTGATCTCATCAGAGAAGGTGGCTGAAAACAGCAGGTTTTGGCGTTTGGCGGGCAGTTTTGCCAGCACACGGCGAATGTCGTAGATAAAGCCCATGTCCAGCATGCGATCCGCTTCATCCAGCACCAGGATTTCGATACGGGAAAGGTCAACGGCATTCTGGTGTTCCAGATCCAGCAGACGTCCCGGCGTTGCCACCAGAATGTCGACGCCACCGCGCAATTTCATCATCTGAGGGTTAATGCTAACACCGCCGAACACCACCAGCGAGCGTAAGCGCAGGTACTTGCTGTATGCCTGCACGTTTTCACCAATCTGAGCGGCCAGTTCACGGGTCGGTGTCAGGATCAATGCACGCACCGGGCGACGGCCTTTAACGTCACTGGGCTTGGCGCTTAGCAGTTGCAACAGCGGCAGGGTAAAGCCAGCGGTTTTACCGGTGCCCGTTTGCGCGCTGGCCATCAAATCCTGCCCCGACAGCACCACGGGAATCGCCTGGCGTTGTACCGGCGTAGGTTCACGATAGCCCTGTTCTTCAACAGCACGGAGAATATCGGCGCTCAGGCCGAGAGATGAAAAAGACATAGAGAAAACAACTCCAGATCCACCCTGACCGAGCCAAAGCCGGTGCAGTTTCCAGGGGGAACATCAGGCGGGTTTGCTGAGCCATCATCAACCAAGGAATAACGACGTGAGCAACAACCACAATGAACGGGCACAAACTACGGTGCATAAGGCCGCTAGTGTAACAGAGATTTCACCTTCCTGATACGCCATCCGATTAGCGCTTATTCCTAAAAGGTAACCGATGCGATTTATTGGGCCTCAGCAAAGGACAGGCTTGACAGAACTCCTGCGGCTGAGAGGCCTTATAGTAAAAACAGCAGGTACGACGAAAGCGGATCCACTCACCGTTCGCCGACACCCAGGTTAGCGGGCGAAAATAGACGGTAAGCGGATTGGCGTCCAATCCAAACAGTGCACCAGGAGCCTCGTGAACCACATAGTAAAAATCCTGTTTTACACGCGCTTCTGTCGCCGCATCAGAGGTTTGCATCCGATGTTCAAACAGTGAAAACAGCCGCACAGCGGTATTCTCCCACAAAATCCGTGACGAGAGGCCTGATGCCGCCGACAGCACATGCCACAACGGCGTCAAATGTTCCACAAATACGCCACGTAGCATGGCATCACGCCAACTCGCGCGATCCAAATCCGAATGGAGCGTTGAGAGCGATAAATCGTCCATCACCATATGCGACCGCCAAAGATGTCCATCGTGACGCGTATCCAACAGGCAGTTCGTCAGCGCCATGTTTAGCCCTTTGTTGTACATCGATAAGGGATAAAAGGCAGCCGCTGTAGTAAGAAAAGCCACGCGTTTGCTTAACAACGACGCGGTAATACCCAGCTAGGGGCCCCCAATCGTGGAGCAAGCTGTTGCAACATACGCTGACAAGACGCCGTCTCCAGGAGTGTCGATACAGGCACCGCGCTGCTGAACGGGTATTCCGCCGTCGCCATCAGGTTAAAACGAGCGGCGAGATGTGCCCGTTCTTCGGCGTGAAAGGAAAGATCACGCATCGCACACGCTTTGCTGTTTCGGCGCATAACGACCCAGTGGAATACAGAGCGGCGTACCGAACACCGGGTCAGCGATGATGCGGCTATCGAGATCGAATACCGTTTTAATCAGCGTTTCCGTCAGGATCGCCTGCGGCGCGCCTTGCGCAAATACGCCTCGCTGGTGAACCGCCACCATGTGATGTGCATAACGGCATGCCAGATTCAAGTCGTGCAGTATCATGACGATGGTTTTACTGTGTTGTTCGTTGAGCTCGCGCAGCAAATCGAGCACCTCAATCTGATGCGCCAAATCGAGATAGGTGGTTGGCTCATCCAGCAGCAAAATATCCGTATCCTGCGCCAACGTCATAGCGATCCACACCCGCTGACGTTGTCCGCCCGACAGCGTATCCACCACCCGCTCGCCCAGCGCTGTCAGCCCGGTACTGTTCAGCGCCTGCTGCACTTTTCCTTCGTCCTGCGTCGACCACTGGCGTAGCCAACTTTGGTGAGGTTAGCGCCCCATAGCAACCAGTTGACGCACGGTTATGCCCTCTGGAGCGATCGGTGTCTGCGGCAAAATTGACAGCTTACGTGCGATGGCGTGGGTTGATTGGTGATG
This sequence comes from Candidatus Symbiopectobacterium endolongispinus, assembly GCF_018777385.1. Lineage (GTDB taxonomy): Bacteria > Pseudomonadota > Gammaproteobacteria > Enterobacterales > Enterobacteriaceae > Symbiopectobacterium > Symbiopectobacterium endolongispinus. Next base: position 571,930 of record NZ_JAFJYB010000002.1, on the reverse strand, counting down.
AATATCCGCACCGTTGAGCATGACACAGCCTGAGGTTGGCGAGAGCAGACGGGCAAGGCTTTTAGCAAGGTGCTTTTGCCACATCCGTTGCTTCCTACAAATACCGTGCCGCACCCGGCTGGCACCTGCAAATCCAGATGTTCAATAATCACCTGCCGGTCATATTGCAACGTCAGTGCACGTCCTGAGAGCGGGAAATGGTTTGGTGAATTCATCGTTATGCCTTAATGATGACGTTGCCGAATCAGTAAATAGAGAAAAAAAGGACTGCCCAACGCAGAAATAAAAATGCCTGCTGGCAAATCCAACGGTAAAAAGAGCGTACGTCCCACCCAATCTGACACCACGACCATATTGGCACCGATCAGTACCGTTGCCAGCGCACTGCCAACAAAGGCTCGACCCACCAGACGTTTCGCCATATGGGGGGCAATCAACCCCACGAAGCCTATCGCCCCCGCATGGGCGATCGCGGTACCGGCCAGCGCAACACTCAGCAACAGCAATGCGCTACGCCGCCGTTCCAGCGCGGCACCCACACTCGTGGCAACATCGTCGTCCAACTCATGGATCGGAACATGGCGCGCCAGTAATACTAATAGCGGCGCGACTAGCGCCAGCCATCCAGTCAGAGACGTCACATCCTGCCAGTTAGCACCTTAAACACTGCCGGTCAGCCAGATGTATGAGGATGGTGTGGTATTGAATGGGCTAAGCAGCAGCAACCCAGTCGCCACTGCCCCCATCAAGGCGGAGATTCCTACCCCGACCAATACCAGACGGTAATGTGATACACCATGTCGCCAGGTCAGCAGCGCCGTTCCCCAAGCTCCCGCAATAGCCGCCAACGGCATCCATTGCTGCCCGAGCATACCCGCGCCGAAAGAGAGAAAAGCGACGGCTGTGGCAGACGCGCCGCTGGTAACCCCCAGCAGATCGGGCGATGCTAACGGGTTACGCACTAGACTCTGTAATATCAGCCCCGAAAGCGCTAATGCCCCCCACCATCACCGCCAACATGACGCGAGGTAGGCGCAGTTCCCAGACGATAAAGGCGTTACCTTCGATAGTCTGGTGCGGTGCCAACAGTATGTGCATCACCTCCCGCGGAGAGAGCGGCACAGCACCTCGCGATAGCACCAAGAGTATCGTCACCAGCGTTACACCGAGCAGTGCAAGATTCCAGAGAAACGCGCGGCTATCCACCAGACGAGACAACATGCCGATACGTAGCGAGTAAACGTTAGCCATGACGCGCCTCCCGCCGAACCAACGCAATAAAATAAGGGACCACCAGCACAGCGGTCATGACTCCCAGCGGCAGTTCCTGCGGTAAAATCGCCACGCGTGCCCCATATCCGCCCAAAGTAGCAGACAAGCGCCCAGCAAGGCGCTAGCGGGGATCAGCCAACGGTGGTCGTGGGAACACAACCGACGGGCCATGTGTGGCACAATCAAACCAATGAAACCGATGTTACCCGCAATAGCCACCGCACTGCCCGCCAACGCAATCACACACGCCCATCAGGCCGCGAATCCATGCGGTACGCACTCCTAACCCGCGTGCCATGTCATCACCCGCAACCAAAATATTAATATGCGGTGCCAGTACCCTGCTGAATACCAACCCCACCACTACATAGGGAAGCAAGGGCATCAGCAGATCGCTCTCACGTCCAGCCACCGAGCCAGCCAGCCAAAACAGTACGCTGTCCAATCCGTCCTGATTGATCACCAACATCGCTTGGGTAAACGAGAGGAAAAGTGCCGTGATCGCCGCCCCTGCCAGCAGAATTCTCACAGGGCTTGTAGACCCACGACCCAACGAGCCGATGCCGAACACCAATCCCCCTGCGACTGCCGCACCGAGAAACCCGGACCACACCAATGTCGCCTGTGATGCAGCACCTATCCACACGCTGCTCAGGACGATAAAGAAGATCGCCACGGCATTGACGCCGAATAACCCCGGAGAGGCCAGTGGATTGCGCGTCATCGCCTGCATCAGCACCACGGCAACGGCCAGACTGGCGCCGACCGTCAGGGCCATCAAAGTGCGTGTCAGACGCGTGGTCTGCACCAGAATATGTTCAATTTGTGTCGCATCCGGGTGAAGCCATGCAGCCAGTACCACGCGCGACGCGATCGGTTGCGCCCCGACCATCAGGCTGGCAAAACAGGAGATGATCAACAGCAGCCCCCCGCCACATAACACCCACACAGGCCTCATGGCGTTGTCTCCGTAGGCAGTAGGCGTTGTGCGATCCCATCCAATATCCGGTTCGCACCTAAAATGCCTCCTGGCAAACTCCAGGCCACACTGTCCACGGTGTAGACTTGCTCGCGTTAGTGGGGCCGTCAGGCGTTGCCACAATGAGTGCGCTGTCCAGGTGCGGTAAAGTTGCGTAACCGCCGGTTTTTCCGAGCGCATAAAGACAAAAAACAGATCGGCGTCCAGCACCGGCAGACTCTCTGGCGTACTCAGTTTGTGCATCACGCTGAGCGAATCTGCCTGCATTCCCGGCCAGATAAAACCCACTTCCGATAGTACTGAGCTGGCAAAGCTGCGTGCTAAATATTGACGAATATGGTCATCACGAAACTCAATCATGGAAACGCGGAGTGGCCACTGAGAACCATAATGAGCACGCAGGCGGTCGCGCAATACCGACACTCGCCCCTGCCAGGCGGTGAGCAAACCCTGTGCTTGCGTCTCCCTGCCCAGCGCCTGCCCCATCAGTTGTACGGTACGTTTGAATTCAAACACATCCTCCATCGCTACCGTGGGAGCGATCTGCGACAACAAGGTATACACCCGTTCATGGCGAAAACGTGATGCAATGATCAGGTCGGGTTTAAGCAATGCGATGGCTTCCAAATTCGGCTGCGTTTCCAACCCGACATGGGGCACATCACCTAACGCTCTACGCAAATAGCGATACGTCGGTTTTTCAATCCAGGAATTCACGACACCTACCGGCGTTATCCCCAACGCGACAGCCGTATCCGTTGCCCCCTGAAACAGGGTAACCACCCGTTTAGGCTGCCCGTTAATCACGGTTACGCCAAGCGCGTGTGACACCTGACGCGCCCAGCCTGTTGTAACCTGTAACGACAGGAACAGCATCACCAACCATAACATCAGGTATCTTCCCATCCCGCAGCCACGGACCACGAGATGGGATAAGTGACACTTAGAAATCAATGGAGTAACCCAATGTCACGGTACGTCCACGCCCGGAGAAATAGCGTGTATTGGCCGCAGTCCCCAGTCCCACTGACTGCGAATAGTAGGTGATGTACTGTTTATCCAGCAGGTTAGCAACCGCCAGATTCACACTACCATAAGGCAGTTTGTAGCCGACGGCAGCATCCACCAGCAGATAACCGTCGAACCCTAGTTCGGTATCATCAAAACTGCGGCTGAAGGCATAGTTGCCTTGGACAAACGTGTTCACCTTCTCCGTCCAACTTGCCGACCAACTGACAATCACCCGATCCGGCGCGATATTCAGGCCAGTCATCTTTTTATCCAGTTTGCCATCACCATTGCTGACGCGCTTACCTTCGGTATGGGCATAGGAAAGATTGACTTTATGCTGCTCATTAATCTGATAACCGCTTCGGACCTCAACCCCTTGCACGCGGGTTTTCTCACGCTTGGAAACGAAATCGTCATCGCTGTTAAGCGTAACGGAATCCCCCAGTTTCGCGCTGGAACGGAAATAGCTGGCTTCAAAATCAACAGCCCCATGCTGCACCCGGAAACCCGCCTCAATATTTTTGGTAACCACCGGTTTGACGTTATTCGCTCGGCTCAGATCGACACCTTCGGTGTCAATATCGCGCAGTGCACGTCCGACATCCGGCATACCAAACCCTTCCGAGTAGTTGGTGAACAAGACTCAGCGGTTCCCACGGCGAATAGACAATGCCAACGTTATATAACGTCTGGTTGAACTTGGGGGTTCCGCCTTTTACCGCCACACCGTCATAGGCATCGTTTGCATCTGCCGATTGCGTGCGATAGTCATCGACTTTCAGTTTGGCGATTTCGTGACGTACGCCCGCATGCAGCGTCACGTTATCCAGCAGCGCGTACTCGGTTTGTAAAAAAGACGAGTAGTTGGTGTATTCGATTTCCGGCACATAGGTGCGTTTGGTCAGATAGAGATCCTGCTTGTTCTTATCAAGCAACACATCAAAACCCGCCGTCACTTTCAACGTATCTTCCAGAAGGTCATCACGGGTGAGCGCGAGTTTTGCCCCAAGTTTGGAGGATACCGCGCGAGATTGATCGTACAGCGTTTTGTTGGGCGCGATGGTCGTGTCCTGGAACGATTGCGAATTGGTGGCACCGAACAGCGCTTCATACTCCTGGCTGAATAACAACGTCGAGAGTTTGAACCCCGCAAGATTGTTGTGATCGTAAGTAAAACCCGTGCTCCACACACTGTTAAACGGCGCATCTCCCGGTGGCGTACCGCGCGCGGAGGTGGTCGGAATACCTTGCGCACGCACGCCATCGACGCTCAGGTAGTCATTTTCTCAGCGAATGTGGTAACGGTTGACACTCAATTGAACGCGCTGATCGTCATTAAGCCAGTACCATACCTTGGCCAACACATCGTAAGCGCGGGAATCCATGGTATCGCCCTGGGTATTATCCACACCGATGGCCAGGCCGTTACCATCAAGATAAAGCCCTTGATTTTCATATCCCAGAGACACTAGGTAATCTAGTTTATCCACGCGACCATCGACGCGGTAAGTGGTTTTATAGCTGGCCGTTTCGCCCCGGATTTTCTCTGTGGGCAGCGTGGTTTGCACGGAAACATGCTGATTGAACGCCACGTTTTCCGGGCGACGGGTGATCAGGTTAATAACGCCGCCAGTCGCCCCCAAACCATTCGTGGCATTGGCCCCGTGAATAACCTCAATCCGCTCGATCATGGAAAAATCGATGGTATGTATTTCACGTCCGGTGGGGCGTAGCGGATTCGATTGTGGAATGCCATCGACCAAAATCAACGCCGACCGACCGCGGAAGGTTTCACCGCTGCCACTCATTTTTTGTCGGCTAGGAGAAAAGGCAGGCAACAAGTTACTCAACACTTGCGATGAATCCGATGTTACGCGCAACTGTTGCTCAATTTGCTGACGGTTGATAATGGTTACCATCTGTGGTGCTTTAGGCTGTTCCACGTTGGAACGCGACGCGCTGACCACCATTTCATCATTTCCTGCGGTTCGATTTGTACCTTCTGCATAAGCACATTGCGATACCCCCCAGACCCACGGCGCTGCCGCCAACAACATGCGCATCCGAATCACGCGCTCCTCCTGTTTTCACCTGGTAATGGCACGCCGGGAACCCACATGGCTCGGCATAAAAAAATCCGCCCAACGCCACTCCGATTAGGAATGGCGTTGGCGGACAGAATTCATTGCTAGTGCACGACGAGCCTTAAGCAGCCAGGCCGTTGATGTTTATGCACTATAGATAATGAGATTGTTAATGGTAATTATTACCATTCAATAATAGCAATAACAAATTTTACGCTATATTTTCGTTACACTAACAATCACATCTTTTTCATTACAAATTAAAGGGATATAGAAAATGTTTGTCGTCTGAAATCGCCAATGCGGTACCTGCACCTATGTAGAAGAAACAATCGCACCTATTAACTGAGAATCAGATCACATAAAAAATCCCAAAAACCACTAAATTTAATCATACGATTGATTGAATGGGGCTTATGCCATGCTTTTTCCGGCAACGTCGCCTACACGAGGCGACCACACCAAGCAACGACTGTTACAGGCAGCCCTTGAGGTGTTTGGCGAGTTTGGCCTACAAGCCGCCACAACGCGCGACATTGCCCGCCGTGCCGGGCAGAATATTGCCGCTATCACCTATCATTTTCACTCCAAAGAGGGGTTATATAGCGCGGTGGCAAGCGCTATTGCCGATGAAGTGGCGCGCACCTATCTCCCTTTGCGCATTGAAATTACCGAGTACCTGCAACAGCCCGCAGGCACGCCAGAACGTTACGTGGTGTATTTGCAAAAACTGGTGCTGAACTTTACTCGGCTGATGACCAGCCCGGAAACGTTGCACTTCAGCCGCTTTATGTCGCGCGAACAGTTTTCACCGACAGATGCCTATCCGCTGATGCACTAGAGCATTATCGCGCCCATGCATCAGTTGATGACGCAACTGGTCGCTGGCTACACCGGGCTAGACAGCAACGATCGTATAACCGTTATCCACGCCCATGCGCTGATCGGTGAAGCGCTGGCATTCCGCTTTGCCCGGGAAACCATACGACTACGAGCAGGCTGGGACGACATTGGTTTAGAACAGAGTCTGGTGATTAACGACGTGGTGACACAACACATAGCGCTGGTGCTTGACGGCCTGAGAGCCGCACAACAGCGCTGATGCTTTTAGCTGGTCAAAAGGGAAGCCTTCCATGAATAAAGTTAAATCGCGCGTGACCATTCTGGTGCTTTTACTGTTGGCAGCCGCACTCTACGCAGGCTGGGCGCACTATGCACGCCGTGACACGCCCATAACGCTGTACGGTAACGTGGATATTCGTACGGTGAATCTAGCGTTTCGCGTCAGTGGACGTCTGGCAACCTTGCAGGTGGATGAGGGGGGACAGCGTTAAGGCAGGACAGGCAATCGCTGCGCTGGATACTGCACCGCACCACAATGCGCTGCGCCAGGCTGACGCCAACGTTGCCAGCGCGGCGGCTCAACTGGCACTGCTTCAGGAAGGTTATCGGCGTGAAGAGGTTGCTCAAGTGGACCAAGCGCAGGCCGCCTATGAGTACGCCGATAAATTCTATCAACGCCAGCAAGGCATGTGGGGCAAGGGTGCCGTAGCACAAAATACGTTAGACGATGCCCGTTCGGCGCGTCAACAGGCACTTGCTACGCTGCAAGCTGCTAAAGAGAAATTGGGCCAGTTCGAAAGCGGCAACCGTCCGCAAGAGATTGCCGCCGCCGAGGCGGCACTGGCACAAGCGCAAGCAGTACAGGCGCAGGCCATTCTCGATCTGAGCGATACCACGCTTACCGCCCCTTCTGATGGCGTGATCCTCACCCGTGCTGCAGAAGCAGGCAGCATGCTCAGCGCGGGCAGTACCGTATTTACGCTCTCGTTAACCCGTCCGGTGTGGATTCGTGCCTACATTGATGAGCCACAGCTTGGGCACGCGAAACCGGGACGACAAGTGCTGATTTATACGGACAGCCGCCCAGACAGCCCCTACCACGGCACGGTCGGATTTGTGTCCCCCAGCGCAGAATTCACCCCAAAAAGCGTAGAAACCCCGGCGCTGCGTACCGATCTGGTTTATCGGCTGCGTATCATCGTGAACGATGCGGACGACCTGCTGCGTCAAGGGATGCCGGTGACGTTGCGCTTTGATACTGATAGCGTAACGCCATGAACAGTCCCATGCCACGCATTACGCTGGACGGGGTAGAAAAAACCTTCCATGACAGCACCACGCCCGCGCTGAAACCGCTGACCGCCACGCTTGATACGGGTGCGGTTATCGGCTTAGTGGGGCCTGACGGCGCGGGTAAGACCACGCTGATTCGTATGCTGGCCGGTCTGTTAACACCGAGCAGCGGGACTCTGCGCGTGATGGGGCTCGATCCGGTACAGGATGACCGGCAATTGCACGCCATCCTTGGTTATATGCCCAGAAATTTTGGCTGTATGAAGACCTGAGCGTGATGGAAAACCTGACGCTTTACGCCGACCTGCGCGGCATTACCGGCACACAGCGTCAGGAAACCTTTGAACGCTTGCTGATGTTGACCGACCTCGCGCGCTTTACCACGCGTCTGTCTGGAAAACTTTCTGGCGGCATGAAGCAGAAGCTGGGGCTGGCCTGTACCCTGCTGGGCCAGCCTAACGTACTGTTGCTGGATGAGCCGGGCGTCGGAGTTGACCCCACATCACGACGCGAGCTGTGGCGCATGGTGCACGAACTCGCTGACGACGGTATGCTGATCCTGTGGAGCACGTCTTATCTCGATGAGGCAGGGCAGTGTCGTGATGTGCTGCTGTTGAATAACGGCTAATTGCTGTATCGCGGCGCGCCGCAAGATCTTACCGCCACCATGGCCGATCGCTGCGTGCTGGCACATGACGATGGCGTTGCACACCGCACGCTGCTGCAACAGGCATTGCAGCACTCCGCCGTCACTGACGGCGTCATTCAAGGCAAATATGTGCGTCTGATGCTGAAGGCAGGCGCAACCCCGTCCAGCCTGTGTGACACACTGCCGCTGACGCCGGACAACATCGAAGCGACAGCCCACGCTTTGAGGATGCCTTTATCGACCTGTTAGGCGGTGGCCCCAAAGGGGATTCCTCACTGGCACGCATTATGCCGTTCATTCCCGATGATGGCTATGACAAGGTGATCGAAGCCCGTCATCTGACCAAAAAATTTGGTGAATTTATCGCGACCGATCGGGTCGATTTTACCGTGCGCCGCGGCGAGATTTTCGGGCTGCTCGGCCCCAATGGTGCAGGGAAATCAACCACCTTCAAGATGATGTGCGGGTTGCTCACGCCCAGTGAATGCCATGCGCGCGTGCTGGGCATGGATCTTAAAATCAGCTCCGGTAAAGCGCGTCAGCATCTGGGTTATATGGCACAGAAATTTTCTCTGTACGGTAACCTGACGGTAGAACAAAACCTGCGTTTTTTCTCTGGCGTCGATCCCCTCACCCGCCGGGAGTTCTGGATGCACATCAACGGCATGGTCAGCCGGGGCATGACTGTCATGGTGACCACTCACTTTATGGATGAGGCGGAATATTGCGATCGTATCGGCCTGGTTTATCGCGGCAAGCTGATTGCCAGCGGCACACCCGATGCCTTAAAGCACCAGGCGGTTACGCCAGACATGCCCGATCCCAGCATGGAGCAGGCGTTTATCGCCCTGATTCAGGCCTACGACACGGAGAATGCCCATGACTAATGCCAACAGCAACCCCGTGTCGGACAGCACCGCCTTTTCCTGGCGGCGCTTGCGGGCATTGTGTCGCAAAGAGAGCAAGCAGATTGTGCGCGATCCCAGCAGCAGTCTGATCGCCTTTATCATCCCATTAATGCTGTTGTTTATTTTTGGCTATGGCATAAACCTCGACCCCAGTCGCTTACACGTCGGTATCCTGCTGGAAGAGCAGAGTGAAGCGGCGCGCGATTTAGCCCAAACCTTTGCCGCTTCCCCCTATATTGAACCGACCATCAGTCGCGACCGCCAAACATTGATCCAGTTGATGCAAGCGGGGCGCATTCGCGGTTTGATCACCATCCCTGGCAATTTCGCCAAGCAATTGTCACAACCCGGAGGACTGGCCTCGATACAGGTGATCACTGACGGCAGTGAGCCTAATACCGCCAATTTCGTTTCCGGCTATGTGCAAGGGGTTTGGAAGGTCTGGCAGGAACAGCGCGCGTTGGCTCAGGGGAGCACTTTTACGCAACCCATTGAGGTACAAATGCGCTATTGGTTCAACCCGGCAGCAATCAGCCAACACTTTATCATTCCCGGTGCCATCACCATTATCATGACCGTCATTGGTGCCATTCTGACCTCATTAGTGATTGCCTGAGAATGGGAGCGCGGCACCATGGAAGCACTGCTGTCAACGCAGGTTACGCGTGCAGAGCCGCTACTGGCCAAGTTAATCCCCTACTATGGCTTGGGCATGATAGCCATGGTGCTGTGCATGGTGGTGGCCGTCTTCGTGCTGCATGTTCCTTACCGTGGATCGCTCTGGATACTGTTTGGCATCAGCAGCCTGTTTCTTGCCTGTACCCTAGGTATGGGACTGCTGATTTCCACCCTGACACGCAACCAGTTCAATGCGGCTATGGTAGCGCTGAACGCTGCATTCTTGCCGGCGGTCATGCTCTCCGGGTTTATCTTTGAAATTGACAGCATGCCGGCGCTGGTACGCGCCGTCTCTTACATCATTCCCGCACGCTATTTCGTCAGTACGCTGCAAAGCTTATTCCTCACGGGTAACGTGGTCAGCATCTTGCTGGTCAATCTGGGCTTTTTAAGCCTTGCCACGCTGTTTTTCATCGGGTTGACCGCGTTAAAAACGCGGCGCAGATTGGATTAGGGAGGGATCGCAATGTTTTACCGCTTATGGACGCTGATCGTCAAAGAGCTACAATCGCTGCTGCGCGAACCGCAAACCAGCAGCCTGCTGGTTCTCCCGGTAGTGCTTCAGGTTTCTCTGTTCCCGTTCGCCGCGACGCAGGATGTCACCAATGCCACCATCGCGATTTATAGCGAAGACAATGGACCGGCATCGATTGAACTGACACAGCGCATCGCCAACGCGCACACCTTCTCTCAGGTATTAACGCTGCGCAGCCAGCAGGCCATCGCGCCAGCTATCGACAACCAGAAGGCGTTATTGCTGGTACGATTTCCGCCCGACTTCTCCCGCGACCTTGCCAACGGCAACAGTACCTCGCTTAAGGTCATTCTGGATGGACGGCGTTCTAACAGCGCGCAAATTGCGACAAATGATATACAGCAGATAGTTCAGGAATATGAACGGGAGCTGATGGTGGGAGCAACGCGAAACAACCAGAGCGAACTGGTGGTGCGTCACTGGTATAACCCGAATCTGAACTACAAGTGGTTTGTGGTGCCTTCGCTTATCGCCATGAACTACCATCGGCGTATTGATTGTGACAGCGCTCTCTGTAGCGCGCGAGCGTGAACATGGTGCACTCGACCAGTTGCTGGTATCGCCGCTGGCAACCTGGCAAATTTTTATTGGTAAAGCGGTACCGGCGCTGATTGTCGCTACCGGTCAGGCTACCATCGTGCTGCTGGCAGGGATCTTCGCTTACCAGATTCCATTTGCTGGCTTACTGCTGCTGTTTTATGCGGCGATGCTGCTGTACGGCTTATCTCTGGTGGGATTTGGTTTACTGATTTCGTCGCTGTGCGCCACGCAGCAGCAAGCGTTCATCGGTGTGTTTGTTTTTCTGATGCCCGCCATCCTGCTCTCAGGCTATGTCTCTCCGGTGGAAAACATGCCGCTATGGTTACAGAATCTGACCTGGGTGAACCCCATCCGCCATTTTACTGACATCACCAAGCAGATTTACCTCAAAGGGGCCGATTTCAGCGTGGTATAGCACAGCCGGTGGGACACTGCTGGCTATCACTGCGACTACCGGCAGCGCGGCCTACGGGCTGTTCAGGCGAAAGATGTCGTAAAGCACCATCGGTTTTTGCTCAACTCAACCACAAATTTCATTGAGTAACTCTGGGTGGCGATCGAGAAGTTTCAGCAATTTCACCGTAGAAGGATGGGGCTGCGATTTTCCCGCTTCATACCGGTAAAATGCATTATCACCGCCACCAAATATCCGCCCGGCTTCTCGTTGCGATAATTCGAGTTTCTTTCGCACGTTCATGATATACGCCGGTTTGACCGTATCATTAATAATCGAATTCTTAAGCTCGACCAATTTCGCCATGTACTCGGCCGACTCGGCTTTGTCCATCACCGTTTCACCACACTTAGGGCAATGCAACGCGCAGATTTGCTGTAAAATCGTTTTTTTGCCACGCCATGAATAGGGAACATCTTTTACACGTTGTTCCATTTCGGCATCGCCACACTGAGGACATTTCATTCTACTTCTCCTTAAATGAGACGATGAGTACATCATCGAGTACCGTCACTTTTATATAACAACTGATACCCTTTATCGTCGGGCGGTACACATCCTGCCACACCGTATGATCGTGGTATATAGTCATACTCTTGTAAAAATCCTGACAGGTCAGCGATTATTACTGCACACATGCCATCAAAAAATAATCACCAAGTAGGTTTTACAAGTTTCAACATCAACCATGCGGTAATGGCCAGGTTGCGCCCAAAAAAAACCGCACGTTCTACGCGCGGGGCTATATACCCGTCATACTTCAAATTGCAGATGCGTATTAGCGGCGGTTGCCGAAAATGCGCAGCAACATCAGGAACAGGTTGATAAAGTCCAGGTAAAGCGTCAATGCACCCACGATGGCATATTTGCGAAAACTGTCGCGGTCGTCAGCAGAGAGTTGCTCACCGATATTTTTCAGTTTTTGCGTGTCGTAGGCCGTCAAACCCACAAACACTACCACGCCGATATAGGTCACAGCCCACATCAAGGCATCGCTTTTCAACCAGATATTGATCAACGATGCCAGCACGATACCGAACAGGCCCATGAACAGCATGCTGCCCAGGCCGCGTTTGGTGGTGTAACCATACAGGCTCATGGCACCGGACATCCCTGCCGTAATGACAAAGGTGCTGCCGATCGATTGCCCTGAATAGAGGATAAAGATGCTGGAGAGCGTCAATCCGGTCAACGCCGAATAGAGCATAAACAGCCCTGCCGCCACGCTACCGCTCAAGCGCTGCACCATACCGGAAATCACGAACACCAACCCCAGCTGAGCAATGATCAGTCCGAAAAAGGTAATCCGGCTGGAAAAAACGAAACTCATTATCGCGGGGGGATTGCGCCGCATACCAGGAAACAAACGCCGTCAGCAATAAACCGCAGGTCATCCAGCCATAAACCTGCGCCATATAAGCCTGAAGGCCGCTATTAGCGCGTTCGACTATCGAATCGCCCGAACGAGGGAACCGATCCATGATACTACCCTTACGTTTGCTGTCTGGCACCGCAGACAGAGATTGTGACTCGGGCGTGCATCGCCCACCATTGACAAGTGTATCACATGGCGCAGTGTCGCATGTGGCGAAAATCACGCCATCTTCAACGATCATTAATCAAATGAAAGAGGTGAAAACCAACGAGCGTCAATTACCAACGTTCAGCAGCGGCATGGTCACTGTCACGCGCATCCACCCAGCGATCGCCCTCCGGCGTCGCTTCCCTTTTACAGAATGGCGCACGGGTTTTCAGGTAATCCATAATAAATTGCGCAGCGTCAAAGGCCGCCTGACGGTGTGCGGCGCTCACGCCCACAAACACGATTTCATCGCCGGGATAGAGCGGTCCAACGCGGTGGAACATAGACACGCGGTAGTGAGCAGCGTTCTCTGGCTTGCTCAACGATTTCCGCCAACGCTTTCTCAGTCATCCCTGGATAGTGCTCCAGCGTCAATGCACTCACATCGGAAGCCAGATTATGGTTGCGCACTTTACCAGTGAACGTGACCACGGCACCGTCTTCGTCACATTGCGCCAGCCACTGATAGGCCAGCCCCACGTCAAACGGCGCAGTGCCGACCTCAATCCGGGTTTCTGGTTGTGAGTTCACTGGCATCATCAGCCTCCGGTTACCGATGGAAAAAACTCCACTTCATCACCATCGCGTAGCGGGTGTGAAGGCTCGACCAACGTCTGGCGCAAATCCTCCACGCAGGAAAATTCCGCAGGAAGACTAAGCTAATCCGTTTGCGTCAGTTCACGAACCTGTGCGAAAAACAACACGTTAATCATTGCACCTCCGCCTGAAAATCGCCGGATTTGCCACCGCTTTTTGCCAGCAAACGCACCGGGCCGATAACCATGTCTTTTTGCACCGCTTTGCACATGTCATAAATGGTCAACGCAGCTACCGAGGCAGCGGTCAGCGCTTCCATCTCCACCCCAGTTTTACCGGTTAAACGGCACAGCGATTCGATGCGCACCCGGTTGTGCTCAGGCTCGGCTGTCAACTCAACGGCAACTTTGCTTAACAGCAGAGGATGGCACAGGGGAATCAGTTCCCAAGTGCGTTTAGCTGCCTGAATCCCGGCAATGCGCGCGGTGGCGAACACGTCACCTTTGTGGTGCTGCCCATTGATAATCATCTACAGTGTTTGCGCTGACAGCGTGACGAAGGCTTCCGCACGCGCTTCGCGCACCGTTTCGGCTTTTGCTGACACATCCACCATGGTGGCTTCGCCGGCGGCATTAATATGGGTGAACTGAGATGACATGATTAATTCGATTTCTTTAAATGGGGAAAAAATTGCACGGTTTTTGCCGGGCATCCAACTGTTCCTGAATGATACGTTCCCAGGCGGTGCGACACGCACGTGTCGAGCCGGGCACGGCAAAAATAACCGTTTGATTTACCAGACCCGCAACAGCACGGGACTGAATGGTGGCGGTGCCGATATCCTCATAGGAGACCATGCGAAACAGTTCACCAAAACCGTCAATTGAGCGATCGAACAGCGGGGAGATGGCTTCTGGCGTGACATCGTCAGCGGTGAAACCAGTGCCACCATTGATCAGAATCACCTGCACTGTCTCGCTGGCAATCCAGGCGGTAACCTGCGCCTGAATCTGGTAGCGGTTCTCTTTGACAATGGCGTTGGCCACAATATGGTGCCCGGCCTCTTGTGTCGCTTCGCGCAAATAGTCACCTGAGGTATCATCTTGCGCGTTACGACGCGCAGAAACGGTCAATACTGCAATTTGCAGCGGAATGAAGTCATCACTGACCTTACTCATATCACACACCTCTTAACACGGAAAATCGCAAGAGTAGCTATCATCCACCGATAAAAGAAAGGTTCTGCGTTATGCCGCTGTTGCCATCATGCAGGAAGTGGGTCTGTTTTTTCAGCGATAACCCACCCGCAATACGCAGCGCCAGATCGTCCATTTGGCTATCCTCCGCCAACAGGTCGCGTAAGGGAATGCCCTGCTCGCCGAACAGGCACAGGTGCAGGTCACCCACGGCGGACACGCGCAGACGGTTGCAGCTCAGGCAAAAATCTTTTTCGTAGGGCATGATAAGGCCGATTTCGCCCTGATAATCATCGTGCCGAAACACCTGGGCTGGCCCATCACTGCAGCCGCGCGGCGCCAGTTACCAGCCCTGAGCCAACAATTTGTCGCGAATGACCGTTACGGGCAGATGGTGACGGGCAAACAGCTCCCTTCCCTCTCCGGTTTCCATCAGTTCGATAAAACGCAGTTGGATGGGCCTGTCCTTGATCCAATGCAGAAACGCATTCAGTTGATTATCGTTCACGTCACGCATCAGCACGGTATGACGCAGTCACTGCCACATCACTTAGGCACAAAGGCTAGGAGTCTGATCTCATCAAAGAAAAGAGTCTAACGTTACTCACGCATTACGTCACCCCAATATTCGTTATATATTTATGTATATAAATTATATATAAAGGTTTTTCTCTTCCACAGGCTTTCAGCATAGTCGAAAAGAGGCGTAAAAAATTGTCGTAAATCATCCTGAGGCAAAGATTTTTGGTTTTTTTCGCCTTTATGAGAGAAATCAGCTACCTTAGCCACGTGAATTCCCCCCCCCCCCCCCCCCCTCTTTTGCAAAAGGTCTCTATGCGCAATCGCACGTTAGCCGATCTCGACAAGGTTGTCGCGCTGGGTGGCAGGCACGGCCTTGGTCGCGTCATGTCATCACTTTCCTCATTGGGTTCACGACCCACCGGCATTGTGACGACCACCGATAACGGCGGTTCGACGGGAAGGATCCGCCGCGCAGAGGGTGGCATCGCCTGAGGGGACATGCGCAACTGCCTGAACCAACTGATCACCAGCCCGAGTGTGGCCTCCGCCATGTTTGAATATCGCTTCACCGGTAGCGGTGAACTCGCCGGACACAATCTGGGCAATCTGATGCTTAAAGCGTTGGATCATCTGAGCGTGCGGCCGCTGGAAGCCATTAACCTGA
Organism: Candidatus Symbiopectobacterium endolongispinus; assembly: GCF_018777385.1. GTDB lineage: Bacteria > Pseudomonadota > Gammaproteobacteria > Enterobacterales > Enterobacteriaceae > Symbiopectobacterium > Symbiopectobacterium endolongispinus. Next base: position 556,183 of record NZ_JAFJYB010000002.1, on the reverse strand, counting down.
TTCGTGGACTGCTGAAAGTGGATGCGGTACTGATCCCGATGTCAGAACATCCTGTCGATCTGGTTGCTACCGACACGGGAGGAAACCAGATCTACGGTGAGGTACAAATAGACAATCTGAATGCACTACCACATGAGTTGCAACTCCATCCCGTGGTCAAGGCGACGCAGGAAGCGATTAATGCCATCGACCAGGCCGATGTGATCCTGATTGGTCCAGGCAGCTTTCTGACCAGCCTTATGCCTTTGCTGTTGCTGTTGCTGGACGATCTGGCGCGAGCCCTGCGCCGCACGCCAGCGCAGATGGTCTATATCGGCAATCTGGGACGAGAACTCAATCAGGCCGCTGCCCATATGACATTGACACAAAAGCTCGCCATGATCGAAAACAAGGTAGGGCGTAAAGTGGTGGATGCGGTTATCGTGAGTCCACACACCTCGGTGCAGGGCATCAACTATCGTCTCATCGTACAGCAGCCATTAAGCGCGCCCGACGTGCCGCACCATCACGATCGCGAACTGCTGCGCCAGGCGCTGGAAATTACCCTGCAACGTCTAGGCTAACCGTACTACAGCCGAGGGCTATTCCCCGCGCAGCCACGGCGTATGGGTAACGCCAACCAGAATGCCTTCCGGGCTAAGGAAACGCGTCACCCACTGCCCCCACGGTTCGAGTCGGTTATCTACCAGCAAGGTATATCCCACCCGTTTAACCGCCGCCGTGGCGGCCACCATATCAGCAACCTCAAACTCCAACCAGGTTTGCGGCACGGTGACGTCATCCGGCCAAAGCAGGATTGGCTCGCCTGCGCCAACGGCCACAGCGCGAAGTGCTTCACTCCATCGAGCGTATCGGCGACCAGATAATCGCTCGAATCCCCAACGGTTTAAGCGGCAAATGTAGCGTGTCCAGATAGAGCGATCGACTGGCCACCGCGTCCGCAGCGATCGGGCCGAAGCCCGCGATAAACAGTACATCTACATCGTGTATAGAAAATGTCATGTCGGCTCCTGGCGCGAAGGGAAATCAGGATGCGGCGATAAATCGCTCACATAATGCATGAATCTGGTCACGCAATGCCGCAGCCTCTTCGAACTCCAAATTCTGCGCATGCTTCATCATTTGGTCTTCCAGTTCACGAATCTTTTGCTCCAACGCTTTTGGCGTCAGTGCATGATATTCTGCGGCAGGTTCAGCGGCTTTACGACCGGTACGCCCTTTGCCTTTCGGCGTCGGTTGCCCCAATTGCAAAATATCGTCGATTTTCTTGTTAAGCCCGGTAGGCACAATCCCGTGCGCTTCGTTGTACGCTTGCTGCTTCTCGCGTCGCCGCTCCGTTTCCTGAATGGCGCGCTGCATTGATGGCGTAATCTTGTCGCCATACAGGATGGCTTTACCATTAAGGTTACGTGCGGCACGGCCGATGGTCTGAATCAAGGAGCGTTCCGAACGCAGGAAGCCCTCTTTATCAGCGTCCAAAATAGCCACCAGCGACACTTCTGGCATGTCCAACCCTTCTCTGAGCAGGTTGATACCCACCAGCACATCAAATTCGCCCAGTCGCAGGTCACGGATGATTTCAACGCGCTCGACGGTATCGATGTCCGAGTGCAGATAACGCACGCGCTCGCCGTGTTCTTCCAGGTATTCGGTAAGATCTTCCGCCATGCGTTTGGTTAAGGTGGTGACCAGCACGCGCTCGTTCAACGCAACGCGTTTGCGGATTTCAGACAACAAATCGTCCACCTGCGTCGCAACCGGACGCACTTCCAGTAGCGGGTCAAGCAGTCCTGTAGGCCGCACCACCTGATCGACGACATCACTGCCTGAATGTTCCAGTTCGTAATTGCCGGGTGTCGCCGAAACATAGATGGTTTGCGGTGCGAGCGCTTGAAACTCCTCAAACTTCATCGGCCTGTTGTCCAACGCTGACGGCAGACGAAAACCATATTCGACCAGCGTTTCTTTACGCGCCCGGTCACCGCGGTACATGCCGCCCAATTGCGGGATCGTCACGTGGGATTCATCGATCACCAACAATCCATCGGCAGGCAGGTAGTCAAATAGCGTTGGGGGCGGCTCACCCGGCCCGCGTCCAGAAAGATAGCGCGAATAGTTTTCGATACCGGAGCAATAACCGAGTTCGTTCATCATCTCAAGATCGAATTGCGTACGCTGTGTCAGCCACTGTTCTTCCAGCAGTTTATTGTTTTCCAACAATACTTTGCGACGCTCAGTGAGATCCACCTTGATATCTTCCATCGCCTGAAGAATACGCTCACGCGGGGTGACATAGTGGGTTTTCGGGTAGATGGTATAGCGCGGCGCTGTTTGTAACTGCTGGCCAGTGAGCGGATCGAACAGCGTCAGGCGTTCAACTTCTTCATCGAACAGCTCAACGCGCAACGCAATCTCATCGGATTCCGCCGGAAAAATATCAATCACTTCGCCGCGCACACGGAAAGTACCACGCGTAAAGGCCTGATCGTTACGCGAATATTGCAGTTCGGTCAGTCGGCGCAAAATCGAGCGCTGATCGATAATCATGCCTACCGTCAGGTGCAGCATCATTTTCAGATAGAGATCGGGATCGCCCAACCCGTAAATAGCCGAGACCGACGCGACCACCACCACATCGCGCCGTTCCAGCAGCGCTTTGGTGGCTGACAGACGCATCTGTTCAATATGCTCGTTAACCGACGCGTCTTTCTCGATAAAAGTGTCCGAGCTAGGTACATAGGCTTCGGGCTGGTAGTAATCATAGTAAGAGACGAAATACTCAACCGCGTTATCAGGGAAAAACGCTTTCATCTCACCATAGAGTTGCGCCGCCAGGGTTTTGTTGGGCGCCAACACCATGGTGGGGCGGTTAAGATCCGCAATCACGTTGGCAATGGTAAAGGTTTTTCCCGAACCGGTTACCCCCAGCAACGTCTGATGCGCCAACCCCGCCTCCAGCCCCTCTTCCAGCAGACGGATCGCTTCAGGCTGATCGCCTGAGGGGGTAAACTCGGAGTGCAGTTTAAAGGGTTTGCTCATGAACAACCTGCCAGAAAGTGGACTAAGCGTCGCGAAACCAGGCAACGCACAGTAACATTCAACAATAGTGTGAGGCGTCAAGCATAGCACTAACAGTGCGCCTCAGAAATTCGTTTACCCACAGTATACTGGATATAAAATGGTCTTCCCTTGTTGTGGTGGCTGAAGGCATGATAATGGCGTATTAAATCGCCAGAGGTCACCACCATGGACGAAAAGTCTCTCTACGCTCATATCCTCAACCTGTCTATTCCGTGGCAGGTAAAGTCTCTTTCTCTCGATGAAAATGCCGGTTCTGTTACCGTTACAGTTGAGATTGCGAAAAACACTCAGTTAACCTGTCCAACCTGCGGGAAATCTTGTCCTATTCACGATCACCGACATCGTAAATGGCGCCATCTCGATACCTGTCAGTTCGCGACAATAGTCGAAGCTGATGTACCCCGTATTATGTGCCCGGAGCATGGCTACCAGACGCTGTCTGTTCCATGGGCCGGCCCCGGTAGCCGGTATACGCTGTTGTTCGAGTCGTTCGTTATCTCATGGCTGAAAATCAGCACCGTGGATGCCGTCAGGAAACAGCTGAGGCTGAGCTGGAATGCTGTCGATAATATTATGCAACGGGCGGTTAAGCGTGGACTGGCCCGTCGAAAAACACCTCAGGCCGCACGTCATCTCTGTGTTGATGAGGTCGCTTTCAAAAAGGGGCATCAGTACGTCACCGTTATCTCTGATACCCAAGGACAGGCATTGGAACTCAAAGATGATCGCGGAGTTGAAAGTCTTGCTGGCTATCTCCGGAGTCTGGGTGACCGCCAGATTGAATCCATTAAAACCCTGTCGATGGACATGAATCTATCCTATATAAGCGCAGCGCGGCTCCATCTGCCTAACGCGGTGGAGAAGATCGCGTTCGACCACTTCCATGTAGCGAAAATGCTCTGTGCCGTCGTAGATAAAACACGACAGTTGGAGATGAAAACCATCCCGTTACCGGCACGAAAAAGTGCACATCGTTCCCGTTATCTGTGGTTGTACGGTCGCCATAAACGTCATGGTCGAATAGCAGAAAGACTGGAAGCAGCGCAGATGGTTCTGCCTGATACCAGCCGTTGCTGGGCAATGAAGGCGCTGGCCCGGGAACTCTGGAACCGCCGGTATGACGAACACAGCAGGCGTCTGTGGCTGGAATGGATAGGGATGGCAAAAGACGTTGGTGTCCCGCTACTAAGCAGCGCCGCCCGGACGTTACGTAAACGACTGTACGGGATCCTGAATGCCATGAAACACAGGGTATCAAACGGTAATGCAGAGTCACTAAACAGCAAGATAAGGCTGCTGCGGATCAAGTCCAGAGGATACCGGAACAAAGAACGCTTTAAGGTGGCAGTGATGTTCCATTACGGCAGGTTAAACATGGGGTTATGAGTCTCCCACCATGATAGGGGAAGACCCATGTGTATACAGAACCAATAAGGAAGTGGCATCCCTTGGAAAACACGGAACAAATACAAGACGTTTTGTCGTGGGTTCAATTAATAGCCGACATATCGTTAGTGGCTCAATGCGATGTAGAGGGATTGAAAACCGCTATGTCGATCATTTCAGATTTGGCGAGTGGCACGATAGAAACCAGAGAGCACCCAGTGATTAGTGACAGGTCGGCGTTACTGGAATAATTAAAAAAACGATTAGAGAATGCCACCTTTTAGCGTTGCATGTATAACACACGACACGCATGATTTTGCATGACGATCTACAGTCAATTTTTCCCCGCTAGCGCCACGGCTGGCGCGGATTGCGCCAGATCGTGCGAGTGCATGAAAAGCGACACACAAAACGGGCAGGCGTGGCGGGGATAGCATTGCGCGCGAGGGCGTCTAGGCGTGATTCATCCCGCGCCTAGACGCCCCGCTGTGAGGTTTCCGCGATGATTACCATGTATCGGGTTGGTTGTTACATGATGCGCGCAAAACGCGATTGGTGAGGTCTGAGGCGGGTATAAAAAAGCCGCTGACCCAGCGGCTCTGTGGCGGGGTTATTCTTCTGTCAGGGCGTAGGGCTTAAAGGTGATCACCTCAATGCCGACCCACTCATTCACCTCTTTGATTCGTGCCTGTAATGGCGCCAGTTCATTCCTGACAAACACCTGACTTGCTTTCTCCACATCCCCAAATCCCCCGGTATTATTCGGGATAATCCCCATCATCCGCTGCGGCACGCGGTGTGCACTGAGCAGGTCGTCGCGGCGGGCGTTCTTGATGTTAAAAAAATCATCTTTGGTCGCCACCTCGCTGAGCGGCACGATCTTGATACCGTCTGGCTTGCCGTTGGGCGCGTAGAAAAACAGGTTCTTAAAATTCCCCGGCCCTTTTGTATTGCTCATCGCGGAGCGTAACTTATCTACGTCAGTACCGCTTGGTGCCGCATCGGTCACGTATAGGATGTAACCCGCGTGCGCGCCGTTCTGGTAATACTTGCGCCGGAACAGCGTCGCGGATTCGTTCAGCCAAGCGGAATTCAACGAGCTGATATATTCCGGTAGGCCGTACATTTCCTGATTGATATCCGGTTCAAGCAAATGAAACACGCTGCCCGGTTCAAAACGGTGCGGCTCCTTGAAGGATTGCACGAACCAGCAAACATCATCTTCTACCCCGCGTCGGGTGTATTTGGCCGGGCTGAAGTCCAGCCGTAAGATACCGCCTGTTCTGTTCAACCGCTTTTTCAGAAAGCCATTGCCAAACACCAGATAATCCAGCACAAAGCGGCTAAAATCCTGCTGACTCAATAGCGGGTGCGGGATAAATGTGCTCGCCAGAATGTTACGTTTCACGTAGATCGGTGAGCTGTGGTGCACTGCGGCTCAATCCATTTGCCGTTATGGATACACTCGGCGTAATCCAGAATATCGCGGCGGTCCAGCACAGCGGATGGCTCACCGAAGGTGAATGCCTCCATCGGTTGTGCCGGGCTGGCTGGCGTTGATGTTGACTGGCGAAACTTACGTTTTTTCACGCGACTGACTCCTTATTGTTAATGGCCTGCGACCAGTCGCAACCAAAAAGCACCCGGTATTCTTCCGGGGTACATTCCCGTTTGATGTCATCGAGATCGTGCAGGAGACAGCCATGCGCGATGGCTTGTTCCAGCGTCAGCGACTGACGCCAGACACCATCCGAGCCAAACGAACTGCCCGGCATGAAAAGGGCTGGCAGCGGATGTGTGCGCCGCTGAAAATCACCGCGCCATACCTGAAAAGCGAGGTAGTTATAAGAGGTAGATCCGTAAAGCGTCCAGCGGTATTGCTTATGCATCGACATGGATTTGGCAATTAAAAACGCCGTGCGTGGGTTTTTAAACCACGGGAATTCATCAACATACACATTACCCGAATAGGCCGCGCAGTGGTTTTCTTCCCCTAAAAATGAAATCTGCGCATCGTGCAACAACACATGCCCGGCGTCGTTGGTTGACAGGTTAACCCCCACTTGCCACGCGGCCGCTTGCATGTGAGCGCGGGCCACTTGCGTCAGTTCTGGCGTCGGTGCATAGAAAATCTGATTGCGCCCGGTGGTCAGTGCATCAATCAGCGCCTCACGCGCAAAATAGAACGTTGCCCCAATCTGGCGCGATTTCAGGATATTGCGGATACGGTGCTGTAGCCAGGCCTGATGCCAGTCGCGCTGGTACTCGAAATCTCACTGAGGAAAATGTCGTTCAGCTTCTCAATGGCGGCGTCGCTGAACAGGTTCTTTTCCGGTGCCTTGCGTTCGCCCTTGTTGCGGTTGCGCACGTTGGGATTGAGATCCGCCTCATTGCCCGTCTGGCTGTAGCGGTTCACCCGCGCAAGACGTTCAATCTGACGGCCTAACAGGTCAATCTCTTTGTAGTCGTGTCCCTCCTTTTTGGTCTTCATGATGAGTTGAATCAACCGCGCTTCCAGATTGGCTTCGACACGCGATACCGGGGCGATAGCGTCCCAGCCGACGCGCTGTTTCCAGCTCTTCACGGTCGGCGTTTTCTGGTTCAGTATTTCCACAATCTGACGCACCGAAAAGCCCTGCCAGTAGAGCAAAGCCGCCTGTCGTCGTGGGTCGCTGATGATGGTAGTATCGATGGCTGTATTCATGACGGCAAGGCTACGTCAGCGCCGCCCCTCCACGCCTTAAGTGCCTGTTGTGCCAGCAGTTAGCAAACCGTGATTGATGGCGCGCCGAAGGTACACGCCTGGTACTCGCCCCGACTTCCCGCAAACAACGGATGAGAAAATGGCAAGGAAAGTTTCTAATTGGTTCCGCGTTGGTGTTGAGGGGCGACACCTGCGACGGTCGTGTGATTGACGCCAACGATATTCAAAACATGGCTGACACCTTTGATCCGCGTGTCTACGGTTGCCGTATTAACCTTGAGCACCTCAAAGGCGTGCTGCCTGACAGCCCGTTATGGCGATGTGGTCGAGCTGAAAGCGGAGACGATTGAGGATGATTCAGCGCTAAAGGGCAAGCTGGCGCTGTTCGCCAAAATCACCCCAACGGGCGAACTGATCGCGCTGAATAAGGCCTCGCAAAAGGTCTATACCTCCATGGAGATTCAGCCCAATTTTGCCAACAGCGGCAAAGCCTATCTGGTCGGTCTGGCGGTCACTAATAACCCGGCCAGCCTCGGCAACGAAATGCTGGAATTCAGCGCCAAAGCCAAACACAACCCGCTGGCAACCAGCAAAGCCTCCCCGGAAAACCTCTTTTCCGTCGCCATCGAAGTGACGCTGGAGTTTGAAGACCTGCCGGACGTTGAGCCGACCCTGTTAACCCGCGTGAAAGCCCTGTTTGGTCGCAAGCAGTCCAGCGACGATGCCCGTTTTAACAATGTGCATGAAGCAGTGGCGGAGGGCGCCGGGCAGGCGCAGGCCAACGCCGACAGCGTGGAGCAACGCTTTACCCGGCTTGAGCAACGCCAGCAGCAGGACATTGCGGGGCTGACGCAGAAGTTGAGCGCCAGTGAACAGCAGTTCACCGACCTCAAATCCACGCTGGACGGCACCGAAAGTCTGACCCAGCTTGCCGCGCTCAATGGCGTTGAGGTGGAAACGCTGAGTAAAAAATTCAGCGTGGAGCCGTCGGTCACGCAGTCGCTGATGGAAGTGGTGCAGGAGTCCAGCGACTTTCTGACCCGTATCAATATTGTGCCGGTGGCAGATCTGACTGGGGAGAAGGTCGGCCTCGGTGTGTCCGGGTCGGTTGCCAGCACCACCGATACGTCCGGCGGAGATGAGCGCGAAACCGCTGATTTGCTGAGTCTGGAAGCCCGGCAGTACAAGTGCGAACAGATGAACTTTGATTTCCATATCCGCTACAACACCCTCGACCTGTGGGTGCGTTTTCAGGATTTCCAGTTGCGTTTACGTAACGCCATCGCCAAACGTCAGTCGCTGGATTACATCATGGCCGGATGGCACAGCGTGAAACGTGCGACAACCTCTGACCGCGCCAAAAATCCGCTGTTGCAGGATGTGGCGGTGGGCTGGTTGCAGAAATACCGCACCGAGTCCCCTCAGCTCGTCATGGATAAAGAAACAGAAGAAGATGGCACCGTTATTTTCGAAAAAATCCGGGTTGGTCTCGGCAAAGCGGCCGCGTATATCACGCTCGACGCGCTGGTGATGGATGCAACCAATACCATGATCGCCGAATGGCATCAGGAAGACCCGGATTTGGTGGTGATTTGTGGCCGTCAGTTGCTGGCTGACAAATATTTCCCGCTGGTCAACCAACAACAGCCCAACAGTGAAACGCTGGCCGCTGATGTGATTATCAGCCAGAAGCGTATCGGCAACCTGCCTGCAGTACGTGCGCCGTATTTCCCGGCCAATGCATTGCTGATCACCAGTCTGGATAACCTGTCGATTTACTACATGGACGACAGCCACCGCCGCCACATTGAAGAGAACGCCAAACGTGATCGCATCGAAAACTATGAGTCCATTAAACAGGATTACGTGGTGGAGGATTACACCTGCGGTTGCCTGATTGAAAACATTGTGCTGGGTGATTTCCGCACCGATGAAGAGAAAGATAAAGACGCGAAAGCGAGCGCGGGAGCCTAAGTCATGTTAAGCCCCGCCCAGCGTCACATGATGCGGGTATCAGCGGCGATGGCGTCGCAGCTGGAGAATGATCTGCGGCGACAGGCCACCGGGTACGAGCAAATGCTGTTCCGGCTTGCGGCTGACAAACGCACTTTAAAACAGGTGCGCTCCATGGAGCGTAAGGCCGAAATGAAACGCGGAATGTTAGAGGCTTATGCACCGTGGGTGGCGGGGGTACTTGCCAACGGGCGCGGCGCGCAGGATGCGGTACTGATGACCGTCATGGTGTGGAAGCTCGACGCCGGAGACGTCCCCGGCGCGCTGGAAATTGCCCGCTATGCGCTGGCGCACAAGCTGGTGATGCCGGAGGGCTACACCCGCCCGACGCCATACCTGCTAGCCGAAGAGGTGGCCGATACCGCGCCCCGCGCCCATACCGCCTGGCAGGCGGTCAATATTGAGTTGCTGATCGACACGCTGACGCTGACCGATGCGGAAGACATGCCCGATCAGGTGCGCGCCAAACTGCACAAAATTATCGGTCTGGTGCTGCGTGACAGCGGCAAGCCCGAGCAAGCCCTGTTTCACCTAAAACGCGCCTTTCAGCTTGATAGCCGAAGCGGCGTTAAAAAAGACATAGAGCGGCTGGAAACTGCGCTGCGCAAAGCAGCGGCCAGCCGTTAACCCAACGCGCCCCGCGCCGGGCGGCACACAGGCCGGAACGGTTACCCGTTTTCTGAGCCTGTGTCCACCGCCCACCTATTCAGAGGTTGTCATGACGACAATGATTTTCAACGCGAACGCGGAGCCACGCCCGGATGCGATGGTTATTCCGGTGCCTGCGGAACAGGAAGCCGTGATCAAAAATACCTTTTTTGGCCGGATGTGGATCCCGGAGCTCTGCGCAAATTGATGCGACTGGAAAACACCGTCACGCCGGAACGCCTGCGCCATACGGCATTAACCGCGATTTCAGAAGTGAATGCCGAGTTGCACGAGTACCGGAAAACGCAATGGGGGGGGGGCCGGATTTACCACGCTGGCCGAGGTTCCCGCCGAGCAGCTCGACGGCCAGAGTGAGAAACATCATCACTATCTGCGCGCGGTCAGCGCCATTACCACGGCGACGCTGTACGAGCGTTACCGGGGCTATGACGCCAGCGCCAAAGGTGATCGCAAAGCGGATGCGCTCGACGGCACGATTGATGAGCTTTGGCGTGATGCGCGCTGGTCAATCAGTCAGTTACAGGATAAGCCCCGCTGCATCATCGGGCATATCTGATGAAGGTTATCGCACAGCAGGGCGACACGCTGGACGCCCTTTACTATCGCCACTACGGGCGCACACAAGGTGCGGTTGAAGCGGTGTTATCCGTTAATCCGGGGCTGGCCGAATACGGGGCCATTCTGCCCCACGGCACCACCGTAACGCTGCCCGATATCGCTACCGCCCCGGCGTGTGAATCCGTTCAGTTATGGGAGTGAATCGTGAACGAACCCGATAAAAGCGTTTTGTCTTTGTTTTTGATTGGTGCGCTGATCGTCGTCGGCAAAGTGCTGGCAGGCGGCGAGCCCGTCACGCTACGCCTGTTTATTGGCCGTACCTTGTTAGGCGGCTTTGTCTCGATGGTGGCGGGGGTGGCACTGGTGCAGTTTCCTAACCTGTCGACCGTTGCGATTAACGGCATAGGTGCTGCGCTGGGCATTGCAGGTTATCAGGCCATTGAGTTGCTGATAAAAAGCCAGTTGGACAAGAGGACGAAAGGTCATGACCAACAGTAACAATCTGACCGCCTTTCTGGACATGCTGGCCTTTTCAGAGGGAACGGCGACGCACCCGCTGACGCGCAATAGCGGCTATGACGTGATTATCACTGGGCTGGATGGCAGGCCAGAAATTTTCACCGACTACCGCGATCACCCGTTCGCGGCGGGTCGTCCGGCCAAGGTGTTTAACCGCCTGGGTGAGAAGTCCACCGCGCCCGGGCGCTATCAGCAGCTTTATCTGTTCTGGCCGCACTATCTGGGCCTCGCTGCCGGGAGCGGGTTACGGCCAGCGGGAACACCGCCTTGATACGCTGATTCAGGTGTACCAGCAGGCAGGGGGAGCGCTGGCATGATGAACCCATGGGTAAAGTTTATGGGGCTGGTCATTGTGTGTTTGTTCAGCATAGTGGCCGTCAAAAAATGGCAGCTTTCCCGCGCTGAGCGCACGGTAAGCCTGCAGGGGATCGCCCCGAGGAGTCAGCAAAAAGACACGCTGCTGGCACAGTCCGCCGCAAAGCAACGCCCGGCGTAATGAACAGGCGCAGGCTGAACTGCGCCTCAAACTCTCACAGGCCGGGCAACTGGCTGCTTCCCGCGATAACACCATCACGAGGCTACTCAATGAAAATGCCGATCTGCGTCGTTGGTATGGCGCTGCTATGCCTGATGCTATTAAGCGGCTGCACCGCCGCCCCGCCTTTGACGGCCCCGACGCTTATTTACGTTGGCTGTCCGAAAGTAACCAGTTGCCCGATACCGGGCAGCAGCCCGCAAACCAACGGTGACTTGAGCGCCGACAATCGCCAACTGGAAGGTGCACTGGTGAGCTGTGCGCTACAGGTTGAAACCATCAAACACTGTCAGGAGAAACACGATGCTGAAACCCAGCAGCCTGCGCCGCGCCCTGAATGATGCGGTGCCGGTACTGAAAAACAACCCCGATATGTTGCACCTTTTCATTGACAGCGGCGCGGTGACGTCAACCCTCGCCTTGTCGCTGTCATTTGAAAACCAGTACACGCTGAATCTGGTTATCACAGATTTTACCGATGATATCGACTGGTTACTGGTGCCGATCAACGCATGGCTGCGGGAGAATCAGCCGGATATCACTAATGACCCTAAAGGGTTTACCTATATTGCGGATATTAATGATAACGGTAGCTGTGATATCAGTATCAGCCTGAAACTCACCGAGCGGATGATCGTTAAAGAAGTTGATAAGGCATTGCATTTGACGCATGCACCAGAGCCACCCTTGCCGATCCCGGTAGAGCGCCCGGTGTCACTGTATATCAATGGCCAGTTAGTGAGCATATGGCATGAATGAGCTGAAACCGTTTGACGATGAACTGGCGGGATTGCTGGCTAAAATGTCTCCCGCCAGTCGCAAGGCGTTAGCAAGAGGCATTGCTAACTATTTACGAAAAACCAACCAAGCCCGTATCCGTAAGCAAAAAAGTCCAGACAGTACGGCATTTACCCAGCGCAAGGCGCAGGTCATCAACGTTCAGCGGGGAATGAAAATTCTGTGGAACGGTGAGGTGCGCAGCCTTAAAAACTGGCGTAAACGTAAAGCCCGATTCGGCACCTTATTTACCGGATATGATACAGACAGAAAAGCCATTCGTTCGTTTTACATCAGTGATATCCAGCGCTTTATTGAGGTGAAAAAAGAGCGGGTGAATACCCGTTCAGGTAAGGCTAAAGCTGGATGTTTCAGCAGCTTGTGAAGAATAAATACATGCTGGCAGTAGCATCGCCCAACGATGCAACGATAACATTTGCTAATAAAGCGCGGCGGGTTGCCGAGATCCATCATTACGGACAAGCAGATAAACAGCGCGGCCATAATAAAGAAATTCAATATCCTGAGCGTCAGCTTTTGGGGATAACGCGCTCGGATAAAGAACGGGTAAGTGATTCAGTGATTCAGCACCTGAGTAAATAAATTGTATTATCTTAGATTTGATAGTTTTCACTGGCAGCAAACAATCAAATCTGACAGTCTGCTTTGGGCGCAGGCTGTGTGAAAACTCAGGTCGTGTCCGAAATGCACGATAGGCTTATCGGCAATTACATTGAACGCGAGTACTACGTTTGATGCTACATCCACTCATTGAATACACGACCCACATCACTACAAACCATGGCCGCCCGTCCGAAACCATTTTTATACGCATTCATTACCCGAAGATGTATTGAATGGGGGGGCTATTAAATTTTCATTCAAACAATGAATTATATTCTTAGCGTGTTTTTTACATCATTGGCCTTCACACCCTATTTTCTATGGGCTGTCATTACCAGATTTATCAAAAAGAAAAAAGAAAAAACAATATTTACAATAAAACAAACAACAAAATGAAAATATCCATTTGACTAATTTGATGATAGGTAGTGACTGTTGCATATCTTTGCGGTAATGAATCAAGAGACAGATAAAAACAATCAATAAGAAAAGAACCACCAAAACACAACATTGCTTTAATAATCAGTTTGGTTTTAAAAATGTGTATTCGAGAAAAAATAATCTCCGATACACAACCATGTTTTTTCACTTTTGCCTTCATAAGCGCTAACCTTCCGTTTTCCCTGTATAATTACCAGAAAAAGTTCACACCTTCACGCAAAATTTCCTTAGGTACATAGCTACTCAACCCTGTTGAATGGCAATATTCAATCAACCCTTTTAAGGAGTGGCACCCGACTTTTCATAAAATAGTTTTAAGCCTGTTCTCAATGGTTCTATTTGATAAGAATAGTTTTTCTGCTATTTCTTTTGCACTCAGTTTTTGAATGGCATAAAAGATGATATCAAGTTCTCTTTCTGTAAAATTATCTACAGGAGGAGTGATAGTAACCACTGAAGGTTGTAAGCTGTTTAAAAAAATCGCACACAGAAATAAAGTTAAATTTCTTACCAAAGAAAACAGTACCTAACACATCTCCATTTGGGTTGTAGATAGGAAATTTGGGGAAGTACCACGGAGAAAGGATCTTTTCTCGGCCAAAAGGAGATGTGACTATAATCTCGGCTCCCTCTTTGCTTTGCTCTGCCTTTCTGTCGTGAGCTTTGAAATCATTACTATATTCAGACCATTGACATGGCATCTCCTCGTCTAGCCGTCCTTCAAAGTCAAAGCCAGTCTGAATATCAAACAAATCAAGACAAGACTCATTTAAATAAACAAACTTTGAATTATTGTCTTTTATAGCCCATGGAATATTGGTCTTCTCCATTATGGAAATGATTGGTAACTGATTGAGTGAATCGAGAGTCAAACAATATTCATTTGAGAAACTCATATTTTTATCCTCCATAACGTGTACTCCTGTTTTATAAAAAATATGTTAATCGATACAACCACCCTGCATGATAAAATTTCTGAGGTTTGCATAAAGACACTAAGAAATGAAAGCATTAACACAGTAAAATAATTACTGAATATTAAAATACACCATAAGCATCTTCCTCACCAATAATAAAACCACATCCTAACCAGAATAAATCACAACAATATTAAAAAGAAGTAATATTTACTCTAACTCAAAGAAAAAGTAAAGAACACTCTAACTTTAAAGAGGATAAAAATCACAGAATAGAGACGACAGATTGAGTTTTTTATAAAATGTGCCAACACCATTTTTTATTATCATATTAAAAATAAACAGAGCATATACCTTTCTGTCACGTATTCAATGTGTTGCTCTACTATAAAAATAGCATTCATGCTCTATGTTCTCTTCATGCATTCAGGCTGATTTTAAACACCTTTTTTGCATGCCAGACTATGCAGCAATACACTCATTTAATACGTGACCACTTTTCGCACAGAGCTGTGTCAGGTCAAATCTGAGCTAATACAAATAAATAATGCCCCGTAGATTCGGGGCATACTTATGTTTTCAGATATGGAATACCCGCCCGCCGCCGTCCGGTAATTCAACCGTCAGGCTTAACTTGCCGCCCATCGCTTCAATATAGCGTTTCAACGTTGCCAGTTTGACATCGTTACCGCGCTGTTCTATCTGAGTGATAGCGGGCTGTTTAATCCCCATCGAGTCGGCAACGGTTTTTTGTGAAAGTTGGAGTTCTTCCCTCAACATCTGTAGACCCGTTTCCAGAATCATTTCATCGGCCATTTCTTTAATGCGGGCCTGACTTTCTGGTGGTTGCGCCGCAATAAATTCTTTGAGCGTTTTCATTAGTGATTCCTCTTTGCCAGATGCTCGGTAAATTCATCATCCGCGATACGGATCATGGTGTCGTAAAACCGCTTATCATTGCTTTTGTCCCCGGCGCACAACACGATAGCCTGATGCTCGGGATCGAAAGCAAAGAACGCTCGAATTGGGTGCCCGGCATGTTGCACGCGTAACTCTTTCATATTGCGATATCGTGAGCCTTTCACATCGTCAGCATAAGGGCGGGGAAGCTGTGGGCCATAAAATTCAAGGCGCATCAGGTCAGCCGCCATTTTTTCCTGTAGAGAACATTCCTGTTCTTCTAACCATGCGGTAAATCGTTCCGTCAAAACTACCGTCCACATTCTTACCACTCCGTAATAAGCTACAGCTTATATAATATAAGCTGTAGCTTATTTGTCAATATACAAGTTGCTTGTTGTCTGGCAGACCAGCAAGCCGCATTACATTGACGCGACTTGTCCCCGGCGGCATCCTTTCCCGTATGAAAACACAAGCCACCCTTACCGAAATCCAGCGCCTGCTGCGCAATCTGATCCGTGTCGGCGTCGTGACGCACGTCAACACAAAAGACGCCCTTTGCCGGGTGCAGACCGGAGACATGACAACCGACTGGTTGAACTGGCTAACCCGTCGCGCCGGACGTTCCCGCGACTGGTGGGCGCCGTCTATCGGTGAGCAGGTGTTAATTCTGTCTATCGGCGGTGAACTGGATACCGCCTTTGTGCTGCCCGGCATCTATTCAGACGATAACCCGGCGCCGTCGGCCTCTGCTGATGCGCTGCATATCCGCTTTCCCGACGGTGCGGTGATCGAGTACGAACCCGAAAACGGTGCTCTGACCGTCAGCGGCATCAAGACTGCCGACGTCACCGCCTCCGAATCCCTTACTGCGACCGTGCCACTGGTACTGGTGAAAGCCGATACCCGCATCACGCTGGATTCGCCGGAAGTGGTCTGCACCAACAAGCTGATCACCGGAACGCTGGAAGTACAGCAAGGCGGGGAAATGCGCGGCAATATCCAGCATTCCGGCGGTTCGCTGTCGTCCAATGGCAAAGTGTTGCACACCCACAAACACCCCGGCGACAGCGGCGGAACAACAGGAACGCCACCATGACCTCGCGCTATAGCGGCATGAGCCGCGATAACGGCACCGTGCTGGCTGACCTTGAGCACATTCGCCAAAGCGTGCGCGACATTCTGATCACACCGATAGGCTCGCGTGTGATGCGCCGTGATTACGGTTCGCTGCTGTCTGCCCTGATCGACCAGCCGCAAAGCCCGGCGGTGAAATTGCAGGTGATGGCCGCGTGTTACATGGCGCTGTTGCGCTGGGAGCCACGCATCACGCTGACGGGTATCACGCTTGAATCGACCTATGACGGCAAGCTGGCCGTCGATATTGCGGGCGTGCTGCCGATGTTGGCGCGTTAACCGACACACAGGCTGCGCAAAAATATGCGTTACGCTCCATTAAGGTTAACGGAAAGCCGCTTTCTGCCGACGTCAACTTGTTGGCTGGAGATATCAATACATGGAATAAAACAGAGGCCGATGGCCGTTATCTGGCGAAAGCCGCCACCGCTGTAGCGGCGGCAAAGCTGTCAACCACGCGTAAAATTAATGGGGTCGATTTTGACGGCACGCAAGACATCAATTTAACATCGTCTGATTTAGGCATGGTAGGTATCGTTGAAACTGGCGCAGGAACCGGGTTTCATTGGCGAAAATTTTCTGATGGAAAGATAGAGGTTTTTGCGCGTTTCAATCTAACAATTGGCGCGCCGCTTGATGTCGTTTTCCCGAAAGTGTTTACAGAAACCCCGATGATTTTCCTCCAAGAGAATGGCGGTGCAGACACCAATGGTTTGGTGATAAGAGTTCGAAATCTGTCAGAAGCAGGCTTTTCCGTGGCGTGGAACCAGCGGAGCGGTTCCGGTAGTGCCATAGATGTGTGTTATCACGCCATCGGTAAATAGGCCAAGCACTGCAACTATCGCCCACCTGTCCGGTGGGTTTTTTCTTTCCCTCTTTGTTGTTCCAGCGCCAGCCGGGCAGCAACAAGATTCGCCCTCATCGACAGCACAACACAATAACCTTGCCTATTTCACTGGAGTGAGCCTGATGAGCGATTACCATCACGGCGTGCAGGTTGTTGAGGTCAATGACGGCACGCGCGTTATTTCCACTGTATCCACCGCGATTATCGGTATGGTGTGCACCGCACCGGATGCCGACGCGGCAACCTTTCCACTCAATACCCCGGTATTGATCACCAATGTTCTGTCTGCCGTCGGCAAAGCCGGAAAAAAAGGCACGCTGGCCGCTGCCCTGTCGGCAATTGCCGACCAGTCCAAACCCGTTACCGTCGTGGTGCGCGTGGCCGATGGTAACGATGAAGCCGAAACCCTCAGCAATGTGATCGGCGGCAGCGACGATAACGGCAAATACACCGGGATGAAAACCCTGTTAGATGCACAAGCAGTTACGGGGGTTAAGCCGCGCATTCTCGACTTGCCGGGGCTGGATTCGTTACCTGCCGCCACCGCGCTAGCGTCCATTTGCCAATCGCTGCGTGCCTTTGGTTATGTCAGCGCATGGGGCTGCAAAAACCTGTCGGATGCCATCAACTACCGCGACAATTTCAGCCAGCGTGAACTGATGGTTATCTGGCCGGACTTTATCGCATGGGATACCACCGCGAACGCCAGCACCACAGCTTACGCCACCGCTCGCGCGTTAGGACTGCGCGCCAAGATTGACCAAGAGACAGGTTGGAATAAAACCCTGTCTAACGTCGGCGTCAACGGCGTGACGGGGATCAGCGCCTCGGTATTCTGGGATTTACAGACACCCAGCACTGACGCGGATTTACTCAATGAAGCAGGCGTCACTACGCTGGTACGCAAAGACGGTTTCCGCTTCTGGGGCAACCGCACTTGCTCTGACGATCCGCTGTTCCTGTTTGAGAACTATACCCGCACCGCACAGGTGATTGCCGACACCATGGCAGAGGCGCACATGTGGGCCAACGACAAGGCGATGACCGCAACACTTATCCGCGACATTATCGACGGTATCAAGGCCAAGTTCCGCGAGTTGAAAAGCAACGGTTACATCATTGATGCCGATTGTTGGTATGACGAAAGCGCCAACGATAAAGAAACCCTCAAGGCCGGGAAACTGTATATCGATTATGACCATACGCCTGTCCCCCCTCTGGAAAATCTCACCCTGCGCCAGCGCATCACCGATAAATATATGGTGAACCTGTCCGCGTCAGTTAACAGCTAAGGAGCCGCAACGCTATGGCACTGCCTCGCAAACTGAAATTTATGAACCTGTTCAATGACGGGATGAGCTACATGGGGATCGCTACCGCCGTCACGCTGCCGAAGCTCACGCGCAAGCTGGGGAGCTATCGCGGCGGCGGCATGAACGGTGCCGCACCGGGTGCCGATGCGGTCATGCTGCGCTTTACTGGGTCGTACCAGCGTGATGACACCGGGGAAATCATTACGGTAGAAGTGGTGATGCGCGGGCGTCACAAAGAAATCGACGGCGGCGAGAGTAAGCAAGGGGAAGACACCGAAATCAAAATTTCTACCCAGTGCACTTATTACAAGCTGACCATGGACGGCAAAGAGATGATCGAAATTGACACCATCAACATGATTGAGCGTGTCAATGGCGTTGACCGTCTGGAGCAACACCGCCTGGCGATTGGTCTGGTGTAACCCTGTGCGGCCAGCGCAATGCTGGCCGTCTTTCTTCACCCTGAATACAGAGAATTATCATGAACCAACACGATAACGTAGTAACGCTGGAAACCCCGATTAAACGTGGTGACACCCTGATCGAAACCGTCACACTGATTAAACCCACTACCGGAACCCTGCGCGGTGTCAATCTGGCCGCCGTGGCAAACTCAGACGTTGACGCCATGATTAAAGTACTGCCGCGTATGACGGTGCCGGCGCTGACCGAACCTGAAATCACCCGCATGGAACTGCCGGATATGATTGCCACCGCTGGCAAGGTGATCGGTTTTTTGACGCCGAAATCACCGCAGGCGACCTCCCACGAAGCCTGACCGTTGATGAACTGATGGCGGATATCGGGTGATTTTTCACTGGCCGCCCTCAGAGCTTTATCCAATGAGCCTTACCGAGTTGATTCTATGGCGCGACAAGGCGCTGAAACGCAGCGGACATGCCAATGAGTAATAATCTACAGCTCAGTGTTTTGCTTAAGGCCGTGGATAATGCCACCCGACCGTTTAAGGCGGTTCAAACCGCCAGTAAAAAACTGTCGGGTGATATCCGCGACTCACAGGGCCAGCTTAAAACCCTGAACGCACAGACCGGACGCATTGAGGGCTTTCGCAAAGCCAAAAGCCAGCTAAGCGAAACCGGGGCGGCACTCAAACAGGCGCAAGCCAAAGCCGCTGCCCTGTCGGCTGAACGGCGCGACAGCGAAAACCCTACCAAGCAGCAGGTAAAGGCGCTGGCGAGTGCGAAACATCAGGCGGCAACGCTCAAGACCGAATACGGCGAACTGCGCCAGTCGCTACAGCGTCAGCGTGAAGAGTTGCAACAGGCGGGCATCAGCACGCGCAACCTTTCCGGCCATGAGCGTAAATTACGCAACGATATTTCCCAAACCACCGCCACGCTGGATCAGCAGCGCTCCGCCCTTGCGCGCGTCAGCCAGCAACAGGAAAAGCTGAACGCAGTCAGTCAGCGCTACGAGAAAGGCAAAGCCATCACTGCCGGGGTACGCAACGGCGGTGCGGCGGCGTTTGGTCTCGGCTCGACGGCGCTGTATGCCGAAAGCCGCCTGATTGCTCCCGCCGTTGAGGCCAACGGACAAGGCGCACGCATCGCGGCACAAACGGGCGGGAATAGCGCCGACGGCGAACAGTACACCCGCGTTATCAAACAGATTAATGCCACAGGTGTCAGTGGCGATCTCAATCAGATAGCGGAAGCAGTCGCCGCGGTGCGCAGCACATTGGGTGCGCTGGGAAATGTGGGCGAAACCGAGCTGACCCGTATATCGCGTAAGGCGCTGGACATGCAGGCGGTACTCGGTGGCGACGCTGCCGAAAGTATCCAGATAGCGGCCATCATGATGAAAAACGGCCTCGCTAAAAACAGCGATGAGGCGTTTGATTTGATGGTATACGGGATGCAGCGCGTATCGGCACAGATGCGCGGCGAACTGCCGGAAATCCTGCGCGAGTATTCGACCCACTTCCGCAATATGGGATTCAGCGGATCGGAGGCGATGACGCTTCTTGTGGAGATGGCGCAGCAAGGAAAATTTGCGCTGGACAAGACGGGCGACGCGGTAAAGGAGTTCAGCATTCGCGGCTCGGACATGTCCGAGTCAAGCATTGAAGCCTATGACGCCGCCGGGCTCAATGCCGCCAAAATATCTACTGCCATTGCCAGCGATGGCGATAAAGCGCGTGCCGCCATGCAGAAAACCGCACATGGTCTGCTGAAAATCAAAGATCCGGCAGAACGGGCCAACGCGGCGATTGTTGGCGGCGCGTTGCTTATCTGGAAATACTGGGAGCCTATCAAGGCCTTTATCGGCGGTGTGGTTGAGGGGTTTGTTGCCGCCAGTGCGCCAATTATTGCCGCCTTTGCGCCGCTGCAACCCGCTTTTACATGGATAGGCGACACGGTAAAAGCGCTGTTTGGCTGGTTCGGTGATTTGCTGGCCCCGGTTAAATCGACCGCTGCCGAGCTGGACGGTGCGGCCAGCGTGGGGAAACGTTTTGGCGAGACGCTGGCTAACGGGCTAAATGCCGTGATGCACCCGTTGGATTCGCTGAGATCCGGTGTGTCGTGGCTACTGGAAAAGCTGGGACTGGTTGATGAGAAATCGAAAAACCTGCCGGGCGCGGATAAGCTCATACCGCCGCAACAGGCCGCTGCCTTAAACGCGGGCGCATCCCGCTGGGAAAATTCGCCGTGGTCGGCGAGCATGGCCCGGAGATCGTAGAAGGCCCGGTCAACGTGACCAGCCGCCGGGAAACAGCGGCAATGGCGTCTGCTGCCATGAACATGTCGGCCTATCGTCCGATAGCCCCCACGGCACAGGCCAGCGCCGCACCGTCTACGGTCAGCATCCATGCGCCTATCAGCATTGTTGCGCAGCCCGGCCAGAGTGCGCAGGACATAGCACAGGAAGTGGCGCGCCAGTTTGAGCAGAGGGAACGGTCGGCGCGATCGCGCGCATTCAGTCAATACAGCTATCAGGGAGGCTAATCATGATGCTCACGCTCGGGCTGTTTGTGTTTCAGCTCCAGACCCTGCCTTACCAGAACATGCAGCGCAACGTGGAATACCGCTGGCCGTCAAACAGCCGCGTCGGCCAGCGCCCGGCGTTGCAGTTCTTGGGCATTGAAGAGGAAAAAATCACCCTGTCGGGTGAGTTGATGCCGGAAATCACGGGCGGCACGCTGTCATTATTGATGCTGGAAACCATGGCCGATCAGGGGATGGCTTGGCCGCTGATTGAGGGCAGCGGCACCATTTACGGGGTATTTGTGGTGAACAGTATCAGCCAGACGAAAACCGACTTTTTCCCCGATGGCCGCGCCCGGCGCATTGAATTTACCGTGACGCTGACCCGCGTAGATTCGTCGCTATCTGCCATGCTAGGCGATTTGCGCCAGCAGGCCGAGGGCTTGCTGGGCAGCGCCGGAGCGCTTGCCAATAAGGCACGATCCGCCATCGGGGGATTATTCGCATGATTAACCCGTTAAATGTACGCGCAGGCAGTAAGACCGCCCCCGCGTACCTGCTGCGTCTGAATGAGCAGGACATTACCACCATCATTAGCCCACGTCTGCTATCGCTGAATCTGACCGATAACCGGGGCTTTGAGGCCGACCAACTCGACATCGAGCTCGATGACAGCGACGGGCAGGTACAGTTGCCACGCCGGGGCGCGGTGCTGTCGGTGTTTTTAGGCTGGCAGGGCGAAGCGCTGATCGGCAAAGGCGATTTCACCGTGGACGAAATCGAACACCGGGACGCACCGGACACGATGACTATCCGGGCGCGCAGCGCGGATTTTCGCGGGTCGCTCAATTCGCGCCGGGAATTGTCGTACCACGACACCACGCTGGGGGCGATTGTGGCGCAGGTGGCAACGCGTAATAACCTTGTGCCGATGCTGGCTGACGGGTTCGCCGGGATAAAAATCCCGCATATCGACCAGACGCAGGAAACCGATGCGGTGTTTATTACCCGGCTGGCTGAGCGCAACGGCGCGATTGCGGCTATCAAAGCCGGGCGTTTGCTGTTTATCCGCCCCGGAACGGGAAAGACGGCCAGCGGTAAACCCATTCCGCAACAGGTGATTGAACGCAGTGACGGCGATCGTCATAGTTTTAGCCTGGCTGACCGGGGGCTTACACTGGGGTGACGGCAAGCTGGTTGCACACCAAAGAGCCAAAGCCGAAGAAACCTAAAAAGGTTAAGGTACAGCGCAAAGTCTTACTGCATCAAGGGCCACAACCCACCCATCCCAAAGCGAAGAAAACAACAAAGGTGCCAGAGGCGCGTGAGGGTAACTACATGGTCGGCACCGATGAAAATGTGCTGGAACTGACCACCGTGTTTTCTACCAAGGCACAGGCCATGCGTGCCGCACAAGCGAAATGGGACAAATTACAGCTTGATGTCGCTGAGTTCTCTATCGCGCTGACCTGTTTCCGGAAACCCAGGTTCAGGTCAGCGGCTTTAAGCAGGTGATCGACGAACAGCTGTGGACAATCTCAAAAGTGACGCATGATCTGAGCAATAGCGGCTATACCACGCAGTTAGAGCTGGAAGTATTGTTGTCTGATGCTGAGTTAGAAGCCAGTGATGAAACTTAAAATATAAACTTAAATATGCATTTTTAAGTTTTGGTGTTTGTGGTTATAATGTCATCATAGCCGGAAAAAAATGAGGTAGTTCACTATGATGCATTTCCCTCTGTGCCAACACGCGGCACATACCCGATCCAGTCGTTACCTGAGTATTAAAACCAAAGAGCGTTATCATCAATGTACCAACATCAATTGCAGTTGCACGTTTAAATCAATGGAGACTATCTCTGACATGATTATGACGCCCGGTAACGTTAACTCAGCCCCACCGCACCCAACGCGAACCAATCAAGGTACTCTGTGGGTTTAAAAAACGTCACAAACACCCGCCCGCAAATGCGGGTTTTTTTACGCCCTGAAAATGGTGGCCGTGGACAAAAAATTTTCGCGTGGACAGAATGTGGACGAAGACATAAAAAAAGGGTTTAGCCATTAGCTAAACCCTTCGTAACTAAAAGTTTTTGGATGTCGCGTTAGCGAACTCTTAGTTAAGACGCTCTTTGATACGAGCAGACTTACCAGTGCGCTCACGCAGGTAATACAGTTTAGCCTGGCGTACTGCACCACGACGTTTCACAGTGATGCTGTCAACAACCGGAGAGTGAGTCTGGAATACACGCTCTACGCCTTCGCCGTTAGAAATTTTGCGAACAGTGAATGCAGAGTGCAGGCCGCGGTTACGAATAGCGATAACCACGCCCTCGAATGCCTGCAGACGTTTTTTGCTACCTTCAACGACCCATACCTTCACTTCAACGGAATCACCCGGACGAAATGCAGGTACGTCCTGCTTCATCTGCTCTTGTTCAAGCTGCTTAATAATGTTGCTCATAATATGTCTCTTACCCTAGGTAAACTGATACATGGGTACGCGCACCGAAGTGCAACGCCCTAATCCTCTCGTTGCTCAGGCTGATGTTCACGCTGGAACTCAGTCAGCAACGCCGTTTGCTCGTCAGTCAGAGCTAGGCTTTTCAGAAGTTCAGGTCTTCTAAGCCAGGTTCGGCCAAGCGACTGCTTTAATCGCCAGCGACGTATTTCAGCATGGTTTCCCGACAGTAACACCAGGGGAACCTCCACGCCTTCCAGCACTTCAGGACGAGTAAAGTGTGGACAATCCAACAGCCCATCTGCAAAGGAGTCCTCTTCCGCAGAAGATTCATGCCCCAGCACGCCAGGAATAAAACGGGATACCGAGTCGATAAGCACCATTGCTGGCAACTCACCGCCACCAAGAACGTAATCCCCGATTGACCATTCTTCATCAATTTCGGTTCTGATTACGCGCTCGTCAATCCCTTCATACCGGCCGCACACCAGAATCAGTTTCTGATGCGTTGCGAGCTGCCGTACGCCCTGTTGATCCAGCTTACGGCCCTGAGGTGATAAATAAATTACCCTGGCACCGTCGCCTGCCGCGGCCTTTGCTTCATGAATGGCATCCCGTAAGGGTTGCACCATCATCAGCATACCGGGGCCGCCACCATAAGGGCGATCGTCCACGGTACGATGCCGATCGTAGGTGAAATCACGAGGATTCCAACACGTTACGTTCAGCAGGCCATTTTTTACTGCCCGACCAGTGACTCCATAATCAACCACTGCGCGAAACATCTCTGGAAACAGGCTAATCACCCCAATCCACATTTTTGCGTTCCACTCAGTTCGTTCGTTTGATTCAGAGCTCAAAAACTCGGGTCCCAATCTACTTCAATCGTTTTCGTAGAAAGGTCTACGTGCTTGATAACCTGTCCGGTCAGAAACGGAATCAGCCGTTCCTTCGCGCCGAACGCATCTTTCAGGTTAGCTTTGACCACCAGCACATCGTTAGAACCGGTTTCCATCATATCAATGACTTTGCCCAGCTGATATCCCGCAGATGTAATGACTTCGCAGCCAAAAAGATCCTTCCAGTAATAATCACCTTCCTCCAAATCAGGGAGCTGTGCAGAATCTACAACGATCTCAGCGTTCGTTAATAAATTTGCCGCATCGCGATCATAAACACCTTTTACTTTGATGATCAGATCCTGATTGTGGTGTTTCCAGCTTTCGATCTCGACAATCTGCCAGGATCCCTGAGACTGGATATACCAGGGCTGGTAATCAAAAATGCTTTCGGTTTCTTCGGTGGAGGAAAACACCCTGAGCCAACCCCGAATACCATACGTTGACCCCATTTTTCCCATCACGATGGGATTAACAGGGGATGACGGGTTAAGTTGCTTGCTCATTGTCACCACCGCAGCAGATTACGCAGCTTTTTTAGCATCTTTGATCAGCGCAGAAACGCGATCAGAGATAGTTGCACCTTGGCCAACCCAATGTGCAATACGGTCCAGATCCAGACGCAGAGCTTCGGCTTTACCGGCTGCGATCGGGTTGAAGAAACCGACGCGCTCGATGAAACGACCGTCGCGTGCATTGCGGCTGTCAGTCACGACGACTTGATAGAACGGGCGTTTTTTCGCGCCGCCACGTGCCAAACGAATTGTTACCATAACATCCTCTTTAGTTAATAAAACACCCGGGCCCCATCGAGGAACGGGGCCCGGGTGTCATATAAAAATCCCGAAAAAATTTTACTCATTTTGGCACAAAAAGCAATCTAAAGCGTCAATTTGCGCTGCCAAGAGCAAAAAAATCGCTCTTAACGCCCCGGGAAACCCGGCGGCATCATACCTTTCATGCTACGCATCATTTTTGCCATACCGCCATTTTTCATCTTTTTCATCATACGCTGAATGTCGTCAAACTGTTTTAACAAACGGTTGACGTCTTGCACCTGCATGCCTGACCCGGTGGCGATACGACGCTTGCGTGACCCTTTGATGATTTCCGGCTTGGCACGTTCCTGTTGCGTCATCGAGTTGATGATGGCTTCCAAACGCACCAGCACTTTGTCATCCATTTGAGATTTCACGTTGTCCGGCAACTGTCCCACGCCCGGCAGCTTGCTCATCATGCTGGCCATGCCGCCCATGTTACGCATCTGCTTAAGTTGATCGAGGAAGTCGGTTAAATCAAAGCCATCCCCTTTCTTCAGCTTTTTCGCCAGTTTTTCCGCCTGAGAGCGGTCAACCTTGCTTTCAATATCTTCGATCAGGGAAAGCACATCCCCCATACCGAGAATACGCGACGCAATACGTTCGGGATGGAACGGCTCCAAGGCCTCTGTCTTTTCGCCAACGCCGAGGAATTTAATCGGTTTGCCGGTAATATGACGAATTGACAGCGCCGCACCGCCGCGCGCATCACCATCAATTTTAGTCAAAATCACACCGGTAAGCGGCAATGCCTCATTAAAGGCTTTTGCGGTATTGGCCGCATCCTGACCGGTCATGGCGTCAACCACAAACAGTGTTTCAACAGGCTTGATGGCCGCATGCACCTGCTTGATTTCGTCCATCATCGCTTCGTCAACGTGCAGACGACCGGCCGTATCCACCAGCAGCACATCGTAAAACTTCAGTTTGGCGTGTTGCAGCGCGCGGTTAACGATATCAAGCGGTTTTTCATGCGCGTCGGAGGGGAAGAAATCCACCTCGACCGTTTGAGCCAGGGTTTCCAACTGTTTGATCGCCGCAGGGCGGTATACGTCCGCGGAAACCACCAGCACTTTCTTCTTGTGCTTCTCACGCAGGAACTTGCCCAGCTTACCCACGCTGGTGGTTTTACCCGCCCCTTGCAAACCCGCCATCAACACCACGGCCGGCGGTTGAGCTGCCAGATTCAGAGCTTCGTTGGTTTCTCCCATCGCGGCAACAAGTTCGTTTTTGACGATCTTGATGAATCCCTGGCCCGGCGACAGGCTTTTGTTTACTTCATGCCCGACGGCACTTTCCTTGACCCGGTTGATAAAATCACGCACCACAGGGAGCGCCACATCGGCTTCAAGTAAGGCCATGCGCACTTCGCGCAGGGTGTCTTTGATGTTGTCTTCAGTCAACCGTCCGCGGCCACTGATGTTGCGCAATGTGCGCGAGAGTCTGTCAGTTAAGTTATCAAACATTATCTTGTGCTCAACGAAAGGCGGGCCGCATACGCGACACTCTGGACAAATATGGCTGATTATACCATGAAAGACGAAACGATTGCTGTGAAGCGCGACGATAACCGGTTTGTGCGTGACGAGACAACCGCTATACTGGCACTCCCTATCACTTCAGCATCCGCTCAATGTGTTGATCACTATGCCACTCTTTGCCATTACAGCGTTAGTCGCCTATTCAATCAGCCTGGGACTGATTATTCCTGGCCTATTGCGCAAACAGAGTGCCTACCGCCGGTTGGCGATGATCTCTGCGACTGTGGCCCTGTTCTGCCACGCCATTACGCTCTATCACCGCATTTTTGATGTTCAAACCGGGCAAAATCTTAGCCTGTTGAATATCGGGTCTACCATCAGCTTGATGATATGCACCGTGATGACGGTTGTTGCATCGCGCAATCGTGGCTGGTTTCTGTTACCTATCGTTTACGCGTTTGCGCTTATTAATCTGGCCTTTGCCAGCTTTTTGCCCGGCGAGTTTATAACGCATCTGGAAAAAAAGCCGGGGCTGCTGTTCCATATCGGGCTGGCGTTGTTCTCTTATGCCACCCTGATTATTGCCGCGCTCTATGCGCTGCAATTAGCACTGATCGATTATCTGCTCAAAAACAAAAAGCTGAGCATAGTTTCTGAAATGCCGCCGCTGTTGAGTATTGAGCGCAAGATGTTTCATGTCACGCAAATTGGCGTCATCCTGCTGACGATGACGTTGTGCAGCGGTTTGTTTTACATGGATAACATCATTGAGAACAAAGAGAATCTTCACAAGGCGCTGTTCTCCTTGTTTGCCTGGTTCAACTATATTCTGCTGCTGTGGGGGCATTACCATGAAGGGTGGCGCGGACGCCGAGTGGTATGGTTCAGCATGGTGGGCACACTGTTACTGACGCTGGCCTACTTCGGCAGCCGTGTTATCCAGCACTTTGTTGCACAGTAATACGCTTTATCCGTAACGATATGAAAACAAAAAAGGCACCTGGTGAAGGGTGCCTTTTTTATTTTTTAGATATGCAACTCTGCCAGTTTATCCTTCGGTAACGCCAGATCGTCATTCTGGTTGACGCCAATCGGATGCGCCAGAATATGGCGTGCAATGTCCTGAGCCTCTTCCAGAGAGTGCATCCCATAGGTGCCGCACTGGAACTCGTTTAGCTCAGGGATTTTGCGTTGATCGGTCACTTTGAGCACATCCTCCATCGCCGCGCTCCAGGCTTTAGCCACGCGTTGCTCTGCCGGTGTGCCAATCAGGCTCATGTAGAATCCCGTGCGGCAACCCATCGGAGAAATATCGATAATTTCAACGCCATCACCATTTAGATGGTTGCGCATTAAACCGGCAAACAGGTGCTCCAGCGTATGAATACCGCGCTCCGGCATCACCTCTTTATTCGGGCGACAGAAACGCAGATCGAACACGGTAATGGTGTCGCCATGAGGGGTTGTCATGGTTTTAGCCACTCGAACCGCCGGTGCTGCCATGCGGGTATGGTCTACGGTGAAGCTATCTAATAACGGCATGTTGCCACCTCCTCATAAAAAAAATGACTTTTTTCATCTTTCCAAGAAACTTTTTGGTTCCCAACGAGTCTGACTCTATGAAAGACGCGCATTTATCATCATCCCTATTTCTCAGAGATGTTTTTCTGCCACGGCTTATACCGTGGCCTTTTCTTTATCTAGTGTCTGCTCAAGCCTGAGTCGCTGCCAGATAGGCCTCGAACGACAGCGTATCTTGCGCTTCCAGCGCGCGCAGTTTGTTGCCAAGCGCGTTCACTCTCGGCAACAAACTGCGCCTCCGTCAACACCGCTAAAGGCTCTTGACTGAGCTGCTCACGATAACGGTCTGCCAACGTCAAGCCAAGATTACCGCAGCCCTGCGCTTTCAATAGCGGCAACAGACGCCCGGAGAACGTGTTTTCCGGCTTATCGAACCCTACGCTCAGTTCGTCGCAGACCTGCTGATAATAGGGCTGTTCATGTTCTCTATCCAGCACTTCTGCCACGCGGCGTAGATCGCGGAACAAGGCATGTCCAACATCGGCCAATGGCTGCTGCCGCGTTTCACATCCCATACCGACGGTCAACCCCGGTTTGCGCCCTTCAAGAATAATACGGTTCCTGTTTTTACGGGTACATTGCAGTTCGGCGCTATCCATTTTCGGCGCATCAGCCAATGCGCACCAGATCAGGAACAGATCGAGGAAACGCACCTGCTCAGCGCTGACCCCTGACGGCGTAAAGGGATTGATATCCAATGAGCGTACTTCAATATACTCAATGCCGCCGCGCATCAGCGCATCAGAGGGCGTTTCGCCACTGCGAGTTACACGTTTAGGACGGATCGGCGCATACAGCTCATTTTCAATCTGCAACACGTTGGTATTGAGCTGCAAGTAGCGATCGCCTTGTCTAACCCCCATCGCGGCATATTCCGCTGACGGCGTTTTGATCGCACGCTTCAGCGCTGCCACATATCCATCCAGCGTATTAAACGTGATGCCCAGATTGCTCTGTGATTTGTTGGTGTAGCCCAGATCACTCAAACGCAATGAGATCGCATAGGGGAGATAATAGAGCCCGTTTTCGCCAAGTTCAAACGGCAATGCCGTTTCACGCCCCTGCAAAAAAGAAGAGCAGATGGCGGGCGATGCGCCAAACAGATAAGGAATCACCCATCCGAAACGGTAGTAGTTGCGGATCAAACGAAAATAACCGGCGGATATCTCCTGCTTACCACTTTCAGCGTCAGAGACGCCCGCACGCGCTTGCCAGAATGCCAGCGGCAGTGAAAAGTTGTAATGCACCCGGAAATGGTCTGCATCAACGCGCCATAGCGGTTTTTCAACCCCTCACAGTAGAGCGTTTTAAACCGACCAACGTTCGATGTGCCGTACTGAGCCAGCTCGATATTTGTCTCATCGGGAATAAAACACGGCATGCGCAGCCATCCCGCTGCCACGCATAGCACGTCGCCAATAACCGGTACCCAACTCAACAAAAGCGCCACCGGACCATAACGCTGCAACAACCAGCGTAGCGCCGTCCAGAATACGCCCCAGCACCAGATTGGTCATACCGCCCAGCGTATTGCCTATTGTTGCCACGACAATCAGCGGCACCGCGCCGGTAACCTTCGCCACCAATAAAGAGACCAGCAGCACTTCAGAGCTGCCAGGTAATAATGTCGCGCTGAGAAAACTACTCCAGAAGAGAGAAACCAGTCCCCAGAAGGCACTCACAGCGTGCGCACATCGACAACAGCCATGTTTGCGCGCTGCGCTGCCTGAATGCCAAAATCCGCATCTTCAAATACGACGCAGGTTTCAGGCTCTACCTGCATGAGCTGGGCGCAGCGCAGGAAGGCGTCAGGAAACGGTTTATGATGCAGTACATCCTCCGCGACGACAATACCAACAAAGTAGTCGCGCAAGCCAAGATGACGTAGCAGCCTGTCAGCCAGATGGCGTGGGCTACCGGTGCCAACCGTCATAGGTCGACGTCCCTGGTACGCTTTCACCACGTCAATCAATGGCAACGGCTTAACCGTATCAAACAGCATCTCTTCCACCAGCGCCAGCTTTTCAGTGGCCAGCGCCTTTGGGTCCATATCCACGTTATGCCGGGCCAGGATCACCGCTGCGATGTTCTCAATGGGAGCACCATTGTACGCCACCATTTCTTGAGCATCATAGGTCATGCCGTACTTGCCCAGAATGTTATGCCAGGCTGCGCGGTGTGTGGGCTCAGTATCGAGGATGGTGCCATCCATATCAAAAATAAGACCTTGATAACGATCGTACATCGTGACTCCGTGAATAGCGCAAAAGAGCCGTTACTTTAGCGCAAAGTCAAAATGATGTCGCTGGTTCAATAAAACCACAAAAAGCAAGGCTATCGGTGTATAAGCGGTTAGCAAGGGTGGATTAGCCGCGTGCAGGTAACGCTGGGGATAAAATCAAAGGGAAAGTATGGGATATTATGATTCACAACATGAGGAATGGTGCATCCGGGAGGATTCGAACCTCCGACCGCTCGGTTCGTAGCCGAGTACTCTATCCAGCTGAGCTACGGATGCATGGTAAATGGCGGTGAGGGAGGGATTCGAACCCTCGATGCAGCTTTTGACCGCATACTCCCTTAGCAGGGGAGCGCCTTCAGCCTCTCGGCCACCTCACCAACACGCTAACCTTCGAACCACGATGATGATGTTTCTTTCATAGTGCTCACCGGTACTGCGTGGCGCACATATTACTTTCCCGGACTTATAAGTCAAACAATTTTTCCTAACTCTTGGTTGTTTGAACAAATCACACCCAACACGCACAGATTCACAGCGAAAAGTCTATTTTATCAACAGCGTTAACGGCTATTGATGCCTGTGACAAAACGCACTCATAGGAAACTAAAATGGCATGGGAGGATATTCAGGGAAGCTAAAACGAACGCGCCCCGCCTGAGAGGCGAGACGCTTGGTAAATCAGTAGGACGTCGGTTGCGACTTTTCTGCTTGGATCCGCTGGTAAATCTCTTCGCGGTGAACAGAAACTTCTTTCGGAGCATTAACACCAATGCGAACCTGGTTGCCCTTTACCCCTAGCACGGTAACCATCACCTCATCGCCAATCATGAGGGTTTCGCCAACTCGACGAGTCAAAATAAGCATTCTTTGCTCCTTGAAAGATTATAAAGAGTCGGGTCTCTTTGTCCCCCCGCCATTCTCCATCATGCGCCGTGAAAACATAAACCTAAATGGGGAAACGCACTCCGCCATCTTACTCCAGTGTATCGTTAATTTTAGTTTAGTCGATGTCAGCCGTTTTCGCTGTTTTATCACGACATTTGTTATCACAACAAAGGGCTACAGCATGCTCCTCTTACCAACACAAGCTCGGCAGACCGATATCCCCCCCCGGCGCACGTCCCTGGCCTAAGGGGGAAACGCCAAAATGAATATTTTGGCGTTTCGTTGAGATAACACACTATTTATAGTTATAGCCTATCCGTTACCCATGTTTCAACGCTAGATAGTGCCGAAGGTAAAGCGGCTGGGTTGTTCCCACCGGCTTGTGCCATATCAGGACGTCCGCCCCCTTTACCACCGACCTGCTGAGCGATAAAGCCAATCAATTCACCGGCTTTAACACGATCGGTCAAATCCTTCGTGATACCGGAAATCAAGCTGATTTTATCTTCTGAGACGGTTGCCAGCACAATGATGGCTGAACCGAGCTGGTTCTTCAGATCGTCCACCATAGTACGCAATAATTTCGGGTCGGTGTTATCCAACTGTGTTACCAACAGTTTAGCACCCTTGATCGTTTTCGCCTTCGAGGAGAGCGAGGCACTTTCCTGGGCTGCCTGCTGTTCTTTCAACTGTTGCAGCTCTTTTTCCAACTGACGAGTACGATCCAGCAGGGAACGCACTTTTTCCGCCACGTTATGGCTATCGCCTTTGACCAGTTGGGTCACATCCTGTAATACGTCACTTTGACGATGCAGCGCCACCAGTGCCACACTGCCCGTTACGGCTTCAATGCGTCGAATACCCGCCGCCGTCCCTGATTCGGAGACAATCTGGAACAAACCGATATCCCCGGTACGTTTGGCGTGCGTACCGCCACACAGCTCAATGGAGAAATCGCCCATGGTTAATACGCGCACATGGTCTTCATATTTCTCACCGAACAGGGCCATTGCACCTTTGGCTTTTGCATCCGCCAGCGCCATCACGTTAGTGTCAACGTAGTGGTTACGACGAATCTGCGCGTTGACAATATCTTCCACCTGACGGATTTGCTCTGCCGTCATGGCTTCCGGTTGCGAGAAGTCAAACCGCAGGTAGTTATCGTTAACCAACGAGCCTTTCTGCGCAACGTGCTCGTCCAGTACCTGGCGCAGCGCGGCGTGCAGCAAGTGAGCGGCGGAGTGGTTAAGACGAATACGATCGCGACGCTCACTATCTACATCAGCATTCACCGTATCATTGACGCGCAACGTACCCTGAGTCAGAGACCCCAGGTGACCAATTGCCTGACCAAACTTTTGGGTATTCCCAACGGTAAAGCGCACGTTGGCATTATGCAGTGTCCCGGTATCGCCGACCTGACCGCCCGATTCCCCATAGAACGGTGTTTCATTGAGGATAACCACGCCCTCTTCACCGGCATTGATCGCTTCGACCGCCTGTCCATTTTGATAGAGTGCGATAACCGTAGCCAGCTGCTGTGTCTTGTCGTATCCCGTAAATGGCGTGGCCACATCAACACGAATCAGGGTGTTATAATCGATGCCGAACCCACTGGTTTCACGCGCGCGCTGTCGTTGTGCTTCCATCGCACGCTCAAAGCCGTCCTTATCCACCGTAAGATCGTGCTCACGGCACACGTCTTCCGTTAAATCGAACGGGAAGCCGTAAGTGTCATACAGCCGGAACGCCGTCTCACCGTCCAGTACGTTCCCTTTCAGGTTTTTGATCTCTTCATCCAGCAGGCTAAGGCCGCGTTCCAGCGTGCGGGCAAACTGCTCTTCTTCCGCTTTCAGCGCCTGTTCAACCACCGCTTGCTGCTGTTTCAATTCATCAGCCGCCGCCCCCATGACCTGAATCAATGGCGCAACCAATTTATAGAAGAAGGCCTCTTTGGCACCGAGGAAATTACCGTGACGCACCGCGCGACGAATAATACGGCGCAGAACATAACCACGGTTTTCGTTGGATGGCACGACGCCATCAGCGATCAGGAATGCGCAGGAGCGGATATGGTCAGCGATAACGCGCAAGGACTTGTTGCTCAAATCCTGAGTGCCAATAATGCGCGCCGCTTCTTGGATCAATGTGGTAAAGACATCGATCTCGTAGTTGGAATTTACGTGTTGCAATACCGCAGTAACACGCTCCAGCCCCATCCCGGTATCAACAGACGGTTTAGGCAACGGAACCATGGTGCCATCAGCCTGACGGTTGAACTGCATAAATACCAGGTTCCAGATCTCGATATAGCGATCGCCATCTTCATCCGGGCTTCCCGGAGGACCGCCCTGGATATGGTCGCCATGATCGTAAAAAATTTCCGAACACGGACCACATGGGCCAGTATCACCCATCTGCCAGAAGTTATCAGACGCGTATTGACCGCCCTTGTTGTCACCAATACGGATAATGCGCTCGGCGGGTACGCCGACTTCGTTTGCCCAGATGTCATAGGCTTCATCGTCGGTGGCATATACCGTTACCAATAATTTCTCTTTGGGCAGGTTAAACCATTGCGCACCAGTCAGCAGTTCCCATGCATATTGGATGGCATCACGCTTGAAGTAGTCACCGAAGCTGAAATTACCCAGCATTTCAAAGAAGGTGTGGTGACGCGCGGTGTACCCGACGTTATCTAAATCGTCATGTTTACCGCCTGCACGCACGCAGCGCTGTGACGTGGTAGCACGCACATAGTTGCACTTGTCCAGCCCCAGGAAAACATCCTTGAACTGGTTCATTCCCGCATTGGTAAACAGCAATGTCGGATCGTTATTCGGCACCAGTGAACTACTGGAAACGATCTGGTGTCCTTTACTCTGGAAAAAATCGAGAAACGCTTGACGGATCTCAGCGGTGCTCTTGCTCATAATTGTCCTGGAATGAAACTAAAAGAACAGATCGTGGGCAAGGCTAGTGCAGCATAGTGACGCTACCCGTGCAACTCACGAACAAAAAGTGGGAATAAGATAAATTTTCTTCGGGGG
The DNA here is from genome assembly GCF_018777385.1 of Candidatus Symbiopectobacterium endolongispinus. GTDB lineage: Bacteria > Pseudomonadota > Gammaproteobacteria > Enterobacterales > Enterobacteriaceae > Symbiopectobacterium > Symbiopectobacterium endolongispinus. The sequence goes on along the minus strand of NZ_JAFJYB010000002.1, from coordinate 521,398 downwards.
GAAGTAAAACACTGGATGCATTCAATGCGAAAAATTCGTATAAATGTCCTGAATTTCATCATGAGAAAAGCCGCGAGTTAACAAGTATCGCTGTTGTTTTGCTTTTTCTTTCCAGTCAATTGGCGGCACATCACCAAATTTACGCGTTGCTACCTGCTGCGCGAGGGCGAACCAGTCAATTCACATTCCATCAATGCGGATGAAATGACAGAACGCGAAAGGCCTTTCTGACGTAATTCCGCCACAATACGCTGAGAGCCATAGCCTTTTCGGCTTCGTCCATGAATGTACCGCTGAGCAAATCGCGCATCATCCAACCAGCCGTGTTCATGGCAATATGCCAAAGCAGCGTCAAATGCCGGATCAACACGAGCCGTCAACTTGCGGCGTAGCTACCCTTCACTGTGATCGCGTACCGCTAACAGGCGCATTGCAATAGTGAGTGCGTTAACAGAGGGAGTTGATGGTGTCATTGAAGATACATCTTGGTGAGAGAGCACGACAAACTACGAATAACGTTTATCGTGCTCCATTCAAGTCACTTAACGCGGTTTAAAATTCGCCGTTATTTTCACTACCCGCGGTTTCTGCATCATCGTAGAAACCCGCTTCGCTTGCTGGTGCAGACACATGATCTTTGTTGTGCAGCAGCATTTCACGCAGCTTTTTATCCAACTCGGCCGCGACTGCCGGGTTTTCTTTCAGGTAATTGCACGCATTCGCTTTGCCTTGCCCGATCTTGTCGCCGTTGTAGCTATACCAAGCACCCGCTTTCTCAATCAGCTTATGTTTCACGCCAAGATCGACCAACTCACCGTGGATGTTGATCCCTTCACCGTACATGATCTGGAACTCAGCCTGTTTAAAGGGCGCAGCCACTTTGTTTTTCACCACTTTCACGCGGGTTTCGCTGCCCACCACTTCTTCTCCATCTTTAATGGAGCCAATGCGGCGGATATCGAGACGTACAGAAGCATAAAACTTCAGCGCGTTACCCCCGGTGGTGGTTTCCGGGTTACCAAACATAACGCCAATTTTCATACGGATCTGGTTGATAAAAATCAGCAGCGTATTCGCCTGCTTCAAGTTACCGGCCAGCTTACGCATCGCCTGACTCATCATGCGAGCCGCCAGACCCATGTGGGAATCACCGATTTCACCTTCGATTTCCGCTTTCGGCGTCAGTGCCGCCACGGAGTCAACGATGATCACGTCAACCGCGCCTGAACGCGTCAACGCATCGCAAATCTCTAACGCCTGCTCGCCGGTATCGGGCTGAGAACACAGCAGGTTATCTATGTCGACACCCAGCTTTTTGGCATAAATCGGATCGAGTGCATGTTCAGCATCGATAAATGCGCAGGTTTTACCTTCACGCTGTGCAGCGGCGATAACTTGCAGCGTTAGTGTGGTTTTACCTGACGATTCTGGTCCGTAGATTTCAACGATACGCCCCATTGGCAGCCCACCAGCCCCCAAGGCAATATCAAGTGACAGAGAGCCGGTAGAGATCGTTTCAACGTCCATTGAGCGGTCTTCGCCCAAACGCATGATAGAACCTTTACCAAATTGCTTTTCGATCTGGCCCAGCGCAGCCGCCAATGCCTTTTGTTTGTTCTCGTCAATAGCCATTTCTACTCCTGTCATGCGGCGTAACGCTCTCGCTACACGGCCGCGCGCTTTATGTGACTGACACTGGTATGTAATCAAACAGGCGTGTCACCGAATCATTAATAGCATTATACTGTATACACATGGGTCTTCCCCTATCATGGTGGGAGACTCATAACAACATGTTTAACCTGCCGTAATGGAACATCACTGCCACCTTAAAGCGTTCTTTGTTCCGGTATCCTCTGGACTTGATCCGCAGCAGCCTTATCTTGCTGTTTAGTGACTCTGCATTACCGTTTGATACCCTGTGTTTCATGGCATTCAGGATCCCGTACAGTCGTTTACGTAACGTCCGGGCGGCGCTGCTTAGTAGCGGGACACCAACGTCTTTTGCCATCCCTATCCATTCCAGCCACAGACGCCTGCTGTGTTCGTCATACCGGCGGTTCCAGAGTTCCCGGGCCAGCGCCTTCATTGCCCAGCAACGGCTGGTATCAGGCAGAACCATCTGCGCTGCTTCCAGTCTTTCTGCTATTCGACCATGACGTTTATGGCGACCGTACAACCACAGATAACGGGAACGATGTGCACTTTTTCGTGCCGGTAACGGGATGGTTTTCATCTCCAACTGTCGTGTTTTATCTACGACGGCACAGAGCATTTTCGCTACATGGAAGTGGTCGAACGCGATCTTCTCCACCGCGTTAGGCAGATGGAGCCGCGCTGCGCTTATATAGGATAGATTCATGTCCATCGACAGGGTTTTAATGGATTCAATCTGGCGGTCACCCAGACTCCGGAGATAGCCAGCAAGACTTTCAACTCCGCGATCATCTTTGAGTTCCAATGCCTGTCCTTGGGTATCAGAGATAACGGTGACGTACTGATGCCCCTTTTTGAAAGCGACCTCATCAACACAGAGATGACGTGCGGCCTGAGGTGTTTTTCGACGGGCCAGTCCACGCTTAACCGCCCGTTGCATAATATTATCGACAGCATTCCAGCTCAGCCTCAGCTGTTTCCTGACGGCATCCACGGTGCTGATTTTCAGCCATGAGATAACGAACGACTCGAACAACAGCGTATACCGGCTACCGGGGCCGGCCCATGGAACAGACAGCGTCTGGTAGCCATGCTCCGGGCACATAATACGGGGTACATCAGCTTCGACTATTGTCGCGAACTGACAGGTATCGAGATGGCGCCATTTACGATGTCGGTGATCGTGAATAGGACAAGATTTCCCGCAGGTTGGACAGGTTAACTGAGTGTTTTTCGCAATCTCAACTGTAACGGTAACAGAACCGGCATTTTCATCGAGAGAAAGAGACTTTACCTGCCACGGAATAGACAGGTTGAGGATATGAGCGTAGAGAGACTTTTCGTCCATGGTGGTGACCTCTGGCGATTTAATACGCCATTATCATGCCTTCAGCCACCACAACAAGGGAAGACCCATATATAACCATACTTAATACTTCTCTTTTGGCTGAGGTATTCACGCGTGGTGCAGGCGTCTCAGGGGGTTTATTCTTACCCGCCACTGGCATGGCACCCCCGCTGGCATTCAGATTGATCTCTGGCTCGCCACCGACGGTGGTCCGGTGCTGGTTTCATTACCACCTCAACAGGAGGTGGCCTTCATTCCCGCGCAGCAGCAGGCGCGCACTGAAGTGCTGCTGAATACCGATACCTAAGTGACCCGTAAGCAGCGTCCCCCCCCCCCCCCCCCCCCCCCCACCTCGTTGCGCCCTTTGATGTTACAAGATTTCCACCACCAGCCGCTGCTGGGCCTCTATTGTTCTCATTACCGCCAACTGCTGGCACTGGAAAAGCGATTACAGGAAGCGGGCATTACCGTTTATGAAGCGGACATCCCCCCAGATCGTTATCTGATGGAACGCTTTATCACCGCGCCGGTGTGGTTCAGCGGTCAGCCTGCCGGGCTGAATGCGGTGGTTCACGCTCAGATGAAGCCCAGCCCTGACTATCGTCCCAGATTAAAGCTGGTGTCGCTGGATATCGAAACCAGCCGGCACGGTGAGCTTTACTGCATCGGGCTGGAAGGGTGTGGGCAGCGTCAGGTGTATATGCTGGGCCTTGAGCCCGATGATGTGCCGTCTGCCCCTGAATTTGCGCTGGAATATGTCAACAGTCGCCCACAATTGTTGGAGAAACTCAACGCCTGGTTTGCAGAGCACGATCCCGATGTCATTATCGGTTGGAATCTGGTGCAGTTTGACCTGCGTGTGCTGCAAAAACATGTCGAGCGTTATCGCATCCCGCTGCGCTTGGGCCGGGGCAATCAGGAACTGGAGTGGCGCGAGCACGGTTTCAAACAGGGGCATTTCTTCGCCAGTACGCCAGGGCGGCTGATTGTAGACGGCATTGAAGCCTTGAAATCCGCTACCTGGAATTTTCCCTCTTTTAGTCTGGAGTACGTGTCCCAGACGCTGCTGGGGGAAGGCAAACTGTCGGATAATCCCTACCAGCGCATGGATGAAATCGAGCAGCGCTTTGCACACGATAAACCCGCCCTCGCCCGCTATAACATTCAGGACTGTGAGCTGGTCACGCGCATTTTTGAAAAAACCGAGCTGATGCCGTTCCTGCTGGAACGCGCCACCGTCACCGGATTGGCGGCGGATCGCAGCGGCGGGTCGGTCGCCGCATTCAGCCACCTGTATCTGCCGCGCATGCATCGTCTTGGCTACGTAGCTCCTAATCTGGGCGAAGTTGCCGTGGAGGCTAGTCCCGGCGGCTTTGTCATGGATTCATCTCCTGGGCTGTACGATTCGGTGTTGGTGCTCGATTATAAAAGCCTGTACCCCTCGATCATCCGTACCTTTCTTATCGACCCGGTGGGGTTGATTTGCGGCATGCAACAGCCGGATGACGACGCGTCAGCGCCCGGCTTTCGTGGTGCCCGCTTCTCGCGCCAGCAGCATTGCCTGCCCGCCATTGTCGAGCAGATTTGGCAGGGACGCGATGCCGCCAAGCGCGCCGGGAATAAACCGCTGTCGCAGGCGCTGAAAATCATTATGAACGCTTTCTATGGCGTGTTGGGTGCCAGCGGCTGCCGTTTATTCGATCCGCGGCTGGCCTCCTCAATCACCCTGCGCGGTCACGAGATTATGCAGCAAACCCGCGCCTTGATTGAGTCGCAGGGCTATCAGGTGATCTACGGTGATACCGACCCCACCTTCGTCTGGCTGAAACGCACGCATGATAATGATGAAGCCATCGAGATATGCCGTAATCTGGCCCAGTTGGTCAATCACTGGTGGCAAAACCACCTGCAACAAACGTTAGGGCTCACCAGCGCGCTCGAATTGCAATTTGAAACCCACTACTGCCGCTTTTTGATGCCCACCATTCGCGGTGCGGAACAGGGCAGCAAGAAGCGCTATGCGGGAATGGCGCAGACGCCTGACGGGGAAAAATCGTTTACAAAGGGCTGGAAACGGTACGCACCGATTGGACGCCGCTGGCGCAGCAGTTTAAACAGCAGCTTTATGCGCGTATCTTCCGCCAGCAGCCGTATCAAGCCCGGCTGCGAGAATATGTCGAAAAAACCCTGAACGGCGAGTTTGACGATCTGCTTGTCTACCGTAAACGGCTGCGTCGTCCGCTGAGTGATTACCAGAAAAACGTACCACCGCACGTGCGTGCCGCCCGACTCGCTGACGACTACAACCGCCAGATAGGTCGCCAGCTTCAATACCAGAATGGCGGTTGGATCAGCTATGTGATGACGCTCAACGGCCCAGAGCCTTTGGAAACCCGGCATTCTACGCTGGACTATACTCACTACGTCGAGCGCCAACTGCAACCGGTGGCTGATGCGATTCTGCCGTTTTTACAGGATGATTTTCCAGCCTGATTACCGGCCAGATGGGATTATTTTAAGCGTTGAATGGATGACGAATGCCGCGCCTTCCATTACCATACCCCTCTTTTAATGCCTGACTGAAAACGGGTATGCATTACCACCACTAATCATTCATCCCCAAAGGGATTAACGACAGGCTTTACTCTTTCCGACATGCCCGACAATGACAAATATCGAGCTACGAATTTATGCTTTTTACACTTGGTCAACGCTGGATCAGCGATACGGAAAGCGAGCTGGGACTGGGCACGGTTGTTGCTCTGGATGTACGCATGGTCACACTGCTTTTTCCCGCAAGCGGAGAAAATCGCCTCTATTCTAGAAGCGATGCTCCGATCACCCGTGTCATGTTTAATTCTGGCGATACCGTCACCAGCCACGAAGGCTGGCAGCTCAGCGTCACTGAAACCAGCGACGAAAACGGGCTGATCGTTTATATCGGTGAACGCCTTGATGACGGTACACCGGCAGAGCTGCGCGAAGTGATGCTGGACAGCAAGTTGACCTTTAATAAGCCGCAAGTTCGCCTGTTTGCCGGACAGTTCGATCGTATGGATCGCTTTGCCCTGCGATATCGCACGCGTTTGCACCAACAGGCTCAAGCATTGCAGCCTTGGGGTGGCCTGCGCGGCATGCGCGCCAGCCTGATCCCCCACCAGTTGCACATTGCGCGCGAAGTGGGTCAACGCCACGCGCCGCGCGTACTGCTGGCCGATGAAGTGGGTCTGGGCAAGACCATTGAAGCCGGGATGGTTATCCATCAGCAACTGCTGGCCGGGCGCGCTGAACGCGTGCTGATTGTGGTGCCGGAAACCCTGCAACATCAGTGGCTGGTGGAGATGCTGCGCCGCTTTAACCTGCTGTTATCCCTGTTTGATGATGATCGCTATGCCGAGGCCCGACTCGACAGCAGTAACCCGTTTGAGACCGAGCAGTTAATCATCTGCTCCCTGGGTTTTGTTCAGAAAAATGCGGCGCGCTTTGAACAACTGCTCGCCGCCCACTGGGATTTACTGGTGGTCGATGAAGCACACCATCTCGCCTGTAGCGAAGCCGCCCCTAGCCATGAATATCAGGCGATTGAGCAGTTGGCGCAACGCATTACTGCCGTGCTGCTGCTGACTGCAACCCCTGAGCAACTCGGCCAGGAGAGCCACTTTGCTCGCTTGCGACTGTTAGATCCAAATCGTTTCCACGACTACCGTGAATTCGTTAAAGAACAGCAGCAGTATCGTCCGGTGGCGGATGCCGTTGCGCTCCTGCTTGCCGATGAAAACCTCAGCAAAGATGAGATGAACCTGCTCACCGAATTGCTGAGCGAGCGAGACTGCGAACCGCTACTCAAGGCTGTCAATAGCGACACCGCCGATCGCCAAACCGCACGGCAGGAACTGATTGCCATGCTCATGGACAGACAAGGCACCAGCCGCGTGCTGTTCCGCAATACGCGCCAAGGTGTAAAAGGCTTCCCGCAGCGTGCGCTACACCAGATCAAGTTACCGCTGCCCGCGCAATACCAGACGGCTATTAAAGTCTCCGGCATCATGAGCGGCAGTAAAACGCCGGAAGCACGCGCGCGCGACATGCTGTACCCGGAGCAGATTTACCAAATGCTGGAAGGGGACGATGCTATCTGGTGGAACTTTGATCCGCGCGTTGAGTGGCTGCTCGGTTACCTGACCGCCAATCGCGACAAAAAGATATTGGTGATTTGCGCCAAAGACGCTACTGCTTTGCAGCTTGAGCAGGTATTACGCACGCGTGAAGCAATTCGCGCTGCCGTATTCCATGAAGGGTTGTCTATCCTTGAGCGCGATCGCGCGGCAGCCTATTTTGCTTCGAAAGAAGATGGTGCGCAGGTACTGATCTGCTCGGAGATCGGTTCTGAAGGGCGTAACTTCCAATTCGCCAGCCACCTGATCATGTTCGATCTGCCGTTTAATCCGGATCTGCTGGAGCAGCGTATCGGACGTCTGGATCGTATCGGCCAAACGCAAGAAATTCAGGTGCTGGTACCCTACCTGGAAAACACCGCACAGGCGCTTCTGGTACGGTGGTATCACGAAGGGCTCGATGCCTTCGAACATACCTGCCCAACGGGCCGTACCATTTATGATGCCCATTACAGCACGCTGATTGAGCGCCTGAGCGTTCCAACAGAGAGTGACGGGCTGGATGAATTTATTCGTACCTGCCGCCAACAGCACGATGCATTGAAAGCGCAGCTCGAACTCGGCCGCGATCGCCTGCTGGAAATGCACTCCAACGGCGGTGAAGCCGCGCAGATGCTAGCTCAATCCATCGAGGAACAGGACAACGACGTCAACCTGGTCACTTTCGCTCTGAATCTGTTAGATATTGTCGGCGTGAATCAGGAAGATCGCAGCAATAATCTGATTATTCTCACACCTTCCGATCATATGCTGGTGCCGGATTTTCCCGGCTTGCCGCAGGATGGCTGCACCATCACCTTCGAACGTGAGCAGGCGCTGTCGCGGGAAGATGCACAGTTTGTCAGTTGAGAACATCCGCTGATCCGCAACGGCATGGATCTGATTTTGTCCGGAGATACCGGTAGCTGTGCCGTGTCACTGCTGAAAAACAAAGCGCTGCCTGTGGGGACGCTACTGGCTGAGTTGGTCTACGTGGTGGAAGCACAGACACCTAAGCAGTTGCAGTTGACCCGCTTCCTACCGCCGACACCGTTACGTTTACTGATGGATCGCACCGGTAAAAATCTGGCTCCGCAGGTAGAGTTTGAAAGCTTTAACCGCCAGCTCAACGCGGTAAACCGCCATACCTCCAGCAAATTGGTGAATGCGGTACAAGCCGACGCTCACAGTATGTTGCAGCAGGCCGAACCCTTGGTGGCTGCTCAGGCGCAGCAGTTGATTATAGATGCGCAACAGCAGGCCGATCTGCAACTGCGCCGCGAACGGGAACGGTTGGAAGCCCTGAAGGCGGTTAACCCGAACATCCGTGACGATGAACTGCTGGCGCTGGAAACACAGCGGGAACAGGTGCTGCTCAATCTGCATCAGGCTAACTGGCGGCTGGATGCCATTCGTTTGGTGGTGGTCTCTCACCAGTAGTCAATAATGCCGGCGGCAACGGCCTCTCCGTTGCCGCCGCAGGAGCCACCATGGAACCCTATAACCCGCCCATCGATCCCTGGCTGCACGTGTTGTATCAGGATCAACATATTATTGTGGTCAACAAGCCCAGCGGCTTACTCTCCGTTCCCGGCAGAGCACCTGAGCATCATGACAGCACGATGAGCCGCATTCAGCGGGATTTCCCTCACGCAGAATCCGTACATCGCCTCGATATGGCCACCAGCGGTGTGATTGCCGTCGCGTTGACCAAAGCGGCCGAGAGAGAATTGAAACGCCAATTTCGCGAACGAGAGCCCAAAAAATCCTATATCGCACGGGTATGGGGGTGGCTGGAGCACGATGAAGGATTGATCGATCTGCCACTGATTTGCGACTGGCCCAATCGCCCAAAACAGAAGGTCTGTTTTGAACAGGGAAAACCGGCGCAAACCCAGTATCAGGTACTGACGCGCGAGACCGATGGTACCACACGCGTGAAGCTGATGCCAATTACCGGGCGCTCACACCAATTGCGCGTACACCTGCTCGCACTCGGGCACCCGATTCTCGGTGATGGTTTTTACGCCCACCCTGAAGCCAAAGCCTTAGCACCGCGTCTGCTGCTGCACGCACAGGAACTGGCTATCACGCACCCCGCGTTTGGTACGCCGATGCACTTTCGTTGTGAGCCTGATTTCTGATTTTTAAGGTAATCGTCAAGAAAAACGCGGGAAAACTGGAGAGGGGTTACTTGGCGGCGTGACTGCTTTTTAAAAACTCATAGGCGACCTGAATGTCTTGCGCCTTGCGTTTTGCCATGTCCATCATGCGCGGAGAGAGCCCCTTACCCGCCAGTTTATCAGGATGGTGCTCGTTCATTAGTTTACGATAAGCGCGTTTTACCGTCGCCGCATCATCGCTGGTGCGCACGCCCAGCGTGCGGCAGGCACTCTCAAGCGTTGGCCCCCGCGTATAAGGCGGCTGCTGACGCTGCCCGCCCTGCGATTGGCCGCCATACGACTGCCCACCATAAGATTGATTGCGACGCTGGTATGATTCGCCATTCTGCCTTGATTGGTGTTGCTTCGATTGACCCTGTTGCCGAGACTGGCGCTGCTGCCCTTCCATATTGCGCATGAAAAATTCGAACTGTTCACGCGTCACGCCCAACTCATCCGCAAACACGTACAACAACCGCCGTTCCTTCGGATGCAACGCGCCGTCGTTAAACGCGACCTGAAGCTGGATATCGAGAAACATTCTGATCATATCGAAGCGGCCCAGGCAGGCATCGCGCAGCTTACGCAATTTGGTGCGTACCGGGAACGCATTTGATTTCCCTTCACGAAAGGCCTGCTGCGCTGCCAGACGCGCCCTTTGGATTTGGTCAGGTGCCCCATGGCCTGAAACGTGGTGAGAAAAAATAGCGACTGTCGGGTAGACTGTGCGGAAAAATAATCACGGCGACGCGCAGCCCTGGCTCTATCAACCATATGGCCCATCAGCACGCCCGTAATCACACCCCACACGCCGCCGCCGGACATAATACCCAGTATCAAGCCCAGCAACTTGCCCCAATAGCGCATATACTTCCTCAAATCCTCATGCCGTCGGCCAAAAATTGCTTTATCATACCTGTCATTTAGCGTTGCACCTAACGGCAGAGCAGAGAAACAGTGGGGAATTTACACTGGCGCAACGTAAGCCAGTGATATAGTCTCTGACCGTTTGCCGGCATGATGCCCTTGATGACGGAACACCGATACCGCGTATGAAAAAATGTTTTCCAACTCTGCTGGCCACCTTGATTGGGTCGGCGCTCTACAGCCAACACGCGTTGGCCGATCTTGCCGCTCAGTGCCGGCTTGGCGTTCCTACGTTTACACGGCCGCTGGTCACTGGCGAGACCAATACGCTCCCGGTACATATTCAGGCGGACAAAAGTGAAGCCAACTATCCGGATAACGCCCGTTTCCTGGGTAACGTCAACGTTGAGCAAGGCAACAGTCGCTTGCAGGCCGATCAGGTGGAACTGCGCCAGAGCGGTACTGACGCCGCTGGCGCCCCGGTGCGCACCATCACCGCCACTGGCAATGTCAATTATGATGACAACCTGGTCATCCTGAAAGGCCCCAAAGCCTGGTCTAACCTGAATACGCGAGATACCGACGTGTTTCAGGGCGATTACCAAATGGTTGACCGTCAGGACCGTGGCGATGCCGATAAAATGCAAATGCGCGGTGACAATCGCTACACCATTCTGGAAAACGGTTCCTTCACTACTTGCCTGCCGGGAGATGATAGCTGGAGTGTCGTCGGTTCGGAAGTGATCCATGACAGGGATGAGCAAGTTGCTGAAATTTGGAATGCGCGCGTCAAAATTTGCGACGTCCCGGTCTTCTATAGCCCTTACCTGCAACTGCCCGTGGGTGACAAACGCCGCTCCGGCTTTTTGATTCCCAACGCCCGCTACAGAGGCAGCAGCGGCTTTGAACTGATCACGCCCTACTACTGGAATATCGCACCCAACATGGATGCGACCATTACGCCGCACGTCCTGACCAAGCGCGGCGTACAGTTGCAAAACGAGTTCCGTTATCTTGCCGCGCCAGGCACCGGTACGGTGCAGTTGGACTGGCTGCCGAATGACAGAGCCTATCGTTGTGACAATGAAGACGACAAAGATACGAGCTGGCTTCTTCACTGGCAGCACGACGGTATCATGGATCAGGTGTGGCGCTTTAACAGCGATTACACCAAGGTCAGCGATATCAACTATTTCAAAGACCTCGATTCTTCTTACGGCTCCACGACCAGCGGCTACGTGAACCAAAAATTCAGCGTCGGCTATGCTAACCAGGATTGGGACGCTACGTTATCCAATAAACAGTTCCAATTGCTGGCGGCTAACACCAATAATGATGTTTACCGCGCCGAGCCCCAACTCGACCTCAACTACTACCGAGAGGATATCGGCCCGTTCGATATGCATCTTTATGGGCAAGCGGTAAAATTTATCAACATGAACAACAACCGCCCCGAAGCGACGCGTTTTCATGCTGAACCAACGGTCAGTCTGCCATTGACCAACCGGTGGGGTAGCTTGAACACCGAAGCGAAGCTGATGGCAACCCATTATCAACAAACCAATCTGGAACGCTTCCGTGCCGATCCCAATGCGCAAATCAGCAACATCAAGCGCGATGCGCTGAAGGATTCGGTCAATCGCGTTTTGCCGCAGTACAAAGTTGACGGCAAACTGGTGTTTGAACGCGAAATGGATTGGTCCAACGCCTTTACCCAAACGCTGGAACCGCGCGTACAGTACCTGTATGTGCCTTACCGCGATCAAAGCAGCGTTTACACCTATGACTCTACGCTGCTGCAAAACGACTATACCGGCCTGTTTCGCGACCGCAGTTACAGCGGGCTGGATCGCATCGCGTCGGCCAATCAGGTTGCGACCGGTTTGACTACCCGCGTTTATGATCAAAATCTGGTGGAACGTTTTAATGCTTCCGTCGGTCAAATCTATTACTTCGATCGCCCCAGAACCGGGGATAGCACCACGGTAATGGATAAAAACGACGATAACGGCAGTCTGGTATGGGCCGGCGACAGCTATTGGAAGATTAACGATCTGTGGGGCATGCGCGGCGGTTTGCAATATGATACGCGCCTTGAGAGCATTTCGCAGGGCAACGCGGTGCTGGAATATCGCCAGGATAGCGAGAAACTGGTGCAGTTGAACTACCGCTACGCCAGCAGGGAATATATTCAAAACTCCGTACAGAATCTGTTGGCAAGCCGGGCTTATCAGCAGGGTATTTCGCAAGTGGGGCTCACCGCAGCCTGGTCGATTGCCGACCGTTGGTCCGTGGTTGGTGCGTATTACTACGACACCAAAGCGAATCAAACCGCCAACCAGCATATCGGCTTTCAATACAACACCTGCTGCTGGGCCGTCAATATGGGCTACGAGCGGAAAATTACCGACTGGAATACCAATCGGCAGTCCAGTGAGTATGACAACAAGTTCTCGATCAACATCGAGCTGCGGGGTTTAAGCAGCAATGAAACGCTGGGTGCGCAAAAAATGCTGCGCTCAGGTATTCTGCCTTATCAGCGCGCATTCTGATGCGGTCATGCGCGCGTGGAATGAACGGTAACACATCAACTTTTAATCCGCCTTGCGGGTGAAACTAACGGGAAAGGTATGAAGAACTGGAAAACGCTTATCCTCGAGCTGGCCCTCAGCGCCAATGCAGCTTTTGCTGCGCCACAGGTTGTTGATAAAGTCGCCGCCGTCGTGGACAACAGCGTCGTACTTGAAAGTGATGTCAGCACGCTTTTACAGTCCGTGAAGATGAATGCGCAGCAAGCGGGACAACAGTTACCGGATGAGAGTACGTTGCGCCACCAGATCCTCGATCGTCTGATTATGGATAACATCATTTTGCAAATGGCAAAAAAAATGAATATCCAAATTAGTGATGCGCAGTTGGATCAGGCCATCAACAACATTGCGGCACAAAACCGCATGACGCTCGACCAGCTAAAAAGTCAGTTGACTTATGAGAATCTGACCTACAGCGCCTATCGCAACCAGATTCGCAAAGAGATGACCATTGCCGAAGTCCGTAATAACGAAGTGCGTCGCCGCATCACCGTACTACCGCAGGAAGTTGACGCGCTGGCGAAACAGATCGCTAACCAGACCGGTGAAGACGCTGAACTGAACCTGAGCCACATTCTGATCCCTCTGGGAGAAAACCAGTCTCAGCAGCAGGTGGACGATGCAGAAAACCTGGTTAACTCATTGGTACAACAGCTGAAAGGTGGAGCCGACTTCGCCAAGCTGGCGATCGCACACTCGGCGGATTCACAGGCGCTGAAAGGCGGCGAAATGGGCTGGGGCAAACTTCAGGAGATCCCATCCCTGTTCGCTGAACGCCTGACGCAAGCCCAAAAAGGCCAGGTAGTCGGCCCGATTCGTTCCGGCGTGGGTTTCCATATTTTGCGCGTTAACGATATTCGTGGCGGCGATAAATCCGTTTTCGTTACCGAAGTGCATGCACTCCACATCCTATTGAAACCGTCTGTCGTGATGAACGACAGTCATGCACAGGCAAAACTGGAGGAAGTAGCACAGCAGATCAAACAGGGAACGACTGATTTTGCGGCTCAGGCAAAACAGCTTTCGCAAGATCCCGGCTCAGCCAATCAGGGCGGCGATCTGGGATGGGCTGCGCCGGATATGTACGATCCGTCATTCCGCGATGCGCTGATGAAACTGCGCAAAGGGGAAATCAGCGCCCCGGTCCACTCCTCCTTCGGCTGGCATTTGATTCAACTGTTAGACACGCGTCAGGTCGACAAAACCGACGCAGCGCAGAAAGATCGTGCTTACCGCATGCTGTTTAACCGTAAATTCTCTGAAGAGGCGCAAACCTGGATGCAGGAACAACGTGCAGCCGCTTATGTGAAGATCGTCAACGGCAGCGACAGCAGCTCAGCACAATGACCATAACTACGTATCGTATCGTCATCAATCCCGGCGAACCCGCCGGGATTGGTCCCGACCTCATCATTCAACTGGCCCAGCGTGACTGGCCGGTAGAACTGGTGGTGTGTGCCGACCCGGCGTTGCTTCGCAGCCGAGCAACGCTGCTGGGTCTGTCGATAACGCTGCGAGACTACCAACCCGGCGCTCCTGCAAGCGCGCAACGTGCAGGTTCGCTGACGATATTACCGGTTGCATTATCCGCAGAGGTTTCCCTCGGCGAACTTAACGTCGATAACGGCCTGTACGTAGTAAACACACTGGCTCGCGCCTGTGATGGTTGCCTGAGTGGAGAATTTGCCGCGCTCGTGACCGGCCCCGTGCATAAAGGCATCATCAACGATGCCGGTGTGCCTTTTAGCGGACACACCGAATTTTTCGCCGCTCGCAGCGGCTGCGAAAAAGTGGTGATGATGCTGGCGACCGAGGAACTGCGCGTCGCGCTGGCAACCACGCACCTGCCGCTGGCCGACGTTTCCCGTGCCATTACCCGCGACTGTCTGCATGAGGTGATTGCGATTTTGCAGCGCGATCTCCAGCAGAAGTTTGGGATGGCCCGGCCGTGCATTTACGTGTGTGGACTTAATCCCCATGCGGGCGAAGGCGGCCATATGGGGCGTGAGGAGTTGGATATCATCATTCCTGCGCTGGATGAACTGCACGCGCAGGGGATAAATCTGGTGGGTCCGTTGCCCGCAGATACGTTATTCCAACCCAAATACCTGAAAGAAGCAGACGCCGTACTGGCGATGTATCACGATCAAGGGCTGCCCAGGGATTTGGCCGAGCGGTGAACATTACGCTAGGCTTACCCTTTATCCGAACCTCTGTCGATCACGGCACCGCGCTCTCCCTCGCGGGAACGGGTGATGCAGAACCGGGCAGCTTTATAACGGCATTGCAGCTTGCCATCAACATGACTCAACACCATAACGAAACACCGTAATGAATAATCGCGTCCATCAAGGCCACTTTGCCCGTAAGCGTTTCGGGCAGAATTTTTTAAACGATCAGTTCGTGATCGAGAGTATTGTCTCCGCCATTCATCCCCAGGCCGATCACGCTATGGTGGAGATTGGTCCCGGCCTCGGCGCATTAACGCTGCCCGTTGCCGAGCACCTTACCCGGTTTACGGTTGTCGAACTGGACCGCGATCTCGCGGCTCGATTAACGGTACATCCGCAACTCAAAGATAAGCTTACCGTTATTCAGCAAGATGCCATGACAGTGAATTTCGCCGAGCTGTCGCAACAGATTGGCCAGCCCTTACGCGTTTTTGGCAACTTACCCTACAACATATCAACGCCGTTGATGTTCCATCTGTTTAGCTATACTCACGCTATTCGCGATATGCACTTTATGTTGCAAAAAGAAGTGGTGAACCGCCTTGTCGCTGGCCCGAACAGCAAAGCCTATGGCCGGTTAAGCGTGATGGCACAATACTACTGCCAGGTGATCCCGGTGCTTGAAGTGCCACCTACCGCTTTTACGCCACCGCCCAAAGTGGATTCTGCTGTCGTACGTCTTGTTCCTCATGCCGTACAGCCTTATCCTGTTGCTGATGTCCGCGTGCTGAGCCGTATTACTACAGCCGCATTTAACCAGCGCCGCAAAACATTGCGCAACAGCTTGGGTAATGTGTTCAGCGTAGAGCAGCTTATCGCGTTAGAGATTGATCCCGCTGCCCGTGCGGAAAATGTCTCTGTAGAGCAATACTGCCGGCTGGCCAACTGGCTGTCTGAGCATCCGCCAACGAAGGAATAACTGGAAGTGTCGCGATGATTAATACGCCCCGTGTTTGTGTTCAGGTTCAGAGTTTTTATGTTGAAGCGCAGTCCGAGCCCGATGAGAGCCGCTTTGTCTTTGCTTACACCATCACAATCCGCAATCTGGGGCGTAATCCTGTCCAACTTATTGGGCGCTACTGGATGATCACCAATGCCAACGGGCGTCAAACGGAAGTTCAGGGCGAAGGCGTGATCGGGGAACAACCGGTGATCGAACCTGGCAGTGAATTTCAGTACACCAGCGGTACGGTACTGGAAACGCCGCTGGGCACGATGGAAGGCCATTACCACATGATCGATCATCAGGGCGATGCCTTTCAGGTTCCTATTTCTGTTTTTCGTTTAGCGATCCCCTCACTGATACATTGATGATGTCTACCTACTTAATTGGCGATGTGCACGGCTGCTTTGACGAGTTAATGGCGCTGTTGGTGCAGGTTTCTTTCAATCCGGCGCACGACAGGCTGTGGTTTACTGGCGATCTGGTGGCACGCGGCCCGGCCTCATTGGAGGTGTTGCGGTATGTGCGTTCGTTAGGCCCTGCCGCACAGATGGTGCTGGGCAACCACGATCTTCATTTGTTGGCGGTTTATGCGGGTATCAGCAGAAACAAGCCGAAAGATCGTCTCAACGATCTGCTGAACGCACGGGATGTCAATACCCTGATCAACTGGCTGCGCCGCCAACCGGTGATGCTGGTCGACAACGACCTTAAACTGGTGATGGCCCATGCCGGTGTAACACCGCAGTGGGATCTGGAGACCGCGCAACTGTGCGCACGTGAAGTGGAAGCCATACTCAGCAGTGACAGCTATCCGCTGTTTTTGGACGCGATGTACGGTGATATGCCCAATCACTGGAGCCCTGAGCTGAGTGGTTTACCGCGTCTGCGCTTTAGCACCAACGTATTTACCCGCATGCGTTACTGCTTCTCCGGCGGACAGCTAGACATGATATGCAAAGAGGCTCCTTCACTGCTCAAGCCGTGGTTTTACTTGCCCAGTCCTGTCGTAGAAGGGAATGCAGAAACACCAGGCTATGCCATCGCATTCGGCCACTGGGCCTCTCTGGAAGGAAAAGGAACGCCAGATAACATTTATGCATTAGATACGGGGTGCTGCTGGGGCGGCGAACTGACGATGTTACGCTGGGAGGATAAGCAGGTCTTTACTCAGCCATCATTGGCACAAGGCGTGGCAGCTGTCGGCGCAGAATAAGTAAAACACGCGCGGCCTGATCGCGCCGCGCGTACGTCTATCCTGTTAACGCCGTTCGAGAATCTCAAAGCAATAGCTGTGCGAATTCTTTTCATCCGCATCATGAAACTCGCTGAACACCGATGACCACGCATCCGGTTCGTACTCTGGGAAATGAGTATCACCCTCCACTTCGGCGTCAATGTGCGTCAGATAAAGACGTGAAGCCTGGGGCAGCATCTGCTGATAAATACTGCCGCCACCGATGACCATCACCTTTTCAGCGCCTGAAGCGGCCTCCAGCGCCGCCTCTAAGGTCGACACCCAGGTCACACGCTCATCGTCACCAGCGCGACTGCTGACAACAATATTTGTTCTCCCCGGCAATGGCTGGCCGATAGAGCGAAACGTGTTACGCCCCATAATAATGGGCTTATTTAACGTCTGGCGCTTAAACCACGCTAGATCTGCCGGCAAATGCCACGGCATGGCGTTTTCCATGCCGATAACACGATCCACCGCCAGTGCTGCAATCAAACTAATCACCATGGTAAAGCCCTATAGCTCAAAAATTGCAGACACTATACGGAAAGGTGATGGGTACGTCGATACGGCGATTTTCTGATGGGCAAAATAAGCAAAATCTTAATGCCGCTACACGCCGGGACGTTTGCTATACAACCAAATCCCCGGCAGAGACAACCCTATCGATAGCGCACCGACAATAAAAGAGGCCTTGAGGAAATGCGTGATCAGCACGCGCATCAACGCTTCGCTGTATCCCTGATGGGAAAGCTCTACCAGCGAGATCATCGCCGTATACGCTGAAATACCCGGGGAACATCGGAATCACCGCCGCAACGGTAAACACTTTCGGGTGCGCCAACAGCCAGCGCGACCAGTGAATTCCGATCACACCGATCAATATGGCCGCTAAAAACGATCCCCATTCGATGGGCATGCCCATCTGTACGCACAGAAAACGCACGCCGTGCCCCCCAACAGTGCACAATAAGGCAACGCCTTGACCGGTACATTGAACACCATAGCAAAGCCAAGCGCAGGCACTGCCGCCGCAAGATATCCTGCAAGAGCCCCCACAGCAGCGTTAAGCCCATGTGCGTAACCCCCATATTGCCATTGCAGCCACGACGCCAATACAGGTTGCCAGCGTCAGCAGGCTGGCAACCGCCCAACGCGCCAGCCCGGTATTCACATGCCCTTTAAACATATCCGCTACCGCGTTAATCAACGGAAAACCGGGCACCAGCAGCAGCACGCTGGCCGCCATTGCTACCGTCGAGGTTTGATGAAATGTAGGAACACGCAGCAACAGCCCGGATACCGACGTGGCGACAAAGGTGGTAATACAGGAGTTGATCAGGGGATTGAGATGGAGCGAGGTCAATACCTGACGCACATACATTGCTACACCGCTGGCAAGCATGGTGACCACAAAGGCATCCCAACCGCCGCAATTAAGCTTACTGAAGCAGCCGCACGAAAGCGCTACAATGGTCACCACCAGCCAGCGCGGATAGCACAGCGGCTTGATGCCCGTCAGGCGTTTTTCAACGCCAGCCACATCCAGCAGTTTGTGCTCGGCCATGATCACGACATGCTGCACTTCGGTCACCACATGCATATTGATGCCGCGATCGACGTTCTTGCGCGTCGAGGTCAGGCAGTGTCCATTCATGATGGTGGTAAGGACGATGGCGTTGGCAGAAATGGAGCTTTCTACGCTATCCACCCCGAGGCGCGAAGAGAGTTGCTCAACTACCGTGCTCTCCGCACCGTGCTGCAACAGCATCAGTGCGCATTGGATACACAGCCGGGTGATTTCCCGCTGCTGTGGTGTTTCGCTGACCATACGAAGACCCTGACTGATAAAATTAAGACACGCAAATAATTCGAAATAATGACGGATATAACCATAAATAAAGTAAGGAGACTTGTTAACACAACGCGCTCTGATTGCCAATATTGCTGACAAGAATAAAATCTTATGAGTGCATCACACTCGTTACCGCGTTAAGATCGACCGTACACCCTTTTTCCGCTTCGTCCCCCACTTGGACGCTGTTGATGCTTGAAACCTCACTGTTTGTCGCCACCATCGCGACGCTGGGTATGCTCTCGCCCGGCCCCGACTTCTTTCTGGTGATCAAAAACGCTGCCCGCTATGCGCGTCTGCCTGCCATGATGACCGCCTTGGGCGTCATCACCGATGTCGCAACGCATATGGCCTATTGCGTCGCCGGGTTAGCTGTGGTGATCACCACCACACCATGGCTGTTTAACATTTTAAAATATGCTGGTGCGCTTTACTTGATCGTGATCGGTATTCAGGCATTACTTTCTCGAGGCGGCAGCAAGCTGAATGTCGCTTCGCTACCGCGCCAGGAGGTCAGCTTGAAAAAGGCCTTCCTGCAAGGTTACCTGTGCAATCTGCTTAACCCGAAAGCCACGCTGTTCTTTCTTGCCATGTTCACTCAGGTACTGAGCACCCACTCCAGCGTGGAAGAAAAATTGTGGTATGCCTTTATTATCTGGGGACTGGCTGCGGTATGGTGGCCCCTGCTAGTACTGCTGTTCCAAAGCGGCCCGGTACGTCGTGCATTGGAAAAAGCACAAAAGCTGGTGGATAAGCTACTGGGTACAGTGTTGATTGCACTCGGCATCAAGGTGGCATTGGGGTAACACATTTCCTCATCGTTCAGACAGTAAAAAACCAGCGCGTAAGCGCTGATCAGACTGCTGACAAAGCCATTTTTCGCCCTTGTCATCCTCGGCGAAAGCCAGGGATCTCTGTCCGAAGAAACGCGTTTCATCTGCAAGAGATTCTCGCCTGCGCGTGAATAACTGGATGGAAATGACTTTGCCCGCAAGTCAATTACCTGCTTTTACTCCGCTCTATTCAAGACGTTATCGCGCTTTTCTTCTGTGCTATACATTGCAATACTGAAGCCCAATTCCTTTGGTCATAGTTATTTATAGCTATTTTTTCATTGATATCTGAATTGAAGAATTTTTCTTTAATATTATTGATGTCTATTGGGAAAAAGGATTGTGAGCGCGAATCCCACAGCACATTTTCAGAATGAAGGTCATTATGCATAATACCCAGCTTGTTAAGCCTCTCGAACATATCAACAAACTTTTCCTCGGCATTATTCGGTAACGAACCGGGTGGCAAGGAACTCAGCGTTTCACCAGGAATCTTATACATTCTGACATAAGAAACGCCTTCCTCATCCACCAGGTGCATGGCAGCGTCTTCTCCGTAATAGCGTCTAAAGACCTCGGCCTCATGTTTGGCGACCTCTGCGACAGACTCCCCCTCATTTTCCAGGTAAATCTTTATAAGGTATGCATTATCATCTGCATCAATAAAAACCTCCCCATTGGTCCCCTCACCGATTAGCTTACCTACATTAAAATCGACTTTATGCTCAGGGAAATCGGGCTTCATTAAGGTAATGGTATCCATAATTTTTGATGTCCATGGCTCTGGGGGATAATCTTTTTTTTAACCTTTTAGCCCATGGGGGAATTTTACCCGTTTGTTCAATTTCCAACGCAAAGACATAGTCATTAAAGAGTCCCTTTTCTTGGAAACGATACTCAGAGAGTAATTTTTCCGCTGAAGCCTTGGTAAAGCCGTCAACCTCTTTAAGTACGCTGAGCGCCGTTTTTCTTTTTCTACCACCCAAACCTACCGCCATAATATTCCTCAACCTTTAGGCGATATTTTCTTTGTAGAACGTATTATTCTTCAGTCGAAGAATAATCTTAGGATCCTGCACCGCTTTAATCAGCAAAAAACGGTTGTTGCCAACCTTTTTCACACGAATAAACTGGTTGTTGATATTCAAATAACTCTTGTTATTTTCGTCCAATCGCAACCCATTCTTATCCGGAGAAGAGAGATGCGTTACATCAATATTATGAGTAAACATATCTGAGGTAATTTGCTTTTCAAGCGAACTTGACACATGAACAGACGTTGGACGCTCAAACACCCAGCGCCTACCGTCCCAAGATACCAAATAATGTTCTTTATCAGGATAATTACTATTATACACCTCATAATGAACGCCCCGCCCGGGAGAGACGACTTCTTTCACCGGTACAATTTCCCCGTTCATTTCAATATACCGTCCCCAGGTATAATGTGAGGTGTCGTCAATTTTCTATGCGCGATAAATTTTCCCCGAACCATAGTACCGTGGGTTATTATTGGTGTAGGCTATGTAGTTGAAACTGCTGTCTGGTTCAATGCGGAGAGTGGTAATGATATTTTCCTGTTCACGAGTAAACACAGGATGCTGGTTATGTGTACGCATGTGCCAGGTTTTGGATAATGGCTCAAAGTATACCGGAACAAACTCGTGGGAACCTGAGGCTTTTCGCAGCACGATTTCAAACTTACCCTCTCAATTTTTATTCAGATCGTAGTATTCGCCGTACAACGGTATCTGCTTTTTCCCTTCCCTCACTTCAACATTAAGATTGGCGGCATCGAAGGTGTCAGCATAGCGCCACGCGAGCGTCTCCTCATCGACAATCACCTTTCTCTGTAATAACTCAGGCCTGGTAGCATAAGGGTGATATGTCATAAATTCATTGGGATTGTCCGTTGGTTTCAGGAAGATCTCCCGGCCTTCGGTATGGATAGCAGTATTACCAGGTTGAAGTTCAAGTAAAATTTCTTTATTTATCCCGTTTTGTGGATTTCGAACATAATAAGCTGCCCGTTTCTGACCCGGAGCAGTATGCAGCAATTCAGTCGGTTTCACTTTACGGGCAACACCGCGGAATTTGAACGCGATACTATCAACATCAAGAGATGTTGCTATCTCTGCAATATTTAGTCGACGAAACCGTTAAGCACAAATTTCATCACCTTGATTTTTATAGTACTCACGGCGTTTTGCATTCGCAATGAGCTTACCAATTAACGGTTTTATCCCGATCGTCAGCAGGTCCGCCACAAAATTTAATCCCTCGGCGGCACCCCGGGCTTCAGGCGACGGCCCCCTGAGTATCATCATAAAGTGGTTCTCTGCTCTCTGGGCTTGAAATAAAAGCAGTTTTCCTTCATTCTCACTTTCAGCATTGAGTATTTCTTCTTCAAAGGCGCAGTGTTCTTTTTATATGTTCTGCGGTTCGGGGATCGTACTCGGGCATCAATGCTCGCTTTATTCGATCTGCACTTTCCACCAGTGGAGTAATAAAGAGAGGACCGATTTTTGCCCACTGTTTCAATGACAGCTCAAAATCCTGACCTTCTTCGATGCTTAATTTCCCATCAGACACCAGATAGTGTTTAATGGCCGAAATCAGCGCATTCTTTTTTTATCACTACAGAGGATGTGGCTATTTTCATTAATGAAAATTATGCTATTGCTATTATCATATGATATCCCTCCCAGCTCTCTTTCTGGCAACCATAAGGACTGAGAGAGGAAACATGCCCGTCGTCAGCAAGAGACATAGAAACTGGATTTTTTTCAATAAAATAATTGCGTTTAGCCAACGCAGCGTCATTATCCATAATTGACGATGGATTCTCTTTATAAGCAAAAGAGGCGGAATCAGAACGGTGTAAAAAATTAAACAACAGCATGAGTTGAATGGTCTTTGCCATTGCACTTCTTCGGGCGAAAAATGGGGTTAATGATGGACTCAATATTCTCGGTGAGTTTTCTACATGGCTAATTTGTGAACTGAAATCATGAATATTTACAGATGGATTTGAATTAATTGATTCTAAAGCTTTCTCATGCTTATTCTTGGGCGACTTCTCGCAATAACCTGCTGTAGATAGACGATGCTGTATAGCTGAAATAGGCATTTTTGACTCCATTCAAAAAAGAATGGACTATAGGCATCACATTTATGTCATCGTTATTAAAAAATAATCTCAATTAAGAATTAACGCAATTTTCATCCCTCCTTTGAGGGAGTGTTTATTATTCAAACACGTTATAGATTTGAACAATTCTATTATCTTTACCCAAGAAAAAGTCAGCGCGAGCGCGCTGACTTTTTCTTGGGTAGCGTGGATTAACCTTTAATTTGCGCATGCATTTCCTGCACCGAGGTCACCTTCTCGGTCGGATCCGCATTGAGCGCCATCGCCGTGGCGAAGCCGCCGTTCATGGTCGTATCGTAGTGCACCTTGTATTGCAACGCGCTGCGGCGAATCAGTTTGGAATCTTCAATCGCCTGACGCCCTGCGGTCGTGTTGACGATATACGTGTACTCGCCGTTCTTGATACGGTCCTGAATGTGCGGACGTCCTTCATGCACCTTGTTCACCAGACGCGGATTAATACCCGCTTCACCTAGCTCAATGGCGGTGCCGTGAGTCGCGTCCAACTCAAAGCCGTGTTTCAACAGCTTGGCCGCCAAATCCACAACGCGTGCTTTATCGCCTTCACGAACCGAGAGCAAGGCACGTCCTGATTTCTTCATCGGTGAGTTGCTGCCCAGCATCGCCTTGGCGAACGCTTCGGCAAAGGTGCGACCCACACCCATTACTTCGCCGGTAGAGCGCATTTCTGGCCCTAAAATCGGGTCAACGCCAGGGAACTTGTTGAACGGCAGCACCACTTCCTTCACGGAATAATACGGTGGGATAACTTCTTTGGTGATACCTTGCTCCGTCAGCGTCTTGCCTGCCATCACGCGCGCGGCCACTTTCGCCAACGGTACACCGGTCGCCTTGGAGACAAATGGAACGGTGCGCGCTGCACGTGGGTTCACTTCAATCAGGTAGACTTCGTTGTTCTTCACAGCGAACTGCACGTTCATCAACCCACGCACGCTCAGTTCTAACGCCAGTTTTTCTACCTGCTGGCGCATCACATCCTGAATTTCTTTGCTCAGCGTATAAGTCGGCAATGAACAGGCAGAGTCACCGGAGTGCGCGCCCGCTTGTTCGATGTGTTCCATGATGCCGCCAATCAGCACGCGCCCGCCGTCACAGATAGCGTCCACGTCCACTTCAATGGCATCATCGAGGAAACGGTCCAGCAGCACCGACGCATCGTTGGACACGCTGACCGCGTTCTGGAAGTAACGGCGCAAATCGACTTCGTCGTAAACGATTTCCATCGCACGGCCGCCCAGCACGTAGGAGGGACGAACCACCAGCGGATAACCGATACCGCGCGCTTTTTCCACCGCTTGCTCGATGGAGGTGACGGTGGCATTTTCCGGCTGTTTCAGGCCCAGACGATTCACCGCCTGTTGGAAACGCTCACGATATTCTGCACGGTCAATAGCATCCGGGCTGGTGCCAATAACCGGCACACCCGCAGCTTCCAGCGCACGAGACAGTTTCAGCGGCGTTTGGCCACCATACTGCACGATAACACCTTTCGGTTTCTCGATACGGACAATTTCCAGCACGTCTTCCAACGTGACGGGCTCGAAGTAGAGACGATCAGAGGTGTCGTAATCGGTTGAAACCGTTTCCGGGTTACAGTTGACCATGATGGTTTCATAACCGTCTTCACGCAGCGCCAACGCCGCATGCACACAGCAGTAGTCAAACTCGATGCCCTGTCCGATACGGTTCGGCCCGCCACCCAAAACCATGATCTTGTCGCGATCCTGATTCGGATTAGCTTCGCACTCTTCATCGTAAGTGGAGTACATATATGCGGTATCGGTAGCGAACTCTGCCGCACAGGTATCGACACGTTTGTAGACCGGGTGCAGATCATATTTGTCGCGCAGTTTGCGAATTTCGTTTTCAGACACACCGGCCAGCTTCGCCAGACGCGCATCGGCAAAGCCTTTACGTTTCATGGTGCGCAGGAAATCGGCCGTCAGTGCCGTTGCGCCCTTCTCAGCAACCTGCTCCTCGAGACGCACCAGCTCTTCAATCTGCACCAGGAACCAGCGATCGATGTTGGTCAGGTTAAACACGCCATCCACAGACATGCCAGCGCGGAAAGCATCTGCCAGATACCAGATACGCTCAGCGCCCGCGTCTTTCAGTTCGCGGCGAATTTTGGTCAGCGCTTCCGGATCGTCCAGATCCACTTTCGGATCGAAGCCAGTTGCGCCGACTTCCAGACCACGCAGCGCTTTTTGCAGCGACTCTTGCTGGGTACGGCCAATCGCCATCACTTCACCGACCGATTTCATTTGGGTGGTCAGGCGATCGTTGGCACCAGCAAATTTTTCGAAGTTAAAGAGCGGGATCTTGGTAACAACATAGTCAATGGAGGGCTCGAACGATGCCGGGGTACGACCACCGGTGATATCATTCATCAGCTCATCCAGCGTATAGCCCACGGCCAGCTTGGCTGCAATCTTGGCAATCGGGAAACCCGTCGCTTTGGAAGCCAGCGCGGAGGAGCGCGATACACGCGGGTTCATTTCGATAATGATCAGGCGACCGGTTTTCGGGTTAACCGCAAACTGCACGTTGGAACCGCCGGTTTCAACCCCGATTTCACGCAGTACCGCCATGGAGGCGTTACGCATGATTTGGTATTCCTTGTCCGTCAGGGTTTGCGCTGGCGCAACGGTAATGGAGTCACCGGTGTGGATACCCATGGCATCCAGGTTTTCAATGGAACAGACAATGATGCAGTTGTTTTTCTTATCGCGCACCACTTCCATTTCATACTCTTTCCAACCGATGAGGGATTCATCAATCAGCAGCTCTTTGGTCGGTGACAGATCCAGACCGCGCGCGCAAATTTCTTCAAACTCTTCACGGTTATAAGCGATACCGCCACCGCTGCCGCCCATGGTAAAGGAGGGACGGATAATGCAGGGATAGCCCACATCGGCGGCCACGGCCAATGCTTCTTCCATGGTATGCGCGATGCCGGAACGCGCGGTTTCCAGGCCAATTTTCTTCATGGCGATATCGAAGCGGCGGCGATCTTCCGCTTTATCGATAGCATCGGCGGTCGCACCGATCATGGTGACGCCAAACTCCGCCAGCACGCCCTGCCGCTCAAGCTCGAGCGCACAGTTCAGCGCTGTCTGGCCGCCCATAGTCGGCAGCAACGCATCAGGACGCTCTTTTTCGATGATTTTACGCACCACTTCCCAGTGGATCGGCTCGATATACGTCGCATCGGCCATTTCCGGGTCAGTCATGATGGTCGCCGGGTTGGAGTTCACCAGAATGACGCGATAACCCTCTTCACGTAACGCTTTACACGCCTGCGCACCAGAGTAATCAAATTCACAGGCCTGACCGATAACGATCGGGCCGGCACCAAGTATCAGGATGCTTTTAATATCAGTACGTTTTGCCATTTTTCTGCTCCAGATTATTTACCATTGGCACGATAAGATTGAATCAGTTCGATAAAGTGATCGAACAAAGGGGCCGCGTCGTGCGGACCAGGGCTTGCTTCCGGGTGTCCCTGGAAACTGAATGCCGCTTTATCCGTGCGATGAATCCCTTGCAGGGAGTCGTCAAACAGCGATTTATGCGTCGGGCGCAGCGTCGCTGGCAGTGAGTTTTCATCCACCGCGAAACCGTGGTTCTGCGCGGTGATCATCACACAGTCGGCATCCAGATCTTTCACTGGGTGGTTACCACCGTGGTGACCAAATTTCATTTTGACCGTTTTAGCACCGCTTGCCAGCGCCAGCAGTTGGTGACCCAGGCAGATGCCAAATATCGGAATATCGGTCTCCAGGAAGGCTTTGATCGCCTTGATGGCGTAGTCACACGGCTCCGGGTCGCCGGGGCCGTTGGAGAGGAAAATACCGTCCGGATTCAGTTTGAGCACTTCTTCAGCAGAGGTCTGGGCAGGCACAACCGTCAAATGGCAGCCACGATCGACCAGCATACGCAGAATGTTGCGCTTCACACCGTAGTCGTAAGCCACTACGTGGTACGGCAATTCACTTTCCGCTTTGGCAGCAGGCAGGTCGCCGGTCAACGTCCAGCTACCTTGCGTCCAGCCATAACGTTCCTGCGTTGTCACTTCTTTTGCCAGATCCATGCCTTTCAGGCCAGGGAACGCTTTGGCTTTTTCCAATGCCAGTGCCGCATCCGGCGCATCCCCGGCAATAATGCAGCCATTCTGCGCCCCTTTCTCACGCAGCAAGCGAGTCAGCTTACGCGTATCGATATCGGCGATGGCAACGATGTTATTGCGTTTCAGATAATCTGAGAGGCTCTCTTCATTACGGTAGTTGCTGGCAATCAGAGGTAGATCGCGAATAACCAGGCCTTGAGCATGAACAGAGGGGGATTCTTCATCGCTGGCGTTAGTGCCGACATTACCAATATGGGGATAAGTGAGAGTGACAATCTGGCGGGAATAGGAAGGATCAGTGAGGATTTCTTGATAACCGGTCATCGACGTATTGAAGACCACTTCCCCCACTGCCGTTCCCTCTGCCCCGATGGCACGACCGTGGAATTGGGTTCCGTCTTCCAGAACCAATAGCGCTGACTTAATCAAAACACCCTCCAAGGAATAAAAAATCATATTATCTGCATATTAATTCAGATTAGCCACTCCAAAGCAATGCAAAAATTACCTTTTCGGTAAACTTTTGGCAAATTGCGCGCATTTTAATGATGGTCGTTCAACTTGTCCACTCTAACCGCTATTTTTATTCATTTTTTATGGCTTACGGCGTCACTGACTTACCACAGCCACAAAAGAAGCCATCAAAAAGGCAAAGTAAACGGTTGCCTGGTGACATTATTGGCCAGAAGGAAATATTTGACCAGTAGATGCCTGACAGGACAATGGGCGGTTAAAAAAACGCCAACAAAATCTTTATAAAGAATAGAAAATAAAAACTTACATCAACTACGACATAATAAAATTATAAAATGCATATAATCAAAAATGATGGAAAATAAACCATCCAATTCAATAAGTTAAATTACAGATAAAATCAAAGATCATTGAGAGAAAGCACATCTCTCATATCGAAAAGACCTGATTTATTATCCTTCAACCAGATTGCCGCACGAATAGCACCATTAGCGAAGGTCATACGGCTGGAAGCCTTATGGCTAATCTCAATGCGCTCACCAACATCCGCAAACATTGCAGTGTGCTCACCGACGATATCTCCGGCACGCAAGCTGGCAAAACCGATACTGTTTGGCACACGTTCACCGGTGTGGCCCTCACGCGCATAGACCGCGCAGGTTTTCAGATCGCGCCCTAACGCTCCTGCAATGGCTTCCCCCATGGCTAACGCCGTCCCCGACGGGGCGTCCACTTTATGGCGGTGGTGCGCTTCCAGGATCTCGATATCCGTGTAGTCGCCCATCACCTTGGCCGCTTTCCCCAGCAATTTCAGCATTACGTTGACACCCACACTAAAGTTGGCGGCAAACACAATGCCAATCTCTTGTGCAGCCGCGCTGATAGTCGCTTTGCCTGCATCATCAAAACCCGTGGTACCGATAATCATGCTCTTGCCATGCTGGCGGCAGAATGCCAGATGTGCCAATGTGCCTTCCGGGCGCGTGAAATCGATGAAGACATCAAAATCATCACGTACCGCATCCAGCGAATCCTGCACAATAACGCCCAGCGTGCCCAGTCCGGCCAACTCTCCGGCATCAACGCCAACCAACGATGAGCCCTCACGCTCTAGCGCCGCCCCGAGTACGGCGCCCTCCATCTGCGAAACAGCCTGGATCAGTTGACGCCCCATTCGACCACCGGCACCGGCAATCGCTACACGTATTGCATCCTTCATCGTTATCTCTCTTTTTTCACTTGCGCCGTAAAAACGTTCTCAGGTTAGCGTGCCAACACGATGGCTGCCAGCGGATTTCACGCATGATTAGAAATTTCTGACAAAAAGGGGGAATAATCAGTAAAAGCTATCCGTCAGAAGGCATTCACTACACGCTGACAGATAAATCTCCCCAAATAGGCAACGCATAATCATGCAGTTTTTATGCATTCGAAAAAGGGGATAATTCAGATAAAAAATAGCAGGGATAACACCCTGCTATTTTTTACTCTGCCTCATGCCAGTATCAATCGATCTGCTTTACTTCCACGCGCAGCTCTTTTGGTACTTCAAAGACAATGTTCTCTTCACGGCCTTCCAGCTCGAACGCGACTTTCCCCCCGAAGGATTTAAGGCGTTCAATCACCTGCTGCACCAGAATGTCCGGTGCAGACGCTCCCGCCGTTACACCGACACACGCCACATCCGTGAGCCAGCGCTCCTGAATATCGTTCGCAGAATCGATAAGGTAAGCGGGAATGCCGGCACGCTGAGCCAGTTCTGCCAAGCGATTGGAGTTGGAAGAGTTTTTCGACCCCACCACCAG
Organism: Candidatus Symbiopectobacterium endolongispinus; assembly: GCF_018777385.1. GTDB lineage: Bacteria > Pseudomonadota > Gammaproteobacteria > Enterobacterales > Enterobacteriaceae > Symbiopectobacterium > Symbiopectobacterium endolongispinus. The sequence continues at coordinate 491,941 of NZ_JAFJYB010000002.1, read as the reverse complement.
CACCACGTTTGCGCGTTCCGCCAGATAACGCACCGCTTCCTGACGGTTCGTGGTGGCGTAGCAGATATCGTCTTTACGTGGGCCGATAATTTGTGGGAAACGCTCACGCAGTGCATCGATTACCGCGGAGGTGTCATCCACCGACAGCGTGGTTTGCGTCATAAAACAGAGGTTACCCTCATCTTTAACCTGCAAATTCCACACATCTTCCGGTGACTCCACCAGATACATGCCGCCATCTTCGTTGCTGTACTGCCCCATGGTGCCTTCTACTTCAGGGTGTCCAGCATGACCGATCAGGATAGCTTCTACCCCTTTACGGCTGGCGCGCGCCACCTCCATATGGATCTTGGTTACCAACGGGCAAGTGGCATCAAAGACGGTCAGATCGCGATTCTTTGCTTCCGCCCGTACAGCCTGAGACACGCCGTGCGCAGAAAAAATCAGGATTGCGCCATCAGGCACTTCGCCAATCTCTTCAATAAAGATCGCACCGCGATCGCGCAAGCCATCCACCACGTAGCGGTTATGCACGACTTCATGGCGCACATAAATCGGCGTGCCATAAATTTCCAGCGCACGCTCGACAATGCTGATTGCGCGATCGACGCCAGCGCAGAAACCACGCGGATTAGCCAGTAAGATTTGCACGCCCAACCTCCTGCGCGACAGGATCGATATCCATCACCTCAACATCAAAGCTTACGTGATGACCCGCCAGCGGATGATTGAAATCGACCGTAATCGATTCTTCCGCCACTTCACGAATCACGCCTGGCATATCATTTCCCGCCACGCCGCTGAACATCATGATGGTGCCAACGTCCGGTACGCCGGTCTCGGCAAAATCGCGGCGCAGAAAGAACTGAATCAAATCCGGATTGGACGGCCCGAAGGCCGATTCCGGCGGCAACGTGAAACGGTGTTTATCTCCCCGACGCAAGCCGAGGAGTTGCTGTTCCAGTGCCGGAGACAGGCTCTCATCCCCCAAGCGAAACAGCGCGGGTTTACCCCGTTCGCGGGTAGATTCCGCAACGCTGCCATCTTCCAGCGTCAGCACAAAATGCAGCAGTACGGCGCTGGTATTCTGTACGCTTTGCGTCATGCCTGCCCCTTCGGCTTCGCCGAGGCGTCGTGAGGTGCCAGAAAGCCTTCCAGCACTACCAGACCTGCCCCGATACAGATAGCCGTGTCCGCCAGATTGAACATTGCGAAGTGCCAGTCACCGACGTAGAAGTCAATGTAATCGACCACAAAGCCGTGCCAGGTTCTGTCGAACAGGTTCCCCAGCGCACCGCCGATAATCAGCGCATAGGCGATATTGCTCAGCTTCTGGTCGGCGCGGTTACGGTACATCATCACCAACAGCGCCACCACGATCATGATGGCGACACCGGCAAAGAACCAGCGCTGCCAGCCGCCTTTATCTGCCAGGAAGCTAAACGCCGCACCGTAGTTACGGGCATAGTGCAGGTTTAACGAGGGGAACAGCGCCCAAGTTTCACCCAGTTCGAAATTCGCCAGCACCCAGTATTTGACGCCAAGATCCACCGCCAACACCAGCCACAGCAACCAGCTTGAACAGATCGATTTATTCATCAGACAAATTTACGCACTTCGCCATTACCGCCCACATTCGTGGCACAGCGTCCGCATACCTCTGGGTGTGCAGCATCCACACCGATATCGGACTCATAGTGCCAGCAGCGCGGGCACTTGTGCCCATCCGCTTTGCTTAAGGCAATTTTCAGGCCAGAGAGTTCACTCGCCTGCGCATCCGCCGGAGCATCTTCATAGCGTTCAACCCGCGCCCTGGAGGTCAGCAGTGCAAAATGCAACTCCTGTTGCAGACGCCACAGCTTCTCGGACAGCTCAGCATCAGCATACAGCGTTACCGCCGCTTCCAACGAACCACCAATACGCTTGTCGTTACGCGCTTGCTCAATCACCTTGTTCACTTCGGCTCGCACTTTCAGCATGTCGGCCCAGAACGCATCATTCAGGGTTTCCTCTTCCACCAGCCCGAACAGGCCGTCATACCACTCTTCGGTAAACACGTACTGTGCGCGTTTACCCGGCAGGTAGCCCCAGACTTCATCGGCGGTGAAGGACATGATCGGTGCCATCCAGCGAACCAGCGCTTCCGCAATATGGAACAGCGCGGTCTGGCAACTGCGGCGCGCCACGCTGTCATGCTTGGCGGTGTATTGGCGATCCTTGATGATGTACAGATAGAACGAGCCCATTTCGATGGAGCAGAACTGCATAAGGCGTTGCACCACACGGTGGAAATCGTAGCTTTCGTACGCTTCAACGATCTCTTGCTGTGCGGCTTGCGCGCAGCCTACCGCCCAACGATCCAGCACCACCATCTCTTCCGGCTTCACACTGTGCAAGGCCGGATCGAACCCGTTCAGGTTTGCCAGCAGGAAACGTGCGGTGTTACGGATGCGGCGATAAGCATCGGTAGAACGTTTGAGGATTTCATCGGACACCGCGATCTCGCCGGAATAGTCGGTGGAGCCGATCCATAGGCGCAGAATATCCGCGCCCAGCTTGTCCATCACGTCCTGCGGCGCAATGGTATTGCCGATGGCTTTGGACATTTTGCGGCCCTGACCATCGACGGTGAAGCCGTGAGTCAGCACCTGACGATACGGGGCTTTACCCTTGATCGCCGTAGAGATCATCAGCGAGGACATGAACCAGCCGCGATGCTGGTCAGAGCCTTCCAGATACATATCAGCTGCATGCCCCGCAAATTCCGGGCGCACATCCACCACTGAGGCGTGGGTCGATCCGGAATCGAACCACACATCCAGCGTGTCCGGCACTTTGACATAATTGGCAGCATCAGCACCCAACAAGTCGACCGGATCGAGATCCCACCATGCCTGAATGCCGTCCTGCTCAACGCGTTTAGCCACCGCTTCGATCAGCTCCGGCGTGCGAGGATGCAACTCTTCGGTCTCTTTATGAACAAACAGAGACATCGGCACGCCCCAGGTACGCTGGCGCGAGATACACCAGTCTGGGCGGTTGGCAACCATGGACTCGATGCGCGCCTGACCACAATCCGGGATCCACTGCACGCCTTTGATTTCAGACAGCGACTGCTGACGCAGCCCTTTTTGATCCATGATGACGAACCACTGCGGCGTGGCACGGAAGATGATTGGCGACTTGTGACGCCAGCAGCACGGATAGCTGTGTTGCAGTTTTTCCACATGCAGCAACGCGCCGCTTTCACGCAGCATGTCAACGATGAGGTCATTGGCTTTGAAGACGAACTTGCCGTCCAGATTCGGGTGCGTACCCGGCAGGTAACAGCCGTTCGGCCCCACCGGATTGGCGATTTCGAGCTGGTATTTCTGGCTGATGACATAGTCATCCGGACCGTGGCCGCCCGCGGTATGCACCGCACCGGTACCGGCATCCAGCGTGACGTGGTCGCCCAGAATCGCAGTCACATCGAAATTCAGGAACGGGTGATTGAAACGCAACAGTTCAAGATCGGAACCCTTGCAGTCGCCCAGCACGGTCCAGCTTGTTACGCCCAGACGCGCCATCACGCTTTCCACCAGATCGGCGGCCAGAATCAGCGCTTTGCCTTCGATTTGCACCAGTTGATAAGCAAACTCGGCATTCACGGCGATCGCGCGGTTCGCGGGCAGCGTCCACGGGGTAGTGGTCCAGATAACCAGTGCAATCGGGCCTGCAACAGCAGTGACACCTAATTTCGCCGCAACAGCTGCCGCATCAACAGCAGTAAAAGCCACATCAATAGACGGAGAGGTTTTATCGTAATACTCCACCTCAGCTTCTGCCAATGCAGAACCGCAATCGGCACACCAGTGCACCGGTTTAGCCCCTTTGTGCAGGTGCCCGTTGTCGATGATCTTGCCGAGAGCGCGGATGATATTCGCCTCGGTATTGAAATCCATGGTCAGATACGGGCGATCCCAATCGCCCAGCACGCCGAGGCGGATAAAGTCTTTCTTCTGCCCTTCAACCTGCTCCGCCGCATACTTGCGGCATGCCTGACGAAATTCTGCCGCGCTCACCTTCTCGCCCGGCTTGCCAATCAGTTGCTCGACTTTCAGTTCAATAGGCAGACCGTGGCAGTCCCATCCCGGTACGTACGGCGAGTCATAACCGGCCAGTCCTTTGGATTTGACAATAATATCTTTCAGAATCTTGTTAACTGAGTGACCTATGTGAATGTTGCCATTCGCATACGGAGGGCCGTCATGCAGAATGAAGGTTTTCTTGCCCTTTTTCGCCTGACGAATAATTCCGTACAAATCCTGTTCATACCAACGTTTCAGCATGTCAGGTTCACGCTTGGCCAGATCGCCACGCATCGGGAACCCTGTTTCCGGCAAATTCAGGGTAGTTTTGTAGTCACTCATTAGATTCTCGATTTAGTTTCGGCCATACCTTGGGGTATGAATATTACACCGGTGCTGCTAACCCGAAAAACGTCCGGGCCGTCACCACATCCTCGGCGATTTGCTGCGTCAATGCCTCTAGCGACGCAAACCGCTGCTCATTTCGTATTTTCTTACACAGCGCCACGTCTATATGACGCCCGTACAGATCCATGGCGACATACAGCAGGTGCACTTCCAACTGCTGGCGTTTATCGCCGTCTACCGTTGGCCGGGTGCCGATATTGGCGACGCCGGGAAACGGCGTCGGGCCAAGGCCGTAGACTTCAACGGCATACACCCCACTAACCGGGGATACCTGGCGTTTCATCGGCAGATTCGCGGTCGGAAATCCCAACGTTCTGCCCAGCGCTTTACCATGCGCCACGCGCCCGGAAATCGTGTAAGGGTGACCCAACAATTCTTGCGCCAGCGGCAGATCGTCATGCAGCAAGGCATCACGTACTGCGGTACTGCTTACGCGCCTACCACCATTGCAGAACGTCGCCGTGCTGATAACGTCGAAACCATGGGCCTGCCCCGCCTCCTGTAATAACAGGAAATCACCGCTACGACCAGCCCCGAAGCGGAAGTCATCCCCCACAACGAGAAATTTCACACCCAGTTTTTCCACCAGAAGGTGGCGCACAAAGTCTTGCGCATCGTGTGCGGCGAACGCTGCATCAAACTTAACGCACAATAGTGCGTCAACGCCTGCGCGCGCCAGATAGTTCACCTTGTCCCGCAGCCGGGTAAGCCGCGTAGGCGCCTGATCGGCAGCAAACAATTCGAGCGGCTGTGGCTCGAAAGTCATCACCATCACTGGCAAACCACGCGCCAGACCCTCCTGCTTTAGTCGCTCAAGCAGCATTTGATGCCCACGGTGTACACCGTCAAAATTGCCGATGGTGAGCACAAAACCATAATGGCGTGCCCGGAGATTGTGTATACCGCGAATTAGCTGCATGGCGACTCAGGAACAGTTTGGTTAACGATATGGAAATCGGCGGATTATACCTTGTACAGCGGTTAATGTTAAGGCGCGATTCACGCCTTTTGTCACGCAATTGCTCGGTAGTGCCTACCGTTCTTGCCATGCATTGCCCCTACGGCGTTGCTTCGCATGAGCAAAAATTCCTCTTTCTTATCAAAAGTTCGTCAGGTAAACGCGAATTTCTGTCGGGAAACGCTGTATTCCCGAGCGCGAATCTGTTAAAATCCTGCGCCATCACAACGTAACAAGCGTCGGCGTACAAACGGCGCTTATTTGCACAAATCCATTGACAAACGAAGGCTAAACAGACATATATCTCGGCCTTTAAGTTGTCCTCTATAGAATATATTTGGGAGTTGGATCTTGGCTAATATCAAATCAGCTAAGAAACGCGCCGTACAGTCTGAGAAGCGTCGCAAGCACAACGCTAGCCGTCGTTCCATGATGCGTACTTTCATCAAGAAAGTATACGCCGCGATCGCTACTGGCGATAAAGAAGCTGCACAAAAAGCGTTTAACGACATGCAACCGATTGTGGATCGTCAGGCTAGCAAAGGTCTGATCCACAAGAACAAAGCATCTCGTCATAAATCCAACCTGGCTGCTCAGATCAACGCACTGTAATCATTGCTTGCGTAGACATCTGTCTTCCTCGTTGTAAGAAAAAACCGGCTCTGGCCGGTTTTTTGTTTCTGCGCGTTCAAAGCACATCCCGCATGTTTCCCCTGGCGTTACCTCGCCCTTACCATCTCCTTATGACGATTCAATCTGTAAGGCGCTTTTTTTATAGTCGAAATTAACCGCTACTTTATGCTGGCGCGCATACAGCATCCAGAATTCATGAGGTTCTCTATGGTAGCGCCAGTAACAAAAAAATCTTCCCCCATCATATTGATAAACCAGGAGCAAAAAACTCAACAAGCGGCACTGATAACATCACAAAAGCCCTCTGGGTTAAACGCCTTGAACTGGCTTGGCAACAGAGCACAACTCGCCAGCGTGCCGAGCGGCAAACCTGCCACAAACGGGGTGATACCGCAGCCAAAAAATAACGCGTTAGTACAGTTTATCAACCCCTTCACGCAGTGTATCAATGTGCGCGCGGTGACTATGTTTAATCAGTCAAAACATGCCGCAGCCGCGTCTCAAACCCCGGGTACAGGGCAACAGGCTCGCGCGGCAAAACCAGCCCATGCCCATTCGGCTCGACAAAAAATCATGGCTACCCTCGCACGTGAGGCTGAGCAGCAGATCAATAAAAGTCATTTACGGAAACCGGACACGGGAAAACGATTGACCCGACATGCCATCTCGGGACCGATTCTAGGTCGGCCGCTCACTCAGCATACGGCAACCGCATTGGCAACCAACACCACCAGCCGTGAAGCGCTTACAAAAGCCAAAACTCTTGTCGATAACGCCGTAACGGAGTTTGGGATTGTTGAAAATGGTATGGCAGATACCCACTATGACAGCCAGGCTATCGACTCGGCCCTCTGCGCTATCTATAGCAACCATAAAGACACTTTCTTAAAGCGTCTGGAGCACAGCGCCAAACCTGTTCAGAACAAACTGCTCAGCACCCTTCCCGCTGACACGCAGCAATCCATTAGGCAGGCGCTCTCTGGTGCCCACACTTCGCCGCAGCAACACACCAATACGAAAGTCACAGGCGCATTGGACAGGTTGGAACAAGTAAAAAAAACAAACCGTTAGTAAAAGCGTTTGGCATGCACCACATCGTCAATTTGCTGTAAAAAGGGATAGTGTTTAAGCACAGTCTGCAAGACGCTGTTGCCACGGCCTATCAGAAAGGACGCAATGTCAGTTTGGCCACGGGATCGCTAAAAGCGCTTAACGAGGTGACGCAAGAAATTACACAGCATCAGCAGGGTCCCGCTGACACACGCGCAAGCCATCTGCCGTATCCACATACGGCGCTGGAAATCGTTAGCCACGAAGCCGTTCTGAATCATCTCTTAAAAACCAAAGGCCACGCACGCCATGATGGAAACGTTCTCTCAGCCGCTGCGCAAATTGCCTACCATAAAGGACTGTGTGACGGCATTCGCAATGCCTACCTGCATACCATAGGCAGCGCCGCACAGGACGCAGGCCTTTCCGGCAACCCACACACCGTGATAAAGCCTTCACACCGACGGGAGCTGGCGCGAATCCCTATATCAGACCAACGTTAGACGCGGTAACCCAGCACTACCCCGACGCGTTGATGAACACGGAAATTAAAGACCAACTGTCAAAACATGCTCATCACCAGCTAATGGCAGAAATAGATACGTTATCAAAGCATTTAAAACCCAAGCTTGAGAGCTTGCCATCCTCTGATAGTGATAACGATCCGACATTAAAAGCTAAACTACAAAATTTGATGAAATATTCTCCCGATCGTTTCGACGACAGCCTGACGAAGATTTCTACACGTTTTGAAGGGTTCGTTTCTTATTGATGCTATTGGCTCAGCGGATTATTAAAACGGTATAACTCTCACTTAATTAATATTCCGTTTTGCCTTCAACATTCATCTAGCGCTCAGGAGCCACTATACGAGCAGCGATATCAAAGAACATCAGCACATTAATGAAAAATTTTGTGCCACCCTTACCGCCATCATCGGCAAAAAATACGTTTGTTAGCATTATAAAACATGATTTTCAAAAAGCGTCAAACAATGCAATAAAGTTTATGCCTTCAGCCAAAGAGTTATCTACCGCACCCGCCAAACAGCTGCCGCTCAGCGAACGCAACGTTATTTATGCGCGGAAACTCTCAGACAATTTCGCGAGCGAACACGGTAAATTCCTACAGGATCTGAACAGTCGTTTAGCCGCGGGTCGCCCTTTGCCGATTAAAAAGCCTGTCTTTGCCACACCTGCGCCAGCGCCTGTCTCGCTGAGCACGTTCACTCCGCCAGCGCCTGTAAAACCGGGTAAAATGGGGATGCCGCCGCCGCCGATGCCACCCGCATCGTATGTACCACCAAGAATCATCCAGACGGATACAGTAAGTGCAGCCCCAGTGGTACGTGAAAAGAAAGGCATCAAACCCGAAACGACACCACAATATAACTCAGTCATGGATGAACTCAAAAAGAGACTTGAAGCTTCATCCCTTAAAGCACAGACCGTAAACCACTAAACCGTATCAAGAAATAAATATGGCGCGAAATCTCGCGCCATTGCTGTGAAATACCATTGCCTAGAAAAAATAGCGTTATTCTTCCTTAGCAATATAGTATCCATCAAGATAACCATCACTGCCCCTATTCCCATATTTACCTTCATATGATAGGTGTCTGGCAACAATGTAATTTTTACCCTTGTATTTTATATAATAAGGGTGCACCAAGCCTTCAACGGGCAATATTCTTGTCGTCGTTTTCTTTTCGATATCGGTTTTCCAAACACAGGCAACACCGCCATCATTATCAAAATAGAACTCATTTTTATCCCCCCACATATAACGACGATCGTAAGCCCATTGTGATGATTTATTATCATTTGGATCTAATTGAGGGGGGGGGGGAACATCAACACCGAGATCGGGCCGATCTGATGGGAAATAGTAAATGCCGTCCGTTGCCGCAATACGCCATTTTCCATCGGGAGAACCAGCTCGGCTGGAGCAGGTGTCAATACCACAGTATCCCGTCCACTTTTCACTACCTTCTTCATCGTATTCTCTGACAGTGGTTGCAGGTACCTCTTTGGGGGGCCGATAGCCATTTATCCGATACTTCTATCTCAAACTGCTTTTCATAATGGTACTCACCGCGACCGTAACTGATGGAATAGCTAAGGATATTGTCGTCCGTCACATGATAGCTCACCACCGGGGTATATACGGTGCTCATCTTGTAATCAAAAAGCGCAACCAGTGTTAAGTCATTGCGGTGAGGCATCGCATCGGTGTACATGTAGATTTTGGTATTGGTCGAATTCGCCACCGCAAAAAATATGACTAAATCACCATTGATAATCCGATGCGTTAGCAGACGCCAATAACCATCATTACTTTTATCATACTGCCGTACCTCACCGTGAAAACGAAACAGCCTTTTTATCTTCCACGGCGCTTCCTAAATGGCGAATCCCGACGCGGTTTTCATCCCTTTTTCTAACGGCTTATCCAGCCATTTGCCAAATAAATTTTTGACAGAAGAAAATTGATGAACCATTTCAAGATATCGAATCTGCTGCTGGTATTCAGATTTTATGCAGTCAACGTTAGTGCCGCACGCATTTCTTTGTGCCAGCCATTCGCGTTGTTCCCTCATCAGAGAACCTTTAGCAATGCTATTCTCCATCGCGATGGTGTAGCGCCTATTCGCGATGGAGTCGATACCACTCAGCGCAGGCGTACTGCATATTGTTTTTTCGGTTTCATTGAGGTTTTCGAGCGAACAGTTAAATCCGGCGGCCTGAACATTTGCATAGCAGGCTACTAGTGCCGAAAATAACACTATTTTTCCCAGTCTCATTTTTATCCCTAATTATTTCCCTATAAAATCCAATGATATCGGCTCAAAGAAGTCATTAGCAAGCATGGGGATATATATTTAATCGATGAGGGCCATGTTGATGGGAACGATGGACATAAAAAAACCGGTGATTCATCACCGGTTTTTTTGTCTGAACTTGTAACGTTAGCGGGTCAGGTCATCGAAAAACTTCTTCACACCATCAAAGAAGCTTTTAGAGCGAGGACTGTTTCTCTCTCCGGAAGGCCCACCAAAGCTCTCTTCCAGCTCTTTCAGCAGTTGCTTCTGGCGCTCATTAAGATTCACTGGCGTTTCAACCACCACGCGGCACAACAGATCTCCCTGCGCACCGCCGCGTACCGATTTAACACCTTTGCCACGCATGCAGAACAATTTTCCGGTTTGCGTTTCCGCAGGCACCTTCAATTTCACACGGCCATCCAGTGTCGGCACTTCAATCTCACCGCCCATGGCTGCCATCGCAAAGTTGATAGGAACTTCGCAATAGAGATTGTTCTCTTCACGCTGGAAGATAGGATGCGGTTTTACCTGCACCTGAACGTACAGATCGCCCGCAGGTGCACCGTGCTCCCCGGCCTCACCTTCACCGGACAAGCGGATACGATCGCCCGTATCCACGCCCGCAGGGATTTTCACCGACAGCGTTTTGCTGGTTTCAACGCGGCCATGACCATGACACTTGTTGCAAGGATCTTTGATGATCTTGCCACGACCATGACAGTGCGGACAGGTTTGCTGAACGGTAAAGAACCCTTGACGCATCTGCACCTGGCCATTGCCGTGACACGTTGGGCAGGTTACCGGCAAGCTGCCCGGTTTTGCACCGCCGCCATGACAGGAGTCGCACTCTTCAAGCGTCGGAATGCGGATCTCTTTGGCGACGCCACGAACCGCTTCTTCCAGCGTCAACTCCATGTTATAGCGTAAATCGGCACCGCGACTGGCACGTTGACGACGTCCACCGCCGAAAATATCGCCGAATACGTCGCCAAAGATATCGCCAAAATCTGCGCCGCCGAAACCGCCTTGCTCAAACGCCGCGTGGCCGTATTGATCGTAAGCCGCCCGTTTCTGCGCATCCGTCAGAATTTCATAAGCTTCTTTGATCTCTTTGAATTTTGCTTCAGCGTCTTTATCACCGGGGTTACGGTCCGGGTGAAACTTCATCGCCAGGCGCTTGTAGGCCTTTTTGATCTCCCGCTCATCAGCGTCTTTGGCAACGCCTAGCGCTTCGTAATAATCTTGCTTCGCCATGTTTTTTCCTGCCCTCAACATGCGTGCACGGGCGCAGAGTTTCCTCGACGCCCGTGCCTGATTTGCCAGCAACGGCTTATCACCGTTGTTACGCCCGCCTAAGGGCGATTATTTTTTGTCTTTCACTTCTTCGAATTCAGCGTCTACAACGTCGTCTTCTTTACGCGCTGCATCATCTGCATTGCTGCCTGCGCCCGCTTGTGCCTGCTGTTGCGATGCTTCCAGCAGTTTGGCAGACGATTCGATCAACGTTTGGATCTTCGCTTCGATCTCCGCTTTATCTTCGCCTTTCAATACGCCTTCCAACGCTTTCAGGGCATCTTCAATCGCCGTTTTATCGTTAGCGGCCAGCTTGTCGCCAGACTCTTCCAGCTGTTTACGGGTGCTATGCAACAGGTGATCGCCCTGATTACGCGCCTGTACCAACTCTTCAAACTTACGGTCAGCTTCCGCATTCGCTTCTGCATCGCGCACCATCTTCTGGATTTCATCTTCATTCAAGCCAGAAGATGCTTTGATGGTGATGTTCTGCTCGCGGCCGCTGTTTTTGTCTTTGGCAGAAACGTGCAGGATACCGTCAGCGTCGATGTCAAAAGTCACTTCGATCTGCGGCATACCGCGCGGTGCGTTCTGAATACCGTCCAAGTTAAACTGACCCAGCGATTTGTTGTCGTGCGCACGTTTACGTTCACCCTGCAACACATGGATGGTTACTGCGGACTGGTTATCTTCCGCCGTAGAGAACACCTGGCTGTGTTTGGTCGGGATGGTGGTGTTCTTGGTAATCAGCGGCGTCATTACGCCACCCATGGTTTCGATACCCAGTGACAGCGGGGTAACGTCCAGCAGCAGCACGTCTTTAACGTCACCGGCCAACACACCGCCCTGCACGGCAGCACCGATCGCCACAGCTTCATCCGGGTTAACGTCTTTGCGCGGTTCTTTGCCGAAGAAGTCAGCCACTTTCTTCTGTACCAGCGGCATACGGGTTTGACCACCCACCAGAATCACGTCCTGCACGTCAGAAACGGACAGCCCGGCATCCTGCAATGCGACTTTCAGCGGCTCAAGTGAACGGGTCACCAGCTCTTCTACCAGCGACTCCAACTTGGCGCGAGTCACTTTGATGTTCATGTGTTTCGGACCGGTAGCATCCGCCGTGATGTACGGCAGGTTAACGTCGGTCTGTTGCGCAGAAGAAAGCTCAATTTTCGCTTTTTCTGCTGCTTCTTTCAGGCGCTGCATCGCCAAAGGATCGTTGCGCAGGTCGAAGCCTTGCTCTTTCTTAAACTCGTCAACCAGATAGTTGATCATACGGCTGTCGAAGTCTTCGCCACCCAGGTGGGTATTACCATTGGTTGCCAGTACTTCAAAGGTTTTTTCGCCGTTAACTTCATCGATTTCGATGATGGAAATATCAAACGTACCGCCGCCCAGGTCGTAAACCGCAATGGTGCGGTTACCCACTTCTTTGTCAAGACCGTACGCCAGCGCAGCCGCTGTCGGTTCATTGATGATACGTTTTACTTCCAGACCAGCGATGCGGCCTGCATCTTTGGTTGCCTGACGTTGCGCATCGCTAAAATACGCCGGCACGGTTATAACCGCTTCAGTGATAGTTTCACCGAGGTAGTCTTCTGCCGTTTTCTTCATTTTTTTCAGCACTTCAGCAGAGATCTGCGGCGGTGCCATTTTCTGATCTTTCACTTCCAACCAAGCGTCACCGTTATCTGCTGCAACGATGTTGTACGGCATGATGTTGGTATCACGCTGCACTTCTTCATCTTTGAAGCGACGGCCAATCAGACGTTTGATAGCAAACAGGGTGTTTTTCGGGTTAGTCACAGCCTGACGTTTAGCGGGCTGGCCAACCAGAATTTCACCATCTTGCGTATAAGCAATAATAGAAGGCGTGGTGCGATCGCCCTCGCTGTTTTCCAGTACTTTAACCTGCGTACCGTCCATAATCGCTACACAAGAGTTGGTTGTACCAAGGTCGATACCAATAATCTTACCCATCTAAACATCTCCACTAAAAAGTCGTATTCGGTGTGGTCGTTCAACCTACTATGCGGGCGAAAAGGGGATTTTCAACTCAACAAGGTGCAATTATTCAATTTTTGCCCTCACGAGGTCTCCTCATCCACACGGTGTTCTTTGATGCTCCAGGCAAACTCATGCTTCCCAGCACATCCCGTTACAAGAGGTCAAACCGTTTCGGTTGGAAATAAGATGGGGACAACAATTTACTCCTCAAGGGGGGAGCGAAAAAAAAATGCAGGCGATCCCCTTTATGATCAAACTATTCCTCTTGCGCCTTGTTGTATCCGCGCAATCGTCCCGCTATTATGCCGCGCCGCAATTAAAATTTTTTTAGAAAATTTCACCGTTGCGTTGTTTTTACTGTTACAGCGCTTTCACAGTTAAATAGCAAGGGTCTATCGGGACGACGAGCAAGGACAGCTCGCCAGAGATCAGGAAACACCGACAGAACGCGGCATCGAGCAAGCTACACAGCTCCACTATTGTATTCTGAGGATTTATGCAAACGAACTCGCTGGCGAATCCCAGTCCGTTAGGACTGATGGGCTTCGGGATGACCACCATTCTTCTTAACCTGCATAACGCAGGCTTTTTCCCACTTTCTTCTATTCTCATATTCTCAGCATGGGGATTTTCTACGGCGGCATCGCCCAGATCATCGCAGGGCTGTTGGAATACAAGAAAGGCAACACCTTTGGCGCGACCGCATTCACCTCTTACGGCGCATTCTGGCTGACGCTGGTCGGCATTCTGATGCTGCCGAAAATGGGCCTGGCAGAAGCCAGTGACGCACAGTTCCTCGGGGTATTTCTTGGCCTGTGGGGCGTTTTCACCCTGTTTATGTTCTTTGGCACGCTGTGCGTAAACCGTGCGTTGCAGTTCGTATTTGCCAGCCTGACGCTGCTGTTTGTCCTGTTGGCTATCGGTAACTTCACCGGTAACCACGGCCTGCTGACCATTGCGGGCTATGAAGGCATTATTTGTGGCGCCAGCGCCATTTATATGGCAATGGCAGAAGTGCTGAACGCGCAGTTTGGCCGTACGGTACTGCCGATTGGTGCACGCGGCGCGGCACACTAATCGCCTCGCGTTACCCGCAATAAAAAGCCCGGCGCATGCGCCGGGCTTTTTATTGCGACAGAGCATGCACGGAACTACAGGCTCTGCGCCGACTCGGTAAGCGCCACGCGGCGGCGCGACTGTGTCTGATAAAGATAAAGCCCCAGCAGCAAGCCAAGCCCAGACAGTGCCAGCACATAAACAGCTGGTGCGATAGGTGTTATCTGCATCATCAATGTGACGCTTATCGGCGTCAGACCACCGAAAATCGCGTAAGAGACGTTGTAAGAGAAAGAGATGCCCGAGAAGCGCACTTCTGGCGGGAACGCTTGCACCATCACATAAGGCACAGCACCGACTACGCCAACGCATAATCCCGCAACCGCATACCCTAAGAACAGCAACGAAGGATCGCGCGCTGCCACCAGATAGAAGAAAGCGCAGCCCGCTGCCAGCAGGATGCTGCCGAAAATAAACGTCTTACCGGCTCCGATGCGATCGACGATCATCCCGACGGTCACACAGCCTATCATCAGGGTGATGGTTGCCAGACAGTTGGCCTGCAACGCCATCGAAGCGGGGATGCCATGCGCTTTTTGCAAATAGGTCGGAGCCATAAGGATCACCACCACGATGCAGGCCGAGAGCAGCCAGGTCAGCAGCATCGACACCACAACCGCCGTTTTATGTTTCATCACCACCGCTTTAAGCGGCAATTCGTCCG
The DNA here is from genome assembly GCF_018777385.1 of Candidatus Symbiopectobacterium endolongispinus. GTDB lineage: Bacteria > Pseudomonadota > Gammaproteobacteria > Enterobacterales > Enterobacteriaceae > Symbiopectobacterium > Symbiopectobacterium endolongispinus. The sequence goes on along the minus strand of NZ_JAFJYB010000002.1, from coordinate 476,918 downwards.
CCAGACGTTTGTGAGCCTGCATCTCCATAAACACCGGTGTCTCTTGCAACCAGCGACGCAAATACATGGCAAAGAAACCAAAGATACCGCCGAGGAAGAACGGAATACGCCAGCCGCCGCCGACAATCTGCTGCGGCGTTAATGTGCTATTGAGTAGTGTCGCAATCGCAGAACCAAGCAGAATACCGAGCGTCAGCCCCACCGTCAGAATGCCACACGCCAGCCCAATGCGAGAACGTGGCACATGCTCAGAGACAAACACCCAGGCTCCAGGCACTTCACAACCAATCGCAGCACCTTGTAAAATACGCATCAACAGCAGCAATACTGGCGCAGCAATCCCCATACTTTCATAGGTCGGCAACATTCCCATGGCTAGCGTAGGCACCGCCATCAGGAAGATGCTCAGGCTGAACATTTTTTTACGTCCAACCAGATCGCCAAAGTGGGCCATGATGATGCCCCCCAACGGGCGGGCCAGATAGCCTGCGGCAAAGATGCCAAAGGTTTGCAACTGGCGCAGCCACTCAGGAATATCAGGCGGGAAGAACAGCTCGCCAATCACCGCAGCGAAAAATACGAAAATGATGAAATCGTAAAACTCCAACGCGCCACCCAACGCTGCCAGGGAGAGCGTTTTGTAATCCTGTCCGTTCAGTTGGCGCTGTTTGTGTGGCAAGGGCTGTGCTGACGATTGTTGTGATGAAAATGATTGTGATGGAGCGTTATCACCGTTCATAAGTTACCGAATAAGGCCAGAGTGAGAGAAAAATAATTTACCGTCTTTTCGTAAATCTAAGATTACTATAACGGCTAAATTTTTACACTCCAGAGAAGCTGTAGCTTATGTTTAAAACGTCCCAATTTTAGCTTTTTGTGGCGCGGATCGCACTCTTGGGGCGAAATGCTGCTACCACTTGCGGATCGTTTTCGATATAAGGTCCTTCCAACAACTGTATACAATACGGTACACTGGCAAAAATCCCTGGCACCACCACATTTCCAGCATCGTCTTTTAGCCCTTCCAGCGTCTCTTTGATGGATTTGGGTTGACCAGGCAGGTTCAGGATTAATGCCTGTTTACGAATAACCCCCACCTGACGCGATAAAATCGCCGTAGGCACAAAGCGCAAGCTGATCTGGCGCATCTGTTCGCCGAAACCCGGCATTTCTCGATCGGCCACCGCCAGCGTGGCATCCGGCGTGACATCCCGCCGTGCCGGTCCCGTACCTCCGGTTGTCAGCACCAGATGACACTGACGCTCATCTACTAACTCACACAAAGCCTGTTCAATTAACGGCTGCTCATCGGGAATCAGACGGGATTCCACGTCAAAGGGCGTCGTCAGCGCAGCAGCAAGCCACTCCTGTAATGCAGGGATGCCTTTATCCTGATATATGCCGCTTGAAGCGCGGTCGGAGATGGATAACAGGCCAATTAGCAATTCATTCATAACAACATCTCTGTCAGTTAAAATATGATTTTAACAATCTTTTTCATGCATGAGAGCAGCACATCGTTTAAGGCACTAGGTTATCAGCAATAATGTGAAATAAGCGGGTTTTTATGCCGCCCTGTTTGTCATCTATCACGATTGTCAGGCTGAATGGGATACTCAGCGACATAACCTTGATAGTATTATTAATATTTATCAATCCTATAACACTGGCGGTGAAGTCAAAGACAGCGACATTCGTTTTTTGACCGGCGATTTTACCCAGGTGCGCGTCAGAACGTTGGGCTTCAACACACGCGACACACAGTCGGAATGCATCACCCACCTGTCACAATTGGATTTGACCTTCAATGACATGACCATCCTGCGCTTGTGCAAAGACAAGCTGCCCGCGATGGGACAATATGCGGGCAAATGAACCTACACCACCATTTTTCCGCTGATGTCACCGCTGGACGAACTGCACGGCGTTATCATACGCACAACCGGTGTATTGAGTGAACCGACGCTCTATAAGACCGTAAGATCGTTCTCGTCTCTACTCATTGCCGCATTTATGGCGTTACTCGCTGCCATGCTGGGCAGCGTGCTCTCGCTGTTTGCAAAAAAATACCTGATGTGGTTGCCCGCCACCGCCCGCTACGACGATTTGACGGGCTACCTGCGTCGCGATGCCTTTTACCATGCGGCCAACAAGGTGCTGCAAATCACCAATGTGACCCGGCGCCCCACCTGTGTCATCCTGATCGATATCGATCACTTTAAAAACGTGAACGATACCTTGGGCCACGACGGCGGCGATGACGCATTAAAAACCGTAGCAGCTATCTTGAAAAACTCGTTTCGCAAAGAGGAAATCTTCGGCCGTTTGGGCGGCGATGAATTCGCTATCGTTCTGCCCAATATCGCGCTGGATGACGCTTACTGGGTCGCTGAACGGGCTAGAGTAGCTGTGAGCAACGCCACCAGCGCCTCGTCTTCGGGCCAGAAGATGAAGCTCTCCGTCAGTATCGGTTTGGTGGAATATCACGATGAAGCGTGCCGATGAGAAACTCTATCTGGCGAAACGTGAGCGTAACCGCGTTGCGCTATAGCCGGACCAAACGGTAACAACAAAAAGGCCGGGGAAACCCGGCTCTTGAGGTTACTGCCAAACTGACCTAAGCTCACCGTCATTCCCACGCAGGCAGGAATCTCCTACAGATTACACGCGTTTCTTCTGGCAGAGATCCCTGGCTTTCGCCGAGGATGACGAAGGGGAAAGGCGCCCCCGGAGAAAACCCGGCCTTCTGCGTTAATTACAGCAGACCTTCAATCATTTTTTCCAGTTTGCCCTGATCGATAGCAAACTTGCGGATACCGTCTGCCAGTTTATCAACGGCCATCTGGTCCTGATTGTGCTGCCAGTAGAACTCGGCTTCAGTCATTTTCGCCGGACACGCTTTGATCTCACCGCTATAAGCCAGTTTGCGCGGCACATCGCCGGTGGATTCCGACAATTCTTTCAGCAATGCTGGCGCAATGGTCAGGCGATCGCAGCCCGCCAGCTCTAGAATTTCGCCGCTGTTACGGAAGCTGGCACCCATCACCACGGTCTCGTAACCGTGCGCTTTGTAGTACTCATAGATTTCAGTAACGGAGATAACGCCAGGATCTTCCTGCGGCGCATACTCTTTCTTATCCGTGTTGGCTTTGTACCAATCCAGAATACGGCCCACAAACGGAGAGATCAGGAAGACACCGGCTTCCGCACAGGCACGCGCTTGTGCAAAAGAGAACAGCAGTGTCAGGTTACAGTTGATGCCTTCTTTTTCCAACTGCTCGGCGGCACGAATGCCCTGCCAGGTTGAAGCCAGCTTAATCAGGATGCGATCGTTACTGATGCCCGCATCGTTATAGAGCTTAATCAGATGTTTAGCTTTGGCAACGCTCGCTTCAGTGTCATAAGAGAGGCGTGCATCCACTTCCGTGGAAATACGTCCAGGGATCAGTTTCAGGATTTCCAGACCAATATTGACGGCCAGTTTGTCCGTGGCATCGACAAGCTGCTGTTCCCGTTTGCTGCTCTGCTCACGCGCCCATTTCACCGCGTCTTCAATCAAAGAGCGGTATTCAGGAATTTGCGCCGCGTTCAGAATCAGGGAAGGGTTGGTGGTAGCATCCTGCGGTTTGTAGAGCTTCATCGCGGCGATATCACCGGTATCAGCCACGACCGTGGTCAATTGGCGTAAGGAAGTCAGTTTATCCGTCATGTTGGCATATCTCGTTGTGGGTATATGGACGTCGTCTTGTGTTTCGCACTTATATTACTTATGTTTCGATAATAACACGCACCGCCCACCGCGCAAGACAGCCTTTTCCTGTTGCAGCCATCGCCCATTTTTTCCGTGTTTTTTTGCTACAGTACTTGCAACAAAAACAGGGGAGACATGCCATGTTGATCACCATTTCGCCAGCGAAAACGCTGGATTACACCAGCCAGTTAGCCACCGAGCGTTACACGCAACCCGCGTTGCTGGACCACGCCAGCGAACTGATCGCCCAGTGTAAACGGCTCACACCGGCACAGATCGCCTCGTTGATGGGCATCAGTGACAAACTGGCGGATCTCAACGCGGGACGTTTTAGCGAATGGCAGCCCCATTTTACCCCCGACAATGCACGCCAGGCCCTGTTGGCCTTCAAAGGCGACGTGTATACCGGACTTGCCGCAGAAGATTTCAGCGAGGCGGATTTCGATTTTGCCCAGCAGCATCTGCGCATGTTATCCGGGCTGTATGGCGTACTACGTCCGCTGGATCTGATGCAACCCTATCGTCTGGAAATGGGCACGCGACTGGAGAACAAAGCTGGCAAAGATCTTTATCACTTCTGGGGTGATACCATCACGCAGCACCTCAATCAGGCGCTACAGGCGCAGGGGGATGATATTCTCGTCAACCTGGCGTCAGATGAATACTTCAAATCCGTCAATGTCAAAAAGCTCAACGCTACGCTGATAAAACCGGTGTTTCTGGATGAGAAAAACGGCAAGTTCAAGGTGATCAGCTTCTACGCCAAAAAGGCGCGCGGTTTGATGAGCCGTTTTATTATCAAAAACCGGCTGACGCAGGTTGAGCAGCTGCGAGATTTCAATATGGAAGGTTACTTCTTTGCGGAATATGGTGCGACCCAGAACGAGCTTGTCTTTAAGCGCCACGCGCGGTGAACGATGAACATCGACGGTTATAACAACAACGCTTATAACAACAGGGGTTATTCCGGCAACGCCATCAGGAACTGACGCAGTTGCGCGAAATCGGGTGCAAAGTTGTGCGAGAGCAATTCCAGATCCGCACGCTGCGCCAGCGCTTCCGGCAGATCCAGGGTTTTACCCAGAATGGCTTCTACGCCCTCTTTGAATTTCGCCGGATGCGCCGTCCCCAGGAACAAGCCGAACTCGCCCGGCTGAAGTTGGTCGCGCAGCAGACGATAAGCAATCGCCGCATGGGGTTCAGAGGTATAGCCCAGCGCTTCCAGTTCATGCATGGTCGCTTTGGTCACGTCATCACTCACCGCACCAAATCCCAGCGTTGGCAGCGCCCAGTTTTTACGACGGAACAGTTCCTCGACGCGCGGCCAGTTGTTCGGCTGGCTGACATCCATGGCGTTAGACAGCGTTGCTACTGTCGGGTTAGGCGCCCATTCGCCGTTGCTGAGATAACGTGGCACGGTGTCATTGGCATTGGTGGCAGCGATAAAGCGCTTGATCGGTAAGCCGAGGGATTTTGCTAACAGACCGGCGGTCAAATCACCGAAGTTGCCACTCGGCACCGACACCACCAGTTGCTGACGCGCGGCGGCAGGCAACTGCGACACGGCTTCAAAGTAATAGCAGATTTGTGCCAGCAAGCGGCTGATATTGATGGGGTTGGCTGAGTTCAAGCCAATAGCCTGTTTCAATTCTTCATCGTCAAACGCCTGCTTCACCAGCGCCTGGCACGCATCGAAATCGCTGTCGATCGCGATGGTATGTATGTTGCCCCCCAGCGTACAGAACAGCTTCTCCTGCAACGGGCTGATTTTGCCGCGTGGGTACAGAATCACCACACGCACGTTCTCCAGACCTTAAAACGCGTGCGCGACCGCCGCCCCGGTATCACTGGAGGTTGCCGTCAAAATGGTGACTTTTTCTCCGTTGGAGATCTGTGCCAGCATTTGCGCCATAAAGCGCCCGCCAAAATCCTTAAACGCCAGCGTCGGGCCGTGGAACAGCTCCAGAGAAGCAATGTCTTCAGAGACCGTGGCAACCGGAGCCGGGAAGGTAAATGCCGCTTTCACACGTTGATAAACGGTTTCCGGCGCAATCTCATCCCCCAGATAGGCAGAAAGAATGCGACTGCTGCGCGTAACCAGATCCAGTTCCAGCAGGTCATCGATTTCCGTCGAACTGAACTCAGGCAATTCCAGCGGGAAGAACAGCCCTTGCTGGCGTCCAAGTCCCTATTTGATCGCCTGCGCGAAGCTGACCTGCTCGTTGTGATCTTTTAAGTTGTAAAGTTTCATGCCTTATCTTAATTGACGTACGCCTGTCGTGTCCAGACGGCAAATATGAACAAACCCTTCATCGTTCTGCAAATAATTATCTTGCAGCCAGCTGGCCAGACGCTGCGCCTTTTCCATATCGTCGCATACGGAAAACAGCGTCGGCCCAGAACCGGAGATACCGCACGCCAGCGCACCTATATCTTTTGCCGCCTGACGCGCCTCGGCAAACCCAGGCAGCAGGCGCGTACGGTACGGCTCGGCGATCACATCCTGCATCAACGCAGCCGCCAGCGTAGGCTGGCGGGTGTGGCAAGCGTGAATAAAGCCCGCCAGATAACGGCCATGGCTGATGCAATCCTGGCGGCGATACTGCGCGGGCAGAATGGCACGCGCCCCCGCAGTTGACACTTTGATCCCCGGATAGGCCATGACCCACAGCCAATCGTCAAACGCAGGCACTGGCTGACTGATGATGCCATTTTGCTCGATCATCAGTTGAATACCGCCCAGGAAGCACGGCGCAACATTATCGTAGTGCACGCTGCCAGAAATACGCCCTTCCAGTTCACCCATCAGCGCCAGCAAACGCGTATCATCCAGCGGTTTGCCACAAAATTCGTTCATCGCCATTAGACCGGCAACCACGGAACAAGCACTGGGCCCCAGACCCGAGCCGAACGGCATGTTCTTTTCCAGCGTCATAGCGACAGGAATGGTTTTCCCTACTTCCTGACAAAACCGCTCCCAACACTGGTAGACAATATTCTCTTTCGGTTCACTCGGCAGTTTGCCGACAAAACGGCCTTCATTACGTAAGCTGAAGCTCTCAGCAGCCGTTACGGTCACGCAATCGCCCAACAGTGAGCCATCAACAGGCGTAACCGCCGCGCCAAGTACATCAAACCCAACGCTGACGTTGCCGATCGACGCTGGCGCATAAATTTTAACCATCATTATACTCCTGACTTCCATGACAGCGTGCGCAACAGATCGGCAAACACACCGGCCGCCGTCACATCATTACCTGATTACCTGCGCCATAACCGCGCAGCACCAGCGGCAATGGCTGATAATACTGGCTATAGAACGCCAGCGCATTCTCACCGTCTTTTACTTTGAACAGCGGATCGTTACCGCCCACTGCGCTAATTTGCACTTTGCAGCGCCCTTCTTCAATCACGCCGACATAACGCAACACTTTACTGCTTCCCGCGCTTGCGCCACTTTTTCACTGAATTGCGCATCCAGTTCTGGTAAACGTGCCATAAAGGTTTCGACATCGCCTGAAGCATCAAAGGACGGCGGCAGCACCGACTCTACGTCGATATCGGCCAGCTCCAGCTTATAGCCCGCTTCACGCGCCAGAATCAACAGCTTGCGCGCCACATCCATGCCGGACAGATCGTCACGCGGATCGGGTTCGGTGTAACCATTGGCTTTCGCCTGCAACGTCGCCTGCGACAAGCTCATCCCTTCATCCAGCTTACCGAAGATAAAGGAGAGCGACCCCGAGAGAATACCGGTGAAACGCAGCAACTAATCCCCGGCATTCAACAGGTTTTGCAGGTTTTCAATCACCGGAAGCCCGGAGCCAACGTTGGTGTCATACAGGAACTTACGGCGTGATTTACCGGCAGCGCTGCGCAGTTGCTGGTAATAGCTCATGGAACCGGTGTTAGCCTTTTTGTTTGGCGTGACGACATGGAAGCCATCGGCCAGGAAGTCAGCATACTGATCGGCCACCGCCTGATTAGAGGTACAGTCCACGATAACCGGGTTAAGCAGATGATACTCTATCACCAGACGAATCAGACGACCCAGATTAAAGGGTTCGCGTGCCTCATTCAGCGCTTCACGCCATGAATCCAGCGCAATGCCGTTAATATTGGTCAGCAAGGCTTTGGGGTTGGCAATACCACAGACGCGCAGATCGATATGTTTCTGCTTCAGCCACGGTTGCTGGCGGTGAATCTGTTCCAGCAAGGCACCGCCTACGCCACCTACGCCGATAACGAACACATCGATCACCTGATCGGTATTAAACAGCATCTGGTGCGCCACACGCACGCCAGTCACCGCCACGTCGTTATCCACCACCACAGAGATGGAGCGCTCAGAGGAACCCTGCGCAATCGCGATGATGTTGATATTGGCACTTGCCAATGCGGAGAACAGGCGTGCAGAAAGGCCGCGCAGCGTGCGCATACCGTCGCCCACCACGGAAATGATCGCCAGACGTTCGGTGATATCCAACGGCTCTAGCACACTGTCTTTCAGTTCCAGATAGAATTCATCTTCCAGCGTTTTCTTGGAACGCGCCAGTTCGCTTTGCGACACGCAGAAGCTGATGCTGTACTCGGAAGAGGACTGCGTGATCAGCACCACCGAGATGCCAGCACGGGACATCGCCGCAAACACGCGCGCGGCCATCCCCACCATGCCTTTCATGCCGGGGCCGGAGACGTTAAACATCGCCATATTGTTCAGGTTGGTGATGCCTTTTACCGGATATTGGGTATCGGTGCTGTCTAAACCAATCAGAGTGCCGGGCGCTTGGGGATTTTCGGTATTTTTAATCAGGCAGGGAATTTGGAACTGGGCGATGGGAGCGATGGTACGGGGGTGAAGTACTTTGGCACCGAAGTAGGAGAGCTCCATCGCTTCCTGATACGACATCGACTTCAGCAGTCTCGCATCAGGCACCTGACGCGGGTCGCAGGTGTAGACACCGTCCACGTCAGTCCAGATTTCACAACAGTCAGCGCGTAAACAGGCGGCCAACACGGCGGCAGAATAATCAGAGCCGTTGCGGCCAAGTACCACCAGTTCACCTTTATCATTACCCGCCGTGAATCCCGCCATCAGAATCACGTGATCGTAAGGAACGCCTTGCTCGGCGATACGGCGCGTGGATTCCGCGATATCCACGGTAGATTCCAGATAATGCCCCTGTGCCAGCAGGCGTTTTACCGGGTCGATAACCGAGACCTTATAACCACGGTCCTGAAATACCGCTTCCATGATAGCAATAGAGAGTTTCTCGCCACGGCAGATAATGCTGGCGTTGACGCTGTCCGGACATTGCCCCAACAGTGAAATGCCGTGCAGAACCTGTTTCAACTGGCCCAGTTCTTGTTGTACCAGCGTGGACAAGCGCTCATACTGGAAACCCGGCTGGGATTCTGCCAGCCCTTTTAGCAGAGAAGAAAAGATAGTTTCGGCATCATTGATATGCGGCAGAATATCTTGGCCCGCAACGGTTTTATCAATCATAGCCACCAGGTGGTTGGTGATTTTCGCCGGGGCAGACAGCACGGTGGCAACCTGTCCCTGACGCGCATTGCTCTCGATGATATCGGCAACGCGCGCAAAACGCGCCGCATTCGCCACGGAAGTCCCGCCAAATTTTAACACTCGCATTTTTATCTCTTCTCCTGAGTTTCAGTTACCAAAACACGCCGTGCGCTTTTGGCTGCCGCCGCTGGCGGCCAGGGTCGGCGGAACCTGCTCTTCGCCGTAAAAAAAGAGCCCGCACTGTTTAGGTGCGGGCTCTTTCAGATTCTTTTCTACGCGTCAGCCCGCACCGTTACTGGTAGTAATGGTGGTGGTCAGGCTGATTTGACGCATGCGTAAAGGACTCTCGATCAACAAATCGGTTTCTATCCTCTATTAGTTAAGGCAATCGCGACATGAAGTCAATGGATTTCTTTTTCTCATCTCACTTCAGTGCCTTCTCAATATCGTGCAGCAGCGTATGCAGCATGGCGGTATCCCGCTGCTGTAACAACCCGATGCGTTGCAGTAGCCAATCTCGCAGTTTCTCGTCATCGTCTACCTGCAACGTCACCAACAGCTTTTCCAGCCGATGACGCAGCGCCACCAACTGCCCGGCTTGAGCGGCTTCGGCAGTCTCTGCCTGCACCTGCATCAGTTGCGCCAACTGGTAACAATAGACCATGACGGCCTGCCCTAAATTCAGTGACGGGTAGTCTGCCTGCATCGGCACACCCGTCAATATATCCGCCAGCGCCAACTCGTCGTTGGTGAGGCCAGAATCTTCACGACCAAACACCAGCGCTGCCGAACCGACCCACTGCTGTTTCTCCTGCATCAACCCAAGCAACTCTGTCGGCGTGCAGTAATAGTGAAACCTGGCTCGCGAGCGCGCTGTCGTCGCGACGGTAAAATCCACATCGGCCAACACGTCAGAAAGCGTAGGGTAGCAGGTCACATTATCCAGAATATCACCGGCCCCGTGCGCCACGCACCTGGCTCAAGGTGCGCCTGACTGTCAACAATACGCAGTGAATGAAATCCCATGGTTTTCATGGCCATGGCCGCCGCCCCCACGTTCTCTGGACGAACTGGCTCGACCAGCACAATAAAAAACTGCACAAAACCTCCAAAGAAGAGAAAATGGCTGACGAACGTGCGATACCCGGTATGCGCCGTCCCCCACGCCGTCGTTTAATTTAACATAAATGAAACATTCGAGCGTCACCTTACGGTAAAAAATGCGGGTCAGGCTTAAAAAGGGATAAAAACCAAAAAATTCATTACATATGCTTTAATATCAATGCATTATATAATGACCATCGCGAGATGGCGTTCCGTGTTCGTTGCGGTCGCTTGCGCTGCTGAATCGTATCCAAATCAGGCAGATTGTGACTTAAGCTGGCAATCTTATAAGTATTTTTCACAAAATAGTTAACGTGCTACAATGAAATTTGATATATGTCAACGGAACCTTAGATTTGTGAGCGATCAAAATCGGCGCTTACTGTTATGTTGCTGTTAATAAGGTTAAACTATGAACCACTTTAGGCGTAGTTGAGTTAGCCTGATTATCATCTGATATCGCCGGTTATCACGTAGAAAGCACTGGCGCTGCCCGCGCAACTGATTCACGCGGAATTTTGTCAGCGTCAGGCAACCGATACGCGGAGATGTCGTTGCTGTAGCAACGTGCCGCATCGGGTGAAGTCAGGCATGCACCAGGAACGTATTTGCGTACTTTAGTCTACATTGCGAGAGTGAGCGTGTTTTTTGCGCCTCAAGCTCCGGTAAGAACCCTATAATCTCGCACCAGGCGTGCGGGCACGAAAAAACCGATGGCGACTTCTGTACTTCCGAATTCTATAATTAGTTGGCAATTTTAGGTAGCAAACATGCAGACCCCACACATTCTTATTGTCGAAGACGAGTTGGTAACTCGCAACACCCTCAAGAGCATCTTTGAGGCTGAAGGATATGTCGTTCACGAAGCCACTGAAGGCGCTGAGATGCACCATATCCTGTTCGAACATGATATCAATCTGGTGATCATGGACATCAATCTGCCCGGCAAAAATGGCCTGCTGTTGGCACGCGAACTGCGTGAACAGGCTAGCGTCGCGCTGATGTTCCTGACTGGGCGCGATAACGAGGTGGATAAGATCCTCGGCCTGGAAATCGGTGCTGATGATTACATCACCAAACCGTTTAACCCACGTGAGTTGACTATCCGTGCACGTAATTTGCTGTCTCGTACCATGAATTTGGGCGGTGTGAGCGAAGAGCGTCGTCTGGTAGAAAGCTACCGTTTTAATGGTTGGGAACTGGACATCAACAGCCGTTCGCTGATTAGCCCAGCGGGTGAGCAGTACAAACTGCCGCGCAGCGAGTTCCGCGCGATGCTGCACTTCTGCGAAAACCCTGGCAAGATTCAGACCCGTGCTGAACTGTTGAAGAAAATGACCGGCCGCGAGCTGAAACCGCACGACCGCACCGTGGACGTGACGATTCGCCGCATTCGTAAGCATTTCGAATCTACAGCCGATACGCCGGAAATCATCGCCACCATTCATGGTGAAGGCTACCGTTTCTGCGGCGATCTGGAAGACTAACGTCGCGCCGCCAGTTACTAAAAAAGGCCGAAACCCTCTGGTTTCGACCTTTTGTTTTTAGCTTATGTCATACGCTTCACACCCACTTTCGTTCACTCCCAGAGCGGTGCATTGAGTTCAGCGGCAAAGTACCACACCAGTTCCGCCAGTAAGCTTGTCAACGATCGTTCCGCTTCGGGCGGCAATGCCCGCGCCATCAGAAGTTGTGCCAGTGCAACGCAGTAATCGCAAAGTTGTTCTGAATCGGGTTCAAAACAAGACGATGTGGCGGGAAGGTATCCACAGTCAGACGTTCTTTTATTTGCGGCGGTACGGGGTCGTTTAGCGTAGTGCGCAACAGCATAAGGCTGGCGACAAGCCGACCGCACAATGCCATTTTTAACGTGGGATCGTCGCTTTCGATAAGCGTATCCGCGAAGCGGTCACAGTGTGACGAAAGCGTAGTGAAATCCGTGGCAACGCGAAAGGGAATGGAAAATAACGGGTGAGTCTGGGTTGGAGCCCTAAGGCAGCCTCCTGTAACGGGTGATATTTCCACCATCGAAGAGACCAAATCCCGACGCCTTATTTTGCAGGCGCGGGTAAAAGGTAGCGTTATCCGTAAAGAGTCGCAAGGGGTTTTACCCACGTGTATCCACCTCATTGTTGCATTCGCCTGACATCTGATTTCGGAGGTAAGGTGAAGCCGTGATCTGGTCTATTTTTTAACAAACCGCTGTCTAGATAGAATAATTTTTACAAACCCGAAAGAATATCGTATCAAATTATTCCCATTTTCCCGATCTATATTTTCAATAACGGTATCAATAGTTCTGCCAAAGGAGTTAACGCCTGTCGTATTTCTCCATTAAAAGTTTATCTAAAGAGATATCACTACGTATAAACTTTCGCTGCCCGGAGTTAATTAGGAAAAAATCAAGATTTTCAGTAGTTATGATATGATCAAACGGTGATTTTAATTGTTCTATATAATGTTTTTTCTCTTCATCGTTTTCTTGCTTATTTATGTCCTCTCTGAATGGCGTATACTCAGAAAGAAAAGGAAGTAACGATTTCATAAAATCTACCCCATTGCGCCTTCTGAAGGCGAATGAAATATGTAAAGAGTGTGAGTTGCAAGGTTCTGGGGCATGCCAGTATCCACGTGGCAAATAAATAAAATCATTTTCATTGAGAATGAAATTTTCCATAGGTTCGCATTGAGGGGGGTTTCATGTTTTTCTTGTTTTCATCGACAGGGAAAGGAAGTGTTGTGGTAAATACATTCCATTTTTTTCTTCCGCTTAACTGAAAAACAAGCGTATTACTGTTATCCCAATGCGTTGTAAATCCTTTATCATGGCCAATACTGAAGAATACTGTCGCCCCTGTTTTCTCTTGAAACTCAGTGGACAGTGCTTCGGCGATACTACGGATCTTAAGAGATAAGTCTTCTGTAAAATCCACAACAAGGGTTGCACCATTACTCAACTCCTGCATTACTCTTTCAGAAACTAACTTTATAATACCTTCACCTAATGCAGAATGACAACGCTCGTTATAATCAACAGGGGATAAGGGATTTCCAGACCGGACCAGGCGACAGCGAGGAAAAGGGAGTCGCCGGGTATTGATAATATTTTGAAATTCCGGCAGAGTAAGTAGTTCCGATACAACATTTTGCAACTGGCATTTATAAAACGTATTACTGCTAATACTATCAAGTAAATTTTGATAATTTTCGACTCCAAAAAATAATTCTAGAGTTGTCTTTGCGGGGCTTTTATCCATTTTCACTTCCCTTATAAAATGCTTCCGGATAAGTTTTTTCATAGTATCCGCTCATCTCGAACTCATTCAATGAGAGGGCTTTTCTGAGGTGTAAAGAACATAAAATGATGGGCGAAATCAAAATCACTATCAAGCCAGAACCAAGTGTGAAAGGAATAACCCCCAACCAATTGATGTACCAGCCAGCAATAGCTGCACCAAATGGATTAGCAATACTAGATAGAAACACCGCCATTGCGCTCATTCTTGTACGATAATCCCGTGGTGTTGCTGCAGAGCGCAGCGTACTGAGATTAACATTTATAAAAATGAATGCCATGCCACAAAAGAAAGCTAACAAAATGGAAAAATAAATATTGCTAGTAGCGACAATTGCCATAATACAGCTACCAAGCAAAAAAAGCCAAAAGAAACATTATATAAACGACCTATCAATCTATTTAATAAATCATTTATATAAAGACTACCCATAATGAGTCCTAATGCAAAAGAAAACTCAAATGCACCGAGATAAGGAGCTGAAAGTTTCAACTTGGAATTTATCCAATAGGGAACAAAAGGAAAACATAACGAAGTTGATTATTGCACAGATTAGCGCAATATAGAGTTCCGTTCTAACATTAAAAATTAAGGTGAATGCTTCTTTCGTATTAGAAAACCATGATTTGTTTGATGTGGGGCGATGAGATGATACACAATAATTTCGCAATAATAGAATAAATGTAAAACAGGATAAAACAAGTAATACAGTAGAAATATAAAATGCGTACTTTGTCGAAAATATAGAAATCATCAGAGTAGCGAGCACAGGCCCCAACAACATCATTATAGAATTAACTACAGTCTTATTTGATATGGCTTGAGTTACCTTTCCTTCGGGGACAACGTCTGGGATCAGCCCCATAATAGTTGGCTCGCGGACAGAAATAACTGCACTGATGATAATGATCCCAATAGTAATAGCTATCAAATTAAAATATTCAACCTCACTCGTATCACTTAAAGAGATAACTATCGTCAGTATTGTTGCATGACAAAAAATGATAAATTTAATACTGTTAAAAAATCACCAAAAAAAGATAAAAATGGCTTAAAATATATTTCAGCAGCGACTGAAAGCGCTATAACATACGAAAATACTGCTGCGGATTGTGTTTCTTTAAGACACCACCAAGCTATTGCTAGTCTGAAAATGTGACCAGACAGCAGGCCTAGTGATGTCCCCGTCTGGAGAAGAAAAAAACATAAACCAAATGTTTTAAATTTCATTATTCCAATCCATGTTTTGCAGAAATTCTTTTTCACTATTTGTAAATCCCATAACACCTCCAGTAAGGTTGCATATATTGCTAAAATTCTGATCTTTTAGAAACATTACAGCACGTTTACTGCGTCCGCCTGATTTGCAGTAGCAGACCATTTGTTTTTCTCGTGGAAGTTCTCCAAGGCGATCGGGTAATTCCCGCAGGGAAATATGAATACCACCTATAGAAATTATTTCGCGCTCGGATTTTTCTCTTATATCGAGCAAAAGCAAACCAGGATCACGTTCTTTCATCAAAAGAAGTTTAGCCGGATTAACGTGGTCCATCGCATCAGTTTCTCGTTCGGCTACTTCAAGGCTGATAGGAATTCGCTTTGCAAGCTTCAACAAAGATGACCGATTACTAAGTGAGTCGTAAGTCATTATCTTGTCACATAGCACTTGGCCAATGCCAGTGACGATCTTTATCACTTCGCCTGCCTGCATCGTGCCAAGAATACCGGGCAACACACCAAGTACCCCTGCGTCGCTACAGTTTTCTCTGAATTCAGGTTGCGGGGGAGCAGGAAACAGGTCTCAATAACTTATTGTATAGCCGAATTTGTTGCCATAATGAAAAACGGCCAGTTGCCCTTCATACTGAAAAATCGAGGCATAGACTAAAGGTTTATGCAGTCCTTCGCAGATATCGTTAAGCAGATATTTTGTGTCAAAATTGTCTGTACAGTCGACTACGATGTCATAGCAACGTAAAATCTCTCTGGCGTTATGCTCCCTAATAAACAATTGGTGCCCATCAATTTTTATGAAAGGATTTAGTGCTGTGATCCGTTGACATGCATTTTTAACTTTGCTCTCGCCGATATCTTTGTAATCAAAGAGCACCTGGCGGGGTAGATTGCCTGCACTTATCACATCACGGTCAACAATGCCAATTCGCCCTATTCCCGAGCCAGCAAGGTAGAGTAAACAGAGTACCCCGAGACCACCACAGCCGATTACGAGAACACTGGAGTTTTTAAGTTTCAGCTGTGTATTCTCATCAAACCCAGGCAATGAAAAATGCCTTAAATAATAGGATTTTTCATCAATATTTAGATGCGTCATGTCAACCTCCTGCAACAGCAACAATGATTTTAATCCGTGAACAGGATGGGATAGATGCACTAAGATTGACTTCCATTTGTTCATTAACAAATAAATTAACAAAATTCCTTAATGCTCTATCATTATTATATAGCTGAACTTTTAGAAAAGGATATGTATCTACTAACTCACCCAGTACCGATTGAATAGTAGTACCTTGGCTTTCAAAATCACCAATAAGGTCAGTGTAACTCATGAATTGCCGTGGTAACGATACTTTAACCATAATGTGTTTCCTCCATAATATTTACGATATGGTGTCCGATTTTTTTTAGCTCATTCATTTTTGATAGTTGGGCCATGCAACCTGAAAAATACTGTTGTAACCATTTCAAACGCTCCTCATCTTCGGGAAGAAGATCCTCGCGAAGACGCTTTCGATTAAGAACCTTAATAACACAAGCAGAAAAGTGTGAAGCAAATATAACACCTCAAGCATCTTTATCTTTGGTACCAGAGGGTAAAGTGTATTTATTGCTTGATGAACAGTCGTGAAAGCTGTCGATCTCGCAGAGTAAACCTAACCAGATGTGTGCCATCTCATGAATAATTACTTCCTCAAGCCATGCTTCTGATTTAAAGGCTTTCGCACCTAAAAATATAGTTTAAGGGATGTGATGATTTGTCAAGCTCACCATATTTTTATTATGGTTTATTTTCTTGAAAATCACTGGTAACGCAAAGTATATTTGCCATTCAGGCATGATATCTTGAATGTGCTGGATGGCTTTTTTAACAGATTGATGTTCATTATCTTCCATTTGAGATTCTTCAGGATACTCTATGCCAAGAGAGAGGTTTTTATGGCGATAAAGTTGCTCTATTTTTTCTGGGTAAAGATAATGTGATATATTATCATAATGACAAAACTTCACATGTCGATAATGCGCAACGAGGTTCACAAGTACCTGTGCATCAAACCCCTCTGAAAGTAATGACGCACCATTTACCATATTGATTACATTAATATTTTCTGTTTCCATATTGACCTCTGTTATTGTAAAAATGGTTTTTCATGGAAAAAATTAATAACATCGAAACTCTTTATTCGATACTTTTCAATTTCATTCAGCATATTACTTAGCTGATGATTATGTCCATCAAAAAAACAGTGATTTTTCCTTTATGTATTTTATGGTTCGGTGACCAAACCACATATTCGTTAAGCCATCTATTAAAACTTGGTATAGCTCGGGAGGTATGATTGACTCACGCAAAGCATGTTGTAATAAAAAATCAATGTGAATTAGAGGTTCACTTATTGGCAACCAAGGTGAATCTGAACCATGTACCAGCGCTACATAATCATCAGGTAAATCTTCGTCATCAATATAGCGCTTAAATACCGTTCCATAGCCTTGCATGCCTAACTAGTGCATCTATGCTGCACGAATCGCTCCCATCGAACTCAATCCCCATACTTTCCAGTTATTCTGTAGTGCATTTTTAATTTCAACGTGTGAAACTGCTGGATATGTGTGGTAGGTACCATCAACAATAACCACTGTAGATGCCTTTTCTTTTTCAATCAGAGATTGAATATCACCTCTTCGCACAGAAGGAAGTACCATGGTTTCAGAAGGGAGTACCTCGGAAAGTGACATTCCAAATGAAGTCGGCCCGATAAACAGAAACATTCTTTCATTACACATAATTTATACCTAATTCTGATTTTTTGTTATTTTGGAATCGATTAATAAATCGATGACCAACTCTTTTCATTTCGATATCAATAAACTCGGCAAAGGGGATTACTACACGTAACACGAAAAATGGAAAATCGTCTGGACTTAGAACATAAACAAAGCAATGATGAAGTCCTGACGAAGCCATTTTCCCTTTAATCAATCCCCACAGTGCTTCGATTGACTCAGGCAATAAAGCTTGTTCATTCGGAACATAAAAATCTGTCATGCGGGAATTGCTCGTTATTTTTTGCCTGACCGATTTCATCACTTTAGATTCATCAAAGCCGGGATTGTCTTGATAAAAATTAATACGTTTAACAATATCATTCCTTCCTCCATGAATATGTGTCAACCTGCTTTGTGCTGCTTCGGTAACAGCTCTGGTTGCAGCGATTTCAGCTATTGGGTGTAGGCCATAGCCATCTACTATCGAAATAGCACTTCGCTCATCATTTTCTAAAACAAAGGCTGAATAATAAGGTATAGTAAACTCGTTATTCGTTTTTCTTAGTGACAAAATAAGACCAGCATCTTCTATTTTTTTTTCGTAGCACCTGTATGGATTCTGGTTCGGTATTTTCATCAACTAGCGCAGAAGTATCGTTAATAATGTTAAAAGATTTTACATCTCATTCAAGGACCTCACACACACCATGTATTATAGCCTCTAACTTTGAATTTCCAGAATATAATCCGTTTGTCGTGGTCCCACCAAAAAATGATCGTTGCCCAACCAAATTCACCGGATGAAAAATAAGCTCGGCGGGTATTAAAGATTCAGAACCACTGATAATATCTGTAGCCACAACACAATAAATCTCATCGTCCGGCGAAAACTTTACCACCAATTTAGCACCAAAAGATGAGAACGGGAGTCCAGGAGGCAATGCAGCTTGAACATCTTTAATCGAATATTTTTTAATGTTGTGTTGGTGTTTTTTGCTTTCTGCCAGAGAAAATTCAATAGACTCCATATAAGCACCAATTTTTGCTTCGGATGGTCTGAGTCCTTTACCATTGTGCACATTTAATGAACCTTGAGCCGCATATGGCCGGATACCCGAAAATACGGGAATACCTATTTTATCCAACCAAGTGATATCAGTTACACGAGTGATCCCCATCTCTCTCGAGACTTTTCGTGCTAATATGAGCGACTCGTCAGTAGGTCGGACTCGGATACTTGAACTTAACCTGTACATTTCTCCCCTCCTAATTAATAAACTGCTCTATGAAATTTTCATAGAGCAGTATGGCTAGTAGTACATAGGAGAATTAGTCATCATAAGTAATCAGATCATTATTAGAATTGTGACTCGTTGAAGAAGCGCCATAACACTCCGGTGCTTGTTTCTCAAAAAATGCTGCTAAATCCTCAGAGAGTTCTTCATTGATACTGAGATTTAATGTGGTTGCATAATCTTAAGTCCTATGAAGTGGTTGATTAGTGATTCACATTCCATTCGTGCTCATTACGTCCATGTCACATAAACGCGGAATATTTCAATGTGTCAAATTATATTTAAGAGATTGTTGTTTTTGATATATATAAACATTAAATTAATGAAAATATTAATAATTTAATTTTCAATGAATATAATACTTCATACATTAAAATATAATTTATGAGGTATTTTATTAATCTCATAAATTTGATTTCAAAATTATTTTTCGGAATTATTTATGCCATTGACGGCGGTGGAACACCTTTAGCCTACAGAGGTACTTCTGCGAAAACCGCGGCAAGATTCAGACCCGTGCTGAACTGTTGAAGAAAATGACCGGCCGCGAGCTGAAACCGCACGACCGCACCGTGGACGTGACGATTCGCCGCATTCGTAAGCATTTCGAATCTACAGCCGATACGCCGGAAATCATCGCCACCATTCATGGTTAAGGCTACTGTTTCTGCGGCGATCTGGAAGATTAACGTCGCGCCGCCAGTTACTAAAAAAGGCCGAAACCCTTTGGTTTCGGCCTTTTTTCTATATCAGCACCGATTATTTCCTAAGACACTACTCGCTCTTGCCCCAGGGAATGATTGGCACCGCGCTCAAGGCGTTTTTGGCGAGCCGTCGACCAAACGATCGGAATACGTCAGGTAGACCAGGGCGTTGCGTTTCTCATCATAGAAACGAACCACCTGAAGTTTTTTGAACACCAGTGACGTGCGCTTTTGGAACACCACCGTGTCACTATCATCACTTTTCTTTATCTTATCCAACAGCGTAATCGACCCAACCTGCTGGCAGGAAATGGCAGCATCTGAGGTATCTTTCTGCCAAACCTAACCCCCCCCTTTGATGCCGCCGGTTTTAGCACGGCTTAAATAGCAGGTCACGTTCGCAACGTCAGGATCGTCAAAGGCTTCCACCACAATTTTATGGTCTGGCCCCAGCAGTTTGAAAACCGTATCTACAGAACCAATCTGTTCCGCCCTGGCGACGCTGCCCACGCTCAGCAGCGCCATACAGGCTCCCATGATTAATGCGTTTTTCATCGATATTTCTCTCTGTCTGGAAACAAGTTACAGGGGATTTTCCCCCGCTGACGATGCCGCTACTAGATATAGGGCTAAAGTATGCAAATTTCACCTGATTGTTTGTATAAATTATTCAAAAATCTTAAGCGATGACAACAGCAAAAAGTTGCTATGATGCCTAATCTCTATGCGCTTCGTGCTTTGTGTGTTCTATCGAGGATGTTCTATGGATCAAGCCAGTATCATACGTGACCTGCTCAATTGGCTGGAAAACCATCTTGACCAGCCACTGTCGCTGGATAACGTGGCAGCAAAAGCCGGCTACTCCAAATGGCACCTGCAACGTATGTTCAAAGATGTCACTGGGCACGCCGGTTGACCAAAGCCGCGATGGCACTGTGTATGACCGGCAGACCGATCCTTGATATCGCGCTGCAATACCGCTTCGATTCAGAGCAAACGTTCACCCGTGCTTTTAAAAAGCAGTTTGCACAGACCCCAGCCTCTTACCGCCGTGCCGAAGAGTGGAATACCTATTGTATTCGCCTTCCGTTGCGCCTGTATGAATTTACGCTGCCGCAGCCCGAATTTGTCACACTGCCAGATACGCAACTTGTGGGTGTCACGCAAAACTGCAACTGTTCTCTGGAGCAGATCTGTAATTTTCGCACGGAAATGCGCGTGCACTTCTGGCGGCAGTATCTGGGCGAGGCCAAGTGCATTCCCCCCTTGCTGTACGGCTTGCACCACGCCCGTCCGAGCAAGGATAAAGAAGACGAGCATGATGTGCTCTATACCACTGCGGTGGAGCCGGAGCACGTTCCTGAATGGGTTCACCCCGGCGAGCCGATTACGCTCCCCGGCGGCGAGTATGCTTTGTTCGTTATATGAAGGCCCCACGGATGCGCTACAGGATTTTATTATCAGCCTGTACGATACCTGTCTGCCCACCTTCGAGCTGACGCGTCGCGATGGCTGTGACGCAGAGCGTTTTACCCCGAATGGGACGAAAGAAGACTGACCACCGAAAGTGATCCGCTGCGAATACCTGATCCCTATCCGTCGCTAAGCGCGCACACCGTTAACGCTGGAGTTCATCCAATGCCGGGGTATCAAGATGAGAAACATCCCCGGCGGTTTCCACGACCCAACCGGACGCCAACCACGGGCTCTGCTGATAATCGATGCGGGAGAGCGAGCAGTTACGCAACCGCAAACGGCGTTCCGCGCTGGCGGGCAGCCCAAGTATGGTGCTTAACAAGCAGCCTAGGGCCATACCATGACTGACCAGCAGCGGACGACTGCCAGGCGGCAGCGCCAGACAGCGATCGAGCACCTGATGCATACGCATTGCCATCTCCGCCATGGATTCCCCTTTGGGAATGCGGCCATCTGGCCTACCGTCCACCAGTTGCTTGCGCCAGGTTTCCTCCTGCGGACTGAGCGTGTCTATGTCACGCATTTCCAGCACGCCCATATTCAGCTCACGCAAATTAGGGTCTTCAACCACTTCACTGTGGTGGCAAGACTGCGCAATAATCTCGGTAGTGCGGCGCGTCCTCCCTAAATCGCTGGTAAAGATATGCGTGATGCCTAGCGTTTTAACACGGTTCGCAACCTGATAGGCCTGCTGTTCGCCTTGTGCGGTCAACGGGCTGTCGGATTGTCCCTGAATACGCCGAGCCACGTCCCATCCCGTTTCACCGTGGCGAACAAGATATACCTGCAACATCGCTTTTTTCCATTATACTGCGTCAAATTAACTAAAAGAGTATGAACCGTTATGTACCATGTTGTCGCTGCCACTACCAACCCGGCAAAAATTAAGGCTATTACACTCGCATTCACGGATGTCTTTGGCGAAGAAAACTGTCGCATCGAAGGTGTTGATGTCGACAGCGGCGTTTCTCATCAGCCCTTGGGTTCCACCGAAACGCGTACCGGAGCCCGCAACCGCGTTATGCGCGCCCGCCAGGTTCGGCCCGAGGCCAATTTCTGGGTCGGCGTCGAAGCTGGCATTGAAGAGAGCATGACGTTCGCCCTGGATGGTGATTGAAAACCCACATCTGCGTGGTGAATCACGCTCCGCCAGCCTGGTGCTGCCGGAAAGTATATTACAAGGAATCAAGGAAGGAAGAGAGCTGGGAGACGAAATGGCACGTTTGACCGGCATTCAGGACATTAAACATCAGGGCGGTGCGATTGGCGTGTTCACCGGCGGTAAACTGACGCGCACAAGCGTCTACTATCAGGCACTGTTGTTAGCGTTGGTGCCCTTCCACAACCCCATTTACAGCCAGCCGAGCTAGCCCGTTTAAGGGGCGCGATGCCACTTAACCTCTACGACATCCCACAGACCTATTTGCCCTCAGGTAGCAGTTGTGCGTCCAACCACTGTTTCAGCGCGGGCGGTGCCGCTTTTAAACTGTTAGATCCTCGTGTGATGGTAGCAATACCGGCACCCAATTCGTTTTTCAATTCACGCTGGCTCATCTCTCCTCGCATCAGTTCCTGAATAATGCGCACACGCGTAGCAAGCGCCGTGCGTTCGTCCGGCGTCAACAACAGTTGCAATAAAGGGTGATGCAGATCCTCCACCACGGAGAGCTTCAATAGCTCAACAAACTTGAGCCAATCTTCATTGCCGTGTTCGGAAAACGCGGGATCGGTATGTGATAAAGGGGTCATAGCGGGCTGCCATACTCGTTAACGAGTATGGCAGCGTAGCATAATCATTGGGAAATCACCGATATCGTGCGTGAAAAATCGCATCGGTAACGCAACACCTAGTAACGCTGTCCCCACTCTGCTGACGTCAATACGCTGTCATTCTGATGCAGGAAGTAGCGGTGGAAGGCATCGTAGGCCAGCACGTTTTTCACATAGCCACGTGTTTCGGTAAATGGAATGCTTTCAATAAAGGCAACCGGATCGAGACGCCCTGCGCTGTTTTTCAGCCAGGTATTCATGCGCGAAGAACCGGCGTTATAGGCTGCACTGGCAAGGATACGGTTGTTATTGAAGGTCTGATAGACATCATCCAGATAAGTGGTGCCCAACAGAATATTGGTTTCTGGATCGAACAGTTGGCTGCTGTTGACATAGCCGCTCAGGTTGCCCTTTTTCGCGGTATGCTGCGCGGTGGCCGGCATCAGTTGCATCAGGCCAGAGACACCGACCGGAGAGCGCGCTTGCGGGTTCCAGGCGCTTTCCTGGCGGGCAATCGCCATCGCATAGCTCTGTTGAATGGCACGCCCTTGGGTCATTCGCTTGAAGGTGTCGCGCCATGCCAGCGGGAAACGTTCTTCCAGATTGTCCCACAGCTTAGCCACAATGGTCGCCTGCACGCTGAGGTCAGCCCAGCCTTGATCAAACGCGTAACGCGCTAACGCTCCCTGACGCGGCTTATCGCTGTTCGCCACCAGTCCCCCCCATTCGCTACGCGCCAGATTGTCCATGTTCCAGTACATCAATTCGCGCACGCGCGCAATTTCCGGCCGTTGTGCCAATGTCTTATCCGGGATGGACGAGGTAATGGTCGACGAATAAGGGATACCGAGCTTCTGCGCGGCAACCATCTGGTAGAAACCCCGTCCCTGCATCAGCGATCGCAGTATGACTTCCCCATCCTGACGCTGCCCGTTATCTAACAGCAACATCGCTTGCCAGTAGCGCCACTCATCTTTTTGTAACGCCTCAGTCGGAAGTTTCGCGAGCCAGAAGCGCAGCCCCGCTTTATCCCCCTCTCCGAGCGTCATACGTACCCTGAGTTCAATCAGGCTGGTGGATTGGCTGCGATGCGTAACAGTATCACGCCCGGCGGCCTGTTCTGGCGTCACACCGGTTCCCATCCAACGCCAAGCCACCGCTTCTTCCATCTCGCGGCGATCGGCTTCGCTCATTTTTTTGCAGCCGCACCAATACGCTGATAAGCGCACGGGCTCCCTCTTCATCCTGCCGAACCAGTTGGCGGAAGGCAATCAGAGTGGCATTGCGCGTAAAATCGGTTGGCCCCACGCTGCGTGCAAAGCGCTCTACGGTTTTGGGGTCATTCTGTAACTTCATCAACGCATCGCTGATGGTACGGTAATCAGGCGGAAGCTGTCTCACCAGATAGTTAACCAGCCCGGTGCTGCCTTCGTTCATTGCCAGCCGAATGCGCTCCAGTACTGCGATCGGCGTTTTTTCACCGGCGGCTTCCCAAACGGCAAACAGCTTATCGCAAGTGGTAGGCAGCGAACGGCCGGTCAGCCAGATTACCTTTGCTTCATCCCACACGCCCTGACGCTGCCCCGTAGCGAAACTGGCATAGAGGTGATTACAGTGCGCCGCAACCGGTTTGGGTGAGGTGGGCGCAAAGGCCAGCAAGCCCGACCAATCCTCGCGGCGCGCTAGTTCATTCACAAACAGGGATTTCAGGTTACGCGCAGGCGGTAATGTTGGATAACGCGCCGAGAATGCGCTGACGTCACTACTGCTCACCTGCCCCAGCGATTGTGTTAACGCGCGGTATTCCAGATAAGGATAAAGCGGGTAATCGCGCAAGGTTGGCATCAACGCCTGCTTAACCTGCTGATAACGCTGGCGTTGAGCATCCAGCGTATCCGCCATGGCTGAGCTTGTAACCCCCACCAGACACAGGATGGCAATGCGCGCCCAGCGCCCCATGTTACCCTTCATCCAAACCACCTCATCCCAAACGGTTATCGACATGCAATGTGCACATCACTGATACATTTCGCCTCAGAATGCCGCCGTCAGTGCAAACAGGGTGTTCGCATCAGCAAGATTTGCATCATCCAGACGACATTTGCTGCCCTCTAGTGTGGCACATGATGCGCGGTGGCGATATGTCGCAAAAGGGAATAAAATGTCAAGCAACGTAAGGATAACCGTTTATAAATTCCGGGTAGGACGCTGTGCGCCAAAACGCAGCCCTTAGAGCCATTTCACAGAGTGACAGACAGTAAGGGATGATGGCTGGGATCGCACAGCGAAACCAGCTACACTCCGCATCAGCATAACGATAAATCGAAGAGGGCGACGCCCCAACTTCATCGTTAACCTCGATGCAGCGCGGGCTACGCACTGCATCCTTTAACCCATAGAGAGGCGAAGTCGCAACGTGGCTCAATACGTCTATACCATGCACCGCGTCGGCAAAGTGGTTCCGCCGAAGCGCCATATTTTAAAGAATATCTCCCTCAGTTTCTTCCCGGGCGCAAAAATTGGCGTGCTGGGTCTGAACGGCGCAGGGAAATCCACCCTGCTGCGTATCATGGCTGGGATCGATAAAGACATCGAAGGGGAAGCGCGCCCGCAACCCGGCATCAAAATAGGCTATTTGCCACAGGAGCCGCAGCTCAACCCGGAACACACAGTACGTGAATCCGTCGAAGAAGCGGTATCGGAAGTGGTCGGTGCGCTCAAACGTCTGGATGAAGTGTATGCACTGTACGCCAATCCGGATGCCGACTTCGACAAGCTGGCGGCGGAACAGGGTAAGCTAGAAGAGTTCATTCAGGCGCACGACGGCCATAATCTGGATAACCAGTTAGAACGTGCTGCCGATGCGCTGCGCCTGCCGAAATGGGATGCCAAAATCGCCAAACTGTCCGGGGGCGAGCGCCGTCGCGTGGCGCTGTGTCGTCTGCTGTTGGAAAAACCAGACATGCTGCTGCTCGACGAACCGACCAACCACCTGGATATTGAAACCTTGCGCGCGCTGGAAAACACCCTGCTGGAGTTCCCCGGCTGCGCCATGGTCATTTCCCACGACCTGACCGTATTGCCACCCACATTCTGGATTACCAGGATGAAGGCAAGGTGGAGTTCTTCGAAGGTAACTTCACCGAGTACGAAGAGTACAAGAAACGCACGTTGGGCGCAGACGCACTGGAACCTCACCGCATCAAGTACAAGCGTATCGCGAAGTAATGAGCTGTTAGCGCCAGGTAGTAAAATATCTCGTCATATCAAACGCCTCGGTTATTGCCAGGGCGTTTTTTTATGGTGATTGCCGCTCAATAGCGATCAAAAGGTTTCCCAATTCTGATTGTCATCCGGCTTGACCCGTTTTGTACCTGCCGCAGGCAACGCAGGTTTGCTCTGCACTGACGTTGGCACAGCAGCGCCCGTCGAGGCTGCCAGCGCGCGGGGGGCGCTGGCGAAGCTATCTGGAATACCGCAACCGCCTGCGTCAAACGCCCAGCCTGATCCTCCAGCGATACCGCCGCTGCAGAGGCCCCCTGTGCCAGCGCCGCATTCTGCTGCACTGCATTATCCATTTCCGACACCGCCTGACTCACTTGGCTGATACCCCGGCTCTGTTCATCAGACGCGGAGGCGATTTCCCCCATGATGTCGGTCACGCTGGTGACCACCTGAACGATCTCACCCATGGTTTCTCCCGCCTGTGACACCAGATGCGCACCGGTATCAACGAGGCGACCTGATTCACCGATCAGGGATTCAATCTCTTTTGCCGCCTGTGCACTGCGCTTCGCCAGGCTGCGCACTTCACCAGCCACCACGGCAAACCAGCGCCCTTGCTCACCGGCACGGGCGGCTTCAACGGCGGCATTCAGCGCCAGAATGTTGGTCTGGAAAGCAATGCTGTTAATCACGGAGGTAATGTCCGCAATCTTGTGTGAACTGGTAGAAATATCGCTCATGGTGGTCACCACGTTATTCACGATATCACCGCCCTTCTCCGCTTTGGTAGAGGCATTTTTCGCCAGTTGGCTGGCATGGTGAGCGTTATCGGAGTTTTGTTTCACCGTAGCCGTCAGTTGTTCCATACTGGCGGCAGTCTCTTCTAGCGCGGCGGCCTGCTGCCCCGTGCGTGAGGAGAGATCGATGTTACCCGCAGAAATTTCCGTGGCCCCCAGATGAATCGCCGTTGCCCCTTCGCGCACCACACTAACCGTTTCTGCCAATGCGGCCTGCATGTTCTGGGCATTCTGTCCCAGAATACCGATTTCATTACGCCCCATCTCACTAGCACTTTGAGTTAAATCCCCGGCGGCAATACGTTGAATGCGCATCACCAACCGATCCAGCGGAGCCAGTAATGCATTGCGGATAATCACGTAGATGATCGCAGCCATCACAATGTAAGCCACAAAGGAGAGCGCCATCAGCATAAAGCCCCGGCGCGAATTGGCCTCGGCGTGCTGGTTGATTTGCGTAGCGTTATCTGTCAGATAACGCACCGCTTTACGCACCGATTGCGCGTAGTTTTCGTCCAGTTTGCGCGCTTCATCGCTTTCCAGTGAAATGACTTCTTCAAATTCGCCTCGCTTCACCGCCTCGATGATCAGTTTGACCGCGTTATCGCGGTACGCCGCGTAGTTAACGGCGAGTTCATCATCCAATCCAGCGGGCGCGTTGAATTTATCCGGTCGGGCCAGATATTCATCGAAGCGTTTTTGTGAGCTTTTTACCCGGTTTTCCGCCAGTGTAAGTGCGCTTTTATAGCCCTCTGCATCACCAACGCGCAACTGATCCATGCTGCTGATGCCAGCACGCACATCAGAAACCAGGTTGGCCCGATCTAATGCATCATTACTCTGTTTAAGAAAATAACTCGCCGTACCGATTGAGATAGCGAACAGTAATAAAATAATCGTTAACAGACTAATAAATAGCGTAACAAGTCTGATGTTGTTGATATAACCTGAATTTCCTTTTAATTCGGACATGACTGTTTTTCTCACTTCGACAACGGCTGGTATGGATATCCCTTCCGCAACGCACCATGAACAGCATTGGCGTTGCTAAAAAACATCGTCAGATTCATGTTTTATCGGCAATAGCGTGAAAACATCCATCTTGAAGTCGTGATCATAATCACGCTTCAAATAAAGTGGTGTTATATTTCTAAAAATAAGAAATGTGTTTTTACATTATATAACGCGTCACACTATCAGGATAAAGGTGTGGTCAGCGTGACATATTCCGCCAGCGCATCATGTTGCAGCACAAATTCGATAAAGCAGGCCATTGCGGTAGAATTAAGTTTCCTGCTGGGATAAACCAAATAGAGTTCATTAGGTTCTGCACGCCATTCAGGCAACACGCGCACCAATGGTCGGGGCAGATCGACGCCATCGACAAGAAACGCGGGCAACAGAGTAATGCCCGCGCCCGCCATCGCACATTTACGGGCATACAGCAGATTGTCCGTGGTGTGCGTCAGCGGAAGCAGCCAGCGATAATCCTCGCTGCCGAGCTGCAATGACCACTCCGCCCAGGCACGATGGGCAATGCATTGGTGAGACTGAAGCTGCTGCGGATGCACCAATGCCGGGTGGCCCGCCAGATAGTGCGGCGATGCCACCAGATAACGCGGCGTCACACCCAACGGTCTGCCAATCAGAGACGAATCTAGCTGTTTGCCGGTGCGAAATGCCACGTCAAACCCTTCATCGACTAAATCCACCAGCGTGTCAGAGATGGCAATTTCCAGAGATACGGCGGGAAAGCGGCGCTGAAACTCGGTAGTCAAGCGCGCCAGCAGCGTGGCGCCGAAACCAGCCGGGCTGGTGATGCGAAGCCGCCCGCTCGGATTATCACGTAAATGTTGAATAGCGAGATCGGCACGCTCACTGGCCTGCATCATCTCCTGGCAATGGATCAGATAGCGCTCGCCAGCAAACGTCAGGCTGATCTTGCGCGTAGTGCGGTTTAGCAGCCGTAACCCAAGCTGCTGTTCGAGCTGACTGATACGCAAGCTGAGGCTGGATTTGGCCATGCCAGCCTTGAGCGCGGCCTGTGTCACGCTACCACATTCGGCTACCAGCGCAAACAGAGCCATATCTTGCCACTGCCTGAACATGGAAGGTTTAAACATAACTGTTCGCCTATAACAAACACTTCGTTAATGATTGTCCATCTTATCAGCACGATGAGTTCGTTCTACACTTTTCTCATCGAAACAATGAGGAACAGATCATGACCGTACATGCTATTGCCGTTGACCCCCAACATACCGAACGTTTTATCGCCATTACCCAAGAGCAGCCGCAACCCGGCCCACACGATCTGCTGGTTGAGGTAAAAGCGGTATCCATCAATCCTGTCGATACCAAAGTCCATGCCGGTTTGCGGAAAAACGGGTTGGCTGAGCCGCGCGTGTTAGGCTGGGATGCTAGTGGTACCGTACTTGCCATTGGCGATCGCGTCAGCGGTTTTCAGGTGGGCGATGAAGTGTGGTATGCCGGCGATATCACACGCGCTGGCAGCAACAGCTCGCATCAACTCATTGATGCACGGATTGTGGCGCACAAACCGGTATCCCTTGACTGGGCCGCTGCTGCTGCGCTGCCGCTGACCGCGCTCACCGCCTGTGAAGGACTGTTTGAACACCTCGAGATTCAGGACGCTGACGCAGGGAGAAGCCTGCTGATTATCGGCGGCGCGGGCGGCGTTGGCTCTCTGGCTATTTCACTGGCGGCACTGCGCAGCAAGGTCAATGTCATCGCCACGGCATCCCGTCCTGATTCGACAGAATGGTGCCGTCAGCGCGGTGTCGATCTCGTGGTTGATTATCGCGATTTAGTCGGGGAACTGAAAAAAGCAGGCATCATCCAGGTGGATTATATTTTCTGCCTGAACGACACCGACGGCCACTGGAGCGCGATAGGCACTTTGATCGCCCCGCAGGGCAAGATTTGCACTATTGTGGAAAAAGAACGTCCTCTGGATCAGAACGAACTGAAGCGCAAAAGTGCCTCGCTGCATTGGGAATTCATGTTTACCCGCAGCATGTACCAAACGCCGGATATGGAACAGCAAGGGAAAATTCTGCAAGAAGTAGCACACCTGGTGGACGCGGGCAAACTGCAAGGCACCGCCAGTGAAGTATTGAACGGTTTAAACGTTGAAACGCTGCAACAGGCTCACGCCAAGGTGCAGGAATGGCATATGCGCGGCAAGGTGACTATCGCGTTATAAACCCTCGCGTTGTCAGCCTCTTTAAGCAAACAGCCCCAAAGGGGCTGTTTGACTGATGACAAGGCCACTTTACCTCTCGTCATCCTCGGCGAAAGCCGGGAATGACGATTTTAAGTAGGTGCGTCACGACATTAAACGCTCGACGAGCACTCAGAACAACAGGCGGGCACGAATGGTGCCGGGAATCGCCTTCATCAGTTGCAGCGCGGTATTCGCTGCATCCGTTTCCACATCGATTACCACATAGCCGATATCCGCGCTGGTTTGCAGATATTGGGCAGCAATGTTGATACCTTGCTCGGCGAAAATGGTGTTGATTGCCGTCAGTACGCCGGGGCGATTTTCGTGAATATGCAGCAAACGTGCGCGATCGCTCTACACTGGCAGGGAAACTTCCGGGAAGTTAACCGCAGACAGCGTCGAACCGTTGTCAGAGTACTTCGCCAGTTTACCGGCCACTTCCGTACCGATGTTCTCCTGCGCTTCCTGCGTGGAACCACCAATGTGCGGCGTCAGCAATACGTTGTCGAACTCCAGCAGCGGAGACACAAACTGGTCAGTATTGGTGGCTGGTTCTTGCGGGAATACGTCAATCGCAGCACCGGCAATGTGTTGGCTAAGCAGCACTTCACACAGAGCTGGGATATCGACGACCGTACCGCGTGAGGCGTTGATCAGGATAGAACTCGGCTTCATCAGCGCCAGCTCATCCGCATCAGCGCCAGCTCATCCGCGCCCATCATGTTCTGGGTGCTCGCCGTTTCCGGTACATGCAGGCTGACCACGTCGCTCATGTTCAGCAATCCGGACAGATGACGCACCTGCTGAGCATTGCCTAACGGCAGTTTGCTCCCGATGTCGTAAAAGTAAACATGCATCCCCAGGCTTTCGGCCAGGATACCCAACTGGGTGCCAATGTGGCCGTAGCCAATGATACCCAGTTTTTTGCCGCGCGCTTCAAATGAGCCCACAGCCTGTTTGTGCCACACGCCACGGTGCGCTTTGGTATTGGCAGTAGGGATGCCGCGCTTGGTGGCAGAAGGCAATTCAACCTGATTGATACCGATTCAAAAACAGCCCACGGCAACCAGCTTTTCTGCGGCAGCAAACACTTCTTCCGTCAGATGAGTACGGGAACGCAAACCGACGAAATGCGCGTCACGGATGGAGGCTTTCAACGCTTCCGTATCCAACGCACCTTATATGGTATTAAATGTTGGTGTAACCCGCTGCGCGCAGGTTTTCCAACGCGCTCTGGTGAACCCCTTCCACCAGGAGGAATTTAATCTTGTCTTTTTCCAGTGATACCTTTGCCATTTCCCGACCTTATTTTCAGACTTCAGATGCCAATGAACCCATTTGCCAAACAGCCTCTGCCAACATAACAAAAATTACGCCAGCAGCAAGACAATCGATTGCTTCCCCGATGCTGCCAACGGCGTCACAAACTCCCTTTTACAGTAAAAAATAGGGATAATGCGTCGCCTTGCCAGATGCCAAGGGAACAAAATAAGAAAAAGTGATATTAAGTACCAAAAGTGAGACTTTAACAATGGTGGTGTTTTTAAGCAAAAAAAAATCGGATGTTAGCACCTTCAATGCCAACGTCCGATGCGCAGGGGAGAAATTACTTCAGGGTTTTTACACCGTCCGCGGTACCAACCAACGCAACGTCAGCGCCACGGTTGGCAAACAGACCGACGGTCACCACGCCCGCAATCCCATTGATACGGTTTTCTACGGCAATGGCATCTGAGATATCGAGGTTGTGCACATCCAGAATGACATTGCCGTTGTCGGTGACTACGCCCTGACGATAGACCGGCTGGCCGCCCAGTTTCACCAGCTCACGCGCCACGTACGCACGGGCCATGGGAATCACTTCCACCGGCAGCGGGAATGTGCCCAGAATATCCACCTGCTTGGAGGCATCGACAATACAGATAAACTGACGTGCGATGGCAGCAATGATCTTCTCACGCGTCAGCGCAGCACCCCCGCCTTTAATCATTTGCATGTGCGGGTTGATCTCATCAGCACCGTCCGCATAGATATCCAGTTCATCAACCTCGTTGCTGTCGAACACCGTAATGCCTAAGCTTTTGAGCTTTTCGGTAGACGCCACGGAGCTGGATACTGCGCCTTTAATCTGGTGTTTGATAGAACCCAGCGCGTCAATGAAGTGCGCTGCCGTTGAGCCCGTCCCCACCCCAACAATAGTATCCGGGCGGACATAATCCAACGCGGCCCAGCCGACTGCCTTTTTCAGTTCATCTTGTGTCATGGTCTGTATCGTGCCTGCAAATTACAGTGAGAAGAGAGAGGCGTATTATAGGGCAAGCGCCACCGGAAACGACGCCAATCGCCGAGCGTCCTTCGATTATTTTCGGCCATCAGTGTGAAATGGGACAGATTTTTAGCGTGTTCCGTCGGAAAAATGTGGCATAGTGCAAAGACCAAGTTTTATCCATAGGAAATGGCACCTTCATGAAACGACCGGACTATCGCACACTTCAGGCTCTCGATGCCGTCATCCGTGAGCGCGGATTTGAACGCGCCGCGCAAAAATTGTGCATCACGCAATCCGCCGTTTCACAACGCATCAAGCAGTTGGAGAACCTGTTCGGACAGCCGCTGTTGGTCAGAACCATACCACCGCGTCCCACCGAACAAGGGCAAAAATTGCTGGCGCTGTTGCACCAAGTGGAGTTGCTGGAAGAAGAGTGGCTGGGCAACGATGCCAGCAGCGATATCCCGCTGTTGCTGTCGCTGGCGGTCAACGCCGACAGTCTCGCAACCTGGCTGCTACCCGCGTTGCAACCGGTACTGGTCGATTCCCCCACTCGTCTCAATCTGCAAGTGGAAGATGAAACCCGTACGCAAGAACGCTTGCGCCGTGGTGAAGTGGTTGGTGCCGTCAGTATCCAGCCGCAGCCGTTGCCGAGTTGTCTGGTGGATAAGCTCGGTGCGTTAGACTATCTGTTTGTTGCCTCACCGGATTTTGCCGCACGCTACTTCCCGAACGGCGTGACCCGTTCCGCGTTGCTGCGCGCTCCTGCGGTTGCCTTTGATCATCTGGATGATATGCATCAGGCGTTTTTGCAGCAGAATTTCGATTTCTCGCCCGGCAGCGTTCCCTGCCATATCGTTAACTCGCCAGAAGCGTTCGTACAACTGGCACGACAGGGCACCACCTGCTGTATGATCCCGCACCTGCAAATCGAGAGAGAATTGGCAAACAGCGAGTTGGTCGATCTGACGCCGGGTCTGTTTCAGCGCCGTATGCTTTATTGGCACCGCTTCGCGCCAGAAAGTCGGATGATGAGAAAGGTGACGGATGCCCTGCTCTCGCACGGGCATCGCGTATTGCGCCAGTCCTGACGCGCGTTAGTCAGGCGTTACTGATTAGGTTGCAGTTCGAACACCACGTCAACCTGATCGTCAAACTGGATGCTTTGCTGCTCGTAAGTCTGCGCCACATCGGCCTCTGCCGCGACGCCCGCCGCTTTAAACATCCGAGCCATGGGAACGAGCTGATAGTTGGCAACCTGATAGCGGATGCTGTAAATCGGTCCCAGTTTGGCGTTGAATCCGGTTGCCAATGCTTTCGCCTGGCTGGTCGCCGTTTCGATTGCCCGCTGACGTGCCTGATCGCGATAGGCTTCCGGGTTGGCTGCCCCCAACTCCACGCCGCGGATTTCCGTCAACCCCGCGCGCAGTGCACCATCCAGCAAGGCATTTAGCTGATCCAGTTGGCGTACCGTTACCGCCACCTGACGCACCGCACGATACCATTTCAGTTCAGAACGACCATCTTTCAGAAAATCCTATTCAGGATGGGTACGCAGGTTGGCGGTGCTGATATCTTTTCTCTCAATACCGTGTTTTTCCAGATAGGCAAAATATTGCGCCACGCGGTCGCCCACCTGCTTTTTAGCATCAGCCACGTCTTTCGATGAAACGCTGACCTCAATCGCCAGATTTGCAATATCCGGCGCGGCATCCACGCTCGCTTTGCCCGATGTCACGAAGTGCGGTCCGTTCGGCAATTCAGCGGCCTGACCGGACAGTGGAAGCGTGCTTAATCCTAACAGGGCGGCTATCGCCAGTGCTTTTAGCTTCACAGTGTCGTTTCTCCTGATTACATTTAATAGCGCGACGTTGCACGCCACGATGACGGCGGTGCGCCTGTGCAATGAATATGTCTACGGCTATAGATAAACATGGTGTTATTGATAAATATAGTGCACAGGCTGGCTTGGCTTAACTATAGGTGAATTCCGGAATACCGTAAAAAAACGTCAACTTACAACACTATTGCATACCGGAATATGCGAGTTGCAGCGCAATACTCCACATGATGACGCCAACAAAGGCATTAATCACGCGCTGTGCTTTTGGCGTGTTCAGCCACGGTGCCAGCAACGCCAATGCAAAGAACCACAGGAACGAAGCCGTAATGGAGCCCAATGCAAACTAACTGCGCTCATCGGGTGCCATTTGCACGCCAATGCTGCCTTGCACGACAAAAGTATCCAGATACACGTGCGGATTCAGCCAGGTGACAGCCAACACCGTAGCGATAACGCGCCAGCGGCTTTGCCGTACGATATCCACGCTCACCACGTCGAGTTGACGCTTGAAGACCACGTTAAACGCGCCCCAGCCACACCAAAGCAGAAACGCCACACCTCCCCAGGTGATCAATGACAGCAACAGCGATGACTGACTCAGCAACGCGCTGCCGCCAAAAATGCCAGCACAAATCAAAATGACATCGCTCAATGCGCACAGCAAGGCAATAATCAGGTGATACTGACGCCGAATCCCCTGATTCATCACGTAAGCGTTTTGCGGCCCCAGAGGCAAAATCATCGCCGCACCCAGAAAAAAATCCCTGCCAATACATACCAAACATGGTTCCCTACACTCTCCCGAATGAACAATTCGAGGGAGTGTAGGGTGGTTTTTTCATTAATTGAAATTGAAGATTCTAATTATTCATTAGGAAATCTAATTTCGAATATCATGCAATGCAGAATGTGAAATTGACACTGTTTTGGTTCCGGTCTGCTTTTCATTACGTTGCAGTAAGAACGCAATGGCAAACAGCGAAAACATAAAGGGCAGTTCAAACAGCTCTTCCAGCAAATCCGTACGCGCAGTGTCGTAGACAAAGAGAAAGGCGAATAAGCGGTGGTGTTCGATGGTATCGACGATAACGAAATAGAGCACCAATAATAGGATATCCCACACCGGCAGGCTTTCTTGCCGGAAACGGCGAATAACCTCTCTATGAATCACGGGCAACAGCAGCGCACAGGCCGTCACGCCAATCAGCACGATGGAGATAATGCGAAAGTAGAGCTTAGGCTCATCCGGGAAATAATCCAGTCCCCAACTGATCCCCCGACCAAACAATAAGATCCACCAACTGATGCTCCAGAGTCAAAAGGACTTCGCAGCAGTCTCACGTCGCAACGGCCTGATATAGTACCAGGTGAACAGCGCACCAAACAGCAGCCATAAGGATTGAAACGTCTCAATGACCATCACTGCCTGGCTTTGCGCGGAAAAAAGCCGATTCCCGTTGTACAACAATGAGATGGCAAAAATCGCGATCGCCACGGTGTGGGGATACAGAGTTTTATCAAGTTTCATAACGCGACACATATCAACCAATAACGACGGTTAGGGTAGGTCGATACGCTGGCTGTTTTTTTGCTTTTCGAGCGAAAGCGTTTAGGCATCCGTGCGCTTAGCACCAGATGCCTAAAAAGGACTAGCGAAAATTACGCCTTCGTTGATGTTGACGGGGGTTGATGCAAATGCACATCCATTTGCGGATAAGGAATGCCGATCTGGTGCTCATCCAACGCCCGTTTAAAACTTTCTAACAGATCCCATTTCACCTCCATGGCATCACCGTTGCTCGTCCAGACCCATACGACAAAATTCAGTGATGACGCGGCCATTTCATTCAAACGGATGGTGACACCACGCTCATGCTGGATGCGCTTATCGGCCGCGACTATATCCCCCAGCACCGTTTTGACCTGGTCAATATCAGCATCATAGGCCACGCCAACGATAATTTCGGTGCGTCTGTCCGGCTCACGACCGCTGTTAATGATGTTTCCGGCAATGATTTTCCCATTGGGAACAACGATGATTTTACCATCCGGCGTACGCATCGTAGTGGAGAAGATCTGCACCTGCATCACCGTACCAGAAACCCCGCCCAAATCGACAAACTCACCGGTACGGAACGGGCGGAACATCAACAACAGTACACCAGCCGCGAAGTTTGGCAGAGAGCCTTGCAGCGCCAAACCCACCGATAAGCCTGCCGCACCCAGCACCGCAATCACCGATGCGGTTTGCACGCCAATACGGCTCAATACTGCAATCAGCGTAAAGGCAATAATCCCGTAACGCACCAATGCAGCGAGAAAATCCGCCACGGTGGTATCAATGCCACGCGCCACCATCACTCTGCTGATACCGTTAGATACCACACGCGCCACCAGCAAGCCGATGAGCAAAATGATAATGGCGGCCACCACGTTCACCGCATACTGAATCAGCAGAGCCTCATTATTGACCACCCATTGCCCCATACGGCTCAGGCTTTCGGTTACATCCAGTTCTTCCATTTGCACTCTCCCATTTTTTGCATTTCACCCTTTGAAAGGGATGGTTCACACCCAAAATGGTCGCAAAGCGGGCCAGAAAAAATTAAGGCTCCTGACAAAAGGAGCCTCTTATTTTCATGCATTGTTTATCAATGCACTTATTAATATAGATTACAGTGCGTCGATTGCGTTCAGTTCTTTAAACGCTTTTTCTAAACGAGCAACCATGGTTGCCTGGCCAGCACGCAGCCAAACGCGCGGATCGTAGTACTTCTTGTTCGGCTTGTCTGCGCCTTCCGGGTTACCCAACTGCCCTTGCAGGTAGCCTTCGTTCTTTTTGTAATACGCCAGCACGCCTTCCCAGGTTGCCCATTGGGTGTCGGTGTCGATGTTCATTTTGATCACACCGTAGCTCACCGCTTCGGCGATCTCTTCTGCCGTAGAGCCGGAACCGCCGTGGAACACGAAGTCCAGGCTGTTATGCGGCAGGTTGAATTTCTTGGAGACATATTCCTGCGAATTGTGCAGGATTTTCGGCGTCAGTTGCACGTTACCCGGTTTGTATACGCCATGCACGTTACCGAACGATGCCGCGATGGTGAAACGCGGACTGATGGCGT
Source organism: Candidatus Symbiopectobacterium endolongispinus (assembly GCF_018777385.1). GTDB lineage: Bacteria > Pseudomonadota > Gammaproteobacteria > Enterobacterales > Enterobacteriaceae > Symbiopectobacterium > Symbiopectobacterium endolongispinus. Next base: position 439,487 of record NZ_JAFJYB010000002.1, on the reverse strand, counting down.
GCAATTTTTCGTAGGCGTAAGCCACGTCTTCCGGCTGAGTGTAGAGTGCGGAGTTATCAAGGTGGCTATTGTCCACGCCATCTTCTTCACCGCCAGTGCAACCCAGTTCGATTTCCAGCGTCATGTTGATTTTTGCCATGCGCTTGAGGTATTCGCTGCAAATCTCGATGTTCTCTTCCAGAGACTCTTCCGACAGGTCGATCATGTGGGAGGAGAACAGCGGTTTGCCGGTTGCGGCAAAGTGTTTTTCACCGGCTTCCAGCAGGCCATCCAACCAAGGCAGCAGTTTTTTCGCACAGTGGTCAGTGTGCAGGATAACAGGAATGCCGCAGTGTTCAGCCATCAGGTGAACGTGTTGTGCGCCAGAGATGGCACCGAGGATAGCAGCTTTATGACCTTCCGCTTTCAGGCCTTTACCCGCTGTAAACACGGCCCCCCCGTTAGAGAACTGAACGATAACCGGTGCGCGAACTTTCGCTGCCGCTTCCAGCACCGCATTGACGGAGTCAGTACCGACGCAGTTGACTGCGGGCAGAGCAAAGCCATTTTCCTTTGCTACTGCGAAAACTTTCTGAACGTCATCGCCAGTGATGACACCAGGTTTTACGAAATCAAAAATTTTAGACATGTTACGTGTCCCGTCTCGTTGGCCGTGGAGGGTTGAGATAATTGACTACGGGCCGGACGCACAGCGTCCGAACCCACCGTTGCCCACTCGGCGAGGGAGCAACTGGTTGCCGGGTGACACACCAGGCAAAGCGGCATTACTGCTTAGCACGCTCTTCCAGCATGACTACCGCAGGCAGTTTTTTACCTTCCACGAACTCCAGGAAGGCACCGCCGCCGGTAGAAATATAAGAAATCTTGTCTGCAATACCGAACAGGTCAATCGCAGCCAGCGTATCGCCACCGCCGGCGATGGAGAACGCTTCGCTATCTGCAATCGCCTGAGCGATGATTTCAGTCCCTTTGCGGAAGTTCGGGAATTCGAACACGCCAACCGGGCCGTTCCACAGGATAGTCTTGGCGTTTTTCAGAATATCGGCCAGACGCTCAGCGGAGACATCACCCAGGTCCAGAATCTGTTCATCATCTTTGATGGCAGTAACAGGCTTCAAGGTTGCGGTTGCGGTTTCGGAGAATTCCGTCGCCACGCGCATGTCGCTCGGTACCGGAATATCACAGGTTTCCAGCAGTTTTTTTGCTTCAGGGATCAGATCCGCTTCGTACAGGGATTTGCCCACGTTGTGACCCTGTGCCGCCACGAAGGTGTTGGCGATGCCGCCGCCGCCGATCAGTTGGTCAGCGATTTTGGACAATGAGCCCAACACGGTCAGTTTGGTAGACACTTTAGAACCGCCGATGATAGCCACCATCGGACGCTCTGGGTTGCTCAGCGCTTTACCCAACGCTTCCAGTTCGTCTGCCAGCAGCGGGCCTGCACAGGCGATATCAGCAAACTTGCCTACCCCGTGGGTAGAAGCCTGAGCGCGGTGCGCCGTACCAAAGGCATCCATGACGAACACGTTACACAGCGCTGCGTATTTCTTCGACAGCTCTTCGTCGTCTTTCTTCTCGCCTTTGTTGAAGCGAACGTTTTCCAGAACCACCAACTCGCCTTCGGCAACATCAACGCCATCCAGATAATCCTTCGCCAGACGAACTGGAGAAGAAATTTTATCTTTCAGATAGTTAACAACCGGCAGCAGGGAGAATTCTTCGTTGTATTCCCCTTCGGTCGGGCGTCCCAGGTGGGAAGTCACCATGACACGCGCGCCTTGTTTCAGGGCGATTTCAATGGTCGGCAACGACGCACGGATACGCGCATCAGACGTCACTTTACCTTCTTTAACCGGCACGTTCAGATCCGCACGAATCAGTACGCATTTACCCGCCAGATCCAGATCGGTCATCTTAATTACAGACATGGTGAATCCTCTTGTTGATTCTCTTATAAAGTTGTGTGATCGAGATTAAAATCCATGACAATTCAATTGCATATAACTAAAAACCGCAGGCTGCCATCACGCGTGTTGTATCCAGCATACGATTGGCGAAGCCCCATTCGTTGTCGCACCAGACCAGCGTTTTTATCAGGTGCGATCCACTGACCCGCGTCTGCGTACCGTCGACAATGGCACTGTGCGGATCGTGATTAAAATCAGCTGAAACTAAAGGTAATTCCGTATAGTCAACTATACCACGAAATGCTCCACGCGCTGATTTTTGAAAAATAGCATTGATTTCATTAACATTTACCGCTTGCCTTACCGTTACGCTTAAATCAATGGCTGTGACATTGATGGTTGGCACGCGTACCGAAATCGCCTCAAAACGGTCAGTAAACTGCGGGAAGATACGCGTAATGCCTGCCGCCAGTTTGGTATCCACGGGAATGATGGACTGGCTAGCCGCGCGGGTGCGGCGCAAATCGCTGTGGTACGCGTCAATCACCGGCTGATCGTTCATCGAAGAGTGGATCGTGGTGACTGTGCCGCTTTCAATGCCGAACGATTCATCCAGTAATTTAATAATGGGGATAATGCAGTTGGTGGTACAGGAGGCGTTAGACACAATGTGGTGTTCTGGCTTCAACGTATCGTGATTGACGCCAAACACCACGGTGGCATCAATATCATTGGCACCGGGGTGAGAAAACAGCACCTTCTTCGCACCGGCGGCCAGATGTGCTTCGCCGTGCGCACGACTGCCATAGACGCCGCTGCAATCAAGCACCACGTCGACACTCAACCCTCGCCAAGGCAGCCCCTCAATTTCAAGCTGATGCAATAGCAGAATGGCGTCATCGCCCACGTAGAGCTGGTCGCACTCCTGGCGCACATCCCAGGCAAAGCGTCCATGGCTGGTGTCATATTTAAGCAGGTGCGCCATACCTTCCGCGCTCGCCAGCTCGTTGATCGCCACCACGCTAATATCGGCCCGACGTCCGGATTCGTACAGTGCCCGTAACATGCTGCGGCCAATACGACCAAAACCGTTTATCGCAATACGAATTGTCATCGCATTCTCTGTATCAAGCTGAATACTCGAATTATGTAGGGTATAGAATAATCAGTACCAACAGCGGAATAAACTGTTAAGTAAGACTATTCTTGGGCAACACCCCTGCCCTTGACGATCCATCTGTGGGATAAATTCGCCGCTATTCGGGATCAATCGCCCTAATTACGCCAACTGAAACGCTTCAGCTAGCATAATGCAAATTTTCATCAAAAGAAATATCTCGGCCAGAGCGCTTGCAGAACAGTGACATAGTTCAAAGAAAATGGCAAATCAGCATGACAAGAAACGGTGTCTTGCCATGCAAACCGGTGTATCAGGCGAGCTTAGTGCCCAAGAGATTAGGGTGTCGCAACATTTCAGCCAACGCCAGCATCGGCAAAGCGGCTATCGAGAATGCCGAGTCGATACCCTTTCAGAAAGGCGTAGGAAATCGCCGCCGTCGCCGACAACTCCTGATAACTGTGCGGATCGTTGAGCAGCGTGTGCCACATGCCGTTTTCCGCCTGAGCGCTTAACAACGCTTCGCTTTGGCGCAGGAAGTTCTGTTCAATAAAACGCGACGACGCAGAGTGACTTGCTCGCGTTAATTCCAGCAGTTCAACCGCCGTTATCGCCGCCCAGCCATTGCCCCGGCCCCACAACGCTCCAGCAAAGTGGTGTTTTTCTGTGAAATGCCAGCCGTGTCGCCACAGGCCGCTGACAGGATCGCTTAAAAATTGCGTATGCAACAAAAACTGGTAGATGACGTCTTCGCAATAGGTAGACTTGTTGAGCAGTTGTCCGGCCTTAACGTGGAACAGACCGCTCATAAACAGGGTATCGACCCACAATTGCCCTTCGTTATTGCGCGTAGCCGTGGTGTGGGCGAATCCCCCATTTCTGTACGCAGCAGGCCCTGCTAAATCCACTCGCCGTATTCATTTACCAGCGCGCGCCACTGCGCATTTTCCTGCTGCTCCAGCAACGACACCAGCGTCAGCATCGGCACGACGTGGTTGACATTCTTTACTGCCGCCTCAGCCTGATGGCGTTCAAACCAGGCGCTCAGGTAGTCGACATAGGTCTTATCCCCGGTCTCTTGGTACAAGCGCCAAATGCCATACAATCCGACGCATTGCGACCAGTCCCACAGCTCGATAGACATATCTGAACCGTAGGCACCAATGGATTTGAGATAGGCATCATCCTCACGGATGGCAATGATCTCCTGATACAACGCGGCGAGTTTTGTGGTGATGACTGATTTATCCAGCATGGGTTTCTTCCTGAAGGTTAGGCTACAGAGACGCGCTTAACAGCAGCGTCTCTGTAACGTGGGGAGGTTATTCCCCAATGGCGATATTAGCCTCACGCAGCTGCGCGATTAGGTGCTGTTTCATTTCCTGGCTGGGCGGCGCAGCAGCGCTTGCACCGCAACCATATCTTTATCCAAAAATGCCTGATAGATACCGCAGGTGATTTCCGGTGCAAAATTGGAGGTGGCGGGAATTACGCCATCACCGCCGAGCAGCAGCGTATCGAGGGCGTATTCATCAAAGCCGCAGAACACCAGAAAATTAGGATGACGACCTTTCACTTCCGTGATCACCTGGCGAATATGGCTCATGCAATCAACGGTATCTTTGATGCCCACAATATTGGCGCAGCTGTCTGCCAAACGACCAATTAACTCTACGGACAGGTTTTGTCCGGTTAATGCCGGGAAGTTATATAATAATTGCGGAATAGCCACCGCATCAGCAATAGACTTATGGTGATTATAAAGGCGTTCATCGGACATCAACGCATAATAGGGATTCACAATCATCACCGCATCCGCACCAATATCTGATGCGTGTTGCGTTAATGCAATGGCCTCCGCCGTGGAACAAGATGCGGTACCAATAATAACCGGTTTGCGCCCATTAACTTTTGCTACGCAAAATTCAGCAATCGCTTTGCGTTGTTCCTGGGAGAAATTGGCAAACTCTCCCGCACTCCCCAAAAATAAAAAACCGTTTACGGCTGAGTCAATTAATCTTTCAATTAATATCCCCATGCCTTCCGGATCAAATTGACCTTTCGCATCAAGAATCGTTGGAACCGGAGGAATAACACCCGCAAGTGTTTTAAACATAAGTCACCACCTTTTTCCGTATGTGGAAAATGAATATTATCGCTATAATGAGGGTGGGCGCACAGTTGGCCGCCCGAATTAAAACTAAAAATTAATCACTGTTATTCTCTTTTAACGCTTTCAGACCAGCATTGATAACCTCAAGGATCTTGTCAGTATCATAAATACAGCCCGCCCAGGTTCCGCCACTGACCGCCTGCAAGGCCGCCCATAAGCGCGTATCGTCGGGTAATTCAGGATGTACGGGCCGGTTCGCCAGCACGGCGACCCCCTCTTCGGGAGACAGCGGATGCCATTCTGTACCAATAAAGTTGATGGAGCCGACCAGCTGATTCCGATCAATGATCATTTCGATGATGTCACCATCGCGCAGCTTGCCGATCGGCACGCCCGCCAAGGCTTCCGGCCCAATATGACCAATACAGGCACCGGTGGATACGCCAGAGAAACGCGCATCGGTGAGCAACGAAACAAACTTGCCATAGGAGAGGTGTTTTAGCGCTGATGTGAGCTGGTAGGTCTCTTCCATTCCGGTGCCCGACGGCCCGCCGCCGATCACCACCATCATGTCCTCCGCCTGAATATCCCCTTGCTTGATGGCACGGATCCACGCTTTCTCCGAGGTGAATACCTTGGCCTTGCCGGTATGGCGGTAAATGCCTTGTTCATCCACCACCGAGGCATCGATCGCCGTCGACTTAATCACGGCCCCTTCCGGAGCAATGTTGCCTGAGGGGAAGGTAATGGTGGAGGTCAAACCGCGTGCCTTGGCCTGCTTTGGGCTCATGATCACTTCATCTGGCTGAACACCGCCGCACGCTACAAGTAGCTCGCGGAAACGGCGTCGACGCTTCGAGCGCTCCCACACATCAAGATTCTCGCCCAGGGTTTCCCCCGTCACCGTGAGCACATCTTCATGCAACAACCCGAGTTTGCGCAGATGCAGCATCACTTCCGGTACACCACCGGCCATAAAGGCCCGCACGGTGGGATGGTAGTCAGGTCCATTCGACAACACGCTAACCAAGCGCGGCACTTTACGGTTGATTGCCATCCACCGCTCAACGGTCGGCGCTTTACAGCCAGCTGCATGCGCAATCGCAGGAATGTGCAGTAACAGGTTGGTTGAACCACCAAAAGCAGCGTGTACCGTCATCGCATTTTCAATGGCTTTGTCGGTAATAATATCCTTGGTGGTCAACCCATTGAGCTGCATCAACAGCGCCGCACGGGCAGACTGTCTGGCGATGTCCAGCCACACTTCCTGCCCCGATGGTGCCAGTGCCGAATAAGGCAACGCCATCCCTAACCCTTCAGCCACTACCTGTGAGGTACCGGCAGTGCCAAGGAACTGACAGCCGCCCCACGGAGAGGCGCAAGCCCGGCAACCCAGTTCAGCCGCCTCTTTCAGGCTCAGTTCCTGATTGGCAAAGCTAGCACCAATCGTCTGGATTTTACCGGCATCCTCACCGTGCGTCGGCGGCAACGTTGCGCCGCCGGGCACAATAATGGTCGGTAAATGGTGCGTCCACGCCAGCGCAATCATCATCGCAGGCAAGCCTTTGTCGCAGGTTGCCACGCCAATCACCGCTTTGCGGGTAGACAAGGAGCGAATCAACCGCCGAAAAACCATGGCGGCGTCATTGCGGTAGTGCAAGGAGTCAAACATGCCGGTTGTCCCCTGCGAACTCCCATCACAAGGATCGCTGACATAAGCGGCAAATGGCACGCCATTCTCTTTCGCGATGGTTTCAGCAGCGGCGCGCATCTGCAAGCCGATTTCCCAATGCCCGGTGTGGTATCCCAACGCAATCGGGCGACCATCTTCTGCGCGAATTCCCCCTGCGTACCGAGGATCAGCACTTCGGTGCCGAGCAGGCTGTTTGGATCCCATCCCATTCCCGCATTCAGCGTTAAACCAAAAATATTGCCGCTGGGTGAATCCACCAGCATTTCTGGTGCTAACGGCAGCGCCCCAGCCGGGCCTTCCGCGTGCGTCTTGATATTGTAGATGCCGGGATCTGCGCTATTAAAGATAACGTTAAGCGACATGATGGGAACTCCTTAATGGCCCGTATGCCTTACCCAAAAATACAACCGAAAAACCATTATCCTGCCGATGGCATTATTTGGCTGTTAAGCCATCGGCACTTGGTGCAAGTGATCTACGCCAGCGAAATGTTTCGTTCCGTTTTTGCATCAAAGATATGGCACTTATCCATATCAAACTGGAAATAGACCGTCTTATGCATCGCGCTGGCTATAATCACTATGGCCTGATCGGAAGGCATACGGCAGGTCAATTCGAAATTATCCACTTTCAGATACATAAAGAATTCGTGGCCCATGTTTTCCACGCGAATCAATTCACCCTGAAAGTGATTGTCAGCAAACGGTGTTAATGAAACGCTGACATATTCCGGGCGCACGCCAAAAAACACATCCTGACCGAGATATGCGCGAACGTTATCCTGCTGTGAGGCATTGAGCGCCAGCGTGGAATTTCCGACCACCAATTCCACCTGCCCGTCCCGCTCCACCAGTTTGCTCGGTTTGATATTCATTTCCGGCGCACCGATAAACCAAGCCACGAACATGTTCTTCGGGTAGTGGTACAGGTTGTCCGGCGTATCCACCTGCATGATATGGCCCAGCTTCATCACACAGATGCGGTCGCCCATGGTCATGGCTTCGGTCTGGTCGTGGGTTACGTAGACGCTGGTCGCGGGTTTGCCGCTTTTATTTAACTGCTTGTGCAGGTCAGAAATACGGATACGCATCGAGGCACGCAGTTTGGCATCCAGGTTGGATAACGGCCCGTCAAACAGGAACACATCCGGCTTTTTCACGATTGCGCGACCGACAGCGACGCGTTGCGCCTGACCACCGGACAGCTGACGCGGCAGACGATCCATCAGGTCTCCCAACTCCAGAATTTTGGCCGCTTCGTTAACCTGCTCTTAAATCTTCTCTTTCGGCAATTTTGCCAGTTTCAAACCGAATGCCAGGTTTTCGCGCACTGTCATGTGCGGATAGAGCGCATAGTTCTGGAACACCATCGCGATACCGCGATCTTTTGGTACCAGGTTGTTAACGATGCGCTCGCCGATGCGAACTTCACCACCACTGATGGTTTCCAGGCCTGCCAGCATACGCAGGGTAGTGGACTTGGCACAGCCAGACGGCCCAACGATAACCATGAACTCACCGTCTTTGATGGTCAGGTCGATACCGTGAACTGCTTTGAAACCGTTGTAATATACTTTTTCCAGTTTGTTGAAAACTACTTCAGCCATGATAAATCCTCTATTAACCTTTAATTCCGCTGCTGGTCACGCCCTGAACAAAGTAGCGCTGTGCCAAGAAGAAAATGATGATGGATGGCAGGATCGAAATACTTGCCATTGCTAAGATTTCGTTCCAATGTGCGCCTTCTGTTACATCGATGGACATTTTCAGAGCCAACGCAATCGGGTATTTATCCACGCTGTAGACATAGATCAGCGGGCCGATAAAGTCGTTCATAGACCACATGAACTGGAACAATGCGGCAGAAATGATGGCCGGTTTCAGAATCGGCGTAACCACATACCACAGCACCTGCCAGGAGTTACAGCCGTCAATCTGTGCTGCTTCTTCCATATCACGCGGTACACCGCGCAGGAACTGGATCAACATGAAGACGAAGAACCCTTGGGTTGCAAATGCGCAAGGCAAGTACAACGGCATGTAACTGTTCAGCATGCCCATTTCACGGAACATGATGTATTGCGGAATCAACAACACGGTGCTGGGCAGCAACATGGTAGTGATCAGCGTAGCAAACCAAAAATTCTTCCACGGAATTTCAAAACGAGCAAAACCATAGGCCACGATGGTGGAGGAAATAATGGTCAGTATCACTTTCGGGATCACATACTTGAAGGTATTCAGCATGTAATGACCAAAATTATATTCAGTGCCCGTTTTCCATCCCCGCACAAAACCGTCACTGGTGGGATTCTCCGGCCACAGCCCCAGTGTAGTGAAGATCTCATGGTTCGGCTTAAAGGAGGCCGAGAACATCCATACCAGCGGATAGATCATCAGCAGACCGACAATCAGCAGGATGGTGTAACGGATGCTGGCATTGAATTTTTCACGGCGTAACGTCCGACGCACTTCTGCCGCGGCAATCGCTTCAGCGGACGACACGCCCGCGTGGCCCTGCGGTAAATCAGCCATTTTTGCCCCCTTTATCGGCAGAGTAGAACACCCAGTATTTCGATGATTTAAACGCCACCAACGCAAAGATAGCGACTACCAGGAACAGTACCCACGCCAATGCCGCGCCATAGCCCATATCAAAATATTTAAACGCCGTATCATAGATATAAAGCGAGAACAGGTAGGTATAGTGGGTTGGTCCACCGCCGGTTATCACATAGGGCGCGGTAAACTCCTGAAACGCCTGGGTGGTCTGCATAATAAAGTTAAAGAAGATCACCGGTGTAATGAGCGGCACGGTCACTTTGATGAACATCTGCCATTTGGTGGCACCGTCAATCATCGCCGCCTCGTACTGCGATTGCGGCACGTTTTGCAATGCGGCCAGGAAAATCACCATCGCGGAGCCAAACTGCCAGACACGTAATAAAGTCACCGACATCAGCGCCAGCGACGGTTCGCCCAACCAGTTCACCGCTTCAATGCCGAGAGTGCCAAGTAAGCTGTTCAACAGTCCATCAATAGCAAACAGGGCGCGCCACAGCACGGCAATCGCCACGCTGCTGCCGAGAATCGACGGAATATAATAGGCGGTACGGAAAAAACCGATGCCGCGCAGCTTGAAGTTAAGAACGAACGCAATGCCTAATGCAAACGCCAGTTTCAACAGAATGGTCAGAAAAACATAGGCAAAGGTTACGCCCATGGATTTCCAGAATAACGCGTCTTCCGTTAGCATATAACGGTAATTTTCCACCCCGTTAAATACCGGCGGATTCATTAAATCATATTCAGTAAAACTCAGTACAAACGATGAGACAAAGGGGAATGCCGTAAATATCAACAGTCATATAATATAGGGTGAGACATAGGCCAGACCCAATAGCTTGTTTTCATTCATGGGTACTTACCTGTTGAGATGTAACAGGGTAATGTTATTCACCCTGTCACAAATAAAAGCCCTGGTGTTGAATATCCCCGCTGATTGACTCATATCAGCGGGAACGTGCGTAACAAATCAAAAAAATACTCTTGTCGCCGGGTGCGGATAATGCATGCACTCGGCGTTATTTTTTTGCAGAAAATCGGTGTTTTCTGTCAGATTTTATCAAATACCATCAGATGATTCTTTTCAGTACACGTTCACCTGCTTTCGGAAAACCGGTAGCTACGTCTTCAATAGACAGTTTTCCATAATCATATTGCTGGAGATAATCCAGGAATACGGACAGCAGTTTTTGGTTCTCAAAATAAGAGGAAACTTTCACATCGCCAGTCAGTTATTCACCTGCTCCAATGACTGAGCCTGAATATCACCGCTTTTCAAGATGCCCTCTTTTTCCAACGTCGCTACAGCGATTTTGCTCAGTGGAATACCGCGTTGCAGCCCCATGGTTTTGATACCGGCAGGGTCGTTAAGCATGTAGTTAATGAACTTGGCCGCTTCTTCTGGGTTTTTGGTGTTATTCCCGATAGAAAAAATCTGTGAAGGCTTAAAGAACAAACCGGAATCTTTAGCCCCCGGCAGCATCGGGTACGGTCCCAGCACCAGCTGTGACGGCGCTTTGAGGCTGTCAGCGTAAGTGCCTTCTGTTGTCCAGATGTAGGTTCCACCCAGTTTACCTTCCAGCCACGGGCGGATCTCCCAGGCGTTGGCTTTACCGAAAGCGGTAAAATACTTCATGGAAGGAATAACGTGGTTACCCACCAGTTTTTTATACAAGCCGAAGAATTCCAGCCACTGTTCCGGGGTGTAATTAAACTGCTTTTTCTCTTCATCGATCATGGCGATATTGTATTTCTGCACCATGTACGAATTGAGGAAGGTCAGAATCGACGTATCCACCGCGCCGAGGAAGAACGGATAGTATTCATCCCCCAGCTTGCTTTTAAATACCGGACCGGCTTTCAGGATATCATCTCAGGTTTGCGGATATTCTAACCCTGCCTGCTGCCAAACGTTAGCGTTGTAATACATTAAACGGGCAGTTAACGCGATAGGAATACCGTTCAGTTTTCCGCCGCGCGTTACCAGATTTTTGCCCTGATCGGTAAACTGGCTCAGGTCTATGCACTGAGACAATTTATTCAGATCGTAAAACCCTTCACCATTTTTGGAGAAAAGCTCTAACCAGTTCCAGTTAATCTGCATCACATCAGACTCTGTTGAGCCCGCGAGCTGAGTACTGACGCGGGAAAGATAACCATCCCATCCGCTTGGCTCTGCTTTTATCGTGACGGTAGGATGTTGCACTTTATACTGATCGATGGTGGCGCGCGTCGCTTCATGGCGTTGGTTTCCTCCCCACCATGAAAAACGCATTTCAGTGTCAGCATGGCTCAGCGCTGGCGACAACATCATCAATAAAGCGGAATAACGCAGAAGCTTTTTCATTTATATCATTCTCCATCATTGATACATATTGGCAATGTCAGGCATTTATCCGCAGAGTCATATGATGAAGACTTATTAGGACTCACTGAGTGTAGGGTGCGGATAAAGATCTGTTCTTGATTATCGATATCTATTGGCTATCCATGTCCTCCGATATTTTCCCCAGTGTAATATTGGCCATCCGGACAGACGGCCAATCATGTTAAATAACCACCTATTTACGCGGTGGCAGTTTTACCGCCAGATCTTTAATCCGCACCGGTAATTCAGTACGCAAAGAGCGGTTGGCCGAAATACCGGTCAGAATGGAAAGCGCGCCATCCTGATAATCCGCAGCACGGTTCAACGGATCGGGTTCCGATATACCAAACAGATCGCGCAGCATCACATCATCGCCGCCGCCGTGTACGCCAACGCCTTGTACCACGGGCACCACGTACGGCTCGTCAAACATTGGGAACACTTTGATTTCACAACCGCGCAGTGCACCTTCGTCTGATTTTTTGCCGCCGCCGTTAACGTAGGATTTTTCGACCAGCTTCATCTCGATACGACCACGGCTGCCGTTAAACACCACGTTCAGCCCTTCCCACGGCAGATAAGCATTCAGTGAGTAGGCCATGATGGCTTTGCTTTTGTAGCGCACAATCACGCCAAGCGTATCTTCAATATTAATGCCATCGTCAAACACGCTCTTATCGCGGTAATAACCATCTTCATGCTCAGCGTTGAGGTACAGCGACGTCAGTTGCTTGCTGTCTTTCATGTGCAATGCAAAGGGATCGTTGCCCGCCACTTCGCTGCCATGGGGAACGGTTATAAAACTCGGTCACGCCGCGTTCTTCCGCATTGGCTTTGCCGTAGAAACGCAAATCACCCTGTGCATAGACGGTTTCCGGTTCAGAATTGAGCCAGAAATTGACCAGATCGAAATGGTGCGTGGATTTATGGACTAACAGGCCGCCGCTGTTACGTTTGTCGCGGTGCCAACGGCGGAAATAATCTGCGCCGTGTTCGGTATTCAGCAGCCATTCAAAATGCACGGAATAAACTTCACCGATAATATTGGCGGCAATCAGCTCACGAATCTTGCTGTGGTGTGATGCATAACGGTAGTTAAAGGTAACGCGCAGGCTACGCCCGGTGCGCGCGACGGCATCGATAATTTCCTAACACTTCTCTTCATCAATGGCCATGGGTTTTTCACTGATAACATCACAGCACAGTTCCATGGCGCGCACAATATAGTGATGGTGCGTGCGGTCAATGGAAGTGACGATGACAAAATCAGGACGCGTTTCCGCGATCATTTTATCGAATTCATCCGCCTTGTACGTTGGCACGGACTGATGCTCAAACTCGCCGAACATGGCGTTGGCATAATCCATTCGCGTTTGGTTGCTGTCGCAAAAGGCGACCATACGACCTTTCTGGCGTTAATCACGCGCTATTGCGGTCAGGAACAGACCGGAGCGGCCCCCCGTCCCCACTAAGGCATACTTTTTCATAACGACTCCGTAGTTATTAACTGCTTTCACTGGTGTGAACCCTGGCTGAGCATCACCTTGGTTCTAAAAAAACGGTATCCAGATATCACTTTCTATAGCGAATGGCTGACAGCGTGTAACAAGCGCTATCTAATGTATTGACAGCATCCTATCCGCTCTTTCCACATATGGAAATCATTTTTATATATGGAATTTAAAGTCAGTATAGTGGTCAACAATAAGGTGCACAAGATGAAAAAAAGCCAGAAACCTGCGTGACGTCTCAAATCATTGAGAAAAATGCAACTGACAACCCAGAAGCAAATGCACCTGTTGACGCTAGCGATGCCCTTTCTCTCGCGACAAAATCCACCGCACCGGCGTTAACCAAAGGGTTTGCAATACTCAATCTGATTGCCAAGGAACCGGGGCTTAACCTGACAGCGATAAAAGACCGGCTGGGACTTCCCAGCAGCAGTTGCCACCATCTGGTAACCACGCTGTGCCAACTGGGTGCATTACAGCAGCAACCAGCGCATGGGGGATATATTCTGGGGCTGAAGCTGTTTGAACTGGGTACCATCGCAGCAAATCAACGACGCATTGAAGAATTTGCCCTGCCCGCGTTGAAAGCGTTAGCACAGGAGCTTCAATTGACGTGCCATCTGGGCGTGATGGAAGGGAGCGAAGCGGTTTATCTTTTGAAGGTTGAAGGCAACAGCAGCATCCAGGTCAACACCTGGGTTGGAAAACGCCTTTCACTACACAGCTCCTCACTGGGCAAGGTGTTGCTTGCCTGGTTACCGGAACAGGCTTTAGAAAAAAAGCTTAGCCATATCAGTTGGCAAACGAAAACTGCCAGCACTATCACCTCGCCAGAAGCCTATCGCAAGCATCTCATCAGTGTACGTCAACAGGGATGGGCGTTTGATAATGAAGAAGATATCGTCAATATTCGCTGCCTTGCCGCGCCGATAACCGACAGCAGCGGACAGGTCATTGCCGCCATCAGTGCGATTGGCACGGTGCTAGATATCGATCCGGCAAAGCTACAGTGGATTATCGATCCGCTGTGCCGCACTGCTGCCCATATCTCCCGACAACTGGGGAAGTAAAACAGGCATAAAAAAACGGCGTCGATAAGACGCCGTTAGGGTGATAACAAGCCCGCTGAAAATGGTTATTCCCACCATCTCCGTCATTCCCGTGCACCACCGTCATTCTCGCGCAAGCGAGAATCTCTGACAGGCGAAACGCGTTCATTCTCACGAGATCCCCGGCTTTCGCCGAGGATGACGGGGCTTCAGCAGTCTAAGACTTACTTCAGCAACGCGCTGGCTTTTGCCACCACGTTATCCACCGTAAAGCCAAACACCTCGAACAGTTTTTCTGCCGGAGCCGATTCACCGAAGCTCGTCATGCCAACAATCGCACCGTTAAGGCCAACATACTTGTACCAGTAGTCTGCAATCCCCGCTTCGATCGCCACGCGGGCGCTCACTGCTTTCGGCAGCACCGCTTCACGGTAGGCCGCATCCTGCTTGTCGAATGCGTCGGTGGACGGCATGGAAACCACACGCACCTTGTGGCCCTGCGCGCTAAGCACGTCGCTGGCGGCAACCGCCAGCTCTACTTCTGAACCGGTAGCAATCAGGATCAGGTCTGGCTGACCGTCGCTGTCTTTCAGCACGTAAGCGCCTTTCGCCACGTCCGCCAGTTGCTGCGCGGTGCGTGCCTGTTGCGCCAGGTTTTGACGCGACAGGATCAGCGCCGTCGGGCCATCCTTGCGCTCAATGGCGTATTTCCACGCCACTGCGGTTTCTACCTGATCCGCCGGACGCCAGGTGCTCATGTTTGGCGTCACGCGCAGGCTGGCCAGCTGTTCTACCGGCTGGTGCGTCGGGCCGTCTTCACCCAGACCGATGGGGTCATGGGTATAGACGTAGATACTGCGGATTTTCATCAGTGCGGCCATGCGCACCGCGTTACGGGCATATTCCACAAACATCAGGAAGGTCGCGGTATACGGCAGGAAGCCGCCGTACAGCGCCAGACCGTTGGCGATGGCGGTCATGCCGAACTCGCGCACCCCGTAGTGGATGTAGTTGCCCGCCGGGTCTTTATCCCGTGAAACCGAGCCGGACCAGATGGTCAGGTTGCTCGGTGCCAGGTCGGCAGAGCCGCCGAGGAATTCCGGCAGCAGTTTGCCGTAGGCTTCCAGCGCGTTCTGCGAGGCTTTGCGGCTGGCAATTTTTGCCGGGCTGGCTTGCAGGTCTTCAATGAATTTCTGGGCATCAGCCTGCCAGTTGGCCGGCAGGTCACCGACGGTACGGCGTTTGAATTCGGCAGCCAGTTCCGGATAGGCTCTGGCATAGGCGGCAAACGTCTCGTTCCAGACGCTCTCTTTCTGCGCGCCAGCGGCTTTGGCATCCCAGGCGGCATAGATTTCAGCGGGGATTTCAAACGGCGGGTATTTCCAGCCCAGCTGTTCGCGTGAAGCGGCCACTTCGGCGTCACCCAGCGGCGCACCGTGGGAATCGTGAGTACCGGCCTTGTTCGGTGAGCCGAAACCAATCACGGTTTTGCACATCAGCAGGGGCGGTTTGTCCGTCACCGCGCGCGCCTGTTCGATAGCGCGGGTGATGGCATCGGCGTCATGGCCGTCGACCCCACGCACCACGTGCCAGCCGTAGGCTTCAAAACGTGCTGCGGTGTCATCGGTAAACCAGCCTTCCACGTGACCGTCAATGGAGATGCCGTTGTCATCATAGAATGCCACCAGCTTGCCCAGCTTCAGGGTACCGGCCAGCGAACACACCTCGTGGGAGATGCCTTCCATCATGCAGCCATCACCCATGAAGACGTAGGTGAAGTGGTCAACGATATCGTGACCCGGACGGTTGAACTGCGCCGCCAGCGTGCGTTCTGCCAGCGCCATGCCGACCGCGTTGGCAATGCCCTGCCCGAGCGGGCCGGTGGTGGTTTCCACGCCGTCGGTGTAGCCGTACTCCGGGTGACCGGATTTGGCTTTTTGCACGCCATCCATGCTTAGTGCGCGGATGGCGTTGGCACGTTGGTGACGTGCGTGCGGCGAATCAGACAACGACATAATGGGCTCTCCAAATCACAGTTGTGCTGCGAGCATCGCTTCCAGTTTTTCCTGATCGATAGCGAACAGGCGAATGCCTTCCGCCAGCTTATCTACCGCCATGGCATCCTGACAATGTTCCCAGCGAAACTCGGCTTCGCTCAGTGGAGAAGGTCGGTGCAGCGCTTCCACCGACGGTGTGAGCTGGCGTGTTACAGGGGCGTTGCTGTTTTTCAACTGATCGAGCAGTGATGGTGAGATGGTCAGGCGATCGCAGCCTGCCAGCGCCAGAATCTGTTCCACTTTACGGAAGCTGGCACCCATGATCACCGTGTTATAGCGGTGGCGTTTGTAATAGTCATAGATCTTTTGCACCGACAGCACGCCGGGATCCTGCTCGGCCTGATAGTGTTCAGCAGGCTGTTTGGCTTGATACCAGTCGTAGATACGACCAACAAACGGCGAGATGAGAAACACGCCTGCTTCGGCACAGGCGCGCGCTTGGGCAAAGGAAAACAACAGTGTGAGGTTGCAGTTGATCCCTTCGCGTTCCAACTCTTCCGCCGCGCGGATGCCTTCCCAGGTGGAAGCCAGTTTGATCAATATGCGCGAGCGCGGAATGTCTTTTTCTTCATACAAACCAATCAGCTTACGTGCCTTGGCGACACACATGCCGCGATCGAATGACAGACGAGCATCCACCTCGGTGGAGATACGTCCCGGCACAGATTTGAGGATCTCAGCACCGATGTTTACTGCCAGACGATCGCCCGCGTTGATCAACTGGGTGACCCTGTTCCCCCCCTGTTGGCGGGAGTAGGTAATGGCTTCTTCGAACAGCGGGCTATATTGGGGCAGCGTGGCCGCTTTCAAAATCAGCGAAGGGTTAGTGGTCGCATCTTCGGGCGCAAACTGGCGAATCGCATCAATATCGCCGCTGTACGCGACGACAACGGTAAACTGCTTTAGGGCATCGAGTTGATTCATCATGTCACCGCCCGTTTTCCTGCTGCTCGTAGTAGCCGATGCGATCCACTTTGGGTGCGGATCCCCCGCCTTCAAATTCAGAAGCCAGCCAGGCTGCAACGATCTCTTT
This sequence comes from Candidatus Symbiopectobacterium endolongispinus, assembly GCF_018777385.1. Taxonomy (GTDB): domain Bacteria; phylum Pseudomonadota; class Gammaproteobacteria; order Enterobacterales; family Enterobacteriaceae; genus Symbiopectobacterium; species Symbiopectobacterium endolongispinus. The sequence goes on along the minus strand of NZ_JAFJYB010000002.1, from coordinate 422,075 downwards.
TGCCAGCTCTGGCCCGATAACCCGTGCGCCCAGCGAGATAATTTGTGCGTTATTACTTTTTCTGGCGCGCTGTGCGGAATAGGTGTCATGGCATTGGGTTGCCCGAATCCCTGTAACTTTGTTCGCGACAATACTCATGCCGATACCGGTGCCGCAGATCAAGATCCCGCGCTCGTGTTTCCCTTCTTTGATGGAGACGGCAAGGGTGTGTGCAACATCGGGGTAGATCGGATTTTCTCCACTGGGATCGTAGCTGTAGTCGGTAACCTGCAACCCCTGCTGTTGTAAAAATTCACTAATGATGTTTTTCAAATCGATCGCGGCGCTGTCAGCGCCAATAGCAATTGCGTGCATACCCATCTCCTGCCTGACTAAAGGTCAATATAGCGCTAGATCCGGCGTTTCATGGCTAACATATACTGATCGTTTCAAATGTTCAACTGATGGTTATTTGTTTTTGGTTTGTGAGTGTGCATGATCTTCTGTAAAAGGTGATAAAGGTCACTAATTGCGCTTTTTAGCGATGTTTTACATATTTGGATCATGCTCACAATTTTAAAACAGAGTGGTAGGCAAAGAATCGGCGCGATCATATGGTTCATATGTTCACTGTGTGTGTTATTGATTTGACTCTTTAGAGGGCATAACAATGTCTCAGACCGATACGCAAACGATAACAACGACGATAGAACATAAAGGTCACACCAGGCACTCCATCGCGAACGGCGGGGGGGGGGGGGGGGCAGTATGAGCAAGATATCGGCTACACAAGCGGCGCAACAGCAAGCCGTAGCGCCATCCTCCGCAGAGCAGTCTGCCATCCGCAAAATCTCTTTGCGTCTGGTGCCGTTCGTCGGACTGATGTTCTTTATTAACTTCCTCGATCGCACTGCAATTTCTTTTGCCGGCCCGAACGGTATGAATACCGATCTGGCGCTGTTTTATCTGGCACAGCCGATGACCACCGTGCTCGGCGCACCGCTGGCAGCGTGGCTTATCGAGCAGCACGGCCTGTTTGGTTTGTCCGGTTGGCGCGTGATGTTCTTGGGGGTATCGATTCCGGCGATTGTGGTTTGGATTATCACCTGGTTCTATCTGGTCGATCGCCCACAGGATGCGAAATGGCTCAATGATGAAGAGAAACGCTGGTTGGTCGGCGAACTGGAAAGCGAACATGCCGCCACAGCACAGCAAACATCCCAGCGTGCGCACCGTCCTGTTCAACAAACGGGTGTGGGTGCTGTGCCTGATTTATTTCGGCTTTATTTATGGCCTGTATACGCTGGCGTTCTTACTGCCCACCATTATCAGCGGGTTCCAACAGCAGTTTGGCACCACCTTTAACGTGCTGGAAAAAGGGTTGATTACGGCAGTGCCCTATCTGCCAGCAGCCATCGTCATGCACTTCTGGTCACGTGATGCTACCCGTCGCGGCTGCCGTACCTGGCACATTGCCATTCCGGCGTTGACCGGTGCCATCAGTATTCCATTGGCACTATTCATGGAGTCACCGGCCTCCACCATCGCCGTGATTACCGTAACCGCCTGTTCCATTTTCTCGGCGTTACCTAACTTCTGGACATTGCCTACGCAGTTCCTGACCGGGGCTTCTGCGGCAGCCGCGATTGCCCTGATCAATACCATCGGTAACGTTGCCGGGTTCTCTGCGGGGTATATCACCGGGGCGGTGCGAGGGGTTACTGGCACCTACGTTTTCCCGATGTTGATTGTCGGCGGCCCGATGCTACTCTCTGCAATCTTGATGGTGTTATTGAGTCGTTCCGGGCAGGAATCCCAAGCTGCATCAGCCACACAGGAGCATTGACATGACCTATTTGTTTAACCAGTCGTCTGATTTTGCACGTGAATTAACGGAAGGTTTTGTTGCGGCACACAGCGATAAGGTGCGCCAGGTGCCGGGGGGGCGTGGTCAGAAGCACTCGCAGTACTGAAGGCAGTGTCGCCATCGTGGTCGGCGGCGGTTCTGGACACTACCAGGCGTTTGCCGGGTTGGTTGGGCAAGGTTTGGCACACGGTGCCGCGATGGGCAACCTGTTTGCTTCGCCGTCTGCGCAGCAAATCTGTTCCGTGGCGCGTGCGGCCCACAACGGCGGCGGTGTTCTGCTGACATTCGGCAACTACGCGGGGGATGTGCTCCACTTTGGTCAGGCGAAAGCACGGCTGAACGCTGAAGGGATCCCGTGTGAATTGCTGGCGGTGACCGATGATATCTCCAGCGCGCCGCCTGAGGAGTGGCAAAAACGTCGTGGCGTAGCGGGCGATCTGGCGGCGGTGCTGGCGGTGGCTGAGCATACCAACCAGCGCACGCGCTCTTTCGGCGTCGCTTTTTCTGGTTGCACCTTACCCGGAGCCGAGCACTCACTGTTTACTGTGCCGGAGGGCATGATGGGGGTCGGGATGGGCATCAACGGTGAGCCCGGTATTAAAGATGCGACGATTTCCAGTGCGGATGAACTGGCCGAGCTGTTGGTCAACGCGTTGTTAAAATAGGTGCCGCAGGCGGTGACTGTACTATCAGGGCAGCGCCTCAGCGTGGTGCTCAATGGACTGGGCGGCGTGAAGTATGAAGAGCTGTTTGTGTTGTATCGCCGCGTTGCACAAGGGCTGACTATCGTTGAACCGTAGGTGGGAGAGCTTGTGACCAGCTTTGATATGGCTGGGCTTTCACTCCCCCTGTTCTGGCTGGATGAAGAGCTGGAGCGCTTCTGGCGTGCGCCTGCCAATACGCCAGCGTTCCGCAAGGGCAGCATGACTGCCGCTGAACCTCGCGAGGAGTGCGAATTCAACGTCGAGCAGGACAGCATTCCTGAAGCAACCCCGGCATCGCGCGATGCGGCGCAGTGTGTTGCCGCTGCCTTGGCGGCGGCGCGGGATGTCATTATGGCGAACGTCGAGGAACTGGGCCGCATTGATGCGGTAGCTGGCGATGGCGATCACGGTATAGGCATGGAGCGCGGTGTGGAGGCGGCGGAAACTGCCGTCAATATGCTGGGAAGGCAGGCTGGCGCTGGCACCTTATTACAGCGTGCGGCGGATGCCTGGGCCGATCGGGCAGGGGGCACGTCCGGCGCTATTTGGGGCGTGGCTACGGTGCTGGGTGACAGCGCAAAACCGGATGGCGCGCGCGTTGCGCTCGGTATTCGCCAGGCAGCAGAAGGCATTATGCATTTCGGTAAGGCGAAAGCAGGTGACAAAACGCTGGTCGATGCCCTTTTACCTTTTAGTGATGCGTTGACGCAACGTGTCAACGCCGGGGAGGCGTTGCCGCAGGCCTGGTTGAAAGCCGCGCATACGGCACAACAGGCGGCAGATGCCACTGCGCAACTGCGTCCCAAGATTGGTCGTGCGCGTCCTTTGGCAGAAAAAAGTCTGGGTACACCGGATGCGGGCGCCATCTCGCTGGCAATGATCCTGAATGCGGTAGCGACCGTGTTGAATCAGGTTCAGAACGAGCAAGCTGCGGTACAGGAGACACAGACACAATGAGCCAGCCTGGGAGTCACGAACGCGTTATCACGCTGGGTGTCAGCCTGAAAATGTATTTCGGCTACCAGCAAACCGTGGACTGGTGCCAGCGCATCCACAGCATTGTGCAGCGCCATCCGCTGGCGTCGGTGGCGCAGGTCAGGTTGTGTGTGTTGCCAACCTTTCCTGCGTTGGCCCCTGCTGTCTCTCTTTTCGCTGATTCTGCCGTCGATGTCGGGGCGCAAGACCTGCACTGGGCGGATAACGACGCCTTCACTGGGGAAGTCAGCGGCACACTGTTGCACGAAATGGGGTGCCACTATGTAGAAGTCTGGCATGCGGAACGGCGTCGCTATTTTGGTGAAACCGATGAGTATATTGCCCTTAAAACAGCGGCCGCCTGGCGCAACGGGCTCACCTCTGTGCTCTGTGTTGGCGAAGAGCAGCGCGGCAGTGTGCAGCAGGCAATAGCAATCTGTCAGGCCCAGCTCACCAGCGCGCTCAACCGCGCGCAGCAACAGCAGTTAACGGGGCAGGTTGTTGTCGCTTATGAGCCTCAATGGGCGATTGGCAGCGCAGAACCCGCACCAACCGAAGCTATCAGCCTTGTCTGTGAGGCGCTGAAGCAGCAGTTATTCACCGCAGCAGGCGTACGCGACGGCAGAGTGATTTATGGCGGCAGCGCTGGACCGGGGCTACTGGGTCAGCTCTGGCCCGCGGTTGATGGCCTGTTTTTAGGGCGCTTCGCCCACGATCCGGCGGTGTTTAACGCCATTATGGATGAAGCGTTGGCGCTGTGCCCGCAGCAGTAAAAATACGCAGAAAGGAGAGATTACCGTGGCTATTGGTTTAAGCACTTACGCTTTTTTCTGGCGCATGTCCTCCCGCGTCCCTGACTCAATGGGGCTGGAAGCAATGCTGGATCACACGGCAGAATCGGGCGCGACGGTGTTTCAGATTTGTGATTACCCAGCAGTGAAAACGCTGTCGTACGCTGAGCTGGAAAAGCTGCGTCAGCGCGCCGAGGACTTATCCATTCAACTGGAACTCGGAACGCGTGGACTGGAAACTTACGAGCAGGTAAAAACCAGCACCCTGCTGGAGGTGGTTGATGCCATCGACAGTCAGGCGTTGGGCATTTGTCTCGATCCGGGAAACTGCGTGGCGGTGTTGGAGCATCCGTGTGACGTTATTCGACATGACGGCACGACGCGTGGTGAACCTGCACATCAAGGATTTTGCCTTTGCACGCCAGAATGGCTGGGTTGGGTTTACCTATTCCGGCAGCCCGCTCGGCACCGGGTTGCTCGACTACGACCACCTGCAAAAAGCGGTTCGTCCTAATGAGCGACACATCAATCAGGTGGTTGAGCACTGGCTTCCATGGCAATCCACGCCAGAGGAGACCTGCCGTCAGAAAGCTGCCTGGACCACACAAAGCCTAAACTTTCTTTTTGCCCGTAATCCGCAGGCAGGGCAGCGATAACCTTTTTTATTAAACGAAAATGCATTCCAAATCCGAGGAGTAACGATCATGACAACAGAATTAAAAACGATTACGGTACTGGACGCTGGTGGCAAAATGGGCATGCGTATCTCTGCCAATTTCCAGAAAAGTGCCTATCAGGTGTTTTACTGTGAGAATTCCACGCGCGCAGGAGCAGGTGATTGCCGCAGGGCGCGAGCTGGCGGTGGCTGAGCAGGTTATTCCGGACAGCGATGTGGTGATCGCCAGAATGCTGAAGATTGATGCCATTGAGCGCTAATGTCTTTCGCGCATAAATGACGCGGGATCGCCGCAAACTTGTTTATGTGGGTTTGTTGCATCACTGTTTTTAGGCAATGACGGGGCTATTATCAGGAGATTGGTTGCCGGAGTTGAGCCCTGACTTGCGGCGTGCAACAATTGTTAATGATGATCGGCTGTTGCCGACAGGGCCGCGTCTGCCCAGGCACGCTTACCCTTTGCGTAAGGACAATATTACCGAATGGAAAAACAATCAGGATCTCAGGATAACGAACTACTGACGGAAATCGCCGTGGCGTATTACCAGGACGAGATTACCCAGGAGGAGATCGCGAAGAAATTCGGCATTTCGCGCATCAAAGTAGGGCGTTTGCTCAAGCGTGCTAAAGAAGAGGGCATTGTCGAGATCAACGTTCGCTATCACCCAGTGTTCAGCACCAGGTTGGAGCAGCAACTGCTGGAGCTTTTTCCCATCAAACGCGCGCTGATCGCGCTCGATCACCCTGATGAAGAAGAGCAGCGGCGTCAGGTAGCTGCATTGGTTTCCAACCACCTGGCAGTGACGCTGAAAGATGGTACGGTGGTTGCGGTCGGGCAGGGGCGTAATGTGTCCGGCGTAGCGGATCATGTAGAAAACGTGACTGAACGTCATTGCAAGTTTATCTGCGGGATTGGGGGGACGCACCGTCCCGGCGATGCGATCAACGCCGATCATATCAGCCGTCGTCTGGCGAAGAAATTTGGCGGCAGCAGCGAAACGCTTTACGCCCCGGCTTACGTAGAAAACCGCGCGCTCAAGCAGGCGTTTATGCGGAACGGTACCATCAAGGAGACGCTGGATCGCGCCCGTAAGGCGGATATCGCGCTGGTGGGTATTGGCGACATGAACGAAAACAGCTACATGGTAAAACTGGGCTGGTTCACGCCGCAGGAAATTGTTGATGCCAGCCTTAACCAAGGCGTGATAGGCGACATTGCTGGCTATGACTTTTTTAACGCGCAGGGGCAGCACATTGATACCGTGATGCATGACAGGGTGATTGGCGTCAGCATCGAAGAGCTGCGCAACATTCCCTGCGTTATTGCTATTGCTTCGGAAAACACCAAAGCGCTGGCGATATTGGGCGCGTTGCGCACCGGTGCTATCGATATTATCGCCACCAGCGCCTCTAACATCCGCACCATCCTCAATATGACCCAATAGGGTACTTTCTTCTGCCGGACAGTAGCGCTTTGCTGTCAGGCATCTGAATGATTTATCAACACTTTTAGTTGATTTTTACGTCTGCTTTTTGCCCGCAGGTTAGCAATACGTTATCCAGTTCGCGATAACGTGACATTATGCGCAAAAAACAAGCAGATAAATTAACTATATTAACCTGCATTTACTATCGGTTTTTGCCATGCTCCAAGGTTATATAAGCAGTAATGATTGAACTTCTTACGGCGTTAACCTCTCCTTGTCTGCTTGGGATAGACTCGCCGCCCTACGTCACGACAACAAAAGCCTATAAGGGATGCAACAATGGATGAACAACTCAAACAGAGCGCATTGGATTTCCACCAGTATCCGGTACCGGGGAAGATTCAGGTGTCTCCCACCAAACCGCTAGCGACCCAACGCGATTTGGTGTTGGCCTACTCTCCAGGCGTTGCTGCACCTTGTCTTGAAATCGCCGAAGATCCGCTGGCAGCTTACAAATACACCGCACGCGGTAATCTGGTCGCGGTGATCTCCAACGGAACGGCGGTGCTTGGCCTCGGTAACATTGGTGCGTTGGCTGGCAAGCCGGTAATGGAAGGCAAGGGCGTCCTCTTTAAAAAATTCTCCGGCGTCGATGTGTTTGATATCGAAGTGGACGAACTAGATCCGGATAAATTGATCGACGTAATTGCCGCGCTGGAGCCGACTTTTGGTGGCATCAACCTGGAAGATATCAAAGCGCCGGAGTGCTTCTACATCGAGAAGAAACTGCGTGAACGCATGAAGATTCCGGTGTTCCATGACGATCATTTGTACTGCGGCGGTATTGAACGGCCTGCGCGTGGTGGAGAAAAACATCTCTGATGTGCGTCTGGTAGTTTCCGGCGCAGGCGCTGCCTCCATTGCCTGCCTGAATTTGCTGGTGGCGTTGGGGCTGAAGAAACACAACATCGTGGTGTGTGACTCACGCGGCGTGATCTACAAAGGTCGTGACGCCAACATGGAAGAGAACAAGGCGATTTACGCGGTGGAAGACACCGGTGCGCGCAAACTGGGTGACGTGATCCCTGATGCCGATATTTTCCTGGGCTGTTCCGGCCCAGGCGTATTGACGCAGGATATGGTGAAAACCATGGCCCCACGCCCGCTGATCATGGCGCTGGCAAACCCAGAACCGGAGATTCTGCCGCCGTTAGCCAAAGCGGTGCGCCCGGACGCTATTATCTGTACCGGACGTTCTGACTACCAGAATCAGGTTAATAACGTGCTGTGCTTCCCGTTTATTTTCCGTGGCGCACTCTATGTGGGCTCAACCACCATCAACGAAGAGATGAAGCTGGCGTGCGTGAAAGCCATTGCTGATTTGGCGCTGGCGGAACAGAGTGAAGTGGTGGCCTACGCGTATGGCGATCAGGAATTGTCATTTGGCCCTGAATACCTGATCCCGAAACCATTTGACCCGCGCTTAATCATCAAGATTGTGCCAGCGGTGGCAAAAGCGGCGATGGATTCAGGCGTGGCGACGCGTCCTATTACCGACTTTGATGCTTATATCGAGAAACTGACTCAGTTTGTCTATAAAACCAACCTGTTTATGAAGCCGATATTCTCCCAGGCGCGCCAGCAGCCGAAACGCGTGGTATTTGCCGAAGGGGAAGATCCGCGCGTGCTGCACGCCACGCAAGAACTGGTGACGCTGGGGTTGGCTTTCCCCATTCTGATCGGGCGTCCCGGTGTTATCGAGAAGCGTCTGCAAAAACTTGGCCTGCAAATCACCATCGGTAAAGATTTTGAGGTGGTGAACAACGAGTCCGATCCGCGCTTCAAGGAGTACTGGTCGGAATATTATGCGTTGATGAAACGCCGTGGCGTCTCGCAGGAAACCGCGCAGCTTGAAGTGATCCGCAACCCGACGGTGATTGCCGCCATCATGGCGCAACGCGGTGAAGCGGATGCGATGATCTGTGGCACCATCGGCACCTATGAAGAGCATTTCGAAGTGGTAGAAAAGGTGCTGGGTTACCGTGATGGCGTACACGTGGCGGGGGCCATGAATGCCCTGTTGCTGCCGAGCGGTAATACCTTTATCGCTGACACCTATGTCAACCCAGACCCAACGCCAGAGCAACTGGCAGAAATCACCTTGATGGCCGCGCACACCGTGCGTCGTTTCGGTATCGAACCGAAAGTCGCGCTGTTGTCGCACTCCAACTTTGGTACCTCGAACTCGTCCACCGCACGCAAAATGCGTGAGGCGCTGGCGTTGATCAATACGCTGGCACCGGAGCTGGAAGTGGACGGTGAGATGCACGGCGATGCTGCGCTGGTGGAAGCGATTCGCCGCGAGCAAATGCCGAACTGTTTTTCATCAGGGAATTAACGCCGTTGGCGCAGCCACTTATCCAACTCGTTGGCAAAGCGCTGGCGATCTTTCTGATTGAGAGCATCTGGCCCACCGGTTTGCACACCGCTGGCGCGCAGCGTATCCATAAAATCGCGCATCGTCAGTCGTTCTCGGATGGTGGCGGGCGTGTAGGTTTCACCGCGTGGGTTGAGCGCCACGGCTTTTTTTTCCAGCACTTCTGCTGCCAGCGGAATATCGGCGGTAATCCCCAAATCTCCGACGTTGACGCGTTTCACGATTTCGTTATCCGCCACGTCAAACCCGGCGGCAACGCGCACTGACGAGATGTAACGTGACGGTGGCGTACGCGACTGATTGGCGACCAGAACGACACGGGTTTGTGTGCGATCGGCTGCGCGATACAGCACCTCTTTAATCACATTGGGGCAGGCGTCAGCATTCACCCAAATTTGCGGTTCTGCGTCGGTATTGTCGTTCATGCAAGCTCCTTCGCTAACCAATCTTTTACCGGTAAAAAATCCCGATAAAGTGCGGCTTCCGGGCTGTCCGGTTCCGGTTGGTATTGGTATTCCCAACGCACCAGCGGCGTGTTGCCAGCACTCCTCATTAAAGCCGTTCTTGCCATCTGCGGCGGCAAGGTGCTGACACAGTGTGTCTTGCAGCGTCAGTAAAAAGGACTTTACGGTGGAAATATCAGGCTGACTCATGGCGGTGTTAACAAATCCATTATAACAAAAGGGCTACTAGTATAGCCTGTCACAACGGCGAGGTGTTGGCTTTCCTACTGCTGAACGGTGGCGATGAGGGCGGTGGCAGCAAATTGATATTGCGTCTGCGTGAGATCACGCGATAATCAGATTTTCCTTAGCAATCAACGGGGGGATCCCATGGAAATCCGCGTATTCAGACAAGATGACTTTGAAGAAGTGATTACCATATGGGAACGTTGCGATCTGATGCGCCCCTGGAACGATCCAGAAATGGATATTGAGCGTAAAGTGAATCACGACGTCTCCCTGTTTTTGGTGGCCGAAGTGGGCGGTGAAATCGTAGGCTCGGTGATGGGGGGCACGATGGCCATCGCGGATCGGCCTACTATCTGGGCGTCCATCCGGATTTCCGCGGGCGTGGCATCGCTAACGCGTTGATTAGCCGACTGGAGAAAAAACTGATCGCACGCGGTTGTCCCAAAATCCACCTGATGGTGCGGCAGGACAATGATGCGGTGATCGGCATGTATGAAAAACTGAACTACGATATCGTGGATTCCGTTACGCTGGGGAAACGCCTGATCGAAGATCAAGAATATTGATCGCTATTGTTGGTTTTTTGGCTCGTTGTTTAAAAACTGTTGCATCGTTCGATTCGCTTAGATGATAATGGGTATCAATTAATCTTTGCGGTATTTACTGACCCTGGCGGAGCCGGAAGCAATCCGTAATCCACGCGCTTACCTGATGATCACAGCCAACCATGTGATGATCGACCAGTTCCGCAAGCGCAAACTGGAAGAGGATGCATTGGCGGCGCTGGCGCAATTAGCGGAAGGGGCAGAGGCGCAATCTGCCGAACAGCGTGTGGCAATCAGTCAATTGGTAGCCACGGCGCTGCATATACTTAATGAAGAGCTGGATGAAAAAGTGCAGCGCGCGTTCATCATGGCGCGCGTTGAAGGCCATTCCTATCGCGATATCGCTGTTACGTTGAGTGTAAGCGAAAGCAGCGTTAAACAGTATTTGGCAAAAGCCATGATCCATTTCCACACCAGTATCTTCAGCCTGGAAAGCGATGAACCAGAAAGCTGAGCTAGCGCGTATCCAGCAGCAGGTCGCTGAGTGGCTCATCCGCTTTTCTGAACCCGAGGAAGACGAGGTTGCGAATGCCGCACGTGCTGCCGAATGGCAGCGTTGGTGCGAACAGGATGCGCGCCATGAGCGGATTTATCACCAGATGCAGCAACTCTGGTCCAGCGCGGCGATGACACCGGCCACGACGCAGCGTAAGGCGCGACCGCAACGTTTCCTCTCTTTGGCCTTGGTGCTTGGGTTGGTGGGCATGCTTGCCAGCCAACTGCCTTATCGCTACTGGTTGTCGGATCAGCGTACGGCAATCAGTGAAATCCGTCGCCTGACGCTGGATTATGACAGCGTACTGACGTTAAACACCGACTCTGCGGTTAACCTGCATTTTGATACCCGGCAACGCACGGTGGAACTGGTGCAAGGGGAAGCCTACGCACAGGTGGCAAAAGATCCTGCCGGACGCCAGTTTGTGATTCGCAGCTTACAGGCATCTGCCCAAGCGCTGGGTACGCGCTACAGCGTGCGCGAAGTGGGAGAGGAAACCATGGTACATGTGGAAGAGTCTCGCGTTCGCGTTACCGCACAGGGCGATCCTGCGGTCAGTGTTGATCTGAATGCGGGTCAACAGGTCAGCCTCACGCAATATGCGTTGCTGGATGACGTGCAGGACGGCGTGGCAGAAGCGGGCTGGCTGCACAACCAATTGGTGTTTGAAAATGCCCCTTTGAACGAGGTGCTCGATGAGCTACGTCGTTATCACCGTGGCGTTATCTATCTGGACCCGCGCGATCGGCGCATGCTGTATAAACTGCGTTTTACCGGCGTCTTGCCGCTGGATGATACCGGCCGCGCCCTTTCGTTACTCAGTTATTCTCTTCCACTCTCCTATCGGCAGCCTATCGATGCCGTGGTGTTGATCGGCAGCAAAAAATAAAGCTATAAAAATCAAATTTTTTATTAAATATTGAGAATAATTATCAAAATTATTTTCGTTTTGCTCTGCCCGATTTTTGCTGCCTGACGTCATCGTCAGTAGAAATCAAAAATAGCAGCAGGCAGGGAACTCGTATTCATGTCCATTTTTATTATGCAGCAGGGGAAGTTTTGGCCGCAGGCAGTTTTGACTGTGGCATTAAGCGCCGGGATGGCGCAGGCCGCCACGGTCAGCACGGTTCAGTTGCCCGCGAAACCCTTGGAAAAATCGCTGATGCAGTTGGCACGGCAAACCGGCGTTAACTTTGGCGTAGACAGCCAACTGGTGGCTGGCAAGCAGGCGCAGGCGCTGAACGGCCGCTATAGCGTGGAACAGGCGCTGGAAGCGTTGTTGCACGGCAATAATCTGTATGCGGAACCGACTGACGACGGCAAAGGATTTATTATTCGCCCGTTGGCGCAAATCAGTGCCAAACCAACGACGTCAGAGGATCAGAACGCCGAACCTTCTGCTGCTGAGGGACGCAACCGGGGTGATGTCATTACCGTTCAGGCGCGTGTATTGCCGGGGCCCATGGAGATTGGTAGCCAACAGTTGACGGCAGAGGACATCGCGAAAAAGCCGCAGGCGAACGGTAATGTTACTGAGCTGTTACGCACTAACCCCAACGTGCAGTTTGCTGAAACCTCGCGTAGCAGCGCTTCGCCGGGGGAGATTGCTCCTGATGTGGTGTCGTTCCACGGTGAGAAATTCTACAACAACAACTTTATTATCGATGGTATGTCGAATAACGATCGCCTGAACCCTGGCGACAATGTCGGTGCGATCAGTGCGGCGCCTAACGGTAATTCAGCTAACGATTTTCCCTCCGGACATCCAGAATCCTTTTGGATAGACACTAACCTCATTGAAAGCATGTCCGTATTTGACAGCAATATTTCTGCCAAGTACGGCCAGTTCACGGGGGGGTTATCGACATAAAATTAAAACGTCCCTCGTTTACCGACGCCTCAGGTGCTGTGGGTTACCGCACATCACGCGATGCCTGGACCAAATACCATTTAATAACGGCTACCGAGGAAAAAACCTTTTCCACGGCTACGAATCTGAGCAAACAGCCGCGTTTTACCAAGAATTTTTATTCCAGCCAACCGCTAAGCGATAACGCCGCTGTGATGTTTGTTTATGATCGTAAGAATTCCGTGATCCCGTATTGGCATAAATACATGGAAAAGTGGCAAAACCAGGATCGCTTGTCCGAAAGCTACATGCTGCGTGGGGCTTGGGATCCTGATACTAACAATCAGGTTGACCTGCAACTGCTGTATGCGCCCCATACTTCTACTTATATCCGAGCCAACACCAAAAATGGTGAGTACACCAACGAAGGCGGAGGATTTAGTGCCAATTTACAGTGGGAAAATAAAAACCGCCTTGGCAGGATGATGACCAATCTGGTCTACAAACAAAACGAAAATACGATCAATAACCAGAAACGTGATTATTTTAACTGGTTAAAAACACCGAGCATTGATTGGGCCTCTTCAGCATCCACTGCACAAGAAGGTGGTTTTGGCCGGGTAGAAACCGCACAACGCAGCATCAACCTGAAACAGAGTTTTCAGTTTACGCCGTTTTCCACTTATGTAGTTGAACATCAGTGGGATACCGGCTATGACGCCATGCTTTCTGAAGCCATGTATCGCCGCAAAGAAAATACCTATTCTTATACTAGCCCCAGACGTTCGAGCACCATTGTGTGCGGCGGAGATAAAAAGCCCGCGGCCGCACATCACTACCGGCACGTTGCCTAACGGGCTGCACCACACGCTGGTGTCGCTGGAAGGCCAGAAACAGCGCGTTGATATCCGATTGGCGGTAGACGCCGGCTCGGTGGATGAAAACGAGGCACAATCCGGCGTAGCGCATATGGTTGAGCACATGGTGTTCCGCGCCAGCGAAGCGTCGCCGAGCGTATGAATCAGCAGCGCGTTCAGGCGATACGCCAGGGGTCGCGCTATCCCGATCGCCCAGTGATTGGTACGCAAGAGACCATCAACACTATGCCCGCTACCCAGTTGCAGGACTTTTATCAGCGCTGGTATCACCCTTCCAACATGCGCCTGATGGTGATTGGCGATATTGTTCCGCAAGAGGTGGCCGCGGAGATCGCCCGCCAGTTTGTCGCGCTGCCTGCCGTGTCGCTTACTGCCCGTCACTACTACGAGCTTCGCCTGAAACAGCAACTGAACGTGGTGCGCTTGCAGGACAGTGAAAGTGGTGCCGGAACTGTCTGTGGTTACCTCGACGGGTAAGCGTGTTGCGGTGCAGAACTTCCCGCAGCAGCAGGTGGAGCAATGGCAAGCTTGCTAACGGCGATCGCGTGGTTTACCTGCGTACTCCGCTGGCGCGCGACAAGTTTTACCTGTCGGCCTATAGCAATGCCGGGTTTATGGCGAAAACGCTCAACCCATGGCAGGCGCAAATTGCCAGCCAGATTGTGGCACAGAGTGGCACACAGGGCTGGCGTGCGGAGAATTTGCGTGACTGGAAACAAGCGCAAGCGGTGTCGTTCAACGTCAGCCAAAGCGCGGATGAGTTGCAAATTACCGGGCTATCCACGCTGACACAGGTGCAGTCGTTGTTCCAGCTTTATCATGCAATGAACACGCAAGCAGGCATTGATGCCAGCGTCATGAAAGACAGTCTGGCGTCCCTGATGCGCCAACGCGCCAATCGCAGCCAGTCGGCAGGCGATCTGCGTCAGCGTGAAGTGACGCGTTTGCGCTTTGGGCAACCCGCATACCAGGAGCCTGATCAAGCGCAATTGTGTGGGGTCACCGCGCAGATGTTGCTCACCCAATGGCAACAGACAGTAAGCGCACCGGTAACCTACTACCTGATGGCGAACGAACCGGCGGACACGTTCTTGCCACTGGTGGAACGTTATCTGGCGTCATTGCCGCGTGCTACCCGGCCGGCTATCACGCCACATCGGGCACTGGCTGGCACACGTGAATCAACCGTGGCATTGAATATCGAACCGCACTCAGAGGTGCGGGCCTGGAGTTATACCGAACAACCCTGGACGCCACAGGCGGCGGTACAAGTCAGCGTTGCGCGCAACCTGGCAAATAAATATCTGAAAAACAGCCTGCGCGATGAGGCGCTGGGTATTTACCGTATGCGCCTAGACAGTGAGTTGGCCGACAAGGCCCAGCGCATCGAGACCGAGATAAGCTTTACCGCTTCTCCTGAGCGGGGTCATGAACTGTGGCAGCGCGCTGAACAGGTGCTGAAACAGAGGACAGCACCGCTGATGTTGCATTGCAAGGAGACGCCGCCCTATGAGTGCATTATGGGAACTGTGCCGCCCCTTCTGGGGTGGATGGCGCAGTTGGCGCGCCTGGTCGCTGCTGGCCGTTGCTGTATCCATGGGCTTCGGCATCGTCTATCTCAACGTGCAGATCAACGAATGGAGTCGGGTGTTTTACGACACGCTATGCACCTACGACAGCAGTAAGCTGTTCGGTTTGATGAAAGAGTACGCGATTTACATCGCGCTCTATATCGGTATTTTTGTGTATCAGGACTGGTTTACCAGCTTGTTGGTGATCCGTTGGCGTAGCGCCCTGACCGCGCAATTTGTTGATAGCTGGCTGGCAAAGCGCACTTTTTATCGCATGTCGTTAACCGGGAAAATTGACACCCCGGATCAGCGTATCGCCGAAGATATCAATCTGTTCACCGATAAATTGGTCAGCATGGTGGTTGCCTTTATCATCAATGCGGGTCGGTTATCGTCGTTTATGATCATTCTCTGGCAACTCTCTGGCGTGCAACGCTTTACCCTGTTTGGTCGTGAGTGGGCGATCTCCGGCTATCTGGTGTGGGTAGTGATTATCTACACCGTGGTGGGTACTTTGATTACGCATTTGGTGGGGAAAAAACTGCACGGCATCAGCTATGCCCGACAGCGCTCAGAAGCGGATTTCCGTGCCGCGCTGTTGCGTAAATACGACAATGCGGAACAAATCGCGCTCTATGGCGGTGAGGCGCAGGAAAAAACCTATCTGACGCGCCATCTTAGCGATGTCGCCCGCAGTTGGCGTCAACTGATGGACGCGAAGCGTAATATGGGGTTCTTCACCTCCGGCTATAATGCGTGTCAGTCTGATTGTGCCTATTTTTGCTGCGCTGCCTGCCTTTTTATCGAAAACGGTGACGCTCGGCGGCTTAATGCAGATCCGCAGCGCGTTTGCTCAGGTGCACGGTGCGCCGGGAAGCTGGAGCAAACTGTCCGGGCCAAGTGGATTGGGTAAATCGACGCTGCTGCGTACCTTGAACGGACTGTGGCCCTACTATCGCGGGCAGTGGCAAGCGCAAGCGGGCCGCTCGCTATTGTTGCCACAGAAAAGCTATTTGGGGCAGGGGACGCTGGCGGAGATGTTGTGTTACCCGTACCCACCGCTCAAGGATGCCAGCACCATGCAGCACACCCTGAAACGGGTTGGCCTCGGTGAGTGGTGCGATCGTTTGGCTGAGCGACATAACTGGGATCGCATTTTTTCCGGTGGTGAACAGCAGCGGCTGGCCTTCGCGCACGCATTGATCGCTAAACCGGATACGCTCTATTTGGATGAGGCTACCAGCAGCCTCGATCACGGTGCGGCGCGTGCGTTACTGAATGAGCTTAAACAGGCGCTACCGGGCTGTACGGTGATCGCCATTACTCACCAGCGCGAGCTGGACGATTTGTTCCCGCATCACTACGACCTCACTGCATTTCGCTCTGTGACGGCGGGATAACGCCATCAATCAGAAGGAAGGCCTGTGTGGCCTTCCTTCGATCACCCCGCTCTGGTTGCTGATGTGAAGGCAATTATTCCTTTCTGTGGTACGTTGCTTCGGTTAGGTTATCTGAATAACGTTTGCTGGAGCAGAATAATGATCGTAAGAACATGGCACGGATGCGTTCCCGTTTCGCATGCAGCGGGATTTGCGGCACACCTTGATGTCACAGGCATTCAACATTCCCAAAGCATACCGGGCAATTTGGGGGCAGCGGTCAAAAGGGTTACGCAAGGCGATTGGGAGCATTTCTTTCTTGCCACCTATTGGCAAGATATTGAGGCAGTAAAAGCGTTTGCAGATTACCATGTTGCCGTCACCTATCCTGACGATGAACAGTTTGGCCTGTTGTCCGATCCTTATGTTTTTCAACATGAGGTTGAGTCCGCCTCGCCGCTATAATTTGGCAGCAGGCTCACTGATGGGGAGTTTGTTCGTACCGCCAACGTCTTAGGTCGCTCACTTCCCCTTACTGTGAGAATCGACGATAATCTTGCCCGCTTGACCGTTTTTTACGGCACTTTTCTCAGGCCTGAGACTCAAACCCTCACGCATGCGATCGTGGGGTGGCACAGGTGCCGCTCACTGTTAAAGGAATTTATGTTATGAGGTTTCGCTCCGTTCAGTTGGTTGTTCCCTGTGTGCTGGCCGCCTTTTTGTTGACGGGATGTAGCGCGCTCTCCAACTTCTCCTGGTCCAGCCTGTCGCCGTTCAACTGGTTTGGCAGCAAAATCGAGGTGTCGGATGCCGGTGTCGGCGGGCTCAACGGCGGCACGCCGCTGGCACAAGAGCCGATAAATCAGGCGCTGAACGGTAATTATCGTTTGCGCAGCGGCATGGGCACCACTAACGGCCAAATCACGGCGTTCTATCAGGCGCTGGATGGTGATGAGATCAAGTTGTTGATCAGCGGTAAGTCCAAAGCGCAGGTCAATCGCGTCGAGGTTATGGATGCGAAAATTGCCAGCGTATGGGGCGTGAAAATCGGGGATGCATTCAGCGCCCATTACAGTAAAGCCTTTAAGGTCTGCCAGCTTGCTCAAGGGGATGATGCCCGCAGCGTAGAGTGCGTTGAATCGCAAAGCAAGCACGTCAGTTATCTCTATTCCGGTGACTGGAACGGCCCGGAAGGCTTAATGCCCTCTGATGATATTCTGCAAACCTGGCACGTCAGCAAAATCATCTGGCACGCGCAAGCGCGTGACTGATTTTATCGTCTCGACATTTCTTAAGCCACACCTATCAAGCTTTGCGCGGTAACGCGCCAACGTCGTAGCGTTTCAATTCTCTCATTGTTTATTTTTATCCTTTGTTTTTGAACAAAGCACATTGTCGCGAATGCGGTACGATGAGTGCCTTAGGCCACGTAATGCCAAAAAACGATAAAAGCAGATAATTAAAACATGAGGAAGCTTGAAATGACGCAGATACAGAGCGGAATTTTGCTTGAACACCGTCGTTTTGCCATTTTTATTGAAGCCATGATTCAGGGCGAATTCGACGCTATCCGCCTAGGGTGCAAAAAGTTTTGCCAGTCGTTGCAGGAGCGCTTTCCCGATGAGGTGCTGGGGGCGACGCTGGCGTTTGGTCATGATGTGTGGCGCGATCTCGATTGCGAACAAGGAGCGGCTGAACTGAAACCCTTTGCTCCGCTGGGTAAGGGGTTGGCACCGGCAACGCAGCGCGATCTGCTGCTACATATTCAATCTTTGCGTCACGATGTCAATTTCAGTCTGGCTCAGGCGGCATTGGCGGCGTTTGGTTCCGCGATCCATGTTGTTGAAGAAGAGATACACGGCTTTCGCTGGGTCGAGGATCGCGATCTGAGCGGGTTTGTCGACGGCACAGAGAATCCACAGGGCGATGCGCGACGCGATGTGGCGATTATCGCCGACGAACGGCCGGATGCGGGTGGCAGCTATTTCTTCGCTCCTTCGCTGGAAAAACTGCTCGCGTCGTAACATTTTCACGTTGAGTAGGTAGGGGAGACGCGTTGAGTACGCTGGATAACACAATTGGCAATACGCCACTCATCAAGCTGCAAAGGCTGGTGCAGGATACCGGCAGTGAGATCTGGCTTAAGTTGGAAGGCAATAATCCGACTGGCTCGGTAAAAGATCGTCCGGTCCGCTTTATGGTGGAGCAGGCTGAGCGGCGCGGAGAAATAACCCCTGGCGATCGGCTGATTGAAGCCACCAGTGGCAATACTGGTATTGCGCTGGCGATGATTGCCGCTGTGAAAGGGTATCGCCTGCGGCTGTTGATGCCGGAGAACATGAGCCGTGAGCGGCAACTGGCGATGTGCGCCTACGGCGCAGAGCTGGTGCTGGTAAGCCCTGCGTGTGGCATGGAAGGCGCGCGATTTGGCGCGCCAGATGGCTGAATCCGGTGAGGGCAAGGTGCTCGATCAGTTCAATAATCCGGATAACGCGCTGGCGCATTTTATGACCACGGGGCCGGAAATCTGGCAGCAAACGCAAGGCGCACTCACCCATTTTGTCTCTTCAATGGGCACCACCGGCACGCTTTCCGGCGTCAGTCGCTTCCTGAAACAGCAGCGTGCATCCGTCTGTACCATCGGTTTACAACCCGCGTCGGGGAGTCATATTCCAGGAATCCGCCGCTGGGCGCCGGGATACGAGCCGGAGATTTTTCAGCCACAATACGTTGATCGTGTAATGGATATTACCCAGCAAGAGGCGGAAACCACGCTGCGATGCTTGGCTCATCAAGAGGGTATTTTCTGCGGCGTCAGTTCCGGCGGTGCGGTGGCGGGAGCACTGCGCGTGGCGAGGGAAAACCCCGGTAGCGCGATTGTCTGCGATCGCGACGATCGCTATCTGTCTACCGGCGTATTTGGTTAATACTATTCCCGTTCCAGCGAGTGTATTGGTTCCATATTATGCGGCGCGCCGGGCGGGGAAGAAGCCAAAAATCACCCCAATCAAGCTGGCGCACAGGAACGCGGCAACAATAATAGATGCTGGCGAGTAGATTAACGAGAAGCTGCTGAAGAA
Organism: Candidatus Symbiopectobacterium endolongispinus; assembly: GCF_018777385.1. Lineage (GTDB taxonomy): Bacteria > Pseudomonadota > Gammaproteobacteria > Enterobacterales > Enterobacteriaceae > Symbiopectobacterium > Symbiopectobacterium endolongispinus. The sequence goes on along the minus strand of NZ_JAFJYB010000002.1, from coordinate 402,669 downwards.
GTGGCTAAATATCGCTCCCGCCAACAGCGACAGCGAAACCCCCAACACGCCGCCCAGCAGCGAAATAAACGCAATAGCGGAAACCAGCAGCGCCAGCGTGGTGGTGGCTTTCTCGATGGTTTGACGAATGCTGTCGGTGTTGAAAACAAAGAAGTCTTTGCTGCCGTGGAGCTGGGTTAAAATCTGGGTAATTCCCTGTTCTGCCACGCTCAAATCCACGTTGTCTTTGACTCTGACGGTGATGCTTCTCAGGTAGGACTGCCCGATCATGCGTTTCATCGCCGTGGTGTAGGGTACCCAGACGTTCAGGTTTTCATCGCTGCCAAAGCCACTGCTGTTTTTTTTTCCACCACGCCAATAATCCGCACGGGAAGCGATCCTAGCAGGATCACCTCGCCTATAGGGTTCTCCCCGTTGGGAAACAGCTTCTGCAATGTGTTCTGATCGATAACCGCTTCCTACGACAGATTATCCACGTTGGCGCGTGGGAAAATCATCCCCCTGTGCCACACTGTAGCCGCGCACGGTGAAAAACTGTTCTCCTACACCGTTGGCATTGGCCGTGACGGCAATATTGCCATAGCGCAGTGTGACTCTGGTGGCGACAGAGGGTGTCACGCTGTGAACGTAAGGTTGCTGCGCCAAAGGTTCGATATCGGTCGCACGCAGCGTTTGAATGGCGCTCGAACGTTGGTCACCGAAATCCTCGCCAGGATAGATCTCCAGCGTACTGGTACCCATTGCACTGATGTCGGCCAGCACTTGCTGTTGCGAGCCTTTGCCTAGCGCAACCACAGAGACCACCGAGGCGATACCTATAATGATACCGAGCATGGTTAGAAAGGTGCGCATGCGCTGAGCGTTCATCGCCAGCAGCGCCATTTTGAAGGCATCGATAAAACGATCGCGCGCTTGGCACTGGTGTTCCCTTGCGGCGCAGTCTCGGCAGGAGTCGTTGTACTGGCTGAATCCGCGATCACTTCGCCATCGCGCAACTCGATGATACGCCCGGCATGGCGCGCGATCTGCATATCGTGGGTCACGATAATGATCGTGTGCCCCTGCGCGTTCAGATCTTTCAAAATGGCCAGTACTTCGTTACCGCTGTGCGTGTCCAGTGCGCCAGTTGGCTCATCCGCGAGGATCACCTGACCGCCGTTCATCAGAGCGCGGGCGATACTGACGCGCTGTTGTTGCCCGCCGGAAAGTTGGCTGGGGCGATAGTTCAGGCGTTCACCCAATCCAAGGCGGTGCAGCAGCGCCGCTGCGCGCGGTCGCGCCCGGCGTAAATGGCGGGGATTCGACATTGCCCTGTGCGGAAAGATCGCCCAGCAGATGATAGCGTTGAAAGATAAACCCGAAATACTCCCGACGCAGCGCGGCCAGGCTATCGCTGTCAAGCGTCGCTACCGCTTGCCCGTTAACCCGATATTCTCCTTCCGAGACTTTATCCAGACAACCAAGAATATTCATCAATGTCGACTTGCCGGAGCCGGAAGCCCCAACAATAGCGACCATCTCACCCGCATGAATCGTCAGGTTTATCGTTTTCAACACGTTGACCGTTTGGTCACCGTTGGTAAAACGGCGTGAAATTCCCGTTAGTGTTAATAAAGGTTGAGTCATTCGTTAGCTCCCCTTACATCGGAGGCGGGCCGGGGTGGCGCGCCGTTGATGATGAAGAACCAGGTTGCTGGCTGATGATCACTTGTTCACCCGCGCTGACGCCGGTGAGTAATTGGGTATGCACGTTGTCGTTAATACCAATAGTCACGTCACGGGATTCACGTTGACCTTGCGCATTAACCACTTGCACCACGGTTTTCCCATTAAGCTGCTGTACGGCCGTGGCGGGCACCACCAGCGCGTTTTTTACCGCAGCACGCAGAATATACACTTGCGCCGTCATCGAGATACGCAGCGTGCCATCCTGGTTATCAACATCAAACAGGCCGTTGTAATAAATCGCCTTAGATGTTGAAGAGCTGGAACTGCTGGATGAACTGGTAGTCTCGTCGTTGATGGAATCCGGCGTCGGTTTGATAGCGCGCAGTGTGGCTTGATAGCGCTTGTTGGGCTGGCCAAGAATGGTAAACCAGACCGGCATGCCGACTTTCACATTGACCACATCGGCTTCGGAAATCTGCGCCTTCACTGTCATGGTGTTCAGGTTCGCCACTTTGGCGATGGTGGGGGTATTTTGCGCCGCGTTGACGGCCTGCCCTGCTTCCACCGGAATGGCGACAATGGTGCCATCCATCGGTGCGGTAATTTGCGTATAGCCCAGATTGACCTTGGCGGTGCTGGTGGCAATCTCCGCCTGCGCGATTTGTGCGTCGAGGGCGGCAATGTCTGCTGTGGTGGCATCCAGAGTGGCCTTGGCGCTGTCATAATCGGCCTGTGCACCCACACCGCGTTGCATTAGCATTTGCTGACGCTGCCAACTAAGCTGATTGTTGCGCAGCGTGGCCTGCTTGGCCGCACGCTGCGCCTGAATGTTTTTCAGCGCGGCATCGCTGTCTTTCAGCGTATTTTGCTGTGTTAAATCGTCAATTTCTGCCAGCAGTTGTCCCTTGCTCACCTTATCGCCAAGTGCAATATGCAACGCTTTGATTTGCCCTGACACCTGGGCACCGACGCTGACCTGTTTGAGCGCTTCAATGGTGCCATCTGCCAGGACGGTCTGCTCAATATCTCGGGTTTCTACGGGCGCGGTAATGTAGTTCACCGGTGGTGGGGCGGCGAAAAAGTACTTATAGTCAAAATAAATGGCAACGATGGCAACCAGCGCCAGTAGCGACGTACGTAATGACAAAAAACGAGCAGGCATGAGCAGTTGAATATCCTTATCGAGTGTTGACGTCTCAGCAGGGTACTGACGTCTGACGGGGCGATGCTAACCGCATAGAACAAAGCCGTTACTTTACCCTGACTCTATGACCCGATCTCGACTATTTAGTGCTATAGAAGGTAAGAATTCAGTAAAGATGGCTGCGAAAATACGTATTAAACGAGAAAATAACCGCCAGAACCGCCAAGGGGAGCAAGGTGTGAAGCTGTTGTTGGTTGATGATGATGTGGAGTTGGGAAACCTGCTTTGTGAGTATCTCAGCGCTGAGGGATTTGCCGCATCGCGAGTGTTGACAGGGAAAGAGGGCGTGGAAAGCGCGCTGTCAGGAAATTACACCGTCATGATTCTGGACGTTATGTTGCCGGATATGAGCGATATTGATGTGTTACGCCAGGTGCGTAAATCGAGCCGGTTGCCGATTATCATGTTGACGGCTAAGGGTGACAATATCGACCTGGTGATTGGTCTGGAAATGGGGGCCGATGATTATATGCCGAAGCCATGTTTCCCCCGTGAACTGGTAGCACGCTTGCGCGCGGTGCTGCGTCGTTATGATGAGCGCCCGGAAAAGCAGGAAAGCGAAGAGACTGCCACATTAGGCGAACTGGTGTTGAACCCCGCTACGCGCACCAGCGAATGGAAAGGACACCCCTTTGATTTAACCGCCTCCGAGTTTAATTTGCTGGAACTGCTGGTGCGCGCGTGCGAGCGCGTGGTCTCCAAAGATGAGCTATCGGAAAAATGTCTGGGGCGGCAGCGTGAAGCCTACGATCGCAGCGTCGATGTGCATATCAGCAACATTCGGCAAAAGCTGGCCGAACTGCCGGGCAGCAACATGACCATTGAAACCGTGCGCAGCGTATGATACCGGATTCGTTGATGATGCAGGGACGCTTGTTCTGGAAAATACTGTTTGGCTTCTGGTTGACGTTTTTATTGATATCGCAACTGCTGTGGTTGGGGTTCACGTTGTATGACGGTGGGCACTGCGCGCCGCCGGAAGATGTGATGATCCAACGCTTGATGTCGTTACAACTGTCGATGGCGCAATCTGCGTTACAACAGGGTGGGCAGTCCGCGCTGGACGCACTGGAAGCTCAGTGGCTGCCACAGGAACGCGGTTTTCTGCGCGTATCTACCACGGTAACCGATGCCGAGAAATGGACTCCACCGCCTGAGCCGTGGCGTGAACCGCCAGCCAGTGATATCCCGCCTCCCGGTGGCCCGAGGCCGCCAGCGGATGAGGAACATCACCGGGGCGATCGCCCAATGCCGCTGGTCAACGCGGTCAATGGGCCTAATGGCGAGCGCTATTGGGTCTCTTTTGATGTTCTGCGTTTGCGCGATGAAACCTACGCACCGCGTCCGATGTTGATACTCAATATTCCTGAACCGTTGGTATGGATTGCGGGATTAGGCGGGCTGCTCTTCAGTGGGGTATTGGCCTGGAACCTGACCCGGCCGCTCAATCGCTCGCGCGCCAGCACAGGGAGATTTATCCATTCGGCTGTTGCCGGACATGAAACGACGGCACGATGAGTTGAGCGACGTAGCGCGGGATTTTGATGCCATGGTCGAGCGGTTGGAGGTGTTGGTGAGTTCCCGCGAACAACTGCTGCATGATGTGTCTCATGAGCTACGTTCACCTCTGGCGCGTTTACAGTTGGCCATCGGGTTGGCGCACCAAAATCGCGATAATATCGATACCTCAATGCAGCGCATCGAAGGTGAAGCGGCGCGCATGGACAAAATGATTGGTGAACTGCTGACGCTATCACGCGCCGAGCATCAGGTGGTTGATGAGTCCTACTTCGATTTGTACGGGTTGGTCGACGCAGTGGTAAACGATGCGCGCTATGAGGCGCAAGTACCGGGGGTTACCATTCTGTTGGAGGCGGATACTGAGCAGGATCACACGGTAAAAGGTAATGCTGAGCTGATGCGGCGCGCGTTGGATAATATCGTGCGCAACGCACTGCGCTTTTCAACCCGCGAGCAGACGGTGCTGGTAGACCTGCGTGGCACGGAGCGCGAGTGGCTGCTTTGTGTCACCGACCAGGGGCCGGGGGTGGAGAAAAATAAGCTATCCAGCATCTTTGATCCCTTTATTCGCATCGAATCGCCGCAGTCCGGCAAGGGCTATGGATTAGGGCTGGCGATTGCCCGCAAAGTGGTGATGGCGCACGGGGGGCATATTGAGGCCGATAACGGCCCGCAGGGGGGATTGACCGTGCGTATCTTTATTCCTCGTTGGCAAGAAACCGTAGCGCAGAGCCATTGATTAGCACGTTTTTTTAAACGGTAGCCGTGTGTTTTTGTCCGAAACTTACTTTTCTATGGATACACAAACTCCCGATTCAGGATGACCTACATGCTTTCGGATTATCTCTGCCATATCAATAATGCGCCTTTTCGCATACCCGGCAACGGACTTTTTGACTATAAGCTAGGAGCAGTTCCGACGGTACGACTCTTTCAAGAGGTTATCGTCGTCAGCAATGATGGTGTAGGGCCAATGGCGTTGTCTGCGCGTTGTTCTGTTCCTGTGTTGTCATCCCTGGCGGCCAATGCTTGCGTAAGTCGCATTACAGGGGTTAGCGGGTTTTCCCAATTTGACGATATTGTGCGGGTGGCGCGCTTTATCGGAGACAACAGTGGATATCCCCCTACTGTGCAACGTACCCTGCGTGAGGCGTTTTATCAACGCTGGAAATCTGTTTCTCTCGGCGAGCATGCGCTATTGGCACGTTGCGTTGCGGTAGAGCGCGTATTGGCGGGGCAATCGTGCAAGACGGTTGCCGAGGCGCATGGCATTCCTGAACGTAGCATACTAATGCATTAGCTGAATATGCTGGCGGTTGATGGTGAGTCGGGCTCGCGGGTTTGTGCGGGCGAATGCTGTTATGTCGTGGCGGATATCTACGGTATTGAATCCGATAGCTTCGCCTTCAACGAGTTGCAAAAGCGTACGGTGATGGGATTGGCAGGGGAACGTGTACGTAACGGTGAATCCTGCCGACTGGTCGCCAGAGAACATGGCATCAGTCCGTTATTTATGGCGATGTGCGCTCTGGAAAACATCGCCGTGAAAACGGTTGCCGGGGCTCGAGTGTGGCAGGGGGAACTCTGTTACGTGGTGGCGAGGGATCACGGAATCAGCCATTGCCATGATGCGATGCATGATCTGGAGATGGTTGCTGTGTAGGCCTTCGGGGCTGATCGGGTGAAAAACGGGGAGTGCTGCGCACTCGTAGCCCTGTCACTGGGGATTGCATTGGATGGAGGAGCGGTAAAGGTGCTGGCAGCCCTCGAAATGGCCTCTGCCGGTGCGGAAAAACGCCCGCGCTTACAGTGAGTAGGGTGGGGCAATAAATAAAAACCCCACCGTCAGCGCACTGGCCATGGGGGAGGTACGAGGTGCTGTACTCAGAAAAACGCTACTTTTTGATACGGATAACCGGTGTTTCACCGACAACAACAGTGCCGCTCAACTTGGTCAGCTCTTTGATTTCATCCATGTTGGAGATAACCACCGGCGTCAATGTTGATTTGGCCTTTTCTTCCAACAGCGCCAGATCGAATTCAATGACCAGATCGCCTTTCTTCACGTGTTGGCCTTCTTCCGCTATGCGTTTGAAGCCTTCACCTTTCAGCTCAACGGTATCGATGCCGAAGTGAACGAACAGTTCAATACCGCTGTCGGATTCGATAGAGAAAGCATGGTTAGTTTCAAAAATCTTGCCGATGGTGCCATCAACCGGCGCCACCACCTTGTTGCCAGTCGGTTTAATGGCAATACCGTCCCCGACAATTTTTTCAGCAAAAACAACGTCAGGAACGTCTTCGATATTGACGATTTCACCAGACAGCGGTGCAATGATTTCAATGCTGCCAGTATCTTTTTTGTCATCAGATACCAGAGATTTCAGTTTATCGAACAAACCCATGATCTTCTCCTAATCATTAATATTGGGTCAGCATAGCAGAATCAGCAGAGCGTTTTTTCTTTGATGAATCGGCTCACTACATCGCTCAGTTCTTGCGCTGTGGGTTGGGAGAGCGCTTGTTCTGCCAACGCTTTGGCATCGTCGTAATTTGCATTACGAATGATCTTCTTGATGCCAGGAATTGAGATTGCACTCATGCTGAATTCATCCAAACCCATACCCAATAATAGCAGTGTAGCACTTTCGTCACCAGCGAGCTCGCCGCACATCCCCGTCCATTTGCCTTCAGCATGAGATGCGTCAATGACCTGCTTGATCAAACGCAATATTGCTGGAGACATCGGGTTATAGAGATGAAAGATAAGCTCATTACCGCGATCAACTGCCAGAGTATACTGGGTTAAGTCATTTGTCCCAATACTAAAAAAGTCCACTTCTTTCGCCAGATGGTTGGCAATGGCGGCCGCAGCAGGTGTTTCAACCATTATGCCCACCTCGATGCTCTCATCGAAGGCTTTCCCTTCTGCTCTCAACTGCGATTTCAGCAGTTCCAGCTCGGCTTTCAGCGCACGCACTTCCTCTACGGAAATGATCATCGGGAACATGATGCGTAGCTTGCCAGACACCGACGCGCGCAAAATGGCACGCAGCTGTGTATGAAGAATTTCTTTACGATCGAGACAGATACGAATTGCTCGCCAACCCAGGAACGGGTTCTCTTCCTTCGGCAGGTTCATGTAAGGCAGATCTTTATCGCCGCCGATATCCATGGTGCGCACGATAACCGCCTGCGCCCCCACGGCTTCTGCCACGGCTTTGTAGGCCTGGAACTGCTCTTCTTCTGTCGGGAACGCATCGCGATCCATAAACAGGAATTCGGTGCGATAGAGCCCAACACCTTCTGCGCCGTTGCGCTCAGCACCGGCAACATCACGCACGGTACCAATGTTGGCGCACACTTCTACCTGATGCCCGTCGAGCGTGATGGCGGGCAAATCCTTCAGTTTTGCCAACGCGTCTTTTTCAGCGTAGTACTGTGCTTCCAGCGCTTTCAGCTGTTCGATAACGTCCGGCGTCGGGTTCTGATAAATTTTGTTGTTCACGCCATCCAGAATCAGATAGTCGCCGTTTTTTATCTGCTGGGTGGCATCCGTGGTGCCGACAATCGCGGGCAGCTCCAGAGAACGCGCCATAACGGAGGTATGGGAGGTCCGGCCGCCGAGATCGGTAATAAAGCCCAGCACCTTGTCCAGGTTCAACTGCGCGGTTTCTGATGGCGTCAAATCGGTTGCGATCAGGATCGATTCTTCTTGAATATCGCCAAGATCGATAATCGGCATACCGAGAATGTTTCTCAGTAGGCGTTTACCGATATCGCGCATGTCCGCTGCGCGCTCTTTCAGGTACTCATCGTCCAGTTCTTCCAACGCTTTCGCCTGATTCTCGATAACTGAGTAGGTTGCTGCATCGGCAGAGTGACGGTCCTTTTTGATCAGGGCTATGATTTCCTGCTCGAACTCTTCATCTTCAAGCAGCATGATATGCCCTTCGAAGATGGCCTCTTTCTCAGCGCCCAGGGTTGCACCTGCTTTGGTCTTGATGGCTTCCAACTGTGCAGAAGCCTTGGCCCGGCCACTCAGAAAAAGTTCGATTTCTTGTTCAACGTCTTCAGCAGTAATTTTCTTCCGGCTGATGACGATTTCGTCCTCCTTCAATAACAGCGCGTTACCGAAAGCAAAACCGGGTGATACTAATATGCCTGAAATCATAACCCTACCTTCACTCGAAACTGATGTTCACACGAAAAGCCTGCCGATTACTCAGGTTCGGCCATCAGCTTAACCAGATGTTAAACGGCTTTTTGCTCGTCTTCACCTTCTGCGGAAAGGGTAACGACAGTGCCTTGCGTCAGGCCAAGGGTCTGAAGCTTGAACAAACTTTTCGCGCTGGCACTTTTTCCGTTGGAGGTGACGGTAATTTCGCTGGTAAATCCTTTGGCTTCTTTAACAAACTGAGCCGCAGGACGGGTGTGCAGGCCATTCGGAGCGGTGATAGTAACTTCTTGCTGGAACATTCTGTTTTCCCCAACTATGGTTTGGATTCGTGTTGTGGAACTAAAGTTTAGTGTATTTACCGAACTTTAGTCTGTTAGGTCAGCCCCATTTATGTTACGGGGTCGCCTTTGATGCGGAAAGGTAAGGACGAAACGCCTTCCCTGAATATATACGTCAAATAGCACCGTATTCCAGCCCAGTGTCAGATGGCCTTGCTGCCTCTGTGGTAAAAAACGGGGACATTGCCATCAGTAGGAACAGGGTACGATGTTACGGTTATTAATTTCGCGCATCAAAATAATTGTTTGATTAAATACTAAACCTGGACAAAAAAAGCAATCATTGATGGGTATAAACTTTGAACTTGACCACAAAAAAAGCACCTGTGAAGGTGCTTTTATGCTGTCAATGTAACGAAGGATTACTGCTGCAATTCTTGTTCTGTGAACAGATCGGCAAACAGCGCAGTACTGAGATAACGCTCACCGGAAGAGGGCAGAATCACCACGATAGTTTTGCCTTCAAACTCGGGCTCTTTCAGCAAATTCAGCGCGGCAGCCACAGCAGCACCGGAAGAGATACCAGCCAGAATACCTTCTTCTTCCATCAGGCGACGTGCGGTTGAAATCGCATCCTCGTTAGAAATGCGCTCAACGCGATCCACCAGAGCAAGATCGAGGTTACCCGGAATGAATCCTGCGCCGATCCCTTGGATCTTGTGCGGGCCAGGCTTGATCTCTTCGCCAGCCAGCGCTTGGGTGATCACCGGTGAATCAACGGGTTCAACCGCGACAGTTGTGATAGCTTTGCCTTTGGTTTTCTTGATAAAACGGCTGACGCCAGTCAACGTACCGCCGGTGCCGACACCGGAGATAAACACGTCGACTTCACCATCGGTGTCTTCCCAGATTTCCGGGCCGGTGGTTTTTTCGTGAATTTCCGGGTTAGCCGGGTTGCTGAACTGTTGCAGTAACAGGAAGCGGCTCGGGTCGCTGGCAACAATCTTTTCTGCCTTGGCGATGGCCCCTTTCATGCCTTTCGCACCTTCGGTCAGTACCAGTTTGGCGCCCAGCGCTTTCAACAGTTTGCGCCGCTCAATGCTCATGGTTTCTGGCATGGTCAGGGTTAATTTGTACCCGCTGGCAGCAGCGACATAGGCCAGAGCAATCCCGGTGTTACCGCTCGTCGGTTCCACCAGTTCAACGCCGGGTTTTAATACGCCGCGTTTTTCTGCATCCCAAATCAGGTTCGCACCGATACGGCATTTGACGCTGAAGCTAGGATTGCGCGATTCTACTTTTGCCAGAATACGTCCATTACCGACGCGGTTCAGGCGAACCAGCGGCGAGTGGCCGATGGTGTAGGAGTTATCTTCATAGATTTTGCTCATGGCCAGTCCTTATAACTGTATGAAATTTTTACCAACAAGATAGAGCATACTCACTCCGTCCTTTCAGGGAAGGAAAGAATTGCTATATCGTTATGTTCTTAAGAAATATCTTTTCATTACAGTCGGAAAAACTATCGCGTTCCCGCTGATACCGAGAGATGACGATACCGATCCACCCACAATGCGGTTGCGCCACAGACGGCGACCGGCATCACCACCAAATTCAGGAACGGCACCAGCGTAAACACACTGACCAGCGTGCCGAACTGCAAGTTATTGAGTTTATGACGCCGCAATGCTTCGCGCATGGTGGGAAAGCTGATTTTGTGATTGTCGAAGGGATAATCGCAATATTGAATGGCTAGCATCCAGGCGCTAAACCCGAACCACAGCAGCGGTGCCACGGTTTGTCCGATACCGGGAATAAGATACAACAGCAGCAGCACGATGGCGCGCGGCAGGTAATAGGCGAGTTTCTGCACTTCGCGCTTCATGATCCGCGGTATATCTTTGACCATGCCCATAAAGCCGCTGTCCGGCAGGGCCTTTCCGGTCAGCCGCGCTTCAAGCTGTTCGGCCAGCAGGCCGTTAAACGGTGCCGCGATAAAATTGGCAATGGTGCTGAAAAAATAGCCGAATACCAACAGGATAGATATGACAGCGAGCGGCCATAGCAGGTAGCTTAACCATTGCAGCCACTCTGGCACATGCCCCATCAGTTGGGCAATCCAGTCACCCATGCGGGAAAACAGCCACCAAAAGGCACCGCCCATCAACAGCACATTGAGCAGCAGGGGAACGATGACAAAACACCATATGCCCGGCAGCGACATCAGTTGCCAACCTTGTGCGAAATAGTAAATGCCTGAACGCGGTGGCGTAGCGGGGGACGGGGTTACCATGACATCCTGTTCCTCATTGTGGGGTGATCCGGATCGTTTGTGTGATCTGCATCATATCGGGATGATTTTCTGCTGACCAGTGACCCTTTGGACGAAAAAAAAGCAAAAAAGTGCGCCCGGTATATCTTTATTCCTATAAAATACTGCGCAGGCTTGCACTTGTGTACGCAGGCAAATAGAGTTAGGGGTATGAAAAAGTTGCCGCGGTGGCAATAAATTGAATTAACTGGGATAGCAATGATGCAGGACTTGCGTCTGATATTAATCGTTGTGGGCGCGATCGCTATAATTGCGCTACTGCTTCACGGCTTGTGGACGAGCCGTAAAGAGCGCTCGTCCCTTTTTCGTGACCGTCCGGTGAAGCGCCTTAAGCAAAAGCAGAAGCGAGAAGAGGCTGCGCCGCTTGAGGAGCTTGATGAAGGGGTCGGCGAAGTCAGAGTCACACGGACTCGTACGCAGGAAGAACCTGCATTTGGTTCGTTCAGTGAGCCTGCGCCGCCGCCTGCATCCTCATCGCCTTTCGCTTCTGCTGCCGAACACGTTCGTACCGATTACGATCCGCTGTTAGGCGCGACCACCGCGCCGCAATCTGCACCTGAGGTGCATGTCGATCGCGTTGCGCAGGAGACTCGCCCCGCACATGCTGCAAACGTTGCGCCTGTACAACCAACGCCTGTTGAACGTGCACCGCACCTTGAAGAGCAGGCCGCGGAGCAAGACTTGCCTGAGCGAGATGCTGACCAGCCACAAGTGCAAAGCGCAAGCAGCGCTGCGCAAGAAACCGTGCTGGTACTGCACGTTGCCGCTCATCAGGGCAGTATCATTGGCGGTGAAGTGCTGTTGCAGAGCGTATTGCAGGCCGGCTTCCAGTTCGGTGAAATGAATATTTTCCATCGTCATATCAATCCTGCGGGTGCAGGCCCGGTGCTGTTTAGCCTGGCCAACATGGTGAAACCCGGATCTTTCAGTATCGACGACATGGCCGATTTCTCTACGCCGGGCGTCTCCATTTTCATGATGGTGCCCTCCTACGGTGACGCAAGCCAGAATTTCAAACTGATGCTGCAATCTGCGCAGCGCATTGCTGACGACGTCGGCGGAGTAGTACTGGATGATGAGCGTCGTTTAATGACGCCGCAGAAAGTCGAGGCTTACAAAGGCGGTATTCGCGATGTACTGCGGGCTAATGGGTAGACGTGATTTTGTAACCACAAAGCCTCCTACATGGAGGCTTTGTTTTTTTAGGGGATAGGGTGGACTGACGTGGCGAGTAGCAATGGGTTAAAGCAGGATCTGGGCGTGGTTCAGGGAGTGGGGCTGCTTTCCACTTCGCTACTGGGAACTGGCGTGTTTGCGGTGCCAGCTATTGTGGCGCAACTGTCGGGTAATGACAGCCTGTGGGCTTGGCCGCTGCTGATTGTGTTGGTGTTTCCGATTGCCATTCGCTTTGCCGCGTTAGGACAGCATTTTCCCAATGCCGGTGGGGCAGCCCACTTTGTCAATCTGGCGTTTGGCCCGCGCCTGGCACGCGTGACCCGCTGGCTGTTTCTTTCCGTGATCCCCTTGGGGTTGCCTGCTGCGTTGCAAATTGCCGCTGAGTTTTGGGCGCCGTTTATCGGCCATAGCAGGGTAGTCATATTGGTCGTGCAAATGTTGACGCTGATCGCCATTTGGCTGCTCGGGTCACGCAGTGCGGGCTCAAGTGCTTCCATTCAAACGGGCATTGCCGTACTGGTGCTGCTGGTCGCTGCCATTTTGGGGGGGAGAGATTGATCCCACGCATATCGCTTGGACTGCGCTGAGTACCCTCTCTTGGCCGAACACCTTTGATTCACTTGCCGTGATGTTTTGGTGTTTTGTTGGACTGGAAGCGTTTGCTCACCTCTCTACCGAGTTTTGTAACCCAGAGCGTGATTTTCCTCGGGCTTTGATGATCGGCATGCCGATTGCTGGCATCTTTTATTGGGGCTGTACCGTCGCGATTTTGCAGTTGAACGTCTATGGTAATGATATCGCTCCGACCTCACTGCTGTTGAGTATAGTCGCAGATTTGTTTGGTAGCGAATGGATCTATTGGGGAGCCTGCCTGATTGGCTATCTGGCGTGCTTTGCCAGTGTGAACATTTATACGCAGGGTTTTGCGCGACTGGTGTGGTCACAGGCAGCACCGGGGAGTCGCTTGGGACGACTTTCACGTGCCCAAGTTCCCCTTAGCGCACTGTCGGCGGTGGTGCCTTGTAGCATGTTTGTTGCCTGCTGATTTACTGGCTGTCACTGCCATTATCGACGTTGATTGTTTACGCCAACGGTATTTTTGTTCTGGTTTATCTGCTGTGCATGCTGGCAGGGTGTCGGCTGTTGAAAGGTCGGGCCCGCCTGATGGCGGTTATCGGCAGTGTGTTGTGCTGCGCACTGTTGGTGATGGTAGGGGCTAAATAGCTCTATGCACTGATTATGCTGGCAGTGCTGTGGTGGTTACCGCATAAATCACAGCAACTGGCAGCAGAATAATCGCTGCTGCACCGGCCCTCGGGTGGCCGGTGCCCGCGATGAGGTCGTACCGCCTACGAGGGCTGCTGTTCAGAAGTAGCGGTTTTTTCTGCGCCCAGCTTGTCTTCCAACTCGCTCAAACGCTGTTCCAGCCGCGCCAGTTTTTCACGAGTGCGCAGCAGAACCTGCGTTTGCACATCGAACTCTTCGCGGTTTACCAGATCCAGCTTGGTAAACTGTGCTTGCAGTACCTGGCGAATTTTTTTCTCGGCGTCTTCGCCCAGCTCACGTATACCTTTCGGCATGGATTCATGCACCTGACGTGCAATTTGCTCAATCTTTTTCGGGTCAATCATGCCGTTTTCCTGCTCGGTTTCTGGTATCTGTACTGTCAGTGTAATGCGTGAATGAAAAGGGATAAACCAAAACTCGCCTTGTAATGCTTTGTGTCGGATTTCTAAAGAAAATTTTTACCAATAGGCCAGCAGATGTCACATTTTATCCATTGCGCTAATTACCCCGCTCAGGCAATAGGTTATAGTTATCACGCTTACTTCTCAGGGCGGGGTGTAATTCCCCACCGGCGGTAAACCAGACAGCGCAGGGTGCTAAAACATCGTGCTTTCGTCTGGAAGCCCGCGAGCGCTCGCCGTAACGTTATCAATAATTTATTATCGATTTACGTGGTGAGGTCAGCAGATCCGGTGAAATTCCGGGGCCGACGGTTATAGTCCGGATGGGAGAGAGTAACGGTATCCTGTTGGGCATATGCCCACTCGCGTTATTTTGTTAGTCATTGCCAGGTGCGCATTGAACAGCATCTGTTGTAATGGTTACTCCTCAAGCTCGCCCTGGTTCTGGTAATCCATAATAAACATGAGGTTTTTTACCATGAATCAGGCATTACTTTCTGAATTTGGCACGCCATCTGAACGCGTTGAACGTGCGCTTGAAGCGCTGCGTCAAGGCGTTGGTGTTATGGTGTTGGACGACGAAGACCGTGAAAACGAAGGCGACATGGTTTTTGCCGCCGAGAACATGACCGTTGAGCAAATGGCGATGACCATTCGCTACGGTAGCGGCATCGTCTGCCTGTGCCTGACTGAAGAGCGCCGCCGTCAATTGGAACTGCCCATGATGGTGGAGCACAATACCAGCCATTATCAAACCGGCTTTACCGTCACCATCGAAGCTGCTGAAGGTGTGACAACCGGTGTGTCTGCGGCTGACCGTATGACAACCGTTCGCGCCGCCATTGCTGATGACGCTCGTGCAAGCGATTTGAATCGCCCTGGGCACGTCTTCCCGTTGCGCGGTCAACCGGGCGGCGTACTGACTCGCTGTGGTCATACCGAAGCGTCTATCGATCTGGCAACGCTGGCAGGGTTCAAACCGGCCGCTGTGCTGTGTGAGCTGACCAATGATGACGGTTCCATGGCGCGTGCGCCGGAAGTGATCGTCTTTGCTAAACAGCACGGCATGCCGGTACTGACCACCGAAGATTTGGTCGCCTACCGTCAGACAGCAGAACGTAAAGCGAGCTGATCGTTCTCTTCTCAGGCCGGTGATACCGGCCCTTAAAAACGCAGCCAGTGCATGTTACGCGTTCGGCTGCGTTTTTCTTGCCAGTAAGGTGGCGAAGCGCAGTTTGATGCGGTTGCCGTTCTCGTCGGTTTTATGCAATTCACCCACCTCTTTCGTTGTATTTCAGGATATCCCACCCGGAATAATACTCACGCAATTCATTGTGCTGGAAGGTGAAGGAGAAAGGCAGTGGGCAGGAGAAATCCTCGGTGGACATGGCCGCCACGATCAGGTTATAGCCACCCTCTACGGTGCACTCCTGCATGTTATGCACGATGAAAGGAATGCGCTCGCGTTCCAGAAACATCAACACCACGGTGGATATGATAAGGTCAAACTGTTCGTCTAACGCGGCTTTGTTGATGTCGTACAGGCTGGCGCGAATGCCGGAGAGGTTTTCGCTGCTGATGATTTCTTTCAGTGACGAGATGCTGTTGAGGTTTTTGTCATACGCAGTAACGTCAAATCCGCACAGGTTCATGTAAAGGGCATTTCTGCCTCCACCGCAGCCAAGATCGAGCGCTTTGCCAGCCGGTATTTGCGCCAGTGCGGCCACTACTTCGGAATGGGTTGCCGTCAGGCCATATTTTTTAGCGTAATAATCTTCGGCGGTGCAGTAAAACGCTAACTGGCACTCCAAATCCGCTGAGGCACTGACGATCCGGTGCCGGGCTTGCGGTTCAACAAACGGTGGCTGATTCTGTTCTGTAAACTGATAAGTCTCAATCACCGAGCCATCTTCATGCGGCATGGCGAACGTCAGCTATCCTTTCAGGACGGTCAACTTTGCCCAGGTACCCACTTGCGTATTGTGTTTTTCTTGAAACGCGGCGGGCAGCGTCTGTGCATTCCACTGCGGCAGGGTTTTATAACAGATCAGGTTTTGCATCATACACCTCGGAGAGCTTATACATTCTTATCGCGTTTTACCGCGTTGCGGGTAGTTTATAAAGCTCATCAAAGAATAGCTATAAAAATGTATTTAAAATACATCTTTTGTGGCGGGGCATACTATGTGGGGTTGACGTTCCACATCGAATAACGCTGAAGAATAAGATGGCGCAAGGATGAGCCGCATGGATGCGGCGAAAGCTCCCGTCGCGTCGGGAGCGGTCCGTCCGTCGACAGCTTTTTCTGAAGGCACCGCGAAGCGGCGTTATTCCGCAAAAAGCGCTGGGTCACGGGGTGTGGGCGACTGCACACCCCGTGTCGGGCGCGTGCCACGCGGTTAGCAGATAGAGGCGAACTGGTTCGCGCACGAAATATGACGCCTATGTCTGCATAAAGATCCGCTCATCCCGGCGTTACCCGTTTCCTCCGCGCCATTCAACGCGGGTTAACCTCAAAAGACATTACGCGCAGCGGTTACACTTATTGGACTGGATCACCTGAAAGAAATCATTCCCCTTGTCATCCACCAGAATGAACGCCGGGAAGTCTTCCACTTCGATTTTCCAAATCGCTTCCATACCCAGTTCGGGATATTCAACGCAGGTCAGGCTCTTGATGCTGTTCTGCGCCAGAATCGCTGCTGGGCCGCCAATGCTGCCGAGATAGAAACCGCCGTGTTTATGGCAGGCGTCGGTCACCTGTTGGCTGCGGTTACCCTTCGCCAGCATGATTTTGCTGCCGCCGTTAGCCTGCAACAGATCAACGTAGGAGTCCATGCGTCCTGCGGTGGTTGGCCCTAACGAACCAGAAGCATAGCCTTCCGGCGTTTTGGCTGGGCCTGAATAGTAAATCGGGTGATCTTTGACGTACTGCGGCAATCCTTCACCGTTGTCAATGCGCTCTTTGAGTTTGGCGTGAGCAATATCGCGCGCCACAATGATTGTGCCTGACAGGGAGAGACGCGTGGAAACCGGATACTGAGACAGCGTTTTCAGGATTTGTTCCATCGGTTGGTTAAGATCAATCTTGACCGCTTCACCTTCTCCTGCCTCACGCAGATGCTCAGGAATGTATTTACCAGGATTCTGCTCTAGCTGTTCCAGCCAGATGCCGTCACGGTTGATTTTCGCCTTGATGTTGCGGTCAGCGGAACAGGAAACGCCCATGCCAACTGGGCAGGAAGCGCCGTGACGCGGCAGACGAATAACGCGGATATCGTGAGCGAAATATTTACCGCCGAACTGCGCACCTAATCCCAGATCCTGTGCGGCTTTCAGCAGCTCATTTTCCAGTTCGACGTCGCGGAAGGCTTGCCCATGTTCATTGCCGCTGGTCGGCAGAGCGTCATAGTATTTGGTGGAAGCCAGCTTCACGTTTTTCAGCGTGCTTTCCGCTGAAGTACCGCCGATAACAAAGGCAACGTGGTACGGTGGGCAGGCTGCGGTGCCCAGTGAGCGCATTTTTTCTATCAGGAAATTTTTCAGTTTTTCCGGCGTCAGCAGCGCTTTGGTTTCCTGATAAAGGTAGGTCTTGTTGGCGGAGCCGCCGCCTTTGGTGACAAACAGGAATTTGTATTCCGCCCCTTCCGTACTGTACAGGTCGATTTGGGCCGGTAGGTTGGTGCCAGTATTGACTTCCTTGTACATATCTAGCGCAGCGTTCTGTGAATAGCGCAGGTTATCTTCAATAAAGGTGTTATACACGCCGCGGGACAGCGCTTCAGCATCATTGCCGCCCGTCCAGACCTGCTGGCCTTTTTTACCGACGATAATCGCCGTACCGGTATCCTGGCAGGTCGGCAAAATGCCCTTGGCGGCAATTTCCGAATTGCGCAGGAATTGCAGCGCCACGTATTTGTCGTTTTCACTCGCCTCAGGGTCGTGGAGGATATCTGCCACTTGCTGTTGGTGAGCTGGGCGCAGCATAAACGATGCATCATGGAAGGCCTGTTGTGCCAGCAGGGTTAATGCCTGCGGGTCGATCTTCAGGATCTCTTGACCTTCAAACTGGGCGGTGGAAACAAAATCGCTGCTGATCAGGCGATATTGGGTGTTGTCTTTGCTTAGCGGAAAAGGTTCTTGATAATAAAATGGTTTATTCGACATGTTTTCTCACTTGCAACAAATTAAAAGAAAGATTCAGTATTCCTTGGAAGACTTTTTGTCTTGCATATGGTTATCATTTTTATTGGAAAATATTCGTTTATGCTGTAGCACAATTATCCTGACCATGGTAGGGGTTTCTGGCATTACGTACCACTTTGGTATATCACAGTTTTTGCATCCAATCGGCGGGTTTTTACATCCTGGGCGATAAAAAAACGCAGTGAAAATGGTAAAAAAAAGCAATAATGCGCCGTGTAGGCATTGATGCTTATTATATTGTGTAACTTGTTTAATAAAAATAAGTAAATTTATCGGCTTGTTTTCCATTTAAATAATGTGGTTTTTTATCGCGCCAATATGAAAATAGTGGGTCTGTAGCAATCTATCAAGGTCTTATCTATTTCAAGACGATGTCGGATCTTTTTGCATCAGCAAATTATCAATCATCCAAAACCCTGCCGGTCCTGGCGGATACTGTTTTGACCACACTACATCCATTTCAATCAGTTGCGACCAACCAGCGTGGCAGGATGCTCCAGCCAAACCCCTGTTCTGCCATTTCTAGCAGCATAAGGTAAGAGGGGGGCAGACCAGATAATGCCTTCTTTTGGCTGGCGTTCTGTGCGCGTATAGGTATTCAGATAAAGCTGGCGTACCGTCGCCAACTGCTGCGGTGAGACAGACTGTTGCTGCGCCAATGCATGCTGTGCGGCAACAAAGATGGCCATTTCAGTTTTTACGTGTAGCCGTGAGGCGCTGATTTCTGTCGGATAGTGTGGTTGGGTACGAATCACCCCCATGTGTGCTCGCTGCGCCTTAAGCAGGTCGATGGCATCTTCATCCTCGGCGGTCAGACACTCGAACTCGATATAAGGAAAGCGGGCAGAAAAGGTGTGCAGCAAGGGATCGTAATGCGCCGCTTTCCACATATCCGACAATACAAAGGTCAGACGTGGCTCAATACGGTTAGCCAGACGGACCGCCAGCGCATCCAGTGTGTCGCTGGCAGCAAGAATGGCCTCTACGTGCACGCGCACCTTATGACTATCATCCGTCAGTCGCGGCTGGTGCCCGGAACGATCGAACAGCACCAGTCCGAGATCGGCTTCTAGGTTGGCAATGGCCGCGCTCACGGTGGACTGGCTTTTACGTAGCTGACGCGTTGCGGCTGAAAAAGAGTCGGTTTGCGCGGCGGTAACAAAGGCAATCATGG
Organism: Candidatus Symbiopectobacterium endolongispinus; assembly: GCF_018777385.1. Classification (GTDB taxonomy): domain Bacteria; phylum Pseudomonadota; class Gammaproteobacteria; order Enterobacterales; family Enterobacteriaceae; genus Symbiopectobacterium; species Symbiopectobacterium endolongispinus. The sequence goes on along the minus strand of NZ_JAFJYB010000002.1, from coordinate 383,242 downwards.
ATTCGGGAGAATAGCGCATCACCGCTCTCTTCTTAAGTCCATCGCTTTTATCGATGGATATTAATTCCATTCTTCCAGTAATAACGATATATCCTGCTATCGTCAAGCGGTGTGAGGTCTTCTCCACCGCCTGTTTTGTTAATTGACCCAATACCAAATTGATGAATAAAAGTGTGGTGATGTATGCAATCTAACGCAGCAAAGAGACAAACAACCGCGGTACAGCGCCGAAGCGTGGGTGAGCGTGTGTTTCATGCTGTCGGCTATGAAGTGGTTGCCCTATTGATCACGGCACCCATTGGTGCCTGGCTGTTTAGTAAACCGCTATTTTCCATGGGCGCATTGGCGATTATGCTCTCCAGCATCGCCATGGTGTGGAATATCATCTACAACGCCCTGTTAGACCGCCTGTGGCCAGTATCTCGCGTGGCGCGCGGTGCTAAAGTAGTGCGTATCTTGCACGGATTAGGTTTTGAGGGCGGCTTTATCCTGAGTGGTTTGCCCGTCGCGGCCTGGATGCTGGGACTTACGCTGTGGCAGGCGTTGATGGTCGAGATCGGCTTTTTCCTGTTTTTCCTGCCGTATACCGTGGTGTATAACTGGGTATATAACAAACTGCGCGCCCGGTTTTGGGCGCGCAGAGACGGTGAGCGCGGGGGGTCGCCCGCCGCATCACGCCCCCATTAATGCCATCATCCTTTGCGGTTGCTGGTTTTCAGGCGGCTTTTGAAATCGGCGTAGTCTGGCATCATCGGGCTGCGCCACAAATACCAGGCGGCGACGGTGCGAAATGGCTGACACGGTAGGCTGAGTTCCGCCAATTCACGGCGCGTGGGTATCGCATCGCGCTGATGCAAATAGCATAACCCTAAGCGGATGCCGAGATCGTGCAGTGGCATAATGTCCACTCGTTCCAATCCATAAATCAGGTACATTTCGACTGTCCAGCGGCCAATGCCTTTCAACGTCGATAACCGTTCGATAAGTGTGTCGTCGTCCATGGTTAGCGCCTGTTCTCGCGTAGGCGCCAAGCCGTCTCGTGCACCGTGTGCAATCGCGTGCAACGTTTCTGCCTTGCTCGTAGAGAAGCCGTATTGGCGCAGTGCGTCTTTCTCACTGGCAGCAATCTGCTCAGCGGAAGGGAATACCTGTCCGTCAGGACTAAACGCGTCCAACAGGCGGCGGATCATGGCATCACCTGCGCGGGTGGTGAGCTGTTGGTAAGCCACGGCACGCATTAGCACTTCATAGGGTTCACGATGCGGGTGCGTTTGGTGCTGACATTCGCCGATGTGGTCCAACTGTGCTTGCCAGCGTGGCCCAAGCGTGCGCAGATGTTCACATGCCAGATGCACGCTATGCGCCGAGTTCCATAATACTGGCTGCGGGTGTGACATACTTGATCCTGAACGTGAGAGAAAAAGGGGGGCTTTCAGCATAAAAGAGTGAATCAGGGTTGTCACCCTGCGATGCGCTTCTGGAATGAGAAAGCAAGAATCAGTCAGGTATTCACCAGACGTAATCTGTAGGGTGTGATCTCTGTTGTGACCAGAGACTGCGAGGTGAGTGATGTCGACAAACGCACGCGCTTTTCCTGAGGAAGAACGTGTTCTACGTGAAAATACATGGTGGGATGCCCTGTGCAGACGCGATAAACAGGCTGATGGTCGTTTTGTCTATTGTGTTAAAACCACGGGGATATTTTGCATGCCTTCTTGTGCGTCCCGATTGCCGCTGCGGGAAAACGTGCAGTTCTTTGTGGATGCGGATGCGGCGCAGCAGGCCGGGTTCCGGCCCTGCAAACGCTGCCGCCCAGGAAATCCGTCTCGTGAACAGCGGCAATGTGCGGCTATTGAGCACGCCTACCAACTGATGGCGCAGGCCGAGACATCACTGATATTGGCGCAAGTGGCAAAGGCTGTGGGTATCAGCCCCTACCATTTTCACCGGCTGTTTAAAGCCCAGGTTGGCGTAACACCAAAACGTTATGCTACCGCGTTGCGTGGTCAGCGTGTGCGCGCCTTGCTGAACGGTAAGGTGCCGGTAACGCAAGCCGCATTGGCGGCGGGTTTTCATTCCAGCGAGCAGTTTTATCAGGAATCTCATCAACTGCTGGGCATGCTGCAGCGCAGTTTTAAACACAAGGGGCAGGGCATGACGATTTATTTTGCTATTGGCTCGTGTTCGCTGGGGGCTGTGCTGGTGGCGGAGAGTGAGCGCGGGGTCTGCGCTGTTTTACTGGGGGATGATGCCACTGCATTGAAAAACGAGCTGTACTCTCTGTTTGTCAATGCGACGTTGGTTGAAGGTGATGCGGCGTTTGAGCAACGCATGGCGCTGGTCATCCGCGCTATTGATTCACCGGGCGCGCCGTTGACGTTACCGCTCGATATTCGTGGCACTGCGTTTCAACTGCGTGTCTGGCAGGCTCTGCGAGACATTCCTCGGGGAACCACGCTCAGCTACCGCGATGTTGCCGAAAAAATTGGTCAGCCGGACGCGGTGCGCGCGGTGGCTGGCGCTTGCGCTGCCAACCGCCTGGCGGTTATTGTTCCTTGCCATCGGGTTATTCGCACCGATGGGGCATTGTCGAGCTATCGGTGGGGCATCGCGCGTAAACGCCAACTGCTGGAGAGCGAGGCAAAGAAATCTCATGACGGATGATCTGTTCGCGCACGAGGGCACTCCGCTCTGGAGCCAGATGCTGGCACCCGGCGCAGTGGTGCTGCGCGGGTTCGCCACTGAGTGTGCGCCAGCGTTAATGCGGATGATTGACCAACTGACGCGCGTGGCACCGTTTCGACAGATGACCACGCCGGGCGGTTTTGTCATGTCGGCCGCCATGAGAAATTGTGGCTCACTGAGCTGGGTGACTGATGTGCTGGGTTATCGTTATTCGCGCCATGATCCCCTCACGGGAGCGCCCTGGCCCGCGATGCCGGTGCTGTTTGCTCAACTGGCGCAACAGGCCGCGCACGAGGCGGGGTTTCCTGACTTTGTTGCCGATGCTTGCCTGATGAACCACTATGCGGTGGGCAGCCGGATGTCATTGCATCAGGATAAAAATGAACGGGATTTTTCCCAGCCGATTGTTTCCGTGTCGCTCGGGTTACCGGCCATCTTCCAGTTTGGCGGTATGCAGCGCAGCGATGCTGTGCAGCGTATCCCGCTGACGCATGGCGATGTGCTGGTGTGGGGCGGACCGTCACGCCTGCGTTTTCACGGTGTGCAGGCCATCAAAGCAGGAACGGAAGATTACCGGTTTAATCTGACGTTTCGTAAGGCGGGGTAGGGAAAAGAGCAATCAGACTGCGACAAAGTCACTTTACTCTTTGTCATCCTCGGCGAAAGCCTGGGATCTCTGTAAGGATAAGCGCGTTTCTTCTGCAAGAGATTCCCGTTTTCGTGGGAATGACAGAGGTGGTGGACGTTACTGTTTTAGATAGGTTTTTCAGCAACCTGCCCCAAAGGCGCAGGTTGCTGGCGAGCAGTATTATTGTTTTTTGAAGTGCATGTAATCCAACGCACTTTCTGCGGCAATACGGCCTGAGTTCATGGCAAAACCGAAGGCGCCACCGCCTAACAGCAGATCGTAATTGTCGCCGTACATGCCGCCTGCGTCATTACCGGTGACATACAGGCCTGGGATGGCATTGCCGTCCTTGTTGATGGCCTGCATCTTCTCGTTAATTTTCACGCCGCCCAGCGTGCCGAGTGCGGCAGGCTGCATTTTAACAGCATAGAACGGCCCGGTTTTCACCGGACGCAGGTAATCCATGTTCTTGTTGAACACTTCATCACGTTTTTGCGCGACAAAGACGTTGTTCTGATCGATAGTCTCTTTCAGCACGCTGGCGTCAACGCCCATGGCTTTAGCCAGTGCGTCCAGCGTTTGTGCCTTGTAGACAAAGCCGCGGTTTTTCTGGAGCTCTTCATCAAACTTGGTGAGTTTGGTGTTAGCGATAACCCATTCACCGATCGGTACGTCGATCCCGTCGTTCACGTAATGTTTACGTGAGGTTTCATCAAAGATGGAGTACATGATGCCGCCAGCTTTGGAGAACGCATTAACGGAGTGAGGCCAAATAATCACGTTGGATTCATCGGTAAAACGACGGCCATGGGTATCTACCCAAAGATAAGGTTGGCGTGCAGCGGCCAGCATGTGGGAGTTTGGTGCGTAGTCTGGCAGGCCAGGGCGGTAAGCTTGCAGTACGCCCATTCCTTCATCTTTGGCGCCGGCTTTCCGGGCCATTTTGATCCCGTCTCTATCTTTACCGACGTTGCCAATCATGATGGTATCTGGGAAGGCGACGTATTTTTGCAGCATCTCTTTGTTGTTGGCATAACCACCGGTGGCGACGGTAACCGCTTTGGCATCGATCTGGATGGTGTTGCCTTGCTCGTCTTGCGCCGTCACGCCGGTGACTTTGCCGTCTTTCACGATCAGGTCTTTACCGGCGGTTTTCACCATTGTGGTGACATCCATGTTTTTAAACTGCTCATGGAAGGTTTTGATCAGGAAACGACCATGGCCCGGTCCGTCAATAACGTGCCAGGTCAACATCCAGCCTGCCCCCCCCCCCAGGACCGATGTATTCGAACTTGATACCCTTGGATTTCACCCATTCGATGGTATCGGCAGAACGGTTAACAAACGCGCGAACCACGAACGGGTTAGCCAGCCAGTGGCTGTATTCCATGATGGTTTTGAACGCCATGTCTGGGGTAACGATAATCCCCTGACGTTTTTGCATGGAACTGTTTGCGGCGAAGATCCCTTCCGCAAAATTCCTGGTGCCGCCGACCACACCTTGTTTTTCCAACAGAATCACTTTCGCGCCTTTTTCGGCTGCGGCCATGGTGGCGGATGTGCCTGAAGCCCCGGCACCGATAATCACCACGTCAGCCGTTTTTACGATAGTTTCTGCATTGACAGCGCCGGTACTCAACAGGGATAAACAGGCGGCTGCAATCAGCGTTCTCCTGACTATTTTCATATACTCTCCACTCTCAATGGTTGTAATAAAAATATTGATGCGATGGTTTTACTCTTATTATTCCCCAACTTGTTTTTGGCAAAAGGGGGCCATGCTCGCGTTATCCTTTTTAAGGTAAAAAAGAAATAACGCGTAGTCGCTATCCTGCCGATATTATTCAGCATGGATGTTTAATTTAAATGTTCATTTTGCAGCGAGGCTGCGAGAAATAAATAACAGTTATTTAGTGACTTTTGCTTGATTATAAGCGTTACCCGCCGCTTCTAATGCAGCTTCGCTGGTTAAGGTAGCGCCAGACACGCCATCAATGTTGACACTCTGTTTTTCAACGAAGCTTTTAGCCAACACTTTTGCCGCTTCCCCGCCCACTTCTGGGGTTTCAGAAAGCGCGTCAACCGTGGCTTTATTGATTTTTCCTTGTGCATCCACATCGAGTGTAACAGTCACGTCACCACCGATACCGGTGCTGGCGGAAGAATAGGTGCCTGCTTTAAAATCGCCGTCTGCAAAAGCGAAGCTTGATGCAATCAGCAGACAAAAAGCTGCCGTACCCTGAAATGTTTTCATATCAACGGTTCCAATAAAAAGTGTATAAATATTCAATGTAATATTGAACGGGGAAAATTATTGCGTGTGCTCTCCTTTATCTCCCATGAATAAAATGATGGCCGTCATCTTCATTAAGATGCATGAATATAAAGCAACAAATGGGTAATCCGATACCGAGTAAAATAAATAACAAGCTGGAGCTGTTTAAATTAATAGTGCTCTCCATGCGGGTAAGAAAACGCAGCATGGGAAAGGTTAACGCCATGCTTACCATAATGGAGAGCAACTGAGTCACCGTCATAATATTATTGTCGTTGTTATAGGTATGGTGACTCAGGTTGCTGAAGGCCAGTGTGCTCTCTGCGGAATGTAGCGTCGAAATCAAAATGCCGAGCAACACTGCAATAATACCGATGAAGATGGTGGCGTTCTCCTACACTGCGGCACCCATGGCAAAAATACACAGTGAGGTAAAGACCGTGGTGTGCAGCAGCAGCTTGCGGTAGCCAATCCGTTTGATCAGTGGTTCAAAGCCCAGTTTAGAGAGCAGAGCACCGCTGGAAAACAGCAGCAAAATCAAGCTGACGGTAGCGGGGTCATACGCTAATTGGGTTTGCAGCATCAGCGACATCACCACCGGAATTGAAGAGAGTAAAATGCGCGTGACGATACCGCTGGTCACGCCGATGGAAAACGTTTTAATGGTAAACAGGTTTTCACGCGGTTGAGGCCGCGCGGTAAGCATATCCCGTTTGAAATAGAGGAATGCCAGGCCGAATCCGCTGAGGGCCAATGCGGCGCTCAGTGGGAGGCCGATGATGTTTTTTTGGCATCGCTATCAGCAGAAAGGTGCCCAGGAACAGCATACCGACCAGCAGCATCAGTTTGTAAGTGTCTCCGCGAAAATGTGGAACCTGCATACTGGCGGGAATATGCGTTCTGGCAAGCCACAGACACATCAGGCACAGAGGAATATTAAGTACGAAGATCAGACGCCACGACAGTACATTGACCATCAAACTCCCCACAACTGGGCCAATCATGGTGCCCAGTAACCCCAGTAGGGTAATGCGGTTGAGGAATAGGAGTTTCATGGTATCTGGCGTGGTCCTCAAAATGATGGTTCTGATTATCGGCAGCATCAACGCGCCGCCGATCCCTTGCATAAACCGAAACGTGCTCAGGCTGACGATAGACGTCACAGTGACGCACAGCAGCGAGCCGGTCATAAAAATGGCGATGGCGACAAGGTAGGTGTTGCGTTCACCCAGTCGCTCTGCCATCCAGCCATTAACGGGGGTGAAAGCCACCACGGTGACAACATAGGAGATAACGATCAGCTCCATATGCAGCACCGGTTGGTGGAGCGCCTCCGTAATGGCTGGCAGTGCGATATACAGCATCGTCGTGTCGACGGATTGCATAAAAAAAGTGATGGATGCAATCCAGAACAGAGCCCACGACGTCTTCATGGTTTAGGCTACTGTCATCTGGCCGGCGTACATTACAAACATACGCAGCAGGAACACACCGAGCAGACTGAGACCTGCCATAAACGCCATTTGCTTGCGGCTTGGTGCACTGTCGTAGCTCTTAAGGAACCAGGCAATAAGCGGAACCGCAATGCCCACGCTGATGACCCCAATCCAGAATACGCCGCCCCAGAATCCGGTCAGTGCGTTATGTGCCGACAGGGTTTTCTGACCGCCGCCCAACAGCAATCCGACAAAGAAGCCGAACAATAAGAAGATCTATGCGAACACCACCGGATTTTCAATCTTGTGGATGAAATGCAGAGTGCCCTTGTGTTCAGCAATAAACCGGCGATTAAAAGCACCGGCCAACAGCGCGACCGCAATGCCTGACGTGGTGCCCGAGGCAAGAAACAGCACCGGCAGTACCGGGTTGTCCAACATCGGGAAAGATTTGAGCGCTGACAGCAGGAAACCGGTATAGCAGCCCAACAGGATTGCCAACACCAACAGCGTGTTTTCAAACCAACTGATACGTTTCTGGATAATGGCACTCAGGTTACGCACCAGAGAGAGCAGGCCACCGTTGTTGAACTTGCTCACCAGCGTCAGGAGTTCATCGCGGTACAGGCTGACCAGCCACAGGATGATAAACACGAAGTAGACCTGAAACAGCATCACACCGAGCGACATGATGGAACCAGGGTTTATAGAAGACCATCAGATACCAGAAGGTCATCGGGCGAGTCAGGTGGAAGATCAGAATAATCAGACCGACCATCACCGACAACGGTGCCACGATCGCCGTCGCGATAACGATAGGGTTTTTACCGCTGTACTCTGCGGGCACATAATATTTCAGCAGCATCGTCAGGGTGATCATGCCAGCGGAAATGCCCACCAAAAGCAGATAGATGGCAATGGGCCAGTCCCATACCAGCGTGTCGAAGTGGAAAGCATTAAGCATTGTCGATTACCCCGCGTTTGCCAGGAATGCGATAGAGCTGCGGTTCGGTACCCAGATACACTTTGGAGCGATAGGTCGGGTTCGCGAGGATCATTTGAGAAATATCGCTGGCCGGATCGTTCAAATCACCGAACACCAGTGCGTGGGTCGGACAGATCTCGACGCAGGCTGGTTTTTTGCCTGCGGCCAGATTGGTCTCACGGCAGAAGTTACACTTATCGGCGGTATTGGTCACTGGGTTGATAAAGCGTACGTGGTAAGGGCAGGCCGCGATGCAATAGCGGCAGCCTACGCAGCGCTTGTCATTGACGTCGACGATGCCGGTAAGCGCATCCTTAAAGGAAGCGCCGGTCGGGCACACGGAAACGCACGGCGGGTTTTCGCAATGCTGACAGGATTTACGGAAATATTGGCGTACAGCACGACTGGTCGAAGTGCGTGGAATATTAACCTAGGTCAGGATCTCGAGGCGGGTAACGCTATCGGGGACATTGTTGGTCTCTTTACAGGCACCGATACAGGCTTTACAGCCGATACACAGTGACTCGTTGTGCGGCATGCCATAACGTACCCCTTTCGGAGCGCCGGTAGCGGGTGTTGCGTTTTGCGGTGCAGCCTCATTTGCTAATGCCAATGAGGAACTGCCAGTCACAAAAATGGCACTCCCCATGTAGGCAAGAAATCGGCGGCGGGGATGATCTTCCATAACATCACCTTCAGTATTGAATGCTAGTTGATGTAGTCATGCTGATGTCGGTACCGAAAAATCGTCGGGTGATTGGCTTTTGTAATGTCTGATTCGTTGCGACGCAGTGTGGAAGAACTCCCCTGAGACAGTGAACAAAAACTTTTTTATATCGGTACCCAGCAGGCATCAGAAATTTTTTATCGATAAAAAATATAAGACGCACGTAAACCATGAGCTTCCTATGGGTTTTATTTGACCATACCTCATAGTGATTAGAGTGTGCAGTAAATCACATTTGCGGGTTTGAAGATTAATATAAAAGTTATCTGGATTTATTATAAATTTCAGGAAGATAAATATAGCGTGTAATTAAATATCATGAGCGACTGTGAATGAAAAGTAAATAATGTAATAGAGTCAATTGAGAATCATTTTTATCAACGGGGAATAGTGTGATCGGCTTATAAATAATGATGAAAACTGTGATGTGAGAGTATCAGCGTTTACGGGGGAAAGCGCGCCTGAATATTCAGGCGCGCAGGTGAGGAATATGTTAAAGTATTGTGAATATTAGCCCTTTAAATGCTTATCCAAGAACTGGATCACAATTTTCATGATCTCTGGCTGCATCCAGTAATCACCGCCGTGCTGTGCGTTGTTCACCGAGTAATACGTAGAATCAATGCCTTTTTGTAATAATGCCTGATGCAGTATTTCCGTTTGGCGCGGCGAGACAATGGTGTCCTTGGTACCGTGCATAATCAGGAACGTAGGAGTATTGCTGTTAATGTAATTGATGGGGTTAGCGGCGGCAGCGTGTTCAGGATAGCGTGTTATCGGGCCGCCATAGTTGAACACGGAAGTGCCGTTCACCCAAATAGCCTCGGTTGCTGACGCGGAGGTGTGTTTTTGTACCACATCATCGGGGAAGCCTTCGCCAACGCGTAGTAAATCGGAGAGTCTGTAGAAATCGATCACGGCCTGAACCTGACTGTTTTGATCCAGATTTTCCCCTTTATCAAACTGTTTGTCGCCGTTCGATGTGCCGGTAAAGGCAGCCAGATAGCCGCCAGCGGACGCGCCGAATACCGCAAGATGCGCGCCGTCAATGCCAAATTTCCCTGACTGTGCCCGCAGGTAACGCACCGCTGATTTCACATCTTCAAGCGGTGCGGGAAACAGCACGGTCGGTGCTACACGATATTCCATGCTGGCAACCACATAGCCTGCCTCGGCCATCGCCAGGCGCTGCTGAACGTAGTTATCCTTGTTGGCGTTGATAAAACCACCGCCAGTGACAAACAGCACGGCGGGCAGGGCTTTGGGCTATTCAGGCTGCAAAATATCCATTTTCAGCGCCACGTTAGAATAGCCGCGCATTTGCACCTGAGAGAAAACCACGTTGGAGATCAATTTTACCGATGGAACACTCTTCTTTATGGACAACGTATGTAACGGCGCATCCGCGATAGCGGCAGTAGCGGGTAAGCAACCTAAGGTACAAGGCAGGCACAGCGCCATCGATTTATTGTTGGTAGACATCATCATTCCTTAGTGATTAACAAGCATTATTTCCCAACCCCTGTAACCACAGAAATAGGGCGCGCGTGAATAGCGCATCCAAAAAAGAGGTTGACGCTATTCGCGTAAAGAGGCGAATACCTTTTTCGCAGATGAATGCAGCAATGTGTCTTTGCGCACACGCGTGTGCATAACGTGAATAATGAAAAATAGCTTTATGCTGCTAACATCGTTTTATTGAGATGCACGTTCCCCGTGCCATTTATGCAACCTGGCATTCACATATAAATAATATATATTGTTTTGTTAAGCGGAATTCATTTAAGCACGTTCGGCAACATGCTATTTGTGTCTCTTGTCACATTTGTTTTTTGTGTGTTAATATAATAGTTATATCTATTAATTATAAATTAAGGCATCAATGATAAATATTAAGCGCCTTGTCTACTATCATGAGCTGATTCGCATCGGTAGCTTCACTAAAGCAGCGAAAACGCTGAAATTTCCCAGGCGTTTCTTTCGCAGGAGATAGCGCTCCTGGAGCAGGAAACAGAAAGAAAACTGATAAATCGCACGACGCGCCAATTTTCCCTGACTCCTTTTGGTAAGGCATTTGCCAAAAAAAATACGGGGTATAATTAGAGAATATTACGATATTGAGCAATTTATTCGTGGTTATGAAGACAGCCATGATGGTGCATTGTTAGTCGGTGTTCTTCCGATATTCAATCGTCTGCGGCATTACGAAATCTTTAGCCAGTTTCAACGGCGCTATCCTAACATTGAGATGTCATTTATCGACGGTGTCAGCATGGATCTGTTAGAAAAGGTGCGTAACGGCGATCTCCATTTCTCCTATTCTACACCGTTTGCCGACTATCAGGACGATCCGCTGTTTGCGCATCAGGTGCTGTATGAAGATCAACTGGTGGCCGTGATGGCGAGCAATCATCCGTTGGCGCAGCACAAAACGCTGAGCTTTGAAACTCTGGCGCAGGCGCGGTTGATCGTGCCGCAGAAAGGCACCGGTGAGCATGCCATTGTTTCTGATGCCTATACCAAGCAGGGGTTGAAACCCAGCTATTTCCGCGAATGCAGTAATATCGATATCATCATGGATTTGGTAATGAACCAGAACGGTGTGTGTTCTAGTGTACCCAGGTTGCCGGTAGCCTCGAAGGGTTCGATATTACCATCACACCGTTAGAAACCCAGTTGCCACGCATTTTCGCTGTCAGCTACCTCAAACGCAGTGCGCAAATCCCTATGGTTAAGCTCTTTATTGATTTTATTGAAGAAAATCGAATTTCTCTTCGTCCTGCCTGCTAATAATGCCCGGTATCGACCGGGCAGCACTGACTGAATTTCCTCCAACAATTTCCTTGCATCATGTGTAAATGTGAATTCGATCATGTTTTCATACTAAATCTACTTGTATGGTAGTTGGTATTGAAGCCATGATGCATACCCTAAATAATTCGCGTTGCAGGAAGGTGGCAAGTGAACGAATCCCGATGAGCTTACTTGAGTAAGTGATTTGGGTGAGCGAGCGCAGTCAACGCACCTGCAACCTGAAGTATGACGGGTATAGAAGGATATCGATGTGAAAATTGTCAGTGCTGAAGTATTTGTTACTTGTCCAGGGCGTAATTTCGTCACCCTGAAAATTACTACCGAAGACGGTCTGACCGGTATCGGCGATGCTACGCTGAACGGGCGTGAGCTACCGGTCGCTTCCTACCTGAAAGACCATGTTTGCCCGCAGCTCATCGGGCGTGATGCGCAGCAGATTGAGGATATTTGGTAGTTTTTCTACAAAGGGGCCTACTGGCGTCGTGGTCCGGTAACCATGTCAGCCATTTCGGCGGTAGACATGGCGCTGTGGGATATCAAAGGCAAGATTGCCAACATGCCGCTGTATCAACTGCTGGGCGGTGCGGCGCGCACAGGGGTAATGGTTTATTGTCACACCACCGGGCACAGCATTGATGAAGCGCTGGATGATTATGCTAAACACCGCGAAATGGGCTTTAAGGCGATTCGCGTGCGGTGCGGCGTGCCGGGAATGAAAACCACCTACGGCATGGCCAAAGGCAAAGGCTTGGCGTATGAACCGGCCACCAAATGGAACTGGCCCGAAGAACAACTCTGGTCAACGGAGAAGTACCTGGATTTCGCCCCGAAACTGTTTGAAGCGGTTCGTGATAAATACGTCTTTAACGAACACCTGCTGCATGACATGCACCACCGCCTGACACCGATTGCGGTCGGGGAAGTGTTTAACAGTATCTGGGATTGTAAGCAGCTTATCGAAGAACAGCTTATCGACTACATCCGCACCACCATTACGCATGCTGGCGGTATCTCGGGCATGCGCCGTATTGCCGATTTTGCGTCGCTGTATCAGGTTCGTACCGGTTCACACGGCCCGTCCGACTTGCCACCAATCTGCATGGCTGCCGCGCTGCACTTCGATCTCTGGGTGCCAAATTTTGGCGTACAGGAATACATGGGCTACTCCGAACAGATGCTGGAAGTGTTCCCGCACAGTTGGACGTTTGAGGATGGCTACATGCATCCGGGAGAAAAACCGGGGCTGGGCATCGAGTTTGACGAAAAGCTGGCGGCGAAATACCCCTACGAACCGGCCCACCTGCCGGTGGCACGTTTGGAAGACGGCACGCTGTGGAACTGGTAAGTCATCATCAACGGTGATGATGCAGGAGAAAAGCAATGAACTTGATTAACGACAACTTCATGATAGGCAGCCCGACTGGGGTCAAACTCTATCAGCAGGTGGCGCGGGATTTACCGATTATTGACTACCACTGCCATCTGGAAGCCAAAGACATTTATGAAAACCACCGTTTCAGCAGTATCACGGAACTGTGGCTGGCGCGCGATGCGCTCCAACGGTATCCCAGAAGAAAAGATCACGGGTAATGCCTCCCCTGAAGAAAAATTTCAGGCGTGGGCAGAAACCGTTGAAGCGGCATTTGGCAACCCGCTCTATCACTGGACGCATCTGGAACTGAAACAATACTTCGGCATTGATGAGATGCTGAGCAGCCGTAACTGGCGTGACATTATGGATGCCTGCAACCGTCAGTTGCAGGATGATGCCTTCACACCGCGTGCGTTAATGATGCACTCTCGGGTTGAGGTTATTTGCACCACGGATTCGCCGCTGGATTCTCTGCATTATCATCAGTTGTTGAAGCAGGATGCCAGTTTCACTCCCAAAGTGTTACCGACCTTTCGACCGGACGAGTTTTTCTCGCATGACAGACACCAGTTCTCTTCTGCCTTGGTGCGTTTGGCGGAATTGACCGGTGAAACCATTATCCGGTTCACGGATTTTGAGCGTGCGCTGGAAGCGCGGGTGCAGCTTTTCCACGAGGTCGGTTGCCGTATTTCCGATCACGGGCTGGGCGATTTAACCTTTACACCGTTCACCACGGTACAGGGTGATACGGTATTCCTGAAAAAAATGCAGGGTGAAATAATCACCGTAGCGGAAGAGAGTATTTGGCAAAGCGTATTATTTATTACGCTGGCTCGGTTATATAAAAAATATGATTGGGCCATGCAAATTCATTTCGGCGCGATCCGCAATAATAACTAACGCATGTTGGAAAAAGTGGGGATAAATAGCGGGTTTGACGCTATTGCCGATCAACCCCGGTTGGCCGCCAATCTTAATGCATTTCTCAATGCAATGGCCGAGGAGAATCATTTACCCAGGACAATCATTTATAACTTATACGCAGCCTACAATGACATTGTGGCTTCGACGATTGCCAACTTCCAGTACGGCGAAGAGGGGGGGGGTTAAATCACCGCTTCAGTTCGGGTCAGGCTGGTGGTTCAACGATACGCGCCGTGGCATGTTGAATGGCAGCCACTCCTTCCTGGCGTATCTCGGTTATCTGGCTGGTTATGCGCACATCAGCGACTGTATGCAGGATGAGGCGTTAGTCAAAGCGGCACATCACCTGATGCTGCAAGAGCAGGCTCCCACGCTGCGCACGCAGGGGGTCGATCTGGCGGCTTACGCCGACGCACTATTGCAGCGTTACCGCAACCGTGCGTTGAAGCACCGTACCTGGCAAATTGCCATGGACGGCTCGCAGAAACTGCCACAGCGTATGCTGGATTCGATTCGCTGGCATCTGGCGCACGGCAGCCGTTTTGACATGCTGGAGCTCGGTGTGGCCGGGTGGATGCGCTATGTCGGCGGCGTGGATGAGCAAGGGAACACGATTGATATCAGCGATCCGTTGCGTGATGTGCTGGCTGATGTGGTGCGTAACAGTGCTCAAGGAGAAGCCCGCGTACAGGCATTGCTGGGGCTGGAGGCTATCTTTGGACAAGACTTGCCGCAGCAGCGTGAATTTGTCACGACAGTGACCCGCTACTACCAGTCACTGCTTCAGCATGGGGTGAAGCAGACGCTGCGCACGCTGGTTTGGTAATTCCTGTTTTCAGACTGATGATAAAGTCACTTCCTCCCTCGTCATCCTCGGCGAAAGCCGGGGATCTCTGTGAGAATAAATGCGTTTCTTCAGCAAGAGATTCCCGCCTTCGCGGGAATGATGCACGGAGTAAGGCTGTTTTTCAGCAACTTCTAACGTTATCCGCACTGCGGATAACGTTTTTTACGTTTAGCGCCGAGAAAAATATGATGGAAAAGGAGGGTAGGCAAAGCATTAGCATGTATCATGACGAGTAATACTTTCGAATAGTAAAAAGCGATGTATGGAAACTTCCTTTCAGATCAACAGCAATGAGCCGGTAAACCAGCAAATCTATCGTATCCCGCGTAAGGATATCGTGGAATGCGCGATTCCGCCGGGCAAGTTACTGTCAGAAAAAGAGATATCAACCCGTTTTTCCGTTTCGCGCCAGCCGGTACGTGAAGCGTTTCTCAAACTGGCTGAAGCGGGGCTGGTGCAGGTACTGCCGCAGCGCGGTACTTTTGTCATGAAAATTTCCGAACAACGGGTGGCTGACGCGCGTTTTATTCGCTAGGCGCTGGAGTGTGCTATTGCGCGCCGGGCCGCAGAGTTCGGACCGATGAGCAATTACTGGTGTTGGAGCACAATCTGCACCGGCAGGAATTGGCGGCACAGAATGAGCAGATTCGCGAATTTCTAAGCCTGGATGACGATTTTCACCAACTGCTGACGCAGGTGGCAAGGTGTCCACTGGCGTGGGAAACCATCGAATCAATTAAAGCGACCATGGACCGGGTACGCTTTCTCAGTCTGAGTCAGGTTTCCCCACCGCTGAATCTGATCAAGCAGCACTACCTGATTTTTAACAGCCTGAAAGCACACGATCCTGATGCGGCAGAAGCGGCAATCCGCGAGCATCTGCAAGAGATGATCTACTCGATCACGCCGATAGCAGAGCAAAACCGCGATTGGTTCGATCACCCTTAGTGGGGGAGGACGGGAGAGGTCGTGCATCGGGCGCGGTAACACGCCCGAAGGGAAATGGCAGCCGTGTTATGCGCGGCCCAAACGCATCAGTTCATCATGGGAGAAGTATTCGCTGACCCCGTTGAGCTGCACGCATTTGGTTTTACGAACGTCTTCTCGTTTCAGCTTGTCTGCATGAATGGCGGCAATGGTACCCGCCAGACGAGAACCGTTTTGCATTACACGACAGCCCGTTTCAAGCGGGTTTCTGTATCTGTCATACGCTGTGTACATAATAACCTCCTTCGTTGACCACAAAAAACCGCTATCGATCCTACTGCCGAACGGTGGCCGTCGCCAAGGTCAAAGGGGCGTTTTATGAATAATCCGTATATAAATCCTGACGTTATTTACGCCAGGCGATAACGACGGCGCTATCAGGGTTTGGTAGGAATTTGTCGGAAGCGCCAGGCGATATGCAGCGTATTCATTAACACCAGCAGTGCCGTGATGATGAACACCCAGCGAAATCCCATCATGGCGGACACGCTGGAGCCGAGTAACGGACCTGCCACGTTGCCCAGATACATAAAGGACTGGTTATAGCCAAAAATCCGCCAGGTCACCTGCTGGCTGCTGTATTTCAGGAGTAACGCCTGTGTGGCTGGCATCAGTGCGCCATCGGCAAAGCCCAGCAAGAAACGCAGTATCCCCAACTGTAGCGAATCACTGATGGTGGACATCAAACAGAAGAGCAGCACGCAGGTTCCCAGTGCGGCGATCAGGACACGATGTGCGCCGATTTTGTCGCCCAGACGGCCCAATCGGGGCGCTGACAGCAGAGCTGAAACGCCGGGGACGGCAGCGATCACGCCACTGAGAAAGGCGAGATTATTGGTGTCTGGCGTGAGTTCGCGAATAAACAGCGTCAGTATTGGGCTGATGGAGCCGTTAGCGAGCTGAATCATCATGGTGGTGACAAACAGGCTGACGATCAGCGCCGGGTAGGGCAGGGAAGAGAACACCGCTTTGCCACTGAGGCGATTCGCTTTAGCCACCTTGATCACCCCCTTCTTTGATAGTGAACAAGGTGATTAAAAAGCACGTGAACAGTAAGGTGGCAGTGATAAAGAACACGACGCGCAGCCCGACATGGTCAGCGAGAAAGCCGCCGATCAGCGGGCCGATAATCACGCCAGCCACCTGACCGGTTGAAAGTGTGCCCAATGCCCAGCCGCTTTTTTCACGCGGCACTTGTGAGGCGATCAACGCCATGGCATTGGGAATATAGCCGGAGGTTAACCCCATCAAGGTGCGCAGAATAAACAGATGCCAGACGTTGCTGGCCATGCCCTGTAGCGCCATGACGATAGCCATGCCCAGCGCGGCGCGCAGCAGCATCAGCTTGCGCCCTTTGCGAACGGCCAGACTCCCCCATAGCGGCGCGACGATGGCCGAGACCAGAAATGAAGAGCTGAAAATCAGCCCTGACCACAAACTTAGAGATGCGTGGTCGGTGACGCCGAGTTGTTTAATATAGAGCGGCAGGAACGGCAGAATCTGGCTCATGCCAAGGCCAGTAAAAAAGCATCCCACCCAGGCGGCGTATAAGTTGAGTTTCCAGGTTTCCATGGCGTCCTGCATGCCGTCGCAGCGCGGCAGCGTTACGGGTAAAACAGCGATATCGGCGCGATATTGGCCGCTGAACGAACTTGCCTTCACGGCGACAGCTGGGAAACTATCACTCTAGGTGATTAAAAGTTCTTCATATTTTAATACGATAACATAACGGGCGCCGAGATGAGCTATTTGCACGTGTGAATATCACCAGTTTCTGAACGTGACAGTAAGTATACAATTTTTTTGTGATGTACATCACAAAAACTTGCGTCTGGACGATGACGCGCGTACACTCTGTTAATAGAAGACAACATCACCTGCAACTTCATTATCGGTAACGTTAAAAAGGCCAAAAATCGTGCGTAACTTACTGAAAAGAATCCTGGCTGCTTATGTTCTTGCCCACAAAGATGTTTCGCCGGGCGCTATGTACTGATAGTCATCGCAAAATAAAAAAGCCGTGAAAACGGCTTTTTTTATGTCTAACATTCTAACCTCAAAGCGCATCAGCAATTGCGCGTCCTAAGGTTTCTGTATTACCGCAGCCACCCAAATCCCGGGTTAACGGTGCCTGCGTTGGACCTTGTGTCAGCACAGTTTCGATAGCCTGTAAAATCGCGGCCCCCGCCTCTGCGTGACCCAGATGCTCCAGCATCATGGCACCGCACCAGATTTGACCAATCGGGTTGGCCAGGCCTTTGCCGGCGATATCCGGGGCAGAACCGTGCACCGGTTCAAACAGGCTGGGGAACGTGCGCTCAGGGTTGATGTTGGCGGAAGGTGCGATACCGATAGTACCGGTGCAGGCGGGGTCAAGATCGGACAGGATATCGCCAAACAGGTTACTGGCTACCACCACGTCAAACCAGTCTGGATGCAGCACAAAATTGGCAGTGAGAATATCGATGTGGAATTTGTCGACTTTCATCTCCGGGTAATGCTGCCCCATAGCGGCAACACGGGTGTCCCAGTATGGCATGGTGATCGCAATACCGTTATTTGGTGGCAGACGTCAGATGTTTGCGCGGTCGCTTCTGCGCCAGTTCATAGGCAAATTTCAGGATGCGATCGACGCCGACGCGTGTCATCACGATTTCCTGCATCACTATCTCACGCTCAGTGCCTTCAAACATCATGCCGCCGACGCTGGAGTATTCCCCTTCGGTATTTTCGCGCACCACGTAGAAATCAATATCGCCAGGGTTGTGGTTGGCAAGCGGGGCTTTGACACCGGGCATCAAGCGGCACGGGCGCAAGTTGACGTACTGATCGAAATCGCGGCGGAATTTGAGCAGCGATCCCCGGAGCGAGACATGATCGGGTACCACTTCAGGCCAACCTACGGCACCAAAATAGATAGAATCGAAACCTTTCAACAGCTCAAACCAATTATCCGGCAACATTTTACCGTGCTTGAGATAGTAGTCGGCGCTGGCAAAATCAAACCATTCCCATTGTAATTCAATGCCAAATTGCGAAGCAGAGCGCGTAACAACGCGTACGCCTTCCGGCATGACTTCTTTTCCGATGCCATCTCCTGGGATGACAGCAATCTTGTAGCGCGGTACAGACATAAGGGTATTCCTGTTTTTCTATTAGCGGACCCATACGAGTGTATTTCTTGTCAAAATGATGAACAATAAGCCTAATGGGAAAGCTATTATTGAATTAAAGGTAATAATCTATGCGGGAAGTGAACGATCTGCTGTTTTTCAGTCGCATTGTCGCTTTGGGCAGCCTGACGGCGGGCGCCAGAGAAATGGGACTATCTCTTCCCGCCATCAGTAAACGGTTAAGTGCGCTGGAGCACCGACTAGGCGTGCAACTGATTCAGCGCACCACCAGACGTTTAGAATTGACGCTGGAAGGGCAACTCTACGGTGAAGGCGCGCTTCCCATCCTCAATGATATCGCCGAACTGGAGAATGCCGTCAGCCGTAGCCAAATGACGTTACGCGGCAAGCTGACGGTAAACGCCTCATTTGGCTTTGGTCGCCGTCATATAGCCCCGCTGGTGTCTGCGTTCTCCTTGCTGCATCCGGAGTTAGAGATACAACTGCAACTGTCGAGTCAGCCCATCAATATGCTCGATGCGGGTATCGATATCGATATTCGTGTGGGTACGCCGCCTGATTCACGTCTGATTGCCCACAAGTTGCGCACCAACCATCGTATTCTGTGTGCTTCACCCGACTATCTGGCCAAGAGAGGCAGCCCGCATACGGTGGCGGATTTGGCTGGGCATAACTGTCTGGTGTTGCGCCAGTATGAAAGTGATTATGCGATGTGGCGCTTTTACCGCGACGGTCAGGAGTTTAGCCATAAAGCTGAAGGCAACCTGTCGAGTAACGACGGCGAAGTGGTGATGCGTTATGTGCTGGATGGGCGAGGCCTGCTGTTGCGTTCAGCCTGGGATGTTGAACCTTATCTGGATCAGGGCGCTTTAGTGGCTTTGCTGCCAGACTTCACGACGCAGGATGCAGGATGCAGGTATTCACGCTGTCTATAAGCAACGGCGTCACGTTCCCGCCAGAATCACCACCTTTGTCCGCTATATTCAGGCAGAAATGGCCGTTTAGATTGAAACGCAGTCGCGTTTTATTAAAGACGCTCAAATCTCCTATCGCTATGGTATCAATTTTAATCCCTTACGCTCGGCAGAGGGTCGCCGTAAATACGGCGATAATCTGTCTTGTGCCATTTGGGACATTTATCGATGCCTGTGCACAGATACAATATTGCTAAAAAGAAAGGGTAAAAAACCACACAGCCTTGTGCACAGAGTCTGGCAGTACGGCAGCGCGATGGACGCGTGCTGTAAGTGCGACCAGGAGGGTGAAACAGCACGGTTTTGATTCAATGCCTAATAGGGGTGGTATGACGATGGTTAAAGCAGAAGAAGCGGCAATGGAAATTCTTGTCAATGCGGATGAATCACGCAGCCTGTGTCTTGAGGCGTTGCAAGCGGCACGTCACGGTCAGGTTGAACAAGCCAATGCGTTAATGACCAGCGCAGATCGGTTTGCAAGAGTGGCGCATCAGGTTCAAACGCAGTTGGTTGCACGAGAAACCGTTGTGCCGATGACATCTATCATGGCGCATGCGCAAGATCACTTGATGACGTCATTATTGGTGCGGGAGTTGGCGAACGAAATGCTGCATTTATACCAGCGTTAACAAAAAGCACGATGTTAAGGGTGGGAATAGGCCTGTACCGTCTTTCATCAGAACGGTACAGGTGGTGATGCGTTGATTAGCGGGTGGCTTTGATTGCCGCGACCAAGGTGTTCATCTGTTCGCCGATCAGTGCCGCAATTTTTTCGTCATGCAAATTGCCCTGATCGTCAAAACCGCCAGCAAAAGCGTTGGCGAACACTTCCGGCTTGTTAAGCGGTTGCAGATTCAGGAATACGGCGCTTTGGCGCAGGTGATACTGCGCACGCGACGTTCCCATACCGCCGCCTGCACCCATCAGCGCCACCGGTTTGCCGCTCAGCGGCTGGCTGTCTGGCAGACGTGAAAGCCAGTCGAGGATGTTCTTCAAAGCCGGTGCCACGGAGTAGTTGTACTCGGTACAGGCAAAGACAAATCCGTCAGCCTGTTGCGCCTGACGCGCGATACGCTGCACGGCAGCGGGGATCTCGGTCAGATCGGCATTGTAGAACGGTACATCCAGCAGATCGGCGATCTCAAGGGTGGTATCCGCTGGCAGAGCGGCTTGCGCTGCGCGCAGAGGCGCGGCGCAGGCTGCCTGCGATGCCCAATAGTCGTAGGGTGCTCATGGTATTTCCTTAAAATTCAGCATCAATATCAACAACAGAAATCAGTTTGTGGTTCACAAACTCTTTAATGCCCAGCCCGGTCAGTTCGCGCCCATAACCAGAACGGCGGATGCCACCAAACGGCAGATCGGCCTTCACACGGGTTGGGTGGTTGACGTATACCATCCCGGTGGACAGGCGAGCGGCAACTTCAGCCCAGTGTTTGCCGTTACGGGTGAACACAGAACCACCGAGACCGAACGGTGAATCGTTGGCAATACGTACCGCATCATCTTCATCTTTAGCGCGGAACAGCATAGAGACCGGGCCAAAAAACTCCATATGATAGGCGGGATTATCCAGCGTAACGTCGGTAAGTATAGTCGGTTGTACGAAGGCTCCCTGGGTTGGCACTTTCGGGCCCACTTCCAGCGCCGTTGCACCGTGTGACACCGCCAGTTGGATCTTCTGTCTTACTTCATCAGCCGCCTGTTGGGAAGAGAGCGGGGCCAGCGTGGTGTTTTCATCCAACGGATCGCCTGTGCGCAACGCAGCAACGCCCTGGGTATAGCGGTCGAGAAACGCGTCATACACGGCATCTTCAATGATCATGCGTTTGGAAGAGACGCACACCTGTCCGCCGTTCCAGTGGCGACCAAACACGGCCCACTTGACGGTTTTTTCCAAATCAGCGTCTTTCAACACCACGAAAGCGTCGGCACCACCCAATTCCAGCGTTGATTTCTTCAGGGCAAGTGCGGCCTGCTGTGCAACGGTGGCACCTGCGCCTTCCGAACCGGTCAAGGCTACGCCCTGCACGCGCGGATCGTTGAGGATCATTTCGATGTGCTTGCGTGTGGCATACAGATTGGTAAATTCTCCTTTAGGCAAGCCAGCGTCGTGCATCAGTTTCTCAAACCGGGCTGCACTTTGTGGCACGTTGGAAGCATGTTTCAACAGAATAGTGTTACCGGCAGAAAGCTGCGGTGCGATGATGCGCGCGATCTGATAGTAAGGGAAATTCCACGGCTCGATAGCGAGCAGCACGCCCAGCGGTTCGTGCACGATCTGCGCGGTAGCTTCTTTCGGGTTGGCGACCGGCAGCGTTTCTGGGGCCAGCAATCCTTCCGCATGTTTAACGTAGTACTCGAAAATTTGGGCGGATAGCTCTACTTCTGCCCGTGCTTCTGCAACCAGCTTGCCCATTTCCAGCGTCAGCAGACGTGCCATTTCTTCTTTATGTTGACGCAGCAGTGTGGCGGCCTTTTGTAGAATGGCCCCTCGGGTGGAGAATGGGGTTTCTTTCCATGCCAGGAAAGCGTTGTGTGCTTGACTGATGGCGTCAGTGACTTCTGCGTCAGTGGCGTCGGGGAACGTTTTAATGACTTCACCCGTATACGGGTTGATAGTGGCATATCCCACGGTAAACCTCCTGAAAACAAACTGTTCAAGATACCCGCAATCTCTTACATTGCCTGATAGGGTATCAACTGATAATTCACACCGTTTCAGGTTGCTCCACAGTGAACATTCGGCTCCTGCTTGCATAGCGATGGCGAGGAGGTTGTGGAGTCACCTCTGACGCCGTGATGGTGAAGCGATGCTATCCCGGCGTCATCAAGCTATAATACGCTTAGCTAAAAACAATACAATATTAACCGCATTGCGATACAGTTTTGGGGCAAGTGATGAATAAAACGGCTGGGATACAGGTTATCTCCAGAGCAATCAAAATATTACGGCTGCTGCACGAGCGTGGTACCAGCTTGGGTGAACTGGCGCGTTTGACGGATCTCCCTCGCTCTACCGTGCAACGTATTGTCGATACGCTGGCGGCAGAACATCTGGTGGAGTGCGGCTGGGGTGGGGCATCAATGAGCTGGCGAGAAATGCCTATTCTGACGTGGCGGCACAGTTGCGCCATCCTCTCGAACTGTTGTTTAAAAAGACGCGTGAAACGGTTGATATTTCGACCTTCCATGGTCAGGAAGTGATCTTTCTCGATCGGATCATCAGCGATCAGATGCCTTCGTTAACGTCCCAGACGCTTATTTCACTGCCGGTACTACTGCAACAGATAGCAGCAGTGCGCGCCGATGGCTTTTCTTACGACCGGGAAGAGCATGCGGAAGGCGTCTGTGCCGTTGGGATTGCCTTGCCAGTACCGGGAAGACCGGCGCACGCCTTGTCGGTGGTGCTTCCCTCCTATCGCTTTGCTGCTCGCCTTCCGGCTATTCAGCAGGCGCTGGAAGAGGTGCGATAAATGTGCCTGTGCATCCTTTCCCCGCGCAGCAAGTAACCGACACACAGATTACGGCTGTTAATGGCATATAATGCATGTATAATTAATTTATGTGGAATTATATGCTTTTCTTATGGCTAATGTGAGTCGATCATGAGGTCAGTGGCAGTGCCAATAAAAACCAACCCGCTGGCAACTGCACATACCTTAAAGGATGATATTTACGGACTGGCGCTGGGCGTGATGTTTATCGCCGTCGGCCTGAACCTGCTTAAATTTTCCGGCATGGTGACCGGCGGTATTGCCGGAATCGCACTGCTTATCTCTTACTATCTACCGCTCTCTATCGGGTTACTGTTCACCCTGGTCAATATCCCGTTTCTGGTGTTTTGCTATTTCAGCATGGGGCGTGCTTTCACGATAAAAACGCTGATTGTCATTATCACTCTGGGGTTGGCGACGCAGGCGGTACCGATGTTAATCACCATCAGCTATCTGCATCCGCTGTTCGCCGCTTTGGTGGGCGGCACCTTTATCGGCTTTCCCTCACGCGCCATAATGCATCTGTTGGCGGCACGGGTGTGGTGACGCTATGGATGTATCGCCGCTTCGGCATCAACGCAGGTAAAAGTCAGATGGCGTTGGATGCGGTGGTGTTTCTTCTCTCTCTGATAAAAATGCCGTTGCTGCTATTGCTGTGGTCTGCGCTCAGTGCGCTGGCAATGAATGCCATGCTGATGAACTGGCACAAACCGGGGCGCTATCAGGGCGGTGATGCCTGATGTCCGGCGAGTACGCTATCCCACAGCGTTTCAGCCCCTGTCGCTAGCCGTGCTGCCGGACGATAGAGCCTGATATCCAGCGGGATCGTCCATTTCTCTTCGTGGCGGGCAGCCCGATAAATAGCGCCACTTTTCTCACTTTCTGCTGCCAGCGCGTGCGGCAGCCAGGCCACGCCTTCACCGGCTTTCACCAGCGCCAGCAGTGTGGCGGCTAAATCGGACGTGAATACCGTCTCCATGGTGCGCGTTAGGCGATGCAGCGGCGCGGTATTGCTGATAATGCGCCCCAATCCAGAATCCTCACTGTATGCGAGAAAGGGAAACCTTTCCTGAGCGTCAACTAGCCACTTGGCGCTATGGGTGCCCGTGGCGGGAATGCTATATGGAATCAGCCGATCCTGACCGAGCGAAATGCTTATAAACTTCTGCGTTGGCAGGTGTAACTGCATATGCGGATGATGATGGCACAGCAAAAATTGTGCGCCTCCTTGTGTCAGCATGCGTTCGCAGGCGTGCAGGGTGGCGGAAACCAACTGAAATGCACCATCACGCGAGATATCGCTGTTGTTTCTCAGCCAATCGGGAATAAAGGTGAACGAGAGAGCATGGGTGGCGCACATAATGACCTCGGGGGCGCGCTGTTCGACGCTGTCGCGCGTTTCGCTGCGCAGGGCATAGAGTGCTCGAATCAGATCCGGTGCCTGATGAAAAAAGACCTCTCCCGCCCGTGTTAGCCGTACACCGCGCCGGTTACGTTCAAACAGCGCCACGCCGACCCAGACTTCCAACGCCTGAATTCGTCGACTGAATGCTGGCTGTGTCACATAACGTGCAGCCGCCGCTTTTGAAAAGTTGAGCGACTCGGCCAGCGCTATCCCGTTTTCCAACCATGCCAGCTCTAAGTGATGCCGATTTGGCATTACAGCGCTCCTTTTTCGCATTGGTCATCAGTCAAACATTGCCTCTACTAGACGTTATGGCGTGCTTTAGGGCATCGCTCTCGCAGAATATGACATTTTTCATGTTAATAAAACGGCATCACAGCGTGTGTAACAAAGATACGTTTTTTGCCGTTGGCTTAGCAACCATCAGGAGATTCGGTTATGCATATTATCGATGTGTGTGAAGTCACCAAACCCATTGCTTCCCCAATCAGAAATGCCTACATCGATTTTTCGCACATGACGACCAGTTTGGTCGCCGTCGTGACCGATGTGGTGCGCGATGGTCGGCGGGTTGTCGGGTACGGGTTTAACTCCAACGGGCGCTATGGCCAGGGCGGTTTAAATTCGTGAGCGCTTTCGTCCGCGGATTCTGGAAGCTGACCCGGAAACGCTGCTTAATGCGCACGGCGATAATCTCGATCCCGATCGGGTGTGGAACACCATGATGAAAAACGAAAAGCCGGGCGGGCACGGTGAGCGCTCGGTCGCGGTAGGAACACTGGATATGGCGATTTGGGATGCGACCGCCAAAATTGCCGGTATGCCGCTGCTTCATCTGCTGGCGGATAGTAAAGGTGTGCGCGCCAATCCGCGCGTGTTCGTTTACGCTGCGGGCGGTTACTACTATCCGGGCAAAGCGTTGGATGCATTGAAGCAGGAGATGCGTGGCTATCTGCGTCGTGGTTACACGGTGGTGAAAATGAAGATTGGCGGTGCGTCGATAATAGAGGAAGACCGTCGGCGTATTGAGGCCGTGCTCGAAGAGATTGGCAGCGAGGCCCAGCTTGCTGTGGATGCCAATGGACGTTTCGACCTGGAAACTGGCATCGCTTACGCCAAGATGCTGCGTGATTACCCGCTGTTTTGGTATGAAGAGGTGGGCGATCCGCTGGATTATGCCCTCCAAGCGGCGTTGAGTGAATTCTATCCGGGGCCGATGGCTACCGGAGAAAATCTGTTCTCGCATCAGGATGTGCGTAATCTGTTACGCTATGGTGGTATGCGTCCAGACAGAGATTACCTGCAATTTGATTGCGCTCTGTCCTATGGCTTGTGTGAATACCTACGCACGCTTGAGGTGCTGGAGCAGTTTGGCTGGTCGCCTGCGCGCTGCATTCCACACGGTGGGCATCAAATGTCACTGAACATAGCCGCTGGGTTGGGGCTGGGTGGCAATGAAAGCTACCCGGATCTGTTCCAGCCTTACGGCGGATTCCCTGATGCCGTTCGGGTGGAACAAGGGCACATTGTGATGCCGGAACTGCCGGGCATTGGCTTTGAAGGCAAAAGCGATTTGATTGCCGAAATGCGCGCACTGGCGGAATAAACGGTGTGTTAAGGCTGGCGTGTTGCGCCAGCCTTAAACGGTCAGAAACAGGCCAGATAGTTTTCCAGCAGCTTTTTCAACTGAACCTGCAAGGCGGTGGCTTTCTCTGCGTGCCAGGCAAAGGGCGCTCGCTCTTCCATGTAGTTACACTGTGCCAATTCCAGTCGCACCGCATGTTGCTGTTGCGCAGGTTGCCCGTAGGCGCGGGTGATGTAGCCGCCCTTGAAACGCCCGTTAATCACCCAACTGTATTGATCCTGTGCTTCACAGTATGCACGTATTGTCGCTTCTACCTCGCGGGAACAGCTTTCGCCACCGTTGGTGCCAATGTTCAAATCGGGCAGCTTGCCGTCAAACAGGCGCGGAATGTGTGACGCAATGGAGTGGGCATCGAACAGCAGCGCATAGCCGTAACGCGCTTTGAGGCGATCGAGTTCTTGCTGGATTTGCTGGTGATAGGGCTGCCAGATATGTTGCAGGTAGCCGTTACGATGCTCAGGCGTTGGGGCTTTACCCGCGACAAAGGTAGGCGTGCCATCAAACAAGGTGCTGGGAAACAGCCCGGTGGTGGCGCTTGCGTAGAGCGGCGTATCGTCAGCGGGACGGTTGAGATCGACCACCATGCGCGAATAGTGGCCCACCAATATGCTGGCTCCCATCCCGCGTACAAAATCATACAGCTGTGGAATATGCCAATCGGTATCCGGCTGAGGGCGCGCTGCGTCACTCAGTCCGTCTTCGACTTCGGGCGTAAGCCGGGTTCCCGCGTGGGGAATACTGACCAATAACGGCAGCGTGCCGCTTTGAAAATCAAACGGTTCCATGACGAACACTCCCTCGATAAACGGTGGTACAGGGCAACTGCCCACCCAGCCAATAGGTTAATTCTGCCGGACTCGCTACCGGCCAGTGTACTAAATCGGCCACTTTGCCAACCTCCAGCGATCCGTGGCTCGCTTGTAGCCCCAGCGCTTTCGCGGCGTGGCAGGTGACACCGGCCAATGCTTCTTCCGGCGTGAGTCGAAACAGAGTGCACGCCATATTGAGCATCAGACGCAGAGAGAGGGCCGGTGAGGTGCCTGGATTGGCATCGCTGGCGATGGCCATGGGCACGCCGTACTGGCGCAGCAATTCTACCGGCGGTCTCTGCGTTTCGCGCAGCAGGTAAAAAGCACCCGGTAACAGCACGGCGACCGTGCCGCTGGCCGCCATGGCCCGAACGTCCTCTTCCGTCAGGTATTCAAGATGATCGGCAGAGAGCGCATGGTAGCGTGCCGCCAAGGAACTGCCGCCTAGTGCGTAGAGCTGCTCTGCGTGCAATTTTACTGGCAGCCCGAGCTGCCTGGCGGTGTTAAACAGTGTTTCAACCTGCGCAGGGGAAAACGCCAGGTGTTCGCAGAATGCATCAACGGCATCGGCCAACTGCTCTCGTGCGACCTGCGGCAGCAACTGGTCGCAGAGTGTGGTAATCCATGCGTCAGCGCGCCCTGCGTATTCCGGTGGAACGGCATGAGCTGCCAGACAGGTAGCAACCACCTGCGCTGGCACCTGTGCGGCCAGTTGGCGTATGGCGCGGAGCATTTTCACTTCGCTGTCGATATCCAGACCATAGCCGGATTTGATCTCGACGGTAGTGACGCCTTCGGCTAACAGCAAGGCTAATCGTTGTCGTGCGCTTTCGACCAACTGCTGTTCCGTTGCGGCACGCGTGGCACGCACGGTGGGGAGAATCCATCCACCGTTGGCGGCGATGTCGGCATAACTTACGCCATTGAGACGCTGTTCGAATTCGTCACTGCGATCGCCACCGAACATCAGGTGAGTGTGGCAATCAATAAAACCGGGCGTAATGATACCGCCGTCGAAGTGGGTGGTGGTATCGGCGTCATAGTCTGGTAGCTGCGCCTGCGGCCCAGTCCAGGCGATCCTGCCCTCTGCTGGCAAGCGCGCCATCATGAATGATCTGGTAGCGTCCATCGCGCAGGGTGACGAGATCTGCGCCAAGCCACAGGCTGTCGCAGGATAATCGTTGAGTCATGACGTCACTCTTCTTGTATATATAACCAAAGACAAGCTAACCTACCCGCACTGGAACGACAAGGGCCGCAGGATAGCTTTTTCTTATTGTGACCATAATAATTCACTATAGCCGTTGGCCGGTAAGCTGGTGTATGTATAGGTATAGACAACTGATAAAACAACTCAAACCATAACCGTAAAGGATCAACCATGCCGAGCTTCTTCGCTCCGCGCGCCCTGTTGCCGCAGGGATGGGCGCGCAATGTCCGCATTGCCGTTTCCGCCGAAGGCGTGATTACTGGCGTCGAGCAAAACGCCACGTCAGAAGAAACGCAGTCATTGCCGGGTATTGTGCTGCCCGCGATGGAGAACCTGCATTCACATGCTTTTCAGCGCGCGATGGCTGGGCTGGCAGAAGTGGCGGGCGATCCGCAAGACAGTTTCTGGACATGGCGCGATCTGATGTATAGGCTGGTGGGCCACCTGACGCCGGAACAGGTCGGAGCTATCGCCAGCCGACTCTATATCGAGATGTTGAAAGGGGGCTATACCCAGGTTGCTGAGTTTCACTACCTGCATCACGATCCGGCCGGGAAGCCTTACGTGCAGGATGACATGCTGCTGCAACTGATGACAGCGGCAGAGCTCGTGGGCATCGGACAAACCCTGCTTCCGGTGTTCTACAGCTACGCCGGTTTTGGCGCCCAGCCTGCGCTGCCAGGGCAACGGCGTTTCATCCAGCATACCGAGCACTATCTAGCCCAGCAGCGGCGGCTGGCAACGTTGTTACGGGATAAGCCGCTGTTTTCAGCTGGGATTTGTTTTCACTCGCTGCGAGCTGTCAGCTAAGGCCAAATCAACGACGTGCTCGCAGCCATGCCGACAATATTGCCGATACACCTTCACATTGCCGAGCAGGTAAAAGAGGTGGAAGACTGTGTGGCGTGGAGCGGCGAACGTCCGGTGCACTGGCTATACGATCGCTTCGCGGTGGATGGCCGCTGGACGTTGATTCATGCCACACATCTGGATGAACGCGAGCTTCAGCGTGTAGCAGCCAGCGGAGCCATTGCGGGCTTGTGTACGACCACGGAAGCCAACCTTGGCGATGGCATCTTTGCGCTGGACCAGTATGTCGCACTGGGCGGCCGCTGGGGCATCGGTTCAGACAGCCATGTCTCATTGAACCTACTGGAAGAGCTGCGCTGGTTGGAATATGCGCAACGCTGGCGTGACAGACGGCGCAACCGCGTAGTGACGCCTGAGCAACCTGCTGTCGGTGATGTGCTTTATCGGCAGGCGCTGGCGGGCGGAGCGGCAGCCTGTGGGGTGACCATCGGCGCGCTGGCTCCGGGTTATCGCGCCGATTGGCTGGTGCTGGAGGACAATGCCTGGTTACACGGTCTGCCGGACCGCGCGCTACTCAATCGCTGGCTGTTTGCCGGTGAGCGCCAGCAAATTCACGATGTGTGGGTTGCCGGGAAACAGGTGATTCATCAGGGGAGTCATGCGTTGGATGATGAATCTGACCGCCAGTTCGCCATGGTCATGGATGTGTTAGGTAGTCTCTGATGCCATTTTTTGATGTGAATACCTTACCGGTCAGCCGTTGGCGCAACGGTGGCGGAGAAACACGGGAAATCATCAGCGTTCCTGCGGTGGAGGGGGAATGGTTTGCCTGGCGTGCCAGCATTGCCACCATTGCGCAGGCCGGTGACTTTTCTGCCTTTCCGGGCGTTGATCGCATTATTACCTTGTTGGAAGGCTCAGGTGTTTCTTTGGTTTTTTCGGCGTTTTCGCACCGTTTGCGGCGCGGCGTGCCGCTGTTTTTTGCCGGTGAAACGCCACTTTCCGCCACGCCGATCGTGACCCATGACGGGGATGCTGCCAACCGGGATTTTAATATCATGACCCGGCGCGACAGCCATTATGCCACCGTGATAGCTGTGCGTGACGCGATGCAACTGGGCGCGCAGGAAGCTGGCGTGCTCTATGTTATGGACGGCTGCTGGCGCATTGGTGAGGAAATCTGTCAGGCGGGACAAGGCGTGTGGTGGGCAAGCCAACAACCCCAACGCGACCTCACGCCACTGACCAATGATGCCTGGCTGCTCTACACCGCAGTATTTCGCCGCGAGAGCAAGCGCTGACAGCCATCAGCCGTGGGTCTTGAAACGGCCCAACAGGCGATAGCGGGAACCGGGATAGATCAGGCGATCGACGGTAACAATACGCGCGTTGTGCCAGGTGCGACGGCGGATTATCAGACACGGCTCCAGTGGATCAAGTGCCAACACCTGACGCTGGTGATCGTCTGGAATCAGGGCTTCCACGATATGTTCGCCGGCGGTAAGTGGGGCCACCTGACTGAGATAGGTGTAAGGCGTGCAATGGGTGAAATCCTGTTGCAGATAGTCCGATGGTTCCACGGAATTGACGTAACGATCTTCCAGTTGGACCGGGAGATCGTTTTCATAATGGACGATCTGCGAGTGGAACAGCGTTTGCCCCGGTGAGATATCAAACTGTTCTGCCAGTTCTCCTTCCGCCTTCAGACTTTGCAGCGCTAACACGCGGCTGCTGTGGCGATGTCCACGTTCGGCAATCTATTCGGCGATATTGCGCACTTCCAGCATGGCCGCGTAGGCCTTGATCTCCGCGACAAACGTACCAACCACTTGTATACGCAGCAAAAAACCTTCACTGGTCAGCTCGCGCAGCGCGCGGTTAATCGTCATACGGCTAACGCCGAGCTCGTTGACCAACTCGCTCCCTGACGGGATACGCTGGTGAGGCTGCCAGGCACCCGTGCGAATCTGGCTGATAATCGCCTGCTTGACCCGTTGATAGATGGGGGCGGGTATATCGCTCATGGCGCCTGCAAGTTGCGATGCGCGCTGTTGTGTCACCACGGTGTTCTCCTTGACCCTACGCTTTTGTGCAGTGTAGCGAATTTTATGCGCGTATGTATATGTATAGACAATGGGGAAAAAACGTTGCCATGCTGCTGACAGCCGATTGTTCAGGGCAGGCAGCGTGTTTTTACGCGCTACCTCGTTAATCGCGAGTCATCATGGTGCGCCAAACAGGAGTAATGCACTATTCTGGAACCTGTTTTCCTGCATGGTACTTTCACACGATTCCCGCCAATAAATGGTTAAACGCCGATTCTGTGATATTGGCACACTGCTTGCTTTGGTTGTCTATACAAACTTAGACAATAACGTTGGCGCAGTTTGCCGCATGGGTAATGACTTCTCTCACAGGAGCGGAACGAATGAACAAAGCACGAGGTAACATGGGCTGGAAAGCGACCCTGATGGCGCTTTGCATGGTATCGGCAGGCGTGGCACAGGCGGCAGATACGCCGGTAGCGATCGGTATTTCTGGCTGGACCGGCTTTGCGCCGCTGACACTGGCCGATAAAGCGGGAATCTTCAAGAAGCACGGGCTGGACGTGTCGATCAAAATGATCCCGCAAAAAGATCGCCATCTGGCCGTGGCCTCCGGTGCGATTCAATGTGCCGCCACCACGGTGGAAACCTATGTCGCTTGGAACGCCAACAGTGTGCCGATTAAACAGATTGTGCAGTTGGATAAATCCTACGGTGCTGACGGTTTGGCGGTACGTGGTCCGATCAATGATATCAAGTCATTGAAAGGAAAAACCATTGGTGTCAATGCGCCGGGCACTTCACCCTATTTTGCGCTGGCGGATAAAAACGGCATGACGCTTAAAGATGTGAAGACGGCAACGCTCTCGCCACAGGCCGCTGCGCAGGCGCTGCTTGCCGGTCAAAACGATGCCGCCATGACCTATGAGCCCTATATCTCCACGGTGCGTGACAAGCCTGAAAGCGGCAAGATCATTGCCACCACGCTCGATTACCCGATGGTAATGGACACGCTTGGCTGTACGCCGGATTTCCTCGCGAAAAATCCGCAGGCCGCCAAGGCATTGGTGGAAAGCTATTTCGATGCGCTGGAGATGATCAAGGCTGAGCCGGACAAATCCTATGAGATCATGGGGGCTGCGGTAAAATCAAGCGGCGCGGATTTTGCTAAATCAGCCAGCTATCTGCGTTGGCAGGACAGAGAACAGAACCGCAAATTCTTCAGCGGTGAGATCGAAACCTTTAGCAACGAAGCGGCCAAACTGCTGCTGGAAATGGGCGTGATTCGCAAGATCCCGGATATCAGCACCCTGTATGACGCCAGCTACGTGAAATAAGGATATTGGCATGATGAGTGATTCTCGCGCGACTGGCAAACTGCCTTTGCCGCCTGCGGCGTTACCTGACGCTGCACCGCGCTGGCACAATCCGTTGATGGTGCCGCTACGGCCTGTTGCCGTGCGGTTGCGCGTGGCACTTGGGGTGGCCTTTTTTGTCCTGTTTTTTGCCCTGTGGGGAATGGTGACGTTCAGCGGTTCGGTATCACCGACTTTTTTGGCCGATCCGCTGAACATGCTGCGTGAAGGGGCGATCCTCTTTACCCAGTATAACTTCTCTGAGGATATCGCCATTACGGTGATGCGCGTGCTGGCATGGTTCCTGCTGGCCGCGATCATCGGTGTTCCCCTAGGCATTCTGATGGGCGCGTACAAACTGTGCGAGGCGTTTTTCGAACCCTTTGTGTCGTTTTGTCGCTATTTACCGGCATCCGCGTTTATTCAGCTACTGATCCTGTGGGCGGGCATCTGTGAGATGCAGAAGATTCTGGTGATCTTTATTGGCTCCTTCTTTCAAATTGTGTTTATGGTGGCGGTAGCAGTAGGGGCTGCGCGTCGCGATCTGGTGGAGGCGGCCTACACGTTGGGATGCAGCAACGGTAGCGTCGTACGTCGCGTGCTGATCCCCGGTGCGGCACCAGAAATCGCCGAACTGCTGCGACTGGTGCTCGGGTGGGCGTGGACTTACGTGATTGTTGCTGAGCTTATTGGCTCGTCGAGCGGTATCGGTCACATGATTGTGGACAGTCAGGCACTGCTGAACACCGGGCAGATCATCTTCGGCATTATCGTCATCGGGGTGATTGGCCTGCTGTCAGATTTTCTGTTTAAGGCGATGAACCGACGCTTGTTTTCCTTGAGCTTATTGTAATGTCCCACAGCAAATTAGCGGTACGCCAGGTCGAGCGCATCTTTACCGGCCCGCGCGGCGAACAGACTCAGGCGCTGTTGCCCGTCGATTATCAGGTACAGGAAAACGACTTCATCACCATTCTCGGGCCGTCCGGGTGTGGCAAATCCACCTTGTTGCGCATCATCGCCGGGTTGGATTCGCCCACCAGCGGCGAAGTGTGGCTCGATGGCGCGCTAGTGGAAGGACCGGGCGCGGATCGCGGTATGGTGTTTCAAAGCTATACGCTGTTTCCCTGGCTGACGGTGGCGCAGAACATCTGCTTTGGTTTGCAGGAGAGCAGCATCAGCAAGGCGCAGCAGCAGGAGCGTTGTGACTACTACATTCATCAGGTCGGCCTGAAAGGTTTTGAGCATCACTATCCGCGTCAGCTTTCTGGTGGAATGCAGCAACGCACCGCGATTGCGCGCGCATTGGCGAACGATCCCAAAGTGCTGTTAATGGATGAACCTTTTGGCGCGCTGGATAACCAGACGCGCGTCATGATGCAGGAACTTTTACTTTCGGTGTGGGAAGCGTCACGAAAGACGGTGATGTTTGTCACGCACGATATTGATGAAGCTATCTTTATGGGTAACCGAGTAGCGATTTTTAGTGCTCACCCGGGACGCATCAAAACCGAAGTGGCGGTTGCCTTTGAAGGGCATCGTGATTACACCCTGAAAACCTCGCCAGAATTTATGGCGCTCAAGGCCAGGGTGACCGAAGAGATTCGCGCCGAAACGCTCCAGGCGTTGGCGCATTAATTTGCTGTGAAGAAACTTCCGTCATTCCCACGCAGGCAGGAATCTCTTGCTGGTTACACGCGTTTCTTCTGGCAGAGATCCCCGGCTTTCGCCGAGGATGATGAAGAGTAAAGTGAGTTTATAAGCAACTTCAAAACGCCTATGGCGTTTTTACTTCAGCTCAACTTGTATTATATATAGGAATAGATTATGACGACAACACCCCCGTCGATTTGCCTCACTCACGGTGCAGTCGATCTGGAGACGCTTCGGGCGATTTATCACGGTGGCGTCACGTTGACGCTCGCCGAAGAGGCCTGGGCTGACGTGGATGCCGCGTGCCAGCAGGTGGCTGATATCGTGCGGTAGAATCGGGTGGTCTACGGCATCAATACCTGGTTTGGCAAGCTGGTAAGTACCTCCATTCCTGCCGATCGTCTGGCGGAGTTACAACGTGATTTGGTGCTGTCGCACAGTGTTGGCGTAGGTGAACTGCTGCCCGATGACGTGCTGCGCTTGGTGATGGTGACCAAAGTAGTGAGCCTGGCGCGAGGCCATTCCGACGTACGCCGTCAGGTAATTGAAACCTTGCTGGCGATGTTCAACGCGGGCGTTATGCCGTGCGTGCCGGAAAAAGGATCGGTAGGGGCGTCGGGTGATTTGGCTCCATTAGCTCATATGTCGCTGATGCTGCTGGGGGAAGGGCAGGTCAAAATCAATGGCGCACTGCTGCCAGCACGATAAGGGCTGGCGTTGAGCCGCTGGTGTTGGGACCGAAAGAGGGGTTGGCGCTGCTTAACGGGACGCAGGTTTCCAACTCGCTTGCCCTGCGCGGTCTGTTTGGCGCAGAGCAGGTGCTTGGGGCGGGACTGGTCGCTGGTGCGCTTTCGCTGGAGGCCATTCGTGGTTCGGCCAAACCGTTCGATGTGCGCATCCACAAAGCGCGCGGCCAGCAAGGTCAGATTGCGGTGGCGGCGGCGATGGATGCGCTGCTCAAAGGCAGCGGCATCATGGATTCGCATATTCATTGTGGTCTGGTACAGGATCCCTATTCCATCCGCTGTATTCCGCAAGTGATGGGAGCCTGTCTGGATAACCTGACGCATGCGGCTCGCATTCTGCAAATTGAAGCCAACGCGGCGTCTGACAACCCGCTGGTATTTACCGACAACGGTGATGTGATTTCTGGCGGTAACTTCCATGCTGAACCGGTGGCATTCGCCGCTGACATTATTGCCATTGCTGTCGCGGAAATTGGCGCGATATCTGAACGCCGGTTGGCGCTGCTGCTCGATACTGGCCTGTCGGCACTGCCGCCTTTCCTGGTGGCCGATGGCGGCGTGAACTCCGGCTTTATGATAGCCCAAGTGACCGCCGCCTTGGCATCGGAAAACAAATCGCTGGCGCATCCCGGCAGCGTTGACAGCCTGCCTACCTATGCTAATCAGGAAGACCACGTCTCCATGGCCACTTACGCGGCCCGTCGTTTAGGCGCAATGTGTGACAACACCGCTGCCGTGGTGGTTATCGAGGCGATGGCGGCTGCACAGGGTATCGAATTCCACCGCCCGTTACGCAGTTCCACTTTGCTGGAACAGGAGTTAATGCGCATTCGTCAGGCGGTGCCTTTCCTCGACAAAGATCGCTATCTGGCACCGGATATTGCCGCCATGTGTCGCTGGGCAAGCCAGGCCGAATGGCCGGAACAGGTGGCTACATTGCTGCCCACTTATGCTCAATAACCCGACAGGCTACGGACATTAACCGAATATCAAAGGAACAGCATTATGACCTCATCTGTGGAACAGGCGGGTGCGCGTGAAGTGAGAGCGCCCCACGGCAGTGAACTGCATTGTGAAAACTGGCTGATCGAAGCGGCGTACCGCATGATTCAGAATAACCTGGATCCGGACGTCGCTGAACGGCCAGAAGATCTGGTGGTGTACGGTGGGATTGGTAAGGCGGCACGCAACTGGGCCTGTTTTGACGCGATACTTGCCTCTCTGCGCGCCCTCAAAGGGGATGAAACGCTGTTGGTGCAGTCCGGTAAACCGGTGGGGGTTTTTCGTACCCATGAAAATGCGCCGCGCGTGCTGATCGCCAACTCGAATCTGGTGTCGCACTGGGCCAACTGGGATCACTTCAATAAGCTGGATCGCGATGGGCTGATGATGTACGGCCAGATGACGGCGGGTTCATGGATCTACATTGGTGCACAGGGCATTTTGCAGGGAACCTATGAAACCTTTGCTGAAGCTGGACAGCAGCACTACAAGGGAGATTTGCGCGGGCGTTGGATCCTGACGGCGGGCTTGGGCGGTATGGGCGGCGCGCAGCCGTTGGCGGGCGTTCTTGCCGGCGCCAGCGTGTTGGCGATCGAGTGCCAGGAATCACGTATTGATTTTCGCTTGCGTACACGTTATCTCGATTACAAGGCCACCGATCTGGATGAGGCGTCGGCAATGATCGATGAAGCGTGCAAAGCGGGACGCGCCATTTCTGTGGGTCTGTTGGGTAACGCAGCGGATGTGGTGCCAGAGCTGGTGAAACGCGCCAAGGCCGGAGGCATGTGCCCAGATATCGTGACCGATCAAACCTCGGCGCACGATCCGATCAACGGTTATCTGCCGCAAGGGTGGGACGTGACACACTGAGCAGAGATGCGCACTCGCGATCCGAAAGCGGTAGAAAAGGCGGCCAAAGCCTCGATGGCGGTGCATGTGCAGGCGATGCTCGAATTCCATCATATGGGTATCCCGACGGTGGATTACGGTAACAATATTCGCCAGATGGCACTGGAAGAGGGCGTAGCTAACGCGTTCGATTTCCCCGGCTTTGTACCTGCCTATATTCGTCCATTGTTCTGTCAGGGCAAGGGCCCGTTCCGCTGGGTGGCGTTGTCCGGCGACCCGGAGGATATCGCGCGTACCGATGCCAAGCTCAAAGCGCTGTTCCCTGAGAACACGTCGTTACTCCGCTGGCTGGATATGGCACAAGAGCGCATCGCGTTCCAGGGATTACCGGCGCGCATTTGCTGGTTGGGATTGGGCGAGCGCCATCTGGCAGGGCTGGCTTTCAATGAGATGGTACGCAGTGGTGAACTGAAAGCGCCGATTGTGATTGGTCGCGATCATCTGGACTGCGGATCGGTTGCCTCACCGAATCGGGAAACCGAAGCGATGCGCGATGGCTCGGATGCGGTATCCGACTGGCCGCTGCTCAATGCGTTGTTAAACACAGCGGGTGGCGCAACCTGGGTCAGCCTGCATCACGGCGGCGGTGTGGGTATGGGCTCCTCACAGCATGCGGGCACGGTGATCGTGTGTGATGGCAGCGAACAGGCCGATGAACGTCTGGCGCGCGTACTGTGGAACGATCCGGCTACGGGCGT
Organism: Candidatus Symbiopectobacterium endolongispinus; assembly: GCF_018777385.1. GTDB lineage: Bacteria > Pseudomonadota > Gammaproteobacteria > Enterobacterales > Enterobacteriaceae > Symbiopectobacterium > Symbiopectobacterium endolongispinus. Next base: position 345,670 of record NZ_JAFJYB010000002.1, on the reverse strand, counting down.
AATGCGCCATGCGTATGCCGGGTATGAGAGCGCTATCGCGTGCGCCGCACAGCATGGGTTGAATTTGCCGATGGTGAAGGGTTAACCGAACGCGCCGCTGAGGTCATCATGAAAGAAACGATTGAACGACTGGCGCGGCGCGAAGCCCGCCAACTGGGACGCTATAACTCTGGGTTATCTGATGATGCGGTACGCCAGCGTTTTGCTGTGACGGATATTGCCCGCCTCGCCAGCAATGAAAATCCACTGGGCATGAGTCCGTTGGCCGACGCGGCGCTGCGAACTGAGGTGACGCGTACGGCCTGTTATCCCGACCCGGCGAGTCTCCAATTGCGCGCGGTGATTGCCGCGCGCACTGGGATGACGCCGGAGCAGGTGGTGATGGGAAACGACTCGGAAAATCTGCTGGAAATGCTGTGTCTGGCTTTTCTCAATCCGGGCGATCGGGTTGTCACGCTGGTGCCCTCTTTTGGGTTGCATCACCTGTATCCCAAAATGTTAGGGGCAGAGGTGACGCTGGTGCCGGTGAATGCGCAGATGGAGTATGACCTGGATGCCTGGGCGCAGGCGCTGGCACAACCGGCCAAAATGGTGGTGTTCAGTAACCCTTCCAACCCCGTGGGTTGCATGTTGGGGCGTGAGGGATTCGAACGCCTGATTGCCATGACGCCGCCGGACTGCGTGTTGGTGATCGACGAAGCTTATTATGAGTACTGCTCCGCTCACCCCGATTATCCCGATAGCCTCTCCGTATTACGTCAGCGGGCGCGACCGTGGATTGTGTTGCGCACCTTTTCCAAGGCATACGGTCTGGCTGGGTTTCGTGTGGGGTATGGTTTAGCGTGTCATGCCGAGATGGTGGAATTGCTCGATCGCGTACGTACACCGTTCAATATCAACCGTATGGCGCAGGCTGCGGCACAGGCGGCGCTGTTGGATGTGGCGCACGTGGCACGCAGTGTCACCCATGTTTCGCAGCAACGGGCCTGGCTCAGAGATCAACTGCACGCCTTGGGATGGTTTGTGGCTCCGTCGCAGGCCAATTTCCTGTTTGTGAATGTCGCGCAGGATAGCGCTGCGTTGGCTGAGCGTTTATTGCATTTTGGGGTGATTGTGAAGCCCTGGCTGGAAGCCGGATACACCCAATGGCGGCGGATCTCTGTGGGGTCTGAGGCCGCCAACCAACAGTGTATTGCGGCGTTGCGCCAGTGTGCGCAGTAGCCCCACTTCGGCCAATTGACTGAATACTTACGGAGAATACATGCAACGGGTCTATTTTCCAGCGCGCGTGGTGCGCGGCGCAGGCGCGATTAACCAGTTGGGCACCATCGCTTCAGCGTTGGGTAAGCGTGTTTTGGTTTTGGGGGGTAAGCATGCGCTGGAGGCGGCATCAGCCCTGATTTATGCACAACTGACAGGAGCCGGTGTGATCAAATGTGCCGACATCTGGTACAGCGGTGAGTGCAGCGAAACACAGATTTTACGTCTGGCACAAGACGTACGCACCCACGCTGCCGATGTGATTATCGCTGTGGGCGGTGGGAAGGCATTGGATACAGGCAAAGCCGTAGGATTGGAAACCTCCCGTCCGGTTATCACCATGCCGACCATCGCGGCAACCTGTGCCGCGGTGACGCCGCTGACGATTCGCTATCATGACGATGGCCATTTTCGCGATCTGTATCATCTGCCAGTCGCTCCGGCTGCGGTGATTATTGATTCCGATATTCTGGCTAAAGCACCGCTGCGTTGGCTGGCGGCGGAGCTGGGCGATACGCTGGCAAAATGGTATGAACTGCGAGCTATTAGCGGTAATAAGGATGTCACCGGTTTTGGTGCGTCCTCCATGGCAAACAGCCAGCTCTGCTATCAACAAATTGCCCGGTTTGGTGCCGCAGCCTGTGAAGCAGTCCGGCAACGGCAGGCAACACCGGCGTTGGATCAGGTGCTTGATGCTATCTTCTTGTTTGCCGGGTTGGCCTCGTTGATGAGCAATGGTGCCCATGCGGCGGCAGCCCATGCGCTCTACGAGGGCTTTACCGTATGCGATAAGACGCGCGCTTACGGGCACGGCCTGCTGGTGGGGTTTGGTAATCTCTGTTTACTGGCGCAGGAAGGGCGTAGCGATGAGGAATTGCTTGAAGCCATTGCGTTGGCGAAGGACTGTGCCATCCCGACATCACTGGTAGCGATTGCACCAACCCTGACTTCTGAGGAACAGGCGGCCATATTGAATGCGGCCGTGACGGCACCGGATATGGGCAATATGCCCAATGTCGTTACCCGCGAGACGCTACGCGAGGCTATTCATCGCGTAGAACGTCTGGCTATCAGCGCCTGTTAACAGGCGCTATAAAGTGTGGCCTGGTATAAAAAACTCAATCAGTTAGCCCTAAGCGCCTCGAGCAATTAAGCAACTCTGCCACTTTATGTACATTGAGCTTTTTCATAATGTTCAGTCGATGGGTTTCGACCGTTTTAACGCTGATGCACAGTTGTTCGCCGATAAGGCGGTTGATGTAGCTGTTGGCAATAAGTCTCAGTATTTGCCGTTCACGCGGTGTCAGCAACTCCGGACCGTCCCCTTCCGTGTTCAGGGCGGAGTTGATGGCATCTTGGTTGAGAGCCTGGTCGATATACCTTTTTCGGACGGCCATGGTCTGTATTGCAGACAATAATGTCTTTTGGCTACTGTTTTTTAATACGTACCCCATGGCGCCTGCTGACAGGGTGCGTATTGCCATAAACTCCTCGTTATGTGCGGTGTAAGCGAGGATCGCCATTTCAGGCCAGCGCGAACAGAGCTGTGGGATAAGATCCAGCCCATTGATACCCTGCAATCCCAGATCGAGGATCACAATATCTGGTTCGTGTAGGCGGCAGGCGTTATAGACCTCAAGGCCATTTTCAGTGTGCGCAATGATACGAAAGCGCGGATAGGGCACCAGCAAATTGATAATGCCGTTTATGATCAACTCATGATCGTCCACCAGCAAAATTTTATGATCGTTCATATTCCATTCCTCTCAACAAAACGTTGTCCTTTACGGTGAGCATTTCAAACGTAAAGAGACATCCAGCGTAAGACGCAGTTCTGCAATTTCCGCGTTGGATAATGGCAGTCCACGTTTAACACGGTTCTCCATATCGATCACATCGCACAGCAATGGACCGAGACCAGCCTGCCCGATGCATCCTTTTAGGGTATGCAACAGCGTGATAGTTTTTTTCTGATCGCTTGAATTTTGTTCAATGTTTGACAGAAATTCGCGAAGCGCACGACGGATTTTTCGTCGCATCGTGGGGTGAGTGGTGTCGATGATGGCCTTGTCTGTCAGGTTATCTTGCTCTTGCAGATCGATTTCTCGCTGAAGTTGATATTCGGCAGCGATGCTGATGCCATCGGCCAAATGCGTCAGCGTGACGGGCTTGGTCAGGTAATGGTGCATACCGGCTTGCTTGCAACGGACAATTTCTTCCGATGCAGTGTTGGCCGACAAGGCCATAATGGCGCATTCAGGATCCTGATTATTGCTGTCCTGACGCCACTGTCGGGTGCAGGTCAGTCCATCCATCTCCGGCATACAGACATCCATCAACACCAGATCAAAACGTTGTTGTCGCCCACACGCCAGCGCTTCCCGGCCGTTACAGGCGGTAGTGACGTTTTGCCCGAGCAGCGTCAGCATGGCACCAATGATGTCGCGGTTTATCGTCGCATCATCAACGAGCAGGATATGTAATCGCCAGGGTTGAACCGGGATCACCGCCTTATCGGTGTCGGTGATGCCTGACGTTATCTGAGCGGCCAGCGTATAGAGTTTGACCGGCAGAAAGCCAAGTTCATCGGCACACAGGGCATTGCCATGCGTTGCGGCATCGCATGTCAGTCCCCATTCGCTCAGTTGCCGGTGCAGTGCCAATGGCGCGGTGATATTGCCGCTTAATGGCGTGGGCGTGACGTGTTTACCGAGTGGCATCATAAAAGAGATGCAGGTGCCGAGCCCTACCGAACTGTTGAGATCCAGCCAGCCCCCCATCATTCGAGCCAGATTCGAGGCAATCGTCAGCCCAAGCCCAGTCCCCTGAATGTTTCCCTGGCTCTGAAAGAAAGGGGTGAATACCGCATCGCGGCCGGCAGAGGCAATGCCTTTGCCGCTGTCACAGACGGCAAATATCAGCGTGTTGTCGTTGCGAGTGACGCTGAGTGTTATCCCTCCGTTATCTGTAAATTTGACCGCATTCCCCAACAGATTCACCAGAATTTGCCGCACGCGAGTCGCATCCATATCGATAAGCAAGGGCACATCACCGCTGACGATGGTGCGCAGCATCAATCCTTTGCTCTTTCCAGGCCCCTGAATGGTGTACATCGCGCGATCGATCAGCGGTAGCAGCGCTGTCTGCTCGACGTGCAGCGAGATTTGCCCTGACTATATACGCGAGAAATCCAGCAGGTTGTTGACGATATCCAGCAATGAGAGAGTACAAAGCCGGGCCGTTTCCGCCAGATGACTTTGCTTGGCGCATAGCGGGGTGAGTTGGAGCAATTCCAGCGCACCCAGTGAGCCGCTGAGCGGCGTGCGCAGTTCATGGCTGATGGTGGTCAGATGGCTGCTTTTACGTTTGTTGGCCTGTTCCGCCTGCTGCTTGGCGATAATCAACTCGCGCGTGCGTTCAACCACGGTATTTTCCAGGTTGTCATGTTGCACGCGCAGATCGTTCAACAGCCGGTTGTAAGCCTGGGCAATGCTGCCGAGTTCATCGTGACGGTTTTCCGGCAAACGCAGCGACAGTGGTGCCCGTTTCGTTTTATTGATGATATCGACAAAGTCCTGCAACGGGCGGGCCAGATGACGGTGGAGCAGCCCCAACAACATCAGTGTAATGAGGACTAACGTCGCTAATGCGAAAGGCAGTTGGCTGATGACGACAGACAGCGCTCGGTGGATGATATCCCGCGTTGGATACAGGATAACTTGTTGCCAGCCGGGCCCTTTCAACTGGGTGCGCAGTACCAGATAGCCGGGGATTTCCTGCCAGCCATCATGCAGCGTGACATCGTTGAACCGCGCCTGTAGTGCTTTACTTTGCTTCTCGTCGAGCAGGGAAAAAGGCAGTATGTGATTTTGCTTATCCAGCCAGAGGCTGATATCACTGCCGGAGAACAACTGGCCGTAAGAGAGCACATCGCTTAATTTGACCGAAAGCCCGGAGAGCATACCTTGTGAACTGGTGGCCGCAACGGAGATGCTCCAGCCTACGCCCTCTGTGTACTTGGGTTCGCCCCAGTGCATATTGTGGTTGACGGGGCCGCCAAGCAATTCCGTTAACTCGGTGCGTCGACGTGAAAAATAGTCGGCTGGGTGCTGGATTTGCCCCTATATTTCCAGACGCAAGATCACTCTTAAGTTAGCGATTCTCGCTGGCGACGATACTCTCGTGGTGAGCGATACCCCAGCGCGTTGTGTGGATGCTTCTCGTTATAGTGCTCGAACGCGATAGCCAGGTTTTTCAATGCCACTTGCTGATTCGGTTTGGGCATTATACTGATATAGTCGCGCTTCATCGTCTTCACGAAGCTCTCAGCCATTCCATTGCTTTGTGGACTCCTCACTGCCGTTGTCCTCGTTTCAAGATTCAATAGATGACCGAACGCCCTCGTTTCCTTCGCTGTGTAACAGGAGCCGTTATCGCTCAGGAACTCGATGGGGACCTCTGGAAGCCCATTTCCGAACCGCTTACTGACGCTGTTTACCATCACATCCATCACGATTTCACTGGTGTACCCGCCATTTGTCGCTATACAGTCCAGCGCCTCACGGTCACAACAGTCAAGCGCGAACGTGACACGCAGCTTATCGCCATTATCGCAGTTGAACTCGAAGCCATCCGAGCACCACCTGAGGTTACTTTCAGCAACCGCAACCCTGCCGTTGTGACTTCGCTGCTCTTTAGTAACGCCCTTTCTATCCAGCAACAGATGATTGTCGCGCATTACTCTGTAGACCCTTTTGGCATTAACTATCGCAAGCCTATCCTGCTGGCTTTCATCACGCAGTAATGCCCAGACTCGTCTGTAGCCATAGGTCGGCAATTCAGCAGTATGATGCCGTATTCTGCTGATAAGCTCAGCATCGTTGTGGTTAGGCTTCTGTCGGCGATCCTGCCACTCGGCAGAGCTTAGAAGATAAACCGATAACTGCGCACGCGACACATTAAGAGCGCGGCTGACCTGTGTCAGTCCGAATCCCCGGGCAGCAAGGGCGCGTGCGCTATCCATTTTTTTGCCCGGCCGTACTCCACGGCTTCTTTGAGGAGCTCAACCTCCATCGTTTTTTCCCCAGCAGCCGTTGCAGCTCTTTAATCTGCTTCATGGCAGCAGTGAGTGCAGAGGCCGGAACCACTTCTTCTGAGGCACTGACAGCAGTGAAGCTGCCATTCTGATACTGCCGGCGCCAAGTAACTACCTGATTAGGATTGATGCCGTGCAGGCGAGCCACGTGAGATACTGTCATCTTGGGCTCCATAGTCTGCTGAACAATAGCGATTTTTTCCTGAGCGGTACGCCGATGGCGGCGTTCAGGCCCTGACAGAACTGAGATCATTTTTTCGTTGTGACCGGTATTAAACATAGTTTTTAGACTACCTCTTATTTTAAGAGTGTCTATCTGTCTGGAGATCTAAGGGGCCAATCTAATCATCAAGCTCCAAAATAAAGTGGCATTAGGAAAACGGGAGATGGCTATTTCTTCGGAAATATCCTCACGCCGTAAAAACAGACTAACAAATTAATGATGAATTTAAATTGCGTTATCAATTCAATTTTCGACAATAAAAAACACAAATAATCATTATCAAGAATGAAAAAAAACCACAAAAAATAAAAATAAAGAAATAAAATTAATTCGATTTTTTAGTGTTCAGTCATCCCATAGCGCTGCCGCAATTGGCTGTCCATTTCTGTCAGCGTTTGCTTGAGAAACTGAAAAAACTTGCCAGCAGCGCGGTTCGGGGACGCCCGATTTCGGTCTGAATTTGTAGCATACGTTGCCCCAATGGTTCGACGTTAACGCAGCGGATCTGAAGCTAGTCGTTGAACATGTGCCCCATCACCGAAAAATGGCTACAGATACCGATAGCGTCGCGATCGTTACGCACGTAGCCGAATACTGCAGAAAATTGGTTGCTGGTAAACACCGGTTCGATAAATACGCTGTTCATTCGGCAGCACAGATCGAACAGTTGCCGGATGTTGGCGGTTTGATCCGGCAACACCAACGGATAGGCATTCAGATCGGACAAAGCGAAATCGCGCGTCGCCAGCGGGTGCTCTCGATGCATAAATGCGGTAACCGGTGCGGGAAACGAGGCGATGACATCAACCCCCGGCTCCGCCGCCAGGCTAAACTTAATCGCCACATCCCCTTCACCGTGCCGCACCCACTCCGGCACCTGCTGGCCGCTACCGACAATCAGGTGGAAATTAACTTCAGGGTGCAACTGGCGAAAACGCGCCAGCAACAGTGGCACCAGATTCAACGCCAGGCCATCGGTACACACCACGCGAATCGGGGTTTGCTGCCGAGATTTGAGGCCTTCTAATTCAGCGATCGCCAGCTTCATATCCGCCATGCTGCGTCTGACATGGTTTGCCAGAATTTGCCCGGCATCATTGAGCACCATACCGCGCGCACTGCGCTCAAACAGCGGCATACCCAGACGTTTTTCCAACCGTTGGATATGGCGACTAATTGCGGAAACCGCTACGAAAAGCTGCTGGCTGGCGGCGCTCAGCGAACCGGTGCTCACCACGGCCATAAAGTAACGGATTTCGGTATTGTGCATAGCTTCCCCTTGCGCTGAAAAACGACAACGCGCGCACCAAAAAATCAGCGCGCGCGAGTGCTGAGGCAATAGACAGTTCTGAAACGAATACACCTGCCAGCGATAGGATCAAGCCACGATGGCAGTAGCCGCGTGCTGCTCTCGCTGGCAACACACCTCCGCCCCCTGCTCTGCCAGATCCCACAGCATACCGGCCATCAGTTGCAGCGCCTCCTGTACGACCGATTGCAACAAATGCTCATTAGAGGCGTGATGGCTACAAGCCGGGTAAGAGTGCGGCACCCACAACGTCGGCAGCCCTAAGGTTTCGGAAAAACAGGTATTTGGCAGTCAACCGCCAAAGTTGGACAGGATGGCGGCTTTTTTCCCCGTCGTCCGGGCAATTGAGGCTTCGCCCCAGGCCACCCAGAGATCGCTGGGATCGAGCCGCGTTGCAGTAAAGCAGTGATCCTGGGTGACGATCGTGACATCTTCAAACCAGTGCGCATCCAAATGTTCACGCAAATAACGCGGAAAATTATCCACATCGCTGCCGGGCACGTAGCGCATATGGCAGTGCGCCCGCGCCACTGGTGGGATGGCATGGGCGGGTTTATCGGGATTGCCGGTGGTAAAGGCCAGCACGTCAAAGGTATTCCAACTGTAGAGCTTCCCTGCTGCCGTCAGGCCCGGCTCGTTCCAGTCAGGATCAATGGCCGGATCGTTGGGCCCCGCGCCCAAAGCGATATCGCTCAGCAGATAACGCACCTGCTCAGGCAATACTGCCGGGCGTAATCCCGGCACCAGAATGAGTCCACGCGCATCCACAATGCTGCTTAATGCATGGGCCAGACGAATGCCGGGGTTTGCCAACAGCCCGCCCCAGTTACCAGAGTGGTGCGCGCTTTCGCGCAGCTTTACCTGAAGCTCAACGTTAAACACCCCGCGCGAGCCCAGAAACAGCGTCGGGCGCTCGGCCACCACGCGCGGGCCGTCAGATGCGATAAACAAATCCTCTGCCAACCAGTCGCTATAGCGTGCGTACAGCGCATCCAGCCCGGGGGATCCGGTTTCCTCCCCATTTCCAGAATCAGCTTCAGGTTGTAGCCAAGTCGGCCTTGCTTCGCTTTCAGCACCAGCATCATGGCAGCCAGATTGATGGTATGCTGGCCCTTGTTATCCGCCGTACCGCGTCCATACCAGCGATCGCCATCCGGCGTGACTTTCCAAGGATCAACCCATTCCAGCCAGTTAGCTTCATCACCCAGCACCACATCACCATGGCCATACGTCAGTAACGTAAAGGGCGCTTCGGGTTCAATACGGCGCGCCAGCAGAAAAGGCCATTTTCCCGCTACCGGGTTATCCACAATGCGGCACTCAAAGCCTAATGCCTGAAGCGAGGGAACCATCTCTTCCGTCAGGTAGGCCATTATCTGGGGTGCTCGCTCTGCGACCAGACTTTCCGTTGGGTAGCTTACCCGCCGCGCCAGCGTTTCCAAAAACGCACCAGACGCCATATAGTCGCTCGCCGCTTGCATCAATTCTTCACGCGTAATCTGCCTGCATCCTTCTTCACTTTGCCGTGTTCTGGTCATAATCCACTGTAATGGGAGGAAATCTCGGGAATACCGAGCCCCGGCTCCGGCGTCAACACCGACGCGAGCAGTGCCTGGGTGTAAGGGTGTCTCGGCGTTTCGAAAATCTGCTCGCGCGTCCCCTGCTCGACGATGGCCCCTTTGCGCATCACGGCGACGTGATCCACCAGATGCTCCACCACCGCCAGGTTATGGCTGATAAACAGATAAGTCAGACCGAGTTCCTGCTTGAGCGTCATCAGCAGATTGAGGATTTGCGCCTGAACCGACACATCCAGCGCCGAGGTTGGCTCATCGCAGATGAGAATTGCCGGGCGCATGATCAGCGCGCGAGCGATAGCGACGCGCTGGCGCTGACCACCGGAAAGCTGGCCTGGATACTGCCCGTGGGTTCGGGTTGGCATCCCGACCAGGTCCAACATCTCCTGCACCCGCTGTTTGCGGGTTTCCGGGGTGCCGATGTTATGCAGACGTAGCGCAACTTCAGCGATATCGGCCACCGTGCGGCGTGGGTTCAGCGAGGAGTAAGGGTCCTGAAAAATCGGTTGAATGCGGGTCGCCAGCGCTTTGCGATCGCCCGCATCGATTTCACGCCCTTCGATCAGGACGTTGCCCGAGGTTGGTGGCAATAGTCCCAGCAGCATCTTTGCCAGCGTACTTTTACCGCAGCCGGATTCGCCCACCAGCCCAAGGGTTTCGCCGCGCCGCACGCGTAAAGAGACATTATTGACGGCGGTAAAGATACCGGGCCGCACAAACATCCCGCGATTAAGACAAAATTCGCGGCTCAGCGCGCAAAGCTCAAGCGCCAGATCGTCATTGCCGGGAATATAGGGGGCAGGTTGTACCGCGCCAAACGCCGTTACCGTTTCGTTCATGCCACATCCTCCCAGGCTTGTGCCTGAACACAGCGCACGTGCTGCTGCGGTGTCACCGCAACATAAGGCGGGTTTTCGCTACAACAAGCCTGCGCGCTGGGGCAACGATTGCGGAACGCACACCCTTGCTGCACACCGATAAGGCTCGGCACGACGCCGGGGATCGCCTGTAACAACTGGCCCGGAACGGTTTTTCCACGTACCGGGATGCATGACATCAGTCGTTTGGTATAAGGATGTTGCGGATGCCCAAACAACTCTTTCACCGGAGCGGTCTCAACAATCTGGCCGGCATACATCACCGCAACACGATCGGCGATACGTGCGACCACGCCAAGATCGTGAGTGATGAAAATCACCGCGGTACCCAGTTCCTGTTGCAATTCGCGCAACATGCGCAGGATCTGCGCCTGAATAGTCACATCCAGCGCCGTGGTCGGCTCATCCGCGATGATCAGCTCCGGCTCACACATCAGCGCCATAGCAATCATGATACGTTGACGCAATCCTCCCGACAGCTGATGCGGATACTGCCGCAGACGATCCCCAGCCTGCGGGATACCGACCCGTTCCATTAAATAGAGCGCGCGCTCTCTTGCCTGGGTTGGCGTCACCTTACGGTGCGCGTGCAGCGTCTCGCATAGCTGTTCGCCCAACGTGCAGGAGGGATTCAGCGATGTCATGGATTTACCGCACCCAGACTCGCCCACCAGACACCACATCTCGCCTTTACGCACTGAGAAATCAATACCGCGCACCGTGGGAAGATCAACGCGCAGGTCTTTGACATCCAACAAGCTATCCTGACTCATGGCAACCTCCTCAGTTACGCCCGTCTACAGCGGTGATATCGCGCAAGCCATCACCCACCAGGTTGATGCCGAGCACCACCACCGCCAGCACAATGCCGGGGATCAAAATCACCCAGGGCTGAAAGAACATGTAGGCTTTACCTTCTGCCACCATCAATCCCCAGGAGGGCATCGGCGGTTGTACCCCGAGCCCCAAAAAGGAGAGCGTGGCTTCCAGCAAAATGGCGTGGGCAATCTCAAGCGTTGCCACCACCTTCAGCGGCCCCAGCAAATTGGGCAGAATTTCCCGCACCATGATGAAAGCTGACGATGCCCCTAGCGTTTTCGCCGCAGCGACAAACCCCTCTTCTCGCAGTTGGCGGGTTACGGAGCGCGAGACGATCAGAAAGCGATCCCACAGTAGTAACCCGAGCAACAGAATCACCACTTTTACCGAGCCCCCCACCAGCGATGCCATCGCCAGCGCCACCAAAATCACCGGCATTGAGAGGCGCACCGCCAGCAGATAACCCACCACCGCGTCCACACGCCCGCCGAAGTAGCCTGCGACCACACCCAGCGTGATGCCAATAACGCCCGCCAGTGCGGCGGCGGCCAGCCCAATCAGTAATGAGACCCGCGCACCAAACAGAAGGCGACTTAAGTAGTCGCGCCCCAGCTTATCGGTGCCCAGGATGTGCTCCCAACTGCCCTTCTCATACCAGACCGGCGGGATCAGACGTCGGCTGACATCCTGCGCATAACATAAAGTCCAGTTCCACCATCGCCAGCGCGACTACGGGAATAATGGCATTGCGCAAACCGTGTTTGACGATGACGTGAAAACCACTCAGTCCCTTGGCACGCGCGGTGCGGATATAGTCAGCGTTCAGCACGTTCAGCATGCCGGAACGGGTAAGCCGCATCAGGGATGGCATGGAGTAGTAGCCCAACGCAGTGGCATACAGCGCAGCACGATCCTGGGTATTGATGGTTTCATCGGCCTTCAGCAAGGTATTGGTCACCTCGGGATCCTTCCAGATGTCATTACCCTTGCCACCAAAGTACGGCGTGGTGAACGCGGTAGCGTCGTTAATCGAGAACGAGCCCCAGGTATTGAACGCCATTGGCGCTTTGCCGGAAATCAACGCGTCCGCCATCACCGGAAACTGCACGTAATGCAGTCGAGCACGAATGCCAACCTGACGCAGATAGCCGATAATCGCTTCTGCGTAATCGCTTCTGTGTAATCGCGCTCACGGTAGGCCCAGATATCCGTATCAAACCCGTTGGGATAACCCGCTTCCGCCAACAGCTGTTTGGCTTTTTGCCGATCAAACGGGTAATTGATCACCTTGCTGGCATCGCATGCCACTTGCTCACGGAAACAGGCGGTGTAAACCGGTTTACTGCCGCCTTTCACCAGATTTGTCACCATGCTTTGGCGATCGATGGCGTAATTCACCGCCTGGCGCACTCGCACATCCTGAAAGGGCTTTCCTTCCGCCGAATCGCTGTGAATGCTCATCGCCACAAAGCCGACGCGCATGGTTTCACCGCTTTTCACGGCGAGATTTGGCATGGAAGACAACGCCTCGGTCTGATCGGAAGGCACGCGCCAAATCCAATCCACCTGCCCGGTCATCAACTGTGCCAGAAGGGTTTCCGGGTCACGGATCACCACGAAATTTAGCTTGCCGATCTTGGGCTGACCAAGGGGACTCTCTTTGAAGTAATCGGGGTTTTTCTCCATGGTGACCCCCTGGCCGGGGATCACCTGCACCACCTTATACGGGCCGGTGCCGATCGGCGCACGGCTAAAGCCCGCCAGCTTCACGTTCTGGAAATACTTCGCCGGAAAGATAGGTGTCGGGCCGGACAGATACTCCAACGCCGCCGGGAAAGGCTTGGCTAAATGCAGGAGGACCGTGTAGTCATCCACCTTTTCGGTGCGCGCAATCCAGTTGACGCTTTGCGGTACTACCGAGTCGGTATTCGGTCCAGCAATATGTCCGAAGGTATAGACGACGTCATCCGCCGTGAAATTATAGCCATTGTGAAATTTGACCCCTTGGCGTAAATGCATCAGTAATGCAGTCGGAGATTCCCACTGCCAATCGGTAGCCAGTTCCGGTTTGTATTCACCGGTTTTCGGATCGCGGTAAACCAGGTTGCTCCACACCAGATGGGCTAAAGTAACGCCTTCCCGCATGGTATTGTGATAGGGGCTGACATTTTCTATCTCACTGTCAGAGGCATAGACCAACGTATCATTGGCTTTCCCGGCGTAACTTTGGGCGGCCATTCCCATCAGCACTGCCGTGAACACGTATTGTTGTAGCCGTCTTGCAAGTAAACGCGTCATGTTACTCTCCACACCATGAATAAAAGGAGGAATACAAGGATCATCGTTCATCCTGGTTCATGGTGTTTTTGCAAGAGTGACGCCAACCGGGTTACCAGCTTGTTACTGATTTAAGACAGTTGCTTTCTCAAAGCTAGAAACCGCCGCGCTGCTGCCGTTGTTGCGCATTGAGCAATAATAAATCGCTATCCATTAGCCATGAGCGCAACGCGTTTGCAAGCAACCGCGCGATGTAGCGGTGCAGGGAAGAAGATCGATAACGGTGCAGAGCGTCGATTTTTTGCACTATTAATGAGAGTAGCGATAAGGTGTTGCTATTTCTCGCTTTGAGAAACGGCGTTTGCTACCCCACCATTGGCGTCAATGCCGGGCAAGGTAAACAGGCGAAAGGTGTTGCGATACAACGCGTCTGCGATCACTTCCGGCGGCTCTGAGCACAGCTCACACAGGGTATGAAACACATTGGCCGCGCGCTCTGGGCGATTGGGTTGTCCCTGAAAACCATTAAGCGGCATATCGGGCGCATCGGTTTCCAGCAACAGGCTATCGAGAGGCAGGCGAGAAATCGCCTGACGAGTTTTATTGGCGCGTGGATAAGTGATGGTGCCACCGACGCCAATGCGGTAACCCAATTTGATAAAGACCAGCGCTTGCTGCTCGCTGCCGGCAAAACCGTGCGCCACGCCTTTACGCGGCACATCGATACGGCGTAATAACTGCGCCAAACGATCGTGAGTGTGTCGCGAGTGCAGCATCACCGGCAAGTCATAGCGCTTCGCCAGCGCCAGTTGCGCTTCCAAAAGTTCACATTGGCGTTCGAAACGAGGCTCGGCCATATACAGATCCAGCCCAATTTCCCCTACCGCGATCAGTCTGTCATCGCGTTGGCGTAGCTGCTGTTCAAGCAGATCCAGATCGCTGTCCTGATGATGAGCAACATAGAGTGGATGCAGGCCAAGCGCAGCAAAGAGCGCTGGGTGAGTTTGAGAAAGCGCAATGATGCGTGCAAAATAGCGGGACTCAACCGCAGGCACAAGAATATGCGTTATCCCTGCCGTTGCGGCGAGCGCAATACTTGCCACTTCATTTTCGCTCAACGGCGTAAAATCAAAGTGACAATGAGTATCTATAAATGAGTATCTATAAAGGAAAACGGTCTGGGGAAATGATCCATGCCTTAGTATAACGCGGCCTTAGCGCAACGTTAAATAAGTGCAACGTAAAATCAGTACAGCGTTAAATCAGTGCAGCGTTGCCGAACCTTTTCCCGCCTGCACAGCGGCATCCGACACGTCATCGCCCTCTTGCAGGCCGTAATCTTCCTGCAAGATGCCGGCAAGATAATCATTGTTACTTTCCAGCCAGACACAATCGCTGTCAAACCACTCGGCCCACAGCGCCCAGAAGTTCCCTCTCAACTGCTTCCGTCGACCTACCACGATATCGCTATTCATCACGAACCTACCGAACAAACCGCACCGTAATCACACCAACGTTCAGCAAGCATCGCAAACAGTATGCGGGGTGACGATGACAATCTTATTATGGTTCAGATTGATTTTCGTTAACACCCCGTGCGCAGACTAAAATTTCAGATAAATGGCGATTGTGAGTGCGTCTATACCCTAAATAATTCGAGTTACAGGAAAGCGGCAAGTGAAGGAATCCCGATGAGCTTACTCAGGTAAGTGATTCAGGTGACAAATCTGCCGGAAGCAGATTTGAACGCCGCTGGCGGCGGCCTCGTAAGGGGTGAGGCCCAGAGATGGGCCGAATAACAAACGCAGCCAACGCACCAGTAACTTGAAGTATGACGTATATAGCTAAGGTCGCTTACGTCCCGCGAACAGACTGACCAGAAACAGAATGATCCCGACAATGAAGACAATTTTGGCCGCACCCGCTGCGGTCCCTGCCAGTCCACCGAATCCCAGCGTCGCTGCAATCAGCGCAATCACCAGAAAAATAATGCCCCAACGAAACATACGCTATCCTTACCTTAATGAGGGTGAGTGGCGCTCGTCCTGAGGTTAATTACGCATACCGCTGCGTTTCCACCTGTGTTTGATTCTTACGACACCAAGTGCTAATTGGCTTGAGGATGGCGGAGGTTAACCTCCGCCGAATACGTGAGCATTAAAGGGCGACAGGCCCGTTAATGGGTGACGGTCAGATCATTTTTAACGCTTTTCACACCAGATACCGCCTTGGCGATACTCTCTGCACGCGCTGACTGAGCAGTATTTTTCACGTTACCGCTCATTTGCACCACCACTTCCTGGGTTTCCACTTTCACGTGGCGCGACGGCACAATTTTATCAGCCGACAGTTTGGCCTTGATGCTGCTGGTGATGACCGCATCATCGGTATAAGAACCCACTGACTGGGTGGCGTTATCCTTGATTTGCAGTTTATCACTCACCGACTGCACGCCTTCGGTCTTGGTCGCCACCGCCTGACTAGGAACAAAACCGGTCAGCGTAACCACGCCTTTGGTGGTGGAGACGGAAGATGTCCCCGCTCTCGATGGCTTTGTCATCCATCAGAGCTCTCTTCACCTTGGCGGTGATGGTGCTGTCATCCATATACCCAGAGGCTTTCTGGAGAGAACTGTCAATTTTTGCGCCCGTCGTTGTCGCCGCCTGCTGCACTTTCTGCCCCAGCGTCTCTTCTGCCAGTGCGTTACCCGCCGTCAGCAGAGTACCCAGTACAACAGCCATCATCGTTTTTGCGTTAAGGATGTTTTTCATCGATTATTTCCTTTTGCTAGGGTCCACGCGGACATCAATCACGCTGGTGTTGGCACTCAATGCAACGCAGCAAAAAAACAGGTGTTTAACGTTACCAAATATCACGTAGTCGATATAACGCACTACATGATTTATCACCAGCAGTGAAACTCACTAATTGTTAACGCGATATTAACTATAGTGCATGGAACGACGATTCCTAGCGGAATAGGGAGGAAAAGTCCCTTTCCGGCGGCATTTCGGATTTGTCTGTGGAAAAAAAGGGCGAGAGAAAATCAAATAAAATCATATTAACCAGTTGATAAATAAACACAAAACAAAACAGGCGTTTAAAAAACCGGACGCTATGCCCGAATCCTTTTAAACGCCGGTTTTTTAACCGACTAAGCCGCAGTAGCCGAAAATTAGTGCTCTCGGGTTTTGAAGAAAGTGACGTCTGGGTAGCGTTCCTGCGTCAAATTCAGATTCACCATGGTCGGTGCCACATAAGCCAGGTTGTCGCCACCATCGAGCGCCAGATGCAATTCATTCTTGCGCTTGAACTCTTCAAATTTCTTCGCATCGGCACACTCAACCCAACGTGTGGTGGATACGTTGACCGATTCATAGATGGCTTCCACGTTGTACTCTGACTTCAAGCGCGCCACCACCACGTCAAACTGCAACACCCCCACAGCCCCGACAATCAAATCGTTGTTGGCCAGTGGGCGGAACACCTGTACTGCCCCCTCTTCCGAGAGTTGCACCAACCCTTTGAGCAGTTGTTTCTGCTTTAACGGATCGCGCAGACGGATACGGCGGAACAGTTCCGGCGCAAAGTTCGGGATACCGGTGAATTTCATCTCCTCACCTTGGGTAAAGGTATCACCAATCTGGATGGTGCCGTGGTTATGCAACCCAATGATATCGCCGGGGAATGCCTCTTCCACATGAGAACGGTCACCCGCCATAAAGGTCAGCGCATCGGAAATGACCACATCCTTGCCGGTACGCACCTGACGCAGCTTCATGCTCTTTTCATACTTGCCGGACACCACGCGCATAAAGGCGACGCGGTCGCGGTGTTTCGGGTCCATATTCGCCTGAATCTTGAACACGAAACCGGTGAATTTCTCTTCCTGCGCGGTAACGGTGCGGGTATCAGTATTGCGCGGCATCGGCGCAGGTGCCCAGGCGACCAGTCCATCCAGCATATGATCGACACCGAAGTTACCCAGCGCGGTGCCGAAGAACACCGGCGTCAACGCACCAGACAGGAAAGCCTCCAGCTCAAACTCATGAGAAGCGCCCCGCACCAGTTCCAGTTCTTCACGCAGTTGTGCGGCCAGATCTTCACCGACAGCTTTATCCAGATCCGGGTTATTCAACCCTTTGACGATACGCACTTCCTGGATCGTGTGGCCCTTACCGCTCTGATAAAGATAAGTTTCATCCTTGTACAGATGGTAAACGCCCTTGAACAGCTTGCCGCAGCCAATCGGCCAGGTGATCGGCGCACAGTCGATTTTCAGCTCACTTTCGACCTCATCCAACACCTCCATCGGATCGCGGATATCGCGGTCAAGCTTGTTCATGAACGTCAGGATTGGCGTATCACGCATACGCGTTACTTCCATCAGCTTGCGGGTACGATCTTCGACGCCTTTTGCCGCATCGATCACCATCAGGCAGCAGTCCACTGCCGTCAACGTGCGGTAGGTATCTTCAGAGAAGTCTTCGTGCCCAGGGGTATCCAGCAGATTGACCAGCGCCTCCCGATACGGGAACTGCATCACGGAAGTGGTGATGGAGATACCACGCTGCTTTTCCATCTCCATCCAGTCTGACTTAGCGTGCTGGCTCGAACCGCGCCCCTTCACCGTTCCGGCGGTCTGAATGGCCTGTCCGAACAGCATAACTTTCTCGGTAATGGTGGTTTTACCGGCATCGGGGTGAGAAATGATTGCAAATGTTCTTCTGCGCTTTACTTCTGCGGCATAGGAGAGATTGGTCATCTTGTTACCTTAAATATGTACAACCATATGTACAAAATAAAAACTCATGCCACGGATTGTACATCTTGACAACAAACCTTCATAGCAATCGTTGAAAGCTGGTTATTTATCAAGTATAAATACCTCATTATCTTAATGAGGATCTCGCCATGAAAGTTGAAGTCACGATCGCCAAAGAGAAGAAGTTACCCAACGGTGCCTCTGAAGCGCTGCAAAAGGAGTTTGGCCGCCGACTGGAAGCCAGATATCCCTATTGTCAGTTAACAGTACGCAGAGCGGGGAGTGATGGATTAACGGTATTCGGTGTGGATCGGGATGAGGTTAGCGAAATGCTACAGGAAACGTGGGAATCGGCAGACGATTGGTTTAATTGAGTGCGGCGAATCGCGCAAGTCTGATACTTATTACTCGCATTAGGAATCCCTCCGCATAGACTATTTCATAACACATATACGGAGGAAGCTTATGAAGACTATCAATTATCGTGGAACGCCTGTCTACATACTGTACGAAAATGACATGCTCACTGAGTGCACGCATGGTTCATGCGCAATCATAAAAGACTCGGGCTTTTATTTAGCCACACATGTGGGCCATAAAGAAGCCCGAGCAATCCACATAGACCCTGTGTCCACACTTAAAGACGCGCTCGACATCATTGCCGAGCGGCGCGGGATTTTCGTTTAGCTTGCAACGGTGTTGCAGTAAACATTACTATGCATCATTTTCGGTTTAGGCTCTTCACGTTTTGGCATCTGCCCGCGCACCGATATGAAGGTGTCCCGAGGGATATCTATCGGCTCGCCGTTCGCGCAGCCCCCCCCCCCTATCTCGTTACGTGCGAACGCTGGCGCGTCCGGGTGTGGCCGGTGATAGGTGCGAATGATGATAGAGCCATCGGGATTTATCTGTTCGCTGCCCTCATCACCGCCCCATGTACGATCGGCATTCAAGCCCAAACAGCCGGAAATTCTATACACCCCTTCGCTCAGGCGTTCGGTGGTGATGCCTTCGGCCTCACTGGTGAGTTCGCTGGTGCCGTCTGCAAACAACTTCACTACCGGGCTTGCCGTTTTCCAGAAGCCGTTGGAATCAGCCACGGCGTTATTGCCGGAAACGAGAGCGATACCAGTAGCCGCGGTCGAGAAACTTATGTAAGTTCGCCCCGTTGTTGACGATAGTGACGGGTCACGGAATATCCTTAAAACCCCTGCGTTATTGGTGATTCTGAATGTGCGTCCAACCGTTCCGGTTGCGACGTTTGAATCATCAAGCACCGTGTTGTGGTTGCCTGCCGTTATCGTTGGGGATTGAGCAAAGGTTTTTGCTCCGGTTATTGTCTGAATAGTACCCGAGTCTACAATTTCATAATTCTCTCCAGACCCGACCTGGACCAATGGCATCGCGCTGCCGTGGATAGTGGTTGGCGCTGCGGCGTCTCCGAGGCGAACAACGTTCGAGGCGTTGATGTGCGCCAGGTTTCTTACATTACCGCCTGTCAATGTTCCACGAAAAGCAACGGCGTTTGAAACTACCACTGCAGCGGTGTGTGTTTTAATCGCCGTTATAGTTTGTGCGGTACTAAGCGTCATATGAGCGGCCCATGTCGTCCACACATTATTGGTTCGGTGCCTGGCCGCCAGCTCACCACTTGGCCCTACCTGCACCTGCATGATTTGCCCGGTTCCGTCAGCACCACCAGCACGGAAAGCAACAACGGCAGGACTAAATTGATAATACCAATTTGTAGCGGAAGCTGGCTCAACAAACCCTGCCGTAACTGAGTTATTGCCGTCCAAAATAGTAGGCATCGAGATACCGGCAGATTGCGACCTGCCTAGCCCATGCGCACCGTTAAGCAACATAGAGCCTGGAGTTGTGTCGTTGACGCCGGTTTGTTTTATTAGGTTTTTGTCTGTCCAAACATCATAAGTAACAGTTTGCCCGCCCGATGTTGTACCAGCAGACATTCGCACACCATTGGCAGAATTACCCGCGCTACCATGAGGGCCAACGCTAATCAGCGACCACATGTCATTAACGCGCGTATAAATACTTGCGGCGTTCTGCTTCGCGTAGGTGCTGTTGTATTGAAGTCTTAGAACGCTACTTGGTGTATTGGCTCCACGCAGATAGGTCAGCAAATCGGTGTCTGAGGTTATGCCGGACAACTGCCCGCTACCACCCCAGCCCCAAGCCCCATTTATCAATAACGAGCCTGCGGTGGCATCAAATGCGCCCGTCTGCTTAACTCCTGTAACCTTCCCATCCAGTGCAACATCCCAAGCCTGCTGTGAGCGAACAGTAACGGCCTGACCATCTGGCGTGGTGAGCGTAACGTTTCCCGTTCCTGTTAATATCTGCTGCCAGCCCGATAACTGCTGCTGGTAATAAGCCAGCGTTGATGCAAACTCATGGGCAAATTGTTCAATGGAGACAGCCGGTGAAGTGGGAATGGCATAGGCTTTTCCTGTTCCCGTTGTGCCAGTAAATGCAGATACCAGCGTTAATTGTGTATCGGATTGCACAGACTCAATTTCATAAATCTGAACAGTGCCAGCAGCAGGCAATAATAACATCCGCCCTGCTGATACACCGTTTAATGGATTAGTGAATTGTGTTCCTGTGCCCGTAATGATTTTACTGCCGTTAGTTGCAGCGATAGTTCCAATTTTATACCAAGACATGAACACCTCTGTGATTTACGATGCCAGCCAACACTTAGAATAAAAATATTTATTAAATATATTTAAAGCGTTAATAAACATCAAAGGAAGATGCCCCAACCATGAATGCAATCACTTCAAAATCAGGTATTGTAAGCCTTAGATTCCTAGGGGGCAGAAGTATTGGCTAATATTGTTATAGTTACTGACGTATCTCCGACTTCCATTTGGTGCATAAAACTGATTGGTATATATATTCTACCTGCTCCATACGTCCCACTGCCTGATGTGAAAATCATTGATTTTTTAAGTGAGTCATTTACTTTTACCTGTACTTTATTCACTTGAGTAGCATCATTGGTGTTAACAAAAGAAACATTCAGACCAATACTCACTGCCATCCTGTATCTTCCTGAAGCAAAGTATTTAATAGTTCTTGAATCAACACCTTGGCTATCAATCCCTGGAACCAGTACACCATTAACAACATCCCCTTCTAGCTTTTCAGCATAAACTGGGCCATAAAATCTACCGCCACCATCCTTGTCTAACATCCAACCTGTTCGATTGATGTCACTAAACGTACTTGACTTAATCACGCCGGATATTTTTGCATTCGTTATAGCTGCATCTGCAATTTTAGTCTCCGTAATTTCTGCATCCTTAATTTTCGAGGCAGTTATCGTGGCATCACCAATAACCGCAGAATCAATAATTACCTGATTACCCTGCGTGGTGAATATTAATTGCTGATTTCCCCCCAGCCGCATTCATGATCGAGAATCGGTCTTGCAGGAATATGGTATTCGATTGCATCCCCTCATCCGTGTCCTCAATGCTCTGTGTCATACCGGCTACATATTGACGCCCATCCGCATCAATTTTAATGCGAAGGGTACGATAGGCCGACAACTTTGCGTCAGTGCCATTAACCACACTACTAATGTCGCTAATTTCACTTGTGACGCCGTTAACCGTGGAAGTCAGGGACGTTATCTGCGTCGCCTGCGCGGTCAGTTGCCCATCGATATTTGTAACTGAGGTTTGCAGTCCCTGCACCGCCGCCGCATTCGCTGTAAGGCCGGTTACAGGATCGTTCATCTGGCTGTTGAGATTGGTCAGTTGCTGCTATGTGGTTTCGTTTTGCGTTGCCACTGTCTGCTGTAACTGCGTCAGATTACTGTTAGCCGTGCCTATACTTGATTGCATTTCCAACATCGCAATCGTTCTGGCCTCGACTTTATTTGTAATTGCAGCACGCGTTTCGGTGATTTCTGCCGCTCTGTCGCCGTTCTGCGCGCGCCAGCGTCGTGTTTCAGCATCGTTAGTCAGGCTGTTGCGGATAATCGCTTTCGCCTGTTCAATGCTGTTCAGCATGCCGTCCGAGATTTGCTGGGTATTGTTCTCAACCTCACCGACCAGAGATTTCCATGCGTCTGTTTCAGTGATTTCACCCACAATCACATCCGTAATATCGCTTACGTCTGTGCTGGATTCCCCGCGTATCCAGTTCGTCCACGGTCCCTGATTGCCTGACTTGTCAACAATACGGGCGCGGTAAAAGAACTCCTGGCCGACACTGAGCCACATTTGCTGATACGTGCGAGTGGGGTAAGCCACATCAGCCAGTAGTAACGCATTCTGGCCGTCGCTCGTCGGGGAATATTGAATCTCCGTTTTTAGGGTATCGTCTGTGTCAGCAGGGAAACTCCAGTTTAGCTGGATACCAAAAACGAGCGGTGTTGTGATGAAACTTGCCAGCGCAGGCGGGTTACCCTCTTTACCGTTAAGTCGGGTTTCCTGTGCATTGGCCCACATGCTGGATATTTCTGCCGCGTTAATTGCGCGGACACGGGCTTGATATTGCCCGGCGTAAACACCAGGTACTTCAAAGCCCAGCGCGGAAGTGCGCGGAGCATTTATCCAGTTGCCGTTATCGCGCCGCCATTGAGATTCATAAGCGATTGCGCTTTCAGCCCGCTCCCACGTCACCCGCAATGTCGTAATGTTTATGCCCTGATCGACCGTGTTATAACTGCCAATCTCAACATTAGCAGGCGCGGGTTGCACCGACGGAGGAACAACACTGATAGGCCGAGATTCAATGCGTGCTCCGTTATCAATCTTGTCCCATTTGTCCGGGTCATACTCGACGCCGGTGATATCAAATGACAGACCGCCATCCGACTCAGCCACACCAACAATGCGGTACAGTTGCAAAGCTAAATCAGTGGCATCTATTGCCCAGACCGATTCTGCGATCGGCGTTTCGCTGTAGTCTGTTGTGACCGTAATGATTTTGTCGTTTACCGCTTCAATGGTGCGCCCTTCTGCTTTCCCACTCGGCAGGTTAACAATCAGGCGCTCACCAATGGCCGCAGAAGAGACGCGGTCAAGCGTGATGTTTCGCCCGTCAACCGCGCTGATGCGACCACCCAGGGGACGTCCTGCCAGTAACGAATCAGCAACCCCCACAATCGAGCCTGGCACCGGAATATCGCCATCCAACCCCATCGTGTACGCAATAGCCCTGCCCGCATCATTGGTGTGCAAAATCCATTTACCACGGCGGATCGCCTCCGTCTGGCGTATGCAGCCAATCTCCGTCACTTCAGCCTGTTTGATTTCGTATCGCTTAACCAACTTGTTATCATTGACGGCTTCAACAGCATCCTGATAACTATTGGCCGGATCGGACCAGGCCACCATAGCCTGGCTGTAATGAGTTTTCTCGCTGGCGTTGCTGTAAGTAAATTTCCCGTCTTTCACGTTGGCGCGCGTGGCGATGTAATCAATATCACGCGGCATATCGGCGATCACGTTCATCTGGTTATTGCCCCAGAACGTAGCACCGCGAAAAATTGCGGCCAGATCATTAAGCACGGTCCAGGCTTCTTCCTGCGACTGGATATACACATCGCACAAAAACCGTGGCTCCGTGCTGTCACCGCCACGGCCATCAGGGACCAACTGGTCGCAATACTGCGCAATCTGGTACAGCGTCCACTTCGAAACGGAAAGGTTTTCAGCTTTGATACGGTTGCCAAGACCAAAGCGATCACTGATCTGGATGTCGTAATACACCCAGGCAGGGTTATTGGTGAACGCCCATTTAAAGGTGCCGTCCCATGCCCCGCTGTAGGTGCTGGCTACCGGGTTATAGTTTGTAGGGACGCGGATAATGCGCCCATCGGGCTCACAGGAAATCACAGGGATATTCTGAAACTGCTTCGCATCAAACTGGACAAACAGCAATGCGGTTTCCGGGTAACGTAATTTCGCATCAATGATTTCCGTAATAGCATCAATCGCCATTTTATCGGCAATGCGGTTACTCGCTGAATTGGGTGTAATGCGACGCACGCGGATTTGCCAGCCGGTTGTTGCATCGGGTAAATCAATGCGATGACTACGTTCATATTTTGTGGTGGTCTTCCCATCTATCGCCGTTTTTAGCAGTTCCTTATAGCCATCCGTGGCCACATCAATGGCATACTCAATGCGATAACCCACTACATCGCCGTTATCCAGTTGTTGCTGGAGCGCAGACCACGAAAAGCGCAGGCGCGCTGCGGAAAGTTGGGTATTCGTCAGGGAGCGTACCCACGCTGTCTGGCTCGTTAATTCTGTGCTGACGGTAATTTCATTCTCAACGCCAGGGAAGCCGGGGATGTAGGATTGATCGGGTGTGCCAGAACGAAACTCCCACGTCACCCCTGAAAAATTAGCGTTACCATTGGCATCAGTGATCGGCGTTCCGTCCAGAAAAACACGGGTGCCATCCAGCCCACCGCTAAACCCCCCTTCACCCAGCGCCAACAGGATTTTTGCATAGGACGTTGACTGAATAGAATCCGGCGACTCAACCGGCGTCCGGGCATTGCCGCTGCCACCTTTGCGACCACGAATTGTCTGCATGGATACTCCAGAAAAGAAAAAGCCCACACAGGGTGGGCATAACTGATCAAATATCAGGCTATACGGCCTGCTGTTATGAGGTTAACGTAAAAAATCAAAAACTATTACGCACACCACCATCGGGAACCCATCAGCTCGCCGCGCACAGGCGCAGGCGTTTACGCCGGAGGGATGGCTGTTCACCTCTGGACCGAAGGAGAAAAAATGCTCGTTGTTTCATCATTCGAAATTACTGAATCAGGCAAACGAACTCAGCCCTGTGGGCAAACTGAGGGGCATGAGTACCGTGCTGGACGTTATTATAATTTTCGCGAAAATCCTGAGCTTATCGAGACGCAGTTAGAGGATTTCTCCCCTTATTCCGATCGTCCAGCCATTAAGTTATTTTACTCCTTCCTTAAGTGGATTAACGGAAATGACAGCGCCTTGGAGAGCACAGATTGCCTCCTTTCAGGAGAACCAACAGAATCACCAAGTGCATATTTATTCCATTGTTCTCACAAGAACCACGGTAGAGTAGAGTTTTTTGTCAGAAACATAGAAACCAACGCTGACAAAAAATTAATAATCTGGATATACGATAAATTATCGCTTTATCTTCAAATAGAACGGCCCGATTTTAGAAAAGGCTCCCTCAGGATCACACCCCTCATAACGGACTACATCAGGGCTGGCAGGAATGAGCTTACAGGGTACAGATTCTGCATTCACTTCTATGCTTACGGGAACGGGGTCGAAGACACGTGGGTCTCGCTTAACGCTATTTTTGATAACATCATGAAAGCCACAAAAAGACTCAATAGCGAGATGATCACAGGCGATGCCGTACCTCTCTATGAAATCAACTAATTTGTCCATTGGTTATTTTCCTTGTCAGGGACGCTTTGGATCGAATTTATGATCTAATGCGCGCGATACAGAGTCGATAACTGAATTACGCACCTTATCAAAATGCAATCGTTCCTGATTAGCTTGTAAATGTGATAGTTGCACGCTTAATTGTACAACCTGCTGCTCCAGCGCTGCAATGCGGCGCTGTTCATCAGTTTCTTTGGCTAGCCCCACGAGATAAAGCGTCCCATCTTCAGCCTGTCCCACTTTTAATCTTACTGTGATAAAGGTCATATCTGTCATATCACACCTCTTCAATCATTACGGTTACGCTGACCTTTTTAACCTCAACATCAGTCAGACCTTTGGATTCAACAAATTCATTAGCCGATAAATCATTGGCAAATGTTTTTGCGATGGCGAGTTTATTAACAAAGGTTACATCCTCGCCAATTAATAAATTGCCGACATACAATCTGGTTGAATTTTTAATAACGTATTTTTCTTACATGATAATTCCTATTGTTGATCCTCTGCGTAAATACCAGCTGAGATAATTGCACCACCGATTCGGCGACGGCCATATAGGATAGGCACCGGATTACCATGAGCGATGGAGTTAACCGGTCCACCGAAAGCGTAGGAGGGTTTGTTATCGGGGGATTCGCGCACTGAAAGCCCCCCTTGCATCGGGGTGAGCATTTGAACTATCCCGCCGATCGCCATTGATATCCCTATTGCACCAACCAAATCGCTTGCCCACAACGCAGCACCCCAGGGAGCAAAAGTGCCGATGGCCAGCAATGTGACGCCGAGGATAGTTTGAAACAACCCCGCCTTTTTGCTCCCAATAATTACAGGAGCAATACGGATTTCATGGCTTATGCCGAAATCCAGCTCATCACGATCAAGGTTTCGCTTGTCGTCAAATACTGCGTAAGTTAACCCCCGCGCCTTGCTGGTCAGCAGGAACTTTTCAAAGCCGGGGATGATTACGCTGAGCGCCTCGATAGCTTCCTGACGGCTTTCAACCGCCAGACGGTGCACACGGCCGAAGGTTGCCCCCAACACCCCGTATAAACGAATGGTTTTCAGGGGTTGATACTCAATCGCTACCGACATTAACGCCTCCCGTATAACGCAGGCGGGTTATGGTCCTGTCCAACCAGTAGCCGCCGTAGGGCACTTTCTGGCTTAACTGGTTGTACATGTGATGGATTATTTCACAGTTGCCAACGTAGACGCCAGCATGATTCGGCTCGCTGGAGCGCACTTACATAATGATTACGTCACCGACCTGCAACGCGTCATTGACTGCAACACCTCCTGCATCAGCATAATTTTTAATATAAAGGTTCTCTCCCCGCTCCCACCATCCATCTGAACGTTCAAAATTGGGCAGCGTTATGCTTCGCTCCAACAGATACCAGTCACGCACAATGGCATAGCAATCCCAGATACCGTGCACAAAAGAACGCCCCAGCAACGGCTTGATACCCTCCGTTGGCATAATGGTACGAATATCCCCCTCCGGCCAACTGACTATCACCCAAGGCAGTTGCGACACATCACACTCGGCCTGATCAACATGGCTTGGTTGCGTGGTAGCGTCAGGATGACTGTGAACAATGGCAATGATGGCCCCGCTATCCTCTGCTTCCGCGTAATCCTCCGGGTTCATCGTGAAATGTCTTCCGGCTCCAGCGCCTGATTGCGGCCGCGCACGTAACGCTGTTTCCGGCCGCACTGCACAATCAGCCCACACGCCTCATACGGATAGACGTGCTCAGCGTGGGCCAGTATTTCTGTAATGATTAATTTGCTCAGTTTCACTATTCACCTCTTAATCAGCGCGGAGCCGGGAAAACCGCCGAACGGTAATCCAGCATCTTTGCCAAAACGCAGCTCGCAGCCGGTTGAAAGTAGCCCCGAACATTCATCCAGCGCCGGATCGTCAACAGGATTGCCATCTGCATCAAAATAGTTTGTGCCGGTATAACCACAGGATGCCCCCCGATACTGGCCGCGTATACACCAGGTACACAGACTGTGTATCTGCCTTGTGGGGATCATGATGCCTTGCAGGTCTGCCGGTGATGACAATTTGAAGCTGACTGATTCGTCGTCTTCTGCGGTTTTGCTATCGATATACCAGACCTCTAGCCGCTCCTGCGTTGGATCGGCGTCGGCGTTACCTTCAGGAAAATTTCGCGCATCAAGATAGTGTGCAAATGTGGTGTGAACCAGTACCGTCGCTTGTGCCAGGTTCTGATAGGCCAGACAAAGCGCGGTAATGGTGCCATCGATATTACCCACCGCCAGTGTGGGCGTCGGGGCACTGCCATCACTGGTCATTTCCAGCCCTCAACCTGCGTTGGCCAGGCTTTATACTCTTTGCCCTGCCACCAGATAGATTTGGCGAGTATCTTTGCTTCATCGTCACCAGTCGCCTCAATTTCCTCTGAGGTATGAGCGATAGCATGACTGTGAAAATACAATTCCGGGCCATCAAATGCCGTGCAATCCACTTCAAACAGGCGCACGCGATTGCCCGGCTCCAGTTTTTGGGAGTCGGTGTTTATAGCCATGATTAACCTTGATTATGGATGGTAAGCAGTGACAAACGTTGCTGTAAGTTGAAACACCTGATCGCTGCGACTGTTTTTACCCATCGCGGTAACGTTAAACCCATCAGGGCAGCAGTACAACCCTAACTCAGCAAGCGGGTTTACCCATTGAAATGCGTTATAGCCCTTATGGCGACGCAGGAATGCAATGATCGGCTGAATATGTGCCTGATTGCCAACAAACGTTAACGGCCAACTTTGTAACTCACCGTTAATCCCGTCGCCTGCCCGCTGTGTGTACCCGTCACCGAACTGTATCGATCGGGTTCGCTGTGTAAATGCCCCCTCTGGATTGACGCGAGGGTAAAAGCTGAATGTTTCGATAGCCATTACCCCCCTCCTTCCTTTCATTGCTGCATTCAGACTTCTTCCCTGCCCCATTTCTTTCTGCAACAAGACTTTGAACCGCTGATCGACAAACTGGCCAATTTCATGCCCAAACTGTTCATAGCCTGGTGTCGATGTTTGGGTTGCTTGCCAGTCGCTGGAAATATTTACCGTCACATGAGGATCACCGCCGGCCAATGCTGAGGTATCTGGCATGATCGCCCTTACGCCAAGAGAACCATTTGCAGCTCGTGTCAGCGGCATAATGGCCTCTGGCCCGGCCTCACCAAACACCCCTGCACCTTTAGCAAACGCAAAAAGCTGTGGTGTACTGTATACACCACCACTGTATGCACTTAGCGACGGTGACTGATAAACACCACCCAGAGCATTGAATGAGAGATTATTGTATGCGCCAGTGGTAAAAGTATTGCTTGACGCCGACGCAGCACCTGAAGACGCTGATGCGCCAGCACTAAACAGGCTACCAAACATGCTACTGGCAGAACTGGCTGCGTTTGCCACCGCCATGTTGACTAGTACGTTTTCGATAATTTTAAGGACGCTCACGCCCCAATCTTTCCAGCTATTAACATTACCGTTGAGCATTTCAGTGATGGAGCCAACCGCACCACTCATGGCCGTTTTCATGCCCTGTGACGCCTGAGTAGCGTAATCTGTCGCCTCATCAGCCCAATCGACAAAACCGTCACGCATGCCCCCCATCCAGTTATTGCGCTGGTCATCCAATGAGGTGTAATACATCTGCTGGTCACTCAGACGTTTATCCAGATAGCGCTTATTCATGGCAATGGCTCGATTGAAAAACTCATCATCAATTTCACCAGCCTTATGCTGACGCCGTAGCTCATCATCTTTCTGGATAAACTCGCGGCGGATGCTGATCATTTCCTGCATACGCTCACGAACGAGGGAACCCTCACCGAAACCGATAAGGTTAGCGTCGTTAGCCGCCTTTGCATTGGCATTTGAATCAATCAGTCCATTCTCGTATTCAACTGCCTTTTTCCGTATTTCCGCCTGATCTATCAAAGCGGCATTTCTTGCCAACTCCTGTTTTTGAATGCTGGAAAGGGTCGATAATTCACCCTGAGAGGTTTTATACGCCATTTTTGCCAATTCTGTGTTTGAACTTCCCAGCGCCAGCCGTTCACGTTGTTGCTTAACTAGCCGGTCATAGGTATCGACTGCTTTTTCTTCGTCGGTTTTTGGTCCCTTTTTCTGAGGTTTGTTGGCTTCATTATTTCGCCATTCAGCCAAGCGGTTATTGATATATTCTTGCCGTGCCGTTTGGTTGGCCGGAATATTGGTTAATCACAACTCATCAGCTGAAAAACCGAGTCGCTTAAGCTCTTTTGCCTCGCCTTTAAGTTTTGAAACCTCCAGATCCTGGCGGCTTTTCTCCAATGCATCCTTTTTTTGTCGGTTAGTGTGGCATCGGGGGTTCTAAACGGGAATAGCGCGTTTCCCTGCCGAGCAGACAATAGATCATTGCCCAAGGATAACAGACGGTTAAACTCAGAGTGCTGGCCGTTCATTCGTCGTAAGGATTGAGTAATCGCGTTTTGCTCTGCGGCTTGCTGCCTAATAAGCGATACTCTACGGTATTCAAGACTCTCCAAAGCCTCCTGTATGCTTTGCGCCTTTCCTTGCAATTGATTCAATCTGGCTCGCTCAACGGCTAATTTTGCAGTTGCTGTGGCAATGCCATTAGTAATATCTGCTTCATTGAGCGTGCCTTTATATGCGGGATTGATTTTGGCTTCATTTAAAGTATCAATGTCCCTTTTTAGTGCGCGGACTTTATTTTGCTGATCTACAATTAGGCGGTTTTGTTCTGCAAGTGACGCCTCCGCTTTCTTACGATTGTCGGCCGCATCAGTTAGGCTCATAGCCCCTGACTTCTGCCGAATTTCATCTATTGTGCGGGAATAATCTTGTGCAGATTGTCGCGCCTGTTCCTGCTGTTGATAAAAAGCGTACCATGCGGTCGCTCCAAGCATCACAATACCTCCCACCAAGTAATCCACCAAGTGATTTCAATCCACTCATTGCTACGCTTGATGCGGATGTTAACCCATTAACAGATGCCTCAGATGCAGCTACGGCGCGATTTGAGTTTATTAATGCAGCGTTGGCCGCAATCATTGCGCTACGCTTATTTGTTAAATTCTGCGTAGCGATCATTGAGGCATTAGAGCCCTTCGCTACATTTGCTTCTGCAACGGCAAGGTTATACGCCGATACTGCCGCTTCCGCGTCTGCCACGGCCTTTCTCTGCACCATTTGTGCAGCGTTAAGTTGTGCAGCTGCTGCGCTGATTTGCTCTTTTCGCAGGTCAATGATCTTTGCGGTAGCGCTAGAGGCACCTAAAGCCATACTACCAAAATACCGAGCGGCTCCCACGGCCACCAGCACGCCAGCAGCGGTCGCTACATCATCAATATTGCCCGCCAGTTTATCCAACGTTCCCGATAAGGTAGCCGTCACGCCGGATGTCTGATTAACTCCGCCTACCCATTGTTGGAAAGCGTTTTGCACCTTCGTTACCGAGCCGCCAACGGTAGCAGGCATAGCCTCAAACTCTTTTTGCATCGCCCCAAGCTGGCTGATTAATGCACGCACTACCTTATCAGCAGTCAGTTTCCCGTCATCAGCCATCGCCTTGAGGTCTTTACGTGCAACGCCCATTCCTGCCGCCAACGCACGGATAACCAGATCACCATTTTCGTTTACAGAGTTGAACTCTTCACCACGCAAAACACCTTGCGCCAGTGCCTGACTGAATTGGGTGATAACAGAACTGGATTCCTGAACACCTGCACCAGAAAGTTTAAGGCCGGTAGCCAATGCTTCGGTAACTTTTAATGCATCTTGCAATGAGTAACCGTATTCACGCAGTGAAGCGGCCGAGCGGGCAAATAACCCTGCATTATCTGCAAAAGCGGTACCCGTTCTTTGGCTAAGCGCCATCAACGCAGCCTGATTACTGGTAAAGTCTTGCGTAGATATCGACGCCTGTTTAAGCCTCGCATTGACCATATTCCACTGGTCGGCCAAATTAATAAGATTTCCAGTAGCAAATGCACCCGCCAACGCACCAGCCATTCCCAAGGCGGTAGACTTTACCGAGACAAGTTTAGCATTCACTTCCGCCAATGCTTTCTGGCTTTCACGGGAAGCTGCTGCTGCCTGACGACCACCACTTTGCATGGTTTTATAATAATCACTACCCATGCGAGAAGCGCGAGAAATTTCTGATTGAAATGACTGTGAATTGGCAGAGATTTTAATGATTAATTCACGCAGGGTTGCCATTTGTTTTCCCTAAATATAAAAAAACCTGCCGGAACAGGTTATTATGAAAAGAAATACAACTTTTAATTGGCGTTAGCTTCAATGAAGTCTCTCAGTTCTTTGGATTGTTGGCAGGCATCTTTGTTAATCGACATGCCAGAGCTTTTTAGTTTTTGGCATTACATAAAATAATCATCATTTGCTTGTGCATAACCCATAAATTTATAGAGCGACTTTGCGCACGCTTCTTTATTAGTTTGCTCAGAACAGGCGCTCTCAACAAAAACTTTTAATTCACTAGGCTGGAGAACTGCACTGGCATAACTATAAGAAGTTAATAACATACATAGAATACCGATTATCTTTTTCATCGTCACTCCTGTTGGTGTTAAGTGATGATACATTAACATCGGCCAACTTCGAGATCACTACATAGCTGCCTGAGAAAGAAACGCCTCCAGATTGCCAAACGGGTCAGCGTCTTCTTCCTTGCCTGACCAGTCAAGCATAGCGTCAGTAAGTGGCACTTTTACCCCCTGAGCGCCATATACTGCACTGACGATCTGCGCCGTTTGAATATCTCCACGAGCATCACTGATGGGGGAAAGTTTGTCGTACTCAATCCACATCATCAACTCGCTGGCTGTCATCGTCTGACGCATTTCTGACAGCGTGCGCCCCAGCCGGAGCGCCAGCGCCATCAAAAACTGCATGCCAGGCTGAGTTACTTTTTTTTTGGCTATCTCCGCGTCGTGGATGATGTCCAGCGCCTGGCGCAGTAACCGACTATGCACAGGGCCATAAATGCTTTCAACTCTTTCAGTATCAGCAACTGAAAATACCGGTTTGCCATCTTCATCACGAAAAATATCGATAAACAACGTAGCATCAGCGTGAAGATTACGGCGGGCGCGTTCAGATACATATAACACTTCGCTGTCCTCGTCGGTTTTTAACGTATCCTGCCAGCGCAGCCACGCCTCGGCGCTTGGCTCGCGCAGGATGACTTTAACCCTTCCCACTCTGGAACCTCGATAGCCTTCGTGAGAAAGCCAGCACCGGGAGCCAGCGCCAGGGATTTAATGCTTTTCTTTGCCATGCGGTGTTGCTCCGGGTTAGCTAATGGTGACGGTACAGGATGCGGATGTGATCGTGACTGGCGATGGTGCCGAGTCTGTCACCTCACAGGTATAAACACCCGCATCACCGGCAACCGAGCTGGCCTTGTTGAATGTCGCGGCTGTCTGGCCGCTCACTACGGTACCGCCTTTCTTCCACTTATAGGTGTATGGCGTTACGCCACCACTTGCCGCCACTGTGAGTGTTAGCGCTGAACCCGCAGTAACCATTTGAGTGGCAGAGAGATCGGTAGTTAATACCAGTGGTGCGACGGCATCGATCGGCGTTGGTTTACCCTTGAGGCGTAACGAGAACGTCGCGGTCACCACGCCATTAGTCCCAGAAGACCAGGTATGTTGTCGCACCTCGGCCAGAAATTTAAAGCCGTTGCCAGACGGGAAGATGACCTGAAAGGCATAGGTAGTATCGTTGTCGTAGGCATCACGTAACGCATCCTGCGCCGGGTTTTTGTAAAAGTTGCCCGAAAGCGAAATTTCAGACTGCGCAGGCAGACCGTTAATGTTCTCCTGCTCGGTTGAGCAGAGGGTAGTAACGTCAATATCCTGTTTCTGACCACCAGTGAACTGCGCCTCTTTAATGGTACACGTCAGATCAAGGTAGGTCGCGGCGTCCATTGTTGCGGCTGTTGCCGGCAGAGACGAAATAAGAATTTTCGTTAACTGCGATTTTTCAAACAGTGATGACATGGCTGTCTGCAAAATAAAAAACCCGCTCAATGGCGGGTCAGGATGGTGATGGTGTGGAATTAGTCGATAAACTGTAATTCTGCTGTAGCCCGGTACAATGCAGTTTCGGTGTCAAATTCCTGAGTGAGCATTTAGTGAGCATTTGATGTGCCGGTGCGAGGGGTGATACCGCGGCAATAACAGCGCTACGAATATCGCGCGCCTGAGCGATGGTTATGGCGTAAACATCAAACTGAACGGACTATGCGGTTTCTGCTGGACCACACAGCACATCAGTGGATAGTTGGGATACAAATGAGAACACCACCCACGGCGGTGCAATATCCGGCTCACCCTCGCTATTCAGCGGAATGATGTACGGATAAACATTACCGTTTGCTATCCCGGTGAGTAGCGGATGAATATCGGTTTCTGTCATTTACTCAGCACCTCATCAATCGCACGGGTTGCCAGAGCAATGGCGGCGTTGGCTGCTTCCTCCTGTCTTGTGTCAAACGCGGGGCGAACAAAAGGATGCGCAGGCATATTCACCGTACCCATTTCGACAAAGCGCCAGTAAAAGACATTGCGCGGGTTTTTCGCCTTCATGGTGTTATCGCTCGCTGTTACCCGTTCTTGGATTCACACCGCGAACATGCACGCCAGATGAGATTTCCCCTTTCCGTCGTGATTTCTGAGTAACCACCACAACGTTTTTACGCATTTTCCCCGTACGAACCGGAGCGCGGGCGATATCATTCAGGCCAGAAAAATCGAGGTTGAAATCAATCACGCTTCACCCCCCCCTGCTTGCACAATATTTCCAGTCGAGTGCACTTACCGTCTGGAATAGGTGGCCCTATAATGTCCAGCGTTAAGCCTTTAAACGGCCCGTTCAGGCACAGTAACCGTGACGCCGCCGATACATCACGGCGATGACGCATCCACACGCGGATCGTCGCCTCAGCAGATACCGCACCTGAAGTCACCAGCTCACGCCCGCTTATAGGTGCGACCTCGGCCCACACAGTAGCAGCATCAAACTACGTCTTGATGGGTTGCCCACCAGCATCGCGGGTTGTGGTGAAGTTCTGGATGGTGACGCGGTGGCGCATTTTCCCGATATTCATAGCGGAATAAACCTGTAGGGCTCCAGAATGGAAAAAAATCCGGCTGGCAGGCTCTGCG
Organism: Candidatus Symbiopectobacterium endolongispinus; assembly: GCF_018777385.1. GTDB lineage: Bacteria > Pseudomonadota > Gammaproteobacteria > Enterobacterales > Enterobacteriaceae > Symbiopectobacterium > Symbiopectobacterium endolongispinus. The sequence goes on along the minus strand of NZ_JAFJYB010000002.1, from coordinate 310,787 downwards.
CCTCACGATTCTCATACCAAAATCCAACCGCAAGCATCAGCGCCAACTTGATATCCGACGAGATAACCAGTCCTTAGCTTTCGTTTTCAAGCACCTTATCGTCATATAGCTTGCGGTTAATATAATTCTCGGCCCTTCCCTTTGCCGCCGAACAGTAAAGCGTAAGCGCCCGGTCTTCGGTGGCATCATCGCTGTCTATTCGGCATTGATTGCGCAATTCCTCAATCGTTGGAACCATAGAAAGCACTCCGCCTGCAACCCGTTACCAGATTGCAGGCATAAAAAAAACCGCCTAAGCGGTGTTCGTTGTCAGGATGGTGATCGAACCTTATGCAGGTTTGCCCACTAGCACCTTAATAGCTGCAACATCTTCCAGGACGCAGTCAAAGCGATGGAACGCGAGGAACGCAGTCTGGTCGTACTCGGCGTAACGCTCAACCAAGCGCTTAAGCGTCATATAAGCAACGCGGCGAACAATGAAGCGGTTAAAATCACCGAAGTAAACAAACTTTTTGCCCGCTGCAAGGGTTGCGATCCCTTGATCTATTACATACGGAACATTCAGCACCGTTGCAGGAGCCCCGCCAATAATAGACGGCAACCACAGCGGACGACCTTGGTTATCCCCCATCTCTTCAACGAGTTGTAAAGTGGCATCGTTGAATGCCCAGCGAACCTGAGGTGCAGAACGATAGGCAGGGTCAACAGCGTGCTTCAGCGCGTTCATTTCTTTCCAGGTGAACGCAGTCGCAGAAGCAGTATTTACCGTGCCAGTAACGGATGCCTGTAACCACTTCGGTTGAACTGGAGTGCCCGCCCCAGTGCCCTGAATGAGGTATTTCGCTTCGCCGCGACCAATGCGCTGAGCAATGCGACCTGCGAGATATGCCTCAATGTTAACGCCACTATCCTGCAAAAGCTCATTCGAAACGCGGATGATCTTGGATGACAGCTTTTTCGCCCCCAGAATTACAGAGCCGAATTCCACATCTTCTTCTGATGCAGCCGTGTTTTCACCTAACAGCTCCCCCTTCTTACGTCGTGCCGTCAGAGGTGGACCAGGTGATATCCTGCCCAGTAGAGGTATTCAGGATTTGCGCCACACTGGAAATACCGCCATACGCTTTCATTGCATCGACGATCTTGTTCAACATCTGGGTAGGAACGGTATAACCGCCTTTATCGTCTGGAGAGGTTCCCTGAGCGCGCAATTCTTTCAGAGCCTGGCGTTCTTCACTGGTTAATTCAGCAAAGCCATTGCGCAGGAAGCGATCGAACGCGGCAACACGCTTTTCCTGAGCCTGTGCGGCCGGATCGCTTTTATTTTGCTGCTGCTGACGCTGTTCCTGCTCATTGTCATCAACATACGTCTGATCCTGACGGCGTAGCTCTTCTTCGCGGGAAATCTGTGCATCCAAGCCATCCAACTCAGACTTTGCCTTGTTCCATTCAGTACGCTGCTCTTCCGTCCAGGTGTTTTCACCAATTTTATCGTGCAATGCACGCATATCGGCGGCGATGGTATTACGTTTCTGTTTTAATTCATGCAGTTTCATGTCTTTTCCTTACGCGTTAAGTAAAGTCAGGAGGCGCTCACGCGCCATTCTTTCGTTGATTGATTTCTGTAGCGCGCCACTATTGCGCGCCTCCTGCCATGCCTTCATAGATCGCAGCGCTGAATCTGCCTCCTGATAGGCGGGATAAGTCACAGGGCTTACATCAAAAAGCCGTGAAACCTTGGTGATTTCACGAATAACAATCCCCTCTTCGTCTTCGTACCAGTGCTCCCCGTCACGAGCGACACGGAAAGCAAAGGATGACTGGCTGATATCGCCGCGAGCCATGGGTGACAAAACCAGATCGCGGATCGTCTGCGTATCGGGAACGGTAATGTCATAGCGCAACCCTTTATCATAAACAGCAACAGACAGCGTTCCTGCTGTAGAGCGGCCCAAAATAAAATTGGCATCATGGTTGAACAACGCTCACACATCGTCGTTCAGCACATCATCAAATGCCCCCGGTTTGATAATTTACCGAAAACCCCATAGCGGTTCGGATCGGGAATTGAAAACAGAGCCGTAGCCGATAATGTGTGCTGGTCCGTCCCCCGCCTGTTCGGTGCGAACTTCGCCGCTATAGCAACGTAATTCACGATCATTCATTGGTGTTATCCCCATCATCATTTTTCGTGGTTTTAAAATCGCTGGCAGGGTTGGCTGCGTTAACGCTCACCAGCATTTCATCCAGCCCATCCACAGGATTCATGTCTTCAAAGGAGCGCGCTTCGTTGCGACTCATACAGCCGTCAGTGATAGCAAAGTGATAGAACTGCGCACTCTCTTGCGGAGTACCGCGAAGCAGGCCAGTGAGGTTAAAGCATGTGTAATATCCGGCAGATCTCTCGGCACGCGTAAACAAACGCCGGTTTAGCTCTTGCTCCCAATTCGTTACCCATGGCATCATGGTGTAATGCACAAACTGGATGGCTTGCTGAGTGATGTTGGAAAATGTCGCCTTTTCCAGATCATTAATCATGTGTGCCGGTACGTTGAATATTCCGGCAATCATTGAGCGGTTCAGCTTCGACATATCAATAACCTGCGCATCGACCGGGGAAACTGTAAGTGCGTTGTAATCCAACTCAGCCGGGAGAAGCATTGTTTTATTCTCCTGGCCGCGCAACGCAGTAACCGCTTTTTGCCACATGCTTTTTTTAGTCGCCCCCAGCTTTCATCATTCAGTTGGCTTTTCACCGAAATGATGCCAGCAGGTCGCGCATTACCGCTAAAAAAGGAACTGGTATACGCTTGCCCGCTCATTTCCATACCAATTGTTTCAGCGTGCTGCATGATCGGGCTAAGTCCCATTTTTTGGTTATTGCCCAAAGCCCTAACATGGATCATGTCGTCGGGACTGATTGCAAATGCCCCCTCTTCGTTATAAACCACGTAGGTGTAGCGCCCGCCAGTATTCAGAAAGGTGGTTTCCCACGTCATGCAGCACTCAAGGCCGGATACTTCACCTCTGCGACTGCACTTAACCCAGGTGTAGCCGTTGCCCCAACCCAGAATGTGGCGCTGCTTTAACTCGCGCCACTTATAACTGGTCTGCCATACGTTCGGTTCATCGTGAACCAGGTAGAACACAGGATGATCGCGCGCTGGCTCCACCTTGTTCTCTGATTTGCGCATCACATGCAGTGGCATTTGCGCAATGTTTGAGGAAATTACGTATATACAGGCATAAACCGCTGCCAGTTTCATGGCCGTTTCAGGACTCACATAAACGTCACGGCCAAAAATATTGTTCGTTTCTGCTGAGTCGCCGGTGATTGGCGTACCTGGATTCTCCAGAGGTTCGGAGCGAAACAAAGTATCAAGCGGCATGTTTCCCCCTTGCGGCCACCAGCGCAAAAATCAGCAAGAGGCCACCAGCCAGCATCAATGCCACGGACAACCCAAATTGCAGATACACCAGCCGCGAGCGAACCAAAGCCGGTTAGCCCGATAGCGTCAGTAATCAGTGATTTCATAGCATCAACAGGTCTTCATCAGGATCGAGCGTTGAAAGGAAGTCGATTTCATTACCACCGTTCACCAATAACCGACTCATGGCAGTAAACAACGCTGCCGGGCCATCGATTTTTGCTTATGGTGTCGATTTGTTGGGGAAAATGTTGTCGTTTTTATCTGGCTTAACCGTGACGTTCGACATCATCCAGTTCATCACCGGGTGATTGCTGTGGTGGAAGCGCTCACCATATACCAACGCCTCAACCTCTTTCATTGATTCGGAGAAGTTGCGAACGGTCTGAGGCACTTCAACGATGGGCACCCCATCCTCGGCCAGCGCTAGACTAAATTGTGTGGCGCTCCACGGGTCAAACCATGTCTCTTTTAAGTTTTCACCACTGATCCAATCAGTGAGATCACTCTTAATCTGAGCATGATCGATCACGTCACCGTCAGTCAGCCCTAACTTGCCGAGTTCTGCCCACTTGCGGTACATCTGCGCCATTTGTGCAGAGCATCGCTCCAACCGTCCTTCGGGTAACCAGAACTTAAAATCAGCATGCACATGGCCGTTATTTGCTCGCCAGAGTTTGACCGCCGCACAAATATCGATTTTATGCGCCAGATCGACGCCCACCCACATGGGGTAAGTCTTCAACTCGTGTTGTGGGGCAATGTATTCACATTTCTCCCACTTAATCATGTCCATCCAGGCAGACTCAGCGGTCACCCAGATATTCATGTGTTTGGTGAAAAAGTTAACGCGGGCTGAAACCTGTTCTTTGGCTTTTTTAGCCAGGCGGCGCAGGTCGTCCCAGCGCTTACAAACACCTAACCCGGGATTGGCTTTCTGCCAGACGGTCTCATCAAATGGATCGTCGTCTTTATCCAGGGTATAGATAATGGCAAAAAACGTATCGTCCTTTACTGCCCCCTCTACCGGACTGTTATATCCGTGCAACACCTTGATGGCGTAATCGCGCAACTCGTAACAGATGCCCTCTTTATTGAACCACGCCGTGGTGATGCCAAACAACAATGATTGCAGGCGGGCACCGGTTGCCGTCTCCAGAACGTCCCACACATCACGGGTTTTGTGCGCGTGCAACTCATCGACAATGCCACAATTAATATTGAGGCCATCGAGGTTGTTGGCATCAGATGAAAGCGGCTCAAATTTTGATGCTGTTTGCTCCTGGTAAATAACCAGTTTGTTGAATTCAAACAGCCTTCCAAGCGTCGCCTTGGCCTTTTTGACCATGTTTTTAGCGTCTTCAAACACAATACGTGCCTGATCGCGCGTTGTGGCCGCAGAGTAAACCTCCGCACCACCCTCACTGTCAGCGCTAGTCATGTACAGGCCAATACCGGTGGACAACGTTGATTTGGCGTTTTTACGCGCCACCTCGTTATAGGCAGTGCGAAAGCGTCGGACCATCACCGGACGTCCGCTGCCATCGTTGCGTAACACGACCTCACCGGTTTGCTCATCCACCAGCGGAATGACAAAGCAGAAGATATTGATCAGGATGAACACATGCCAGTCCATCAATTCGATAGGCTGACCGGCCAGATTGCCCTTAACGTGTGGTACGAATTTATAAAAATTGAGGATGTGTTGTGCGCGTGGCTCGCTGAAATAAACATTACGCGCTTCGCCCTGCTTTAAATCATCAAGAAAGCGCTGGCATGCCAGACGCACGTATTCGCAGGCAATAACATCCCCCGCCGCGACACGTTCAGCGTAGCGAATGCCATCAGATACTTTTGCCATTAGTCCCTCGCGTTAAGAAACTCAGAAAGAGGATCACTCTCGCCCGGATTACCCGCATTTACTTTTGAGCGACTGGATGGGGTCATGCCGAACTCAGCTTGCATTTTGCAAACCCTCTTCCAGGCGTCGGCCATCATTGCCACTTGAGGGTGAGGACGGATCATTACGCTGCCATCAGCAGAGGTGGTTTTGTAAGAATCTCCCTCCTAATCGATAACATCACGGTGACGTCGCCACTCGATATAAGCACCAACCAACAATTCAAGGGCCATGCCATCAAGCACGGTAATCACCCCGATGCTGTCGAGGCGCTCACCCAAAACCTTAAACCAGTATTTTTCCTGCTTGTTGAAATGCTTGGGTGTTGGGGGAACCCCTTTTGTCGGTTGCGGCTCATTTTTGTTGATCGGGCGTTTTGATGGGTTACCCCTCACCAAACGTAGATGGGTCGGGGTTTTCGGTGGCCCGGACATAATTGAAAACTCCTATTAATCACGCGGTGGGGATACCCATAAAAAGGTTTCTAACCTGCGGCGATGTGAAGAAAGGCTAGGCGGTGGTACTGGAGTGACAGGGCTGTAGAGATTTACCCTCCCCCTCCCATTCATGATAATGAATATCATTTGATGTGTTCGTACACGATTTTCGCCAGTTTACGACTTGGTGGGCCACTGTTACCGATGCGTGGGCTGAATACTTTGTTGATATCCCATCCAGCATTCAGGCGATACTCAATGGAGCTAGGTGATATGCCGAGATAATCAGCCCATTCATTTAGACACATAGTCTTTCCATGTACGTTATAGCGTCGGTGTGATTTCTTCCTCATCGTCTGTCGCATCTTTGCTCTACCGCGTTTCTGATTACACACGGGGCAACTGGCAACCAAGTTTGTTGGTTCGTTGTTGGTCTTACAGTCATCAAGATGATCGATGTGGAGGGTATCCCAGTTCACGGACTTGCAGCACCAATGGTAACGGAAAGGGCCAGCGCCATGCTTATCGTAATAAACCAAGCGATGCTCGTAGACTCGGCTACCACCACAGGCAAGTGGATGTTCGGGCGCATAGACTAGTAGATAGCCACCCGAATGCTCCAGCTTACCTTCCTTTCTGGCGCTTTGTTTTTCGGTTGAACCATGACGACGAACGCGCATGTAATGCATCTCACAGTACGTACTGTTGCGGGAGCGGACAGGCAAACCGCAATCATCCACCTTGCAGATGCTACTGGCGTGCGAAAGCCCTGAATCATTCTTTGATCCAGTCATGGTCACCTCATAATTTAAAATCGTTTCAGACGTTCGCGGGCTGTCTTGGCTTTATGGCAGGAGTAACAGATCGACTCCAAATTCGAATCATCATCGGTTCCCCCATGTGCCTTAGCCTTGATGTGGTCAACCGTCTTGGCCTCTACTGCACGTCCGTTACGTAGGCATTCCTGACACAGATAATTGTCACGCTTCAGGATGCGGGCGCGTCTGATTGTCCAGTCATTACCATAACCGCGTTCGTGTCTGCTCTTTCCTCGCTGATGCTGCTGCCATCCTTCATTGCGATGCTGCTCGCAGTAGCCAGAGCGGTCTGTTGTTGTGGCAGCGCAGCCACGCTTACGGCAGGCTCTGGGTATTAATGCTGGCATGGGTCAATCCAAATAGAATTCATCGCTCAGCGTTCTGCGGCGAGCGTTGGTCTCATTATGTGGGCAGGCGCTTGACGTATAGGGCTCTCAATGACATCACCATCAAGTCAGGCAAAACTTACTATTAAGTTTTTTATAAATTCCTTGCAGGTAGTGCATTGTTCAGCTACGAGCAATGATTGCTTTGTGGACGCAGTTCTTTGATATATATAACAAAACATTCCACCACGTAAGGTAAGTGTTAGCTTGATGATAGAATTCACAGGTTTTGATTTATAGAATAATAACAGCATGTAACCAAACCATTAATTACATAATCACGAAAAAATGATAAATGTATTTAATAACTTTGCATCTGATTTTTATGGCTTTATTCTCACTTATTTTCATTTCAAGTGCCAACAATTCCACCGCCCCTTAATTATTCAGGCATCCATTTCCATTATGTGATATCGTCGTTTTCGACACATAAATCACAGTCTAGTTATATAGCGGCAATTTATATAATTTCATTCTGTGCTAAAATTAACCAACTTACTGAAAAGCAAGTACTTATGTTTACTTGTCAAGAGTTCAAGAATGGTTATTTTGCTCGTCTATTTCTACATCAAGATTTCAATTCATATATCCTTATTATTGATTGTGAAGACATAAATACTGAAATTCCCTCAATGACTTCGAATTCGATTGAAGGTTTTATTGAAATGACATCCCGTCAAATTCACTTAAGCGGAGCCGAGATTGAAAGCTTACGTGATTTTCTTACTGAAAATATGTGATTTTTAGTTCAATCACTGGTTTTCCTGCACCATAGAGGCTTCTTATAGAAGTACTTCTGTGGTGCTACTAGCTGAAAATCACACATTTGCATCAAGAAATATAGCTCACCCTTTTTTCCGTAACTGGACATGCAGAAATTGAAATGGAAAACCACTTTATTAATCAATTATCTGACTCAATGGCTAGAATCTCTGCTAATTGGCTATTCGCCTGGTCAATCGCCGTTAGCAGCGGATCAATCCAGTAAACAGCCTGCGCATATGTCAATCGGCAGGCGGTGGTAGTGCTATGTGTGCGTTATCTTTCCCTTGCCAGTATCAGCCAAAACGTAATCGATCAACTCGTTGGCTTCCTGCACCAGTGCCTTTATCTTTGATACGTGATTGGCTTTCACGCCCTTCCACTCGTTCAGCCCGGTGCCGAACATGCTAGCAATTCGCTTATCATGTTTCATATTTGCACACGCCTGGTTAAGCTCTTCCATGACACTCTGTTTTCTGGGATTAATCGCTACACCCCTAGTCCAGTAATCATGCAGGACAGCAAAGCATTCTTCCTGATATGCGATCAACTTACTGCGGATGGACTCCTTAACCTTGGCTGGGTTAATGCTAAACAACCAGCCATTGAGCTTGCGGAGAGGAATGCAGAGTTGTGCGCGTACTCTGCCATCGGAGGCAACTGTTTCGATATCGCAACAGTTGAACTTCCCCATCTGGCTATTAAGTTTTACTGACTGCGAAGCCCAACTCAGCCCTATATTCTCCACAATTGGCCCCATAGCCACGTACTCAATGTTATTGTCAATAACTGTGACCAGACGATCACCATTGAATGTAACTTCTGCACTTACTGGATATTGCATAGCGTTTATTCCTTCTCTTTGGTAATGAACCTTTGCCGCATAGGAAATCAGCCCATCGAAGGCTCGCCAGCACTAACTGACTTCCTCAAAGGCTCATTTCAAAGGGTTAGGATTCGATGTGTTTAGAGTGCGCTGCGGTGCGCTGGGATATTGCAGAACACAAAAAAAGCCCGGATTAACGGGCTGGTTATTTCAAGCACTGATCACGAACGTATTCCCGTGTCAGTGGTTGCGTGATTCTTCGATTTCACGAATGCTGCGTTTGTCGGCGTTACACTTCTCAATAACGGTCAGCAGTTCTTAATTCAGCTCTACGCTCTTGCCGTAGGGCATTTGATGCGGAATTTCCGGTGCTGGACAGTCCTGTAGTAGTTCAGCGGGGATCGGCACGATGGGTGCCGTTACGTATTCTGTCCGCGTGCTCTCGCAGCTTGATAACGACATCATCAGGAACAGGCCGACTAACACATTCATCAGTCGATAACTTTTCACGAATGTAAACCACGTTGTTTTCCGACCACTGCTGTATCTGCTGTTTTTCATCAGTGTTAGCCCGAGTAATAGCGTTGAATATGCGCATCGACTGGATCACATTTCCAGCGATGGTTTCAGCCTGCTGCTGTTTCCGCGCTGCTGCTTTGAGGTCTTCGTTTGTGTCGCTGTATGCGTCGTGGTAGTAGTAGACGCTGAATGACAGCGCAGCAATGAGGGCAAGCAGAACAGCGATTACTGTAGCCCTGATAGACATAGCTCACGCTCCTTCTCGCGCCGAGCAACGAGGCCAGGAAGTTTTTTCTCACCGCTATATACCCAACGCGGAAACTGCTCACACGCAGCCACAATGCTTCCAGTGCGGAATAACTGAAACATGGTTGATGTCATCACCTTTGGACAGCCAGCATTAAAGGCAATGCTTACTGCTGCGCTGAATGAGTTATCAGGCAACTTCTTACCAGCGGCGTATTTATCAACGCAGCTTTCAGCCTCAAGGATGTTTTTTTTGCCAGTCTGCGGCAATCTTCTAGTCCGTCTTACGGATGCCACCAACGACGCCATGCGTATTGCCAATGCCATCAGTCAAAATACCAGCCGGACAAACGTAAGGGTCATGGCGGCATGATTCGGCATTACCGATAAGTTCCAGCCCAGCCTGATTGGTTCGCACCTGGCCGTTATCCATCACAATGCCGATGATTACGCCGACAGAGCACACTACACCGGCTGCAATTTTACGCTTGCTCATGCTCATTCACCCCGCGCTTCTTTGCGGCGATCTTCCTTGACCTTGAAATACAGGTTGGTCAGAAACGTGAGTAAGCCAAATAGCAGGCTACCGGGAACGCCAATCGCCGCCCATTGCGTCGGTGATACTGTGTCGAGCAATTGCAACATCCAGTAGCCTCCACTAACGCCCGACGCGCCGTATGAGACGCCCGTTGTAATATTTGACATACGCATGACCCCACCTCCGCAATAACGGGGCGCTTTGTTGTTAAAAGGGGAAATAAAAAAGGCCGAGCAATTAGCGCAGCCTGAAATGTGGCGGGACAGAAAGGATTCGAACCTTCGACCATTCGGTTAACAGCCGAGCGCACAACCGCTGTGCGTCTGACCCTGAAATAGAAGAACCCCAGCAGTTAACTGGGGTCTTATCGCACATCTTAGCCAAACTGATATGGATGGACCAACAAATTCAGATGTGCGACACCAGAAGATTTTATTCAACAATCAGTCGCTGTCAATATACAAAAACCCAAACACCAGAAGAGAATAATGTTTCATATATCAAGCGGTGGAAGCTGCAAGCTGAAGCTGAGCATACCCGCTCGATGATTCAAGGGTGACGCTTATATAAATGACAAAAGGCACCATTTCTGGTGCCCCTTCGCAGGAACGGTGGGCTTGTCATCACCCCTTTACCATGCCTGGCTTCCCGTCACCTAGAGGTCTTACAAGTCCCAAGGGAACCATCAAAAAACCCCGCACGTTGGCGAGGTCAGAGTGATTTGGATACAAGATTCCGCTATCTAAAGGATCTACACCAACTTTATGCAAAATGCAAGACCATGTTTGAAAAATGTCGGCATCCGTACCGAACGCGCATTACTTGGTTATTTTGTGGAACTCGATAGCGGCCACGCCTTCCTCTATATCGCATTTCACCACCAGCGCTTCATAGAACGGCTTCCAGTTGCGTGACCATGATGATTGCGTTAGATCAGGAAGCAACGCTGTAATCGCTTTGTAGGCCACGGATGAGGGCATACGACTGACTCCTTTTCCACCGCAGCGCTCACAATCTTTTATCACTGGTGCGCTGTTGGCGTTGGTTGCCTTGCGGTCAAGCGCCTTTCCCGTTCCCTTGCAGTTGCGACAGCGTTTGTGAATTTTCCCTTTGCCGTTGCAGGTCTGGCAAATCTCGCGGACCACCTGGCGTTTCGTCGTCGGCGCGATCTTCTCTTCGCCGTCCATACCGATGTAACCTAGGTAGGTCACAACATCACGCTCAACCTTCACCAACCCCTCACCGTTGCAGTCGTGACAGGTCACGCTGGCGCTGGCAGAATGCGCGTATTCCTCATAGGCAAGTACGGCAAGGATCTGCATACAGCGGGCCAAGCGGCGGCCGGCGACTTTGCCGACATGCTTCGGTGCCTTGCGCATCGCATACTGCGCCAATTCGGTAATGGCCTTGTGTTTATCCTCTTCGCTGATCCCTGCCTTGCCCAGGAATGCCGCCATGCCGAACTGCGCCTTTGACTGGCAGTATCCGAGCGCACCCATCATATCAGTGCCGTTGAGAGCGTCAGGACTGGTATTACGCGAGGTATCGTTTATGTGCATAGATTTCTGATTGAAATATTTCAGGGCAGATTCAATTTTCATTACGCCGTCCTCGTTACGTTTCCAGCTTCCCATTCCATATCGATTTCGCTTTGCGCTTTTCCAGCCAGATAATTAAATGCGGTTTTGTTTCCTTCCAGAAATTGATGAGAGTGCTTATCGAACGTTGCGCCAACATCCCCTATCCATCCCTCACCCTCTCGTTGTTTTAACAGGCGTATGAGTGCAGGAGGCGTATTAATAGCCAGCTTTTCTTTGTCGCTTAGGGATTCAAGTCCGGACCTGTCCACTTTTCGTTGCGCCATTTCTCGTGGAATATTATGCCAGACGGACATAACGTTATCTGGCATATCAGTAAGCGCCCCGTCCCTTTCACGTCCATTTTTCCGGTGGGTATGCTCTCATCTGTTTTTCTGGCGTGAGTCACTAGAATGACGTGACAGTTGTGATCGTTCTTAAAATCAAACAGCGTATCTATGAAATGCTTCTGCCAGGAATAGTCTTCCTCATCCAGCCCGCATTTTGCCAGGTTATCGATGACGAAGAGTTCAATGCCGTATCGACGCCGGGCATAAGCGAAAATCTCCAGCAGGCGTCCAGCCTTTGCCGTTCCGGTTAAGCTTAAATACCCATAGTCGATCAGATAACCATTCGTTACTCTGAATAGTTTCCTGCCGCTCAGGGGTTGCAGTACAAATAATTTGCCGCGTGAGACGGGCCAGCATTTTTCCGGGCTTCAGTTCCAGTGAGGCGATACAGGTTTTTATTCCTTGATTCATGGCTTCAACGGCTATGTGGCCCACTAACTCCGTTTTCCCGTGGCCGTTAACGTCGTTAACCAGCGTCAATTCAGATGAGCGAAACCTGAAATTGTGATTAAGTGAGTCCCATGGGCCGCTGAACAAGCCGACATCTCGGTGCGCAAAGGCATCAATCGTTTCTTGCAACAAGTCACCCGCAGAGCAAAGCTCATCAGGATCGAAATATTTTGCCTTTTCCATAACATCGATAACTTCATCCGATGTCAGCCCTGCCTGTAAGCACTCGTTAATGTCCTTGTGTGGCAATTCCACCAGTCGGCAGCGATGCTCACCCAGACGGCGAGCAATTTCCTTTGCGGCTTCCAACCCCACATCATCGTTATCCAGGCTGAGCCAGATTTCATCAAACCGATCAAGGTTATGGTACTCGTATTCGATCCACTGCTGTTTAGCCCCCTTTCCACCACCAAACGGCACAGAAAGCGCGGGTAATCCGTACTGATGATACGTCATGCAATTAATTTCACCCTCGCACAGAACAACGATACGCATATTGTTAGGCATGGCTTGCCAGCCAAACAGACACGGTTCACAGTCAGCTTCAGCCATAATGATTTTTTTATCATTAGGCCGTTCAGTGCTGATCCGCTTAACCTGTAGTAATTCTCCGTTGCGTAGGTATGGAAAGGCGATAGCGGGCAGCTCGCGTTTTTCATCACCAAACCAGACTACCGCGTCACTGATGCGAAATTTATCCGCTGTTTCCCTCGTGATACCACATGATTCAAGGTAGGCGTAACATTGCTCGGCCTTTTTAACCCCCTGTTTCTTTGGTCGGGAAAATGTTTTTTTCTTCGCTTCAAAATGACGGTCATCGTCTTTCAGCCCAAGAAATTCTTTCGCTTCACGCATGGCATCATGAAGTTGGCAATTGCGCACCAGCACCCACAAATCCAGCAGATCACCGCCGTCACCGCTGGCAAAATCAGCCCATTTTTTATCACCAGCGAGATTTACCTTGAGGCTTCTTCCTGCCTCACCGCCAACGCTACCAACACACCACTCGTTACCCTCTTTTTTGCCGTTTGGTAGCAGGTACTTCGCGACGCGATCAACGCTATCCCACAACTTTTCAGACAGTTCAGTTGGTGTCATCTCACGCGCTCCGCAAATCAAATTTAACAAAACACTAGGTAACCAAGCCTTCGCACAGCACTCCGTGGTTATACCCAGACACCAGTAATCGTTTGAGTAATCGTCTCATCACCGGACACTCCCAGCCATGGCGCTTCGCATGGCGTCGTAATCGATAATTAGGGTCGTTGTATACAAACGGCTTGGGATCACCCGGCGTTGAACCGCTCCCCCCTTGCGCCGTGGGCTTTTCGTCGTTCCAGCGCTCACCGTTCAGGTAGGACGCGGGAAGCAGGCGGTCAAATCCGAATACGCCAGTTCGCAAGCGCAACCCAATATCATCCGCCAGCATCTGGGCGAACTCGTCAGCGCTGCCCCGAGTGATTTTCTTCCAGGCTGTGAATTTCGTTCGGAATGCCGATTTTGATTTGGCTTTGGCGTCCTTGCGCAACCCTGCCACCCAAAAAATATCCTCGAAGGCAGTTTCGACGGGATCGGAGGGATTACCAGCACCAGCAAATTCCGGATCGGGATTGTCGTCAAGGGTTCCCGTGTCTGGGTTTTCCTGTGCAGGTGACTTGCCCGATTCGTCGGGTTCGGATTCCTTCGTCCGAGAATCGGACAAAGTATTTTTATCTTTTAGTTCTTTTACTTCTTCTGGTAAAGCTTTTTGAAACTCAGGTGTAACGCCACCAGCGTTACTATTTGCGTTACCGTCGATAGTTTTGGCTGGCGTATCAAAAATGATCGCACCATTAACCATCAGTAACAGCCCCATATTATTTGAATCGACCACTGCCTCTAGGGTGGTTCCCTTCATCCCGTTCAGTGCGTTAACTTCACACCAAAGTGTTAATGCGGCTTTCTCTGCGCTATTTTCTGCTTCCACGCACAGCGATGCGTTTTCATCGAAATAAGCTTTCATTCTTCAGTCCTCGTGAAATATTGCTGAAACTTCCAGACTGGCTGCATGCATTCATGCGGGTAATTTGGCCTGTCGAAATAAACCTGTTGCTTGTCCTGACAGTAGCCCGTCACATGAACCATCACGCCACGTGGATCGCGGTAAGTTCTGTCGAGCGCCATCACGGAACTGGTTGGGGTGGAAGTTGTCATGCGTCACCAGCCTGGTTGTCAGCGGCCACTATCGCGACGTTGAAAGATTTGGATTCCTCTTTGGTGAGAGGACGAAAGGAAAGCAACTCAACTCGTACATTGGGGTATAGATCTTTAATCACCGACGCTGCATCTACCGCACAGCCAGCAATAGATAGCGTGCCATTCCCAACATGTGATACACGCACGTCGATTTCATGAATGTCATCAGGTGCCCGCCCGTTAGTGACCAGATACGAGAAAAGAAAATCACTGGTATCTGTTGATGAACCTGACGATTTATTGATATCTTTGCTCATGATTTATATCCGCAAATCAAAGTAGCCGGTTAGAGGTGCCACTCTTTCCGGCTTTTTTCTTGCCAGTTTTTCGCTTTGCTGCTGTAGTTTGCCCAAGCGCCCATTGACGAGCGCGGGACAAACAATCATCAAAGCAACCCCCCTTTCTTGCTGGACTGCGACATGCGGCGGTAATGCTCAATGCCTGCGTCCGCCCCCCCCTAGCCACCGCAGAAGGGAAACCCTCTGCTACCAGATGGTCTATGATGTGTTTACGGATGAAGGTTTCAGGAGTCATTGTTTATCACCATAAAGTAACCAATGGGGATCGCATTGAAGAGCCTCCGCCAGCTCAAAAAACAAGCGGTGGCGCTTTGTTTTACCAGACTCAATAGCCTGTAAAGACTGTTGTCGCATCCCCACCTTTTTAGCCAACTGGGCTTGGGAGAAATTATTTTCCAGTCGCTTCTGTTTGATTCGTTGTGATATAAGCTCCATAAAACACCTCACAGCTTTATTTGTATAGTCCAACAGATTTTACTGCTTGTCAAATACAGTTTAAACTGTCAATATTCGATACAGGGGGTGTACTATGAGTCTTGCTAGTAGAGTAAAAAGTCGTCGATTGGAACTCGGTTTGAGTCAGACCGAAGCCGCAGAAAAGGCTGGGATAAAACAGCAGTCATGGGCCAGCATAGAGGATGGGAAGACCCAAAAACCTAGAAATATTATTGGAATTTCTAGTGCTCTCGGGTGTGATCCCGCATGGCTTATGCAGGGTGGGTTATTATTAAAAACGTCAGAAGTGAATACACGGAAGGTGCCATTGATAAGTTATGTTCAGGCTGGGGCGCTAGCCGAAAACAAGCCCATTCGAGATATTGATGGCAGTTTCGAGTATGTGATGACAGACTTGGATATATCAGAGCATAGCTTCGCTTTAAGAATCACGGGAGACTCGATGGAGCCCGATTTTAAAGAGGGTGATGTAATCATCGTAGATCCTGAAGTTGAACCCGCCCCAGGCGAATTTGTTGTAGCTGCTAACGGAAGCAACGAGGCCACTTTTAAAAAATATCGCCCTACCGGGCTGGGGATGCGAGGGGAAATTCATTTTGATCTTATCCCGCTAAATAGCGATTACGCGCCCGTAAGCAGCGCTGAAGTTTCAATAAAAATCATTGGCACTATGATTGAGCACCGCATCTACCGCAGAAAACGGTAACGCCATACATATCTCTTTCATCAGTCATTCGAAAGATCAGCCGTCCGAGAGGCGGCTTTTTATTATTTTTATCTTTAAATACAAATAAATATGTCATAACAAAAAATAAATACAGATTTTACTGTTGACTGACATGCAGTTTTATCTGTATGTTTATATCACTAGCGGAAACGGAGATAGTGAGATGAATACCCCTTTATTCAGTTCAAACAACACCTCCCCTTATCTTCAGGATGGGCGCCATCTTTTCCGCATTCACAGTTATATGCGGGAAAGAGCGTGATTGTTTTCACAAGCTACAACCAAGATACCATCGAATTTGCTTTATATAAAAAAAGCGGCAATGAGTTCATCATCGTAGACGCCTTTAGGGATTACGAATCGGCGTCTGATGATGCAAAAAAATTCCCGGAACACGCGATTATATAAAACAGAGTATTTTACATACTCAGGCGGTTTTATCATGAAATTGATTGATCGCAAAGCAAGAAAACTCGCTCAGAGCTGCGTCAAAAACAATCCTACCCGATGGGGCTGGACTCTAGCCATGTGGAAATTAAAACAAGCATACGGGATTGATGAACCAGAACCAATGTCGATGGTTGGTGATGTTAACAGCAATTGTATTTGTACGTATAGCAATCCTGAAACTGGTGAATATCATTTCATAGCCAAAAGACAATTAAGGGAAGCGGAGGGAAATTATGCAATCAACTAGATTAATAACAAGTAATGCGGTATCTCCTTCTGTTATCAATGGTCCTGTATACCAAGACATAAGAGATGCAATCGTTATTACAATGCCTGATGACTCCATGTCTGGAACGATTGAATGCCGCGATCAGCTACTTATAGATACTACTCGCTATCGTTTTTTTGAAGATGGTATTTATTATTTTAAGTTCAATGATCTTTTTTTGTTAAGCGCTTATAGGATATTGGCGGACCAATGTTAGTCATATCTGATAACAAGCAATATCAAACATGGCGACTTGAAGAAAGTGAGCAACATCGAATTCAAATAATTGGGCGTATAGAGAAGGTCTGTCAAATAAAGACGTTCCATCAACGCAGAGGTTAAGGCAATGAACCCAGAAAAGATTGATTACAACCGCATCAACGAGAATGAAATCATAGACGATGGCGGAATTGATGCAGCGTTCCAGTTAAAAGATTTACCTGTATACGTGGTCTATCGGCACGGGCGTTATAAAAAATGTTTCAGTCGTGATACAGCAATCAACCGTCTGGCGCATTTCATGACTGAAAAGGTATTCCGTAGAGCTAATCGCAGTTCTCGCCGTCCCGATGTTTATCGCGAAGATGCTGAGGCATGGGAGCGCGGGGAAGTTCTACCAGAGTACAAATTGGCACATGCACGTTGCGAGCTACGCATTAGTCGATTGTTAGCGGAAAAACAAAAACAGAAACGGGATGCAGAACGCTGGAATAAAAAATTTAGAACATGGGCTATAAAGCACGAAGCCCTGATAGACCAAAAGAAAGAATCAGAGAAAATTTATAACCAGTTAATGAAATCCAGACCGTATTAATTAAACAACCAAATCAATTTTAATTACAGCGCCAGCGCTGGGGGAATCCCTTACCCTAAAACCTGTGGAGTGTTAATTGTGAAAAATAACAAACCATTCAGCCAAATTGAATTTGAGCGTAAACATATTTCCCGTTTATACGTGGATTTTTGCCAGCGCCATTATGGTAGCAGCGTGGCAATTATGAAACTTGAGAACGGTAGTAAAACCACCGTGGAGGTATCAGAAAGTAACGTTAGTTCCTGCATGGTGAAGTATATCGAGAATGTAGGAGTAGAAGAGTTCGGACTTGAAGCTGCCACCAGCCAGATAAAAACACTATACATCAACATGCAAAATAAAGACGGAAGTAAATTAACTCCTCTCGGTGTTGGGGTTATGAGTGAAATGATTTTGGCTGCTGTAAGTGATACTATCGACAATAACGGGGCTAATGTTCTGGAGGTGGGAAATGCTTGATATGGGCGCCAGCGATGCCGCCGTTAAAGGCTGCCAATTGTCCTCCCTTATCGCTGTTATTCAGGGGCATGAGATTACCGAAGTCGAGCACGGCAACTTGATGGAACTGGCTAACGATATAGCTGGTGAGGTTGCGGTTTATATCCTCGAAAAAGAAAAGGAGGCGTCAGATGCCGAATAACACGCCTGACGTATCCAAGTTGCAGGACACTATCAATTATATGGACTGCTTATCTCAATCTGGTTTTTCAGAAATATCATCAATCGCCAAGCTCGCTATATCTTGGCTGGAGACGCCAGAGTGGTACAACCACTTAGAAGTGGTAGCAGATGCCTTAACCGCGATTTATGGCAAAGCAGACGACATGCAAAATGTAATTAATTCAGAAGCTGAAAATGTCAATTGCAATTTCAAAGATGAAGCTTTTGTGCGCCGTATGACTGCATGACGTGAAGCGAATATTCCGTGGTAAAGCATGAGCCAAGAGATGTCTGTGACAGATGCAGGACAAAAAGCCGATCAACTATACGTCATCATGCGTTTAGTTGAGCAATTTCCTGACGTTTTAGAAGATTGGGAGATTAAATCTATTGCAAAGATATGTAGTGGCCTATCTAGCGACTTAGTTTGTTGGATTGAGGAAAAAGAAAGAAAAGATAAGGAAAAGCCATGAGCCATGAGCCATGAGCCATGAGCCATGAGCCATGAGCCATGAAATAACATTGGAACAAGCCAGTGATAGAGCATTTCAGGTTAAATGCATCCTTTATGTTCTAGCAAACAACGCTAACGAAATGAATCAGGCTATACGTGAAGGTTTAACGGAAGCCGCTTTATTTCTTTGTGGATATTCTGCTTAATGGCTGGGTGAAGAAGCAGCAGAACGGAGGTAAAACAATGCCTGACAATTTAATTATTAAGAAAAGGAACAACAACCAAATTGACGCAATCGACGCCATTATCAAAATTAAATATTTGTTAGCTGCTGCGCAATATTTAACAGCGAGCGCAGATGAGGATAAATGTCGTTACGAATTGCTTTCTTTAATTGAAGATCTCGTCACCCGCACATTAGATGAGAACGGTGAATAACATACAAAAACTGGGGTAATTTCTTAAGGAAATAAACAGTGAAAAACTATTTACGAATTGTCATTTAGCTTGTGATTGCTGCCAGTGTGTACGGTCTCTTTGTCCCTGTTCTCATATCAATGAAGGACACGATAAGCGTTATTTCCGGGCTGACATTGGCTTTTATGACCCCGCCGTGTCTGTACGCCATTTTTAAGGGTCTCTTTATCGGTAAGGAAAAGAAATGAAAAAGATTATTTGCGCAGTACTACTCTCCTTTGCGGCCTTTGTAATAACAGGTTGTGCTCGCGTTGAGCCGGGTAATGTTGGCATCAAGGTAAATAAACTGGGTGACGATAAGGGCGTGGGTGAAGTTGTCGGCGTGGGCCGCTACTGAACTGGCTGGAATACCGAGATATACATCTTCCCAACCTTCAAACAAATGAAGATCTACGACCACGCTTTCAGTTTCCATATGAGCGACGGCACGACCATTGGTTATCTCATTGGCGTGGCCTACAAGGTTGATCCAACCAAAGTAACAACTTTTTTCCAGACATACCGCAAAGGTGTTGACGATATTACTGATACCGATCTGCGCCAGAAGATAGCCGACGCGCTTAACCGTCTGGCCAGCCGCATGAGCACGGATAAATTTATCGACGGCGGAAAGGCCGACCTGTTAGCCAGCGCCCTGAAAGAAATTCAGGACGACATGGAGCCTATCGGTATTCAGGTAATCAGTCTGTCCTATGTTGGCAAGCCGGAATACCCGCCAACGGTGATAGACAGTATTAACGCCAAAGTCACCGCTAACCAGAAAACCATGCAACGTGAGCAAGAAGTAAAACAGCGCGAAGCAGAAGCCAACATGCTGCGTGCAGAGGCCGATGGTCAGGCCGACGCCAAAATGACGCTGGCTAAAGCGGAGGCAGAGTCAATCCGTATTCGTGGCCAGGCGCTTCACGAAAACCCAGAGGTTCTTCAACTTGAGGCAATCAATAAATGGAGCGGAGCATTGCCGCAATACATGACCAACGGTGCAGGCACGCCGTTCATTCAGGTCAAGTAATCCACCAGCCCGGCTGTGTGCCGGGCAATAAAAGGAAATAGGTAAGAGGATTGACTTATGACTACTAAAACCGAAATGACCACCAGCGCTTTAAATCTGAGCGCCACACAAAGCCAAACTATCGACAGCCAGCATTTACTGCAAATGGTCAATGAGGCGCGTAAAGAGTGCAGTGAAAAACCAATTCGCAATAACGATTTTATTGACCGCATCAAAGATGAGCTGGACGGGGAGTATTACGAAACTTTCGTAAAACCTTCTGGCAGTTTTGGCGGCCGGCCCGCTGAGGTCATCAACATGGAAATCAAGCAGGCGCTACGGGTTGCAGCTCGTGAGTCAAAGGCCGTGCGCCGATCACTGGTGAATAAGCTGGAGGACATGCAAAAATCCGCGCCAGTTGACGCTATGCGCTTGCTGAATGACCCGACCACATTGCGTGGGTTATTGATGAACTACTCAGACGA
The DNA here is from genome assembly GCF_018777385.1 of Candidatus Symbiopectobacterium endolongispinus. Classification (GTDB taxonomy): domain Bacteria; phylum Pseudomonadota; class Gammaproteobacteria; order Enterobacterales; family Enterobacteriaceae; genus Symbiopectobacterium; species Symbiopectobacterium endolongispinus. The sequence continues at coordinate 290,234 of NZ_JAFJYB010000002.1, read as the reverse complement.
CAATCAGCGCTTAACAGGTGAGAACCAGCTATTAACTGCGACCGTAGGCAGCCTGGAAAAGCACTTCACCAAAGGTATGACGATCCCGGCATTCTGCAAAGGGTTGAACGGCGTCAACGTCAACAAAATGATGTGGTGGGCCTGCGAACGTGGCTGGGTCTATAACTCGCGTCGAGATCCTGAGAAAAGCCCTAAATGGCGTGTAGCTTCCTATGCGCGTGATAAGTATCTGCCTGAGGAAAAAACAGACATTACACCTCACGGCATGGATCAGTTTGAAAAGTATACCTCCGTCTTGCTGGAGAAAGGCTGTCACCGCCTTTATAAGCTTTATATGAAAGGCGAGTTACCAATGAAAAAGACATGGAACGGCGAATACAGCCACGACAAAGCCACTTATACACCGGAGGATAAATAATGGAACTGCTTCCCTGCCCGCTTTGCGGAAATGATGAAATTGATATCGATCCAGTTACGCACGAAGGCGAAACGATGTGTGTTGTTCGGTGCGATTGTTGTGGTGTTAGCCTGGCCCCCAATGGGCTTGAAATGTCTCACGCCATCTGGAATCAGAGGGCTTCCCGACCAGCGGAAGCGACGGAACCTTACCAAATCCTTGAGCACCCGGCAATGGGACGTTTTCAGGTAGTTAATCTGGGGGGCAAAGCATGATTATTTAAACCAGTCTCCTCCGCGCTGCGCTGGTGTGTGTGGCCAAAGCCGATCCGCGCTATTACCTCGAAGGGGTGCATATCACGCCGAAATATATCGAGGCAACCAACGGACATGTCGCCCTGCGCATGGAGCACGGGATCAAAACGCGCAAAAACATCATCGTTAAGTTTGACGGGCCAGTACCGGTTAAGGCTGAAACCACGGAACTGGTATTCAATAAGGATCCCATAGCGGTTCACCGTGATTATAACGGGCTGCGTATCTCCATTACCGCCACACGGTTGCTTGACGGCCGCTTTCCCGATTTGGACCGGGTGATCCCGACCACTATCAACGATAGTGTCATTCCCGCCGTTCAGGGCGAATACATGGCCTACCCTGCCAAAATGTTTGGCCGTGAACGTAAATTTGTACCTGTGAAGATAGCCCCATCTGGGGAAACGTCTGGGTGTCGATTCCTCTTTGATAAAGCGATAGGTGCCGCATTCGGCAATCCCCAATTTGTCGTAATGCCTGTTCGTATGGGCCGCGAAGACTGGAGCGGGGGTGGTGCATGAAAAAAGTGTCTGGACTGGTGATGTTTACCCTGTTCTTTTCGAGTCTCGCGGGTGTCGGGCTTACGGCTGGCTTCTACTGCTTTATTGCCGTGGCGCATTTGCTATCGCGCCTGCTATGGGGGACGCCTGCATGACATTTGACTACCAGGACAAAGGGGCCATAGCCACGATCACCATCACTAGCACCGCCTTTGAGTTTCGCAAGCACAACCGAGTGGTAAATGCTGCACTGTTTGCGACAGATGTCAGAGCGGCGCGATCAGGCTTGTTTCTGATGAAGTCGGTTATTTCGGGCGCATCGCCAGCAATGTTACGAGCATACAAGACGGTAGCACGGGAGGCAGCACAATGAACACACCCAACATAGCCGGAACGCTTGAAGAACAGCACCAGTTAGCACTGGTATTGGTTTGTGAGGCGTCTCTTGTTCACCAGATTGCCATTCATCGCCACGCAATCTACCGCCATCGTTACGGGGATATCGCCATCAGTTCGATAGCGCTGCAAAGGTTTATTGATACCCATCTTGAGGATGCTGGGTACTCAGTATGACGCCGCTTTAACTGGTACATGACGATATTGGATACCACCCACGAGGATACCGTGAAGCATGAAAGTTATCTCGCTTATTGGGGACAACCCACAAAGTTAACGCATGGTGGGATTCACTGGTTCAACTGCTTGCTGGATCAATTCGGTGACATGGCGCAAGAACTTGGCCCAGATGTCGCCCGTAAGTTAATGGGGGGCGAAAGTGAAAAATCGCATTGATGTAGAAAGCCTAAACACGATCGGAGAGCTGCTGATTGCCCTATCAAACATCAACCAAAGCATTGATGATATCGCCATCCAGTTAGAGCTTGGCAAGGATCGTGATGACGGTTGGCGCTTTCGGGCTGGTATAGCAAAGAAAAAATGCGGAAAGGTTCATCGTGCTATCTGCGATAAATTGGCGATCCTGCGCCAGCAGGAAAAAGAGGCTATCGAGGCAAACCGTCACCATCATAACGAATATCTGATTGATGAAATGAAACGGTATTTTCCAAAAGCGGCATTTCTGGCCTGCGTACATCGGGCTAAGTTAAAGGCGGGGGTGAAAAATGTCTGATTTGATGAAAACACAAGAAGTTGCTGATTATTGCGGTGTTTCAGTGTCCACCGTTCTGCGCTGGAATAGCGTCAACCGTAAAACAGGAAAAAAAAAATCGCCCAGACTTTCCCGATCCAGACATTAAGTCATGTCCTAACCGCTGGGCAACACATAAAATTCATAAATTTGCTGGTGTTATTGAGTAGCGCTATTCACAAAAGACTCAACGCGGGTCCACCATGTCGAATATGCTTTTCGTTGCTCGTCCAGGTAGTCACTTTTGTCATACACCTGCCACACACCCGGCAGTTTATGTCCTAACATTATTTCAGCCACATGCGACTCGACAAAATCAGAAAAATTTGTTCGAGCCGTCCTTCTGAGATCATGAAGCGACCAGTGAGGAAATCGGTAATCCAACCTACGCCAAGCATACTGCATAATGTTATAGGGTAGCGGCGAAAGAGATGAGCGCCTTACAACTTCCTTTTTCCCTTCTTTTGTGAAAACAAAAGTAGACCCACTATTCATGGCAATAACAGCTTCGATTAATTTTTCAGCCTGCGGGATAATAGGCCGCTTCAACGATCTGCCTGTAACTGAGCCAGCTTTGTGATTCTCGGGCGGAACAGTCCATATCTTATTAATAAGATCGAAGTGTTCTACTTTGGCATTTAGCAACTCACCAGACCTACACCCAAAATGCAGAAGTAGCTCTATGAATATTTTGTATTTTGGAACCATCCTTGAGCCATGAATGCAGGCATAAAGAATACTGATTTCTTTAGGGTCTAACACCCGCGAACCTTCACCTTTACTTATGTCTAAATCTTTACTCGTTATTTCGTGCAGGGGCTTGGCACTGCTAATCTTGCGCCTAAAAGCCCAGCTATGCGCCTGCTTTGCATTGATCAATACCCTATCAGCAATCCCAGGTGTTTTTTGCGCTAATGGCTCTAAAATATCCAGCCAGTCATGCAAAGACGTCATATCATGTGGACGGACGCCAAGCCTCGGAAAAATGTGAATCTCGAAAGATTGGATTATTTGATCGGCACCTTTTTTATTTTTGATGCAGTACGCCTTATGCTACTCCCTTATAACATACTCAACAGACACAGCGTCCATAACCTGCCGGCGCTCATCCACACGAAAATTTAGGGTTGCGATTTGCTTCAAGCTCACCACGCAGTCTTATAACTTCATCCCTGGCCTCTTTTAGCCCGGTAGCGGGGTAGGTCCCGATATCAACACGTTCCCCCTTACCCGCCTATTGATAGCGGTACTGGAACACTATTTTTCCCTTTGGCGACACCCTGACAGACAGGCCATCCCGGTCGGCCTTGACCAACACTTTATAGCGCTCTTTACCCGCCACTGAACGTAACCAAGCGTCTGAGAGAGACATACTCCACCTCTTGTACATATCTAAAAAGACACGTCCGATTTTTACATTATGTACAAAGACATGTACAGAAATTTAGAGCAAGGAATTGAATGAAGTTGATTATGAATTGAAAGGAATTGAACTTAATCAGCAACATTAATAACTATAAAACAATTAATTATATAGTTAGAATGAAAGACTTTGACAAAGAATGATAGCTATTGAAAGGAAATGTTGGGGGGGGGTTAGTTATCGGGGTGAGAGATAATGGCTAACGTTCTGCGTTTCTCAACTTCGCGAGCGTATTCACTTGGAGACATGATTTTCAGGTTTCTTATGTTAACCACCCGGCGAGAGCATCGGCATCAGGATGTTCGCGTCAGGCAAAGTGGGGAAAAAAACGTATTAGCCGGGTATTTTCCCTGATTTGTGGGTGAGACACAATCAATCGGCGCATATTCGCGCAATACGTTGGAAATAAAAGGCAACGTATCCCCACAAGCACCAGAGAAAGAAATCTGGCATGCTGTTTTCACCCTGCCGCGTCTGCTACCCATCAGGAGCAACGATGAAAGATTGGAACCCCGCACTCTATTTACGCTTTGCCAACGAACGTACCCGCCCGGCACAGGAGTTGGTTGCCCGCATTGCCCATCCGAATCCCGATACCGTCAGCGATCTGGGCTGCGGACCAGGTAACAGTACTGAACTGTTAGCGCAAGCGTGGCCGCACGCGACGGTGACAGGCGTCGATACCTCGGCAGCCATGCTGGCACAAGCGCGCGAACGCCTGCCGCAACAGCAGTTTGTGCAAGCGGATATCGCCACCTGGCGGCCCGCACAGCCACAGGATGTGATTTATGCCAACGCCTCGTTGCAATGGGTGCCGGAGCACGCACAGTTGTTTCCGCACCTGGCACAGCAGTTGGCGCAAGGGGGTATGCTGGCAGTGCAAATGCCGGATAATCTGGACGAACCCAGCCACCGACTGATGCGCGCGGTGGCCGAACAGGCTGTATTCCTTGATAGCTATCGCCAACAGTTGGAAACGGCCTACCCGCCACACGCCGACGGCAAACGCCTGCTGGCGTTCCCGCGCCTGTTTATCGTGGCGCGCAAACGTTAAGTGATACCAGACCTCCGTCATTCCCATCACCTTAGTCATCCTCGGCGAAGGCCGGGGAACTTGTGCAGAAGGAACGCGTTCTCCCTGTAAGGGGTTCCCGCCTTCGCGGGAATGACGGAGATGGTCGGTAACGGGTTACACAACCAGCGACAGCAGCAGCACGATCAGTAACCCCACCACTGAGTTGGTCAGTTCCAACAGCCCCAAGGTTTTGAAGGTGTCTTTAATCGACAGCCCAAAATACTCTTTAAACAACCAGAACGCAGCATCGTTAACGTGCGTCAGGGTGTTACTCCCAGAAGCGGTGGCGAGCACCATCAGCGCCGGGTTGACGTTAAAAGTGGTGATCATCGGGTCGACAATCCCTGCCGCCGTGATGGCGGAGACAGTGCCGGCACCGGTAGCAAGACGCAGCAGCACAGTTATAAACCAGGCCATGATCAGCGATGATATCGATGAATGTCGCATCATATCCGCAATATAATCACCGACGCCGGTGTCCATGATAATTTGTTTAAACGCGCCGCCTGCACCGATGATAAAGACCACCATCGCCACTTTTTCAATGGCGACGGTGTAGGATTTCATGACATCGGACATACTTCTGCCGCGATTAACTCCGAAGGCAAACAGGCTGACCAATACCGCAATCAACATACTGATTTGCGCATTGCCGATAAAATTAAGAAAAGGCAGCACCACGCTATTTTTGGCAATAAACAGCTTCAGCACCGTAACACCGGTAATAATAATCGCCGGGATCAGCGGCACTAACAGGCTGATCGCAAAGCTTGGCATCTCATCATCAGAAAATACCTTTTGCGATTCCAATAACTCAGGAATAGGACGATCCAAATTCCCCAGCAGTTTAGGCAACAGGATGCCCGAGCAAATTACGGTAGGAACGGCAACGATAATCCCGTAAATATACACCATCCCCATATCCGCATGGAATGCAGTCACCAGCGCGGTGGGGCCAGGCTGTGCGCCGTTGTTGCGGCGGCAACCATGGTGATACCCAATTTCAGGAAAGGGATTTTTGCTTCTCGGGCAATACTGATAACCAAAGGTGCTAAAATCAGGAAAGCCACTTCATAGAACATGGCCAGACCGAAAATTAATCCGATAACCAAAATAGCCCATTGGACTTTCTGCGGCCCGAATCTTTTCAGTAGCGTTGATGAAACCCGCTGCGCCGCACCGGAATCCACCATCAATTTACCCAGAATGGCACCAAACAGAATAATTAATGCCGAATGCCCCAGCGTACTGCCGACGCCGTTTTTAATCGATTTACCAATTGCCTCAAGTGGTAACTCTTCACACACACCGACAAACATCGCCGCGAGCAGCAGTGCCAACATCCCGTTAATTTTAAATTTCATATTTAAAATTAACAGCAAAACGACGCCCAGAGCCACCCATATAATGGGGCAGCGCCTCAATAATAAAATTCATATTTTCCCCGTCAACATTGAATAAAAAACAAAATTAGTCAGACATTTCTTTTCTACATACATGACCACAACAAAATATGTCATACCAATTAAGCGCCCGTAATGCGCCAAAAACTGTGATGAAGATTAAATTTTTTTTATAAGGGAAAATAACCACTGAGCTGACGTGATTGAAATCACAAGAATAAATGTAACGTATACGACAAACACGCAATTAATGAGAAATGCATTATACCAATAAGGCGGGAATGGTAACCAAAAGCCGAGAAGTGGCACGGCAGCACGCCACAACGCGCGCCACCGTTACTGATCTATAGTTATGACTCAGGCTTGTCCGTTTTCTCTTCCGGCACAGGCGATGAGGTATTCTCGTCATCTTCCTTTACCGGCGTGTTGACGGTGAGCAGATAGGGTGACTGCTGCCAGCGGCTGCGGCGGTGCTGCAACAGCGTGCGGGCCAGAATAATGCCGATCGCTAACGCCAGCAGAATCATCAGGCGCAAGATATTGGTAGTGTTATCGACCTGCTTGGCTTCGGTCGCCAACACGTGAGTATCGAGCGTCATGCGCAGAAACCCGATCGGGCCATCCTTGCCGTTGATGGGCTGCACAATCTGGTGGTTGAAATAACTCCCCACCCGCTTGCCATCCAGCGCCAGCCGATCGCGCACCACAACCTCTTCTCCAGTACGGGCAATCAATGAACCGTCCTGCTGATAGAGTGCCGCGTCGAGAATGCGGCTATTTTGCGTTAACTGCGCCAGCATCGTGCTGATTTTCTGGCTGTTATCATCGTTGCTTTCCATCAGCGGCGTCAGGCTGAACGCCACCTGCCGCGCCAGCGTGCGTGCAATGTCTTCAACCTGCTCGGAACGCGCCATTTGATGACTCAGGCTGAAATAGGACGCCACCTGCATCAATGCAACCAGCAGCGCCAGGCAGATCAGTACAATAGCGGTGCGGTGTAAGCGGAATTTTAACCGGGTGTGGACCATGAGAATCCCTGAGCGATTTGCATACTTTCATGTTGCCAGAAGCGATAGCGATAGGATAGCTTGTTGCCCTGTTTTCTGAGTGATGTTCTGTTATGTTTACCCGCGTCAGTACGCGCTATTTTTGCCAGAAGAGGATGCCCCATGCCGAATAGTCAGACCTACCGTGATCTCCCTAACGAGATTAACTGTTGGCCGGGACTGCCGTTATCACTCAGCGGTGATGAAGTGATGCCGCTCGACTATCGCGCGGGGGACACCGGCTGGCTGCTGTACGGCGACGTACTGGATAAAAACTTGCTTTTGCGTTACCAGCGCAAGCTCGGTGCGGCGATGGTGATCGTCAGCGCCTGGAACGTGGAAGATTATCAGGTGGTGCGTTTGGCTGGCCGGTTCGCTCACGCCACGCGCCACCAAACTGGCTCATGAACTGGGGATGGATGTGGCCCCGATGTGCAACACCCCGACGCTGCGTGCGCCCGGTTTACTGGTGATGTACATGGATTCCACCGCCATTCAGATCGAGTGTATTGATGAAATCGCCAAACTGGCCGGCACCGGAGAGAAGGTGGCGGCGATCACCGAACGGGCGATGCGCGATGAGTTGGATTTCTCCGCCAGTCTGCGCGAGCGCGTGGGCACCCTTAAGGGAGCCAATGCTGATATCCTGCAAAAAGTGCGCAAAAATCTGCCGCTGATGCCAGGGCTGACCTACATGGTCTAGCAGTTGCAGGCGGCTGGCTGGCACGTCGCCATTGCGTCCGGCGGCTTCACCTATTTCGCCGATCATCTGAAAGAGAAACTCGGCCTGGTGGCGGCAGTGGCCAACGGAATGGGTTTGCGCGACGGTAAGCTGACCGGCGAAGTGATAGGTCCAATCGTCGATGCCAAATATAAAGCCAAAACCCTGCGCCAACTGGCGGAGAAGCTGGAGATCCCCGAAGAGCAGACCATTGCCATCGGTGACGGGGCCAACGATCTGGTGATGATCAAGGCATCCGGGCTCGGCATCGCCTATCATGCCAAACCCAAAGTGAATGAGCAGGCATCCGTCACGCCGATTTAACCTGCGTCATGTGCGTACTGAGCGGCAGCCTGCGGCACGAAAAACGCTAAGAGCAGTGGGGTGAATCGTGGCAAAAGCCGTTAAACGCGCCTTCGTTTGCAACGAATGTGGTGCCGATTATCCGCGCTTGCAGGGCCAATGCAGCGTCTGTAACGCCTGGAACACCATTACCGAAGTGCGGCTGGCCGCCGCCGCGACGTCTCGCCACGATCGCCGAACTGGCTATGCGGGCGACCATGAAGGCATCAGCCGCGTACAAAAACTCTCTGACATCAGCCTGGAAGCGCTACCGCGTTTTTCCACCGGCTTTAGCGAGTTCGATCGCGTGTTGGGCGGCGGCGTGGTGCCCGGCAGCGCCATTCTGATCGAGGGCAACCCCGGCGCGGGGAAAAGTACCCTGCTGCTGCAAACCTTGTGCAAGCTCTCTGAACAGATGAAAACTGTACGTCACAGGAGAAGAGTCGCTACAGCAGGTGGCGATGCGCGCGCACCGCTTGGGCCTGCCAACCCAGCATCTCAATATGCTGTCCGAAACCAGCATCGAGCAAATCTGTCTGATTGCCGAACAGGAGCAGCCCAGGCTGATAGTGATCGACTCGATTCAGGTGATGCATCTGGCCGATATCCAATCCTCACCCGGCAGCGTGGCACAGGTGCGGGAAACCGCCGCCTATCTCACCCGCTTTGCCAAAACGCGCGGTGTCGCTATCGTGATGGTGGGCCACGTTACCAAAGATGGTTCATTGGCTGGCCCCAAGGTGCTGGAGCACTGCATTGACTGCTCCGTGCTGCTCGACGGTGATACAGATTCCCGTTTTCGTACCCTGCGCAGCCATAAAAACCGTTTCGGTGCCGTCAATGAATTGGGAGTGTTCGCCATGACCGAGCAGGGATTGCGCGAAGTCAGCAACCACTCTGCCATTTTTCTCAGCCGTGGTGATGAAGTGATGTCCGGCAGCTCCGTTATGGTGGTGTGGGAAGGCACGCGTCCTCTGCTGGTGGAGATTCAGGCGTTGGTGGATCACTCGATGATGGCCAACCCTCGCCGCGTCGCCGTCGGTCTGGAACAGAACCGACTGGCGCTTCCTGCTCGCCGTGTTACACCGCCACGGCGGACTGCAAATGGCGGATCAGGATGTGTTCGTGAACGTGGTTGGTGGCGTAAAAGTCACCGAAACCAGCGCCGATCTGGCACTGCTGCTATCGTTGGTCTCCAGCCTGCGCAACAGGCCGCTGCCGCAGGATCTGGTGGTGTTCGGCGAAGTGGGGCTATCCGGCGAGATAAGGCCAGTGCCCAGCGGTCAGGAACGTATTTCCGAAGCGGCCAAACACGGCTTCAAGCGCGCCATCGTCCCGCATGCCAATGCGCCAAAACGCCCCCCGCCAACATGCAGGTGTTTGGCGTGAAAAAGCTGACTGACGCACTGGCGATCCTCGACGATCTTTAACGCCTAACCTGCGGGAACATGCGCGCAGGTTGAGAATGCTTGTGGTATCTTGGTTTAGCATGCTAAACACACGTGCTAAACCAAGAGTGCCTGACAATGTCATCTTTTGATTACCTGAAACCCGCCATCCGCAAGAAAGGGTGTACCCTTCAGCAGGTTGCCGACGCAACCGGTATGACCAAGGGCTATCTCAGCCAATTGCTGAATGCCAAGATCAAAAACCCCAGCGCTCAAAAGCTGGAAGCGCTGCACCGTTTTCTGGAACTGGAATTTCCCCGCCACGACAAAACCATCGGGGTGGTGTTCGGCAAGTTTTATCCTCTGCATACCGGCCATATCTACCTGATCCAGCGCGCCTGTAGTCAGGTTGATGAATTGCATGTGATCCTGGGTTACGACGAATCATGCGACCGCCTGCTGTTTGAGCACAGCGCCATGTCGCAGCAGCCCACCGTCTGCGTTGGCTGCTACAAACTTTTAAATATCAGAAGAATATCCGCATTCACGCCTTTAACGAAGAAGGCATGGAGCCTTACCCACACGGCTGGGATGTATGGAGTCGCGGTATCAAGGCCTTTATGCAAGAGAAGGCGATTGAACCCAACTTTGTCTATACCAGCGAAGCCAAAGATACTCCGCAGTACCGCGAACAGTTAGGCATCGACGCGGTGTTGGTTGACCCAGAACGCTCATTTATGAACATCAGCGGCGCACAGATCCGTCACGATCCGTTCCGTTATTGGGATTATATTCCCACCGAAGTGAAGCCCTTTTTCGTGCGCACCGTTGCCATTCTCGGCGGCGAATCCAGCGGTAAATCGACGCTGGTCAACAAGCTCGCCAATATCTTCAATACCACCAGCGTTTGGGAGTTTGGCCGGGACTATGTCTTTCCCCATCTGGGCGGCGACGAGATGGCGCTGCAATATTCCGACTACGACAAAATCGCGCTAGGACAAGCACAATGCATTGATTTCGCAGTGAAATATGCCAATAAAGTGGTCTTTATCGATACCGATTTCATCACCACCCAGGCATTTTGCAAGCAGTATGAAGGACGCGAACACCCTTTTGTCCAGGCGTTGATGGACGAATACCGGTTTGATCTGGTGATTCTGCTGGAAAACAATACGCCGTGGGTCGTGGATGGTTTACGTAGCCTGGGTAGCAGTACCGCACGCAGCGCGTTCCAAACGCTACTCAAAACCATGCTGGTGAAGAATAACGCCCCTTACGTACACGTAACCGAATCAGATTATGATTCGCGCTTCCTGCGCTGCGTGGAACTGGTACAACAAATGCTGTCGCACCGTACGTCTGGCGGGCCAGATACGCCGACGCTGTAATCAACGACGGATTACCACTGCCAGCGGCGAGAGGGGGGGGGGCAGAATGGCGGGCAACGGGATGTCCCACGCTTCGTTCGGGATGGCATCGACCTGCTGGCATATGGGCCAAGCCAATCGGGTATGGCCCCCGCTGTTGCCAGCGCTGTAAGGTCCGGTCATAAAACCCGCCGCCCATGCCCAGCCGTTGTCCCTGCGCATCGAACGCCACCAACGGCGTAAACAGTACATCGAGTTGGATTAGCGGCAACACGCGGCGCACATCCAGACGCGGCTCAAAGATCTTCAGGCGATTCTTTACCAGCGGTGTCTGCGCATCGTAGTGTAAAAACAGCAAATGTCCCGGCGAAAACTGGTGCAGTACCGGCAGATACACCGCCTTTCCCTGCTGCCACAGACGGTCAATCAACGGCTGGGTATCCAGCTCACCGTCAAACGACAAAAACAGCGCAATCCGCTGTGCCTGCTGCACTTCAGGTTGTTCCAACGCACGTTCGGCAATCTGCTGGGCAAACCGGGCTTGTTGTTTCTGCGTGAGCGCGCGGCGCAACTGACGCACGCGATCGCGCATGGCCTGACGCTGTTGCTGTGGCGAAATGGGCATGGACGCAGAAGTCATAGGCAATAACAGGGAAAAGAAGGGAGAGAAGGGATCTCCGAGATGCCGCCGCAGGTGGTAACCTTGAACCCTTGGTTCAAGGTGAACATACCGTCGCAACCTTAAGGCTTCTCGGACGAACCGAGCATGCTCACCGGCTGCGGAGCGTTACATTCTGTTGGTTTGAAATATCGGCTCAGGGGACTGACACGCAGACAAACACCTCAGAGAAATTTTATTCTTTACTCGTGAATAACTCTATCACGCTTTATAGCGAAAAACATCGGGCAACTAACAAAAATCAATTTAAAAAACCAAAACGCGGAGCAAGGCGCTAGCCCCTCTCGACTCACTCGAAAGGCGTGCCATGACGCTCGGTTATGCGCCCTTGTTCCAGCAAGGCCTGCTCGATGGTCTGCTGCAACATACGGATGCGCTGCTCCATATTTGCCGCGTAATCACGCGTTTTCAAGCGCTCTTGTGCCAACTCATGGCACACGTTAAGTGCAGCGATAAACACCAATTGTTCCGTGTTGGTCACGCGTGTGCGCACTTTGAGATCCTGCAACCGCTGGTTAAGATCTTCCGCAGCCTGATTCAACGCTTCCTGTTGTTCCGGCGGACAATTGACTCTTAACGAACGGCCAAAGATTTGAATATCTACTGGTTGTGCAGACATGCCCCTTTCCTGCCTCATTTCGTTTTCTGCGCTGCAGAAAAAATTCATATCACGGACTGGCGACAGCCCCTTCACGCGGGCGCAACTATAATAACTCAACATAGAAGAAACAAGCCCTTTCTGGCATAGCAGCCGAGCTTAGTGGTAGCATAACACGATACCAACCCGCCAACGATGAACAAAGCACATGTCCATAGAAACCACGTATCCCGGCTATGAAACCCTAGACGCGCTCCTGACACAGCAACAAGTTGCACTGACGGCAGCGGAAATGCACGGGCTTATCAGCGGTATCCTGTGCGGGGGCAACACCGATGACAGTTGGAAAACGTTGTTACACGAGCTGACTAACGATGGTCTGGCGTTCTCTCACTTGGTTTCTCAGTCGCTGCAAACGCTGTATCAGGTCACTAAAGAAGCGCTAGAAGAGAGCGAATTTGAATTCCAACTGCTGCTACCGGATGACGACAACACGGCGGTAAGCGTGTTTGATCGTGCCGACGCGCTGGCCGGATGGGTCAATCACTTTCTGCTCGGGCTGGGCGTCGTTCAGCCACGTCTGAACAAGGCGCAGGGCGAATTGAAAGAAGCCATCGACGATTTGCGCAATATTGCCCAGCTTGGATATGACGAAGATGAAGATCAGGAAGAGCTGGCGCAATCGCTGGAAGAAATCATCGAATACGTCAGAGTTTCCGCCATTCTCTGCCACAGTGAATATACACGCCCGGTACAGACCGCACCGGAGAAGAAAAAACTAACGCTAAATTAATCGCGCATCCAGCCTTACCCGCAGGGGTTCTCACGCAGGAGGGAATTACCGAATGCGCATCACACAGGAGCAGGTGATGATTCAACAAGACGCTTTTGGTCAGGAATATACTCGCCGCCGCCAGCAGTTGCTGGAAAAAATGGCTCCCGCCAGCGCGGCGATATTTTTTGCCGCACCGGAAGCCACGCGCAGCGCTGACAGTGAGTACCCTTATCGCCAGAACAGCGATAAGGGTACTTCACCGGATTTAACGAGCCGGAAGCGGTGCTGTTACTGGTAAAAAGCGATGAGCACCATCACCACACCGTCCTGTTCAACCGCGTGCGCGATGTCACGGCGGAAATCTGGTTTGGACGCCGTCTGGGGCAGGAAGCGGCCCCTTCGCGCTTGAATGTCGATCGCGCCCTGCCATTTAGCGACATCAATGCGCAGTTGCACCTGCTGCTAAACGGACTGGACGTGATTTACCACGCACAAGGGCTGTACGAGTACGCGGACCGCCTGCTGTTCAACGCACTGGAGACGCTGCGAAACGGCACGCGTCAGGGGCTTATCGCACCGCAGACGCAGACCGACTGGCGCCCCTGGGTGCACGAGATGCGCCTGTTTAAATCCCCGAAAGAGCTAGAGCTGATGCGTCGGGCTGGAGAGATCACCGCCAAGGCCCATACTCGCGCCATGACAAGCTGTGAACCTGGGATGTACGAATACCAATTGGAAGGGGAAATTCATCATGAATTTACCCGCCACGGTGCGCGCTATCCTTCGTATAACACCATTGTCGGCAGCGGTGATAACGGCTGTATTCTGCACTACACAGAAAACGAACGGCAAATGCGCGATGGCGATTTGGTACTGATTGACGCGGGCTGCGAATATCGGGGCTATGCCGGTGATATCACGCGGACCTTCCCGGTAAGTGGAAAATTCAGCCCCCCGCAGCGCGCGATTTACGATATTGTGCTGGCTTCACAGTGCAAAGCGCTGGCGCTATTCAAACCCGGTGTCAGCATTCGTGAAGTGAATGAGCAGGTGATTCGTATCATGGTCGAAGGGTTGGTTAAACTCGGCGTGCTGAAAGGTAGCGTTGATGAACTGATCGCCGAACAGGCGCACCGCGCGTTCTACATGCACGGACTCAGCCATTGGCTGGGGCTGGACGTGCACGATGTTGGCGATTACGGCGCGTCAGAGCGTAGCCGTTTGCTGGAACCCGGCATGGTGCTCACCGTCGAACCGGGATTCTATATCGCGCCAGACGCCAAAGTGCCCCATGAATATCGCGGCATCGGTATCCGCATCGAGGATGACATTCTGATCACTGACAGCGGTAACGAAGTATTAACGGCGGGCGTCGTAAAAGACGCCGACGACATTGAAGCGTTGATGGCACAGGCCTGTGCCGTACGCCAGGCAGCTAGATAATCGCGATGACGATCCTGATAGTCGGCGGAGGCATGGCGGGAGCAACGCTGGCACTGGCCATTTCCTCCCTTTCCGGCGGCACCCTACCCGTCGAGGTGATAGAAGCACACTCGCCGCTGGACTGCGCGCATCCCAGCTTCGACGCCCGCGCTATCGCGCTGGCGGAAGGCACCGTGCAGCAGCTTAAGCGTATCGGCATCTGGCAAGCTATCACCAGCGAAGCGGAACCCATCACCGCGGTGCACGTCAGCGATCGCGGCCACGCCGGTGTGGTCAACATGCAGGCCAGTGATTATCGTACCGCCGCATTGGGTTACGTGGTGGAGCTACATCAGGTTGGTCAAACCCTGTTTCGGTTACTCCACAGTGCGCCAGGCGTACGCGTGCACTGCCCCCGCAAGGTAGTACACGTTGAACGCAGTGCCCAACAGGCCACCCTGCAACTGGATGACGGCAGTACGCTGTGCGGGCAGCTCTTGGTGGCGGCAGACGGCTCCTCCTCCGCGCTGGCTCGGGCCAGCGGCATGCAGTGGCAGACAGAGGAGTATCCGCAGTTTGCCGTTATTGCCAACATCCGCACCCAGTTGCCTCATGCGGGAAAAGCCTTTGAGCGCTTTACCCCGGACGGCCCGTTAGCACTATTACCCATGCGCGGTGGACGCAGTTCGTTGGTATGGTGCCACCCGTTATCAAACCAGACGCAGGTAACCGCCTGGAGCGAGGCCGAATGCCGCGCCGCGCTGCAACGCGCCTTTGGCTGGCGATTGGGCGCAATTACCCATATCGGCGAACGTCACACCTATCCGCTGCGACTGGTGACAGCAGCACGTCATATCGCGCATCGCGTGGCGCTGGTGGGCAATGCGGCACAAACGCTACATCCGATTGCCGGACAGGGATTCAATCTCGGGCTGCGCGATGTGATGTCGCTGGCAGAAACCCTGACACAAGCCGCCACATACCAGGAAGACACCGGCAGCTATCGCGTGCTGAGCCGCTACGCTCAGCGCCGAGAACCCGATCAGCAGGCGACCATTGCGCTGACAGACGGTCTGGTACGCCTGTTTGCCAACAGTGTTACCTCGCTGGAAGTGGGTCGCAATCTAGGTTTGATGACCATGAATACCGTTGCGCCCGTGCGTGATACCTTTGCACGCCGCACGTTGGGTTGGGTCGATCGTTAATGCAAGCAACAGGAAACAGGGCTTATGCAATCATTTGATGTGGTTATCGCGGGCGGCGGCATGGTCGGTCTGGCATTAGCCTGCGGGCTGCAACAATCCGGGCTACGCATTGCCGTTCTGGAACAGCGTACGCCACCACAGACGGCCGCGGACGGGGCTTATGCGCTGCGCGTCTCCGCCATTAACGCGGCCAGCGAATGCCTGCTGCGTCATCTCGATGTCTGGCAAGCGATCGAAGCACAGCGCATCAGCCCCTATAACGCCATGTACGTTTGGGACAAAGACAGCTTTGGCAATATCCATTTCGAGGGCGAGGCCTATGGTTTTTCCCGCCTCGGCCACATTATCGAAAATGATGTCATTCAACGCGCCCTGTGGCAACGAGCCGAAAAAGCAAAAGACATTACCCTGATGGCACCGGCAGTATTGCAGCAGGTGGCCTGGGGCGAGAACGAAGCATTTATTACGCTGGACGATGGCACCATGCTCACGGCGCGCCTTGTGGTCGGCGCAGACGGTGCGCACTCCTGGCTACGTCAGCAGGCCGATATTCCACTGACGTTCTGGGATTACGGTCATCACGCACTGGTGGCAACGGTACGCACCGAACGCCAGCACGACGGCGTGGCACGCCAGGTGTTCCACGGCGATGGCATTCTGGCGTTTCTGCCGTTGGCGGAGGCAAACCTGTGCTCGATTGTCTGGTCGCTGCCACCGTTGCAGGCCGAATCCATGCTGGCACTGCCCAAGGAGACTTTCGATCAGCAATTGGCGATCGCCTTTGACACGCATCTTGGGCGGTGCACCACCATCAGTGCCCGGCAAACACACCCGTTAACCGGACGCTATGCGTGCAGATTTGCCGCGCATCGACTGGCGCTGGTGGGCGATGCCGCACATACCATCCACCCTCTGGCCGGACAGGGCGTCAACCTCGGGTTTATGGATGTCGCCACGCTGATCGCCGAAATCAAACGCTTACATGGGCAAGGTAAGGATTTCGGGCAATACCTCTACCTGCGACGCTATGAACGCCAGCGCAAGCACAGTGCCGCGCTGATGTTGGCCAGCATGCAAGGGTTCAGGGAACTGTTTAACGGAGAGAACCCGGCGAAAAAATTGCTACGGGATATTGGCCTGACGCTGGCGAACCGCCTGCCGGGGGTGAAACCGGTGCTGGTGCGCCAGGCTATGGGATTAAATGACCTGCCGGAATGGCTGGCGCACACCGCTACGCCGCAGTAAGTAAAACGGTACGCCAGAGCGGACGAACTGTCAGACTGCTGGCAAAGTCACTTTCCTCCTCGTCATCCTCGGCGAAAGTCGGGGATCTCTGTGAGAAGAAACGTATTTCATCTGCACGGGATTCCCGCCTTCGCGCGAATGACGGAGGTGGCGGAAATGCCGGGGGTCGGGAAGCGTTACCGTTTTCGGTAGGTTTGTCAGTAAATTCTCGGTACGCCTGAGTGGGCGTACCGTTAACATTACTTCTTTTCGTGGCGCGTCGCCTTGTCCAGATAGCCCATCAGAAACGCCGAGAGCACAAACGTCAGGTGGATAATCACATACCACATAAGCTTGTTATCCGGCGTGTTGCGCGCATCCATAAACACGCGCAGCAAATGGATTGAAGAGATGGCGACGATCGATGCCGCCACTTTATTCTTGAGTGAGCCGGAATCCATTTTGCCGAGCCAGCTCAGTTTCTCCCGATCCTCATCAATGTTCAGCGTCGAGACAAAGTTCTCATAGCCAGACAACATCACCATCACCAACAGGCCGCCTACCAGCGTCATGTCAATCAGCGACAGCAGTACCAGGATCAGATCGGCCTATGCCAATGCAAAGACGCTTGGCAGAATGTGAAACACTTCCTGGAAAAATTTGAGCATCAGCGCAAGTAACCCGAGCGACAGTCCCAGGTAGATCGGGGCCAGTAACCAACGCGAGGTGTACATCAGGTTTTCAATAAAACGTTCCATAGTTCTTCTTTTTGCAGGTGAATAACCACCGTCGCGTAATGGGCACACGACGGCAAAACGCACAGTTTACTGATCGACCCCTGAACCATCTACATGAAGACGCGTTTTCAGTGGACGGCGACAGTATGGATATTTTTCTGCCACATTATCCGCCAGTTCGATGCCAATGCCCGGTGCCGTGGGAATCTCCATAAAACCGTCAACACACTTGAAGGTGCTCTTGACCACATCGCGCTTCAATACGCCATTTTCCACGCCGGTGGCGCCAAATTTCTCCGACAGCGCCGGTTGGTCGTCACCGGGATACTCCAGCAGAGCAAAGTTGGGGATGCTCACCGCAATTTGCAAACAGGCGGCCGTAGAGGCCGGGCTGAGCTGGTTATGCGGTACCACCATCAGGTCATGCGCTTCGGCCAGCGCTGCGATTTTCTTCGCGCCGGTAATGCCTCCGCACATGCACACGTCAGGCCGCACGTAGGAAACCGCATTGCGTTTGATCAGCATGGCAAACTCTTGCAGGTTGTTCAGACGCTCGCCGGTGGCAATCGGCACGTTAATTTTGTCTGCGACCTGCGCCATCGAATCAAAGTTATCTGCCCCGATCGGATCTTCAATAAAGTAAGGTAGATAAGGCGCGATACCCTGCGCAAACACAATCGCATCATTCGGTTTCAGACGGCGATGTACTTCGATACAGAGATCGACATCATTCCCCACCGCTTCACGATAAGCGCCAATGCGCTCGATGGCTTCGCCGATTTCTTTCGCATGGGTGATGAAATAGGGATCGCCGCGCGACTCATCCAAAAACGGCGTCAGATGCCCAATCGCGGTAAAGCCTTGTGCCTTCATCTTTTTCAGGTTGGCGATGGTCTCTTCCGTGGTTTTGCCACCAGCATGGGCATAGACCCGTGCCTTATCGCGGCAGCGACCTCCCAACAAGTTGTAGATGGGAGTGTCATAGAATTTACCCGCAATATCCCACAGCGCGATATCGATAGCGCTGATCGCCCCCATGATGGCGGCACCGCGGAAATGCCAGCAGCGGTACATGTACTGCCAATGATGCTCAATACGCAGCGGATCTTGCCCGATCAGGTAGGTTTTTAGCGTTTCCACCGCCCCCGTGGAGGCATCCAGAAACCCACAGGTGCCTGATTCACCGATCCCGACAAGACCTTCGTCCGTGTGAATCTCAACAAACAGGTAGCGATTCGCCAGGATGGTTTTGACATCCGTAATTTTCACGTTGCTTTACTCCACTTTCAGCCAGAGGGGGACCCCAAACCCTTAGCATAACCCGAGCGTGCAGTGCTTCGTCAATGCTTAAACACCCTTCCACTTGAAACGCTACTTCATTCTTTCCTTTGGTTATTTTTGTGACACCAGTGGCATTCACCTTTCGTATCTTGCCGTGTGACGTGCCGGTAGTGGCATGGAGCGGAAGGTCGCCCCCTCGTTCACTTTTTACACTTGCCCTATCGAACCATCCCCCTGAGATGCGTTCATACACGTACTCCTACTCTGATTAGAATGAAAACAAGAGGGTTCTATGAATAGCGCAATTCTCCTCTGGCTTTTATGGCATTTTGTCGGTGCTGCCAGCGCGGCCTGCTTCTACGCTCCGTTCAAAAAGGTCCGTCACTGGTCATGGGAAACCATGTGGTCATTGGGCGGTTTCTTCTCCTGGATTATTTTGCCCTGGAGCATCAGCGCCCTGCTACTGCCCGATTTCTGGGGCTATTTCGGTTCATTCAGTTTTTCTACCCTGCTGCCGGTGTTTTTGTTCGGTGCCATGTGGGGCATCGGAAATATCAACTACGGGTTGACCATGCGCTACCTCGGCATGTCGCTCGGTATCGGTATCGCCATTGGTATTACCTTGATTATCGGCACCCTGATGACCCCGCTGTTGCAAGGCAAATTTATGCAGTTGTTTGGTACCACCGGCGGGCAGCTAAGTCTGGTCGGCGTGGGCGTAGCGCTGATTGGCGTGGGCGTGGTGAGTTACGCTGGTTTGCTAAAGGAACGTGCGCTCGGCATTCGTGCACAAGAGTTTAATTTGAAGAAAGGGCTACTGCTGGCCGTAATGTGCGGTATTTTTTCTGCGGGCATGTCGTTCGCCATGGACGCAGCCAAACCGATGCATCAGGCAGCAGAGGCGCTTGGCCTGAACCCACTCTACGTGGCACTGCCAAGCTATGTGGTGATTATGAGCGGCGGTGCCATTGTCAACCTGGGTTTCTGTTTCCTGCGTTTGGCCATGAGTCCCACCATATCTATTAAAGCCGACCTGTCACAAGCCAAAACGCTGCTGATCTCCAATGCGCTGTTTTCCATTCTCGGCGGCATGATGTGGTATTTACAGTTCTTCTTCTACTCCTGGGGCCATGCCAACATTCCGGTCGATTACACCTACCTCAGTTGGATGCTGCACATGAGTTTCTACGTATTGTGCGGTGGCATTGTCGGGTTGTTACTGAAAGAGTGGAATAACGTAGGGAAAAAACCGGTTAGCGTGCTGGTGCTGGGCGGGCTAATCATTATTCTCGCGGTCAATATCGTGGGGATGGGTATGGCATCCTGATACCCCTTTACAGGCCGCTCTCGGAGCCAAACACCGCTGGGGCGGCCTGTAACACCACGCCAACATTGCGCCAACCGCCGCAAAATATGCAACAATATTGAGTCCTAACAACAATATAATGCCACATGATCAATAATATTTACATAATCAAACATTATGCAATATCAGTGTTTTACCTATAAAACAAAGAGTTATGCAAATCACGCCTTTATTTCACGTTAGAAAATAAATCCCTTCAGGCGTATTATCCCCTCAAATCATCTACTTATAACGCTATTGTCTATGGCGATAGTCGCTATTTTTAGAAATAAACTGCGATAAAAACTCGTTATTGAAGGAGAAAGAGAAATGCAACTACACACCACAAGGGATAAAATTCTGGTGGCATTGCTGGTAGGGATCATTGCCGGTGTGGTCTGCGTCTTGGCTAAATTTGGCTGGGAGATCCCATTTCCGCCGCGTACGCCCCTGCGTGACCTGACTAACCCGCCGCAGCAACTGTTGCAGCAAATGGGCGTGTCTTTAGATATGTCTCACCTGAGCTATCTGTACAATGGAAACCCTCGCCCGATCATGAGATTTATCATGCACTTCGGCTTCTCTATCACTTTCGCGGTGATCTATTGCGTGGTGGCGGAAGTGTGGCCGAAAATTAAACTGTGGCAAGGTGCGCTCTATGGTCTGGTGCTGCACGTGGTGTTCCACGTTTTCCTGCTGCCGCTGATGGGTACCGTCCCTGCACCGTGGGATCAGCCGTTCGCTGAACACTTCTCCGAAATTTTCGGCCACATGTTCTGCTTCTGGCTGGTGGAAATTGTGCGACGCGATCTGCGTAACCGTATTACCCACGCACCGGATGTGGACGAGGTTGCTCGCTGAGTTTACCCGCTCATCCTGCCAGAAAACGCTGACGATAGGCGCTGGGTGATATGCCCTGCGCCTGATGGAACACCACCGAGAAGTAGTTACTGTCGTCAAAACCGCACTGTGCCGCCACTTCACCAATGGTCTGCCTGTCATAACGCAACAGCTCCATAGCCTTGCACAACCGCAGTTGGCGCAGGTATTGGGCCACGCTCATCCCGGTTTCCTGCTTAAAGCGCGCGCCCAAGCCGCGTACGCTAAAGTCATGCTGCTGGCAGAACGCATCAAAACGGAATGGGCTGCCGATACTGGCTCTCAGCGCCAGTATCAGCATCAGCAGATCCAACTGGTGCGCATCGGCCAGCTGTGGGCTATCGGGTAAATGGCGGTAACGCAGCGCCAACAGCGCAATCTGCAACAGCAGCACTTCGCTGAGTTGCAACGACAGCGTGTCCGACTTCATGCACTCCTGTGCCAAATCATCCACCTTGTCGCGCAGCGTATCCATGCCCGCCGAGCCCAGGCACCAGTAGCGCCGAGATTGCGGCACGTCAGCCCCAGGCAGCAGGTTATGCCAGTCGGTGGGCAGCGTCAGTCGATCGCGAATAAACAGGATATTGTCCAGTTCCAGATCGTTTACCGACTCATAGCTGTGGCG
Organism: Candidatus Symbiopectobacterium endolongispinus; assembly: GCF_018777385.1. Lineage (GTDB taxonomy): Bacteria > Pseudomonadota > Gammaproteobacteria > Enterobacterales > Enterobacteriaceae > Symbiopectobacterium > Symbiopectobacterium endolongispinus. The sequence continues at coordinate 268,341 of NZ_JAFJYB010000002.1, read as the reverse complement.
ATCGTTGGCACTGACGTAGAACAGATCGCCACGCGTAATGCGATAGGGCACGTCGTTCCACAGGTGCATACCGTTGCCGCGCCACACAATGACTAACTCGTCAAAATCATGATGATGCAGAGGGAAGTCAGGCTGAGGGTGACGCTCTGCCACCCGTACCGCCTGCTTATCGGTAAGGAAATAGTCTTCCGTTTGCAGCTTCAAACCGCGCGTCATGGTCACACTCACCTCACCCGCACTGGCGTTGTGTTATTCCGCAGCACTCCCAGTATGCTGACGTACGGATTTGGGAGCCACTGAGAACGCCTTGCGAAACTGAGTGGAAAAGTGATTACTGTCGCTGAAACCGCACGCATGCGCAATGGTCGTAATCGATTCATCGCTCTGCTGCAAGCGGCGGCGCGCTTCCAGCAAGCGTAAACGGTTGAGATAGCGCTGTGGCGCCATGCCGGTATTCTGCTTCAATTGCCGGTGCAAGGTACGCAACGGCAGCGCAAAGCGATCGGACAATTCCCCCCAGTTCACCTCTTCACAGTAATTGTTTTGCAACCAGCCGAGCAGCGCCTGCACCCCATGTCGATCGCCATCCAGGCTCTGGGTCTGGAAACATTTTTGCCGTAGCAGCACCAGAATTTGCAAAAACACGCTTTCGCTGGCGGCGATATCTTCCGGCGAGTCGCGCTGGGCTAGCAGCGACAAGCGCTCCAGCAGCCCTTTCAACTGCTGCATGGTCGGCGCATTGACCTGCCACTGCCCTTGCCACTCACCGTTGGGCCCGTAGGGCAGAAAGGGAGCGATATCAGATAGAAAACGAAAGCCGCGCGACGAGCGGTAGAGCACATTAGTCAGGAACAGGCCGTCAACGTCTTCGAACAGGTGGCGATCGTTATCACGAATAAAAAACACCGCACCGCTGCATAACGCAAACGGCTGGTCGTTGAAAACGTGCACGCCAGCCCCCTGCTCCACCAACACGATTTCCCAGAAATCATGATAATGCTCAGGAAACGCCTGTTGCGGCGCACGCGGCTCCACGGCAACGGTCACCGAGCGAGAAACTCATCACCTTGTAGCAAAGTCATTTCAAGCCCCCTGTTTTTCTGCTTTGCAATAATGCAAACATCGATAGAAAACAGCCTACCCACCCCGGTGAAATTTCACCCTCAAATCCCGACGTTTCGTTTTCAGGGTGACGTCATTTTTCAAAGATTTCACCGCCAATTCACGGAAGTGTGGGTAGGATCACAGGAGCAAAAGGCACGGCATAACGCACACTGATATCAACGAAGTGTGACGCCTTTCACGGCCAGCTTTGCCATTTTGCCAACCTGCTCTGTCCCATGGCATTCACTGGAAGGCAACGTGCTTACCGGCTCTTTACACTGCGCAACATGAATCAGTGAAAGAGGAACGGCAATGGCGGTGAAAAATATTGTCGCAGTGGATTTAGGCGCCTCCAGTGGCCGGTTCATGCTGGCAACATGGCAAGTCGAGAACAGGCAACTGGCGCTCAAAGAGATCCATCGGTTTACCAACCGCCTGGTAGAACAGGACGGGCACCATCTGTGGGATCTGGATGCGCTTGAACAGGAAATCCTCACCGGCCTGCATCGCATCACCGACAGAGGCATCCGCCCTGATAGCATCGGTATCGATAGCTGGGGCGTGGATTATGTGCTACTGGATGCCGCAGGCGAGCGCGTTGATCTGCCCTATGCCTACCGCGATCACCGCACCGATGACGTGATGGCACAAGCCATTACAGAGCTGGGTGCTGAGCATATCTATCATCTGACGGGCATTCATTTTCTGCCGTTCAATACCCTGTATCAGTTGAAAGCCTGGCTCAGCGCCAACCCCGGCGACATCGACAGCATTGCCCATTTTCTGATGATCCCGGACTATCTCCACTATCGTCTCACCGGTAGCCTCGGCTGTGAATACACCAACGCCAGCACCACACAGTTACTCAATTTGCACACCAAAAACTGGGATGCGTCGCTGCTGGCATGGCTCGATCTGCCCCGCCAGGTGGTTCAGTACCCCAGCACAACCCGGAAAAACGCTCGGTGCATGGACCTCCTCGGCAGGTGATGCCATACCGGTGATTACCGTCGCCACACATGACACTGGCCGCGCCGTAGTGGCCGCGCCGTTGACTGAAGGCGACAGCGCCTGCCTGAGCTCCGGCACCTGGTCGCTGATGGGTATTGAAAGCGATGTACCCTACCACGATACGTGTGCGCTGGCGGCGAATGTCACCAACTAAGGTGGCATTAACGGCATCTACCGCGTCCTGAAAAACATCATGGGCATGTGGTTACTACAACGCGTGGTGCTGGAGATGAACATTGCCGATTTGCCCGCATTGATTCGCGATGCCAGCACACTGCCGCCGTTCAGGCGTTTAATCAACCCGAACGACGATCGTTTTATCAATCCGCCGTCGATGTGTGAGGCCATTCGCGCTTTCTGCCGTGAGCACCAGCAGAGTGAGCCCGTTACCCAAGCCGAGTTCGCCCGCTGCATCTTTGACAGTCTGGCGCTGCTGTACCGCCGCGTCATGCTGGAGTTGGGAGAACTGCGTGGCACACCGCTACGCCAGTTGCACATTGTGGGCGGCGGGTGTCAGAACGCATTTCTCAACCAACTCTGCGCCGATGCTTGCCAGCTACCGGTATTGGCAGGCCCGGGGGAAGCCTCAACGCTCGGCAATATCGGCTGTCAGTTGATGGCGCTTGACGCCGTCGCCGATCTCACCGCTTTTCGCCAGCAACTGGCGGAAAGCTTTCCATTACAACGTTATATCCCCCGTCCTATTGATGATTTTGCCGGACACTGGCGCCGTTTTGAGGCGCTGTGCCACGCCACTGAGGAGCTTACCGTATGAATACCGCCATTGAATCGGCCTGGCAGTTGGCCAAGGCGCGCTATGCCGCGCTCAACGTTGATGTCGAGGCTGCCCTGAAACAACTGGATAACATCCCCGTCTCCATGCATTGCTGGCAGGGGGACGATGTGGTGGGCTTCGAGCAGTCCGGAGGCGCACTCACTGGTGGTATTGCCGCGACCGGCAACCATCCGGGCAAAGCGCGCACCGCCGATGAACTTCGCGCCGACCTTGAGCAGGCTTTCCGCCTGATTCCGGGGCCGAAGCGTCTGAATCTGCATGCGATTTACCTGGAATCCGATGAACCTGTCGCACGTAACGCCATCGAACCGAAACACTTTAGCCGCTGGGTGGCCTGGGCCAAAGAACAGCATTTGGGGTTGGACTTTAACCCCACCTGTTTCTCGCACCCGCTCAGCAGCGACGGCTTCACGCTCTCCCACCCTGATGAGAGCGTGCGCCGTTTCTGGATTGAACACTGTCAGGCCAGTCGCCGCATCTCAGCCTATTTTGGCCGCGAATTGTGCACACCTTCCGTGATGAACATCTGGGTGCCGGACGGCATGAAAGATCTCACCATCGATCGTCTGGCATTTCGCCAGCGACTGCTAAACGCGTTGGATGAAGTGATTGCCGAGCCCCTGGATGCACAGCACCACATTGATGCGGTTGAAAGTAAGCTGTTCGGCATCGGTGCAGAGAGCTTCACCGTGGGCTCCAATGAATTCTATCTTGGCTACGCCACCAGTCGCGGCACCGCGCTATGCCTTGATGCCGGCCACTTACATCCAACGGAAGTCATCTCCGACAAGATCTCCAGCGCCATGTTGTACGTACCGCGCCTGTTACTGCACGTCAGCCGCCCGGTACGCTGGGACAGCGATCAGTTAACCTGTCCAACCTGCGGGAAATCTTGTCCTATTCACGATCACCGACATCGTAAATGGCGCCATCTCGATACCTGTCAGTTCGCGACAATAGTCGAAGCTGATGTACCCCGTATTATGTGCCCGGAGCATGGCTACCAGACGCTGTCTGTTCCATGGGCCGGCCCCGGTAGCCGGTATACGCTGTTGTTCGAGTCGTTCGTTATCTCATGGCTGAAAATCAGCACCGTGGATGCCGTCAGGAAACAGCTGAGGCTGAGCTGGAATGCTGTCGATAATATTATGCAACGGGCGGTTAAGCGTGGACTGGCCCGTCGAAAAACACCTCAGGCCGCACGTCATCTCTGTGTTGATGAGGTCGCTTTCAAAAAGGGGCATCAGTACGTCACCGTTATCTCTGATACCCAAGGACAGGCATTGGAACTCAAAGATGATCGCGGAGTTGAAAGTCTTGCTGGCTATCTCCGGAGTCTGGGTGACCGCCAGATTGAATCCATTAAAACCCTGTCGATGGACATGAATCTATCCTATATAAGCGCAGCGCGGCTCCATCTGCCTAACGCGGTGGAGAAGATCGCGTTCGACCACTTCCATGTAGCGAAAATGCTCTGTGCCGTCGTAGATAAAACACGACAGTTGGAGATGAAAACCATCCCGTTACCGGCACGAAAAAGTGCACATCGTTCCCGTTATCTGTGGTTGTACGGTCGCCATAAACGTCATGGTCGAATAGCAGAAAGACTGGAAGCAGCGCAGATGGTTCTGCCTGATACCAGCCGTTGCTGGGCAATGAAGGCGCTGGCCCGGGAACTCTGGAACCGCCGGTATGACGAACACAGCAGGCGTCTGTGGCTGGAATGGATAGGGATGGCAAAAGACGTTGGTGTCCCGCTACTAAGCAGCGCCGCCCGGACGTTACGTAAACGACTGTACGGGATCCTGAATGCCATGAAACACAGGGTATCAAACGGTAATGCAGAGTCACTAAACAGCAAGATAAGGCTGCTGCGGATCAAGTCCAGAGGATACCGGAACAAAGAACGCTTTAAGGTGGCAGTGATGTTCCATTACGGCAGGTTAAACATGGGGTTATGAGTCTCCCACCATGATAGGGGAAGACCCTGGATATCTGTATAAAAAAACTAACACTTCAAGTAAGTTATATTAATTAAAAAATTACCCTGATTGATAATCGGCATTTATAATTATCATTCTCAGCAACGTCGATAGCATGGCAGGTTACAGAGACGGTATTCAGTGGCTTATAACAACCACCCACTGCGTTATCTTGCAACCGGTTCAACACATACAGGTTAAACATTGCATCATGCGGCAAACTGAAACACCTTTTCTCAAGCCACGGTAGACATGGTCGATAACTTCACCAGATTGGCAAGGATGCGATATCTGAATCCACATGCCGAGTTATGTTCATCACCACTGATTGGATAATAACGATGCTATCCTCCAACAATGCCGGATTATGGTTCAGATTAATCATTTTCATGCTGCTCAGCGCGGTATTGGCGCTGTTCATTGGTCAATCCTTTATTGCACAGTCAGAACAAAAGCGTTTGGTGAGCTACACGCAAGAGGTGTTAGCGCAAGGGGTCGCCGTCGCGCAAGAAAGTCGGGACACCATGCAGCGCATACTGTTATTGGGGAATGTACCCTGTTCCGATGCCAACCTGCGCGAACTACGCCTGCTATCCTTTTACGCGCTTAATCTGCGCGACGTAGGGCGCATCGAAAACGATCGTCTGATCTGCTCTGCGGGATGGGGAAGACTGAATCCCCCCATCCCGCTGTTGCCGCCCGATCTGACGACATCTACAGGCACACAGCTGTGGACCGCCATGGAAAGGCTGGTTGACCCCAGGATCACCGCCGATATCGCCAGCAACGGAGGCGTAGCGACGATCACCGCTTCGGCTGCTTTTCGCCGCTATTCACAACCTCCACAGGGATACAGCGCCACCTTAATCAATAAGAATCTCGACCATCCCTACCAAACCTTCGGTTCCCTGACACTCCCCCATAAAGAAGACTTAAGCAGATTAAAAAACGGCTGGCTCACCATGGGTACACGCCATTTTTTCACCTGCTCAAACAGCTTTGATATCTGTGTGCTGGCGCAGTTTGAGGATGCGGGTGTGATATATCGCCCGTGGTATGTGATAGCGGGCATCATTCTGATGGGGGCAGCATTAGGCGGCAGTTTCACGCTGTGTTACTCGCTTTACCGTGAAAAGCGGCGCTCCCTGCCCTGCCAACTGGAGCGGGCACTGAAGAACGATTAGCTGCGCGCCCACTACCAGCCACTGGTCAGCCTTACCACGCGCTCGCTGATTGGCGTTGAAGCCTTGGCGCGCTGGCGCAATGGCGCGGGTGAGGAAATTTCGCCAGAAGTGTTCGTGCGCGTCGCCGAAGAAAACGGCATGATCGATGAGTTAACCCGAGCCATCACCCGCTGTGCAATTCGGGACATGCGACCTTATCTGACGCAGCCATCGTCTTTTACGCTCAGCATCAACCTTGCGGTTAGCGACATCATCTCCCCCCGACTACCACCGCTTTTTGCAGCGTGAGTGCGAGCGCAACGGGGTGATGCGCGAGCGTGTGATTTTAGAACTGACAGAACGTTCTACCGCATCACCGCAAGCGCTGGAGGTTGCACTGCAATCGTTGCAGCAGCAATGGCATAAAATCGCGCTGGATGATTTTGGTACCGGCTATTCAAACCTGGATTACCAGAGCCGTTTCTCATTCAATCTGGTGAAGATAGATAAGATTTTTGTGGGTGCGATCGGCACAGATTCCGTTAACGCCGCCTTCACCGATGTGCTGTTCTCTTTGGTACAAAAACTGGATGCCAGCATCGTGGTGGAAGGGGTGGAAACGCAGGAACAGGCCGCTTATGTGGCGCGACACTGCCCGAATGCGATTGTGCAAGGGTGGTATTTTGGCCGACCGGCGAACATTGATCAGTTTGTCGAACCTGAACATTACCGCTGCCCGCCCATTGAATCATAACCTGAGCCGCGTGATGCAAAGCGGCACAAGACGTTACACCAAATGCAGTTGCACCGGCTGCGCGTGCAGCAGTTGCTGCGTCTCCGGTGCCAGCGCGCTGTCGGTAACGATGTCAGTCAGTGCCGTGAGCGGCGTAACGCAAAACAGCGAATAGGCGCCGTACTTGCTGCTGTCGGCCAGCAGCACGCGGCGGCTGGCATTCATGCCAAGATCCTGTTTCACCCCGGCTTTCTCTTCGGTTGGCGTGGTGATGCCTTTTTCCATACTCCATGAGTTGCAACTGATAAAGGCAATATCCGGGTAAATGCTGCGCAACAGGCGGCGACCATGCTCGCCAATGCAAGACTGGCTGCTGTCATCAATGCGGCCACCGATAATGGTCACTTCGATCTGTTTAAATTCCGACAAGAACAGCACAATCTGCAAATCCGCCGTAATCACACGCAGCGGCAGGTGAGTCAGGTTACGCGCCAGTTCGAGCATGGTGGTGCCCGCATCCAGCACCACGGCATCGCCCGGTTGCACCAGTGACGCCGCGTAGCGGGCAATCGCCTGCTTCTCTGCCATATTACGATGCAGCTTCTCATTGGTGGTTGGCTGCGAGGGAATAAAACGGTTGAGCGTGACGCCGCCATGGCTGCGGCTGATCACGCCCTGTTCATCAAGCTTAATGAGATCGCGGCGGATCGTCGCCGGCGAGGCGTCGATCACGGCAACCAGTTCGTCTACCGTCACCAGATTATGGCTTTTTAAATAATCCATAATCTGATCGAGACGGCTCTGCCCTTTTACTCTATCTCCGCTAATGCGGAAAGCATCACTCACTGTTTGCCCCACAACGATATCCATGAGTTGAATCCCCTCCCCTGTCAGGCAAGCTGCATGGCGAGTTGAATCGAGATAGTCATGCTCTCAGACTTCGCTTTACCTGTCCAGGCGATATCAAATGCCGTACCGTGATCGGCCGAGGTGCGAATAAACGGTAAGCCTGCGGTTAAATTCACCCCATCATAAAAGCCCAGCAGCTTGAGCGGAATATGGCCTTGATCGTGATACATCGCCACCACCATGTCATATTGCCCTTCATAGGCTTGCAGATAGACGGTATCCGGCGCACAAGGACCGTAGACCTCCAATCCTTTCGCCTTCATCGCTTCAACGGAAGGGCCGACAATGGTGATTTCTTCATCGCCGAACAAGCCGTTCTCGCCTGCATGCGGGTTAACCCCAGCGACAGCGATACGCGGTTTGGTGTAGCCCACACGTTTCAGGAAGGTATCCGCCATACCGATTACGGTTTCTACACGGTCGCGGTTTAGGGTATCCAGGAATTTGCGCAATGCAATGTGCGTTGTCACATGAATGACTTTTAGTTTTTCGGTATACAGCACCATGGCGTAATCCCGGCTGTTGGTCAGCTTCGCCAGCTGTTCGGTATGCCCAGGGTAGATGTGCCCCGCAGAGTGCATAGCTTCCTTGTTCAACGGCGCCGTCGCAATCGCCTGAACCTCCCCCGCCATCGCCAACGCAGTGGCCTTTTTAATGCAGCGGTAGGCCAGATCCCCTGCCTGGGCCTGCACCACGCCCGGGATGAGCGCTTGTGGGTCGGCCAGCGGCTCATCAATGATATTAATAATGCCGGGGGCAAAGCGCGCCTGAGCCGGTTCATCAATCACATTCAGCTCAACCTGCGGCACAATGTTCAGCGCGAGGATACGACGCAGCGTTTGCACGCAACCCACTACCACGGCAGATGCGCCAGACAATTCCCCTTCTGCCAGAGATTTAATAATAATCTCTGGACCGATACCCGCCGGGTCACCCATGGTTATTGCAATAATTTTACTCACTCACTCTCTCCTCAATAAAACGTAAAACGTGATGCAAGGTGGCTTCATCACCGAAGCCGCCTGCTTTAGTCATGACAGGGATATCGCCGACGATGCTGTCGATGAAGCGTCCCCAAGGTACACAGGACGCAAGCTGTCCTTTGATATGAAACCCGGTAGCACCGAGCGCAGCGGCCACGGCAATCGCCACGTCGCCACCGGAGAGATAGAGCCCTGCTGGACGGCACAACGTCACCGTGCAACGGGCCATTTCTCCCAGAAAATCACTGATCCGTTCGCCCAATTGCTGGCGACTGAGGCCGTGCTGTTGGCATAGCTGCGCAATCTCGTGGCGCTGTTGCTCATCGCGGCAGGTACGAATCAGACAATGTCGGCCAGCCAGCAACGCGGGACGTGGCGGCGGCGTGAAACGCAGGGCCTGAGCCAGCGCATCACTGAGGCCAGCTGCACCAACCAACAGCGGTTTCACCGGCAGCGTCTGCGCTGCCGCTACGATCAGAGCCAACGTCTGTGGCGTCTCAGCGTCAATAATCACGCCTTTGATACCGGCCTCGCGCAAATGCAGCAGCTTCGCGGCGAGAGCAAAATGATTATTTTCACTCACACTTAATGTGGCCGTGATCAATGCACTTTGCTCAGCGATACGTTCGGCAATCTCCGCACTGCGTACCGGCGTACCGGCGTACCGGCGTTTTCGGATCGCTGACAAATTCGGTTTCGGTCAGCAATATCCCATTGACCCACACTTTCCCCTCACGCGTGATACGCCCAAGCGCAGTAACAGCGTGGGCAATCAACGCCATTTCAGCGCCGCTGGCCGTCAAGGTCGCCGCGATCTCTGCGCCAAGGTTGCCGCACAGCGTGGAGTCAATCTTCTTGAATACCCATCCACTGCCGCCAGCTTCGCGCCAGCGGGTTACGGCGTGCACCACAGCGTCTTGCGCGTCCTGCGCCCGGCTGTCGGTATTGATGACCGTCACCTCATGCAAGGTTCCCGTCTTCAATGCGTCCAACTCCAGAATCACATTGACCTGTGCCTGCTGAAGAGCCAGTCCAACCCCGGCATCGTTAGCGCCGGTGAAATCATCCGCGACGACCAACACCTGGTGAGCTGTAAATTCCAGGCTGACATCTTGCCGCTGTGGCATACCCACCCCTTATTTATCGATAATGGCATAACGACGATGGTGTGTCGATTACCTGACAATGATTATATTGAATCATATTTAATTATATTCGAGCAACATCAAATTATTTAAAAGCAATCCAGCCTATAAATTACGCTAAAAAATGACGTCATTACGTCAATAAACGATCTTTAAGCACGTATTGATTGATAAAAATAACTTTCACTGCGTGAACACTGTAAAGGAACGCCATGAACATCAATAGCACTATCATCAGCGGCAGCCATGCCATTAACGATATCCGCTACCTGCTAACCTCACGCCAGCACGTTCTGTTCGTGACTGACCGCAATATCGTGCAGCAGCCCGGCGTACAGGCCCTGCTCAACCAGGTCAAAGCGTGTGTGCCAGCTATCACCCTTGCCGCCGGATCCGAGCCAGCACGATGTCGCTCATATTCTGGAAGCGCTGCCCAATGCTCGCACTGAGCTAGTGATTGGCGTAGGCGGCGGCAGCGTATTGGACGTGGCCAAGCTGCTGTCCTGCTGTGTGTCGGCGATAACGCAGTCTCTCTTGACACCTTGCTGGCTGGTGAAAAACCGACGCACCGCAACGCCTCCTTATTGATCCCAACGACGGCGGGCACTGGCTCCGAAGCCACGCCAAACGCCATTCTGGCGATCCCAGAGAAAGCCACCAAGGTGGGTATCATCACACCGGTAATGCTGCCGGACTATGTCGCCCTGGTGCCGGAACTGACCACCAGCATGCCGTCTCACATTGCGGCGTCCACCGGTATCGATGCGCTGTGCCACCTGATCGAATGCTTCACCGCGACTATCGCCAACCCAGTGGGCGATAACTACGCGCTGATCGGTTTGAAAAAGCTGTTTGCCAATATCGAACTGTCCATCCGTGAACCCGAGAATCTGGAAGCGCGACTGAACATGCTGTGGGCTTCCTACTACGGCGGTGCCGCGATTGCCCACGCGGGCACACATCTAGTGCACGCCATGTCTTACCCGTTCGGCGGCAAGTATCACATTCCACACGGCGTGGCGAATGCCATTTTGCTGGCCCCTTGCATGCGCTTTGTGCGCCCAGCGGCGGAAGAGAAATTCGCACAGGTCTATGACCTGCTGCCCGACGCCAACCTGTCGCTCTCCGTCACAGAGAAATCTCACGCGCTGGTCACCTATTTCACCGATCTGGTACAGCGCCTGGCGCTGCCCAGCTCACTGCAACAATTAGGTATCGAAAAAACGCATTTGCCCGATCTGGTCGAAGGGGCTTTGCAGGTTCAGCGTCTTATGAAAAACGTGCCCGCCACGGTGAAGGCGGACGACGTGCGCGATATTTATCTGACGCTGTTCTGATTCACAGACTTGGTGTTCTTTTTTGATTACGCAGTAACGAGGAAAAACAATGAGCAAACGTATTACCGGCGTGTTGACCGCAATCGTCACGCCCTTTGACGGTCAGGGTGAATTCAATCCAACAGCATTGCGCGCACAAATTCAGCGTCAGATGCAGTATGGCAACGGTATCTTCTGCAACGGTACCAACGGTGAATTCTTCGTACTACACACCGATGAAAAAGTCGCGGTGACCGAAACCTGCGTGGATGAAGTGGCAGGTAAGGTACCGGTGGTAGGCCATATCGGTGAAATCTCTACGCGTGAAACCATCAAGTTCGGCAAGCGTATCGCCGCGCTAAGTGTCGATGCGGTTTCGGTTATTACTCCCTATTTTATTCCGCTGAAACAAGAAGAACTGATCGCCCACTACCGTGCGGTGGCGTAAGTCGTTACCCCATCAAGTTCTCCGAACAGGATGAAGCGGCTATCCGTCGTATCGTCAGCGCATTTGCATAACAACGTTTATTACCCTGTTTGATAACAACCACCCTGCGACAACAACGACAACGATAGGTCGAAAGATATGAACCATTTTGATCTGACAGATACCCTCATCATCATCGGGATGATAGTGTTCTATATCGCGTTCACCTCCTGGCTGACGCTGAAATTACGCAGTAAACCCAGCTCCGAATTTATGGGAGGCTCGCGCGCGCTGCCCGCGTTTATCGTCGGTATTTTGCTGATGACCGAGTTTATCGGCGCAAAATCCACGGTTGGTACGGCGCAGGCCGCATTTGAAAGTGGCATCGCCGCTTCCTGGTCCGTGATCGGTGCCGCTATCGGCTTCCTGCTGTTCGGAATGATCCTGGTGAAGAAGATCTACAACACCGGTAAAGTCACCATTTCCGGTGCGATCGCCGAGAGGTACGGTACTTCCACCAAAAACATCATTTCGATCATCATGATCTATGCCCTGCTGCTGGTAAACGTGGGTAACTACGTCAGCGGTGCGGCGGCTATCTCCACCGTACTGAAAATATCTCTGCCAGTGGCAGCTTTGATCACGGCGATCGTCAGTACTTTCTACTTCTACTTAGGTGGGTTGAAAGGCGTGGCGTATGTCACCCTGATCCACAGCGGCGTGAAGTACATCGGTGTGATGATCATCCTGTACGTGGCCCTGAAAATGACCGGCGGTATTACCCCGATGGTTCAGCAGATGCCTGAGTTCTACTGGACCTGGGATGGCAACATCGGCGCGAGTACTATCTTCGCTTGGTTAATCGGTACTATCGGCTCGATTTTCTGTACCCAGTTCGTGATTCAGGCGATTTCCGCGACCAAAGATGCGGCATCCGCCAAACGCGCTACTTGGATTGCCTTACTGTTCTGTATGCCGATTGCACTGGCTATCGCCGTGATAGGTGTGACCGCGAAGTTTGTTCACCCGGAAATCAAGAGCCTGTATGCACTGCCGGTGTTCCTGCAAGACATGAACCCGTGGCTGGTCTGGTTACTACCTCGCTGGTGGCGTCCATCTTTATCAGCGTGAGTACCGTGGCACTGGCGATTGCATCTCTGATCGTAAAAGACTTCTACGTACCGTACTACAACCCGACGCCTGAAAAAGAGATGAAGATGACGCGCGTATTCTCGCTCATCATCGGTTTCCTGCCGCTGGTCTTCGTGCTGCTGGTGCCTGAAGTGCTGAAGCTGTCGTTCTTTACCCGTGCGATTCGTCTATCCATCTCTGTGGTTGCCATGATTGCCTTCTACCTGCCGTTCTTTAACAGCGCTCGCGGTGCCAATGCCAGCCTGATTGCTGCCTGCGTGGTGACATCGGTATGGTATGTGATTGGTAACCCGTTCGGCATCGATAACATGTATGTTGCACTGGCAACCCCAGCCATCGTGATGTGCCTGGATCGTCTGATTCCGAACAAGAACGCACCACGGCCAGAAAAGAAAACATCCGTTACTCAAACAGGAGCCTAATTCGTCATGACGACTGAAACCATCACCGTAGAGCGTACCGGCGTGATTCATCAGACCGAAGGGGATGCGCAGCGCATTGATGCCTATCTGCCTTCCGTCTGCCCTCAAAACCACGCGGCCAACCTGCTGCATTTGCCGAATGGCGATGTGATGTGCGTCTGGCTAACGGCAGCGCGCAGTGGTCACAAGCGGTTAAGTTATCGGAAGACGCCACGCGTTCCGAGCAGAACCAGGTGCTGTTTCTGGCACCAGACGGCGTGCTGTGGCTGCTGTATACCGCGCAGAAATCCGGTAATCAGGACACCGCCATTGTGCGTTATCGCCAGTCCACCGACCTGGGCTATACCTGGGGGGAAATCGGTACGTTGTTGGATCAGCCGGGCACCTTTATCCGCCAGCCGATCACCGTACTGCCTAACGGCGACTGGCTGCTGCCAGTGTTCTATTGCCGCGTAGCGCACGGTGAGAAATGGGTGGGTAACAACGATGACAGCGCAGTAAAAATCTCCAGCGACCAGGGTAAAACCTGGCAGGAATACTCAGTGCCGAACAGCACGGGCTGCGTTCACATGAACATCACGCCGCTGGCAGATGGTTCACTGCTAGCGCTGTTCCGCAGCCGCTGGGCTGACTTTATCTATCGTAGCCACTCTACGGATGGCGGTAAAACCTGGTCGGTGCCCATGCCCACCACATTGCCGAACAATAACTCCTCCATTCAGGTGACGACGCTGCAAAACGGCCATCTGGCGCTGGTGTTCAACCACATGAGCGCCACCGATGCCACCGAGCGCCGCGTGTCGTTGTATGACGAAATCGAAGATGAAGACGGCGGCAATGACGCCAAGATGCTGGAAATCACCGAAGGGCGCAGCGCCTTCTGGGGTGCACCGCGCGCCCCTATGACGCTGGCCATTTCGGAAGATGGCGGCAAGACCTGGCCGTGGCAGCGTAACATCGAAGTGGGTGACGGCTATTGTATGACCAACAACTCGCAGCAGAAGCTGAACTGAGAGTTCTCCTATCCCAGCATCAAGCAGGGGCCGGAAGGGAAATTGCATGTGGCCTTCACCTATTTCCGTCAGGCCATCAAGTACGTATGTGTCGATGAGGCATGGGTAAAAGGTTGATACATCGAGAGACACCGCAAACGCGGTGTCTCTTTTTATCAGGAGCTATACCATGATTGCAGGCAATTTGCAGCATCTGCCGTTGGCGACGCTGCCCGCGCCGCTGTTAGCGATTCTCTCCTCACCCGGCATGACGCTGGATGAACTGAACGCCAAGCCGGAAGGGAAATATCAACCGGAAGAGGCAGACTGGTTTTACAGTATTGGCACGGTATCTACCGCTCCGCAGGCAGAACGTCATACCTAATTCCACCACAACTTTCTGGATATTCAGTTGATTCTGGCTGGGGAAGAGATCATCGGTTATGGGCTGAACAGCGTGATTGGGCAACCCGCGACTGAACGTAAGCCGGATCTCTATATTTTAGACAACCCGCGGGTGCCTCATCAGATCCACTTGCGCGCCGGAGATTTCGTCACATTATACCCCGGAGAGCCGCATCAGGCGCTGTGCGCGATAGGCAATATTCCCGCACCGGTAAAAAAAGCGGTGTTTAAAGTGCCCGTCAGCTATTTTACACCGCTGTAACACCGACGAGTCTTGATACAGGGGAGCACCTTATGGCTGTCAGCGAACGCAAACATGCGCTGATTACCGGCACCAGTTCCGGTATTGGTGCTGCCATTGCCCAAACGCTATTGGATCAAGGATGGAAAGTGACGGGGCTGTCGCGTCAACCCGGCGCGCTCAAGCATCCGCAATTTATCCATCAGGCGCTGAACGTTACCAACCTCGATGCGCTGCAAGGTTATCTTGCGCACATCACCCAGGTCGATGCCGTGATTCACGCCGCAGGTATGATGAAAGCGGCCCCGTTGGGTCAACTCAACGTGGCTGACAGCGAAAAACTGTGGCGTTTGCATGTGCAGGTTGCTGAAGTGCTGGCCGATAGGCTGGTCGATAAATTGCCGAGCGGTGGACACATCATTCTGTTAGGCAGCCGCACTTCCAGCGGTGCGGCAGGGCGTAGCCAGTATGTCACGACCAAATCGGCCATGATCGGTATGGTTAGGAGTTGGGCCGCAAAGTTGGCACCGCGCGGTATCACGGTCAATATCGTAGCGCCGGGAGCCACGGAAACCCCGATGCTAAACCAACCCGGCAGACAGAGCTCACCACCAAAATTGCCCCCGATCGGGCGTTTTATCCAGCCGCAGGAAGTGGCCGATCTGGTGTGCTATCTGCTCTCTCCGTCTGCGGCTGCCATCACCGGCCAGCAGTTGGTGATGTGCGGTGGCGCATCGTTGTAGTTTCTCAACACCTACCAACCTGATTGCTGCCCCTCACAGGCTCCTCGCGGGATAACCGGTGGAGGGCGGCAAACCCCGTAGCACCCTATTGCTTATTCTGCATATGGTTAGCAAATATACTTTATTGTTTTGTCCGTTATATCGCCCGATAGTGCTTCCATCTCGTCATCTCCCCTGAGAATTGCCGTTTGCTGCGTGTTTTGACATGCGGCGCGGTGATGGTTTGGCAACAGCATTGGAACATGTTCGCGTTATGTCTGAATTACCGCTTTCCTCGCAAGATAAACCAGAGCCCATAATACGTTTGGCCGTTGATGTCGGTGGCACCTTTACCGATGTGGTATTGCTCGATGGTGAACAACGTTACACGTCAAAAACCCTGACTACCACCACTGAACCGGAGCAAGGCGTGCTGCAAGGTATCGAAGAGAACCTGAAGCTCGCAGGCCGGACACTGCACGATGTGGACCTGTTAATCCTCGGCACCACGCTTGCCACCAATGCGCTGATAGAGCGCAAAGGGGCACGCACGGCATTGATCACCACCCAGGGGTTTCGCGATCTGGTCGAAATCGGTCTCGAAGACCGCTTCGCGCAGTACGATGTTTTCCTGCAAAAACCCGCTCCGCTGGTGCCACGCTATTGGCGCTTTGGCGTCACCGAACGCATCAACACCCAGGGAGACGTGCTGCTGCCGCTCAATGAAGACGACGTAAGGCGCATTGCGCAAACGCTGCGCGAGGAAGATATCGACAGCGTTGCCGTAGTGCTGCTGCACAGCTATCGCAACCCACAGCATGAACAGCGCGTTGCCGAGCTCCTGCAACAAGAATTGCCTCACCTCGCGGTGTCGCTTTCCAGCGTGGTATGTCCGTAAATCCGTGAATACGAACGGCTCTCTACGACCTGCGCGAACGCTTACGTGCAACCACTGGTGGCAGGCTATCTGTCACGTCTTGAGCAACGATTGACCGCGCGTGGGTTGCACATTCCGCTGTTTCTGATGACTTCCGGCTGAGGAATCACCACGCTGCAAACCGGCATTGAACAGCCGGTGCGTCTGGTGGAGTCCGGCCCGGCGGGTGGCGCTATTCTGGCCCAGCGCGTGGTTGCGGAATTGGGTTAAACCCGAGCGCTGTCGTTTGATATGGGCGGCACCACGGCGAAATCTGCTTTATCGATGATTATCCGCCGCAAATTTCCCGCAACTTCGAATTTGGCCGCGTGCACCGTTACCCAAAAGGATCAGGACTGCCGAGCCGCATTCCAGTGATCGAAATGGTGGGGATCGGCGCAGGCGGCGGATCGATCGCCCGCGTGGATACCTTGCAACGCATTCAGGTTGGGCCGGATAGTGCCGGTTCTGAACCGGGGCCGGTCAGCTATGGATTAGGCGGCACGCAGGCCACGGTAACCGATGCCAATGCGGTACTAGGTCGTCTGGACCCAGCGCGCTTCGCCCGCGGTAAAGTGGCCTTAAACATTGAAGCCGCACAGCAGGCACTCGCCGCACAAATTGGTGCACCGCTGGGCTACTCCGCCGATCTGGCGGCACTCTCTGTTGCAGAGATCGTGGCAGAGAATATGGCTAATGCGGCACGCGTGCATGCCAGCGAACAAGGCAAACACGTTGAGCACTATACCCTTATCGCCTTTGGCGGTGCCGCACCGCTTCAGGCGGCACGATTAGCTCGCAAGCTGAGTATTAACCGCGTCGTGATCCCTCGCTCTGCCGGTGTCGGCTCGGCACTGGGCTTTCTCTGGGCCCCAATCGCCTATCAGGCGGTACGCAGTTTCTATCAACGGCTGGATGGTGTGAACCACGATGAGGTTAACGCGCTGCTGGCCGGATTAACCGAACAAGCGACCACCATCGTGCGCCAGGCTGCGCCGCAGGGGGATATTCAGGTACAGCGCATTGTCTATCTGCGTTATGCCGGCCAAGGGCATGAAGTCCCTATCGAGCTGCCGGACGGTAGCGTGCAGGCGCAAACCGTCCACCTACTGCAAACGCGTTTCGCACAGTGCTATCGCGAGCTGTATGGCCGCAGTCTCGACAATGTGCCGGTTGAGGCCATCAGTTGGTCGGTTGCCGCCTCGACTCATGACGATCTTGCCTCGGCTACCGCTCGCTGGACGCCAAGCAACACGCATACCGCCGCCTCATCACCACATCAGCGTCAGGTGTATCAGATTGAGGACAACGGCTTCACCGCCACGCCGCTTCATGAGCGTACTGCGTTAACACAGGAGCAATACGTATCCGGCCCGGCGCTGGTGGTGGAAGAGGAAACCACTACCGTGGTGTACTGCGGTTTTTCCGCCCACCTTAGCCCGCAGGGTCATCTGATTCTTGAGCTTGGCAGCGAGGATTTTCATCATGAGTAACCTAACCGCCGCATCCGCACCGGTAACAGCATTGCAGTATCAGGTGATGTGGAACCGTCTGATTTCCGTGGTGGGGGAGCAGGCGCAAGCGCTGATCCGCACCGCGTTTGGCACCTCAACCCGAGAAGCCGGCGATTTGTCCGCCGGGGTCTTTTTACCGGATGGGCGCATGATCGCGCAGGCGGTTACCGGCACACCGGGCCACGTCAATTCGATGGCGGAATCGGTCAAACACTTCCTACGCGCGTTTCCGTTGGAACA
The DNA here is from genome assembly GCF_018777385.1 of Candidatus Symbiopectobacterium endolongispinus. Lineage (GTDB taxonomy): Bacteria > Pseudomonadota > Gammaproteobacteria > Enterobacterales > Enterobacteriaceae > Symbiopectobacterium > Symbiopectobacterium endolongispinus. The sequence goes on along the minus strand of NZ_JAFJYB010000002.1, from coordinate 250,168 downwards.
GATGCATGCGGGTGATGTGTTTTTAACCAACTATCCCTGGAAAGGCACCGGCCATCTATACGATATGACGATGGTGACGCCGGTATTTCGTCAGGAACAGGCGGTTGGTTTGTTCGCCTCGACGCTGCACGTCGCAGATATCGGTGGCTTAGGCCCAGGACCGGATAGTCAGTTGATCTATCACGAAGGGTTGTTTTTGCAGCTGCTGCGCTTTATCGATGGCGGCCAGATCAATCAGGTGGTGCTGGATATTATTCGCGCCAACGTGCGTGAACCGGAGCAGGTCGAAGGCGATTTGCTGGCGCTGGTGGCCTGTAACGACGTCGGTGCCCGCTTCCTCAACCGCATGATGGATGAATTTGCCCTCGATTCGCTGGTGCCAGTGGGCGAGCATATTTTACAGCACTCCGAACAGGCGATGCGTGATGCGGTGCGTCAGTGGCCGCAAGGAAGCTGGAGCAATGAACTGCTGGTGGATGGTTATGATGCACCGATCCGCATTCGCGCCACGTTACACATTCGCGACGGCGACATTGAGGTCGATTTTACCGGCACCGATCCCTATGTTCCGCAAGGCATTAACGTGGTGAAAGCCTACACCGATGCCTACACCTCGTTTGGCATTCGCTGCCTGATTGGTGCCGATATCCCTAACAATGCCGGATCGTTAGGCGTGATTCGCGTGAGCGCACCGGAGGGTTCTATCGTCAATGCCCCCTACCCTGCGGCAGTGGCCGCGCGCCACATTATCGGTCAGCTGTTGCCGGATGTTGTGTTTGGCTGTCTGCGTCAGGCGCGCCCCGGCGCGGTGCCAGCCGAAGGCTCCCCATCACTGTGGAACATCCGCCTGTCGGGCGGCCACCCGATTGTGGGCTATTCCAATGAGCGGTTGGTCAACGAACAGCGCTTTACCATCACCAGCTTTTCCACCGGTGGCACCGGTGGTCGCCCGACGCTGGATGGGCTTTCCACCACCTCGTTCCCCAGCGGCGTGCGCAATATCTCCATAGAGATTCTGGAAACCATGAGTCCGCTGGTGTTCTGGCGTAAAGAGTACCGACCAGATTCCGGCGGCGCAGGCCGGCAGCGCGGAGGGTTGGGGCAAGTCATCGAAATTTCCCATGGGCAGCAGGCACCGATGTTACTGGGCGCGGCGTGGGATCGCATTGTTTATCCCTCTCGTGGCGCAGAAGGCGGTGCGGACGGCGCACCGGGCAGAGTGAGTCTGGCCTCCGGCGCGTTACTGAAAGGTAAAGGCCGACAGGCGATCCCACCGGGCGAACATCTGGTCGTAGAAACGCCGGGCGGCGCCGGTTTGGGCGACGCGCGCGAACGTTCTGCGCACGCTATCGCCCAGGATGTTCGTAGCGGACTGGTCAGCGCGCAAGCTGCCAGCCGTGATTACCACTACGGTGATGAAAACAAATAACGACAACGCATGACAAGGTTGAGGTGCTTATGAATTGGTTAGACTTTCGTTTAGGGAAAAAGCGTCAACAGCGTCCGGTAAAGCTAGCGGCAACGCTGGCGCTGTACGCCCTGTTAGCCACCAGCGGTGCAACCGTATACGCACAAACGCCAGAGCCACAGCGCGGCGGCACGTTGAATATCGTCTTGAACGCCGAACCGCCTACGCTGGTGGCGCTGTCCACCGTTGCTACGCCAAGCCTGAGTGTGAGCGGCAAGGTGACGGAAGGGTTGCTGAAATACGATTTCGATCTCAATCCACAGCCGCAGTTAGCCACCGCCTGGGAAGTCAGTCCCGATGGCAAAACCTATACCTTTCATCTGCGCAAGGGAGTGAAATGGCATGATGGGCAGGATTTCACCTCGGCGGATGTGGCCTATTCAATAGAATTGCTCAAGAAATACCACCCGCGTGGGGCCAGTACCTTCGCCAGCGTGACTGAGGTGAAAACACCAGATGCCAACACGGCGGTGATTGAGCTGTCGCAGCCTGCACCTTATCTGTTACGCGCGCTGACCGCAGCAGAATCGCCGATATTGCCCAAGCATATCTACGAGAATACCGATCCGCTTAAAAACCAGAACGGAAGCGCGCCGATCGGCACCGGTCCCTACCTGTTTAGCCAGTGGGAACGCGGTAGCCATCTGATCCTCAAGCGCAACCCTAACTATTGGGACAAAGAAAAGCCGCATGTCGATCAGATTGTGATCCGCTTTATCCCTGACGCCTCATCGCGATCGGTTGCCTTTGAAACCGGCACCGTGGATCTTGGCTATCGCTCCCCGATGGCGCTCAGCGATCTGGATCGCCTGAAGGCGATACCAAAACTGGCGTTTGAAACCAAAGGCACCAGCTATTCCTATAACGTCTCTTCACTTCAGTTCAATCTGGATGATGAGCATTTCAAGAACCTGAAAGTGCGTCAGGCCATTGCGCATACGTTAGACAGAGAGCTTATTCGCAAAGTGGCTTATTACGGCTATGCCACGGTAACCACCTATCCCATCGCGCCGGGGTTAAAAGATTTCCACGATCCATCCCCTTCGCCCTACGCGCTGGATATCAAACGCGCCAATCAACTGCTGGATGAGGCGGGCTATCCGCGCGATGCCCAAGGAATCCGTTTTAAAACCACACTGGATTACAACCCGATATCTGATGGCTTGAAACCCACCGGGGAGATTGTGCGCTCGTCTCTGGCAAAGATCGGTATTGACGTCACGCTGCGCTCACAGGATTTAGCTGCCTTTGTGAAACGTGTTTATACCGATCGCGATTTCTCATTCACGTTAAACGGGTACAGTAATCTGTTCGATCCTACGGTAGGCGTACAGCGCATTTACTGGTCGAAAAATTTCCGCAAAGGGGTGCCTTTCTCCAATGCGTCTCACTACCAGAATACCGGGGTCGATCGTTTGTTGGAAGACGCACAAACCGAAAACGATCCGGCAGTACGTAAGCAGAAGTTTATTGAATTTCAGAAAATCGTCGGACGCGAGTTGCCGGATATCAGCTTGATTTCACCGCAGTACATAACGATTTACAATCGGCGCGTACACGATCACTCGCTCACGGCGGATGGCATTGAAAACACCCTGTCTGACGTCTGGGTGGAAGCGCAAAGGTAACAGAACAAAGGTCACGTGCTCCAGGCCGTTTGCAGAGCACATTGCCTGGAGGAAGCGTTTCAAGAGAACAGCGCCTGCGTTTATCCACGCAGGCGTTTGATTATCGAGGGTGTTGCACAAATTCCCGGTACTTGGCTGCCAGCGCTAAAAAGTCATCCACCCCACACAGCGCCAGACTTTCTTCATCGTAATAGCTCATGCCCTCTTCCATCTCATCCATGGCGAAGGAGAGCTGATTAGCGCTAATGAGCACCTCTTCGCTGTCTAGCAACAGGGTATATTCGTGCCAGACTTTTTGCCATTGGCGCTCACTCCCTGCCACATCGCGCGCCGCTTGTTCTACCTCATCAAGCAGAGCAAGCTGCTCTTTGACTTCTTCATTAAACCAGTGGCCAACGGCTTCGTGCCCCATTGACATACGCACAATGACCTGGCCTGAGACATACCGCAAAAATTCATAATCCATGACGCCATCCTCCCACGGTAGTGCTTACTATCAAGTGTAGCGGGCCACACTGCATCTCACAGTGATAGCCTGCAAATATTGCAAGGTCGCGCAGCGCGGCGGGGATGATACCCGCTATTGTGACAAAACGTGCACGTTTCTCTGGAAGAAACCAACAATAAATACTGTGACAATAAGCCAGCCGCTTGCCCAGGCTGAAAAAAGAGATGATTTACACTCGCCAGACACAGAATACGGCATGGAGCCACGATATGGATATACCTGGCGTAGCAACAGGCGACGTCTCCCCGAGGGACGACCGTATTTATGAGGATTCGAAGGGAAGGCCGGTTGGCATAGCCGCTATGTTCAACCGCATCACCAACACTCTTGAGTGCCCCAAGATGATACCGTCAATGACACCAGAGGATAAACGCATGCTGGACACACTGTTTAAGCGTTGCATCGGCCATGCAGAGGCCTACCTACGTGCTCAAGGGCGATCGGCCAAAAAAAAGAGCCCATATCATCATGGGCTCTTGTCTTATTCATCACACACAGAAACTAGACGGCGCTTTGGAAAATCACCCCGTCCGCTTTCGCCGTATACTGATCCAGCCGATCGAAATTCAGGTAGCGATAAGTATCCTGCGCGGTTTTATCCACCTGAGCCATCGCAGCAAGATATTCATCAGGCGTCGGCAGTTTGCCCAACAATGACGCCACCGCCGCCAATTCCGCAGACGCCAGATAGACATTAGCGCCAGTACCCAAGCGGTTCGGGAAGTTACGGGTAGAAGTCGACACCACCGTTGCACCATCAGCTACTCGCGCCTGATTGCCCATGCACAAGGAGCAGCCAGGGATCTCGACGCGCGCACCGCTCTTGCCAAACACGCTGTAATAGCCCTCTTCCGTCAGTTGCGCGGCGTCCATCTTGGTCGGTGGCGCAACCCACAAACGCGTCGGCAGTTGGCCTTTGTGCTGATCCAGCAGCTTACCCGCAGCACGGAAGTGGCCGATATTGGTCATGCAGGAGCCGATAAACACTTCGTCAATCTTCTCACCCTGCACATCCGACAGCCAGCGCGCATCGTCCGGATCGTTCGGCGCACACAGGATGGGCTCCTTGATGTCAGCCAGATCGATATCGATCACTGCGGCGTATTCCGCATCGGGATCGGCTTTCAGCAGTTGCGGATCGGCCAGCCATTTTTCCATACCCTGCACGCGACGCTCCAGCGTACGACGATCGCCGTAGCCTTCGGCGATCATCCACTTGAGCAGCACGATGTTAGAGTTCAGGTACTCGATAATCTGGGCTTTATCCAGCTTGATCGTACACCCAGCGGCAGAACGCTCTGCTGAGGCATCGGTCAGTTCAAATGCCTGCTCCACTTTCAGATCGGGCAACCCTTCAATTTCCAGAATGCGGCCAGAGAAGATGTTCTTCTTGCCTTTCTTCTCAACCGTCAACAAGCCCTGTTTGATGGCATACAGCGGGATGGCATGCACCAGATCGCGCAGGGTGATCCCCGGTTGCATTTTGCCCTTGAAGCGCACCAGCACCGACTCCGGCATGTCCAGCGGCATCACGCCCGTGGCGGCAGCAAACGCCACCAGTCCGGAGCCTGCCGGGAAGGAGATACCGATCGGGAAACGGGTATGGGAGTCACCGCCGGTGCCTACAGTATCCGGCAACAGCATGCGGTTGAGCCAGGAGTGGATAACACCATCGCCTGGACGTAGGGAAACACCGCCACGGTTCATGATAAAGTCCGGCAGCGTGTGATGCGTGGTGACGTCAACCGGCTTCGGATAGGCGGCCGTGTGACAGAATGACTGCATCACCAGGTCAGCAGAAAAGCCAAGGCAGGCCAGGTCTTTCAGTTCGTCACGGGTCATCGGACCGGTGGTGTCCTGAGAACCGACGGAGGTCATCTTGGGTTCGCAATACTGATCCGGACGAATCCCAGCAACGCCACAGGCGCGGCCCACCATCTTCTGCGCCAGCGAGAAGCCGCGCGTACTCTGCGCCACATCCTTCGCCTGACGGAAGACATCGCTCGCAGGAAGGCCCAACGCTTCACGCGCTTTGGTGGTCAGACCGCGACCAATGATCAGCGGAATACGACCGCCCGCCCGCACTTCATCGAGCAGTACGTCGGTTTTCAGTACAAACGTTGCCAGCACGGTATCGCTGTCGTGCAGGCGCACTTCACCTTTGTAGGGGTAAATGTCGATCACATCGCCCATGTTTAATTCGTTCACATCGACTTCGATCGGCAACGCGCCCGCATCTTCCATGGTGTTGAAGAAGATAGGCGCAATTTTGCCGCCCAGCACCACACCACCACCGCGCTTGTTCGGCACGTGCGGGATATCTTCCCCCATAAACCACAGCACCGAGTTGGTGGCGGATTTACGCGAAGAACCGGTCCCCACCACGTCACCCACGTAGGCCAGCTGGTATCCTTTCTGGCTGAGCGCTTCGATCTGTTTGATCGGGCCAACGGCACCGGATTGATCCGGCGTAATGCCATCGCGGGCGTTTTTCAACATCGCTAACGCATGCAGTGGGATATCAGGGCGAGACCAGGCATCGGGTGCCGGAGAAAGGTCATCGGTATTGGTTTCACCGGTGACTTTGAAAACGGTGACAGTAATTTTCTCTGCCAGTTTAGGGCGAGACAGGAACCATTCGGCATCAGCCCAGGATTGCACTACGCGTTTGGCGTGTACGTTACCGGCTTTGGCCTTCCCTTCCATATCGTAGAAGTTATCGAACATCAGCAGTGTATGCGACAGCGCATCGGCAGCGATGGGAGCCAATGCCTCATTGTTCAGCGCTTCAATCAGCGGATGAATGTTGTAACCGCCTTGCATGGTGCCAAGCAGTTCAACGGCTTTTTCCGGGCTGACCAACGGAGAATGGGCTTCCCCTTTCGCGACAGCCGCCAGAAAACCGGCTTTAACATAGGCGGCTTCGTCAACACCCGGCGGCACGCGGTTTACCAGCAGATCCAGCAACACTTCTTCTTCGCCAACAGTCGGTTTCTTCAGCGCATCCACCAGCGCTGCCATCTGTGAAGCGTCTAACGGCTTAGGTACGATGCCCTGTGCAGCCCGGTCGGCCACGTGCTTGCGATATTCTTCTAGCACGATTCTCTCCTCGCTCTCATTGTCTTCGTTATGTCCGGCGCTCTCGCTCCCGGTTGTGATGTCCATACCAGGTTACGCGTCAGGCGATGTGTCCTCCGCCTATGAAAATGTAGGATGGCGTACCCGGCAGTAAGATCGTCATGCACTCCAGTATATCAATTTTTGAACGTTTTGTTAATTCAGTTTACATAAAAGCAACATAAATAACGCAACATTGCCTGGCCGCGCAAAGGCACACGCCCTGTAGACCATGATGAGAATAAACGTTTTTTACTTGAGCATACCACGAGCGCACCTCGTCGACATATCCCCTGTACGCGATTGGGGTTTACATTGGGTAACTTTCAACAATTTCAGTTTGTTATACTGCCCTCGACCTATAAAAAAGACGTATGTAAGAATTCCCGTATCTTGCCGTAGCTTAACATCACCAGGGGTTGGAAAATGGATAGGTATCATCATGTCTTTTTTACGCAATATGACCATCAGAAAGGTGCTGCTGATGGTGTTGACGCTGTTTCTTTTGCTGTGGGGGGGGGTGTGGCGTGGTTTACGCTCTCTGCCCTTAATCAGGCAACGCACTATTTGATCGTGGGTAACACCCAGGTGGAAGGACTGAACACGCTGACCAAAGGCGCGAACCAATCCATGAACACCGCAATCCGCCTGAATCAGGTGGTAACGCTAATGCAAAGCGGCAAATTGACCGATGTCGATGTCACGCTGGCGCAAGCTGTTTACGAATACAAAAACAGTGCCGCCAGTCTGGAGTCCTTCAAAGTCATGCCTCACCCGCAGGTTGCTCAGCAAACGGTCGATGAAACCGTGCAAAACTGGCAGAACGTCCTGCAACAGGGTCTGCAACCGATGATGAGCGCGCTGCAAGAGAAAAAGTTTGCTGAATATCGGCGCGTATTCCGCGATGACTTTCATCCGTTGAATGAAAAGTTTATTGCTGCCGTCAATGGCTATCAGGCGGTCGCCGCCGATAACCAGACAGTGCAAACCATCGATCGTCTGGTGTCATGGTGCAAAAACATCCTGATGGTAGCACTGTTGGCTGGCGCGGTGATCCTGCTGCTCACCGATCTCTATCTGGTCGGTTGCGTCATCAAGCCTCTCACCGCGATCCGCCACCACTTCCGCACCCTGACCGAAGGCAAACTGGAGAAGAATCTGGATGGCTTTGGCCGCAACGATGCCGGGCAGTTAGTGCCCTATTTACGGGAAATGCAAGACAGCCTGAAGGCGACCGTCATTGCCATTCGCGGCAGCGCCGATGCCATCTACGTGGGGACGTCAGAGATCTATGCGGGCAATAACGATCTCTCCAGCCGTACCGAGCAGCAGGCGGCGGCACTGCAACAAACGGCGGCCAGCATGGAACAGCTGGGTACCACGCTCAAGCACAACACCGACAATGTCCATCAGGCCACGCGTCTGGCAGAAAAAGCCACCGGCGTGGCGAAACAGGGCTGGGAAAATGATATCGATGGCGTTACGCAACAAAACGCTGCATTGGTGCAACAATCCGCTGCCGCAGCGGCTTCACTGGAAGAACAAGCACGCCAGCTCACGCAGGCGGTGGCGATTTTCCAAGTCAACGATGTACCACGCTATCAGGAACAGGCAACGACATTTATTTCGCGTCTGGCGGCCTCTTCCTGAGCAATTGACGGTGGAGACAGCGGGCGTTGCACACGACCGGTATGCGTTACACAGGCGAACGTTATCCATAAGAGAAAGTATTGTATGCTATCCTTGCGCGAAGGCGAGGATAATACAAAAGGATACTTAACGTGAGTCTGCCGGATACCACGAGTGCAACACCGCTGTATAAACAGCTTGAAGAAGTGCTGAAAGAGGCGATTCTTAGCGGTGAATTCCCGCCCGGACAACAAATCCCGACCGAGAACGATCTGAGCGCCAGTTGGAATGTCAGCCGCGTCACAGTACGCAAGGCGCTGGATGCATTGACGCGTGAAAAGCTGCTGACCCGCGTATCGGGTAAAGGCACCTTTGTGTCGGAAGAGAAATTTCAGCGCAGCATGACGGGCATCATGAGCTTTAGTGAACTGTGCCGTTCACAGGGACGCCGACCCGGCGCACGTACCATCAAATCAGTTTTCGAACCCGCCAGTAAAGAGATTCGTGAGCGCTTTGGCATTAGCAAAGAGGAAAAAGCGGTGGTACTGGAGCGCATTCGTTATGCCGACGATGTGCCAGTTTCACTGGAAACCGTGTGGTTTCCACCGCGTTTTGCCTTCCTGATTAACGAAGATCTCAACAACAACTCGCTGTATGACGTTCTGCGCCAACATCACGACCTGTGGTTTACCCACTCCAGCAAAGTGATCGAACTGGTATACGCCAATTTCGATGTCGCACATTACCTTGGCGTGGCAGAGCGCCATCCGCTCATCTCGATTAAGAGTGAAATGGTGGACAATCACCGCGATATCTCGTGCATTTCCCATCAATTAGTGGTCGGTGACAAGCTGCGCTTCACCGTGTAATCACTTTTTCTTTCTGTTCACCGCATCCTATTACGGCTTAAATCGGGATCCGCATCGCGGGTTCCGATTTTTTATTGCTGCGTGTATTGCCATAAATGTATCTCAATGTTATACACATAAAACAATATATTTAGATACATTGAAGATTCAATGTGCAAGACATGGCGTAATAGAGCCAATGTCGGCAGCGACCGAAGGGGAAAAGAGATGAGTATTAAACAGATTATTAGCGACATCGTAGCCAGCAAAGCGGAGAAAGGGGGCGTTAAGCACGTTTACTACGTCGCCTGCGGGGCTCCTATGCGGCGTTTTATCCGGCGAAAGCCTTCCTTGAAAAAGAGGCGAAAACGGTGTCTGTCGGGCTGTATAACAGCGGGGAATTTATCCATAACCCACCGACTGCGCTGGGTGAAAATGCCATCGTTGTGGTGGCTTCTCACAAGTGGAACACGCCGGAAACCATTCAGGCGGCAGCGTTGGCGCAAAGCCGCGGCGTGCCGGTTATCGGGTTAACCTGGGTGACGGATTCTCCGCTGGTGGCTCACTGCGATTTTGTTGAAAGCTACAGCTTTGGCGATGGCAAAGATATCGCGCAGGAGAAAACGCTGAAAGGGCTGATCAGCGCAGTGGAGCTCCTGCACCAGACCGAAGGTTATGCCCATTATGATGATTTCCAGGATGGTCTGAGCAAAATCAACCGTATTGTTTATCGTGCCTGCGAGCACCTGAGCAAACGGGCTGCTGCCTTCGCTCAGGAATATAAAGATGACAAGGTGATTTATACCATGGCCAGCGGAGCCGGTTACGGCGCGGCCTATTTGCAAAGCATCTGTATTTTTATGGAAATGCAATGGATCCACTCTGCGTGTATTCACAGCGGCGAGTTTTTCCACGGTCCATTTGAAATTACCGATGCCAACACTCCTTTCTTTTTCCAGTTTGCCGAAGGCAGCACGCGCGCCGTCGATGAGCGCACCCTCAACTTTCTGAAAAAATATGGCCGTCGGATCGAAGTGGTGGATGCAAAAGAATTGGGCCTCTCCACCATCAAACCCAGCGTCATCGATTATTTTCACCACTCACTGTTTAACAACGTATACCCGGTATATAACCGCGCGCTGGCAGAGATTCGCCAACACCCATTAACCACCCGTCGTTATATGTGGAAAGTAGAATACTGATAACACCAGGGGATATTCATCGGCAGGGACGCCCTCAATAACGTTAGCGCATAAGGAATCACGATGAGCATTAAGGTGATAGGCATTGGTGACAACGTCGTCGATAAATATCTGCACACCGGCATCATGTATCCCGGCGGCAATGCGCTCAATTTTGCCGCCTATGCGCGACTCGCCGGTCATGAGAGTGCATTTTTAGGTGCTTTCGGTAATGACGATGCCGCTCGCCACGTGCAGGAGACGCTGCGCGAACATCCCCTGCATTTGACGCCCGAAGATCTGGATTATATCGCGCAGTTCGACCTGGTGCATTCCAGTTTAAACGGACACCTCGAAACGGAACTGGAAAAAATAAAACAACGCAATATCACACTGTCATTTGATTTCTCCGCACGAGGAACGGATGACTATTTCAAACAGGTTTGCCCGTGGGTGGATTATGGTTTTGTCTCCTGCGGTGCGTTAACGCCCGACGAAACACAAATAAAAATAAGGCAACTTTATGATTACGGTTGTCGCCATATTATCGCCACCCGGGGACATGAACATGTTTATTACCATTCTGAAAAATACGTATCACCTGGCAGCCTGACTATATCGAGCCAGTCGACACACTGGGCGCCGGAGATGCATTTTTAACCGGTTTTATGCTCTCGCTATTAACCGCCAAACCGTCTGAACCGAACGAAGACGACGTCCTTCGTGCCATGACGGCTGGCGCAATGGCGGCACGCCACGTGCTTAATCACTATGGTGCCTTCGGGTTCGGGAAACCGTATCCCGAATAATAAAAGGCCCTTCGTATAATTTACCCTTAATAGTCCTTGTAGCAGCCAACACACCTGCAACGTGAAATATGACGGGTAGCAATGTCTGGCATTCAGCCCGTAATAATCTGGGGGTAGGTATGTTTTGGACGGAATTAGCCTTTATTCTTGTTGCTTTGGTTTTTGGTGCCAGGGTCGGAGGGGTATTTTTAGGGATGGTGGGCGGTCTCGGTGTCGCCGTGCTGGTGTTTGTTTTCGGCCTGACGCCCTCTTCGCTGCCGATTGACGTGATTTTAATTATCCTCGCCGTGGTGCTGGCGGCCTCCTCGTTGCAGGCATCCGGTGGGTTGGACCTTCTGGTACGGTTAGCGGAGAAAATGCTACGCCGTCATCCGCGCCACATTACCCTGCTGGCCCCCTTTATCTGTTTTACCTCTTCACCTTTATGTCAGGCACCGGGCACGTGGTGTATAGCCTGCTTCCTGTCATCGCTGAGGTTGCCCGCGGTTCAGGGATCCTCCCGGAACGCCCGCTATCGATTTCGGTGATTGCCTCGCAACAAGCCATTACCGCTAGCCCTATCTCGGCCGCGATGGCAGCCATGATCGGTTTGATGGCGCCGCTGGGGGTTTCCATCGCCACCATTATGATGATCTGCGTGCCTGCCACCTTTAACAAAGGTAAAGAGCTGGCGGATGACCCGGAATATCGGCGCCGTTTAGCGGCTGGCCTGCTTAAACCCATTGAACACACGGAAAAAAGTGTCGAAATCGCACCGCATGCCAAGTTGTCAGTACTGCTGTTTCTGACCGGTGCAGTGGTGATTGTACTGCTTGGCCTGATCCCTGGGTTGCGCCCGCTCGTGGAAACCGCCAAGGTCCTTCAGCCGCTGTCGATGTCTGCCACCGTTCAAATGGTGATGCTAAGTTTTTCTTGCATCATCGTCCTGCTGTGTCGTCCACCGATTGATAACATCCTGAGCGGCACCGTGTTTCGAGCCGGGGCGCTGGCTATCGTATGTGCGTTTGGCCTGGCCTGGATGAGCGAAACCTTTGTCAGCAGCCATATTGGGCTGATCAAAGCGGAAGTGCAGGCCCTGCTTCAGTCCCACACCTGGTTTATCGCCATCATGATGTTCTTTGTTTCAGCCATGGTCAGCAGTCAGGCGGCAACCACGCTTATCCTGCTGCCACTCGGGTTGGCGCTGGGGTTACAAGCTTATGCGCTGATTGGCTCCTGGCCTGCGGTAAACGGTTATTTCTTTATTCCGGTTGCCGGACAGTGCCTCGCCGCGCTGGCCTTTGATGACACCGGCACCACCCGCATCGGCAAGTACGTGCTAAATCACAGCTTTATGCGGCCTGGCTTGGTCAATGTGGTGGTTTCCGTGGTGGTAGGTCTGACGCTGGGCAAGCTAATTATCGGCTAATCCACGATTCTACAGTGCATAAAAACCCCCTGCGCGTTTCGCACGTGCAGGGGGTTTAGTTTTTATACCGCTTAGAACGAGGTGTTAACGCTTACATAGAACGTACGACCCGGTTCGTTATAGGTAGCTGCACCTGCGCCGTAGGACGTGATCGTCGTGTTATTCCCGGTGGTATTCGTCAACGACTGCGCGTTGCCGGCACGGAATTGACGTTTATCGAACAGGTTATCCACACCACCGGTAACGCTCAGGTTTTTGCTCACTTTATAGGTTGAACTTAAACCAAACACCGCATATGGGCTAACTTCGTTAGTATCATAGGCCGCGGTCAAAGGCAGCGATGCCACCGGTTTGCCCTGATAGTTGTATTTCTTCGGCTTCTGACGGCCATACCACGTCATGGTACCGAGGAAAGAGAGATCCTCAGTTGCCTGCCAGCTAACATATGAGTTCAGTGTAAACTCTGGCGTAATCGACAAATAATCCCCGGTGGTTTTGTTTTCAGAACGCAGCATCCAAGTGATGTTATTGTTCCAGTTGATGGTATCGGTTACCGGCACTGTCAGTGAGCCTTCCAGACCTTCCACTAAAGCTTTCGGTACGTTTTCCCACTGGTATATGTTCGCATTCGCATACTGCGCGGTGCTCCCCGTCGTGCTTCCACCGACAGCACTGCCTGTTTTAACCCAACCGGATTCAATTTTATTACGGTAATCATTGCGGAAGTAGGTTACGCCCGCCTGATACCCATAACGTTTGAACTCAAGGCCAATTTCTTTATTAACGCTGGTTTCTGCTTTTAAATCATCATTACCCATCAGGTAGCAAGAACGACCACCATAGCATCCATTACCACGGCTATAGAGCAGATAATTCGGGTTCTACTGATAAAGGTTTGGTGCTTTATAAGCCTGTGCAATATAAGCCTGTGCAATCCCCATTTTCAAGGTAAAATCATCACCTAGCTGCTGCGATAGGTTCAGTGACGGACTCCAGTTGGTACCAACAACACTGTGGTGATCCACACGCAACGCGGGTGTCAGCATGGTGCTGTCCGTCACTTCGATATTGTCCTCCACAAACACGGAGGCAATACGCGCAGAACTAGCCTGGCTACGGTTGGTATCCGCGATCGAACCAACGCTGCCCCCTTCACTTGTGGCTTGGGTATTGGAAAAAGGATCGTGCATCTTCTGCTCTACCCATTCCGCACCGATAGTCGCCGTTTGGTTAAACAGCGCCTCAAACGGAATATTAACTTCACTGTGGGCCGTGTAGGCATCCAGTTTGATGTTCGTGTAATAACTTCCCGTTGGGCGTCCGGCAGGGCCTCCGGCCAACTCTTCAAAAATACGTGAGTTGTCGGTTCTTTCATATTGGAAGTAAGACAATGCGCTCACACCACTATCCCAGTAACCGCGATGGGTCAGCGCATATTTCTGACGATACATACGGTTGGTTTCTTGCCCAAACACAGAAAGAGTTTGGGCATTGCCGTTGTTGTTCTCAGTGTCACCCGCATAAATATTACCCTGACGACTGGAACCCGCTTCAAACTCAAGCGTTTGCTGTGGCATAAACTCCCAGCGCAGCAAGCCGTTGATATCTTTGTTGCGTACCCCTTCACGGCCCGCTGGAATCGCTGTGGATAGCGGTGTCAATTGGTGACCATTATTGATATCCCAGGCATCGGCCTGCGTTTTGCTGTAATTACCATACAGACGCATGCTCAAGGTATCAGTCAGGCCACCCATTAGGTTAAAATCGGTCCGCTTGGTCGCGCCTTCCGATTTGTGCTCGGGGAAGTTCATGTAGCTATTCCACGCGCCGTGCCACTCATCAGTAGGCTGCTTGGTGATAATATTCACCACGCCACCCGCAGCACCGTTGCCGTAGCGCGCCGCCGCCGGGCCACGCAGCACTTCGATGCGTTCAACCATGTTGCTCGGCACCCAGTTGGTGTCACCGCGGGTATCGCGCTCACCGCGCCAACCGTAACGCACTGACGAACGGCTGGAAACCTGTTTGCCATCGATCAGAATCAGGGTGTTCTCCGGCCCCATGCCACGAATGTCGATCTGGCGGTTTTTACCGCGCGAACCGCTGTTCGAGTTACCGGTCAGGTTGACGCCCGGCATGGTACGGATGATCTCTGAGAGATCGTTCGCTGGCGGACGACTCTGGATATCCTCCTGGGTGATGACCGATACGCCCGGTGCCTGAAGCGTTTGTTTCGCCGCCGTCACCACCATGGTATCGCCGCTGTTCTGTTCTGCTTCAGTGGGGGTTGCCGCCTGCGCTGAAACCAGCAAAGACGCACTGCCACAGCTGGCACCGATCAAGGTCGCCAGAGTATGGCGGGAAAATCGTTTTTTCATCAGAGTCGCCCTGTAATGCTGTCATAAGTAAGAAAATGCCATCGACCATGGCAAATGTGCTCATGGGTGGCATCGAAAATAGTTGTCGAAGTCGGAGAGAAAACCGGCGGGAGCGGCGGTTTATCGGGAAGGTGCGCAGTGCGTCATGGTCTTCTGTATGGCGTTACCCTCTCCGCTTGTCAGGCATGCGCCACTCTCGTTGCCGTAATCCGACGTCATAAAGACAAAAATGCTACTGAGAAGTATTTGCATTACCAATTTGACGCCGACATTGTTACATTTGTGCTTCTGGAAAGGGTTTGCGCCAGACGCAAAGTCTTTTGCATAAGCGCCAATATGGATGGTAAAAAACCACGTTAACCATAGGTGATAGAAACTCGTGCATAACAGCGTTCCATCCTCCAAGGCGATTTACAAAGATCATATCGTTCAACAATCCAGTCTGGTCTCTAACCAGTACCGCTTTGTCGGGCCGCGATTGATTGATGAAACACCGGTGCTATACGGCAGCTTTAGCGTGATGCCACTTAATCGCCATCTGATTTTGCACACCGCTGATGTGATCAATTTGCACAACATGAAAACGCAAGGTCAGTTGGAAGATGCGATCAAACTGGCTATCGTGGTCAACGGGCAGGCACAGGTCAGCTATGACCACCAGCAGTTGCATCTCAACAAGGCGCAGCCCGCCTCGCTGGTGTCGTCGCTGATGTCTCCGGTGCTGTTCACCCGCATCGGTAAGCGTGACGAGTACGAGCGCACCCTGTCGCTTACCTTTAGCCACGAGTGGTTGTACGGCAATCTTTTGGATTCCGTTGACCAGTGGCGCACCCTCTATGACTTCACCCAAACGCACTTAGCGGTGCACCACTGGATGCCGTCACGTCAGGCAATGGCGATCGCCATGCAGATCCTTAATTCAGATCCCTGCTCCACGCCGTTGCAGCGTTTGTAATTGGAATCCCAATGCCTGAGCCTGATCGTTGAAGCCTTCAGCTCTTTGCTAAGCACCGCGCAGGAAAAAATGCGCGTGTGCCACTGCGCATCTACCATCGGGTGCAGGAAGTACGCGATATGTTGGAAAGTGGAGCGGCGGATCAACTGTCGATGGAAGAGATCGCCAAGCAGGTCAATATGAGTGAAAGCACCTTACAGCGCCATTTTCGTCAGGCGTTTAATATGAGCGTGTTTGAGTACCTGCGCCGCAACCGACCGCAACGCGCCATGGTCGCCATGCAAAAAGAAGGGCTGGGTATCGTGCAGGCCGCCCATATCGCGGGTTATAACAGCCCGGCCAACTTCTCTACGGCATTTCGCCGCGCATTTGGCATCACGCCGGGACAGCTCAAAGACCGTTTCTGAGTGTGATGCAATGCAAATGCAAAATTTGCGCTATACAGCGTGCGGTGCTTTCAATTATACATATAGGTATTCATGTATTTACTTGATTTCCTTTTCAAATGACCACATCGCACGATATCACCGCCACACTCGCTCATCACATCGTTAACACCATACCGGATACTGCAGCGCTCAACGCCGCGCGCGACGGCGTAATGTATTTTGTCGCCACCGCCCTCCCCATTGCCCAAGGTGCCATTCACGACAGCAATCTGACGCCACTGCGTCAGGTGTTTTCCGCCTCGGACAGCCTGACGCGCAGTGTGATATTGGGTTATGTAGGGCATGCGCTCGATTTTGATGACTACCACCCCGCTTTTCGCGGCCATCCTAGCATGGTGATTCTGCCTGCATTATTTGTGCTGAGCGCTGAAGACACGCGTTTACGTGAAGCGGATTTTCTCGCTGCCTATGTGATTGGCGTAGAAGTTGCCGGGCGCATCGAGCTCGCGGCCGGCGCACGCCACTACGGCCTCGGCTATCACAATACCGCGACGCTGGGTGCGATTGCCGCCGCAGCGGCGGCGGCGCGTTTGCTGGGTGCTTCGGTAGCACAAACACAGAACATCCTCGGTCTGGCGGCAACGCAGGCGGCAGGATTGCGTGCGCAGTTTGGGTCGACAGTAAAACCGCTGCACGCCGGCTTGGCTGCCCGTGCCGGGTTAACCGCCACCAAACTGGCATTGGCGGGGTTTAGTGGAAACGCCGCGCAGGTACTGGATGATTTTCTGTCATCACACTGCGACGGACAGCAGCACCCGGAGAAATTGAGTGAAAACTGGGGCACGCCCTGGCGTATTGTCACGCCAGGTCTGGAATTTAAAAGCTATCCCACCTGTGGTGGCACGCACAGTGCAGGGGAAGCCGCTTTTGCACTACGCCAGCAATGGCTGGCGTAGCACGGTGATATTCCTTCGCTGATCGCCAGCGTTGAGAGCATTACGGTTGCGTTCCCCCCCCCCCCCCGGCGGAGACGTTGCCCCATTTATTCATAAAGCCGCCACCGGCATGGAGGGACGCTTCAGCCTGGAGTATGTGATTGCCGCGGGCCTGTTAGAAGGAGAACTGACGCTGGCGCGCTTTGCTGAAGGCCCGGTTGATGAGGTTATCGCGGCGCTGGCAGATAAAGTGAAACGTCAGCCGGATGCCAGCGCACCGCCGGATGAACTTAACCCTGATGCGCGCTTTCACCGTGTGACGCTGCACCTGACAGACGGTGAAAGCCTTACAGTGACGGTCACTCGCCAACAAACTGTGGCCCACAAAACAGATCTCATCGCCAAACTGCGACAAAACATCCAGTCGCTGCCGCAACTGGATGTTGCGCGGATTCGGGCAAGCTGTGCGCTAAATAAACCGGGCGATATCGCTTATCTGAATCAGTTGTTGCTCAACTAACAGCGAAAGCACAACCACAGGGGCGGTAATGTGCCCCGCGCCTGCGATATTACGGTTTTGGCATTAAGTAACGATCCAGCCAATCAAACACTTCCGCCTGCTGTTCCTGATAGAACACATGCCCTAACTCAGGCCACATTTTGGTTTCCAGCTTGTTGTCGGCGTTTTGTGATTTCCACACGCGGTGCATCTTATCGTAGGCACCTTGTACCGTGCTTTCCGGGAACAACTTATCTTTACCATCGTTAAAGAACAGCATGGGATTAGGTGCCGCGACGCTGGCCACATCGGGGAAATCAAACTGCGCAGGCAAACCGGGGTGCAACATATAGAACGCAGACTGACCACGAAGCACGTTATTGCCCGGCGTCATTAGCCCATCATAGGTGCCAATCCACGAAACGGCGGCCGTTGCTGCCACCTTGTCGGAAAGCGCCGCCAACTGCCAGGCGCGGTAAGCCCCCATCGAGAACCCAACGACGCCAACACGTTTGGCATCCACCTGCTTGAGCGAAGCAAGAAAATCGGTAGCGCGCATATCTTCATACGCCATCTCGCCCGCCAGTGAGCGACCAAGATTAAAGAAATTGCTCGCCAGCGCCTGTTGCTGCTCATACTTCAGCGGACCGCGATCTCCCCAACCGATAGCATCCACCGCCAACACCACATAGCCGCGTTTCGCCAACTCGTCACCGACAAAACGACCAGTGAAAAATTTATCGGCCCACGCCTGTGCCGATGCCAGTTTCTCGGCGTTGCCCCACGGCTTGATCATCTTCTCTTTGCCGATATCAAACTTTGAGCCGTGATCGTGCAACAAGATAATCGCCGGATGCGGATCCGGAGTTTTGGGTGTTAGCAGCAACCCAGCCACACGGCTTTGATCGGTGATATTGAATGCCACCTTCTCGGCGACATAGCCATCCCGCTCTTCGCGCTCAATTGTCGCTGGCGCAAAATCACGGTGCGAATCTGGCGTCAGCAACATAGCCAGCAGTTTCTGCCGTGCCTCGGTTTTCCAAACAGTGAAATCCTTCACGTTACCTGACAGCCAGGATCCAGGATAGGTGAGCTGCTGTTTGAGCTCGGGATAGAACATCGGCAACCCCTCTTCGGTTACCGCAGACGTTTGGTAGGTCATGTCGTTCGCCATCGCTGAAGCACTACAGAAACACGCCGCCATAAGTGCAGCGCAGAAGCGTACCGAAATGCGCATGATAATAGCCATTAAAATAAAACACCGTTTCTTTTTGAGAATTTATTGTAAAGCGCTGGAAGAAAAATAAACGTGTACTCGCCACACTACGAGCAATCACTGCAAGCATCCCTTAGCGGGCGAATATGTTGTGTTTCGCACACAATAATGTGACATGCAGCACATTTCAATCCAGTTAATATCAAATGCCATTAAAGAAGGTCTTTGAAAGCTATAATTGGATATATCTAAAATCATTCATTGCTATATCTAAAGTGATTAACAAGTAATGCATGTTATTTATTAATGATTATGAGATAAATGGCGTTTATTTATACTGGGTGATATTGAAGTATTTGTTTTTTAGGGGGAGAATTACTGTTTTATAGGTATATGAGTGTAATGCATATCAGACAGGCTGATTCTGCTCGAGTAATTAATTCGGTTGAACTACAACATGCAAACTCTACGATTACCGATACTAAAAATCATTTTTTAAGTAAACTCCTTTCCACGAAAAATAGTCCTTATACTTCTGAAGTGAAATCAGATCATACCAATAGAATCAAAGTGAATGATTGGAGTTTTAAATCTGTGTTTCAAAAATTTATTTTTGCTAGAAAGGAGAAAGATAAAGAACTAGAGAGAATTCTCTTCGAAGGAAAATCCCTTCAGCATATGGCAGGCATTACACGTGATTCGATTAAAGAAAAACACATGGTATATCCTCCGGCTTTCTCTCTGAAAAATAAAAAGCTGGTCGCAGGTGCTCTATTGTTAAATTATACCTTGCCAAATAACACACAAAGTGCCAACTCAATGTTAAGTATTGCAAATGATAACAAAGAATACAATCATAGATTTCCCGGAAACGCATCTTACTGGTATGATAAACAACTGGTTAATAGTGGACGTTTAAACAAAGACACTTATACCGTCGATCCTGTTACTAAAAAATCCATATCCCGTGGACATAAATTAAAAAAACATAAGCCCTTGCTGAGGTTTTCCCAAATAAATGAAATAGACAAAAGTATTGTGATGTTTTTAATGAAAATAACATTCCAGAATGCAATAATACAATCTTCACAAAAAGAGAACTTATTCCTGTTGTTGCTAAATATATTTTCAATGGATCAGTGGATTGTGTTAGCAATGCGGATGCAGTGAAAAATTTAAGCAGTTATATATTGAAGGTTACTGGTCAATACGGGGCCGCTGGCGGTGAATCACTATCTTATGAGCGGGCTGAAGTAATTCTTCGTCACTGGTTTTTTTAAAGATTTTAGGGATGATGTCAAGTGAATATATTGCAAAAAAGAGCTAGCTACTCTCATCCAGAGACTTATACATACTATGAATTTTTTCAATCTTTAACTGGAATACAAAATAATTTATTTTTGCAATGTGCTAACGATGATATATATAAACATGATTGTTCTCGCATGATTTATTATATGTTCGAAAAAGAAGTCCCTAACCTTAACGATTCTGTCTTTAAAGTTATGACTACATTATTTTCTGATTCGTATTTTTCTTCTTTCTATGTCGGGGATAAATTCCTAAAGGAAATTAATTTATTCGAATACTCGACTGAAGATGCAATAGTAGTTGGAGATATAATCTGGGATTTGGCAATTAATGAAAAAAGAGATTTATTTTATTGATCTTTTTAAGACGCCCGCTCTTTCTTTTATGACTGGTAATAACCCCAGGCGATTTACTGGAGTAAAAAAATCACAATTAGAACCTCACTTATGGCAATTAATGAGTTTGTCAAATATCGAATAAAGGGGGGGGACTTACCCGAAGAGTAGTTAATGCTTATAACGATCATCGGCAAGCTATAAAAAACCTGATTGAACATCCCCAAAAAAACTATGGTCTATATCATGATTGTCATCTTAAATCCTCACCCTTAGCATATGAGATGAATAATGTAACTTCTGGAAGAAATTATCACATAGGAAAACGTCGTAATAATATTATGAACAGGGGTGATAAATATTGTATGGCTAACTTAGATAGGTTAAACAAAGAGTATAATAATCAGATACTCTTGATGATTAATAGTTTTGCTCATCTTGAGCATACCCTCATCAGGGCTGCATTATATCGTGCACCTATAGAAGATCGTCATGTTATATTTAGCCCTGACTCAAAGGTTTATGCTTTTAATTGCAACAATAAAGATTGTGACTCATGGTATTACAACCACTATCATCGAGAAATCTATAACTTGCTAAAAAACAAAGTTAATATTTGTCATAAATAATATGAGTACATTTTTTTACAAACTCCAGCTTGATGATTCTAATAAGTACAGCCTTATTAAGATCGAACCTCACTTGAGCTCTATTTTGAAAAATATTTTTTACCATGGATATTTTAACCCTAGCCGAAAAAATTGTGGGTTGGGAGAGTATTCCAAATGGTAATAGTTTTAATGGATTAATAAACTATTTTATTTTGAGTTATAAAGCTAAAGTTTATGAAGTACTTTGCAGTGAAAGAGAAAAACCCTCAAAAAATGTAAGATTAGATATCAGAATGAGTTCATTGACCACATATTATGAAGGCAATAAGGAATTCATGCATTCCGAAAGCATTATTGATACCCCAATCTCACTCAGAGAAGCTATTCATGTTATTTCCAGCCAGAAGATTATGGCAAGATCTGAAAAAATCGTGAACGGGAATGATAATAGTACAACACCATCAAACGAGAAGATGCCAACGATATCTAAACTTTTATTGCTTAAGCCGCATGAAATGAGAGGTATCGATTTTGGATTTGAGACGATTAACGGGTTTAGTAAGGTTTTTTGGAAAAAATCACTGCGCACTTAAGTAAGTCTGAAGAAACAAATCACTTATCAAAAAAATCAAGTCGTCAGAATTTACTGAAAATTTATTATCCACATCATCAAAGCATATAGTTTTTGCGCTATTGCCAAATTCAAACGTGACTGTGCCAGTTATCAAGATTGGTAAAGTAAAGAAAAATGATGTTTATGCGATGATTAATCATGAGAAAGATGAAGTTTTTGGTAGGTATTACAGATTAAATGATGGCGTGCTTTATTTGATGAAGAAATTTCATGATAATAGGAATGATATTATACTTGATGGTGTGGTGTATAATGCTACAGAAAAAAATGTGATAAAGCATGATTATTGCGAATTGAAGTTACATCGTGAGCTTGGTTTTACTAACGATTTTGAGAAATATCATTATAGTTCAGAGTCCTGTGCTTGGCCGGCGCCAATATCTTATCTTAAAGAAAAAAATGCCAGTTATTATAATGTAATCCTTTCCTCAATAATAAATCTACGAGATCTATCAGATATCGCATTGAATATCTTATCTGATATTAAAGACGATCGTTTGATTGATTTCTATAAAAAGAATGCGGGGATAGCGATCGATCATAATGATTGCATATTTATAAAAAACAGCATGATTAAGGTTAGGAATAAAATTCATTATTACCATAAACATTTTGAACTCCTTTTTAAATTATCAAGGGATTATAATGATAGCAATTTGGCGTATTTTATCAAAGCAAGAAACATTGTTTTTATGCCACAATTGTTTGATTATAAATATCCTGGTTTTACATACGTGATACTTCATGAGATTTTTCACTCCATAGGCATGGGCGATTATTTTTACCACTTAGTTATTGATAGAGGTTACCAGGATGGTATTAGTATGATTGATTATGTAAATATTGTAACAGAAAGAGTAAGTAACCGTTTTACCCTATATAAAAATTGTTCTCCCGGTGGCAATTTTTATGCAAAGCAAGGTTATCCATAAAATTATACGATTACTAATGAAGAACTGATGGTATTAATGAAAAGATATATTGAACTTAAGCCTAAAGAACTTAAGGAAATGACATTGAATGATGCAGACACCAATACAAATCTGATGTTACAGCTTGCTCGCTTAGATGAACATGGCAGTCGAATATTATTATCATCACCATTTATTTAAATCATGAAAACCGTAGGTCCAATCATACATTGTTATTCGACGAAAAAGGTAAAGGAGAGCAATGTACTGTTTTAACTGAGTCGTTTAATGCATCGAATGATGTGTGAGCTTGCCCGCGTAATGTGGGTAAGTCGCTAGCAAAGTTTCTGGATTTAGGATTGTTCCGGGCGGAGACAGTATCAATGGTATATGTGGCTTTCTTTAGCCACATATACCCGACATACTTCAAGTTGCAGGTGCGCTGGCTACATTCACTGACCCGAATCACTTGCTTAACTAAGCTCATCGGGGTGCATTCACTTTCCGCCACAGGTATTTTACCTATAACGTTAATATCATGTTGTTAATAGGGTATGAGAAACCTATTTTCACTTTGAATTTGAAGCGGACCAGACAGATTAAAATGGATTTTAGTCCCAAAGCGCGTACGGCATGATCACACCGGATTCGGGACCAAAGTCTTTTGGATTTCGAGAAATCAGTGTTCTGAAGCTTACCTGAGTCGTCGCCCAAATAATTGCATCCGGCATTTTTATTCTAGATTCACGTGGAATGCTAAAGGCACGTTCAGATACTTCATCGGTCACAGGCAGTAACAAAAACTGCGCTAAAAACTGACGTGTTTGTGCTTCTTGCTCTTATGACATTTTATTTAGCACCGACCATCACCTCCATCCAAGTGATAACGCTGATGGCCGGTTTGTGATTAAATTTATCAAGGATATCGTTAGCTTGTGCAATACCGTTTAAGTAGTCGATCAATATCTGAGTATCAAACAAAGCCAATTGGGCAATCATTCCCACGTCTCGCGGATCTGATTTTCATAGAAAATCCCATCAACCTTGTTGTTTCACCACAAGCCAAATGCATTACTGCTGCCATCCGCACGATTCTTTTCCAAATAATCCGCCACGGCTTGTCTGATAATCTCAGCACGGGCCACATGGCGAATGGCCTTCAAGTTATCCAATTGCCGAAGATCTTCTTCAGGTAGATCGATAACGATGCGGATCATGGGTATCTCCCATAAATGACGATTGATATACACA
Organism: Candidatus Symbiopectobacterium endolongispinus; assembly: GCF_018777385.1. GTDB lineage: Bacteria > Pseudomonadota > Gammaproteobacteria > Enterobacterales > Enterobacteriaceae > Symbiopectobacterium > Symbiopectobacterium endolongispinus. The sequence goes on along the minus strand of NZ_JAFJYB010000002.1, from coordinate 226,147 downwards.
TCGTAGATCAAAATAACATTTTTCTTCACTACCGGTAAGCGTTAAGCGCCCTCTCCGGGAAACACAACCCCCCACTGTCGCCGCAATTCATCCATCTGCGTCATAATCGCCAGGCTCTTCTCAAGCGGCATCAACTCACATTCGATTTTGCCTGCGCGCAAACATGCCATGACAGCGGCTGCCTGATAGTTATAGCCATTGCCATCAAGCGGGAAGGTTACCGTGACTGGTGCTTCGCCAATCACCGACAGCGTGGCGGAGGTCGCTTTGGAGAATTCGGGAATAACAATGGTCCCCTTATTACCGATAATCCGCGCTTCTTTTTGCGTCGGGGTGTTGATCGAGCAGGACAACATCGCCACTTGCCCATCGGGATAGAGCAGCGTCATGGCAGAAAGGTCATCCACACCAGTTTCGTACAAGCTGGCAACGCCGGTGATCGTGGATGGAGCCTGCCGGAAAACCCAGGATGCAAACGAGATGGGGTAAACCCCGACATCCATTAATGCGCCGCCGCCACGATGCAAGCCCACTTTGCGATCTTCGGCAGGTCCTTCACGACGAAAACCGAAATCAGCGCTGACCATACGCACCGGGCCGATAGCATCCGCATCAAGCCATTCACGAACTTGTCGGTAAACTGGGAAGAAGCGCGTCCACATGCCTTCCATCAGAAAAAGTTTTTTTTTCACGCGCGACGCGGATTACCTCTGCGGTTTTATGACGATTCAAGGTAAAGGGCTTCTCACAGAGCACTGACTTACCGTGATTCAGGCATAACAAGATATTGTCTTTATGGGTGCTGTTGGGCGTGGCGATATACACCACGTCAACATCGGGATCGCGGACCAACGCCCCATAACTGCCGTAGTATTTCTGCGCGGGAAAACGCTCGCCAAACTGTTCAGCATGTTGCAAAGAACGAGAACCCACGGCATAAAGTTCCGCATCCGCTAATTGGCCCAGCCCCTGTGCAAAGCTTTTCGCAATAGTGCCGGTGCCCATGATTGCCCACTTGATGGTTGCCATCTCTTTTCCTCAATCAACCTGACGTTGTTTTAAAATACCGTTTTGATTTTGGATGTATAGCAGGAAAAGCAAAAAGTGTCAGTGTGATAGTGTTTAACCATCGTTAAAGCGCCTTCATAACCCTGCCCATCTCAGCATTACCATTGCTACGATGCAGGGGGCACAGTTGATGCGATGACGTGGTGGCTCCCGAGCGTGTGGCACAGCGTTGCCAAGGGCTGAGCCACTCTGCGTTGCGTGATTAATGAGAGTTGTTCAGCCATTCTGAACTCAGAAGCCTGTGTTTAGCTCCCCATCAGCTCAATGCGATTTTTAACAAACGACTCGTGATATTCTTAGTCTTTCGTCGCTTCGATAATAGCCGCATGGGGGCGTTGAGATAGTCGTCAAGTTCGCTATTTGGGGGATCAGGCGGCAACAGTTTTGGCCAACGGATAGCCTTAAGACCCGCTTGGCATAAAATGTTATTTAACGTTTGTTCGGACCAATAAAGAGCCTCAATATTCACGTTATAGAGAGGGAAGCAAAGGTGTAGATCAATAAGACTACCGTCTGAACGCGGCCCTTTTTCTGTAAGGCGAAATCCATATTGACGATAATATTCAGGATTTGGATTAAAATGTGGATGTATCGGTAAAGTTATCACACGGCCACCGGACTTCAGTAGATGGGTCATCGTCTTCGCCAGTTCAAGGAGCGTTGATTTATCCGGAATATAAGGGATAACATAGATAGCCAAGACGATATCAAATTTTTCATAGTGGCTTTAATCTATTGCTGAAAGATACGTTATTCCTTTACCGGTTCCCTCTTCTTTCTTTTTTGAGAAACGTAACATCCCCTCTGATATATCATAACCAAAAATCTTTTCGGCACCTTTTTCATGAAGCCAGCGAGTAATAATACCGGACCCACAACCAAAATCCAGAACGGTTAATCCGGTGAGATTGCCCAGTAATTTCTCCAATGTAGGAAGTTCAAGCTGATGGCGATAAGGCAATAAGAACAAATTCTCATAAAGCTCGGCGTAGTCATCAAACGTTGTCACATCGAAATGTTGTGCTGCTGGCGGTAAATCAGAGTGTGGCATCATTCTATTTTTATTTTTCATTGAAAAACTTCCTTCATACTTATCAGTCAATTATCTCCATCACCGCTGCTTTAGCATCGCGCTAATAAGACAGTGAATGCAAAGGAGGCTGAGTCATTAAAGAAAACGACCACCGAAACTATAGCGATATGCTTTATGTATAGTTTTAGCGAAAAAATTAGCAAGCATTTTGCTAAAAATAGATGTCTGGAGAGAATAGGAGCTTTTATAACAATCGATTACGTGGTTAGGGGCGAGGTGATAAAGACCGATAAAAAAAATCCGGCGTCTAAGCGCCGGATTTTCATGCCTGCAAACCTGAAAACTTATTTTTTCTTCGCTTTCGGGTTCGGCAGGTCGGTGATGCTGCCTTCGAACACTTCAGCCGTCAGGCCAACAGATTCGTGCAGAGTCGGGTGGGCGTGAATGGTCAGCGCGATGTCTTCCGCATCACAGCCCATTTCGATCGCCAGACCGATTTCACCCAGCAGTTCGCCGCCGTTGGTACCGACAATCGCGCCACCAATAACACGGTGCGTTTCTTTGTCGAAAATCAGTTTGGTCATGCCGTCCGCGCAGTCAGAAGCGATGGCACGGCCAGACGCCGCCCACGGGAAGGTAGCCGTTTCGAAGCTGATACCTTTCTCTTTCGCTTCTTTCTCTGTCAGACCAACCCATGCTACTTCCGGTTCGGTGTAGGCAATGGACGGGATCACTTTCGGATCGAAGTAATGTTTTTTGCCCGCGATAACTTCAGCGGCCACGTGACCTTCATGCACGCCTTTGTGCGCCAGCATCGGCTGACCGACGATATCGCCGATAGCGTAAATGTGCGGCACGTTGGTACGCAATTGTTTGTCAACGTGGATAAAGCCACGCTCATCAACTTCAACGCCCGCTTTACCGGCATCGAGGTTTTTACCGTTCGGCACACGGCCGATAGCCACCAGCACCGCGTCATAACGCTGCGGTTCAGCAGGGGCTTTCTTGCCTTCCATCGAGACGTAGATACCGTCTTCTTTGGCTTCTACCGCCGTGACTTTAGTTTTCAGCATCAGGTTGAATTTCTTGCTGATGCGCTTGGTGAAGACTTTAACAATGTCTTTATCCGCAGCCGGGATCACCTGATCGAACATTTCAACCACATCGATCTGAGAGCCCAGCGCATGGTACACGGTGCCCATTTCCAGACCGATAATACCGCCGCCCATGACCAGCAGACGTCCTGGAACGTTTTTCAGTTCCAGCGCATCGGTGGAATCCCACACGCGCGGGTCATCATGAGGAATAAACGGCAGTTGAATCGGACGAGAACCTGCGGCAATGATTGCGTTATCGAAGTTGATCACGGTTTTGCCTTCGGCACCGTCAACTTCCAGCGTATTCGCACCGGTAAATTTACCCAGACCGTTGACCACTTTCACTTTACGGCCTTTCGCCATACCGGCCAGACCGCCCGTCAACTGGGTGATAACTTTCTCTTTCCACAGACGGATCTTGTCGATGTCGGTTTGCGGTTCGCCAAACACGATACCGTGCTCCGCCAGCGCTTTCGCTTCTTCGATAACTTTTGCTACGTGCAGCAACGCCTTAGAAGGGATACAGCCCACGTTCAGACACACACCACCCAGCGTGGAGTAGCGCTCTACCAGTACGGTTTCCAGCCCCAGGTCCGCGCAGTGGAACGCCGCAGAGTAACCCGCTGGGCCAGCACCCAGTACCACTACCTGAGCTTTAATTTCTGTACTCATCATGACCTCTTAATTGATTTCCGGCTGGTCTGTGACGTCATTATTATTGAGTCTTAACGCCCTCTTCCACCGGGACGTGTCTTTTGCCGCTGTAGTTTACAAAATCGTTAACAATTTTGAAACAACAAGCGACTAACGATTTGTCCTTAATCACTGACAGCTATAGAAAATAACAGCTTATCAGAAAAAAGCCGACCGTAAGGCCGGCTTTTTCGATTATATCACCAGGCGGCGGATGTCAGACAAGGTGTTGTTGATGATGGTGATAAAGCGAGCACCATCAGCACCGTCAATGACACGGTGGTCGAAGGACAGAGAGATCGGCATCATCAGACGCGGCGTAAACTCTTTACCATTCCAGACCGGTTCCATCGCAGACTTGGACACACCCAGGATAGCCACTTCCGGCGCGTTGACGATCGGCGCGAAGTGCGTGGTACCGAGGCCACCAATACTGGATATGGTGAAGCAGCCACCCTGCATTTCGCCCGCAGTCAGCTTGCCATCACGGGCTTTCTTGGAGATAGCCATCAGCTCGCGAGACAGCTCGATGATGCCTTTCTTGTTCACGTCTTTAAACACCGGAACCACCAAACCATTCGGCGTATCAACGGCAACACCGATGTTGATGTATTTTTTCAGCGTCAGACGTTGAGCATCTTCAGACAGCGAGCTGTTGAAACGCGGCATCTGCTCAAGCGCAGTCGCAACGGCTTTCATGATGAACACCACAGGGGTGATCTTCACGTCAAGTTTGCGTTTTTCCGCTTCTACGTTCTGCTGTTTACGGAACGCTTCCAGATCGGTGATATCGGTTTTGTCAAAGTGCGTAACGTGCGGGATAACCACCCAGTTACGGCTCAGGTTGGCACCAGAGATCTTCTGGATGCGACCCAGTTCAACTTCTTCCACTTCACCGAACTTGCTGAAGTCCACTTTCGGCCACGGCAGCAGACCCGGCAGAGAACCACCAGTCGCAACGCCCGCAGCAGGTGCAGATTCAGCGCGTTTAACCGCGTCTTTTACGTAAGCCTGGATGTCTTCGCGCAGGATACGACCTTTACGGCCGCTGCCCTTCACTTTCGCCAGGTTTACGCCAAACTCACGCGCCAGACGGCGGATAACCGGCGTTGCGTGAACGTAAGCATCGTTTTCAGCGAACTCGCCTTTGGCGTCTGCCTTGGCAGCAGCCGGTGCAGGTGCAGCGCCTTCCACTTCAAACACCATGATCAGCGAGCCGGTTTTCACTTTATCGCCGACAGCCACTTTGATCTCTTTCACCACGCCAGCCTGAGGAGAAGGCACTTCCATGGAGGCTTTGTCGCCTTCCACGGTAATCAGCGACTGTTCAGCTTCTACTTTGTCGCCCACCTTCACCACCACCTCGGTGACTTCAACTTCATCTGCACCGATATCCGGTACGTTGATTTCGATAGCCATTACTCTTTCCCTCTTATGCTAAGCGCGGGTTAACTTTTTCAGGATCGATGTTGAATTTCTTGATGGCTTCAGCCACCACAGAAGCTTCAACTTCACCGCGTTTAGCCAATTCGCCCAGTGCGACAACTACTACGTAGGAAGCGTCCACTTCGAAGTGGTGACGCAGGTTTTCACGGCTGTCAGAACGACCGAAGCCATCAGTACCCAGTACGCGGTAATCGCTGGCCGGAACGTAAGTACGTACCTGCTCGGCGAACAGTTTCATGTAGTCAGTGGACGCAACAGCCGGCGCATCGTTCATCACCTGAGCGATGTACGGTACGCGCGGTGCGTCGGTCGGATGCAGCATGTTCCAGCGTTCGCAGTCTTGACCATCGCGCGCCAGTTCCGTGAAGGAGGTTACGCTGTAAACATCGGAACCGATGCCGTAGTCGTTGGCCAGAATCTGTGCCGCTTCGCGAACGTGACGCAGGATAGAACCCGAGCCCAGCAACTGAACCTTGCCTTTCGCGCCAGCTACCGTTTCCAGTTTGTAGATACCCTTACGGATACCTTCTTCCGCGCCTTGCGGCATGGCTGGCATGTGGTAGTTTTCGTTCAGCGTGGTGATGTAATAGTAGACGTTTTCCTGCGCTTCACCGTACATGCGCTCCAGACCGTCCTGCATGATCACAGCCACTTCGTAAGCGAAGGACGGATCGTAGGAAATACAGTTCGGAATGGTGAGCGACTGAATGTGGCTGTGACCATCTTCGTGCTGCAAACCTTCGCCGTTCAGCGTGGTGCGGCCAGAAGTACCGCCGACCAGGAAGCCGCGTGCCTGTTGGTCACCCGCTGCCCAGCACAGGTCGCCAATGCGTTGGAACCCGAACATGGAGTAGTAGATGTAGAACGGGATCATCGGCAGGTTGTTGGTGCTGTAAGACGTTGCCGCCGCCAGCCAGGATGAGCCTGCACCCAGTTCGTTGATGCCTTCCTGCAAGATCTGACCTTTCAGGTCTTCTTTGTAGTAAGCCACCTGCTCACGGTCCTGCGGGGTGTACTGCTGGCCGTTCGGGCTGTAGATACCGATCTGACGGAACAGACCTTCCATACCGAAGGTACGCGCTTCGTCAGCGATGATCGGAACCAGACGATCTTTGATCGACTTGTTCTTCAGCATCACGTTCATGGCACGCACAAAGGCGATGGTGGTGGAGATTTCTTTGGTTTGCTCTTCCAGCAGAGAGCTAAAGTCTTCCAGCGTCGGCAGTTCCAGTTTCTCGTCGAAGTTCGGCTGACGAGACGGCAGGTAACCACCCAGAGCCTGACGGCGCTCATGCAGGTATTTGTATTCATCAGAATCTTTGTCGAAAGTGATGAACGGCAGCTTTTCGATGTCAGCATCAGCCACCGGCACATTGAAGCGGTCGCGGAAGTAACGCACGCCGTCCATGTTAACTTTCTTGACCTGGTGAGCGATGTTTTTGCCTTCTGCCGCATCACCCATACCATAACCTTTGATAGTGTGCGCCAGAATAACGGTCGGTTTGCCTTTGGTGTCTTGCGCTTTTTTCAGTGCAGCAAAGACTTTCTTCGGATCGTGACCACCGCGGTTGAGGGCCCAAATCTGATCGTCGCTCCAATCGGCAACCAGCGCAGTCGTTTCCGGGTATTTGCCGAAGAAGTGCTCACGCACGTAGGCACCGTTTTTGGATTTGAACGTCTGATAGTCACCGTCAACGGTTTCGTTCATCAGTTGGACCAGTTTACCGCTGGTGTCTTTACGCAGCAGTTCGTCCCAACGCTCGCCCCACATGACTTTGATCACTTGCCAGCCAGCACCACCGAAGATGCCTTCCAGCTCGTTGATAATCTTGCCATTACCAGTAACCGGTCCGTCCAGACGTTGCAGGTTACAGTTGATCACGAAGACCAGGTTGTCCAGTTTCTCGCGGGTCGCGATGGTGATAGCACCCTTGGATTCCGGCTCATCCATTTCACCGTCACCCAGGAAGGCGTAAACGGTTTGTTTGGACGTGTCTTTCAGACCACAGTTTTCCAGATATTTCAGGAATTTAGCCTGATAAATAGCACCAATTGGACCCAGGCCCATGGAGACGGTCGGGAACTGCCAGAAGGTCGGCATCAATTTCGGGTGCGGATAAGAAGAAAGCCCCTGGCCGTGTACTTCCTGACGGAAGTTATTCATCTGATCTTCGGTCAGACGCCCTTCCAGGAAGGCACGTGCATAGATGCCAGGAGAGATATGGCCCTGGAAATACACCAGATCGCCGCCATCCTGTGCACTGCGTGCACGGAAGAAATGGTTAAAGCACACTTCGTAGAAGGTCGCGGAAGACTGGAAGGACGCCATGTGGCCACCCAGTTCCAGATCTTTCTTGGATGTGCGCAGCACGGTCATGATGGCGTTCCAACGAATAGCGGAACGAATGCGGCGCTCAAGGTCCAGGTTACCCGGATAGGCGGGTTCGTCTTCCACAGCAATGGTGTTTACGTAGTTGCTAACGGCACTGCCTGCCCCTACGTTTACGCCACCCTTGCGCGCTTCTGACAATACCTGATCGATCAGGTACTGCGCACGTTCAACACCCTCTTCACGGATAACCGATTCGATCGCCTGTAGCCAGTCGCGAGTTTCGATCGGATCTACGTCATTATTCAAACGTTCTGACATGGTGTATTCCTTATCTGTTTCTAATCAGTTAATTTTCTGGAGCCTGTCTTGCTGTACTCTGTCATTGTCGTCATATCACCGACGGCTGCCGTATCATCGACAGTTGTCAAAGCACAGTAAGACAGGTCCAATATCGTCATTTACGCGTTAAACGCCCCAATCAGAGCGCTCAATCCTTGCGTTGCTGGGGCCGACGTAGCGAACGCTCTCTTCGGCTATGTTCCCGGTTAAGATCCAGCAGTACTTCCTCAATAAACGCCAGATGACGATGCGACGCTTCGCGTGCCTTTTCAGGTTCGCGAGCGACAATCGCCTCAAAAATCCTGGCGCGATGACTGCTTACCTGGGCCAGAACTTCTCGACTCAGGTACAACAATTCAAAATTCTGCCACACGTTCTGTTCCAGTAACGGTCCCATACAGCGTAGCAAATGTAGCAAAACCACATTGTGCGTTGCTTCTGTGACAGCCACTTGATAATGCATAACGGCTTCTGACTCCGCGACCAGATCGCCCGAAGCACGCGCCTGCTCAATCTGGGTATGGCACTCACGGATGCGCTGGAAATCTTCTTCCGTACCACGCAACGCCGCATAGTAGGCAGCAATGCCTTCCAGTGCATGACGGGTTTCCAGCAGATCAAATTGAGATTCAGGATGGGTGCTCAGCAGTTCCGACAACGGATCACTCACGCTTTGCCACAGGTTGTTCTGGACAAACGTTCCCCCACCCTGACGACGTAGCAGCAGGCCTTTTGCCTCCAGACGTTGGATGGCTTCTCGCAAAGAAGGACGGGAGACATCAAACTGTTTCGCCAGTTCGCGCTCCGGGGGGAGTTTCTCGCCGGGGCGCAAGGTTCCTTCGAGGATCAAAAACTCCAGCTGTTGTTCAATCACATCTGACAGTTTGGGCTGACGGATCTTGCTATAGGCCATGGTAAGTGTTTCTCTGCGAAGTGTGGGGTCAATTGGTAATACCAATTTCAAAAACGTGACGCTAAAGTAACAAAGTATTCACCTTCTGTCCATACGGACGTTGCGCTAAATCATGTTCTCCACCAGATTTTAACAATTGCACGATCCGATTAGGTCAAAACCCTATATTCACTAGCAAGTAGCGGCTTCAACCCTATAAATGTTTTAACTTTTATGAAACGAAAACCAGTCGATGCTGAACCGTTCAACCTACAATAAAATGAATAAGAATTCATTTTATTTAAATTAAAAATCAAAGGAAGACAATGACATTGGAACTAATGATACTTATTGTTAACATTCTTCTTTTTCCGAATGGTGATATTTTCAGCAACAAAAACCTATACACAACATCACCACCCTCCTCACTTTTGCCGATAAAATCAGCTATTACCCATCAATTTTACTCTCTCGATTTGGCGATTAACATCGTTAATCGCCACGTCATAGGCCATTGATTTCATCTTGAGGTTGGTTAGGTGATCGGCAGTCTTTTCTGCCCGCTTGGTGTCAGTGCTGTACCTTGCATGATACGCATCAATAGATTGGATGATGTCACTCATCAACGCCGTTCGGCACCGTTCTGCCAGAGACCCCCATCATGGGTCTCTTTTTTCAAGGCATATTGATACGCTTTCAATACATCATGTGCATGGCAATAATCGATGAGAGTGGTCTGCCATTGCTTTCCATATAGGCTGGGTATTTCCCTTTCGATATGTTTTCTTCGGCCATAAACCCGTTGAGTGCCAAAGTATTTTTTGGCGTAAGCATCCGCAAGAAGGTGACCTTTCCATGTGGTGGGCCCACACCCAATATCTTTAGTGCTGTAAATTTTGTTTTCCACCGCCAAATGCAGAATATAATACAGGTTAGACATTCTTTTCTGCGCATGGCGCCTAATTTCACTAAGTTGATTATAAAGGAAAGCGATGTTTTTTTTGGTATCTGACAAATTATTGTTAGCTTTCTTTATTACCGTTTCAGCATCATCATCGCGCAATATTTTTAACTGCAAGCGACACGCCTCACTTTTATGTTTAAATAAATCAGCGTTATCTACATTAAGGGCTTTAATCCCTGTATGTTTTAAAATTTCTTTTTCAATTAATGATTTTTCAATTTTAATCTTATTTTGATTATTCTTATAACGACTGATATAGTGGCCTCTCACTTTGGGGTCTTTGGTGGCTCGCCTTTTTAACGCCTCTGATATTTCAGTTATTTTCTCTTTTTCCCTTTCATAATGTTTAGAGTGCTGATTCGTGAGTATCTCATACACAGGTGCAAACCTTTTATTAACATCATGCTGATCTCTGATATTCATTCGTTTAAATAACTCTATACCATTAGTAGCAAGATCTAATCCCTTAGCCACTTTTCCCATTTTGTCTAACGCCTCATGGCTTATTCTATTCTGCTTACCAAGGGATAGATAGGTAGACATAAATATATCAACATCCACCGGTTTAAATTTAATAGGCATAGCGTCGATACACTCCTGTAAAAATAGTGTTTAAAAAAACATGATGTAATGTTATCGGCTCCTTGTATTCCATAAAGCGTTCATTAAATCTGGCATTTTTTTAATCATCACAACACCTATACATTAAGCAAAAAATTACACTGGCTTTATCACCGTGAGGGCATTCCCCATTTGACATGTCGCTTATGGCAGAAGTCGTGCCACATCGCTCGGATGTCAGGGAAGGCAGCCGTCGTTTCAATGCTGGTCTAAAAATGTACACAGGCAGTATTTTCGTGGGGCCGATCGACAAATCGCGGCAAGAAATCAGTGCAATCTGTTTCGCTTACCACTATTCTCTGACAAACGGTATACATAAGCGTATTTTCATCTGACGAACACCGTAAAAATAACATTACACAAACGTAAAATGACGCGAGTATTCGCATCGTGTCTGCTGCACTCTGACAGAGGGTTACATTAATGGATGGTCAACAACACGACTGGACGCTGAAACGCGGCAATCAAAACCGTCATATTCAGTTTTGATTGCCCTGGGTGGTGCCGTCGGCACCGGGCTGTTTTTAGGGATTGCTGCCACCATAAAAATGGCAGGTCCTTACGTACTGCTGGGCTATGCCATCGGCGGTATTATCGCGTTTCTCATCATGCGCCAATTGGGAGAGATGGTCGTCGAAGAACCAGTTGCAGGCTCTTTTAGCCATTTTGCCTATAAATATTGGGGTGATTTCGCTGGGTTCGCTTCTGGCTGGAACTATTGGGTGCTCTACGTGCTGGTCGCAATGGCCGAACTTACTGCTGTGGGCATCTATGTGCAGTACTGGTGGCCTGATATTCCCACCTGGGTTTCTGCCACTGTCTTTTTCCTGGTGATTAATGCCATTAACCTCGCCAATGTCAAAGTGTACGGTGAGATGGAATTCTGGTTTGCCATCATCAAGATCGTAGCAATTATCGGCATGATCGTATTTGGTGGCTGGCTGCTGTTAAGCGGTCAGGGCGGACCGGAAGCCACGGTGACCAACCTGTAGGCGCAGGGCGAATTTTTCCCGAATGGCATCAACGGTCTGGTGATGGCAATGGCGGTCATCATGTTCTCGTTTGGTGGCTTGGAACTGGTAGGTATCACCGCAGCAGAAGCGGATAATCCGGAAACCAGCATCCCGCGTGCTACCAATCAGGTCATCTACCGTATTCTGATCTTTTATATCGGCTCGCTGGCTATTCTGCTGTCGCTCTACCCTTGGGGAAAAGTCGTGGAAGGGGGGGAGCCCGTTTGTCATGATTTTCCACAACCTCGACAGTAATGCCGTGGCAACCATTCTCAACATTGTGGTGTTGACAGCATCATTATCGGTCTACAACAGCTGCGTGTATTGTAACAGCCGTATGCTTTACGGCCTTGCCAAGCAAGGTAATTGCCCGAAAGCGCTGTTAACCGTCGATAGACGCGGTGTGCCTGTTGTTGCCATTGGTATATCTGCCGCCGCCACTGCGCTTTGCGTTCTGATCAATTACCTGATTCCGGGCAAAGCGTTCGAACTCCTGATGGCATTGGTGGTGTCTGCACTGGTGATAAATTGGGCCATGATCAGCTTGGCGCACCTGAAATTCCGCAAAGCCAAAGAGCAGGAAGGCGTGCAGACTAAATTCAAAGCGCTGCTCTATCCGCTGGGCAATTATATTTGCCTGCTGTTCCTGGCCGGCATTTTAGTGATTATGTTCATCACTCCAGGGATTCAGATTTCCGTTCTGCTGATTCCAGTATGGCTGGTCCTGCTTGGCATCGGTTATGCCATGAAACAGAAAAAACAACGGGTCGCAACCACCCGATACGTGATATGAAAACGGCCCTCCCCCCACCGTCATTCCCGCGAAAGCGGGAATCTCTTGCAGAAGATTTTCGCAGTGATCCCCGGCTTTCGCCGAGGATGACGAGGGGGGAAGTGGCTTTACCATCAGAGTAAAACGGACTGTTTTGAAGGGGTTGTGAATATGACTGGCAGCACATGAATAGGTATTGTTGCAATCAAAAGCACAGGGTAAGGCTGTACTTTAGTACATCTGGTATTAATAAATTAAAAGAATTATGGTTAGAGCATGAGAATGAGGGAATAGAGTCGAAAAAAAGTGATCCTCCAGAAGAGGATCATACACCAAATTGGCCAACACCAGGGAAAAATTTTGCATATTATTGCGGACAACAGATATGTTGTCAATCGTTGGCCATGCTCAGTGAAACCAATTAGGAATTTAGATACTCTCCATTTACTTTGAAAAGTAGCAAAAAAATTTCACATTCAACAGTTTCACCATGAAATAATACCCATCTAAATATTCACGTTTCATAGAAATCCATTCTTTTGATAGACATACCTCACGGCAAGGTAACGTCTACGTGTTCAGTCAAAAGCATTCCGTCTAATCCCCGTAACAACATGTTCTCATGTCTATGATATAGATTATCAAGAATTTTATTCGGCAATGGAGAAAATACATGCCAAATGCTTTCTGTAATAATACTGAAATTAACGTTTCAATCAGAAATCATTTAGAAAAAGAATTAGGAGAATATAACCTCATCAATTTTGCTTATGCTATAATGAACAAAAAAGACCCGACCGACTTTGCAGTAATATCAAATAAGACAGCGTGGGTTTCATTCTATACTCAACATAATTATCAATTTATCGATCCCGTCCTCATGACTGCATTATCGAGGATCACACCATTTTCTTGGCATGAAAGCATAGCAACAATTAAAGATGCAAAAAAAATATTATTTTCCAAATGGTGGGGCACTATGACATAGTTGACGGATATACCTTTTTACTTCACGATCATTGTGACCATCTTGCTGTCCTATCGATCATCATGGATAAGCACCATGATCATAATATGGAAAACACCATAACGGATTATAAGAATGATATCCAAATGTTGTTATTGACGACGTATGATAAATTAATGGGTTTTTATCATAAAGAAAATAACGTGGACAGCGTCAATATGCTGCCATCAAGAAAGGTCTTCTCAAAGAGAGAAAATGAAATATTATATTGGGCAAGCATTGGGAAATCATATCAAGAAATCGCTATTATTCTTGCAATAAAACTCACTACGGTAAAATACCATATGGGTAATGCCGTAAAAAACTGGGGGTTAATAATGCCAAGCACGCAATAAGGCGAAGCGTTGAGTTAAAACTCATTAGACCTATTTAGCCCTCTCACAATAGCTCCCCCCTTTATAATTCGGGTTTAAAGAGGGCATCAAGTGAGTGAAAACCTGTTTGAAACCGCGTTGAACAAGATTTAGGCGTCTAGGAGGATGCCCCCCCAATCAATGGCCAGGCACATTGTGGTACACACCGCCAGACGCAACTCAAAGCAACGTACCATAAATCGTGAGTGCAGCCACCACCACAGAAACCTTTTTCGCAAGTATTACCGCGGCGCGCGGCGCATCAATAGGGTCGGTGTGAGATTCGCGAACCAGAGAAAATTGTGCTAGTTGCGTAACAACCCAATAGGGAGAATGGTGCAAATCGCCCAACGATGCCAGCCAGGCAGCGCTTTTTCACCATGGCCTAACAGCGCATAGGTGATCCCCGCCAAACGTGCCGGGATCCAATCCAGCCAGCGCAACAAGGCATCAACACCTGATTGTGCACGGGCCAATGGCCAATGGCGTATGATGCCGCGCCAGACAGGTTTGACGAGCGCGTAAAATGGCATAACCAACCAGCGCTATCGGCCCGTATGGCCCAGCGACCACAAACCAGAACAACGGTGCCAGATAAAAGCGAAAGTTGAGCCACAGCAATGCATTTTGCAATTCACTCAGTTTTTCACGCTCAGTGGCATCCAGCGGTAAACCATGAATCAAAGCCAGCTCTTCTGCCAGCGCTTGCATTGCATCCTGTTCACCGCGTTGTGCTGCGCCAAGCTAATTCTGGTAATGCTGCCGCACCTCGCCAGCACCAAGACACAACAGTACGATAGCAATCCACAGCAACAGCCCTACCAGCCCAAATAATACCCCCCTTCGCCAGCCACAGCAACGCAGCAGTTGCGGCCATCCCCAACAAGGCTAACAGCAATGTCTGCAATAAAGAGGGGGCTGAGAGACGGCGAAAAATCATTTCCAGATGGGTGTCTATCTGCCAGCGATCGTTTTTTTAAAACAAACGCTCCCACGTCAGGGCCAGTAGCAAGGTAAACAGGGTCATGAGCACTCATTCCTCTTATCGTCAATTTCAGGCACCTGGATCAATTGGTGATAGTGCTGCCAGTCAAAGGCCGGGCCGGATTTTACGCTGAGGGGCTATATCGCTGTGCCCGGTAATGCACTGTGGCGTAATAGGGTAATGGTTCAACAACAACCGGGCAACACAGGTCAGCTGTTGGTATTGCTCCTGAGTAAAAGGTAGCGTATCAGTGCCTTCCAGTTCGATACCAATGGAGAAATCGTTACACCGCTCACGGCCGGCAAACTGAGATACCCCAGCATGCCAAGCACGTTTATCAAAAGGGACATATTGCACAATGCCGCCATCACGGCGAATCAAACAGTGTACCGACACCCGTAAATGGCTGATATCCTGAAAATAATGGTGCTCCTGGGGATCGAGCGTCGCCGTGAACAGTTGGTCGATGTAGGGGCCGCCAAACTCTCCCGGCGGTAAGCTGATATTGTGTATCACCAGCAATGAAGGAAGCTCTGCGTCCGGGCGCAAGTCACAATGGGGAGAAGGCACCCGTTTTAAGCCTGTTAACCAACCCGCTTCCAACTGCATACCACATGCTCCCCAAGAAATGGTGTCATACCATTATTACTCAGCTTTGGTTATTTTCCTAGCAATGGCATCCTTAAAACAACCACTAACCCATTAAAATATAATAAATTTATTAAAAACCATTTATTTTCTGCGATATCGATTTCAGATTTTAAAAGAATCATGCAATCCGAACCATTCTTTACGAGTCGGCTTTCCAGTTATCCATTTATGCGCTCGTCCCCACCCCCCTTGCATCTTCTACCTTTATGCCAAACCTGCTGACTGAAAAGGACGATGATGAATACAGAACGCGGATTCACCCTGGTTGAGTTGATGATCGTTATCGCGATTGTTGCCATTCTCGCCTCCATTGGTATCCACGCTTATCAGGGATACCTGCAAAAGGCTGCAATGACAGACATGCTGCAATCGCTGGCATCTTATCAAACGGCGGTCAATTTGTGTGCGTTAGAAAACAGCAGCGTTGCCCATTGTAATGCAGGAAGCCAAGGTATTCCCGCCGCGAGAGGCTCACGCTATGTCAGCAATCTCAGCGTAACACAAGGCGTCATTAGTTTGACGGGGCAGTCTGCCTTGCAAGGGTTGCATGTGACCTTAATACCCTATTGGGATAGCGGCAGCAGTTCCATCATTTGGCGCCGACATTGTCAGGCAACCTCGCAGGCCGAGAGTTTGATAGTCGCTTGCGAGCGGGTATTTCGTTTCGATGATGTCTCGAAGTAAACATGCGCACATACGCCCCGTTGGATCAAGAGATCAAGCAGCTGTGCCAACGCTATCAGGCACAGCTGCTGACATTGGATGAACAAACCATCACTATCGCCGTCATAGGCGATGTGGCTCCCGTATTGCTGACAGCGCTAAAATTTGCCAGTAATCGCCATATCGTGGTGGAACGCCGGTCACAAGCGAAGTTGGAACAGGCTTTTCACCCCCTACCGCAGGCGGCAGAAAGCGACGCAGTGTTCAGCGTCACACCCACCACCGAGCGAACAGACGAAGAGACATCCGTTATCCACTATATCAATCAAACGCTGGCACAGGCCTTTCAGCGACGGGCTTCGGATATCCATTTTGAACCCATGGCGGATACCTACCGTGTACGCATGCGTATTGATGGCGTGCTGCATATCTGCTCATCCCTCCCATTGGACTGGGCGGCACGCCTTACCGCACGACTGAAAATCATGGGGCAATTGGATATTGCAGAGCGCCGTCTGCCGCAAGACGGTCAGTTCTCGTTTGCGATCAATGCACAGTCGCTCTCGCTGCGTATTGCCACACTGCCCGTACTGGAAGGTGAAAAAATCGTACTGCGCGTATTACAAACCTACCAACAGATGCTCACTCTCGATAGCCTGGGCTTATCGCAGACGGCATACGCCTGCCTGACACAGGCGTTACAGCAGCCGCAGGGTATGATCCTAGTGACCGGGCCTACGGGAAGCGGCAAAACAGTGACGCTTTATAGCGCAATATGCTGGCTCAATGAGAGCCAGCGCAACATTTGCAGTGTGGAAGATCCGGTGGAAATCCCGTTGCCTGGCATCAATCAAACCGCATTGAACCTCAAGGCCGAGCTGGATTTCAGTCGCATTTTGCGTGCCTTGCTGCGTCAAGATCCTGATGTCATCATGATTGGCGAAATACGTGATAGCGAAACCGCGGAAATTGCCGTGAAAGCAGCGCAAACCGGTCATCTGGTATTATCGACGCTGCATACCAATTCTGTGATTGAAACCCTGACCCGACTCGGGCATTTGGGCATTCCGGGGTATTTGCTCGCGGGTGCGTTGACGCCGCTCATTGCCCAGCGTCTGGTACGGCGTCTCTGCCCACACTGTAAAACATCGGCTTCCCCGCCATTAACATTTCCCGCTACGCTATGGGCAACCCCCATTCCACACTGGGAGGCGCAAGGCTGTGAACACTGCGTGAAGGGGTATTATGGTAGAACCGCCCTCTACGAGTTGCTACCGCTCACTCCTGCGCTGCGACACGCATTGAGTCGCGGTGCCAGCACGCAAGACCTCGCGGTACTGGCCAACGAAACGGGTTATGACACGCTATTCATGTCGGCGTTACAAAGGGTCTCCCAAGGGGAGACATCCGCTGCCGAAATGTATCGTGTCATTGGTGCATCACCACACTCTCATTGAAACTGCGGCCATGTCACAAAAACTCTACTCTTGGCTTGCTCTCACGTCGAATAGCGAATTACAGCGCGGAGAAAGCATCGGTAATGCGCGTCAGCACGTTTATCTACGTCTGGCTCTGAGGGGGTACCAGCCGTTACGTTTACGATACCGGCAGACGCTCACGCAACGTTACTGAAAAATAACGGCCCGTATCGCCTTGTTTAAACAGGTTGCCGCATTGCTACAGGTTGGCCTGCCGCTGCTGAATGCACTGCGACTGCTGGCCGAACAGCATTAACTGCCGGGATGGCGATAACTGCCGGGATGGCGATGCCTGATTAACACATTAGTCGATGACATTGCCGAAGGCGAATCTTTTTCCGATGTCCTGCGCCACTACCCACAGGTGTTTCCTACGCTTTATCCTACCCTGGTTGCCGTTGGGAAGATGACCGGCAAACTGGATGTGTGTTGCCAACAGTTGGCGGCGCAGCAAGAGCAGCAGCTTCAACTGAAAAAGAAAGTGAAACAAGCGCTGCGCTATCCTGGTTTTGTTCTGGGCGTTAGCGTTACGCTGAGTATCATCATGCTGATATGGGTATTACCCGAATTTGCCAGCCTGTATGAGGCATTCGAGACACCGCTACCGCCACTGACTCAGTGCGTTTTGGCACTGGCAGATGTGGTAGCCCATCGCGCGCTACTGCTACTTACGCTACCATTGAGCATCGTACTGGGATATCCAGTGTGCCGCGCCCGCCCCATAGCCCTACGACGGCAGGAAGAACGTTTTTTGCTGAAGATCCCGCTACTTGGCACACTGATACGAGGAGAGGCATTGAGCTATCTTTTCACGCTGCTCGCCTTGACGCAACGCGCTGGGCTGACACTGCCTGCCGGCCTGACAGCCGCCCCCACCCTTCCCTATGTTGCCTATCAGGAAGCGCTAATCCCGATTCTGCGGAATATAGAGCAGGGGGACTCGCTGCAACAGGCAATGACACCTTACAGCAGGTTATTCCCACCCCTTGTGCACAACTGATTCGCGTAGGAGAAGAAACCGGCGCGCTGGACAACATGTTTAGCCAGTTAGCGCAATGGCACCAACAGCAGACAGCACAGCGTGCTGAAACGCTAACCCACACGCTGGAGCCACTGCTGATCGTGCTGGTTGGAGGCATAATTGGTACGCTGGTGATTGCCATGTACCTGCCCATCTTCCAATTCGGGAATCTGATGGCGAATGCGTAATCGCTTCGCCATCTTCGTGCAGTCTGCACCGTGCGTGCTGGCGCTATGCGTTGCCGTTATAGATGCGGTTTTCCTGCTCTGCCACACGAATAAACGTGGTGCGCTTGGTGAGTTCTTTCAGGCGAGAAGCGCCAACGTAGGTGCATGCCGAACGCAAACCGCCCAGAATATCACGTACGGTATTATCAACCGGACCGCGCAACGGCAGTTTGACCGTTTTCCCTTCTGCGGCGCGATACTCTGCGACACTGCCGGAATGGTGCTCCATCGCAGAGGCAGAACTCATGCCATAGAACAGCATCAATTTCTCGCCATTCTCTTCCACCACCCGGCCTTCACATTCATCGTGTCCCGCAAGCATGCCACCAAGCATCACAAAATCTGCACCGCCACCAAAGGCTTTCGCCACGCCCCCCGGCATCGAGCAGCCACCGTCACTGACGATCTGTCCGCCCAAGTCGTGTGCGGCATCGGCACATTCAATCACAGCAGAGAGTTGCGGATAACCCACACCGGTTTTCACTCGCGTGGCACACACTGAACCCGGTCCGATCCCCACCTTGACGATATCCGCACCAGAGAGAATCAGCTCTTCCACCATTTCGCCCGTCACGACGTTCCCAGCGCAAATGACCTTATCCAGCCAGGCTTCACGCGCTTTTTGCAGGAAATTAACGAAGTGCTCGGAATAGCCGTTGGCAACGTCGATGCAGATAAATTTGAGTTCAGCCGACAGCGCCAAGATCTGTTTCACCTTAACGAAATCCGCCTCCGAGGTACCGGTGGACACCATCACATGGCGTAATACCGTTTCAGGCGCGTCTTTGACGAACTGCGCCCTGCTCAACGCTGTAGTGCTTATGCACCGCGGTCAGCACGTCAAATTCCGCCAGCGCCCGCGCCATGCGAAAGGTGCCTACGGTATCCATATTGGCTGCAATCACCGGTACACCAGACCAGGTGCTCTGAGCATGAAGGAAGGTGAATTGGCGTTCCAATTCAACATCAGAACGACTTTTCAAGGTAGAACGCTTGGGGCGAATAAGGACATCTTTGAAACCGAGCTTCAGATCTTCTTCAATACGCATGACGGTTATCTTCCTGGTTATAGCGGCGAGTATGCCAGCAATGCGGCCACGTAAAGTACAAAGGGAGAGGACCATTCCCAGTTACCTCATCATACGCAGTAATAATGCAACAACAAGACTGCGATTCTCCCTTTATTTGGGCTAGAATACCATAAATTTACCTGCTCATTTTCACACAAGGCGTTATGACCTATATCGTAGCCTTAACAGGTGGCATCGGCAGCGGCAAAAGTTCGGTCGCCGATGCCTTCGCCACCTTCGGGATCCCGGTTGTCGATGCCGATGTCATCGCACGTCAGGTGGTGGAGCCCGGTGTGCCAGCGTTATCGGCTATTCAGGCGCATTTTGGTAACGATATGTTGAATAGCGATGGCACCTTGAATCGTGCCATGCTCCGCCAGCGCATCTTTTCCTCAACAGAGGATAAAACGTGGCTAAATGCCTTATTGCACCCCTTGATTCATGCAGAAACACGGCGACAATGGCAGCAGGCAAGAGGCCCCTATGTGCTGTGGGTAGTGCCGCTGTTGGTGGAGAATGGACTGCAATCCCTGGCACAGCGCGTGGCGGTCGTTGATGTCGAAAGAGACACGCAATTAGAACGCCTGCTTGCTCGCGACAAGGTAAATCGCCAGCAGGCTGAGAACATACTCGCGGCACAGGCAACGCGTGAACAGCGGTTGGCCTGCGCGGATGACATTATTGATAACAACGGTCGCCCCGGGGCGTGGATGGAGCAGGTCGCCGCGTTACATCAACGCTACCTCGCCCTTGCCGCCAACAACGACCGACAGGACAAGTAACAATGAGCGATGCCCTTTCCACCGTGTTGTTTGAATACCCACTCAATGAAAAGACGCGTACCTGGCTACGTTTGGAAACGCTGCTACAACAGTTGCATGAAAATCACAGTTGGGCAGATATGGGCAGTGCGCTTGCCTTCTTCCGTGCCGTGGTCGATTTGCTCGACGTGCTAGAACGCGGAGACATTCGTACTGAACTGCTCAAAGAGCTGGAGCGTCAGCAACAAAAGCTGCTGCAATGGAGCGATGTACCCGGCGTCGATCATGACCGTATCCATGCACTACGCCAGCGTTTGAAGCAACTCGCGGCCGTGCTGATGTCTGCCCCGCGCATGGGGCAATTCTTGCGCGAAGACAAGTTAATTGGCATGGTACGGCCGCGCCTGAGCGTTCCGGGCGGTTGTTGCAGTTTTGATGTGCCAACCCTGCATCTGTGGCTGCATCAGACGCAGGCGCAGAAGCAACAAGTGATCGATACCTGGCTACACTCGCTGTCACCGCTAAAAAACTCGCTCGACCAGGTGCTGGAGCTGATTCGCCACTCGGGTACTTTTCGGGCACAAACCAGTTTGAACGGATTCTTTCAAGATAACGCGGTAGATGCCGACCTGATTCGTTTGCAATTGGCTATCGAGCATCAGCTTTACCCTCAGGTATCAGGCCATAAATCACGCTTTGCGATTCGCTTTTTGCCATTAGACAGCGAAAATGGTCAGGTCCCTGCGCGCCTGTCCTTTGAATTAGCCTGTTGTTAACCGATATTGCTGTAGGAAAAAAACATGGATAACGAAACCTTCACTGTTAGCTGCCCTACCTGTAAAAAGTCGGTGGAGTGGTGAGAAAATAGCCCTTATCGCCCCTTTTGCAGCAAACGCTGCCAGCTTATCGATCTCGGGGAATGGGCTGATGAAGAAAAGCGCATCCCGAGCAATGAAGATATTTCGGACAGCGACGAATGGAGCGAAGAACCTCGCCATTAACGCCTGACGATTAATCAGCGGGGTTGTTGCACCGATTTAGCAATGCGTTTCCTTCAGCCAGCGGATCATCTCGGCGTTGGCGGGAGGAAATTCATCTTCCAGCAGCGCCGCGGCATCCAGCCAGCGAGAAGGCTGCCATTCACGCCCATAGGGTTCACCCTGCCAGCGTTCAACCATAAAGAAGTACAGCGTAATGATGCGCTCATCGGTTTCCACGGTTTTGCTGTTCAGAGCTATCGGTGCCAGCGCTTCAATCCCCGCTTCTTCACGCAGTTCACGAATCAGCGCCTGTTCAGCGGTTTCGCCCGGCTCCACTTTTCCGCCAGGAAACTCCCACATTCCTCCCATGTGTACGCCCTGAGGGCGACGGGCGATAAAAAACTCGCGTTGCGCATTACGAATAATGCCTACCGCAACGTTCAGGTGTTTACGCACGACTTACTCCTTCAGACTCCTTCAGACTCCAGCCAAATAAGAGGGCGGTCATTGACCGCCTCTTCGTTATATCACAGTGAGCGAGGCATTAGTGCTGCAAACGGCCATGGCACTGCTTGTGCTTTTTACCAGAGCCGCACGGGCACGGATCGTTACGACCAATCTTGCGATCGCCCTGCCCGGCAGCCGCTGCCGCCGCGCTGACCTGATCGTCGCTCTGATGGCTCAGCTGTTGCTGATGCGCCAGACACTCCGCCTCTTCGCGACGCTGTTGCTCCAGCGCTTCAACTTCTTCCGGCACTCTGACCTGCACCTTGCTCAGCGTGCTGATCACTTCATATTTCAAGGACTCCAGCATGTTGGCAAACATCGAGAAGGATTCGCGCTTGTATTCCTGCTTCGGATCTTTCTGCGCATAACCGCGCAGGTGGATACCCTGACGCAGATAATCCATCGCCGCCAGATGCTCTTTCCACAGAGAATCCAGCGCTTGCAGCATCACGCCCTTCTCGAAGTTGCGCATCACATCGATACCGATCACTTCTTCTTTACGCTGATAGACATCGATGGCCTGTTGCAGGATACGCTCACGCAGGGTCTCTTCATGCAGCGTATGCTCTTCATCCAACCAGGCTGAAATCGGCAAATCGAGATCGAAATCGTTTTTCAGGCGCTGCTCCAGCCCTTCGATATCCAACTGCTCTTCGAGCGACTGCGGCGGGATGTGGTTATCAATAGCCAGTTTAAACACATCTTCACGGATGCTGTTGATGGTTTCGCTTATATCCACCACGTCCAGCAATTCATTACGCTGGGTGTAAATGGCACGACGCTGATCGTTAGCCACGTCATCATATTCCAGCAACTGCTTACGAATATCAAAGTTGCGGCTTTCCACTTTGCGTTGGGCGTTAGCGATCGCCTTAGTCACCCACGGGTGCTCAATGGCTTCACCCGGTTTCATTCCCAGTTTACGCATCATGTTGGAGACGCGATCGGAAGCAAAAATACGCATCAGCGCATCTTCCATCGACAGGTAAAAACGGGAGGAACCCGCATCCCCCTGACGACCAGAACGGCCACGCAACTGGTTATCGATACGGCGTGATTCATGACGTTCCGTACCGATAATGTGCAAACCACCGGCTGCCAATACCGCATCGTGACGTACTTGCCATGCGGCTTTAGCTTCGGCAATCGCTGCCTCATCCGGATCGTCCAGCAGCGCCAAATCAGCCTGCAAGCTGCCGCCCAGCATGATATCGGTACCACGGCCCGCCATGTTGGTGGCGATGGTCACTGCACTTGCCTGACCGGCCTGCGCAACGATATCCGCTTCCTTGGCGTGGAATTTGGCGTTCAGGACGTTGTGCTTGATGCCTGCTTTGGTCAGCGCTTCTGACACCACTTCCGATTTTTCGATGGAGATAGTCCCCACCAACACCGGCTGGCCCTTCACGCTACGCTCTTTAATATCTTCGATGATCGCGTCGATCTTTTCCTGTTCAGTCATGTAGACCAGATCGGGTAAATCTTTACGGATCATCGGGCGGTTGGTTGGTACCACAATGGTATCGAGCTTATAAATGGAGCTGAATTCGAACGCTTCGGTATCGGCCGTACCGGTCATCCCGGCCAGCTTTTCGTACAGGCGGAAGTAGTTCTGGAAGGTGATCGACGCCAGCGTCTGGTTTTCGTTCTGGATCTTCACGTTCTCTTTGGCTTCCACCGCTTGGTGCAAACCATCGGACCAGCGACGTCCCTGCATGGTACGACCGGTGTGCTCATCCACGATGATCACTTCGCCGTCTTTTACGATGTAGTCAACATCACTGGTGAACAGCACATGGGCGCGCAGCGCTGCGGTAACATGGTGCATCAGCATGATATTGGTTGGAGAATACAGCGACTCCCCATCATCCATGATGCCTTGTTTTACCAGCAGCTCCTCCACCAGTACCAGACCGCGTTCGGTCAGGTTAACCTGACGCGCTTTTTCATCCACCGAGAAGTGCCCTTCACCGTGGAAGGTATCGGAGTCTTCTTTTTCCTGACGAATCAGGTGCGGAATGATTTTATTGACGCGAATATAGAGATCGGAGCTATCTTCCGCCGGACCGGAAATGATCAGCGGGGTACGCGCTTCATCAATCAGGATGGAGTCCACTTCATCCACCAACGCATAATAAAGCTTACGCTGCACGCGCTCTTCGGGGCTGAATGCCATGTTGTCGCGCAGATAGTCAAAGCCGTACTCGTTGTTGGTACCGTAAGTGATATCGGCCGCATAGGCTTCACGTTTGGCTGGTGCAGGCATGCCCGGCAGGTTGATGCCAACCGTCAAGCCCAGGTATTCAAACAGCGGGCGGTTATTCTCGGCGTCACGCTGTGCCAGGTAGTCGTTCACTGTCACCACGTGCACGCCACGGCCGGTCAGGGCATTGAGGTAGGCAGGCAACGTTGCGGTCAGAGTCTTACCTTCACCGGTACGCATTTCTGCGATGCAGCGTTCGTTCAGTACCATGCCGCCCATCAACTGGACGTCAAAATGGCGCATACCAAACACACGCTTACTGGCTTCACGCACCACCGCAAACGCCTCAGGCAGTAACGCTTCAAGGGTTTCCCCTTTTTCAAGACGCGCGCGGAATTCAGCGGTTTTTGCCTTCAGTTCATCATCCGACAGCGCTTCGATGGCCGGTTCCATTCGGTTGATCACATCAACCACTTTACGCATACGGCGCAGCGTACGATCGTTACGGCTGCCAAAAACTTTAGTCAGGATACTGGTTAACATAATGATTTTATTCTCACGTAGGCCGCTGTTTCAGCGACGATACGATAGCTACTCATAATTCCTTTCATCGCAATCCGGAGATCGGCGAGAAGAAGCGGTATTCGCGTTTATATTCAGAACAGTGACATTGTCCATGTTCATCGTTATACGCCAGGAAAACTCGAGTGAAACGGCGTGTCAGGCAGAGAATGCTGGCCCGGCACGGATGCCACGGACTTGAGACAACCACAGCCCGGTACGGTGAGGAGAAGCGGCAAAAACCAGGGTGCCACGCGGTAAGGGGTGTAACGCCGAGGGGGTTTCCGGCAACGTCAATAGCGCATTGAGCGTATCCAGAATCACCAGCGGGTGAGCACTCAACGCCGCCTCGGCCTCCGGCAATACGTGTGCCTGAGGCACCGTCAACGCAAACGAGAGATGGCGAATAACCGTGCGAATGGCATGTTGATGCCAATAATCGATACCAAATGACGTGCGGCGATACACCTCTTTCAAACTGGCCAGTTCGGTCAGGCTGAAAGCAACGGGATTCTGGCGACTGATACTGGCCGTCGCATTTGACGCAGAAGCATACTCGTTGGTTTCGTTAAGGCTGGTCGGCAGACCAAGGCTGGCCGCAACCATCCCCAACAGGAGATGTGGCCAAAAATAACGTCTGCCAAATTGTCGCCAACGATTTAGAATACCCATGACGAGTTTATTTGCCCACCGGAGCCTGATGCCTATGCGTGATAGCCGCCCCCAATCACTGGAGTCCCTGTTCGATAGCGTGTCAGGGGGAAATAAAGGCCCCTTGCACGATGTCCAACAGCGCGCTATTGCCTTGTTAAAACTTAACCGGGCCGTGAAAGGCTTACTGCCTTCTCAACTGCACCAGTGGTGTCGCGTCGCGAATTACCGACAAGGCCACCTGATTCTGGAAACTGCCAATGCAAGCTGGTTAATGCGGTTACGTTATGAGCAACCCTCGTTACTCTCAGCATTGCGCGCTCAGATATTACCATCATTGGCATCGATCGACATCAGGATTAATCCCGCGCTGGCCGCAAAAGGGGATGAAAATGTATCGGGAAAGTATAATTTGAGCGCAGAAAACAAAAATTCAGATACACCGCCCCGTCAACTAAGCGAACAAAGTGCCGAGACGCTCCGACATTTAGCCAGCCACAGTCCGGAAAAATTGAGGAAAATATTAGAAAGGCTGGCTTCACTCGCCGGAGAGGGTACAAGTAAAACCAGCCAACAGAAGAAATAATCTGTCACATTCGCCTGAACGACGACACTAACGCCCGATGTCGGTTACGCCAGCACCGTAGAAGGCGCTTTGAACGCCAATGGCACTTCGCGCGCTCGTTTTCAAAGGTGACGTATTCCCACGCTTCCTGCTTAGCCAACACCGCCTGCAACAATTTGTTGTTGAGCGCGTGACCAGATTTGAACGCAGAGAACGCACCAATGATGTTATAACCACACATGAACAGGTCGCCGATAGCATCCAGCATTTTGTGACGCACAAACTCGTCTTCAAAACGCAGGCCATCTTCGTTCAGCACACGATAATCGTCTACCACGATAGCACAATCCATACTGCCGCCCAGGCACAGGCCGCGGGATTGCAGGTATTCGATATCACGCATAAAGCCGAAAGTACGCGCACGGCTGATCTGGCGAATAAACGCATCGGCTGAGAAATCCAGGCAATAGCGCTGTGAGACTGCATCAATGGCTGGGTGGTTAAAATCGATAGTGAAATCAAGGCTGAAACCGTTATACGGGGTCAGTTCTGCCCATTTATCACCGTCTTCAACCCGCACAGGCTGTTTGATGCGAACAAACTTTTTGGCACAGTTCAGCTCTTCAATACCGGCATCAAGCAGCAGGTAAACGAACGGGCTGGCACTGCCATCCATAATTGGAATTTCCGGGGCATCAACATCAATCACGATGTTATCGATACCCAACCCCGCCAAGGCGGCGTTCAGGTGTTCCACCGTTGAAATACGCACGTCATGCTCGTTTACCAGGCAAGTACAGAGCATAGTATCACGCACGGATTTGGCATCAGTCGGAAAATCAACCGGTGGATTCAAGTCAGTGCGGCGATAGATGACCCCGGTATTCGCCGGTGCAGGTCGCATCGTCAGCGTGACTTTCTTGCCGGTATGCAAACCGACGCCCGTCGCCTGTACGATACGCTTTAATGTACGTTGTTTGATCATCGTATTATCTCGCAATGTTACTGAACCAACCGTCCTAGCTTACACCAGGCTCGGCGGGACAGTTTAGCACAAAGAGCGGAGATTCCAATCATAAAGCGGAGGTTAGTCCGCTTGTTTGCGCAAAAATGCGGGAATATCCAAATAGTCAGGCTCTTTGTTAGTTTGTACCGTTTGGTCATTAACCACCTTGGCCGCCGGTTTTTCCTGCGTCAGCGGCGTCATACCGTGCTGCTGATAACGGTGATCCATAACCGGTTGGCTGGCTTGCTTGTTGGTCACCAGCGTAATTTCCGGACGCTTGTCCATGCCGATACCGGTCGCCACCACGGTGACGCGCAGTTCGTCGTTCATGTCCGGATCCAACGAGGTACCAATCACCACGGTGGCATTGTCAGAGGCGAACGCACGAATGGTGTTACCCACGGTTTCGAACTCATCCAGACGCAGGTCAAAGCCCGCCGTGATGTTGACCAACACGCCACGCGCACCAGACAGGTCGATATCTTCCAGCAGCGGGCTGGAAATCGCCATCTCAGCCGCTTCTTCGGCACGGTCTTCACCGCACACCACGCCAGACCCCATCATGGCATAACCCATTTCTGACATCACGGTGCGCACGTCCGCAAAGTCCACGTTCATTAGGCCCGGACGGGTAATCAGTTCGGCAATACCTTGGACAGCGCCTTTCAGTACATCGTTCGCTGCACCGAACGCATCCAGCAAAGAAATACCGCGACCCAGCACTTTCAGCAGTTTGTCGTTAGGGATGGTGATGAGCGAATCCACATGTTTGGACAGCTCAGCAATCCCCTGCTCGGCAAACGCCATGCGTTTTTTGCCTTCGAAGTTGAAGGGCTTGGTCACAACCGCAACCGTCAGGATACCGAGATCCTTTGCCACTTCAGCCACCACTGGGGCTGCACCGGTGCCGGTACCGCCGCCCATACCGGCAGCGATGAACACCATGTCCGCGCCATCAAGCGCAGCGCGCAGCGCTTCACGGTCTTCTTCCGCCGAGTTACGACCCACTTCCGGGTTGGCACCTGCGCCCAGCCCTTTGGTGATGCCGCTACCAATCTGAATAGTCTGACCCACCGCAGTCTTGCGCAGTGCCTGCGCATCGGTATTCACTGCGAAGAATTCGACACCTTCGATGCGCTCGCGCACCATATGTTCGACTGCGTTACCGCCGCCACCGCCGACGCCGATGACTTTAATCACCGCGTCGTTGGTTAACTCCATTGGTTCAAACATAATTTCTCTCCGTTTTGTGCCTGTACCGCGAGACCGTAAAGTGTGCCACACGGTCTCTGATAAACATTAAAATTCCTTTCTCAGCCAGCTACTGATGCGTTTAAACCAATTGCCCACTGAGCCACGTTTTTCTACTTCGTGCTCACCGCCCAGGTGAGACTCTTTGCCGTAATGCAGCAGCCCAACCGCCGTTGAGTAGAAGGGCTCCTGCGCATAATCCGTTAAGCCTGTTATATTCAGTGGCTGGCCGATACGCACCTGCGTGTGGAATACGCGCTTGGCGCAATCAACCAGCCCGTCGATCTGAGCGGCACCGCCTGTCAGCACAATGCCGGCGGCCAAATGGTGCTTCACGCCCTGCTGACGTAGTTGCTCCTGCAATTGCAAAATTTCATCGTTCACCAAATTGAGCAATTCTGTGTAACGCGGTTCAATCACTTCTGCCAGCGTCTGTCGTTGCAGACTGCGTGGCGGCCGACCGCCAACGCTCGGTACTTCCAGATTTTCGTCTTTGCTGACAATCGCGCCTAATGCACAACCGTGGCGTACCTTGATGGCTTCCGCATCCGTGGGCGGCGTGCCAAATGCATAAGAGATGTCGCTGGTCACCACATTGCCCGCGTAAGGGATCACTTTGGTGTGGCGCAGCGCACCGCCGGTATAGACCGCGATATCCATGGTGCCACCACCGATATCCACCACGCAAACGCCCAACTCGCGCTCATCTTCTGTCAGCACGGCATAGCTGGAAGCCAGGCCGGCGAAAATCAGTTGATCCACTTTCAAACCGCAGCGCTCTACGGCTTTGACAATGTTTTTCGCCATATCGTTATGGCAGGTGATCAAATGCACCTTTGCCTGCATGCGCACGCCGGAAAGCCCAATCGGGTTCTTGATCCCTTCCTGGTAATCAATGGCGTACTCTTGCGGAATCACATGCAAAATACGGTGTTCATCGCGCACGCGCACAGATTTCGCCGTGTGCACCACGCTCTCGACGTCATCCTGCGTCACTTCTTCTTCCGAAATCGGCACGATACCGATTTCATTCTGGCAACTGATGTGCTTGCCCGACAGCGCCAGATAGACGGAAGAAATTTGACAATCCGCCATCAGTTCGGCCTGGTCGATGGTCCGCTGTACACATTTTACAACGGACTCCAAATCGTTAACGCCGCCTTTATCCATCCCGCGTGACGGACAACTGCCCACGCCGATGATATTGACCATGCCATCGGACAGAACTTCCCCTACCAGTGTAGCCACTTTTGCTGTACCGATTTCCAGCCCAACTACCAGTTTTCTGTCCGTCGACTTGATCATTGTTGTTTAGCCTGTGCCTGATTCTGTTGCTGATTACCGTTCTGTTTTTGATCAACGTCTTTTCGCTGAGCATTTCCATGCTGCTGATCCAGCAGAGGCGGCGCCCATCCTACCGCGGCACCGGTGTCGTAACGTAAGTCCACGTAGCTAACACGTTTGTTGTCGTTCTGAGCCTGCCGCTGCAACAGCGGGTAAAGCTCAAGAAAACGTTCCAAACGCCGGGCCCGTTCATCACGCCCCAATTCCAGACGGATGTCATCTTCCAGCCCCAACTGCCACGAATGCCGTGCACTCATCGCCACCATTTTTAATGTCATCTTACTGCTCGCCAACACCTGACTCATGGTGCGGTAGCCTTCCAGCACATCGTTTTCACTGCCTTCTGGCCCGTACAGCAACGGCATTTTGCGATTACCGACCCTTTCGGCGGGCACGCTGAAGGAATTTCCTTCTGCATCCACCATCAGTTGGTCATTCCACCGCGCTACGGGCACATATTCAACCAGATGAATCTTTAATTCGTCAGGCCACTGCTTACGCACGCTGGCCTGTTTGATCCACGGCAGACGTTCAATCTGCTGTTGGATAACATCCACATCCTGCGTCATAAAGGTGCCCGGCGCGCCCAGCGACAATATCGCCTGGCGAATATCATCATGGGTGGTGTAGTGCCGCTCACCGGTAACCACCAAACGAGAAAGCGGTAACCGACTGGCATCCTTCATCCACTGCAACACCATCCAGCCGCCCCACAGGATGGTGCCCAGCACCATCAGCAGGAACAACAATCCGGCCAACTGCCCACCGTTACTGCGACGCCCGCCTTTTGGCTCTTCGTCGCGTCCGCGCAAATTCCGCACCGCCTGCGACATATCAAACAGCCGAGGCCAGGATCTGCGCGACGAGCTGCGAGAAGCTCATCCCGTGCTGCCTGGCAGCCATCGGTACCAGGCTGTGATCCGTCATACCGGGCGAGGTGTTCACCTCCAACAGGTAAAACGCCCCGTCCGCGTCCAGCATCAGGTCAACGCGTCCCCAGCCGCGACATCCCAATGCCGCAAAGGCCGCTTGTGCTAGTACACCGATGGCCTGTTCCTGCTCTGCCAGCAGCCCACTGGGACAAAAATACTGCGTCTCGTCAGAGAGGTACTTCGCGTCATAATCGTAAAACGCGCCCGCCGCCTGAATACGAATCAAGGGCAGAATCGTCTCGCCTAACAGCGCCACCGTGTACTCCGGCCCACTCAGCCACTTCTCAACCAGCACATCGTCGTCATACTGAAACGCGGTATCCAGCGCCGTCACCAGTTCCTCTTGCTGCGTCACTTTACTCATACCGACGGGAACCCTCACGGCTCGGTTTCACGATCAGCGGCAACCCGAGGTGCGCGCAGGCTGACTGCAACTGCTCAGACGTTAACGCGTTATACTGTGCCCGCGTCAACGCGACATAAGGGGCTATCGGTAATCCCAACGACTGCCACACCAGCTTGGTGCGCCACTTACCCATGGTCAGCGCCGACACCATCACCCCACTGCCGGTGTAAGGCAACTGCAAAAACTCCAATACCACTTGCAGCGTGCCGTCTTCACCGCCGCGACCGTGCAGGGCGATAAACACTTTGTCAAACCCTGCCTCTTTCAGGCGAGTGACCGGAAAATCGCGCTGGTCAACGGCTTCGGCATTAACCCCAGCCTCTTTTAGCCCGGCAACCAACGCCTGACCGGAACGCAGTGACACATCACGCTCCGCCGATGTCCCTCCCAGCAGCACTGCCACTTTTTCCGCCATACTCACTCCGTAACCAGAGGTTGTAAGCTGGTATCCGCCAGTTTACGCGCCAGCTTACCCACATTGCCCGCGCCTTGAATCAGCACCAGATCGCTATCGTGTAACGTCGGCGCCAGCAACGTGGCCAGCATATCCGGATCGGTAACCAGAATCGGATCGACCTTACCGCGTCCACGAATGGTACGGCACAGCGAGCGACTATCAGCACCAGGAATGGGGCTTTCTCCCGCCGAGTACACATCCAGCATCAGCAACACATCCACTTGCGACAGCACGTGGGCAAAATCGTCATACAGATCGCGCGTACGCGTGTAGCGGTGCGGCTGAAACACCATCACCACGCGTTTATCCGGCCAACCGGCACGAGCGGCTTTGATCGTCGCATCCACTTCTGTCGGATGGTGGCCGTAGTCATCCACCAACATCACACTGCCTGCGCTGCCATTTACCGCATCCAGCGGGAATTCGCCCAGGAAATCGAAACGACGCCCGGTTCCCTGAAAACTGGACAGTGCGCGCAAGATTGCCGCGTCATCAATGCCCTCTTCCGTCGCCACGGCAACCGCTGCTGCTGCGTTCAACGCGTTATGGCGGCCCGGTGCATTCAGCGTAACCTGCAACAGCGGCTTACCCTGACGCGCCAGCGTAAAGTGCCCCTGTGCACCGGACTGACGGTACTCCGCCACGCGCACATCGGCGTCGTCGCTAAAACCGTAGGTGGTGATATGACGCCCTACGCGCGGCAGCAATTCACGGATCACCGCATCGTCCACGCACATCACCGCACGGCCATAAAACGGCAGATTGTGCAAAAAGTTGATGAACGTCTGCTTTAAATTTTCAAAATCTCCCTGATAGGTATCCATATGATCTGCTTCGATATTGGTGACAATCGCCACCATCGGTTGCAGATGCAGGAAGGACGCATCGCTTTCGTCCGCTTCCGCAATCAGGTAACGGCTGGAGCCCAGGCGCGCATGCACACCCGCAGCTTTCACCAACCCGCCGTTGACAAAGGTCGGATCCAGACCCGCCTCGGCATAAATACTGGCGACCATCGCGGTGGTCGTGGTTTTGCCGTGAGTTCCGGCAATCGCTATACCGTGGCGAAAACGCATTAATTCGGCCAGCATTTCGGCGCGACGGATCACCGGAATACGCGCCTCATGGGCCGCAACGATTTCCGGATTATCTGCGCTGATGGCGCTGGATACCACCACTACGCTGGCATCTTTCACGTTCTCAGGACGATGATGAAAATAGATCTGCGCCCCCAGCGCCGCCAACTGCTGCGTCACCGCGTTCGGTGCCAGGTCAGAGCCGCTGATGTGGTATCCTTCGTTCGCTAACACTTCGGCAATACCGCCCATGCCAGCACCACCGATGCCGACAAAATGGATGTGCCGCACGCAATGCATTTCGGGCACGATGGAACGCAGTTTTGCCAATTGCTGTGTATTCACTTTTTCTACCGCTACCTTTTCACTTGTACTTCATTCATTTGTCATGGGGAGACGACCTGCACACATGCATTCTATTCTGTCAGCCGCACCTTACTGCGCGGCAGCGGCCACTTCGGCAGCCACGCGTTCAGTGGCATCCGGCATCGCCACGGAACGGGCACGCTGTGCCATATCGCGCAACGTGGCACGATCCCAACCGGACAGCACATCGCTTACTGCATCAACACTCAGTGCCGACTGCTCAATAATTTTGGCCGCACCTGCTTGTTCCAGCGGCAGCGCATTCCAATATTGCTGCCGGTCTTTATGCTGAAAGGGCACAAACAGCGCAGGCAAACCGGCGGCGGCAATTTCACTGACGGTAAGCGCACCAGAGCGGCACACCACCACGTCGGCCCAACTGTAGGCTTGCGCCATGTCATCAATAAATTCGGTGACTTTATGCTGCGGCACACCTGCTGCATAAGCCTGCTGTACCTCAGCCAACGCGCCTTTGCCCGTCTGGTGCCAGACAGTGACGTTAGCACCCAGTCGCGCGGCCACGTCCGGCAACGTGCGGTTTAGCACCCGAGCCCCTTGGCTTCCGCCCACCACCAGCACACGGATCGGGCCTTCACGCCCGGCCAAACGTTCATCGGGTGTAGGCAACGCCAACACATCGGTACGAACCGGGTTGCCCACCACGTCAGCGTTGGGAAACGCACCGGGAAAAGCCTGTAATACCTTGCGCGCAATGCGCGATAGCCAGCGGTTGGTTAATCCCGCAATGCCGTTTTGCTCATGCAGCACCACCGGGATACCGCATAACCACGCAGCGAGACCGCCCGGTCCAGACACATAGCCGCCCATGCCCAGCACCACGTCCGGTTGATAGTGTTTCATGATCGCTTGCGCCTGACGCACCGCGCGATAAATCCGCAATGGTGCACACAGTTGCGCCGTAATGCCTTTGCCGCGCAAACCGGAAATACGAATAAAATCAATCTTAATGCCGTTTTTTGGCACCAAATCGGCTTCCATGCGATCGGCAGTTCCCAGCCAACGAACCTGCCAACCATGCGCCATCAAATGATGTGCGACCGCCAGCCCCGGGAAGACATGTCCTCCGGTGCCACCTGCCATCACCATCAATCGCTTACCTTTGCCACTCATTTGGCACTCCTCGTGAACGCCTGCGCCTTGGTCAGGCGCGTCTCAAAATCGATCCGCAACAGCAACACAATGGCGGTCGACATGATGATCAAACTCGAGCCACCGTAACTGATTAACGGCAGCGTCAGCCCTTTGGTGGGTAACATTCCCGCAGCAGCACCTACGTTTACCAGCGTTTGGAAACTAAACCAGATGCCGATAGAACATGCCAAAAAGCCGGAAAATCGCTGATCGATCTCCAACGCGCGCTTGCCGATGGACATGGCCCGAAAAGCGACGAAGAATATCATTAACAACGCCAAAACCACACCGATATAGCCGAGCTCTTCGCCTAAAATGGAAAAAATAAAGTCGGTGTGCGCTTCCGGTAAATACTCCAGTTTCTGCACCGAGTTCCCTAATCCTTGCCCCCACAGCTCGCCGCGGCCAAATGCCATCAGCGACTGGGTTAACTGGTAGCCACTGCCAAACGGATCTTCCCACGGATTCCAAAACGACGTCACGCGGCGCATACGGTAGGGTTCCGCCACAATCAGCAAACCGACGGCAAACATGCCGCAGCCAATGATGGCGAGAAACTGCCACAGCTTGGCACCAGCCAAAAACAGCATCGCCAGCGTGGTGATAAACAGCACAACCACCGTTCCCAGATCTGGCTGCGCCAGCAGTAGAACGGCCAGCACCACCATCACGCCCATCGGTTTGCAAAAGCCCCAGAAGTTGTTACGAACTTCCTCTACCTTGCGCACCATGTAGCTGGAGAGGTAGCAAAACAGCGCCAGCTTCGACAACTCCGCAGGCTGCACACGCAGTGGCCCTAGCGCAATCCAGCGTGAAGCACCATTTACCGAACTGCCGACCACCAGCACCACCAGGAGCATCACCAGTGTGAGCAGCAGTAATATCGGGCTGTAACGCTGCCAGACTTCCATCGGCACGCGCATGGTGATCAACGCCAACGCAAATGCCAGACCAAGGTAAAACGCGTCCCGCTTGGTAAAAAAGAACGGGTCGCTGGTCAGGCGCTGCCCCACAGGCATGGATGCCGAGGTCACCATTACGAACCCGATGACGGCCAGCCCGAACGTCAGCCAGAGCATAGTGCGGTCATACATCACGATGCTCTGCACATCGCTTTCCCGCGTCCCCATGACCCAGCCTTTCAGTCGTTCAATCACTGGCAGCCCAATAAAACGCATCAGCCAAGTTCCTCCGCCAATCGGGCGAACTCATCGCCACGCTGTTCGAAGCTCTTGAACTGATCGAGGCTGGCACACGCCGGAGACAGCAGTACCAGATCGCCCGGTTCGACGCGCGTGGCAATAACGCGCAGAGTTTGCTCCATAGTCTCGGTTTGCTCTGCTATCTCTGGACGCAACGCCGCCAGTTGGGCGCCATCAAGCCCGAAGCAATACAGGCGAATATTGTCACCCTGGACATAACGCAGCAGCGGCGAAAAATCGGCTGACTTAACGTCGCCGCCTAACAGCAAGTGCAGCGTGCCTTTAACGTGTAATCCGTTCAGCGCCGCTTCAGTGCTACCAACGTTGGTTGCTTTGGAATCGTTAATCCAGCGCACGCCGTTACGCTGCAACACGCACTGGAAACGGTGCGGCAAACCGGTAAAGGTGGTGAGTGTCGTTAACGCTGGCGCGCGAGGAATTCCCACCGCATCCGCCAATGCCAGCGCCGCCAGCGCGTTGATGTGGTTATGTTGCCCCACCAGGTAAATCTCTTTGGTATTCAAAACGTGCTCGCCTTTCACACGCAACCAGGTTTCGCCCTGCTGGGTGTTGAGGTGATAGTCGCCCACATCCACGCCAAAGCTGATGCAGCGTGCGTCAGCGCCTTTGATCGGCATAGTTAGCGCGTCATCAGCATTCACCACACACACCTGCGCATGGTCATAGATACGTAACTTGGCAGCACGATACTGTTGGATACCAAACGGATAGCGGTTGGTATGATCTTCCGTAACGTTGAGAATGCTGGCAGCGGCGGCGCGCAGGCTGGACGTGGTTTCCAATTGGAAGCTCGACAGCTCCAGAACATACAGTTGGCACGGCTGTTTCAGCAGCGTCAGCGCCGGCAGGCCAATATTTCCGCCGACACCGACCAACCAACCGGCTGCCTCAGCCATTTCGCCGACCAGCGTAGTGACCGTACTTTTACCGTTGGAGCCAGTGATCGCCAAAATCGGTGCCTGCGCTTCACGGCAGAACAACTCGATATCGCCCACAATCTCTACGCCTGCGGCGGCGGCATCGGCCAGCGCGGGTGTTGCCAGTGCAATACCGGGGCTGACGACGATCAGGTCAGCCGCTAACAGCCACTCTTCATTTAACGAACCAAGGTGGCGATCAACCTCGGCAGGCAACTTATCCAAACCAGGCTGACTAACACGGGTATCCACCACGCGCGGCGTCACACCGCGCGTCAGGAAGAAATCAACACAGGAAAGCCCGGTTATCCCCAGGCCAATAATGACAACGTTTTTACCCTGATAGCCCATCATAGTGTTACCGTACCTTCAGCGTTGCCAGGCCAATCAGCACCAGCATCAGCGAAATAATCCAAAAACGCACAATCACGCGCGGCTCTGGCCACCCTTTAAGTTCATAGTGATGGTGAATCGGTGCCATGCGGAAGATACGCTGCCCGCGTAGCTTGAATGAACCGACCTGAAGGATCACCGACAGGGTTTCAACCACGAACACCCCGCCCATAATCACCAGCAAGAATTCCTGACGCAGCAGGACGGCAATGGTGCCCAACGCGCCGCCGAGCGCCAGTGAGCCGACATCGCCCATAAATACCTGCGCCGGATAGGTGTTAAACCACAGGAAACCCAGGCCCGCGCCGACGATCGCCGTACAGACGATCACCAGTTCACTGGCGTGGCGGATATAAGGGATATGCAGGTAACCGGCAAAATTCATATTGCCCGTCGCCCACGCCACCAGCGCAAAACCAGCGGCAACAAACACGGTCGGCATAATCGCCAAACCATCCAGTCCGTCAGTGAGGTTGACCGCGTTACTGGTGCCGACGATGACAAAGTAGGTCAGCAAAATGTAGAGCAGACCCAGTTGCGGCATCACATCTTTAAAGAACGGTACCACTAACTGCGTGGCCG
Organism: Candidatus Symbiopectobacterium endolongispinus; assembly: GCF_018777385.1. Taxonomy (GTDB): domain Bacteria; phylum Pseudomonadota; class Gammaproteobacteria; order Enterobacterales; family Enterobacteriaceae; genus Symbiopectobacterium; species Symbiopectobacterium endolongispinus. The sequence continues at coordinate 189,069 of NZ_JAFJYB010000002.1, read as the reverse complement.
GTGTGCCTTTGCCGATGGCATACATGGTAAACGCCACCGCCAGCGCAATCAGCGATTGCCAGAAATATTTCCAGCGCGCGATCAACCCTTTGGTGTCTTTGCGTACCACTTTGCGGTAATCATCGACAAAACCGACGATACCGTAGCCTAGCAGCACCAGCAGCACACACCACACATAGGGGTTGGACAAGTTGGACCACAGCAGTACCGAAACGATGATCGCTGCCAGAATCATGACACCGCCCATGGTTGGCGTGCCGCGTTTGCTGAAATGAGATTCAGGCCCTTCATTGCGCACCACTTGCCCGATCTGCAATTTTTGCAGCCAGGCGATCAGATGCGGTCCCATCCACAAGGAGATCACTAACGCGGTCAGCAGGCTGACAATGGCGCGAAACGTCAAATACGAGAAGACGTTAAAGCCGGAATAAAACTTGACCAGATGTTCGGCCAGCCACACTAACATGCTGTATTCTCCTGTAATGCGTGTACCACATGCTCCATCGCAGAACTCCGGGAGCCTTTAACCAAAATGCTGATCGTGCCATGCGCCGACAGCAACGTTTGCAAACGCGCGATCAATGCGGTCCGATCGGAAAAATGTTCACCACGTTCACTGGTGAGGCTGATGGCCTGACTCAAGGTGCCAATACTCAACACCGTATCAATGCCTGCGTCACGCGCCACTTCGCCCACCTTCTGATGACACGCCTCGGCATCCTCGCCAAGTTCACCCATGTCGCCAACCACCAGTACGCGGTAGCCCGGCATCTCCGCCAGCGTGTGCACCGCCGCAGTCATCGACCCCACATTGGCGTTGTAGCTGTCGTCCAGCAGCAGTTTTTTTGCCGCCAGCATGATGGGGAACAAGCGCCCCGGCACGGCCTTGAGCTGCGCCAGCCCGTCTTTTACCTGCTGCAGCCCTGCACCTACGGACATCGCCAATGCGGCAGCCGCCAGCGCGTTTGCCACGTTATGTCGACCCGGCAGCGGCACGTTGATCTCCAGCGCGCCAAACGGCGTATGGAGTTCAAACAGGGAGCCCCCACCTTCATTGCGAATATCGCTGGCGTAGTAGTCTGTGTATTCACCTTGCTGCGGTGAAAATTGCCATACTGTTTTGTCGCGCAGCACGTCGTGCCACCGCGTCAGGTCATTGCTGTCGGCGTTAATCACCGCAATACCCTTGGTGGGCAAACCGTTAAAGATCTCCCCTTTGGCGCGCGCTACGCCGTCCAACGATCCAAACCCTTCCAGATGTGCGGCTGCCAGGTTATTCACCAGCGCGCTATCCGGACGTACCAGATTGGTGGCATAGGCAATCTCGCCAATATGGTTAGCTCCCAACTCAATCACCGCAAAGCGATGATCAAGGGTGAGGCGCAGCAGCGTTAACGGCACGCCAATGTCATTATTGAAATTGCCGTCGGTGTAAAGCACGTCACCACACTGACGCAAAATCGCTGCCGTCATCTCCTTGACGGAGGTTTTGCCGGAAGAACCGGTCAGTGCCACCACGCGCGCAGAAGATTGGCGACGCATCCAGGCACCCAGTTCGCCCAAGGCCAGACGGGTATCCCCCACCAACAGTTGTGGCACGTCGATAGGTAAGTGCTTACTGACCAACAGAGCCGCCGCACCACCGCGTACTGCCTGATGGGCATAATCATGGGCATCAAACTTTTCATCGCGCAGAGCGATAAACAGGCAGCCCGGCGTCAATTTTCGGGTATCGGTGCACACTGTTTCCACCGCCACATCCTCACCCAGGAGTGTGGCATTTAACGCCGTGGCCAGTTGCTGCAACGTAACGCGAATCATGCGATAACCCCCAGCAGACGCGCGGCAGTCACGCGATCGGAATAATCGAGACGCTGATTGCCCACCAGTTGATAATCTTCATGGCCTTTACCTGCAATCAACACAATATCGTCCACGTTGGCCTGCATAATGGCACTGGTCACCGCTTCAGCGCGACCATGCACCGCCAGTGCTCGTCCGGCATCCACCAAACCGGCAAGAATGTCTTTCACGATAGCCTGCGGCTCTTCGCTCCTGGGGTTATCGTCCGTCACCACAACGCGATCGGCCAGTTGTTCCGCGATGGCCCCCATAAGTGGGCGCTTACCTTTGTCACGATCGCCGCCGCAACCAAATACGCACCACAGTTGACCGGAGCAATGCGGACGCGCCGCCGCCAGCGCTTTCTCCAGCGCATCCGGCGTGTGGGCGTAGTCCACAATCACAGTCGGTTTACCCGGTGCTTTAAACACTTCCATGCGACCGCAAACCGGCTGCAATTGTGCGCCGGTTTCCAGTAATCTATCCAGTGGGTAGCCAAGGGAAAGTAACGTTGCCAGTGCCATTAGCGGATTGCTGACGTTAAATTCACCCATAAGGCGACTTTCTATGCGGCCGCTGCCCCATTTAGAGTCAAACGCAATTGAAGCGCCTTCGTCGTGATAATCGACGGCGGTGGCTTTCAGCCAGCGGCCACGGCAACCTGGCACCAGATTATTGTACAGCGTCACCGCCACGGCATCCGGCAACTGCGCCAGCCAGCGTCGCCCCACCTCATCGTCGGCATTAATGATCGCCTGACCCACTTTATGTTCTGAGAACAGAGACCACTTGGCAGCCTCATAGCTTCCCATATCACCGTGGTAATCCAGATGGTCGCGGCTCAGGTTGGTGAAAACCGCCGCCGCAAACGGCAACGCGGCAACGCGATGTTGTACCAAGCCGTGCGAGGAAACTTCCATCGCAGCAAAAGTCGCGCCTTGTTCAACCAACTGATTCAGAACGTGCTGTATATCGACGGCTGAGCCCGTGGTGTTCGCTGTGGGATTGACGCGCCCTAACAGACCATTACCCACAGTGCCCATCACGGCGCTGGTATCGCCCAGCAGTTGGCTCCATTGGGCCAGCAACTGTGTGGTTGTGGTTTTGCCGTTGGTGCCGGTCACACCGACCAGCCGTAATTTTTCCGCAGGCTGCTGATAAAAACGCCCCGCCAACGCCGACAAACGTTGGTTCAAATTACTCAGATACACAACCGGAACGCCGTGCATTTCACGTACCGTGCCATCGGCAGCTTCACCGTCTGCCTCTGCGATCACGGCCGCCACCCCTTGCGCAATCGCCTGAGGAATATAGCGACGCCCATCCACGCTGTGGCCAACTACGGCCACAAACAGATCGCCCGCCGCTGCAACACGGCTGTCCAGAGTCATTTCCCGCAGTTGGCGCGGTGGGACATCTTGCAACCACGGTGCCAGTAAATCGCACAGATTACGATCTGCCACCTGAAACCTCTTTATGGTTAATCACAAAATCATTTTTGTCGCCGACGGGCAGCGCATCCGGCTCAACGTTCATGGTGCGCAGTACGCCGCCCATGATGGCGCCGAACACCGGCGCAGAAACCGCACCACCATAGTAGTTACCCGCCTTAGGATCGTTAATCACCACCACCAGCGCAAAGCGCGGGTTGCTGGCAGGCGCGACGCCTGCGGTGTAGGCAATATATTTATTGATGTATTTGCCGTCCGGTCCCACTTTTTTTGCCGTACCGGTTTTAATGGCAACACGGTATCCCTTGATCGCAGCCTTGGTTCCGCCACCACCGGGCAGAGCAACACTTTCCATCATATGCACAACTGTGCGCACGATAGGTTCGGCGAAAATGCGTTCCCCCGGCACTGGTGGATCGACTTTGGTAATGGAGAGCGGACGATAGATGCCATAGCTACCGATAGTGGCGTAAACGCGTGCCAGTTGCAGCGGCGTCACCATCAATCCATAGCCGAAAGAAAAGGTGGCCCTCTCTATGTCAGACCACCGTTGTTTTTGAGGGTATAAGCCACTGCTTTCTCCGACCAACCCCAAATTGGTCGCTTTTCCCAAACCAAAACGCGAGTAAGTGTCTACCAGCGCTGAGGAGGGCATCGCTAACGCCAGCCGTGAAACACCGACGTTACTCGACTTCTGTAGTATCCCGGTCAGGGTCAGTTCCGCGTAGCGGGCAACGTCTTTGATCTCATGACAGTTGATGTAATAGGGCAAGGTATTGAGCAGGCTGTTTTCTTTGACAACGTTACGTTGCAGCGCCGTCATCACCACCATCGGTTTTACCGTCGAACCCGGTTCAAAAATGTCGGTAATAGCGCGGTTACGCATGACATCGGAGGGGGTGCCCGCCAGATTGTTCGGATTGTAGGAAGGGCTGTTAGCCATCGCCAGCACTTCACCAGTATTGACATCCACCAGCACGGCGGTGCCAGATTCGGCATTATTGAAGGCCACGGCGTTGTTCAGCTCACGATAAACCAACGCTTGCAGGCGCTCGTCAATGCTCAACATCAGGTTGTGTGCAGCCTGACTGTCAACGGAAGAGATATCTTCAATCACGCGACCAAAACGGTCTTTGCGCACCGTACGCTCACCCGGTTGCCCGGTCAGCCAACGATCGAAACTTTTCTCAACGCCCTCAATGCCATGCCCATCAATATTGGTGAAACCAATCAGGTGAGACGTGACCTGACCAGCAGGATAGTAACGGCGTGACTCTTGGCGCAGATAAATGCCCGGCAGCTTGAGTTTGTGAACATATTCACCGATAGCGGGGTTCACCTGACGCGCCAGATAGACAAAACGCCCTTTCGGGTTAGCGTTGATTTTCGCCGCCATCTGATCGAGCGGCAAATCCAGCGCATCAGAAAGCGCTTTCCAGCTGGTGTCGAGCGACACGCCGCCGTGTTCATTCAACTCTTTGGGATCGGCCCAGATGGCGTTAACGGGCACGCTGACCGCCAACGGACGCCCAGCGCGATCGCTGATCATGCCGCGCGCGGTGGGAACCTCCTGCACACGCAGGGAGCGCATATCCCCTTCACGTACCAATTGATCCGGGTTGATCACCTGCAAATAGGCGGTGCGCAACATCAGCCCCACCATTGCCAACAGTATGCCTGTACAGAGCAACGCAAAACGCCAGCTTACAAAGCTGGCCTTATCTTCCTGTCGTTTCAACTTTCCTGTTCGCGCTGCTTTCATGCCAAATGAGTACCTATGTTCTCATGCTAAACCAGACTCACTGTTTGACTACGATATTTTCCTGCGCCGGGTCCACGTGCCCCATGTGCAGCTTTTCCGTTGCGATACGCTCCACCCGACTGTGATCGCCCAAGGCGTTCTCTTCCAGAATCAGGTTGCGCCATTCGATATCCAACGCATCACGCTCCAACAACAACTGCTCGCGCTGTGCGGTCAGCAAGCGCGTCTTGTGCGCGGTCGTCACCACCAGCACCGCAGAAACCAACGCACCAATCAGCAGCAGCAGTGGCAATTTGCCGTGACGAAGAATGTCCTGGCCGATAATGCCTGCCAGGCTGTGCCGCTCGTTGCTTATCATTCCGCTAGCCGTTCCGCGATACGTAACACAGAGCTACGCGCTCTCGGGTTTTCTGCCACTTCGGCTTCCGGCGGCATCATCTTGCCTACCGTTTTCAGCGTTTGACCGCCTTGCGCACGCAGTTGTGCTTCAGTAAGCGGGATCCTCCCGGCCGGCACCTGTGGCCCACGGCTGTGATGACGCATAAAACGCTTCACAATACGATCTTCCAGCGAATGAAAACTGATGATCGACAAGCGGCCCTGCGGTGCGAGTGCCGTCAGCGCGCCATTCAGCGCCTGCTCGATCTCATCCAGCTCACTGTTGATATAGATACGGATTGCCTGAAAACTGCGGGTTGCCGGGTGCTTATGCCGCTCTTTGATCGGGCTCGCCGCCGCAATCAGCGCCGCCAACTCGCCTGTGCGCGTCATCGGTTCTGTGCTGTTACGTTCCACAATCGCGCGCGCAATCCGCTTGGCAAACCGCTCTTCGCCAAAGTTTTTCAACACCCAGGCAATGTCATCGACTTCTGCCGTTTGCAACCATTGCGCCGCTGACTGCCCGCGCGTCGGGTCCATACGCATGTCCAACTGGCCATCGCGCATAAAGGAAAAACCGCGTTCAGGATCATCCAGTTGCGGCGAAGAGACGCCCAAATCGAGCAACACGCCGCCAATACGCCCGGTTAACCCCAGGGTCTCCACGTAACTTGCCAGCGCGGAAAAAGGTCCGTTAACAATAGAAAAACGGGAATCTTGAATCGCCTCTGCTGCCTCTATAGCTTGAGGATCGCGATCGATAGCCACAAGGCGTCCTTCCGGTCCGAGACGGGAAAGGATCAGCCGCGAATGGCCACCACGGCCAAACGTGCCATCGATGTATGTGCCGTCAGCGCGAATATTGAGGCCATTAACCGCTTCATCCAACAGCACAGTGGTGTGTTTATAATTTTCCGGCATGTATTTCTTTCAGCATGACTACAGTGATAAATCCTGCAATCTCTCGGACAACGGGGCGTCAGAGGATTGCTCAGCGTCAATATCGTCTTTGACCTGTTGATACCAGGCCTGCTCATCCCACAGTTCAAACTTGTTGAACTGGCCGACCAGCATCACTTCTTTCGTCAGGCTAGCATGTTGCCGTAGCGTACTGGCAATCAGCAGACGCCCGGCATTGTCCATCTGGCACTCACTGGCATGCCCCAACAGCAACCGCTGCACGCGGCGCTCAGCGGGATTCATGCTCGACAGACGTGACAACTTTTGTTCAATGATTTCCCACTCAGGCAGGGGATAAAGCAGCAGACAGGGCTGATGGAGGTCAATGGTGCAAACCATCTGACCTTGCGATGTCTCTGACAGCGTTTCCCGATAACGGGTAGGAACGGCGAGCCGACCTTTACTGTCGAGGTTAATCAGAGTAGCCCCACGAAACATGCTTGAGTTGCCCATTCATGACCATTTTCACCACTTTATCCCACAAATTCCCACAAATTCCCACAAATTCCCACATTTATGAGTTTACGGAGGGTATGAAAACCTTGTCAAGCCAGAGCGGACGCGCTTTGGAATTATTTCTGCCTCAACACGGACATGAATGGCATAAAATGGAATAACAGACGGAAATTAAGGGAGATTAACGCCATGAAAATTTGAGGAAAAATTATTTCTGGATAAACAATCAGAAAGAAAGAGTAATAATTTCTCATTTTTACTTAAATTTACCATTAATCATAAAACGCTTGTGTCACCGTCGCCGTATTCCTCCTCCATCACCCGAGCACGGCGCTTGCCCGCTGCGCACTCCAGACCGATATCGGTCACATTTTTACCCAATGATATCGTTCATTCCATTCTACTGTTACAACAATGTCGGCACGCTATTCTATTTTCTTTTTGGCAATGATGCCGCCAATTTTTCTTTATTTAAGGTTACGAAAAACAATTGAGGCTTTTTACCGTTAACCACTAAGTTCGTCGGTTAATTGTTATATTATAAGGGTATTCCTAAAACCCACGTGTTCCACGCTGTTATTTGGGTTAAGCGGGGACTTTTGCCCACCGAAAAATTAGTCGCCAAACGCAAAAGCACAACCAATTGTTTATAAACATAATTCCCCCTACTGCCGCGCTTAATAAACCGCCATGCCACCTTTCTTCTATAAAGTAGCGTCCATAAGAAAAAAGCATGAAAAAATAAAAATTTATCGCTACTTACAACTTCAACATCCAGTGAAGTACACTACACACATAAAATACACCGACATAATTAACTACATTTAACCCAATTAACTGCATACCCTAAATAATTAGAGTTGCAGGAAGGCGGCAAGCGAACGAATCCCCTGGAGCTTACTCAGGTAAGTGACTGGGGTGAGTGAACGAAGCCAACGCACCTGCAACTTAAAGTATGACGGGTATATAACGGAGTCTCTCTGCATGTTCTCCCCTGAATCCCGATTGCGTAGTGCGGTAGCGGACACAGTCGCTATGGTAATCTACTGTTTTATAACTGGTATGCTGATTGAGATCTTGCTGTCTGGCATAAGCTTCCAGTAGTCGCTCTCTTCGCGACTGGTGTCGATCCCCGTTAATATTGTTATTGCCTGGCCCTACGACCTGTACCGCGATCGTATCCTGCGTCTGTCTCAGCGCTTCATGACGCACGGTACCTGGGTAAAAAATCTGGCAGACCTGTTTGCCTACGTCAGCTTTCAATCATCGGTGTATGTTGCCATCCTGTGGTTTATTGGTGCCAACCCACAGCAGATCGTCGCAGCAGTAACCAGCAATGTTTTGATATCTATGGTAATGGGTGTCGCCTACGGCTATTTTCTCGATTACTGCCGCCGTCTGTTTCGCGTCGCCGTACCTGGCTGAACGTCAGGCCGAGACCGCAACTACCGCCAAATACAGGCAACAAAAAAGCCATCCTGATACCGGATGGCTTTTTATTAGGAATAATCCCAAACTAACGACGACTGAGTGAACTGCGCCGAATGCGCGTCAAACCGGGCTTGGACTTCTTAGGTTCATCGAGACTTGCCAGCACCAACTCCAACACTCGCTCAGCCACTTCGCGATGACGTTGCGCCACGGAGAGCACCGGGCACTCGAGGAAATCGAGCAGTTCGTTGTCACCAAACGTGGCAATCGCCAAATTGTTCGGCAGCCGTCCGCTCTGCTTCAGCGTAATATCCATCACCCCTTGCAACAGCGGAAACGAGGTAGTGAATAGCGCCTGCGGCATCGGGTGATGCTGCAAATACTCTTCAAACGCCGTCTCCGCCGCTGAGCGTTCGTAGCTGTTGGCATAAAGGAAATTCACCTGACGCGGATCCTCTGCCCATGCCATACGAAACCCTTGTTCGCGCAGGAAACTCACCGAAAGTTCCGGCAACGCCCCGAGGTAGAGCACTGACTCCGCTGGAATATTGCGCAGTTCCTGCGCCAGCATTTCCGCATCCTCACAATCGGCACCCACTACACTTGTGAAGTGTTCGCGATCCAGCGCGACAATCGGCAAGCTGTCTCCAGCTCAACGCTGATAGAACGGATGCTCCGGAGGCAACGCTGTCGACACGATAATGGCATCAACCTGACGTTGCAGCAGATGCTCAATGCAGCGCATCTCGTTATCCGGCTGATCTTCAGAGCAGGCAATCAGCAATTGATAATCGCGCTGACGCGCCTGACGCTCCAGATAATTGGCAATTTTGGTATAGCTGGTGTTTTCCAGATCCGGAATCACCAGCTCGATAGAACGGGTACGCCCAGCGCGTAATCCAGCAGCCACCGCATTGGGATGATAATTATGCTCACGCACCACCGACATCACTTTTTCTACCGTTTTATCACTGACGCGGTATTATTTGGCCTTGCCATTGATAACGTAGCTGGCAGTAGTGCGTGAAACGCCAGCAAGGCGCGCGATTTAATCCAGTTTCACGTTAGCCCCTTTAAATAAGCTGGAAAATAAAAAATAAGGATGTCCATATTTTAAGCATGGATATCGTATAGATCTAACCGCAGAAGCTGGCAATCAGCAACCGCTTTATTGTTGTTCAGGGTTATAGAGAGAAAAATAAAAAGCTCACCGACACAGTGAGCCCTCAGACTGCTGAAAAAGCCTACCAACCTCTTCGTCATCCTCGCCGTAGGCCGGGGGCCTCGGGCAGAATGAATGCGTTTAGCCTGTATGAGATTCCCGCCTGCGCGGGAATGACAGTTTTAGGTAGGTTTGCCAGCAACCTCAAGGTTCACCGACACAGTGAACCTCTTTATCATAGATCAGCGGAAGGAAAATTAGCGCATAATCTTATCGCCGCGTGATACGCCAACAATACCCGAACGCGCCACCTCGACAATTTCAGCCACGTCACGCACCGCGCTCAGAAACGCATCCAATTTATCACTGGTGCACGCTAACTGCACGGTGTAGAGCGTTGCCGTGACATCCACAACCTGCCCACGGAAAATTTCCGTGCTGCGTTTCACTTCTTCCCGGCCATAACCCATGGCCTGCAATTTCACCAGCATGATTTCACGCTCAACGTGCGAACCCTGCCCCAGTTCGCTCACGCGCAGCACGTCAACCAGCTTGTGCAGTTGCTTCTCAATCTGTTCGATAACCTTGGCATCGCCCACCGTCTGAATGGTCATACGCGACAGCGTTGGATCGTCGGTCGGTGCCACCGTCAGGCTTTCGATATTATACCAGCGCTGGGAAAGCAGGCCAACAACACGCGACAATGCCCCAGATTCGTTTTCCAATAATACAGATAAAATCCGGCGCATGATCAGGTCCTCTCCGTTTTGCTTAATCACATTTCATCTATGCCGCCACCGCGTACCTGCATCGAATAAACGTGTTCACTGCTGTCGATAGTGATATCCACAAACACCAGACGATTTTTCACCGCCAGCGCTTCGCTCAGCTTGCTTTCCAATTCCTGCGGCGACGTAATGGCAATACCAACGTGCCCGTAGGCTTCCGCCAGTTTGACGAAATCCGGCAGCGACTCCATGTAGGAGTTGGAATGCCTTCCGGAGTAGATCATGTCCTGCCACTGCTTCACCATGCCAAGGAAGCGGTTGTTGAGGTTAATCACCACCACCGGCAAATCGTACTGCAACGCCGTGGACAACTACTGGATGTTCATCTGGATACTGCCATCACCCGTCACACAAATCACCGTCTCTTCCGGCAATGCCAGTTTGATACCCAGTGCCGCTGGCAGGCCGAAGCCCATAGTGCCGAGACCACCGGAGTTGACCCAGCGACGAGGCAGATCGAACGGATAGTAAAGCGCTGCGAACATCTGGTGCTGCCCTACGTCCGATGCCACATAGGCTTTGCCGTCGGTCAAACGGTGCAAGGTTTCAATCACCGCCTGCGGCTTGATCTTGTCGCTGTCTAACGGATATTTCAGGCATTGGCGCGCACGCCACTGCTCAATGCGCTGCCACCAGTCGCGCAACGCTTCAAAATTCTGCTGCGTTTCGCCCTGTTCCAGCAGTTCCAGCATAAGCGCCAGCACCTGGCGCGCATCACCAACAATGGGAATATCCGCATTGACCGTTTTCGAAATGGAGGCCGGATCGATATCGATATGCAGCACCGGGGCATTCGGGCAGTACTTCGCCAGATTGTTGGTGGTGCGATCGTCAAAACGCACGCCGACGGCGAAGATCACGTCTGCATTGTACATCGCCATGTTGGCTTCGTAAGTGCCGTGCATGCCAAGCATGCCCAGACACTGACAGTGCGTCCCAGGAAAACCGCCCAATCCCATCAGAGAGTTGGTGACCGGCAGGTTCAAACGTTCTGCCAGTTGGCGCAGTTCTTCATGGCACTCCGCATTGATAACTCCGCCACCCGCGTAAATGATCGGTGACTGGGCGCTTAGCAAGGTTTGCAGCGCACGACGAATTTGCCCCTTATACCCTTGAATCGTCGGGTTGTAGGAACGCATAGTGACCGCATCGGGATAGAGATACGGCAGCTTGTTGGCCGGACTCATCACATCTTTCGGCAAATCCACCACCACCTGGCCGGGACGCCCGCTTGATGCCAGATAGAACGCCTTTTTCAGCACCGTGGGCACATCTTCAGCCTGTTTGACCAAGAAACTGTGCTTCACCACCGGACGAGAAATGCCGACCATGTCGCATTCCTGAAACGCGTCGTAACCGATAAGCGAGGTGGCTACCTGCCCAGACAACACCACCATCGGGATGGAGTCCATATAAGCGGTGGCAATACCGGTAATCGCATTGGTGGCACCCGGACACGAGGTGACCAGCACCACGCCGACATCACCGGTGGCGCGCGCATAACCATCGGCCATGTGCACTGCACCCTGTTCGTGGCGCACCAGAATATGGTCAATACCGCCCACGGTGTGTAGCGCATCGTAAATATCCAATACTGCCCCGCCTGGATACCAGAACACATATTTCACGCCCTGATCGATCAACGATCGAACCACCATCTCGGCGCCTGACAACATCTCCATGGGATTGCCTCTTTTCGTTCTGAAAGCGGCATCGCGGCACTGGCATCACAGCGCGACACGCGTCATTGTCTTATCCAGAATTTGAATATAGCCGATTACCATAACGTTAGACGATGGCATAGGCAAACAAGGGTGAAGCGAGGAACAAAGCAAGTGGAAACGGGTTTACACCGCCAGAAGGGATTCGACTGAGATAAAACGCTAAACGGCGTCATCGCTGATAGTGATTATTCCGCGATGACAGCCAATTGCAGCGGGAAATTTTCAGCAAAAAAGTTAAAAATTCGTGTATCTCACCCGCAGCAAGTTACTCGGGGTTATTCGCCGTACATGGCATCAATTTCCAGCTGATAGCTCTGGGCGATGATCTTACGTCGCAGTTTTAATGTCGGCGTTAACTCCCCGCTCTCCATGGAGAAAGGGGTCGCCAGCAGGGTAAAGCGCTTGACCTGTTCGACGCGTGACAGCTCTTTTTGCATCTCGCGCAGACGCTGTTCAAACAGTTCGATAATGTGGCTATGACGTAACAATTCGAGGCGATCGTGATACTTGAGGTTGGCCGATACCGCTTACTCTTCCAGCGCTTCAAAGCAAGGGACAATCAACGCAGACACGTATTTGCGCGCATCGGCAATCACTGCCACCTGCTCGATAAAACGGTCTTGACCCAAGGTGCCTTCCAAGTGCTGCGGCGCAATATATTTTCCGCCGGAGGTTTTCATCAAGTCTTTCAGGCGCTCGGTGATATACAGGTTACCCTCGCCATCCAGCTTCCCGGCGTCACCGGTTTTCAGCCAGCCATCGGCGGTGAAGGCTTCAGCGGTTTCCTGCGGACGGCGGAAATAACCGCGCATCAGCGTAGCACCGCGCACCTGTATTTCGTTTTCGTCACCAATGCGCACTTCGATACCTGGTAGCGGCGTGCCGATCGAGCCCAGCCGCACATTATCCGCTTCCCAGCACGATACCGTGGCGCGGGTTTCCGTCATGCCGTAACCGTAAATAACGCGCACGCCCATCGACTGGAAAAACAGAATGATATTCTCATCCAGATGTGCGCCAGCCGCAGGCATAAAGCGAATCTTACCGCCCAGCAGGTGGCGCAGCTTGGTCAGCACCGGCCGATCGGCGACGCGATGCAGTAGCGCATGCAACGGTGAACGTGATTTACCTGAAATACGAGCCAGAAACGTCTTGCATCCCTGCGCGATGGCCCAGTTAAACAGCGTGCGACGATGCCAGGGTGCCTGCGCGACTTTTTCGTGAATGGCGCTATACACTTTCTCGTAGAAACGCGGCACCGCACACATCACCGTCGGTGAAACGGCTTGATCGCATTGCGTACCAGATTGGTGTCGGTCAAATAGACGTTTTGTGCACCGGTGTGCATCATGTAAAACGACCAGGCGCACTCAAACACGTGAGAGAGCGGTAGGAAGCTCAGAGAGATATCGTCCTGCGACACACACAGGCGCTCATCGTGCAGCTTCAGCACCATCGCCATGTTGGCGTAATCCAGCATCACCCCTTTCGGCTCACCGGTCGTGCCGGAGGTGTAGATCAACGTGAAAAGATCGTCCAGATTACGCTCATCAATGCGCTGTTGCAGCGCAGGCTGCCAGTAGGCGTCATCCACATCGGCCTCAAACGCCGCCAGCGTCAGCGCCAATATCGCATCATACTGAGGCTGAGAACCGACAAAAATGGTGCGAATATCCGCGTCATTGATGATAAACGCAGCCTGTGTCGCCGTGTTGGTGGCATAAATCGGGACGGTCACGCCACGCACGTACAGTATCGAGAGATCTGCCAGCGACCAGTTGAGGGAATTATGAGAGAACAACGCGACACGCTCTTGGGCATCAATCCCCAGCGAGAGCAGTGCACTGGCAATGCGGCGAATACGCGCACCGGCCTGAAACCAGGTAAGCTGCGTTTCGCCAGAGGCAGACCATTCACGCAGTGCGGTACGGCCGGAACAATGAGCAATCTGGTGTTGGATGCGTTCAACCAAATGATATTGCGACAAATGGGTAGACATAAAAAATGAGCCTGGGAAATTTCAGCGTACAACTGTTTATTATTTTGGCTCAGTCTACTGATCTTGCCAGAAACCGCAACGATCTTTCACATTGACATGATGGAAGGTTGACGCCACGCACATCTGCCCATTTGCGCGCCCCACGTGACGACTGCAACGCAAACGGTTTCGACATTCTGTGCGTGCGCGAACTGACCGGCGGTATCTACTTCGGCCAGCCGAAAGGCCGTGAAGGCAGCGGCCAGCACGAGCGTGCGTTCGACACCGAGGTCTATCACCGTTTCGAGATCGAGCGTATCGCCCGTATTGCCTTTGAGTCGGCACGTAAGCGTCGCAGCAAAGTCACGTCCATCGATAAAGCTAACGTGCTGCAAAGCTCCATCCTGTGGCGTGAAATCGTCACCGAAGTCAGCAAGGACTACCCGGACGTGACGCTGGCGCACCTGTACATCGACAACGCCACCATGCAGTTGATCAAAGATCCGTCCCAGTTCGACGTGATGCTGTGCTCCAACCTGTTTGGTGACATCCTGTCTGACGAATGTGCGATGATCACCGGTTCGATGGGTATGCTGCCTTCCGCCAGCCTGAACGAACAAGGTTTCGGCCTGTACGAACCAGCGGGCGGTTCTGCGCCTGATATCGCGGGCAAAAACATCGCTAACCCTATCGCACAGATCCTGTCACTGGCACTGTTGCTGCGCTACAGCCTGGAAGCCGATGATGCGGCCAACGCCATCGAAAACGCGGTAAACACCGCGCTGGCCGAAGGCTATCGTACTGGCGATCTGGCGGGCCGTGACGGCAAAGCCATCAGCACCGACGAAATGGGCGATGCCATTGCCCACTTTGTGGCGCAAGGGGTGTAACCATGAGCAAGACCTTATACCAGAAGTTGTTTGATGCCCACGTGGTGTACGAAACGCAGAATGAGACGCCGCTGCTGTATATCGACCGCCATCTGGTGCATTAAGTCACTTCTCCGCAAACTTTTGATGGTCTGCGTGCCATGGGGCGCAAACTGCGCCAGCCGGGCAAAACCTTTGCCACCATGGATCACAACGTGTCCACCCAGACCAAAGATATCAATGCCTGTGGTGAAATGGCCCGCATCCAGATGCAGGAACTGATCAAGAACTGCGCCGAGTTTGGCGTGCAGTTGTACGACCTGAATCACCAGTATCAAGGCATCGTCCACGTTATCGGGCCGGAACAGGGCATGACCCTGCCGGGTATATGACGATTGTGTACGGAGATTCCCATACCGCTACCCACGGTGCCTTTGGCTCACTGGCGTTTGGGATCGGCACCTCCGAAGTGGAACATGTGATGGCGACGCAAACCCTGAAGCAGGGTCGTGCCAAAGCTATGAAAATTGAAGTAACAGGCCAAGCCGCGCCCGGCATCACCGCAAAAGACATCGTGCTGGCGATTATCGGTAAAACCGGCAGCGCAGGCGGTACAGGTCACGTGGTGGAATTCTGCGGCGACGCCATCCGCGCGTTGAGCATGGAAGGCCGCATGACGCTGTGTAACATGGCGATTGAAATGGGCGCAAAGGCCGGTTTAGTGGCACCGGATGAAACCACGTTTGCCTACCTGAAAGGCCGCCAGTTCGCACCGAAAGGGGCCGATTGGGACGCTGGCGTGACGTACTGTAGCACGTTGAAATCCGATGCAGATGCGGTGTTTGATACCGTCGTCACACTGGATGCCGCCGATATCGCGCCGCAGGTAACCTGGGGTACCAACCCTGGGCAAGTAATCGCTGTGAACCAGAATATCCCCGATCCTGATTCCTTCAGCGATCCGGTTGAGCG
This sequence comes from Candidatus Symbiopectobacterium endolongispinus, assembly GCF_018777385.1. Taxonomy (GTDB): domain Bacteria; phylum Pseudomonadota; class Gammaproteobacteria; order Enterobacterales; family Enterobacteriaceae; genus Symbiopectobacterium; species Symbiopectobacterium endolongispinus. The sequence continues at coordinate 173,296 of NZ_JAFJYB010000002.1, read as the reverse complement.
TGCCTCTGCCGCCAAAGCGCTGGCGTATATGGATCTGCAACCGGGTATCAAGCTGACCGATGTTGCCATCGACAAAGTGTTTATCGGTTCCTGTACTAACTCGCGTATCGAAGATTTGCGCGCCGCCGCCGCTATCGACAAAGGGCGTAAAGTGGCCGCCGGCGTGCAGGCTATCGTGGTGCCCGGCTCTGGCCCGGTGAAAACCATGGCGGAGCTGGAAGGTCTGGATAAAGTGTTTATTGAAGCTGGGTTTGAATGGCGTCTGTCGGGCTGTTCCATGTGTCTGGCGATGAACAATGACCGCCTGAACCCCGGTGAGCGCTGTGCATCCACCAGCAACCGTAACTTTGAAGGCCGTCAGGGGCGTGCGGGCCGTACTCACCTGGTCAGCCCGGCGATGGCTGCCGCCGCCGTGACAGGGCATTTCGCGGATATCCGCGAATTAATAAGGAGACGCCTGATGGCTAAATTTACCCAACATACCGGGCTGGTCGTGCCGCTGGACGCCGCCAACGTGGACACGGACGCTATTATCCCCAAGCAGTTTTTGCAGAAAGTGACGCGTACCGGCTTCGGCCAACATCTGTTTCACGACTGGCGTTTTCTGGATGACGCTGGGCAGCAGCCCAACCAGGAGTTTGTGCTGAATAAACCGCGCTATAAAGGTGCCACCATCCTGCTGGCGCGCGAAAACTTCGGCTGTGGTTCCTCCCGTGAGCATGCCCCCTGGGCACTGACCGACTACGGTTTTCACGTGGTGATCGCGCCAAGCTTTGCGGATATTTTCTACGGTAACGCGTTTAACAACCAGTTGCTGCCGGTAAAACTGAGTGATAGCGATATCGACGACCTGTTCAAACTGGTCGACGGTACACAGGGCATCACCTTTACGGTGGATCTGGAAGCGCAGACGGTCGACGCTTGCGGGAAAAAATACCCGTTTGAGATAGACAGCTTCCGCCGCCACTGCATGCTCAACGGGCTGGACAGCATCGGCTTGACGTTACAACACGAAGAAGCCATTGCGCGCTACGAACAGCAGCAACCGGCCTTTTTGCGTTAAGTCACAAGGCACCGCTCTGCGGTGCCTTACTGGTAATTCCACCTACCTCGGCCATGCCCGTGTACCTCCGTCATTCCCGCGCAGGCGGGAATCTTTTGCAGAAGTAACGCGTTTCTTCTCACAAAGATCCCTGGCTTTCATCGAGGATAACGGGAAAGTAGCTTTGCCTGTTATTTTACAGCCCCATCCCTTCGCTAAAAGCCTCTCTCAGCGCATCGACAAAGCAACGGATCTTAACCGTTTGCCGCCTTGCCGCAGGCACCAGAACATGCATCGGGCTGGCTGGACCTTCATAGTCCGGCAGAACCTGAACCAAACGTCCGGCTTCAATCTCTTTGCCCAACACATCGGCGGGACCCAAGGTGACGCCATAACCTTCGATTGCCGCAAACAGCAGCGCTTTCCAATCATTGGCGCGAAACCGTCCGGTTGGCCTGACTTCTTCGCTCTGCCCATCACGCTGGAACAACCAGCGGCACGGCACAGTGGGCGTCCATTCGCCGTACACCAGACAAGCGTGATGCGCCAAATCGCTGGGTTTTTCAGGGAAACCCTCGCGCACCACATAAGTGGGTGATGCGCAGGCAATCAGCCGATAGGGCCTTAACGGCCAGGCGATCATCGAACTGTCGGCCAGTTCACCGATGCGCACGATCACTTCAAAACCTTCTTCAATCGGGTCGATCATGCGATCGTTAAGCGTCAGTTCGATCTGCGTATCCGGATAACGATCGAGATAGCGGGTAATAAAGGGCGCAAGTGCATAAGCGCCAAAGGTAACGGGCGCATTAACCCGAATGGTCCCCGACGGCGTTGCTTTCATCTCCAGCGCAATCGCTTCTGCCGCATCGACCTCCGCCAACACTATCTTACAACGTTCGTAATAGCTGTGGCCGATATCGGTCAAACTTTGACGCCGCGTGGTGCGGTTGAGCAATCGAGCCCCCAGACGTGCCTCTAGCCAGGCCACATGCTTAGCCACCCCTTGCGGAGAAAGGTGCAACACCTCGGCCACCGCAACAAAAGAGCCCAGCTCAGCGGCTTTAACAAAGATGTGCATGCTGGTCAGACTGTCCATCATTCACTCCAATTGGTTGTTTATTTATATGTCATTTGTGATTTTATCTTATTTTAGTGGTGAATTACGCTCCCTGTTGATGAATGACGCAACAGGAGATCAGCATGAAAATAGGCATTATTGGCGCGGGCTTTGTCGGACGAACGATTGCCACGCTCGCGATTAACACCGGACATCAGGTTATGCTCAGTAACTCACGTGGCCCGCAAACGCTGTTTAGCTTCCGCTCGATGGTAGGCTGTCAGGCTGGAACGGTTGAAGAGGCCATTCAGTTTGGTGATGTAGTGGTGATAGCCGTTCCGCTGACGGCAATCGATCGATTGCCTGCCGCGCTGCTGGCGGGCAAGCAGGTGCTCGATGCGGTCAATTATTACCAGGAGCGTGATGGTCAGGTTGATGTGCTCGACAGCGCACAAACCACCACCAGCGAACTACTGGCACGCCATTTACCCGGAGCCCTCATCACCAAGGCGTTCAATGCTATTCAGATGACGCAATTGGAAAGCGATGGTTTACCGGCTGGCAGCCCCAACCGTCGCACATTGCCACTGGCGGTGGACAATGCGCAAGGCAAGCAGATTGCCCATGAATTGTATGAAGCTTTCGGTTTTGATGCGGTAGACGTTGGCGCGCTCACCGAAGAATGGCGCTTTGAACGGGGCACTCCTGCTTACTGCGGGCGCATGACCAAAGAGGCGTTGCTGGCGGCACTGGAAGGCGTACAACGCAACTGATGGGCAATAAAAATGCCAGCGGCGCAGGCCGCTGGCTGGTGAAAAGCACCATTACTCAGAAGTTTCTCTACTACCAGAACAGCACTAGAGCCAGTGCCGGTACTCTTCTTCCGACATCGCATCGGTATGCCATTGCGTCACTTGCTGTAACAACGCCAGCTTTTGCTGAGCGCTGATCCCCTCAGCCAGCAGCCAGGGCAATGCAAGAAGAAGTAGTGCCGGTAAAATTGATTGAGCCGTGAAATCGCCATTAGCCACCTCCGTGCTTTCCTTGTTGTGCAGTATCGCCGTAATATAGGAAAAGATAAATTGATGACTTTGGTTCGCGGAGTTCCTCTTTTATGTCATCGACACGTTTGCAACAGCAGTTTGTCCGCCTCTGGCAGCGCTTTCAGGGGCAGGATACCGACACCACGCTTGAAGAGCTGGCCGGGGTATTACTCTGCTCGCGCCGCCATATCCGTTCACTGCTCGGAGCCATGCAAAAAGAGGGGTGGCTGCTGTGGCAGGCGGAAGCGGGACGCGGAAAACGCTCCCGTCTCAGTTTTATCTATACCGGCTTAACGTTGCAACAACAGCGCGCGGAAGACTTGCTGGAGCAGGAACGCGTCGAGCAGTTGATCAGTGATAAAGAGACGGTACGCCAGATGTTGCTTTCCCACCTGGGCCGTCGTTTTCGCCAAGGGGAACATCTGTTGCGCGTGCTTTATTATCGACCACTGCGCAACCTGCTCCCCGGCTCCGCACTGCGACGCTCTGAGATGCATATCGTCAGGCAAATCTTCAGCGGGTTAACCAAGATAAATGAGGAAAACGGGGAAATCGTACCGGACCTCGCGCACCACTGGCAGCAAATTACGCCACACCGCTGGCGTTTTTATTTACGCCCGGCGATCCGCTTCCACGATTGACGCGAGCTGGTGATGAAGGATGTGATCGCCTCGGTGATGCGGTTGACATCGCAGGCATTATTCTCACACATCACACGCGCGACCTCCCCTATTCCCTTTGTGATTGATGTGGAACTTAGCAAACCAGATGGTTGGCTCCCCTGGCTGCTCGGTAGCGCGCATGCCATGATCCTGCCCCACGACTGGCAGGCACAGGCCGATTTTGCGCGCCCCCCTGTCGGCACCGGCCCCTATGCGGTGGAGAAAAACAGCGACAGTCAGCTGAAAATAAAAGCCTTTGATGACTATTTCGGCTACCGGGCGCTGATCGATGAGGTCAATATCTGGGTGTTGCCAGACGCCTCCGAAGAGCTGCCGGTGTCCATTCAGGTACAAAGCGACACCTCCACGCGCGACAAGCTCGAAAGCCGCATGGAGGAAGGATGCTATTTCCTGCTGTTTGACACCAGCTCTGCGCGAGGCGCAAACAGCGAGGTGCGCAGCTGGATCAGCCAGATCTTCCACCCTATCACGCTGCTCAGCCAGACGACGAGCACCCACCGACATAGCTGGTCGCCAGCGTACAGCTTACTGCCTCGTTGGCATCACCAACGTTTTGAGAATCAACCACTGAAACCTGCTGGCCTGACTGATATCACCCTGACGTTTTATCAGGAGCACCCCGAGTACCGCATCATTGGCGAGATCATGCATGACCTGCTGGCACAACAGGGCGTGACACTGCACATACAGAAAGTCGACTACGAGCAATGGTATCTGGGAGAAGCGGAAAGCGACATCTGGCTGAGCAGTGTCAACTGCTACCCTACGCTGGAGTTTTCGCTGTTCGCCCTGCTGTATGAGTTGCCGCTGCTGCGTCACTGCCTGAGCGATTCGTTACAACAAGACGCACGGCGCTGGCACGCTCAAACGCTCTCTATCGCCGACTTCAGCCATCGCCTGATTGACAGCGGTGAGATCCACCCGCTGTTTCACCACTGGTTACAGTTGCAGGGACAGCGCAGCATGCGCGGCGTGCGCATGAACATGTTGGGCTGGTTCGACTTTAAATCCGCCCGGTTTGTGCCGCCGGAGCACGACGCCGACTTTCCCTGATGCTACAAACCCTTTACAATAATGACGTTCTCAACGGGTGTAGGCCGTTTGTTGGCGATATCGCATTGTCAACGCAAGGTATTTATGCTGAGAAAATACCCGTCGAACCTGATCCGGTTAATACCGGCGAAGGGATTTAAGGGTGCATTCGCCTGCCTCAAAGTCCTTTGCCACCCTAATATACCCAGGAGTGCAAAGTGTTACAGTCGCTATTATCCCGTTTATTACTTCCTGTATTCGGCCTCTCTGCCGTACTGTTCGGCTCTGCTGCCGCTAATACCAAGCCCGCATTGACCGTTTACACCTACGATTCCTTCGCGTCTGAATGGGGCCCCGGCCCGGCGATTAAAAAAGCCTTCGAAAAAGAGTGCGAGTGCGAATTAAATTTCGTCGCGCTGGAAGATGGCGTTGCCCTGTTGAACCGCTTGCGTATGGAAGGTAAAAACAGCAAAGCGGATATCGTCCTGGGGCTGGATAACAACCTGCTCAAAGCGGCAGCGGATACCGGGCTATTTACCCCACACCACGTGAAAACCGACGCGTTAACGCTGCCCGGCGGCTGGAACAACGCCACGTTCCTGCCTTACGATTACGGCTACTTCGCGTTCGTCTACAACAAAGACACGCTAAAAAATCCACAGACCAGTCTTGATGCCTTGATCAACAGCGAGCAACCGCTGAAGGTAATTTATCAAGACCCGTGCACCAGTACGCCGGGGCTGGGCCTGCTGCTGTGGATGCAAAAGGTGTATTGGCGATAAAGCGCCTGACGCCTGGCAAAAACTGGCGCGTAAAACCGTTACCGTCACCAAAGGGTGGGGTGAAGCTTACGGTCTGTTCCTTAAAGGCGAAGCAGATCTGGTGCTGAGCTACACCACCTCTCCGGCCTATCACATTATCGAAGAGAAAAAGACTAACTACGCAGCGGCGCTGTTCAGCGAAGGCCACTATATGCAAGTTGAAGTTGCCGGACAGTTGACCGCCAGCAAGCATCCGGAACTCGCTAACCGCTTTATGCAGTTTATCCTCAGCCCGACGTTCCAAAGCCTGATACCAACCACCAACTGGATGTATCCGGTCACTGGCGTGGCACTGCCAGAAGGTTTTCAATCGCTGGCGCTCCCGGAAAAAGCGCTGTCCTTTAGCGCACAAGAGGTGGCAGACCTGCGTGGGCAGTGGATTCAGGCATGGCAACGCACCGTCAGCCGCTGATCCCACACTGGCTCTGGCCTGGGCTGTTTATCGCGGCATTGCTGGCAGGTGTTGCCCTGCTCGCGTTTGGCGCTCTCTGGCATCAGGCTCCTGATACCCCATGACAGACGCTATGGGGTGACAGCTATGTATGGTACGTAGTGCGCTTTACCTTTTGGCAGGCATTGCTTTCGGCGCTACTCTCCACGCTGACCGCCATTGTGCTGGCACGCGCCCCCTACCGCCGCTATTTCCCCGGCAGAACCTGGCTGTTACGCCTGTGCGCCATGACGCTGGTGTTACGGTGTTGGTGGCGGTATTTGGCATACTGTGCGTCTACGGGCGACAGGGCTGGCTGGCACAAGGCTTAAGCGCACTCGGCATCGACTACACCTTTTCCCCCTATGGCCTGCAAGGGATTCTGTTGGCCCACGTGTTCTTCAATCTGCCGCTGGCGACACGTCTGCTGTTGCAAGCCCTGGAGTCCATCTCCAAGGAGCAGCGTCAGTTAGCGGCCCAGTTGTGCATGAATGCCTGGCAAACCTTTCGTCTCATTGAATGGCCGTGGTTACGGCGTCAAATACTGCCCAGTGCGGCACTGATTTTCATGCTCTGCTTCGCCAGTTTTGCCACCGTACTCTCACTCGGTGGAGGCCCGCGCGCCACTACGATCGAATTGGCTATCTATCAGGCATTGAGCTTTGATTACGATCCTGCGCGCGGCTAGATTGGCATTGATCCAGATGGTCTGTTGTCTGGGGTTGGTGCTACTGAGCCAACGACTCGGATCGTGGTTCGCCGTGGGCAATACCCAGCAATTGCGCTGGCGCAACCCACAGGATTCGCTGGCTGGACGGTTGGGCGATACCGCGATTATCGTTGCTGTGCTGTTATTGCTGCTGCCACCTTTGCTAGCCGTGGTGCTGGATGGTCTCAGTCCTGCGATGCTGGCGGTGCTCAAACAGCCCGCGCTGTGGCAAACGCTGTGGACATCCCTGCGTATCGCGCTCGGCACAGGTGTGCTTTGCGTCATCCTGACCCTGATGCTGCTGTGGAGCAGCCGTGAGCTGAAACTGCGTCATCAGCGGCCTGCTAATTCTGGCGATGCCGGGCATTGTGTTGGCGACAGGCTTTTTTCTTGTGCTTAACAACACCGTAGGGCTACCGACATCCCCCTATGGGCTAGTGGTCGCCACTAACGCGCTGATGGCCATACCCTATGCGCTCAAGGTGTTGGAGAACCCGATGCTCGACATCGCTCAGCGCTATAATCTGCTGTGTCAGTCTCTGGATATTCGCGGTTGGAACCGTCTTCGTCTGATTGAGTTGCGCGCGTTGCAACAACCGATCGCGCAGGCAATGGCATTTGCCTGCGCGATCGGTTGGGGATTTCGGCATTATCGCCCTGTTTGGCAATGAGCAGTTCCGCACGTTGCCCTTCTATCTTTACCAACAAATTGGCGCTTATCGCAGCGCAGACGGTGTGGTAACCGCACTGCTGCTGATGCTGCTCTGTTTCGCGTTGTTTACCGTGATGGAGACATTGACCCTGTGGCAAAAACGGGCGGGCCGACATGCTGTCGTTGAATAAACTCACTTATCTCTATCAACAGGCCCCCATGCAGTTCGATGTCAACATCGCTGCGGGAGCGCGCGTTGCCATGTTGGGGCCAAGTGGTGCGGGAAAAAGTACGCTGCTCAGCCTGATTGCCGGTTTTTTATTACCGAACAGCGGCGAACTGTGGCTAAATGGCGACAATCATCGCTATACGCCGCCCGCCGAGCGCCAGGTGTCAATTCTGTTTCAGGAAAACAACCTGTTCCCACACCTGACGCTGGAGCAAAATATTGCGCTTGGCCTACACCCCGGTTTGCGTCTCACGGCAGCACAGCGTCAGGCATTGCACGCTATTGCAGAACACGTGGGCTTAAACAGCCTGATGCAGCGCCTGCCCGCGCAGGTGTCTGGCGGTCAACGCCAGCGCGCCGCATTGGCCCGCTGCCTGCTGCGCCAACGCCCTGTCCTGCTGCTGGATGAACCGTTCTCCGCGCTCGATCCGGCGCTGCGTCAGGATATGCTCACACTGGTTGATAGGGTGTGTGCAGAGAAGCAGCTTACGCTGCTGATGGCCACTCACTATCTGGATGACGCATTGCGTATTGTTCCACTCAGTCTGCTGTTGGTCGACGGGAACATAGCCTACGATGGCCCCACGATGTCGCTGTGTGACGGCAGCCGAAGAGGGGCTTAACGTTAAGGTCATCCTGATGAACAATCAGGCATTAGGGCTGGTGCACCAACAGCAAGACCTGTTCTATGGGCAGCGCATCTTCGCCGCTGACTACCGCTATCAAACCGATTTTATCAGCATCGCTCGTGGCTTTGGCTTCGCGGCGTATGACCTGAATAACGCAGACGATCCGACTGCCATGTTGGCAGATGCCCTGCACACGCCGGGCGGGGCCAACACCAACATGATTGGAGACTGACACTATGCAAAATCAATCAACTTCGTCTCACGTAACACTAGAACTGGCGGTACGTAACCACCCAGGCGTCATGTCTCATGTGTGTGGACTGTTCGCCCGTCGCGCTTATAACGTGGAAGGAATTCTGTGTATGCCGCTAGCCGGAGGCAAAGAGAGCCGCATCTGGCTTCTGGTGCAGGAAGACAACCGACTACCGCAGATGATAAGTCAGATGGAAAAACTGGAGGATGTGCTACAGGTGCGCCGCCACGGTGCCGACATGCGCATTTTTGATCAGGTGGCTGAGTTTTATCGTTGAGCGATCTGACGCTAATCTCACTGAGCTGGACGGCGTTGCTGACAAACAGCACTGCTTCCAGCGTCATTCCGACCCACCACCGCCATTCCCGCGAAAGCGGGAATCTCTTACCGAGGAAACGCTTTTATTCTCAAAGAGATCCCCGGCTTTCGTCGAGAATGACAAGAGAGGAACCGGGAAACACGGACATGCCGAAAAGGGGACAGCAACCTCACTTCTATCGGATATTTCACCGAACCAAACGCGCCCCAATAACGTTATCCTCGCAGCACCACTTTACCTAGCAGATTGGTGTACACCGGCATCATCGGGTGTTGAAGCAACATCACTACCCCCGCGACGGCGGCCGTCATGGTCAACGGAGCCAACCAGTGTAAACGCGCCACGGTTAACCACTTCAAGCGTTTACGGCTTTTGGTTTGCTTACGACTGTTCCACCAGCGCCAACCTAGCCATCCGGCAAGCCACACCAGTATTGCCACCCCCAGCAGCAACCAGCGGAATGACGCGCTGTTGCTACCAGACGGAATGTCATACGCGACGCCCGCCAAAATGCCCGGCATAAAATAGACTGGCGGCCAGACAATGCAGCCAATGATATTAGGCAGCGCAAAGCGCGTGGGGGGAAGCGCCAGCATCCCAGCTACCATCTGGATCAACAGGCGGGTTGGGCCAACGAAGCGCCCGATGATGATCGTGGGCATCGGGTGTTGGTGCAAGGCGTGCTCCGTGCGGCGCAGTAAAGTCTGGTGTTTCTTTAAAAACGACCAATTGTGCAGTGGCGTTTTGAATTTCCAACCGATGAAATAGGATATCCAATCGCCTAGCAGGCAGCCCATCGACCCGGCACCCCATGCCGCGTACAGGCTCAGTTGCCAGCTACCGATGAGCGCGCCCAATGTCGCCATCATCACCGTGCCGGGCAGCAACAGCCCCACCAGCGCCAGCGATTCCAAAAAAGCCACTAACATCACCGCAATCAGCGAATAGGTGACAGATTGGGTCACAAAATGATCCAGCCACGCTTCCATAAAGTCCTACCGGGTTATCAACGGCACCTTTGGTTTAATAAACAGAGTGTTCAATAAACAGGACATTGGATAAAAGGGAGAACATTGTCAGGATCATAGCAGACGGCATCAATAGCGGGTTTTTCTATACATACAATCATGAGTAAAAAGGCACTCGCGCGGGATCATCCCCCGAGATACATCCGTTTCACCTCAGGATTGGCGAGAATATCCGCCGCCGCCCCGTGCAGTACGATATTGCCATTCTCCAGCACATAAGCACGGTCGGCGATTTTCAATGCCGCCGTCGCATTCTGTTCTACCAGCGGAATGGTAATGTTCTCATTCTGCAACTGCTTGATGATGTTGAACACCTCGCCCACAATCTTCGGTGCCAACCCGAGGCTGGATTCATCCAACATCAGCAAGACAGGCTCGCTCATCAGGGCGCGTGCAATCGCAGCATCTGCTGTTCGCCGCCGCTCATGGTGCCCGCCATTTGATGGCGGCGCTCCTTTAAGCGAGGAAACAGGGCATACATCTTCTCACACAGATAATAGAAATTGACTGGGTTGTTGTACGCCACCATTTTCAGGTTTTCTTCAATCGTCAGGTTGGTGAACACCTTGCGCCCTTCCGGCACCAGCGCCAGCCCTTTGCGCGCAATCTGGTGCGTTTGGCTGTGTGTGACCTCTTCATTGAGGAAGGTTACCGTACCCGACGATTTCACCATGTTGAGGATACCGCTCAGCGCCGAGGTTTTTCCTGCGCCGTTACTCTCAATCAGGGTAACAATTTCGCTGTTATTGACCTCTATATCGACGCCTTTCAGTCCATGAATCAACCCGTAAAATACCTGTAGATTTTCGGTCTTAAGCATAGTCGATGTCCCCCAGATAGGCGGCAATCACCTCTTTGTTGTTGATGGCCTCCTGCGTCTTCCCGCTAAACAACGGCTTGCCGTAGTCCAGCACCATGACACGTTCACACAGCGTGTTGACAAACAACATATCATGTTCGATCAACAGCACTGTCAGTTTGAAGTCATCGCGCATTTTGAAAATCAGCTGCGCTAGTTCGCTGGTCTCTTTCTGGTTCATGCCTGCAGCGGGCTCATCCAACAGCAGCAGTGATGGCGACGTCGCCAATGCGCGGGCGATCTCCACCTTGCGTTGATTCCCATAGCTGAGGTTAGTGGCCAGGGCATTGGCATGCTGGGCAATCCCGATGTACTCCAGAATCTTCATAGCCTCTTCTTTGGCTTTGCGTTCTGCCGAAAAGAAACGCCCCATATGCAGTGCCGCCTCAATAAATGAGTAATGAATCGCGCGTCGAAACCGCTCAAGACGTTCTCCAGCACCGTCATGGAACCGAACAGGCGGATATTTTGAAACGTGCGCGCAATCCCCTTGTTAACCACTACATTAAGTTTTAGCCCCGTGATGGTGGTATCTCCTAAACTGACGCAGCCCGAGGTCGGCTTGTAGTTCGAGGTAATCACGTTGAACATGTTGGTTTTGCCCGCACCGTTCGGGCCGATAAGCCCAAAGATCTCGGCTTCATTGATGCTGAAACTGACGCTATCAATCGCACGCAGCCCGCCAAACTGCATCACAATGTTGTCGACGTTAAGAACCGTTTTATTTTCCATGACGGCGCTTCCTGTTGATTTCCCAAATCTCCTGTTTTCCCAGCAGCCCTTCGCGGGCAAACAACATGATGACCAGCAACACCAGGGAGAACACCACCATACGTAAGCCGGGGTGTGAGCCCAGATCCTGACCGAACAGATTGAGCGGCTGATCGAGGAAGCGCAGCCATTCACCGCTACCCACCACAATGATGGTGCCAAGGATCGCCCCCGTGGTTCTGCCCAAACCACCCAGCACGATGATGATCAGCAGTTGGAAAGTCAGCATGAAGTCAAACAGGTCGGGAGAAGTAATGGTCAGCAGGCCACCGCCGATACCTTCGAAAAAGGCGCTAGTGGCAAAGGCATAGGTTTTCATGCGGAAGGTGTTGATGCCCATGGCAATCGCCGCATCCTCATCATCACGCACCGCTTTCATGGCACGGCCGTATTTGGAATACACCACCTGCAACACCAGCACGATGGCCACCAGCGCCACCAATCCACACCAGAACAGCATATTGCTGGCCTGCGGGATCTCATTGATGCCGATAGCGCCGTTGGTGATTTGCGGGTTATTGATCGCCAGGATTTTGATAATAAAACCGAACCCCAGGGTTACTATCGCCAGGTAGTCGCCGCGCACCCGAAACACAGGGAACGAGAGACGCACCGCCAGCACCGCAGCACACAGGCCGCTGATCAACAGCGCCGGTAAAAATGAGGTGTGAATAGCCAAAATGAACGGGCTGGTCGCGGCCATTTCGTACATATTGGTTTTGGCATCGGCTGTTAACAGCAAAATAGCGGTCACGTAAGCCCCTACCGCAACAAAGCCGTTTGGCTCCAGAGAGAGTTGCCCGGTGACGCCGTTAATCAGGTTGTAGCTAACCGCCAAGATCATAAAAATGAAGATGTTGCAGATAATGCGGATGATGTAGTCGTTAAACAGGTTTTGAAAAACGCTCAGCATCAGCACACTGACAACCAGCAGCGCTGCATAACAAAAAAAGTTGAGAGAGACGTGGCTGGCATTTTCATCAGAAGCGACTCCTTTCCAACCGCTCGTCGCCCATGATGCCGACCGGTCTGAATAGCAAAACCAAAATCAAAAACATAAATGCAAAGGCGTCTTTATACCCCCCAGTTCCGGCACCGCGGCAACCGCCACCACTTCGGTGAACCCCAGGATAAAGCCGCCGATCACTGCTCCGGTGACGCTGCCGATCCCCCCGAGCACGGCGGCGGCAAAGGCTTTCAGACCGATCAAGACCCCCATCAGCGGATCAATGGTGGGGTAGCTGGTGGCGTAAAAGATCCCGCCGAGAGCGGCCAGCGAGCTGCCGAGCGCAAACACAAACGCAATGATATGGTTGGCATCGATCCCCATCAGGCGCACGGTGTTGACATCAAAGGCCACGGCGCGGATCGCCATGCCTTGACGGGTGCAATAGAGAATGAACAAGATCCAGGCCAACAACACCAGCGTCACCAGCGGCACAATCCAGGCCACGTTGGTGATTATGATGCTGCCGAACGTGATAGTGCGGTTGAAAAATGGCGGCGTTTCAAAGAAACGCGGGCTGCCGCCAAACAGCACGTTGAACAGGTTTTCCAAAAAGAAGCTGACACCGATGGCGGTGATCAGCATGGGGATTTTTGACGCGCCGCGCAGTGGCCGATAGGCAATCTGATCGATACAGACCCCGAGCAGCGCAGAAAACAGCACGGCAAACAGAATTGCTGCCCCGAAGGGCAGCGCAAAATAGGTGGTACCAAACATGGCAAGAAATGCCCCCACCATCATGATATCGGCATGAGCAAAGTTGATCAGACGTAGCACGCCATACACCATGGTATAACCAATAGCGATCAACGCGTACATACTGCCCAAACTCATGCCGTTAACGACCTGTTGGAAGAAAATGGCTGCATCCATTTTTTAATCCTTATTTTCCCGCGATTACGGGTTTACCACCGTTTTGAACGCCAGTTCGCCGTTTTTCACTTCGTTGATCACCACGCTGCGGATAGCATCGCCATCTTTCAGCGTCAGCGTGCCAGTGATGCCGCTGGTAGCACGGATTTTGTCATTAACGCACACGCGATCTTTCGGATTATCACACTGGTTCATGGCATTGATGATCATCTTGTAGGCATCGGCCGTCATCGCGCCCCAGGTGTGGGTCGGTTCACTGTATTTTTCCGTCCAGGCTTTGATGAATTTCTCCCCTTCCGGCGTTTGCTCTTTGGCATTCGGTGAGTAGTAATCGGTGGTCATGTAACCTTTTACCGCATCCTGGCCCAGTTTGAAGAACACTGGATCCGCCGCCAGACCGTCACCGCCTACCACCGGCACGTTCAGGCCCAGTTGTTTGGCCTGCACCGCAATCAGCGCGCCTTCGGTGTAGTAGATCGGCATATAAATCATGTCGACATTCTTGGCTTTAACCGAGGAGAGTTGTGCTTTGAAATCTTTGCTGCCGCCAGGAGCCTGCACTTCGATAGGAATGGTGCCCCCGTTTTTCAGGAACTGAGTACGGAAGGCTTTAGCGAGACCAACGGAGTAGTCGTTGCTGCTGTCATACATAATCGCCGCGTTTTGGCACCCAGATCGCGTTATGCCAGGTTAGCGCCAACGATCCCCTGGAAGCTGTCAGAGAAGCACACGCGGCTCACATATTGACGGCCACTGGTTACACGGTCGTTAGTGGCCGTGGGAGAAACCAACGGGGTTTTGGTGTCTTCCGCCATTTTGGTCATCGCCAGCGTGTTGGTGGAGGTCACTTCACCGATCACCGCATCGACTTTATCGCTCGAAACCAGACGCTGCATGGCGTTAGCCGCTTCTACCTTGTCGCTTTTGTCATCGATAATGATTCAGTTTGACGGTATCGCCATTTTTCAGCGTCGGCTCCATGCTGTTTACCAGCTCAACGCCTTTCTGAGAGGGCTGACCATATCCGCTGAGCGGGCCGCTTAACGGTAACACTACGCCGATTTTAATTTCTTCCGCCATCACGTTGGCGGCACCCATGACAGAGGAAACCAATGCTGCTGCTACCGTCAGTTTGACCAGTTTGTGATTCATATCATCGCCCCATCAGTAATAAGAGATTACGTCCCTTTAGTAGAATGGAGCCACAGAGTTGGCCCAGTGCGTCGATCAGTTAGCGTGCCACAGGGATATATTCTGTTAGCGGAGAAAGAATCAGCAACAAATGTGCCAGAAGTAAAACTCAGCAATCAATTAGTTGATAAATATGAATAAAACTCAGGAAGGAACGTGGAAAACCAGGGCATTGAAAAAACACAGCCAAGTACATTGCACCAATTCGATTCGGGCGGGCCAGCTAAAAGTGCAGTCGGTAGAAATATAACTTTCTATTAAAAATCAATTAACCTTTTTAGTGCTTATAGACATTTCTCTTATTTGCAAAACCTATGATCACCGAGCCAGTGTTAATTCGTTCTCATGTTTATATTTCAACACTGGCAGCGTTAATTTGGTTTTTAATTTTTTAATGCTGCAAAAACACCATTAATCACTATTTTTATTTTCGGCTTCATGTCGCCACTGTAAGGTTGCGGGCAAATAACGTTGCAGCGCGGTGGGCTCTTCATCATTGACTAACTGCGTAATCATTTCGAAGCAGTGATAGGCCAGTTGGCGGCAATCCTGTTGCACGGTATCGATACGAATAGACAGCGAATCATACAGATAGTGATCGTCGAAACTGGCCAAATGGATATCGCTATTGAGCAGATTGTGTTGACTCATATAGCGCAGAACGCCCCCCAGCAACCCACAGGAGGCTGTAAACAAGGCTTTGGGGGGCGCCCGAGTCGCGCGCACAATGATGCAAACATTTCATAACCGCTGCTGGGGTGGTAATTGCCATGAATAATCCACTCCGGTTTCAGCCCAACACCGGCACGTGCCAACCCCTGACGAAACCCTTCCAACCGATCTCGCGTAGGCGACAAACGAGATTGTCCGCCAAGAAAATAAAACTCGTCAGGGTGCTGGCGCGCAATGCGCTCCACCAGTTGCGCCGTGGGAGTAATGGAATCGGTGATCACCAGCGGCAGCGTGGTGTCATTCATGTGCCTGTCAAACAGCACCACCGGCAGTTGCTCGTTAAGCTTAACGTAATCACTGTCGCTCAACATGCTGGAAGCCACAATCAACCCATCTACCTGACGTGAAACCAGGTTGTTCACCACCACCGTTTCCTGACCGGGATTCTCATCGGTACAGGAGATCAGTAATTGCAGCCCCGCTTCTCGACACAAATTTTCCAATTAATGAGAAAAAACCGCAAAACCATAATTGGTGATTTCCGGCACCACAAACCCCAACGTATGGCCGCGGTTATCGCGTAGCAGCCGCGCATGAATACTGGGTTGATAATGCTGCTGTTGAGCTATAGCCAGAACGCGTTCGCGCGTTTCCTGCGCGACACGCAGCTCTTTACCGCGCCCGTTAAGCGCCAGACTGGCGGTTGCCTTGGATACTCCTGCCAATGCGACGATATCACTAATGGTGATGCTTTTGGTTTTTCTCACAACAAGTGCGTCATTTTAGTAAAATAATCTCCTATCCTACCATGCACGATCGCAACGACCAGTAGCGCGCTCGCAGATTCGCACCACCGCTCAACGCCAACGTGGCGGGATGCACGGGGAAATAGCGGCTGCTCATCCCCCCCCTTCTCCGTCGTTAATGAAAATTTCTACGATGGAACGATCGCACAAGATGTGCAGTTCGCGCACGTCTCCCGGCCAATAGCGGTATTGCCACTCGCCGGTTATCCGGCTAAGCCTTGCCAGACGCAGGCCATCAGATCGCCAGGTGAGTATCAGCGTATCGGCAAAATTGAGCATTATCGGCCCTCGGCTGGCAAGTTCCAGTTCCAGGCTTTGCGCTTCCAGCACCGGGGCGTCATCAGCCACACCTTGCCAGTGTTGCTCATCCTCGCGCAATCCTTGCAATTCACGTATCGGACGTTGGTAAAGCGTGCCATTGTGTTGCGACAGCTCACGCACGCAGGTCATCTGGTGGATCCAGCCATGCGCGGTAGTAGGTTGAGACATCTCTTCACCATCCGGCACGCCCATCCATCCCACCAGCAAGCGTCGCCCGTCCGCGCTGAGCGCCGTTTGCGGGGCATAAAACTCAAATCCGGCATCCATCTTCACCAAAGGGCCGTGGCGATAACTGGCCTGATGGTAATCAAGTTCACCAGATACATAGGCGCTCGGGTAACTGTTGAGAAAACGCGTTTCTTCCCGGGCCACCCCCTGTGGGCAGACAATCAGAAAATCTTTATCATCCAAGGTAAACAAATCTGGGCATTCCCACATTAATCCGGCATCGCCAAGCCCGCCGATGCCGCTGCCGGCTATCTCTCCCAACGGTTGCCACTGCATAAGATCGTCAGACCGCAGGAGCAACACCTTTCCCTGTTTTTGGTGATCCTGCGCGCCCAGCACCATGTACCAATGCTGCTGGTGATGCCACACTTTCTGGTCGCGCACGTGGCCAGTGTACCCTTCCGGCAACGGGATAACCGGCCCCAGTTTGTCAAAACCGCCGCGGGCATTTTGTACCGCCAGACACTGCCAGGCCGTACGCCCACCGTTATCAAACTTGACGTTGCCGGTATAGCACAGTGTCAGCACGCCGTGATTATCCACCGCGCAGCCAGGGTAACAGCCGCTGCGGTCAAACTCGCTGTCCGGCATCAGCGCGATAGGTTCATGCTGCCAGTGCAACAGATCCGGCGAACTCCAATGCCCCCAGCATTTATTTGCATGCTGGCAACCAAGGGGATTCCACTGATAAAACAAGTGATAACGCCCCTGGAAGTGAATAAAGCCATTGGGATCGTTAAGTAATCCGGTCATCGGAGCCAAATGCCAGCCGGGATAGTGACTGTCTTGTTGAGCCCGTGATTGACCTTTCATCACTGCCTGCAAAATGGCAGGCAGCAGAGGCTGTAGCGTCATTACTCTGAATCCGTTTCGTATTTAAGTAGGTAAGAAACCACAAAGGCAGCACCAAAAGCGATGACCATCCCGATGATATAATTCATCAACGAATTGGCCTGCACGATAGCCATGCCCGGTATCCCGGTTAAGCCCAACGATGTCATGTACACATGCACCGAGACCACCCAGGCGCCGCCTGCCGCCCCCCGATCAATGCCGCGATAAACGGCTTCAAAAAGCGCAGGTTGATGCCGAAAATGGCCGCTTCCGTAATGCCCAACAGAGCGGAAAATGCGGAAGGCAGCGCAATCGCTTTGATTTTCACACCACGGGTTTTAAACCATACCGCCAGACAAGCCCCCCCCCCCCCCCCCCCGCGCCACATTCGCCATTGCCCAGATGGGTAGCAAAAAGTTGACACCAATCGACGGGTTGCCGAGCAACCCCGCTTCGATGGCGTGGAAACTGTGGTGCACCCCGGTAATAACAATAGCTGAATAGAGCCCACCGAACAGCAATCCAGCCAACCAACCGGCGTGCGCGATAAGCGTGCTGAGTACAAATGAGATGCCATCGCCCAGTGCACGACCCGCCGGTCCGATGATCAGCAAGGCAACAAACCCGGAGATAATCACCGTGAGGAAAGGCGTCAGGATAAGATCGAGCGCATCAGGAATCACACTGCGCAGTTGCCGCTCCACGATACTCATAAACCACACTGCCAGCAGGACGGGAAAGACCGTGCCCTTATCAATCATCGCCACTTCAATGCCGAAAAAGTTCATGGTATGGAAGCCGGCAGCCACCCCCCAGGCATTAGTGAGTGCGGGGTGCGTCAACCCCCCCCAAGCGTAGTCCCGAGATAGGGGTTACCACCAAACTCACACGCTGCGGTAAAGCCAATCAAAATCGGCAGAATGATAAACGCGGCGGAACTGCACATGTCCAGCATGATATAGAGCGCATTATCCGCACTTACCCAACCATAGGTTTTCACCATGCCGAGCAGGCCCATCAGTAAACCGGATGCAACAATGGCAGGGATAATCGGCACAAAAATATTGGAAAGCAACCGGGCCACACGCTGGAGCGGATTCAGTTTACGCGCAGCGATTTTCGCTACGTCGGCTTTACTGGTTTCGCCAATCCCAGCCACCTGAATCAGCGCTGCGTAGACCTTATTAACGATTCCAGTACCGAAGATAACCTGCAACTGTCCGGCATTACGAAAACACCCCTTAACCCCGTCCACTTTACCGATAGCTGTCATATCCGCCTTGGCATCTTCCACCAGGACAAGGCGCAGGCGCGGCGCTGGCAATGTTCTCTTTTCCGCCCAGTAACGGCAACAATGACCGGGCAATCTGTTCAAAGTCCATAGCAACCTCTGTGTTTTCATTATTGTCGTTGTCAATACCCCTGGCGAAGCCTCCTCCGCCAGGGTGATATCAATCAGAACCAGGTTTCCATCTGTACGCCAAAATTCCACTCGCCCCAGGCGACAAAACCATTGCTGCCAAAGCTATCGCTTTTGGTATAGTTATCCAGCCGGTGATCCCAATCCATCCAGGTAGCAAACAGACGGATCTCTGGGCGCTTGAGTAATTCGCCAATGTCTCCGGCTTTTAGCGTCGGTGCGACGGTAAGCTTGTAGAAATTACCGCATTGCGACTGTTGTAGCCCTGCGGTCGCAAATCCATATATTGATAGCTGCCTTCATATTGCATTTCAAAGTTACTGGTGATTTCTTGAATCAGCCGCAGGTTGAGGGTTGCCCACTCATAGCTATCCCCTTTTACGTAGCTATCCTTGCTGGTCTGCGCCAGCAGCGCGGGCGCGATGTGCCAGCCGCCGCCGAGCGGTGTGATACCGTAGCTTGCCAGTCGCCAGGTATTCGCGTCTGGCAACAAGGCACCGTCAGAGCCTATCGACTTCACCTCAGCCCCCAACCCGTGTCCATACAGCAACGCGGTTTTTGAGCTCCCTTCGCGCACGCCATAGAAACTCTCATTGTGCAATCCCAGCAGCGCGTGGACCCCATTGTTAGCGGCATCACCTTTCACCAGATGGTTATCCACATCTCGCCGCGCATCGTTATCTTTGGCGCGCATACCGCTTACCATCAGTTGAACCGGCCTCTGGAAATGATTGACGCTGAGAATGTAGTTCTGCGCCGTATTCTCGCTGTTCTCTATGTCCCCAAAGGTGCGGCCATAAACAGAGAAATTGCTATGCGCGTTCTCATCCCAGCGCATATCGTAGATACCTGCGCCAGTGCCAGCGAGGAATACCACATCGGAATCAATCCAGTGGATATCGAAGTTATCGCGATCGAAGCGTTTCCCCGCCCACACCGTACTGTCTTTAAACGCCCCCGTGAATGTCGGCAAATGGCCCAGTTCGGTAAACGCCTGACGCAGATTGAGATCGCTTCTGGACGCCGTCCAGTCGTTATAGCTGCGCTGTCCATCGGCCAGCATCACCTTGAACCGGGTAGTGGCACCGCTCGCCAATGTCTGTTTATGTTCAAGGTTTAATTCAACGTAGGTATCAGGCTCGTTGCCCAGACGTCCGACATGGCCGCCGGTTTCTCCCGCAGGCGTCACCGAGGGGCCACCTTGCGTTTTTGCCGCGGGGTTATTCATCAACAGGCCGGAACGCGCATAGCCATGAAATTCGAAACCGCCGTTGTCACTGGCTTTCTGCTCCAGCTTGGCAGTACGCTGCTCAACCTGCTCCGTGGTAGTTTGCGTTTTCTGCTGCACGTCAGCCAGCTCACGCGCCTGCTTTTCCGCCGCATCAGCCCGGTTTTCCGCCATACTAGCGCGCTGCTCTGCAGCCTGAAGTCGCTGCTCCAACGCTATCAGGCGCGCTTCAATACTGTTCTTGCCAGAATCAGCAAGAGCAGTACCTGAGCCCATTAACAAGCCGAGGGTGAGGGTAAGAGTACTTTTTTTCATTATTGTGTCTCCCTAAGGAAGCATAGGTATCGGTGTATTAAATTGCTAAACCGGTTTAGTCATTATGAAGCAAGTCGCAAAATGCCGATCAGATGCGGGATTCCTCAGGGGAACTGTTGCTGAAGTTGTTCAAGATAAGGCAGCGCAGTCATTGCGCCTTTTGCTGTGGTGGCAAGTGCACCGCAGAGTTGTGAATAGCCTAAATGGCGGGTGAGCGCAGTAACGTCATGTGGCAAACCGTGTTCAGCCAACCCCCACAGCAGTCCGGCGACAAAAGCATCTCCAGCGCCCGTGGTGTCCACACTTACCACGGGTCGCGCTTCATAATGGTGAATTTCACCGTTAAACCACGCGAGCACGCCAGACTTACCCTTAGTAACCAACAGCAGTCTGATGCCATTTTCCTGCGCAAGCCTGGCCATACTATGCGGTACGTCCTCACTGTCGGATATAAACAACCGTTCCTCTTCAGACAGCTTCACCACATCGGCCAGAGGCAGCCCCTGCCGCAGACACTCTCGCAATAACGTTTTATTCGGCCAGAGATCTTCACGGATATTCGGATCGAAACTGACGAAACCGCCTTGGGCACGCATACGCGTCATCGCGGTATAGGTGGCGGTACGCTATGGCTCGGCAGACAAGGCTATCAAGCAGGCATGCAACCATTCGCCAGTGTGAAATGCAGGCAAATCTGCAGTTTCAAGGAACAGATCGGCACTCGGGCGCACCATAAAGGTAAATGAGCGCTCCCCCTGCTCGTCCAGTGCAACAACCACAGTTGAGGTACGGTGCGCAGGATCGCAACGCAGGTAGCTGGTATCCACGCGCTCATCTTGTAATGTTTGCCTCATAAACTGGCCAAAAGGATCGTCGCCCACGCGACCGATAAAACAGCTACATCCATTCAGCCGTGCAATGCCCACGGCTACATTGGCAGGAGCACCGCCGGGGCACTGCAACAAACGGCTCTGACCTTCAGGGAGTAAATCCACCACTGCATCGCCCAGCACCCATACTTTTGCCGTCATGATTGTCTCCTAATAAACCGCAGGCTAAACATTAATTAAAACGGTTTAGCTATGCAATAGACATAAAGGGTAACGCCATCAAGGCTGACTGTAAAATTGTGATTTAAATCACAATAAAAGCAGTATGGCATTCATGAATTATTATAATAATGCGAGGTTGGAACGTAATAACGTATTTCAACACAAGTATGTGTTTGTATATATTATTTTTATCCCTTGGTATGTTCAAAAAGTGTTACGTTTTTTACTGATAAATGACGAACTTGCGCCATTTTTCCCTTTTGAGAATACCCCGATTAATACAATCCTTATTATTTCCTATCTGACAGATTTTAATGAAAAAAAACGGTTTCAGGGGAACATAATCAAAATGCGTTAACCGTAAAACAGAGCAACAATAATGCAGCCATTCGATAAAATATGAAGGTATACATAATAGTCAACAACCATTATCATGAATAACCTTTTCGTCAGGCTCTTTATCACTGTTTATGTCTTCTAGCGTATTTCATCATGTCGGATTACGCCGTTTAATCCTGCTATTGGCGGTAATGAGTGCCCTGATCACGCTTGCGAATAGCTTTTATGCTACCTATCGCGTGCAGCGCGATTTGTTGATTACCAATACGCTGGAATCAAACCGGGTTTATGCCAGCAAGTTGGCCGCCGAAACGCAGACTTTTTTGAGAATGCGCAACAGCAGTTGGCCTACAGCGCCACAATCCTGGCAGAAGACTTTAACGATACGGTTAATCTGGTACAAGAAGCCGATCGGCTACGTTTACAAACTCACAGTTTTAATTCCGTGCTGGTGGCAGATGCCAAAGGCGTAGTGCGCGCCACGTCGCCGGATACTTTCCAACTTATCGGGCATAAGCTTACCACCGAGGGCGCACTGGCTGCGCTTAAAGAGCGCGTGCCGCTGATCAGCCAGCCCTATATCTCAGCGGCAGAAAATCTGATTGTCTTGATATCCAGCCCCATTTTCGATCGGTCTGGGCGCTATCTGGGGTTTGTCGGTGGTTCTATCTATCTGAAAAAAACCAGCATCCTGAATACCCTGCTCGGGCAACACTACTATCGTGATGGCTCCTATATTTATGTGACTGACAGCCAGCGGCGCATGCTCTATCACAAAGATAACGGGCGTATCTGGCAAACGGAAACCAATAATCTGGTGGTCCCTCATCAAGGCCCGACGAACGGCAGCCAACAAATGGTGAACTACGTCGGTGAGAAGATGCTGGCAGGCTTTGCAATCGTTCCCGCCACGGGTTGGGAAGTTGTCGCCCTGCGGCCAACGTTAGAAACATTGAAGCCACTTGAAGGGCTGATGTTCAACGTCCTGCGCCACACCCTGCCATTGGCACTGCTGACCGTTTTGTGCGTTTGGTTGCTGGCTCGTCTGATTGCTCAGCCGCTTTGGCTGCTGGCGCGCAGCGCCAATAAGATGGATGCCAACGATATTTCCGAGGATATCGACAAGATTCCATCCTGGTATTTTGAGGCCACACAACTCAAACAGGCCATGCTGATTGGGATCAATCCGTTACAGCAAAAGATTGGCAAACTGCGTTTCGAAGCGCAAACTGATCCCATGACCGGCCTGTACAACCGCCGTGGGCTGGACACTATTCTGAAGCATTGGCATACCCTGCACCGGGATTTCTCCATTATCGCACTGGATATCGACCATTTTAAACGTGTTAACGACACCTTCAGTCATGATACAGGGGATGCGGTCATCAAATTTATCGCGGAGCAGTTAAGAGATGGTTCTCGCGACAGCGATATTTTGTGCCGCAGCGGCGGCGAGGAATTTTTAGTGCTGCTCCCGGAAACGTCACAGGAAATTGCCGAGCAGATCGCCGAGCGGCTGCGCACCAGCACGGAGGCGATGGCATCTCCTGCGGGTCATATCACCATTTCACTGGGCGTTTCCCTGTGGCGCGCGGACAAAAACGGCGATTTTACCATCGATCAGGCACTGAAGTTGGCTGATAAAGCGCTCTACCGCGCCAAGCAGGAAGGCCGTAATCGCGTGGTACTGGCTACAGGTGCTTGAAGATTGCGGGAGTGAAGATAACGCTAGACTATAACTGTATATATAAGGGTCTTCCCCTATCATGGTGGGAGACTCATAACCCCATGTTTAACCTGCCGTAATGGAACATCACTGCCACCTTAAAGCGTTCTTTGTTCCGGTATCCTCTGGACTTGATCCGCAGCAGCCTTATCTTGCTGTTTAGTGACTCTGCATTACCGTTTGATACCCTGTGTTTCATGGCATTCAGGATCCCGTACAGTCGTTTACGTAACGTCCGGGCGGCGCTGCTTAGTAGCGGGACACCAACGTCTTTTGCCATCCCTATCCATTCCAGCCACAGACGCCTGCTGTGTTCGTCATACCGGCGGTTCCAGAGTTCCCGGGCCAGCGCCTTCATTGCCCAGCAACGGCTGGTATCAGGCAGAACCATCTGCGCTGCTTCCAGTCTTTCTGCTATTCGACCATGACGTTTATGGCGACCGTACAACCACAGATAACGGGAACGATGTGCACTTTTTCGTGCCGGTAACGGGATGGTTTTCATCTCCAACTGTCGTGTTTTATCTACGACGGCACAGAGCATTTTCGCTACATGGAAGTGGTCGAACGCGATCTTCTCCACCGCGTTAGGCAGATGGAGCCGCGCTGCGCTTATATAGGATAGATTCATGTCCATCGACAGGGTTTTAATGGATTCAATCTGGCGGTCACCCAGACTCCGGAGATAGCCAGCAAGACTTTCAACTCCGCGATCATCTTTGAGTTCCAATGCCTGTCCTTGGGTATCAGAGATAACGGTGACGTACTGATGCCCCTTTTTGAAAGCGACCTCATCAACACAGAGATGACGTGCGGCCTGAGGTGTTTTTCGACGGGCCAGTCCACGCTTAACCGCCCGTTGCATAATATTATCGACAGCATTCCAGCTCAGCCTCAGCTGTTTCCTGACGGCATCCACGGTGCTGATTTTCAGCCATGAGATAACGAACGACTCGAACAACAGCGTATACCGGCTACCGGGGCCGGCCCATGGAACAGACAGCGTCTGGTAGCCATGCTCCGGGCACATAATACGGGGTACATCAGCTTCGACTATTGTCGCGAACTGACAGGTATCGAGATGGCGCCATTTACGATGTCGGTGATCGTGAATAGGACAAGATTTCCCGCAGGTTGGACAGGTTAACTGAGTGTTTTTCGCAATCTCAACTGTAACGGTAACAGAACCGGCATTTTCATCGAGAGAAAGAGACTTTACCTGCCACGGAATAGACAGGTTGAGGATATGAGCGTAGAGAGACTTTTCGTCCATGGTGGTGACCTCTGGCGATTTAATACGCCATTATCATGCCTTCAGCCACCACAACAAGGGAAGACCCCAGATATCCATATCGACATCGCGTATCGGTACGTTTTTTTGGCAACGTGGGTGATGCTGCCGCAGATGATCCCGGTTGGGATTCGGCGTATGGTTGGCGAAGCATTAGGCGAAAGGGAGACAGGGAAACAATAGTTGATATTCACATCAAAACGCTGATTGAGCGCGATCCGCTCATGGCCTGCCTGGTTGCGCTACGTGACGTGACCTGGTTTAACCCAGAGAGCACCACGCTTGCCGAGGGGTTGCCCTACGTCGGGCTTGGGCACGCGGATGTGCAGGCGGCGGATGCGCGCTTACGCCGTTTTGCTCCCT
This sequence comes from Candidatus Symbiopectobacterium endolongispinus, assembly GCF_018777385.1. GTDB lineage: Bacteria > Pseudomonadota > Gammaproteobacteria > Enterobacterales > Enterobacteriaceae > Symbiopectobacterium > Symbiopectobacterium endolongispinus. The sequence continues at coordinate 148,071 of NZ_JAFJYB010000002.1, read as the reverse complement.
ATCTCCGCCAGGTTTTTCCCGCGTTGGCGGCGAGTGAAGGCATCATTGAGTATGATATGGTTGACATCGCCGCGATGCAAACCGCGCTGGATTCACGATACGGCAAGGCATTGCCTGGAAAACTGTGGCTGAAAAAAGATAGCCACTTGCCGATTTCCGGCTCGATCAAGGCGCGCGTCGGTATCTATGAAGTGCTGGTACACGCGGAACAATTGGCGTTACAGGCGGGATTGATTACCGTCACGGATGATTATCGTCAACTGGCGAACGAAGATGCGCGGCACTTCTTTAGCCAATACCGTATTGCCGTGGGGTCGACCGGCAATCTCGGTATGTCGATCGGAATTATGGGGGCGACCCTGGGCTTCAAGGTTTCGGTACACATGTCGGCGGATGCGCGCCAATGGAAAAAAGACAGATTGCGCGCACACGGCGTTGACGTCGTGGAATATCAACAGGATTACGGCGTCGCCGTTGAACAAGGACGCAAAGCCGCGCAGGACGATCCCTACTGCTTTTTTATTGATGACGAGAATTCTCGCTCGCTATTTCTTGGCTATGTGGTTGCCGGCGACCGGCTCAAAGCCCAGTTTGTGCGAGAAATAACGCGTGGATCAGCGTACGTCCTCGCGGTGAGGCGAGCTGCATAAAGGTGGTATCAAATGATTCGATCACCAGCGCACGATAGAGACATGCCAACAGCAGTATCGAGACCGAGCAGATCAGGCCGATATCGATCAACGCGCCGCGATCGACCGCCAAAATTGATCCAAACAGCACGTGTAGCAGATCAACACTGGGGCCGCGCAGTGACACTAACGTCACACCGAGCGCTAGCGAACCCAGATAGAGCCCGGCGAAGCTGGCGTCCTCTTTTAACGCCGTGTTACGACTAACAAAACCGGAAAGCAGCGCCACGATCAGTCCGGCGATAAATCCGCCGGTCCCCATTGCCAACAGCGACATGCCGGAGAGCAGATACCCAATGGCGACGCCGGGCAGCACCGTGTGCGATAGCGCATCGCCGATCAAACTCATGCGGCGTAGCAACAAAAAGCAACCCAGCGGCGTGGCACTGAGCGTGGGCGCGATACATCCCATCAGTGCGCCATCCAGCAATAAACGGGTATCAGGTGTCATCACTCGATGTGTTTTGTCCGCCAACTGAAAGTGCCAGGGGGCGGCATAGCCCTCTTTCAGCGTGCCGATCAGGATGTGGCGATGGAGATCGTCTATGCCGTGAAGCGGTGGTAACTGAGCAAAGTAGCCTGGTGTGCCGCACAGGACGATGCGTTGCGTGCCTAACCTTTTGGCGACAATCCCCGCCGCATCCGGCAGCTCTCCTACACGCACGGCAAGATCGACTGATCCATCGAACAAGTTGGCCATTTCGACAGAGGCTGAAACACTGATACTCAATTGCGGCCACTGCTGGCACAGCGCCAACAGGGTGGGTGTGACGACCTGAGCGCCGAGCAGCGGCGGTACGCTTACCGCTAGCTGGCCTGCGGGTTCTGCTGTGATACTGGCAAGCAGCATTTCGACGCGATCAACCTCGTGTCTTGCTGTTCGGCAGGCATCCCGATAAATCACACCCTCTGCCGTTATGGTCTGCTGACGAGTGGTGCGGGTAAATAATGGGGTTTTCAGGCGGTTTTCAAGGCGCTGAATGGCTTTGGTGACCGCTGAAGGGGTGAGCCCTAGCAGGGCTGCTGCTGTGGTGAAGTTGCCGCTGTCACATACGGCCAGAAATACGCCGATGTCATCTCCAGGGTAATGTCGCATAACGCCTATTGCTGAATTTCAGGAATGAATGTTGATAGTTTATTTCATTTTACCGGAATGATATTCGTCAATAAGCTCTGTTTTATGAAAAAGACACAGACTTACGCCATTATTGGTGGCACTTCAGGCATTGGATTCGCTCTGGCTCAGCGATTGGTCGCGCGCGGCGATTGACGGACGTTCGGCGCAAAAGCGGGCCACTGCGCTCCGGTCACTCGGCGAGCGGGCATCCGCCTATGCTGTTGACATTACCGATCGCGCTTCTCTGGCCGCCTTCTTTGCGCAAACCACCTCTCTTGCCGGGTTGTTTACGCCCGCTGCATCTTACACTACGGGTGCGTTTCAGGAGGGGAGCCTGGAGACCAGCGAAGCGCTGTTTCAGGCAAAATTTTGGGGACAATATTGGGCGGTTTATGCTGCGCTGCCCTCGCTGTTGCCGGATGCGGCGGTGGTATTTATGTCGGGGGCCGCTTATGCCGCGTGCAATGCGGCCCTGGATGGTTTGGCGCGCGGACTGGCCGTTGAACTGACCCCACGCAGGATAAACTGCTTATCACCGGGAACGACCGACAGCACGCTGTGGCAGCAACGTCCGGCGCAGGTGCGCAAAGCGGCTTACCAACAGTGGTGCAAACTCAATGTGTTGCAACGCCCTGCTACGGTAGAAGAGCAGGCCGACACGGCGCTGTTCCTGATCGACAATACACACATGACGGGAAACACGCTCTATTGCGACGGGGGATATACATTACGTTAAGCGTGTGCAGCGTCACTTACTGGCGTTGCCCTTGCCGTCTCAGCGTTTATTGCTTTTCCCATCAACACTGCCTGTATCTGGATAGCGCCTTTTAACAAATTCCACTCTTGATTTACCACCATCCTTGACGATTTAAGCATCAATTTTATTGTTGTTCGAAGACGATAGCGTTGAGTGCTCCTTACTCGGCGCGGTGTTTGATATTAAAACCGGACAATGTCTCAGTGGGCCGGGTGAACGTGACCAGCATTCCGCTTCTCATTCCATGGCTCTGGGGACGCGTAAAGCAGAGATAGTGCTCGATCCAACATCAAGCGGTTTTATCTTCAAGAAAAAAACCAACCTGGCATTAATTTTGATTGGGTAGAGTTAGGCATCAGTGGTGTTTACTGGATGCGGTTTTCAATTCCCTATCAGCAACGTTTCTGGCCCGGCGGACCTTTCTGGGCTGTCAGCATGGTAGTGTTGGAAGATAACGAAACTGCCGCGTTTTTTCTGGCGTATTCGCTGTGTGGCGGGCTAGCAGCGTGATATGTGGCGTTTTATGTACCGAAACCGTTTAGAGAAATTGCACTGGGCCGTGCTGGAACAGGATCGCATCTTGCTGGAGAACCTGGCACCGGACGCGAGCGCTTATGAATACCTTTATCAACATGATGTTGGGCTTTCCAGCTTGCGCCGAATAATGCAAAAAACGGCAAAAGCACAGGTGGCTGAGCGGGAAACACAGCACGCGTTGCGATAATCGATTCAGACGCCGGACGGGACCATGATAGCGAACTGTAAATGGAAGATTATCCGTTGATCACCTTATAGCATTTCCGCTGAATTTAATAATGGAAGGGTATCAGCGGTAATGATAAGTATTTCGACAGCAAACAGTAATCAAACCAGTGCGGCCAATGGAGAAACCACAACCAGTGCCAAAACGGTCCGCATGAAGGATATCCTGGAATTGAGAAAGGCCGTGAAATACGTTGAAAATCAGGTGACGACATTTAATTGCGATTTGCGAAATCCTACACTCTGGCAGCGTCCTAATGCAAACAGCCTTATGCGGGTGTTAACGGATATAGACACGGTAAGCGCGCGTGTAAAGCAACTGACAGGTAAAATAGAAATATCTTCTTACCCGCATCATGCATCAAAAATGGCCAACCTGGAAAAGATCAAGGTAACCATTGACACGTTGAGTAAAAGCGCTAGTGCCAGCTTTAATCGCTCACAAAAAAACATGCAAGTTATACGCGAACGAGAGGAGCAATATCTGGAAAATCGAGCGAAGAGTGCGAGAGCGCGCTCTGAGCGTCGGCAGTATATTGAAGAAATGATTAATTCAGGAAGGGGCGATGAGTTGTATAACGGGGGAATGGTGAAATAGTGGATGGCGGGCGGTGTCGTACCATTATGAATATTTCAACATGAATGTTTCAAACATAACGCCCTGCTTTAGCAGGGTGTTATGTTTTTGCTGAACCAACAACTTAAAACGGAATATCGTCGTCAAAGTCCATAGGAGGTTCATTGCCGCCAGGCATCGGAGCATTGTTCTGTTGGCGCGGTGCTTGCTGTGCGCCGCCGCTGAAGGCCTGACCACCCTGAGGCTGCTGCGGTTGTCCCCAGCCACCCTGCGGTGCGTTGTTGCCTGCGTTGCCGCTTGCCGGGGCACCACCGCCCTGACGGCCGCCCAGCATCTGCATGGAGCCGGAAATGTCTACCACTACTTCCGTGGTGTAACGATCCTGCCCGCCCTGATCCTGCCATTTACGCGTGCGCAGTTGACCTTCAACATACACCTGTGAGCCTTTGCGCAGGTATTCTCCAGCCACTTCAGCCAGCTTTCCGTACAGCGTGACGCGGTGCCATTCTGTGCGCTCTTTCTGCTCGCCGGTCTGCTTGTCGCGCCAGGTATCTGACGTGGCCAGAGTCAGGTTAGCAACGGCACCACCGTTCGGCAGATAACGGACTTCCGGGTCTTGTCCCAGATTCCCGACAAGAATCACTTTATTAACGCCTCTGCTGGCCATGCTTGTGTCTCCTGATGAGTCAATACGTAAAGTCTAAGCCAGAAATCATAACATGCCAGCCCTGTGCTGAGTACCCGCGATGTTGCATCCATACTTTTTTATTGGTTACATTGTTGCATTAGAATACTGGGTATTTATGGGTCTTCCCCTATCATGGTGGGAGACTCATAACCCCATGTTTAACCTGCCGTAATGGAACATCACTGCCACCTTAAAGCGTTCTTTGTTCCGGTATCCTCTGGACTTGATCCGCAGCAGCCTTATCTTGCTGTTTAGTGACTCTGCATTACCGTTTGATACCCTGTGTTTCATGGCATTCAGGATCCCGTACAGTCGTTTACGTAACGTCCGGGCGGCGCTGCTTAGTAGCGGGACACCAACGTCTTTTGCCATCCCTATCCATTCCAGCCACAGACGCCTGCTGTGTTCGTCATACCGGCGGTTCCAGAGTTCCCGGGCCAGCGCCTTCATTGCCCAGCAACGGCTGGTATCAGGCAGAACCATCTGCGCTGCTTCCAGTCTTTCTGCTATTCGACCATGACGTTTATGGCGACCGTACAACCACAGATAACGGGAACGATGTGCACTTTTTCGTGCCGGTAACGGGATGGTTTTCATCTCCAACTGTCGTGTTTTATCTACGACGGCACAGAGCATTTTCGCTACATGGAAGTGGTCGAACGCGATCTTCTCCACCGCGTTAGGCAGATGGAGCCGCGCTGCGCTTATATAGGATAGATTCATGTCCATCGACAGGGTTTTAATGGATTCAATCTGGCGGTCACCCAGACTCCGGAGATAGCCAGCAAGACTTTCAACTCCGCGATCATCTTTGAGTTCCAATGCCTGTCCTTGGGTATCAGAGATAACGGTGACGTACTGATGCCCCTTTTTGAAAGCGACCTCATCAACACAGAGATGACGTGCGGCCTGAGGTGTTTTTCGACGGGCCAGTCCACGCTTAACCGCCCGTTGCATAATATTATCGACAGCATTCCAGCTCAGCCTCAGCTGTTTCCTGACGGCATCCACGGTGCTGATTTTCAGCCATGAGATAACGAACGACTCGAACAACAGCGTATACCGGCTACCGGGGCCGGCCCATGGAACAGACAGCGTCTGGTAGCCATGCTCCGGGCACATAATACGGGGTACATCAGCTTCGACTATTGTCGCGAACTGACAGGTATCGAGATGGCGCCATTTACGATGTCGGTGATCGTGAATAGGACAAGATTTCCCGCAGGTTGGACAGGTTAACTGAGTGTTTTTCGCAATCTCAACTGTAACGGTAACAGAACCGGCATTTTCATCGAGAGAAAGAGACTTTACCTGCCACGGAATAGACAGGTTGAGGATATGAGCGTAGAGAGACTTTTCGTCCATGGTGGTGACCTCTGGCGATTTAATACGCCATTATCATGCCTTCAGCCACCACAACAAGGGAAGACCCGTATTTGTTCAGTATTTGTTGGCTCGTTGGACGTTGATACGTTTTCTGGCCATTGTTGAAAAAAGCCCGGCAATCATTCCACCAGAGACTGATGATTTGTCTCAATATACCTTCCCTTTCACTGATAGCCATGCGCCAAAGACAACACGTATTGCTGGCCGTTTGCATAAACGGCAAAAGCATCATCATAAATGCCAATCAGTAAAAAGCGAGTGTTTGTGGAGTGAGAGAATGCAAATAAGGAGGGGAATTTCCCGAGCCGCGTTGAGCACACGGCGACTCGGGCAACGTGACTTAGCGGTAAACAATCCCACCATCAATCAGAATAGCCTGACCGGTGACATAGTCTGAATCGGGCCCTGCCAGATAGGAGACCAGACTGGCCACATCATCCGGCGTCTCAGCACGACCCAGCGCAATACCTTCAACATATTTTTTGTAGGTTTCACCGACAGGGGCACCGGTGATTTCTGAGAAACGCTTATCGATTTCTGTCCACATTCCCGTCCCAACAATCCCCGGGCAATACGCGTTTACCGTAACGCCGCGGCTGGCATATTCCTTTGCAGCAGCCTGAGTCAGTGCACGCACGGCAAATTTTGTCGCAGAATAGATGCCTAACATCGCAAAACCATCGTGCCCCGCAATGGAATATGCATTGATGATTTTGCCTTCCTGTTGGCGCTCAATGAATTTTTTCGCCGCGGCCTGAATCCCCCCACAGCGTGCCATGAACGTTGATGCGCATAATGCGATCAACCTCTTCCGGCGTCACATCGGACAATGGCTGCACCTGGGCAATGCCTGCATTGTTGACGATAATATCGAAGCCACCCAGTTGGCGTTCAGCCTCATCGATAGCCGCATACACCTGAGCACGATCGGAAATATCAGCGACAAAGATCGCCGCCTTACGCCCTAATGCCGCCACCTCTGCGGCTACGGCCTCAATCCTCGTAGCATTCACATCCACAAGCATCACGGATGTGCCATCTTTAGCCAGACGCAGGGCGATACCTCGTCCGATACCCTGCCCAGCACCGGTTACTAACGCGACTTTATTTTCGATAGCCATACTCTGTATTCACCTCGTCGTGATTAACAATGCACTAGATGATTTACTTTATAGGCACGCATAAGCATGGCCTACCCCCCTGTTGGGGGGGCAATGAGAGAGAAAAATGGAAGAGATCAACGATTATCAATCAGTAAACGTGGTTCTACTGGTTGTCCTTCGGTACACTCAGGTCACTGACGATATAATGAGGTAGCGGCAGTATGGCGTTTTTGCCCCCGATGCAAGCATCATCTGCAACATTGGTTAACCAAGAACCTTTTCGCTTCACACGCAAGCTACCGCTCATTCTCACCAAGTTCACGCCTCCGCGATCGCCTGGGGCTTTATTGCAGCGCGATCGTTTGCTGCAACGCCTCGATCGTGCACTTTCCAGCAACCTTACATTAGTGTGTGCTGCGGCGGGGTTTGGCAAAACAACGCTGTTAACCCAGTGGTATCAGCATCGGCAGCGGCAGGGTGATACGCTGGCGTGGCTCAGCCCTGAAGACGATGACAATACCCCGCTGATGTTTACCCGCTATCTGCTGGAGGCACTGCGGCCGCTGTATGATGGCTGGAGCATGGCGTTTCAACGCTATTTTCAGGGCAATTTCCCCGTCGATTTTTCGCTGTTTGTCGCGGAGTTGGTCAATCAATTACACGGTTGCCCACATACGCTTTACCTCATCCTTGACGATTACCAGAGCATCAGTCACCCGGATATTCACGATGGGTTGAGTTACCTCCTTAACCATGCGCCGGCGTACCTTCACGTGATCATTGGCAGCCGCAGCCAGTTGCCTGTGGCGCTTGGCCGACTTCAGGTACAAGACCAACTGGTTGAAATTTACCACGATGAACTGCGTTTCAGCCTCGACGAAGCCAGCAGCTACTTTGCGCAGTCAGCCACTACGTTGCTAAAACAACAAGAGATACAGCAGGCGATCGCGCTGACCGAAGGCTGGATTGCCGGCATGAATATGGCTGCATTGTCTCTGGGTGACACCACGCCCTCTCATCACGGGGTTAGATATCTGAATGCCAATTCTCGGTCGATGAGTCGGTATATGGAGGAAGTGATTTTTGACCCCCTCCCTCCTGATGTGCTGGATTTTCTACTGCAAACCTCGATGCTTAATTGTCTCCATCCCGATCTGTACGATGCCGTCACCGGATACCGCAACGGCGAGGCGATGCTCTCCTGGATAGCGCAACATAACCTGTTTCTTTCCACCCTGGATGAAGCCGGATTCTGGTTTCGTTACCATCCGCTGATGCGCGATGCGCTACAAAGCCGTCTGCAACATCGCATGGGTAATGATATCCACCGGTTACATGAACGAGCCGGTAACTGGTTTGCGGCTCAACAGCTCTGGGCGGAGGCGAAACGCCACGCGCTGGCAGCGGGGAAACCGGGCACCCTGCATGCTGAAGCCGGCGCGCAATCGCTGGCGGAGGAGGGCGATATTGATACGCTGGTGCGCTGGATTCGCTACTTACCGGCAAATGTCGAACCTTCACGTATCGCGTTGCAAATCAATCTGGCCTGGGCTTTATCACATCATTTTCAGTTTAACGATGCACGCCAACTGCTTGATGCCATCGAAACGTTTGTGGCTACTCATCCAGACGCCTTGGACCACACCACTTGGGTAAGATTACGCGTGGTGCGAGCCATCTGCGAAGCCTTCGCAGAAAACATCGCCTACAGCATGACGCTGGTTGCCCCCCTGCTGCGGGAGGTTCCCTGCGGGGATATCTGGGTGGATGGCCTGGTGTGCAATATTCTGAGCTATTGTCATCTGGCAAACGCGCGCCCACAGCACGCGCTGGATGTACAAGCCCTGATACCCAACACCAAAACAGCGAACCGCAATCTTTTCGTTGAGGTGTATCGCGAGTATGTCATCGCGCAAGGGCTTCTGCGGCATGGCAACCTGGGGGATGAAGAGCGCCACGCGTCACAGGCATTGCAACTCGCAGAACCGTTAACTGGCCCCTACTCCAGTAGCAGTGCCACACTGGCCCTGCTTCTGGCAGAGATCGCCTGGGAGCAAGGGGATGTAGACCGTATCAATGCTCTGTTGACGCCGCGCCTGCAAATGATTGACGACGTTTGCCACCCGATGGCTTCAGCCGTTGCTACATTGTGCTGGCACAACAGGCTCAATTAACCGGTCGGGAGGAAGAGGCTAACGCACTGTTGTTGCACGCGGAAAACCTGACGCTCCAGCGAGGATGGCGGCACGCACGGTTTTCCCTGTTGGCGCAGCGCATCACTTTCCGGCTCCAATCTGGAGATAACGGAGAAGCGGCTCAGTTGCTTGATCAGTTACAGCGACTGACCGATGAAATGGCCGCAGAAAAAAATGACGCTCTGCGCTGGTATAGCGAACAGAGTCGGGCTCGCTTACTGATTGCCACTGGCGATCTGATGGTGGCAGCGGAGGTGCTTCACGCCGTCATGCTCGAGCAAGAGCACTGTGGCGAATGGCTTGCCGCCACGCGTTCAAGGCTGTTGTTGTCGGTCGTGCTATGGCGTACCGAAAAAACAGAACAAGCAATAGCGGTGTGCAAACCGGCAATCCTGCGTGCGGTTAAACAACATCTGCGTCGGAGCCTGCTGGATGCAGGACCGGAATTGCTGTCACTATTACGCCATATGAACCAACAGCAGACGCCCGATGAGATGTTCAACCGCGCAATAGCCGCATTATGGGCTACGCTTGCCCCTTCCCTGCCTGCAAACACCTCGCCGATGGCGTCACGGCTAACCGAGCGGGAGCACCAGACATTGCAACTGATCGCGGATGGTTTTTCAAACAAGGGGATCGCCCGCGCACTGGGCATTTCGTCGGAAACGGTAAAATGGCATCTGAAACAGCTCTATGAAAAACTTCAGGTAAATGGCCGCATTCAGGCGGTGAATCAGGCGCGAAAATGGCAATGGTTGACGTGAAAGGGCGAGATCGCCCCACCAAATCTCAAGGAATAACCTTGGGTGACGGCGGAATACCGTTCAACAGAATGCGGTTTAGCTCCTGAGCTAAACAAACTGGCCGAAGCGCCTCCTCAGAGGCCAGCATCTCGTCGATGCTCCACCAGCGTTTTTGCAGCAGATTTCTTTTTTCATTATCACTCAGGTTCGGCTCTCCAATATCGCAACTGCTGACATAAACCAGGTAATAGCGTTCATGACTGATAAACTGACTGCCGTTGCGCTCAAAAACTACCTCTTCTTGACCACACCCACTCCGGCTTCTCATTTATGATTAAGCCCGTTTCTTCCATCAACTCTCTGCCAAGCGCCTGCTCAAACGTTTCATTCCCTTCCAATCCGCCACCGGGCGTGATCCAAAACTCGTTGATACCGGCATTGATATTGTCTTTGATATTTTTGAATCTGAACTTAAAAAGTAACACGTTGTTATCGTTATCAATAAGTAACGCGCGTGCGGAATGACGAATATTCATACTATTCCCTTAATAGAATCCTCGTCATTTTATGTGATTGCCAGAACATTTGTCAGCACGTTAGGCTCTTTCCTGCCTGAACACTATTACTCAAGCACAGAATCAACGATGCCACGCGCCTGAGTGAAGAGCTGCTGATAATGGCCTTCACGATCGTCAATCCCCTCTTCGACACCGATAGTGTTATAGAGAAAATCGATGTTTGCGTCCTCAACGCCCAAATACCCCATACCGCCCTTGATGTAGTCGGTCATGTTCTTTTCCCAGCCAAATTTGATAAATCCGGATTGAGAACCGCCAACCAGCGCCAACCAGCGGATTTTTTTGCTTCAGCGCACTGCCTTCTCCGTAGGCCAAACCGTAATTCCACACGCGCTCCAGATAACCTTTGAGCATGGCGGGAAAACCATACTACCACACCGGAAACACCAATACCAACGTGTCTTTATCTTCCAGTTCACCAAACAGACGATGCACTTCCGGCGAATAGGTTTTCTGCGGATTGTTCCAGTCCGGCTCATCGTCCTCCCTTAGCACCGGATCAAACCCACTGCGGTAGAGATCAAGCGTGGAAACGTTAAACCCCTGACGCACAGCTTCACCCTGAATTTCCTGTACCACCTGCGCAGTTAAAGAATCACGGCGCGGATGGGACCAGATAATATATATATTGTTTTTTTCATACTGTTAACCCTATTTCATGAAGAAGTGGTTACTACTTTACGGAGGGAGTATAATTCTGTAAAATGTAGTATTTGAGGTAGGTTAATGAAGGGTTTTCACTAATGCAGCTTAACTTTTCCGACTTCACGGCGTTCATTAGCGTCGCGCGCCACAAAAGTTTCCGGGAAGCGGGCAACGAGTTATGGCTTTCCCCTTTAGCCATTAGTCATGCCGTTAAGCAACTGGAGCAGCAGTTAAAAGTTCGGCTGTTTAACCGCACTACTCGCAGCGTAGCGTTAACGGAGGCAGGGGTTAATCTCTTTGAGCGTCTGCGTCCGGTATTTGACGAGTTCGATACCCTGCTCGATGAGATGAATTGTTTTCGCGACACGCCGATGGGCACGCTGAGAATCAACACCTCACGACTGGTCTCACGACTGGTGCTGACCCATTGATAGCCGGGTTTAGCTGCCAGTATCCCGATATCAAGGTGGAGATCACCACTGACGACAAACTCGTCGATATCGTTCAACAATCGTTTGATGCAGGGATTCGTCTGGATACTACCGTTGAAAAGGACATGATCACTGTCCCGATTGGCCCCAAAATCAAACGGGTTGTGGTCGCCACGCCAGACTACTTTGAGCGCCATCCTGCCCCGGCACATCCACACGCTCTGGTGAATCACCAAAGCGTTATTTTTCGTTTACAAAGCGGCCGTATCTATAACTGGGAATTTGAAGGCCCAGAGGGAAAGCTGGAGATTGCGCCTGTCGGTAGCATCATCCTGGATGATATGGACTCAACGCTCGAAGCCGTATTGTGTGGCGCTGGATTGGGTTATCTCTATTACGACCAGGTGAAAGCATATCTGGCAAACGGCACGCTGGTGACAACGCTGGGGAAATGGTTACCAGAATTCCCTAGCCTGCAACTTTACTACCTGAGTCGACAATATATGCCGAGCCCGCTACGGGCTTTTCTGGACTACGTAAAAGCGCATCTGGTTGCAGAAACGCCCTATAAGAAGGAAAAGACATAATGGCGATGCGCCAGGCCTCTTTGCGCTGACAACCGGGAAAAGTAGCAATAATGCTTTTTCAAATCACACTTTTCAGGCTTGTTTATTCCCTTACAAAGCATGCGTGCTATCCTCTAGCTGTAATGTCCTATCAACTCTCACCGAGGCTTTGATGCTGGAGAATGTAATCATCCGATAATCAGTTTGCCGACCCTATTCAGGCCGGGCTGATTTTTTGCCTATGATGATTAACAGGTTTCTAGCATGAATTTATCCCGTCATGAACAACGGACGCTGCACGTTCTCGCCAAAGGAGGACGTATTGCACACGTCCGGTCGCATCACCGCCGTCGAATGCTACAGCCGCGAAGGTTTGCTGCTGAGTGACTGCACGCTCGCCGTCTTCAAAAAACTTAAAGCCAAAAAACTGATCAAGTCAGTGAAGGGCCAGCCGTATCGCATCAATACCTCAGGACTGAGAAATGTCCGCGCCCAATCAGACAACCGCTAAGGAAAGGATCATGAACCCGATGTTTTCGCCTGAATTTATTAATGCCAATTTAATGGGGCCAAGCGCGTTACTGCTGGCAGAAGAAGTCAGCGCCGCTCTGGCATTAAAACCCGGAATGCGAGTGCTCGATTTAGCCTGCGGTACAGGCCTGACATCCATCTATCTGGCAAGCCAATATGGTGTTGAAGTGGTCGCAATGGATTTATGGATTGCTGCCGAAGATAACGCGCGCCGTTTCGGTGAGCATGGTTTATCTAACCTGATAACGCCATTACATATGGATGTTGCCGACCTTCCCGCTGTAAAGCCGTTTCCCGAAAACCACTTCGACGCGCTGCTTAATATTGATGCCTACCACTACTTTTGGTGCCAGTTCAGCCTTTTTCGACAGCCACCTTGCGCCGTGGATCAAACCCGGAGGCTGCGTCGCTATCGTTATTCCGGGTTTAAAAAGGCCTTTCGATCGCGGTGTTCCTCCTGAACTGGCCCCCTTTTGGCAGTCCGGAATGAACTTCTTTACCGTCGATTGGTGGCGGCAAATCTGGCAGCAAAGCGCCTATTTGCAGATAGCGGAGTGCACCGAGAGCGCCCGTTGCGAGCAGGCATGGCTAGCTTGCTCACACCCCTATGCCATACGCGATCGCGACATGATGGCCGCCGAAGCTGGACACTGGTTTAACTTCACTAAAATGACGGGCGTTATCCGTAAATGAAACAATCCCCCCTCTTCGGAGGGGGAATGAGGTGAATCGATGAACATCAGCGACATGGTTAACGGTTTTCACCCCCTAAAGCTGTCCTGTGACGACAGCAAAATCCCCTGGAACGATCCGGCCTTTAGCCAGCGCATGCTCGAAAATCATCTGTCCCAAGAGCACGATTGGGCCAGCCGCAGGTTTAGCGTCATTGAACAGCAAGTGGCATGGATCACCAGCCAACTCCCGATGGGCGCACGGATTCTAGACCTCAGTTGCGGCCCAGGTTTTTATACCCACCGACTGGCACAGCAAGGTTTTCACTGTACAGGAGTAGATTTTTCACCGGCGTCCATTACCTATGCGCGTCAGCAAGCACAGGTAGCAGGGTTGAACATTGATTACCTACAGCAGGACGTGGGGAGTATGCGCCCACCGCCCGCTTCGATTTCATCATGATGACCTTTGGCGAACTGAATGTTTTCAACGCAGCCGACGCTCGCACGCTCGTTAGTCGCTGTGCACAGTGGCTGCGAGCCAGCGGGAAACTGCTTACCGAAGTGCATACCTTCGAGGAGGTAAAACGCCAGGGGCTGGCTGCACCAACCTGGCAGTGATGCACGCAGGGGCTGTTTCTTGCTCGTCCTCATTTGTTGTTAACAGAGCACCAGTGGGATCAAGAGGCACAAACCAGCTCAACACATTTTTGGGTGATAGAAGAAAATGGCACAGTAACGCGATTCGGCAGACAGATGACGGCATGGCAAGACAAAGCGTATCGAAAGTTACTGATAGAAAGTGGGTTTCACTCATCGCTACGGGTCGAACCCACCGATTGGCCAGCGAGTGACACCTTTGCAGGCAAATTATTTGTGCTGATAAATCAAATTATGTGAGCAGGACAAACACTGTACATACCGTTACACAGCAACGCTCATCATCGCCGATAAGCCTGGTATATAATGCAAAAAACGCAGGAACCGACACCCTGTAAAGATATAAGGCAACAAACTTTAAACAAATAAATATCATGTAATTATAAATTATATAATGAAAATCAAAAATACTTTCTGCCTGCATATCCTGATGGCGATCCTGTTCCTCAGCGTTCCCCCGCTGGTGAGAACCACTGATCCAGCGCTGACATTCCAACCGCTGATTAAATCAATGGAAGGAACGCCAAAGGAACGCCAAAGGAACGCAAGCAAAACATGGCGACTATTTCCCATGCTTTACAGGGCAATGCGATTTTCTTTATCGGTGCATCTGAAGTTTCTACTTCCGAAGATGAACATTACGCCGTTTATAATTACTTCAATAACCAGTTGCATCGTCCTTTAGTGGCTTACGGTGATAGTTACGTTGATAGCATCACGCATTTTTTACTGCTCTCGCGTTTTAAAAATGACATTAACGCCAATAGTAAAATTGTTCTGATGTTAGCACCTGATACTTTTTATTCTGAAGGCATTCCTCCGGCCATTTTTGCCAACAACTTCCCCTAATCAGTGTTTAATCCCTTGATGAAGGATATGTTGGCGCGCCCTTTGCTGGTCAAATACTTACGCAATATTGATAAAGAAGATATCAGCCACTTAACCTTCAGCCAGATGGAAATCTATGGCTGGTATCCGGAAATTATCTGGCAGGAAGTGAGTTACCTCTTTGCTAATTTCTGCGAGATGGTAAAAAACGAGTGGCTGGCAATGCTGAACATTACCCCACAACCGGCAAAACCCTGGCCGGAGCAACTCGTCAATCCGGATTGGGATATGGCGTTGGCCCACGCGCGCGCTCAACAAATCGCGCCAACAAAGCGCTGACACTATGTGTATGGATAAGTCGATTTTTGCCGACGATAACACGCCGGATGAGTGGGACAACGCGCCAGCAATCCCCTCGCAACTGGAAGCTTTGCGGGCGACGGTCAAACTGCTGAAAGCGCGCAACGCCCAGTTTGTGGTGGTGGTTGACCCGATTAACCCCTGGGCGATTAAAAACTCAGAGAAATTCCAGGTAGTCGATCAACAGATCCGAACGATGCTGGAGCAACATCGGGTTCCCTATTTTGATATGTATGCCCAGCCTTATCAGAACGGCTGGAACTGGGATCGTTTACATCCCACTGAACTGGCTTGGGTTGCCATAGACCGCTTTATTGCTGAGAGTTTTAAACGATGAAAACAGCCATTCGCCTTTTTTTCCTTTATTTCTTTCTGGCGGTCACCATTGTTGCGTGGACCTCTGTTGATGACAGCATGGATTTGAAAGCGCATTTCGAATACCAAAAATTCTGAGGGGTAGTAAATGATGTACAGCTCCGGAACGTTTTTTTCCTTCTGTTTTCATCAGCTCTACTGTTTGCGCTGGTTAACCGCGTATTGCATTATCGGCTGACCTATTTGTCTGCTTTTTCTGTGCTGGCGGCATTTGGCTGGGCGTATATTTTCCAGGGGGGATTATCTCATTCCCGTGGCGGTTTTTCTTGGGTTTTATCTCCTTGTCACATTAAAAGAAAAAGGCTGGTTAAAAACCTGGCAGGCCGTTAGTCTGACATTACTTCCTATGTTCCTGGTGAAATTAGATCTCAACAACCACTGGAACATGATTGGCTTGTCATTCATGACCTTCCGTGCCGTTGACGTGCTGCTTTATCGCAGCAAAAAAGATGGCCAACGTTTTCTGCATTATTTCTGCTACCTGTTTATGCCGTTTATTATCCTGGCGGGCCCAATGTATCGCTGGCGCACATGGATTAATGACATTAATAAGCCGGTCTTCACGCTTACCCGTGAACAGTTTTTACTGTCCATGGAACAAATTTTTACCGGTATTATCCAAAAATACCTATTAGCCACGCTCATTGATACTCTGGTCGTTCAGCCGTGGAGCCATCAGCCATTTACGTTGAGCGTTGGCGTGGTCATGTCTCTGGCTTCGCCTATCTCTACTTTGACTTTGCTGGCTACAGTAATATGGCTATCGGGGCCGGACGTTTATTTGGCCTGAATATCCCGGCAAACTTCAATATGCCGTTTCTGGCAAAGAACCCACAAGATTTTTGGCGACGCTTTCACATCAGCCTGTCTGAATGGCTGAGGGATGTGGTCTTTATGCCGATTTATATGAATCTGATGAAGCTCAATTTTTTCCGTCAGAACAAAAAGCTGGCGCAGAATATTGGTATTTTCTGCACCCTGTTTTGTATGGGGGCGTGGAACGGGCTGGAACGACACTATGTCATCAGCGGCGCACTGTTTGGCGCCATTTCTGTTGCTCACAATATGCTGCAATGGTCAGCGAAACGCAGCCCGGTACTGAGCAATTGGTTAGATCATCCGGTTAGTGAGTTTACGGGTCGAATTTTGACGCTAGCAAGCGCCGCGGCCTCCCTCTATATCTTTAGCGGAATGTCACCTCTACGAACCAACACAGCGAGCTTCTAGAACTGCAAGATTTTCTGCGTGCGGCATTACTCGACCCCGCGAACCCACAGCAACCGGCGATTAGCGGCAGTGATGAATCCCTGACCTGGCAACAGCTTTCTGTTGCTGCTACCGACTGGGCGAAACGCTATCACCATTGCCAGCAGTCCGCTGGCAATGGTGATAGTGATCTACGGACACCAGCAGGCAGAGTTTGCCGCCGCTATCTACAGTTGCCTGTTGCACAACATTCCGTATATTCCGGTGGACTGCATCTACCCGCAGGAACGGCTCAAAGAGATTTGCCAACTGGCAAGCGCCCCTTACTATTATGACGTGGCGACCCGACAATTTATTGCCACGGACGTGACCGAACAGGCACTCGTTGAGCAGGATCTCGCCTATATCATGTTCACCTCTGGCAGTACCGGAAAGCCCAAAGGTGTGCAAATCGGGCGTGAAAGCCTGTGGCATTTCATGAAGTGGGTGCGTCAGGATTTTGCGCTGCCGGAAGTGCCAGTGCTGATGAACCATGCTGTGTTCAGCTTCGCTCTCTCTGATTCCACTGCTGGCAAATCTGGCAACCAGCGGGCATATCGTGCTGAATGCGAAAGAGGATATCGCCGCAGTTTAGCAGTGACTATTTGCCCGATCTGAGCGTCTTTGTGTTCATCGGCGAAGTGCTAAACAAAGCACTGGTAAAACAACTGCGCCGCCGCTTCCAGCACGCAAAAATCCTAAATTCTTACGGCCCAACGGAAGCTACCATCGCGACCACGGTTATCGAAATTACCGATGACATCCTGCACAGCGAGAACGATCTGCTGCCGATTGGCGTGATGATGCCGGATTCCAGAATGGAGATTACCTCTGACGGTGAGCTGATTATTTGGGGAAAAAACGTGATGCGTGGCTACCTCGGGCTGGCGAAAGAGAATGCCGAGAAATTGCTGCATAGGGAAAGCGAAATGTTCCGCGGCTATAGAACCGGTGACCTGGGCTACGAAAATGTGGATGGGCTGTTCTACTGCCAGGGCCGCAATGACAGCCAGATTAAACTCAATGGTTATCGTATTGAAATCAACGAAATTGAAAATCGACTGCTGGCGATGTCCGATATCAGCGAAGCGGTGGTTCTGCCGCTGATGAAATCAGGTGGTGGCGTTTTGCGTATTGCCGCATTCTGCGTGACGCACTTAGCCCAGGAAGCGATTAAAACTTCGCTGTCGAAGGTGATCCCGCATTACATGGTGCCTTCTCAAATTATCATTAAAGACGCACTGCCGCTTAACCCTAACGGCAAAATTGATCGTAAGTTGCTGGACTCTCACGCCCGCACGAACTAATTACACCAGGAAAAAATGATGGAACAAGAAATTCTCGCTCTGTTTGAAAAGGTCTTATCCCGCAAAGTGGGCTTTAACGATTAGCTGATTGAGTCCGATATTCTCGACTCTATTCTGGCGGTAGACCTTGTGTTGGAAGTGCAGGACGTTTACGGCTGCATGATTCCTCCCACCGAAGTCGCGACCGTACTGAAAACCACGGCGGATTTAGCGCGTTACATTGAAGAGAATCGCGGCTAATTTCCTAACAGCGAAGATATTTATTGCTCACCGTTATCACCTCTGGTGGCGTCACCCGAGGTGAGCGTTGAGAGAGAATCGCCTCCGCTACATTTTCAGGCGCTCAATCAATTGGCGCTGATAATCAGGCAGCTTGCTGCTGCTGGCGTTCTGAAATACAAGCGGCGTAAGATACGTCATACCCGCATGCAGGGCGCTTGCTTTCATGGGTAAAAAGACATCCACAAGCGTAACACCAATTCTCCCCGTTTCTCAGTAAGTAGACGACTCCAGCTGCGGTGCTGACAATGAGCATCTATTTACCCTGCCACACTCCCGGCCCCACGCTGCCCCAGGTGTCATTCAACCAGGCTTTCATCATGGGCGTAATATTAAACCAGTGGGTAGGAAAGATGAAAACGACACGTGAATACTCGCGCATAATCCGGCGTTCTTCTTCACCATTAATATTACGTGTGTCAAAACCATAGACCGTCTCAAGATTACGTACCGTTACGCCTTCAACGCGCTCCGCCGCCTCCTGTAATCCCTTAGTCAGAACAGAGCGTTCTGTATAAGGATGAGAAACAATAACCAGTGTATTCACGGCACTCTGATCATTGCTAATGGCTTCGCGGAGCGGTAACAGGAAAAGAAAAGTAACGGCAAATACCCTTTTTACGACGCTAAAAAAGTGTGCCCAATTCATCTTTTCGCTCCTTCATTAATTCAGAGTTTCAACGGTTCTGATTACCGCCAGTCCATCACACCTGTATTGCGATTTTTCAGAATGCCTGAAACTGATGCAGATTTTCTGCAATCATTTTGGGAGAAAATCCCCGTATATCGTACTTTGCCAGATCGGGAAAATAGGAGTCCTCAGCCAGGATTGTCATAAGTTCATCACGATTTTTGGCATTGGCAATAATAACACCGGTTCTTTCGCAATCGGTGTAAGGCCCAATCATCAGAAAGTTACCTGCACCAAAATATTTTTTAAACCATTGAGCATGATGAGGAAAAAGGGACTCGTGTTGCTCTGCCGTAATATTTTCGTTTACCGTGATCTGGATAAGAAACATTTATCCGCCCCTTTTTTATACGACCATTTCTGGTTCAGACGACAACGTGAGCAGTACAGTAACCAGACGCGAGGCATGCTCTTTCGCCATGATTTTCTGTTGCGCTATTTTGGTTTCGTCGCGATCTGAATAGCTCACGCCACAGGTGTAAACCGGTTTCTGCATATCCAGATTGCATAGCGCTGCGGTGGTTTCAAACTGAATTAAGTAATCTTCGACATCGTTTCCAAAGAAACCGTTAGAGGAATATAGCGCCTGCGGTGCTCCCGTCGTAAAAGAGAGAATCAGCTTTTTGCCGCCCAGTTTTGCAGTCGAACCGTGAGCAAACCCGTGGACAAAAACCTCATCCAGCCATAACTTCATTATCCCAGGCAGTGAATACCAGGAAAAAGGAAACTGCCAGACAATCACATCAGCCTTCAGCAACGCTTCCTGCTCTGCGGCAACATTGATTTTAAAATCCGGGTAGAGCGTATCAAGGCAACGGATCTCAGCGCCAGGCAAGGCACGGGCAACCTCCAGCAGGATAGTTATATTGCCAACAGACGCCGCAAGATTTGGGTGCCCTGAAATAATCAATACATTAGGCATTTTCAGTTCATTCACAGTGGGTGATTCAATGGATGCACAGTATAAGCAAGCTCAATTCTGTTTTTTAGGGTATCAATAGCTCAAAGACTATTAGACAATGGCTAATAATCAGAAACTCATTGGCATCGGGATGGCGGGATGAATAACGTGATTTACAATCAAATACGCATCTTTCAGAGTATTGCGTATGAGGGCAGCATCTCCGCTGCCGCAAGGAAGCTGGAGATCACCCCGCCCTCAGTCAGTAAGGCACTCAAACTCCTTGAGCAGCACATTGGATATCCACTGTTTCTTCGCACGATCCGTAGAATCGAACTGACTGACGCAGGCCAACAGTTATTACAGCAGACATCCGACGCCATAAATTCGCTGGAAAAAGCGCTTGAAAACATTAAAGAACTGAATCAAAAACCTTCAGGCCTTATCAGGATTACGCTCGCGCGCTTTGCTTACCTTCTTATACTCAAACCAGCGATGAAAGCGTTCTGCCAGCAGTACCCTGGGATCCAACTGGAAATTTCCGTTTATGACGGGACCCTAAATATCATTGATGAACGGTTTGATCTGGGGATTCGCTTTGGAGACATTCTTGAGGGAGGTGTTGTCGCTCGTCAACTGATGAAGCCCTTTCGCGAAGGGTTATATGCTTCAACTGAATATCTTAAAGCATTTGGCACACCGGTATTACCGGTTGATCTTCACCAGCACAGGCTCATCGGTTACCGGTTTATTACAAATAATCGCATCCTTCCACTGATACTGAGTGATAAGGGAGAATAGCTAACCGTTGATATGTCGGGCCAATTAATTAGCAATGACATTGACGTTATGGCTGATGGTATACGTAACGGGTTGGGGATTGGGAGATTATTTGAACCTATTTACCAACTACAGCCAGACAAGGAAAAATTTATTCCGGTGATGGAAGATTACTGGAAAACCTATCCCCCGTGTATCTCTATTATCCCAAAAATGCAGGTAAATCCAAAAGGGTCAAAACCCTGGTTGATTTTTTAATCAAAAGGGCTGAACATGAATAAAAAAGCCATAGCGACATTCGCCAGGGCTTTTAGGTTACGATTAACTTAAGATTTAACATTAATACACTTAGATACTTAGTACTGCTATTTGTACAGCCTTGATGTACACGTTACGACGATAATATTGGGTACTGAAAAGATAACAAATCCCTCCCATATAGTTACCGGTTGAACGTTCTGCCTGCTCCATCAACCTATGAAGCCATGGCAGGCTAAATAAGTACATCTCCCATCGCGATATAAAATGGTTGATGCATAGCCTTACTGCCGTTGCGATATTCAACACCTAGAACCAACCAAACACACTCGCAACCAAATATAACTAAAACATGGCGTTACATCATCGCGCTTTCGTTCACAGCCTGCGATTGTAGATACTGACTACATGGCCTGAATGCATTACCAAACGAGAATATTACCCACTCTCAGTTTGGAAAACTCATAAAAAATACACTTCGTGGCCTTTATCGCATCATTATTAAAGAGCGTAAAAACACTTCTCAAATAAACAGCAAACTAATTTCTTTTGCTGTTAAAATACAATTTACATGCTTTTTCAGTGGTGTCAACACTGTTATTAACAGGGTCTTCCCTTGTTGTGGTGGCTGAAGGCATGATAATGGCGTATTAAATCGCCAGAGGTCACCACTATGGACGAGGAGTCTCTCTACGCTCATATCCTCAACCTGTCTATTCCGTAGCAGGTAAAGTCTCTTTCTCTCGAAATACGATGCCAGTTCCGAAAATCCCATAGCGTCTTTGGAATAATTGAACGTGCCTTTTGACATGATTTCTTGAGCCGCATGTACAAACATACCATAGGCAAACCGCGTCATGGATGCTCCAACGCTGATTCGCTTTACACCTGCATCGGCCAATTCAGCAATGCTAAATATCTCTCCGGGCAACCCCATCACAATATTGACTGGTTTTGTCAGTTCTTGGCATACCGTTTTAATCATTGTAATATCCCTGAGGCCAGGAGCATAAAGAACATCCGCCCCGGCTTTTTCAAAAGCCTGTAATCTCAGGATGGTTTCATCCAGATCGGTGATTCCCCACATAAAATTTTCGGCACGGGCCGTTATGACAAAATCAGTCGCCAGCGCATCTCGTGCTTTAGCCGCGGCCTCAATTCTTTCCACTGCCAGGCTAAAATCATAAATAGGTTTACTGGTTATGCCGGTATGATCTTCCAGAGAGCATCCCGCCAAACCGATGCCCGCAGCAATTTCAACAGGCTGTGCGGCACTTTCAGGGCAATCCCCCATCCCTTTTTCAAGATCGGCGGACACCGGCAGAGAGGTGGCATTAACGAGAGACTGACAATGCAAAAGAGTCTGCTCCCACGGAACAGTCCCTTCCTGAACCCCTAGCAAAAAAGCAAGCCCCGTGCTGGTTGTCGCAAGCGCTTTAAACCCCATGGTTTCGAGTATCCAGGCAGTGCCGATATCCCAGGGGTTAGGAATAACGAAAACATCATCAAGCTCATGTAGCCTGCGGAAAATCTTTCCTTTGTCTTCCATGTGTAACCCCATGCATCATTGTCAAATAGAAAGAGCACTACGCTCAGTTGAAACTATCATAAAATCCAACGCCATTCAGAACCAAAACATGGTATCAGGAGGTTTCTACCGCGAATAAATGCGCCATCATTCAAAGAGTGCCCTTCAAAAACCGTTCATTTAGCTCCCACGCTGCCGTTCTATTACTATCCCATGAATGATATTTGCTCAAATCAGAATACTTTATTATATTTACTTCGCTATGTTCATCGCTCAAATTTATTTTGCAGTTCATAGGTAATCTAACAGCAAAAGAATATTCTGTAACAGTGTGGAAATCATCCCCCCATGTCTTATCACTGTTGAAATGACACCGTGGAATAGAACACACCGATTCAAGCTGTACAAAATCTGATGTTTTAAACATAATCCCCAGCTCTTCAGATGATTCTCGTATCGCTGCACTTTAATATGGTTTCATTTTACTCTACCCCTCCTGCTACCCATTGCCAATAGTCTATATCTTTTCTTTTCAGAAGATACAAATACAATTCACTCTCATAAATTGCATTAAGAAACAACTAACACTTGTTTAGGTTGGCGCATCAATACTCCATACTTATAACATTAAATATTAATTATCGCACTCTTTCACACATAAACCATTTAATAAAATAATACACCCAACCCTACTTAATAACACTAACTGAAGGCGCTATCCACTCATCACGTAACATACTCATTATGGCGGTATCCCAGCGTTCATCGCCCACTTTCACTGAGGATCGGCGAACACCCTCACCAATAAATCCAATGCGGGAATAGGTTTTGATGGCTATTTCATTCCAAGCGTACACGTTAAGCTCTACGCGCTCTATTTCGGCATATGAAAATGCTTTTTCTAAAACCATGCCAATCATTGGCATTGCGAAACCACGTCCTCGATGCTCAGGCGCAATGACAACCCTACAAATTTTTGCCACTCCATTTCTCCAGTCAAACACCTGTTGGCAATGACTGCATAATTCGCCTGCATTATCTTCAACCATCTAACAAAAATAGTTAGTGGGAATGACCTTGGTTTTACTCAACATCGAATTAACTTGTTCTTCATCGAGAGGATAAGATAAATCCGGTTCGTCCCATTGAACAATATCCTTTTCACTAAAAACCACCCTATCAATATTGGAAAATGTTGCTCAGTGAAAGGGATAAGATAGAGTTTGTTGCTGGGTGAGTTTCTATTCTCAAGAGAGGCTGACCTTTTCATAAAAAATCTATCGACCGAGGGATTAACATGATACGAAGAAATATATTACTAAAAGGAGATTCAATACAGCACTTTATTTTATCATTCAGCCTTATTGTTCTATCTAACGTTTTGCCACTTTTGACATTCACTCAGGTATCGCGGACAAACAATCTATAGGCCAGCGGCAATCGCTCACGCTTTTCTGATGTGATTTGTTTCTATTGAGGCGTGAATCTTATGCGGTCTCATGTTGAGACGGCCTCAGATGTGAATAGCAACACAGACAAGATAAGTTCTGCTGCTAAAGCGATACAGACCAATCTCATTATAGTTGAGATTAAAATTAATAAAATCAATAAAATATAGAAATGGTGCCGATAATAGGAGTCGAACCTACGACCTTCGCATTACGAATGCGCTGCTCTACCAACTGAGCTATATCGGCCCTGATACACGTCAGTGAGCACTGACGATGGACTACGGGGTGACAAAGTAGTGAAATCACCGTAGCAAGTCAATAGCTTTGCCGTCCGTTTGCTGGTTTTGTAAACGACCAGAGGAATAACAGGATTCTCTCATTATTTTCACTGCTAATAACGGAGAATCCTATAACTTTCAAGCTTAAGGCAGCTATCATGCGCGGATTAAATCTTCGCCGTAACCAATCCACTTGTAGGTGGTCAACGCTTCCAGTCCCATCGGGCCGCGCGCGTGCAATTTCTGCGTGCTTACCGCCACTTCGGCACCCAAGCCAAACTGGCCGCCATCGGTAAAGCGGGTGCTGGCATTGACGTACACCGCCGAGGAATCCACCTCGCGCACAAAGCGTTCCGCATTGCTGATGGAGCGCGTCAAAATCGCATCGGAGTGCTGCGTGCCGTGTTCACGGATATGGGCGATGGCAGCATCCATATCGTCCACCAGTGCCACGTTGAGGTCGTTAGAGAGCCATTCGTCATCGTAGTCCTTGGCTTCCACCGCAATCACGTTGGCAGGCCCGTTTTGCAGCGTGCTCAAGGCTTCCGGGCTGGCGTGCAGCGTCACCCCTGCTTGTGCCATTTTCTCGCTCAGTGCAGGCAGGAACTGCGCGGCAATGGCGCGGTGAATCAGCAGCGTTTCCAGGCTGTTGCACGCGCTCGAACGCTGTACCTTGGCGCTTTCAATCACGGTCAGCGCTTTGGCAAAATCAATGCTCTCATCGGCAAAAATATGGCACACGCCAATCCCGCCCGTGATCACCGGAATAGTCGATTGCTCACGGCACAGTTTATGCAGCCCGGCACCACCGCACGGGATCAGCATATCCACGTAGCGATCCAGTTTAAGTAGTTGATTGACCAGATCTCTGTCTGGGCTTTCAATCGCCTGAACCGCAGCAGCGGGCAGTCCACTCTGCGCCAGTGCGCGTTGAATCACGCTCACGGTGGCTGCATTGGTGCTATAAGTCTCTTTGCCGCCGCGCAGAATCACCGCGTTACCGGTTTTCAGGCACAGGCTGGCGACGTCCACCGTCACATTCGGGCGCGCTTCATAGATAACGCCCACCACGCCCAGCGGCACGCGACAGCGTTCCAGTTTCAATCCATTATCCAGCAGGCGGCCATCAATCACCTCACCCACCGGGTCATTCAGGCGGCAGACCTGGCGCACATCATCAGCAATAGCGCTCAACCGCTGAGGCGTGAGCAGCAACCTGTCTTGTCACGCGGCGCTCATGCCGTTTTGCCTAGCATCCGCCAGGTCCAGTGCGTTAGCAGCCAGAATCTCTGCGCTTTCCGCTTCCAGCAGGTCAGCAATCACGTTCAGCGCCTGGTTCTTCTGCACCGTACTCAGCACCGACAGGTGATAGGAGGCTTGTTTAGCCGCTTTGCCCATTTTTTCCAGCATGGCGTGCTCCTTAATTAATAATCATGTCGTCGCGATGAACGGCCACCGGGCCATATTCATACCCCAGAATATCGGCAATCTGCTGCGAGTGATGCCCGGCGATCATGCGTGCGCAGCGCATCACTGTTGTAACGGGTTACCGCATGCGCCAAATCACGTCCGGAAAGCGTACAAACGCGGATGACCTCACCGCGAGAAAAGTTGCCCTTCACCTCGCGAATGCCTTTTGGCAACAGCGAGCTACCACGCTCAACGATCGCGGAAAGCGCACCGTCATCAATGGTAATTTCACCCGCTGGTGGTGCACCGAAGATCCAGTGTTTGCGGCTTTCCAGCGGTGCTTCCACGGCGTGAAAACGGGTGCCGACCGACACGTTGCCAATCACATCGGCGCGGTTGCCCGCGGCAATGATCACATCAATCCCGGCGCGGCAGGCCACGTCAGCAGCCTGCAATTTGGTCGACATACCGCCCGTGCCAAGGCCAGAAACGCTGCCACCGGCAATCAGGCGCAGTTCGTCGGTAATGTCTCCCACTTCCCGGATCAATTCGGCCTCCGGGTTAGAACGCGGATCGGCGGTAAACAGACCAGCCTGATCGGTCAGCAACAGCAGCTTGTCCGCATCCGCCAATATCGCGGCGAGTGCCGACAGGTTGTCGTTATCGCCAACCTTGATTTCGGCGGTGGCTACCGCATCGTTCTCATTAATTACCGGAACAATACGGTTATCCAGCAATGCACGCAGCGTGTCGCGGGCGTTGAGGAAAAGTTCTCTGTCTTCCAGATCCGCGCGCGTCAGCAACATTTGGCCAATATTGATACCGTAAATAGAAAATAGTTGTCCCCATAGCTGAATCAAACGGTTCTGCCCGACCGCGGCCAACAGCTGTTTGGTGGCGATGGTGGCAGGCAATTCCGGATAGCCCAAATGCTCGCGCCCAGCGGCAATCGCCCCAGACGTCACAATCACAATACGGTGTCCGGCCGCGTGCTGCTGTGCGCACTGGCGAACCAATTAAACAATATGGGCACGGTTCAAGCGTCGCGAACCGCCGGTCAACACGCTGGTACCCAATTTCACAACCAAAGTCTGGCTGCCACTCATGATTAATCTGCCGTTAATGTTGGTCAAAACACGAAATAGTGAAAACGTTGCCACAGAGCACGTTCATAATGGCAACAGAGATTACGCGAATCTGCCCCGCTCCCGCAAACGGTAACGCGGCGCAGACTCAAAAGAAAGGCTTCACGGTCGCTCGGTGAACGTCAAGGCGGGTTCCAAAGAATGTAATAACTTTTCCAGACGCGTATGAAACTGCCGTTGCGTCTCCTGCACTTTCGTCAGCACTTCGGTATCCTTAATTTTCTCTTCTTGCCAACGGCTCGTTTTATCGTACAAGCCGGTATGGTAGGAATAAACGAGCGTCTTTTCCTGGGCTTCCAACTGGAGCCACCATCCCCAGAATTCCCGTTTTTCCGGCACAGGTTTCACACTAACGCATACCGCCAGGCAATCAAAGAAAAAACGTTCGTTGTCGCACTGATTCTCTCTTAGATAGGGCCCCAATGAGGCAAAACTTTTCATGAGCCGGGCTTTCGGGTGTCCACTCGGTAATGTCATCGGTTTACTCCTCAGGTTGAAGCTTCTCTTTTAACAGATGGCAACAATAAATTAAACCGCTACGCTTCAGGTTATTCTTTCTTTGTGAGTCCGATGCTTAGGCGTTCAGCGCGTCCTTTAGCCAATCGCTGATATGGCCCAATGCCTGATGAAAATTACGGTATATCGGCGCCGACTTGATGGGCAACAATTTACCGTTGGTGGACGAATTGACGATCAGGCTCGCTTCTTCTTTCGGGCACAGCAGGTCATTATCCCAATAGCCCGCCAGCATTGGTGTCGGGCAACGGTGGCCCAGTAGCCCCTGCGTTTTAAGCGAGTAGCGACCCAATTCCGTTTTCAGCGCTGCGTCAGTGGCATTTGCCATGCCAAGGCGACTGGCCAGCACGTCCATATACATATCCGGCACCTGATGTTGGCGCTGCGTATCACACAGCAAATGGTGCACGATGGGGCCAAGCGTTGCGACACAGCGCAAACGGCCTGGATCCAGATAAGCCAGCCGCACCGCGATATTGGCACCGAAACGAAAACCAAAGGCACCAACGCGACAGTGATCGACCCAGGGGATATCAGGCAGTGCGCGCAACACCTGTCGGTGCAGGAAACTGCTGTCTTCACTTAACTTCCAGCGCGATGAAAAGCCTACCGACGGCACATCAATGGTCAGCATAGCCATGCCAGCCGGAGCCAGGTAGTCGCGGAACAGGCGATAATAGTCGCTTTGCAGCATATAGAGCGTGCCACACATCAGCACGGTCGGGAACGGTGCTGAGCCCTGCTCAGGCAAGTGCAAAAAGCCGCACAGATTACCGCCGCCTTCGATGGGAAAATCCAGCGCTTTTAACTGATACGGCAGATAGTTAGCCGCTTCTTCATAGGCGCGGTTCGCCAGCGTTTGTGCCTGCTCCGCCAGTTCATCCCCTTTGATATAGGGATAAGCCGCAATGCTGTAGAGATTGGCCGCATTCAGCCAATAGTGGCCATCGTGCTGGGTCTCTTCGCTTTCCATCGCTTTGGTTTGCCAGGCGGCCCCCTGCTTGGCCCACTCATAAATCCAGTTGCCGCTGCGGTAACCCACCACGGTATCCAGAAAATGTTCATTGCTGCGTTTAGCCGTGCTGACCGTAATCCGTGCCAGCACTTCTTCGATTTCACGTGGATCGACACCGCGCCAGATCCACATCAGGCGGTTCAGTGTGCGATACCAGTGTTTTGAATACCGCCCTTCCAGCGCGGAATGGCATTCAACGTCTTCATGGTGGCGAGCGCGCCTGACCAACGTTGATGTCTCTTGATGTTTGAACGAGGGTTTAAACAGTGTCTCAGAGAGATTGGCTTGAACCACGGCAGTCTCCTAGATACGGCATGATTGAGAACACGAAAACGCACAGCAGATGCGCATCGGAATGAAAGTACTGCACAGGCTTCTTTGAGCCTTTAAAAAAATTGCCCGGCACAAAGCCGGGCAATTAACATAACATTAGTTAGCGTCTGAACGCTATGCCAGAAGGCGATTACCGTCCGGCCAAGGACGGAACAAACACTACGCCCATGTCCCACGGTTGCTCAATCCAGGTGTCCTGTGGGATATCAACCACGTAGTCATCAACCAGTGGGCGCCCGGCAGGCTTGGCGAAGATGGTGATAAAATGCGCTTTCGGATACATATCGCGAATCGCTTTCGCCGTTCTCCCGGTATCCACCAGATCGTCGATCACGATAAACCCTTCACCGTCTCCCTCGGCACGTTTCAGGACAGTCAGCTCACGCTGGTTGTCGTGGTCATAGCTGGAGATACACACGGTATCCACATGACGTATGCCTAATTCACGCGCCAGCAGTGCACCGGGAACCAACCCGCCACGGCTAACGGCAATAATGCCTTTCCATTGTTCGGCTGGCAGCAAACGCTGCGCCAGTTTACGGGCATGAATTTGCAACATATCCCAGGTGACGACGTACTTTTCGCTCATAAAAATCTATCCTGACCAACGTTAAATTGGCTTAATTCGAGTCTGATGGGGGAAAAGATTGCGCGAGATTATAGATAGCCGCCAGCATAAAAACCAGTATTTATCCACGTAATCGCTGCGTACCTCTTGCTTTTGCCCTCGAATTGCCGGGTAAACACACCCTAGCACAAAGCGGAAAATAACGGCCATACCAGTTACTTAGCGCAAAGTATCAATTCGATATACTGAAATTCTCATCTTATAAAGCATAAAATGCTATGACTATCGGTAATACAAATTGAAGATGCATCAAAAGATAAGGAAAGTGATATTCTGTCACTAAAGTGCCGATTGCGGCGGCACAACCCGAAACGTTTAACTTGCAGTCCTTACGCACCTGATGCGCAGACGGGTCTGCTAACGAGGAGACGCTAATCGTGTCTGAACTGTCTCAACTTACTCCCCAGCCTTTGTGGTATATTTTTGCCACCATCTGTTCCATTCCCCATACTTCTTACCATGAAGAGGCGTTGGGGCATCACATTTAGCCTGGGCCAAAGGGCGTAATATTCACGCCGAGCGCGATGCAGTAGGAAATATCCTGCTGCGTAAAGCTGCGACGCCGGGGCTGGAAAACCGCAAAGCGGTGGTATTGCAGGCGCACCTGGATATGGTGCCGCAGAAAAACAATGACACCGTACACGATTTTACCACTGACCCTATCCAACCTTATGTGGATGGCGACTGGGTCAAAGCACGTGGCACTACGCTGGGTGCGGATAACGGTATTGGTATGGCCTCGGCGCTGGCGGTGCTGGCAGACGATCGCGTGAAACATGGCCCGCTGGAAGTGCTGCTGACCATGACGGAAGAATCCGGTATGGATGGCGCCTTCGGCTTGCAGCCCAACTGGTTGCAGGGCGATATTCTGATCAACACCGATTCAGAAGAAGAAGGTGAAGTGTACATGGGCTGCGCCGGCGGGATCGATTTTATCACCCGTCTGCCGCTGACGCGCGAAACGCTGCCCACAGATCTTTCCACGTTCAAACTGACGTTGAAAGGGCTAAAAGGCGGCCACTCCGGCTGCGATATTCATTTGGGTCTGGGTAACGCCAATAAGCTGCTGGCACGTTTTCTGTTCCAGTACGCCGCGAAAACGGATATTCGCGTGCTGGATTTAAATGGCGGCACCCTACGTAACGCCATTCCGCGTGAGGCCTTCGCCACGCTGGCCGTTCCGGCGGGCAACGTCGCCACGCTGAAAACGCTGGCAGAGCAGTATCTGGCAACGCTGCAACACGAACTGGCTGCCGTGGAAAAAAACCTGACGCTGGTTCTGGAAGAAACCTCCAGCGATGCTCTGCCACTCACCGCCGAATCCCGCGATCGCCTGCTGACCTTGCTGAATTCCACCCCGAATGGCGTCATTCGTATGAGTGATGAAGTCAAAGGTGTGGTAGAAACCTCGCTCAATTTGGGCGTGGCCACCATGAATGCAGAACAGGCAGAAATCGTCTGCTTGATCCGTTCGCTGATCGACAGCGGTAAAGATGCCGTGGTAGGAACGTTAACGGCGTTGGGTCAGTTAGCTGGCGCTCACACCGCACCGAAAGGCGGCTACCCTGGCTGGAAACCGGATGCCCATTCACCGGTGATGCAACTGGTGCATGAAACGTACCAGAAACTGTTCGACACCACGCCGAACGTCATGGTTATTCACGCCGGGCTTGAGTGTGGGTTATTTAAAAAGCCCTACCCGAACATGGACATGGTTTCCATTGGGCCCACCATTACCGGACCGCATTCACCCGATGAACAAGTGCACATCGCAAGCATAGGCCGCTACTGGCAACTACTGACAGCGCTACTGGCGGCTATCCCAGAAAAAGCGTAATCAAGGCGCGCCGGGGTATTTACTGTCACCGGCGCGTCGTCCCATTACTCCAAATTCAGTAGCAGTTGGCGTTCCATTTGCGGATCGAGCAAAGTAACGTGCAATCCAACCAGCCTGACGCCTCGCGTCTGACGCCACTCTTACCAGGTTTGCCGTGCCAACCGCAGCAGATCCTGCTTATTCAGTTCAGGCCATACGTGTTCCTGCGTGGTCTGGCAAAAATCATCAAACTTCAGTTTTACGCCCTGGCGGGCTATATGCAGGTCCGGTTTCACGCGCCGCAGGCGCAATCCCAGTTCCTGATAGAGTTGTTCCACCAGCCCCTCGCACTCATGCCAATGGTGGATATCGGCAGCCAGCGTCTTTTCCACGCCCACAGATTTACGCAAACGATCGGGAGACACTGCACGCTCATCAATGCCATGGCAGCGCTCCCATAGCACACGGCCAAATTTGCCAAACTGGCGCAGCAATTCGGCCAAATCGTACTGCCTCACATCTGCGCAACTGTGCAAACCATTCTCTTCCAACCGTTTTGCAGTCACCTTACCCACGCCGGGGATTTTTCCCAGCGGCAGCGCTAGCAGAAAGGCGTCCATATTGTTAGGGGTAATCACAAACTGGCCGTTAGGCTTATTCTGTTCCGATGCCACCTTGGCAAGAAACTTGATGGGAGCCACGCCCGCAGATGCCGTGAGCTGTAATTCATTGGCGATTGTCTGGCGAATATCCTGAGCAATCAGCGTCGCAGAACCGTTACACAACGGGCTGTCTGTCACATCCAGATAGGCTTCATCCAGCGAAAGTGGTTCGATCAGCGTAGTGTAGCGGGAAAAGATATAGCGAATCAGGCGCGATGTGACCTTGTACACCTCCATACGACCCGGCAGAAGCTTAAGCTGGGGGCACAAGCGCAACGCGGTCGCCGTCGCCATGGCGTTGTGTACGCCATAGCGTCGGGCGGGATAGTTGGCGGTGCTGATCACGCCACGTCGATCTGCACTGCCGCCAATCGCCAGAGGTCACCACCATGGACGAAAAGTCTCTCTACGCTCATATCCTCAACCTGTCTATTCCGTGGCAGGTAAAGTCTCTTTCTCTCGATGAAAATGCCGGTTCTGTTACCGTTACAGTTGAGATTGCGAAAAACACTCAGTTAACCTGTCCAACCTGCGGGAAATCTTGTCCTATTCACGATCACCGACATCGTAAATGGCGCCATCTCGATACCTGTCAGTTCGCGACAATAGTCGAAGCTGATGTACCCCGTATTATGTGCCCGGAGCATGGCTACCAGACGCTGTCTGTTCCATGGGCCGGCCCCGGTAGCCGGTATACGCTGTTGTTCGAGTCGTTCGTTATCTCATGGCTGAAAATCAGCACCGTGGATGCCGTCAGGAAACAGCTGAGGCTGAGCTGGAATGCTGTCGATAATATTATGCAACGGGCGGTTAAGCGTGGACTGGCCCGTCGAAAAACACCTCAGGCCGCACGTCATCTCTGTGTTGATGAGGTCGCTTTCAAAAAGGGGCATCAGTACGTCACCGTTATCTCTGATACCCAAGGACAGGCATTGGAACTCAAAGATGATCGCGGAGTTGAAAGTCTTGCTGGCTATCTCCGGAGTCTGGGTGACCGCCAGATTGAATCCATTAAAACCCTGTCGATGGACATGAATCTATCCTATATAAGCGCAGCGCGGCTCCATCTGCCTAACGCGGTGGAGAAGATCGCGTTCGACCACTTCCATGTAGCGAAAATGCTCTGTGCCGTCGTAGATAAAACACGACAGTTGGAGATGAAAACCATCCCGTTACCGGCACGAAAAAGTGCACATCGTTCCCGTTATCTGTGGTTGTACGGTCGCCATAAACGTCATGGTCGAATAGCAGAAAGACTGGAAGCAGCGCAGATGGTTCTGCCTGATACCAGCCGTTGCTGGGCAATGAAGGCGCTGGCCCGGGAACTCTGGAACCGCCGGTATGACGAACACAGCAGGCGTCTGTGGCTGGAATGGATAGGGATGGCAAAAGACGTTGGTGTCCCGCTACTAAGCAGCGCCGCCCGGACGTTACGTAAACGACTGTACGGGATCCTGAATGCCATGAAACACAGGGTATCAAACGGTAATGCAGAGTCACTAAACAGCAAGATAAGGCTGCTGCGGATCAAGTCCAGAGGATACCGGAACAAAGAACGCTTTAAGATGGCAGTGATGTTCCATTACGGCAGGTTAAACATGTTGTTATGAGTCTCCCACCATAATAGGGGAAGACCCTGTCCTGTGTTATTCATCACGCGTTGAATGGCGTCGTTAACTTCTCGAAACAGCGCATAGCGCTGATTTTTCAACTCATCAATGCGCTCTAAATCGATATTTTTAAGCACCTGCTCGCGGAAATAGAGCAGTATGCTGGTCATTTCAGTTTCAATATTCATCACTTTTTCCCTCTTTCACTTGTTCCGTTTCCCGCTGCTCAGATATCAAAAAGACAAAAAATCACACGACCGTATTTTGACGCGCAGTACGACGAAAAGTCGGCAGGGAAAACAGAATCTTACGAGAGGGCTTAGGGCCCAACGACTTGCCTAACAGGTGAGCAGCAAGTCGATAAAGTGAACTCTCTGAGGAGGGTTGATTACGATGAACGTTGTAGGCATTTACGCTAAAAATAGCGAGCCCGAGATATTCTTCAATATCAGTATTAACAAGCTCATCCGTACTTTTGGGATGACTCTCGTTTAAACACAGAAAAATACGCGTTTCTTTCAGTGGGTTTGCCAGCAAGAAACGTTTATGCTCTTCCAGTATATTTTTCGCCACACGCAATGAGGCTAACGCCCGTGAAATTACCAACACAATGACATGGGACTGCATAAATACCTGTTCCAGTTGCTGTTCGAGGTGTGTATGAATTCCATGATCAAAGAAAGCCAGATTATATCGATTAAACGCGGTATCCTCATACAGCCATGCTGCGTCGCACGTTTCCATCTTTACCGGCTGATGAGCGGTAAGATCGGCAATGCTGCCGTCGTTTTGGGTAACGCTTTAGCTAACAATAAATCCAAATCCCGACTGCCGCTGCAACCCTGCACCAACAGCATGGGTATTGAGGTCAGCATTCCCGCAGCCTTAAAAAGCTGATGCGCCACAGTGGATGCTCCTGCCCCACCCTTGCATCCCAGAACGCTGATTTTCATCGTCACTCGGTTATGCGTAGCCGGAATAGGGTCACGAATCAGATCGGGCAATTGCGCTAACTGTGATCCAATATGCCGATAGTTGGTTCCTGCCATCATCAACGCATGTGCAAAGCGGATTGAGTCATTATTGCCCACCAGAATCGGTTTTGCCGAAACCGGGATGAGTAGTGCAACCATCTGCATAATAAGTTCAACATTATCCACATCGCCAATATCGACAATAACCGCGATGGCATCACTGGCAAGCCGTCCTTCACGGGTATTTTTATCTACACCACTATTAAAAAAATAATTGAACGGATGAGCTACGGTGATATTCAGGTAACTGAATTTTATGTCGTGATGCCGAAGACACTGGTTTAACCAGATCGACAGTCGCAAAGACCACCAATTCTGTTTTATTTCTTTCCGTGTGAGATTTACGCGCCAGCGCCCCAAGAATAGGAATATCATTAATGAAAGGGACCTTGGTCAGTGATTCCACATCCTCTTCATTAAGTAAGCCTCCAATCACAAAGCTATCACCATCGGCCACTTCTATCGTAGAGCTGGAACGCCGCGTTTTTATCTGAGGTATGCTGTAATTATTATATGCATAACTCCCTGAAAAACTGCTGATTTCGTTAGAAACCAACAATTTTATTTTCTGTTTCTTTTCAACTTTAGCAGCAACATTTAATCGAATACCATATTCTTTATATTGTATGGTTGTACCCTCTTTACTTTGTACTAACAGCGGGATTTCACCGCCGACTAAAAAGCTGGCCACTTCACCGGACAACACGGTGAGATTAGGTTGAGCGAGTACCCGAGCCAAACTGTCATTATTAACAGCGCTGATTGTGGTACTGATATTTTCTGCATCGAATCCACATTTAAGACCAATCAAACTGAAAACACCAGGGTCATTAATAACCCCATTTACTTTAATCAGTCCACTAAGGGTTAAATTACTCCATTCGATCCCCAAAGTGTCTGTGAATTTTTTACTTACCTCAACAACGCTGAGCTTTACGTTAATTTGATTGGATGAGGGTAATTGTAATCTGTTTATTACATTGCTATAGATTTTGTTTGCCATAAAGAAAACTTCTGAGCTTTCCCGATCATCAGTATTATACTTTACCTTCAGATCTCGGCTTTCCTTCCCTACGACACTGCCCACTAACTGATATACCGCCCCACGGGTTTCCTCATCGGGCATAGTCCCCGTCAGGATATAAGATTTACCTTCACTGCTGATAAAACTCTTAACTACCACCTGACTACCGGGAAACTCAACCACAATGCGCTGATTGATATCCCCCAGAAATGAATCAACATTTATTTGTAAATCAGCCAAAATTTTTGTGTCAGCATCATAGGCAGTGACCTCTGAAATACCGGGGACCTTCGCATACAATACGATGGTGTTTTCATTCAATACTTTATAGTCCGCTACTGAGGGATCTGAGATAAATACCGTATTAACACGCCCTTTGGTTCGTAATGTTTTTGACTGCCCAGGCTTTAAAAAGAGTTGATCGGCCATTGTGGTTAACGGACACAATAAAATCAGTGCTAGCATCAGGCGAGCGTGAAATGGGAAGCGCTTCATCATCAAACTTTTTCCTCTGTTAAAATTTCCCTATCAGCCCCAACAGGCAAGACCTGTTAACCGCGCCACTCGTGTGTGGGCCGCGAGCGAGGTTCATCAAACAGTGGGGGGGCACTACTGACGGGCCATATTGCCTCTTTGCCGGATAGCGTTTCACTACCTCTCGAACGTAAGTCAATAGGGTTTCTGGCCGTGGGAAATAGCAGTATTCTGGCGTTGCCTTCTAATCTTTTTAGCAGCTTGATTTCTGCATCTCTCAGTTCAACCAGGAGTTGGCTTCTGCTTTCTTGAGACTTCTCTTTTTCATCCTGGTTTACCCGACGAATTGCCAATACACGCCTATTGATCATCAGGGGTTTAAGCCGTGTATCGCGAATCGACTTCGCGGGCGAGATGATGTCCTCACTTCCGTTATCGTCTTGACGGAGTCCATAGGAAAGATAGATATCCACACTGGCACCTGGCTTTAAATTGGTTAACAGATAATTATCAGAAACATCTAACTCAAAGGGATAAAGCACATTTCCTGGCATGATAAACATAGCGATATAATCATCACTACCTTCAACCAACGCAGTTGGTTGAAGGTAGGTGCCTTTGGCTACCGCACTTTTAAGTGCCCAATGAATAAGGTCATTTTCTTTTATATTGAACTGCATATCAGTGCTTTCTGGTGATACAGATATATTTTTCAATTGAAAATCTTCTTTCTTCAGAACATTGTTGGCAGACAGGTCTCGCTGGGCGACGGCCACGACAATGGTTTCTGTTAAAGAATTTCCCCGCATTTCACTCGTTCCTGGTGTCGGCGTACGTGCGGATTTCATATAGAATAAAATACCAATGCTACCAGTCAGAATCATTAACATGTAAATAATCAATGCGCTCTTTTTCATTTCAACGCTAATCCGCTTTCGCTGTTGTTATAAAATTATAATCAGGTATAATACCCATTATAAGAACCCCCTCTTTTTTTGACATATAGCTACCGCATGAGCTCAACAAAAGCGTTCGAAACAGGCACTTTATACACACATGCAGATACAAAGTACCTGTTTTCAGGTTAAAGTATCGCTTCAATTTTTCATAGGGTAGTTAATAACCTCTATTTTACAGAACTCTCCACTGTAGTTTTGATCTTGGTGAAGATGCCTGACAACATTTCTCTAACAGGTCCGTTTTCACCAAAAATAACCGTAACCACCGCAGCAATACCAGCGGCCACAATAGCATATTCAACAGCGGTTACCCCACACTGATCATTTTTAAAATTGTGCATTGCTTCAGTAAAATACACATAACTCACGATCGACTTTCCCTGAACATAACTTGCTAAAGAATACATATCCAATCCTCTCCATTTATTAATGCTATTATTTCACCACGTCTTTTTTCGACTTGGTAATATTCAACACTCATTATTTTGCGGGGATTTTATAACATCTCTTTTTCGCCATTAACAATGGCAATATTTACAAAGAAAACCCAAGAAAAACAATTGCCAAAACCTATCAATTAACAAAACACTAGCAAAAATCAAAAAATAATAAGATTTCTCTTACTTATGAAAAGTACACACATAAAACAAACAACAATTAATATTACCTTTCTTCAAACACACGATAAGAATAACCAACAAAAACAAATCAAACAGATATTCATTAATAAAAGCATTAAAAAACGACCTATTTACATCAGCTCATTATAAAATGAATGAGAAATCAACATTTAGCAGTTCACACTAAACATTCGAAGACAAAAGAATAAAATATCGATCTTTATAATAAAACAACAAGTAAAAATAAGCGGACAAGTAGAGGGATGAGAGTGTGAACCCTTCACATACACATTATTTATCTGGCACCCGTTCTTTCCATCATGGATAATATATTGTTTTATTGTGAATTTATTAGCATTCAAACGTAATAACAAGCACAGACAGAGGGTAACGCACATGATCTTCAGTAAAGGAGGTATGGAATAGACTGAGAAAATAAAACATAAATTATCTGTTCAAAACTCTTATAATCGATAATATCTAACACGGCGGGGAACGCGCTCATTCACACGATATAATAAATAGATGTCATCTAGCCAGCGCTAAAAGCCAGCATCGTGGCTAATACTTAGCATTTTCAACGCAGGAAATGCTACACCATTTCGTTTTCTTTACTGGTGATAAATTCAACACGCATCGAAAAAGCAAAAAAATGCTGATATAAGCGAACTTATATCAGCATCCTTTAGTTATTGGCGGAACGGACGGGACTCGAACCCGCACCCCCCCCTGCGTGACAGGCAGGTATTCTAACCGACTGAACTACCGCTCCCCATTAACATGCCCTTACGAGCGGGATGAATACTAAGGTGATCATACTGTTTGTTTATAATTCCAGCGCCATGCTGCAATCATCATCAATGGAATGATGATTACTGGCGCCACAAGCAACTGCCCCCCTTTTTGGCAATCAGATCGAGGCGCGTTTCATGAGCTGCCAGTTCTTCCGGACTGGCATAAATGATGGGCAAAGCAGACGCTTGGTGCGTAATTCGCTGCACGCTCTCACTTTCTGTACTCACTTGCTGCGTGTCACTCTCCATGGCAAACGCCAAAGAGGTTTGTCCCCCCGTCATGGCCAGATAGACATCAGCCAGAATTTCGGCGTCGAGTAACGCCCCGTGTAGCGTTCGTTTGCTGTTATCTATCTGATAACGGTCGCACAATGCATCCAGGCTGTTTCTTTTACCAGGAAACAGCTTACGCGCGACCATGAGGCTATCAGTTATCTTGCAAAAAGTCTCTGTCTTCGGGATATCCCGATTCAGCATCCGAAATTCGTAGTCCATAAAGCCAATATCAAACGCGGCATTATGAATAACCAGTTCCGCACCGCTAATGAACTCAATAAACTCCTCGGCTATCTCAGCGTAGGCAGGTTTATCTTGTAAAAATTCATCGCTGATGCCGTGGACCATGAACGCTTCCGGATCAACCAGCCTATCAGGCTTGATATACACATGATAATGGCGCCCCGTCAGGCGGCGATTAATGACCTCTACCGCACCAATCTCAATGATTTTATGGCCTTCATAATGAACGCCGAGCCTATTCATCCCCGTGGTTTCGGTATCCAGAACGATCTGTCGTGTAATTGCAATGCTCATCGCTTTCGTTTTATGTCAGACTTACGGTTTTTATGATTAAGGCAGAGTCTACCAGAGATGACAAAGCAGGTAGAAATTTTCACTGATGGTTCTTGTCTGGGAAATCCCGGCTCGGGTGGTTATGGCGTTGTACTGCGCTACAAGCAGCACAAAAAAACCTTGAGTGCCGGTTATCACCTGACAACCAATAATCGCATGGAGTTGATGGCAGCGATTGCCGCTCTGGAAACATTGACGACTCCGTGTACGGTGGTACTGAGTACCGATAGCCAATATGTGCGGCAGGGTATCACGCGCTGGATCCACAATTGGAAACTTAAAGGCTGGAAAACCGCTGACAAAAAGCCAGTTAAGAATATCGATCTCTGGCAGCGGCTGGATGCCGCCATTCAGCGGCATACGATGCGTTGGGAGTGGGTTAAGGGCCATGTGGGTCATCCCGAGAACGAGAAATGTGATGAACTGGCACGCCAGGCTGCCTCGCACCCGACGCAGGACGATACGGGCTATCAGCCGGAATAATCCGCTCAGAATGGGCGGTACCCTTTACGGTAACTCTTGGTTGCCCCAACGGCTCTGCGCACCGGTAGCTTGTTGAACCTTTGGCGCAAAGGGGACATGGTAAGCGGGATGGTACGTTTACGTGCAACAAGGAGCATCAGGCAACCTAAGGGAGTTGAGTGAGGTGCTGATGTTGTGATCATCTGCGGTATCTTCCACGGCACCACGTGGAAGGTTCCCTGATACAGCACTTCATAATTGAGCAAGCTGAGCCAATCGATCATACGCATCTGCGTGAACATGCGCGCACAATAGGGCTGGCATTGACGAAGGCCGGGCGTCAGCTTTCCAGCCACGAGCAGGCTTATTGGATTAAACCCACTCAACAATAACCATCCATCATTGATCAGCACCCTATCCACTTCACGTAGAATACGGTGTGGATCCGATGAATAAGAGAGCGTATGCGCCAGCAAGCAGGCATCGATAGATTTCTTAGAAAAGGGCAACTGGTAAGGATCGGCCAAAACATGCACATCATCAGCAACACTCGGGTTGATATTAACCTGATGGGAAATGGCACACGTGTCCGTCGCGATAGCGTTGCTGAGCGCGCCGACTTTCAGTAAATGGAAGCCGAACACACGCGGCCACCATGCTGCCAATGCATGTTCAAGCGCCTTCTGGTAATGTGCGCCCCAAGGGATATCCTCCCAACACATTGGTGAAGAATATGCCTGAGGCGTATGCGCTGGCTTCATATATTAGTATTCTCCCTCAGACCCAATAGCTATCTCAGACCACGTAATATACACTAAATAATTCGAGTTGCAGGAAGGCGGCAAGAGAAGGACAAATGAGGTTCATCCATACCGATATGCTTACTCAGGTAAGTGATTCGTGTGAGTGAACGCAGCCAACGCACATGCAGCTTGAAATATCACGTGTATAAATGGAGTATCACATGAATCTTATCAGTATTGCCGCACTTTCGGACAACTACATTTGGCTATTACATGACGCACAGCACCGTTGTGTCATTGTTGATCCCAGTGAAGCAGAACCAGTATTACAAGCGCTACGTAAACACCAACTCACACCGGTAGCAGTGTTACTCACCCACCATCACAATGACCATGTGGCGGGGGTACCTGATATCCAGAAGACTTACCCTGACTTGCCGATTTATGGCCCTGAGGAGACAGCGCAGCATGGTGCAACACGCATTTTGCGCGATGGCGATCACATTCAGTTACTCAATTCGGATTTCTCCGTATTTTCTGTGCCGGGTCACACTTTAGGTCATATTTCGTACTACTCTGCCCCCTATTTGTTCTGCGGAGATACGTTGTTTTCGGCTGGATGTGGGCGAATTTTTGAAGGAACCCCCAAGCAAATGCATGAATCAATTGAGGAAATATCAAAATTACCTGATGAAACACGCATTTGCTGTGCACACGAGTACACCCTGTCAAATCTTGAGTTTGCTCACACTATCTGGCCTGAAGAGTGCAATATTGCCGCTTATCTTTCTGAAATCAGGCTATTACGAGATAAATCTCAATCAACGTTGCCAACCACCCTTGGTCTTGAACGAAAAATCAACCTTTTTCTTAGGTGCTATGACAATGATTTAAAAGGAAAATTAAAAACAAAACCTGAAAACATAAAGGATTGGCAAGTTTTCGCCCAATTACGTAGCAAGAAAGATTGCTTTTGAAGGTTTTTGTTGTGCTGATCGGCTAATCAAAGTATTATTGCTCGTCTTTTAAGCAAACTATTGACACATATATGAAGGCTCACGCGATTATTATCGCCTCAGTCTTGTTGGCGTTGCCAAGGGGTCTACCAAGACACCTCGCAACCGAAACAACATGGGCAGAGTCTGTCTTCAGTAGGTCAAGGTGAAGCAGGAAAGTACACAGGAAGTCGAGAGATATCCGCGCGCTGGTTGGATAATAATGGCCTAGCGCAGCGTAGCCTGTGGAACTTCATTAGCGACGAGCTGAAGATGGAGGTTCCGGATAACGTCCGGAACCGCGAGCAAAAAAACACGATACTTAAAAAATAAGAGCTATCTCCACGATGTAACATTACGGGCAGAGCCGTACATGTACTGGATAGTCGAGCAGATTAAGCAGCGCAAAATGCCGATGGAACTGGTACTGCTACCCATAGTGGAGAGCGCTTTTGATCCCAATGCCCGGCACAATCTGCCAATGCCGCATGGCTCTGGCAGATTGTGCCGGGCATTGGGCGTAACTACGGTTTGAAACAGAACCAGTGGTATGATGGTCGTAGCGATGTTGTTGCATCAACGACGGCCGCCTTAGACATGATGCGGCGCCTCAACACAATGTTTGATGGTGACTGGCTACTTACCATAGCCGCCTATAACAGCGGTGAAGGGCGTGTTTTGCAAGCAGTAAAAGCAAATAAGGCAAAAGACAGGTCAACGAGTTACTGGGCATTGGCGTTACCACGTGAAACATCACTTTATATCCCGAAAATGTTAGCCTTAAGCAATATTCTTGAGAATAGCAAAAAATACGGCATTGAGTTACCTAAGCCCAACGAAAGTCGGGCACTGGCGCAGGTAGACCTGGGTCAACAGATGGAGTTGACGCAAGCGGCTGAAATGGCTGGCTTGTCGCTAACAAAACTGAAGAGCTACAACACAGGCTACAAACGTGATGTGACCGCTCCGAACGGGCCACATTACATTATGGTGCCTAAAGCACATGTTGAGCAGTTGAAGGATTCGTTGGCAGATGGCGAATCGCCGTTGTACAACCCGCTAAACTGGCGCAGTTATCCGCAAACACGGAATACAAGGTTCGTTCAGGTGACACCTTGTCAGGTATTGCGGCGAAACTGAAGGTCAGCGCGCAGGATCTGCGCAAGTGGACCAACCTAGCCAGCGCTAACGCTTTGAAGGTTGGTCAATCGCTTCAGGTTGTACAGGCCTCTGCGGGCAGTAAAAAGGGTAACAGTAATTCCATTACCTATCAGGTGCGTAAAGGAGACTCTCTCGCGAGTATCGCCAAACGTCACGGGGTAGATATCGCAGATGTTATGCGCTGGAATTCGGTCATCAATAAAAAGGCAAATATTCAGCCTGGAGATCGGTTAACGCTGTTCGTGAATGGGTCTTCCCTTGTTGTGGTGGCTGAAGGCATGATAATGGCGTATTAAATCGCCAGAGGTCACCACCATGGACGAAAAGTCTCTCTACGCTCATATCCTCAACCTGTCTATTCCGTGGCAGGTAAAGTCTCTTTCTCTCGATGAAAATGCCGGTTCTGTTACCGTTACAGTTGAGATTGCGAAAAACACTCAGTTAACCTGTCCAACCTGCGGGAAATCTTGTCCTATTCACGATCACCGACATCGTAAATGGCGCCATCTCGATACCTGTCAGTTCGCGACAATAGTCGAAGCTGATGTACCCC
This sequence comes from Candidatus Symbiopectobacterium endolongispinus, assembly GCF_018777385.1. Classification (GTDB taxonomy): domain Bacteria; phylum Pseudomonadota; class Gammaproteobacteria; order Enterobacterales; family Enterobacteriaceae; genus Symbiopectobacterium; species Symbiopectobacterium endolongispinus. The sequence goes on along the minus strand of NZ_JAFJYB010000002.1, from coordinate 104,885 downwards.
GTATTATGTGCCCGGAGCATGGCTACCAGACGCTGTCTGTTCCATGGGCCGGCCCCGGTAGCCGGTATACGCTGTTGTTCGAGTCGTTCGTTATCTCATGGCTGAAAATCAGCACCGTGGATGCCGTCAGGAAACAGCTGAGGCTGAGCTGGAATGCTGTCGATAATATTATGCAACGGGCGGTTAAGCGTGGACTGGCCCGTCGAAAAACACCTCAGGCCGCACGTCATCTCTGTGTTGATGAGGTCGCTTTCAAAAAGGGGCATCAGTACGTCACCGTTATCTCTGATACCCAAGGACAGGCATTGGAACTCAAAGATGATCGCGGAGTTGAAAGTCTTGCTGGCTATCTCCGGAGTCTGGGTGACCGCCAGATTGAATCCATTAAAACCCTGTCGATGGACATGAATCTATCCTATATAAGCGCAGCGCGGCTCCATCTGCCTAACGCGGTGGAGAAGATCGCGTTCGACCACTTCCATGTAGCGAAAATGCTCTGTGCCGTCGTAGATAAAACACGACAGTTGGAGATGAAAACCATCCCGTTACCGGCACGAAAAAGTGCACATCGTTCCCGTTATCTGTGGTTGTACGGTCGCCATAAACGTCATGGTCGAATAGCAGAAAGACTGGAAGCAGCGCAGATGGTTCTGCCTGATACCAGCCGTTGCTGGGCAATGAAGGCGCTGGCCCGGGAACTCTGGAACCGCCGGTATGACGAACACAGCAGGCGTCTGTGGCTGGAATGGATAGGGATGGCAAAAGACGTTGGTGTCCCGCTACTAAGCAGCGCCGCCCGGACGTTACGTAAACGACTGTACGGGATCCTGAATGCCATGAAACACAGGGTATCAAACGGTAATGCAGAGTCACTAAACAGCAAGATAAGGCTGCTGCGGATCAAGTCCAGAGGATACCGGAACAAAGAACGCTTTAAGGTGGCAGTGATGTTCCATTACGGCAGGTTAAACATGGGGTTATGAGTCTCCCATCATGATAGGGGAAGACCATGCTAAACTTCATGACGCCAATCCTGTCGCATTCAAACGTAGCGAATAATCGCTTACTGCAAGGGAATATCGCCATTCTGTTATTCCTTGCAGCATTTCTTCCCTCTGTGGCTGCGCTAAGATATCTTTGACCCGGTGTAATACCCTGGGGTCATAAAATCGAAAAAGTGCGATCCGTCCATCTTCCAGTCTGACGTTCAACTGTTGTGCAAAGTGGGCGGCCAACAGGTCGATATCATTTTCACTTTTTATCCATGTGACTTATGGACACTTCTGAGCGAGTTCGAGCAATTGATCTCGATACCCTGGTGCAGCATCCAGTTGGATAATCCAGGGACCGCTCCAGGCTATCTGTGCGTCAGGATACGTTCGAAATAACGGTAAAACTGTGGCCTTTTCATAAACCAGCTCCTTTTGAAAGTAGCGTTCATATTGCAGGTCGCATACCAAACCATAGGCATTCAGGTGAGTGTTGAGTTCATCAGCCATTATTTCTCCCCTCTGACAACCAATGTTTGCCCACTGACTGCGGCCTTCATCAAACAGGTCAGGCACAGGGGTTTTGTCTCTGCCAGAGAAATCGCTGGTGTTATCTCGGCAAGCAATGAGGGGGATTTTTGATTAACGATTTCAGGTAGTTTCCCCTTCCAACCGCTGCCCTCTCCGGGAGTGCCACTTCCCATATTGACGATGCTGCTGGTGCTGATACCTGACGAGTCAATTTTTATGAAATGTCCTGCCGCCTGTAACGTTATTTCACTTCCTGCATCGATCACTATTTTTTGACCGGATGACGGATGAATTTCCTTTGCGCCATTCACAAATAAGCCATCATCCGCTTTTACATGAAGTGACGTATTGGTTGTAAGGGATGCCTCTTTTTTCACCAGCATGCGATATTCGTTATCGATGGTGTGGTGCATGTTATTTTTTATGTGTGAAAACTGATCGTTTTCTACCAAGGTAGACTGATTATTCAGCACTACGGTGTTCATGTCCTTCTGGGCATGAATAAACACCTCTTCCTGTCCGGCCAGGTCTTCAAAACGCAGTTCGTTGAAACCATTGCCCTGGTGTGTTGCGGTGCGCAATACGGTGCGCGTTTTGTTGGCGGGCAGCGGATATGGCGACGGATTGGTGGCATGGAAAATGCGACCAGTGACAATCGGCTGGTCCGGATCGCCCTCCAGAAAGCTGACAATCACCTCATGGCCGATGCGTGGGATGGCTATCAGCCCGTACTGACCGCCTGCCCATCCCTGACTGACACGCACCCAGCACGAACTCTGGTCGTCACTCGAGCCGTAGCGGTCCCACGGGAATTGCAGTTTCACCCGGCCATGTTCATCGCAGTAGATTTCCTCACCGGCAGGGCCGACCACAGTCGCTATCTGCGGACCATCCACCATCGGTTTGTACGGCAGCTCAGCGCGCCAGGTGGCGCTGGCTTTGATGACCTCGAAGCGGTTGCTGTAGGTGGTCGGCTCGCCGCCGCCTTCCTCTTCCAACGCCTGCGGTTGCTGACCACTGTGGATGATCGCCACCAGTTGCCATGGGATGTTGAGTGCCAGATTAGGGTGTTCCGTGAGCGTAAAGCTGTTGCCCGGCATCAGCATCGCGGCGTTGGATTCGCCGGAGCCGGTCATCGCGCCAGCGCGTAGTGCATCCAATCGGTAGCCCGTAAAGGCCTTACCGCTCTGGTCTTACTTGAAGCGCCCCGGGTAGTCGAAATGCTGGTAGCTTTCACGCTGGTGCGCCAGCTCAGCGCTCAGCTTGCTGTGCAGCAGGCCATAGGCTGGCGTTTTGAAACTGTGATCCTTTATGGCAACTTCGGCGGTGCTGACCGCCTCGGCATAGCGAAAACGGCGCACATACTCGCCTTCGCTCAGCCCCTGTGCCGCAAGATTGAAGAACAGCTCAGGACCTTGGCCGAGCGCCACGGCATCATCGGCAAACACCACTCGGTGCTTACCCGCTTCAAACTCGTGGAAGAAATACAGACCTTCCTCTGCGGCCAGCCTGGTGACAAAGGCCAAATCGCTTTCCCGGTACTGCACGCAGTATTCACGCACCGCATGGTCGTTACGCAGCGCAAAGGCATAATCGGTAATGCCGGATTCTTCCAGCAAGGTACCGATAATTGCCTCCGGTTTTTGTGCTTGAAAGATGCGGGCGTTGGTACGCAGACCCAGCCGCCACAGTGCCGGACGCACTTCCGCCTGATAGCGGGTGCGCCGAAAGCCGGTGTCACCCTGGGCAAAGGCGCTGACAATCCCGCTCACCTGGCGCTTCAGTTCACCCTCATACCACACCAGCAGCTCGCAGGGCTGGTCCAGCACTGCGCCAAAATCGATACCCGGCTGAGCACTGGCCAGATTCAGCGACATGGTGAACGGCTGATTCAGCACCTCGCTCAGTTGAAAATCCACCACGGCAAAGGTGCTTTCGGGCAATGCGCCAACCTTTACCGTGAACTGTAATCCTGTACTGTTTGCCACACGTCCTCCTGATACCATCATCCACACTCAGGCATGGCGCAGGCCATGAATCAGGGCAGAAAACCCGGCACATGGCCGTGTCAAAGGCGCATTACGCTTCGACCGGCGCACGCCAGTCATCAGAACCAGAGGTTCCGGCAACAGTGTGCTCCCAGTCGATTTTGCGGTAGGCCAGAGGGACTTCGATAAGCTGGGTATAGTCCAGCTTTGACGGGGCCTGGCTGTGTGGCATCTGGCAGTTGATGTCCACGATGGTGGCGTCAGTCAACACGGTAGAGAAGAAGTGCTCCTGCTTGCCTTCCACGGAAGTGCGATACCACTTCAGGGTCACGGTCGGCAGCATTTCACCGGAGGCCAGCGCGTTGTACATCAGCGGAACGGCTTTGTTCAACGCGACGGTGAATTTGAACGGTTTGTGGACGCGTTGACCAGAAGGCTGGCCTGATTGCGGGTCAGTCGGTACGGTGACAACGTGTTTGAATTCCTGTACCAGCATTTCATCTTCGTGGCCCTGCACGTATATGTTGCCGACGGAGTCAGAGGTGAAGGCACCTGCGGTGATATTGCCCTGCGTTTTTCCTTCGATGCTGATATAGCATGGCGTTGGCATAGTGTTGCTCCTTGTTGTTAAACGGGTTTTAAAATAACACCGGTGAATTAGCAATATTTGCGCTATTAATTATATGATTGTTTTAATTGAATAAAATTAGCCGTTCGCTGTTTGTAAATGAAATTTGCGCAAGATATTGCGCAGAATGCGTGTTTGTGCTGAAAACGGCTGAGTGAGTTGCCGACAAGCAACTTAAGATATAGGGGCGATGATTGATGACACTGGAGGGGTATCGCCTGATGGCTGAGAAAACAGAAATCTCAAAAAGTGTGTGGAATTAAAACGGGTGTGCTTACAATGTTTTCAGTCGGCGTTAACTGCATACTGAACAGCTCATAAGTATCTTTGATAAAGAACGGCACCGGCAGGTTCGTGACTCTGCCAAAGGGGGGGGGGTTAAGAGTATCTTACTTATCTATTTAAATTAAAGAGAATTTTTCATAAATGCGAGCGATGTAAATTGTTTATTTCAATGTAAACTATGCTTGGTTAACATAGCAAAATCAGATTTACTATACCCGCTGACAGCAATAGTTCTCATCGCTCAATGGCAGCAACAACGAAAATTACAGTAAAGTGCTCTCCGGCTGTACCCATATATCACCGTTTTCCGGCGCATAAGTTGTTTCAGGCACGCTATCAGCATGCCTTCTGGTTTAGTGGCACTCAGGGTGAACGGCAGGATGCCGAGTTACCGCCACGCTATGGACTATCAAGCTGACGGTAAAGAAATTTCCTACGTCTCAAGCGTTGTTTCCCGCCAGCGCTTTGTCTAACTGTTCACGAATTTTTTCGTCTGGTTCCTGCTGTCGTGCAACCTCAAGCAACTCGTGTAGTTCCACCGGGAGCTGAGCGGGCGACCAACTCTCAATCGCGTTGAGCGCCATATGACGGTTGCGGATAACCGGGCTGTGTAAACCGTTTTTATCAGTGTCCAGCCCATACCCGGAAAGCGATGGAGATCCTGAAGTATAAAATCGAGCGCACTGTGTTGCTGATATTGAGGGCCGAAGCCCAGTTGCGTATCGGGACCAGTAGCAATTGCATCCAGATCAAGTTGTGATTCTGCAAGGGATAGGATGTGCTTCAAACGCTTTGGAACACTGGTGCGCATTAATTCGTACCAGTTATTCTCTTGTGAAGAAGCAGACTGTCTGGCAAAAATAACATCCCAGGTATCAATGCCCAATAACTTCGCTGAGTGGACGGTTAAGAAAAAGTCAGACTGGTCGCTGGCAGATAAATCCCTTTCTACCTTTGTCCGCCATTTCGGTTGAGCCAGTATCGCCTGCGCATCTTCGCCAATTTTCTGTCTAATCTCTTCGCTCCATCCTTGAGCCAGTAGGTGTTCCCAGTTTTTATCCTTATCGCTGATAAAGTCGCTGATAACCCCGGCTCTCAGTTAAGTTGCGCGCGTTGTCATCGGTTGACTGCCGAATTAACACCAGGTAGTGATGGCAGGCCAGTGAGCCGTCAACATAGTCATGGATATCACGTGCTGGGCCACCGTAAATCAGTGCAGAAAGTATTTCACCAGCACCGAGCAGTAGTTCAGCGTCAACGTTCCCGCTCGTCAACACCGTTAAAAGTTTGCCTTTGGTGGCACAATCCCAGGCGGTGTATTCCGGCATCACTGAGTTTGAATAGCCTTCGCGCAGTAGCCAGTCACGGGTGGTTGACGACACCTCATCCGGCAAACGCTCGATAAGCTGAATGCGTCCCCAACTGGCCACTCGTTTTGCCCGTGCCACCAGTGCGGTTTCGTGAGATTCGGCAGGCAATATATTGTGTAATGCGACGGCGCTGAAAAGAGTAAATTCCCCGTGTAATCCAAGCAGGCTAACCAGCGCCTGATTCTCCTGTGAAGGGAAATATGCCAGCAGCGCAACGGCACATTTCACGGGGTTACGATCGGGGCTTTCCATCGCCAGCCACAGCATCATATCGTGCACTTTCTGCGAGGATAACGCAGAGGCTTGCGGTAGTTTCTCCATCAGGATATCGATGTAATCTAGCGGAGGCTCATTTCTCAGCAAGGCATACAGTTTCTGTATATTTGCCAGTGAGGGGGATTCAGTCGCAGCGCCAAGTGCGCTGAGTAATTGTATGGCAGTCTCTTCTGAGCCTGCGCTACCGCCATGATGACCAAATGCGCCGTCCATGCCGCCTGCTACCCAGCGTAGCTCTCCTGCTTGTGTATTTTCATCCGGGAGCGTTTGCGCGTTTTCCGGCAGCGGTTCGCTGCCTTGCGCATAAGGGGATAAAAAAAGGTAGATGCTCTGCCGGCTACCTTCCCAGGGGATCGGGAATGCCGTGCCAGCATCCATTTGTTCTTCGATGTGTTTCTTGCCAAAGAGTTTTGCCAACCATTGCTTCACGCTGATTTCCTTATTAGATAGTCTATTACGTCACAAACCTACTTGCTCTGCCGCCATCCTGCAAATGTCCACGTGGTTTACACCCTATCAATGCTGCTCAAAATGGTGTGTAAGTATCACGTCAAACTGAGCCATTGATGGTGAGAGCCCTTGCAACATACTGATTTCGTTTTTGCCAGTGTGGTCGATGTCCTGATCGATGGGGTACAGCTTAATTTTCGTCGTGTTAAGCAAGTCACACAGAGCATATCCGGTAACCAGAATACTGACTCATCAACGTCGGGGTTGATGAGTCAGTATCCCTGTTACTGTGGGATCCGCCCTGGCTGGACATTGTGTCATGTTGTTTGATTAGACTTACTGAATGGGGCCCGTGAGTACATCAAGTAAAGAGTGAGTCACTGGTCTTATATAATCCGATATCGCATCAAAACCATGAGTCGGAATGCCCGCAGCAGAATATCGCTCATTAAGTAAATGCTGACAGTGCTTTTGCGTGTCCTCGTCAAGCTTCCCTGTAGCGGCTAAATACCGGGAGAAACTCGAGATCTCACTTTCCTTCATGTTGTTCTACCACAAAGTTAACCCGCACTCCTAAGGCCTGTTGATGAAAGCTTTCATAAAAGATCTTATAACGCTGATATTCCTGCGGCATGCTGCTACGAAAAACGGTAACTGTATTTAGCTAAGCTGGCAAGCAGCCGGGCGGCGTTGTTTTCTGACCAGGCCTTGTTGCTGCCATGCCAGCTTAGGGCGACGACTTTAAGGCATTTTTTAGGGGAGTGGGCGGCTTTTTCAGCGATGCGCTGCTGCATTGGGTTGATGTTGTTCGCCAGTTGTTTTCGGAGTACATCGCGTTTCTGACGCGCTTCAGACAGACTGATTAACGGATACGCGCCCAATGCGATGCGGGTTTCTTTGCCGCCGAAGTAATATCTGAAATACCAGAAGCGCGAACCTGTTGGTTTAACGTGAAGATACATACCATGAGAATCGGACAGTTTTATGGGGGTAACGGGAGGCTTTACGTTGCGGATTTTCGTGTCTTTAAGGGACATATGAGGGTCACTCCTTTATCGAACCGGAAAGACCCCATACCTGACCACCAAATTCACCCGATGCGGAGGGAAAGTTAGCGCGTGTCGGGAAAGGATTCTTGCATTATTTTTTTGAATTTGGCTCCTCTGACTGGACTCGAACCAGTGACATACGGATTAACAGTCCGCCGTTCTACCGACTGAACTACAGAGGAATTGCGTAAGCGGGGCGAATATTATCGGTCGGCTGGCAGGCTGTCAACGGTAAATTCGCCCGTATTGTCTGATTGCTTAGGCTGTGTACAGCCAAGACCAATTCTTCATCAATATAGCACGGGGGGTCCGCTGATTCGCCTGCTGCCAGGATTTTAATCGCGCCAGTGTATCCTGCTGGTAGAAGCAACTAAAACAGCCATAAAGCGTAGGAAAACGTTCGAAAAGAAGCTCTGGTGCGCTGAAAAAATATTCAGAGAGCACCGCAAAGCACTCGGTCGGATCCTGGGCCGCATAGGGATCCATGCTGGCGGCATCCTCTCCAACTTGTGCGTGACTTCATGAATGACCAGATTGAACCCCGATAAATCGAAACTGTCCTGTACTTCTTGCCAGTTCGATATGATGGGACCATGATCCCAGCTTTGTCCGGATTGCACCACTGGCCCGGCGTGCACCAGACCGATATCATCCTGCCATTCATCATTAACAATAAAAGGGCCGGGATAGATTAACACCTCATGGAAACCGTTTAGCCATTCAATGCCGAGCTTGAGAACGGGCAAGCAAAACAGCAGTGCGATTCGCTGCTCCATAACGGAAGTCAGCGTCAGTCCCTGTAAAGGAATGATACGTTTTTGATGTAAAAAATCACTGGCAAGCAGGATAAGTCGCTGTTGCTCGCTATCGCTTAACGGTGCCAACAGCGGAATGGCAAGAGCATCTTGCCACTGAATGGGGATGCTTTCCGGTGCGTGCTGTGTTTTCCATGGCCATTTCATCGTCGTGTTGCTCGCTAAGTCGTCACTTGAATACAAACGCAAGGATATCTGCTGTTAAAATGCCGTAAAACAGGGCATGATAGCAACCACTTAAACGGAGAGGTGCCAGAGCGGCTGAATGGACCGGTCTCGAAAACCGGAGTAGGGGCAACTCTACCGAGGGTTCAAACCCCCCCCTCTCCGCCAATAAACCTGTAAAATCAATTAATTACGATGCATTTTTGATTTTTTCCTGCATAAAGCCCTGCATTAAATATCCCTTTAAAATCATCTTCCGTCCCTAACTCTCGCATTTTTATCATGTTGTAATTTTCTGAGCAGCCCTCCTGGCTCACACTCTTGAAATAAATTATTTTTAGCCTTCGCTGGCGTTTAAAAGGCGGGCAGCAAAGTTGATGGTTTGTCAGAGAAAAAGGTATGTCGATGAAAGTCAGTGGAGTCATGAAGGCAGTAAAGCAGTGGTTTAAGCTGAGTAACTATGATGTTTTACAGGAGATAACAGTTAATGACCTGAAGAGGGCGGTGATTACTCGATTAGAGTTAGCTGAACATTGCCAGCTTTAGCGCTTCGCAATCATCGTCTTTGTCTGCCACTACGTCTGCATCAGTTTTTGCTACAAAATGATTGGTTTCCCTCTTCATTAGGCTACGTTTTTTACTTTTCTGGTAAAGCTGAAATGAAGTTAAGTAGATGACTTAATAACCCTTTCTATATAATATAAAAGCTTTGATGAGTTGATGCAGTTAAACTTTAAATGTATTTTTTCGTAGTTCATGTAAATAGGTAGAACGTGTTTTTTCGATATGAAAATATATTTTTTTCGTGGTTTTTGATGATTTTTATGACATGTTTAATTTCTAAGTTAAAAGAAAGTAATGCCAATATTCCCAGCAGAACGATAGGTTTGATTATTAGACATCATTGTATAATAACGCATTAAACCTGTATTATCATCACGGATCATACGTCTGGCAAATTGCATACTATTTTTTTTGTAGTCTTCATTGAAATTTTTATCCCACAACCCTATGATTTGTCCTGATTTATATTCTGTTACATTATAAATAACAATGATGTCAACGAGTTGTGTTTTGTCAAAGTTTTTGCTTTTCGAGTACGGAAAAACAGCTGTTTCGCCAGATCGTAAAATTGGTGATCTAGTTTTGTGTATATCATCTACAATGGACATGGCACTGATACATAAACAGGAATCTAAATAGTTCCGTATTGTAAGTGTAAGGGTTATGGGATCTATTTTATTTATCTGCATTCTAATTGAACTAAAAGCAGCGAATCCAGCTGCTAACGATATTGCTCCAGCTGAAATTAGTGTAGAAATAGCTGGGCCGCCACTAATTTTTGACACGTCTTCACTGTTTGGTTTTAATTGAAAGCCAAAAATCAAGCGCTGCCAGTTTTGCCCATTCAAAACCGACTCCGGATTTTTCTCCGATGTCGATAATTTTTCGTGGGATACATGTACCAATAACATCATCAGCAATTAAATACAACGGAGTAAAAACAATATCGGCACGTATAGTCTCTCCCTTTTTTCCAGTTACCTTAACTTTATTAAAACAAACGCCAAACGATGGAGATTTGCTTGATTTATATCCTTGAAATGCTCCATATGTTAAGTCAATAGTATCAATGTAATTACTATCGTTGATTAACACACCTTGCTCATTAACCCATAAATAATAAAATATTAAAAAGTCATCTTTAACTTTAATGTATATACTTATAATGGGGATGTCAAAGTCTTTATAAAAATCAGGTGCTGAGGTATCAACGTACTTTATTGGATCTAATCTACCATTGTCGGTTGTGATAGCTACAAAATCAACTTTATTAACATGCTCTTGATCAAAGCTATTGCATTCTATTATCAAATTACCTTGTGAATTTCTTACTAGTGGACTTAATGATTGCCTATAATAAAAACCCGTAGGCATATTTATAAAAACAGGAACTAGTATTATATCAGCATCATTTGTTATATTTAAGTCTAGACAAACTTTATCAGGTGGTGCATCAGTTGAAGAGTATGTAACACCAAAGGCTATGGCAGCAGCTGTTAAATTAACGACATCTTCTACTAACCTTAGCTGTACAGGCTCTATCGTGTCTTTATTTGAATCTACCCGTGTTTGATTCTCATAACCAAACCAATTAACATTTCTGCTGCTTCTTCATATTGAGAGTATAAACTTTTCCACCTTTTGGCTTATCTTTCATTGTTTTATCACCTGATATTTATTTTTAATATCATTTTAAGCTACACTATCAACATAGTCTATGATGGGGTTAATCTCGCATGCTTTTCGTTTGTATTGCGTTTATTTTTTTAAAAATAATGTTCTATTTGGGATCGGGGTTATTGTAAGGCAATGTTTTTAGTACGTTGATATTCCACATTTATATGCTATTTGGCACAGTATAGTCTTCAATGCTTTCCAGTTGGGGAGGTATCTCTTAAAGTTCGATATTTAATCAGTATTTTTTCTGTGAAAGGTGAGCCACTTTTTCTCAATATAGGTCAGGTATGAAGAAAAAAATTTTTCGTGCGGGATAACATATGATAACAAGTATTATATCATTGTAATGACAATTTTCAGACAAACTATCTTATTTATACCATCTAGGGGAAGTAACTCGACCCCTGTTACCCTTTTATACCGTTTGGTTTTTATCATGACTTGATTTTTAATTATTTAACAAAGTATCCACAATAACAAAAATAAGGTATTTAGCTGGTTTTATGAGGGTTATTTACATTAGATAATGGGTGAAAAAGAAAGAGCTGAATTATTGATTTCAAACATGGGATGAGTATGGAACTGTTTAAATTTAGTGATTATTACAAATAGACCTGGTTGAATTTACTGGTAAATATCGAAATTCATCGATACGTCTTATGTTTTGCGTTGTTTTCTCACTATCAAATAGTGGGTATTGTTGGTTTATATATAAATTAATTAACGTTAACAAGGAGTGTTCAGTAAATATTGGTTCTAAATTTAACTTATGACTTGCAAATAGATGTATGCATAATTGCTATAGATGCTATATCGCTATGATTTATTAGTGTTTTGTAATTAAATGGGGATTGTTATTTATGTCAGTAAATTTAAGTGGTGTCGGTTATAATCATCATTCAAATGTTTTCTTCGATGAGGTGAATAATGTAAAAAATAAACAAAATGAAGCTGTTTTAGAAAAAACATTCACATGTCGAAAATGAAACTGGAAAAAATATTCCATCAACATATTTAAATCCTCTTCAAAGTAAAGTGAGGTTTACCGTACTAGAAAAAAATTAATGGGAGATCTTCATGATGAAAAAGAGTTGTTCTTAAAGACAGGTTATCAACACTCTAAAAAAACATTAATAGCCTCAATTAAAGTTATTAATAAGTTAATGCTCGAGCCGGAGATAAACAAACGCGATCTTGGTTTGTTGTCAAAATATATTGAAAGTTTTTATCATAGAGTTGATACATCTAGTCCATATTGGAAAAGCGAAAATAATATTGTGTCTAGAACATTAAGCAAAATAGGAGACTATCTTGCTAAGGCATATAATAATCTTCATGGTATATCAAATGAACCGGATGAAGAATTATCAGGTTTAACAAGCTCTTGGGTAGCTGCGATGATAGAGATGGCCAAGGATAATTCCACTATAAATTATAAAATTTCAATGCAATATTGGAGTATCATGTTTTAAACCAAGAAAAACTATTAAACAATTATGAATTCTCTGTTAATACAGGGAAATTACTAAATTTAATTTATCATATAAGGCCGGAGACACTCGATAGTCAGATATTATCTAAGAGTAAGGATGCGATAGAGAGAAATTTATTGAAACTTGTCAATCAATCTTTAAATATTGTCAATTCAAAAAAACAATTTCCCTCTTTATCATATTCGTTGTGCCTTGGATGTATTGTCATCCATCATCAATTCTGAGAAGGGAAACAATCCTAAAATTAGCTTTGAAACACAAAAAATATTGATTTTAATTTAAATAATATATTAAAGAAATATAATTCCTTACCAGCCAAAAGTAAATTGCGTGAGGAAATTAATGTTGTTTTGACTAAATTTTTAGAAGATACCGGGAGAAGTTTTGAAAAGAATGACTCGTCTATATTTTCTGGTTTTTTAAAACCTATTTTAGAAAAAGAATTCATTCCCCATGATTTCAAACTTAATAGTGGATATAGAATAAAATCTTCTTATCATTTTAATAATAAGGAGGAAAATAAACTAAATGTTATAGCAACTAAAGTTCTAAAAAATTTTCATGAATCATTCGGGGGAAAAGTGTAAGAGATGATTATTTAAAACCATTGGAAATTATAGTGATGAAGAATAAAGATCACTACCATCGATATGGTAACTATCCTTTCCGTATAGACACAAATAATGGAGGTATTTATATTGAGGGGAATTCTAACAATCCTAATAATCAACCACGTATTTTTGTTTATATGAAAGACAATAATATTCATAATTTTGGACATGAAATTGTTCATTATCTTGATGGTAAATATAATAAGTATGGTGATGCTAATATGTTTCCCTCAGAGGAAATTACATGGTGGAGCGAAGGTCTGGCAGAGTATATATCGCATGGAAAAAAATGAATATGCAGAAAGTGTTTTAATGAATTGCCCGCCAGAAAATAGATCTAGCTTAAGGTAAATAATTGATATAGATGGGTTTTCTGCTAATAGTCATAGTGAGAGATTATACGCCTGGCCATATTTTGTGCAAAAATTTCTCGATAGTTCACCACAACTGCGTTCTATTCGTGGTGAATTAGTTCGCCCCCTAAGACAAGAAATTGGATCCAGCGGTGATAAACCTTCTTATTCTAGAGTTTTAAAAAATTTTGGACAAAAATACAATGAGGAGTTTTATTATTGGCTAAATCAACAGTCTAACCATTCAATAAACATAAATAGATATTCTAATCGTGGATGATTTGATTCAATGATTAAATAGAATGTTAAATAAATGATATCTTAGGTTGTGTCTCTCTGTCGCGTAATTACGTGTTAAAAAGAGTGACGCAACCTAATTACGATACTTCAAAGTGATTTTTTTTGGAACAATAGCGCTCCCACTATTTTTGATTTCTAAGACTTCATTGCAGAATTCAGCAAATGTCTTTCTCTTATAGGCGTTAGTTATTGATTTCCTGCTAAAAAACAATCGGCATATTATATCGTCGAGTATAAAGCACCTAAGGAATAAGTAAAAATAACCAACTTAGTAGGACCATGAACCATGAACAAATGAAGAATTGGATATTCGTTATAACCACAATAATCATCGGTAATGGTGAGATGAGTCAGAATGAGGACTCCGGGAATTGTGCTGGCATATAGACTTTCATAAGCCGTGTTCGGCGAACATTGTTTGAACGCTTACTCCTAAAATTTGCGCGATAAGTGGTGATTTAGAAAACTCTGCAACATAATTAACTATCTCTGTTTATTATTTTTTTGTGAAAGCAAAGCGATAGGTAATAGTGTCATATTCATGTAGTCAGGCCGAATAATGTATAATTAAATTGGTGTCGACAATGGAAACAATTAACACGCAGTCTAAGGTATTACGTTTAAAGTCGTTTGTCTGGTTACAAATGGCTTTTCACGTCTGTTTTATTTTGTCGGCAACCCTAACACCATCAATTGTCACGGCTAACGAGGAGTTGCGCTTTTTGCAAAGGCCTGCGGGCCAAAGTGGTTTGCAGACTCAGGATTACGTGCTGTCACCTGGTGAAACGACAGCCTCAGTGGCGAAGAAATTCAATATAAGCCTGGACGAATTACGCAAACTTAACCAGTTTCGTACGTATGCGCGCGATTTTGAACAGTTGCAACCTGGCGAGAAACTAGAGGTTCCATTAGCGCCAGTGCAATGGGATGAGCCCGGACAAAAGGCAACGCCTGCCCCACTCAAGCAAGATGATACGCAGGCTAAGAAAATAGCTGGACTCGCGTCCCAGACGGGTTCGCAGTTATCTAACAATAAAAGCAGCGATGCGGCCTCTTCACTGGCCCGAGGAATGGTCACTAACGAAGCTAATGTGCACATCCAACAGTGGCTCAGTCAGTTTGGTACTGCGCGAGTGCGATTAAATGCTGATGAAAACCTGAATCTCAAGAATTCCCAAGTTGACTTGTTAGTTCCTTTATACGATCAACAGGACAAATTGTTTTTTACTCAAGGTAGCCTGCACCGTACCGACGATCGCACCCAGTCAAACGTGGGTCTCGGCCTACGCTGGTTCAATGATGATTGGATGCTGGGTGGCAATACATTTCTTGATTATGACTTGTTACGTGACCACGCGCGTATGGGCGTCGGAATTGAATATTGGCGTGATTTTATGAAATTGGGTGCCAACAGCTACCATCGCCTGACAGGCTGGAAAGACTCCCCTGACTTTGCTGATTTTCAGGAGCGTCCTGCGAGTGATTGGGATATCCGAGCACAAGGATGGCTACCTGGATTGCCGCAATGGGGAGGTGCGCTGACTTTTGAGCAATATTATGGCAATGACGTTGCGCTGTTTGGTAAGAACAATCGTCAGCGCGATCCTTAAGCCTTTACCGCTGGTGTGAACTACACGCCATTTCCTTTCGCTACGTTCAATGCAGAACAACGCAAAGGCAAGGCGGGAGAAAGTGATGCGGGTTTAGGCGTGCCTTGGCGCCAGCAAATCGATCCGGATGCAGTAGGCGCGATGCGTCAGTTGGCTGGGAGTCGTTATGATCTGGTCGATCGCAATAACAATATCATCCTGGAATATCGCAAGAACGATGTTATTTCTCTGCAAACGGCTAATTTGGTTACTGGTTTTGCCAGGGAGAAAAAATTACTGTATGTCACAGTGGAAAGTAAATACTGATTAGCCCGCATTGACTGGTCTGCGCCAACGCTAATGGCTGCTGGCGGACTCATTGTGCCAGAAAGTGATGATGATTACATCGTAATACTGCCTCATTATCAATCTGCCCAGGGGGGGAACAGCTACACCATTACAGGCGTAGCGGTGGACAAACGCGGCAATCAATCCTCGCTGGCCAATACCCAGATTTTGGTCACTCAGGCGGCTATTTACGCAGAGAGCAGCACATTAACACCCAAAAATATCAGCCTTCCCGCCGACGGCACCGCGCAACAACAGTTGGTACTCAACATCAACGATCGCGAGGGGACTCCGGTTGATGTCTCAGACAGCAAAATCAGCGTGGAGAAGGTAGGGATCAATCGCGCAAGCAGCGACACAACCTTAACGCCCTTCATTCGTCAAACAGTCGGTGAGTACGTTGCTACCCTGACAGCTGGGACATACCATGAGGCGTTTACCATCACGCCATCAGCACGTGGCACCAGTTTTGCGTCCGCCAACGTGTCAGTGGTAGCAAATAGCCTCACCGCACGTATCGAAGCGATGAACGTGGTAGCCGACGGTGCCATTGCCGATGGAAATGCACAGAATAGCGTTCATCTGATTGTTTCTGATGCGGAAGGGAACCGCGTACAAAACGTGCGCGTCAGCCTGCAAGCGACAAACCAAGCGATTGTTGCCGAGAGTGTGTTGACGGACAGTAATGGAGAGGAAACTGTGTTGGTCACCAGTATTCGGGCTGGCAGCAGTTAGCTAACTGCAACGGTTGGCGACAGTAATCGACGGGCTGACATCAATTTTGTGTCTGGTAGCAGCACTGCTCATATCGCTGATGACGATCTGTCAGTTTTCCCCGAAATCAGCATTGCTGATGGCAAAACGCTGAAAGCCATTCGCGCTCAAGTGAATGATGCACAAGGAAATCCAGTGGCAAATATTGCCGTAGGGTTCAGCGCTGATAACGGCGCGGTTGTGGCGGCATCATCAGTGAACACCGATGCTCAGGGTATCGTCGAGACGACGCTTCTCAGCACGATGGCGGGCATATCTCGGGTAACTGCGGAAGTCAATCGACAGCGGACGACGAAAGAGACCGTCTTTATCGGGAACAACGCATCAGCGCAGGTCGTCGCTGTCACACCCGCATCAGGTCCTTATATTGCGGATGGCCGCACCCCGGTGATATTCAGTGCCAAAGTTGAGGACAGTAATGGGAACTTGTTGTCCAACGTGGCGGTTGATTGGCATTCATACCGGGATAGCAACCAGGTACGTTTTAGTCAGCGCCAAAGCAGCACTAATGCGGATGGGATTGCACAAACCAGCATTACCAGCACCCAGGCGTTTGCCGTCGCGGTAACTGCTTCCAGCAATGCTTCGACACACACGGCGTCTCCGATTACGTTCGATGGGGATCGCAACAATGGCACGATCGCGCTTTTGTCCAGCGATCGCCCAACGTTGGTTGCTGGTACGACCGATCGTGCTACGGTCACCATCAGGGTAGAAGATACGCAGGGTAATCCACTAGAGCGAATCAGCGTCAATTTTGACGCTGATAATCAAGCCACTATTACGCCAACTCAAGGGCAAACAGATGGGCAAGGAGGCGTCTTTGCAATCTTGACGACACTGAAGGCGGGCGCGATCCAGGTTCGAGCGACGTTGGATAATGGGCAGATGCAAACGTTGCCACTTAATGCGCTGGCTGATACGCATAATGCAACAGTGTCGTTACGTGCGGCATTCCCCACGGCCATTGCTGGAGGAAGTGGTGTGATGCTAACGGCAACGGCAGTCGATGGGCATAACAACCCGGTACCCGAGACCAGTATTGCATGGCGTAGCAGCAATAATCAGCTTAACGCAACGGTGGCACAGACGGATGGGTTGGGAAATGCTTCGGTCATGCTGTCAGGCACTCAAGCTGGCGCGACCGAGGTGACTGCAATGCTGTTTAACGGTAACAGCGATAATGCTCAGGCGCAGTTCGGATCAGGGGGCGCTGTGGCTGAACACAGTGGGTTAAATGTTCATCCGCAGTCGATAACGGCTGATGGCACAAGTGCTGCCACCGTGCAACTCACACTGAGAGACACCTTGGATAACCCGGTACTGGGTCAGACAGTGCGCTGGGCGTCGGATGAACCCAGTATTACATTTAGTGCAACGGAGTTGGGGGGGCGGCGTATATCAGGCGCTGGTCACTGGCAGGCAGGAAGTTAGCTGGACGCTGACTGCAACCAGCAACGATGTCGTCAAGCAGGCTGAGTTGGGGCTATTGGCTAACCAAAGTACAGCGCTGCTTACCTCAGTGACAGTGATCGGCACGACCACCGCTAAAGCGGACGGTATTGAGACAATCAGGTTGCGGGCGCAGGTTCAAGATCAAAATGGCAATACGGCGCTGGAAGGTGTTGCGGTGGGCTAGCAAAGTTCGCTTGGAACGTTGGCCTCTCCGCTCAGCCACACTAATCAGGAGGGGATAGCGGAAATCACACTGACTAGCACCCAGGCTGGGCAGAGTACTGTCTCCGCGGTGTTAGGTGGAGCGCAGCCCGTTACGGCTGATAGTCTGGTGACCTTCAGTGCGGGTGCGGTAGCGGCAGACAGGTCGGTGCTAATGGTAACCCCTGGCACCATCGTGACCGCGCTGGAGCAGGCCACCGTGCGGGTTGTGGCGCGGGATACTGAAGGTAATCTGCTGGGGAATCTCAGCGATCGGAGCACGTTGACCTACACGCCAGAACTGTTGATGTCTACCGGGATGTTTACTGAAGTCGCCAACGGTGTGTATATCGCTATGGTCACCGGAAATCGCGCTGGAATGACAACGATATCGGCGGTCGTTGACGGTGTCACGCTGAATCAGCAAGGTAGCCTCACAGTGAAGGCGGATAACAGCACCGCTGCTATACAGGGCGAAATAGTCGTCACTCCGACATCAGCAGTGGTGGGAGAGCGGGTGACTTACACGGCTACCTTAGTGGATGGTCACGGAAATGCACTTGGCGCCGGGATACCGGTTACCTGGAGCGCCAATGAAGGTAGCGCGTTGGACGCGCCGATGATACACACTGACGATAACGGCAGTGCCTCGGTAACGCTCACACGCATGCTGGTTGGCGCGGCGCAGGTAAGCGCCATCCTGCCGTCAGGGGCAACAGCGGCCCCGGATGTGGTGTTTAGCGCAGCAGCAGCGGATGAACCCGGTTCTCAATTAACGCTTGAACCTGCGACCATCATTGCGGGCCAGACAACGGCTACGCTGCGTCTGTTATTGCGAGACAAACACGGTAATGCATTAGCGGGACAGTCAGTCAGCGGAGTTAGCGATAACAATACGGTAAGCCTGGGCGCGAGTCATGAAGTGTCTGACGGGGATTACCGCATCACGGTGTCCGGCTAGCGCGCCGGTAACGCTTTACTGTCCGTCATGGTCAACGGTTCGGCATTTAGCGAAAGCAGAATGTTGTCCGTAACGGGTGACACTAGCAGTTGGCGTCTTTCTGAGGTTACAGCGAACACCACCTGTTTTACCGCCGGAGATGCGCAGGGCGTGACCTACAGCGCGCGAGTAACGGATGCTCATGGCAATGTGCTGGCGGGGGTGGTTGTCTCATGGCACTTGAGCGGGCAGGCAAATAGCTTTGCGCCAACGTCTCGCACCAATGAGGACGGAATTGCCACCACGCAAGTGCAGAGCCAGACAGCAGGTGTATTGCGTATGACGGTGCATCTGGATGAGGAGAACAGTCTGCAAGCCGATCCGGTGACGGTGATCACTGGAGCCATAGATGACACTCGGTCAACGTTCAGTAGTGACAGAACCATGCTGGGCTCTAACGGTATAGACGCTGCCAACCTGACCTTCATCCTTGCAGATCAATACAGTAACCCCATTTCAGGTAAGGTCGTGACGATCAGTGGCGCTGAGGCGTTAAGCGGCTTCACTATCGGCGCGGTAACGGATAATGGCAATGGTAGCTACCAGTCGCAAGCAACCTCAATGGCTAAAGGACAGGTAACGCTAACGGCCGAGGCCGACGGTATCCCAATAGGTGCCGGTATCACTATTGTCGTCGGCGCTGTGACGCCTGAACTGCGTTTTGCAAATGCGAATCAGCAGGTGGTCTTTACGTGGGATTTCACCGAGTCTCAACCTGTTGAGGGACTGCCAGATGGCATGTCGCAACAGTGGTCTAGCACCGATGAGGGGGTTGCAGTCGTTGATGGCACAACGGGGATTGTTACCCTGCTAAAATCAGGGGAAACGACAATTTCAGTGTATATGCCGGGCAATGCGCAATACAACCCAGCGCTGGGAAGCTACCGGCTGACCGTGGCAAAAGCCGATCCGCTGATCAGCGCTGGCGACGGCGATCCGATCAATGCGACCTGGTCTGACGGTAAAACCCATTCCGTTGTTGCACGATTTGGTAATCCGGATGCACAGGCCATGTTGATAGCACAGTATGGCAGCAATGATACGGGGGTGGTGACCGTTAACAGCGAGGGGATCCTTACCGCCGTGCGTCCTGGCAATACCCTGATAACGGTGAGGACGCAGGAAACGGAACAGTTCAGACCCAGTGAAGTTTCAGTAGTCTATATCCTAGATAAGGGAACGTTGAGTATCCGTTTTGCAACAGCAGAAGTGAGCACTACGGATGAAGAAGACTTTACGCTTCAGACTCCGGAGCAATCGGTGCCTTCGGACGCAGACATCCTCTGGCAATCCAGCAACAGTGGTGTAATCAATATATCTGAGGCGGGCGTTGTTCAGGGCGCCGTGAGTAAGGGCCAAACCCGTCTTACCCTCAGCGTACTGGCAAACGATTTTTATCATGCAAGTACTGGTTACCACGATGTGTTGGTATTCTCCCGCCCCTTACTGAGTGTCGGCACGGTATTCTACATCTCCCGCGGGAGCAGTAATACCAGTGGTGCCTGACTCCCGCTGTTTACTGATGACAACATGTCAGTCCCCTGGAGTGTGGATAACGCCAATGAGTTCAGTGCAACCCGGAGTGTCGAAATTTCTCTCAAAGATGCCTTTGGTGCGGTATTGGCACGACAAACCGCTGCGTCGTTGACTGGCCCCCAAATCGCGACGATTACGCCAACGGCTAATTTTTGGGGCAAAGCGGCGACGCTGTCTGTGGTGGCTCAGGGGTATGGTTCATTAAAGACGGAGTCAACCCAAAATGTGACTATTTCTTCTGCTGGCATTGCGCATGTTAAAGATTTTGCGTCAGGAGTGGCCCAGGTTGGCACCACGTATAGCGATGGTACCTACGCGTCCTACTGTAGAACAATCTGGCTAGGTAGCAATACTGACTGGCGCGGTGCGGGAGACATCTATCTGAAAGTAGGGGAATTCGGTAATAAAACGCTAATATCGCCGATGAGTATAGTCGTCTTCACTGGGATTGATGGCTTTAATGAGAGAAAAGAGACGGTGAGATTATCAAATGCGTCCGTTTCTGTGGCGCTAACGCGAGTGGGATTGATACAAGGTCCCATACTAAGAGGCTCATGCTGGGCTAATCATGAATCTTATTTTACGGCGTCTTATGAAATTATTTTTAGAGGGGTGAGTAAGCGCTTTTCTATCGTTAACAGCTCGTGGCTGGGTGGCAACAGCGCTTCCAATGCGCATGGCTATTTCTATTTTAATAGAAACTGATCGCCCATGTCAATGGGCGCCTGCGCTGTGGTATTCGTTTGTAGCGAAAAAGGGGCTGGAAAGTACCGTTATTGTCAGTGTATTTACTTTGTACTAGGCTCAAAAGGAACGAGTGACTCGTTCCTTTTGACTTATAGCGGAGGTGACCATGGGATTCTGGCGTATTGTGTTAACCATTCTTCTTCCGCCGTTGGGTGTGTTACTAGGGAAAGTGGTAGGGTTGGCGTTTTTGCTTAATATCATACTGACATTGCTGGGTTATATTCCGAGTTTGATTCACGCATTCTGGGTGCAGACCCGACCAGAAACGCTCTGATCGCCTGCATCGCGGTATTCATCAACACCACGGCGTGCCGTGGTGTTTCATTAAAGAGCATTTGCTGCTTTTAGAATAGCTGTGATGCCGATCGTTGATGTATCTGGCCTTTTTGTGCTCATCAAATGCGATTGTCATGATATCCCTCATTACTGGCATAGCGGAGAATGGTATCGTTACGCCTTCACTGCTGCTGCATTTAGCCCTGCTCAAGTCTGATGCGGTGCGGTCTGTTTTCGGGGATAAGAGATGGTTGATGTTCTGATAAAAGCGTTTTCATTTATTCTGGTTATTATCATTGGCTATCAATTAAAATGGCGTGGGGTGTTACAGCCGGAAACTGGAACGGCGCTGTCCAAGCTGATGATGAATTTTACGTTGCCAGCCGCCGTTATCACGGGTTTTGCCAGTTTTCTGGTCGATCACTCGCTGTTGATTTTGGTGGCGTTTGGGCTTGGCTGTAATCTGCTTTCTGTTGGGTATTGGCTATATGATTGGCCGCCGTCGCCCGGAAGGACTGAAAGCGTATTACATGATCAACTCGCCCGGTTATAACATTGGCTGTTTTACGTTGCCCTATGTGTAGAGTTTTCTCGGGCCAGTTGGTATTGTGGCGACGTGCCTGTTCGATGCCAGTAACTCGGTCATCTGCACTGGGGGGAACTTTGCTGCGGCGTCGGCCGCAACCGGCAGAAGCTCCGGTTGGCTTAACATTATCAAACGCTTGTTTTCATCCGTGCCGTTTGATGTCTATGTGTTCCTGATGATTGCCGCCTTGATGGGATGGCATTTGCCGCCTCAGATAACCCTGGTGGTCTCCACGCTTGGCAACGCCAACCCATTTGTGGCGATGTTGATTATCGGCATGCTGCTGGAGATCAATATCGAACGCTCGCAGTTGAAACACGTGTTAACCATCCTGCTGCTGCGCTACGGTTCGGCGGCGGCGTTTGCCTGTTTGTTCTATTTCTTCACGCCCCTGCCGCTGGAGATCCGGCAGGTGTTGGCGGTGGTGGTGTTTGCGCCGTTCTCTTCGTTATCACCGATATTTACGTCGCGCTTTAGCGGCAATTTATCCGTGGTCGCCAGCTTTGCCAACTCAGCATCGATCATGATAAGCATTGTTATCATGACCGTGCTGCTGACCAGTATGCAGCTTTAAAGTGATGGGTTGCGGCGATGGCGCTCTGCGTTATTGTCCGCACTTTCTACCCGGTTGCGGCCGAGCTGTTTGGCACGATATAGCGCAATGTCGGCGCGATTGATAAAGGTATCCAGGTTCTCATTTTCGCGGTACTGGGTGACGCCCACGCTGATGGTGATGTGGATTTTTTCTTTCTGGTATGACACTTCGGCGATTTCCACTGCGCGGCGCAGAATATCCGCCCGTTGCAGCGCATTCCCCAGCGTACAATCATCCAGTAACACCACAAACTCCTCGCCCCCCAGCGACACTCCTGATCGGAACTGCGGATCGCCTGAAGCAGAAGCTGTGCGATATTTTGCAGCACCAAATCGCCCACGCCGTGGCCGTAGGCGTCATTAACCCGTTTAAAATGGTCGATATCCAGGATCAGGATTGACATGGGTTTGCGATGAGTAAAACTCATGGCACGTAGGCGTTTGAAAAAATAATCAAACGCCTGGCGATTCATCACACCGGTCAGCTTATCCGTGGTGGCCATACGTTCGAGGCGACGTTGGTAGCAGCCGATGGTTAACCGCAACAAAAACAGAAACAGCAGACTTGCCGCCAGGCTGACGCCCAGATTTTTCATCAACGTAATCCACAGCCGATGTTCACTGGGATGGCTACGTTGTTCGATCATCAAATACCAGTCAAATTCGGGAATCAGGCGCGTATTGAGAAATACCGGACCGTCGTCGTCATATTGATAGCTGCCGCCTGGATTGGTCAAAATGGCTGTCGCGATGGCAGATAATTCTGGCTGCTGGCGGATATTTAGCGCATTGCGAAAATCATCACCGTGTAACACCACCTGACCGCTCTTGTCCGTAAAATAGATGGTTCGACGATAACGTTCCTGATATTTTTCTATCAGATGTTTGACCTTTTCAACCGAAATACCGACGCCAGCAATGCCGATAAAATTACCGTTGTAGTCTTTGACCTTGTGATTGATAAAGATATCGAGGCGGTCGCGTTTTTCCGGATCGTGCCCCACGTCAATGAGATAAGGATGCTCATCCGAAAGTTCGCGTGCCTGAAAATACCACTGATCTTCTTGAACGCTCTCTGACATGGTTTTTAAAACCCGCTGCGGATCGTAATAACGTTTGGTTTTGTCAGAAATAAAAAGGAAAAAATGGTATCGAAGCGATTATCTATTTCACGCAGATAGCGGATCATGGCTTGCGGATCGGATTCATTCTCCAACACCCAGTCGCGCACGAAGGTATCGTGCGCCATCAGCGAGGAGATAAAAATAGGGCGTAGCAGGTTCTGCTGAATTTCTGAATAGACATTGTCACTGGTGAGCGGTAGGGTATTTTCTTTGATCTCCGCCTCTAGCGATTGTTGAGCCACTTTAAAGCTGGTCCAACTGATGATCAGAAATGCGGTCAGTAGCATGACAGTGAACAACATGGCTGCTCGTGTTTTATTTAACCATACAGCGCTTGTCATTAGATCTACACGCAAAGCTGTACCCTCATAGTGTTCTGTGCGGGAGTGAAGGACGCCGCTGATTATGCATCAAGATGATAGATGAAGCTAACTGAAGTTAAGCAGTCGCCTGACAAAACGGCAAACAGGCGTGTCATTTCTGTTGCGCGTCCTCCAATGTTGCTCAAGCGAAATTCGAAAGCCATTCAATGTCATGTTTTGTAGACTAATGTCGCCTTAGGCAAGAGGGGTTGAGCGAGCAATTTATCCTGTGGTTGAATCAAGGGTTATTTAGGCACGCCATACGGGAAAGACAATCATGCCGCCGATGCTGACAAGCCAACAGCAACCAGCCACCGCCTTGTTGTTGATTAATGAAAAATCAAGGAAGGGCGACTGCGCACGCAAAGAGGCGCTGGCTCAGCTGACGGCGCAGGGACTGCGAGTGATCGTTCCCAACGCAGACCTAACGATGACCTACAGCGAATTGATCGAGCATTATGCCGATCGCGTCGATAGTGTCATCGTCGGGGGCGGCGACGGCAACCAGAACGCGGCCGCTTCGGGCTTGGTGGCTACAGGATTGCCGCTGGGAGTGCTTCCGCTGGGAGCGGCCAATGATTTTGCTCGCACGCTGGGTATCCCCTTCGATCTGAAAAGTGCCATTTCTGTTATCGTTGCTGGTCACCGTCGAGCTGTAGATTTAGGAAAGGTGAACGGTCACATGTTCTTTAACGTGTCCAGTATCGGTTTTTCTGCTGCTTTGGCGCGTGAACTGACGGCTGAATCCAAAAAACGCTGGGGAACGCTCGGCTATGCGCTGGCTGCCTGTAAGCTGTTGCGCCAAAGTCGGCCATTTCGTGCGGAAATTGTTCATGAAGGCACGGCCGAACGTGTCAGAACGATACAAATCTCAGTGGGTAACGGGCGTTTTTATGATGGCGGTAGAAGAGCGTGCCGCGCCAGATGACGGGCTGCTTGATGTCTACAGCCTTGAAGTGACCCATTGGTGGCAGATGGTTGCGCTGATCCCATTTCTACGCCGTGGTACTCAAGGGCGTTGGCGTCAGGTGCTGGCTTTTTCCACGACAGAGTTGATACTGAACACCCGGCGACCGCACGATATCAACGCGGACGGTGAGCTGATTGGCCGCACTCCGGCACATTTTACCATTGAACAGAAAGCCATTGAGGTGTTTGCTCCGCGCTGATTAGAGGCGTAAATACGCCCCTGAACGTTTGTGCGGTTTATTCCTTATTTGAAAACGCGAAAACTGGTTTCGTCATCAATATAGGTTTTCTCTCCGGCCGGTTGCTCAATGGAGCCGAACGGTAACTGCGCCCGCAGTTTCCACTGCGCGGGCAAATTCCACGCTTTTTTCACATCGTCATCAATCAGCGGGTTGTAGTGCTGTAGTGATGCACCGACGTTTTCTTGTGCCAAGGCGGTCCAGACGGCGAACTGCGCGATACCGGTGCCGTGTTCAGACCATATAGGGAAGTTGTCTGCATAAAGCGCGAACTGCTTTTGCAACGTCTCGATCACGTCAGTATCTTCAAATAACAGCACGGTCCCGGCGCCCGCAGCAAATGAGGCCAGTTTTTTTCGGTGGGCTCAAAAGCATCCGCAGGCACGATTTTTTGGAGCTGATGTTTGACGATATCCCACAGTTTCTTATGCTGCGCGCCGAACAGAATCACGACGCGAGAGCTTTGCGAGTTGAAAGATGACGGGCTCTGCTTGACTGCTGTAGTGACGATCTCGGTGATTTTCTCTTCATAAATCGGCAGATGTGAACCGATGGCGTAGATGGAACGGCGAACCTTGATAGCCTGCAAAAATGCGTTGCTCATGCGTTATTCCCCTCTAATCATTCCTCATCAGGATGTTATTTCGCAACCTTGACGTAAAATACCCATGATACTCTGGCACCCTTGGGTGACAGGTTCAAGTCTGATAACTCAATACCATAGAAGAATAGCTGCTAAGCAAAAATGTGCTCAACCTATGGGGAGGAACTAGCGCTACCGCAGCCAGATCAGTGTTCGCACACCTCACAGTGTGGACTTTTGGGTAGCGTAATCGTGCGAAACTGTGTGGTCATGGCGTCATACAATACCAACCGACCGACGGCCGGTTCGCCAAAATGCGCCAGCAGTTTGATCGCCCCCATCGCCTGTAAGGCACCAATGATACCAACCAGCGGGGACATCACCCCAGCTTCGGCGCAGGTTAACACGTTTTCACCAAAAAGTCGGCTCAGGCAGCGGTAGCATGGCTCTTGTTCACCGTAGGTAAACACGCTGATCTGGCCTTCCATGCGAATGGCGGCACCAGAAACCAGCGGCGTTTTGCTGTGAAAACAAAAGCGGTTAAGACGATCGCGTATCGCTACGTTGTCGGTGCAATCCAGTACCACCTGATGGCGGTTTACCAGCGCTTGCAAGGCTTCATCCGCCAGATCGTCGTTAATGCACTCGAATGAAATATGGGGATTAATCGCGGCCAGCTCCGTAGCGGCAGAGGTGACCTTCGCCATGTTGATACGCGCAGCACGGTGCAAAACCTGGCGTTGCAGGTTGGAAAGCGCAACAGTGTCAAAATCCAGCAGCGTCAAATGTCCTGTGCCCGCCGCTGCCAGGTACTGTGCTGCGGCACAACCCAAGCCGCCTAACCCCACCACCAGTACGCTGGCCGCTTTCAGCGCTTCCTGTCCATCGAAATCGAAGCCTTTCAGCATAATCTGGCGGTTGTAGAGCAGCATTTCGCTGTGGCTCAGCGCATCCTCACTCTCTGGTGCTTCGGGAGCGGTTGTTGACATGATCCTCTCCCAGCAGCGCATTGAAGGGTTCGATCTCAACCCACTCTCCGGCGGCTACCGCACCGCGCTCGGCTTCCAATACGATAAAGCAGTTGCCAAGGCTGAATGAGCTGAAGATGTGCGAGCCCTGATGGCCCGTGGCCCTGACTTCCAACTCACCGTGATCGTTTCGGCTAACAATACCGCGTTGAAAATCGAGGCGGCCGGGGGTTTTCTTCAACGCCGAGGCCGCTTTTACTCGCTGGCGCGGCGGGAAGTGCCACTGGCTGTGGCCTGAAAGCTGCGCGATGAGCGGTTGCACCAATTGATAGAATGTGGCGGAAGCAGAGACCGGATTACCGGGCAGGCCGCAGAACCAGGCCTGACGCAGTTTGCCGAAGGCGAACGGCTTGCCGGGCTTGATCGCCAACTTCCAAAAATGGATGTTACCAATATCGTCCAGAATATGTTTGGTATAATCGGCTTCTCCCACAGAAACGCCGCCGCTGCTGATGACCAAATCGGCCTCACTGTCGGCGCGTTGAAACGCGTCGCGCAGGGCTACCGGATCGTCGCAGATGATGCCGAGATCGAGAATATCGCAGCCCAGTTTTTCCAGCATCAGGCGTGCCGCAAAACGGTTGGTGTCGTAAATTTGCCCTGCCTGTAATGGCTGACCGATACGCTGTAACTCATCGCCAGTAGAAAATAGGGCCACGCGCAGACGGCGTATCACGGTGACATCAGCCACGCCCAGCGATGCCAGCAGCGGCAAACGGGCTGGCCCCAATGCGCGGCCCGCCGCGCTGAATGTCTTCCCCTACCAGACGGATATTTTGCCCCACCTTCACCGGATGCGTGAAACGCACGCCGTTAGCCTCTGCTTCGGCGTATTCCTGCATGATAACCGCCTCTGTCCCCGGCGGAACCGGTGCGCCGGTCATGATGCGGATACAACTTCCTGCGGGCCAGTCACCAACGAACGGGTTACCGGCAAAGGCTTTCCCAGCCACGGGCAGTAGTGCATCACCCTGTGCCAGATCGGCCATGCGTACGGCATAGCCATCCATCGCGGCATTGGCAAATGCGGGCACGTCGAGAGGGGAGGTAATATCGGTGGCGGTAATGCGGACGGCAGCCTGTTCAAGAGAGACGATTTCGGTCTGCGCCAGCGGTGAAACCAGCGCCAGCATACGTTGCAGCGCTTGCTCAAGCGCGAGTAAACCTGAGGTAAATGCTTCCATGATGACTCCATTCGCCGACGTCTTTGCGTCGGGAGATCGGGCAAAACGCGATGCGGTGCACTGGGATTACGCCAGCAAAGTGAACGCTATTATGTCAGAGAACACCCAGCGGGTGAATGTGACAACGTCAAGGTTATGGCAGGAAAGCGTATCATCAGGGAGTAGCACCCTTTAAGTCTCATGAGGTATAGACGGATTGATTATGTGCTGTAACGCAATGTTATAAGAGACATATTTTATTCATTGCACGGCAGTTTTATGCTAAATTTCCCTCAGTGTGCTAAATAAAACTAAAACCGTTTTTCAAACGAACTGATTCCGTTACACGTTAAACAAGGAGAGAAACCGTTCATGATATCCCATGCGCCCGTGCGTGAAGCGGCTGATACTACACTGATTCTGCCGGAACAGCAGATTCTGTCAGTGCGGTCACTCGGCGTGCGTTTTCACGCGCAGCGGGAGCCGGTATCGGTGATCCACGATCTCTCGTTGACGGTTGCTCGCGGTGAGACGTTGGCGATTGTCGGTGAATCTGGCTCTGGAAAATCGGTCACAGCGTTAGCGATCATGCGTTTGATCGAGCAGGCCGGGGGTGATATTCATCACGGTGAGATTATGTTTCGCCGCCGTAACGGCCATATTCTGGATGTCACAACTGCCAGCCAGCGTGAGATGCGTCGTTTACGCGGTGCGGACATGGCGATGGTATTCCAGGAGCCAATGACCTCGCTCAATCCGGTGTTTCCAGTTGGAGAGCAGATTGCCGAGTCCATCCGTTTGCACCAGGGTATGTCTGCGCGGGATGCGAAGGCAGAAACGTTGCGCATGCTCGATCTGGTCAGAATTCCAGAAGCGAAAAGCGTGCTGGGTCGTTATCCACACCAGCTTTCCGGCGGTATGCGTCAGCGTATCATGATCGCCATGGCGCTCTCTTGTAAACCAACATTGCTGATAGCCGATGAACCGACCACCGCGTTGGACGTCACTATTCAGGCACAGATTTTACAACTGATTCAGCTATTGCAGCGCGAAATGGCGATGGCCGTGATTTTCATCACCCATGATATGGGGGTGTTAGCGGAAGTGGCCGATCGCGTGCTGGTGATGAATAACGGCCACTGTGTTGAAACCGCGGGCGTGAGCGAAATATTTGCCACGCCACAGCATGTGTATACCCGTGCATTGCTGGCGGCCGTACCGACGTTAGGAGAGATGCGCGGGCGTAGTGAACCGGCACCGTTTTCACTGCATCTCACCGACGCCCAGGGGCAGGCGATTGCCCCGCAAGCCGTAGTCGGCGGGGCATCGGCGAGCCTACCCGAACCGTCGATGCCCGTGTTGCAGGTGCGCGATCTGGTCACGCGATTTCCGCTGCGCCGGGGAATACTCAATCGCGTTACCCATCAGGTACATGCGGTGGAGCACATCAGTTTCGATCTTTATCCAGGTGAGACGTTGTCGCTGGTCGGGGAGTCCGGCTGTGGAAAATCGACGGCAGCACGCGCCTTGCTGCAACTGGTGCCGGGCCAGCGCGGCACTATCACCTTCGCCGGTGAGCGCATTGAAGGTCTGGGTAGCGAGGCGCTGCACCGGATACGCCGCAATATTCAACTGATTTTTCAGGACCCGTATGCATCGCTGGATCCCCGTCTGACGGTGGGGTTCTCGATCATGGAGCCGCTGTTGGTCCACAAGGTGATGGATAAGCAGGCTGCTGAAGTGCGGGTGGCGCAACTGCTCAAGCGGGTGGGGCTGTTGCCAGAACATGCCGGACGCTACCCGCATGAGTTTTCTGGCGGGCAGCGGCAACGCATATGCATTGCGCGCGCACTGGCGCTAAACCCCAAAGTGGTGATCGCCGATGAGGCGGTGTCAGCGCTGGATGTCTCTATCCGTGCACAAATCGTCAACCTGATGATGGAATTGCAGCAGGAATACGGTATCGCTTTCCTGTTTATTTCTCACGATATGGCGGTAGTGGAGCGCATCAGTCACCGTGTTGCTGTGATGTATTTGGGACAGATTGTGGAAATCGGCCCGCGTCAGGCGGTGTTTGAGAATCCTCAACATCCTTATACCCGTAAACTGATGGCAGCAGTACCGATCGCCGATCCGGGCCGCCGCCATCACCGCCATGCACTGCTGGCGGATGATATACCCAGCCCTGTTCGGGCGCTGGGCGATGAACCAACGATCGTACCGCTGATTGAGGTGGGTGAACGGCACTATGTGGCCCACCATGCGATTGCGGGCGCTTATTGAAAGAGGATACAGGGAGATACGACCACAATGACACTTTTGACTCGCGTTAATCTGCTCACTGCCAAACGGGCGGGGGCGCTGGCAGTGGCGGCAGCCTTGATGGCGTCTGCACCTGCCTGGGCGGTGAAAGATGCTGTAATTGCCGTGGCATCCAACTTCACCACGCTCGATCCCTATGATGCCAACGACACCTTGTCGCAAACGGTAGATAAATCGTTCTATCAGGGGCTGTTTGGTTTCGATAAGGACATGAAGTTAGTCAACGTGCTGGCCGAAGGCTATCAGGTCAGCGACGATAACCTGACCTATACCATCAAACTGCATACCGGTGTGAAATTTCATGACGGCACCGATTTCAATGCACAGGCGGTGAAGGTGAACTTCGATCGTGCCAGCAATCCGGAAAATCGCCTAAAACGTTATAACCTGTTCAAGGTGATTGCCAAAACGGAAGTGGTGGATCCGCAGACGGTGAAAATCGTGCTGAAACAGCCGTTCTCGGCCTTTATTAACAACCTGGCACACCCTGCGGCGGTGATTATTTCGCCTGCCGCGTTGCAGCAATATGGCAAGGAGATTGGTTTTCACCCGGTGGGCACCGGCCCTTACAAGTTTGTCACCTGGAACCAGACGGACTATGTGAAAGTGGAGAAATTCTCGGGTTATTGGCGTGCGGGGCTGCCCAAGCTCGACAGTATTACCTGGCGTCCGGTGGTGGATAACAACACGCGTGCCTCGCTGCTCCAGACGGGGGAAGCGCAGTTCGCTTTCCCGGTGCCGTTTGAGCAAGCCAAGGTGCTGGAGAAAAATGACCAATTGGCGGTGGTGATATCGCCCTCTATTTTGCACCATTATCTTAGCTTTAACGTCACACAAAAGCCGTTTGACAATATCAAGGTGCGGCAGGCGATTAACTACGCCATCAACAAAGACGCGCTGATCAAGGTAGCATTCTCCGGTTACGCGGTTCCGTCACAGGGACCTTTACCAAAGAGCATCGATTTTGCCCAGCAGTATCAACCGTGGCCTTATGATCCGGCAAAAGCGCGTGAACTGTTGAAAGAAGCGGGCTACCCGGAAGGATTTACGACCACACTGTGGGCATCGCATAACCACAGTACGGCGCAGAAAGTGCTGCAATTTACCCAGCAGCAGCTGGAGCAGGTAGGGATTAAAGTGCAGGTTACGGCGATGGATGCCGGGCAGCGTGCCGCCGAAGTGGAAGGCAAAGGCGTGAAGGAAACCGGTGTGCGCCTGTTCTACACCGGCTGGTCTGCCTCAACTGGGGAAGCCGATTGGGCGCTGACGCCGCTGTTTGCCACGGCGTCCTGGCCGCCGGCGCTGTTTAATACGGCATTTTACAGCAGCGAGCAAGTGGATGCCGATCTGGCGAATGCGTTGAAGACCACCGATCGCGCGCAGAAGGAAAAACTGTACAAAGACGCGCAGGACAAAATCTGGGCGGATGCTCCTTGGGCGTTTTTGTTGACGGAACAGCTGGTTTCAGCTAACAACAAGAAACTGAGCGGGTTCTACGTGATGCCTGATACCGCATTCAGTTTTGATGAGGCTGATTTAGCGCAATAAGTGATGCAGGTTTTTTCTCAGCCGCGTGATAGACGCGGCTGAGAACCTGGTAATTTCCGTGTTGCCGCCGCGTGTAAAACAGGGGGGCAGAGAACGCCATGCCAGACAATGAAACAAGAAGGATAATCATGTTGTTATGCTGAATTACTTCCTCAAACGGCTGCTGGGCATGATCCCTACCTTGCTGATTGTGCTGGTCGTGGTGTTTATGTTTATACACCTGCTGCCAGGCGATCCTGCGCGCCTGATGGCTGGGCGTGAGGCTGATGCTGCCGTGATTGCCATGGTTCGACAGGATTTAGGTCTGGATAGACCGCTCTACGAACAATTCCGGCGCTTTTTTACTCATGTGTTGCAAGGAGATCTGGGCACCTCGATGGCCTCTAAACGCCCGGTCGCCAATGAGATTGCCATCCGCTTTCTGCCGACTCTTTGGCTTACCTTAACCAGCATGGTGTGGGCGGTGATCTTCGGCATGAGCATCGGCATGATTTCCGCTATCTGGCGCAATCGCTGGCCTGACCGTCTGGGGATGACGCTGGCGGTATCCGGCCTGTCATTTCCATCGTTTGCGTTGGGGATGCTGTTGATGCAGGTGTTTTCCGTTGAACTGGGCTGGTTACCTACCGTCGGCGCGGAGAGCTGGCGTCACTATGTGTTGCCCTCAATCACCCTCGGCGCTGCCGTTGCCGCTGTGATGGCGCGTTTCATGCGTGCATCCTTTGCCGATGTGCTGCAAGAAGATTACATGCGCACCGCACGCGCTAAAGGTGTCCGTGAATTTTTGGTCATCACCAAACATGGTTTGCGCAACGCGCTGATCCCGGTGGTGACGATGATGGGGCTTCAGTTTGGCTTTTTGCTGGGCGGGTCTATCGTAGTGGAAAAAGTGTTCAACTGGCCGGGGTTAGGCCGGTTGTTAGTGGACGCGGTGGAGATGCGCGATTATCCCGTAATCCAAGGATTAGTGCTGTTATTCTCACTGGAGTTTATTGTAATTAACCTGCTGGTGGATGTGCTTTATGCGGCAATCAACCCGTCAATTCGCTATCGATAAGGAACCGCGATGAAACATTGGCGACGCAAGGCCGTGCTGGCAACGCTGCCGCTGCTGCGGGAAACTACCATCCGCACTCCGTTCGGTGAGTTTTGGCGACGCTTTTTGTTGCAGCGCACGGCAGTGATGGCGGGCGTCTTTGTGTTGTTACTGATTGCCGTGGCGCTGCTTGCGCCTTATCTGGCTCCGTTCGATGCGGAAAATTATTTCGATTATGACCGTTTGAACGAGGGACCCTCTTCGCTGCATTGGCTCGGCGTTGATGCGCTGGGTCGCGATATCTTCAGCCGTATTCTGCTCGGCGCGCGTATTTCGCTGGCGGCAGGCATCTTGTCCGTGGTGGTGGGTATGATCATCGGTACGTTGCTGGGGCTGGTGGCCGGTTACTATGAAGGGAGTTGGGATCGGCTGATTATGCGCTTGTGTGACGTGCTGTTTGCCTTTCCGGGCATTCTGCTGGCGATTGCCGTGGTGGCGGTGATGGGCAGCGGTATGGCCAATGTGATTGTCGCCGTGGCGATTTTCAGCATTCCGGCCTTTGCGCGTCTGGTGCGTGGTAATACCTTGGTGTTGAAACAGCAAACGTACGTGGAATCGGCGCGTAGCCTCGGCGCATCTGACCGCACCATTTTGTTGCGCCATATTCTTCCCGGCACCTTTTCGTCGATTGTGGTCTATTTTTCGATGCGTGTGGGCATGTCGATCATTACGGCGGCTAGCCTCTCTTTTCTTGGCCTCGGGGCGCAGCCGCCGACGCCGGAGTGGGGGGCGATGCTCAATGATGCGCGGGCTGATATGGTAATGACACCGCATGTGGCGTTGTTTCCCAGTCTGGCGATTTTCCTGACCGTGCTGGCGTTTAATTTGCTAGGGGATGGTTTGCGCGATGCGCTCGACCCTAAATTACGCCCGTAGCTCAACACAAATAAAAACGGCCCCATTATCGGGGCCGTTGTGTTTCAGGTGGCAGAAACGCTTAGAATGAGGTGCGCTTATAGCTGCGGTATTGCGGTTGCCAGAAGTTGTGCGTAATGGCCTTCGCCAGCGTATCGCTGGAGGTCACTTCTGCTACACCATGCAACTGCGCGGCTTTTGCTACGTCCATCGCGATACAGCGAGACACATCCTGGATGTCTTTCAGGTCAGGCAACAAGGCACCTTCACCGTTGTTGGCAAGCGGTGAACAGTCTGCCAATGCGCGGCTGGCGGCCATCAGCATGCCATCGGTAATGCGTTTGGCACCACAAGCCAACACGCCTAAGCCAATACCGGGGAAGATACAGGAGTTGTTGCATTGGGCAATCGGGAACAGCGTGTCCTTGTGCTTAACCGGCGCAAACGTACTTCCGGTTGCGACCAGTGCGGCACCGTCGGTCCAGCGGATAATATCTTCCGGACGCGCTTCCACGCGGGAGGTTGGGTTGGAAAGCGGCATCACGATAGGACGTGCGCAGTGGGTGTGCATTTCGCGAATGATCTCTTCCGTGAACAGACCCGGCTGACCAGAAACGCCAATCAGGATAGTCGGCTTGGCGTTGCGCACCACTTCCAGCAGTGAGATAGCGTCACTGGCAACGTCCCACTCGCTCAGCAATTCACTCTTCTGCACCAGCTTGCTCTGGAAATCGAACAGGTTCGGCAGTTTGTCGGTCAGCAGACCGAAGCGATCCACCATAAACACGCGGGCACGCGCTTTTTCTTCGCTCAGACCTTCAGATTTCATCTGCGCGATAATTTGCTCGGCGATACCGCAACCGGCGGAACCGGCACCCAGGAAGGTGACCGTCTGATCGCGCAGTTGTGTGCCAGCAGCACGGCTGGCGGCAATCAGGCTGCCCAACGCCACGGCGGCGGTGCCTTGAATGTCGTCGTTAAAGCAGCAGATTTCATCGCGGTAACGGTTTAACAGCGGCGTGGCATTGCTTTGCGCAAAGTCTTCAAATTGCAGCAACACGTTCGGCCAGCGGCGTTTTACTGCCTGAATAAATTCTTCCACGAAGGCATCGTACTCTTCGCCGGTAATGCGTGGGTGGCGCCAGCCCATATAGAGTGGATCGTTCAGGCGCTGCGGGTTGTTGGTGCCCACATCCAGCACGACGGGCAAGGTATAAGCCGGGCTGATGCCGCCACAGGCGGTGTAGGGCGACAGTTTACCGATAGGGATCCCCATGCCACCGATGCCCTGGTCGCCCAGGCCAAGGGTACGCTCACCGTCGGTGACCACGATCACCTTCACGTTCTGCTTGGTGGCGTTTTGCAGCATGTCATCGATGTTTTCACGGTTCTGATAGGAGATAAACAAGCCGCGAGCACGACGGTAAATATCTGAGAAGTGTTCGCACGCCTGACCGACCGTTGCGGTGTAGATGATCGGCATCATTTCGGTCAGGTGTGCGTCCAACAGGCGGTAAAACAGCGTCTCGTTAGTATCCTGAATGTTACGCAGGTAGACGTGCTTCCCCATATCATTTTTGAATTCCTGATACTGACGCCAGGCGCGTTTTGCCTGTTCTTCAATGGTCTCCACGGCTTCAGGTAACAGGCCATGCAGGTTGAAGTTGGCACGCTCTTCATTGGTGAAGGCGCTACCTTTGTTCAGCAAAGGGAATTCCAACAGAATGGGGCCAGCATAAGGGATGTAGAGGGCGCGTTTGCTTTAGTATTCTAATTCCATGACTTTTCTTACTATTCGGGTAACAGAAACGAATTTAGGTAATGACACGACATGGCAGCGCGGATCTTAAATTACCCAAAAAATATGTACAGAAAATGTTAATTAAAATAGTTACACATGACTTGCGTCACAACATTTTGTCAATGCTCACCGGTTCATCCATCATTTTTGTGCGCTGTATCAGTCGATAAAGTGCTGCTGTACGTCGGTACACCCGGCTTCCGCCAGAATAATTTGCAACATCACACTGACTGATGGTGGTATTGCGCGGCTCAACCAGTGCCGCGAGGCGCACCCTGTGAATATCTTCACCGACCAGATTCATCAGGTTCAATGCCACCTGAAGCGGCGGCAGGCTGGGGTTGAACGCGGCATTCTCTGCGTAGCGCCCGGTATACACTGTGCCGCGATCGGTTTCCAGCGCGACGCCGCTCAGCGCATTGCTGTAAGGCGCATGGCTACGGTTTGCGGCGTCCAACGCGGTCTGCGCCAGCAGATCGGCATCGAGCAGGGTGCGTCCGTGATTGACCGGGTCCATCAACAGCGTGGTGATATTCAGATTCTGCGGTCCAAAGGCGTCGGGTAAATAGTGATGTAACTGCGCGGGTTCGCGCCCCGGCAGGTGTATATGCAGCGTGTTCGCCCGATTCAGTTCATTCATAAACTGACGGCAGTGCCCGCAGGGCGTGTAGTTCACCGTGATACTGGTCAAACCTAGCTCCTGGCGCAGCCAGGCATGGGCTATGGCGCTCTGCTCCGCGTGCAGCGTTTGTTGTAACGGCACGGCAGTGAACTCCATGTTGGCACCAAAGTAGAGGTTGCCACTTTCGCCCTGAGCAACGGCACCCACCTGAAATTGAGAAATATGGGCAATGGCGCAGGCAGCCGCAATGGGGAGTAAGGCGTAGGCTAACGTCTCTGGCGTCAGATCGCATTGGGTACAAAGGGTCGTTACGTCGTCAGCAAGCAACATCCCGACAAAGTCAGGACGTTCAAGTATTGGTAGCAAGGCGTGTTGCAGTGTGTCAGAAAGTTGTGCAAAAGGGGCGTGATATCGTGTATGCATAGCGATGTACTCTTTTTGCCATTATTGTTTGTTGTCAGGGTAAAAAGGTAGCCTATCAATAAATCGTGATCATTATCTCGTCGAACGTGAAC
The DNA here is from genome assembly GCF_018777385.1 of Candidatus Symbiopectobacterium endolongispinus. Lineage (GTDB taxonomy): Bacteria > Pseudomonadota > Gammaproteobacteria > Enterobacterales > Enterobacteriaceae > Symbiopectobacterium > Symbiopectobacterium endolongispinus. Next base: position 68,008 of record NZ_JAFJYB010000002.1, on the reverse strand, counting down.
TTATTGAAATTAAGATGCATTCTGCGCGATATATCTCAAATTATCGAGCAGAATGCAACGGCGCGGCGATTATCGCGCCGTCTGCATCATCTGTGTCGCTAGTGAAACAGTTGTACCAGCAGCGGAAAGATAAAAGGCGCAATCAGCGAGGTCATGATACCGCAAATCACCAATGCTAATGAGCTGAACGCCCCTTCCTGAAAATCGATCTCGACGCAACGGGTCGTGCCCAGCGCGTGTGACGCTGTCCCCATTGCGAGCCCGCGCGCTGCCTTGGTGCGAATACCCACACGATTAAACAGGGTGTGTCCGAAGACCGCACCAAGGATGCCGACAAAAATCACACAGACCGCGCTGATGGCGGGAATACCGCCGATGGTGCTTGCGACTGCCATGGCGATGGGCGTGGTTACCGATTTAGGCAGCACCGATGCGGCGATCTCGGGCGTGGCACCAAGCCACAGCGCAATGAGCGTACCGGAAATAATGGCCGCCATACTGCCGGTAAAGCAGACGCTGATGATGGATTTCCAACGCGCACGGATCTGATGAAGCTGTTCATAGAGCGGAAACGCCAACGCCACCACGGCGGGCTGCAACAGATCGTTCAGCACTTTACTGCCTGCGAAGTAGTTTTCGTAAGGGATATTGAGCAGCAGTAATACCGGGATCAGGATAGCCATCGACACCAGCAGTGGGTTTAGCAGTGGCATTTTGCATTTTATCGCCAACTTGCGCGCCGCGAAGAAGGTCAGCAAGGTCAGGGGTAATGACCACCAGATGTTGGACAACATTATTTTTTCCCTTCCTCATCGGGTGTTTCGTGCGTGGTGATGATGTGTTCGCGTTGCATCAACTGCGTGCAAAAACCGACGACCAGCATTACCACCAGCGTACTGATAAGACAGGACACCACGATGGGGCCAAACTGCTTGCTCAGCAGATCATAGTAATTCATGACGCCCACGCCGATAGGCACAAACAGCAGCGCCATGTAGCGAATCATCAAATGGCAGCCGGGCTTTACCCAAGGCGCAGGAAGGATCTGCGAAGCCAGCAGAGCAAAGAGGATAAGCATACCGATAATGCTGCCGGGAATAGTCAGCGGGAGTAACGCGGATATCGCATTACCTGCGAACAGACACAGATAAATAAGTGCGAAAGCGCGTAAATACTGCCCGCAAAGGATTGTCGTATTACGCATGGGAAGTTCCTGATAAGTTGAGGCAATTATCATAGCGCTAATCAATTTGGTGTGCCACAGATCACAGGTTTTTCCGCTGACTTTCCCCGCCGTTATTGAAACAATTCAGGCCGATGTACGGCGTCACGCAGTGCGCGGGTCAAGCGTGTTAAGGCCTGTTGAGAGATAATATAGGGCGGCATAACATACAGCAGCTTACCAAAAGGCCGGATCCATACACCGCGCTCGACAAAAAAAGCGCTGCACTCGCGCCACGTTCACAGGTCGTGTGGTTTCCAGTACGCCAATCGCGCCCAGAACGCGCACGTCCTCCACCAACGCGGCATCCAGTAATGGCAGTAATTCAGCGCGCAATTGGCGCTCAATTGCCATCACCTGTGGCTGCCATTCCCCGTCTGCCAGCAGTTCAAGACTGGCATTGGCGGCGGCACAGGCCAATGGGTTAGCCATAAAAGTCGGGCCATGCATAAAACAACCCGCTTCGCCGTTGCTGATGGTGTCGGCGACGTTACGCGTGGTCAAGGTGGCTGACCGCGTCAGGTATCCTCCGGTCAGCGCTTTACCCAGACAGAGAATGTCGGGGGCGATATCGGCATGTTCACAGGCAAACAGCGTCCCCGTGCGGCCAAATCCGGTCGCTATTTCGTCTGCTATCAGTAAGATACCGTGGTTATCGCACAACTCGCGCACGCGCTTGAGGTAGGTGGGGTGGTAGATACGCATTCCGCCTGCGCCCTGAACCACCGGTTCAAGGATAACGGCGGCGATATCATGACGGTGCGTTTCCAGCATATCGCGTAGCGTCTGGATATCAGATTCATACCACTCGCCATCAAAGCGGCTGCGTGGTGCATCGGCAAACAGGTGTTCAGGCAGATATCCCTGATAGAGGCTGTGCATGGCATTGTGCGGGTCACACACCGACATCGCACCAAAGGTGTCGCCATAATAGCCGTGGCGCAGGGTCAAAAAGTGCGCCCGACGCTCGCCGCGCGCCTGCCAATATTGCAGCGCCATTTTGAGCGCCACTTCTACGGCCACCGAACCGGAATCGGCCAGAAACACACACTCCAACGGCGCAGGCGTAATAGTGACCAGCCGTTAGCATAGCGCGATGGCTTGAGGGTGCGTAATGCCGCCAAACATCACATGCGACATTTGAGCTATTTGCTGCCGCAAGGCCTGGTTCATACGCTGGTGGTTATAGCCGTGGATCGCCGCCCACCAGGAAGACATGCCATCCACAAGTTCTCGCCAATCGTCCAGTTGCAGGTGATACCCGTGTGCCGCTACCACCGGATAACAGGGAAGGGGGGTGTCATTTAGGTGTAAGGATGCCAGATATGGCGTTGATCAAATTCCAGGTCTGCGTTCGAAAGCAACATTATTAATAAACCGTTTTGTAAACTAAATTAACACTCATATGGTTGACGGTATAGCGTTGTCATTTACACTTACGCCACATTTTCATGCCGCACTGGCGGCATGGCACCCTGTCGAACAAAGAGGCCAACCATATGGCAGAACGTATTCATTGGACGCTGGGGCAAGCGCAACAACTGTTTGATAAACCGTTTTTAGAGTTGATGTTTGAGGCGCAGCAGGTGCATCGTCAGCATTTCGATCCGCGTCAGGTGCAGGTCAGCACGCTGCTCTCCATCAAAACTGGCGCCTGCCCGGAGGATTGCAAATATTGCCCGCAGAGTGCGCGTTATCGCACCGGGCTGGAAGCGGAGCGATTGATGCAGGTCGAGCAGGTGCTGGATTCCGCGCGTCAGGCTAAAGCGGCAGGCTCAACCCGTTTCTGTATGGGAGCCGCCTGGAAAAATCCCCATGAGCGCGATATGCCTTATCTGGAACAGATGGTGAAAGACGTCAAGGAAATGGGGATGGAAACCTGCATGACGTTAGGCGCTTTACACGGCGATCAGGCGGAACGATTGGCTGACGCCGGGCTGGATTTCTATAACCATAACCTAGACACCTAGCCGGAGTTCTACGGCAACATCACCACCACCCGTACCTATCAGGAACGACTGGATACGCTTGACAAAGTGCGCCACGCGGGAATTAAAGTCTGCTCAGGCGGCATTGTCGGATTAGGCGAAACGGTGCGCGATCGTGCAGGATTGTTGGTGCAACTGGCAAACCTGCCGACGCCGCCGGAAAGCGTGCCGATCAATATGCTGGTGAAAGTAAAAGGTACGCCGCTGGAAAATAACGACGACGTTGAACCTTTCGATTTTATCCGCACTATCGCCGTCGCTCGCATCATGATGCCCACCTCCCACGTGCGCCTGTCTGCGGGTCGCGAACAGATGAGCGAGCAGACCCAGGCCATGTGTTTTATGGCTGGTGCCAACTCCATTTTTTATGGCTGCAAGCTGCTGATCACCCCCAATCCGAAAGAAGACAAGGATTTGATCCTGTTTCGCAAACTGAGTCTCAATCCTCAGCAAACGGAAACGGAGGCCGGTGACAACCAACAGCAGATGCGGCTGGCGCAGCAGGTGCTGGAAGCCGATACTGAACAGTTCTATAACGCTGCCGTGTAACACTTATGGGATGGCAAAAACGCATAGATACGGCGCTGATCGCACGCCGTGAGCAAGATGCTTATCGCTCACGTATTGTTAATCAGGGCGGTGGGCGTTGGTTGACGCAGCAAGGACAGCGCTACCTGAATTTCTCCAGCAATGACTATCTGGGCTTAAGCCAGCATCCAGCCATTATTGAGGCCTGGCAAACCGGTGCAACGCGCGATGGCGTGGGCAGCGGTGGTTCAGGACATGTCACAGGGTATACTGATGCGCATGCGGTGTTGGAGGGTGAAGTGGCGCAATGGCTGGGTTACCCGCGTGCGCTGCTGTTTGTCTCCGGTTATGCTGCGAATCAAGCGGTGGTTGCCGCCCTGATGCAGGGACAAGATCGCATTCTGGCGGACAAGCTCAGCCATGCGTCATTACTGGAAGCTGCCGCCCAGTCACCGGCCACTCTGCGGCGCTTTGCGCATAATCAGCCGGCAGCGCTGCAACGCCTGTTGGGATGGGATTGCCCGGGCGAAACCCTTGCCGTCACGGAAGGTATTTTCAGTATGGACGGTGACAGCGCATCGCTGGGGGCACTGCATGCGTTGACGCAGGCGCACGGCGCCTGTCTGATGGTGGATGATGCACACGGGATAGGCGTGTGCGGCCAGCAGGGCCGTGGCAGTTGCTGGCAACAGGGGATAAAACCCGAATTGCTGGTCGTGACGTTCGGCAAGGCGTTTGGCGTGAGCGGAGCTGCACTGTTGTGCAGCGAATCGGTGGCCGACTATTTCTTGCAGTTTGCCCGTCATCTGATCTACAGCACCAGCATGCCACCGGCCCAGGCTTGCGCATTACGCGCGGCGTTGTCCTGTATTCAGCAGGGTGACGCGCTACGTGACAGGCTAGGCCGCCATATTGCTCAGTTTCGCGCCGGAGTTGGTGATTTGCCTTTTACCTTGATGCCGTCCCACAGTGCCATTCAACCGTTGATTGTCGGCGACAATGCTGCCGCGTTGCGTGTGGCGCAGCGTCTGCGTGAACAGGGACTCTGGGTCAGTGCGATGCGCCCGCCCACCGTGCCGCCCTGTAGTGCGCGGCTGCGTATTACGCTGACTGCCAGCCACACGGATTATGACATCGCCTGTCTGCTTGCCGCTTTGCACTCGGTGGCGTATGAGCAAGGAGAGGGTGTCAATGAGTAATGAATGGCATAACAAGCGGGCCATTGCGCAGGCTTTTGGTCGTGCGGCACAGCGCTACACCCGATTTGCCGAACTGCAACGCACCAGCGGTGAGCATCTGATGACCTTGGCGCTACCGCTTGCTGGACAGCGGATACTGTATGCTGGCTGGGCTGCGGCACCGGCCATTTCAGTCAACGCTGGCGCGCGCTGGGTAAACAGGTGATCGCCTTGGATCTTTCTGCTGGCATGTTGCAACAGGCTGTGGCTGAACACAGTGCAGATGCCTACGTACAAGGGGATATTGAACATTTGCCGTTAGCGGATGCCAGCATCGATCTTTGCTTCAGCAATCTGGCGGTGCAATGGTGCGAAGATCTGCCGCGTGCGATTGCGGCCTGTTATCGGGCAACGCGTCCCGGCACGTGGTGGTGTTTTCTACGCTGGTTGAAGGTTCCCTCGGCGAACTGGCGCAAGCATGGCTGAGCTTGGATGGATCAAAACGCGTCAATGATTTTTTGCCGTTGGCACAAATCGCCGATGCCTGTCGCCCTTATCGTCATCGGCTCTACCAGCACACGATGAGCTACTGCTTTGCGACCGTAAGCGATGTGATGCACTCGTTGAAAGGGATTGGCGCCACCTGGCTACATGGCGATCGTTCGCGCGGTTTGCTTACCCGGCGGCGGTTACAAGCGCTGGCGCAGGTTTATCCTGCTGCACCGGGCGGCTTTCCCCTCAGTTATCATTTGGTTTATGGAATTATTTATCGTGACTAAACGTTGGTTTATTACCGGAACAGACACAGAAGTGGGCAAAACCATCGCCAGCGGCGCATTGCTATAGACTGCTGCACGGGCAGGGTATCGCTGTGCGGGCTATAAGCCGGTAGCTTCCGGTGCAGAGATGACCACACAGGGCATTCGTAATGAAGATGCTTGCCATCTGCAAGCGTGCAGCAGCGTGTCGCTTACTTACGATGAGGTCAATCCGTTGGTGTTTATTGAGCCAACCTCGCCGCATATCGTGAGCCGGGTTGAGCAGCAGCCCATCGATTTCGAGGTGATGTCGCGCGGTCTGGCGGCCTTGACCGAAAAGGCTGATTGGGTGCTGGTGGAAGGCGCGGGGGGCTGGTTCACGCCACTGACTGTGCAGCAGACGTATGCCGACTGGGTACAGCACGAGCAATTGCCGGTGATTCTGGTGGTAGGAATCAAATTGAGCTCCATCAATCACGCGTTACTGACGGCTAAGGCCGTTACGCAGGCAGGATTGACGCTGGCGTGGTGGATTGCTAACGATATTCAACCGACCGGACGCTGGCATCAAGACTATCTGGAGACGCTGCAACGTCAGCGCCGCTGCTCGGCGAAATTCCCTACGTCAATGCACCCTATAGGCAGGATTTGAGCACGTATCTGGATATTGGATTGCTGCCAGTGTGACACGTTATTGTCTGAAACAAAAAATACGGCGTTAACCTTCTTACTGATATATAACCATCTGACAATAATGTGCGTTCATTCGTTAAGTGTTTTTTATCAGATAAGGGAATTATGATGGCTAGCATAAGTACATTATACAATATTACAGCATGTGCCGCTGGTGAGGGAAATCAGGATGAGATAAATAAGGCTGTATCTCCTAAGGGATTGCTGGAATATATTATTAATTTTTTCACTTTTGGCGGTGTACGAAGGGATAATAAGGAGTTATATCGTCAGATTGATAATAATATTATGCGGCTCATAAACTCCCCAGAAGCCATGAATGAATGTTCAAAAACAGGGGTTATTACTCTGGATGACATTCACGGTAATAAAGTGACCTTTACCCTACCGGGTAATAATAATGAGAACGGTATGGTCACCGTGACAGTCAGTAAAGGTAAAAATATGGCAACAGGGGAGATTCCTGGTGATAAGTTTAAATTTCCAGTTACAACGCAGTGGAAACAGGATCCGGACGCGTTAAACACCATTGATAAAGACAATGTAATTGACATTGAGTCTGATGATGATAGTGATGATTATTATTATGATTATAACTATCATCGTTATGATGGCGATGTCTCTAATCATTTTAAAACGCTTTGTGTGTCTAATACAAGGTTTGCCGATCTCGATAGTGATATAGTTAAAAATATGTACTTACAAGATATTGAAGCTGAGATGAGCGATATCATTCGGGAAGGCGGGATTTTTTCTTAATCGAGTCAGGATGGCGCTGACCTAGCCATTCTGACTTGCCTGATTCTATTCAATAGCATATTGAGAGCCTATCATTGATGCGATCGCGAGTAGTGCGTAGAAACTGGAGCGTACACCGAGTGCGCGAGGATTTCTAGCACTGTGCAGACGGGTCGCGTCAATTACGCCTATCTGGGATAGGCTCTTGGTTGATAGTGTTGAACACTATTTCTTCGTAAAATTTTCCCCATGCCTGCCACTCTATTCTCAGTTGGCGTCTCTTGCTTCGACTCGCCAGTTTGTGCGCCAAGACGATTTTTTTGTGCAAAATGTTTAAAAGCCATGCATAAGTGAAATCCTTGCAAAAACGCTAAAAAAATTCTGATTTCCCTCAGCCCCATAACGATAAGATATTTCACTAAAGCAGCAGGCATGCGGGCTTGTGGGAGTTATCCACTACTTCTGTGGATAACCATGTGCATTAGGTTTAGAAAAACGATGGCAAGCGAGAATTGGCGCGGGTTTTGGTTGAGTTGATGTGATTCTCTGTTTTTTGTTTAATTGATATAAATCAGTCAGTTAATTAAAATCAAGTCTCGGTTTATCTCCGACTGATGGTTGCATGTTTTACAGCACATGTCTAACCACTTTGTTAAGACAAATACGCATTCTGGGGATAAATAGCACATTTTTAACTGGATAAATGCGTAACGCTGTGTTAGCGCTTTTTGCGCTCGCTTTCCTCTTTCCAATGCCCTACGCTGGCCGATGATTTACTCCGCGCATCATTTTCGCCAACAAATGGCTGGATGCTGTTTTTATATGGGTCTTCCCCTATCATGGTGGGAGACTTATAACAACATGTTTAACCTGCCGTAATGGAACATCACTGCCACCTTAAAGCGTTCTTTGTTCCGGTATCCTCTGGACTTGATCCGCAGCAGCCTTATCTTGCTGTTTAGTGACTCTGCATTACCGTTTGATACCCTGTGTTTCATGGCATTCAGGATCCCGTACAGTCGTTTACGTAACGTCCGGGCGGCGCTGCTTAGTAGCGGGACACCAACGTCTTTTGCCATCCCTATCCATTCCAGCCACAGACGCCTGCTGTGTTCGTCATACCGGCGGTTCCAGAGTTCCCGGGCCAGCGCCTTCATTGCCCAGCAACGGCTGGTATCAGGCAGAACCATCTGCGCTGCTTCCAGTCTTTCTGCTATTCGACCATGACGTTTATGGCGACCGTACAACCACAGATAACGGGAACGATGTGCACTTTTTCGTGCCGGTAACGGGATGGTTTTCATCTCCAACTGTCGTGTTTTATCTACGACGGCACAGAGCATTTTCGCTACATGGAAGTGGTCGAACGCGATCTTCTCCACCGCGTTAGGCAGATGGAGCCGCGCTGCGCTTATATAGGATAGATTCATGTCCATCGACAGGGTTTTAATGGATTCAATCTGGCGGTCACCCAGACTCCGGAGATAGCCAGCAAGACTTTCAACTCCGCGATCATCTTTGAGTTCCAATGCCTGTCCTTGGGTATCAGAGATAACGGTGACGTACTGATGCCCCTTTTTGAAAGCGACCTCATCAACACAGAGATGACGTGCGGCCTGAGGTGTTTTTCGACGGGCCAGTCCACGCTTAACCGCCCGTTGCATAATATTATCGACAGCATTCCAGCTCAGCCTCAGCTGTTTCCTGACGGCATCCACGGTGCTGATTTTCAGCCATGAGATAACGAACGACTCGAACAACAGCGTATACCGGCTACCGGGGCCGGCCCATGGAACAGACAGCGTCTGGTAGCCATGCTCCGGGCACATAATACGGGGTACATCAGCTTCGACTATTGTCGCGAACTGACAGGTATCGAGATGGCGCCATTTACGATGTCGGTGATCGTGAATAGGACAAGATTTCCCGCAGGTTGGACAGGTTAACTGAGTGTTTTTCGCAATCTCAACTGTAACGGTAACAGAACCGGCATTTTCATCGAGAGAAAGAGACTTTACCTGCCACGGAATAGACAGGTTGAGGATATGAGCGTAGAGAGACTTTTCGTCCATGGTGGTGACCTCTGGCGATTTAATACGCCATTATCATGCCTTCAGCCACCACAACAAGGGAAGACCCTTATGCATACAGTATAAATACCTCATTACATTAATGAGGATCTCGCCATGAAAGTTGAAGTCACGATCGCCAAAGAGAAGAAGTTACCCAACGGTGCCGTTGAAGCGCTACAAAAGGAGTTTGGTCGTAGACTGGAAGCCAGATATCCCGATTGTCAGTTAACAGTACGCAGAGCGTGAAGTGATGGATTGACAGTATTTGGTGGGGATCGGGATGAAGTGAGCGAGATGCTACAGGAAACGTGGGAATCAGCAGACGATTGGTTTCATTGATATGAATGAAGCGTCCGACATTACCACCGGGCGCTATCATTTCAATTCGCCACGGTGTTGCAGTAAACATTACTGTGTGTGCGTTAAGCCGGTAGAACATAGGGGAGGAAATTATAATAATAACGCTGACCGTCAATAACCCACTCCTACTAAACATGAATCTCAGTTCCTGCATAGCTTGCTGGTAGTTTAGGCGCGTCAGCGAATGATTTATTAGCAATACCATAGACATTATCTACTCTGCCGACGCCTAAAATATTAATTTGCTCATCGACAGGAGTTGTTGGTGTCCATACAGAGCCGGACTGCACGCCTGATGTTGAGGTCTGAATAATGTTTCGGTTTGCATAAAAAAATCTTGCAACACTTGATGTAACAGAGACCGTATGTTGAGCCTGATCGCTCAGTAGGAGAAAGGCATAAAATCCCCCCTGAGCTCCCGAATACCCATTACTATAGTATAAGGGGGTATAACCCTGCGGGGTATTTGCCCCTACGCGAGACATTGAACCAATAACCCACACTACATCAATCACGCCAGAGGTTCCGGCGTCTATAGGCCCGCCTGGATATACTTTTTTAAATACCCCACCATCATTCACCCACATTGCCTGCACATTTTTAAATGTGTCGTCATGCTTCATTTTTAATGAGTTGACAGGGGCAAAAGTGCCCCCTGATTTGCGAAATAACGGCATTGTTATGACTCCACCTGATACCAAATGTGCCTTCCGCGTACGCACTGGCACCGCTCGTGGAGGCCTCAGTCGATACCGTGTACCCCAACCCCATGTTATCGCGCAAGCGCTTTATTTGGCGCATCTGCCAGATTCTGCGATTTATCCAGATAGTTATCGCCGGATTTGCCCCATGCACCAAACACAACAGGATTTGCACTCACATAAACACAGTAACGGTGATAAACATCTGTGTTGTTGTAGGGGTAGAAGACCTGACGAATCCCCGTACCCGTTGTTTTAATGACATCCAACATGCCAGCCAGTGCTATAGGATAGTTACGTGCCACTGTTGCGTTGCTCGTTAGTGACTGGAACTTATGCCCCAACGCAACCACGGTATTTAGGTTTTCAGTACCGAGAGTGGTATCTGCCTGAGGAACGGCACCAACATCAGATGCAGTAAGAGCATCTTTTGTCGCTAGCGATTTTAGCCCCAAATTAGTACGTGCTTCCTTTTGCGCAGCAGCACCTTCTCCCCCTATTTCAGATAGTTTTTCGCTAATCTGGAGATATTTTTCGACGACAACCTTCGGCGTAACCGTGACCTGCTGTGATGCAGTAATGCCAGAGTAACGGCCCGTCACGCTGGTCGTAGCCGTCCCTGCCCCTACACCCGTTACAATACGCCGACAATGCTAGCAATCTGTGCATCGCTGCTAGCATAGTCTGCTGGTTCTGTGTAGTTTGCCGGATTGAATGTCACAGCGATATTAATATGTGCCATCCACCTGTATGTTTGGTATTGCTTCAATAGCAATATTGGTCAGATAGATATGCTGATCAAACGTTACCAGTGTCGTTAGTCCGGTACTGATGGATGCGATTACCGATTGACTGCCTGTTCGCCCTGCGATTGCTGTATAGCGCCCTGTTGCGTCAATAGAACCCAACGAGGCATCACTGACAGACCATGAAACAGGGTATTCTACGCCGAAATTAGACGGCAAAACCTGCCCTGAAAACTGCACGAATGTACCTGCGTTAACAGTCGCAGGTCGCGGTGTGACAATGACCGCAGGTGGAACTGGTACGCCGGGTTTCGAATCGGCCTTATCTGTTTTAATGATGAACATCGTTGCAACGTTGCAGGGGCGCGTTTCTGTTGATGTTCTCGCAACATTTCCGGCTTTGAACTCGACAGCCAGACCGCCGTCCTGCGAGTCCCAACCGCCACTTCGCCCGCCGACAATTCTAAACAGTTTCCCGTCCACCCATCCCCAGTCATCGATAACAAACTCGCCCTGAATTTCTTGTAGTGCATCATCCTGTAGACTATTAATTTCACGGTTTGAATCAGGATCAACGAGAGAACCATTTGCCCAGCCACGCGGGAATCGCCCTCTATAATCCGGTAACTGTCCTGATAGAAACATTATGGCCAGTTTATGGTTTTCAGTTACATCAAACTGCTGACCGTTTAATTCCAGCCACCCATCTGGTGGCGTTTCTGACGGCCACATAATGATTGCGCCGATCGGCAACAAATACGGCGTCAACGCGGTTTTTAGTTGCTCATCGAGATAACTTGCTCCATTGTGCAAGCTGCGTGGGGTGATTAGGGAGTGGCTATCTTTTCCGTCGATGGCATCCTGCTCAGTCGCTTCTCGTTGGATGTAAGGTTGCCATACATCATTGTTTGTGCCGGGCACAAATTTATTATCATTGATTAATGAAAGGTACAGCGCCACGCCATGATATACCACCGCTCTATTATAGTACGACACTATATTCTCCCACTGGGGATAGCCATAATTTCTATAATGGTTAATAATAGATGTTATTTTCTCAATTATTTTACTTATCTGCTCATCATCATTCACATCTAGAGTTAATCCTGCGTTTTCTACAATAGCAACCAATTCACGCTGGACAGTATTGAACCATTCCGCATAACCATTGGTAAATTCACCCTTCTCATCAGCTGAATTCGTAATAGTTCCAATCTTACGCATATGAAAATTACTCCAAAAATAAAAAAACCGCATTTAAGCGTCCGATCAACGATAGCTCAATAGATCAGGGGATTTGATAGGCGAGTTTGTAGTTACCCGCCGCTACCGTGCGGAATGTCACGCTGTTGGTACGCCAGAGAATTTCTACTTCAGCGGGCGTCTGAAGCTTCCAACTCGACACCTCATTAACATTCAAGGCCAGGCGATCGATTGTCGCTACATCCGTAGCAGGGTCTGTTATTTCCAGTGCAAATGAAAATGCCAGATAATCCGGCACGCTATTGTTAGATGCGAAAAGCAGCGTCCATTGTGCAGCAGTGATGCCTCCGAGCTCTGCCGGCGTCATACCATCAGAGATAAGTTTCGTTGCCCCTGCCGTATCTGCTGTCAGCGCACCAAGATCAACCCATTGGCCACTACGCCATACTAACCAGTTAACTAAATCGCGGGTAACGGCAACACGTAATGCGCCATTGTTAGTTTGAGTGGTGGTTAATGTCGCTGAATTGATTTTTGCCCACGACACTGCCGACGTTAAATGCTGTTGTATCGCTATTTGGTGTGATGGCGTGTATCTGGTATTACACCTGAGTCGTTTATTTGATATCAGAGTAACAGGCGGGGTCCAGGCAGGGGCTATGGTACCAACATTGCCCGTTGCAGAAACACCACTTGATTCAATTTTCTCCGCAGTTAAAGCACCCGTAATTTCAGTGAGCGCCCCATTCAAAATACTGTAGTTCTTCCCGCCATGATTAATGACAAACTTTCCGATAGGAGAAAATAGGTTGAGTTCTCCCACGGTCAGCCAGGGTTGACTACCGTTTTTCGCCGTTATCAAAAGTCTGTATGACCTGTATGCCACGACTTGCCCTATCTCAAAATGACGCACCGCGCTGGCTGTGTTATTTGTGTCATTAGAAACCGAGTGCAGATTAATCCATGTGGTGCCGCCATCATCGCTCCCCTGAAACGTCCATGAGCGCGGGTTACCCAACTCATGTTGTCCTCGATTGACAATCTGATAGTGATCTATCGCCACTGCCGAAGGGAGATCTATTCTTAGCCAGTACGGGTTGCCCACGCTCGGTAACCACGCTCCATCCGTACTCCAGCAATCCGGGCGTGAAGTTCCTGCGTTATTTTTCCCATCAAACGCAACCCAGGGCGCATATGAATTATCGGAAACAGCATAATTTGACGCGCTGGCAACATAGCCAAGGGGAGTAGAGTTTGATGTCATCGCGGGTACAATAGACTCAGTGATCACTGAAATGTTTATCTTCGAGCCATCTGCTTTTATTTCTGATGAATAAAAATCACCATTGCTCGACAGTTCATATATTCCGCCGTTAAATGTTCTCAATACCCCATCGAAAATAACGGCATTTGTTACGTTATAGCCCTGTTCACTTGATGTAGCGAAGTCATCAACAACATAAGTCTGATTTGTTGCGCCAGCGTCTTCTTTCAGCGCATAGGCGGTGAGATTAAAAGCACTCTGAGGGCTGAAGCTGAATACGTGATCCTGCCCCACCGTCGCACCCGGTCGATCAACGACAATATAACCCGTGCCACTACCACTCCCGCCCCCTGAACTTATGATCATCTTGCCGGTGATTGGGTTCTGTCCCAGCGTAATACCGGAACCAGCCACTAACGAACCGATGATCAGCAGTTGCGCCTGCTGTGTGAAATCTGAAATATCAGCCGTTGTGTGCGTATGAACCGCCGCCGCCCCCATTTGCGCGGGTGTCGGTGCAAGATTTCCAGAGCCGAGCAACGAGTTACCGAACAGCGATCGGATGTTGCTACCTGACTCTAACGCAGTCTGTTTCGCATTCCACGCCGTTTTTTCCGCTGGCGTGGCAAACTTACGCGTTGCCGTCTCCGTGATTTTGTCTGCATCATAATCGCCGTTTTGCGCCACCACTGCGCCAGTGCGGCCATATACGGAAGAAACCCAGGAGACTGTAGCTGACTGCCCCTGCACCCAGTTTGCGGCCACCGCCGGATTATCACCACCATTGAGATAAAACAGCGTGTCAATGTCCACCTGAGCACAGATCGTGAGGTTTGCCGACGATGATAGCGCCAGTCGCGCGGCCTGATTTGCAACGACGACATAACGTGATGCCAGCGTTTGCAGCATAGCTGCCGGGATTTTGCCTGCGGCGTCGAGTTGCAGCCATCCGTTAGACTGGTTCGCTAGTGTGCGCTGAACGTAGCGCGCATCACCGCGCGTTTCGTCAAGATACTGAGAATGCGGATCGAGCGCGGTTAAATGCGCCGTCATCAGTGCGTCAGCCGTTCCTGCTGCGTCAGCTCCAATGTCAGTGTATGTAACAACAACGTTGCCCGTTTTGCCGTTCACCGACAGCACCAGGCGTGTTGACAGACTCAATAGTTTGTCACGTAACCATTGCGTACGATTGGCAAGCGCCTGAGCTTGCCAGTTTGCCGGATTGATGTCTGCTCCGTCATATCCCAGTACAGGTGTTTCTGTTGTCAGTAATTTAACCGCTGGGGAGAATTCCGAATTTTCAGTTATGTCCGGCAGATCGTTGATATTGGGTATTTCAACCTGTTCTGACATTCTCAACCTCTATAAGTCACTCGCCCGTCAAATTTGACGACGCCATTAAAAAAATGTTTGTGGCAACTCGATTGCTCTGAACGTTTTCCCATTCACATAACGGCGTTAATACTTGCGCGCGCCATGACGCTGAACTGATCGCCAACACTCGGTCTTGTGCTAAATTGGCCGTCATCGTCAGTCACCAGGTACTCTGTAACTGTCGATTTGTCGGGTAGCGTGTAAATCAGTGTGATATCAGTATCTGAAACAATGATCCCGGCGTTCGCCGTCAGCGCACCAGATAACACACCATCGGCAAGCGTGAGGGTTAATTTCAGATTCGTGTAAATTTTGATACCGTCGCCGTGCCAGAAAGGGGCGCGGAAATTTGCATAGTGCTGGCCGAAGCCAAAAGGCTTGTATGTGAGGACGCGAACATCTCTCATGCCCACACCTTGAGGGCGAGGCAATAGGTCATATTCCTAAACTAATTTTTGAGTACCAATATCAACATTGTGCGCGAACCAGATCAGGCGCATTGTCATGTCCTGCCCGTCCAGCAGTCGTGTATTCTCTTCAAGAATGTAATCGGCCACTTCCTTAGATCTCATCGATAGTGGCGGTTCCATTATTTTTAAAGATTTTCGCTTTAATCATTCGGCGAAACAGGACGTCGTTAACGGGTGCAGGTTGACATGCAGGATAGAACGTCCCTATCGGTCGCGTTTGGTATCCAACGATGCGCCCGCAGATATCAAGCTGTTCCCCTTCAGCGGTGTTGATGTCCAGCATGCGTTGAATTTTGTCTGCCTGCGCCTCAATGCTTGATTGAGCGATATTCGGCAGTATTTTCAACCACTCAATTAATTTCGGGGCGTTTTTGTATTGTCAATAAGCGCGGCTTAACACTTTTTTCTGGTGGTCATACATAGGCCACCTCGATATTGTCTACGCTGAACACGCTGGGCTGGTTAAACCAGATATCGACCTGCGAATTACCCACTGACGCCGCTGACGTTCCGACACCAATTGAATAAACAAAACCGTTTCCGGCCACTGTGTAGTTAACAGGTGTAAATAGCCGCCCCGCCCCCGCGTCCTCGCCGATGCGAAATCCCGTTTTTGCAAACCAGGTTGTTTGCTCAAACCCGATACTCGAATACTCAACGATAGAGCGTTTTATTTCGTCACCATCAAACCGCAGATCGCTGGAAATACTGACGCGAACAAAAACGGGAATAAACTCAGGCCGGAAGAACGTAGCATTAAATGGATTGCCGCCAGGCGTCAGCGTATCGATACTGACTTTATTGGGAATACTGGTGTTATAGCTATTCAATCCACAGCCAGGGTTTTCCATTTCGCCATGGTAGCCACAATATCTGCAGTCGCGCCGCCATCGATGAAAATAGCCATAGAGTGCCCATCAACACCATTTTCATCCGGTCCGGACTCGGGATTCTCATAAATGCGGACCTGTTTCACTCCGTCTAAATTGACCAAGGCTGCATAAAGATTGTCGATCTGGTTATTGCCAGGGAATGCGACCGACTCGTAACGCCGAACACGGAAAGCGTTGTTTGACTCTTCATCCCTGCCCAGTGAAGCCGGATTCACGTTGGTAACAGCGGTGATACCACCGATCGGTGTAGCAATAATTGACATGTTATTGCTGTTCCCCGCCTGACTGCCAACTGCTGTACAGGTAACATTGACGATTGCAATTCCGCTATTATTTGTCGCTACAGTGGTGTCGGTTGCCCACAACGTATTAGTAATCCGGTTTCGCACCAGTGTGCCGGCCGGAATTTCAACCAGCGGCGTGCCGGTGAATGTCACAGTTGCAGTAGAAAAAGTGGCATCAAGACGGGTTATACCTGCGAACGCCGCTATGTGATCGAGCTGCTGCCCAATTGCTGCGTTCGGATCGGCTGAATGGTAGGCACTTATGATCGCCTCATCCAGATTCGCCAGTGTTTCGCACCACGCGGCAATAACGAGCCCATCCGGCGATTCGGGGTTAATGTTCCAGCCATCGTCAATATCCAGATAGCGCTGGCGCATCACTGTGAGATAGCTGTTCAGTGTCTGCCCCGCTGCGCCATCTTTGGTAATGTCAGCCATCAGATAATTTCCTCATCAAATAGCAGTTCAAACTGTTCATTATTGATGTCCACCAGCGCGGCGTAAATCGTGATTTTTCGCGTGACTTGGTCGATATTGAACTCAAACCGAGTAAGGCCAATTACTCCCGGAGAGGTCAGGATACGTTGCTTGATATTGGCGGCGGCAATATCCACCTGCGTTTTTCCGAGGATGCTCTGAAACCACGGCGTGCCGTCAGCAGCATTGAGAAAATATTCACCGAAAAATAGCCGGAATCTTCGGATTACCCCCTGCCGTGTCGCTTCCTTTCCGGCCACAAAGTGATCGCCGTGCGTGACAATATCGCCGCCTGCAAAGTTACGGATCATGATTAGCGTCAAATAAAAAAACCCGGCACCTTGGCCGGGTATAGCTCAGAACTTACAGATTACAGCGGGCCGTCGGTGTTGCCGTCGCCGCGCGCCACGCCGCTGTGGGTATGCGTCTCAAATTCCACATTGCCAACGGACAGCGAGCCCTGCGTTACCTGCGTGCGCTCGTTCAGCGTCGTGTTACCGCTATGCTTCACGCCATCCTGCGTCACCGTCAGTGATACGCCGCCACATGTCAGGGTTATGCCGTCATCGGTCAGGTGAATCCGCACAGAGCCGTCACGATTGCTCATGCCCATACCTGAGGTGGGAAGATCAGGTATGGCGGTTTTCAGTGATCGATAACCCGGTGAGAAAAACGCATCACTGGCACTGAACATTCCGGGGCCTGTTGGCGGTACAGGTCCCACCATATCGAGCCACGCATCAACAGATCGCTGGCTGAAGTGAATATATCCCTCAGTACCCACTGGTAACTCATGGAACAGCACCCAATCAGCAGAGCCGGAGAATCGCACAGGGACGTTAATCAACACAGATAAGGTCTCAATCGTACCATCAGGCATTCTTCGTTGAATGCCGCATTCAATCTGAGCACGTTGTTTCCTTGGGTCGTATGCCACAACATGGCCGGGCATTCCAACCATCAAATCCCCGATCATGTTCATACTGGCAGATTGGATGGCAGAAAATAGCTGGTTTGTGCTTTTCATTATGCTGCACTCCACTGGCACCGGAATGTGGTGCGCCAGTCATCATTCCAGAAATCACCCTGATGCGTTGTCGACAGCACCCGAAAAGACCCGGTGCGGCGTTGAATATTCGATGTGTCATTTAGTCCGGTGTTGTACATGCCGCTATAGTTAATTGTCCAAAAATCAGAACGGATTTTTATCAAATCGCCAGGCTGGATTATGTGGTTAAGGCGGACATCGACTTCCAGATCCTTCTGGTACCAACGCGGGTAACTTTCCATGCCATTATCGGAGTTAAGTTCATAGGTTGTGGGACGGGTAGCGCCATCACGAATAAGCGTCGTTTTAGTTTCCGACAATAGCCAGTCACAGCGCCACGCCGCTTTCATCGCATTTAGAAAATTCCTGCTCGATGTGTGGGGCAGCGTATAGCCATGGTTAAACATTGGCAGGTCGGAGAAGTCACCAACGGTTTCGATCGGTGGACCGAACGATCGCACCACATCTTGCAGTATTTCTATTGCCTGCGTTTTCTCGCCCCACGTCTTACCGATAGTGGCGTCAGACCAAACCTCAGTCCAGCAGTTGAGGCGAAGATAAACACTCACACCATCGCGCCCGACCTCAACGCTATTTATCTGCCCGGTAAATATTTCCCCATATGATTCCTCATATTCGGCAGTCAGGCGAACAGTGCCGAAACGCTGGCGTGCTTTATCAAACTTCTGTATTAGTTGTCTGTACTGATCCGACACGCCGTAGATCATTATCATGCCTGTGGCCACTTGGTTCTCAGGCATGTTGGTGATCAGGAATTTGACCTGCGTTGGTGACTCACCCCTTAATTTATTCCCCTCCGCTGAGGTCACCTCCAGGTTATACGTTCTCCCGAATAATCTAGTCATTTGGGTACCACCGCAGGTTGTTTGTGACTCCGAGGTTTTCCATTGTCGGTGTTTCGCCATACAGCACCAATCTACCGATGTCGGTATTCAGCCCCGCTAATAAATTGACGCCAACGTGTAGGCCTCGTCCCAACGTGATCGGATTACCCGTTGCATCACGAATATCTACGACAAAATAACTGTACCGCGTGAGCCATCGCACATTGAATCGTAACTTTGCATCATTGAGGGTTGAATTGAACGAGAAATCAGCCAGGCCGCGCGTAAGTGGGATAACTTTCATTGCGGCGTTACCTCTCCTAAATGGATGTTCGCCTGCCCCTGAGTGGCGGCAGTATCATTTTTTGGCAGGTTGCGATTTATGGTGGACGCAGTATCATCGCGATTTTTTATCAGTAACTTTCGCATTTCGACAACGATCTCCTGCCCGCCCTCATTCTGTTTGTTTTTCTGAACTCGCGTGGTGGTGGTGATCATATCGTCATAAGCTGTGCTGGTACTGATAACAGTCAGGGTCTTGTTATAGCGCTGTAGTGTTCTGATTTGTACCAATGCGGTTTCCGATCGTTTTCGTCCTGATGAGGCAAAAGATAGCCCCGCAGATGCAGCCAGCCCAGCCAACGCAGCAGCGCCACCACCAAGCATGGAGCCGACAGCACCAACAGCGACACCCGTACCAATCCCCGCAATTCCTGAAAGTTCTCCCGTTTCTGCCATCAGCGCCTTTACTGGGTTATCTGAAATAGCCACAGTCATCGTTACTGTCATGGGGCGAGTTACAGCGTTATCGTTCGCTGTTTGCCCTGTTTCCAGCGGATACTCGCTAACATCCGTACGCAGTTCGCTAGACTCCTCCAGTATTGCATCAAAAAAAAATCCCGCCGATTTCTGGGCGGGACTTATCAAACACTCCGACGATTGACATAATTACCGCCCGTTTTGATTGAATGACTTTTCCAAAGATGCAGCAGCGTCAGCTACTACATCCTCAGCCACGCCGCGCACCTGTTGCGCATCTAGCCCTAATCCAGGCATATTAAAGTTGTTGTTCTGCGTGACCTGTGTTGGTCTTGATGATTCCGAACGACTATATGTATGGTTGTATGGCGCAGCGCTGCGCTGATGGCTGTAATCCGACAGGTAATACGATTCCATTTCAGCCTGGCTGCGTTTAGGTTGCGCATACGGTGATGATGGCAATGATGCCCATACACCGCCAAGATTGTTCGTTGCGGTCATGAAATCGCCGCCCAATACACTATCCAACTGCCCTGCACACTGAATCAGCCACAATGCTGCTAAATCTTGGTTACGCGGAGAAAAATCATTTAGCCCCAGCGCAGCCGCAGCCTCATCCCATGATGTCTGTGTGAACTGATAACGACCTGCAGCAGATGTCTTATTCCACGTTCCATCACTTTGCTGAAACCCTTTTAACTGCCGAGGATGGTCGGATAGGCTGGCAACTTGCCCACCACCAAACATCGTGTGATAACCGGAGTTCATATAACCGCTGGTACCCTCGGCGCGGGATATCGCATCGAGGTAGGATCGTGCGTTGGGGTTATCAAGCGCCTGGTGTAATGCATTAGCCTGAGATGCACTGTTAATCGCTAAATTCCTTGCTTTCAGGCGTTTCAATTCCGACATTTCAGCGCCGTGGCTCTGAATGCCGCCGTACTGTTCGCCGTTCCATGCCGCTTTCGCGCGGTTATACACCCCATACCCCGCAGCACCAGTTACATAGAGCCCGCCAGCAGAAACCAGCTTAGACGCAATCCCCCCCCCCTTCGGGCCGGGAGAGTTTGGTCGTAAGAAACGACTCAATACACCGCCCCCAGCAGCAACACCGGCGGCACCAATCATTGTGCTGGCAATTTCAGGGTTTTCATGAATAAATTTATTGATAGATTCGAGAAATTAATTAACTATCGGCAATAATTTCCCACCCATTGAGATGGCAAGATTCTCAAAATTACGCGACAACTTCGCCATTTCATCGTTAAAATCCTGCGCGACCTTCGCTAATTTTGGATCTATTTCCGGCGTCATGGCATTTGACATGTTCATGCTTTCACGAAAGAACTTACCGCCATATTCCCCGAGGCGAGCTATATCGTCGTTTGCTGAAATTCCAACACCTGACCGCAAATAAGGGCGCTCATACTGATTCACTGAACCATAGGCGTTTAAAAAATATTCAGTAGCAGCATCATTACCCTAAGTTTTCAAAATCCTAGACATTTCGGATGGCTTAAATTTTGGACTGATGTATGCATCGCCGGATAACTGCCTTAAATAATGGCGACGAACAATATCAGGGATCAGTTGTGCCAATCGCTGTCCTGACGCTACGGGATTAGTAGATCCAATGCGTCGCATAGCAAACTCAAGCCCACGAATTTGTTGAACGGTAAAGCCCGTAATATCAGAAAGTCTCTTTAGCTCATTGTATGAGGACGCCACACCTTGTGTCAGCGCCTTGAAACCCAATCCAACACCAGCAGCGGCAGCGGCAGCGAGTTGCAGCATTCCATCAGTAACACCCTTTATAGCGTCAGCACCTTTCTGAAATGATTTAGCATCAGTTTCCAACCCAAGCGAAACCAGCAGGGAATCGATTGTTCCTGCATTTTCAGCCATAATATTTCAACCTCATTTGTTTTTTTACAAAGGAATGATTATGAAGAAGATAGTCATCTCGATGGTTGCTTTAGGATTTCAGGGATCAGCGTTAGCCTACCCATACGCCACAACATGCAGTGTTGAACACATAATTTTTAAAACTCACAATGGAATATCCTATCCAGAAGTAGAGAAAAGCACAGCTAAGCTCGTTGTGTACAAAGATGAGGATATTAAACATGTTGAAGTTAGGGGTTTAGTGATAAAGGGAGTCCCTACAACCCTTGAATCACCACCTCTTTCCGAATTTTTTCATAATAATGGATTTAGAGAATGGAGCTACCTCAGCGATAGAAAACAATTCATATATCACTACACATCAAATTGGTTATATGTTGAATTTGGGGAAAACTTAAAAAAACAAAGAAAAAACAAATACAACTGATAGGTTTTTAATAAGGAATTGCCAATAAAAAACCACCTAATGGCGAAGTCTGCGTAATGGTCAGCCATATCCCCACATAAGAAAAAAACAAAAAAATAAGAAAATAGTTGACACGTAATCTTATTTTATTATAATTAACTTATACCAAAACAGTATGGCTCTTTAAAAACTGAGGGATTATGGTTCAGGTTAGTTGGTCAAAACGAGCGTTAAAACAACTCGGAACGATTGACACCAGATACCGGAAGCGCATCAAGGATAAAGTGGGTGAGTTAGCCGACTTTCCCAATGTAACAATGGATCTGAAAAAACTCGAATCATCTGGCAAGCAATACAGGTTAAGGGTCGGCGATTATCGCATCATCTTTGAGTTAATCGACGGCACACCGCAAGTTTGCGAGATACTCGAGGTCAAGCGTAGAACATCAACAACATAATAAGGTGGGGAAACCCGCCACTATCCTCAGATTAAAGAGACTTTAGACAAACAAAATTATTTACTGGAGAGACTATGAGCGTGCAGGTTATACACGACAAAAACGGCGTGCCTGAATATGCCGTGGTTCCATACGAACTGTATAAACGCCTGATTGCCAATTCAGACGATGACGCGCTTTACGAGAGCTTGCCTTACACATCCAATAACGATGATGACGTTACCATTCCTCACGAAGTGGTCAGCATTCATATCGATCAGGATGTGAGCATACAGGCGGCGTGGAGAATACACAGAGGACTATCACAGCAGGATGTTGCAAGCGCGCTTGACATGACTCAAGCTGCCGTTTCTCAGCTTGAGTCACCAGATTCAAGGCCACAAAAACGCACCAGAATCAAATTGGCTGAACTGTATAAATGCACCCCAGAACAGCTAGTATTGTGAATTAGCCCGGTTCGCCGGGCCTACCCTTTGGCTTTTTCTCTGGCACGCTCCACACTATCGATAGCCGACTCAATTACAGCATGCATAGTTTGCACATCATCAATCGTGTACGTACCATCAATCATATCTGACCACGCTGCCAGCGGCGGACAGGCATAGCCAGCCCCCAAGCATGGGCGCCAGAGGAACCAGTCTATACCGCTGTCGTCTCGTTCGTCGCTGTCGCGCTTACGCCGTTTTCGCTCCCTGCGCTGAGCTGCCAAAAAGGGCCGATATTCTCCTTGAGCACGCAGCCCAACAATAACAGGTAGTTTTGCACCTGATCTTAAAACAGGTTTTCAGCGACCGGAATATTGTCAGCACCGCGCAAAATATTGCTGTTTTTGATGCACAGTTCCTTTAGGCGATTCAGCGACAATACATCCATGCTGGCCAGCGCTACCGCCAGCCCCATATCTGATGCAGTCTCACCCAGCGCAGGGAGCACACCGTTTTTGGTGGCGATTTGTAGCATTTCGAGTTGGTCTTTTGCTGACGGCGTAGCGCCTGTGTACATCACACCATCAACTTCAATTTCAATACGACGCCCCATTATTAGGTTTCCTCACTGTCTGCAAATTCGAAAATAAACGATTCGTCCGATACGCTAGTTTTACCACCGCGTGTCATAGAGCCACGATTTACCAGGATGCCGTCAAAACCCAGCACAGTTTCGGCGGTACCGGTTTGAAAAAAAACTGAATGTGGCATCCACACCCGTTTTTTCTACCGCGAGAATATGGCGCACCTGGTCAGAACTGGGGATCAGATTGATGGTCAGGCGCTTCGGTCGTGTCTGGCTGTCCAGTCGTACAGACGTTTTCCCAATGCCGCGTTTTAACGTGGTGCGCGGCTCCAAATCCTCGATTGTGATCGGCGGATCGGTATCACCGAAGTCATCAATAGGGATGCCGAATACCGTCAGGTTGGCGCCGTCGGCACCATACCGTTTCATTGTCATTGTGGTTACTCCACGTTGATGTTGATTTCAGCAACGTGGCCAGCACGCGCCAGAATGACCAGAATTGATGTTGGAGGATAAACGCGGCGGGTGCGCTGTTCTGATGTCAAGTCGAGCACATCCTCTGGTGAGCTGCGCAGTACAAAACCAAACTGCGCCACTTTCGTTTGCCCATCATCGGGATCGACATACGAGCCGGTACCCAGCACGCCGTTATCGAAAAAGCGTTTACAGGTGCCCGAGACAGCCGACAACAGGCCAGCATAATCGCGTGGTGTCAGCGCACGCTTAGAACCGGCATTCGCGATGTAATTGTAACCGTCTACCTGAATATGATTTTTCAGCACATCGAGATTGACCACATCATCGATAAACTCACCGTAGGAGGACATGGATTTACTGTTGATCACCCGGCTATTGTTCGTTGAGCCAGCTAGCTCAATCTGAGTGAAAAATACCGTGTTTTTCGCCTTCAGCGCGTTGTAGGCGCTGGTGGTCAAATCATCACCGCTAACACCGGGCAGCACCTGATATTCACCAGTGATGGCGGTATTAATGCCTGTTGGTCGGAATTTGTGGAATGCCGCAGCCAACTGCACCATGGCGTATGCCTGTGATGCGTCAGCAGTAACGGACGCCACTGATTTATATCCCGCGAATACGTGGTGATTACCCTTCGATTTCAGGGCGGAAATCACATCAGTGGTAATGTTCTGGTCAATGATGTTATATGCGCTAAAGGTGAACCATAGCGGATGGCTTGCGGCATCCGACAGTCCGATAAATCCGGCAGAATTGCCGCTGCCACATCGACGTTCTTAAGGAAGTAATGATAGCGCCAGATGCGATCATTCGCGCTGTTGATGATTTCCAGCAGCGTATCGGTAGCGTTCTTCATCCACACGGTAATGGTTGGCGGTTTCTGGATGTTGGCGAAATAGCGGGTGGCAATACGGTAAATGTCACTGTCCGTTTTAAAATCAGCAGCAACATCAGTTACGGAGCTGTAATCGCGGAACGTATCAACCGCGAATGTCACTCCCGCAACCAGATCCGCCGCATCAGCAAACACTATCGCGCTGGAAAAATCAGCATATCCCAGCCCTGCTGGTTTTAGCAGTAGATTGATCGGGATAATGTTATCAACTGGATAGGCCATCGGGATGTTTACCCATCATTGGTAAATTGAACGTCAAACCCTGCGGCGCGCAGTAGTTCGTAAGAAATGGTTTGCTCAATGAAAAGATGAATGTCAGCTTGCCAGCGCGGCTGTATACCTGCCTGCAAAATTCCGGTGAGGTTCCGGCATGTGCTGACGTTGCGCCAGGCTATTTCATTGCGGTAAAGGAATTCACTGACTGGCTGGCGGAAATTAGCATTATGCAACCGCATAATTGCGGTATCTGCCCCCTCATTGAGGATGTTCACGGATAAAATGAACTCCATCGACGTAGCCACGGTTTCGCGCAAATCCTGCCACTATTCAAGATATGGATCAGCTTCTGCTGTCTCTGCGGTTAATTCTCGCCGTCGCTGCGACCAGCCGTATGCGCGGATGTGGATGGGTTTATAAGTGGCATACAGGCCGGTTGGCGCGTCTCGCCCCTGATCGGCGAGAATGACCGTCTCAACACCGGATGTCAGCGATACTAACTGCTGAAATACACCGTACAGATCGTCGATATTCTTCATTACCCCTTACCTCGATAGCGCTCAACAACAGCGCGGCAGAAATTGCGCCGTGGCCGGTTATCGCACGACATCACACGCCACTGGCGCACTGTCTACCCGTCGCTGAACGCCAATAAATCGGCGAATTTTCCGTTGTCGTCCGGGTAAAGGTAATTCACGCCGTCGTTGATATGCACCACCCGCGCGTCCTGCGGGTTAGTCGTGCCGCCCATTCCCATCAGCATCTGCATGTCTTTCCACTTCGCTGGCTGAACGTTAACGTGCGTTAACGGGATCGTTTCGCTCGGCGTAGTCTCTTCATAGCGTCCACCGGGCCCGGTATAGTCACCGGCACCAGCGCGAATTATCCGCACACCACCATCAATGGGAGAATTAAACGTCGAATCGACATGGCCTTTCATATCCCGGCCGTTACCGAATGCCATAATCAATCCTCCACAATGTGGGTGATTTTTCCCTTTAAGAAACCGTGATTGATAAGGGGTGTAGAGCTGCCTTTAGCCTTGATTGTTGAATCAGCGTTAGCTGGCTGGATCCCCGCTTCAATCGCCTCCTGACAGAACCCAGCGGCGCGGGCTCAGATCTGGTCGAGCATCTGAAACGCGGTAATTTCTCCGCGCGTAACTGCACCAGTTAACGCCAGAAACGCCTTTTTGATGTTGTCCTGATTCTGACGAATCGGTACACGAAGGAACGAACGCTCTGGCACGCGGCCGTCAGCTGGACCAAATTCCTGAACGGCCCCGATGACAGCTATTGGTGTACCATCTTCATAACTTCCAGATCCTGCGGGTAGGCCAACCAACACACGGCGTTTAGCCATGATGCGATCCTGAATCTGCTGGAGCCGCTGCGCGATGTTGTTTCCGCCGCGAACCTCTGCATTGAGTTTCATATCATTACCCCGCCTGTTCCCGCACGGCGACGCAGGCGCATGAACTCCACGCCGTAGGTCGTCAGCGGCAAATTACCGTTAATCGTCAGGTCATCCATCGTCACGGATGGCACAGCAAACGATGTGGATTCATCCCCAACAGACTTACCGGAGATCGCATATGCCGCGCCGACATCACCACCAGCAGAGCGCTGACGCATAACCAGACGGTGAGCGGCAAACGCAAACATGCCGCGTTTTTTGATGCTGACCACCTGACCATCTGGATATCGCCCACAGCGTTTGCCGGTTTCCACATCACCCTCAGCAAGTGCGGTAATTATCCCCGGATCCGGCCACGCTGTTTCGTCGCTGAATTCGGGGTAATAGGCACGAAAATCAACAACGATTTGCGTAGTGATTTCCATCATTACCCCCATAAAGCAAAATCCCTCCAGATTGACGGGGTTTATTCTGTTGCGACGGCGTCACCGCCAGAGTCCGGCTTGTTTGCCAGTAGTGGCTTGATATCGGCTTCATCATGCTCGGCGCGGATCATGCCGGACTTAACAAACAGATGCTCACGAAAATCCCCAGATACCAGCGCAGAGTGCCAGCGCTGGATAGTAACGCGCTGCCCGGCGGCCGCATCAGTGACGGTTACCGGCGCAGTGTGTAAATTGTGTAATTCAGCCATCTTACTTATACCCCATCAACATAGTGACCAGCTTTCGGGATGCGCCACTCAGTACCACCGGTGCGCAGAATTGCCGGAACCTTAAAATTCACATTATCTGCCGTGGCCGGAGCCAGGAAACGCAGCGGCATAACGTCGTGACCTTTAACGATACGGATCTCTTCCTTGTACACCGCCATGCGATCCGCGCCAGCGACACCTGCGCCTTTCAGCAGAATGTCATCTTCAAACGTGACATCAGGGAAGTTAGTACGCAAGAACTGCAACAGTGTTACGTTTGACGCGTTCTGAGTAGACAGCAGCGTACGCGCCAGCAACTGGAATTGTGCAGGCGGCAGCACAAACGTATTCGGACGATGAACGGTCAGCGTATTATCCAGATAAACGGTGTTGTACGCGTTTCCGAAGAAGTCGATGATCGGTTGCGTACCTTTCGTGGGGATCGCTGTCACCAGCGCAACGAGGGTTGATGTTGCCGTTTCGACTGAGACATTCGGGCTGGTATAAAGCCCTTCGCCGACACCTTTATCGCCTAGCAGGTAGATTTTATTCAGTCCCTGCTCAACGACATCACGTACCACCTGCCCGCGCTCAGCGTCCAGATTGACGTTGCTCAGCATTGCAAAGCCGATTTCTTCAATCGAATACGTGTAGCCAAGCGCCGCCGTGCTGATGTCTTTGAAACCTTGCGACATTGCAATATCAACGGTTGGCACATCAGTAGAATTTGGACCGAATAATTGCAACTCCCCACGAGAATCGATAGAGCGGAACATCACCGCCTGCGCCCAATCGGGTGCGCTGTTGTCCAATGGCAACAATGTGCCGTATTTGAACTGCTGGTACTCGATGCGGTAGATCTCCGATTCGATATGCGCAGCCTGGTTCACTAGGAACGACAGTGCTGAAACCGGGCTGACGTAAAATACGCTCTCTGGAATGTCAATTTTCCTTTATTAAGCGCTTACGTTCAGAATGCCGTCAACGCGGATTTCACCCACTTTACCGGCGGTCACCGCATCAACCCATTTAACCTGATTGAGCACCAGCAAACCCGTACCCGTGCCAGCCGTTAAGCGGCCCTGGTTATCTCCTGCCGTAAGCATTACACTGACAGACTGCCCGGCACTGGCACCATCAACACACAGTGCAAACATGCCACCACAACGCAAAACAGATGCGACGCTATCAACGGCATAACCTGTGACGTAATTTGCGTGGTTGGCGGGCGGGGTTGGACTGGATGTAGCCATTGAGCGAACAGAGAAACCGATGATATCGGCAGCGGTCGTTGCCGTGCCAACTGGCGCACAACTCCGTTTCTCGGTACCACGAATTACAGCTCGACCAAACTGCACCAGCGCCGTTTCCACTTTTCGTGACACAACCTCAACAACATCCGTCGTCGAAATCTGCCCCTCATACGCTTCACCGCGGTAAAGCGAAAAACTATCTTGAGCAATAGCCATTATTTGCCATCCTGAGTGCCGTAACGCTTATCAAGCCATGACTGACGAACGCTATCGCGTGTTGCTTGCCAGCCACCTGCTTTGGCACGTTTCATATCGCGACTGAAGTTGCGAATACAATCATCCGAGCGCTGTTTATCGTCGTCCGGATCTTCCTCATCCTCGTTTTCCTTACGCTCCTCCTTAGCATCAAAGTACGCCGTCACATACGCATCAGGGGCCGTATCCCATGAGCTGTACTTGCGGCATTTAATGCCTGCTGAATCCAGCGCAGAACGTTTGATTTTCAGCGGATCGAGTGAATCACAAGAGAATTTCTCACCCGCGATTTTCACAGCAGAATAGCGGACAGGCACCACCTCGGCGATCAGCCTGGAAATAGAATCCTCGGAGGTTTTCTCCCTCAATTGTTCGATCTCTTCATCTTTTGCGTCGGATTGGGCTTTTTCCTTTTCCAGTTCCTCTTCCGTCTGGTCTTTAGCCGCCTCAACCTTTTCTTTCTCTTACTCGGCATCCTTTACGCGCTGGCGCAGGCTGTCGATGGTCAATTGGATCAGCGTGTATGCGTTTTCGTCGGCCACTTCGACCTTAACGCCGCTGTCCAGCGTCACTTTTGGCATGGGTTTAACTCCCGTTGGTTTATTGTCGAACAGACGCGCCTTGTGTCCGGCGCGAGCCTGGTCACATAACGCAATGTGGTTAATGGTGATGTCACGTTGGACGTATTCGTATGCTGTGCCGTCCGGTGCCATACCGGGCGTATCGTCATACTCGGATGTGTAACCTGCGGATAACTCTGCTTTGCCTTTGTCGATTTCATCAATGGCCCTTTGGTCTTTAATCAGAAAATCAACGACGACAAAATCACCATCCTGCCGACCGGGCGATATTGCATGGCCGGCTGTCACCTCTTTGAATGTGGTGGAGTCCACCAAGTCATCGGGGTGATCGATAGTGACGTCCATGTTGTCGTAGCTCTCTAGGCTACTGGGTTTAAAAACCTCCTAGTGTGGGAGATAAACATTAACAATCTGACCGGGTGGCCTGTCCGTTAGCCCAAGTTCGGATGCCAGATATTGCTGGATACCGACGCGAGCAACCCGCCCAGGGACTTTTAAATAGCCTTCGGGTGTAATTTCTCGCAGGGATGGAACGGGAAACGTCACGCGGTCACGAATAGTGATCCGCATGATTAATCCTCAGTAGTCGAGACCTTTGATTTGTGGAATGGCGTGGCAGCGGCACCCAATGTGCGCCCTGCCGGGGAATAGGTCGGTTTGACCGTTATATTTCGCCCCGCGTGACCAGAGATAAACGCCTGCACCCATGCCAACATTTATCCGTGAGATAGCGAAACACGATATTTTGGCGAGTGGATATTTCCCAGCAGGGTTGACAGAAACTCGCACGTCCCGTGATGTTGCCCAGCGAAAGCGATCGATGCCTGCGTTCTGCTGACGGGCGCTGGTGATGTCAGCCTGAATTTTTGCCGTCTGGTCACGCGCTATCAGATGTGCGCGGTTGTATGCGGTTCCCGTGCTGTGTTGCAGGTTACGAACAATGGTTGTAAGCGGATCGCCGCGCAGGATGCCACCAAACACCTGCATCTGGATATCTTCGAAATAATCAGATGACAGCGATGTGATTAGCGCAACATTGCTCTCTATTGACGCATCGACATAATCAACCAGATTTTCGTTAACCATCAGCGCGGTCATGTCCATGCCTATGGCGCGGTTTATCTGTTCAACAAACGCAGTTGAGCTGGCCGACTCAGCACGACTAACAACGCGTTGAGATAGTCTCTCAGCGTTGCGCTGAAACGCCGTATTCATGAATTGCTCTGACGCCTGCCGAATGGCCTCTTTCAGAATATCAGTGAGGTAACTGTCTGCCGTGTAGTTTCGGCGCAGTACCGGCACTAGCGCCTCATCAACCGCCTGTGCCATCTGCCGGACAATATCACGCAGTTGTGCCCGGTAAAATTTCTCCGCGTCGTCATTCGGCTTGATTGGACGGATCGGAGCTCGGCGGCGTATTGGCGTTTTCGCCAACAGCGTTTGCAAGTTCTCCAAGTTTGTATTGTTAATCACCGTCCCGCTCTGCTTTTTCGTCGGACTCAATGAATTTAATATCGGATTCATCAATGCCATAAACGCCTTGCTCCATCAGTTTGCGCGCCACCTGTGATGGCCTTACAACACGCTGTTGCAGGCGAATATCATCAGCCTGCGCATCTGCCAATCGCTGCGCCGACAATTCGGTATCAGTGGGCTGCGCCAACGGGGCGAACTCGAAATCAAGGCCATCAGGCATGGATCCCAGCGTTGAACGGATCAGCACTTCATCAATGCGTTTTAAGAACGGACGATACTGCGATTCCTGCCCGCCTCGAATGGTGTTGTAATAGTTGTTCATGTCGCCTTGCCCGCTATCACCCAACCCCTTCGCTTGAATGCCAAACAAGCGCGTCATCGGGATGCCTGCCGCGCCAGAGGTCCACTCCATGAGTGCGTTTAGGATTTCGCCAAGTCCACCGAACGAAATTTGTTTACGCTCAAAGGCCTCCTTCGTATCCAGTAGAGCTAGGCGGTAAAGCGATTTCATCATGCCAAAGTGTTGTATCGTCCGGCAATGGTGTCATCCATATCACCCGAGGCTAAGTCATTTGACAGATTTTCCCGGTTGATAACATCAATGTTGGCCTCTTGAATTAACGCGGCCACGCCACTTTTAGCGGAAACGGCGTCTTTAACGTCCTCTAAGCAACGACGTAAACGGCTATCATCCCACCCACCATTCACCATCCGTAAACGCATAGGAAGCGGCGCACCGGGAGCTTTTACAAAATGACTGTAATTGATCTGCTGAGAGCCACCGTTTACGACAAAATAATCCGGCAGCATGTAATTTTCAG
The DNA here is from genome assembly GCF_018777385.1 of Candidatus Symbiopectobacterium endolongispinus. Lineage (GTDB taxonomy): Bacteria > Pseudomonadota > Gammaproteobacteria > Enterobacterales > Enterobacteriaceae > Symbiopectobacterium > Symbiopectobacterium endolongispinus. The sequence continues at coordinate 36,543 of NZ_JAFJYB010000002.1, read as the reverse complement.
CCAACGGGTTAGTAACGTTAAACGACTGACCGTTGATGAACATGCGATCAAGCACCAACAAACGCTTTAACGAACCTTGCTTGATTTTCTTTACGTTGAGTGGTTTATTGAAGGGCTGGTCGGTGATCATCAACACACCAGCAGCACCATACACGCCAGCCCATTTAAACGCGTCCTGCGTCACCGCCTGAACGTTATAGCGCTTCTCTGCTTCACGAATGGCCGTCGCATCATCAGAGGCAAACTCCCGCCATTCACGGGTTGAATCATATACCGGAATATCAATGATGGCGCGGGCGATCCAGTTCTCAATGTAAGCGGCTTCCAGCTCCGCAAAATCCTGCATCATGCCAAACATGAAGCGGTTAAAGGTTCTACGATCCCGCTCTGTCCCCATGCCGTTCATCATGTTGGCCAGGCCATCATTACTCACTCGGATTCTGGGCTTTCCGCCGTATTTACTCTCGGTCATCATTAAACCCACCCTCACCCGGCACCAGCGCCGGAAATTAATTCGATCTCGATCGCATCCATGAACGTATCGAGAATGTCATCGTTTTTGTGGCTGTCATATGCGGAGAAATCCGCGCATTCCGCGAGTGCTGGCATAACCCAGTCAGTTTTTGCGGCCACAGATCCATCGGCGTAATACACCTGGTCAATTCGCTGGCCGTCATCGGTTAGCAATGCGGGGATGAATACCGTTCCCGTCTTGATTTGAGGGACCGTGTTCAGGCATCGGATCAGCTTGTTTTGTCCTGCGCCGCGTGGGATTTCCAGAACGGGAAGTGACTTGCGCTTTTTCAGCGTGGTGATTAATCCTTGCCCCGCCTGCTTGTCCTCAATCCCCATGTGACGCAATGGCGCGGGTCGTTTGCGGTCAAATGGCCGCCATTTCTCCCACAGGCGCATCAAATCGCCGACGTATTCGTTTACCGGCCAGTACGACCAGTAGCGAACGCCACCGACAACGACGCTCTCGGTGTTCTTAACGGAGAACCAGCACATTGACCGCCACGGCTCCAGCAGCGAATCGATATATTCTTCGCTAACCAGTGCAGGGATTGTGACGTGGTGGAAATCAACCCCCCATCCCGCTAGCCAGCATGAATCCTGTTGCGTCATCAGTATGGAGACGTTGCTGGATGCTGACGAACGGTGTCGGATGGTCTTTCGATTTATCACCACGGCGGGAACGAATGGTGTTCACTAACAGGCGATTGGCGTTATCACGCTTTGTGCCGGAAAACATATCCTCCGGTTTGTTGTAGTCATCAAGACAAACGAAACCAGAAAAATCGGGGCCAGGATAACCAGCGCGCCCCCTGTTATCTGTCCGCCACTGGAGCGCGAAACCGTCTGACCGACAGTGCGCCCGCGCCCGTTAACAACTTCCCACTCTTCCGCCTGATTTAAGCCGAACCTGCAAGGCCATAGCGATTGATATTCAGGGCTCGCGATAATGTCACGCGTGCGGCGTGAGTTACGTTTTACCAGCGTGTCGGCAAATGAAATATTGAGATTACGGAATCGCCTGAGTTTTCCGTTTGCACCAGCATGTTGATATACTCTGGCAGATGAACAGAAACGAACTCGGTTTTTGTACCGCCCGGAGGGACGTTGATGATCAGGTTTCGGGGCTGCAACCTGCCAGCCACCAGGTCATCAATTTTGCTGGCCATCATTTTATGATGCCAGTTCACCAGCAGGCGATCGCCCTGCAGCATCTCAAACCAAATACGGGTGAAGTTGAGGAATGATTTTTCAGACCTGGGTTTCAATGCTACCCGAGCGGGGAAATCCAGATTTTCCCATTCGAGTAACTGTGACATTTTCAATCCCAATTTTTGCCCGCTTTGAGGGCTATTTAATATATTGTACCTTTTACGCACCACACGATCGGCGCTCACACCAAAATCGCCACGAGAGCGTTAAAAGTGTTGGTTTTCTCAGTAATAAATGGGAATTTTAGACAATAACATTTTGATAACAAAACGCCACTATTGCAGTTCGAGCAAAACAGCAGACTAAAGCGATTTTTCCCTACGTTTTATCTGTCCCGGTCAATCCAAATCAGGTAGCTGATTTTCTAACGCCGCTTGCGCCTTTGCGTAATCCTCCGGTGTGTAATTCACCTGGTTGATCGGACCACCATCAGTACCAGTTAGCTCTGTTCTGTTTTTCAGCATACCAAGATGCTAGGCAACCATCTTTAGCGCCTCATTCTGATTGAGGGTGATGACTTCTAGACCGAACTTACCTTCTTTCACACCAGCGTACAGGCGACGAGCTGCGCTGCGCAAATCCCGCGTATCATGAAAATACGACCGGCTAACCCCCATACCGTTACAGCGTGGGCACTCAGGATTCGGATCAAGCTGAGCATCAAAGCTGTAACCGCCATTATCCAACGGCTCACGCTTTTTGCTTTCCACTGCCTTTAGCCCGGCATCTTCAAACTCCACCGCATCTTGCCATTGATACTGGAAACCAAATCCCCAGCAATGACGGCAGCACAGGCGACGCAATTCAGTAATCTGGTTCGCGTCAGCGGTCGCAATCTCCCACCACATTTTCAACACGTCATCCTGCGTGATTTGCGTGCGACGTTCCCGCGCTTCAAATGCATCACGAATGGCTCGGTTAACCTTTAAATTCCTATAAAGGATCGATGCGGCAGCGTAAGCCTGCTGTCCCCCACATTTATACCCTGCCCGTTTGTATGCAGCCACCCTGTTCATGTCGATCAGGTACTCATTCACGAACTTAGCTTGCATATCGTTAAGCCCGTATTCATCAGGGTTTAACGTCCATTCGTCATAAGTGATTTCAATTACCGGACGAACTGGGTCAATTTTATTTTCAATTATAGGATGGGCATTTTTTGTCTTAATACTCTGGTTTACACTTGACGCTCTTTGCGTACCGCTTTTCTTATTGCGTACACAGCCCAGCTTTGCAGCCCTTTTGCGTATGGCTCCCTCAGTTATACCACCGCCATACTGTTCTGCTATTTCACGGAGTGACAACAAACCAGCCCGGTATGCCGATTCGATGGCCTCCCAGTCCGGTTTTGCCATGATTATTTCCTTTCTTGGCGCTGTGCTTCTATTTGCCGAATGCTCTGGATTTCGTCATTTCTTTTTGGGCTGGTACTTCATCGCCCATGCCTTTGCTATGCGAAAGCAATCGTCAAACATTTTCCCCCTGCCAGACGCCGAGCCTGAACTGCGGTAGTGATCTACCGCTTTGTTTGCGCACATCTGGGCCACGGAAATATCAAACCCATCACTGATGAGTTTCGATTTCACATTAGCGTGGATGAAATCAGGATGGTTCATGCTGGCTCTCCATCAGGGAAATCGCCCAAATCGCACAGCCTGAACTGGATAAGGTCTTTAACCAACTGCTCTGCTTTCTTAATGGCTTTCTTCTCTTTTTTGCGGCGGGTCATCAAAGCGCTCCCCGTCTGTCCGTGCTCTTCGAAAGAGAATTTCTCAGCAGCAGCCACTCGGTTTGTCATCTGCTGAATGGTCATTTCGGTTAGCCCGGAGAAGTCGAGCAGGTTGATATCCTTACTCCCCTCAAGCTCAGTCATGTGATCGAAGACCTGAGCCTGTAGCTCGTAGCTGTAGCTCATCGCCATCAAGCAGGCTTCGCGCTTCGGGAAGTTGCAGATTTCACGCTCAACCTTCCCTCCTGTACCATTGATGTAAGAGTCAGATGCAAAATATTTTTCAGCTGCATCCCCCAGCACCTTCGGCACTTTTCTCATGAAGCTACGGTGTTCAAGTTTTCGATACTGCTTGCAGGGGAACTTTAGCCCCATCGCCTCGGCTTTTGATTTGCGATCAGCGTTAATGTAATCGACCATTTCCAGACTGCTCATGGTCGGGGCTTCTATGGCTGGATAAAACAACTAATGATGTAGTCATAGCGATAGCTACCTTATAGAAACGAGCCTTGTTGCCCAGAAACGCTAGCGCATAGAGACGGCTACCGGCCTGAACCAGCATTTCTCCAAGGCTTGTTTCTGTAAGACTCTATGCTTTGATTACGCCGGGCATGGCGTGTGGGATACTACAGGCACAAAAAGGGCCTGGATTAACCGAGCCTCATTGTTTTGTTGCTTTTTTGTTCAAGTTAATCAAGTAAAATCGCGTAGCGATTACATCAGTTTGCAGCCTTTCCACTTCTTCACAGAGTTGCGCAGCTACTTGTCAGGTAAATTCTTCCGGGATTCTTCGATTTCACGAATGCTTCGCTTGTCAGCGTTACACTTCTCGATAATGGTCAGCAGTTCTTCATTCAGCTCTACACTCTTGCCGTAGGGCATTTGGTGCGGAATGTCCGGTGCTGGGCAATCCTGTAGAAGTTCAGCGGGGATCGGTACGACGGGTACAGTTACGTATTCTTTCCGCGTGCTCTCGCAGCCGGTTAACGACATCATCAGGAACAGGCCGAACTGCAAATTCATCAGTCGATAATTTTTCACGGATGTAAACCACGGTGTTTCCCGACTGCTGCTGTATCTGCTGTTTTTCATCGTGGTTGACCCGAGTAATAGCGTTGAATATGCGCATCGACTGGATCACTTTTCCAGCGATGGTTTCAGCCTGCTGCTGTTTCCGCGCTGCTGCTTTGAGGTCTTCCTTTGTGTCGCTGTATGCATCCCAGAAGTATTAGACGCCGAATACTAACAGACCAAGCAGCACTACCAGTGCAATATAGAGATACGGCTTTGCGGCTGTCATACCAGCACACGTTGGGCCAGTTCGAACCGTTCGCGCCGATCATCCAGACCATTGCGGCCACCGTTGATAATCAGCGTCACCCGTTCAATGTCATTACCGTACTGCCCACAACGATTGGACGCCCAGAACCAGCCCGCCGAGCGCATGGCGTTTGCGTATTGCTCCAACAGTTCAGGGGATGATACTAAATCTAACTTCAAACCAGTGCCACATGCCTGGTAGTTGTCGAGGCCGGTGATCTGAATCAACCCGCGCCCGCGATATTTCCAGCCGTCGCCCTTACCTTTGTTGCCAAGGCGATTGGCATAGACCAAATTGGCAATGACCTCCTGATTCGCTGGTTGCTTTGCTGTTCGCCCTAGCATATCGGCTTGATACTGGGTAATACGCTTACCGAACGTGGCAGCCAGCGCTGCTGGCGTATAGTTCAGCGACTCGACGGCGTAGGAGAAGCTCCACGATTCATGCCCCACCTGTGCAATAAACATTGCCTGTTCGCTCACTGCGGTGATGCCGAATTCGGTAAACGTCGCAGTCAAATGCGGAAACCAACGAGCGGCTAATCCGGCGCTGATGCCAGCCGCCTTTTGAAATTGGTCTTTTGTCATGATTATGCCTGTGGGTTACCGCCGCCAAAACGATTACCGAGGAAACGCAACGCCAGCGCACGAATTTGGTCAACGCCGATAAATCCGATAGTGCCAACCAGAGCAATCGTTAACGTTTTCGACCAGTTGAAATAGTCCATTGCTTAGGCGGCGGTAAGGGTGAGTGCGCCACATAGCGCCCCTCAAGTAGCATTTGTTTTCGTCCACCACCGGTATAGGCCACACGAAGGATAGTGATGATGATCGATAGCATTACGCCGCCCAGAGGCACGTCGCCATTCCACCAAGCGCGGAAAAGCTCCCAGACATCCGTCCAGGTGTTTACGCTGTTTTGCATTTTCATAGACCTCACCCCGCTATGTGGGCGCTGTGTTTAACGGAAAGAAAAAAGGCACACCGAAGTGAGCCTTAAGAGTTGAAAGGATTAAGTTATGCGGCGATGAGTTCCAGATTTTTACCCAACGCTTTTAATGCCGTCTGGATGGTGTCTATTTTGGTGCTGTGGGCCAACGACACAATGCGCTGTACTTCTTGGGGTCTGGTACCGATGAGTCGCGCCAATTCCGCGTTTGATGTTCCCGTTTGAATCATGGCATTCAGTAAAAGCACCTTAGCCGCAACGCTGGCCGGTACCTCTACAAATTCCTCACCCTCTGATGAAGGTAAAGGAATTTCACGCTTATCTTCAAAGTAGAAATCAAACGCCGTTACCAGGGCGTCTTGCGCCAATGATAGCGCCTCGTCCCTGGTCTCACCGCCCGTTAAGGCTTCTGGAATGTCGGGAAACAACACCGCCCATCCGGTTTCGTCATGATCAAATGTTATTGGGTATCGCATATTCGTTCAGTGAATCTCCGCGAGTACCAGCCCCGAAGGGCTGCCCTTTATTTCAATCCGAGTTGCTTAAGAATTGCTTTCCTAAGCGGCTCCGGTATCTCCTTCCCCGGATGCCTCGGCATTATCGTCTGCTTGCCGTTGAGGAAGATTTTAAGATGGTTTGTGCCGTCCTTAAATTCTGCCCCTTGAGCTGCAAGCCAACGCCTGAACTCGCTTTGCTTCACTGCCTCCTCCTGTCTGTTTAACTTGAGATAAATATAAACATTTTTGTTTATTTAGTCGAGGGGGATATAAACTTTTTTTGTTTATTTTTTTGAATGCAATCCCCGATGGTAGAAAACGAAAAAACCCGCACTGATGGCGGGTTTCTGTGATTCTGTCGCTTTCGGATACAGCTTTGCAAAGCATACATAAATTATGCAGATTCAAAACCTGTTTTCAAGTTTTTTTGCATTTTCTCTGCGTAATTCTGCAAGTAGCGTGAAATAGACGGCAGAATTGAACAATTCAATGCACCAGCGAACCCGGTCAATGCACTGTTTTTCTGTCAGGAATGGAGCATATTTGTGATTCAGCCAACGGGCCATATCAAACATGGTTTTATTCCAGGTGTAGTATTCTCGGCCAATCTCATAAACAGGGCTGTCCTTAGCGAAGGATTGCAGAATAACCCGCTCCATGAACTCTGCTTCTTCCTCATCGCCAGCGTTACCTATCATGTCGGCCAGTGATTTCTTGGGCCACAGAATTTTTTTAGCCATGATCAGCAACTCGTTTCCCTGATACCCTATTTCTCTCAAACCAGTGAGCACCACTTCCATTTTCTCCTGCTGTTCGCGACTCCAGCCCGTTTCCGCCTTAGACCACATACTTCCACCAGTGGAAAGATGTTCGGTACCGCTGCTGCCATACATTGCCCCCCAGAGATTCAATAGCGATCGCACCCAGCGATTCTGGCCGGGAGTTAATCTGCAATATTTGCCTAAATATGAGCGGCGCGGGGCGCATGCCAGTTTTTGCCATGACTTGTCTTGAACCACTCTCACGCGGCCTCCTCAATAAGAATTTGCCCAACCTCTCCCCATATTTTTGATACCCGACCATCCCAAACCCGGCTATCGTCATCAAAAATCGCATCCAACAACGCTTTTTCCAGGTTGTCTTTGTTCGGCTTTTGCTGGTGAGGTTTGCCATTCATATCAGTCCGGCGTTTCTTACTCCAGCTCGCGGGCATCGGCAACACAAACGTGACGTGCCAACCGCTTTCCGGCAGCGTGATTTTGTTTAACCTAACCTCATCGCAGAATGCGCGGTACCGAAGTACTAGCGGACGCTTTTGCCATTTATCTCTTTGTGTCATTCGAGGTTTTCCGAGCGGTGTGATACCGTAGGTTTTCATGCCGGCACCACCAGCCCACGGCGGGCAACTTCTATTATGGTCAGCACGATGGCGCGATCAATTAACTGGCGTCGCTCATCTCTTGAGAGCTTATTGCCGTTGTCGATGCTCTCGTGGCAGCACACACAGATCGCCGCCGGTGCACAGTCATCAGCTTTCAGCCCCATGCCCTTACCTTCGTTGCGGTGAGCGACCTGCGTTCCCCACCTACCGCATAGGACACACCGCTCTATGCTGCCGACGGCGGCCAGCCATTTTTTGCTGCGGTAAGTTTTCAGAACGGCAGACATTGTTGACCTCCTCCCTGGATGGATGAGAGCTGACGTCGGTGGTTGTTCAGGTCGCTATTCCAGTGCGCTTTACGGATTATATCGGTCTGTGCTTCTGCCAGGCATGGCTCGGGGATGGCAAAATCTTTGCGGTGAGGTGCGACGCGAATGCGCTCACCAGATTGGTATAGTACTTCACACAGCGGGCAATAGTCTTTGGTTTCCATCCCCCCGCTTTGCCGGAAAAAGAAGATATTCCCATGCCAGGTGGCGCAGTCCTGGCACATTGGCGCGTCGCAGGTAAACATGCCACGGCAGTTCATCATCATGCCGTTTTCGTCTTCGTCAGCATCGAAGCCAATCAGACCATCGCAAAGCAAAATCGCTGGTTTTCCGTAAAACAAACAGGGCATCTTACGCATGGCGCTCCCACCATCGTTTCGCCCACGCGATCTCCAACTTGGATACATAGCTGAATCTCACACCTTGTTCAGTGCCGAACCAGTAGATAGCCTCAATGACTTCCACCATCTGGCTTATTTTCATTTTGCTGGTACGCTGGCCGAATATCACTACGCCGCCATCAAGACCGGGAGCCATTCGCTGCTCCTGCCTTTTGCTCTTGGCCACCAGTGCGGTGATCAGGTCTTTCCAGTCGTCGGAGTCATATTTGTTGCCAAACCAAACCACCTGATCGGAAATGTCTTTCAGCAGTGGTTACATCTTGCGGCTTTGCTCTGCTGTGCGTTTCATCTCTTTGATATCGAGGATCAGCAGGCGTTTCTGGTCTACCGGAAGATCGCGGATGAAATTGATAGCGTTCTGCTTAACAGCATCGCTCACAAGGTGGAATTGCTGATTCATACGTCATCCCCAAGGGCAAACGCCGAATACAAAAAATCGCTGGCATCAGATAACGTCAGGCGAGAGAGGTCAGGTTGGTCAGTCAGTTGCGCTACGGTTGGGAATGCGGGTAAAAGCGATTTATCGATTATAATCAGCTCCCACCCAGTGACCGGTAACTGTCCCAGGTGAAAGCCAGTGTGCAGCCACCCCCATCCTTCATGCGGTCAATCACCCTCTCACCGATAAATCCAGCCAGTTCGTTCATCGCCAAATTGCTGATTAGGATCGTCGGTTTCATCGCCTCTTAGCGCGTGTTGATGACCTCGAACAAAATTAGCTTTTCTGCGTCGCTGCCGAACTGAACCCCGACCTCATCAATGATGAGCAAATCAGGCTGAGTATTGCGTTTAATCACCTCGGCCTCTGAACAATCAGCGCTTTTGCTCCACGTTAATTTGAATGCCCGTGTGATCCGTAGGGCGGTTGTGAATAGTGTTGAACTTTGGTGCGCGTTGATGATGTGCTTCGCAATGGCCAACGCCAGATGATTCTTGCCTGTACCTGGCTTCCCACACATCACCAAGCCGCCACCACGCTTAAGGCGTTCAGGCCAATGGGTTGCATAGGCATTACAGAGCGTTAAGCAACGTGCCGCATAAGAATTCACTGGCTTGTAGTTATCCAGGGTGACATCAGCAAAGCGTTCAGGCGGGCTTAAGTTATCCATGAGCATTTTAATTTTGCTGCGCTTGCGCTGTTTTTCCTGTTCCGCTTCAGCGTGCTCCAACTGCGTTAATTTTTCTTTCAGGCAGAACTGGCATTCGGTTTTTGTCTCAATCCCTTTGCCGTGGAGTGCCATCCTGCGGCAACGCTGTTTAAATACACCGTGCTGGTCACATATGGCTTCAACTTCCTCATACACCGTGTGTTCCAGTGGCTTGGGGGGCGCATTCAGGTCTGCCAACTTTTGGCGCACCGTTGTGATTTCTTCGCTGTAGTTCATACCAGTCCCTTTGCCCAGCCAGGAATTTGGGTTGTGCCGTAGTCCTTGCTGGAGAAATTATCTGCGACAGATGGATGCTTCGATTGCTGAGGTCGTGCAGGTTTCTTTGGCTCAAAGAGTCCTTGCCAGCCATTGCCAATGCTGCGGTTGATTATCTCACCCGGCGAATACCCCATTTCACGGCAGCGTGACAGTTTGCCTTGACTTGATTGCTTTCTTGATTTCTTTCCGGTACTGAACCCATGAATGCCACTCGTCAGCAGGTAGCCATTCGGGGAGTTCAGCAGTGAGCGGATCGTATGCCGGTGGTGGTGATTTTTTCGGTTTGGGGACTATAGGGGTAATACTGTTTTTCTTGTCTTTTGTATTATTATCTTTTGTGGTTAGCAACTTCCGCTAAACTTTTCTTAGCAGGTTCCGCTAATGTTTCTTTCTTAGCAAGTTTAGCTAATGTTTTGCAGAATCCGTTATTTTTAGTTTCCCACTCAGAAATGTTGGTGTTCATACCTATTTTTCGGCCTTCTTGCAGTAGAACTTTCCTCCTGACAAGATTGTTTTTAGCTGTTGAGCAATGGGTGAAATGCTTCCCTATCATCGCCTCAAGCTGTTCGTTACTTATCCAGTCCATCTTTTTGCTGTATCCGTATGTTTTGCGCCATACAGCCATGACGATGCAGAGTTCAGTCTCTGGTAGCCCTGAACACATGGTTGCATAAAGAAGATCATTCGCCAGGCGCAAGAAACCATCTTCTAGCTGCGCCACTCGCGACTCCTCGAGTGCCTCTTCAGGCACAGGGAAATTGATTATTTCTGCAATATTTGTCATAATTGCTCCTGTGAATTAATCCAGTCATGCCTCAAAAAAGTCGGTACTGTGCGAGCAGTCCGACTTTTGTTTTTCTAAAAACTCGCTCTGGTTCATGTTTTTAATCCCAACCAAGTGGCTCAGGCTGCATGCGTACCGCTTTCATTCCGATGTCCGCTAACGTTTCGACCGAAAAGATATAATCACGGCGAACAAGTACCGCTTCCGGCGGTGCAAGCTGAATACCTAGCTCTGCCATGAATCGACAAAATTGCTCGATATGTCCTCCTTTTCCCTTCCAGCGACTTAGTGTCGATTCATCCACACTGAGCGCGTCTGCCACTGGCTTTTGCCCCGCCGATGCAAGGCGGTTGAGAATCAAACCTTCCATTTCAACAGGCTTAAGTTTCGGTAAGTCTGACTTGCGTGCGATTGCGTTCTCCATGGGTGATAATTACTCCACTATCTGATTAAGCTACTGTCAGGCAGCATTGTTGTATGTGATCTGGTTTTGCCAGGCGGGCAAGCATTATCAGCTCGAGTTCCGCGAAGATAAGCCCAGTCAACATCTGGCCTTAAGTCTTCACATGTAACTATTCCAGCGGTCGATTTCTCTATCTCAGGGCAGCGCTCCGCAGGAACTTGGCGGATGCCATTTGCCCATTGTGAGATTAAAACTGACGGTATCCCCAGCGTGCGGCCTAAACTCGCCGCACGACCCCGTTCTTGAGTGGTGTAGTTTTTTAAGTTCATACGGGTTGAATTCTCTCGATTGGCAATTGCCTCAATGATAGCGCTGCGCTTCTCCCTATGCTTAGCGAAGTGCTATCAAATAGAGGAAATTAAAATTGAAATGATGACAGTTAATATGCAGACAGTTGAGAAAATCAGAAGGGAGTGGCTTATTGAGCTTATTAAACAGCATAAGACTATTGCCAATCTCAATCTTGCGCTCGGCAGATCCAAAACCGATGCGACGTTATCTCAGATTAAAAATCAGGCTGTAGACAGCAAGAGCGGAAATCCTCGCAATATGGGATCCCCACTTGCTAGAGAGATCGAGAGTAAGCTTAACCTTGAGGTAGGTTCGCTTGATCACCCTGTGTATGGTGAAACTAAGGACCAGTGGAAAGAATATCGAAGTGCTGATGACGCGATAAAAATTCTTATCGATTATCTATTAGATGACAATAAAGCGAGTTTACCAGGCTGGGCAGATAGTGATGCTATGGCATATGTTGACTCTATTGAGTTAAAAATACGAAAGTGGTTAATTCAAGAAAAAAATTCCTATTGTGAAGAAAAAGCCCGGGCCTAGACTCGTCTGGTCTGACGGCAAGATAGTCACTAAATTCTAACCTTCTCCCCTACACATCAAATCCCGAATCTCGGGATTTTTTGTCTTGCGCAAATATAATAGCGCCGTGCTATTGGCATTGAGATAGCGGCACGCTATTTTTATAAACAGGAAGCACACGAAGTAGCCGCCCGGGGCATACAAAGACCACTAGTTACACGCCGATTGCCTGAGCGTAAGTAGCCAGCCCGAGGAGAACGAACATGACGGCGGTCGCGAGAGTCAGTATATGAATATGGCGTTAGCAAAGAACTCGCGGTAGGGGTACAGAGAGAACCTGGCCGCCTGACAGGAATCAAGCAGGCACATTTAACGCAATGCGTTTTAACAACAGATGGAGGCATCAATGCTTAACACTGACGAACGACTTTACTACGCAGGCGCAGGAGAAACCCTGAAAACGCTATTGCTCCATGTTTATCAAGGAGAAGCCCTTAAAGGATCGCGAAACGATGAAAGTACCGAACAGGTTTTTGCAAACCGGGCAAAGCAGATCGCCGTCAGCGTTCGCGACGCATATCTGACACTGCTTCACGTTCCGCTACCGCAACGCGGTGGTGATTTCGATTTAGCACTTAGCCAGAAGATCGCGAAAAACCTTAAATATCTGCTCGCCGATGAGATTAACGGGAAAGGTCAAGCAGGCTGATTAGCCGTTCTTTCTTCTCGGTACCGTCGGGAAAAAAACTCAGCAAGCGTTCGCTGAACTGGTTATCCGATTCAGCAACGAGGGCTGATACAACAGTTTTTAGCAGCTCGACATCGTTAATCAGTTCTTCAAATTCTGGTGATTTAGGCATTTTAGTTTTCCTCTTTGTTTGTGGTGAACAGAGGATACCACTGCCGCCTGAGGTGGGGAAATACAGCAGGCATTAAACCAAAGCAGATTGATTAGTTTGTCTGGCAGTCGGGAAGACGGCAAGGAGACTTATATGGCGGGTTACGGCACAACAATATTACCAAGAACCAGCGTGGTTCCAGGCATGCTGGTTAAGTACCAGGGGCGCACATATCGCGCATCGGCAAATGTAGGAAAGGGATTGTATCTTTTCACCCTGTTTGAGCGCCTACGAACCAACAACGATGAGATAGAGGTTTATCTCAACCCGTTTGGAAAACCTGCCATCCACTAGCAGGTACTCCCAGAAAAACGAATTTAACCGAATAGTCGGCTAATAAAGCGACAGGATTTCTGCAACCAAATTTCGGGAGAGGATGATTGATGAACGCATATGCACTACAGGATCGCCTTGAAGATATGGCATGGGAGCGGCATTACCTGCACGTCGCTCGTGAGGAGGAGTAAGCTGAACTTGCTGACTGGTACGACAAGTTGCTCAAACCGTGTTTATTCCAGTTCATGGTCGGGAGCGCGCTGTCAGGAAAAATCGAATACCCCGCCGCAATTACTCCCGCTTTCGATGATAACGGCGAATTTCAGGAGAAGATCCCTGAAATAGCACGCTATATGGCTGAAACGTTTGCACATAATCACTTAAAGATTAAATACGAGTAATAAAACCATGAGTACAGCGCTAACCACACTGGCTGGAAAACTGGCTGAACGCCTTGGTTTGGATGCCGGTGATGATCTGCTTGGCGTATTAAAAGCCACCGCTTTTTCTGGAGAGGCCACTGATGCTCAGTTTACCACATTGCTCATCGTTGCCAACCAGTACGGTTTAAATCCATTCACTCGCGAAATTTACGCCTTCCCGGACAAACAGAATGGCATTGTTCCTGTAGTAGGTGTTGACGGTTGGGCACGCATTATTAACGGACAAGACCAGTTCGACGGTATGGAGTTCGGGCAGGATACAGAGTCCCACACATGCAAAATCTACCGGAAAGATCGCAACCACCCGATCAGCGTCACTGAATGGATGGATGAATGTAAACGCGAGGCTTTTAAGTCTAAAAACGGTTACGAAGTTAAAGGACCCTGGCAATCGCATCCGAAACGGATGCTGCGCCACAAGGCAATGATCCAGTGTGCCCGTCTGGCATTTGGTTTTGCCGGTATTTACGACAAAGACGAAGCAGAAAGGATTATCGAAAGCAGCCCGGCAAGCGTTGTTGTTGGAAAGGAAACCGACGAACGTCGCCCGAAGCTCATTGCCAGGTGAGAAGAGGCGGCTCAGATGAGCATGGAAGTCTTCGCTGAAACATGGAAGAGCCTCACGCAGGAAGAGCGCCAGATTATCGGCAATGCAGAGAAGGAGCGCATCAAGAAAAGCATTCCCGTCGATGCAGAATATAGCGAGGTGGATCATGAAACAGCGGAGTGATGAATGGCTTGCCGCCCGGTGTGGCAACGTGACCGCCAGCCGCTTATCTGACGTGATGGCGAAAACCAAATCGGGCTATTCCGCCAGCCGTCAGAACTACATGGCAGAGCTTATATGCCAGCGCCTAACTGGAAAGGTGGAAGAAAGTTACTCAAACACCACCATGCAGCGCGTTACTGAACTTAAACTGGTGGCGCGGGAGATGTACGCACTGAATGAGTTTGATGCGGTTATCACGGAAGTAGGGCTGATTAGCCACCCTACAATTGCCGGATTTGCCGCTAGCCACGATGGACTGGTCAACGATGACGGACTTATCGAAATCAAATGCCCAAATACCTGGACGCACCTTCAGACATTGAAAACGAGAGAGAGCCAAAGTGCCAGTATCTGCTACAGATGCACGCACAGATGATGTGTACAGGGCGCAGGTGGTGTGATTTTGTCAGCTTCGATGATCGTCTGCCCCCGGAACTATCTTACTTCAAAACTCGCATTCACCTTGATGAAAATCTGGCTAAGGAAATCGAGACTGAGGTTATTTCCTTCCTTGCTGAACTTGAAAGCGAAATACAGAAAATAATACATCAGGAGAATGCTGCATGAGATACGGTTCTGTTTGCAGTGGGCTTGAGTCCGAATTGTTATCACCTTATAACCAAAAACTAAACAAACTGCGCTCGCGTCCTGGACACATGCTGAAAGAAGTCGGCGATCAGTGGAGCACACCAGAAGCCCTCTGGTGGGGAATTAATGCCAAATTCGGGCCATTCGTTCTGGATCTGTTTGCCGACCATCAGAACGCCAAGTGTGCAGCTTACTACACGGCGGAAGACAACGCATTAACACAAGACTAGGCTGTCCGTCTGGCAGAACTCGGCGGTGCCGCCTACGCCAATCCACCCTACAGCCGCGCATCCAGGCACGAAGGGCAATACATCACAGGTATGACTCACATTATGCAGCACACCATGGCAATGCGGGAGCGTGGCGGTCGTTATGTGTATCTCATCAAAGCGGCCACGAGTGAAAGCTGGTGGCCTGAAGACGCCGACCACATCGCTTTCATCCGTGGTCGAATAGGATTCGATGTTCCTGATTGGTTTGTACCTGTGGTCGATAGACAAAAGCCGTCAGGCGCTTTCTTTGCAGGAGCTATTGCCGTCTTTGACAAAAACTGGCTTGGACCAGCGACCAGCTACATCAATCGTAAAGAACTGGAATCGATGGGGCGTATGTTCATCAACCAGATCCAGCGTGCTGCGCTCAGGATTCAGGGGATCGCCACATGACGCACGCCAGACGTTGAAATTACCAACCACACAGGCAATCGCGTTAATTGATGAACGGCCACATAAAGCATAACCAAAAATAGTAGAGGTAATCATGACTGATGAAAAGCCCATGACACTTGCCCAGGCAGCAGATTACCTGCAAGTTTCAAAGAGAACCATTAGCAGTCTAATCAACAAGGGCGAGCTAGTTGGTCGCCGGACAGGTGGCAACTCCGGCAAATATCTCGTCTTGAAGTCCGCATGTGTTGAATATCTTTCAAATCCACCCCAGAATCGCAATGCGAGCGTGGGTGATCAGACAAAAGGAAAACCAATATGTCAATCACCCTCAGAGGCGGAGTATGGCACTGTCATTTCTTTACCCAGAATGGCAAAAGAGTTAGGAGATCGCTTGGGACAGCGGACAAAAAGCAAGCACAGGAGCTGCACGACAAATTAAAGGCAGAAGCATGGAGAGTTGAAGAGTTAGGGGATTTGCCGCAGCAGTCATTTGAAGAGGCATGTATGCGGTGGCTGGATGAGAAAGAACAAAAGCGCAGCCTTGATGATGACAAGGTGAAAATTGAGTTCTTTCTCCAGCACTTAGCAGGTCGTGACATCTCCAAGATTACCGGCGCAGAAGTACAGAAGATTGTCGGCAAGATGATTAACCGCAACCACCGCAGAAAATGGGAGATACAGCGTAACGCGGCAATCAGGAATGAAAAACCGATACCAGCATATAAGGATAAACCAGTCAGCGCCGGAACAAAGAGCCATTACCTTTCCTTTATGCGATCCTTGCTTCGTGCTGCCGCTAACGAATGGGGATGGATAAAAAACGCACCGGTGATCAAAACCAAGAAGCCGGTTAGTAAACGCATACGCTGGCTGACCAGAGAGGAAGCATCACGCCTCATTGAATGTATGCCGGAAAGCATCAGGCCCGTTGTGGTTTTCGCTCTTTCGACCGGGTTACGCCGATCAAACATTCTCGATCTCGAGTGGGCACAGGTTGATATGCAGGGAAAGGTTGCCTGGATCAATCCAGAGAACGCCAAAGCGGGCAAGGCTATTGGCGTGGCCCTGAATGATACGGCATGCCGGGTGCTGAAGGGGCAGATCGGAAAGCATTCTGGGTGTTTGTCCACACCAAAGCGGCAACGAGAGCAAACGGAACCAAGACAGCTGCTATACGTAAAATGCGGTGTGGCGATAATAGCGCATGGAAAGTCGGACTTAAACGTGCAGGTATAGAAGATTTCCGTTTCCATGATTTGCGCCACACCTGGGCAAGCTGGTTGATTCGGTCTGGTGTTCCACTTTCTGCTTTGCAGGAAATGGGCGACTGGGAATCTATCGAAATGGTTCGCCATTATGCACACTTGGCACCCAACCATCTTACCGAGCACGCGAAAAAAATAGACTCACTTCTAGATGGTAACGACACAAATATGACACAAGAGGAAAATCAGATGGGACTGAAGCTTGCGTAACTCATTTATTTTAAATGGTGTGCCATGTAGGATTCGAACCTACGACCTACGGCTTAGAAGGGCGATAACTTCTGATTTTAACTCATAACAGATGATTTAATTTACTTTCAACTTACTGTAATAAAAAGATTTTTACATGTTGCCTGATTTCATATTATAACATAGTATTTCACCATAACGACACCCGTAAGAGCACCCGTAATGGCAGGAACACTACTCACTGACAGCAAGATAAAGGGCATAAAACCCAAAGAGCAAGCATATTACGTGTGGCAGGCATCAGCCACCAGAGGTACAGGACGCTTGGGTCTGAAAGTTTACCCTTCCAGCAGAAAGATTTTTGTTTACAAGTACCATAAAGATGGTGCTCGAAAATTCCTTTCACTTGGAGATTATCCCACGGTAACCCTCGCAGAAGCAACCGCAAAAGCCCTCACCGCCGCGGCCAATATCACCGCGCCAGAAAAGTCTATCGCTGAACACGCCACTATAAAACAATTGTTTCACGATTACATCACCACTCAAAAAAACAAGGTAATCGCTCTTATGACAAAACAAAAAACAGACTCAACCAAGTGTTAACCAGTAAGTACATTGATCCTGCGACACCCGCTAAAGAAATAACACCCGTTCAGATCAAGCGTGTTCTTGCAGAGTTTATAGAACGTGGGGCAAACGCTGAGGCAAATAAAATTAGAGCTAACCTTCATGCCGTATTCAATTTTGGGTTATTCGCGGACAACGATCCGGCCAACATTAACGGAAAAACCATTTACGGGCTTGACCGAAATCCAGTCAGTGTCATTCCACCACAAAAACGGGTAGATAAAGCACTTGATCGTTTTTTGTCATGGGACGAACTCAGCGAGCTATTAAGATTGCTCTCAGTAACGGAATCAGCTTGCCCCATTCATCCAGACTTCGCTCAATTGACCCTGCTGTGTATCTTTAGCGGCGGGCAGCGCCCGTGGGAAATAATGACCAATACTCGCGATCAATGGGATGAAAAAAATAAAACCCTTACAGTACCCCCCACATATCAAAAAATAGTGATTTCCACATTATTCCAATGAATAAAACCGCCACTGAGATTCTGAAACGGCAGAGAGAAAAATATCCAGACGCGGTATTTCTTTTTCCGGGCAATACAAAAGAAGGGCATTTGCTGTCCGCTGAGTACAGTAAACAACTTCGTAAATTCTGTAAGTTAACCGATTTTGATAAATTTACACCCCGAGATATTCGCCGTACCTTTAAAACCCTGGCAGGAGATATGGGGGGTTAGTGCAGAAATGCGTGATAGACTTCAAAATCACAAAAGGCCAGGTGTGTCAGCGAAGCATTACGATAGGATAGGTATGATTATTTAAGAGAAAAAAGAGAAATTATTGAACTATGGGAAAGAAAATTACTTATCTTGTAATTTATCAATTTCTGTTATCTATCCAACAGAAGCAATATAGCTCGTTGAGTCGTTATGTGTTGGACTTATTACTTCAATTGGCATTTATTAACTTAGCTTGGTACATTGTGCCCATGACAAAATCATCACTCTCAATACATGATTCACTGTTCAAAAAGTTCCTTGGTGATATCGCTATAGCCAAAGATTTTCTGGAAGTACATTTGCCTCCCCATCTTCGAGAGCGTTGCGATTTCAGCACCCTAACGATGGAGTCCGGCAGATTTATCGAAGACGATTTGCGCACCCAGTGTTCAGATATGCTCTACTCTGTACAGACGAATTCGGGGAAAGGTTATATATACAGTAGTCGAGCACCAGAGCCACCCTGAAAAGCTAATGGCATTCAGGCTTCTACGGTACAGTGTGGCAGCCATGCAGCGGCACCTTGAACAAGGCAACGACACCTTGCCGGTAGTGATCCAGCTGCTGTTTTACCACGGCACCACATCACCCTATCCGTACACTACCCAATGGTTTGACTGCTTTGCTGACCCTGAACTGGCAGAATCAGTCTACAGGCAAGCTTTTCCGCTAGTTGATGTTACCACGATACCGGATGAGGAGATCCTGACGCACCGCCGAGTAGCACTCCTGCAACTCGTACAAAAGCACATCAGAACGCGCGATATGTTGGAACTTGCTGTATAGTTAGCTAATCTAATAGAAACATGGCAGTATTCCAAAGAACAATGCAGGAGTTTATTATATTATATAGCTCAGGCAGGAAATATGATTGACGGCGAGGGATTTATCCGAGCCCTTGCGGAAAAAGCACCGACTTACCGGGAGGATTTTATGACGATTGCAGAACAACTTGAGGCTAGAGGTGAAGCTAGAGGCTACCAGCTAGGGCGACGGGATGGGGTTAATGAAGGCGAGAAAAACGCCTCACGTAAAATTGCTCAACAGTTGCTAGCTAATGGTGCAGGGCGAAATTTGATAAAGATTGCCACTGGCCTTTCAGATAGTGAAATAGATAAACTCTGAGGCAAGAAGCTAGTTTGCCTCTAGCTTAGATATGAAATTACTTTAATGTACAATCAATTAGTTGTATCAGCCGGCTATTTTCTCTTTTCAGTAACACTTCACTTTTTGAGTGGAATACATTAATTAACAATAAAGATAACATTATTTGTTTATCTGGTTCCCTGCCACCCTTAGTGTTTTTTCTTCCATTCCAAATAGAACTCGTACAGCATCATCCAATCTTCTGGTCGAATTGGGATGATTTCATTTTGGCTATCGTTCTTGCTCGACTTATAACTTCTGATTGATCCAACCAACTATGTGTGAGAGCAGGCTCGATTTGGCCGGCAGAGGGAGCGACTTTATCAGTCATCAGCCAGAGTGCGTATTTTTCAAATCTAGGATTTTTTGTAATGATTTGAAGCGTCGTCCACCCTGGTTCATTATGATTTCCTTCCAGTTTTTTCAATGTGCTCATGGATATCCCAATAATCTTACAGAATTCAGCTTGAGTTAGCCCTTCTGCCCTACGGATAGCTTTAAATTTTTCAGATATTAACATTTGACTAGGTTCCGACTTGTGATCTATACCCATAATAAATGGTTCCGACTTTTACACCAAAAGGTGTGGAGAAACCGCAAATGTAGCTTATTCCAGACAAAACTGGATAAATCGCGACAAGTGCACCCAGTGTTAAGCATAACAGATGTCAAGCTCCATTTTGATGTTTTAAAGGGTAAGGAGCGGTCTACAGCGGTCTAGAAGGGTCTGGAAGACATGAGGCACAGATGATTAACAGTGACTACACAGGGCAATATCCCGTTGACGCAGTAACGATAGAAAAGTTTGCCGAGTTGATCGGTAATACAGATGAAGCCGTCAGATTAATGATTAAACGAGAAAAATTGCCTGTGGTGGATTTTAAAGACCCGAACAAACCTAATTCACGAGTAAGTGAAACGTGGATATATCTCCCTGAGTTTAACCGAATAGTCCGAGAAGCTTACTTTAATCGTCCCGCAGAAGAACGTGATGCTTGGCTTAAGTGGCTTGGATTGTGAACCAAGCAAGAAATTTGAACAAAAGTCAATAGCCAGCGTTTAGTGCGGTGAACTGCTCTTTAACAATACGGTATCAGCAAAAAAAATCTGTGAAGCGGATGGCAGGGAAATTGCGCCTGTAATTTGTGATAGCTTCAACGTTGTTTTTTGAAGCGGAGTCAAGCCGATGTTTATCGGGACTTTCCGACCGGACGTATGCCGATACAGGTGTACACAAATCACCAATAGGTGGATTTGTAGTAAGTATTTCTTGTGTACTTACCATAAATCTTCTTGTAGGGGGATATGAATTGATGGATGCCCGCCAACGTTGCCGTGAACGGCGGAAAATGCGCTATCGAGATCAGTACAGAATACGACAGATAAGATTGAATATTATACGTACGGCTAACGCACAGCAACGTTCAACCGAAGAGATAATTGATGATGTTTGGCGTAATTATCCTGATAAAGATAACGAATTAATCAATTTTATTCTCGCGTTTAAAAGAAAGCTCTCCGCTCATCCCTCAAGTAGCATCGATAACCGCTGTTTAACGAAAACGTATCTTTATACTGTCAAGAACCGCTATCGCCGAAGAAGGAAGCAGTGTGGACATTCAAACTGAGAATGAAATTCTTCGAGCGTTAAAAAAATTAACGGTTGAAGAAGAGGAATTTTGTCAGCCGGGTGGGGAATATTTATACGGAAGTTTAACCAACGCTTATCTTGCGCAAAAACTCGCCGATGCAGATAAAGGCGATGAATACAACGCATGGTTACTGGTACTGGAAACTACCGACGGATTCGATGAAGTCTTGTACGACGTTACTCAGAAAGTTGAACAAATTTTATATCTGATGCGATGCCGTGATGCTTACTACGAGGTGCCCGCTTAATGAAAGACAAAACGCACTATAGAAAGGCGTTCGATTCCCCTTATTTGAGCAGCGCCGATATCATTGAGCCGACAGTATTAACCATCTCTCATGTTGTGCTGGAATTAGATAAAACCAAGAAAACGCAAGACAAGTTCAATACGGCTTATTTCAAAGAAAAGCAGATTAGACCAAACGAAAAACTTAAGACAATGATTCTCAATGCAACCAATAGCAAGGTCATTAAAAAAATATCAGGTTCGTCATTTATCGAAGACTGGCAGAATTTAACCGTGATGATTGAGGTTGAGCATGTCAAGTTTGGACGTGAATATGTCGAAGGATTAAGAGTCTATCCTGCCATTACTTAGAAAAAAACATTAACACCTACTCAGGTTGAGATGTGGGAAAAGGCCAAACAAAGCTACATCAATAATGGGTCACTCGATAAAGTATTAGCACATGTTGAGATGTCGCAGGAAGACCGGGAACGCCTCAAGCAGGAGTGCGCTAATGCAATGGCATGATGTGCAGCAAAATACGGAAGCGTGGGATGAGCTTCGTTTAGGAAAGGTCACTGCATCACAGTTTAGCTGTTTTATGGCCAACCAGGGAAAAGCTTTCGGCGAACCTGCCAAGCGATGTGCGTTACAGATTGCCCTGGGAATTATTACAGGGAAAAAATCAGAATTTAGTTTCACTAATGAGCACATGTTACGTGGACACGAACAGGAGCCAATAGCCAGAAGGCTATACGAAGAAACAAACTTTGTTGATGTAACCAATGGCGGATTTTTTGATTGCTGTAATTATGGAGATAGTCCAGACGGATTAGTTGGAAATGATGGTGTTATTGAAATTAAGTCCGTTACCGCCGCTGTGCATTTTGAAACATTGAAACGTAAAAATTTTGACCCCGCGTACAAATGGCAACTTATAGGCCATCTTGATTGTACTGAACGAGACTGGGTCGATTTCGTCAGCTATTGCGCGGATTTTCCTGAGCATCGGCAATTAATATCGCACAGGCTATATCGTAAAGATTGCGAGGAAGAAATAAATCAACTCAGAATGGGAAGAAAAGAATTTCTTCATTTTGTTGCAACTACTTGTGATGTTATAGAAAAAGTTGATTGAAATAATCAATCATAAGCGAGTCAAAAAATGACAATAAACACGGTGATATTTTCCGGCAATCTTGGCGGTGACTGTACGACCCGCAGCACTTCAAGCGGCAAGTTGATTGCCACATTTTCTTTACCGGTCAAGTAAGGATACGGCGAGCATGAGAAAACCTCTTGGGTGCAGTGTCGGATGTTTGGGGCCAAAGCTGAAAAGTTACCCATTTATCTGACACGAGGAACCAAAGTTACGGTTATCGGGCAATTTTTGCTCGAAAATTGGACAGGTAAAGATGGTACAGAAAAAACAACCGCTGTTGTTCTGGTTAACGAGATTGATTTCTCCAGTAAGCAGGGGAATAAACCCCAGCAAAATCAACCGCTAGTAAGTCAATCTGGAAATGTAACGTCAGACCCATTTTATGACACCGAGATCCCCCTTTAAAATGCGAGGGTTAACCAACACGCAGTTCATACTTGCGCACTACCGTCAATCTGTTATATTTAGACTTAGCACCTTAACAAAACGGGTGTCGGGTTTAGTCGCCCGAGTACTAGGGCGGACATCAGCCGCTATAAGCGGTTTTTTTACGTCCATGATAACCAGCGTTACGCCCCTATAATGGCGGGACGTAGCGGGGGAGCCGAAAGGCTCGCCGGGTTCTCTAGTGCCGGTCGACTAACCCCGTTACGTCTCGCCACCCCGTTTAGTCGCGAGGAGCGGGGTTTGAAAGAACCTACTAGAGAGGCCGCCACTATGGTTGCTACCACCCAAACTCGCCATGAGTTCACTGATACCTACTGGATCATTCCAGAATACTCCACTACGCCTTACGGCAAAGTATCATTTACACGCCAAGATCGCCGCACCTTCAACTTCATGTTCAAAGACAGTCGACTAATCTGGGCCGGTCGTCAACCTGTGCACACTGGCATAGATGGAAATTAACATGAGAATTGTTGATATCTCTACTGCACAGCAGGAAAAAATAAAGCTAGAAATCACTTACGAAAGTCATAACCGGCTTATCAGAGCAAGAGAAGTCGCCGCTAACATCTATAAGTATCTTGAAGCTGGAGAAGCTGAATTTAAGCCTATTCCGTGGCCCCCTGAAATTCTGGATTATCTGTGCAAAGACATTGATGTCATTTTGCATGAAATCGATAAATTGGAATTGAGAAATAGCTTATCAAACACCTATTTATTTAAAGAAAATAATTTACAGGAGCCTTGTCATGACTAACGTTACCTATGCCTATTTTAAATCAAAAGATGAGGAACAGGCGTTTCTCATGACGGGAAGCGATATTGGATTTACTAAGTGGGATAATGAGTTAAAAGAAGCATTACTACGCGCGCCTCTTACATTTCGGCAATATAAAGTTTTCGATGCCATTCATCGACTGACTATCGGTTGGAATAAACAGTGTGCACACATTGAAAATACGCGAATAGGGAAAATGGCGGCGATCCATCATACGCATGTCAGTAAAGTTAGGAAGGAACTTGAAAACATGAATATGATAGTTAAACACAATAATGAAGTATCCATAAATCAAAATTATCATGAGTGGAGTTTCAATAAAAGTTTAGCTGAATCAGCTAAACATAAAAGACAGGAAAGAAATATTTTAAAACATAAACTACCCCAAACCCCTTCTTTGACAAAATCAAAATCGTTTGACCCAAGCTCGGTAGAACTTCCTGATTGGCTACCCAAACCAACCTGGGATTCCTGGATTCAGTACCGCAAGGAAATCAACAAGCCGATTAAATCCCAGCAGACGGTGACTCAGGCTGTCAAGCTGCTAGGAAAGTGTCGTGAGAACGGAAATTCCCCGGAAAAAATCATCAACGCCAGTATCGCTAACGGTTGGCAAGGACTCTTCGAGCCTAATCAACCCGGAAGAACTCAGCAGACGAAACCCCATTCTGTCACAGATAGCTTTGCTGACAAGGACTATGGCACAACCCAGATACCTGATTGGGCGAGGGACTGTCCATGAACTACAGCATAGAAATTACTACCGTGCGTCAAAAACTGGCAGACCTGAATGCACCACCCAAGCCACTGGAACACACGGTTTTCGAGGAAAGGGGGGCCATTTGCGACAGGCACGGCATGTTCAAACAGCGCTGCCGCAAGATGGCACTGCGCGGCAAAGGAATTGAAACAAGAAGCGAATGCCCTGCTTGCCTGACCGAAAAATTAACCCAACTGGAGCAAGCCGAAGCAGGGCGGGGAAAACACCGCAAGCGCTCAAAAATTAAAACGCTCATGGATAATTTAAACCTGCCTGAACGCTTTGCCTATGTCACCTTGGATAACTACGAGCCAGTTAACCCCTATGCAGCACGTTGCTTAAAGCTTTGCAACGCCTATGCAACCCATTGGCCCGAACGCCTTAAGCGTGGTGGCGGTTTGGTGATGTGCGGCAAGCCGGGTACAGGCAAGAATCATCTGGCACTGTCGATTGCGAAACACGTTATCAACGAACATCAAAGTTCAGCGCTATTCACGACAGTTTTGCGAATTGCCCGCGAGTTTAAATCAACCTGGCGCAAAAACGCAGAATGTTCAGAAGCTGATGTCATCACGCGGTATACGCAACCTGACTTGCTAATCATCGACGAGGTAGGCATTCAGTTTGGCAGCGAGGCGGAAAAGATGATTTTGTTCGAGGTTATCAACACGCGCTACGAGAGCATGAAGCCAACGATAATCATCAGCAATCTGGCGCTGGATGAACTATCCCGATTTATCGGAGAGCGTGTGATTGACCGCATGAACGACGGTGGCGGTTGTACTTTGGCGTTCACGTGGGAGAGTTATCGTTCACGCATGGCTGCATAACTCGAGGAGGTTCATAATTCAGACATGACCCAGGAATCAATTTTAACCACGCTGAAACGCCCGTAGCGGATTTTTCACTCTCTACAATACCAAACAACCACCTCATCGATAAAAGCGCTCATAGTGGTGTAATGGTGGCATTTGTTAAATTTTCAAGAGTAGTAAAATAATATGCTCAAAAAAAGCTGGTTTCGACATGAAGCCATTAGTACAAAACAAGCCAATAGGCTGGTTAAGCAATACACCCAGAAGGGCTATCATGTTGAGAAAACACTTAACAGCGATCCTGAATTATGGGATGTCGCCGTTAAACTGGTAGAAAGCGGTAATAATCACCCCACCCCACGCTGCATGACTAACAAAGTCTGGAACTCTGCATTATATAAAAATCCTACAGTGGTTTAAATATGCTAATCAGTAATACACCAAAGTCATTCAAAGACAGGTGGCGCACCCCTATTGAAGTATTTAAAGCGCTGGATGCCGAATTTGGTTTTAAACTGGATGCCGCCGCCGATGAAAGTAACGCGCTATGCAAAGCATTTTTAACTGAACAGCAAGACGCATTGAAATGCGACTGGAATAGCAGAGGTGCTATCTTCTGTAATCCGCCCTACAGCAAGATTATGCCTTGGGTTAAGAAAGCGCCTGAGCAGTGTAGAAAACAGAATCAGACTATTGTGATGCTACTGCCTTCTGATACCTCTACAGCATGGTTTCATGAAGCGATAAAAACTTCTCATGAAGCGCGATTTATCACCGAGGGGCGATTGTCATTCATCTCCGCTGAAACAGGCAAGGAAGGAAAGGCGGGCAACGGCAAGGGCAGTGTGTTGTTTATCTGGCGACCATGAAGAAAACTTGGGTGCAGAATGACATATGTCCAAAGAAACAAACTATTAAAAAGAGCGTGAAGCATGAGTAAATATATCAACATTTTTATCCGGTTTTTATTTATTATCCTTGCTCTCCCAATCATTTTTTACCTGGGTGTAGTTCAAAATACTGATTTAAGTTTTTTATTGGTAGATGGGAAGCCAGGGCTGAAAAGCTCCTTTCATTACTGCAAACATTCTTAGATAAATATTTCCCAGTAAGTGTTGAGTAAAAACATGATTATCGAGCTACCTTTCCAGCCAAGTGTAAATACCTATTGGCGACATAATTCAAAGCGCCCTTACTTAAGTGATAAAGCCAAAGAATTTAAAGCAACAACGGCAAAAATTGTCAAAGAGATGCGCCAGAAATCCGTCTGTCAAAAATTTGAAGGTGAAGTCTCTGTATTGATGCAGCTTTATCTACCCAACAAGATAAAGCGTGATGTAGACAATTATTCCAAAGGGGTATTCGATTCGTTAACTGGAGCGAATGTATGGAACGATGATAGCCAGGTTCGCGTGATGACCGTTGAGAAGATAGGTAACAACGGCGGAGTTAAAGGCGGCAAATGTGTCGTCGTGATTGACGGGTATTATGAAAAGAATGAGATGACAGAATATGCAACATTCAAGGAAGTCGCCGAAAAGCTGGAAAGCAAGGGACTATACCGCCGTGCCACCAATGTTTGGCAACAGGCGATGTCTGCAACTTCTTCGATCGAAAAGCAGAATATCTGCATTAATGCCATTAAGCGATGTTCTGAACACCCAGGGTATTAAAAACACTTCCCGCTCCTCTTAAATGCCTACACCTACAAGCAAAAAAAATCATGAATAATATTGAAAAATACACAATGGGCACTGCCTATGGTGCCAGTGCAAAAACGTTCCTATGCGGTGCGCTATCACTCAGTGAGTGGGCACTGATTACGGGTATTATCTGTTCAGTGCTGATCGTTGGACTGAACTGGTATTACCGGCACAAGGAATATCGTTATCGAACGAGAAATCTCAATGAATAGCCAACTTAAAAAACGCCTTCTGGTGTCAGCGGCAGGCGGCGTATTAGCACTGGCTGCCGTCTTGGTGCAGTGGCACGAAGGTAAGCGCTATAAACCTTATCGTGATGGTGGCGGTGTGCTCACTGTCTGTCACGGTCATACTGGCAAGGAGGTTACGACAGGGGAAATTTATAGCGAAGAAGAATGCAACCTGTTGATGAAGCAGGATTTGCAGATAGCACGTTCTACCGTTGAGCATTGTGTCACTGTTCCGCTTACCGATTTGCAGAAAGCCGCCTTGACTTCATTTGTTTACAACATCGGTAGTGGAGCATTTGCCAATTCAACGCTACTCAAAAAGTTGAACGCCGGAGATATTCACGGCGCTTGTGACCAGATGCGCCGATGGAAGTATGATGAAGGCAAAGTATCAAAGGGACTCATTAATCGCCGTTCGGTAGAGCGAGAACTTTGTTTAAATCCAAATTCACTAACCAATCCAACTCAATGAGCCTTAGCATCGATTAAGACTTTTCTATACCGATAGCGCCCCGCTGCGCAAATCATCATATCGAACCTGAACCATTTGAAATAAACTTTTGAGGAAGTCGGTTAGTGCTGGCAAGCCTCGATAGGCTGATTTCCTGTGCGGTAAAGGTTCATTTCAAAAGGAAAACGCAATGCAATATTCAAATGTTGTCGTACTCCACACATCTAAACAGCTCAACCATGGGCAGCCTTGAGATGGTTGAATACATAAACAATGACCGGGCATCAAAAGCAAAAAGTGAAGGCTTATCATTCCCTTGTAAGAAATACAGACAATTACAACACAGAAGCTTTTTAACAAAAGTGCCGAAAGTGTTAGGCGAGCACTCAGCAAAATTTTTTGCTCAGTACAAAGACAGCGCCGGTCGTGATCTTCCCTGCTACCGCTTCCCCAAGCGTGAAGCCTGTTTGATGGCAATGAGCTACAGTTACGAACTACAGGCAACCGTGTTCGACAGGATGACTGAGTTAGAAGGTGGTCAAGATATTAACCTTCTCGACTTGTCCGGTTTAACGGAACTCGCCATTAAGCAGATGCAAGATCGGGTCGCGCTGGCTGAAAAGTATTCTTTCATAGAGCACGGTCAAAAAGGTAGTAGCCTAATGGCGTTACGCAGAAGAGAAAAAAGACAATTAAAATCGTTGAAGAACAGGTGAAAAAACTCTCTCAACTTCTTCTATGCGATCTTGGCGATTTTCCAGATACCAGGAATTTAAAGCAAGATGAACAACCTAGAATTCATTGAAAAACATGTAATAACTGAATTGATAAAGCAAGGATATGACCAATCTGTGGCACGGATCAGTGCAGACATAGCGAAAGAACATTATTGCCGCAATACCGCCAGCGCAAAAGGTAAAATGTTTGTAGATTGTCTACATGTTGCCAAAGTGTGGGCTGGAAAGTACCAGCCTCAAATCAAAAGATAACGAGTGTATCCCATGTGGATATTAATTTTTGCTATGTATGCTGCTCCTTTTGCAGAAACTGATTTTGCCTCGGTGAGTAGTCGGGAATTTTCATCAAAAGAGCGTTGCGAAAAAGCGAAAGCCATATTTGAGGTAAAGTTTGAAACACTGAGATCAATTAACGGTATAGCGTATTGTGTAGAAAAATGAACTGGAAAATTCCTCTTGTTATCGCTTTGCTACTGACCTCAATGTCAGGTGCAACCCTGTATTACTGGACACTGTATTAAGACGCTGAAAAAGCACGAAAGATTGCTGTATCGGATAGGAAAAAACAACAGGTTATATTTGAGCAGTTAAGCCATCAAATGCAGATCATCTCAGCGCTGGATACACAACACACCAAAGCACTTGAACATGATAAGAAACTTATTACCCAGCTTGAGCGCGATGTGGCTACTAGTCGTCGCCGGTTGCACGTCAAAGCAACCTGTTCCAATGTGTCCGCCAATACCACCCCCTCCGCCCTGGATGATGCAACCCGCGCCAGACTTACAGACACCGCTCAACGAAATTATTTCACTCTCATACGGCGAATCGAAATAGCGGAAGAGCAGGTAAACGGCTTGCAGGATTATGTACGGCAAGTCGTCTTGTTTCATCAACAGGAAGCGAAGAATTAATGAACTGGATTGATTGTCGTGTAAGCATGACAGAGATAAACAATAAAGTACTTATTTATCAAAAGGATAGAAAAGAATATCTGGTGGGTGTTTATCTTGGTAATTCTCAGTTTCACTATGCATATTGTTGCCAGGGTATTCAGAAAGCTTGTACCGCTAGCCACCGTTGCCTGAATCACCAATCAATAATAAACCCGTGAATGAAAAAGCCAAATGAAGAAAACCCAACTGTACAATGCTCGCTGGGATAAAGCGCAGGGCTTTTCTTGCCAGAAATCCCTTATGTGTAATGTGCCTGGAAAGTGATTTAATTAATCCTGCTACTGTCGTTGACCATATTGTACCGCATCGTCTGCGCTTTGCTCAGACAGCCGAAGAAGTAAAAAAATCTCAGAAATTATTCTGGGATGAAAATAACTGGCAGCCACTTTGTGCTCAACATCATAACACGACCAAGCAACGGATGGAGAAAGGGAATAAAGGTTATGGTTGTGACGAAAACGGCATGCCGAATAATCCAAATAGTCATTGGAATACCACAATATAATGGGGAGGGCGGGTTAAAAGTTCCAGTAAATAAAGCTTTCTGACCCATGTGCCCCCTATGTACGCACAGTCGCGAAATGAAAACTTTTTTGATCGCACCTTATATTATTGAAAATAAATATATTTTAAAATTTATGGTTTTATTTAACAAAAAAGACGTATTTATGGCAGGAAGACGACCTAAACCGACTGCCTGTAAAATAATCGCCGGTAATCCGGGTAGACGACCGCTCAATAGCGCAGAGCCTACCACACCACCCTATTTAGCCCCTCACCCAAAACACTTATCCAATACGGCAAAACCTGGGAGCGGCTGGCTCTGCTGCTAAATGGCATGGGCGTATTAACGATTGCCGATGCTTTTGCGCTGGAAAGGCTGTGTGATATTTACGCTGAGATCCTGCGGTATCGCGCCTTGATAGAGAGCAACGGTGAAACGTTTGAGGTGCATTCTCAAAACGGCCTATTAATCAAGGCGAATCCAGCCGTTTCGATGCTGGCTGATGCGGATAAGCGCTTTAAGAGCTATCTGGTTGAATTTGGACTCACGCCAGCGGCAAGGACAAAGGTGAGGACGCATGAAAAAGAAAAACACCCTGACGAACTCGACGAATTCTTTGCTCACTGATTTAGCTACCGACTATGCCACCGCGGTGGTTTCAGGTCAGGAGCTTGCTGGCCCCGATATTCGTCACGCCTGTCAACGTCACTTGCGGGATTTAGCCACGGAGAGTACTCGCGAAATAGTGTGGAATCTAGCGGCTGCTCAGCGTGCCATCCGTTTTTTTCCAAGGTACTGAAATTAAACGGGGTACCTATGAAGGCAAGCCGTTTAATTTACTACCATGGCAGTGTTTTATCGTTGGATCCCTTTTCGGCTGGCAAAATAGCGAAGGACAACGCCGGTTTCGGATGGCCTATGTTGAGGCAGGAAAAGGAGCCGGTAAATCCCCTCTGGCGGCGGGTATTGGGTTGTACTGTCTGGTTGCCGATTTGGGTTGTACTGTCTGGTTGCCGATAATGAAGCACGAGCCGAAGTTTACGCCGCCGCCACCAAAAAAGACCAGGCGATGATCCTGTTTCGTGATGCAGTCGCAATGGTAGACCAATCGCCAAAGTTGGCCGAACGGATCCAGAAGTCCGGTGGGGCAGGCAAGGAATGGAATTTGGCCTTTCTACAAGCCCGTGCCTTTTTCCGGCCTATCAGCGCCGATGATGGGCAATCCGGCCCGCGTCCTCACTGTGCTTTGATTGACGAAATTCACGAACACAAAAGTAATCAGGTTGTGGAAATGATGCGGGCGGGCACAAAAGGACGCCAACAGGCATTGATTTTCATGATCACCAATAGTGGACACGACAAAACCAGTGTCTGCTACGACTATCACGAATACGGCCGTAAAGTCGCATAAGGAAGAATTGAGGATGAGAGCTTTTTCGCGTTCATCTGTTCGCTGGATGAAGGCGATGATCCGTTCAAGGAGACAAGCTGCTGGAAAAAAGCCAATCCATCACTCAGACATACGATCAGCGAACGCTATCTACAGGAGCAAATCACGCAAGCGCGGTGGATGCCGTCCAAAGAGAGCCTGGTTCGTCGTCTTAATTTCTGTCAGTGGGTCGATGCAGAGAATCCCTGGATTAACAGTGATAGCTGGATAGCATGCGAAGAAACTACACTGGATTTAGGTACGTTAGCAGATTCACCCTGCTACAGTGGGCTGGATTTATCCGGTAAACAGGATTTAACGGCACTGGCGCTTTATTGGCCGGAAGAAAAAGTGGCTTATGTCGAGTTTTGGACACCGAAAGATACCTTACTGGAGCGTGCCAGGGTGGATAGAGTGCCTTACGATGCCTGGTTAAGAAACGGCTATCTTAACGCTCCGCCAGGGAATGCGATTAATCTGGGCTTTGTTGCCCGACGGATAGCGGAATTATCCGCACGATATACCCTCAACAGTATTGCCTACGATGCGTATCATATTGATTATTTAAGGCCAGAACTGGAAAACGAAGGGGTGAATACGGTATTAACCCCTCACGGACAAGGCTTCGGCAAAGCGAAACAATCCGGACTTTGGATGCCAAGATCCATTGAATTATTTGAACAGTATCTTCTCGTGGGCGAATTACGTATTAATTTCAATCCCTGCCTTCGCTGGAACGCCGCGAATGCCGTTATTGAAGAAGATAAAAACGGTAATCGTGTTTTTAGCAAACGTCGCAGTAACGGGCGTATTGACGGTGTGGTAGCGCTGGCAATGGCAATAGGTGCTGCTGAAGTTGTTGACGAAGAAACCGGTGATCTGGATGGCTTTTTAACAAACCCCATTATGGTAGGACTGTAGTGAAAAAACATAACTCTCCTGGCAAAATTAAAAGCGCGGTGCTCAACTGGCTAGGGGTGCCGCAGAATTTAACCGATAAGCTGTCATCGTTTCATGACTATAGCCAAAGTAAGAGCGGGCAAGTAGTCACGGCTGATAAAGCGATGCAACTCTCCGCCGTCTGTGCTTGTGTGCGTCTGCTGAGTGAATCAATATCCACCTTACCGCTCAAATCTGTATCACCGCGAACCGGATGGTTCACGCAGCCTCGCACAGCAACACCCTGCTTATCCTATCCTGTGTCGTCGTCCTAACCTGGAAATGACACCGTCGCGTTTTATCCAAATGATTGTTGCCAGCTTGTGTTTACGCGGTAATGCCTTTGTTGAAAAAAAGAAGGTCGGTCAGCGTCTGGTCTCCCTCGTCCCACTATTACCCCAAAACATCACCGTTAAACGGCGTGATAACGGGCGACTGGAATACCACTATACCAACGACACCAAACCCGGTTATTCCTCATTAAAACCGCGAGTTATTGCAGATAATGACATGATGCACATCCGAGGTTTCGGATTAGACGGCATTTGCGGCATGATGCCGCTGAAAACGGGTCGTGAGGTGTTTGGCTCCGCGATGTCGCTCGAAACAACGGCCGCGCGGTATTTCCAGAAAGGCATGTTGGCATCCGGTTTTGTCACTTTCGACAGATTACTCAGCAAGGAGCAACGAGAAACGTTTAATAAAGAGCTTGAGCGATTTTCAGGATCGGAAAATACCGGCAAAGTGATGTTGCTGGAAGCAGGTATGAAATTTAATGGTATCACCCTCGATCCGCAAACCTCACAAATGCTGGAAAGCCGCGATCATAGCGTAGAAGAAATCTGCCGCTGGTATCGCGTTCAGCCGTTTATGGTCGG
The DNA here is from genome assembly GCF_018777385.1 of Candidatus Symbiopectobacterium endolongispinus. Lineage (GTDB taxonomy): Bacteria > Pseudomonadota > Gammaproteobacteria > Enterobacterales > Enterobacteriaceae > Symbiopectobacterium > Symbiopectobacterium endolongispinus. The sequence continues at coordinate 3,467 of NZ_JAFJYB010000002.1, read as the reverse complement.
TCATATTACGAAACAAAGTAGTTGGGCATCCAGCGTTGAAGGGATGAACCTGATTTTCCTGACCAATACATTACGGCCCTTATTGGTGAATATTGAATAGGAAATCGCCCGCTGTCTGCTCGATAATGACGATGATTATTTTGCAGAATTTTCTGTTGAAGGACTGCTCAGGACCGATAGTACGGGTCGAGCAGCCTATTACACGACTGCGCTACAAAATGGCTGGATGAGTCGCAATGATGTAAGGAGACTGGAAAATCTGACGCCGATTGATGGCAGAGACCTGTATACCGTTCAGTTGAACCTGACGCCACTCGATCAACTGGGGCAGAAGAATGACGGCGAAAAAACACGAGCCGCGCTAAATGCCTGGTTATTTCCTGACAAAGCATCTTCTCAGACCCCACCTAGCGTCACGCAAGACAACGAATAACTGGGGTTTTCCCCGATGAAAAAATGCACTTCCGGTATTACCGGCGGTTTTTCCCTGTCCGAAAATGACCAGTGAAATTTCCCCGTCAGCATTAGCAAAATGGAACAGCAGCATCAGGGCATCAAGCCAGGATGATAATACGCTATCGATATTTGAGACGATTGGGCAGGATTGGGCAGGATTGGGCAGGATTGGGCAGGCGAAGGGATCACCGCTAAACGAATTGGCGCAATCTTGCGTTCACTGGAAGGTCAAGATGTCACCGTCAATATCAATTCGCCAGGGGGCGATCTGTTTGAAGGCTTGACTATCTACAATCAGTTACGCGAATACTCTGGCAAAGTGACCGTGAAAATATTGGGGTTAGCGGCCTCAGCCGCTTCAATCATTGCCATGTCTGGTGATGAGATACAAATCGGGCGCAGTGCTTTCCTGATGATCCACAACACTTGGGGCATGGCAGTCGGTAATCGCCATGACTTTGCCGACATTGCCGAAAAAATGACCCCCTTTGATTTTGCCATGCGGGATGTTTACGTCGCCAGAACCGGCATGGATGAAAAGACGGTCACCGCGATGATGGATAATGAAACCTGGATTAATGGCGGCGAAGCGGTGGAGAAAGGTTTTGCGGATGCCTTCCTGCCCGCTGATAGCACACAACAGGATAACGATTCGCCTACCGCTGCACTGAGAAAACTGGATGCACTGTTGGCGAAAACCAATACACCTCGCGCTGAACGTCGACGATTATTTAAAGCTTTACGGGGTGATATGCCGAGCGCTATCACGCCCTCTCACGGTACGCTGTCCGCTACCCCTGAGGTTTCCTCCGAGACCTTGACACAACTGGATAATGCCTTGCGTCGTCTGGTGTCGACACCCCATTAAACTGGAGATAGTATGTCTGATGTTAATGAAATGTTTAAGAAAGTAACGGCTTCTATTGAAGAAGCCAGCAGCAAATATAGCGCCCAGGCAGAGAAAGCCCTGAAGGAAGCGCAAAAATCCGGTGAACTTTCCGCAGAAACCAAGGCGGCCGTTGATAAAATGGCGGTCGAATTAAACGCCTTACGAGAAGCAGAAAAAACCCTGAAATCCCAGGTAGGCGAAGTTGAACAACATATTGCCCAAATGCCCGTCGCCAATGCGTTGAACGTGGTGAGTTCTATCGGTCAACAAGTGGTTGGCATGGAGGTGGTACAGGCTTTAGGCTCGGGCATGGAATCCAGCAAACGGATAGTCGCGCCGATTAATGCCGCACTTATTTCATCGGATGTCGCCGGAACGATTGTTGCCCACGACCGTCAAGCAGACATCTTAACCAAGCCGCCGCAACGGTTGTTTATTCGTGATTTGATTGCCAGTGGAAAGACGCAAAGCAACACGATTTATTACGTGAAGCAGAAAGGATTTACCAATAATGCCAAGACTGTCGCGGAAAATACCGCCAAGCCCTATAGCACGATTGAATTTGAAGAGGCAGCAGTACCTGTTCGCACGATTACACATATGTTTAAGGCATCCAAGCAAATTCTGGATGATTTTTCGCAACTGGCCTCGATTATCGATATGGAACTGCGTTATGGCCTGAAATACGTTGAAGAGCAACAAATTCTCTTCGGTGACGGTACCGGTTCAAACCTGAACGGGATCTTTACTCAAGCCACTGCATTCAAAGCAGAATTAAAACCAGCACATCGAACCGCGATCGATAATCTGCGGCTTGCCATGCTACAAGCGCAACTCGCACGGATCCCCGCGACAGGCCATGTGTTGCACTTTACCAACTGGGCACAGATTGAACTTATCAAGGATACGCTGGGGCGTTATCTCCTTTCCAATCCGGCAGCCCTGACTACGCTGACGTTGTGGGGCTTACCTGTTGTCGTGACAGAAGCAGCTGAGTTTAAAGATAAATTCCTGGTGGGGGCTTTCAATTTAGGTGCGCAACTGTTTGATCGTGAAGAAGCGAACGTGGTGATCAGTACCGAGAATACCGATGATTTCGAGAAGAACATGATCTCGATTCGTTGCGAAGAGCGTCTGGCGCTGGCGGTTTACCGCCCTGAAGCCTTTATCAAAGGCGATTTAACCAAAATAGAGGTCTCTCCTTCTACTCCATCAAATGCAGGCGGTGCGGGGAAAAGCGGTCAATCAGGTAATAATGGTGGGTAATCTGTCAGTACCAGTTTTGGATCGGTAGTGACAGTAAGCATCAAGTTAAACAGAGTGGCCTACCGATGTAGGCCATTTTTTACTGTAAATAAACAACCATGTTTATTAACAAAGAACAGGTCAAACGACAATGCAGGATTGAATTAGACGATAACAATGAAGATGTACTGCCTGAGAATTATATCGCCACAGCAGAGCAAAAAACCATCGCACATCTTAACCGTAATCTCTACAAAGAATCCGTGCCTGAAACTGACCCTAACTGCCTGGTTATCAATGCGGCGATTGTTCAGGGGATGTTGCTATTGGTGACGGGGTTATATGAGCATCGTGGGGGGATATCCGATATGGAGCAGTTGTATGTTTTTCCGTTTTTTAAGTTTTTAGTTAATGACTACAGGCTTAGCGGCCTATGAAGCCGCATTATAGTAGACCGTATTCCCGTTTCCCCGATCCCGGGGAGTTAAATAAGCGCGTGTGGTTTTATACGCGACAGGATGAACCGATAGGCGGCAGCGGGATACAGGCAGCAAATCAAGACGAACATACCGTCTGTGGAAAATTGATCCCCGTAAGTGACACACTTCGCATTTACTCTTTTCAAATCAACAAAACCATCACGCATAAAATCATTGTGAGATACAGACAATCGCTTTACTCAAGTGATCAAGCACTGATTAACGGTGTCGTCTACCTCATACGTGGCGTTGCTGATATCCACAGTGCGGGTCGTTTTCTGTCTTTTTCCTGTGAAGAAATGAGCAGTCAACCAGAAAGAGAAAATGATTTTGGATAATCTCCATATTGATTTTCATCAACCCAAAGAATTTGTCTTTAATCGCGCAAGGATCCGTCG
>NZ_JAFJYB010000001.1 GCF_018777385.1 Candidatus Symbiopectobacterium endolongispinus | reverse complement strand
TCGCGGGGCTGAACCCGATTCAACATAACGGCGTATCAAGTATCTGATCGATCAAACCGATGTGCGCCACAGCACCATGCGTGAATATGTTATCCGGCTGCGGCGGTTGGATGACATTCTGCTGGCGAAGAATCATCCGGCAGAGACGTTTTCACCCGCAGGTGTGCAACAACGGTTAATTGAATATTTACCCGAGAAAGAGCGCATGCTGTATCGCAGTGCGTTGCGTAAATATGACCAATATCTCTCCTGGCAACGCCTTTATTGATCTTTTCTGGATGCTGAACCAGTCGTCGTGATGTTCGGTATCTCGCTGTGTGTCAGACGGGCAGGGCGGTATCCCTGCCTGCGCTCCTATCTGGTTCCTCAAAAAAAATGAAGCGGTAAAAGTCTGTAACGGCAAAGGGTTATATTTTTTTGTCATAGATAAATGTTATGGAACTGTAAAAAACGCTTGCCAACGCAGGGCATTTTATTGCAATGTCATCTTACTGACATCAACCTGCGTTATTTTCTAGGGGTGATGATCGGAAGTTCTAATACGGTCAATTATTATTCCGTGGAATAGTCGTTGCCACAGTGAGGAACGCACATGGTAATGTCCTTTTGGGGACCCAATCAGCAACTTCTGACATGTCGTTTTCAATATCACCTCTGCTGTCGCCGTCATCAAACGCGATGGTTGATAAAGGGGGGAGAGGGGCTAACTCCCCGTGTGAATTTCTCCCGCAACTCGTCTTGTCTTTATTCTTCTCTACTGCTTCACCGTTTTTTATCCCTCGTGCCCACTTTGCGGGACGATATTATCGTCCGCCGCCGTTATTGGCGGTGCGCTATTCATGTCTCCAGTATCGGCTTAATAAGGAAGCCAACCTCGTTTGTGAGTGAAACGTCACGCACAGTGGTTATGTTCGGTAAGTGAAACAAACTGTAAGGTGCCACTATGGGAAGACAAAAAGCAGTGATCAAAGCGCGTCGTGAAGCTAAACGCGTTATTCGTCGTGATTCACGCAGTCATCGTCAGCGTGAAGAAGAATCGGTCACTTCTCTGGTTCAGATGGGGGGAATTGAGGCTATCGGTATGGCGCGAGAAAATCGCGATACGTCACCGATTGCCGCGCGTACCATCGCCCAGGAGCATTACTTGTCTGCAATAGAAAATAAACAGTTAATCTTTGCCACCGGCGAGGCGGGGTGTGGCAAAACGTTTCTCAGTGCGGCCAAAGCGGCTGAAGCGCTGATTCATAAAGAGGTTGAAAGGATAATTGTTACCCGGCCGGTGTTACAGGCTGACGAGGATCTTGGTTTTTTACCTGGTGACATTACTGAGAAGTTCGCTCCCTATTTCCGCCCGGTGTATGGCGTATTGCAGCGGCGTCTTGGCGCATCGTTCTTGCAATACTGTTTACGCCCGGAGATCGGAAAAGTGGAAATAGCACCGTTTGCCTATATGCGCGGGCGCACATTTGAAAATGCTGTGGTGATTCTTGATGAAGCACAGAATGTCACGGTGAATCAGATGAAGATGTTCATGACCCGTCTGGGTGAAAATGTCACGGTGATTGTCAACGGGGATATTACGCAATGTGATTTGCCCGTCGGAGTGAAATCCGGTTTGCAGGATGCACTGGATCGCTTCCAGGACGATGACATGATTGGCATTGTTTCTTTCCGCACACCGGATTGCGTACGCTCGCAATTGTGCCAGCGCACGCTCTTCGCTTATAACTGATACATTCTGCCGTCAACGTAGAGGCTTACGTTGACGGCAGCTCTTCGCTCCTCGCTGTTCGGTCCCTTGCTCGCCCCTGAGATCCCCCTGAAACGTCAGCTCTTTTTTCTGTCATCACGCCGTCGCATTGCTTTCTTACCCTACGGATTCCGATATAAAGTCCCAAAGAGGATGCCCGTATGTTTATGCCTTTCCTGCTTTATTGGCAGGCGGTTTTTACACGCCTGTCCTCCCTACTGCGCTATCTCGCGTCGCTGTTATGGCCACGCCGGGTTGCACAAAACGTCTCTCATGTATTACGTGGAGCGGAGCGATGAACCGCTCGGTTGATATCACGGTTAGCGGCCTTTGCTTTCACATTGCGCAGCAACCGATTCTGCGTGACATCGATCTGCGCGTTCCTGCCGGCACGGTACTTGCGTTGTTAGGCCCATCCGGCTGTGGCAAAAGCACGCTGCTTAAGCTGTTGGCAGGGCTACTGCAACCGACGGATGGCAGCATTATCTTCGGTGGCGTTCGGGTCGCGGAGGCGCGTTTTAGCGCACCGCCGGAGCAACGTAATTTAGGCATGGTGTTTCAGGACTATGCATTGTGGCCGCATATGACGGTGTGTGAGAACGTTGCCTTTCCGCTGAAGATGCGCGGTCTCAATGCGACGCGCCGTAAAGAGAAAACGGATGCCGCTTTGGAGCGTGTTGGGCTGTCCTCCTTGGCCGATTGCTACCCCTCCGCATTGTCGGGTGGTCAACAGCAGCGTGTCGCTTTGGCGCGCGCGGTGGTGGCCGAGCCGCGGATTCTGCTGTTCGATGAACCGCTTTCCAATCTTGATCGCGATCTGCGTGAGTCACTCAGTAAAGAGATGTCGGCATTACTTCGCCAGTTAGGTACGACTGCGGTATATGTCACGCACGATCGCGAAGAAGCGAACACCATGGCAGATGCGATTGCCACGTTATCCGCAGGCCAACTGGTCTCTGTTTCCACCTTAAATGCAGAGTAGGGGAGTTATACGATGAACATGAACACAGTAAATATCAGCACAGTTTACCTCAGTAAAAAGTTAACATCAGGAGTATTAACAGGTATGGCACTTTCTTTGGTCATGGCAAGCAGCAGTGCGCAGGCATTGACGGTGTATACCGCAGGGCCAGGATCGTTAAGCAGCAAGCTGGCCGCCGGGTTTGAAAAGGAAACCGGCGTTAAAGTTGATATTTTTCAAGCCACCACCGGCAAAGTGATGGCCAGGCTGGATGCTGAACAAGCGAACCCGCGTGCGGATGTGTTGATCTCCGCCTCTTGGGATACTGCCACGGATTTGCAGCAGCGTGGCTGGCTGCTGGCCTATGAAAGTAAAAATGCAGCTCAGGTACCTGCGCCGTTTAAAACCCCTTATTACGTTGCTCAGGGCATTTCTGCGTTGGGGATTGTGTGGAACAGCAAGAGTGGCACTCCAGAGCCGAAGGATTGGCGGGATTTGGCTCAGCCTGCATTCAAAGATAAGGTGGCAGCGCCCGATCCGGCACTCTCAGGTGCTTCGCTAGACCTGATTATTGGTTTACAAAATACACAAGGTGAGAACGCCTGGAAGCTGTTTGATGCTTTGAAGAACAACGGGATGATCGTAGCCGGCCCTAACGCGCAAGCGTTGACGCCGGTGTTGCAGGAGGCCAAGGCTGCCGTGTTTGGTGTGGTGGATTACGTGGCCTATAACAGCGTTGAGCAAGGTGAATCGATCAAGGTGATTTTTCCCACCAGCGGTACGGCAATTGCGCCGCGTCCGATGATGATCCTGAAAAGCAGTCAACATCAGGAGCAGGCAAAAGCGTTTGTCGATTATGTGCTTTCACCCGCGGGGCAATAGGCGGTTGCAGAGGCTTGGTTGATGCCTGCGCGTCAGGATATTGATGCCAAACGTCCCTTGTTTAAATCCCTGACATTACTCCAGGAAGGGGATGCCGCCAGCACTTCACGTAACGCTATTCTGGCGCGTTTTGCGAGCCAGTTCGGGCAACGTTAAGGATTAACAGCGCCAGCGCAATGCTGGCGCAGGAGTAAAACATTAGAGGTTTTGCATTATTGCCACTGATTACGGTGGCAATACTTTTCGTGCTGGTGGGTATTCCCGTTATCTTTGTCGTGCTGCAAGCGGTATTTCCCGGGCTGGGTGAAGGTTCAATGCGTGAGCCAATGAGTGCATTTATCGCCGTGGCGCAGGATCCACGCCTTGGCCCGTTGATCTCTAATACTTTCGGTATTGGTATTGGTATTGGTATTGGTATTGGTATTGCTTTGCTGAGTGGCTTATTGGGGATAACGTTGGGAACCTTACGCGGGTTGTTCCATATTCCCTGTGCCCGAGTGTGGGATTTGTTATTTTTGATCCCCTTTCTGATCCCTCCGTATATTTCGGCACTGTCATGGATGCTTGCACTGCAAGCGCGTGGTTATCTGGAACAGATTTTCTCGTTCAAGTTTAATGCGCTGCTGTTCTCATTACCGGGTATGGCGATAGTGATGGCATTGAATATTTTCCTTGTGGTCTATTTCGCCGTCTCGCGCAGCATGGCGAGTCACGGTGGGCGTCTTGCAGATGTTGCCCGGGTACATGGCGCGGGTCCGTGGGCGGCATTTTTCCGTATTACATTACCGTTGGCATTACCAGCGATTGCGGCCAGTTGTCTGCTAACGTTCGCGCTGGCAATTGAGGAGTACGGCGTGCCTGCTGCGATTGGCCCACATGCGGGGATTCAGGCATTGACCACCGGGATTGAGCAACACCTTGCAGATTGGCCTATCGATCTTTCAGGTGCAGTGGTGTTGTCGTTGTTGTTGGTTGCATTGGCATTGACGGCCTACACCGTTCAGCGCGCACTCACTGCGGGAAAAGACGTTGGCACCATTACCGGGAAGCCAGCGGCCATTGTGATTCGCGATCCGGGGCGATGGACGCTGCCCTTCGTAACGCTGTTCTTCGGCGTGGCGGTGATTGCTGTAGGCATTCCGGTGAGCGCCATGCTGGTAACCGCCTTTTCCGGCACCCTATACGGTGGGTTATCTGCGGACAATGTGACGCTAAGGCATTTTAGTGCAGTGCTGAACAATCAGAATCAGGCGCTCAGTGCGCTCTTAAGCAGCATGGGATTAGCCAGCGGCACTGCATTACTGACGGGGGTTGTTGGAACGCTGGTGGCCTGGCTGGTGACGGTAAGGGGTGTCCGCGGTGCGGCGCTATTGGATGGCCTCTCTCTGTTGCCTGTGGCGCTTCCCGGCATTGTGGTTGGCGTGGGGCTGATATTGGCCTGGAACCGAAGTTTTGGCCAATTACGCCCTACAACACCTGGGCGATTCTCCTGTTGGCGTACAGTTGCTTGTTGTTGCCTTATCCCATCCGCAATGTGAGTGCGGCATTGCGTCAACTGGGTCCTAACCTGGAAGCTGCCGCCCGCGTTCACGGTGCCTCGACGTTGAGGGCATTGCGCTACGTGGTGGCACCGCTTATCTTCCCCAGCTTGCTGGCGGCGATGCTGCTAGTGTTTGCCGTTGCCGTTGCCGTTGCCGTTGCCGTTGCTGTTCGTGAGCTGGTGACCTCATTGCTCTTGGCGCCGGCGGGTGTGCAAACCACAGCGATCTTTATTTGGCGGCAGTTTGAGCAAGGGTCTGTAGGGCAGGGAATGGCGATGGCAACGGTGGCAATGACGGTAAGTCTGGCAACCATGCTATTGGGGATTCATCTGTATAAGCGTTTTCAGCCGGGGGAATGAGAATCAGGCTGTACGCAAAAAGCAAAAACGCCCCTGATTGCTCAGGGGCGTTCTTTTATATGGCGGTGAGAGATGTGGTTCGAACCCTCGATACGCTTTCACGTATACACACTTTCCAGGCGTGCTCCTTCAGCCACTCAGACACCTCACCGGGGGTTTCCGTTCAAGGGCAACTGGGCGGTACTATAGGGAGTCGACTGCTTTCGGTCAAGCAGAATTTTATGGATTTCACGCATCTGATTACACAGTGAACGCCAGAGGTGAAACAGATTGAATGGAATGCGATAACATGGCGATTGACACGCGAAGAGCGCGGATTGACGCATAAAAAAACCGCAGGTGTTTCCACCTGCGGCTGATAAATTGATACTGCAACTTTCCCTATAGGTGAATTATGCCAGCAGCGATTTGATAAAGCTGGTCAGTTCTGCATCTTTGCTGTTGGCAAAGAAGTATTCTTGGAATTTAGGACCAGAAATAGCACCTTTAACCAGCTCCTGATCCAGACCTTTCAGGATGGATATTAGATCATTATAGGTAACTTCTTTCACTGCGTCCAGGATCTTCTTGTTACGTTGTTGAGGAACAACGCGGTCGCTCGGGTAGCCACAGCCACCTTCTTCTTTGAACAGTTGAGTGAACAGGTTTTCCAGGTTCAGCTCAGCGCCCCAGCCGAAGCCTTTGGCATACGGCAGAGAAACGGCGTTACCGTTGTTGATCTGGGAGAACAGGTACGCATCGGACGGGTCAACAACCAGACCACAGATCACGCCCGGGAAAGAGTTACAAGCCAGCATCGCGCCCTGACCAGTACCACAACCGGTTACCACGAAATCAGCAGCACCAGAGTTCAGCAGGATAGCTGCCAGAATACCGTTCTGGATGTAGGTCAGTTGTGCAGCGTTATCAACGGCGTACTGACCGTAGTTGTATACGGTGTGACCTTGCGGTGCAACGGCTTTAGTCAGCGCTTAGGCAATGATAGCGTTCTTGGCAGCCTGGCTGTTCTCGTTAATCAATGCAATTTTCATGTTCGTTCCTTTATTGTGATGGGCAACTACAAATAATAAAACACTATTTCATTTCGATGGGTGCAGTATACCTTGTCAAAAATAAAGCGCAAATCATCCCAGTGCAGAATTGCCTTTGCAGTGGTAAAACCGGGCCTGTGTCACATTTTCATTGTTATACATTACCTGACAAACAACGGGCGTAAGAGGCTCTATTATATATAAATACAGGTAATGTCCGCCTGACGTTACATATGATACCGACAACGATAACGGGGGGACGGCAATGAGCCAATGGATGCAGCAGATACAAACGCTCCTGGGGGCTGCGGGAGCAAAAGCGAGTTCGGCAGCGAGCAGCGCTAAAAATGGCAATCTGGGCGATATGCTCAAACCTGCGGCGTTTGGTGGGTTGGCAGGGGTGCTGTTGGCGAACAAATCCACAAGAAAGATGCTGGGGTCTCTGGGTAAAAATGCCTTGATCATTGGTGGAAGCGCTGCTGCTGGTGTCATGCTGTGGAACCAATACAAAAAGCGTGTACGCGATACCCACGTCGAGGATGCCGATTTTGGTGTTCAGTCATCCAGCGACAATGTGCGCGCCCGCCGTTTGATCATGGCATTGGTGTTTGCGGCCAAGAGCGATGGGCATATTGATGCCACAGAACAGCAACGCATAAAAGAGAACGTTCATGAACTTCAACTGGGTGCAGAAGCTGAAACCTGGATACAAGACTCTATCGACCAACCGCTGGATCCTGCACTGTTAGCGAATGGAGTTAAGAATGAGGACGAAGCGCTGGAGGTCTACTTCTTAAGCTGTGCGGTGATTGATGTCGACCACTTTATGGAGAAAAGCTACCTCAATGCTCTGGCACAGGAACTGAAAATTCCAGCAGACGTTTGCGCGTCGATCAGTAATGAAGTGCAGACAACGCGAGCCGCATTGTAGCTGAGCGGAGAGAACGTGGACGGTGGGGAAAACAGTCCACATGTAGCGATTAGAACGAGGTGGTATCTTTGAACAGGCCCACTTTTAATTCGTCAGCGATATAGATCTGCTTGCCATCAACCAACACTTCACCATCGGCAATTCCCATCACCAAACGGCGATTGATAACGCGCTTGAAGTGAATACGGTAGGTGACTTTTTTAGCCGTTGGCAATACCTGACCGGTGAATTTCACTTCACCTACACCCAGCGCACGGCCTTTACCTTCACCGCCCAGCCAGCCCAGATAGAACCCGACCAACTGCCACATGGCATCCAATCCCAGGCACCCAGGCATTACCGGATCGCCGATAAAGTGGCAACCAAAGAACCACAGGTCAGGAGTAATATCCAATTCGGCTTCGACGTAGCCTTTGCCATGATTACCGCCGTCTTCCGTCATTTTGACGACACGGTCCATCATCAACATGTTCGGGGCAGGCAACTGTGGGCCTTGAGGGCCGAACAGTTCACCGCGGCTAGAGGCAAGAAGGTCTTCTTTCGTATAAGATTCGCGTTTATCTACCATATTCTCAGTAAGCCTTATTCTAGTGAAGCACGCAGGTTAGCTTACACCTGTAAGCTGAGCAACCCAGAAACATCTGGTTAAACCAGTTTCTCACCGAAAAAACCACGGGAAGCGGCGTCGCTCCGGCGGTGAGAATTGCGCAATACGCTCTTTGATCAAGCCCAACAGATTCGGCTGTTGTTCATCGTCATAGAGCATATTGGTTAATAATGTGATGGCTTCCGGCACCGTTTCCACTGGAATGATATGGAATTGTCCGGCTCGAACGGCCTCAACCACATCAGCATTTAGACTCAGGTGACGAAGATTGGCCGCTGGAATGATGACACCCTGATTGCCAGTGAGTTCTCGTCGCTGACAAATTTCAAAGAAGCCTTCAATCTTCTCATTGACACCGCCAATGGGTTGCACGCGGCCAAACTGATCGACCGAGCCGGTGATCGCGAGTTGCTGATTAATCGGTTGTAGCGACAACGCACTGATTAATGTGCACAGTTCTGCCAGCGACGCACTGTCACCATCAACTTCACTGTAGGACTGCTCAAACACCAGCGATGCAGAGAAAGGCAACTGTTGTTCCAACTCCAGTTCGGAAATTAGAAATGCCTGCATGATCATCATGCCTTTGGCGTGTAAATTACCTGCCAATTCTGCTTTGCGATCGACATCGGTAAATTCGCCATCGCCAGGGTGAACCACACAGCTAATGCGAGTGGGCTCACCAAATGCCACCGGATGACCGGGATATTCGAGTACCGAGAGTCCGTTAATTTGACCAACGACTTCGCCCTCGGTTTCTATCACTATCTGCCCCAGCTCAATTTCGTCATGCATACGCTCTGCCAGAGAGCCTTCTCGCCAGCGTTGGGCTGCGATCGCCTCAGTGATGGTTTGAGCGGTGATATGCGCATCCTGAGCGTAAATGGCAATGTGCTTGAGCTGATGCGTAAGCCATTGAGGACAAAGCGGCAGGCTGCCCTGATCGCCACTGTAACGTACAGCTAATTGCAGCAATGAAGGCCAGGCATCTGCCGCGAGCAAGGGGAGATGATTGGCGGTGCATAATGCATTAATGTATGCACACCAGCGCGACATATCATCTTCGTCAATCAGCGGCAATTTGGATTCAAATTCACCGTAAACGGCCAGGTCACGCAGGTCGGGTTCAATATCGTGTAGATCGCCAAGGCTTTCGCGATCGCCGACCACGATCAGCCGAATGTTCATGGGCATCGGCGGAATGGCGAGGGGTAAAGTACGCCTTTCATCAGGTGAAAGCCAATGGTATTGGCCTTCTGCGATAATTTGTTTCAGGCGTAACCACCGCAATGGCTGTGCTAACAAGGTTCGTGCGGTCAGGATCAACGTGCCGCCATTGATACGGTGTAATAAGCCGGGTTGCAGGCTAATGCGTTCCTGAAAATAACGGACACAGCCGAATAACTGTTCTGCTTCGATCCATGCCTGGAATTCGCATACCTGCTGGGCTGCGAAATTATCGTCAAGTTGTTGAGCCGGTTGAATCTCAACCCGATCGTGCTCAATACGATAACAGCTACCGCGAGGGGCTGAGATCGGTGGGCACAGATGCCTTACCGCCCCTGTAATAAGTGCGAGGTAATCATGGGTCTCTTCTGCCTTCACCAACATATAGGGTGACGGTGAGCGCGGATGGCAAAATACCTTCAGGCTATCCGCCAGTCGGGGCTGAAGTGCAGCAAAATCCAGCGATTCAAGCTTGTCTGCCCGATCGAACAGAGACTGGTAAGGCGTATGGTCGGGCAGCAGATGCTGCCATGCAAGTTGGTTATTGGTCAAAGTATCAAAGGTAGTTGTCTGAGTGAAGAGCGTGATTATACAAGAATAATACCTGCTGCACAGACGAAGTGTTGGAACGTTATGGAAATAGATAATTGATGTGTGATGACGCCATCTCTTGACGTTCATGGCAAAAACGCGAGCCCTGAGAGGAAAGTTGACTAAAAACTGTTATGCTAAGGTAAGCGTTACACTGTCACTGAAGAATTTATCATGAAATATCAACAGTTAGAGAATCTTGAGTGCGGTTGGAAATGGAAATACCTGGTGAAAAAACACCGGGAAGGTGAAGCCATCACGCGCTTCATTGAGCAAAGTGCGGCTGATGATGCGGTAGACGCGTTGCTAAAAATGGCAAACCAACCGGTGCTAGTGCTTGCCTGGATTAAACAGTGCATGAACCCCGCATTGGAAAATCGTCTCAAGCAAACGATACGTGCACGCCGCAAGCGCCATTTCAATGCCGAAAGTCAGCTCACGCGCAAAAAATCTATCGATCTTGAATATCTGGTTTGGCAACGGTTGGCGGCATTGGCAACCCGTCGTAATGCGACGCTGTCTGAAACCGTAGTGCAATTGATTGAAGATGCTGAGTCAAAAGAGCGTTATGCGACTCAAATGTCATTGCTAAAACAGGATCTGAAAGCGATCTTGTCTCAAGACGATGGCAACATAAAAAACAGCTGATCGAAAAAGAATTCTTCAAAAAAAGGAAGTAAAAAAACCTCGCAATCGCGAGGTTTTTTTTCAGTATAAGGTTATTCAGAATAAGGTTATTCAGAAACGAATAACTTAAGCCTGAGGCTGAGAAACGACGTCTTTGATGCCTTTAACTTCGATCTCAACGCGACGATCCGGTGCCAGGCAGTCGATCAACGCTGCACGCGGTTTCGTGTTATCGCAGGTAGAACCGGTAACCGGGTTGGATTTACCCATGCCACGCGCAGATATCTTGTTAGCCGGGATACCCTTGGATACCAGGTAAGACACGACGTTCTGAGCACGACGTTCAGACAGCGCTTGGTTAGCTTCTACAGAACCGATGCGGTCAGTGAAGCCAAGAACAACAACAGAGCCGTCTTTAGGATCCAGATTGCTCAGTTGGCTGTACAGTTGGTCCAGAGACTGACGACCTTCTGGTTTCAGTGTGTCTTTAGCGAAGTTGAACAGAACGTCAGAACGCAGTATGAAACGCTTGGTTTCTACAACTGGTGCTGGTGCTGCAACAGGTGCCGAAGCAGCAACAACCGGTGCCGGAGCATCACCCTGACCGAAACGGTAGGAAACGCCAACGCTCATCAGCAGGTTATCCGGACGTGCGCCAACGGTGCCAGCATCGCCAATGTTGTTGGTCCACTGGTAGTCAACACGTGCAGCCCAGTCACGATCGAAAGCGTATTCGATACCAACAGCAGCCAGTGGAGATACACTAGTGTCGCTGTCGCTCAACTGATGAGTAGTGCCATTTTTGCCGTTAGCGTCAACACGCCATACCATGCCGCCCAGACGAGTGTATACGTCCAGATCTTGCATTACCGGGTAGCTTAATTTCGCGGCCAACTGAACGCCCTGAGCTTTGAAAGCGGCACTGTCAGTTGCACTGTTCTGAGAACCTGAATATTTCAAACGGCCCAGCCAGTCATAACCTAATTCAAAGCCCAGATATTGGTTTGCCTGATAGCCGACGAATGCGCCTGCGCCCAGTTTGCTCTTGATTGGGTTATTGTTAATACCCTCGAAACCATTACCGTAGAAACCGGTGTCATGGAACTGGGAAACACCCAGTTTACCGCCAACGTACCAGGTTTCTTCTTTGGGGGCTGCTTGTGCTACTGTAGCAAAGCCAGCCAGTGACACTGCAATTGCGATAGCTGTTTTTTTCATTTTACGCCTCATTATCATCCAAACCGGCAATCAGCATTAATGCCAATAGGCCTTTGGTTAAATCCTTGACTGAAGCCACTGCTCTTAATTTATAACTTACTGCCAGCCAACTGGCATTATGCAAAGAGCAACTCCAGCGCGTTAAAGTCTACAACATGATACGAAAGTTACAAGTACGATATGAACTGCCTTGTAGAAAAAACAGCGTTTCATACATACTTCCTAACAAATAATAGTTTATTTTGGCGAATCGCAACGTTTATCCGTAATGGTCGACGCGCATCACACCTGCTTATCCGTGGTTTTAGCGTCAAACAAATCAGGATGGCGACACGCAGATGAGAAAACTCTTAATTTACTTAATGGTACAGCGTTGAATGAATTTTTAGGCGAGAAAATAGTCCATCCTCTTCTCCGTTTATACGCTGTGGTCTCATGATAAACCAGTAGGCGTTTCCTTTTTGGGCTGCTTGCCTCAAACGCATACTTTCTTCTTCTGTCAAATGGTGCTCAAGCCAGCATAAGACAACGCCGTAATTTCCCGTTAACAGTGCTTTTTCCATGGCATCCACGGTTTCATTGGGGTTGAGGTGATAAGGTTGAATAACTTTATCCAGCGGTAAACCCGATTGCTGTAACCAGTGGCGACTAATTTTTTGTTGTGGGGCCAGCCACAGTAGCCAGCGTGATTGCGCGGCTAATTGTTGCAAAAGGGGAAGTAACAGAAGCGTTGTCATTGGGTGCTCAACACTGTAGTCGATTTCGCTGATGATACCGCTGCCATATCCTGCAACAGTGTGCCGTGGCATCGGGGCGCTGTGCAGTGAGGCTGGCTGATGACGTTCTGAACGAATAGAGTGCGCACGCATGATGGGTTTCATCCTTAGTGTTACTGTATGTGTATGGGTCTTCCCCTATCATGGTGGGAGACTCATAACCCCATGTTTAACCTGCCGTAATGGAACATCACTGCCACCTTAAAGCGTTCTTTGTTCCGGTATCCTCTGGACTTGATCCGCAGCAGCCTTATCTTGCTGTTTAGTGACTCTGCATTACCGTTTGATACCCTGTGTTTCATGGCATTCAGGATCCCGTACAGTCGTTTACGTAACGTCCGGGCGGCGCTGCTTAGTAGCGGGACACCAACGTCTTTTGCCATCCCTATCCATTCCAGCCACAGACGCCTGCTGTGTTCGTCATACCGGCGGTTCCAGAGTTCCCGGGCCAGCGCCTTCATTGCCCAGCAACGGCTGGTATCAGGCAGAACCATCTGCGCTGCTTCCAGTCTTTCTGCTATTCGACCATGACGTTTATGGCGACCGTACAACCACAGATAACGGGAACGATGTGCACTTTTTCGTGCCGGTAACGGGATGGTTTTCATCTCCAACTGTCGTGTTTTATCTACGACGGCACAGAGCATTTTCGCTACATGGAAGTGGTCGAACGCGATCTTCTCCACCGCGTTAGGCAGATGGAGCCGCGCTGCGCTTATATAGGATAGATTCATGTCCATCGACAGGGTTTTAATGGATTCAATCTGGCGGTCACCCAGACTCCGGAGATAGCCAGCAAGACTTTCAACTCCGCGATCATCTTTGAGTTCCAATGCCTGTCCTTGGGTATCAGAGATAACGGTGACGTACTGATGCCCCTTTTTGAAAGCGACCTCATCAACACAGAGATGACGTGCGGCCTGAGGTGTTTTTCGACGGGCCAGTCCACGCTTAACCGCCCGTTGCATAATATTATCGACAGCATTCCAGCTCAGCCTCAGCTGTTTCCTGACGGCATCCACGGTGCTGATTTTCAGCCATGAGATAACGAACGACTCGAACAACAGCGTATACCGGCTACCGGGGCCGGCCCATGGAACAGACAGCGTCTGGTAGCCATGCTCCGGGCACATAATACGGGGTACATCAGCTTCGACTATTGTCGCGAACTGACAGGTATCGAGATGGCGCCATTTACGATGTCGGTGATCGTGAATAGGACAAGATTTCCCGCAGGTTGGACAGGTTAACTGAGTGTTTTTCGCAATCTCAACTGTAACGGTAACAGAACCGGCATTTTCATCGAGAGAAAGAGACTTTACCTGCCACGGAATAGACAGGTTGAGGATATGAGCGTAGAGAGACTTTTCGTCCATGGTGGTGACCTCTGGCGATTTAATACGCCATTATCATGCCTTCAGCCACCACAACAAGGGAAGACCCAAATAAATACAGTATTAACACGATTAATCATGAGGACAGCGTGATGATTTTAAGAGCAGCATCCCATACGAAAGATGATACCTGCCCGGCATGCGTGGTGGCAGGAGGTTTTATTTTCCTGGCGCACCACAGTGGCGGTCACGAGAAAGCGGATGCGGTGTTTCAGACAAGGACATCCCTGAAAGCTTTGCAAAAAACACTTCAGTCGGTCGATGCAAGCCTGGATGATATGGTTCAACTGACGCTTTACCTAAAACATCGACACGATTTCCCTGCGGTCCGGGATATTTTTCGCGAATTTTTCACTGCAAGACACTATCCAGCACGGATGACGGTATTTACTGATCTTATCAACGAAAACTGCCTGTGCATGATAGACGGAACAGCCGTAGTAAACTCAAATCATTAGACACCGCGATCTGGTCAGATAAATGGATAATCAGAGTAGGTAATGATTAAAAGCAGATAAAGTACAAACAAAAAAGCCCCTGTTAAGGGACTTTGATGCTGCATATAATTAGGATAAAGTCGAAGACATATTCATAGCGCATCGATTGTATTAAATGAGTGGCGGAGGTGATGAGATTCGAATTCACGCAACTGTTACACTCGACGCTTTTCAATAACACCACGACACCCCATTTAAATCAATCAATTAACATCATTCGTTGGTATAGTGAAGCATCTACAACCAATATATATCAACCAGTTATAAGGTCTGATTTCTTCAAATACCAACGCTTCATTGTCATAAATCATGGTATAAAAGCGTTTTTATACCTGAAGATACGCCCAACCTTATAGTCGACCCGCGCGGACTTTTCACTTAGTTTACTACTGTGTTGCAGTAAACATTACGGTACATTACCGTCGGAGTGGATTCCTCACTTTCTGGTATCTGCTTGCTCACATAATGTTTTTTTGATATTTATTATTATTATTTTTTTCTGACATGATATTAAGGAAGGCAGTTAGTAATTAAAAATAAGTTACCGTAACAATCACTAAATACCGTACACTATAACTACCGTTTATATAAACCCCCCTTAAATTAAGGATAATTTAATGGACAGAATCAGTTCAACGACTAATGAAAGCTCATTTATGCGTGCAATGCGTGAAGATATATCAAGAAATCCTGAAGCAGCAATATACAACAAAGGGATCACCAACTCTTACGTTACCGAATTAAATGCATATCACAAGCCAGATCAGAATGATCCCCAAAGAAGGGATATTTCTGAAATATTATCTAAATTGAAGCATGCAAATAGCGGAGAAGAGCGAGGTGCATCACAAGGAAGAATGAAAGATATGCTGAGTGAAATTATCAATAATTTTAGTGAGTTAAGAGAAAAACGTTTGTCATACATAATAAGCATACAAAAGATGTTTATGGGACTTTAGCGGATAACTGTACAACCCATGACCGAGACAACTACATTAAAGGCTTAGTCAACTTACATGAAATAATTGATGAGGTTAGCGCTTCACTGAACAATCGCTCTGGAGCTTCAGGGAATGAAAAGCCATACACGGCTTTCATTGATACTATGCGTCAGTTTAAAAGCATCCTAGGTGAACCCTTTATTCTTCATCATAGCTCAGCACTCTATGGTGACTTGCTTGCACTTTTCATGATAATGTCAGGAAGCGCCTTAAATCCTAAAATACCAAGAATGGTTTCTTATTTCTCCCATAATATGAGCACAGTATTTGTTTGAGTTTACGCTCGATCATTCAACGCGTTAACCTCCTATCAAGCATAATGCTAGAATTCAGATAAAGTGCCAATTGCGGCCAAATCGTTTAACACGGTCAAGGCTTCTTCCTGCGACTGGATATACACATCGCACAAAAAACGTGGCTCCGAGCTGTCGCCACCGCGGCCGTCAGGAATCAACTGGTCGCAATGCTGCGCAATCTGGTACAGCGCCCACTTCGAAACAGAGAGGTTTTCAGCCTTGATACGGCTGCCAAAGCGATCGCTGATCTGGATGGTCATAATACACTCAGTCTGTCTGGCTCGTTAATTCTGTGCTGACGGCGATTCCATGCTCTAACGCCAGGGAAACCGGGAATAGAGGATTGATTGGGCGTACCAGAACGAAACTCCCACGCCACTCCCGAAAAGTTAGCGTTACTATTGGCATCAGTGATCGGTGTACCGTCCATGAAAACACGCGTGCCATCAAGCCCGCCACTAAACGCTCCCTCACCCAGCGCCAACAGGATTTTTGCGTAGGAATCCGGCGACTCAGCTGCCATCCGGGCATTGCCACTGCCACCTTTTCGACCATTAATTATCCTGTATGCTCCATAAATGAGAAAGCCCGCACAAAATGGGCATATCAATTTGTACGGACTTCAGTTGAGCTACTAACGTAAAAATAAAAACGTTAAACACCACAGGAAACATATCAGCCCGCTTGAGCTATTTTTTTTTGCACAAGCGCTTACCCCGAAGGAGTGGCTGATGACCTTCGGATTGAGGAAATAGATGGACGTTGAGAATGAAATTAAAAACTTAAAACACGCACTTGAGGTACAAAAAGTCACTAATAGCTTGCTATTAATAATGATAATGAGAACTATTAATGCCTTATCTCCTAAAGGTCACGTATTTGAAGTCCTCAAATTAGTGGCGGAGGAACAAAAGGGGAAAACACCTGAAAATCATCCTATTATTAATGAAGCATTCAAACAAGTTCTTCTCGTTATTTCAACGCCTAAGTCTTATCGAGAATAGTATCAACCTAACAGTTTAATTATTAATCTATTTTATTACGGATTATGACAATGGACATTGTATTTTTGATTGTTTTCCTTAAAAACCCAGCGCTGTAGTACAGCGCTGGGCTTAAAATCAATAAGTTGATTAAGGAAGATGCAATTTAATCCTCATTTGTGAGAATATAACTCTTTATTTGTAATGACCTTTTCATGATCCCAGCTATTTCTCATTATTCTTCCTGTAAATCCCGTTTTTTCGATCGTATGGATCTACGGGTTCCATGGGACGACATCGTTTAGCTCCCGCTTTCAGCGTCCCCCTTATCCCAACGCAGGCGCAGGCCTTTTTCTCAGTCTCTCATTCCCCATGTATCCACTGCCGACAACACTGGTTTGACCTGAGTACCAGTGCCGCTGAAAATGCCCTGTATGATGTTCTCCCTTTCGTCAAAGTTGCTAAGATATACTCATTAATGTCATAGCTCATGACGAGTAATTGACTAAAAACAGTTGGTTTACCCTTTGTTTCTGTTGTGAAAACAGACATCCAGATACCATTTGAATACATGAACAAGATAACGGTAGAAGAACTCACCATGGCCATATCAGTCACATCAATCCAATTCGTTGCATTTGCCCAAGGCTCTTGCCACAAGGAGCGCTCATGAAATTAGCCTTAGCAATAACACTGACTTTATCCGGGTGCGCTGCCACAAGCCTATCCAGCCAGCAAATATCTGCGTACAACAATGACGATTTGTGTAAAGCACTAGGCACATACAATAGCCATGGACACACAGTGCTCCGTATAACCGAAGAGATAAACAAACGGGGCTCGGGCATCGATCAAGAGCGGTGTTACGCGCTGTCACGAATAAGGATGAAGCGCGGAGGTAATATCCTTAGCAGTGATAATAATTTTCCTGATAATAAATTTTGGGCTCATGATTTGGAACAGCAACAGCGTTTATCAAGAGACATACAGCGACATTTAGAAAGCCAACATTAAGCAAAGCCTACAAATATGATCTAACCTAAAAAGTAAGCGCTTATACTTCTTCCCAATATTATTGTTGTGCTGCCTCATATACAGCCATATCACGTCTAAAGCGAAAAGTGATTGATAATGCACGCAACTAAAGCGCCTCTGACGGTGGACAGACCTACTACATCAATTTTGATGGCCTTGAAAAAGAATCATTGATAGCTGAATCATATGACCTGATAGCAATTTTTCAATAATTTCCCTACACTGAAAAAGGTGAATTGATATGACGTTATCGAAATATACACTCCCAGCATGTGCCTTCGCTCTGGCGACCGCGATGGTAGGGTTCCAGAGTCATGCAGCCGTATCTAAATCGACAGGAACATAAACTTCATCGGCTTCCGCCAACAAACAGGAACATCGAGCTATCACTACCTCTGTTTTTAATCCCGGGGAGCAGGCTATTTTTGCCATATCCTCTGTAGTTGAAGGAAAAAATGATGCTATCTTGATTGACGCTCAGTTTTCAGCAGAGCAGGCCCGTAAGTTGGTGGACAAAATCAAGGCATCCCAGAAGCACCTGACGACAATTTATATCAGCCATGGAGATCCAGATTTCTACTTTGGCCTTGATACTCTTCAGGCGGCTTTCCCGCAGACAAAAATCGTTGCCACACCACAAACCATCGCACATATTCAGGAAACTAAAGACGAGAAACTTAAAGTGTGGGGGCCACAGTTAGGCTCAAACGCACCGGGTAAAATTATTGTACCTCAGCCTCTCCAAGGCAATTCGCTCCAACTTGAGGGGCATGAACTGCAAGTTGTAGGTCTCGATGGCCCTACCCCTGACCGAACTTTTGTGTGGATACCGTCAATCAAAACGGTTTCAGGCTGGATCCCTGTCGTATCAGGAGAACATGTCTGGATGGCTGATACCCAGACAGCAAAATCGCACGCAGACTGGCTAACAACCCTTGAAAAGATTAAATCACTCTCTCCAACCAAGGTAATCCCAGGGCATTTCACAGGGAAAATTCCTGAGGGCGTTACAGCGGTTGATTTTACTGCAAACTACATTCGTGTGTTTGATGAAGAAACCGCAAAGGCTAAAAACTCAGAAGAACTGATCAAGGCTATGAAAAAACACTATCCTGGTTTGGGGGGAGAAAGTTCTCTCGAACTAAGTGCTAAAGTCGCCAAAGGCGAAATGGGATGGAAATAAACCCTCTCGTTAAAACCTGATTTTCAAATTAAAGTAAAAAGCAGTCTGAAACCAAGGCTGCTTTTTCGTTAAGGTTTTTTCATTCTCAAAACGTCAGGCTTACCGGTTTAATCCCCTCGCGTCGACCATGGAATAGGCTCGATTATCCATTTGGTTGTGTTTAACAAATTGGTCATTGGTCATAACTCGATTGGTTGGCTAAATCAGCCGTGCAGCCTTACGACGCAGGTATTCCCGATGCAAATGTGATGCAGCACCGGCTGGCGCCACGGAAATTCAGCACTGATCGAGTAACGCTATAACTCGTTGCGCCAGCGCTTATATTCCACAAGTACGTCAGCTACGTTCACCCCAAACGGGTTTGCCCCGCTCTCCACGGTCAGTACCATAAACTCACCACAGACCTTATACGTGCCGTTCCCAGGCTGCGCGTGCTGTCCGAATGTCTCTGGCGGTTTGCGATTCTGCTGCGTCAGTTTTTCCTGCATGCTTTTCACCCCGGTGCTCAAACAGCCCGGCCATACGCAAGTCGTCGAGTTTTTGGAGCGTTCTGACCAACCCATGCTCGGTCCTGATAGGTTGCTTAAGCTGTTGGCAAAACTCAACCCACTCACGCAACAGATCAGGCGATATCGATTCAGGCAGTTCAGCCTCAAGTGGTTCGAATTTTTGAGCTGGTTTCTTTTGGGTGATAAGGGGGGGGTTATCTTTTAGATCTAAATCTATATTTGTAGCAGCCGTAGCAATACTACGGTAGAAAAATACAAACTAGACGACGCTTGATTTGCCGCTAATCAATAAAAATGAACAATAACACACAGAAAAAATAGGATATACCAAGTGGATAACAATAGAGAAAAACAATGTGAGGAACTACAGATAAGCATTTGAAAAAAAAGTGGCGGAGGAGGTGAGATTCGAACTCACGGAGCTGTTACACTCGGCGGTTTTCAAGACCGCTGCCTTAAACCACTCGGCCACCCCTCCACAACGAAGCGAACTATAAACACAGCCCGACAGGTTGTAAAGCCTGATAACGCTCAACTGCGCTAAAAATAACCTAATTTAGCGTTAACTGGACGTAATATCATCATAATGCTTATAAAATTAGCACTTCACAGCGTAAAGAAGGGTAAAACGTCTTTAATAACCCTATGCAACTATCTATGCTGATATCCTGAGTCATAATAATCATTTAACAGAGAGAGTCGCTGCCATGGATCGTATTGTTGTCTCTTCCAGACAGGAAAGCTCACTGCTCAGCACGCACAAGGTGCTGCGTAACACGTATTTCCTTTTATCACTTACTCTGGGTTTTTCCGCGCTTACCGCAACCGTCAGTACCGTGCTAAACCTTCCCGCGCCTGGCTTATTGTTGATGCTGATAGGGTTTTACGGACTGATGTTTTTGACCCACAAACTCGCCAACAGTCCAGCAGGTATTCTGGCAGCATTTGCGCTCACGGGTTTTATGGGGTACACGTTGGGCCCGATTCTGAGCTCACTGATTGCCTCCGGCGCCTCTGACATTATCATGCTTGCATTGGGCGGCACGGCCCTGGTCTTTTTCTGCTGTTCTGCCTATGTTCTAACAACGCGCAAGGATATGTCATTCCTGTCCGGGATGATGATGGCGGGATTTGTTGTTCTGATCGTCGGGGTGATTGCCAATCTGTTCCTGCAACTTCCGGCGTTACATCTTGCGTTGAGTGGCTTGTTCATTCTGTTTTCTGCCGGCGCCATTCTCTGGGAAACCAGCAACATCATTCACGGTGGTGAAACGAATTATATTCGCGCCACGGTTAGCCTGTACGTCTCCATTTATAACCTGTTCGTGAGCTTGTTGAGCATTTTAGGCACCATGCGCAACGACTAACCGGATTGAGGCTTCTGCCTTTATCATTGCACTGATGTAACGGGCCTGAGTGTGGCGTCTCTGCCGCTCAGGCCTTTTTATTCCCCCTGAACCCCCCATTCTTCCGACTGAATTTCTTTGCTACACTTCGCTTAAAACAGGGGGTTACGAGGCACTATGTTGGAGTTTGAAGGGCGTTTTATAGAAACGGATGCACAGGGATACTTGCTTAACAGCGCTGATTGGAGTGAGTCTCTCGCACCGCTACTGGCAAAGCAGGAAGATATCGCGTTAACGGATGCGCATTGGGAAGTGGTGCGCTTTGTTCGCCACTTCTATCTGGAGTTCAACACCTCACCGGCGATTCGCATGCTGGTAAAAGCGATGGCACAAAAGTACGGCGAAGAAAAAGGTAATAGCCGCTACCTGTATCGGCTCTTTCCGAAAGGCCCCGCCAAACAGGCAACCAAAATTGCAGGACTACCTAAGCCGGTAAAATGTATCTGATATTCGGCTAATAGCGGATTGAAAAACCCGTGTAATCCATCATCGCGCAAGGCTCGACAAGAACGTGCTCAACACGAGCACTGCGCGGCCCACCCGCTTTTAGCCAAATGATAAGTTGTTCAACCTGCTGCGGCTCACCACTGGCTACCACTTCCACACTGCCATCCTCGCAATTCCTGGCATACCCTTTTACGCCCAACTGTCGGGCCTGCTGTTGTGTGTGATAACGAAAACCAACCCCCCCTGCACCACACCGTATACATAGGCTGTCACACAGTGTTCAGACATCTAAACGCCACCTCAATCATCAATGGGCAGACACCTTTATTTCCTGCACGGCGATACAATATGCCTCATACTATTAGCAGTAAAATAACCTTATTCCGTTAGCAAATACGCTGTTCCACATACAACTTGAAATCTGGGCGTTCGCGCCCATATAGAAGTAAGGTTACAGAGTCAGATTATCTCAGGAGTCATTATGATTATCTGTAAATTTGGTATTGGAGAACAGATTCGTCATAAACTGCTGGGATACCCTGGTGTCGTGATTGAATCGATCCTGAATACTCGCTGGTAAGCCCGGCGTGGGAGGAACTGGATGCCCACGATACGCTGCGCTCTTCACCTTGGTATCATGTTGTAATCGATCTGATGATCTTCTTTTGGGACCCACTGAATGAGGTTCCGCACGATCCTGACGTCAAGGCTCTGCTTCGCTACCGTCTGGAATATTCCGGTCGCAACCAACCGTTCCACCGCTGACTTTTTGGTTAACTCAGCCCTTTTTAAACAGCCCGTTGAGATCGCCATTCCTGACTACCAACGCTATCTGAATGAGCGTCTGAAGTAACGCGGCGCATCAGCGCTACCCGGTTGCTGGCAGCGCTGTTATTAAGGTTTCCTCTGAAGCGGCACACCGATACGCTGTAATTGTTCAACAAAGACAGACGGTGCGTCACGATCGTAGAGCAACCAGACCCGGTGTTTCGCACGGGTTAGCGCCACATAAAGTAAACGACACTCTTCCGCATCAGCAAAAGGTTCCGGCTGGGGTAACAAGACCTGCTCCAGCAAACTTTCACGCGGCAAGGCGGGGAAACCTTCTTTGCCATCGTTCAATCCCACAATCACCACATAGTCAGCCTGTTGCCCCTTGCTGGCATGGATTGTCATAAACTCAATAATCAGGTTTGGCCATCTCACACCCGCTTTATCCAGCATGGCTGGCCGCAAATGGTGATAACGCGCCAGCACAAGAATACGCTCATCGGGCGTGACGTAACTGCTGAGCTTATCGAACAACGTTTCCAACTGTGTTTCAGGCAGCAGCATGACCGCTTTTTTATCGCCAGCGCGCAAGCTGTTAAGAGGCTTCTTTAACTGATGCGGATTCTGCTGCACAAAGGTATTGGCAATCTCGCCAATACGATCGTTAAAGCGATAGGTCGTATCCAGCGCACAGCGCTCTCCGCGCCCAAAGTGATGCTCAAATGCCTTGGTCAGCGTCAGTTCAGCGCCACTGAAACGGTAAATCGCCTGCCAGTCATCACCGACAGCAAAAAGGCGGGTACGCAGATTTTGCCTGCGCAGCGCGGCCAACAATTGCGCACGCTGGGGAGAAATATCCTGAAATTCATCGACCAGAATATGCTTCCAAGGGCTGATAAAGCGCCCCTTATCCAGCAAATTTACCGCCTGATGGAGGATCAGGTCAGAGAAGTCCACCGCGCCTTCTTCTTTCAATGCTGCTTTCCATGCCTTAAGCAAAGGGGCCATCAAGCGTAAACCACGTTGCAATCGCGGGCGCTGCTCATCATCCGCCAGCGCCAGCATGTCATTTTGGCTCCCGCCCTGCATACGCATTAGCCCGAGCCAGCGATCCAAACGACCACTCAGCCGCGCTGCCATACGCGCATCCAGCCAGAACTCGCCGTCAGGCACATCCCACGCCATCTCCTCGCTCAGCCACTCCCGCCATCCTTTGGCTTGCGCTTTCTTCTCCGCGCACTGCTGCTGCCAGGTTTTAATCAGCAGTTCATGTCGTAGCGCGCCATTGCTTTCCAATCGTCTGATAACCGGCGCTTTGCGCGTAGCATGCTGAATAATATGCAGTGCCAGCGCATGGAATGTTTTGGCCTGTACAGCGTCCGTGTGTAAGCACGCCTGTATACGTTCATTCATCTCCTGCGCGGCTTTGCGGCCAAAGGCAAGTAACAAGATTTGTTCCGGCATCGCTTCGTTTCGGTGCAGCAACCAGGCGGCGCGCGCCACTAATACGGACGTTTTTCCACTGCCCGCCCCCGCCAGCACTAATACGGAATCTTCACCATTGATGACGGCGCGACACTGCGAAACATTAAGCGGAGTAGTTTCAACGCCGTCAAAAAACGCCTGCTCTGAGGAGAGCGTTTTCTCCATCCAAGTTTGGTTACAGACGGTTCTGCACGACTCCCCCTCAGCGAGCCACTGCTGACAAAGGGTGTAGCTGTCACAACAATTCACAAACCCCGCCAGCCTTGCGACAGGCAACGGCAAGGAAGCGAGCGTTGCACGAATATCTGCCTGTAACTCAGTCAACGCCTGACGTGAAATCCACCCATGATGGTTCGCCATTTGCTCAATATCGGTGACCTGGCGCTGTAACGCGTCGGCACACACTGCGCTCATGTCGTCACTCCACTGACGCCACATTTTCATCAGATAGCGGTAGAACTGCTGGGTTTCCTGCCATTCGGTGCCATGCAGCCGCACCACCTGGTTTTCTGGTAGCACAAACTCCAGTTCCCCCCATACCAGCCCACGCTTGCATTGCATATCCAGCAACTGGTTAAAGGGAATGACATACTCGTGTTTCTCACCGCTCACCTGAACGCCCGCATTGAGCAGCTTCACCCGATTGTAGGGGTGTTGCGCCAGATGTTTGCCTAAAGAGGTTGCTTTCAGTTCCATTTTCGTTACGCCATGAAAAAAACGGCTTTTCGGTAGTTTACCTGCGACACAGACCCCTTCTCCAGTGTTAAAATACGTTAGGATATCCCCGCGCTTGATGTAATATTCTTTCTGATGACATCATACGCGATGTGTGCCGAAGCAATGCCATGAGATGTCTGTATTTTGTAATGATAGATGCCCTATTTACGAGACCTTCGCTACGCCTGACATCATGGAGCAACAATGCGAGCCGCATTGAACATTCTTAATTTTGTGCTGGGTGGATTTTTCACTACGCCGGCATTGTTTATTGCAACGCTAATCAGCATTGTTCTGATTTTCACATTGCCACTGACCCGATCATGCTGGGAAATCACCAAGCTATCGCTGTTCCCTTACGGCAATGAGGCCGTTCACATCGATGAAGTAGAGCCTGAGCGTAAAAATGCCGTATTGAGCGCTGGCGGGACAGTCCTTAATGTCTTTTGGTTTATTCTTTTCGGATGGTGGCTGTGTATATCGCACATTGCCAGTGGCATTGCGCAATGCCTAACGATTATCGGTATTCCTGTCGGGATCGCCAACTTCAAACTGGTAGTCATCGCGCTGTGGCCTGTAGGTCGTCGCGTGGTGTCCATTGAAGAGGCACAGGCGATACGTGAAAGAAACGCGCGCCGTCGCTATCGCTAACCGTCGGTAAGGAACAGACGTTGTTGACATTCATCTCAGGATTCCGGAGTTACCTATACAATAGCGGTTAGTTGTACAACGCGCGTATTTTTATTGCCTTAGCCGGCGCCGCGTTGCTGCCCTGGTGGATGGGCCAACCTACCACTACCATTCCGTTAACGCTCGGGGTAGTGGCCGCTGCGCTGACCGATCTCAATGATAGGCTAACCGGCAGATTACGCAATTTGTTTATTACGCTACTTTGTTTCTTTATAGCGTCTGTATCCATAGAACTGCTTTTTCCTTACCCGTGGTTATTCGGCATCGGTCTGGCCTTTTCAACGGCAGGTTTTATTCTGCTCGGTGCATTGGGTCAGCGCTACGCCACCATTGCTTTTGGTGCTCTGCTAATTGCCATTTACACCATGCTGGGCGTGTCCCTGTATGACAATTGGTATCAACAGCCGCTTTTGCTGCTCGCGGGGGCGTTGTGGTACAACCTGCTTACATTGTTGGGGCATGTTGTTTTTCCCATTCGTCCTTTGCAGGACAGTCTGGCTCGCTGCTTTGAGCAGCTTTCCCACTATCTGGATGCTAAAGCGACACTGTTTGATCCCGATATTGATGATTCGACCGATAACCCATTGATCGATGTGGCACTGGTTAACAGTGATGTGGTGGCAACGCTCAATCAAGCCAAAGCCCCTTTGTTAACCCGGTTACGCGGCGATCGCGGACAACGCGGCACTACTATTTTGCAGCACAAGATATTCACGAACGCGCCAGTTCCTCGCACGTGCAATACGCTCAGTTACGTGAAACCTTTCGCCACAGTGATATTCTTTTTCGTTTTCAACGTTTACTGACGATGCAGGCACGCGCCTGTCGTCAATTGGCGCAATCCATTCTGTTACAGCAAAAATATCAGCACGATGGACGTATCGAACTGGCGTTTGTTTATCTGGATGCCGCGCTGCATGCTTTTTTTGCCAAAGATGGCGCAAATCCAACCCAAGGAAAAGCATTACGCCACTTGCTGAATAATCTTCGTGCCATTGATACCCAGTTAATGAATATCGAATCAGAGCAATGGCTGGAATCGCAGCAACAGATGGAAGAAAGTCTGGCTGATGATGGACTGACCGGCTGGAGTGATATTCGGCTGCGCATCAGTCGTCATCTTACACCGCGTTCAGCCTTGTTTCGCCACGCTATCCGTATGTCTGCCCTGCTCTGCGGGGGGGTATGCGCTTATTCAACTGACACACATGCAGCACGGCTATTGGATTCTGCTCACCAGCCTGTTTGTGTGTCAGCCAAACTACAATGCAACGCGACGGCGTTTGGCGCTGCGTATTATCGGGACGCTGGCAGGCATACTGATTGGGATTCCGGTACTCTATTTTGTCCCCTCGCTTGAAGGACAACTCACGCTGATTGTTATCAGCGGTGTGTTGTTCTTTGCCTTTCGCAACGTACAATATGCCCATGCCACCCTGTTTATTACCTTATTGGTTTTGCTCTGCTTTAACTTGCTGGGTGAGGGTTTCGAAGTGGCAGGGCCACGCATTCTGGATACACTGATTGGCTGCGCCATTGCCTAGGCCGCTGTCAGTTTTATCTGGCCGGACTGGCGTTTTCGCGGTTTACCTGCGGTCATAGATAAAACCACCAATGCCAATTGCCGTTATCTGGATGCCATTCTTGAACAATATCATCAAGGTAAAAGCAACAGTTTGCGTTACCGCATCGCGCGCCGCGATGCGCATAACAGCGACGCAGAGCTGGCCTCTGTCGTCGCGAACATGTCTTCTGAACCCCATGCCATCAGGAATACGCTCGATGATGCGTTTCGCTTTATGTGCCTTAACCATACGCTGTTGAGCTATATTTCTACACTCGGTGCCCACCGAGAAAAGCTGGCGCTGCCGCAGACGCTACAACTGCTGGATGACGCTATTTGCTATATTGATGCAGCACTGCACCATCCTGACATTGATGTGCAAACACAGCGAGAGGGGTTGTTGGCACGTCAACAGCAGGTACAACAACTTGCCCCCGATCCAGACAGCAAGGAGCAACTGGTCTTGCAGCAAATTGGTCTGATCATCGATGTCTTGCCAGAACTGACGCAGTTGAAGGGAACCATCCGTTAAAAGAAACTATCCGGTGATAGTACACACGGTCAAAATGGTGCAGAGAACACGCGAAGCATAAAAACATATAGCGCGGCATCATTACCTTTGAAGATACCGCGCAAGTTGACGTCTCAGGTTTTAGGCAAAGGCGCTGAATGGTGTTTATGCCATTCAATCAGCTCGTTTCTTACCCCTATTGGCAAAGCGGCCTGATGCGTTCTGCAAATCGCGCCCGCCAACGCCAGTAAAATATTCACACCGGCATGTTTACTGACTGCTTTTAGCCTCAAGTAGCTCTCCTTTGCACCGTGTTGTTGCAGCTCGTCAGCATTTCTGATTCCCGCCTTCCATAACGTTCGCTCAAGATCGTGATTCAGATTGGGCAAATCCTTTAACCGTGTGCAGTGCTCACGCTCTGATTTATCCTGTTCTGCGCCCTCAAGCGACATTTTGGCCAATTGCAGCAGCTGAGTCGGTTCCTCCCATAAGACCTCCCCCACCAGATAGTAACTCAACGGAACGGGCATGCCCCGTTTGGTATAAACCAGGTGCGGCATATTCAGTGCAAGGAAATGAGGCTAACAGCGCTTGTTCGCACGTAAATAAAGCTCTCCGTTGGAGATAAGGCCAAAGATCGTTTTATTTGCCGCGATGCTATAACCGCCAAATTGAGAACGGGTGGTAATTTCTACCAATGAGGAGAAAGAAATTTTTGATTGCAAAATCTTTTTTTGCATAACTAATTCATACAACACCCTTTAGTATTGAAAATCAATCCTCTGTCTGTATATGTGTTCTTAACATGTTAAAGTAATTAATCATAAGGTTGGTGAGACTTCAAACACAAAATGTGATCTACGCCCACTACCATGCCAATTATGCGAAGCGCTTCCAAAAAAAGCAGGTTGATTTTCATCTATAGCCGATATACTGTATACACATGGGTCTTCCCTTGTTGTGGTGGCTGAAGGCATGATAATGGCGTATTAAATCGCCAGAGGTCACCACCATGGACGAAAAGTCTCTCTACGCTCATATCCTCAACCTGTCTATTCCGTGGCAGGTAAAGTCTCTTTCTCTCGATGAAAATGCCGGTTCTGTTACCGTTACAGTTGAGATTGCGAAAAACACTCAGTTAACCTGTCCAACCTGCGGGAATCTTGTCCTATTCACGATCACCGACATCGTAAATGGCGCCATCTCGATACCTGTCAGTTCGCGACAATAGTCGAAGCTGATGTACCCCGTATTATGTGCCCGGAGCATGGCTACCAGACGCTGTCTGTTCCATGGGCCGGCCCCGGTAGCCGGTATACGCTGTTGTTCGAGTCGTTCGTTATCTCATGGCTGAAAATCAGCACCGTGGATGCCGTCAGGAAACAGCTGAGGCTGAGCTGGAATGCTGTCGATAATATTATGCAACGGGCGGTTAAGCGTGGACTGGCCCGTCGAAAAACACCTCAGGCCGCACGTCATCTCTGTGTTGATGAGGTCGCTTTCAAAAAGGGGCATCAGTACGTCACCGTTATCTCTGATACCCAAGGACAGGCATTGGAACTCAAAGATGATCGCGGAGTTGAAAGTCTTGCTGGCTATCTCCGGAGTCTGGGTGACCGCCAGATTGAATCCATTAAAACCCTGTCGATGGACATGAATCTATCCTATATAAGCGCAGCGCGGCTCCATCTGCCTAACGCGGTGGAGAAGATCGCGTTCGACCACTTCCATGTAGCGAAAATGCTCTGTGCCGTCGTAGATAAAACACGACAGTTGGAGATGAAAACCATCCCGTTACCGGCACGAAAAAGTGCACATCGTTCCCGTTATCTGTGGTTGTACGGTCGCCATAAACGTCATGGTCGAATAGCAGAAAGACTGGAAGCAGCGCAGATGGTTCTGCCTGATACCAGCCGTTGCTGGGCAATGAAGGCGCTGGCCCGGGAACTCTGGAACCGCCGGTATGACGAACACAGCAGGCGTCTGTGGCTGGAATGGATAGGGATGGCAAAAGACGTTGGTGTCCCGCTACTAAGCAGCGCCGCCCGGACGTTACGTAAACGACTGTACGGGATCCTGAATGCCATGAAACACAGGGTATCAAACGGTAATGCAGAGTCACTAAACAGAAAGATAAGGCTGCTGCGGATCAAGTCCAGAGGATACCGGAACAAAGAACGCTTTAAGGTGGCAGTGATGTTCCATTACGGCAGGTTAAACATGTTGTTATGAGTCTCCCACCATGATAGGGAAGACCCATACATAACCAGCAATCAATGCTAGTTGGTAGAAAAATAGAGAGGCATGATCGAAGTGTAATTTAGCAATGGGGACACCAATAGGACACCATAATGCCATTAATGAATTGTTTTTATTTATATATGTTATCTATCGAGCAGTGCTGCCAGTGCACACACGGCCAGCATGAGCAACGGCGGCAACAATGTGCCATCATGCAGAACACCGAGCAACACGCCGACCACACCGCCGAACAGGTACTGCATTACCCTCAGTAGCGACGATGCCACGCCGGTCTGACCTGCCGCTGACCCCATAGCGACCGCCACACCGTTGCCAAACACCAGGCTCAAGCTGCTCATGGCCATAAACAGCAGCGCGGTTAACAGCCACAGCGTCGCGCCGCCGCTCAACCACAACCCCACCAGTAACAAGGTTCAAACCAGATGTATCCCCAATCCCACAGCAAGAATCTGCTGCTCACGCCAACGGTTAAGCAGAAAGATATTGATCTGCCCGCACACCACCATACCCAGTACATTCGCGGCAAACAAGGTGCTGTACAGGGTGGGAGAGAGATGGAAATAATCGATAAAAATAAATGCCGATGCACCGATGTAGGTAAACAGTCCGCCCATGGTGAATACCCCAGACAGGGTATACCCCATGTAGATACGTTGGCGAAACAGCGCGGCATAACCTACAAAAGCCGAACCAATATTGCCCTGCATGCGCTGATCTCGCGGCAGACTCTCTGGCACCCAGCTCCAGGTGGCAAACAACATGATCGCCCCGACAACACCCAGTCCCCAGAAAATCGCCTGCCAGCCCAGCGAACCTGACAACAGGTTCCCCAACGGCGGCGCAACAATCGGCGCGATCGCCATCACCTGCATCAACAGTGAAAACACTTTTGCTGCCTCACGCTCGGCGCAAAGGTCAGCCACAATTGCACGTGGGATCACTAACCCTGCCGCACCGCCGATGCCCTGCAACAAGCGGAAGAAAACGAATTCGGTCAATGAGGCCGCATGAGAAAGGCAGATCGATGCGGCCAGAAACAGCGCGATACCCAGCAGTAACGGTACTTTTCGCCCATAGCGATCGGTAAACGGCCCATAAAGAATTTGTCCGAACGCCAACCTGATAAGAAACACCGAAAGCGAGGTTTGCATACCGGCAGCATCGGCACCAATGGCGTGTGCAATCGCGGGAATGCTGGTAGATAGAGGTCGATGGACATGGCGTCAAACGCGCAAAGTATCCCAAGAATGACGATAAGGGTAAAACGGTGCGCGCCGGGCCGTGAAGACTCAGACATTGATGTAACCTTGTTAACCATGCAAAAGAAGTAATAACCGTCGGCAAAGTAGTGGCCAATCAGCTAACATGCGTAATATGCAGCGCAATATATGACTGATCAGTCGGAAATGCAAGGTAGGTAAATGGCACGCAAACAAACCATTGATAGCGACCAGATTCTTGATGCAGCGGAAACCGTTCTGCTGAGCGGTGGCGTGCACGGTTTCACCCTCGATGCCGTTGCCGCACAGGCAGGCATCAGCAAATGTGGGCTGGTTTACCGTTTCCCCAGCAAGGATCTGCTGATACAAACGCTGCTGGAACGTGAACTGACCCGTTTTTCGCAAGAAGCGGAGCAGCAAAGCGTGCGTTATGGCAGTACACCCGGTGCTGAGATTCTGGGCCATATCAACGCTATCGGGCAAGAGACTGAAGAAACGGCATCGCGCGCCATTGGCTTATTGACGACGCTGGTCCACGCGCCTGCCATGCTGGCACCGGTACAAACCTTTTACCGCATGCAACTGGCGCGTCTGGCACAAGCCACACCGCTCACCAAACGCTTACGCATTGCTTTTCTCGCCGCTGAAGGGGTGTTTTTGTTGCATGGCACTGGCTTTGCTGCCATCAGCCGGGAAGAACGGCAATCCATGCTTGATGATATCGGGGATGAGGTGCGCTCAGCCTATAGCAACCTTAAAACCACCGACAAGCCTCAAGGTTCAATACAGACTTACACCCCCAGTTCGCCACCTTTCCCCCCAACACCGGCCGTTGCCTGGTTATCCGCTAACGGCGTGAACGGGGTCAGCCTGTCTGCTGAGCGCAGGCATGCGCGCGCGGCGCAAATCATTGCCACCGCTACGCAGATTATCCGCCGTGACGGCATCGCCATGCTGACGCACCGCGCAGTTGCGGCCGAAGCTGGAGTACCTCTGGGGTCAACCACGTATCATTTTAAAAGCCTGGACGATTTGCTGAACGCGGTGATGCGTGAAGCCATCGCCCTGTTTCGTGAAGACATGTTTCAATGGCTCAATGCACGCCGCCACGACGATCCTTGCGAGGTGTTGACCCAGTTTATTTTGCGCGGGACCACCGACATCCAGGATCTGGCACGCGAGTATGAACTGTTTACCGCCGCCATTTCTCGCCCATCCCTGCGCCCAATGGCATTGGAATGGTCCAACACCGTAATTGCACTATTAAAGCTGGTTGTGCCCGACAATGCTGCACTGCCTCTCGGGACGCTGATGAACTGCTTTTTCATTCGCGCCCTGCTGGCGCAGCATGAATATCCGCTGACGCACCGGCAAATTTACCCCGCGATTGCCGCGCTGTACCACGCCTTCCGTTAATCGCCAACGGCTTTCCACCTAAGAAAGCCATCACCCTGTTGTCATTCCATTACGCTTTTTAGGCCATTACACATTGATTACAAAAAGTGTACATTTGTACCATTCTCTGCCAGATTAGCGAACGCGAATCATTAGCATTTGGGCCAGCGCAGCCCATATTACTGACAAAAGGGAAAAGGACAATGTACAAAGCGCCTCTCTTCACACTCACGCCGCTGACACTGATCGTCGCAGGCTTGGTCGGTTCCGTCTCCGGCATGGTGTATGCCGCTGATGAAGATACCATCACCGTCAAGGCCACCGCCGAGCAGGAGTTAAAACAACAGCCGGGTGTTTCGATTATCGCAGCAGAAGACATTCAAAAATCTCCGCCGGTCAACGATCTGTCTGAGATCATCCGCAAAATGCCGGGAGTGAATCTGACCGGTAACAGTGCCACAGGCGCACGCGGCAACAACCGCCAGATAGATCTGCGCGGCATGGGGCCGGAAAATACTCTGATTCTGATTGATGGCCGCCCGGTCACCTCACGCAACGCCATCCGCTATTCATGGGACGGTGAACGCGACACGCGCGGCGATACCAACTGGGTGCCGGTTGAAGCCGTGGAGCGCATTGAAGTACTGCGCGGCCCGGTGGCGGCACGCTATGGTTCCGGTGCGGCTGGCGGCGTGGTGAATATCATCACCAAACGCCCCACCAATAACTGGACGGGCACATTGTCGCTGTACGGAAATCAGCCGGAAAGCAGCAAGGAAGGCGCCACTCGTCGCACCAATTTCACACTGTCCGGCCAATTGGCCGGTGAAGCGCTCACCATGCGGTTGTATGGCAATATCAATAAAACCGACGCAGATGACCCAAACATTAACCATAACCAAAACGGTTCCTTATGCAGCGGGCCGCGAAGGGGTGCGCAATCGCGATATCAACACCCAACTGTCATGGAAACTGTCACCGCAGCAGATTATCGATTTTGATGCGGGCTACAGCCGCCAGGGTAATATCTATACCGGAGACACTCAATTCAACAGTAGCCAGGCAATCCCTCAGGCGCTGGCATAAAGTGGTGCAGAAACCAACCGCATGTACCGTCAGAACTACGCGCTGACCCATAACGGTATTTGGGATTGGGGACAATCACGTCTGGCTTTCGCCTACGATCACACCAACAATACCCGTCTGGAAGAGGGGTTTTTTATATCTGTATTGAAAACATCGCAGCTTAAATCAGCGCACGCAGCGGGGTTATTACCATACCCAGCGTTTTGCCTTCCAACTCGGTCACCAGTTGCTGAAAGTGCGGGGTTGCTTCGTGCTCCGTCAAGACCTCACGACTTGCCCAGCGTTCAAAAAAGACGAACGTACCCGGCGCTTCCAGTGATTCGTGCAGATCGTATTGCAGGTTTCCCGTTTCGGCACGACTGGGTGCCGCCACTTTTTTCACCGCTTGTGCGACGGCATCAACGTGTTCTGGTTTAGCCTGAATACTGGCGACAATACGCAATTCCATATGTTGCTCCTGTTAGGTATCCCAACGGGCCTTGAATGGCCAGACTGAGAAATTAGCGATGGGACTTACCATACGCTACTCTTTCCCCACCGTGTACTCTGTACCACCGTGATTAGCACAGAACGCCACTCGCTTCGAATAAGGTTTCGCCAGCAACAAACGGGTGCATTCCCAGCACTTTGCGCTTATGCTTGTGTCCCGCCGTATCTGCTCGTGACATTTAGCATTTAGCCCGCTGGAGCGCTTTCATGACAATACTGTCTACCGTATTAAAAATTCGCCGTCCTGATGACTGGCATCTTCACCTGCGCGACGATGACGTACTCGCAACCGTGTTGCCGTTTACCAGTCGTCATTTTGGCCGCGCGATTGTAATGCCCAACCTGACACCGCCGATCACCAGCATCGCCAGTGCGCTGGCCTATCGCGAACGCATTCTCGCCGCGATCCCGGCAGGTGACGATTTTCAACCGTTGATGACATGCTATCTGACAGATTCGCTAGACGCGGAAGAGGTCGTGGCAGGCTTCCAACAAGGGGTATTTACCGCCGCCAAGCTCTATCCAGCAAACGCGACCACCAACTCCAGTTTTGGTGTTACCGATGTCGCCAATATCTACCCTATCCTTGAGCAGATGGCAGACATCGGTATGCCGCTGCTGATTCACGGCGAAGTGACCGATCCAGCGATCGATATTTTCGACCGCGAAGCCCGTTTTATCGAATCAGTCATGGAGCCGCTGCGCAAACGCTTCCCTACACTGAAAATCGTGTTTGAACACATAACAACCCGCGAAGCCGCACAATACGTGTTGGACGGCGATCGCTATCTGGGCGCTACTGTAACGCCGCAACACCTGATGTTTAACCGCAACCACATGCTGGTGGGCGGTGTGCGGCCTCACTTGTATTGCCTGCCGATTCTGAAACGCAATATTCACCAACAGGCACTGCGCGATGCGGTCGCCAGTGGTTCCGACCGTTTCTTCCTCGGTACGGATTCAGCGCCTCATGCGCGCCACAAGAAAGAAGCAAGTTGTGGCTGTGCCGGGGTATTCAACGCGCAGGCCGCGCTTTGTGCCTACGCCACCGTGTTTGAAGAGATCGGCGCGCTGGATAAGTTAGAAGCGTTCTGCTCGCTCAATGGACCCGCATTTTACGGTTTACCGATCAATGAGGGCTGGATTGAACTGCATAAGGCTCCCACGACCTTCCCGGAAAGCATCGCGTTAGGTGATGACGCGCTAGTACCATTCCTTGCCGGTCAAACCTTGGACTGGCAAGTACGTTAATCCCACCGCCCGTGTGCTGCATATTCTCGGCGCACAGGCTTTTAACGGCCTTTGCATTTCACCACCACATATTTGTATCAGCACTATTGCTCCCTCCGACCTTTAACTGTATGAATAACCGGTAAATTAAAGGAGAGTATCATGCGCGTAGAACTCACATTAGCCAAATCAGCCCCTTTACCCGCTGGCGCCCTTGAAGCCTTGACGCACGAATTCACCCAGCGCGTACACCGTTATTATCCCGATAGTGCCATTCAGGTCCGTTACGCTGTAGCCAACAATCTGAGCGTATTGGGAGGAAACAAGGATGATAAAGCGTTAATTTCAGAAATTCTTCAGGAAACCTGGGAGAGCGCCGACGATTGGTTTAGTGCAGAATAATCACTGGCATTAATAATCGAGACCTTCTATTTTATCCTTGTAGTCTTCACACTAGCCGGTAGATGGTCGATGACGGAGAGACATGACAATGGAGGTAGAGAAACCAGAACAAGCCATGACGTTCGGCGAATTATTGGAGACCAGCAGCACAAGATTGATGCGCTGGAACTGGCGTTTTCCTCCCTGGCATTTGCATTGGATGAAAGAACGGCACAGCTGTTGCTACATAATTTGAAACTGGAATCGCACAACGAACACCGCGCAGAACGGACCAAAAAACATCTGGCGTTGCTTATTGCCGTGTTTGAAAAGCATGTCGGTATCAGCGCCGAATAACCTGTTTTGTGCCCGCCTGACTGATATCCCCTTGAAATATGGGGATATCATATCCAGAAATTTTTCTTTGCAAAAAGAGTCGAAATAACTCACCTGCTGTACAAAAGTCACAGTATACTTAAGTTGCTCTTGTCAATAAGGAGCCGCCCAAGCCTCGTTAGTCACTCATGTTAGTAACTAGTCAATAAGGGGTATGTATGGACAGAAAAAATGAAGTTATTCAGACACATCCTCTTGTAGGATGGGATATCAGCACCGCTGACAGTTATGACGCCATGATGATCCGTTTGCATTATTTAACCACCCCAGACCAAGCTCCCGCAGAGGCAAATGTAGGCCGAACCTTATGGCTTACTACCGATGTAGCAAGGCAACTTATTTATATTCTTGAAGCGGGTATTGCTAAAATTGAGTCGACAGATTTTCAGCCACAAGATTTACTTAAACACTAGTCTACCGATTTCACAGTAACCGATTATCCCTTGACGACACCGCCTGATGGCTGTGTCGTCATATTCAGTGCGCTTAAGTTTCCTGATTAACCGCGCCCCATGAATACTCTGTCACTGTTCACTGCTGCCGTTTTCATCAGGCGCCGGGATATGCAACGCCCCTCTGAGCCGATCGCGTGATTTATTAAAAATCTTCATGCTGGTTTCACGTCCGCGACGCCGCTCACGCTGCTCTTCCAGCGGTAACGCCAACTCGCTCTGACAGGCATCACTACAACAGCCCTGATAGGACACCTGGCAGCTGTGGCACTGAATAAACAATAAATGACACCCTGCATTGCGGCAGTTGGTGTGGGTATCGCACGGTTCACCACATTGATGGCAGTGGGCAATAATATCGTCGGTGATGCGTTCCCCCATGCGCTCATCGAAGACAAAGTTTTTACCGATGAATTTTACCGGTAGGCCTTGGGCCTTGGCCTGACGGGTATATTCAATGATGCCACCTTCCACATGATAAACGTTCTTGAAACCCTGATGGCGCATATAGGCGCTGGCCTTTTAACAGCGAA
The DNA here is from genome assembly GCF_018777385.1 of Candidatus Symbiopectobacterium endolongispinus. Taxonomy (GTDB): domain Bacteria; phylum Pseudomonadota; class Gammaproteobacteria; order Enterobacterales; family Enterobacteriaceae; genus Symbiopectobacterium; species Symbiopectobacterium endolongispinus. The sequence goes on along the minus strand of NZ_JAFJYB010000001.1, from coordinate 1,226,175 downwards.
TACCGCCGGTGCAATACATCACGATATTTTTTTCACGCGCATCAGCGAGCATTTCTGCGGCCATCGGCAATTGCTCGCGAAAAGTATCGGAAGGTACTTCAAGTGCATTTTCAAAATGCCCTACTTCATATTCATAATGATTACGCATATCGACAAACAGCGTGTCCGGATCGTCCGCCATGGCGTTAACCGCTTCGGCTTTCAGGTAGGTACCAACATCGCTGGGATTAAAGGTGGGATCGTCGATGCCATCCGCGACAATGCGATCGTGAACTTTCATGCGCAGTACCCAAAAGGATTTTCCGTCATCATCCAGTGCCACATTAAGCCGGATACTGTCCAACGCCGGATGCGCGCTTTACAGCGCCGCCTTAAAGTCGTCGAAGCGGCTGGCAGGCACACTCACCTGCGCATTAATACCTTCAGTTGCCACATAGACACGGTCAAATACCTGACATTGCAGAAATTGCACGTAGAGGTTATCGCGAAACGCTTGTGCATCATCAAGCGCAAAATATTTGTAAAAGGAAACTGTGGTACGCGGCTCGGTTTCCGCGAGCATACGCGCTTTCAGTTCCTCATTGGAAACACGGTTGTGTAACACTGGCATGGTGTACGTTCCTGTCTTCAGCGATGGTTAACCAGATTATAACGTTACGGAGACATGTGCGTAACGCGCGGGATTATAGCCGATCGCGGCAATTACGCCACAGGAGGAATTCGTGCGGCATGGAGAAAATCATCGACACAGCAAAAATATCTCGGCGTATGATGGTTTATTCGTTTTTTCTTGGCTAAGGAAACCCACCATGAGCCGGCTATTTACCCCACTCACGCTAGGCCACGTCACACTGCCCAACCGCATTATCATTGCCCCCATGTGTCAGTATGCGGCCCAGAACGGTCTGGCTACCCCCTGGCATACCATGCATTTAGGTAACCTGTCCCACTCAGGTGCCGGATTGCTGATCATTGAAGCGACAGCCGTTGTGCCTGAAGGCCGTATATCTCCTCAGGATCTGGGTCTGTGGAATGATGAAACCGAGCAGGCGCTCGCCACGGCTGTCAACGCGGTTAATACGTACTCTGCTATGCCGCTTGGTATCCAGTTGGACCACACCGGACACAAAGCATCCACCGCAGTACCGTGGCAAGGACGGGCTCGCGTGAGCGAACAGCAAGGAGGCTGGCAGCCTGTTGCCCCTTCCGCCCTGCCTTATGATGACAATGAATCTTCACCAACGGCAATGACGACAAAGCAGATTGCGGATGTCGTCACCGCTTTTGCCAATGCCGCTCAACGCGCCGATCGCATCGGGTTTGATGTGTTCGAAATTCATGCCGCACACGGCTATTTGCTGCATCAATTTCTGTCTCCGTTGTCGAATGTCCGTGACGATCGCTACGGCGGGGATTTGAATAACCGTATGCGTCTGGTACTTGAGGTGTTCCGCGCAGTGCGTGAGGTTGTTCCCGCCCACAAAGCCGTTGGCGTACGCATTTCTGCCACCGATGGTGTAGAAGGCGGGTGGGATCTCGAGCAGTCTGTAGCGCTCAGCCATGCACTGCATGCCGCTGGCTGCGATTTTATGCATGTCTCAAGCGGCAGGCTCTCTCCGGCACAGCGCATTCAGCCAGGTCCCAGTTATCAGGTCTCCTATGCTGAACGTATCAAGCGTGAGGTGGGGATCACCACCATCGCGGTTGGCCTTATCACAGAAGCCGAGCAGACTGAAGGCATTGTGGCAACGGGGCAGGCGGACGCTATCGGCATTGCGCGCGCCATGCTCTATAACCCGCGCTGGCCGTGGCACGTTGTCGCACGACTGGGCGCGCAAGTATCAACGCCGCCGCAATTCTGGCGTAGTGAACCGCATCACATTAAAAACCTGTTTCAACATTAAGCAATCCTCCCCTCCCTGGCGCAAACGGGAGGGGTCTCTTCTGCACAGACATCCCACCAAAGGTTAAACATCATTATTCGTCGATGCTAAGATAAAAGGCGGATATTGAATTTTGGAGTATTCCACATTGCCTTACGGCGGGTTAGCCTTCCTGTACCGGAACGTTTTCCCGCATCATTACGATAGCTGATGCACCGCACCACATTAGACACTATCACTTGGTGTGACTGATTTCTTTTAACGACAAGCGCGGATGACTGCGCCTGCATTTTTTGATACTGGAACTCATGACACAACTCCCATCATTCACTCGTTCATTGTTACACCCTCGTTACTGGTTGACCTGGCTAGGGATCGCCATACTCTATCTTGTCGTGTTACTGCCTTACCCGGTTATTTATCGTCTCGGCACAGCGCTAGGCCGTATCGCCATGCGCGTTATGAAGCACCGCGTGCACATTGCAGAGCGCAATCTGGAACTTTGTTTTCCAGAGATGACAGAACAAGCGCGTGCCGCATTGGTGCGTAAAAACTTTGAATCCGTGGGCATGGGGCTGCTAGAAACCGGCATGGCCTGGTTTTGGCCCGACTGGCGCATCGCCCGCTGGTTTAATGTCACTGGCCTTGAGCATATACAACTACTGCGTGCAGAAAAACGCGGCATACTTCTGATTGGATTGCATTTTCTTACGCTGGAACTGGGGGCACGCATTTTCGGCATGCATAACCCTGGGATCGGTGTTTATCGGCCCAATGACAACAAACTGATTGACTGGTTGCAAACCTGGGGCCGCATGCGCTCAAATAAGACCATGTTGGATCGCAAAGATCTCAAGGGCATGATCCGTGCGCTCAAGCAGGGGGAGATTATTTGGTATGCCCCCGATCATGACTATGGCCCGCGCAGCAGCGTGTTTGTTCCCTTCTTTGCCATGGAGAGTGCTGCAACCACCAGCGGGAGTTATTTGTTGGCAAAAGCGGCTAAACCCGCCATTGTGCCGTTTGTCCCTCGGCGGCGCGAGGAGGGGAAAGGCTATGAATTGATCATCCAGCCTGCTGAACTCAGCGTACCGTTAGATGATGAAGCCACAACAGCCGCTTGGATGAACGCGCTGGTAGAACAAAATGTGCTGCTGGCGCCCGATCAGTATATGTGGTTACACCGCCGCTTCAAAACGCGTCCGGAAGGCGAACCCACTCTGTATTAAATCGCCGGATGTTCTCCGCGCAATAAAAAACAGCGGCATAGCCGCTGTTTTTTATTGATGAAATACACTGTTACGGTAAAACCGTCAGGACTCCAGTGCGTGGTAGCACTGATGCCATGCGGCAAACTGCTGCGGATCGTGCCACACCGCGTAGTGTAAACGGGAAATCGTCACCGGATCACTCAACAGCACCAAACGCTGATTGTCGCTTAGCGCATCCAGATCCTGTTTCAACGCATCAGCCACGCGCTGGGCACGGCCCTGCTCAACCGCACGGCTAAAGCCATGGCGCGCAGTTGCCATTGCACTCGCCAACGCATTGAGAGAAGGATGCACGAAACCATTTTCCAATTTACGCGCACGGTTGGCACGGAAATAGGTGTCCGTCGCTACCAGTTCGCGCGGCGGCTCGTACTCTTCCGGAATCAACAGAAGATTAGCACGCTTGCACGCCAGCCCAATCGAGGCACGGCTTGAAATCACCGACACGAATGGCGACAGGATCAACGAGAAAACAATCGGCGACAGCCACCACAGGAAACGCAAATCCAGCCAAGCCATACCAATGGCCCACACCAACCCCAACACCAATTGAGAGCCGTGACGAGCGAAGGCTTCGCTCCACGGCGTGGCATCATCATCACGCTGCGGCGATTTCCATTGCACGGACCAGTCCAGGAAGGCACTGACCACGAAAACGGTATGGAACAGCATACGCACCGGGGCCAGCAATACCGAAAACAGCATCTCAAGCAGTAACGACAGGAAAACGCGCACGGCACCGCCGTAAGGTTTCGCCCCATTTGCCCATACCAGAATCACACTCAGCAATTTTGGTAGGAACAGCAGTACCAATGTGGTCGAGAACAAGGCTATTGCCAATTCAGGACGCCACTGTGGCCACACGGGGAAGAGCTGACGCGGTTGGAGGAAATATTGCGGCTCCATCAGCGTATGCACCACTTGCAGTGCGGTTGACAGCGCCAGGAACATAAACCACAGCGGCGCGGAAAGATAAGACATCACACCGGTCAGGAACACGGCACGGTGTACCGGGTGCATCCCTTTCACCAGGAACAACCGGAAATTCATCAGGTTGCCGTGGCACCAGCGGCGATCGCGCTTAAGTTCATCAAGCAGGTTAGGCGGCAGTTCCTCATAAGAGCCGGGCAGATCATAGGCGATCCATACCCCCCAGCCCGCACGGCGCATTAGTGCCGCTTCAACAAAGTCATGAGACAAAATCGCGCCCGCAAAAGAACCTTCACCGGGCAACGGTTCCAGCGCACAGTGCTCGATAAAGGGTTTCACACGGATGATGGCGTTATGGCCCCAATAGTGCGACTCACCCAGTTGCCAAAAGTGCAGACCGGCGGTGAACAACGGCCCGTACATACGTGTGGCAAATTGCTGACAGCGTGCATACAAGGTATCCATCCCGGACGCTTTGGGAGAAGACTGGATAATCCCGGCATTGGGGTTGGCTTCCATCAGACGTACCAGTTGCGTCAGACATTCGCCACTCATCACGCTGTCGGCATCCAATATCACCATGTAGCTGTATTGGCTGCCCCAACGACGGCAGAAATCATCGATATTACCGCTCTTACGTTTCACGCGACGACGACGGCGATAGAAGATACGGCCAAACCCATCCACTTCACGGCACAGGTCCACCCAGGCTTTCTGCTCTGCAACGCATTTGTCCGGGTCGTTACTGTCACTCAACACATACAGATCGAAGTGATCGAGCTGTCCGGTCGCTGCCACCGATTCGTAGGTCGCCCGTAATCCAGCGAACACGCGCTCAACGTCTTCGTTACAGATAGGCATGATTAACGCCGTTCTGTGCTCGGGATTGAGCGACTCATCCCCTACCGTCGTTGACGAGATACTGTATTTGTCCTTGCCGATCAGCAGTTGTAAAAAGCCCATCAGCGCAGTCCAAAAACCGGCAGAGACCCAACAGAACAGTACGGCAAACAGCACCAGAATGCCACTTTGCAGGATATAAGGCAGAACCTGCATAAAGGAGCGCAGGAAAGGCTGATTCACCATTGCGAACGGATCGATCAGCGCCCATCCCTGATAAGGCAAAATGGTTTTCATGTACCAGGTGGCGATTGCCGTTTGGAACAACGTCAAGATAAGCAGGGTGTAACGGCGCAACGTCCCCACCATTCTCCAGCGGTTCTCGGCAATCTTCTCTTCCGGGCTGGCATGCGGACGACCCGGCGCCGGGGAGCGCCCGAGCATACTTTCCCACCAGCGTACCAGCGGGTTGGTGCGCCACATGTCAGGAAACATCGACGCACGTTTGATCGTGGGCATCGCCTGTAATGCGGTACGCCCTTCTTTATCAACAATCACCGGTTTAACCGCCGTTGCCGTATCGGGCCAGGCGGCATCCAGACGCGCCTTGACAGATTGCAGCGGCGAATCGTCTTCCGTCAGCAGCGTCGCAGGGGATTCTCCCTGCGCCAGAGCCAGATGTATTGCAGAGAGACTTTTACTCTCTGCCTGAGGCAACGCCTCCGCCGCTTGCGCGGACAGAGGCAATTTCCCGATATAATCAGGGCTCGAAATTAACTTATTCATTGGCAGGTAGCTGATAGCTCCAGGTTTCCGATAACAGCGTTTCGCCGTTCACCAACGCAGCGCGCAGCTCGGTTGGCTGTTTAGGATCTTTCACACGCAGACGCAGTGTTAAACGCCAGCCACGCGTTACCGGATTATAGCGAACATTATTCTCAACGATTTCACCGTTGTCGCCGATGCTGACTTGAGACGACACAGGCGTTGCCTCTTCCATCTCTTTCATCATCGGGCCGGCAAAATCGACCAGGAACGCAACGGTGCCATCCGGTTGGCGAATCAGGTTAGACTGTTTCACATCCCCACTGGAACGCATGGTGCGCTGAACGTAGGCCAATTCAGGTGAATGTAATTGTTCTTCGTCACGCGTGAAGTGCAGGCGATAACCCACTTCCAGCGGCTTACCAATTTCAGGCAGCGCTTCCGGCGTCCAGAAACCAACGATGTTATCGTTGGTTTCTGGACGCCGGAATTTTCACCAGTTCGACTTTCCTTTTACCCCACTCGCCCTTGGTTTCAACCCAGCCGCTAGGACGAAGATCGTAACGGTCATCCAGATCTTCATAGCTGGAGAAGTCACGCCCACGTTGCAGCAAACCGAAGCCTTTCTGGTTTTCAATCGAATAGGTGCTGACAGACAGGTGTTTCGGGTTATTCAGCGGACGCCAAATCCACTCACCGTTGCCCGCGTGAATAGATAAACCGTTAGAGTCATGCAACGCCCCACGGTAGTTCAAGGTGGGAGAAGGCTGGTTCGGCCCAAACAGGAACATACTGGTTAACGGTGCCAGCCCCAGTTTACCGACGCGAGCGTGCAGGAACACTTTAGCCTGAACATCAACCACGCTGTCACGTCCTGGATACTGGATAAATGACGAAACGGTATGCACCTGTAGCACGCGGCGAATCGAGCAGCGCGTATACCGGCAGGTGCTTGTCATTGGGTTTTGGACGTTCGATCCAAAACTCGCGGAAACGTGGTAACTCTTCCCCAGAAGGTAATGCAGTGTCAATCGCCAGACCGCGCGCAGAAAGGCCGTAAGTCTGCCCTTTACCGATCACACGGAAATAGCTGGCACCCAGCATGCTGACAATTTCGTCATCCTTGCCAAGCTTGTTGATGGGATACAGGATCTTAAAGCCTGCAAAACCGAGATTCTTCACGGTCTCTGCATCGTGATTCACCGTACCGAAATTAAAATATTCCGGTGAATAGGCGATCTCGTTAACCTCAGTGGCCGTCACTTCATTGATTCTCACCGGTGTATCGAAATACATGCCCTGATGATAGAACTGAATGCGAAACGGCGTTTGCAGGTTATTCCAGTATGACTTCTCCTGGTTAAAACGAATCTGCTGATAGTCAGCAAATTTCATATCGCGGAACTGGGCGGGAAGATTGCTCTTCGGCGCTTAATAGCCTTTCGCTGCCAGCTGTTCAGCTTGCGCTGCCACATCATCCAGCGAGAATGCCCAGGCAGGCAACGCAGTGAAAGATAACACAATCGCTGCGGACAACCAGCGCAAATTCGCTACTCGACGTTCAACCCCAAAATTATTAACCAGCACAGCTCCCACTGTTCGTGTGCTTAAATCAACTAAAATCCATATTAATGGATAAGTTAACCTCCCGACAACTTGATAAAAGCCCGGTTCATCATGATAGGTCAGCGTTTAAACAACGCAAACTGCAACCCCGATAAATTTCTGTAAAAAATCGAAAATTAGAGAGGATACTCTGTCACCGGTCAGCCGTTGGCAACCCCTTGCGGTTATTTATGCCAGCGGCGCGCTGCTTACCTACAATTCTACCTGTTGCACTGTTAGCAAAACACCCTGTTTATGCTGTGATTGCAGAGAATACATGCTGCTTTTGTTAACACGTCCACCATGACGTTTAAGCTCGTGCAACTTTCAAGAATAATCCGAACGGTTGCACGCTGATGCATTAAAAAATTCGGATGCAACACGAATTACACCCATTGGTAACAAAATCGCGTTAAATCAGGTACGGTAGGGTGACATAGTTATGCCCGTCCACCTACTTGCATCGACGCTTACTGATTCTTACATGAACGCATTGCGCCACAACAAAATTGCCACCACGCTAAGCCTCTTCGCGTTGCTGATGATTTTCATCGCGCCCATCGTTTCACAGGCGTTAATGCGGCATGATTATACTCCGCCCACTCATACTCAGCACCATCATTCTCACGGCAAACCGGCAACATCGTCACCGATGTCATCCGATGCAACCATGGGCCATGACGCCTGTGGTTACTGCGGGCTGTTATCCCATCACCCAGCGCTGTTTCCTGAAAACTCGCCGCCGCTTGATCCGCGGTTTGTCACTCAGTCCGAGGTGAATGAGCCGCGCCCACGGCACAAGATCGTCGCCGCGTGTTATCGCGCCCAATCACCTCGCGCACCGCCGACAGTCATATAACACAACCATAAACACAAAAATTTGATATTGGATAACGTCCCGTCACAAGACGACTTCTCCTTTTCCTTTATTTATGACAAGGGCTCCCATGCTATGGATACCGTAAACTCTGACAAAAAGTCCCTCTCTGCGGCGGTAATGGCGCTTTTCTTACGCTTGCATTTCTATATTTGTCTGTTCGTTGGGCCGTTTATCTTTGTTGCTGCGTTGACTGGCACGCTGTATGTGCTGACACCGCAGATTGAAGAACGCTTGTATACACATCAATTGCATGTTGATGTGCCGGGCACAGCGCAACCGCTCGCCGCTCAGGCTGCACTGGCTGAGCAACCCTCAGCCCAATGGCTAGCCATACGTCCTGCCCCCACACCGCGCGACACCAGTCGTGTGCTATTTCGATTCCCTGACTCGGCCCCTTCTGAATACCTCGCTGTGTTTGTTAATCCAAGCACACTGGCCATACAGGGCCAGCTCATGGTGTACGGCACATCAGGAATATTGCCTTTGCGCACCTGGCTCGATCGTTTGCATAAGGGGTTATTCCTCGGTTCCGTCGGCCGTCTCTATAGTGAACTGGCGGCTTCCTAGCTGTGGATCGCCGCGCTCGGCGGCGTTTATCTGTGGTGGAGAACGCGTATGCCTTCGCGGGTCGCACCTCGCCGTAAATTGCCGCCCGCTGCCCGCCATACACAGCACGTTGGGGCTAACGCTACTCATCGGGATGCTATTTTTCTCCGCTACCGGGCTGACTTGGTCACAATGGGCAGGCAATAATATTGGCGTGTGGCGCAACGCATTGGGTTGGCAAACTCCATCCCTGAATACCGCGCTCGTCACCCATTCCGCCCCCGTAGTACAGGATGCTCATGCCGAGCACCACGGTGAAGCCATGGCTCATCATGCCGCCCCCAGCGGGGTTGGATAACGTCGATAACGTATTAGCGATAGCACGACAAGCTGGGATCAGTGCCAATAAACTGGAGGTCCGCCCGGCAAAAAACGCACATAACGCCTGGACCGTGACAGAAATTGAGAGGCGGTGGCCGACGCAGGCCGATATGGTTGCCATCAATCTTGACAGCGGTGTTGTCGTCGATTACGTCAGGTTTGCGGATTACCCTTTTGCAGCAAAACTGACTCGCTGGGGGATCGATGCCCATATGGGTGTACTGTTCGGCTTGCCAAATCAACTGATTCTGGCAGGATTCGGCCTAGGACTGTGCGCCCTGATCGCGTGGGGATACCGCTTGTGGTGGCTGCGTCGACAGCGACCTGCCGGCCAACCTCACCCGGCGAACACGCTTTTTTGCCGCCTTAACTGCGTTGCCGCTCGCAGGGCGAGTACTTGTAGGCTGCATCGCGCTGTTACTCGGTGGGTGTTTGCCCGTCATGGGGGTCAGCCTGCTAATATTCTTGCTGATAGACATCGTGCGATGGCGGCGTTATCAAGCAATACAAAACACCGACGTGCTGCCACACGCACCGCAGTAATCGTTCGCGGAGGGAGTTCTCCGGCTCTGCCCTTGGTGCAGAGCCGGTAAGGCCTTATGCGCCGGGCAACATGCGCAGTGGATCTTGATGCACTACAGGGTCTTCGTGATAACTACCCAGTTTAAAAATGCTCACCGTACTGGTCAGCGCCTGAGCTTGCTCTTGCAACGACAGTGCCGCAGCAGCAGATTCTTCAACCAGCGCAGCGTTTTGCTGGGTCGTGGTATCTATCTGCCCCACGGCCAGGTTGATCTGATTCACACCATCGCTCTGCTCACGGCTTGCCTGCGCAATCTCCGTGACGATGCCGTTAACCCCCTCAACGTTAGTCACCAGCGTCTGCATGGAAACGGCGGTTTTTTCCACCAGCACCATCCCCTGGCGCACCTTTTCCACGGAGCCATCAATCAGCTCTTTAATTTCTTTCGCCGCCGTCGCACTGCGCTGTGCCAATGCGCGGACCTCGCTTGCTACCACAGCAAAACCACGTCCCTGCTCGCCGGCACGCGCGGCTTCTACGGCCGCGTTCAGAGCGAGAATATTAGTTTGAAAAGCAATGCTATCAATCACGCCGATAATTTCCGCCATCCGCTGTGAGGATTCACGAATGCCGCGCATTTCGGTGGTAACATCATTCATCAACTCGCCGCTCTCACGTACCGTTTGTGAGCCCTGGGCGGCAAGCTGTGTCGCTTCCGTGGTATTATCTGCGGTATTCTTGATAGTCGCCGTTAATTGTTCCATTGAGGAAGCCGTTTGCTCCAGCGAACTGGCCTGTTCTTCGGTACGCGCTGACAAGTCCTGATTGCCTGCGGCGATCTGGCCTGCGGCACTGGGTATGCTTTCCGACCCATCCCTCACCTGACTGACAATATGGCGCAGACTGTCATTCATATTTCTCAGTGCCTGAAGCAATAAACCGGTTTCATCCTTACGCGTGACAAGAATATCCGAAGTAAGATCCCCAGTCGCCACACGCTCAGCAATGGACAGTGCTTCGTTAATCGGAATGGGTGACGCTGCGTGTGATAGCAGCAGCCACGATCACACTCAGCAAAATCGCGGCAAGGATCATGCCCACCAGCAGCAATCGAGTGTTGGTATAGCTTTGCGCCACCTGCTGCTGAGAGAGCGACATCTGGTCATCACGGTGGTCAATAAACGCGCTAATCGCGGCTTTGTAAGCTTGAATGCTTTTCTCCGTTGCCGTCATAAACTCGTTGCGCGCCACAGTGGTATCACCGCTATTGATAAATCCAGCGAACTTGGTACTGGAGGTATGAAAATCTGCACGCGCCTGATTAATGTCCTGTAATATCGCCTGCGAGCGCGAGTCATTGGCGGATTTACGTAGGTCTTCCATCAGGGCTGAAACAGTGACCGTTCGCTGTTTCATCGACTCCATCTCTTTTTTGATATCCTGTTCTGATGTCGTCAACAATACGCGTTGTTGGCTAAGTGCATAGCCATTAAGTTCACCAATCAGTTGGTTCCCCTTTACTGTGGGCGGATAGTCACTCGCCACAATCCGGTCTATCTGGGAGTTAAAATCAGCCAGTCGTCCCAATGACATCACGCCGACGATCAATAGCATTAATACCAGGAGTGAAAACCCTATCCCTAGACGATATCCAATACGCCAATTTGACAGATTCATATAAATTCCTTTATTCATCTTTACTATAAACGTTACGGCACCATTGCTGAATGTTTCATTCAACAGAATGTCTATTCACTGAATAGCGGTATGCGCTATTTATCCCTGTGGATTTGACATCAACACATTGCATCAACCAAAGGATGGCGACACACATGCGAGATAATCTAATATGCTAGCTGCGTGAGTGCGGCATTAAATCTTGCTTGAAACCAGTTCATTAGAACAATCCTTGCCACTCTTTGACGCACCGCGTCCCTTCAATAAAATAACTCAATAAAAATCATTAAGATGAACACAAGTCATCTTTCTGATAGTTACGAAAAAATCCATACTCTCATGCAGAGTATGGTTGTATTCACGCAAATCCAGAGACTTATGTTCAACGGCATATTATACGATTTCTTTACTGATTAAATGAAATTTATATGTCTATTTTTATTTACAAAACCCATATACCACCATAATCGATCATTATGCACATATTTACCTATATTCAAGGTAAATTATAGTTGCTGGCGGTGTCTATTTTGCCTTAATAAATTTAAAACATTTTTGAATAAATAATCGAAGAGACTTACCCGCAGCAGAGATAATAATCAGAAAACAAACGGTCGTTAATGCACGTATTGCCCCCTTGCCTTCAAGCAGGGGAGTAATATTATTGTTTTATCAATCACAGAATACGCCAGGCGGTATTAAAATATTAACATCACTGCAGAACAGCAATTTTGTGGGTTTCATTAAAATGTAATTCGCACTCTACTCTGGCATTAGGAAGGTAATTTGACTTCAATTGCATAAAAGGAATAGTTATTTCCCAGCTCGGTATTTTACTACCCTGATGAATACGGTTATCAGACAAATAAATAATAGCGAAGTAGCCACCACGGTGCTCATTTTTAATAATCTCATAACGATAAAACAGGTTATCATCCTGATGCTGAAAATGAGTGTTTCTTTTAATATACCCAGTAACATCTTCCATGCCCCCCTAATGCCTAAACTTTTTTCATCGGCCATGGCTGGAAAAACCTTAAAACAAGGCGTCAAAAACACGGCACGGATCGCTACTGACAAAAAAAACCACCGTCATCAACAATACGGTGAGGTTTTATCTGGCAACATCACTTTTTCTTGGATGTGCCCTTGCCTTTATCTTTTATCAACTGTCTGATCTTTTTCAATTCTTTCTGGCTCAATGGTTGTTCAACAACCTCTTCAGTATGCTGGTTATCTACATCAGCCTGCTCAGCATCGACGCTATCCTTAGCAGCAATAGTAAAACTTTTCGCCAAACGCGCCGCCACTTCTGCACTAATGGAAACCTGATTTTCTAAGGCAGCCGCTTTGATTTGCTCTTTCAACTCTTGAGGGATCTTTAAGGATAAACTGGATACCTCACTCATTTTCTTACCTTTCTTTAAGAGACAAAGGGACACGATATGTTAGTCGTATGATGAAGTCTAGCATGACACAAAAATTTAATATTTCCGTCATGAAAAAGACACCACGCTACGCAGGCTCAGTCAGTTACCTATTTCGACACCGCTGTGTGATAGTCATCATACACAGAGCAATCATGGGAACATCACAGGTCTGCAACCTGAATTATTGCGAAAAGAGATGACAATAATAATTATTGGTAAGCCAATTATTTTACTTACAATGGAGAGAAGGTAAATGATTTGCGATCGGTGCCACAACATCAAACTTAACGCGTTGATCATAATATATTAACACATTAGAATAACGCGCCGCCACGAAAAGGAACCTGCTGTGTCACACCACGCCGTCTGGGAATTTATCAAGCATGCCTACTTGTTGGGTGCCATCATTGCGATGGTGATAACGTTTTCGCTGAGCCGAGATAAATCCCTGTTGATGCGTTTTCTGGCCTCAGCACTGATCGGGCTGACCTGGCCGCTCAGCTTTCCACTGGTATTACTGTTTTCACTGCTGTAGCGGCGCGTCCTGACGGACAACGCCGCACAACAACAAAACGCTATCTGACGACCAGTACTGTCGTCGTTGCATGACGAACGATGGCCGCAGCATTAGAACCAAGCAGATAGGTTTTAACATTGGGTCTGCGTGAGCCGACCACGATCAAATCCGCACCAATCTCTTGCGCTAATTGCAATGTCTCGTCGCGTGGAGACCCAAAGCTTACGCTATAGTGCACACGCTCAGCCGGAAAACCGGTCTTTGCTACCAGCGCTTTAAGCACCTCGTTTGCTTTGACCACGGCTTGATTCTCAAACTCTTTGATACCAAATGAGTAGGCAGACATGAAGGCGGAGGCATCGGGCAAGGCATGAAACAAGTGAAGCATGGCATCCGACGCCTTTGCCAACTGTACTGCATGCTGCAAGGCGTTTTGCGTTAATCCATCTTCTTCCAGATCGATAGGGACCAGTATCATCGTATACATAGCAGCTCCTTATTGCAGCTTCCCGCTTAAGAAAAGCATATCTCACCTCCGTATGATGTAAAATAACGCTTTATAAATCTGTGAGGTAGGTTTTCTATGGGCGATCTTTTCTTACGTTTGTCTCGCTCTGCATTTCGACAACGTTTTGCTCTCGGGCCAAAAGAGTTGAATTATCTGAATCAAAAGGGCTTCGATGTCATCAAGCAACATGCTGCCGATTTCGTGGCCCAACGCTTAGCGCCCACCGAACCACGCAATGATGGCAAACAGACCCCAATGCGCGGCCATCCTGTATTTATTGCGCAACATGCCACCGCGACCTGCTGTCGGGGGTGTTTAACAAAATGGCATGGTATTGCAGCGCACCAAGCGCTTAGCCAACAAGAACAAGACTACATCGTGAGCGTCGTGATGGCATGGTTGGAACGGGAAATCGCCAAGCGAGAGCCAACGATACAGGAATAACAGCGGTGTGCCGCCAAAGTGGACTATGCCAGGCACCGATTTACGCATCAGCAACGCGGGCTATAACATGTCCTTTATGCCATCAGGAAACACGGCTAGCACATCACTTAGCACAGCCGTCTGATCGATCCAGCGCATCACAATCGGCATACCATTGGACTCAACCCCGTGAACCACATCACGCTGATAAAAGGCCTTATCGGCAAACTGGCCTTCATAAACAAAAACGATTTCGTGACCCGGTTTTCCGTTGTATTCGAAAATATTCTCTGATACGCCCAACAACGTCAGATCAACGGCATCAGCGCCAATCTATTCTTTGACTTCACGGATGGCCGCAGCCTCAGAGGTTTCACCAAAATCAACGCCACCGCCGATGGGTAACAAATAATGCGAGTTCTTGACCGGGTCGTGCCCTTCCGCTAACAGCACCCGCCCTTTGTGGCGGAAAAGGCAGACCGATTTCGCTCTTATCTTACTCATAACTAATGCTTCCTTAACAAAAAAGGCCGAGAAGATTACCTGAGGTGGTGAAAGCAAATTGAGATCGCGATCAAAAAATGATCCTACTATTTTTAATTTCGCGCTTTTCCAACAGCATAGCCAAAAGTAGCTATTATTTAAAGCCCGTTTAGGGTGTATATCTTAGAATTCTCGTTGACATTTAGTCAGGCTGTTTTTATCGCAGAGGATTATCTATCGAATTACTTAACTCAAGGAGTTTTACCATGTTGGCAAACGAAAATGTATTTATCAGCGTACTCGCTGTTATCGTGGCGGTAGGTTTTATTATCGCTTTCTTTAGCCCTAAATGGGATGACTGATGAACACTGATCCCCCCCAATCGATGACTCCTCTCGTGCCATCATGGCTAGAGAGGAGGTAACTTTTAATTTGCTTCCTAACTATACCGTTCGCTCATTACCCTCCGCTTACTCATCTCACCGTTAATCTCACTAAACCAATGATTTGCGTCTATCCGGTAATTTAGCCACAATTATCGTGGTTACCATCCAAATTGGATCCCTGAAAAAGTAGCATTATCGTATTTCCCCACTTTGCTCAGGAAAATACGAATGTCGATTATTGAAACATTGGCTACGCGTACCGCTTTGACATCATCAGCATCACGCCTGGTTGCATCGCAAGGAAATGCTTTCGATATTGAGTTAAAAAAAGCGGTAGCGAAAGAACATCCAGCTCAACAAGAAAACTCGGTCAGTGCCCAACCAGAGCTAGTCTCCCACCAGTCTACTGCTGCACAGGAATTGCAGGAATGGCTTGAGATGTCTCCTGAGGATCGACTCTTTTTCACGGTTCTGGCCTCGATGGGGATCTCCAAAGAAGAGTTTGAGGCTATGCCGCCCGAAGAACAGAGTAGAGTCACTCACAAAGTCCAGGAAAGCATCAAAGAGAGGGCAAAGGAAGGTTTGCAAACGCAAATCGCCTGACTGTAGTAGCAGCGTAAATAGGGCCACCTGGAAAACAACACGGGTGGCACGATGCCAACCTCTTTAAGCATGATATTCAGTCACCGTGCTCAACGAGTGCAATTATCCGAATGAGGCTAGCGGCAAAGTTCCTTAGAAAAATCTGCACTCCCCCGACCGCTGACACAACGCTGACTGATATCTTTGCTGTCTATTTCCCAGGAGTCATCCCTCTTTGATAATTGATAGACATAACGCATTGCAGCCACTGAATCGTCAGTGGGAATATCTTCCTCAATGGTCACGGTTGCACGCTCAGGAGACTCAACGGAATCACCGGATACCGTCTGCTTAATAAGTAACGTCGAAGGAATTTCCTGAAAGCCCTCCCCTCTGTCTTTTAACGCGATAATGAGCGGTACAGAACTATCTGCCTGCACATGATTGTTGCTCTTGTTACTGTCTTCCGCCTGTTGCGCATCGCATCCTGATAACAACCCCATCGTTAATACCGCTATAGTTTTAAATAATTGCATGAGACCACCTAAATTTTTATTTGTATGACAGTTAATTAAAAATAAGCGCCGATCATGTCATAGGCAATATTTCGTTCTTTAGGAAAATGATGAGTTTCTATCAAAAAACGAAAGCTATTTTGTTGTTATTTAGGTTTTAACCATGACTTGGCCATATCCGCCGTTTACATCAGGATATGGGTAGAATCAGAGTGCGCTCACAAATTACATATTATTAATACGGTTATCTCAAAAGCACCTTGCCTTTAATGCTGTACATAAATGGGTCTTCCCCTATCATGGTGGGAGACTTATAACAACATGTTTAACCTGCCGTAATGGAACATCACTGCCACCTTAAAGCGTTCTTTGTTCCGGTATCCTCTGGACTTGATCCGCAGCAGCCTTATCTTGCTGTTTAGTGACTCTGCATTACCGTTTGATACCCTGTGTTTCATGGCATTCAGGATCCCGTACAGTCGTTTACGTAACGTCCGGGCGGCGCTGCTTAGTAGCGGGACACCAACGTCTTTTGCCATCCCTATCCATTCCAGCCACAGACGCCTGCTGTGTTCGTCATACCGGCGGTTCCAGAGTTCCCGGGCCAGCGCCTTCATTGCCCAGCAACGGCTGGTATCAGGCAGAACCATCTGCGCTGCTTCCAGTCTTTCTGCTATTCGACCATGACGTTTATGGCGACCGTACAACCACAGATAACGGGAACGATGTGCACTTTTTCGTGCCGGTAACGGGATGGTTTTCATCTCCAACTGTCGTGTTTTATCTACGACGGCACAGAGCATTTTCGCTACATGGAAGTGGTCGAACGCGATCTTCTCCACCGCGTTAGGCAGATGGAGCCGCGCTGCGCTTATATAGGATAGATTCATGTCCATCGACAGGGTTTTAATGGATTCAATCTGGCGGTCACCCAGACTCCGGAGATAGCCAGCAAGACTTTCAACTCCGCGATCATCTTTGAGTTCCAATGCCTGTCCTTGGGTATCAGAGATAACGGTGACGTACTGATGCCCCTTTTTGAAAGCGACCTCATCAACACAGAGATGACGTGCGGCCTGAGGTGTTTTTCGACGGGCCAGTCCACGCTTAACCGCCCGTTGCATAATATTATCGACAGCATTCCAGCTCAGCCTCAGCTGTTTCCTGACGGCATCCACGGTGCTGATTTTCAGCCATGAGATAACGAACGACTCGAACAACAGCGTATACCGGCTACCGGGGCCGGCCCATGGAACAGACAGCGTCTGGTAGCCATGCTCCGGGCACATAATACGGGGTACATCAGCTTCGACTATTGTCGCGAACTGACAGGTATCGAGATGGCGCCATTTACGATGTCGGTGATCGTGAATAGGACAAGATTTCCCGCAGGTTGGACAGGTTAACTGAGTGTTTTTCGCAATCTCAACTGTAACGGTAACAGAACCGGCATTTTCATCGAGAGAAAGAGACTTTACCTGCCACGGAATAGACAGGTTGAGGATATGAGCGTAGAGAGACTTTTCGTCCATGGTGGTGACCTCTGGCGATTTAATACGCCATTATCATGCCTTCAGCCACCACAACAAGGGAAGACCCAATTACATACAGCATAGCATATCTTCACCCGTTGGAAACTACCCACTCAACCATAGCGAAATTCAACCCCTTGGGTCCCGACGGGAAAGGTCCATTTCTCCAGAATGGTGTCCCCGCACAGCACGCGGCAGGTACCGCACTCCAGACACTCTGCGGAATCAAACAGATATTGGCCTCGCTCATCCTGTTTATACAGCCCTGCCGGGCAGGCTAACATCAGCTTGTTGAACTCCACCGGGTCAGGGTTAGCCATCAGTACAATGTGCGGATTGCCCTCATCAACATAAAACTTGTTAACCCCCAACTTGATATCCACATTGACGTTACTCATAGCGAACGCACTCCCTTGAAGCCATCTTTAAGCATGTTTATGACGCCCACCTTACCGATGTGGGAGAGCATCTTATTACGCAGCGGACGTTGCGGGCCGTTAACCGTGAACAAATCCTGCATCATGCCCGTCATCATCGCCGGATAAGCGCTGAAAAAACGCGGATTGTCTAAAAACGCAGGCAAGTTTTTATACAGCGTCATATCTTTGATAACGAAGCTTTCATCCAACAGCATCTGATAGCCAGACAGCCCCTGTCGGCTGAAATCGTCGCGCTGTTTGGCAGCGATAATAGCTTTGGCGGCAGCTTCGCCAGAGGCAATAGCCAGATCCATCCCGCGTACCGTATAGCCAACGTTCAGACAGAAACCGGCAGCATCACCAGCAATCAGCACACCGTCTCCGATCAGTTCCGGCACCATATCCAAACCGCCTTCAGGCACCAGATGCGCGGAGTATTCCAGCAGCTTGCCATCGCAGACCAACGGGGCAACCAGCGGATGTTGCTTGAAATCCTCCAGCAGTTGCGGCACGCTTTTGGCCAGCTTGTCTACGTTGTGCAAGCCGAGCACCAAACCTAATGAAACGGTGTTCTTGTTGGTATACAGGAATCCTCCCCCCATCAGCCCCTCAGAAGTCGTGCCTGCAAACAACCAGGCCAGCCGTCGTCTCCTGAACAACCGAAACGCTCGGCCATCTGTTCCGGGGTAAACGCCAGCAGTTCTTTAACCCCCACTGCCACGGTATGGGGATTAACATGACGCACCATGCCCAGCTTTTCCCCCAACAGTGAATTAACCCAGTCAGCCAGAATCACCACGCGCGCTTCAATTTCGTCTTCGCCCGCCCTCACGCCGCATACCTTGCCCTCACGCACGATCAATTCATCGACGCGTACGCCGGGGATCAGTAGCGCGTCCGCCGCCTCTGTCCTCCCATCAACCAGGGATCGAACGTGGCACGTAACACGGTGTAAGAACACGCCTCGGGCAGCGCAGAAGCCGCGTGCTGGTAGTCCAGTGTGACACCGCTATCCGCCGTGAGCATGGAGATTTTCTCTCGTGTGACCTGCCGTTCCATCGGTGCGCGCTCGGCAAATCCCGGCATGATGCGCTCTAGACTGTGGGCATAGAGCCGCCCACCCGTCATATTTTTTCCACCCGAGACATTGCTGCGTTCGATCACCAGCACATCCAGCCCGGCTTGTGCCAATACGTAGGCGGCTGTGGCACCGGCCAGCCCTCCCCCCACGATGATGGCGTCAAAAATATCGTCTGCCATAGTGTGTTAATCCTTTTCCTTGCGTTAACCGTTTAACCTGGCGGTCAATACCGGGAGAATTTTATAAAGATCGCCGACGATGCCGTAATCAACGCTGTTTAAAATCGGGGCATTCTTGTCTTTGTTGATGGCAACCAGCGTCTTGACGTTATTCACACCGACCATATGCTGGATCTGCCCAGACACACCGGAGGCAATATAGAGATCGGCGTGCAGCGTGGTACCGGAAACGCCGATATAGCGCTGATGTTCCATCCAGCCTTCCCCCCTCTGCAATGGGGTGCGAGCAACCCACTTCCCCCTGAATCGCCCGAGCCAGTGCCGTCGCCAGTTCGACATCCTGCTGTTTGCCAAAACCCCGCCCGACGCCGACCACACGCTTCGCCTTGGCGAGATCGACCGTGCTGCCGGGTTTAGACCGACGTGAAATCAGTTTCAGCGGATGCGCCGGCGGAATAAAAGCGCCCGGTTTTACACTCGCACTAGCTGTGCCGTTAACGTTTCCCTCAGCGCTACTGCCGCAGGTGACCACAGCATAAGGCGAGAGCAACTGTTGCGTTTCATGAGCCAGACCACCGTAGAACGGATAAGAGGCAAACACGCCGTCTTCTTCCACTCGCAGGTGAATAACATCGTTGACCACAGCAGTATTAAGTTGTGCACCCAGTCGAGCGGCAATGGCCTTGCCACGTTTGCTGGCTGCCAGCAACACCAGTGCCTGAGGCCACGATTCGCGAATAATGCTGACAAACGACGGCACATAGTCTTCGCTGATAACACCTTCCTGAGGCGTGAAGCGATACACAATATTGGCGCCAAGATTGACGCATGCCTTCACCTGCTGTTCATCTCCCACAAATAAAACGTTAACTTTCTCGCCCCACTGGCGGGCGTTGGCAATTAATCCGGCAAGACGATCCGCACTGTCGGCGTAAACAAAAACAAGAGGTAATAGCGTAGCCATGATGGATTCCTTGCGTAGGGTTATTGATTCAGCACGTTACGAAGATGATCGGCAAAGGCGGCGATATTATCGTCCGAATCGCCTTCAATGCAGATGCCAAGCCTGTCGGTCTGTTCCGGTGCACAGGCACTCGCACGGGTAGCCGTTAGCGGTCCGATGTCACAGGCCACATCAGCCAGACTCCATTGGGTCACCGTTTTTTTACTCGCGGCGAGAATTGCCTTCATTGAGGGCAGGCGTGGCGTGTTGATATCCGACGTCACGGAGATCACCGCGGGCAATGTCAGTTCCAGTTCTTCAACCACATCTTCGAGATCGCGTTCAACGCGCACTTTATCGCCGACAACCGTGATTTTGCTGACCGCATTGACGCAGGGCAGATCGAGCCGCTCGCCTATCTGGATACCGGTTTGTTGTGCATAGAGATCGCCAGAACCTTCGCCACAGATAATCAGATCGAAGCCTAGCTTCTGAGCGGCGCAGGCCAGAATCTGTGCCGTTTCGGTTGGATAGCCCCGTCACAGGCGTCATCGGCAATCACCGTCAACGCATCCGGCCCTCGAGACAGCACGTCCTTACGAATTCTGGCGTTTTCCAGCAGGGTCTTACTGCCCACACTGAGTGCCGTCAGTTGGCTATCGGGCTGTTCGCTTGCTAGCACCGTTGCCGCCTCTAATGCATTGAGATCGTAGAGGCTGATTTTCAGATTGGCATTATCCACACACAGCGAACGATCGGCGTTGGTGGTGATGTCTTGCTCGTCATGGACGATTTTGCAGCAGGCGATAAGTCTCATAGTGAGTACTCTCCCTAAAGATGCCTGAAAAAATAAGAGTGATTGAAACGGGCCACAAGATGCAGGAGATCACTGTGACCAACGGGTCAGTAGCCTGATTCAGGCCAAAATATGTTTAGCGATCACCATGCGTTGTACTTCGCTGGTGCCTTCGAAGATCTCTGTCAGCTTCGCTTCCCGCATCAGTCGTTCAACCGGGTAAGACGAGGTGTAGCCCATGCCACCATGCAATTGCACTGCTTTTTGAGTGACATAGGTGGCGGTTTCAGAAGCATAAAGCTTGGCTTGTGCGGCTTCGCGGGTGTAGGTGTGTCCGGCCATTTTGGCGGCGGCGGCACGATAGACCAGCATGCGGGCACAATCAACCCGGGTAGCCATCTCCACCAGCATCCACTGTACCCCTTGATTGGCGGCAACCGGTTTGCCGAACTGAATACGTTCTTTGGTGTACGTGAGCGTGGCATCGAGTGCACTTTGGGCAATGCCCAGTGCAATCGCCGAGCAACTGAGCCGACCGCCATCCAGCGTTTCCATGGCGATAGCAAATCCTTCCCCTCCGCACCCAAGCGACAACGGGCAGGCACCACACAGTCGCTAAAGCTGACGGCACAGGTATCAGAGCCGTTCATCCCCATTTTCTCTTCCGGCAGTCCGATACTAATGCCGGGGTTATCTCGCTCAACCAGAAATGCGGTAATACCCTTCACCCCTTGGCTTTTGTCGGTCATAGCAAACACGATAAAGAATGCCCCCTGCGGTGCTGCGGTGCTGCGGTGCTGCGGTGCTGCGGTGCTGCTGTGATCCAGAGCTTGGAGCCATTTATGATATAGCTATCGCCCTGATGCATTGCGGTAGTCTGCTGTGCAGCGGCATCGCATCCGGCGCTCGGCTCAGACAGACAGAAACAGCCAAGGCTTTCCCCCGTCACCACTTTTGGCAGCAAGCGCTGCTGTGTTTGCGCATCAGCATATTTCTGAATGATTGGTCCGGTCAGGGAACATTGCGATCCCATGATCATGGCATGAGCCGCACTTACCTTTGCCATTTCTTCCGTCGCCAGGATATAGCTGACAGCATCGGCATCGCTGCCGCCAAATGCCTCGTTAATATTAAAACCAAACAGGCCTAATTCAGCCATGGGAGCAATACTTTCCTGCGGGAAACGGTGCTGTTTATCAATAATAGCGGCAATGGGTTTAATATCGCTGTCCACAAACTCTCTGACCATATTACGAATCAGCGTTTGCTCTTCGTTAAGTTCGAAATTCATATTTACGTCTCCCGATAATTTTTCTGGAATAGCAATATCTATTCCCTGGTGTTTCATTTTTTTCGGTACGCAGTTATAGCGATAATTACCGTGCACCGGAGTAGATCACGCTCTGATTAAAAGAGGGTTTTAGCCGCCGAGTATGGTGATAGAGGCGGGCAACACGGCATAAAGCAGCAGCATAAAGTCCATGGCAACCAATGGAATGGCCAGCGTCAGCATACCGACCGGACCATATGCCTGTTTATGTCTGACACCACACACACTCAGTACGGTAATAATCAATCCGTTAAAAGGCGGCGTAGTACTCATGCAAGCCATGGTTACCACGCGGTGCAATGCGCCCTGATCCACCACCGCCGCCGGAAACATAGAGGCAATCAGCGGTATGGCGATACTGAGCGCCCCCGAGCCGGAGCCACTGATAAACACCAACGCGCCAACAGCAATGGCGGTCACCATCAACGGATTCAGCCCGGAGTGCGCGATCGCCTGAAAGGATTCCTGAAACGCAGGCAGCTTCATGACCAGCGCGCCAAAACCGACGATAACCGCAGTGTTAAACAGAGAAATCACGCCCTCCATAGTGCCTGCGGCAAGGTTGCCAATAATCTCTTTCCAATTGAGATAGCGAGCGTAAATAATCAGTGCCGAAACGATGGCGCAAAACAGTACAATTGCCGGGTCCCATTTCAAAATATTCAGCACCGACAGCAACAGCAGCATCGGCAGCAGCGCAATGATCACATGGGGCTGCGGCTTATCTTTTGCCGCAC
This sequence comes from Candidatus Symbiopectobacterium endolongispinus, assembly GCF_018777385.1. GTDB lineage: Bacteria > Pseudomonadota > Gammaproteobacteria > Enterobacterales > Enterobacteriaceae > Symbiopectobacterium > Symbiopectobacterium endolongispinus. The sequence goes on along the minus strand of NZ_JAFJYB010000001.1, from coordinate 1,203,013 downwards.
TTTGCGTAGCATTGCTTTTCCCGGCGGCGGCATCGCCATCCACCCACCCTTCTCCGCTGGCTTTCACTTTGCGAAACAGCCATGACAGATAGAAGATCACCAATGTCGCCTGAAATGCAGCTGTCAATAACCCCGGCACTAATCCCGCGGTGGCTGAGGTGCCGAGAAACTTCATCGGGATCAGGTTCTGGATTTGCGGTGAACCCGGCATGATCATGACAAAGGTGCCCGCTCCTGCAAAATAGACGGCGGGGATCAGCCTGCGCGGCAAATTGGCCTTTTTGAACATGCTGACCATCATGGAATAGACGGTAAACAACGCTACAAACACCGAGACGCCGCCATATGCCAGAATGGCACAGGCTGCCACCAACGAGGGGATTACCGCCCTTTCACCAAACTTACCGATGATGAACGATGCCACGCTGTCAGCCGCACCGCTGATGGCCGTCAGCTTGCCGAATATGGCCCCCAGTACAAAAATAAAAAAGAAGGCACCGAAATAGCTGCCAAGCCCTGTGGTGTAGATTTTTAATATTGCATCCAGCGGATTCAATCCATCTGGCGAGGTTAACCATGCCGTCACGGCTAAAAACAGGCTGGCTGTAAAGACAGAAATAAAGATGTGTATGCCTTTTATACACATCACCATCAAAATAATTAATCCGAGAATCAAACAGAAAATACCCATGATATTCTCTCTCCTATTTATTTATTAGCGTCAGAGATGATTAAATTAAATAACCATCCACCTTCGTTGAACGCGGTTTAATATTCCGCATTCAACCCAGCGTTATTAATTTACCCATCGTCACGCATTCATTTATGCTGACAGCACATCGGCAAAAGTTTGTAACGCGGTTCGCGCCTGCTCATAACTTTTTGTTTGTTGATCGATTTCGATAATAATCTAGGGAATACCTTTCTTATCGAGCTGTTTTTTGATAATGGGTGCATCAAACTCTTCTGGATCGCAAAACTTGGTTAACAGATACACCACGCCCTGCGCATTATTTTTCCGCACCATGTCGACCAATAGACTGCCCCGTTTCTTCTCGGGATCATGTAGCAATGAGCACCCTTAGAGCTGGGAAATCTGCAAGGCCAGGCGATGGTAGGGATCGCTGTCTGGAGGAACGTCTTGCCGGAACTGGCGGGATTCGTGAGCCACTTCATCGGCCACGATTGCCATATGATTGTCAGCAAAAATTTGCAGAATAGCAGGGCTGTCCGCAATGATGCCGGTCACCACAATGTTATGCCCCTCCCACTGCACTGTGGGTAATGCTGTGCACAGTGCGATGATTTCACGCACACACTGGGTGTGTTCGACAACGTCCATGAAATAGCCGTTTTTTATCACGGTGTTGCGCATCAGAGGACTGATTATACGCGGATGGCGAGCGGCAACCAGTGAGAACTCACGCAGCACAGCACGATGCTGATTAAACAGCTCAATGGCGCGATCGAGTGCTTGCGGTGTGACAGACTGTCCGGATATCTGCCCTAACTGTTGGACAATTCGCTGATACTGTTCAGTCAAAAACGCAATACCGGCTGGAATGGCCCGATTCTGTGGGTGTACCAGTTGGATAAAGGGCACTTGCGGCACCCCTACCTTCCAGTTTTGCCCCAGGCATTTCAAGGTGTCGCACAGCACCGGAATCACGTTCATCGGCACCGTGCCTTTCTGATACAGCGATCCCAAAATACCGCCACGCGCATAAAATGCGGTGTAATCAAAGCCGGGCAAATCCTGATCTGGGCCGGTGTCTCCATAGCCAGTGACGCAGGCATAAACCAGATGGGGGAATTTTTGTTTCGGGGTTTCATAATCCAAACCAGCACGATCGCGCGCTTTTGGCCGCCAGTTAGTCAGGAAAATGTCTTCCTTTTCCAGTAGTTGAAATAATATTTTTTGCCCGGTGGCCGTTTTGGTGTTGAGCGCAATGCCGCGTTTATTGGCACTCTCCAGGTCAAAGGTGGTGTTTTCATGCTGATCTAACGGACGACCTTCCGTTGGCGCGGTGTAACGTAAATTATCCCCATCCAGAGATTCTATTTTAATTACGTTTGCTCCCATGTCTGCCAGAATACGTCCGGCAGCAGGCACGGCTATAAAGGTCGCCAGTTCTACCACGGTAACGTCCGTCAATGCTTTTTTCTTCGCCATACTCTTCTCCTTGATCGATTATTTTGGCTCACGGCATAATGTGTGAAATATCATTATTCCCAACCGAAATTTATGTCTTTTCGCTGTTCTCTGTGGCATGGGTTAATAATTTCAACTGCTGGACATCAATTTTCCCGCAGGGGGTATAAGGAAACTGTGCTAAAAAATTAAATTGCGCGGGAATCTTGTAACGCGCCACCTGATGAATTAAAAATTCACTCAGCATTGATTCGTTGATGTGATAACCAGGCTTAACGCAGAGAGCAGCAATAATCTCCTCTCCCAGCGCCCCCGACTCAATGCCGAATACCTTAACAATCTCAATGCCTGGATATTCTAAAATCGCTTCTTCTATTTCTCGTGGGCTGATATTTTCACCACCGCGCACGATGATCTCTTTTAGGCGATAGGAGTAATGTAAATACCCTTCGGCATCCATAAAACCCACGTCACCGGTATGTAACCACCCTTCATTGTCGAGTACGGCGCGCGTTTGTTCCGGGGCATCGTCATACCCCCGCATCACATGGAACCCTCGTGAACAGATTTCACCCGAAACCCCGCTGGGGCAAAGCGCACCGGATTTGGTGTGAATAATCTTTATTTCAACAAAAGGCAGCGGTTTGCCAACTGAAAAACATTTGACGACCAGCGGATCGTTAAACAGCGTTTGGGTACAACAGGGGGACGTTTCAGTCTGACCATAAGAGACGGCAAGATGCCGCATGCCAAGATGCTGCGTAATATCCGATATCAGGCACGGCGAGCAGTAGGCTCCAGCTACGATGCCCTTATCCAGGCTGGAAACATCATACTGCGTGAACGCATCGTGCTGCATAAGGCGGCTGAAAATAGTAGGAACACCATGCAAAATAGTACAACCATAGCGCTCAATGGTCTTAAGCATAGCCTCGGCGCTGTAGTTATTCAGCAACACTATTTTGCATCCCTGATGAAAGGCAAACAGCAGCCCGGAAGAGAGCCCGAAACAATGAAACAGCGGCACAGCCAGACACAGCGTATCCGCGCGCGTCACCACCAAACGCTGGGCAGAGAACAGTGCATTATTAATAACGCTATGATGACTGAGCATTACCCGCTTGGGTGCCGCAGTGCTTCCGGACGTCAGTTGCAATGTCAGCAGATCGCTGCTTTGCACTTGTGCCTGCTGATAATCCCTCGATGACAATGCCGTACCGAGCACTTTTATTTCGTTGAGCGACAATGTGCCAGGAAGTGTTTTCTTTTCCAGGGCAATAGTTAAGCGCAAATGTGACAGTGATGTCTCTTGCACCAGTTCAGCAACCGCGGCCGCGAAGTCATTATCTCGAAAACCGTCCGAGAAACACAGAACATCAATGTGGGTTAAGTGGAGTAAATTGAGAATTTCCCTTTTCTGAAACTGAAAATTAAGGCCAACCACCACCACACTGATGTTAGCGGCAGCTAAAAAACAGATGATCCATTCAACACTGTTTGCAGACCAAAGCCCCAGTCGATCACCTTTTTTAATCCGGAAACCAGTAATCCACGAGCGACCTGATGAACCTCATCACTTAATTCCTGCCAAGTCAGTGACGTCCCACCTTGAGCGGTAATCAATGCCACACCGGATGGATTACGCATCGCTGCTTTATTTAAGCATTCGCCAACGGTGGTCGTTAATAGATTCACAAAAAACCTACTCAGTACTGTTCTAATTCCGTGATGGGTTATTTTCTCAGCCCGTTTTAATGCGTTTATTGTGAAAGTGCGCACGGGCATATTCTTGATAAATTGCGAACTTTTTTCGTCATTTTCACCAAAGAATAAAAATTGTGATTTACGCCCACACTTGATTTCCGCTAAAGATAAAAATGAATAAAGTAGGCGATCTGTGGTTTTCTAGTGAGTAAAATGAAGCCGCTCCATGAGTACGATGTGAAATATTTGTAATAATCGGGTCGAAGAGAAATTTATTAATTCCATCACCGGTTAGACATAAAAGAAAATAAATAACCGCCAGTTTGACTTTATGAGACGGCGATTCATTTTTAAGGTCAGCGTGCTTGATTTTTGTTCTGAATAACGATAGACCACATAAAGAATATGTCTTTTATGAAGGCAAACGTGATGAGAAGCATTTTTACAACGCAGGACATTCCTGACCTTGAGCGTTTCGGCGCATTCAGGGATATTGTGAAGGGACGTTTTCTCTCCTCGTATGATTGCGGCATGAGTGCGCCCCCTTCCCAATCGCGCTTTTACGCCAATATTACGGAACGGCTGGTGCTCGATCTTCAGTTTTTGCAACTGGAATTAAATGGCCACCGCGCCACCAGCACGCCACGTTCACAAGGAATAAGCCAGGAGGGCGATTTTTACATAGAATTGCAGCGCTTCGGTACCAGCCAGTTGTCACAAGATGGCCGAACCGCCTTTTTACGTCAGGGGGATTTTTGCTTTTTTGATATGTCGAGGCCGGTAAGCTGGTCTTTTGATGATGACTATTCGTTATTCAAGATTCTGATCCCGCGAGAAAAATTTCCCAATCGACTGGGCAACACGCAGAACATCACCGCCAAAGCGATACGCTGCAACAGCGTCACCGGCGTGCTGGTGTACAGTTTTATTCTGAAATACGTGCCTTTTCTGGATGCGATCCCACCGCTGCATGCACAACATCTGGCAGATATTCTGCTGAATTTGATCGCGACCTCGCTGAGTGAACTGAGCATGACAGCACCGACACAGAGTTTGTGGCACTCAACGCTGTTTTATATTGCACAGCAGTATCTGGAAAAGCATCTTTCTGACCCGAAACTGAGCGTCACTGAATGTGCCAGTGCCTGCGGTATTTCGGTACGTTCGTTGCAAAAACTGTTTCAGGAATAGGGCACATCGGTAAACCGTTGGGTGCATCAACAACGATTGGAGCGCTACAAAGCGTGGTGGATAAAAATATCACTCAAATCGCTTACGACTGCGGGTTTAATGATATCTCAAACCTTAGCCGTCGCTTTAAGGCTGAGTTTATGGTCACGCCGTCGGAGTACCGTAAGATGCATGCGGTGCGTCCGCCACACCGCACAACGGCCATGGCCTAGATGACCGCTCACAGATAAAACGAAATGGGATCTACCACCTGCACCTGACCCTCGCTGTTCAGCTCATGCGGCGGCGGTGAAGGCAGCGGCGCGGCGCGTTTTAACGATGTCCAGCGCTTCGTTATCCAGAATACGGTTGCCAGACGTCGTGACAATCGCGGCCTCCATCACCTGACCTTGTGCATTCAACACCATGCTGACATGGCTAATTCCCGTCGCCCGATAGCGCAGTGCGGCACGGGGATAACGTTTGAATTTCGCTAGATGCGTATGCAACAAGCTCTCCCAACCCACCTGCCCGCTGATCGCTTGCTGGGCCGCGCTGGTGAAATTGGCGGCGCTACGCGTTGCTTCTCCGGCGCTGTATGCCGAGGTCGCAGGCGCGCTTTCCGCGACCTGAGGCGTCGGTTCATTACGCACCTCAGGCTGTATCTCTTTTTTCTGCGGGCGCGGCTTTTCGCGCACGTTAACGCGTTTTTCCAGTGTCCCCTGCGCCACTACCGGTAAATTATCCAGCACGGGATCGTCAGGTTGATCCTGCTGCTGGCGAGGTTGCGGCGCGGAAAAAACCTGTTTGGGCCATTCTACAACCTGAGGCGGCGCTTTTTCCAATTGGTAGGTTCCCAACTGTATGCTGACCACGGGCGGTAGCGCGCCTTTCTGATTTTGCATCAGGCGCGTTGACCAAACGACAGCAATAGCCACTACGGTTATGTGAAACAGAATACTGGCGGCAGAACCACCAAGATAAAAACGTCGGGGAAGGAGAAAAATGCCTAAGCTGCTCATTGCCTCTGCTCGCCATGCCTGATTATCAGGTGCAGCAACATGGAAACATGTTGCTGTAACGTAAGGGCTTAATACTTTCTTTACAGAAGATTATAGACACAACGCGAATGCAAATGATATTTATTACATAGAGCACTCAATAAAATAAGAAACGATCGCCATTCGTGCCATAAACAGCACGCTAGCAATGTATTAGAGCTGATTTTTCATGCTTTTTTATCAATACACCAGGCACATGACTATAAACAAACCATTGCGGCATTTTATCGACAATGTCTATCAATCAACCTACCATCAATTGGAACGTTTTTTCCAGAAGCGCTTGGGAAACCGCCATGATGCCAGCGATCTGTCACAGGATGTGTTCGCCAAGTGGCTTAACCGACGTGAGGATACACCGGTTCAGGAATCCCGCGCGTTTCTGTTTAAAATCGCCAACAATGTGCTGATTGATTACTGGCATCGCTCTCAGAAGCAGGAACAGTTGCAATCGCCCATGGAGGAAGAGACGCACCTGAACCACGCGGGTTCCGCCTCAGACGATCCCGCCGAGGTGCTGAACCACCAGCAGCGCTTGCAGCGTTTGTATGATGCCATTGAGACGCTTCCACCGCGCCAACGGGAAGCGTTTGTTCTTTGCCGGTTTGATGGCCTGTCACAAAGTGAACTTGCTGAAAAAATGGATATTTCTGTCAGTATGGTAGAAAAACATATCGCTAAGGCCATGTTGCATTGCAAGCGCTATGTGGAACATGCGGTACACAGTGAGGAAGAACAATGAGCACAGGGCCTGACGTGCAAACAGACCCGCAATCGGTGGCGGATATCGATGAGCAAGCGGCGCTGTGGTTTGCCCGTAGCCAAAATCGCCGCATGCCCAGCACGCAGCGGCAGGCGCTGAAAGCCTGGCTGGCGCACTCGGCGCAACACAGGCACGCTTTCGAGAGTATGTTTACGCTTTGGCACGATGCCGCCGAACTCCCGCGCCAGGCGTTGGCTTCTAGCCCCTCCCCACAGCGTTTTTCCTGGGGATTTCGCCCATTGAAACATCTGGCTGTGGGTCTGTTGGTATTGTTCGCGCTGGTATTGCCTTACAGCCAGTGGCCCGCTCTGCTGCAAGATAGCCTGACAGTAGCGACGACCGACCAGCCGAAAACCCTTCTGCTCTCTGACGGCAGCCGCATCATGCTGAACCGGGATTTACGCTTACGCATAGTCTACCAGCACGACCAGAGTCTGCTATGGCTGGAGGCGGGCGAAGCCTACTTTAGCGTTAGCCCCGATCCGCAGCGCCCTTTTTACGTGGAGATCGATGGACGCCAGGTCAAAAGTGGTCGGCACCGCTTTCGATATCCGCAAAGCGGGAGAGCGGGTAGCGGTTGCCGTCTCTCAAGGTGTGGTTGCTGTGACTACTGCACTCAATACCCCTCAGACATTATTGCACGCAGGTGAGAGTGCAACCAGCTACTCACGCGGCGATCGCCTCACGGTAAATCCGGTTGATCTCGCCGCAGTGGGAGAGTGGCGCTTCGGTCAGCTCAGTTTTGATAATCAACCGTTGCGCGAGGTGCTTGCCATGCTGAAGCCTTATTATGCCGTGAATGTCACTCTGTCGGACGCCGCGTTGGGCAATCTCCCCCTTTCCGGACAAGTCAATCTGGACGATCCAACCGCCTTTTTTAATGCGCTTCCCCTGCTATTGCCTGTTAATGTGGTTTGGCAAGACAAGAACAATTTATTGATAAACAAAGAAAATAAAAAATAATACAAAAATTCGTGTTTTTTAGGTGAGGATAATTCTCATTCTTAAGTCTTCCTTCACGACGCTTTTATTTTGGCATGATGCTGAGACCGAAAAACATGATAACAAAACGCCGTTTCCCCTCTTTCAGGCCGCAGAAACTGACCATCGCCGTCTGCGCGGGCCTGCTCTGGTGTGGACAGACTTTCGCTAAAGACGTGCAGATCGCCCTGCCAGAACAATCGCTGGCAACATCGATCAACGCCATTGCGCGCCAGGGGCAAATCCAGGTGCTGTATGACGCAACCGCAGTAAAACAGATGCGGGCGCCCGCCCTCAACGGCACCTTTACGCTGGAAACGGCGCTGCAAAAAATTCTGCTCGGCACCGGGTTGGAAATGGTGCCACAGGGTTCAGGCTTTGTGGTTCGCCCATAAAAAAACCGCGCGTGATGCGCTAGTAATTCCGGAAACCAGTGTGCAAGGGGTTGTGGGTCGCCACCCTGCGACCGATGTGATGTCCGCGCCGCAATACCTGATTTCCGAAGAGATTGCCCAGCGCAACACCTGTGATGGTAACGTGACGGACCTGCTGAAAACCAACCCGGCGGTGCAATTTGCCAACGGCGACAGCAGTTCGCTTAATCAGGGCGAAATCAAGCCATCGCGTATTTCCATTAACGGTGCCTCCAGTTTCCAGAACGCCTACAAGCTGGACGGCGTCAACTTTAACAACGATTTCGATCCGGCTAAAAACGACAATGGTGAAACGGAAACCCGCATCGACACCGGCGATTAGGGGATCTATATCGACAGTCGGTTGATCGATAGCGTTGCCGTTTATGACAACAACATCCCAGTGGAGTACGGTGGATTTACCGGCGGCACCGTTGACGTGACCAGCCGTCGCTGGCGGGGGGGGGGGGGGACAGCGCCCATGCCTACTATCGCACCACGCAATCCAGTTGGACCAAGCTGTTTAATGACGAAGCCCAGCCGATAGACAGCAGCAAGAATGACACCAGCAACTCGGCGCGTTTCCAGAACCGCTATAACAAGGAAGATTTCGGCGGCTGGTTTGAAACCAGCGTAACGGAGAATTCTGGGCTGTTGTTCTCCGCCTCACGGCGCAGTTCCACCATCCCGATGTACACCACTGGCGGCGAGGGTGTGATCCTCAATGACGCCGGTGAGTTTGAGATGATTGAAAGCGCGGCGTGTCGTCGCAATCAAAAACGAGTCCCGGACAACTTTTTCCTGAAGTATTCGATGAACCTGAGCACCGCCACCACGGTAGATATTTCCGGTAACTACACCGACTACCAGAGCCGCCTGTTCTCCAGCTCGGTGCTCAATTCCGGTTATGACAATGCCCACACCGGGCTCGGTTTTACCAGCACGCTAAAGCACCGGATGGCGGTGGGTGAACTGGAATTTACCGGCAGCTACCAGAAGCTGAAAGATGAGCGCACTGCCGATCAGGGCAATTATGTTGAAGTGCTCGACTACTCGGATTGGAGTAACCCGTTATCCCTACGCAGTGGAGGGCCGGGTAACCTGATTTCTGAGCAAGAAACGCTGTCAGCCAAAAGCGTGATGCGCTCTAACGAAACGGAGTGGCTCGGCATAGCACACCAGCCCAGCATGGGTTTTGAAGTGAACAACACCGAAGGGCGCTATATTCGACGCGATGATTATTATCGTTACCGGCTAACGACTATGCCCGGGTTAGATATGTTAACCATGAACCGTTTCCTCGCCGGAACTTACAGCGCCAACTACACCAGCTATGCGCTGTTTGCCGATGATACGCTGCGCTACGGTCGGCTCACTGTACGCCCCGGCGTGCGTCTCGACCGCGATGACTTCGTTGAGCAAACCAACATTGCACCGCGCCTGAGCGCCACTTACGATCTGTTTGGCGACAGCGATACCTTGCTGATCGGCGGCCTGAACCGCTATTACGGCCGTTCGATGTTGACGTACGCATTGTACGGCGCACAAAACGCAGGGTTACAGAACTGTGGTTACTGTACTCTCGATCCTAACGATCCCAGCAACGGCTGGGAGCAGCAGAAAGACTTTGAGGGACTGGAATCACTCTCCACGCCCTATAACGATGAGCTGACGCTGGCCGTTCAGCAACGGGTGCTGTCTACCACCTGGCGCTTGCAGTATGCACACAGCGAAGGGCGTGATGAAGTGCGCAGCCGCACAAAGTATCCTGGCACCACGGGCGATCAATCCAAAATTCGTACCTTCGATAACGGTGGTCGCAGTTCGCACTATGCGGTGACCTTGTCGGTACGCAACAGCCAGCCCTGGGAATGGGCCGATGCCACTCACGTGCTGAATGGCTCTGTCTCCTGGCAACAAAGCAAAAACAACACGCCGAGCGATCAGGGCTACTCTTTCTTCGATCCCAGCACGCGTCTGAACTCCGATAAAGTCTGGTACAACGGCAAAGTCATCGATGCCAAAGATTTGCCGTCCACCAACTACAACTCGCCGCTCAAGTTTAATCTGGAACTGACCAGCGAGTGGCAGGAATATGGGTTAACTCTGTACAACCGTCTGCAATGGTGTGGTTCGCGTCAGCAAGCGGTGCTTTATGGCAACGAATACTACAACGATCCGGAATTCGGACAGCTGCGCAAATACAGCAAAGAGCATTTTGCCAGCCGCTATACCTGGGATGGCCGCGTCACCTGGAAGCCCGGTTTTGCCTACGGTGCCAGCGTCTCCGTCGAGGTTAATAACATTCTCAACAACAAAAATGTCGCCGATACGCTGGCCTACAGCGATCAGGTATTACGCGTTTACGATCCGGGCCGTCAGTTCTGGTTACAGATGAATTATGACTTTTAATCTCAGGTAAACAGCGATCATGGCAACAATCAGACAGTTCATTTATTTGGTCAAACCTTTCTGGGGGAGCCACGGCTCCCTGTTTTGCTGGTTTCTGTTACTGCTTTCCCTTGGGCTAACGCTCTACTCCGTGTGGTTCAACATTCAAATGAACCAGTGGAACGGCAGCTTTTATAATGCGTTGCAACAGCTGGATGGGCAGCACATTTATGTTCTGCTGCGCCGCTTCGTGGTTCTGGTCACCGGGTTGATTTTGGTTATCGTGCTTGGCGCGTATTTTCAGCAGAAATTACTGATGCACTGACGCGAGCGGATGACAGCCGATATTACCCAGCGCTGGCTGTCCGACCACAGCCGCCACTATCAGCTCAAGCTGGCAGCAAAAGAGCCGGATAACCCCGATCAGCGTATTGCGGAAGATATTCGCCTGCTGGTGGAATCGACGCTGAAGCTGCTGGTGTCTTTCCTGTATGCCACGCTGACGCTAATTTCATTCACCGCCATTCTGTGGCAGCTTTCCGGCAACCTTTCTCTCTCGTTGAGCGGCAGTGTCTGGCACATTCCTGGGTACATGTTCTGGGCCTGTATTCTCTATACCCTGCTGGGTATGGCGTTAACGCAGTGGATAGGTTCACCACTGCGTCATCTGAACATGGAGCGTCAGCGCCACGAAGCCAACTACCGCGCCGCGCTGCTTATCCGCCGCCAGCACAGCGATGCGATTGCTGGACAACGAGGGGAAAGCGGCGAGCGCCACACGTTGATGCAACATTTCCTCCATGTGATGGGAAACTGGAACCAACTGATTCGCTACGAACGTAACCTGTCGTTTTTTACCGTCGGCTATCAGCAGGTAACGGCACTGGCCCCCATCTTGTTCGCACTGCCGAAATTTCTGGCAGGTGAAATAATGCTTGGCGGGTTGATACAATTGCGTCAGGCATTTGCCAGCGTCGCCACATCGCTGAGTTGGTTCGTGTTTGCCTATAAAGAGATTGCCGCCGGGCAGGCCACGGTAGCGCGGCTTTACCACTTCGTAGTATTGTTGGACGGTGAAGAGACGCCATCCCTCCACTCTACAGAGGGCGTGACACGCTTACGTGCGCAGCTCACGGTGATGACACCGAACAAAACGCCGCTACTGACCGGCGTTGCGTTTAACGTGCAAGCCGGTGAGTTACTGCTGCTCACCGGGCCGTCAGGTCTGGGAAAATCCACTCTGTTACGCACGCTCAGTGGCCATTGGCCCTACTACACAGGCAGCGTGCAACAAGATACTCATACCTGCTGGATTCCCCAGAACAGCTATCTGCCCCCCGGCCGCTTGGGTACACTGCTTGCCTATCCTCGTTTGAACCAGGCGTTCAGTACGGCGCAATACCGCGATGCACTCAACCTTGTCGGGATGATGCCCTTAGCCGACCGATTGGAACAGGATATCGACTGAGCACAGCAACTCTCTGGCGGTGAGCAGCAGCGTTTGCTGTTCGCCCGACTGCTGTTAAACCAACCGAAATTACTGCTACTGGATGAGACCACCTCGGCACTGGATGAAACCAGCGCACGCGCGCTGCTACGCCAGCTTAAACAACATCTGCCGGACAGCGCCATCGTACTGGTGAGTCACCAAACGTATTTACGGGAAGAAGCCGAGCGCGTTATCGATTTAACCGAATACACCCCTGCCGCAGAGTATCTCCCGTTATCAGAAGGAACGCTTCATGCGTCATAACCCATTCACTTACCGCATTGCCATCGGCATCATGAGCCTGGCACTGCTGAGTTGCGCCAGTACCGATCGCCCATCGACTACCAGCACTGTGCCGACGCGTACGGAAATGCAACATTTCACGCTGGACAACGGGCTTAATGTCTATCTGTTGCCGCGTGCGCAAAAAGGCATCGAGATGCGCCTGCTGTTAAAAAGTGGCTCGTTACAAGAGAACGAACAGCAGCGTGGGTTAGCACACTTCACGGAACACATGGCGTTCAAAGGCACCACCCATTTCCCCGGCACCAGCGGGTTTAAACAGCTTGAGCAACAAGGTATCAAGCTAGGCAATCACGTCAACGCCGTGACCAGCTTCAATTCCACCACCTATAAGCTCTCGCTGCCGCAGGCTACACCCGAGCAAACCGCAACCGGTCTGCAACTGCTGTCAGACTGGGCGCAGGGGATCACGTTCGAGCAGGACGCCTTTGAAAAAGAGCGCGGGGTGATCGTCGAAGAGTGGCGGGTACGTCAGGGCGTGGGTTTTTGCATTAATCAGGCACTGGAACAATTGCGCTATCACGGTAGCCGCTATGCTGAACGCGACCATATCGGCCTGCTGGATATCGTTCGTCAGGCACCGGTAGACCAAGCAAAAGCGTACTATCACACCTGGTATCAGCCTGAACGCATGGCGCTGGTGATTGTCGGCGAACTGGATCAATCCGCAATAAAAAGCGCCATTTCGCGTTACTTTTCCAGCAAGCCCGCTCAACCCGCCACGCCGGACAATCCAGAATGGCAGCGCTTTGCGCCACAACCCACCCTGCTTGTCTCCCCTATCTTTGATCGTGAATATGGCGATCGGGTGATCCAGTTTTCCTTACAGCGTGATGCCGCCGCACCGCTAAATACCGCCGCAGGGCAACGTGACGATCTGTTGGATAACCTCTGGATACCTATCCTTAACCAACGCCTTGCCGTATTGGTAGACAACGGTGAACTCCCTTCCGCCTCAGTCAATGAGCAAAGGGGCATTGCTGGATGAAAAACGGCGTCAGCAGTTGATGATTGTACGTCCTTCAGGGCAAGATTATCAGGGAGCATTGCGCTTGCTCTGGACGGAAATGCAACGCATGGCGACGTCCCCCGTCAGCGATGATGAACTGAACGGTGTACGTCAACGCCTGCTCGCCAAGCTCAGCCAGCAGGCTGCCACCCAACAGCGTTATCAGAATGATTACTTGGCCGATCAGATAACCACGGCGTTAGCGTTCCAGATGCCGCTGTTTGACAAAAAGCAGCAGCTTTTTATGACCCATGCGCTGATCAAAGACGTTAAACCCGCCGATCTGCAACGTCACGTTGCGGCATTTCTCGAGAGTGCCTCGCCCCGTTTGGCCCTCATCGGCCCGGATAGCGGCAGCACCACCTTTCAGCCTCAAGCGTTCACTACGCTCTGGCAGCAAATTCGCCGCTCTCAGCCAGGCCCGTTTGCTCTGCAAGCCCGAGCCGTTGCGTTAACGCTGCCCGCCCCTACCGCCGGGCATATCAGCACACATCAGCCACTGCCGCTGGACAACACCGAACAGTGGACGCTGAGCAATCGCATTACTGTCATCGTGAAAAGCGACAAGGCACTGCAAGACGACGTGCAGTTGCCGCTGCCCGCCCGATAGCTTACTAAAATCATGATCGGCCAGCGTCGCGATACCCAGCATATCCAGCGCACGGTGCGCCGCAGCAATATCGTGCGCCGTGGGCAGGGAAAACAGCGCAATACGCCCCGCCCGCCCCATAAGTACCATATCCAGCACGCTGTAGGAGAAAGGCGGCGTAAAAAGCTGTGGCACAAAACCCATCCCCCTTCCCGCTGCACCGTGCCAGCTAGCGGCGGCAAAAAAACCGAGCAGCGTGTGGAGTAATGTGGTTTTTCCCCGACCGTTGGCCCCCAAAATGGCGGTGATTTCCCCAGCCCGGCAGCACAGTTCGAGCGGTGGGAAAAACGGCTCTCCCGCGTGATAGCCATACGCCAGCGCCTGTGTAGATAGTCGAATCAGTGACATAGTATCAACCTCTGCGCTGCCGTTGCGTTTTATACAGCAGCACGGCAAACAGCGGTGCACCAAACAGTGCCGTAAGTATCCCCAAAGGGATCTCTGCATTACTGAGCGTGCGCGCCAAATCATCAACCAGCACTATAAACCCGCCGCCAAGCCAGAACGATACTGGCAATAAACGCCGGTGATCGGCCCCCACCAGCATGCGCGCAACGTGGGGGATCACCAGCCCAATCCAGCCAATACTGCCGCTCACGGCCACCTGCGCAGCCACCACCACCGCGCATAGGCTCAGCACCAGCCGGCGCACTGGTTGCACCGCCATGCCCAGCGTGCGCGCATCCTGCTCTCCCATCGATAGCACGTTAATGTGCCAACGCAGGCGCAGCAGCAGTCCCCCCGCCAGGCCGAGCGGCAGTACCAGTGTGACCAGTTTGTCCCAATGGGCGGTGGCGAAACTCCCCAACAGCCAAAACACAATACTCGGCAATTTTTCTTCGGTATCCGCCAGGTATTGCATCAGACTGACCAGTGCACCGAAAAAGCCGCTGATGATGACCCCCCGCCAGTATAAGGATGAGGACATTCTGCTTGCCCAACGCGGCGGCTATCATGAACACCAGCAGCAGGGCGGCCATGCCAAACGTGAACGTCGAGAGCAGCAGAAACAGTGGCGTCCAACTCAACAAGATCGCCAACGTGCCGCCAAACGCCGCACCAGCAGAGACGCCAATAATGTGTGGATCAACCAGTGGGTTGCGGAATACGCCTTGCAACGTGGCACCGCTCAGGGCTAACCCGGCTCCGGCACACAACGCGAGTAGCACCCGAGGTAAGCGCACACTCCACACCACCTGGCGTTCAATATCACTTAGCGTCGGATTGCTGTCGGACAAAGGCTCGACGAGTATCTGAACAATTCGCCACGGGGAAAGGCCATAGCGCCCCAGTCCCAATGAGCACAGGGCAATCAGCAACGTCCCCACCACCACAGCCAGCAGCGTAATACGATAGAGTTCCGTCATTGTGCTGCTGGATTGTCTGCGCGGTAATCCATACGGTAGAAGCGCTGGTAATAGTCATTCGCGGCTTTTTGCATATCCACATCGGCAAAGCGTTCCGGATAGAGCTTTTTCGCCATCCACAGTTCGCCAATCGCTAACGCCTCCGGCATCGGATATCCCCAGGCTTTGGCGTATTCCGACATCAGATAGACCCGATGCTGTTTCACCGCATCAATGGCCTGCCAGGCCGGGTCGTTGATGATCTGCTGTACGACGTCCGGATAGCGATCTTGCACGAAAATGACCTGTGGATTCCAGGCCAATACATTCTCAATCGAGACCTGTTTGAAGCCTTTGATGGAGGCTGCCGCTACGTTCATGGCACCGGCGTGAGACATCATCAGGCCGGTGTATTTTCCTGAGCCGTAGGTGGTCAGATCGGGGTTGGCCATGTAAACACGAATGCGCTTCTCTTCAGGGATAGCAGCGATGTGGGCACTGACTTTTCCCCGTTCGCTAAAGGTATAACTGATGAGCGCTTCCGCCTGTTTCTGGCGCTCCACCACGTCACCGATCAAGCGGATGCCGGTTTTAAGCCCTTCGTTATATGTGGTATTTTCATCGCTCATGGTCGGATTGATTTTGTCAGCCTCCCCCGGCTTGTCCTGACGCAGGGAGATCGCCACCACCTGGATGCCCGCCCGTTCAATCTGTGAGATCATTTCCGGCGGTGCGTAGTTGGCGACAAAGACGACCTGCGGTTCGAGTTTCAGCAGACTTTCAATATTCACCTGTGTCAGATCGCCCGGCATCGGTAAATTCGCCAACTGGGGAGCAAGGCGCAGATAGCTGTCCCCCAATTGCTTTTTCCAACTGGACAGCACGCCAACCACGCTCTGTTGCGCATCCAACTGCACCAGCAGATTCAGCGTTTGATGCTGCAAAACCACCACGCGATTAACGTGATCGGGGATCGTGACGTTGCGCCCTAACTGATCGGTGACCTGACGCGCCGCCCACGCAGAGGAAAACGCCATAAGCAGCCCGACAACCACGAGTGTATAACCTATTTTCTTTATCATGTTGATGTCCTGGTGTTTCGATATATACAGAACAATACAACGACAGCGATCAAGAAAATACTGATCTCGCTCATAATGCGATTTCATTACCAATAAGGGAGTGGGCTATGCACCCACTTAAGAATGAGAAAGTGCGGTTAGATGCTGGCGTGCACGACGAATTAAATACCGTCACCGTCGCGATACTGAGTGTGTAACACGCTAGCCTGGCGCACATTACTGTCCGGCAGCACATCGTGCGTCAGCCAGACGTTTCCGCCAATGCTGGAACGCGCACCGATGGTAATACGCCCTAATAATGTCGCTCCGGCGTAAATCACCACATCGTCTTCCACGATCGGATGTCGGGGATAGTTCTTTTGCAACTGACCGTCATTGTCAGTGACAAAGCGTTTGGCACCAAGCGTGACTGCCTGATAAAGCCGCACACGTTTGCCGATGATCGCTGTCTCACCAATCACCACACCAGTACCATGATCGATAAAAAAGCCCTCACTGATCTTGGCCCCAGGGTGAATATCAATGCCAGTTTCGCTGTGTGCCTTCTCCGTCATGATGCGCGCTAACAGCGGTAGCCTCAGTTGATACAATTCGTGGGCCAGTCGGTAATACATCACCGCATGAATACCGGGATAGCACAGCAGCACTTCATCCCGGCTGCGCGCGGAAGGATCGCCCTGATACGCGGCCTGAATATCGCTGTCCAGACGTTGGCGAATCACCGGCAAGTACGCAGCAAACTTGCGGATACGGTGCTCAGCGTCCTGTGCTTCGGGTGATGTGACGCCGTGCTGTGTTGGAGTGCCTGACTGATAGTGCAATTCAAGCGCCGCCTCTTCCGCCAACGCATTGAGCGCTGTGCCCAACAGATAACCGACGTAGTAATCTTCCCCCTCTTTACGCAAATCCGTGGCACCCAATCGTATGGGATACAACACTTTAATCAGCGTATCGGCAACGCTATGGATACTCTGTTTTGAGGGCAGCAACCGTTTATTCTGATAATCGACCTGAGAAAAACGGTCACGCCATTGCTGACGTACACGGCGTAATTCATCAACGACCCCATCCAGATGTCAATGATTATTTCGTTGAGAAATAAACACTAATTCCGACATCATGTTTTCCTCTCAAAGACCTGCAATGGATTTGGATGACTTGTTTTCTCAATTTTTATGCGTGATTCACCCACAAAACAAATACTGTTATCGGCTTTGCATAGCCAATAAATGGATAAACCAAACTGAACAAAAAAGCTGAATGTGGAACAGCGCTAAACCCAACCTGGCGCATTCCAGTATGATGTGGTGATTGATAACCACAGGATGCTTGTTATGGATACCGTTGCATCAACGCTCAGCCGTTCTCGGCTATTTCACCGTGTTCCCGCCGCGCTGGGAATACTGACCATGCTGTTGCTACCGGCAGTACAGGCCAGTGAAGGACTTTGCAACAAGGTTACGGCCCCCTCAACCCAGGCATTATTATCCACTCGCGCATCCACCAGCCTCCAAACCGCAAGCTATACCGATCGTGCACACGGAAGGCACCTTGCCTCATCAGGGCATCTACGATATGTCTAACGTGGCACGGCGTGATTTCAGCTATATGCGCGATCTGGCCTTAGCCTGGCAACGGACTCAGGATGCTGCGCTGCTGTCACGCTTGACGATCTATCTGGATGACTGGATGAAAACCTATCAACTGAGCTTTAACCCTATCGACGAAACCAGCTTCGACGGGTTGATTGAAGCATACCGGTTGACGCGCAGCGCCCTGCCGGAAGCCACGCGTGAGCGCACTCGCACCTTCCTACATGCAATGGCAACCGGGTACTTACAGAAGATGTATGAAAACCAGAACAGCGCCAAAAAAATCTGGAGCAACAACTGGCAAAGCCATCGCGTTAATTTAGTCACCATGAGCGCGGTAGCGATAGATGACGCCACGTTGCTGGCAGAGGCCAAAGCAGCGTTTATCCGTCAGTTGGATACCAATATTCATGCAGATGGCAAAGTGATGGATTTCACCGAACGCGATGCCTTGCACTACGTGGTCTACTCACTGGAGCCGCTGCTGCGCGCCGCCATGGCAGCGCAGTTGCAAGGTGAGAACTGGATTGACCTGAAAGGCCGCCATGGGCAGAGCCTGCGTACCGCGCTGGAATGGCTCAAGCCCTATGCCGACGGTGAAAAAACGCACGAAGAGTTCGCCAATACCAAGGTACGCTTCGATATAGAGCGCCGTAAAGCCGGTGTTAAAGGGTTTGACGGACAGTGGCAACCCAACAATGCCGCGAATGTCTATTGGTCTGCCAGCGTGCTGGATCTCCGCTATCTGGAGACAGCGCGACGGCTCAACAAGACGCCAGCGCGCTGGCTGTGGGCAATTACGCCCTGCCAATGACGCCAGTCTGCTATCGTTGCAGCGCTCGCCATACCTGTTCCGGTGTGGCGGGCAGTTCGAGCAAAACATGAGACTCGGCATCATCCCGGCTCGCCACCGCATCCTGCAATGCACACCAGACAGCAATACCCAGCATAAACGGTGGCTCACCCACGGCCTTAGAACGAAACACCGTGTCTACCGCGTTAACCGTATGTGGTAACAGTTGCACGCGGAAATCATGCGGAATATCCGCCACGGTCGGGATCTTGTAAGTGGCACCGGTATCTGTCAGTAAACGCCCTTGTGCGTTCCACACCAGTTCTTCGGTGGTAACCCACCCCATTCCCTGTACAAATCCCCCCTCTACCTGACCTATATCCAGCGCCGGGTTCAGTGAAGCGCCCGCATCGTGCAAAATGTCCACAAGTTTTACCTGATATTCACCGGTCAGCGTATCAACCACCACTTAAGCGCACGCTGCACCGTAAACAAAGTAGTAGAAGGGTTGTCCGCACCCGGCGTCACGATCGTAATGGATACCCGGCACCCGATAATATCCCGCTGCCGACAGCGGCACCTGATTCAGCCATGCCATCTGCGCGACCTGCGCAAAGGTAAAATGGTGCTCACCCACACGCACGACGCCATTGCAAAAGGCGATATCATCGGGAACGCAGGAGTAAAGGCGACACAGCAAATCGACCAAGCGCTGCCGGATGATTTCCGCTGCCTGCTGTGCGGCTTTGCCGTTCAAATCGGCATCGCTGGATGCCGCCGTCGGGGACGTATTCGGCACCTTACTGGTATCGGTGGCGGTGACCTGAATGGACGCGCTATCAATTTGCAGTACCTGTACCACAATCTGCGCGACCTTGGTATTCAGCCCCTGCCCCATCTCGGTTCCACCGTGATTAAGCTGCACGTTGCCATCGGTATACACCAACAGCAAGGCACCCGCCTGATTGAGAAAGGTCGAAGTGAAAGAGATACCGAATTTGATCGGCATCAACGCCAACCCGCGCCGCCTCACGGGATTCTGCCGCTACCACCAACACCATCTGCCCGGCATAGTTCACCTCGCTATCCGCCAGCAACAGATCCCCCGGAGCCAGTACGCCGATATCTGGATTCCCCGGTATATGCTGCCGGGTTAGCACCGCCACCACACCGGGAATGCGGTAGCAAGGTTCAACATCAATCTTCAGAATACGGGCATGGGCGTGATCGCTCAGGCGCGGGCAGAGGTGCAGCAGCCCCTCCGGTTCCGGTCGATCGTCAATGTAACGCGCCTCGCCGCTGACGTGCAGGGTGGCACTCTCGTGAATATGGCTGTGCCAAACACCGCCAGGCAGCGGCTGAGAGAATTGCGCCTGCAACGCTGTTTGAGTCGGCGCAGGCGATGAAGGGTTATGCGACACGTTATCATGCGACATGGTGTGCATTGCCACATCTTCTCCCTGTATGCAGAAGAAGTAACGCAGCAGCAAATTCCTGGCGAGCTGCATGCGGTAATCGGCGCTGGCGCGCGCGTCACTGAGCGGTGTGAAATCCTGTACCAGCACCTGACTGGCCGCCATAACCGTCTCCCGGTTCCATGGCTGGTGCAGCAGCGCACGCTCACAACGTTCAGCCCGCCGTGGGATCGCATCCATCCCACCGAAAGCGACGCGCGCCTGAACAATACTTCCCTGTTCGATATGCAGAGAAAAAGCACCAAACACGATAGAGATATCGTCATCGGCCCGTTTGGATACCTTCCACGCGCGAAAGTTATCCGGCAATGCCTCACGCGGGATCAGGATCTCGCGAATAAACTCGCTCGGCGCTAATGCCGTTTTGCGATAAGCCAGGAAAAACTCACGCAAAGGTATCGTGCGGAGATCCGTTCCCCTCTGTAACAGCAATTCAGCATCCAGCGCCAACAACATGGGAGGGGTATCGCCTATCGGTGATGCGTTGGCAATGTTGCCCCCCCAACGTGGCGCGATTACGGATCTGACGTTATGCAAAGCGCTGCAACACCTGAGCAAAGGCAGGGAGCGCGGCGTGTAAACGCTGCTCACACTGGGTAATGGTCAATCCGGCACCGAGATGGATATGGTTGTTATCCGTGTAGGCGTTACGCAGCTTCTCCACCTGTTCCAACGCGATCGTGGGAGGAGGGGCAGCTACGGCTTGCGCCATGTCCAACATCAGATCGGTCCCCCCTGCCAGCAAGCGCGCCTGTGGATATCGCAGATAACAGGCCACCAGTTGTTCCAGCGAGGTTGGCATAAAGCAGCGTTGCTCCTCACCGGATGGCTCCACGGCGACCTCGCTCGCCAGTGCATTCAAACGAGCCACGGTGCGCGCTTCTTGTCGGGTAAAGCTGTCCGCTATCGGGTGTTCACACAACTGGCGCGCGGCGTCCATGATTGGCCGATAGCCGGTACAGCGGCATAAATTTCCTGCCAATGCCTGCTCCGCCTGCTGACGATCCCAACCGCTGCACTGCTTTTGTAGCACAAACAGGGACATCACCATACCCGGCGTACAGAAACCACATTGTGACGCATGCAGATCCACTACCGCCTGCTGCACCGGATGCAGTTCTCCATCCTGCCGCAGATCTTCGATCGTGATTACCTGTTTACCTTGCAACGCGCTCAATGGCGTCAGGCAGGCACTGGCGGTTTCATAACACATGCGTCCTTGCTCCACGCGGCCCAGTACGACAGTGCAGGCACCGCAGTCGCCAGAACCGCAGCCTTCTTTGGTTCCGGTGCGACGCTTACGCTGACGCAGGTATTGCAATACGGTCAGCGCAGGATCGCCATCCCGCTCCACCACCCGCGTGTCGTTTAGTAAAAAGGCGGTCATGCGGCCACCCCCTGGCAATCAGCCTGCCAGACGGGACGCCCATTGACCCAGGTGGCGGCTACATTACGATCGTCGCCCAGCGTCATCAGCACAAACAGCCGCTCCATAATGTCCCGACAGTTGTCATCACGCAGGCGTTGTAAGGGGGTGACGGCAGGATCGATAACCACGAAATCCGCGGTTTTCCCTGTCGCAAAATTGCCGATTTCGTGCTCCAGATCGAGCGCACACGCGCCTCCCAACGTGGCGTGGTAGAACGCTTCACAGGCTGACAGCCGGTATTGTTGCAACTGTCCGACTTTGTAAGCATCTCCCAAGGTTTGCAGCAGGCTGAACGACGTTCCAGCACCGACATCGGTCCCCATACCAATACGCACGCCCTTGTGCCAGCTCTGCTGCAAACGAAACAGCCCGCTGCCGAGAAACAGATTAGAACTGGGACAAAACACAACGGCAGATTGTGTCTGGTGCAGGCAGTCCCACTCCGTATCATCGAGGTGGATAGCGTGCGCAAAAACGCTACGCCGACCGGTCAACCGGTAGTGGTGATACACATCCAGATAGTTGTCCCGATCAGGATAAAGCTCACGTACCCAAGCCACTTCCTGCGGGTTTTCGCTCAAGTGCGTTTGCACCCAGGTATCGGGAAGTTCTTAGCGCAGGCGCTGCGCAGTGCTCAACGGTTCTGGTGAAGATGTCGGTGCAAAGCGCGGGGTGATGGCATAGCCCAGTCGTCCGCGGACATGCCAGCGCCTGATCAATGCCTGACACTGGCGATTGCTGTTTTCTGCCGTTTCGACCAGGTTGTCCGGTGCATTGCAATCCATCATCACTTTGCCCGCAATCAGGCGCATCCCCAACCCTTCCGCAGCGCTAAACAGAGCCTCTACGGATTCAGGGTGTACGGTGGCAAAAACCATGGCGCTGGTGGTGCCTTACTCAGCAGTTGTTGCAGGAAAAACGAGGCCATACGGGTGGCGTAATGCATATCGCCATAGTGGCTTTCAGCAGGAAAGGTGTAGCGCTCGAGCCACTGCTCACCGTAAGCGCCAATAATTTCAGCCTGTGGAAAGTGGATATGCGTATCGATAAAACCCGGCAAAATCACTTTTCCGCGATAATCGATCAGCGACCAGTCCGCTTTCACACGTGCTTCGCCTTGTTGCCAGGGATATAAACCAACGATTTTTCCCTCCTCAATCAGCAACACGCCATCGTCAATATAACGGGCATGCTCAGCGATCTGCTGCGGATTCCCTGCGGGTGCGTCAATATCGAAAAACGCGCTGCGGATAGCGTAACGGTTGCATACGGTCATGCTTTTATCCTGCGTAATAAACTAAGCGTGATATAATAAACAGCAATTCCCATACCATAATAAAACCGACCCGGCGGTAAAGTATTTTAACGATAGGCAAAAGGTTGCATTTTTAAGCAAACGATTATCTTTTTTATAAAAAAGATAATTTTGTATTTAATGAATAATATTTATGAGTAATATTGCACCATAAGGCGGCATATGCACGTTTTAATGCCCACATAGAGTGCATGACAATAGTGTGCTAAAGAACATATAAAAAAGGTATCCATTGCGGATACCTTTTTAGAAAAAAATAACATCAGAAATTATATTGCAGAGAAACCCGATTCTGCCAAAACGAATAATCGTAAACCGGCGAGGTTTGTACCCCAAGGAAATTAGACAGGCTTAATCCTTTTAAGGCACCGTCAAACTGGTAAATGCCAAAGACAACATATTCAGACTGATTACGGCTGGGTGCACTTGCTGAGCTTCTCGGGTCCATAAAGGAATAATACGTCCCGATGCTCAATGCCGGCATCACCTGATAGGTAATTCGCGTAGAATAGGCATTACCGGTACCGAGATCCTGGGTACTGGTAAAGTACGGTTGTGCGAAATATTTACCTGACGAGGTACTGCTGGAATACGGTGTTACCAGCGCCCATTCAGATAGGCTTCAGGGTTGGAGACAATATGGTTGTAGTTGGTAGACCACTTCACTTTACTGGTCGGCGTCAGCGCCAATTGCACGCCGTAAGAGGTGCTGTCTACTTCGCCGCGTAAACGCTCACCCTCACCGCTACCGCGAATAAATTGCACGCCAATATCCGGCTACCACGGCGCGGCTTTCCACTGACTGTGCGCTTCGCTATAGAAAATATTCACATAGTCATCATAGCTTTCATACCATAACTGGCCGGTCAGGGTCATATCGCCAGCCTGTTTTGAGCGGCCCGCTCCCATGGCCCAGGCTCCATTGGTCTCTTCTTTAATCGCGCTATAAGCACTGGTTGCCAGGAATTTATCACTGCGCCACGGCTTGTAGCGGTATATCTTGGTGGCGTGTACGAAATCCGTTTTATCGCCACAATGCATATACACAGCGCGAAACAGGATGGGCGTAATACGCCAGTCATAGTCGCTCATAAAGGGAATATCGATGCGTTGATCGCCCGCTGTAAAGCGGAAATCCTGATACTGCCAACGCAACCAGGCTTCGCCAAAACCGTTTTGATTGGTCGCCAATTCCGTCAAGCCGCGGCCAGCGCCCGGTGAACGCCACTGTTGTTTATAAATCCCGCCAACACCAGCGCTAATACCGTAATACGGTGCCGTTTGGAACAGAATATTACCGCCATAGCTGGCAGTATCCTGATTATTATTCCTCACGAAATAGGCATTTTTGGTGGAGTAATACAGCGAGCGCAACGAGCCATGGATAGAACCACAGCGCAACGCATCAAGCGCATTATCTACGCCGTAGGCATTTTGTGTGCAGGTTTGTCCCAGATTACTGCTCAGCGGTTTTATTGCTGCTGGTGATTCAGCAAACGCGAGTGTGGGTATTAACAGTGCGGCTGCGACGGTACTGATGGAAAATAAACGACCTGTGCGAATATCCCCGGGGAATAAAGATACAATAATGCTATGTTTCATAGTTAGGTTCCTACTACAAAATTAAAGGAAGCCACCTTGTAACAAGGAATAGCCAAATATACCCGTCATACTTCAAGTTGCAGGTGCGTTGGCTACGCTCATTCACCCGAATCACTTACTTGAGTAAGCTCATCGGGATTCATTCGCTTGCCGCATTACGAGACTCATAAATGAGCCTCGTCCTAAAGGGCCAGCGCAGGCGCTGTTCAAAAAGTAAACGTTTTGTCCTGCAACTTGAATTATTTAGTGTAAAGAACAACGGCGATGACGTTATTTGTGCAGGTTAATTATTATTTTGATGTTCATCCTCCGTTATTGCGGAGGATGAAGAATAATTGAGAATCTCTTTTTCTATTACTTCAACCGTATTGTTATTTTACTACGCGAGATTATCCATACGTTGCCATAATTTCTCCGCAGCCTGACGCGCGTGGAAATAAATCTCCTCGACATCAAACGGGAAACACCGGTTTTCATACACCAGATTTCCTGCCACTATCACACTGTGCACACTGGCGGAATTCAGAGCGAAGGCCAAATGCCCAGCCAGATTTTCAGCACACAGCGGCGTCGGGGAGTGATAATCGCAAATGGTTAAATCGGCCTGATACCCAGCTGCCAGCAAACCAAACGGCGCACCAAAGTTACGCTCCAGCAACAGGTTACCGTTATGCAGGAAACTGTCTGGCCACAGCGTGCCGCCTGCATCGCGGTGTTTGAAGCGGGCGAATTTCAACTCTTCAAACATATCCGCACCGATACCATCGGTTCCCAGGGCCACATGACGATACTCCGCCAGGCGCGGATTGTATCCCACCTGGTTGTTCATGTTGGAACGGACGTTATGTACCAGACAAGCATCAAACTCATTGATCACCGCTACATCCTGCGCCGAAAGAAACAGGCCGTGCGCGATCAGGCTTTTCTCGTTCAGCAACCCCGCCCGCGCCAGTCGCACAATCGGATCAACACCATAATGATGATGACTGTGAGACACATCATAGCGGTCTTCAGCGACGTGAATATGCAGCCCGCGTAATCGCGTCGGCCAACAGTTCCAGTCCGGCATCGCTCAGCGTGAACGGTGCGTGTGCACCAATGTGCGCCTCCACCAAATACGGTGTTTTGCCCGACTTTTTATCCAAATCGATACGGTGAGCAAAACGGATATTTTCTTCCACGCCGCGCCGCAGTTCATCCAGCCCGCCATTGCGATCGGTGGTCTCATAACAGGTCATGCCACGCAAGCCGGCGGTGAGAAAGCCACGGCGTAAAACATCCAGCGATCCGCCTATCAGCGACGGGGAGGCATGGTGATCGATAACCGAGGTACAGCCTTGTTTAATCGCTTCCAGCGAACACACCAACTCGCTGTAATACAGCGACTCTTCATCCAGTGCGCGGTCCAGTTTCCACCACAGGTTTTTTAGCATGGAGATAAAATCCGGACAATGGTCAATACGTGCCAGAATGCCACGCGCCAACCCGGAGTAAAAATGGTTATGGGCACAGACAATGCCCGGCATCACCAGTCGCCCCTGCATCTCTTTCACTGTCGCAGCCGGATAGCGCGCCGTCAGGTTTTTTTCCACCGCGACGATCGCCGTGCCGTCAATGGCGATATCCACGCCCTCATCCACCCGAGCGGGCTCAAACTGCACCGCCGTTGCGTTACGCAAAATCAGCATGAATTACGCCTCCACCGCGCCAAGTAAATAGTGATGATGTTGACAAACAGTTGAAATAATACGGCACATGTCTGCCAGCTCTGACAGGGCACTGGCAATATGGCCTTGCGGGTCAATCGCCAGGTGATAGATCTGCTGCTCATGGCGCACCAGAATGCCATCTTCGTCCAACAGGAAGTCGGGATTTGCTGCTGGCAGCGAAGTCCTGCCGCAAATTGAAGATGGTGACTTTATCGCGGTAAGGTTTACCGTCCCACGGGCAGAACTGGGCACAGTTGCCGCATTCATTGCAATAGGCATCAATATGCAACGCAATAGGCATCAATATGCAACGTTTGGAAACGGTCACGAAAACCGGGTACCGCAATGGAGATATTGGCGCGGTTAGGGCAAACATCCACACACACTTGGCGCACACATAGTTACACGACAGGCAACGCTGCGCTTCTTGCTGGGCAAACGCGTCCTGTTCATCCGTTGCGACCAGTTGGACGTCTATCTCCCCCTTTACGGCGATAGATATCCGCCGGATCGGTATTCAGCCAGCGTTTTGCCGCATGGTCGTCGCGAATATTCTCACGCAGCAAAATGGCATCCGTCGCGCGCCGCGCTGCGCCGATTGCCGACACAATAGAAGCCGGACCGCTTTGCGCATCGCCAATCAGAAACACATTATTGCGCTGCGTTTCCTGCGTTTTGCTATCCACCACAGGGACACCTTTGGCCGACAGGGGAATCCCCATCTGCGCCAACGCCGCATAGTCAGGCTCTTCCCCAACGGCGGAGATAAGGGCATCCAGATGTAGCGCCTCGGTGCGCTCGGTCGCTAACGGACGGGCCGCCGAGTTGCATCACGCGCAGCGTCACGGCACCGTCGCTATCAAACCGTTCCGGATTCACCCAGTAGCGGAATTCAACCCCGGCGTGACGCGCCTCTTGCACTTCTTCGAGCCAGGCAGGCATATCGCCTTCATCGCGACGATAGAGAATGGTTACCTGCTCAACGCCGGGTACGCGCAGCGCGGCACGAGCGCAATCCATCGCAGTATTCCCCGCTCCCACCACGCCCACAGAACGCCCGAGCGTGAGCAGCTCAGTCCGATTGAAACGCCGTAGAAACTGGAATGATAACCACACTGCGCGGTTATCCCCCGCCAGCGCCACATCGCGGCTGTGGTATGCCCCAGTGCCAGCACAGACATAGGAAAAACTGCGCTGATGCAACGCATCAATCGGACGGCGGCAAAACGCCACCAGCCTCAATAGTCTCTTCCTGCTTCCAGGCTTTCTGGTGGTATTCCGCCGTCAACGCCGCCTGCGCCAGCGTCTCTAACCGTGCCACGTCTACTGCGGTCATAGTCCAGCCCGCAGAGTTTTCAAGCTCTTGCGCACAGGCCGCCAGACGCAGGTACCCACCGGGTTTCAGCAAATCGGTCGCCATGGTAATGGGATGAATACCGGTTTCATGAATCGCACGGATATTGAGCTGACTGGCCCCGCCGGAATAATAAATGGGCAGCTTTCCTTCGAAATGGCGTGATAACACCGCTGCGACGTTGATCGAGATAGGAAACAGCGCCCGCCCCGACATGTACATTTCATCGCCCGGTAGACGGTGTTTATGATTGCCGGCACCCAGCGTGTTGGTGAGTTTCACGCCGAATTCCAACCCCTGCTGGTGTGCCAGCACCAGCAGACGTTCTAACATGCCCAATGCCCGGTCTAGCGGCAAGTCGTGCAGGAAAGAGGACTCTTTTAATTGGATATAATCAAACCCGCAGCCATCCAGAATTTCTCGAACGCGCGCATAGCCAAACAGCGTCGGGTTCAGTTTCACAAAGGTATGCAGCCCCTTTTCTTCCAGCATGTAGCGGCAAATCGCTTCGATTTCATCGGGAGGACAGCCGTGCATAGTCGATAAGGTCACGCCGGTGACTAGTCGGGAAGGAATGCGCTCTGGCAGCGTCGCCAGTGCGTTGCGGTCGTGATACACCACGCCATCGAACAGGATATCAACGTCAGCGATCCACTGTGCCAGCGTCTGGCGATAGCGCTGAAAGGTGGGTGAATCCGCGGCATCCATAAGGGTGGCAATAAAGGTTTGCATTGGGGCTTGTTGAATGCCTTTCAGGTCATAACCTACGCTCATATTGAAAATAAATGAGCGGCCTTGTTCAGGCGTGCGTGGGGCAAACAGACACTCTAGCAACCACAACGCAAACCACGCTTTAAGATATTCATCCGCCGCTTTTATCAGCGTAAACTCAGTGGACCATTCGGTATTGAACCCTTCATCTTGCGCATCAATACAGGGCTTCTCCAGCTCCAGTTTGTCCAGAATCTGCACTGTTTTCAGTTCAATAAAACTGACGCCGGTCAGCCATGCGGTAATGATATTTTGCGCCAACTGGGTATGCGGCCCTGCCGCTGGCCCCACCGGGGTGTCGCAGACTTCACCGAACACCCGCATTTGCCGAGCGGGATTGCGGCGATAGAACTGGCTCTCAGGGATGCCAAAAATAGAGCGACTTTGCTGGTATTCAGAAAACATTCTTTCCAGCAATTGCTCAAACGGAATGGGACGCATCACATCACCCACATTGCTCTCCTTTATTTGTTCTTTTTTTTAAAAATAAACCGAGCGACATTGTTATTGTGGTTAAAGCAATATGCAGGCCAGAAATAGCCGGTCAGGGAGAGCGGCGTGGGAATAAGGCGCTATAGCGTGTTCTGCTGACCAGATGAAATATGTATGACGAGAGCGAAAGAGTGGGATGATCTGGGTTAGCACCACGTTTTTGCAAATTAATAATCGCATTTCTCATTTTGAGAAAATAACAGGTGTTTCCCCGTAATAACCCGTGCCATTACGCGCCCAAATAAACCAATACGCAGGCACAGAATTTGCATTACCCCATCATCAGTCATGATTTACGCGAGGTATGTAATGGAGCTTTTTACTCAGGCAGCGGAATTGGAAAAAACAACCGGGCTTTTGCCTTTATTCAGATCGTAGAAAGCCGCGGCTCTACACCGCGCCACAATGCCAGCATGCTGGTTGATGAAGACGGCAACAGTATGGGAACCATCGGCGGTGGGATGATGTAGCGGTTGGTGCTGGAACAAGCAAAAGAGGCGTTAGCGCAAGGACAATCCCACGTATTTAGCGGGCGCATGGCGCGTCAGGGCGAAGGTGCCGTTGGCTCGGATTGCGGTGGCGCCATGAAGATACACATCGCCGTGCAGCCACGCCGGCCACAGTTGGTCCTGCTTGGTGCGGGCCACGTGAACCTGGCTATCGCCGTGGTGGCCGCCCCGCTCGGCTTCGAGATCGCGCTGATGGATACCTGGAAAGAGAATCTGGATCACCCGGATCTCCCGTCTACCAGCCGCAAATTGCTGGTTGAGAGTTTCACCGCCGGTATCCAGCATCTGACGCTGGATGATAAATGCTATGTGGTGATCGCCACCAACCATCGGGACAGAGAAGCGTTGGAACACACCGTCGGCAGCCCGGTGCGCTACCTTGGCTTGCTGGCCAGCCGAAGAAAGATCCAGACCTTTCGTGCCGAACTTGAGAAGCGGGGTGTCTATGCGGCTGACATCGCCGCGCTGCGATCGCCGATTGGGCTGGATATCGGGGCGGAAACCCCGGAGGAGATCGCCATCAGCGTGATAGCGGAAATTCTTCAGGTGAAAAGTGGAGCCAGCGCGGTATCACTCCAGCCCACCACGCTGGCTGTTGTATCAAAATAGTCTATCAAAACGGCGCATCGACCGACGCGGCGTTAAACGGCTTGCGGCGCAGAAAGCGCCCATGCCAGGCGCGGCCGGTGAATACGCCCTTACGCCACACCACCCCACCACGGCTCAAGGTCATGATCGGCCAACCCTGGCATACCATGCCTTCATAGGGAGAGTAGTCGCCGTTATCATGCATCTCATCGTGACGCAGCGTAACGCGCCGCCGCGGATCAAACAGCACCAGATCGACATCCGCACCAGGCATCAGGTTACCCTTCTGCGGCCACAGGCCAAACAATTGCGCCGGACGTGTGCTGGTCAAGGCGACAAACTGCTCAATGCGGCCTGACGTGCGACATACAGACTGTCTGACGTAAGCCGAGGAACTATGGGAAAGTGCACGCTTTGCCCGGTTTCACTGTGAGATAAGGTCACATCGTAGTGATAAAACTGTCTGATGGCGATCCATGGCAATGCTGCCAAAGCATCAATATCCTCTACGGCGTTCTGAGTCCGGGCCAACAACGTCGGAGAGGCCACAATGATACGCGGCACCTCCGCTAAACGCGTGGCGACGGTTGCCGGATCGATGGCTGGCCCAACGTGTATCGCGCAATCAATATTGTCAGCGATAAAATCCGGTGATTTATCGTTCAGCATCCACTCTACAGAGAGTTGCCCGTACTGATTAAGAAATTGCGTCAGCGGTGCAATAAGCTGTTCCTGACCAAAGGCATGCGGAGCACGCACCCGAAGTACGCCCGTCGGTTCAGCATCCGCCCCTTTCAAATCGTCTTCTAACGCTTCCCAGGCGGCGATCAGCGATCGCGCATGCTGGTAACAGCGCTCACCATCATCCGTCAGCTTCATGGCATGGGTGGTCCGTAGCAGAAGTTTGGTATTCAGCAGCTGCTCCAACGCCTGCAAACGGCGGCTGATGGTCACCTGAGTCGTTCCCATCTGCTGGGACGCAGCCGACAGAGAACCACTTTCGATAATGCGCGTCAGTGTCTGCATCAACTCTATACGGTCTATGTTGCTCACTATGCCACCACTCATACGTCATGCGTATAACTGTTTTACCACTTATCCGGCTACATGCCACATTGCTGAACAATACGCCTTAACACGACAGCACAACGGGGAAATCTACATGTCGATCATTTCAAACACCGAGAGCGAAAGCGTCGTGCAGCCGACCTTTTCTGGTCTCATGACGCTCATCCTTGCCATTGGCGCAGGATTCAGCGTGGCATCAATCTATTATGTTCAACCAATTCTGCCGCAGATAGGCCATGACTTACAGCTGTCACTTGACGGCATGGGACTGGTGCCCACGTTAACGCAAATCGGTTATGCGCTCGGTATCCTGCTGTTATTACCGCTCGGCGATCGCTACGATCGGCGTAAGATTATCGCCGTTAAAAGCGCCGCGTTGACCGCCATGCTCTGGCTGTGCAGCCAGGTGACAGGACCAACCGCACTGTGTATGTCCAGCCTGCTGCTCGGTATGGCCGCCACCCTGGCACAAGATATTGTGCCCGTCGCGGCTATTTTGGCCCCAGCGGGAAAACAGGGAAAAAATGTCGGTACCGTCATGACCGGGTTACTGATCGGGATACTGCTGTCTCGAACCGTGAGCGGCGTGGTGGGCGAATACATTGGTTGGCGGGCCATGTACCAGTTAGCCGCCCTCAGTATCGCCATTATCGGTATTGCGCTGTGGCGTATTCTACCTGCCTTTGCCCAGCACTCGGCCCTGAGCTACCCATGTTTATTACGCTCTATGCTGCAACTGTGGCGCAGTTATCCTGCACTGCACTGCACTGCACTGCACTGCACCGCGCGGCACTGGCGCAAGGGCTGCTTTCTGTCGGGTTTAGCGCATTCTGGTCAACGCTGGCGGGGCACTAGCCGCCCCGCTCTCAGGCAGTCTGTCAGACCGCTTTGGTGCAGCAAAAGTCACACAGTTAGGCGCTGCGCTTTCAGCCGTTGGTTTTGACCTGGGATTACAATCTGCACTGGTTTCTCACCAAACGCTGGTTTACAGCCTGAACGCTCAGGCTCGTGGACGGCTCAACGCCCTGCTGTTTACCGGCGTGTTTATTGGCATGGCGTCAAGCTCTGCATTGGGAGCCAAAGCGATGTCGCTCGCCGGTTGGCCGGGCGTCACCCTGCTTGCCACACTCGCCAGCGTTGTGTGCCTTATTGTCAGACTGCGTTCAGAAAAAAGCTCCGCGTAATGACCTCTTCGGGCGGCAAATCGTGCCGCCCGTTATTAAAAAACAGCCGTTCAGATTCGCTTTTTAATAACACAGCTACACTTAGTGTATTCGCATCCTGTATTTTTTCGTGCCACCCATAAATACCGTCAGCATCGCGCTGCATTCAAGACCGGCAGGGAGATTTTTTTCGCGGGATAATTTACTGACATGGGTAAGTAATGCGTACCTGTCAGCATGGGGGACAAGGGACACCATTGCATGAATACACGCGCACAATCTAAAGAACAACACGCATAGCCGTCTCTGCAAAATCTGATGGCAGGTTTTATCCTGTTTATTATTATGGCTGTTGTGGTACTTAACGGATGGGTGGTGTTTAATTCCTATAAACGCACCCTTGAAGCCACCGAAAAGCAGGCGGATAACTTATCGCTCTCGCTTTCTCGTCATGCCGAAGATACCTTCTTGCAAGTTGGAGCTGCTGCTTCAGGATCTCAATGAACACATTGAACAAGATGGGTTTGGTGGGCCGCAACTGCTTCGTCTGCAACAAACGTTAAAAAATCGAAAATCCACACTGCCGCAGTTGCACGGTATATTTATCTACGACTCAGCCGGACATTGGCTGGTAACCACCGCAGATAACATTCCCAAGAATGCAAATAACTCAGATCGCGAATATTTCAAATATCATCAAAACACACCCAGCACAGAGTTATTTATCGGTAGTGTGATACACAGTCGCACCACTGACGATCTGATAATTCCAGTTTCCATGCGTTTAAATAACCCGGATGGCAGTTTTGCCGGCGTGCTGTTCGTCACCATTTCTCTCAATTATTTTAAACTCTATTACGGCTATTATTCGGTGGGAGACACTGACGTATTAGCCATCTTACTGTCGGATGGACATATTCTGTATGGACGTCCTTTTGATGATTCTCAAATTAACCGGGACGTATCAAGTAGCCCGCTGTTTATGGAGCATTTGAAGTCATCCACCAGCGGCACTGCCACCTTCTACTCCACCGTTGACCATGTCGAGCGCATCTATGGTTATACACGGTTAAAACGTTATCACATTGTCATCGCAGCGGGCTATAACAAAACGCAGGTGTTTTCCAACTGGAAAGTCGACTCGACCATTTATACCGCTATCGCCCTGACCTTGCTGCTGATCATGAGCAGCGTGGGTGCGATCGTGCTGAAACAGATCAAGATCAACGAAAAAAACCAGCTGGATCTAACCAAGGTACGCGATCAGCTTACCGCGATGAATCACACGCTGGAAACGCTGGCGCTGTTAGATGGCCTCACTGGCCTGGCGAACCGGCGACAGTTTGATATTTTCCTGCGCGAGACCATCGCGCAATCCGCCCTTTCCGGTAAGCGGATAGCACTTATCATGCTCGATGTCGATATGTTCAAGAAATACAACGACCACTATGGTCACGTTGAAGGCGACAAGTGTCTGCAAACCGTGAGCCATGCGCTAAGCAGTATGCCGCGTCGCAAAGAGGATTTAATCGCACGTTATGGCGGTGAATAGTTTGTCATCATTCTGATGGATGTGACGGAAGAAGGCGCCGTAGCGTTTGCAGAACGGGCGCTGGAAGCTATCAGATACCAGCGTATCCCCCATGAACTCACCACGCTGGATGAAAAAGTCGTTACCGCCAGCGCTGGCGGTAACGACTTTTTGTGGGAATAACACCGGCTCAGGCACCGGAGAGCGTGATTATTCGTGCAGATAAAGCATTGTATCAGGCCAAGAGCAAGGGCAGAAATCGCGTTGAAATTGCGACAGAATAGGCCAACAGCGGTCAGGTGCGGACGAATTTATATTGATACAGTGCCTGACAGCGCGCGTCGCTTCTGACAAAATAGCGCCATCCCCCGTAGTTTTATTTGATGGATTTCCAGAGAGATGGCAGCAAAGATTATTGATGGTAAAACGATTGCGCAGCAAGTGAAGGATGAAGTTTGTGCGCGCGTCAAGCAGCGCCTGGCCGAAGGCAAGCGTGCGCCAGGGCAGGCTGTTGTGTTAGTCGGCGATAATCCCGCCTCACAGATCTACGTCGCGAGCAAACGTAAAGTGTGTGACGAAGTGGGCTTTGTCTCTCGCTCTTATGACTTACCTTCCAGCACAACGGAAGCCGCGCTGTTGGCGCTGATCGACGAACTGAATGCCGACAACAGCATTGATGGTATTTTGGTTCAGTTGCCGCTGCCAGAAGGCATTGATAATACCAAAGTCATCGAGCGCATCGCACCCGATAAAGACGTGGACGGCTTCCACCCTTACAACGTCGGCCGCCTGTGCCAGCGCGACCCGCTGCTGCGTGCCTGCACGCCGCGCGGCATCATCACGCTGCTGGAACGTTACAACGTGGACATGTTTGGCTTGAATGCCGTGGTGGTGGGTGCCTCCAATATCATTGGCCGTCCGATGAGTCTGGAACTACTGCTGGCAGGTTGTACCACCACGGTGACCCACCGTTTTACCAAAAACCTGCGTCAACACGTTGAGAAGGCCGACTTGCTGATTGTTGCGGTTGGCAAGCCGGGCTTTATTCCCGGCGAGTGGATTAAACCGGGTGCCATCGTGATCGATGTCGGCATCAATCGTCTGGACAGCGGCAAAGTAGTGGGAGATGTGGAGTTTTCCGTCGCACAGGAGCGCGCGTCGCTGATAACGCCGGTGCCCGGCGGTGTTGGCCCCATGACCGTTGGCACCCTGATTCAAAACACGCTGCAAGCCTGCGAAGAGTACCACGACGGCAACGCGTAACAGCACGGGTATACGGTTAACGCATAAACATCACGTTAACATCGCGCGCTCAGGTGCGCCTTTTTCTTCTTACAGCAGGATGTTATGGAAACTTTTCATCTCGATAAACACCCGCACGTTGAACTGTGCGATCTGCTTAAACTGCTTGGCTGGAGTGAGAGCGGCGCTGCCGCCAAAGCCGCCATTGCTGACGGTGGCGTCAGCGTTGACGACCAGGTCGAAACGCGTAAACGCTGCAAGATCATTGCTGGTCAGCTGGTCAACTTTGACGGGCAATCGGTAAATGTCGTGCCCTAAGCAACAGCCAGTAGTCTGATCCAATAAAAATCGCCCGCGAAGGTTTACCGTCGCGGGCGATTTTTAACACGATACCACTAACAATAGCGTTATTTACGGCGCCATGTCGTGCCCTGCGGACCGTCTTCTAACACAATCCCCATTTCCGTCAGGCGCGCACGCGCTACATCCGCCAGCGCCCAGTCTTTGGCCTGACGCGCGTCATTACGCTGCTGAATCAGGGCTTCGATCTCTTGCACTTCGTCACCATCCGCTTGAGAACCGCTTTGCAGGAAGGATTCCGGGTCTTGCTCCAACAGCCCAAGAATGCCCGCCAAACGGCGCAACGCGGCGGCCAGCGCATCCGCCGCCACCGCATCTTCCGCTTTCAGGCGGTTCACCTCACGTGCCATGTCAAACAGCACCGAGTAAGCCTCTGGCGTATTAAAATCATCGTCCATCGCCGCGCGGAAGCGCGTTTCAAACGCGTCGCCACCTTGAGCCGTCGCTGCCGGATCGGTGCCACGCAACGCAGTGTACAAACGCTCTAAAGAGGCACGCGCCTGTTTCAGGTTCTCTTCACTGTAATTCAACTGGCTACGGTAATGGCCCGACATCAGGAAGTAACGCACGGTTTCAGCGTCGTAATATTTCAGTACATCGCGTACGGTGAAGAAATTGTTGAGCGATTTAGACATCTTCTCGCGATCGATCATCACCATACCAGAATGCATCCAGTAGTTGACGTAAGGTCCGTCATGGGCACAGGTCGACTGAGCAATTTCGTTCTCATGGTG
The DNA here is from genome assembly GCF_018777385.1 of Candidatus Symbiopectobacterium endolongispinus. Classification (GTDB taxonomy): domain Bacteria; phylum Pseudomonadota; class Gammaproteobacteria; order Enterobacterales; family Enterobacteriaceae; genus Symbiopectobacterium; species Symbiopectobacterium endolongispinus. The sequence goes on along the minus strand of NZ_JAFJYB010000001.1, from coordinate 1,166,773 downwards.
CGGGAACATCAGATCGGAACCGCCGCCGTGAATATCAAAGTGCTCGCCAAGCTGTTTGCAGTTCATGGCAGAACATTCGATGTGCCAGCCGGGACGCCCTTCCCCCCACGGGGATGTCCAGTGCGGCTCGCCGGGTTTCGACATTTTCCACAGCACAAAATCCATCGTATTGCGTTTCACTTCCGCAATCTCAATACGTGCCCCCGCTTTCAACTGTTCCAGATCCTGACGAGAAAGCACGCCGTAACCCGGTGCGCTGTCGACAGAAAACATCACATCGCCGTTGTCTGCCACATAGGCATGTTTGCGCGCAATCAGTTGCGTCACCAGTTCAATAATTTCGGCGATATGGTGTGTAGCACGCGGCTCTAGATCGGGACGTAAAATGTTCAACGCATCAAAATCAGCGTGCATTTCGGCGATCATGCGCGAGGTCAGTTGTTCGCAGCTTTCTCCATTCTCTGCGGCGCGTTTGATGATTTTGTCGTCGATGTCCGTTACATTGCGCACATAATTGAGCGAGTAACCCAAATAGCGCAAATACCTGGCAACCACATCGAAAGCCACAAAAGTACGCCCGTGACCGATATGACACAGGTCATACACGGTAATGCCGCATACATACATGCCCACGTTACCGGCATGAATGGGTTTGAATTCCTCTTTTTGGCGACTCAGCGTATTAAAAATCTTTAACATCAAAACATTCCATGATATTCGCGGGAGAAGTGGAGTATGCGCAGCAAACGGAACACCGCCGTTGAGGCTGGTTCAGCAAGCCCAGCAACGTATTGAAACCTGAACCTCGAGCTATTGCAAGACTGAGACAGCGTAATAGGAAGATAATTGATAAGGATTAAAAAACAGAAACTCGGCAATGGCGCGCCGGGTCTCATGTTACTGTTTGCAAACCGAAGAAGCGTTAGCGCAAATTCGGATTACTCATCACGGAGTATTTCCCGCTGCCCAGCAGCGCGATAGCCAATGCAGTGAAGAAGAATACCGCAGTCGGTTCAGCGCCCCAGGCACCGGTTTTCGCCAGCGAAACAAAACCCGCTGGTGCAGCCAGAAGTTGCGCAACCACCATGGTACCCGCAACCACTAAGGCAGAAGGACGTGTCAGAATGCCGAGAATCAATAAGATGGGGGCAACGACTTCACCCGCAAAGACACCATACGCGATAAACGTCGGTAATCCCGCATTTGTCAGCATACCCGCGATGGCACCAACCCCATCGACCATTTTGTGCCATCCATGAAAAATCAACAAAATGCCAAAAGCGAGACGCAGCAGCAGTTTACCTGCATCGGGTTTATCCAGTACACGATTGATTAAGCCCAGCATGATTCACCTGTTAGTATTGTTAGTAAACTCTGTAATACGAATCATTTAAGACTAATCTGACTTGATTGCAAATCCTACTCCCAAATAAGTAATGTTTGATCTACAATAAGAAAAATTTTATTCAATAAAATAATGCAAATATATGACATATTGTCAATTTTATTGACATTATGTTACTTTTTAACCAAACAGCCAACATCTACCCTGCGAATAGTTCCCTCGTCATACTGACTCGCACAGCCAGTTATGCTATAAGAGCGCCTTGGTTATTCAGCCTTTGTGCAGACAGCGCTGCCTGGCAGCTGATGTCTCATCCTTCTGGTTATCAGGGTTTACTCTTATGATTACATTACATACAAACTTCGGTGACATCGTCATTAATACGTTTGCAGACAAAGCGCCTGCTACCGTGGAAAACTTCGAAAACTACTGCCGTAACGGCTTTTATGACAACACCATCTTTCACCGTGTGATCAATGGGTTCATGATCCAGGGCGGTGGTTTCGCACCGGGTATGCAGCAAAAAGCCACCGAAGCGCCTATCGCCAATGAAGCCAATAACGGCCTGAAAAACACCTGTGGCACGCTGGCTATGGCGCGCACCAACGATCCACACTACGCTACCGCACAGTTCTTTATTAATCTGGTGGATAACGACTTCCTCAACTTCCGCTCAGAACGTGCCGACGGCTGGGGCTATTGTGTGTTTGCCGAAGTGACCGACGGCATGGATGTGTGGTTGATAAGATCAAAGACGTTGCAACTGGCCGCAGCGGCATGCATCAAGACGTTCCTAAAGAAGATGTGGTAATTACCCACGTGACTGTCAGCGAGTAATCGCAGCAGCATGGCAACACTGTTTATTGCCGACCTGCATCTGAACGTACATGAACCAGCGATCACCGCCGGTTTTCTGCGTTTTCTGGAACGTGATGTCCAGCAGGCAGATGCGCTCTATATCCTGGGCGATCTGTTCGATGCCTGGATCGGTGATGACGATCCGCAACCGCTGCATGCCAACGTCGCTAGCGCGCTGCGTCAGTTGCAACAACGCGGTATCCCTTGTTACTTCATTCACGGCAACCGAGACTTCCTGCTGGGCAAGCGTTTTGCTGCGCAAGCAGGCATGACACTGCTCCCCGCCGAGCAGGTAGTGGGGTGCTATGGACGCCGAATCCTGATCATGCACGGCGACACTCTGTGCATTGACGACGCGGCCTATCAGAAATATCGCCGCCGGGTACATAACCCCGTCATCCAGTGGCTGTTCCTGCGCTTACCCTTACGTTTGCGTCTCAGGGTGGCGGCAAAAATGCGAGCGGCAAGTCAGCAGGCAAACCAGCATAAGTCGCAGCAGATTATGGATGTCAATCCGCAGGCTGTGCAGGCGTGTTTACAAGCGTATGGTGTTAACACCCTGATTCATGGGCATACTCATCGGCCAGCGATACACACGGTCATGACCGACAGCGGCGAAGCGCAACGGGCGGTGCTGGGTGCCTGGCATGAACAAGGATGGATGATTAAAGTCACGGCTAGCGATACCGCGTTGATTTCCTTTCCCTTCTGATTTCCTCCATTTTTTACACCTTTTGTGGCAAACCTGTGATGCCATTAACGGCAATAATACTGCGATTTGTCCGTACGCAACCGTTTTCCTTCCCGAACGCTCATGGTATGATCTGCACCCTCCAGCCAGAGCGTCATCCGTTTTCTGGCCGACGCAGCCATGCGTCTCAATACGTCATATCACAGGAGCACTACAGGCATGTCATCCAACGCTGCCACGGCAAAAATTGCCATCGTCATGGGTTCAAAGAGTGACTGGGCTACTATGCAGTTTGCTGCGGAAATTCTCACCGCACTCGCTATTCCCTTTCATACCGAAGTCGTTTCAGCGCACCGCACGCCGGACAAACTGTTTAGCTTTGCAGAGCAAGCCGCAGAAAACGGGTTTGATGTGATCATTGCGGGCGCAGGCGGAGCAGCGCACTTGCCCGGTATGCTGGCAGCGAAAACGCTGGTGCCGGTGTTGGGCGTGCCGGTTCAGAGTGCAGCACTAAGCAGCGTTGATAGCCTGTACTCCATTGTGCAAATGCCGCGTGGCATCCCCGTCGGTACACTGGCTATCGGTAAAGCTGGGGCCGCCAACGCGGCCCTGCTCGCCGCACAGATTCTGGCGCTGCACGATGGTGAGTTGGCCATTCGCCTCGCCGTTTGGCGTCAACAGCAAACCGATGAGGTGCTGGCGCATCCCGATCCGCGGGAGGAGGCATGAAACCCGTTTGCGTATTAGGAAACGGCCAACTGGGTCGTATGTTACGTCAGGCCGTTGAACCCTTGGGGATTGCCGTCTACCCGGTGGGGCTGGATGCCGAACCGGAATCCGTGCCGTTTCATCACGCGGTCATCACCGCCGAGATTGAACGCTGGCCGGAAACCGCATTGACGCGCGAATTGGCAGAGCACGCGGCCTTTGTTAACCGTGACATATTTCCACGTCTGGCCGATCGCCTGACACAGAAACAGTTGCTGGATTCAGCGCAAGAATGGCCCGCAGTCTTCAGCCGGCTGGGCGAGTTGGCCATCGTCAAACGTCGCGTGGGCGGCTATGACGGCCGTGGTCAGTGGCGCTTACGCCCTGGCACCGCCGCAACCCTGCTACGGCTAATGCATCGTAGAGCAAGGCATCGCGTTTTCTGGTGAAGTGTCAATGGTAGGCGCGCGTGGTACGGATGGACATTGCGTGTTTTATCCGCTGACGCACAATCTGCATGAAGATGGCATTATGCGCGCCAGCGTTGCGCTGCCGCAGCCGGATGCGCGTATGCAGCAACAGGTAGAAACCATGCTCGCAGCCATCATGAATGCGCTCGATTACGTCGGTGTGATGGCGATGGAGTGCTTTATCGTGGGCGATCGTTTACTAATCAACGAATTGGCCCCCCGCGTGCACAACAGCGGCCACTGGACACAAAATGGCGCATCCATCAGCCAGTTTGAACTGCACCTGCGCGCCATCCTGGATCTGCCGTTGCCGAAACCAGTGATTGATGCCCCTGCCGTCATGATCAATCTGATTGGTACTGATGTTAATAACGCCTGGCTGGCACTGCCGCTGGTTCATCTGCACTGGTATGACAAAGAAGTACGACCTGGGTGTAAAGTCGGCCACCTGAACCTGCCGCACAGCGATCTCACTCAGCTACAACACACGTTACAGTCACTCGTCCCCCTGTTACCTGAAGCCTATCATTCCGGCCTACAGTGGGCACAAGCAACGCTTTAACCGCTGTGCACTTCCCACCGCGTGGCTTTAGGCCGGTGGGAAGTGCATTCCCTTACGCTCTCGTCTGTTTTGTCTGTAAACCATAAACACATACTATTTATATGGTCTTATTTTGGCGTGACATATGGATTATTAGGTCTATTATTAATCGCAGGTAAATTAACGCTATTTATTAGAAACGATATTGTTGGTTATTATTTGGTATGAAAATTAAGTTAAAGTATCAAATAAGAGACCTTATAAATAAATAACGTAAAGTACCATCATTGATATTTTATTTATGAGCGAATTTTGATAAAATTAAAACACGTCAATTCATTTCTGTGATCATCTCAATATTATTCGCTGATCTCCTCAATATAGAATGCCGCCACAATCAGTATTGACTCTCTAACATGCGATTGCGTTATAAAAATGCGTCGATGTTTATTATTTATACAACATTAATGCTATTGCCAATATTGACACGATTTGCAAACTGTGTTCACCAAGGAGAACCAATTATGAGCACAATCCAAGAAAGCAGTGCGATCGTCGCACCCACTTCTGGTTGGCGTAAAAGCGACACTGTCTGGATGCTCGGGCTTTACGGGACGGCCATCGGTGCGGGCCTGCTGTTCCTGCCGATCAATGCCGGTATTGGTGGATTAATTCCATTGATAATTATGGCAATTATTGCTTTTCCGATGACATATTACTCACACCGCGCACTGTGTCGATTTGTTTTATCCGGTAAAAAAGGTAGTGAAGATATTACTGAAGTGGTCGAAGAACATTTCGGTGTCGGCGCAGGGAAATTAATCACGCTGCTCTACTTTTTTGCTATTTACCCTATTTTGTTGGTTTATAGCGTAGCGATAACCAATACGGTAGACAGTTTTATTACGCACCAACTTCATTTACCGTCGCCGCCACGCGCTGTGTTGTCTTTGGTATTAATTCTGGGCCTGATGTTTATCGTTCGCTTTGGCGAAGCCATGATTGTAAAAGCCATGAGTATTCTGGTTTATCCTTTTGTCATGGTCTTGATGCTGCTGGCATTTTATTTAGTTCCTCATTGGAATTTAGCGATTTTTGATAATATCTCTTTCACCAGCAGCGCAACCGGCAATGGGCTATTGTCGACCCTGTGGTTGGCGATCCCGGTAATGGTATTCTCCTTTAACCATTCCCCCATTATCTCCTCTTTTGCCGTTGCCAAGCGTAAAGAGTATGGCGACGATGCCGAGCGCATCCTCTACTACAGCCATATCATGATGGTGCTGACCGTGATGTTCTTTGTGTTCAGTTGTGTACTGAGCCTGTCCCCTGCAGAACTGATGGAAGCCAAAACGCAAAACATTTCCATTTTGTCTTACCTGGCAAACCACTTTAATAACCCAGTCATGGCCTATCTGGCGCCGGTTATCGCCACCATCGCTATCTCCAAATCGTTCCTCGGCCACTATCTGGGGGCGGGAGAAGGCTTTAACGGCATGATAATCAAATCGCTGCGCAGCCGTGGTAAAACCATCGGTCACGCCAAGCTGAACCGCATCACGGCGCTGTTTATGCTGGTGACCACCTGGATCGTCGCCACGCTCAACCCTAGCATTCTGGGCATGATTGAAACAATGGGTGGCCCGGTTATCGCCTGCCTGCTATTCCTGATGCCGATGTACGCCATTCAGAAAGTCCCGGCAATGAAGCAATACAGCGGACAGATCAGCAACGTGTTCGTTACCGTGATGGGTCTGATCGCCATCACCGCCATTGTCTATAGACTGTATTAATCTACGCAGAAGCGGCACTGAGCCTCTTCCTTGTTCCCCCTAATGACTGTCAAGAGACGGTTGGCATAAGTTGCCAGCCGTCTCTCGGCACACCTGATGACGGAATCTGCTGGCAGCGCCTTGGCGTTGTCAGCATCTTGTTAGAGAAAATCGCCATGGTCAGCGTATTCGAGATTTTCAAAATTGGTATTGGGCCGTCGAGTTCGCACACCGTCGGGCCGATGAAAGCAGGTAAAATGTTTACCGATGAGCTGGTCAGCCAGTCGCTTATCACCTCCGTTACCGATATCGTGGTGGACGTGTACGGTTCGCTTTCCTTGACCGGTAAAGGGCACCATACGGATATCGCCATAATTATGGGGCTGGCCGGAAACCTGCCGGATAGCGTGGACATCGACGGTATTCCGGCGTTTATTCAACGAGTAAAAGAGACCCAGCGCCTGCCTCTGCTGTGGGGCGACTATGAGGTGAACTTTCCACTGGAAACCGCCCTGCGTTTTCAAGCGGAAAACCTGCCGCTGCACGAAAACGGCATGACGATCCGCGCCTACCAGCAGCAAACCTTGCTGCACAGCAAAACCTATTACTCTATCGGCGGCGGCTTTGTTGTCGATCAGGAACATTTTGGCAAGGTACTGGCGACAGAAGAGACCGCACCCTACCCGTTCTATTCTGCGCAAAAATTGCTGCAACACTGTCACGATCACTGCCTGTCTCTGTCAGCAATTGTGATGAAGAATGAGATTGCCTTGCACGGACGTGAGGCTATCGAACACTACTTCGCCGAAGTGTGGCAAACCATGCAAAACGCCATTCATCGCGGCATGAACACCGAAGGTATTCTGCCCGGTCCGCTGCGCGCCTCGGCGTTGCACCGCTTGCTGTTTATCAACGATCGTTTCTCTAAAGATCCGATGGATGCCATGGACTGGGTAAACATGTTTGCCATGGCGGTTTCGGAAGAAAACGCCGCCGGTGGACGCGTGGTAACGGCGCCGACCAATGGTACGTGCGGCATCATTCCTGCGGTGCTGGCCTACTACAACCAGTTTGTCCAACCGGTGACGCAGGAATCCTATTTGCGCTATTTTCTGGAAACTGGTGCCATTGGCATACTGTAAAAATTAACGCCTCCATCTCTGGAGCGGAGGTCGGCTGTCAGGGCGAAGTCGGGGTTGCCTGCTCCATGGCAGCAGCCGGGCTGGCGGAACTGCTGGGTGCTAACCCTGAGCAGGTGTGCATCGCGGCTGAAATCGGCATGGAACACAATCTGGGGTTAACCTGCGATCCGGTGACCGGTCAGGTACAGGTGTCCTGTATCGAGCGCAATGCCATCGCTTCGGTCAAAGCCATCAATGCGGCGCGCATGGCGATGCGCCGCACCAGCGAACCGCGCGTCTCGCTGGATAAGGTGATCGAAACCATGTACGAAACCGGAAAAGACATGAACGCCAAATACCGCGAAACCTCACGCGGCGGGCTGGCAATCAAAGTGGTGCTGTGCGAATAACGCGGTATCTTCTCATCGCCTCGACTCACACACTCACGTCATCCTCGGCGAAAGCCGGGGATCCCTCAGAAAAAGCGGGAATGACCACGAAAAGACAGAAATGATGGAAAAATGTCCGTGTGGCAGGATGGATGCCGAAGTGACAGGCCACCGCCTTACGATTTTTTCTCGTTTTCCGGGCGCGACCAGATAATGTTGTTCTCTGCCGCCGAGATGTAACAATCCACTGTGCTGTTCGCGACCGGTTTCACCGCAGCGGTTGCGCTGTGGGTTTGCGGCGGGAATGCCGAAGCTTTCTTGCGAATGCGCATCGGTGTGCGTTTTTTTCTCCGCTGATTTGCACATGGAAGGCGGAGACATCCGCATCAAACAACACGCCTTCCAGCTGATGCAGGCTGTTCAAACCGCGCAGAATGCATAACAAGCTGCTTAGGGTTATCGATTCCCCCAACTCCGCGCGTTTGATGGTGGCAATACCCAACCCGGCGCGTTCGGCCAAATCAACCCGCGACAGCCGCTGCTGAATGCGTGCTTCTTTGATTCTCCGGCACAGTTCAACAACAATGTCGCCTTCACTCATACTGCTGAATTTCATGTTACGGCTTTACCTGCGCCCGATTAAATTCAGCACATTTTATCATCACTTTTTCATATGGCACGGAGAATCGTACAAAAGACAGGTTTTTTTACGATTTTTTCTGCTGCATCATCAACCAAAGCGCCCGGTAATGTAATCTTCCGTTTTGTGCTGAACGGGGGAGGTAAACAACGTGTCGGTAAGATCGTATTCAATCAGTTTGCCATGATGAATAAAGGCAGTGTAATCCGATACCCGCGCCGCTTGCTGCATATTGTGCGTCACCAACACTAGCGTGAAGCGCTGTTTTAATGCTCCCATCAACTCTTCAATCACCAGCGTAGAGATAGGATCGAGCGCGGATGTCGGCTCATAAAGCAATAACACTTCGGGTTCAATCGCGATGACACGGGCAATCACCAGGCGTTGCTGCTGGCCGCTGGAGAGCGTCAGGGCGTTATCGCCCAGCCGGTCTTTCACCTCATGCCACAGCGCTGCTGCACGCAGCGCGTTCTCCACGGTTTCATCCAACAAGCGCCGATCGCGGATACCTTGCAAACGCAAGCCATAGGCCACGTTGTCATAGATGGATTTAGGAAACGGATTGGGGCGCTGGAATACCATGCCCACCCGCCGCCGCAGCGCCGAGACATCCCACTGGGCATCCCTGACGGAAACGCCTCGCAGCCGGATGTCACCTTCAATACGGCAATTTTCCACAGATCGTTCATGCGATTAAAACAGCGCAGCAGCGTCGATTTACCGCAACCAGACGGGCCAATCAGCGCGGTCACCTGATGCTGCGGAATGCGCAACGAGATATCGTTCAGCGCCTGTTTTTCACCGTAATAGAGGCTGAGGTGATCCACCTCCAACGCCGTCTGCTCCTCCGTCAGTTGGCTGATATCCAGCAGCGGTGATGAATGCAGGGGATTCGTTACTCGCATAGCCTTTTCCTAATGAAATATCGCTTAAAGACGAGAGATCTCGTCACAACGTCAGCGCGCGGTATTTTTCGCGCAACACGTGGCGCAAGCCCATGGCCGCCACGTTCAACCCGACCACAATCACCACGAGTAACAGCGCCGTTAGGTACACCAGCGGGCGCGCCGCCTCCACATCCGCACTTTGAAACGCCAAATCGTAAATCTGAAAGCCAAGATGCATGAATTTCCGTTCCAGATGCAGATAGGGGAAGATATCATCCACCGGGAGCACCGGCACAGACTTCACCACCCCCACCAGCATCAGTGGTGCGGTTTCACCGGCAGCCCGCGCCACTGCGAGGATCAGGCCGGTCAGCATGGCTGGAACAGCCATCGGCAACACCACGTGCCACAGGGTTTGCCACGGGGTCGCCGCCAGCGCCAAAGAGCCTTGACTCAGTCGCGTGGGCACATTGAACAAGGCATCTTCCGCCAATGAGAAAATCAGCGGAATCAGCGCATTGCGCTGCACGAAATTGCCATCCATCCACTGGAACAGCGGCTGTCCGAACAGGCGCACTTCCAGCGCCGGGGCAAACCAGCAAACCACGAGCACGATCAGCAACAGTACTGGCATCAACAGCAGCACCTCACGCCCCTGCATCCAGCACGCCGTCAGCGCCCCACAGTACGCCTAGGGTACAGAGCAGCGGCAGCGCCAGAATGGCAGAAAGATAGGTTTCAACGTGCGGCGCAAGCCAGAGTGCAGCAATCAACCCCACCACCACGGTCGGGAGCGCGCCCATGACCTCAAGCGTTGGCTTCACCCAACGGCGTAACCCCGGCGTCATAAAACAGGCGGTGTACACTGCCGCAGCCAGCGCCAGCGGCGTGGCAAACAGCATGGCGTACAGCGCCGCCTTCAGCGATCCGGCCAACAGCGGCACCAGACTGAATTTGGCTTGATAGCTGTCGTCCGCCGCCGTTGACTGCCAGATAAAGTCAGGTTGAGGGTAGTTCTCATACCAAACACGCTGCCACAGCCCACGCCAGCCGATATCGGGATAAGGATTATCGACACGATAGGCATACCATTGCGTTGGCGTCTCAAACAGCAGCGCTTTGCCGTGCGCCGAAAAAACCATGCGCTGTGCCTGTGCAGCAACCTGCTGCGTTAACACCGCGGCAGACTGCTTGCTGGCAAACAATGAAAGCTCACCCTGCGGCGTCAGGGTGGCAAATACCCGACGCGAGGCTTCCGGCACTAGTTGCATGCCTTGCGTTTCGCGCTGCGGGAAATCTCGAATCTCCGTCAGGCGCAGGCCATCCGGGCCAGGCACATCAAACCACTGAAATATTTTGCCACCCTCGGTATATACCAGCAGCGAATAACCGCCGGACAACAGCGCCAGCCGCCACGGCCCGGCAGTGGGCAACGTCGCCGTACCAGAAAGCGTCAGCGTCTCACCACTGACGCGCCACGAGGTCAGTTGGTTGCCGCTTAAGCTGTAGATAACATCGCCACGGGGCGTCAGCACCAGATCGTCAACCGGCGTGTCGCCGAGTGCCACACTGGCGACGAGTTGCACGCCGTCAGCGGAAATGCGGCCCATGGTCAAACGGTTATCCAGCGTCACCCAAACGGCGACCGCATCCACCACCGTGGAGGCGGCGTTATCGGCCATCGGCGGTGTGGTTTCGCGTAGTGCCAGCGCCAGATGGCGTAGCGGTGTGCCATCCGCCGTCAACGCCAGGGGCATCTTGCCAAACGGATAACGCCAGGCTGGCTGTGCATTACCGGCGAGCGGAATAAAGGGAGAGACGATCGTGATGTGGCCAGTGACAGAAAGCAACGCGTAATGCGGCCGCCCCTCACCGAAGGCGACAGCACGCGTAATGGGCGTGACGCTCAGTGCGGTGCGCGGCAGAGATTGCCCGCCAGCAAAAACCATAAACTCGCCAAAGCCCTGTTGATCAATGCGATACCCTAAGGAACCGTCATCGCTGATCCCGACGGCGGCAGACGGCACCGATGCCACGCGCGGCGACGCGGCGTACTGTGTCACCGAAGGGGAAACAAACAGCGGTGCCACTACGTACAGCAGATAGAAAAAAATCAGCACCAACGCCATCATCACCAGCAGGCCACTGCCTACCACGATGTGCTGCGTTATGCGATCCAGACGCCGCCGTCGGGCATCCTGATAGGCAAATCTGTTGTCTGTTTCTGCCATTATCCCTACACCACCCGTCAGGTTCTGTTAGTGAATGGCGAACAAAAAGCCCTGCGTCGCCCATCCTGCACGATGGAGATTACCTCAAACACCGTGGCAGATTGCTTTTCTCACCCCAACGATGAAATCGGGGTAGCATATGTTGCCTTTACACTCATAATATGACAATGGTAAGACGTTCTGTAAGAACGATTTTAACGCACGTCACCATCGGGCGCGGTATTCAGGTTGTTTTGTGAACAAAACGATCATAATTTTTCAGCAATGAGACGGCGTCGCACAAAAAATGGGTTGCAAAGAACAAGATAGCGCCACGCCGTCATAAATCCGCCATCATTGGCGTGTAGAGAGTGGGTGCACCGTCAGTAAACGATTTAACGGAGTGACAATGAGTCAGGACAAGCTCTTTATCGAGAAAGAACTAAGTTGGTTATCCTTCAACGAACGCGTGTTGCAAGAGGCTGCGGATCAGAGTAATCCGTTGATTGAGCGCATGCGTTTTTTGGGCATCTACTCCAACAACCTCGATGAATTTTACAAAGTGCGCTTCGCCGACCTTAAAAGACGGATTCTGATCAACGAGGAACAAGGCTCCGCCGGTGGTTTACGCCATTTAATGAGTAAAATTCAGGCACGCGTACTGAAAACCGATCAGGTGTTCGATAACCTGTATAACGAACTGCTGTTGGAGACGGCACGCAACCATATTTTTTTGGTGAATGAACGTCAGGTCTCCACGCTTCAGCAGGAGTGGCTGCGCGACTATTTTCGCCAGAACCTACTCAACACATCACGCCGATCTTGATCCTGCCAGAAACCGACCTGGTGGAGTTTTTGAAAGATGGCTACACCTATCTGGCGGTATAGATTATTCGCGGCAACGAGATTCGCTATGCGCTGCTGGAAATCCCGTCGGACAAAGTGCCACGTTTCATTAACCTGCCATCAGAATCATCGCGCAGAAAAAAAACCATGATTTTGCTGGATAACATTCTGCGCTACTGCCTGGATGATATCTTTAGAGGCTTCTTTGACTACGATGCGCTCAACGCCTATTCCATGAAAATGACGCGTGATGCAGAGTACGATCTGGTCACGGAAATGGAGTCCAGTCTGCTGGAATTGATGTCCTCCAGCCTGAAACAGCGCCTGACCGCCGAACCGGTGCGCTTTGTCTATCAGCGCGACATGCCGGATGCGATGGTGGACATGCTGATGGAGAAATTGGGCATTTCGTCTTATGACTCCATCATCCCCGGCGGACGTTACCACAATTTTAAAGACTTTATCAGCTTCCCCAATGTGGGCCGCCCGAATCTGGAAAACAAAGCGCTGCCACGATTGCGCCATACCCGCTTCAGCCACTTCCGCAACTGGTTCGATGCCATTCGTGAGAGTGATGTGCTGCTCTACTACCCCTATCACACCTTCGAGCACGTGCTGGAACTGCTGCGTCAGGCCTCGTTCGACCCCAGCGTACTGTCGATCAAAATCAACATTTACCGCGTGGCAAAAGATTCGCGCATCATTAATGCGATGATCCATGCGGCGCACAACGGTAAAAAAGTGACCGTGGTGGAATTGCAGCCACGCTTTTATGAAGAAGCGAATATCCAGTGGGCCAAGCGCCTGACGGAAGCCGGTGTGCACGTGATTTTCTCGGTGCCAGGACTGAAAATTCACGCCAAGCTGTTCCTGATTTCCCGCCGTGAAGGGGAAAACATCGTGCGTTATGCCCACATCGGCACCGGCAACTTTAACGAAAAAACCGCCCGGCTTTATACCGATTATTCACTGCTGACTGCCGATGAACGGATCACCAATGAAGTGCGCAGCGTATTCAACTTTATCGAGAACCCTTACCGCCCAGTCAGCTTCGAGTATTTACTGGTGTCGCCGCAGAACTCGCGCGCCCGGTTGCACAAACTGATCGATGGCGAGATCGCCAACACACAGAACAACCTTCCTGCGGCGATCACCCTGAAGGTTAACAATCTGGTCGATAAAGATCTGGCCGAAAAGCTGTATGAAGCCTCCGCCGCAGGGGTGAAAATAAACCTGCTTGTGCGCGGTATGTGTTCGCTGATCCCTTCGCTGCCCGGCATCAGCGAAAATATTCAAGTCATTAGTATTTTAGATCGCTATCTTGAGCACGATCGGGTGTATGTGTTCCATAATGGAGGAGACAGCAAGGTATATATCTCTTCGGCAGACTGGATGACACGTAATATCGATTATCGTATCGAGGTGGCAGCTGAAATCCTCGACCCGGCGCTGAAAAAGCAGATATTGGACACGCTGGACCTGCTGTTCAGCGATACGGTTAAAGCTCGTATTGTTGATAAAGAGCTGAGTAATAGCTATGTTGCACGCGGTAACCGGCGTAAGGTCCGCGCGCAGACGGCCATTTACGAGTACCTCAAGGCCCTTGAGCAACCCGACGAATAGGCAAGAAAAATGCCCCTGATACAAACCGATATCGATAAAGAAGCACCGCAGGAATTCGCCGCGGTTGACCTTGGCTCCAACAGTTTCCATATGGTGGTGGCCCGTGTGGTCAACGGTGCATTGCAAGTGTTGAGCCGACTGAAACAGCGGGTGCACCTGGCAGATGGCCTTGACAGCAACAACATGCTGAGCGAAGAAGAGATGGAGCGCGGCTTAAGCTGCCTGGCGCTTTTTGCTGAGCGACTGCAAGGCTTTTCGCCTGACAACGTTTCCATCGTGGGCACCCATGCCCTGCGTGAAGCCGCCAACTCCCAGACCTTCTTGCGCCGTGCGGCCGACATTATTCCTTATCCTATCGAGATTATTTCCGGCCATGAAGAAGCGCGCCTGATTTTTATGGGCGTGGAGCACACTCAGCCAGAAAAGGGCCGCAAGCTGGTTATCGACATCGGCGGCGGCTCCACCGAGTTGGTTATCGGGGAGAATTTTGAGCCGATACTGGTCGAAAGCCGTCGTATGGGCTGTGCCAGCTTCGCACAGCAATTTTTTCCGAACGGTGAAATAAGCGAGCAGAATTTCCGGCGTGCGCGTCTGGTGGCGGTACAGAAGCTGGAAACCCTCTCTTGGGAATACCGCATTTATGGCTGGGACTATGCACTGGGCGCATCCGGCACCATTAAATCCGCCCATGAAATTCTGGTGGAAATGGGTGAGAAAGACGGACTGATCACGCTGGACCGGCTCAACATGCTGTGCGATCAGATTTTGCAGTTTAAAACGTTCAAATCCCTAAGTTTGCCGGGCATGTCGGAAGATCGGCAATCAGTGTTGGTGCCCGGGCTGGCGATTCTGTGCGGGATTTTCGATGCGCTGGCGATCAAATCGCTGCGCCTGTCGGACGGCGCGCTGCGTGAAGGTGCGCTGTATGAAATGGAAGGCCGTTTCCGCCATCAGGATATTCGTATCCGCACCGCACTGAGTCTGGCCAGACACTACAATATCGACATGGAACAAGCGCGTCGGGTACGGGAAACCACCGAGTTGCTGTTTACCCAGTGGGCAGCGCAAAACCCGTCGCTGGTGCATCCGCAGTTAGAAGCGATCCTGAAATGGGCGGCCATGCTGCACGAAGTGGGCCTGAGTATCAACCACGCGGGCATGCAGCGTCATTCCGCCTATATTCTGCAAAATACCAACCTGCCTGGCTTCAATCAGGAGCAGCAGTTGATGCTGTCATTGATGGTGCGCCTGCAGCGCAAGGCCATCAAGCTGGAAGAACTGCCGCGTTTCAACCTGTTCAAGAAGAAGCAGTATTTGCCAATGGTGCAGATTCTGCGGCTGGCAAGTCTGCTCAATAACCAGCGTCAGGCGACCACGCCGCCAGACTCGCTGCGCCTTGGCACCGATGACAACCACTGGACACTCACCTTTCTGCAGGGCTATTTCGCGCAAAACGCGCTGGTACAGCTCGATCTGGAAGCTGAACAGGCATACTGGCAGGACGTGACTGGCTGGAAATTGCTGATAGAAGAAGCCAACTAACGCCCTGCGCTCCCTTCAGGGGGGTAGGGAATCAGACTGATGTCCAAGTCACTTCCTTCCTCGCCATCCTCGGCGAAAGCCAGGGATCTCTGCGAGAATGAACGCGTCTCTCTGCAAGGGATTCCCGCTTTCGCGGGAATGACCGTGGTAGCGGGAATGACGGTGAGAGTAGGCTGTTTGTCAGCAATCTCGCATGGCCTTTTCCAAGACACTAGGCGTCTGCCAGGAGCAAAGGGGCATTATAAGCAACCGGTTCGGAAACGTCTACGCGAAAACTCCCGACCAGTTCTGTCATATACGCCACTTGGCCATCCAGCATCTGACTCGCCGTCGAGGCTTCAGCCACCAGCGTGGCATTCTGCTGTGTGACCTGCTCCAACTGGCTCAATGCCACATTGATCTGGGCGATCCCCAGCGATTGCTCGCCCGCCGCAATGGCGATATCCCCCACCAGTGCTTTTACTTTGCCGGTGCCGTCGATAATCTCATGTAATCCGCGATGAGACTCTGATACCAGCGCACTTCCCTCCTCCACGCTGGAAAGGCTGTCAGCGATCAGCGCATGAATTTTGTTAGCTTCATCGACGCTACGCTGCGACAGTTGGCGCACTTCAGTTGCCACTACAGTAAAACCGCGCCCGTGCTCTCCAGCTCTGGCCGCTTCCACCGCCGCATTAAGCGCCAATAGGTTGGTTTGAAACGCGATGGCATCAATGCCCGTGACAATCTCGGTAACCCGTTGACTGGTTTGCTGGATCTTGCTCATGGCATCACGGGCAGACGAGGTAATATAGCCAATGTTGCGCACCCGCTCATCAACCGTGGTGGTCAGTTCGCGCGCCTGGGCGGCAAAATCGGCGGTCTGCTGCACGGTGGCGGTAATTTGCTCCATGCTGCTGGCGGTTTCCACCAGCGAAGCCGCCTGCTGCTCCGTGCGTTGCGCCAGATTGTGATTGCCGTAAGCAATTTCATTGCTGGCCCTTCCGATGGTCGTGGCGCTGTTTTTGATTTTTATCACCAGATTCGCAATGCTCTCCAGCTATTGGTTATAGGCACTGTTGAGCCGAGGCAGCTCATCCGTTCCCGGCACCGATAGGCGCTGCGTCAAGTCTCCGCCCATTTCGGCGATGGTCGTCAAGGTATCCTGCAACTGTCGGTTGATGCTGCGCATGATCATCGCCGCCAGCGCCAGCCCAATCGCCAGTAGCGTGCCGCTCAGGTAGGTGATCCAGGCCCGTTGTGCGCTGGCAGACAAACGCTGGACATCGCCAAGCAGCGTGGTAACTGCCTGTTCTTCGATACTTTTAAGCTGCTCAATTTTCTGTGTTTGCAATGAAAACCATTGAGCACCATCGATATTCCATTCCCCTTGCGGTGCGGCAATCGCCCGTTGGCGCAGCGCCTGCGCGTCTGGCGCTTGGCTGGAACTTATCGCGCGGTCAAACGCCTGACGCAGTGATTCCGATGCCAGGGTTCTGAAGCTGGCAATATAGGCATCGCCGCGTCCCACCAATTGGTTCAGGCGAACAAACATACCCTCACCAAAACGATTGGCAGAAAAAACGTTAGCCAACACCGCGCGCTCAATCCCAGCCTGCTCCTTGGCATTCAGCAGGCTGTAATAAGCGGTAATTTGCTGGATGATCCCCGCATCGCGCACCAAATGCGCCATCAGACCAATGCCTTCCAACAACGCCGCCACTTTTTCGCTATAGGCGCCCAGTGCTGTGTTCACCGGTATCGACATGCTGTTTACCTGATCTCTGAGCGAGTCCAGTGTCTTGAGAGAATCAGCCACCTGAGTAAAGTTTTTAGCTACATCGCCGCCGAGCCAGGTGGTATCTATGTCGCGATAACGTTGCTGGAAAGCGGTAGCAGCTTTATCCGTATTCTGGCGCTGCGTCTGCAATTCTGGACCAAAAGCGTTGCCCTGACTGCCAAAATAACCGGCGCTCATCCCTCGTTCCCGTTGCAGTTGATGCACCAACTCTCTCGCATCTCGCGCTAACTGGATCTGCTTTTCCATCCGGTTCATTTCACGTTCTGTCTGACGACGCTCATTCATTCCCAATGCGCTGAGCCACAGCAATGCCAGTAGCATGGGTAATAGCGCAAGGAGGAATTTATTACGTATCGAAATGCGGTTAAGTATCTGCATTGGAAGCCGCTCCGTATTCCATTTAAGGGCAGGTTTACTGTGTCAAAACGACGAACATCACGCCCGCCCATCTGCGTCGATAAGCAAGGCTTATTCTTAGTGTCGGTATTAATGACCGGCGTTGCGCCGATTTATTATGTATGGCACAGAAACCCCAAATATTCACCACGCCGCGCTCGGCGAAATCCATCAGGATCACAAAAGTAAGTCGAAGGATTGACCAACTTCATCAATTATGAATAAATAGAAACAGCGCATAAGCGCGGATACGAGAGTGATAATAATGGCTACCCTGATACACAAGCAACGAACCACCCTGTCAACCCAGTCCAACAAGCGACGATCGTCCCGCGAGAGACGAAGCGGTTCGCGAATTGCGCAAGCGATTCTCCTGATCAGTTTCTTTATCCTAGTAGGCCGTTTTGCTTACTCCTCCATTAGTGCTTTTTTCCATCATCAAGATAAACAGCAACGTATCGAACAAACGCTGAAATCATCGCCGGTCAACTCCACGCTTTCCTTCGTTAAAAAAGAGTAGCGCTCGCGCGTTAATAAAAAGTATCGCACACCCCGTTTTAACACTTCAGTGTCACATCTTCCGCGATCCCTTATACTCTCCAACAATAACCAAAACAAATGGCGAGAAAAAACCGGTAATGATGAACAATGATGTCTTGCGCAGCGTACGCTATATGCTGAATTTCAATAATGACCACCTGCTAAAGATTCTGGCGCTGGTGGAGATGACCGTCCCTCCCCAGCAGTTGGCGAGCTACGTCAAAAAAGAGGGAGAGGAAGGCTATCAGCCTTGCCCGGACATCGTGATGAGTTATTTCCTGACTGGGCTGATTCTGCAAAAACGCGGTCAATATGAAAAACAGCCTGCGCCGCAGTTTGAACGCAAGGTGACCAATAACATTATCCTGAAAAAACTGCGTGTCGCTTTCTCATTAAAAACGGATGATATTCAGGCAATTCTGCTGAAACAAAATTTTCGCATTTCACTGCCGGAAATCACCGCAATGATGTGCGCACCTGACCACAAAAACTATCGCACCTGCGGCGATCAGGTTATACGCTACTTTCTAAAAGGACTGGCTGCGCGGGACGCAAAGGATAAGAGCGCCCCGTCAACAAAAAGGCGTGAGCGTTGTCTGACTATCCACCGTAAAAGGCACTGACAATGCTCGATTTCTAGCACGTGAACGTGATAATCACTGAGAAAAACGATCATGCCAAGCGTCAAAAAGCTCTCGGCCATTCGCCGCCGCATTTCCTTGTTGTTGCTGGACGATCCTGCGCTGGTGGAAAGCACCATCACCCAGCAGCCCCCGGGTGATGAGGATGAAAAAAAGCGGCTTCTCGACCACACCGCCGAGATCTGTGCACTGCTTACCGAATTACATGCTGCTGACCTTGCAGACCTGCTGGAATCGCTGCCGCCCGAAGCGCGACAGGCGCTATGGTGCCTGACACCGCTCGATAAACGTGGCTTTGTGTTGTATGAGGCCTCGGACACCATTTCTGATGGCCTGATCGCCCAGATGAGCGACAAAGATATCCTGCGCGCCATTCGTCCGCTGGATATCGATGAGCAGGCGCAGTTAGCACGTCGCCTACCGCGCCACCTGTTGGGCCGTATTCTCACCGCGCTGGAACCCAGCCAACGAGCGCAACTGCGAGAAACTATCCAGTACGACGAAGATTCTGTCGGTTATCTGGTTGATTTCAATCTGCTGACGGTACGACCGGACGTTACGCTGGCAGTAGTACAACGTTTTCTGCGTTGGCATAAGGTGATCCCCGACGCTACCGACAAACTGTTTGTCACCGATCGTAAAAATCACCTGCTGGGTGAGCTCACGCTGACCAATATTCTGCTGCACAAGCCAAACACACGGGTTGAGCAGGCAATGGATCCTGAGCCGATCCTGTTCGAACCGGAAACGGAAACTGATGACATCGCCAGCGCGTTCGAACGCTACGATCTGATTTCCGCCGCCGTTGTCGACAGCAAAGGCAAGCTGTTGGGACGCGTCACCGTGGAAGATATTCTGGATCGGGTTAATCGCACCAGCGATCACCATCTGCGCCGCTCGGGCGGATTGACGGCGTCAGAAGATGTCTATGCGCCGGTGGCCACAGCGGTAAAAAACCGTTCAGGCTGGCTGGCCATCAACCTCTGCACCGCCTTGATCGCGTCCCGGGTTATTGGCTTGTTCGAAGACACGCTGGCGCATCTTATGGCGTTGGCAACGTTAATGCCGATTGTCGCTGGCATCGGCGGCAATACCGGCAACCAAACCATCACCATGATCGTGCGTGCGCTGGCGCTACACCAGTTGGATCACGGCAAAAAATCGACCTTGCTGTTTAAAGAGTTGGGCGTTTCCGTTGTCAATGGTCTGGTGTGGGGTGCCGTGCTCGCCGTCATCACCGTGCTGCTGTACGGCAACATCGCTATGGGCGGCGTCATGATGCTGGCTATCCTGCTCAACTTGCTGCTGGCCGCCACCATGGGAGTGACGATCCCGCTGGCAATGGTAAAACTGGGCCGCGATCCCGCCGTCGGCTCCAACGTGATGATCACGGCGATCACCGACACCGGCGGCTTTTTTATCTTCCTCGGGCTGGCGACCCTGTTTTTACTGCCCTGATGCAGGCAACACCCCAGCCTCTGCCGACGGCTGGCAGATATGAAGCGTAGGTGGCAAGCCAGTGCGGGCCGGATAATCCCGCGCCGCCGCTCACAGACCTCTGCCGTTAACGCAGCAGGCAACATAGCAACGACACAGCCGCCGGAACCACCGCCGGTCATGCGTACCCTGCCGCGTTCACCGATATAGTCGTCGATCAGCGCAACAAGCGTGTCGATAGGCGGCACTGTAATGGCAAAATCGTCACGCATTGAGCAGTGCGATTCCGCCATCAGACGGGAAAGACGCGGGATATCGCCTGCCGTAAGCGCCGCGGCGGCTTCCAGCGTGCGCTGGTTTTCGGTGACGATATGGCGCGCACGCTGTGCCACTATCGCATCCAGCCCCGCACGGTTGGCTTCAAACTGTGCCAGTGAGACATCGCGCAGCGCTTTCACATCAAAATGCCGCGCTGCCGCCTCACACTGCGCGCGCCGAGTATTGTATTCGCTGTCCACCAGACCACGCCGCACGTTAGAGTTAATGATCAGCACATCCAACCACGGCGGGATCGGCACCGCTGTGCCTTGCAACGAACGACAATAAATCAACAACGCATGGCCCACAACGCCCTGCGCGGAAATAAACTGATCCATGATGCCGCAGTTACAGCCGACAAAGTGGTTTTCTGCCTGCTGGCCGTTCAGCGCCAGATCCAACTGGCTGAGCGGTAACGCATAGAGCGTTTTAAACACCTGCCCGACAGCTACTTCCAATGAGGCGGAGGAACTGAGCCCGGCGCCGGTTGGCACGTTCCCGGCAATGACCATATCCACGCCGCCCAGGGTCAATACACGCGCCAACAAATATTTCACCACGCCGCGAATATAGTTCGGCCAGAGATACTGTGGATGCGGTTCAATTGTCTGCTTTACGTCAAAGCTGTCCTGCTGCTCTTCCATGTTGATGGCCACCACTCGAACCAGACTGTCGGCGCGCGGGGCGGCAGCAATCACTGTGTGGTAATCGATGGCGCAGGGCAACACAAATCCGTCGTTGTAATTCGTGTGCTCACCGATCAAGTTGACGCGTCCGGGAGCCTGCACCTGCACCGCAGGCGCTTAGCCAAAGGTGGCGTTGAACACGGCATCCACCTGTTGCCGCACGCTGGCCGAACGTAGCAGTGGAGGATAGAAATGCGCATGCAGCTGCCAATGAGCATTATCGCCGTCGATAAACGGCGCGCCGTGCCAGCCCATGGAATAAGGAAACGCGCACTGAAACAAATTATCGTAACGGCTGGTCAGCTTTTTCAGTGCCAGACACAAATCGCTGCGCTGCGAGGCAGCAGGAGCGTTTCAAACGGCCAGGCGGCCCAATAGGGTACTACCGCCAGCCAGTGTTCCGTTTCCACCACACAGCGCACCTGCTCAGCCTGTTCGCGATGGGCATAATCCAGCAAGAGTGACGTGCCATGGCGTTCGAAATAGGCACGCTGCTGCCCGTCTTCTTTGGCGATATCGGTGGGTAAAAAGCTATTGGCCCACACTTGCCCATGCGGATGCGGGTTAGAACATCCCATCATCGCGCCTTTGTTTTCAAATACCTGAACCCACGGATACTGTTTCCCCAGTATTTCTGTCTGTTCGCACCAGGCGGCGACAACCTGTGCCAGCGCAGCCAGTGAGAGTTCCGGCAATGTTTTGCTGTGGTCAGGTGAGAAGCAGATAACACGACTGGTGCCCTGCACGCTTTGCGTTTGAAACAACGGATCGTCGCTTGCCGCCAGCGCAGGGGTTTGCTCCATCAGCGCTGAAAAATCATTGCGAAACACATAGGTGTGGGTGTAATTCGGGTTCACTTCTCTGGTAACACGCCGATTGCCTGCGCAGAGATAACAATTCGGATCGTGAGCCGGTAACAGACGCCTGTCCGGCTCATACTGTTGGCCCTGCCAGGGGCGTTTAGCGCGATGGGGAGAAACCAGCACCCATTCGCCGCTAAGCGGATTGTAACGACGATGCGTGTGCTCTGTGGGATCGAATGACATTCCTGACACTCCTTAAACAGCAGCGATACCTTTGGTGCGTTGATGGGCGCATGGGGTGTAATCTGTTTTCACTCGGCACGATAAAAATCGCAAAAAAGCCAGTTGCAAACGCTGCGTAAACGATTATCCTCATTGTAGGCAGTAAGCGTGATAAATGAGAATAGCGACACGCGCGATTGATATTGATACCGATCACATAAACCAATAACCATCAACACAGACAGTGAAACCACCGATGGCAATCATAAAGGATGTTGCACGCCTGGCCGGCGTCTCCGTGGCAACGGTGTCACGGGTCATCAATGACTCGCCGAAAGCCAGCCAGGCATCGCGGGATGCGGTGCATAACGCCATGGCAGAATTGCGCTATCATCCCAACGCCAATGCGCGCGCACTGGCGCATCAACATACAGAAACCCTGGGGCTGGTGGTGCACGCCAAAATGTTGCCTGATGCGGAACTGAGCGCGTTTATGCACCATGTCTCCGGCATGGTGCTGATCAACCGCATTCTACCCGGCTTTGAGTCGCGCTGCGTGGCGCTGGACGATCGATACGGCGGCTGGTTGGCAACCCGGCATATGCTTCAGGAAGGGCATCGCACCATTGCCTTTCTCTGTTCCAATCACCCGATTTCCGACGCCGACGATCGCTTACAAGGCTACAGCACCGCCCTGCACGACCAGGGCATTGCGCTGGATAGCCGGCTGATCGCCCGCGCCGCGCCGGATGAAACCGGCGGCGAGGCGGCGATGCGCGAACTGCTGAGCCGCGGTGTGCCTTTCAGCGCCGTGGTGTGTTACAACGATTCGATGGCTGTGGGCGCATTGGCGGTATTGAGCGACAACGGCATTGAGGTACCACAAGCCGTATCCCTGATAGGTTTTGACGACGTGCTTATCGCGCGCTACTTACGTCCACGTTTGACCACCATACGCTATCCGGTGATAGCCATGTCGACGCAAGCCGCCGAGTTGACGATTGCGCTGGCACAAGGTCAGGCGCTGACGGCGGTAACCAACACCTTTACGCCGACGCCGGTACGTCGCCACTCGGTGCAGTCCCCTCACACAAGCTCGTTAACTCCCGCTAGCCGGCGATACGGGCATCCCCAAACCGGGTTGCCCGCTCTCTTATTGGTTACGTTTGCTTACCATCCCCACTCAGCTCCCTGCGATAAGCTATTCAACTTAGCGCTATTCCCACGATATAATTATACTTTTGCGTGTTTTATCGCATTTTTAACTTTTTCGTTACCTATAATGGCGTGGGAAACGTTACCCCGCCTACTATTCGGAGTTCTCATGACCAATATTGCGCAATTTGCGTTGGCACTGCTTGTCGTTGCCGGTTTAGCGCTGCTTGTCTGCCGCGACCGTAAAAGCATTCGTATCCATTTTATCATTCAGCTGTTAGTGATTGAAATTCTGCTCGCTTGGTTCTTCTTGTATTCCAACGTGGGCCTGGACTTCGTAAAAGGGTTTGCCGCCGTCTTTGATAAATTGCTGGGGTTTGCCGGACAAGGGACCGATTTCGTGTTTGGCGATATGGTCAACCACGAAAAGAACCTGATTTCCTTCTTCTTTAAAGTGTTGTGCCCTATTGTATTTATCTCGGCATTAATCGGGATCCTGCAACACATCAAAGTGCTGCCTATCGTGATTCGCGCTATCGGTACGGTGCTGTCCAAGGTGAATGGCATGGGGAAGCTGGAGTCGTTTAACGCGGTCAGCTCGCTGATTCTGGGCCAATCGGAAAACTTCATCGCCTATAAAGATATTCTGGGCAAGATGTCGGAAAAACGCATGTACACTATGACTGCCACCGCGATGTCGACGGTATCGATGTCTATCGTTGGTGCCTACATGACCATGCTGGATTCCAAATACGTAGTGGCGGCGCTTATTCTGAATATGTTCAGCACCCTTATTGTGTTGTCATTGATCAACCCGTATAAAGTGGATGCTGAGCCAGAACTGCAACTGCGCGATCTGCATGAAAACCAAAGCTTCTTTGAAATGCTGGGAGAATATATTCTTGCCGGTTTCAAAGTGGCCTGTATCGTCGCCGCTATGCTGATCGGCTTTATTGCACTGATTGCCATGGTAAACGCCATTTTCAGCGCCATTTTTGGTATCAGCTTCCAGGAAATGTTGGGCTATGTGTTCTTCCCCTTTGCCTGGATCATGGGGATTCCTGCCAGTGAAGCGTTGCAAGTCGGCAGCATCATGGCGACCAAGCTGGTATCTAACGAATTCGTTGCCATGCTGGAACTGCAAAAAGTGGCGAGCCAGTTGTCACCACGCAGCGTCGGGATCCTCTCTGTGTTCCTGGTGTCGTTCGCCAACTTCTCTTCTATCGGCATCATTGCCGGTGCTATCAAAGGGTTGAACGAAAATCAGGGTAACGTGGTGTCTCGCTTCGGCCTGAAGCTGGTCTATGGCTCTACGCTGGTCAGCATTCTCTCTGCTTCACTCGCCGGGCTGGTGCTGTAATTTGCCATGACGATCGTCGGGCGGCCATCCGGTCGCCCACT
Source organism: Candidatus Symbiopectobacterium endolongispinus (assembly GCF_018777385.1). Classification (GTDB taxonomy): domain Bacteria; phylum Pseudomonadota; class Gammaproteobacteria; order Enterobacterales; family Enterobacteriaceae; genus Symbiopectobacterium; species Symbiopectobacterium endolongispinus. The sequence continues at coordinate 1,141,751 of NZ_JAFJYB010000001.1, read as the reverse complement.
ATCCGCTACAAACCCTGACATTTCTTCCACATTTCCTTCATTATTATTTGAGTAAAACACAGTAGACTACCCTCATTGTGTTAATACTGGCTGCCACTCTATTCGTAAACCATGATGAATACCACTCGCCTTTTTCGTCTGCTGTTGCTTGCGTTCGCGGTTATCGCCGCCGTTGTAATCTGGCGTTACTTGCGCCCCGCCGATGCCACGACAGCGTCCCCTTCAGCCTGTCAGGAAGCCAGTAATAACAGTGCACCCGCGCGCAATGCGTGCAGCGGTGGCGGAGGCGTTCCGCCATGCGTGCATTGCCACCCGTACAGGCAGCGACCACCCGCGCCGCAGCGGTGCCATATTACCTTTCGGGATTGGGCACCATTACCGCTGCCAATACCGTGACGGTGCGCAGCCGGGTAACGGCGAACTGATGGCGCTGCATTTTCAGGAAGGACAACAGGTCAAGGCGGGCGATCTGCTCGCAGAAATCGACCCACGCCCCTATCAGGTGGCGCTGACACAGGCACAGGGGCAACTGGCAAAAGATCAGGCCGCGCTGGCCAATGCGCGTCATGATCTGGCGCGTTACCAGCAACTGATTAAAACCAACCTGATTTCCCGTCAGGAACTGGATGCGCAGGCGGCACAGGTGCATCAGGCTGAAGGCACGGTCAATGCCGATGAAGGCTCGGTCGCCAGCGCCGAATGCAGCTCACCTATAGCCGTATTACCTCGCCTATCAATGGCCGCGTGGGGCTTAAACAAGTGTATGTGGGCAACTACATCACCAGCGGCGATAGCACCGGTATTGTGGTGTTGACCCAAACGCATCCGATTGATGTCATCTTCACGTTACCGGAAGGTGATATCGCCACGGTGCTGAGCGCACAGAAATCGGGCCAAGCCGTACCGGTTGAGGCCTGGGATCGCGCCAACCAGCACAAGCTGTCACAAGGCAGCCTCCTCAGCATGGATAACCAAATTGATGCCACCACCGGAACCATCAAGCTGAAAGCCCGCTTTGAAAATAGCGATGACGCCTTGTTTCCTAACCAGTTTGTCAATGTGCGCATGCAAGTTACCACCTTGCAAAATGCGCTGCTGGTACCACTGTCCGCCATCCAAACACGCCACGCGAGGGGAGAAACCCTGATGCAAGGGGATATTCCGGCAGGCGGTGGCCCATCCCGTCTGTTTATCCTGCGCCCTATCGCCACCACCCTGTTGATGTTGGCGATCCTGCTGGCGGGAATTATTGGCTATCGGGCATTACCGGTCTCTGCGCTGCCATAGGTGGACTATCCGACCATTCAGGTGGCGACGCTCTGCCCCGGTGCAAGCCCGGATGTAATTGCGTCGGCGATCACCGCCCCCCTTGAGCGTCAGTTCGGGCAAATGTCCGGGCTGAAACAGATGTCGACGCAAAGCTCCGGCGGCGCATCGGTGATCACCCTGCAATTTCAACTGACGTTGGCGGTGACGTCCAGCGCCATGCCGATGACGCAAGTGCAAGATATGGTGGAAACCCGTATCGCACAGAAAATGGCACAGGTCTCTGGTGTCGGGCGTGTATCGCTGGCGGGCGGACAGCGCCCATCGGTACGGGTCAATTTCAACGCCAACGCGCTGGCCTCTTAAGGGCTGGATAGCGAAACCCTGCGCAGCGCCATCACCAGCGCCAACGTCAATTCCGCCAAAGGCAGCCTGGATGGCCCAACGTGCGCGGTAACCTTGTCAGCCAACGACCAGATGAAGTCCGCAGAGGATTATCGCCAGCTGATTGTTGCCTGGCGCAATGGCGCACCTGTACGGCTGCGCGATGTCGCCACCATAGAACAAGCCCCGGAAAACACCGCGCTGGGTGCCTGGGCCAACCGTGAACAGGCGATCATCATCAATATCCAGCGCCAGCCGGGTGCCAACGTGATCACCACCACGGACAGCCTGCGTAATCTTCTGCCGACGTTAACCGCCAGCCTGCCAAAATCAGTAACCGTCACTACGCTGACCGATCGCACCGCCAGTATCCGCGCGTCAGTGAAAGATGTGCAGTTTGAACTGATGCTGGCGATTGCGCTGGTGATTATGGTTATCTACCTGTTTTTGCGCAATGCCATCGCCACGCTGATCCCAAGTATCGTGGTGCCCCTGTCTCTAGTCGGCACCTTCGCCGCTATGTATTTCCTTGGCTTTTCGATCAACAACCTGACGCTGATGGCGCTCACCATTGCCACCGGCTTTGTCGTGGACGACGCCATCTTGGTGATCGAGAATATTTCGCGCTATATCGAAAAAGGGGAGAAACCGCTGCACGCGGCGCTTAAAGGCTCGGGGGAAATTGGGTTCACCATTATCTCACTGACGTTCTCACTGATTGCAGTGCTGATCCCATTGCTGTTTATGGGCGATATCATTGGCCGTTTGTTCCGCGAGTTTGCCATTACGCTGGCGGTCGCTATTCTGATTTCTGGCATCGTTTCGCTTACGCTGACCCCGATGATGTGTGCCCGGTTACTCACTCATCAGAGCCTGAATCGACAAAATGCCTTTACGCGCGCCAGCGAACGCTTTTTCTCACGGTTGGTCGCGCTGTATGGCAAAGGCTTACGCCGGGTGTTGAACCACCCGTGGATCACCATGAGCGTAGCCATCGGCACGCTGGTGCTTACCGTCCTGCTCTACCTGTGGATCCCCAAGGGCTTTTTCCCGGTTCAGGATAACAGCATGATTCATGGGTACGTTGCAGGCACCGCAAAGCGTCTCCTATGCCGATATGGCGCAGTGCCAGCAGCAGGCCGTATCGCTGATCATGCAGGATCCGGCGGTGCTGAGCGTCTCTTCGTTTGTCGGCGTGGATGGCACCAACGCGGCGCTGAACAGCGCGCGTTTACAGATCAACCTCAAGCCACTCAGTGAACGACGCGATCGCCTGACAGACATCATCATCACCAGCTTGCAGGAAAAAACGGCGCAGCTCACCGGTATCACGCTCTATCTGCAACCGGTGCAGGATCTCACCATCGATACCCAGGTCAGCCACACCCAATACCAGTTCACGTTGCAGGCAATGTCGCTGGAGGATTTGAGCCACAGGGTGCCGCCGCTGATGCTCGAATTGCAATAGTTGCCGCAGCTACAGGATGCGGCCAGCCGCCTTGGACTGACCATGTCCGCTATCGACAATGCGCTGCATAACGCCTTTGGACAGCGTCTGGTCTCAACAGTCTACACCCAGTCGAATCAATATCGCGTGGTGCTGGCCCAGCAGACGGCGCACACCACCGGGATCGGCGCGCTGAATGAAGTACACATCAAAAACAGTGATGGCAACAGCGTGCCGCTGAACGCCGTTGCCACGCTGGAAGAACGACGTGGTCCGTTGACCCTGAACCGTATCGATCAGTTCCCGACCTCCACCATTTCGTTCAACGTTACTCCCGGTTATTCCCGGTTATTCCCTCGGAGAAGCGGTGCAAGCGATTACGGCGGCTGAGTAGCAGTTGCAGATGCCGACTGATATCGTCACCCACTTTCAGGGCAACGCGCTGGCGTTTCAGGCAGCGCTGAGCAGCACCGTGTGGCTTATCGTGGCGGCGATTGTTGCGATATACATTGTGCTCGGTGTGCTGTACGAAAGTTTTATTCACCCGATCACCATTCTTTCCACGCTGCCGACCGCCGGAGTTGGTGCACTATTGGCACTGATGGTGGCGGGCAACGAACTGGATGTGATTGCCATCATCGGTATCATTTTGCTGATCGGCATCGTGAAGAAGAATGCCATCATGATGATCGATTTCGCGCTGGCTGCTGAACGCGAGCAAGGCATTACCCCTTACGATGCCATTTATCAGGCGTGTCTGCTGCGTTTTCGTCCGATCCTGATGACCACCCTGGCGGCGCTGCTTAGCGCTGTGCCGCTGATGCTCAGCAATGGAGTCGGTGCCGAACTGCGCCAACCGCTCGGTATCTGCATGGTGGGGGGATTGATCATGAGCCAGATTCTGACGCTGTTCACCACGCCGGTGATTTACCTGCTGTTTGACCGACTGGCACACCGTTTGCGTCGCACCGAGCAGCCAGAGGAAGACGTTCAGTGAAGTTTTCCGCACTGTTTATTCACCGTCCGGTCGCCACTGCGTTACTGACGCTGGCGATTGCACTGTGCGGCGTGCTCGGTTTTCGCCTGCTGCCGGTTGCACCGCTGCCGCAGGTGGATTTCCCGGCGATCGTGGTTTCCGCCTCGCTCTCCGGTGCCTCGCCGGAAACCATGGCGACTTCCGTCGCCATGCCATTGGAGCGCTCACTTGGGCGCATCGCCGGTGTGACCGAGATGACCTCGACCAGTTCGCTGGGCAGAACCAGTATCATACTGGTGTTCGATTTCTCTCGTTATATCAACGGCGCGGCGCGCGACGTACAGTCGGCGATCAACGCAGCACAGAACCTGCTGCCCTCCGGCATGTCAAGCCGACCAACCTATCGCAAGGTCAACCCGGCCGACGCGCCGATTCTGGTGCTAACGTTGACTTCAGACACCTACAATTCGGGGCAACTATACGATTTCGCCACCAATCAACTGTCGCAGCGCATCTCCCAAATGGACGGCGTGGGCGATGTGACGGTCAGCGGTGCCTCGCAGCCCGCCGTGCGCGTGGAGTTAAACCCTCAGGCGCTGTTCAATCAGGGTATCGCATTGGATGCAGTGCGTCAGGTTATTGCCAAAGCCAACGTAAAGCAACCCTTGGGCAATATTGATAACGGACAAGCGCGCTGGCAGGTAGCAAACCAACGATGCGCTGAAAACAGCGGCGGATTATGCACCGATCGTTGTTCATTATAACAAGGGCGCGCCGGTACGACTGAGCGACGTGGCGCAGGTTAAAGACGGCGTGCAGGACACGCGCAACGCCGGGATGACAAACGGCAAAACTGCCGTACTAGTGGTGGTGCAACGCGCCCCCGATGCCAATATCATCGCCACCGTGGACAACGTGCGCGCCGCGCTGCCGGAACTGCGTGCCAGCCTGCCCGCCGCCATTCAACTGAACATCGCGCAAGATCTCTCGCCCGCCATTCGTGCTTCATTGGCCGAGGTGGAACAGTCACTGGTGATTGTCGTCGCGCTGGTGATACTGGTGGTGTTCTTGCTCCTGCGCTCCGGCCGGGCCACACTGATCCCGGCCATTGCCGTACCCGTGTCATTGATTGGCACTTTCGCGGCCATGTACTTGTGCGGTTTCAGCCTGAATAACCTCTCGCTGATGGCACTGACGATTGCCACCGGATTCGTGGTGGACGATGCCATCGTGGTGCTGGAGAACATTCACGCCATATTGAAGCAGGCATGAAACCGATGCAGGCCGCCCTGAAAGGGGTGCGCGAGGTCGGCTTTACCGTACTGGCGATGAGTCTGTCGCTAGTGGCAGTGTTCCTGCCGCTGCTGCTGATGGGCGGATTGCCTGGGTGCTACTTTCGTGAATTCACCGTCACGCTGTCTGCCGCGATAGCCATTTCGCTGATCATTTCCGTCACCCTGACACCAATGATGTGCGCGCGCCTGCTGCGCAGCCATGAAAAACACAGCCAGCCGCGCAAGCGCGGTTTTGGTCGCCTGCTCGTCGCGTTGCAACAGCAATATGGCCGTTCGTTACGCTGGGTGTTGGTCATTCTGATTGGCACCATCGGGCTTAACGTCTGGCTCTATATCTCGATTCCCAAAACCTTCTTCCCTGAACAGGATACTGGCAGCGTGATGGGCTTTATTCAGGCCGATCAGAGTATTTCATTTCAGGCAATGTGCAATAAGCTGCATGATTTTATGGTGATCGTCAGCGCCGATCCGGCGGTGGATAACGTGACTGGCTTTACCGGCGGCTCGCGCACCAACGCAGGCTCGATGTTTATTACGCTCAAACCCTTGGCAGAACGCAAGATGAGTGCTCAGCAGGTGATTGCCCGCCTGCGCGGCAAGCTGGCGCAGGAGCCGGGGGCCAACCTGTTTCTGATGCCGGTACAGAATATTCGTATCGGCGGACGAGAGTCCAATGCGGACTACCAGTTTACCTCGCTGTCCGACGATCTGAACGAACTGCGCGCCTGGGAGCCGAAGATTCGCCTCGCGCTCAGCCAGCTCCCCGAGCTGGCCGATGTTAACTCCGATCAGCAGGATAAAGGCTCGGAAATGGCGCTGACCTACGACCGGGATACCCTTGCACGCCTCGGTATCGGCGTTTCCAGCGTCAATGCCTGTTCGGGCAGCGACAAATTTCTACCATCTATCAACAGCTCAATCAGTACAAAGTGGTGATGGAGGTAGAATCCAAATATACTCAGGATGTTAGCGCGCTGGATCAGATGTTTGTGCTCAACAGCGCCGGAGAGCCGATTTCCCTTTCGGCGTTCGCCAGTTGGCAACCGATTAACGCCCCGCTGTCCGTCAATCATCAGGGGCTGTCAGCAGCATCAACCGTTTCCTTTAATTTGCCGGTACGGCACAGGCGTTTCAACAGTCACGAAGTGCGCAGGTGCTGCTGATCATTGCCGCGATTGTTACCGTCTACATCGTGTTGGGGATCCTGTATGAAAGCTATGTGCATCCGCTGACCATCCTGTCGACGCTGCCGTCTGCCGGGGTTGGCGCGCTGCTGGCGCTGAAAGGGTTTGGTGCCCCCTTTAGCCTGATAGCCCTGATCGGTATCTTGCTGCTGATCGGTATTGTGAAGAAAAACGCCATCATGATGGTGGATTTTGCACTGGAAGCGCAGCGCGGCGGGCAGTTAAGTGCACAAGAGGCGATTTTTCAGGCCTGCTTGTTGCGCTTCCGCCCCATTTTGATGACGACGCTGGCCGCAATTTTTGGTGCGCTACCGCTGGTGTTGACCAGCGGAGACGGCGCTGAACTGCGCCAACCGCTCGGCATCACCATCGTCGGAGGATTAGTGATGAGCCAACTGCCCACGCTCTACACTACACCAGTGGTGTACCTCTATATTTGATAGTCTGCGCTGCTGGCTGGCACGGCGGCGCAACCTCGCCAACGTCACGTCGTCTTGACGCGCAGCGAGTGAACAAGAACAACCCTGATTTCATGAGGCCCGTTATTTCATGCGTTTTTCGTCAGCCCCGTCAATGACCCAACCGGCCTCCGTGCGCTGGCAGCTTTGGATTGTTGCGTTTGGCTTTTTTATGCAAACGCTCGATACCACCATTGTCAACACCGCACTGCCAACGATGGCGCTTAGCCTGAATGAAAACCCGTTGCGTATGCACTCGGTGGTGGTGGCTTATGTGCTCACCGTGGCGGTGATGCTGCCTGCCAGCGGTTGGCTGGCGGACAAACTGGTGGTGAAACGGGTCTTTTTTGCCGCCATCATCATTTTCACGCTAGGATCGCTGCTGTGTGCGCGTTCGGAAACCTTGAATGCGCTGCTGATCTCGCGGGTGATCCAGGGCGTGGGCGGTGCCATGATGGTACCGGTCGGTCGTCTGACGGTAATGAAGATTGTGCCGCGTGACCAGTTTATGGCCGCCATGACCTTTGTCACTATCCCCACCCAGCGTCGGGCCGAGCAACGGCCCGACGCTGGGTGGGCTGCTGGTGGAATACGCCAGTTGGCACTGGATTTTCCTGATTAATCTGCCAGTAGGGATTATTGGTGCTGTCGCCACCTGGCTGATTATGCCGAATTACACCACCGAAACCTCGCGCTTCGATCTCAGCGGTTTTCTCTGGCTCGCCATCGGCATGGCAACATTGACCTTAGCCTTGGACGGACACAAAAGCCTGGCATTGCCGCCGATTGCCATAGTCGGTTTGATTGCTGTCGGGATTATTGCTCTGCTGAGCTACTGGCTGCATGCGCGTCAAAATTAAAACGCCCTGTTCAATCTGCGCCTGTTCAATACCCCTACTTTTTCCATCGGGATCAGCGCCGGTTTTCTGGCGCGTATCGGCAACGGCATGTTGCCCTTTACCACACCGCTGTTTTTACAGCTGGGCATGGGATTCTCACCGTTTCACGCCGGGTTGATGATGATACCGATGATTCTCGTCAGCATGGGCACCAAGCGTATCGTAGTCAGTATCGTTAACCGCTTGGGCTACCGCACCGCCCTGATTGTATCTACCCTGGCGCTATCGCTCAGCACCCTTCTGTTTGCCACCGTCGCGCTGCTGAACTGGCTGTGTTTACTGCCGCTGGTGTTGATATTGGTGGGCGTTGCCAATTCGGTGCGTTTCTCAACTATGAATACCCTGACGCTGAAAGATCTGCCGGACAGCATCGCCAGCGGAGGCAACAGCCTACTGTCGATGACCATGCAGCTTTCCATGAGCCTCGGCGTAAGTCTGGCAGGCATTCTACTTGGTATTTTTGCCCAACAAGGGACGCTGGACATCGCCAGTCCGGCAACCGCTGAGGTATTCCGCTATACCTATCTGAGCATGGCCGTCATATTGGCGCTGCCCGCCCTGCTGTTCCTGCGCGTGCCGCCGGACCAGATCAAGCAGAACGTGTTGCCAGGAAAAAGGTGAGGATACGATGAGATTCGGCATTACCGCTAACTGTTTCTCGCCATTTTTGCTACCTGCATGCTGGTGTTGATCACCATGCATTGGGGCGTGAGAATGAGCTTCGAACGCGGCTTTGTTGATTACATCAAGCAAGGCAATGCACAGCGCGTCGAGCAGTTGCGTGATGCATTACAGGAACAATATGCGCAGTACGGCGACTGGACGTTCCTGCGCAACAATGAACGCCTGGTGTTCAAACTGCTGCACACCATGGACCATAATGAAGATGATGGCAACAGCATGCGCGGCTGGCGAGTCCGGCTATGGGTGCTGGATGCTCAGCTTAACCGACTGTTTGGTTCACCAGCCTCGATTGCCGCCGAAAGCACCTGGCAAGCCATTCGCCATCAGGGCATGGTGGTCGGTTGGGTGGTGGCATCCCCCAGTGAACGCCTGACGCGCGATGCGGATATCAATTTCGACCGACAGCAACAGCGCACCAGTTGGTTTATTGTCTGGCTGTCAACGCTGCTCGCCATCATCGTGACTTGGCTGATGGCGCGCGGTCTGCTGGCACCGGTAAAACGACTGATGCAGGGGATCCACCGTCTGGCCGCCGTGGAGTTTACTGCTCGCGTGCCGGTCAATACCCGCGATGAGCTGGGCCGGCTGGCGCAAGATTTTAACCAGTTCGCCACCGCACTGAAAAAAAACGAGCAGTCGCGCCGCGCCTTTATGGCCGATATTTCCCATGAGCTGCGCACGCCGTTGGCGGTACTGCGCGGCGAGTTGGAAGCCATACAGGATGGCGTGCGCAAGGCGGATTCAGGCTCCCTGCTCTCTTTGCAAAACGAATTCTCCACGCTGACCAAACTGGTGGATGATCTGCATCAGTTGTCGCTCTCCGATGTCGGCGCGCTCGCTTATCGCCGCGTTTCCGTGGATTTAATCCAACTGCTGCATATCAGCGTCGCGTCCTTCAACGAGCGCTTTCAGAAGAAACACATTGAAGTCATCACGCAGTTGCCAAAGCGCGCCAGCGCCTTTGGCGATCCGGACCGGCTCAGCCAGCTGTTTAACAACCTGCTGGAGAACAGTCTGCGCTACACTGACAACGGTGGGCAGTTACAGATCCGTGCCCATACTGAAAATGGCGTGTGCACTCTGGTATGGGAGGACAGCGCGCCGGGTGCCGACGCCGAGCAACTGGCTCGGATTTTCGATCGTTTCTACCGCGCAGAACGGTCACGCAATCGCGCCAGCGGCGGTTCAGGGCTGGGATTGGCTATCTTCAAGAATATCGTTGAGGCCCACGGGGGACGATTGTATGCTAGCGCTTCCTTACTCGGTGGTTTGCAGATGACCGCCGAATTCCCGCTTCATCCACCGGAATCCTGAAACGCTGATGACCGAAACCTTATCGAACGAGACGCTGCCAGAGCAGGTGCTGATTGTTGAAGATGAGCCCAAGCTCGGCCAGCTTTTAGTGGATTACCTTCAGGCCGCAGAATACCACACACACTGGATCACCCACGGTGATGAGGTGTTGCCTTGGGTGCGTGAGCACTCACCGTCGTTGATTCTGCTGGATTTGATGCTTCCAGGCACCGATGGTCTGACGCTGTGCCGCATCATCCGACAGTTTTCCAATGTGCCGATTATTATGGTTACCGCGCGTAGCGAAGAGATTGACCGGCTGCTGGGATTGGAAATTGGTGCGGATGATTACATCTGCAAACCCTACAGCCCACGGGAAGTGGTGGTACGAGTGAAAACCCTGCTACGCCGCTGCCGCTGGCAGTCTGCACCGCCGCCCGAAGCGGGACTGGAAGCCGCCTTGCAGATCGATAACAGCCGTTTTCAGGCCAGCTACCTCGGACAACCGCTCGATCTGACACCAGCAGAGTTTCGCCTGCTGAAAACCCTTTCGACAGAGCCCGGTAAGGTGTTTTCGCGCGAAGCGCTGCTGGATAAGCTCTACGATGACTACCGCGTCGTGACCGATCGTACCATCGACAGCCATATCAAAAATCTGCGGCGCAAGCTGGAGCAACTGGACGAACAGACATCGTTTATCCGCACCGTTTATGGCATGGGATACCGCTGGGAAGCCGGATCCTGTGAAGTGGTCTAACGCACAGAGGTTCCTTCCCCCCATTTCGATACGCTCGTGTTTCCCGGCGAATCACGACGAGGGGCGCTCCGGCGGCTTACGCCGCTACGACCCCATCACCGCACTTCGCCTAACAACAGGCTTTGTCATAAGACTGAGGTTCCCGACAAGCGGGAACCCGCTGATAACCGCTTACTTCACCACACCAAACGGATCCGGCACCGTGTGTTTGTTGGCGTTGTTCCAGTAGTTATGTAAGATCCAACCGTATTCCGGCAGCCCGTCGATAAAGGGCTTCAACATGGCGTCGGCTGAAGGTTTCTTCCAGTCGGCTTGAAGCTCTGCCCATAACGCGTAGACCGTTTCCAACTGTGCGCCAGCTGCCGTCATGCGTTGCATCGCGGCATCCGCTTCATATTTACTCCAGGCACCAGAGGCATCCACCACGGGATAAACCTGATAGCCATAATTCAACATGGCGAGCGTCGGGAAGGCAACGCAGGTCCCCAGCGTTACCCCGGAAATGATGATATGTGTACGACCGGTCTTTTTCACCAGATCTTCCAACGCTTTACGGAATGAAGGATCTTTATAGGCATTGATGATCCCGGTACGGCGGTAAATGGGTTCATCTTTAAAGATTTCTTTCAGTTCCGGTAGGGTGTCACCGTTTTGCCATTGCGCATTGGACGAAGTGATCAACACTGGAATCTTTAACGCTTTCGCCATTTCAGCCAACGCGACCACGTTGGCTTTATAGCCGGATGCCTGATTGAAATCACGGGTACTGGCCATCAAGCCCACCTGCTGATCGATAAACAGCATAATGGTGTTTTCGGGCGTCGGCTTGTCGTAGGCCACGCGTCCGGCTTTACGCGCGTCGGCAGCACTGACTTTGTTCGGCAGAATCTGATCGGCTATCTGGCTGATGATGTCTGCCGGACGATCCTGAGCAAACGACGGTGCGCAAACCCCTGCCAGTAACAGCGATGCGATCGCGACGCTAAGTACTTTTTTCATTCCATTCTCCTGTTTCGTCAAAGTAGTTATCTGTTGCTTATGCGCGGCTCAGCCAGGTCGGAACGATATCGTTGCCTAATCCAGCACCGTAGCCAAAATAGATATTCAAACCGGCTAACGGTTCGAGGTAACGTGCATTGCGCAGCGTGCCAGCATCGACTGGTTTGAAGCCCGTACTGGCAATCAAGGTCTGAACTACCGCTTTCGCCTCAACGTCATCCCCGGCATATAACACGGGTGCAACCTGCCCTGCGGCAAAGACCTGGCCTTCTGCTACCACCTGCGCAAACGTGGTGTTAAACGCTTTCACGATATGTGCCGCCGGAAAGGCGTTGGCGATCTCTTCCGCGGCTGACGTGCTGTGGCCAAGTGTCAGACTCATGTAATCAGCAGACAGCGGGTTGGTAATATCAATCACCACTTTGCCGCTGATATCACCCAGCGAAGAGAGTGCGCTAACCGCGTCACCGTAGGCGGTTGCCAGCACAATCACCTGCGCACCTTGCGCGGCAACTGCGGCAGGCACTGCCTGTGCACCCTTAAACTGCGCAGCTAATGCCTGTGCTTTGTTAAGGTCACGCCCAGTCACGCGTACCTGATGCCCTGCCAGCGTAAAACTCTTAACAAAACTGGACCCCATATTGCCGGTACCTACAACGGTAATAATCATGATGGAACTCCTAGTTAATTAATTGATATGTATATAGTTAGTGAATGAAACACAGGTTTCGCTTCATGGTTTGGGAGTTTATAAGTCTTATAATCAGAGATATATATAGTTATTAGAGATGAATTGTCTCTAATATAGAAACAATCATGCGGAGTGCTGGATGGACAAGTTTCAGGCCATGAATACCTTTGTTGCGGTCGTTGAGGCAGGCAGTTTTGTCGGTGCCATGGATGCGGTGGCGTTATCTAAGCCGGTGGTGTCACGTCACGTTGCCGAGTTGGAGGAGTACCTTGGTGTGCGTTTGTTGCAACGCACAACGCGCCGATTATCGTTGACGGAGGAGGGCCAGAACTACTATCTGCGTTGCAAAGAGTTGCTGGCATCGGTAAAAGAGGCCGAGTCGGAAATTACTGCCTGCTCGGCGGAGGTTCATGGGCGATTACGTGTGGGTGCGCCGCAAACCTTCGGCGTGAAATACCTCGCGCCGTTGTGGGGTAAATTTGTGGAAGAGAACCCGCAGGTGAAACTCGATATCATTCTGTCCGACCGCGTGGTGGATCTGGTGGAAGAAGGTTACGACGTGGTGATTCGCATCGCGCAATTGCCTAACTCTATGTTGGTGTGTCGCCCGCTCGCCAAAACACGCATGGTGCTGTGTGCTTCACCGGCCTATCTGGCGCACCACAGTACTCCGCAACATCCGCTGGCACTGCGCGATCATAGCGTTATCTCTTATAGCTATTGGGCACCGGGTAATGAATGGCACTTCTCTCCCAACGATGGCGGTGAGACTATCGCCGTGAAAACCCAACCGCATATTCATGCTAACAACGGAGATACCTGCCGTTATGCCACGCTGGCACATCAGGGCATTATTCTACAACCGGATTTTCTTGTGGGCGAAGATTTACGCGCAGGCACGCTGGTCGAAGTGTTACCCGATTACAGATCGCTGGAACTGAATATTTACGCCGTCTACCCGACGCGTAAACTGCTGCCGCTCAAGGTAAGACGCTTTATCGATTTTCTGGCCGAACAGCTTAGCACTCCCCCCTGGTATGGTTGTACGGGCACACCGGGAAACCAGCGTTAAGGCCTGCTTATCAAAAAAACTGTTCGACTTGATGAAAAATCTGCCCTGTTACGCTTTCTCCCGGCTGTTAACATGGATAACGTCACAACAATAACTATGATTATTTTTTAGGTTTGTCTCACCGACAACGGTCAAGACGGGGAACGCTATATCATGTCAGGTTTAGTAAATGGCCAATGGGTCAATGATGATGTCGCCGCAGAAGAGATCAAAAATGGGGCCTTTCAGCGTCAGGAAACGCTGTTTCGCCAAACAACGCTGATCCCAGAAGCAGGCCGCTATCAACTTTTTGTTTCTTATCTCTGCCCGTGGGCATCACGCACCTTGATGTTCCGCAAGCTCAAGGGACTGGAAAATATTGTTTCCCTGTCCATTGCGCAACCCGTGATTGCGGATGACGGCTGGGAGTTTACCACCCCGCAAGATGCCGGCGAACACGTTGCTCACGTACGTCATCTGCATCAGTTGTATACCGCTAGCGATGCCCATTACACCGGTAAAGTTTCAGTACCGGTGCTGTGGGATCGTATTGAAGGGCGTATCGTCAATAACGAATCGGCTGATATCATTCGTCTGTTCAACAGCCAGTTTGACACCTTGACCGGTAATCATGAGGATTATTATCCCCTCGCACTGCGCTCCACCATCGATGAATGGAATGAAGTGATTTACCACAACATCAACAACGGCGTGTACAAAACCGGCTTTGCCAAAACCCAAGAGCACTACGAAAACGCGGTGACAACGCTGTTCGAAACGCTGGATCGCGTTGAAACGCATCTGGCGACCCATCGCTATATTGCTGGTGATACCATTACCGAGGCTGACTGGAGACTGTTTGTGACCCTGGTGCGTTTTGATGTGGCCTATCACGGTGCATTCAAATGCAATATCCGCCGCATTGAAGATTACCCTCATCTGTCGAACTATCTGCGCGAACTTTACCAATGGCCGGGCATCAAAGAGACGGTCAATATTGACCACATCAAAGTGGGTTATTACGGTATCCGTTGGCTGAATCCGACCGGCATTGTGCCACTCGACCCGCAGGTTGATTTACAACGTGCGCACAACCGCACCAGCCTCGGCAAGTAATCCTAGTTGCCAACGCCAGCGTGCGCAATAGCCACACTTTTTCTGCGTCGTTAGCTGATTTTTACCGACATTAGCGCTAGAATCCCCCTCCTTTACTGTTCCCTCAGGGAACAGCCTGACTTGTGATCAGACCAGAGAGACACCATGTTTAAACCGGAACTGCTTTCTCCGGCCGGTACGCTGAAAAATATGCGCTACGCCTTCGCGTATGGCGCTGATGCGATTTATGCCGGTCAACCCCGTTACAGCCTGCGGGTGCGTAATAACGAATTCAACCACCAGACGCTGGCGCTCGCCATCAATGAAGCCCACGAACTGGGGAAAAAATTCTACGTGGTGGTGAACATCGCCCCGCATAACGCCAAGCTGAAAACCTTCCTGCGCGATCTTCAACCCGTGATTGATATGGGGCCGGATGCGTTGATCATGTCCGATCCCGGCCTAATCATGCTAGTAAGAGAAAACTTTCCACACATGCAAATTCACCTTTCGGTGCAAGCCAATGCGGTGAACTGGGCAACGGTGAAATTCTGGCAGCAGATGGGGCTGAGCCGCGTGATCCTGTCTCGCGAACTGTCACTGGAAGAAATTGCCGAGATCCGCCAACAAGTACCGGACATGGAGCTGGAAATTTTCGTGCACGGCGCATTGTGTATGGCCTACTCTGGCCGCTGCCTGCTTTCCGGTTATATCAATAAGCGTGACCCCAATCAGGGCACCTGCACCAACGCCTGCCGTTGGGAATACAAGGTGCAGGAAGGGAAAGAAGACGATACCGGCAATATCGTTCACCTGCATGAACCGATTCCGGTACAGAATGTAGAACCCACGCTGGGTATTGGTGAGCCGACTGACAAAGTGTTTATGCTGGAAGAGAACCTGCGTCCCGGTGAATACATGAGTGCGTTCGAAGATGAGCACGGCACCTACATCATGAACTCACGCGATCTGCGCGCCATTCAGCACGTGGAACGTTTAACCCAGATGCATGTGCACTCGCTCAAGATCGAAGGCCGCACCAAATCCTTCTATTACTGCGCCCGCACGGCACAGGTTTACCGCCAGGCGATCGACGATGCCGCCGCAGGCAAACCCTTCGATCCGACACTGCTGCAAACACTGGAAGGTCTGGCGCACCGTGGTTATACAGAAGGTTTCCTGCGTCGCCACGTTCATGAAGATTATCAGAACTACGAATACGGCTATTCAGTATCGGATCGTCAGCAGTTTGTTGGTGAATTTACCGGCGAACGGCGTAACGGATTGGCTGAAGTGGCAGTGAAAAACAAGTTCTCCCTCGGTGACAGCGTGGAGATGATGACGCCGAACGGCAACATTCAATTCACGCTCGATGCGCTGCAAAACGCCAAGGGTGAAGCTACCGACGTCGCACCGGGAAACGGGCATATCGTTTACCTGCCAGTGCCGGATGACGTGGCGCTGGAGTTTGCGTTACTGCTGCGTAACCTGCCAAGTGACGTGACCACCCGTAACCCCAATGCGGCGTAAGGCAGCGCAATCCCCTTGTGTGTCGTCCTCGGCGAAAGCCGGGGACCTCTTGCAGAAGAATTGCGTTTAGCCTGTAGGTGATTCCCGCCAGCGCGGGAATCACAGTGGGGCACAATCTGCGACTTTTCGCAAATTTTAGAAACAGATCACATCAATACCCTTACTATCTGGTTAGTATTGCGTCGCTGAGAAAATCTAGAACGAAAAATAAGCGTAGTGATACTACTAGGAACCACCTCCTTGGCCAGCTCAATCTCCCTTGTGCTGGCTTTTTCTTTGCTTTTTTCCTGTTTTATCCCTTGTTCTGATACCGCTCTCGGCCATTTCTGGCTACGCTGTGTATACTTGTCATTGCCTCTTTTCAGCGCAAAAAGGAGCACGCCATGAGCCAACATCATCCCATATCCCTATTGATTCTCAACGGAAAAAACACCGATAACGACGTATTGCGCAGTGCAAGAGTACAGAAAAGCTGGATTTACGCTGCATGTGCGCGTGACCTGGGAACACGGTGATGCTAAACGCTAAATTGAGGAAGCCGTGCAGCTTACGGTGGATAATGTGATTGCCGCCGGTGGGGATGGCACTATCAATGAGGTCGCCAGCGCACTGGTGCAATGTGCCCCAGCCCAGCGTCCAACGCTTGGGATCATCCCACTCTGCACAGCGAATGATTTTGCCACCAGTTGCCAGATCCCGCTTGATGTCGAACATGCATTAGCGTTGGCGTTAAAAGGGCAGGCGACACCGATCGATGTCGCCTGCGTCAACGACAGCCACTATTTTATCAATATGGCGACAGGTGGTTTTGCCACTAGCATCACCACAGAAACACCATCGAAGATGAAATCCGCACTGGGAGGCGCATCTTACGTGCTGCACGCCTTGCTGCGTATGGATATGCTGACCGCAGAGCGCTGCGAGATTCGTGGCCCCGATTTTCAGTGGTCAGGCGATACGCTGGTGATCGCCATCGGTAACGGGCGGCAGGCGGGCGGCGGCCAACCGTTGTGCCCGGAAGCGCTGATCAACGATGGGCAATTACAACTGCGCGTACTCTCAGCCAAGGAGTTGTTGCCTAACATGCTTCAGGTGCTGTTCACTGGCAGCGAGAACCCGAATGTGATCGCCGCGACCTTGCCCTGGTTGGAGATCGTTGCGCCCGATAACATCACCTTTAACCTGGACGGCGAGCCGTTAAGTGCCAACCGATTCCGTATCGACATCGTGCCAGCTGCCTTAACCTGCCGATTGCCGCCACAGTGTCCACTGTTGGCCTGAATGACAGATTACTCCCGTTTAAGCCGCTTGCTATTCGCCAGATAGATCGTCACTACCAGCACCAGAATAGCGGCGGCATACGCCAAGGTATCCAGCGGATCTTTATGGTCTACGATGATTCAGGCGAATAATCGCGGTAATGCCGATATAGACAAAATAGCGCAGAGGGAAATGGTAGCCAGCAGCAATAACCCAATATTGAGTATCGTCTGAAGCATTTTCGCCACTTTGAGCCCGCGCGCAGAACCCGGCATATGCAGTCCTTCATACATAGGTATTTACCTTACATCATAATCAACGCACCATGCAGCATAGTGGCGTGGCTCCTGCAAGGGTACGGCAGGCAGATGTCGTTATTATGTCGCTGAGGCTTATGCCGTCAGTCGTTGTCATGCCATAGCGGTTTTTTACCACACTACGCCGCATTTTTACTCATAACGTTTTGGCATTATTTCATTACGCCACTGATACCACGGGGGAGAAATGACATAGCCAGGCAGCACGCTACCTGGCTATGAAAATAAGGCGGAATTGTCAGCGTCCTCAGGAGGCCACTGATGCTTTTTTTTCGTCCCGGTTCATACAACTGTAAATCACTGGTAATACCAATAGTGTCAACACAGTAGCAAAACCCAGACCAAACATGATCACCACCGCCATGCTTTGGAAAAAGGCATCGCTCAATAACGGGGCCAACCCCAGAACCGTGGTAAACGCGGTGAGCAGGATAGGACGCAAACGGGAGGTCGATGCATCGATAATGGCATCCCGCATGTTTTTTTGCTCGCGTTGCAAGCCAATCTCTTCAACCAACACAATACCGTTACGAATCAACATCCCGCTCAGGCTAAGCAAGCCAATCAACGCCATAAATCCGAACGGAATCCCCGTAAGCAGGAACCCGACAGTGGCACCGATTAACGCCAGCGGTACGGTAAGCCAAATGGCAATGGCATGTTTCACCGAGCTGAACATCAATACGGTGATGATAAACATCACGATAAAGGCAACGGGTAAGCTGGTGAGCAGCCCCTCCTGTGCCTCTTTTGTACTTTGATAGTCACCGCCCCACTCGAGGCGATAGCCATGCGGCAACGCAATGTCATCAATAGCAGGCTTAATGCGCCCCAGCAACTCGGCAGACGTTTCGCCACTATGCGATGAAGGATCGGCCTGTACCGTCAGCGTACGCATGCGATCGCGACGCATGATCAACGGATCTTCCCATTCAGTGGTGAAGCGGTTAACCACGTTATCGATCGGAATGAATGCCTGTCGCGCCTGACTCCAGATCATTACGTCATTGAGCCTGTCAGCATTTAACCGCCCCGCATCCGGAGTGCGCAACACGATAGGCATCAACCGTGTTCCGTCACGGTATAACCCCACATTGATACCGCCGAATCTCATCCGCAACGCACTGTCGATCTCACGATTGTCGACCCCCCCAACTCACGCCCAAGATAATCCGAAAACTGCGGGCGAATCACTTTACTGCTCTCCTGCCATTCATGCATCACCCCGTCGGAATCCGGGTCAGCCCTCGCTATCTGCTCCGCCGTAGCCGCCAACGAACGCAGTATCGTGGGATCGTTACCAATAAATCGTGCTTCGATCGAACTGTTATTGGACGGGCCAAACATAATGCGCTTCTCCTGACCTTTCACCGCCGGGTAGTTATCACGCACATAGGCTTAGACATCCCTAATCAACGGTGGGATCTGATTCAGCGCGTCCGTACGCACCAGTATCTGCGCATAGTTGGCGTATTGCCGCTGGGCGTTGTAGGTCAGCATAAACCGTAACGCCCCCTGTCCTACCGTCACCATGGTATTGTCGACACCAGGTTGCTCGCTGATGTGCTTTTCGATTTCCGCCGCAATCTTCTCGGTATAAGCGATATCGGTGCTGTATGGCAGCCAGAGATCGACAAAAAAGATAGGCGTATTCGACGGTGGGGAAAAAGCTTTGTCGCACGCTGCCAAAACCCACCACCGCCGCAACGAGCAAGCCAGCCAGCAGCGTTAACGTCAGGGCACGCTGGTTGAGCAATTTACCCAACAGGGAACGATAGACGCGGAATAGCCAACCATCGTAGGGATTTTTCACTGGCTCATCCGGGTTCTGCGGCGCCATTTTCTGCTTTTCAAACGCCCACTTGGTGAAAGCAGGTGTGAGTGTCAGCGCAGTAAACCAACTCAGCATCAGCGAGATAAGCAGCACCTGAAACAGTGATTTACAATACTCACCGGTGGAATCGTTAGACAAACCAATAGGCGCAAACGCCAGCACAGCAATAATGGTCGCGCCTAACAGCGGAAACATGGTCTGCTTCACTACGCGGTTGATCGCATCCATCGCCGTGGCTCCGCGCTGCCGACCAACCAACACACCTTCAACGATCACGATAGCGTTATCGACCAGCATACTGAGCGCAATCACTAACGCCCCAAGCGAAACGCGCTGCAATTCAATATTCAGCAACTTCATGATCAACAGCGTACCCAACACGTTCAGCGCCAGAGAAGCCGCAATCACCAGTCCACTGCGAACTCCCATAAAAATCAGCAGCGTACCAATGACAATCGCCAGCGCCATCAGGAAGTTCATGATGAAACCATTTTCCGCCCCCTCAACTTCATGAGACTGGTCGTAAAACACATTCAACGCCATGCCTGCTGGTCGTTCGGCTTCCAACTGCGCCAACCGTGCCTTGATGGCATTCCCCACCACGATCACGTTTACGCTGGGGGCAAAAGAAACACCAACGGAGAGCGCCGCCTGCGTATTGGCGCGGTAAATATTGTTCGGTGAGTGCGTCACGCCTTGGCTGATGGTGGCAATATCACGCAGATAGACGCTGCGCGGGCTACCAGGCTCGCTGATCAACAGATTGCCCAGCTCTTGTACGTTGTCGAACTCACCGGTGGGATGCAGGCGGATAGATTCGCTACCGACCAAGAGTTCACCGGCATTGGACACGACATTTTGCCGACTGAGCAAATCATACAAACGCTGTGGCACAATATTGGCAGCGGTCATCTGAGCTCGAGAGATCTCTATTTGCACCTCTTCCGGCAACACCCCGACGATCGCCACTTTCCCAACTCCCGGCACGACCACCAGTTCGCGGCGCAATAACTCAGCAAAGTTACGCAACTCCTGATTGGAATAGCCATCGCCATAGAGGGAAAAGAAGTAGCCATACACATCGCCAAAATCATCGTTGACGAAAGGCGGGCTGGCACCGGGTGGCAGTTGGCGTGCCGCATCACCAATACGGCGTCGCAATACGTCCCAGATCTGTGGTAAATCATCCGGCCCGTACTGGGCTTTGATATTGATGGTGATTTGCGACAGCCCCACGCTGGAAATCGAGGAGATACTATCGATGTAGGGCAACTGTTGAATCGCATTCTCCAGCGGTAAGGTTACCTCTTCCTCAACCTGCTGCGCAGACGCGCCATCATAACGGGTAACCACCACCGCCGTTTTGATGGTAAACGCAGGATCTTCCAATCGGCCAATATTCAGAAAGGCAATAACGCCTCCCATGCCCAACAATAAAATCGACAGCCAGATGCGAGTGCCGTTGTTGATAAAGCTCTCTGTCAGTTTCATTAGGGACCTCGCTCACGAACCCATGCTCGCACTTCCTGGTCTGGCTTGAGCTCACGGGTGCCGGCTGCCACGATCCGCTCGCCTTGAGACAACCCGGAAACGACCTGAATACCATTCGCCGTCAGTTGACCCAGTTCAACCTGGCGCGAGGTGACAAACAGCTTGCCATCACGTTCATTAACCACCCACACATGCGGCTTATGCTCGGCGCTGGTATCCGGATTGAAAACCGCCTCAACCGGAACAACCACTGCCATTGCAGCCACACTGCCGGGGATATTACCCAGGTTGATCTTCACCCTACCGCTCATGCCCGACAACAGCGGAATATCTTGCGGACGTGGCATGGTCAGCACCATACGATAGGTCAGCGCCCCTGACACCGTTTGTGCGGTGTGCTCTTTGTAGCTGGCGACAAACTCGCGTCCTGGCAGGTTGTTCAATTCAACCACAGGTTGATATTTCATATTATTGGCATCGATAAGAATAAAAAGGCTTTCGGGAATGCTGAATTCCACGTCCAGCAGTTCCAGCGCGTTTAACGTAGCAATAGATTGTCCTGCTGCGACAATTTGATAATTGCGGGCGTTGACCATGGCGATAACCCCGGGAAACGGAGCCCGAATGACCGTATCGTCCAGCTCTTCTTTCGCCAGTTTCAGCGCGGCCTGTGCCGAATCACGAGCGGCTCGCTGCACATCCAGTTCAGCACGCGCCACAATGTGACGCTCGCTCAACGCCGCATAACGGCTAAATTGGGTTTGAGACGGGTTAAAAGTGGCCTGGCGATCCTGTAGACGCAGTCGCGCATCATTGCTATTAAGCTCAGCGATCACCTGCCCCTGTGTGACGGGTTCCCCTTCACGCACCAGCAACCGTTCTAATTGACCGGGACGTTTGAACGCCAACTCAGTTCTATCGCCCGCAATAATTCTGGCGGGAAAGATACGCACACCTTGCTGCGCGCTGTTGCTCACTTCCAGAATACTCACTGGCCGTACCGTAACGCTTTGTTCGGCAACCTCCCTGTAACAGGCAGAAATAAAAAACGCGATAAACGTAACAACGATAAATTTTATTTTCACGATGCAATCTCTTCGGATCAGATTCACGCGCCGCTACGTCATCGCCATAACCATTACAGCGGTAAACGCCATCGCAGAAAGGTGAATCAGGCCTGGCACCTGGTTAGCATAACTATCTCGTGCACTGACAGTGCGTGTTCATCAGGCGCTCGGTGTCGTAATCGTTACCGGCCGTTTCCACCACGCGCAGTTTCTTGAGGTTCAATGCGCCCGCGATCGCTTCCGCAAAGGTGCCATTGTCGCGATACAGTTTCATCCCGGTTGGACTATCATCAGGGCGCAACGAGAAGGTGCGAATCTGGTTCACAATGGCAGGATACAGGGTCACCACATCGCGATCGCAGAAGGTAAACACCGTGTCCAGATGCATCGCGGCGCGCAATCTCGGCATCGCGGCAATCATCACGCGCTCAACGCCCGAGGCTTTATTGGCAAACAGGGAGGCCGCCAGTTGCGTGATGGCCTGATGCGACGTGCGCTCACTAATACCAATCAACACAGTTTTATTGCCAATCGGCATCACATAACCGCCTTCCAGCGTGGCGGTACCGTGGTGTTTGGTAGGATCGCTGTACCAGATATTGATGTCTGCATTGGCAAAATCCGGGTGGAATTTGTAGATAGCGGTCGTCAGGATGGTTTCTTCATGACGAGCAGGCCAGTAGAGTGGGTTTAACGTTACTCCACCGTAAATCCAGCAGGTGGTGTCGCGGGTATATAGCGTGTTGGGCAGCGGTGGCAGCAAATACTCAGTAATACCCGCCGCGTCGCGGATCAGATTGAGTTCTTCATGATCGGCATAGCCTTCTTTCGCCAGTTCGGTGGTCGACAAACCACCAATCAACACTTCTGCCAGCGCGCGGGGCCAATCCGTCCAGGAAGCTGCGGGTTTCGTTCAAAATCCCCAGAGAGACTTCATCCGGCACAATCTGCTGATCCAAAATCCACTTTCTCGCTTCCGGCAGTGCCACCGTTTCCGCCAGCAGGTTATGCATTTCCACTACATCAACACCGTGCTCGCGCATTTTGGTCATAAAATCAAAATGGTCGCGCTTGGCACGTTCAACCCACAACACGTCATCAAATAACAATTCGTCGCAGTTGCTCGGCGTCAGCCGATTGTGTGCTTTACCTGGTGCGCACACCATAACCTTATGTAATTTACCGACTTCCGAATGCACGCCATATTTCTTCTCAGACTTCTTTTTTGTCGACATAATAAGCAGCCTCACTTAGATAGTAATAATGCCTGTCGCAATGCTGTAGATTGCAACAATGGCAGCGACCATAACGATAGCGAAAATCCCAAGTTCAATTTTATTGAACAGCGCAACCCGCTGTTCGCGTTTGGCCATGATGTACAACACGGTGCCCGGGCCATAAATCACAGCCGAGAGCAGCAGATATTTCATCCCCCGGCGTACAGCATCAACAAGGCATACAGTGTGGCAAGGAGCGCAAACGTGAGATCTTTGCGGTGATCTCGCTTATCGGTTTCGTACGTTTCCCCCGTCCAGGCCAGTTTCAATCCGTAAGCGGCAACCAATAAATAGGGGATGATGGTTAATGAGCTGGTCAACTCGATCGCCAATTGAAAGGCATACTGGCTGAACAGCATCAGGATTAAAAACACCTGAATGGTTATATTGGTGAGCCAAACAGCGGCAGAGGGCACGTCATGTTTGTTCTCGGTCATGAAGACTTTCGGCATGCTTTGGTGCTTAGCAGCGGAGAACAGCACTTCGGCAGCCAGCAATGACCAGGAGAGGTAGGCACCCAATACTGAAACGATCAAACCAACGCTGATAAAGACTCGCCCCAATGGCCCTACTACGGCTTCCAGCACGCCCGCCATGGAAGGTTGACGCAAGCCAGCCAACTCAGGACGCAGTAACACGCCGTAAGAAAGCAGTGTCACCAGCACTAGCAATCTAATACGCCGATGAACCCCATCACGGTGGCGATGCCCACATGGCGACGCTCTTTGGCATAACGGGAATACACGCTGGCCCCTTCAATCCCCAGGAACACAAACACAGTCACTAGCATGGTGCTACGAATCTGGCTGAACAGCGATTCAGGCTCCTGCGCCGGCATAATCGCTGCCGCCGCATGACCGGCATAACCATAATCGTTAAGGTGCTCAAGATCGGGCGTCACAGGCGTCGCCGCCGGCGAACCCCAGAAATTTTGCATGAAGATATCGCTTTGGAAGGCAAAAATCAGTACCCCAACAAACGCAATAATCGGGACGATTTTGGCCACCGCGGCAATGGTATTGATAGTGGCAGCGTTTTTGACGCCGTTGAGCACCAGGAAATGGAACCCCCACAAGATGATTGACGACACCACCAGTGCAGAGATCGTGTTGCCGTCACCAAAGACTGGGAAAAAGGCCCCCAGCGTGGATTTGATCAGAACGAAATAGGAGACGTTACCGATACAGGTTCCTGCCCAGAATCCTAATGCAGAAGCAAATCCGAGATAATCACCAAATCCCGCCTTAGCATAGATGAAGACCCCTGAATCAAGGTCGGGTTTACGTTGCGCCAGAGATTGAAAAACAAAAGCCAACATTAACATGCCGCAACCCGCAATACACCATGCGATAATGGCACCAAATCCCCCCGGTTGCGCGTCCAAATGTCGCTGGTAATGAAAATATTCCAGCGCCAATCATGGATCCCACGACCAACGCCGTGAGAGACCATAAGGACAGCTTATTTACTGATGAGCTCGCCATGGTATTCCTTCCTGACACAAGGCCATTGATGTGATGGACTATTGAAGAGTATTAATTTTCTGAACCACTTTTTTTCTGTAAGGATACAAACAACAAGATTTCGTTAATGGAAATATCTGATTTGAGAGTAGTGAGTGGCACTCACTCCTATTTATTATGGCTATCACTTCAATAATATTATAAAAAGTCGCAATATCCAGACGACACCCATCAATCGTAAAGAATTAGGATATTGATTACGCTGTACATCTAAAAACATTAAAAATCATGAAGTAAAATGAGAGAAAATCGGAGAGAAATGCAGTGGCAACGCGCTGCATACATACACCTCACTAGGCGTAGAACTGTTTTAACACTACGCTTATCTTTATGAAAAACAGGGATATAACCATAGGACTTACGGCTAAAGGTGAATGAGCCATGATCAGAGATGTCAGCCAACACGCCTTAAAAAGTTTGAGTTGTTTTGCCGCCGTCACATTTTACTCAGCCAGTCAACTTTGCGTTAATGAATGTTTTATTAATGCTAATGCCATGAGCGTTCTCTATTTCCTTTCAACAATTTCCAAGCCATTGTTTCTCATCCTTATTGGCTATTTCGACAATATCGACAACTTGACCAAAAAAGAGGTCAGGATAAAAATTAAAAACGTGGTATTCATCATCGTATTTTGGAATATTATCCTGTCATTGATCAAATTCCAATATATTTAGCAGGGATACATACTGCAAAATGGAATAATGTTAACCATTGGCATAATTTACATCATATACCCCCTTATCATTAAGGCAATACATAATATAAAAATGACATTGGCATTTTTTACGAGCTTGCTCGCCGTTATTTTTCTATTCGATATATTCAGCCCGCTAGATATGCGCGATGACCCACTCTTTATACACAGCTATTCATTTATCTGGGTATGGGGAGGGTACTATATTGTAGGAAGAATGCTGGGAACCGACGCGGGCAGACTGTTTACCCACCAGCCCGGCATTATCTTGCTGGCTCGCATGATGGTGGTGCCCGTAGGCATCTCGATGTTCTTTTACGAACGCTTTCTGTCAACCCACACTCAGAATATTGTCACACCCTGGCTGATTCTTGAACATCTGCATCTGCTGACCATGTGTTTGGCATTATTCATTGTGTTTGAAAACATCACTATAAAAAACAAAATTATAACTTACGTCGTCGAGTTTATTGGCCCGGCAATGATCGGTGTCTATATTGTGCATTACAGCGTATTTTATTTCATTAGCACGCTATATGACTTTAACTACGTCAACCTGAAATTTGTTCTGCTGGTATTGGTGTTTATTGCATCAGTGCTGTTGTGCCGTTTGTTATTGCTCAACAGGTTTACCGCCAGGATCATCTCTTTCTGATCCCACCGGCATCAAGCCTCAATGTCGGCGGCTTATCGCCGCCAACCGCTTCATCCATAGCAGGCTACCACCATTGATGAAAATGATGCACGGGACCAATCCCCTGACCCACCTCCAATGAATCTGCCGCCAGTAATGCATGCTGGAGGTAATGCTTCGCCGCTTGCACCGTATTTTCCCAATCGTGGTGGCGGGGGCGTAGCGCCGCCAGCGCCGCAGACAACGTACATCCTGTACCATGAGTGTGACGGGTGTTTACCCGTGGTGCGCAGAAACGTTGCGGTGCATGCCCACGTTGAAACAGCCAATCCGGACTCTCCGTGTCACTCAAGTGCCCCCCCTTGATCAACACCGCCTGGCATCCCATCTCCAGCAACCCTTGCCCTTGAGCTTTCATCTCCCTTTCTGTCGTCGCCGCATTGCACGCCAACAGCGCCGCCACCTCCGGCAGATTAGGGGTTATCAGTGACACGCGCGGCAACAGCGTCTCACGAATCGCGGCGACCGCTTCAGGCGCCAGTAACGGATCGCCGCTTTTTGCCAGCATCACCGTGTCCAGCACAATATAAGGGACAGCATAGCGTTGCAGGTGTTCAGCAACGGCTTCAACAATATCACTCTGCGCCAGCATGCCGATCTTCGCGCTATCAATACGCACATCGCTCAATACAGAATCCAGTTGAGCCGCCACAAAGTCAGGTTCGATACGATAAACCGACTGCACGCCCTGAGTATTTTGCGCCACCAGCGCAGTGATCACGCTGGTGCCATAGGCGCCCAGGGCAGAGAACGTTTTTAGATCGGCTTGGATCCCGGCCCCACCGCTGGGATCCGTGCCTGCTATCGTTAACGCATTTATTCGGGGTGCGTTCTCTTTTATAAGGCACATGTCTGAGCCTCCTGACGCAATAGCGCAAGCGCATCCAAAAATGCAGGTGTAAAACTGCCTTGCCCGTTGGACTGTGCGGCGGCACGCTCCCCTGCTTGCGCCATTACTGCACAGGCTGTCGCAACTTGAGACAACGAGTCTTCACCACTGGCGCAGAACGCTGCAACGACCGCAGAGAGTGCACACCCGGTACCCACTACACGTGTCATCACCGGATGGCCACCGTTTATCGCCCAAACGCGCACACCGTCCGTGACGTAGTCCACCTCTCCCGTCACCGTCACCACGGTTGACCAGCGCGCCGCCAGTTCGCGAGCGGCCGGGATGGCAGTAAAGGAAGCGTCATGGCTGTCAACGCCTCGGCCCTGCGAAGCGACGCCAGACAGCGCGATAATTTCCGAAGCATTACCGCGAATCGCCGCCGGTTTGCAAGGCAGCAATTCGCGCACAAAATCGGTGCGAAAGCGCAACCCGCCAACAGCGACAGGATCCAACACCCAGGGTTTTCCCGCTTGATTAGCGCTATGTACAGCGGCCAACATCGCATCGGCACGCGTTGATTCTAAGGTGCCTACATTAATCAGAAGTGCATCGGCCAACACAGCAAACTGCGCCGCCTCGCCCGGATCCACCACCATCGCCTGGGATGCCCCAAGCGCCAGCAACACATTGGCGGTAAAAGACTGGACCACATCGTTGGTCAGGTAATGGACTAACGGCGAAGCCGTTGAGAAATCGTGCAAAACTGCCGCCGCATGGGCAGCAGAAAAATCGGTGGGCAGGTCGTTCATTATCACTCCCAACCGGCGTGCAAGAAGACGGTAGCCGATCGGAATACCGATACTTCCCTACGCTGGCATTATCCAGATCAGGTGGTACGGGGATTTCTCAGCCTTCACAAAGAAGGGCACCCCGAGTCATCGTAACATCAATTTACTGTGGTACTGTCACAGCAAAACATATTCAGGATAATCACCAAACCAGAGTGTGTAAATTGATTTGTATTCACCTCCCGTCAAAGGACGATTGCCTGACCAGACATTCATACACCGCTGAGTAAAAGGAAAGCAAAATGGTACGGGTTTTCACACTTGTCCCCCCAATCCCCCTTCCCTTCTGTGTATGCCGAGCTGGCATTATATTCTTCTCTGTTACGCTTATACCCTTAAATAATTAGCGTTATGTACAGGGGAAAAATAAGATCGCCCCGATAAGCTGACACCGGTAAGGGATTAGGTATGCCAATGCTGCTAACAGACAACCCCGCTTAAGTATGGATGGTTAAGTGATGAATTAATAAATATAGGTAACCACGAGGCGTTGTGTTATTAACCAGCTAACGATTAACGTCCCTGCTTTACCCGCGCCTCGCGTTACGCATTTTTTTACATAAGACGCTATAAAAAAATATTTCATGCCGGCGTATCTGGTGTATATTGGAAAATCAAAAAATATCTTGTAAGCTAATAATGTCTCCTCTTTTTAAAGGAACACCATGATGAGTTTTGACGTGCTAAGTAATATTCGTTCTCTTCGCGCTCAGGCCCGAGATACCGATCTCGAAACCCTGGAAGAGCTGTTAAGCAAATTCACTGCAATTGTGGAAGAGCGCCGCGAAGAAGACAGAAAAATTCAGAAAGAGCAGGCAGAACGTTTGGCAAAACTGGATGCCATTCGTGCTCAGCTTCTTGAAGACGGTATTGATCCGGCTGAACTGCTGGAAAGCGTGAAATCCAAACCGGCCAAGGCCAAACGCGATCCTCGTCCGGCGAAATATAAATATATTGATGAGAATAGCACCGAGCAAACCTGGACCGGCCAAGGCCGTACGCCGAAAGCGATCCGTGAAGCCATTGATGGCGGAAGCAAAACGCTGGAAGATTTCGAGATTTAATTTGTTCTCTTCATTAGCGCGCATCACTTGTCTTGTTATGCATGGAGTAACGTTGTACTCAATGCATATCTTTTCTAATCTGCGATCGTTATCACCACCTGCGTTTCGCCTTCCTTGACAAAAAGTTTTTATCCCCCAAAGACCCGATTAAAATGGCGGAAAAATTAATACCGCTGGTGTATTAGCATGCGTATCAATCAGGATCCGATTTTCTTTGATCGTTTGCAGCCAACAAAAGAAGTGATATCACTAAGAAGCAATACTGCGATGAAAGACGACTTCGATGTTATATCCATCAGGATCGCGTACAAATGCCGCATAATAATGGGCATGATACAGCGCTCGAATTCCTGGCTTGCCATTATCCTGTCCGCCCGCCTCGATTGCCGCATGATAAAATGCATCAACAACATCACGTGTTTCAGCACTAAATGCAAAATGCGTCGCCGGGCAAGGCAATGCTGTTCACTTATAGATCCAAAATTCGCCGCCAGGATCGCTTGACTTTCCATATCCTTCCAACACGCCAAAACTTACCGCATGATTAAAATTTTTAATCAGACGATACCCTAACGGTGCCAGCGCGCTTTCATAAAACTGCCGACTGCGATCAATATCTGTCACCGGAACACTTAAATGATCTAACATTGAACGTTCCCCCTGTTATAAACACGAAACCGCCTGCACATTGATGCGTCCTGTTTTCATCCTGAAAACCCATCCGTTATACCCTAAATAATTCAAGTTGCAGGACAAAACGTTTACGTTTTGAACGCCGTTTGCGGCGGCCTCGTTAGAGGTGAGGTCCAGGGATGGACCGAATAACGAGTGCAGCCAACACACCTGCAACTTGAAATATGACGGGTATAGCGAAAAAATATCGGAACGGTGCCGCATCGTAGCCTGAACTCCCCCTACCGGATGCTGACCTTGGTCAACATTAATGCAGGCCGGCATAACGCGCTAATGAGGAAGATTAGCGCTGTTTTATTTGGGAGAAAAAAACGACACCGGACATTGATGCCGGCAACCGCAGCCAGAACGATCAGGGTTCCTGTCAACTACCACCCATTTAATGGTCGATGCAACACCCAAGCATCGACCAAAATAGCCACGACAGGGTAGATAAAAGCGAGCCCGCCGACCAATATTGTCGGGATTTTTTGCACCGCGCTGTAAAGTAGTACGGACATCAGGCCAGTATGCACAAAACCAATCACTACCAGCAGCCCCCATACAGCGCTGACAGAGAATGCCGTGGGCAGAGAGACAACAGTCAGCAATATCAGGCAGCCAACCCATAACTGAATAAACACCATCAGGCAAGGAGACACATCGCGCAGTGCCTTGGTAATTGCTGCTGTGATGGCGTAAAAAAGGCGGCAGCCAATGCAAACCCTACCCCATAGACGTATTGGCCGGAATCCTGATCCTGTTGCTGACCTCCCAACATAATCAGCGCCACACCGGAGAAAGCAATCACCATCCAACCCAGCTTGTAACGTGCCAGTGTTTCATTGAACAACACCGCCCCTAGCACAACCAAAATAAACGGCCGCACGTGGTAGGTTATGGTTGCGACGGCAATAGAGGTTTTTACATACGCGATAAACAGACAAACCCAGTTGAGCGTTAATATAACGCCGCCTAACATAATCCAGTACAACTGCCTGCGCGCCAGCATGCCTCGGCGTAAAAGACCTTGCGCAGCACAGACCAGCGCCATCGCTAACGCGCCTAAGGCACAGCGCCAAAAGACCACCGTTAACGCAGGTAAGTCTGTGGCTAACACAAACCATCCCAACCGTTCCTGAAATGATCATGGCTATCGCCATCTTCAGCGATCCTGCCCCCCACTCGGCGCGTTGATCGAATGCCATACCTATTTACCTCGCATACAGTAAATAACATAACGAACGATTGTTCAACAAAAAGAACATATGGTATAATGGCTATCACAACATCGGCTGCCAAACAGAACGATCGTTTTTTATGGAGAACGGAATGCAACTTTCATCAACGCCGATAGGTATTCTCGCCGTAGCGGTAAAACGCGAGCGCG
Organism: Candidatus Symbiopectobacterium endolongispinus; assembly: GCF_018777385.1. Lineage (GTDB taxonomy): Bacteria > Pseudomonadota > Gammaproteobacteria > Enterobacterales > Enterobacteriaceae > Symbiopectobacterium > Symbiopectobacterium endolongispinus. The sequence goes on along the minus strand of NZ_JAFJYB010000001.1, from coordinate 1,110,778 downwards.
GGCGGATAGGTATTTCCGTCAGTGAGCTGGCCAAACGTGCCGGTATCGCAAAATCGACGCTATCACAATTGGAGTCAGGCAGCGGTAATCCCAGCCTGGAAACGCTGTGGGCGCTGGCGATGGCACTGGATTGCAGGTAACACAGTTGATTGCAGCACCGCAGGTGCAGGTGATCCGTGCACATGAGGGCGAAATTGTCGCCGCTGAACAGGCACATTATTTTGTGACACTGCTCGCCGTCTGTCCGAGAGGCATGCAACGCGATATCTACCGCGTGACAGCGCAGCTGGGAAGTGTACGCCGCTCTGTCCCCCATCAACCCGGCACACTGGAACATGTCATGCTCAGCCGTGGGCGTGCCGTACTGGGTCCTGAAGGGCATGAGATTACGCTCAACGCCGGTGATTACGTCAGCTATGCCGCAGATAGGCCGCACACCTTTGAAGCATTGGAGGAAGATACCTGTGCGGTGATGATTATTGAGCACCCATAGCAGGGCGCGCTTCGCAGGACGTATCGGCTAGCGCACCACACCTTTTACCGTCAGCGTTCTTGCTGCTGATCGACATCGTCAAAACCTAATAGACCAATGAAAGGCAGACGCAACGCTGGCGGATTCACATCAATACCCAAGTTCATCTCCAGTAGGTTCACTTCCAGACCTTCTTCCAACGCCAGAGTGACGCCCAGCGCCCCCAGAACCGAAATCTGAACGCCGCTGCCCGAGGGAGCTAGCCCCACCGGATTCACGATTGAGCGGTAATCTTTACCAATAGCGTTGGCAGGCATATCCAGCTTTAAGGCAGGCACTTCACGGCCAATGTGCGCGAGAAAGGTGTTGCTGTTCGATCCAGGCCAGGCGCGATAGGTCTGCGGCCAAGGATAGCTTTTGATCGCGGCATCGACCAGCAGTTTCGGCGTGGCCCCGTACCAGAATCCATTCGGTAGCGTGTAATTCAAGCGTACCACATTGTCACTTCCCCAACTGATCACTTCATAACGCCGGTAGCGGGCTTCACCTTTGGCTTTCAGGATAATCCAGGGGTGAACCGCCACCAGACCGCGCCAGCCGTAAGTCGGCGCGGCATACACTTGAACAATAGCAGTATCTCGCCAACGCACGGGATCGGGCGCGACGCCCGCGGAGTCACGCCGAGCGGACCACCAGCCCTGGCCGCTCAGCGCTTCACCACCGCGCATCGAGTGTGCCCAGCTTTGCCAAAATGACAGCAACAATACGCTGACGATGGTCACACCTACAATCTTGGTAAACTTCATCAACATCATCCTGTTAATGCCGCCAACAAATAACGCTTCATTGTTGCATCATCAAAGAAATCAAGGCTGTCAGCAATACCTTTCGCTGTAAAAACGAGCAGAGCGACCATGATGCCAAACCGGTGCTGAACATCAGGCAATCTTAGCCACCCGCGTAAGGCTGATGGCTATTAAGCTACCCTGCTCAGCGGCGATTTTTCAGGTAGCGTGAAGGCCAAATCTCTTCCGGGCTCACATTTATCGCTTGTGCAATAAGCCGCTCCCCCTTAGGCCACCGTCGTGTCAGTGCATTCGCCAGCGTTGATGATGCCAACCCAGACGCCCGAGACAATGCCGCCAGCGACGTCCCCTTCCTTTTTATGGCAGCAATGATATCTGCTGGGTGCCAATCCTGTTTTTTCCATTTACGCCTCCAGTTCGTTGACTATAAGTCACTACGTTACCACAAAACCTCACCATCGTGACTAATAGTCCGTGGACTGATAAGCATCAAAAAACAATGCTTACTCCATGAAAACACCCAACTCTATCAAAGCCAGTCTGGGTCAGCGCGTAAGATCACTCAGATTGCAGGCGAATCTGTCGCAAGAAGCTTTTGCTGAAAAATGTGGGTTGGACCGCACATATCTCAGTGGCGTTGAGCGCGGCGTGCGCAATCCAACGCTGGAAGTGCTCTATATCATCGCCGTTGGGTTACACATCGATCTGGTTACTCTGTTTGCTTTTGAAGATGACGTTCAGGCAGCACCATCGCCAGATCAATAGCGCGCAATGTCTTTGCCGGTTATTTCTCACTGCTTATTTATCCATTCATCGCAATAGCTCCCTCATTTCTGTTTTTCCCTGTTGTGTGGAAAAAATAAATCTGTGCTATACCTTTATTATGTTCATCTCGACGCCTGATTTAATTAATTAAATCCAGAGGAAAAACAAAAATGGCAACACACCTACTGACGCTGTGGGATATATTGGTCACGGCATTTTCACTGTTCTTTTTTATTGCCTATCTTTTTATTCTTTTCCAGGTCGTATCCGATCTGTTTCGCGATCAGGAAGCCAGCGGCCTTTACAAAGCGGCGTGGATTGTTTTCTTACTATTTATTCCGCTACTTACTTCTCTCATCTACCTTATCGTACGTGGCAAGGGCATGGCAGAGCGACATCGCGCGCAGGTGAAAAAGTCCGTCTCAGCGACCAACGAGTATATTCGTGAGGTAGCGGGAAAATCGCCCGCTGAGCAGATATCCGATGCCAAAAAGTTGTTAGATAATGGCATCATAACTGAAGATGAATACCAAAAGCTGAAAGCGAAAGCCCTGGCTTGATTGAGAGATATTATTTATACGCCGCTATTTTATCTTTCTGCGACACAGGAAAAATGGCGGCGATAGTGATAAAACGAAGTATAACTTTGTGACACTTTCTTACGTGGCAACGAGAGAGCGGCGTCTGCGGTTTTGTTTTAATAATCGTCCGGGAGAAAACAATGAATTTACCTTAGAAGATGGTTAGCAGACTACGCCGATGAAAGTAAAGACACTCACAACGTTACTGTCGCTTTGCCTCGCATTTTTATTGAGCATCGTGCACGCCGCCGATCGCCGCCAGGTGCAGGAGCCCACCTATCCGCAGCACATTTGTACCACCCTGACGCCCGAACCGGGAAACAATCCGCAGCGGATTCAGCAGGCCATCGATCGCTGCCCTGCGGGTCAAGCCGTGAAATTAATCGCCGCCAACGGCCAAACTACCTTTTTAAGCGGCCCGCTGAGTATGCGTTCCGGCATATGGCTATGGATCGATAAAGGTGCCGTGCTCGCAGCCTCCGCCAACCCTACCGATTACGACAAAGGCCATGGTATTTGCGGCACGCTCAGCAATCAGAAGGGGCAATGTCAGCCCTTTATTCATATTGATAACGTACAGGGCGGTGGCCTGGTCGGCGAAGGCACAATTGATGGGCGTGGCAACCAGCTCATGGAGGGTAAAACTGAAACCTGGTGGCAGTTGGCGCGACGTGCGCAAAAGGAAGGGGGCAACCAGAACGTGCCTCGTCTTATTCAGGTCGATAACGCCAAAAATCTGACCTTTTATCACATCCGTTTAATCAACTCGCCTAACTTTCATCTGGTGCTGAATAAGGTACAAGGGATCACGGTGTGGGGAATTGTTATCGATACCCCAGCGGATGCGCGTAATACCGACGGTATCGATCCCGGTGCAGCAACCGATGTGACAATAGCGAAAAGCGTTATCCGCACCGGTGATGATAATATTGCGATTAAAGCAGGCAACAGCGGGCCAACACGTCTTATCTCTATTCTGGATAACCACTTCTATATCCGGTCACGGCATGTCTATCGGTAGTGAAACCAACAGAGGCATCAGCGATATTCTGATTAAAGATCTTACCTTGGATGGCACAACGTCAGGCATCAGAATTAAAAGTGATTCCAGCCGCGGCGGAATCGTTGAAAACGTCAAGGTTGAGAATGTCTGTTTACGCGATAACAAATGGCCGATTACGCTGGATACAGCTTATGAAGGCAAAAATGGTAACCTAATTCCCTGGTACCACCATATTTTGCTGAAAAATGTATCCGGTAACGGCGGCAAGGTGGTACTTAACGGCTATGACAGCGATCATACTCTTGATGTGACCTTTGACGGTGTGAAAATCGATAATCTTCAGGGCTGGCATCAACAGAACGCCGTTGTTCATGTGGCCGAAGGCGGCTTGACACCAGCGCCCTCGACCATCACCAACGCAACAGCAGTGAAAACGGCGTATACCTGTGAAGGCAAATGGCTGCCTTTCCCGGCGACGCGCCAATAGTCCCCGTAACCAAATCTGATAGCGTGAATCTGCCGTCGGTGCGATCCGACGGCAGGTTTATCTGATACTCACCTGAACGCCCTCATTTTCAATAAGCCACCGCCAGGCGTTTTCTACTGCATCAGGAATATCAACATGGCCGATAAAACCGGCCCCTGCTGGCCCGTAGCCAGTTGCATCATCGCGCAAGCGCTTGACCTCACCTAATATCATGGCGATATAGCGTTCAAGCGTCCATATGCCCGCACGCTGTCCGCCGGTAATCACCAGGGAATCGTCCACCTTGACGACATGCGGCACAAATACCGGCCAGTTGATAAATCGACAGGTTATCATTTTCTGCCGCCAACTGTACTCAAAAGATTCGAAGGTTCTGCGCTGCATGAGCGGATCCTGAACCAACAATATCGTCGCGGGGATCGATGACTGGGCCAACAGCCTGTCTCTGCTAAAGTCAGCATTTTGACCACAGTTGGTCGAGCGATTTTCTATCTCTATTTTTTCCCAGGGGATCGCGAAAACCTGATGTGCTATCTCGGCGAGAATATCCGCTTCCCCCAGCCCTTCGGTCTCAATGGCAGCCGTGAGCGGGTCCTGTTTTACCGCCTGCTGTAACAGCATGGTTGAATGGCCGATACCCCCGCTAAGTAACACAGGGACGCCAGTTTGCGCGGCAAAATCAAGCGCACCGATAATAGTAGGCATGATAGCGTGTCCCGCCAAAATCAGCAGGTCCGGGTTCAGATTTTCACGGATGCTAAAATCGTCAAGGGCTAACCAGCCCGCCAGCGTATTCAAATCGCGAATGGCTTCATCAGACAGATACATTGTGTTTTCTACCCTATCGGATGCACAGAAAGCGGCATCGTCGGCAACAAGATGATGGTTTAAAACAGAGATACCATAGACTATGACGGAGCCTATCCAATGACAACGCCCAACAAAGAAATGGTCAGCCGTGATTGGGTGAATCTTCGTCGTGATGAAGAAACCGGCATAGAGAGCTTACGTGCCCATTTTCGCGGCCATGCCTATGACTCCCATGACCACGACGAAGTATTAGTCGGAGTAACACAAAGGACTACAACAGTTTACCTGTCACCGCACGATGCACACCAGCCATCCAGGGCGAGCCATTCTGATCGAACCGGGGGCTGTGCACGACGGCCATGCCATACAAGCATAGGGTTTTACCTACGCCATGCTTTATCTCCCCCAAGCCTGGGCAACAGAAATGATGCAGCGCCGTGGATTGCCCGACGTCTCCGCATTAGAGGCCGCGTTTAAAAATACCCTGACGGATGATCCGACGTTAATTTTTGCGATTCAACAGGCCTTTTTCGCCATCCATCACCACGAAGGCCGACTCGCTCGGGATCAAAGTCTGGATCATCTGCTTTCGCTGCTCGCTCGACATGTTGTGACTCGGCCAACGTCCATTTCGAACGATTCTCTGCGCCAGATGCACCAACTCAAAGATCATCTGCACGACAACATGCATCTGGATATCGGGCTGGATGAACTGGCCCGCCATTCGGGTATCGACCGATTTCGCTTAAGTCGCCAATTCAAAAGAGCGTTCGGTCAGTCTCCACACGCTTATCTGGTTCGACTCCGACTGCGCACGGCACGTACCTTGCTTGCCATGGGAAATGAGCCCGCCAAGGTTGCTTCTCTGGTGGGTTTTTCGGATCAAAGTTATATGGACCGCTGGTTTCAACGCGCTTATCGGCTTTCTCCGGCTGCCTACCAACGCCAGAAGCACAGGCAAGAACCATAGTAAACACGCTGAAAGAGGCAGGATTTACCAACAAAGATGCTTTTGCCTTTGAAATCAATAATAAGGTCGGAAGTAATAAGACTGCCACCAAAAATGAAATGGCGAATAACCTTTACCATCTGATACAGCATATTATTGATTCAGACCTTCCCATCTGTACCAATAATTTGTACATCAAAACCAATATTGATACCTGGAAGAACAGCGTTGCATGGGAATTGCATGATGATTTCTTTCGGAAAATAAAAATCTGGCCCGAACACTGGAGAACACAGCCTGACCACCCTGATACGTTATATCCCTGGGGAAAAGGAAACTGGAGTTTCTGGGAATATTCATCTCACGGGACGATAAAAGGCATAAATGGCAACGTCTTGATCAGTAAGATCAACCCACAGCGCTAACGCTTGAATCGAGAAACACGCTAAAACTAGCGGAGAATGTCACAGGACATTCTCCGCTGAGGTCTATGTAGATGATGCTGCCAGATGTAATACCGTTGCAGGGCAATCCCCTACGTTAAACGGCGATTATTCCCACTCAATCGTCGCAGGCGGCTTGCCAGACACGTCGTAAACCACGCGGGAAATGCCATCGACTTCGTTGATAATGCGGTTGGAAACGCGGCCCAGGAAGTCATAAGGCAGGTGTGCCCAGTGCGCGGTCATAAAGTCGATAGTTTCGACCGCACGCAGAGAGACCACCCAGTCGTATTTACGACCGTCGCCCATCACGCCTACGGAACGCACCGGCAGGAACACAGTAAAGACCTGGCTTACCTTGTGGTACAGGTCAGCGTTGTGCAGTTCTTCGATGAAGATGGCATCGGCACGGCGCAGCAGATCGCAGTACTCTTTCTTCACTTCGCCCAACACGCGCACCCCAAGGCCTGGACCGGGGAACGGATGGCGGTACAGCATGTTGTACGGCAAGCCCAGTTCAAGACCAATTTTACGCACTTCATCTTTGAACAGTTCTTTCAGCGGCTCAACCAGACCCAGCTTCATCTCTTTCGGCAGGCCACCCACGTTGTGGTGAGATTTAATAACGTGTGCTTTACCGGTCTTGGACGCCGCTGATTCAATCACGTCAGGATAGATGGTGCCCTGCGCCAGCCATTTCACCTCGGTTTGCTTGCTTGCTTCTTCATCGAACACTTCGACAAACACGCGACCAATGATTTTGCGTTTGGCTTCTGGATCGTTTTCACCGGCCAATTCAGACAGGAAACGATTTTCCGCAGTCACGTGCACGATATTCAGACCAAAGTGATCGCCGAACATTTCCAGCACCTGATCCGCTTCGTTCAAACGCAGCAGGCCATTATCCACGAACACGCAGGTCAAACGATCTCCAATGGCACGGTGCAGCAGCATCGCCGTCACAGAGGAGTCAACACCACCGGACAGGCCCAGGATCACACGATCGTTGCCAATCTGTTCCCGCAGACGCACTACCGCGTCATCAATGATTTTTGCCGGTGTCCACAGCGCATCACATTGGCAGATATCACGTACAAAGCGTTCCAGCATGCGCTGTCCCTGACGGGTATGCGCCACTTCCGGATGGAACTGTACGCCATAAAAGCGTTTCTCTTCGTTAGCCATAATGGCAAACGGGCAGGTATCGGTGCTGGCAACGGTGACGAAATCGGATGGAATGGCCGTTACTTTATCGCCGTGGCTCATCCATACGTCAAGCAGCGGCGCACCGCTTTCACTCAGCGCATCCTGAATATCGCGCAGCAGCGCGCTTTCCGCTTTGATTTCGACCTGAGCATAACCAAACTCACGCTCGCTGGAGCTTTCTACATGTCCACCCAGCTGCATTGCCATGGTCTGCATGCCATAGCACACACCCAACACCGGCACACCGGCCTGGAACACATATTCCGGCGCGCGCGGGCTGTTGTGCTCGGTGGTGCTTTCCGGGCCACCGGAAAGGATGATGCCGTTCGGGTTAAATTCGCGAATCTGTGCTTCGGTAACGTCCCATGCCCAGAGCTCGCAATAAACGCCCAGTTCACGCACGCGGCGCGCGACCAGTTGCGTGTACTGCGAACCAAAATCCAGAATGAGTATGCGGTGTTGATGAATATTTTCTGTCATGAGAGGCGTATTCCAAAATACTTAAGGAGCAAAAAATAAGAGAACCCGGCGAAGTTTACCGGGTTTCTGTCAAATCAGCCATCACATAGGCAGATTGGCCTGTGGGCTCAATCAACCCATCCGATAGTTCGGAGATTCTTTGGTGATGGTCACATCGTGCACATGACTTTCCTGAATACCTGCACCGCTGATGCGAACAAATTCGGCCTGAGTGCGCAGTGCGTCAATGGTGCCGCAACCGGTCAAGCCCATGCAGGAACGCAGGCCGCCCATCTGCTGATGCACGATCTCTTTCAGGCGGCCTTTATAAGCCACTCGCCCTTCGATCCCTTCCGGCACCAGTTTATCTGCCGCATTATCGCTCTGGAAATAACGGTCAGAAGAGCCTTTAGACATGGCACCCAACGAGCCCATCCCACGGTAAGATTTAAAGGAACGGCCTTGATACAGCTCGATCTCACCCGGAGATTCTTCCGTGCCCGCCAGCATAGAACCTACCATCACACAGGCTGCACCCGCAGCGATGGCTTTGGCGATGTCACCGGAGAAACGGATGCCACCATCAGCAATGACCGGAATGCCAGTACCTTCAAGCGCTGCTACCGCGTCGGAAATCGCGGTGATCTGCGGTACACCCACGCCGGTAACGATACGGGTGGTACAAATAGAGCCAGGGCCAATACCGACTTTCATAGCGCTCACGCCTGCTTCAGCCAGCGCTTTGGCACCGGCACCGGTGGCAACGTTGCCGCCGATGATTTGCAGATCGGGGTATTTAGCGCGGGTTTCACGAATACGCTGCAATACACCCTCAGAGTGGCCGTGCGAGGAGTCGATCAGCAGTACGTCAACACCGGCAGCAACCAGCGCATCGACGCGCTCTCCGTTGCCCGCACCTGCGCCAACTGCCGCTCCTACGCGCAGGCGACCGTGTTCGTCTTTACAAGCGTTAGGTTTACGCTCGGCTTTCTGGAAGTCTTTCACAGTGATCATGCCGAGCAGATGGAAGCTGCCATCCACCACCAGCGCTTTCTCAACGCGTTTTTCGTGCATTTTTTGCAGCACCACTTCGCGCGCTTCGCCTTCACGCACCGTTACCAGACGGTATTTCGGCGTCATCACGGCACTCACCGGGCGTTCCAAATCAGTCACAAAACGTACGTCACGGCCAGTGATAATGCCGACCAGTTCGTTATCGTCAGTTACTACCGGGTAACCGGCAAAGCCGTTACGTTCGGTTAGCGCTTTGACTTCACGCAGCGTGGTGGTTGGCGTCACGGTTTGCGGATCGACAACCACGCCGCTTTCATGGCGTTTTACCCGGCTGACTTCTTCCGCCTGGCGCTCAATCGACATGTTTTTATGGATGAAACCGATGCCGCCTTCCTGCGCCAGAGCGATGGCCAAACCGGATTCCGTCACGGTATCCATGGCAGCAGAAAGCATAGGAATATTCAAACGAATCGTTTTTGTGAGCTGGGTGGTGAGATCGGCAGTGTTCGGCAGAACGGTCGAGTGAGCTGGGATCAGGAGAACGTCATCAAACGTCAGTGCTTCTTTGGCAATACGTAGCATGGGCAATATCTCATGTGGGGATGCGATAAAATATTGCCGTGGCATTATACAGAGCGTAATCGGTTGCCCCCAGCTTTTTTTATAAAAAACTTGATTAACCTTTCAGGCAAGGTAGTATTGGTTAATTAACCCTCTGTTTTAAAATTTGATCTCTCTCACTAAATCGGGTTAGCCAACGCCATGTCCCAAGCGCCTTCATCCGCTATTTTTACCGTCAGCCGCCTAAATCAAACCGTCCGTCAACTGTTGGAAATGGAAATGGGGCAAATCTGGCTGTGCGGCGAGATATCCAACTTCTCCCAACCCGCCTCCGGTCACTGGTACTTTACCCTGAAAGACGAGCGCGCTCAGGTACGCTGCGCCATGTTTCGCACCAGCAATCGTCGTGTGACGTTTCGCCCACAAAACGGGCAGCAAGTGTTGCTGCGCGCTACGATCACCCTGTACGAACCGCGCGGTGATTACCAACTGCTGGCAGAAAGCATGCAACCCGCAGGTGATGGCCTGTTGCAACAGCAGTTCGAACAGCTTAAGCAGCGGTTAGCGTCAGAAGGATTGTTCGATCAGTCATTCAAACAGGCGCTCCCCCGCCCTGCCAGCAGCGTCGGCGTCATTACTTCACCTAGCGGCGCGGCGCTGCATGATATCCTGCATGTGCTACAGCGGCGCGATCCCGCCCTGCCGGTGGTGATTTATCCGAGCCAGGTGCAAGGCGAAGAGGCTCCAGCGCAAATTGTTCGCGCCATTCAACGTGCCAATCAACGACAAGAGTGCGATATACTGATCGTTGGGCGCGGCGGCGGTTCACTGGAAGACCTCTGGAGCTTTAACGATGAACGGGTGGCTCGCGCCATTTTCGCCAGTCGTATTCCTATTGTGAGTGCTGTCGGCCATGAAACCGACGTCACCATTGCCGACTTCGTGGCGGATTTACGCGCTCCGACCCCGTCGGCGGCGGCAGAGTTGGTCAGTCGCGATCGCAACGAACTGCTGCGCCAGCTACATGCACAACGTCAGCGGCTGGAAATGGCGATGGATTATTCACTGGCCCAGCACCAGCGCGATTTTGCCCGACTCCACCACCGTTTGCAGCAACAGCATCCGCAGTTACGCTTGGCGCGTCAGCTTAACCAATTGATCACCATGCGGCGCAGGATTGATGAGAGCATGCAGCAGCAACTGCGGCGCGCGACCCTGCGCAATGAGCGTTTGCAGCAGCGGCTGACGCAGCAGCAACCGCTTTCACGTATTCATCGTGCGCAGCAACACCTGCAACAGATGCAGTATCAATTACAGCGGCTTATCACCCGGCAACTGAGTGAGAATAAACAGAGGTTGGGTGAGGTTTGTTCCCATCTGGAAGGCGTCAGCCCACTAAAAACACTGGCGCGTGGCTATAACGTGACCACCACCCCCTCTGGGCAGGTTTTACGCGCCACGACTCAGGCAGCACTGGGCGACACGCTAAAAACCCGATTACAGGACGGCTGGATAGAAAGCCAGGTTACGCAGGTCACGCCAGATGCTAAAAAGCGCGCACGCAGGAAAACGTCTTAGCACTTCAGACTGATGGTAAAGACGCGTATCTTTTCGTCATCCTCGGTGAAAGCTGGGGATCTCCGCCAGAAGAAATGCGTATAACCTGCGGGAGATTCCCGCCTACGCGGGAATGACGAAGGTGGGAAGAAATGACAGCAATAGCTAAAAATGACCGTTTTCGGTCGGTTTTTCAGCAATCCAAAGCACCTTATCGTTTGTTTTTCACTCCGCGCACACTTATTCCTGTTCCGACTGATAGCTGAACAGCACGCGTTGGCGTGAAATCAAACCGTGGCCACGTTGGCAGAAATAACTCACCGAACCACAGGCTGATAAGGTTTGCAGAGGCTGCTGGCATTCCGGGAAATGCGCTTGTTGCTGAAAATGGTGATGGCACTGCGGACACTGGAACCGACTATCGTTCAGCCAGTTTAGGGCATGTTGGCAATGCGGGCATAGGGTTTCCATTGGCTCCTCCGTTTCAGGCTTAAGCGATGCCCCAGGCGCGTAACAAATAAACCCCGAGCGCTGTGGCAAAAAACGATCCTACTGTGGTCATGGCGATAATGTTGGCCGCCAGCGTAGCGTTCCCTCCCATAGCCCGTGTCATGGCATAGCTGCCTGCCGCCGTCGGGGTCGAGGCAAAGAGAAAAATGATCCCCAACTGCACACCGCGAAAGCCTACCAGCCAGCCACCGAGCGTCAGCAGGCCTGGCACCACCACCAGTTTGGCAACGGTGGAGAGCGCCGCGACGTTACTGGTGCGCAACATGGTTTTAAAATCAAGACTCGCCCCGGCACACAGCAATGCCAATGGCAGCGCCAGCCCGGAGATCTGCTGACCCGTTTGTCGCACCACGTCGGGCAGTGCCAAGCCAGACTGAAAATAGACCACTCCCAGTAACAGCCCAATAATCAGCGGATTGGTCGCGATGCTGGTTAACAGCGCTTTCTTGCTGACGCGGCCGCCATCCTGCCCCCGCCGTAGACTGCGCGTTAGGGTGATCACGGACAGCACGTTGAACAAGATAACAGTGACCGTCAGGTAGAGCGAGCCGACCGCAATCCCCTGCTCACCATAAGCGCGTACCGCAAACGCCAACCCCATAATGCCAGTGTTGGATCGAAAACCTCCCTGAACAAAAATACCGCGCTCACGGGGATCTTTCACCAGATAAACAGCCGCATACTCGAGCAATAAAAACGTGGTTACGGTACCTACGGCACCATAGAGGATCATCGGGAGATGCGTGGCAATTGACTGTTGGCTGGTCGCCACGCTGAAAAACAGCAGGAAGGGCAGCGCCAGATTAAACACCAACTTCATTGCCGAATCGCAAAAGGCGTCATCCAACTGCCCCAAACGGCGCAGCCCCATGCCAATCAACAGGATTAACAAGTTAGACATGGTGACATTAAAGGCAAAACTCCAGGTTTCCCAAGACATAACGTACACTTTCACACAGGGTTGACGGCCATTGCTGATTCAAAGGCCATAATCAGAATGGGGCGGATCATCGATTCCGCCCCATTCTGATTACTTGCCTTTCTTGATGTGCTGCATCAAGCGCTTACGCTTACGCAACTGATTGGGCGTGAGGGTATTGCGCTTCTCGGCAAAGGGGTTTTCCCCCTCTTTGAACTGAATGCGAATCGGCGTGCCCATGACGTTCAGCGAACGACGGTAGTAGTTCATCAGATAGCGTTTGTAGGAATCCGGCAGATCTTTGACCTGATTGCCGTGGATCACCACAATCGGCGGGTTGTACCCCCCGGCGTGAGCGTATTTCAGCTTCACGCGGCGGCCCTGAACCAGCGGCGGCTGGTGATCGTCAACGGCCACCCGCATGATACGCGTCAACAGTGAGGTGTTCACACGCTTGGTAGCGCAGGTATACGCTTCGTGCACCGACTCAAACAAGTTACCGACGCCGCTGCCATGCAGCGCAGAGATAAAATGCACGCGCGCAAAATCGATGAACCCGAGACGTAAGTCGAGCATGTCTTTCACCTGCTCTTTGATCTCTTGCGACAGCCCATCCCATTTGTTCACCGCGATAACCAGCGAACGTCCCGCATTAAGAATAAAGCCCAACAGCGAGAGATCCTTATCGGAAATGCCGTCGCGCGCATCGATAACCAGCAGTACCACGTTGGCATCTTCAATCGCTTGCAGCGTTTTGATCACCGAGAATTTTTCGACGGTTTCCGTGACCTTGCCACGTTTACGTACGCCAGCGGTGTCGATCAGCACATACTCGCGGCCATCGCGCTCCATCGGAATGTAAATGCTGTCGCGGGTGGTGCCCGGCATGTCATACACCACCACACGGTCTTCGCCCAGAATACGGTTGGTCAGAGTGGATTTGCCCACATTGGGGCGACCGACGATAGCCAGTTTAATGGGCATACTTTCCGGATCGAAGTCATCTTCGGTGTCCTCTGGCTCATCGGTATTTTCGCCCAACTGTTCCGCCCAATAGGCAGCGTTAGCCTCTTCTTCCGTCAGTTCAACCGGTTCATCTTCCTGCTTGGCGTAAGGCAGCAACACGTTTTCCAGCAACGAGGTAACACCGCGCCCGTGGGAAGCTGCCATGGGATAGACCTCACCCAGCCCCAGCGAATAGAAATCCGCCATCGCGATATCCGCATCCACGCCATCAATTTTGTTGGCGACCAGGAAGGTGGCTTTCTCGCGGCTGCGCAAATGCTGTGCGATGCCCAGATCGGCAGGCATCAGGCCGGCGCGCGCATCCACCATAAACAGCACGATATCCGCTTCTTCAATGGCGAGCAGCGACTGCCCTGCCATACGGGTTTCCACGCCCTCTTCCGAACCGTCGATACCACCGGTATCAATGATAATGAACTCCTGCCCTTCAACTTCCGCCCGGCCGTATTTACGGTCACGCGTCAGCCCAGGAAAATCCGCCACCAGGGCGTCACGGGTACGCGTCAGGCGGTTAAACAGGGTAGATTTCCCCACATTCGGGCGCCCAACGAGCGCGACGACAGGTATCATTTCACAACCTCATTTATTATATTTCAATATGTTACAGTAAATCGACTCGCTGACATTTAAAAGACGAAACGGCCCCTGATGCATTCAGGAGCCGTTTCAAGGCTCACCCCGTCTGCGCGGTGCAGCCCAGATACATTCTGTTCTCTAGCGGGTAAACGCGTATACGTCGCCGTTCTTGGCCTGAATCAACAGCTTGTCGCTAGCCACCACCGGGTCGCTTAGGAAACCGGAACTGTCCACTTTATGCTGCGCCACGAAACGACCATCCGCAGTATTGATCCAGTGCAGATAACCTTCGGAGTCCCCCATCACCAGATAGCCATTATACAGCGCTGGTCCGGTCAGGTTACGGTGCAGCAGATCGCTTTGTCGCCACAGATTCACGCCGCCATTGGTGCTGAGAGCGACCACGCGATCGTTTTGATCCACGACGTAGATACGATCGCCATCGATGACAAAATCCTGCACGCTGCCCAGTTCGCGTTTCCACACTATCTGGCCAGAGCGCAGATCGAGCGCCGTCATGTTGCCGTTATAGCCGAGCGCATACACCAGCTCACCAGCCACCACCGGCGTCGTATCCACATCGTTCAAACGATCGATTTCGGTCGCACCGCTCGGTTGAGAAATGCGCTGCTGCCAAATCAGTTGCCCTTGGTTGATCAGCACTGCATTTACACGACCATTGTCACCGCCGACAATAGCAGCACCAAACGCGGTTGCAGGCGCAGATTCACCGCGCATCGACAGCGTCGGGATATCCAGGTTTACGGTCCATTTAATGGTACCGTCACTTTCATTTAGCGCTTGCAGCATACCGTTGCTAGTGTGCACCAGCACCACGCCATCACTCACCACCGGACGTGATAATACTTCACCAGCTGCCGTGGCTTGCCATGCAAGGGTACCGTCTGCCGCATTAAGCGCAAACACCTCTGCGCGCTCACTGCCGACATAGACACGATCGCCAGAAACCGTCACACCGCCGGAAAGCAGCGCGGATTCACGCGACGAGAGCAGCCCACGTTTGGTAGACAGATCGGCACGCCACAGCTCTTTGTCGTTCGCCAAGTCCATCGCCTTCACCAGACCTTTACGGTCGGCAGCAAAAACGCGATCGCCCTGCCAGGCTGGACGCAAATTGGAGTAGTGCCCGTCAAGACCGCTCCCCACAGAACTGCTCCAAACTTTGGTTGGCGTAAACTGATTCTCAACCTTGGGCAGCGGCGACATGGTTACCACGTCTTCTTCACCGCTAAACAGCGAACATCCGCTCAAAAAAGCCAGAGAAAGCATTCCAACCACAAGTGTTTTACGCATTGCATGACGTTCCTCTTAGCCCGGCAGATTATTTAATTTCATACGCAGCAACGCCTGCAATGCCCGTGGCGGATTCGCCGCGACCCCTTTATCGTATGCCGCACGTGCAGCCGCGTTATCGCCTTTGCTCACCAAGGCATCGCCGCGCACATCCGCCACCATAGCAGCCCATCCCGCCTGTGTGATGGTATCCAGCGTTTTCAATGCGTCATCGGCTTTACCCTGCTGCACCTGAACGCGCGCCAAACGCAGCGCGGTCAATGCTTGCAGATCGACATCTTTGGTTTGCGTCAACGCTGTGCGCAATTGGGCTTCCGCCTGAGCGAACTCCCCTTTATCGGCGTGATAGCGCGCCAGTTGCAAGGAAGACAACACGCCATAGCTGCTCTTATTCTCAGCCGAGAATTTTTCCGCCGCCGAAACGCCCGCCGCATCACCTTTCGCCAATGCTTCACTGGCCTGCTGGTAAGCTAACGAGGAAGACATGGCCCCTTCAGACTGATGATTCTGCCAGTAACGCCACCCGACCAGGGCACCGATACCGAGCACAATCCACACCACCAACACTTTACCGTTTTCAATCAAAAAGCGGCGCAACGCATCAACTTGCTCATTCTCAGTGGTATAGACTTCCACGGTGTCTCTCTCCTCAACCCAGTAACGTTGCCAGACGCGCGGCAACGTCCACCTGCGCCAATGTATCCTGCTCGCCGCTGCTCAGATTTTTCACCACCACCTGACCGGAAGCCACTTCGTTCTCGCCCAGCACCAGCGCAATACGAGCGCCCCATTTATCCGCGCGAGCAAACTGTTTCTTGAAATTTCCGCCGCCATAGTTGGTCATCAGTTTCAGCTCAGGCAGCGCATCACGCAGTGTTTCAGCCAGTTGCATGGCCGCTGACTGCGTGCCAACGCCAGAGGAAATCAGATACACCTCAACGCCAGGCAGTGCGGTGAAATCAGGGTTAACCGACTGCACTAACAGCACCAAACGCTCCAGCCCCATGGCAAAACCGACAGCAGGTGTGGCATGCCCACCGAGCTGTTCTACCATGCCGTCATAACGGCCGCCCGCGCACACCGTGCCCTGCGAACCCAGACTGGTGGTGACCCACTCGAACACAGTGCGGTTGTAATAATCCATACCACGCACCAACCGCGGATTCACCGTAAATGGGATACCCGCTTGCGTTAAAAGTTCACCCAGTTGCTCAAAGTGTTGGCGAGATTCGTCATCCAGATAGTCCGTCAACACCGGCGCATCATTGAGAAGTGCCTGCACCTGCGCGTTTTTGGAATCCAATACGCGCAGCGGGTTGGTGTACATGCGACGCAAGCAATCTTCATCCAACTGATCTTTGTGTTGTTCCAGAAACGCGATCAACGCATCACGGTAGCGCGCCCGTGCTTCCAGCGAACCGATGGAGTTCAGTTCCAGCGCCACGTGTTCGGCGATACCCAGTTCGCGCCACCAGCGCGCACTGAGCAGGATCAGTTCGGCATCAATATCCGGCCCTTGCAGACCAAACACTTCACAGCCTAACTGATGGAATTGACGGTAGCGCCCTTTTTGCGGACGTTCGTGACGGAACATCGGCCCCATATACCACAGGCGCTGCTCCTGATTATAAAGGATACCGTGTTCAATACCGGCACGTACGCAGCCTGCGGTCCCTTCAGGGCGCAGTGAGAGGCTATCGCCGTTACGGTCGTCAAAGGTGTACATCTCTTTTTCAACCACATCGGTCACTTCGCCAATCGCCCGTTTAAACAACGGCGTATGTTCAACGATGGGCAGACGGATTTCACTGTAACCGTAACTGTGGAGTACTTTTTTCAGGCTATCTTCGATACGCTGCCATAAGGCCGTTTCAGCAGGCAGATAATCATTCATGCCGCGTATGGCTTGGATATTTTTTGCCACGTCAGTTCTCTATGCGTTTTAAAATCGTTTTTCCAATGGATCCGATTATAGGGGGTTCAATGTGCTCTGTTCAACGTTAAAGCCACCGCCTGGTTTAACAGTCACTGACGATGCGAGGCTGATTATTTGTCCACCACATTGACCGTGATGCGTTTATTTTCATCCAGCATCGCCGCTTTGGCGCGAATTTTCGCTTCCAGTTGGTCAATCATGTCGTCGTTGTCAAAGCGCTCTCTCTGGCGCACGCCATCTTCATAAAAGCCGCTTTTCTTGTTACCGCCGGTCACACTCAGCGTTGAGACCAGCGCTTCGCCAGGCCCGTTGACCACGCAACCGATAATGGAAACGTCCATCGGCGTAATGATATCTTCCAGACGCTGTTCCAGCGCGTTGACCGTGCCGATAACATCGAATTCCTGGCGAGAGCAGGTAGGGCACGCGATGAAATTGATACCACGCGCGCGAATACGCAGCGATTTCAGGATATCAAAGCCGACTTTGACTTCTTCAACCGGATCGGCCGCCAGCGAAATACGCAGCGTGTCGCCAATGCCTTCCGACAGCAGCAGCCCTAAGCCGATAGCCGATTTGACCGCACCGCTGCGTGCGCCGCCCGCTTCTGTAATCCCCAGATGCAGCGGCTGATCGATACGCGCCGCCAGTAAACGGTAAGACTGCACGGCCAGAAACACATCCGACGCTTTCACACTCACCTTGAACTGATCGAAGTTGAGGCGATCGAGGATGTCCACGTGGCGCATTGCAGATTCCAACAGCGCTTCTGGCGTGGGTTCACCGTATTTTTCCTGAAGATCCTTTTCCAGCGAACCGCCGTTGACCCCGATGCGAATCGGAATGTTTTTATCGCGCGCGCAATCGACCACCGAGCGAATACGCTCTTCGTTGCCGATATTGCCGGGATTGATACGCAGGCAGTCTACGCCGTACTCCGCCACTTTCAGCGCGATACGGTAGTCAAAGTGGATATCGGCCACCAGCGGAACGTTAACCTGCTGTTTGATCAGCTTAAACGCTTCCGCTGCGTCCATGGTAGGCACGGAGACGCGAACAATATCCACGCCAACGCGTTCAAGGGACTTGATCTGTTTTACAGTGGCGTCCACATCGGTGGTTCGGGTGTTAGTCATCGACTGCACGGCAATCGGTGCGCCGTCACCAACAGGCACCTTGCCGACGTAAATGCGCGTTGATTTGCGACGGACGATGGGTGCAGGGTTATGCATTACTTCTTCTCCACATTTACAGCATCACCGGCACCGGAAATTACTCCGCTGCCAGTGTCAGACGAACAATCTGGTTGCTTCTTACAAACCGGCTCAAATCCACCGGTTTACCTTGATACTGAATTTGCACTGCTGCCGGTGCGCCGATCTTCAAGCGATAAGGCGCCTGACCGCTCAGGTTTAACACACTGCCGCTGCGCTGCACGCCGCTGTAGAGTTTTTTGCCTGCCGCATCGATCACTTCCAGCCAGCAATCGGCGCTGAAGGTCATGGCAATGGTATTGCCGTTGTCACTGACAGGCGTTGCGCTCTGTGAAGCAGCGGACTCTGTAGCAGTAGAATGGGGCATGGTAACCGGTGCAACAGGCTGATGCCCATTACCTGCCTGCGCTGGCGTCACCGGCGCACCCGTGGTCGTTGCTGCATTTGCAGCAGGCGAATTCACCGACGCTGAATTCGCGGTGGTGTTTGCACCTTCCGGCGCGGCCGGCGCAATCTGCGTCAAATCGATAGTCTGTGAGCCGGTCGTGGCGAGCGGAACCGCAGTTTGACTCTCAGCCTCTTCCGGCGTGTTAGCCGCAGCATGCTCGACCATAGAGCTGATCTCTTGCTGCTGCACCTGATAATTCTGCCACCACCAGGCACCGGTTAACCCTAGCACGATAAGCACCACCAGCCAGGTAAAAGTCATCAACCAGCCATCGCGTTTCTTACGGCTTTTTCCTAAGGCAAAGCCTTGCATTGACGCCACGTTGGCGATTCTCGGCACCACGTGTTTATCCAACGCGGGCAGCAGTTCGCTTTCCGGCAAATGCACCAGCTTGGCATAAGAGCGGATATAACCGCGCAAAAAGGTAGGTGCTAAATCAGGAGAGGTGCTGCCCTCTTCGATCTCTCGCACGGTGGTCACTTTGAGGCATAAACGTTCAGCGACAGTTTGCTGTGTCAATCCCATATGCTCACGCGCCTGACGAAGACGCTCGCCAGGAGTGGCAGGGGTGGTATTTTTTAGAGTGGCTTCAGTATTCATTAGCTAAGAACTGCTGGTACTGTTTAGAGTGTGGAAAACTTCGCGCCAGCCTTTACGCTCATCATCACGGCCCGCCAACGCGGCGAAACGAATCTCTAACCACAGACTCTCAGCTCTGGCTGGAAGGCTATGGTGATAAATATCCAAAAGGTGCCTGGCTTCGTTAAAGTGTTGGGCAGTCAGTCGATGCCCCACTTCACTGAGCACCCTGTCGCCTTTTGTCGGGTCATAGTGTGGCGCCAGAACTAACAATGTGCGTGCCTCATCACATTTTCCCTCTTTGAAATGGCAGTATCCCGCGTTTTCCAAAGCCGGCACAACTTCCCGATAATCAGGATGTTGTGCCGCAGCGCTAAACTGTTTCTGCGCCGCTACATACTGCCCTAAACTACAGAGAAACGCACCGTAATTATTCATTACGCTGGCATTTTCCGGTGCCTGACGCAACGCGGTTTGATAACGCCGTTCTGCCGCACCGTATTCGCCAATGCGCTGTTCGTACAATGCCATACCCAGTTGGGTACGGTAATCGTCTGGAGCGGCCTCAACGGCACTCGACAAGTTGCGCCGCGCCGCGTCAAGATCGTCTCGTTTCAGGTATGCCATACCCAGTTGCAACCGCGTAGTGACCAACGCTTCAGTCGCCGACGGGCGCTGCACCTTGGCACACCCACTCAACAGTGGCACTACGATGCCGAGCGCGAATAAAACACGACGCTGTACATACTCTTGACGTTGTACATAATCTTGCTGAATACGAGGTGTCATCCTGACCCTCCGCTAAAAAACAGATTCCCTGTCCGCTCGCTGTCGCATCCCGCATTGTCGTTAACGCGGTAAACACCAGCACGTATTCAGCCAATACATGCTAGCTACGCGGACGCCATCATATGCCGATGAAAGGCGTTTAACACCCTGATTCGATGCCAAATGCCATTTCGCCAAGCACATTAAGGCATTAGACTGCTTTAACCTGAATTGGTTCACCCGTGCGTTTGGTGCGCAGCGTACGCTTGGTACGATCGACCACTTCGCCAGCCAATTGACCACACGCCGCATAAATATCGTCACCGCGCGTCTTACGCACTATGGTGGTAAAACCATACTCCATCAGCACTTTGGAGAAACGATCTACGCGGCTGTTGGAACTGCGACGCGACCATAGGGCGCCCCACGGGAAAGGGTTCCAGGGAATCAGGTTAATCTTGCAGGGGGTATCTTTTAAACACTCGGCAAGCTGATGCGCATGTTCTGTGCCATCATTGATGTGATCCAGCAGCACGTATTCCACCGTAACGCGCCCCTGATTGGCATTGGACTTCTCCAGATAGCGACGCACAGCGGCTAAAAAGGTCGCGATGTCATACTTTTTGTTGATGGGCATGATTTCATTACGGATATCATCCGTCGGCGCGTGCAGCGATATCGCCAAAGCAACATCGATCATATCACCCAATTTATCCAGCGCCGGTACTACACCAGAGGTAGAAAGCGTCACGCGGCGTTTGGATAAACCAAAACCGAAATCATCCAGCATGATCTCCATGGCGGGCACCACGTTGTTCAAGTTCAGCAACGGCTCACCCATGCCCATCATCACCACGTTGGTGATTGGGCGCTGACCGGTGACTTTCTGAGCACCGATGATTTTCGCGGCACGCCACACCTGGCCAATAATTTCCGATACGCGCAGGTTGCGGTTGAACCACTGCTGCGCGGTCGAACAAAACTTGCATTCAAGGGCGCAGCCCACCTGCGAGGAGACGCAGAGCGTGGCACGATCTTCTTCCGGGATGTACACGGTTTCGACCCGTTGCCCACCGACCAGAATCGCCCATTTGATGGTGCCATCCGAAGAACGTTGTTCAGCGACCACTTCCGGCGCACGGATCTCGGCGATCTGCTGTAACTTCTGACGCAGCACCTTGTTGATGTCCGTCATTTCGGCGAAATCATCGCTACAGTAGTGATACATCCACTTCATCACCTGATCGGCGCGGAAAGGCTTTTCACCAATTGAGGCAAAAAAAGCGCGCATTTGCTGGCGATTCAAATCCAACAGATTGATCTTTTCGCCGTCGGTTTTCACGACAGGTGCAGCATCGGTAGCAGTGGAGGAACAGGTGGCGGCAGACAGGGTGGTGCTTTCCGCTAAAGACGGAGATTGGGACATGCTCATAATGGTAACTCTTGGCCTCGTTATTACACGTTGTGGCGCGACAGATGACGATAATATGAATAAGAAACGCCCCGGACAAACAGTGCGTGCTCATCCGGGGCGCGGCATTGTACAAAGTTTAAAACAGCGATGGTACCGCCGTCGCGTTTTTTTACGCTTGATGCGAGAAAAACCGCCGCACCGGATTAACGCAGGCGCGGGCAGATCTCTTCAGCACTGAAAAAATAAGCGATCTCACGTGCAGCAGATTCCGGAGAATCGGAGCCGTGTACCGCATTTTCGGTAAAACTGTCTGCGTAGTCAGCGCGCAGTGTACCTGCCAGCGCATTCGCCGGATTCGTCGCGCCCATGATGTCACGGTTACGCTGAATGGCGTTTTCCCCTTCTAACACCTGCACCATGATCGGGCCAGAGGTCATGAAATCCACCAGGCCATCAAAAAACGGCTTGCCTTGGTGCTCGGCATAGAAACCTTCCGCCTGCGCACGGGTTAATTGCACCATTTTGACAGCCACCAGCGTGAATCCGGCGCTTTCAAAACGCGCATAAATAGCACCTATGGCATTCTTGGCTACGGCATTGGGTTTTACGATGGAAAAGGTACGTTCTACCGTCATATTGACCTCATTATGTCACACGCTAATAACGATCGGATTAAAAGAATTATCATACCAGTCAGTGAAAGTGGCGCCGATTATAGGGTGGCAACATTCCCTTGCCTATCGGCTTATATAACATTTTCTTAAAAAAATCGTATCTTTTTGTCTCGTCATTGCACACATCGCAACACGGGTGGGCAAATACCCGCGTCATGGCAATCGCTGTGCGATCACAGTTCCCAGAGTAATTTGTTACCTTTTGAGCGATTTGCTTTTAAAACAATAAGATAACCAGACTCACCGCGCAATTCACTGCTAGTCTTTACCCGTACGCTACACCTTATCAGGTGACACCTGACAGACGTTACCCTTAACAATAGCCACGAAGAGGGCAAAAAATGAAAAGAGCCGTTAATGCGTTGCAGAATTTCGGCAAATCGCTGTACGGTCCGGTGCTGATCCTGCCAATCGTCGGGTTATTTATCGCGTTTGGTAATGTGTTCGGTAACGGCAACCTGGCCGAATATCTACCTTTGCCGCACCATCCCATTATTCAGAATTTTGGTCAACTGATCGCCAAATCCGCCGTTGCCATCCTGGCCAACCTGGCGCTGGTGTTTGCCGTCGGCATACCCATTGGCCTTGCCACGCGTGACAAAGGCTATGCCGACCTGATCGGGTTAGTGACCTTTATCATTTTCATCAACGCAATGAACATTACGCTACAACTTCATGGCAAACTGGTGGATGCTGTAGAGATGCGTCCTGCCGGACAAGGCATGGTGCTGGGCGTGCAAGTGCTGGAAATGGGCGTGTTCGCCGGTATCCTCATCGGTGCCTTTGCCGGTTATCTGTTTAACCGTTATTCCAGCAAACAGTTTAACGGCGTGATGGCTATCTACTCAGACCACTGTTTTGTCACCATTCTGGCAATCCTCAGCGCGATATTGCTCGGCTTTGTCATGAGCGCCGTCTGGCCCTATGCCCAACACGGTATTAGCGCACTGACCTTTGCGATTAAAGGCGCAAGACCGTTTGGGGTAGCGATTTACGGCTTCCTTGAACGTATTCTGATCCCGACCGGGTTGCATCATCTGGTCTATACCCCGTTCCTTTATACCGAACTCGGTGGAACCGCCGATGTGTGCGGCAAGCTGTATCATGGTGCGCGTAATATTTATTTCGCTGAAATGGCCTGCCCCAGCGTCACACAACTGAGTCCAACAGTCGCCTGGGATGCGCGCGGAATCAGTAAAATGTTAGGCCTGACCGCAGCGGCACTGGCGATGTATGTCACCGCTAAGCCAGAAAAACGCATTGCCGCCAAGGCCATCCTGATTCCTGCTGCCTTTACCTCTTTCCTGCTCGGCGTCACCGAGCCGCTGGAGTTCTCCTTCCTGTTTGTGGTGCACGCGGTGTTGACCGGGCTAGGAATGATGCTGTTCTCGCTGCTTGGCGTGCATGCCATTTGCGCTAACGGCGTGATCGATTTTCTGCTGTATAACCTGCCACTGGGCATCGCCAAATCCAACTGGCCGATGTACATCGCGGTCGGTCTGATCATGTCGGTGATCTACTTCTTTGTGTTCCGCACTCTGATCCTGTACTTCGACATGCCGACACCCGGGCGTGAAGCGAATGAAGAAGAGACGCGGCTCTACTCCAAAACCGACTATCAGAGTAAAGCGCAGGAAAAAGGCAGCAACGTCCACGACGGTGCCACTGTTATCGCCTGACTGGGCGGCAAACCCAATATTGAGGTGGTCGACAACTGCTACACCCGATTGCTGGTGACAGTGAAAGACACAGCGCTGGTTGATGACCAGCAGTTGAAAACCACTGGCGCCAAAGCCGTTATCCGCCAGGGCAACAATGTCCAGGTGGTATATGGCCTGCATGTAAAAACCGTTCGTGAAGCCGTAGAAAATGCGCTTTAAAAGGAGACAGACGATGACCAACCCCCCCCCCCTTTCATCCTGACCATTGCCGGTGGCGACAGTACCTATACCCCCGGCATCGTGAAAAGCCTGATGGTGCGCCTGGCGGTTTCCCGCTGGCTGAAATCCGCTTGTACGACATCGACAATCAACGTCAGGACACCATCGCGCCGGTGGTCGAAAAGGTGATTCGCGATCACAGCGACAGCATTCGTTTCTGTGTCACCACCGATCCAGAAGTGGCGTTCTCTGGTGCGCATTTTGTGTTTGCACAGATGCGCGTTGGACAATACAAAATGAGCGAGCAGGATGAGAAGATCCCGCTACGTCACGGTGTAGTCGGGCAGGAAACCTGCGGCCCCGGTGGATTGGCCTACGGCTTGCGCACCATCCTGCCGATGGTTGAACTGATCGATCTGGTTGAGCGCTTTGCACATAAAGATGCCTGGATTGTTAACTACTCCAATCCGGCGGCCATTGTCGCGGAAGGGATCCGCCGCCTGCGCCCTGATGCCCGGGTACTGAATATCTGCGACATGCCGGTGGCTGCGATGCGCAATATCGCCGCCGTGCTGAGTGTAAAACGCGAGGAAATTACCGTTGATTACTTAGGCCTGAATCACTTTGGCTGGTTTACCCGCGTACTGGTCGAGGGTGAAGATCGTTTGCCGGAGTTACGCGAGCACATCGCCCGTTATGGCCTGCTAACCGCCAATGCCGCAGACACCGATCCGCAACATGCGAATCCATCCTGGGTGAAAACCTGGCGCAATATCAAACCGGTGATGGATCACTTCCCAGAATACGTGCCGAACCCTTATTTGCAGTACTACCTGATGCCTAATGAGATCGTCGCGCACCAGGACCCTAACTACACTCGCGCCAACGAAGTAATAGACGGGCGCGAGAAGAAACTGTTTGCCGCCGCCGCGACCTACAAACAAACCGGGATTTTGCCGGACGCGTTCCACGTTGGCGTGCACGGCGCATTTATTGTCGACGTTGCCTGCTCACTGGCGTTCGACCTGCGCCAGCGCCATCTGGTGATCGTTGAGAACAAAGGGGCTATTGCCAATCTACCCTATGATGCGATGGTGGAAGTACCAGCGTATATCACGGCAAACGGACCGGAGCCGGTTAGCATGGGCAATGTGCCGACGTTCCACCGTGCGCTACTGGAACAACAGTTGGCATCCGAGCAGTTATTGGTGGAAGCGACCATTGAAGGCAGCTACGAGAAAGCATTGCAGGCATTTACGCTCAATCGCACCGTGCCCACCATGCAGCATGCCAAAGCGATCCTTGATGAGATGATCGCGGCAAACCAGGAATATTGGCCGCAGTTAAAACAGGCCTACCGTGACGGCGTGGCGGTGAACGCAGGCAAATCCGAATAGCTGCTTGTCGGAAAAGGAAAAATGGCTGACAATATTTACCACTGTTTCACTCAGGGCAGCACGCACTGCCCATGCGTGGGGTTTATATGTCAGCTTCTTCTTCCCGTTTGTTTGTTTCTGCCGACTGGCTCGCGGAGCATCCGGCTTCCGATGACATCACACTGATCGATGCGCGCATGTTACCCCCGGGTGAAACCAGCCGGGATATCCATGCTGAATACTGTGCGGGGTATCTGCCCGGCGCGGTTTTTTTTGATATTGAAACCCTGTCCGATCCCAACACCGCATTGCCCCACATGATGCCCAGCGCAGAAGCGTTCGCCAAAGCGATGGGTGAATTAGGCATCAGCGACCAGCAACCGCTGGTAATTTATGATGAAGGTAACCTGTTTTCCGCTCTGCGTGCCTGGTGGATGCTAACCCACTTCGGCGCTCGTCAGGTGGCGATTCTTTCTGGCTGGCTGGCGGAGTGGAAAGCCCAGGGTTATCCGATTGAGCAGGGAGACGTACACCCCACGCCAGCACATTTTAATGCCGTGTTAATTGAAGGCGCGATCCGCTCTCTGTAACAGATATTGGCGATCAGCCGTGACGGCTCGGCGCAAATCGTCGATGCGCGCCCTGCCCCGCGTTTTCGCGGTGAAGTGGATGAACCGCGCCCCGGCCTGCATCGCGGCCATATTCCTGGCAGCCTGAACGTGCCGTGGGGAGACCTGGTGACACATGGCACCCTGAAACCCAGCCCTGAGCTGGCGACGATTCTGCACAAAGCGGGCCTGGATTTCAGCCGCCCGATTGTTGCCAGTTGCGGCTCTGGCGTCACCGCCGTAGTGGTGATCCTGGCGCTTGCGCAGCTGGGCGTGTCCAATGTCACGCTGTATGACGGTGCCTGGAGCGAATGTGGCGCCCGTGATGATACCCCTACTATCGCATTAGGCTGATTGCCGCGCAGGAGCAGCATCATGGATAGCCGGCTGACATCACTGGTTCACCACGGCAGAGATTTGACACGTGCTGAACACCGCGTGCTGGTGTTTATCGCCGAGCACGCGTCGCTGGTCGGCAAGATCACCGTGCGTGAACTGGCGCAGCAAACCTATGTCTCGACGGCAACCATTATGCGCCTGTGCCAAAAAATGGGGTTTAGCGGCTACAGCGAATTTATCTATCACTGCAAGCAGTTGCTCGCCGATACACCACGTTCGTTTCCGGCAACCCCCACGTCGGTTGCCAACAATGGCATCCCCGAAGCCTATCGCCATTTTGTCGCCAATTACGAAAAAACCTTCACCTACGTGACGCCCGCGATGATGGGCGCCTTCTGCCATATCCTGCGTCACGATAGCCATTTTTTTCTTTACGGTGCCTGGTTCTCCCACCTGTTTACCGAGTACTTCGCGAAAAAGCTGCAAATATTGGGTAAGGATGCGTTTGTCTCCGGTCTGGGGGACAGCAAAGGGATTTTTCTTAGCAATGCCCCCAAATACCGCATCTTTATCGCTATCTCGCGCAGTGGAGAAACCTAGCAGGTGGTTGAAAAAGCGCAGATCGCCAGAAACATCGGCATGACCGTGGTCGCCTTCACTCGTGCA
This sequence comes from Candidatus Symbiopectobacterium endolongispinus, assembly GCF_018777385.1. GTDB lineage: Bacteria > Pseudomonadota > Gammaproteobacteria > Enterobacterales > Enterobacteriaceae > Symbiopectobacterium > Symbiopectobacterium endolongispinus. Next base: position 1,083,418 of record NZ_JAFJYB010000001.1, on the reverse strand, counting down.
TCGTTTAATCCGTTAGCCAACGTGGCAGACTTGCATTTTCGCTTGCATGATGACGCTATTCATTTTGCGGCCGAAGCGGGAGAGTTTAGCTCGTTTGAGTCTAATTTGGTGTTGCTGATTGATTTACTGCTGCTGCGGGCAACCACGGGCAACACGGTCTAGATGGCATCCCCTGAACAGGGGATGCACAAGGTAAATTACGCTTTGCCCGTTTGTTTGAACTCACGCAGGAAGCTACCCCACTTACGTTCATAAAACGGCGTGGCGTGGTGCAGAAAATAGTGGCTTACGCCGCCCTTTTCATCCTTATCGACGATACAAATATCCACCGGCTGATCGCCGACGACGGTATCGCTGGCAACCGTGCCCACCGCCTGGATAACCGCCTCCACTTCATCCAAATCGACCAATTCCAGACCGATCAGCAGATTGGGTTCGGCTTCACCTTCCTGGATCTGCACTACCCACGCACGGCGCACCTGGCGATGCTTGGCAAGCAGTTGCGTCAGGGAATCGATCATTTGGTCCGGCGACGGTTCCGGCTGGCTGAGATGCACTTCTACTGGCTCGTCAACCACACGGCTTTGCACAAAGCCATTGCCTTCACCCGCCAGCATGTGTTCCACCTCTTGCGGCAGGAACTCTTTGCCGTAGGGGAGTTTAGGGTTAAGGAACAACGTCTGCCCCTGCGTTAATTCAAACAGCGAGCGGGCTGGCAGCGCCAGAAAGGCGGCTTCCGTTGAAATAGCCATCTGCAAGGCTTCCAGCGACGAGAAAAACGGAATAGCGGTACTGCCGTCGGGTTTTTCCCAATGCTGAATCTCAACCTGGCTGCCCACTGGCAGGGTGCTGGCCCCCTGTTCGCTCACATCATTGCTGCCGCCAATGATATAGACGGTAGCGTCCATCAGTTCGGTGAAAAACTCAGGCCGATGGGCGGGCTCGGTCGCCGCCTTCATAAGCACCTCTTCCAACTTGTTTTGCGGGGTAAATGTCATACGGTTGTTATCACTCACGCCTTATTCACTTTCGCTCAGCAGCATATTGGCCAGCGTACGCACGCCCAGACCAGTCGCTCCGGTCGCCCACTGCTCCACAGCCCCTTTACGGTAGGTGGCAGAACAGTCGATATGCAGCCACCCTTTCTGGTAGGACGAGACAAAATGCGACAAGAACGCCGCCGCCGTGCTGGCACCCGCGCTGTGCGCCGCGCCAGCAACGTTATTCAGTTCGGCAAAGCTGGACGGCAGTTGTGAACGGTGAAACTCTTCCAGTGGCAAACGCCAGAACGGTTCGTTTTCCTGTTTTGCGCTGGTGAGCAGGCGTTCAGCAAAGGCATCATCAAAGCTGAACAGCGCGTTATAGTCGTTACCCAACGCGGTTTTGGCCGCACCAGTGAGCGTGGCGCAGTCGATAATCCACTGTGGCGCTTGCGCACTGGCATCAATCAGGCCATCCGCCAGCACCAGACGCCCTTCTGCATCGGTGTTCATCACTTCGACGGTTTTACCGTTGCGATAGCGCAAAATGTCACCGAGACGGAAGGCATTACCGCTCACCATATTGTCGGCACAGCACAGGTAGAGTTTTACGCGACGGGTTAACCCTTGTGCAATTGCCAGCGCCAGCGCACCGGTAACCAGCGCCGCGCCGCCCATATCGGATTTCATCGAATCCATAAAGCCACTCGGCTTCAAGATGTAGCCGCCGCTGTCAAAGGTGATGCCCTTGCCCACCAGACAAGCAAACACCGGCGCATCCTGGTTACCTATCGGGTTAAAATCCAACGCCAACAACACTGGCTGACGTTCAGAACCACGCCCTACCGTATGCAGCCCGATATAGTTTTGATCGCGCAGATCTTCACCCTTGGTGATGCGGTAGCTAACAGCGTTGCCGCCCACATCGTGCAGCAAATCCACCGAACGCGTTGCCAGTTGTTCTGGCCCCAAATCTTCAGCGGGCAGGTTAATGGTGTCGCGGACCCAATCAACAACTTTCAGGCGCAGATCCAGCTCCTTGCGCTGTGCCTCTTCCAACGGTGCCCATTCGACGGTACGTTTTTTCGGTACGAGGTAGCCTTGCCAGAACGCCCAGCTGGTTTCCAGATCCCAGCCTTCGCCCACCAGTTTGACGTGCTTGATACCTTGCCCGTCGATTTTGCGCGCTGCGCGTTGAATGATGCCCAGCTCCTCCGTTTCGGGCAGATGAATGGTGAATCCCTGTTCGTTCGCGCTCAACGACGCTTTTTCTCCCCAGCGTGCATCAGCAGGCTGGGTGGAGAGTGAAATCTGCATAGCTTCGCTTGTCATATCAGCTCCGTGGATATTATTTTCAACAGCAGCCTATACCCATCATGTTTCAATTCGAATTATTCAGGGTGATGGTGCTGAAAAAAAGGGCCGCCCGTCAGGCAGCCCCTAATTGTCATTCTGCTTCGTCTAACCACACCAGCAGTATTGCTTCCAGGATTTTTTCGTTGGACGCTTCCAGCGCGTCATCAAAATCGTCCAGTTCGCAAATCCAGCGATGCAGGTCGGTAAAACGCACCGTTTTCGGATCCGTGTCGGGAAACGCGTCATACAGCGCTTCACCAATGGCACGGCTGTCTGTCCAGGTCAATCCCATGTTCAGCTCCTGTTAATGCTCGCGGGCATGGTTAATGGTGTAACGCGGGATCTCAACCACCAGATCGTCGCCCGCGACAAGCGCCTGACAGCCCAGACGGCTTTCGGGCTCCAGCCCCCAGGATTTGTCCAGCATGTCGTCTTCATCTTCTGTGCTTTCCGCGAGAGAATCAAACCCTTCGCGCACAATGCAATGGCAAGTGGTGCACGCGCAGGATTTCTCGCAGGCGTGTTCGACTTCAATACCATTGCGCAGGGCGACGTCCAGAATCGTCTCACCCACTTTGGCTTCCAATACCGCACCTTCAGGACACAGATCCTGATGCGGTAAAAAAACTATCTTAGGCATGCTCACACCTCATCCACAGAGTGTCCTGCCAGCGCCCGACGAATGGAAGCATCCATACGACGCGCAGCGAACCCCTGGGTTTGTTGATCTACTGTTTTTATTGCGGCTTCAATCTGCGCAACGTCATCACCGGCACTCGCCTGTTGCAGTGCCGACACCGCTTGAACTATAGCCGCCTGTTCTTCGGCGCTCAGCAAATCCGCATCGGCGGCCAGCGCGCTTTGCACGCTTTCCAGCACCCGTGCAGCTTCGACTTTCTGCTCTGCCAGCATGCGCGCAGCAACGTCACTCTGCGCATTCTGCATCGAATCGGTGATCATCGCGGCAATTTCATCATCGCTCAACCCATACGACGGTTTGACCTGAATCGCGGCTTCCACTCCCGTGGATTTCTCCATTGCCGTGACGCTCAGCAGGCCATCCGCATCTACCTGGAAGGTAACACGAATATGCGCGCCACCGGCGGGCAACGGCGGAATGCCACGTAGCGAGAATCGTGCCAACGAGCGGCAATCCGGCACCAGTTCGCGTTCACCTTGCAGCACGTGGATCATCATGGCGGTCTGACCGTCTTTAAACGTGGTGAACTCCTGCGCACGCGCCACCGGGATGGTGGTGTTACGCGGAATCACTTTCTCGACCAGACCGCCCATGGTTTCCAGACCAAGCGACAGCGGGATCACATCCAGCAGCAACATCTCGCTGTCTGGCTTGTTACCCAACAAAATATCCGCCTGAATGGCCGCACCCAGCGCCACCACTTTATCCGGATCGATGGCGGTCAACGGCGTGCGGCCAAAGAAATCGCCGACGCGAGTGCGCACCAATGGCACGCGGGTCGAGCCGCCCACCATCACCACTTCCTGTACCTCATCGGCCTGAACGCCCGCGTCTTTCAGCGCCCGACGACAGGAAAGCAGCGTGCGTTTCACCAGCGGCTCGATAAGCGCATCGAACTGTTCGCGGCTCAGTTCGCCCTGCCAGGTGCCAACCTGTACTGTCACTGACGGCGCGGCGCTGAGCGCAACCTTGGCATGCAAGGCCGTTTCAATCAATTCACGCTGCACGCGCGCATCGGAAAGATCGTCGACGCCGCCCTGCTCGCGCAGCCACTCCACCAACAGGTGATCGAAATCGTCACCGCCGAGCGCAGAATCACCACCGGTTGCCAGCACTTCAAACACCCCACGGATTAAACGCAGGATGGAGATATCAAAGGTGCCACCGCCCAGATCGTAGACGGCAATCACCCCTTCCTTACCCGAATCCAGCCCGTAAGCGATGGCTGCCGCCGTCGGCTCATTGAGCAAACGCAGCACATGCAGCCCGGCCAGGCGCGCCGCGTCTTTGGTGCCTTGACGTTGGGCGTCATCGAAATAGGCAGGAACGGTGATCACTACACCATCCGGCACGCCGCCCAGCGTGGCTTCAGCACGCACCGCAAGCGCAGAGAGGATATCGGCAGAAACCTGAATCGGGTTTTTATTGCCCGCCGCCGTTTGCAACACAGGCAAGCCGTTGTCACTGGCCTGAAAATGGTACGGCAAATGGGGATAACGTTGCTGAATATCAGCCAGCGAACGGCCCATCAGTCGCTTAACGGAACTGACGGTGTTGGCGGGATCGTTTACCGCCTGCGCCAGTGCCGCCCAGCCGACATCGATACTTTCGGCATCATAGCGCACCACCGATGGTAGCAGTTCGCGCCCTTCGGCATCCGCCAGCGGCTGTGCTTCTCCGCTGCGCACCGTTGCCACCAGCGAATTGGTGGTGCCGAGATCAATACCCACGGCAAGACGGCGCTGGTGTGGTGCTGCGCTGAGGCCGGGTTCACTAATTTGTAATAGGGCCATATTGAGCTTCCACCAATTGGCTGTCGGAGCCACAGTTGCGCCGACGAAATAAAAAAAACGTTATTCGATTATGTGCATCATTGCGCAGATTAGCGGTCCAGCAGTTGTTCTTCGAGTTGTTCCACCTGCTGTTGCAGCTTATCCAAAAAGCGGAGTTTACGCACCGTATCGGCCGCCGCCGACCAGGATGCCTGCGCCAATTCGGACTGCATCTGCGCCGTGCGCTGCCGTGTCATGGCGGTTAACTGGTTAGCAAAATCGGCCAGTGCGGCTTCAGCCTCTTCCTGATGTGAAATCGCATCCAACTGCTCGCGCAGCTCCAGTTGCTCCATCAAAAAGGCAGTATCGCGCATCGTATGCTGCTCGTTACTCAGATCAAAACCGTGCAACGATAACATATATTCTGCGCGTTTCAGCGGATGTTTCAGCGACTGGTATGCATCATTAACCGTTGCCGCATGCTGTACAGCCAGCAGACGCTCCCGTTCGGGCTGCGTGGCAAAACGATCGGGATGGAACTGGCGTTGCAGTTCCTGATAACGAGAAAGGAGCAGGCTGCCATCCACATCGTAGTGAACCGGCAGCCCGAATAACGTAAAGTAATCCATAGTGCGCTCGGACATTCTGGCGCTAACTGGTAGCCGCCCTGCGCCAATGCGTCACGAGCATGCTCCCGTTAACACGGGCAAAACGAATCAGACCGTAAAGCTTTCGCCGCAGCCGCATTCGCCGTTAACGTTGGGATTATTGAACTTGAATCCTTCGTTCAGACCTTCTTTGACGAAATCCAACTGCGTGCCATCGAGATAAACTAGGCTTTTGCCATCAATGATGACCTTTACCCCTTTATCCTCAAACACCACATCGTCGTCGTTAAGGTCGTCAACAAACTCAAGCACATAAGCCATGCCAGAACAACCTGACGTCCGCACACCCAAGCGCAGACCGACGCCTTTGCCTCGATTTGCCATAAAAGCGCTGACACGTTGTGCTGCGCTATCGCTAAGAGAAATAGACATACAACAACCTCAATATCGTTAGCACGCCTTCTGCCCAACTGGGTCACGCCGGGCAGCACGGTTCACCGACAGATTATTTCGCTGTGCGTTTGCTTTTGTAATCCGCGATCGCTGCTTTGATCGCATCTTCCGCCAGAATAGAACAGTGAATTTTCACCGGAGGCAGTTCCAGTTCCTCGGCGATCTGGGTGTTCTTGATCGCTTCGGCTTCGTCCAGAGACTTGCCTTTCACCCATTCAGTGATCAGCGAACTGGAAGCAATGGCGGAGCCACAACCGTAGGTTTTGAAACGTGCGTCTTCGATAATGCCGTTGTCGCTTACTTTGATCTGTAATTTCATTACGTCGCCACACGCCGGTGCACCCACCATGCCGCTGCCAATCGAAGGATCGGCGTTGTCAAAGGAGCCGACGTTGCGCGGATTTTCGTAATGATCGATAACTTTTTCGCTGTATGCCATGATTAACGTTCTCCGTGCTGCGAATTAATGATGAGCCCATTCGATGGTGGTCAGATCCACGCCCTGCTTGAACATCTCCCACAGCGGGGAAAGGTCACGCAGACGTCCGATGGATTTCTGGACCAAATCGATGGTGTAGTCGATCCCTTCCTCGGTAGTAAAACGGCCGAGAGAAAAGCGGATCGAGCTGTGCGCCAATTCATCATTCATGCCCAGCGCACGCAGCACATAGGATGGCTCCAGGCTCGCAGAGGTACAGGCAGAACCAGAGGAGACAGCCAGGTCTTTCAGCGCCATGATCAGGGATTCACCCTCAACATAGTTAAAGCTGACGTTCAGGATATTCGGCGCGCCCTGCTCCAGGTCACCGTTAAGGTACACTTCTTCAATATCCTTGATACCGTTCCACAAGCGATAACGCAGTGCGCTCAGGCGAGCGACTTCTGCCACCATTTCTTCTTTGGCGATACGGTACGCTTCGCCCATACCGACGATCTGGTGCACGGGCAAGGTGCCGGAACGCATACCGCGCTCGTGACCGCCGCCGTGCATTTGCGCTTCAATACGGATACGGGGTTTACGACGCACATACAGCGCGCCGATGCCTTTCGGGCCATAGATTTTATGACCAGAGAAAGACATTAAATCGACCTTGATCTTGCTGAGATCGATAGGCAGTTTGCCCACGCTCTGCGTGGCATCAACGTGGAACACGATACCACGGCTGCGGCACATCTCGCCGATAGCGGCAATGTCTTGTACCACACCAATTTCGTTGTTCACGTGCATGATGGAAACCACAATGGTGTCTTCACGCATTGCCGCTTCGAGTTCGTGCAGGTCAATAATGCCGTTACGCTGCGGCGCGAGGTAAGTGACCTCAAAGCCTTCACGCTCTAACTGACGGCAGGTATCCAGCACGGCCTTATGTTCGGTCTTGCTGGTAATGATGTGCTTGCCTTTCTTCTGATAGAAGTTGGCGGCACCTTTGATAGCCAGGTTGTCGGCTTCGGTCGCGCCGGACGTGAACACAATTTCACGCGGATCGGCACCCACCAGATCGGCGATTTGGTTACGCGCGATATCCACCGCCTCTTCCGCCTGCCAACCAAAGCGGTGAGAACGGGAAGCCGGGTTGCCAAACGTACCGTCCAGGGTCAAAAACTGCATCATTTTTTCAGCCACGCGCGGGTCAACCGGCGTCGTGGCTGAATAGTCTAGATAAATGGGTAACTTCATTGCTCATAAACTCCGTATATCACTTCAAAACGTACAATGCGTTTTGTTTTTATTATTCCTGCGAGGATGAACTGTCAGGCGCGCAGATTAACATTAATGGTTTCTTGAATACGTCCGTTGGCGGTACGACGAATGTCAGCATCCTGACGATCCGCCACGTCCAGCACTTCCTGATTATTAACCAGTTCGTCCAGCGTGATATTGTTCAAGAAATCGGTGATACGGTTGCTGAGATCGCGCCACAGCGTGTGCGTCAGGCAGCGATCGCCACCTTGGCAGCCTTCACGTCCCTGGCAACGGGTCGCATCGACGGATTCGTCTACGGCAGAGATCACGGCACCAACGGCGATTTCATTGGCGTTTTTGCCCAGCAGGTAACCACCGCCCGGACCACGGACGCTGGAAACCAGTCCGTTTTTGCGCAAGCGAGAGAACAGTTGTTCCAGATACGACAGCGATATTCCCTGCCGCTCGGAAATATCCGCCAAAGGAACCAGCCCTTCTTTGGAGTGCAGCGCCACATCAAGCATGGCGGTAACGGCATAACGGCCTTTTGATGTCAATCTCATAATAGTGGTGCCTGTAGATAAAACAGCTTATTATCGAACACGGTTATTATAAACATGCACTGTGAATGTATGTACTTACATAGTACCCTTTGAGTCTGACATTCCAGAGTGTTTTAGTCAACTATTTAACCGAGTAATTCACTCAAGTATTTCTTCGCTACTTTTCTATTCCTGACCGTCATGCCGGTTTTTTTGTACCGAGCTTAAAATGCCGCGCAGAATGGCTAACTCCTGCTCTTCCGGGCGGGCGCGGGTAAATAAACGGCGCAGCTTGCGCATCACCTGCCCCTGATGAGCCTTACGAATAAAGTCGGTGTGGTGCAGCGTTTCTTCCAGATGGGTATAGAAGCGTTCCAGATCGTCAACCAGCGGGTAAGGTTCTTCCGCAATCTGCGGTGCTCCCTGCGCCTGCAAATCCAAATGTGCAACGCGCACTTCATAAGCGATCAGTTGTACTGCCATCGCAAGATTTAACGAACTGTACTCGGGATTGGCGGGAATGCAGACGTGATAGTGGCACTTTTGCAGTTCATCGTTGGTTAACCCCACGCGTTCGCGGCCAAACACCAGCGCCACCGGTGCGTGCTGCGCTTCGTGCGCACTGCGCACGCCACATTCGCGCGGTTCGAGCATTGGCCAAGGCAGCGAACGGGAACGCGCGCTGGTGCCAACCACCAGGTTGCAGCCAACCAGCGCTTCATACATGGTATTGACCAGCGTAGCGTTACCAATAATATCGCTGGCACCGGCGGCCAGTGCGATCGCCTGTGAATCCGGTTTGATCAGTGGGTTCACCAGATAGAGGTTCTTTAACCCCATGGTTTTCATCGCTCTGGCGGTGGACCCCATGTTGCCCGTGTGCGAGGTTTCCACCAGAACGATACGAATATTCTCTAACATGTTGACTCGGCAGTAAGAAAGAAGATAAAAGAGTGAAAAACAAGATTAGTGTATCACAGACTTCGCTATTTTCTCTTTCCCCTGCTATACTACGCCCCGCTTTCTGTTCTTTAACATCCTAGTGGACGATACCATGCATCCGATGCTTAACATCGCGCTGCGCGCTGCGCGCAAGGGCGGTAATTTAATTGCCAAGAATTATGAAACCCCTGACGCCGTTGAAGCGGGCCAAAAAGGCACAAACGACTTAGTTACCAACGTTGACCGCGACGCCGAACGCCTGATTATTGAGGTGATTCGCAAATCCTACCCCCAGCACACCATTATTGGTGAAGAGTGCGGCGAAGTAGTCGGTGAAGACGACACAGTGCAATGGATTATCGATCCGCTGGATGGCACTACCAACTTCGTAAAACGTCTCCCCCATTTTGCTGTTTCCATTGCAGTGCGTATTAAAGGCCGCACTGAAGTCGCTGTGGTTTACGATCCGATGCGCAATGAGCTGTTTACCGCCACGCGCGGTCAGGGCGCACAGCTGAACGGCTATCGTCTGCGCAGCGGCAACGCGCGCGATCTGGAAGGCACCATTCTGGCGACCGGCTTTCCTTTCAAGCAGAAACAGCACGCGACCTCTTACATCAATATGGTGTCAGCCCTGTTTACCACCTGCGCTGACTTCCGTCGCACCGGTTCTGCCGCGCTGGATCTGGCCTATGTGGCTGCGGGCCGCGTAGACGGTTTCTTCGAGATTGGCCTGAAACCCTGGGATTTCGCTGGGGGCGAGCTGCTGGTGCGTGAAGCAGGCGGTATCGTGACTGACTTCGTCGGCGGCCACAACTATCTCGCTTCTGGCAATCTGGTGGCGGGCAACCCGCGCGTGGTGAAGTCCATTCTGGCAGCCATTCGTGAACAACTTAGCGAAGCCCTGAAACGCTAAGGCAGTCCTTTGTCCCGTTCGCCGTTGGTGGGCGGGGCAACATCTGATATTTTTCCTTACATTGCGTTCCTGTTAAGTTTTGGCGTATGGTAATACGATAATGATTATCAAATGCATTACATCTGTCTAATTTGTATTAGGGGAGGCCTAATTCATCAGGACAGGTGGTAACGGGACGACACCATGTTTAAGAAATCCATCAACTCGCTGTTTTTCACCGCACTCCTTGCCACACCGTTTTTCAGCCACGCCACACAATATCCTTTAACTGTCACCGATATGGCGGGCAATACCGTTACGCTGCAACAAGAGCCGAAGCATCTGGTGCTGCAAGACGGGCGCGATATTATGGCGCTGGCTCTGCTGGATCGCGACGATCCATTCCAGCGTTTAGTGGCGTGGAACAACCTGCCGAAAAAACAGGATACCGCTACCTGGAACCTGTTGAAGGGCAAATGGCCGGACGCAGAAAACATCCTTGATATTGGCTTTGGTGACAAAGGCGATATCGAGCTGGAAAGCGTGCTGGTGAAAAAACCGGATTTGATGGTGGCGCAACTGCGTGCCAAGACGTCACTGGGAGGCAATGGCGTCGTTAACAAGCTGAACGAACTGCACATTCCATTGCTGTTTGTCGATTATGAAATCGATCCGGCCAAGAACACCGCAGACAGCATCGATCTGCTCGGCAAGGTGCTTAACCGTGAAGAGAACGCTAAAGCCTATACCGACTTCTACCGTCAGCACGCCGCAGACATTCAGCAAAAAACCGCAGCGATTACGCCGAAACCGCGCGTGTTTATCGAACCTATCGCGGGTAACAGCGATGCCTGCTGCTTTAGCCATAAAGATAACGGCTGGGGCGGTTTGCTGAGAGCGGTTGTGGTGACCAATATCGCCGCCGATCTGCTGCCGGGTGCCACTGGTTTTATCTCACTGGAAAAAGTGATTGCGGAAAAACCGGATGCTTACATCATGACCGGTTCCAAACGCGGCAACAGCGCCAACAAAATTCTGTCTTTCGGCTATAACGCCACCGCTGAGGATATTCAGACCAAAGCTGATGTGCTGCTAAGCCGACCGGGTATCGATCAGGTTCCCGCGATTAAGGCCGGTCAGGTTTACGGGGTGTATCACCATTTCTATAACCATCCGTATAACATTGTCGGCATGGAATATCTGGCGAAAATTGCCTATCCGCAAGCGCTGGTAACGTTAAATCCGGATCAAACTTACCACGATATCGTGCGTCGCTTTACCACGCTTCCAGACACACCGTTTATCCTCAGTCAAAAGTTGGCCAAGTAGTCGATGAGTACAACCACTGACATCAGCCGCCAAAAGGCGGCTGACTCGGATATCATCCGTCATTATCAAGATATTCTGCGCCATCGGTTGCTGATCATGCTGCTGGTCGCCGCCATCGTGGCTTCCCTGCTGTTGGATTTCACCATGGGACCATCCGGGCTTTCACTTGATGTGCTCTGGCAAACGCTGACTAACCCCTCGCAGGCCGATGCCGGCACGCGGGTGATTGTGTGGGATATTCGCCTGCTCTACGCGCTGATGGCTCTGATCGTCGTGCTGGCCTTAGGGTTGGCAGACGCAGAGATGCAAACTATCCTGAATAACCCGCTAGCCAGCCCGTTCACGGTGGGCGTCTCCTCAGCGGCCGCCTTCGGTGCTGCCCTGGCGATTGTGCTGGGGATTGGTATCCCCGGCATTCCGGCTCAGTGGTTTATCTCCGCCAACGCCTTTCTCTTTGCGCTAATGGCCGCACTGTTACTTGATGGCATTACCAGCTGGACCAACGTCGCGACGTCCGGCGTGGTCCTGTTCGGTATCGCGCTGGTGTTCACCTTCAATGCGCTGGTATCGATGCTGCAATTCATCGCCAATGAAGATACCTTGCAAGGACTGGTGTTCTGGACCATGGGCAGCCTGGCGCGCGCCTCATGGGAAAAGCTGGGCGTACTGCTGTTGGCTGCTGGTGGTATTAATGCCGCTGTCGTTTATGAGCTCATGGAAGCTCACCGCCTTGCGTCTCGGGGAAGATCTCGCCACCAGTTTTGGCATCAACGTGCGCCGTTTACGTCTGGCGACGCTGCTACGCATCAGTATTCTCTCTGTGCTGTCGGTGGCGTTTATCGGCCCGATCGGTTTTATTGGTCTGGTTGCGCCACACATTGCCCGCATGGTATTCGGCGAAGATCACCGCTTTTATTTGCCCGCCAGCGCCCTGATTGGTGCACTGGTGTTATCACTGGCATCGGTGGCGTCTAAAAACCTGATCCCCGGCGTGATTATTCCTGTTGGGATCGTGACATCGCTGGTTGGGGTGCCCTTCTTCCTGAGTATTATTCTGCACCACCGGGGGAATGTATGAACCAGACGTTGTCGCACACCGGTTTGCGTATATCCCGTTTCGAAGCCGGTTATCCGAAACGACAAATAATTCACAACCTCAATGTGCCGCCGTTGCCGCGCGGTAAAATCACGGTGCTGCTTGGCCCCAACGGCAGCGGTAAATCAACGCTGCTGCGGGCACTGGCCGGACTAGGCAACGCCAACGGTGAACTGCATCTGGACGATACCGAACTGATGCAATTGCCGTTCGCCAAGCGTGCCGAGCAGGTGGTTTATCTGCCAAATCCTTGCCCGCAGGCGTGTATTTGCACGTGCTGGAGTCGATCATCGTGGCGCAGCGGGCTTCCGGTGGTTTGAACTCACGCGAGAAAGAGAATGAAGTGTTGACGCTGCTGCGCCAGCTCGGTATTGAACATCTGGCAATGAGCTATCTGGACCAACTCTCCGGCGGCCAAAAACAACTGGTAGGGCTGGCGCAATCGCTGATTCGCCAACCTTCCCTGCTGTTACTGGATGAACCGTTAAGCGCGCTGGATCTCAACTACCAGTTCCACGTCATGGATTTGGTGCGTAAAGAGACGCGCAAGCGCAATATCGTCACGCTGGTGGTGGTGCACGACATCAATATCGCCCTACGTCACGGCGACCATGTGCTGATGCTGAAAAACGGCGAGCTGATTGCCGACGGCGCGCCTGCCGAGGTGATCAGCGCTGATAGTTTGGCGCAGGTGTATGGTGTACGCGGGCGCATTGAGCGCTGTTCGCTGGGCATACCGCAAGTGATGATTGATGGGTTGGTGTCTGAACCGACGATGTGATTACTGACGATCCCATATAAAACGGCCATTGTCACCCACCTCCGTCATTCCCGTGCAAGCGGGAATCTCTTGCAGATGAAACGAGTTTCTTCTCACAGAGATCCCCGGCTTTCGCCGGGGATGGCAAAGGGGAAAATGACTTTGTCATCAATTCAAATCCGCGTTATGCGGGCTTTTTTATGGGTAATTATTTCTGCTGCGGTGGCAGCGTTGCCCAATATCCCGGTTGATACGGCAGCGGCAAGAACTTCTCATGAAAGGTTCTGAACGTCGCGTCTGGATCGATATCCTTAAACAAATCCGGATGCAGCCATTTCGCCATCGCCTGAATCGCAACAAACTGATACGGGCTATCGTAGAACTGGTGCCAGATAGCGTGAGCATTGCCGTTGGTCGCCACCGGCAAGGTTTTGAACGCAGAACGCTGCATCAACACAGTCAGACGTTTGGTGGCTTCCGTCGTGTCCGCCCCTGGTCCCACGCCAACCCACTTGTTCGCCGTGTTGTAATTCTTCCAGTTAGCCCCCGTGACAATCACCACATCCGGACGAGCGCTGATGATAAATTCCGGATTCAAGGTACCAAAGGTGCCGGGGATCGCCGTTTTGGCGATATTGCTCCCACCGGCGACTTCCACCATTTTGCCAAAGTTCTCATCACCAAAGGACATGCAGCACTCATAATCATAGCCGCCAGCACGATCGATCATGACTTTCGGACGCGGCCCCTGATAATTTTTCAGGCGATCTTCCACCACGGCGATCTGCTCGCGGCGAAACTGAACGATCTCCTCGGCACGCTGCGGCTTGTTCAGCAGTTGCCCTATGATACGGATGCTCTTTTCCGCATTCTCAAACGGCTTCTCGCGGAAATCGATAAACACCACCGGAATACCCAACTGCCCCAGCTTTTCAATCAGTTTTCCTTCATCCGTCGCCGCTTTTGACTCCAGGTTCATCAGCACCAAATCAGGTTTGAGCGTTAACGCCTACTCAACGTTAAAGGTGCCGTCTGTCGCGCCGCCAAACGTTGGCAGCGATGTGATGCTCGGGTACTGTTTTTCATAGGCCTTATAGCCATCAAAATCCGCTTTGGGCAGATCGTCACGCCAACCAACCACGCGTTTAAACGGTGCTTCGGTGTCAAAGGCCGCCAGCAGGTAAATCTGTCGCCCTTCGCCCAAAATGATGCGTTTGGTTTCTGCGGCAATTTCAACCTTGCGACCACTAACATCTTCGATAACGATCGGGGCGGCATACGACAGTCAGGTGACACTCCATAACGCGATGGTAGCTATCCAATGTAGCGTTTTCTTCATTTTTATCCCTGATCTTTATATGAATAACGAGACTCATTATCATTTTTAAAATAATATGCTGCGCGCCAGAGCAGACGCAATGGATTTTTGACGTCAGGCATGTTCAGAGAGAAAAACCAGAATCAGGCACGTCAGGAGAACGGACGGATACCACCGGTAATGGCAGGTTAACAGTACCATACCACCCGCCAGCGACAACGTGCTCCAGGCGGTCTGTTGCCACAACGTAGGCGCACGTGAGCGACCCATACGTTCAATCACTCGGCGGCAAAAGAACACCAGCAGTGCCAACACCGAGAGGGTAATGGCCGTGCCCAGCGCCATGGCGAGTGCAGAAGCAACGCCCCAGGCAAACACGCCGATCACCTTGGAGAACAACAGCACCAGGATGGCCCCCGAGCAGGGATGCCCACATAGCAAACACAATCGCCACTCGGGTACGCCAGCCATCACCACGTTGCAATTCCTCCTGGGAGGGGAGATGACGATGGCCGCAGCCGCATACGCCATCATCCGTCACGGGCGCTAACGGCGCTAACGGTAACGGACGCGCCTCTGCGGTTAACACGTGAATACGCTGAATATTTGGTTTGTAGCATGTCGGGCATGGGTAATCGCCGCCCACAGACGTTTAAGGGCGCGCACGCTGAGCCACAATCCCAGTAGCGCCACCAGCATAAAACCGGCCTTTTCCATCCAGAAACTGCTGGCGTGCAGTGCCCGGCTGGAGAGTTGCAAAACCCCCAACGTGACGCTCACTAACCCAATCGCCATCATGCCTTGCAGCAGCGAGGATGCCAGCGTCAGTTTCAGACTATTTTTAAGCTGCGTCGGATGGGTGGCAAGGTAGGTGGCGATCACCACTTTACCGTGTCCCGGCCCCACCGCGTGCAAGATGCCGTAGACCAGACTGAACGCCAGCAGGCTCAGCCCCGCCTGATGCGGCTGTTCGTGCACCGCCTCAAGCAGCGCTGACATCTGTTGATGCATCACCTTCTGCCAGGCAACGCTTTGCAGCAGAATATCCGGCCAGTAGCGCAGCACCACCTGAGCCCCCAGCGCCAACAGCAGTAAAAAAACCACTAACGGCCACAGGCCAAGACACAGTCTCAAGGTGTGATGACGTTTTAGTTTTTCAAACACAGTCAGTGGCATTCCAGCGTAATTTGTTGTGCAAACTGTTTGCCCAGCGCCAGATCCTCATCGGGGGCATCGGCTTTATCCAGCGACAGCGCATAAGAACGTAAATCAGCGCTGGGTTTCGGGGTAAACAGTGCTGTTTTACAGTGTTCCGCCAGCACAGGCGCGAGGCGGACAGCGTTTTTATCCTGATAGGACATATCGACAAAATAGGTCGGGTCATAGGTAGAAATCTGTAGCGGCGCGCCTTTCAAAGGCTGTGGATGCGCCAGTGGCAGCACAAACTCCAGCACCGCTTTGTTACCTTGACGCGACAGATGATATTCTGTCGGCAGCGGTTGAAATTTCACCGCTGCGTTATCCCGGTAGATCTCAGTAAAATAGCGCTGGCCCAACACGTTCGCCATCACTTCCGCCGCCAGCTTTTTCCAGATTTCAGAGTCACTTTTCGCCTTGCCCGCATCGTAGAGCAGATCTGCTGAGGTGATCGGGTCCATCGTCCAGTGCATACGCAACCAGGTGATGGTGTCATTCTCACCTTCAACCGTGGTTTGGATATCAATAAAACTGTGGGGATGCGCCCATACCGAAGGCGAGGCAAGCGACAGCAGCGAGAACAACACACCCCACCGCCACCCTAACCGAGCACAACAGCGACCGAAAGTGTTATAAAGTAACATAATGTATCGTCTCTTGACGCAGATAATGACACCCGGATTTTCCAGGTGTCAGACTGATGACAAAATCACTTTACCTCGTCATCCTATTCCAAAATGAACCTGATACCCGGTTTATGCGTGCTGAACGGGCGTGGCGGGTCGCAAAAACAGCGCGGGAACCACTAGCGCCACCATCACCCAGAAGGTAGCGTGTTGCAGATGTTCAAACAAAAATCCCGACACCACCGTCATCACCGCAATGCTGCCGCCCATTGCCAGTGCCAAGTAGACGGCCTGCAAACGCAGCACGTCGCCACCGCTACGCGCAGAGATAAAGCGCATGGCGGCCAGGTGGCACAGGGTAAAGGTACCGCAGTGCAATATCTGTATCACAATCAGCCAGGGTAGCGCTACGGTGGCCCCCATCAGCCCACAGCGACCACAAATAGCCTATCACCGCTGGCGAATACCCGGCATCCTGCCAGTAGATAGCGCTGAAACCGTAATAGGCCGCGTGCGCCCCTTGCAACAACGCCACGCAAAGCAGAAAGCGCCACACGCCCGCTTCACGTAACAATTGCGGCCAGGGGGTTACCGCCGCAGCGTGCTCGCCCCCCGCGCTGGCCAGTGGCATCACAGAAGGTCGCAGCAACATGCCCAACAGCATACAAACCAACCCGGCGGTCAGCGTTGCCAGGATTGCCGTGTGCCCCCAGGCGGCCACCAATTCACCGGTGACAGCAGAGCCAATCACAAAGGCTATAGAGCCCCAGACGCGCACTTTGCCATAATCCATAGCGATCTGGCGTTGCCAGGTGGCTGCCAACCCATCGTTGAGCGGCACCAGCGGTGAAAAGAACAGATTAAAGCCCACAATCACCAGCAGCAACCATACCCAGGCATTTCCCAGCCAGAAACCCAGCGCAAGGAGCAGTGACAACAACGCCAAAAGACGTATCGCATTAATAAGATGAGCGGGATTTTTTACACAAGGCGTAATGAAGAGACTCCCTATACAGCGCGCGACCAGCCCGGCACTAAGCAGCAAACCGATGTTTTCCGCGCTAATACCTTCCCCTTTTAGCCAGCCGCTCCAGAACGGCAGAAAAATGCCGTAGCAGAAAAAGTAGGTGAAATAACTGAGCGCCAGCCAGTAGGTGGATTGCAAAACCATCGTCTCTCCTTGTCAACTGCGCAGCACATAGCATCACTACGGCGGCTACAGCCCGATCATCGCGCCCTAAAAAGGCGTCTTAGCCTAACAGGTAAGGCGGTGGCTTCCCAGCTCGGGCTCGCAAAATTCAGTTTATCAGGCGCGGAGCTGAGAACGCTGCGCAGGGTCTTCACAGGGGACACGCATATGCAATAAGGCAGGCCAATCGCCCTCATGATCCACATCGTGCACTTCACGCACATCGGCACAACGCCCGACAGCAGAAACAAAAAAGTGTGCGATAACCGAAGGCACAATGCGATCGGTATCGCCGCTGAAATGCAGTTGTGGTACTGCGGCAATCTCGCTCGCGACATCGGCCGGGTTAAGCGAATCGGGCATGGGAGCGACACGGTGTAAGCGATTAACCGCGACATGATTGAGGTTGCCCGCCACCGTGCGTAGCAGGGCAATGTCTTTACGCCGTGCAGCAATCAACACCGCAATAGCGCCACCGCCAGAGTACCCGGTCAACATCACCGGTTGCCCCGGTGTCTGGCGCAAGTAGTGCGAAATGGCCGCATCCATCGACGCAACAACATCTGGTGCAAAACGTTTTCCCGTCCAGTATTTAGGGAGGCAATCAGAGGCGTGCTCAGCAGCAGTAAATTGGCAGGGACGCGCCAGATAAACCACGTTGACAGCCGTATCCTCCGCCGCTAATGCCAGCCCCATCGCACGTCGCGGCGTGGGATCGCCTGATACCCGGTAGTGATCGCGCCAGGCGCGCCCATCTCCCTCGATATAGACATGTAAGGGCCTGTCGACACGCGTAATGCGCGTATAGGTGGTTAAGTGAAAAAGGGGCGACCCACAGCGTGCCATGTTGCAAATCACCGCGCTGCGCCAGTTGATCGGCATGATGACGCGGATCGGAGTTGCACCCCGTCAAACTTGTCGCCAGTATCCACAACAGCATGCTGAATGGCGCAAGTAATGGCGCAAAGAACGCACGAATCAGCATGGCGTCAGCCGAGGCCATTGAGCCAGTTGCTGTGCCATTGCTTCTACCACAGGCGTCCACTCCCCGTGCTGCGGTTGACGAAACAGCGTGACCGAGGGATACCAGGGCGAGTCATCACGTGCCAGTAACCAGCGCCATTCCGGCTCGTAGGGGAGCATCACCCAGGCGGGTCGTCCCAACGCACAGGCCAGATGCACCGGGGAAGAATCCACCGAAATCAACAGATCGATGACGCACAGGATCGCCGCCGTATCATCAAAATCGGCGATATCATCACTCAACGACAACAGATTGATGCCAGCAGGCGGTGCATCGGCTTGTGATGCCGAAGCGCCTTTTTGCAGGGCAAGAAAACTGACGCCGGGTTGTGTCAACGGCGCAAGATCGTTCAGGGTCATCGAGCGATTTTTATCGTTGTTGTGTTCCGGTCGTCCTGCTCAGACTAGCCTCACTAACGGTCGAGGTAAATGCGCCAGACGCTGTTGCCAGAGATCGATACGCTGGGGATCGGCAAACAGATAAGGCACAGTACCAGGCAAATCCGTCAGTTGCAGGCCCAGCGCCATCGGCAGGCTCATCGGCTCACAATGATAATCAAAGGACGGCGGTAAGTTTCCACGCACAACGATCTCATCCCAGCCAGCACAGCGGCGTGCCAATGCCAGACAATCGCTGTTCACTTGCAGAATAATGTGAGCACCGCTGCGCTCACGCGCTGTTTGCACCAGACGTAAAAACTGAAAGGTATCACCAAAGCCCTGCTCGTCATGGATCAGCAAGCGTTTCCCTGCCAGCGGCTGCCCTTCCCAACGCGGTTTCTGCACATGACGGCACACCTTAGACGTGTGCTCCATCTGGTAGCGAAAGCGGTATTCGCGCCAGCCATGGGTAAAATCGCCAGTGACTAACAGCAGCGAGGCCAGATCGAAACGTGCCGTCATCTCACCTGGTCTAACCCGCACCTACATGGTCATAATGCGCAACGCGGGTTCCATCTTTAACTGAGCGCGCAGCGCCCGCGCCAGTAGATGCCACAGCGTCGGCGGCCCGTTGCCGTTCGCTAGCGTTTGCGTCAACAAAGCTTCCACCTCGGCATGGCGACCTTCGGCAGAAAGAGCGAGCACTTGCTGATGACAGGCGGCAATCACCTTGGCGGACAGCGCCGTACCGGACGTCGTGCCCTGCGCGTTAACCCGGTCTGGAGCAAAGGCGCGTAATGCGTCCAACCAGCGGCTAGCCTCTTCAGGCCGTTGGCGTACCCTCGCCAGATCGGCGAGATTAAGATAGGCTTCCGCGCAGCGTGGATCGAGAGCTATCGCCTGCTCAGCTAACTCGGCGGCTCGCGCTAAATGACCGAGTTCGCGTAACAGAGAGGATTGGTTGATACAGGCTTGAACAAACTGAGGGTCATGCACCAGTGCCTGCTGGTAATGATGCAATGCTTGCTGACTCTGCCCTAAACGGCGCAGCGTGTTCGCCAGATTGTTGTGGGCGTGTGGGCTGACGGGGCGAGCAACCAGCACCTTGCGCAGACAGGATTCGCTGAAAGCCAGATTGCCACACTCTTGTGCGATGATACCCAGGTTGTTCCATGCATCCATCAGTTGCGGATCGGCAGCAACTGCCTTCGCGCCGACTGCTCAGCGTCCTTTAATTGTCCCTTTTGACGATACATCTCTGCCAGATTGCTGTGAAACAGTGCGGGCGCTTGCGGCGAGCGGGTCGCCGCCTCTAAATAGGTAACCGCACACTCCTGAAAACCATAGACATGGGCCATAACGCCGAGCAGATGCATGGCCCCAGGTTGCTGAGGGACTACACGCAAAATACGCAGACAGAGTTGCTCTGCCAGCTCAGTTGCAGATTACCGGTGTGACTTTGATAGTGTCGGGCCGCTTCGCCGGTATATTTTATCGTCACGCTGAGGTCCCGAGAGCCCACGAGAGAAACCCCCGCCGAGAACACGCCAGTATCCACAATCGGTTTCGAACCGCATGCCACAAATGAACTTGCACCGGTGCTATCGGCAGAAAAGCTGGCTACCTATTGCAACGCATCGTCATGGTATTCGTGACGCCATCCGCCCTGAATAAACGGCTGAATTTCACCGTCTGACATTTTGAAACGATGATCCAACTTCAACGCTAGTTCACTTTTGAGTGCGGTTACCGTGGTATCGTCAACCCGCAATCCCGCACCGTTGCCACCCGCTTCGGTATAACCGTCCTGCCCCAGTTTGCTGTAGGTTAAGGCAGCGATCGGTGTCAATAGGGTCCATTGGGTTCCCATCGAGAGCGGATACCCCACCAGACCGGAGGCAATGAATTGGTTGCCTTTGAATGTCGCCGTGGTATTACCGTTAAATCCGGTGAAATCAAGCTGACGCTTGGTGCCGTAATGGTGGAAGATACCGCCAGCCGTCAGGTTGACGTACCAAGGGTCACCCTCATAGTTGGCATAGTCGAACACGCCGTAAGATTTGACATGGGCCGAACTGCCCAGATTATCGCCGCTGCTGTTCACCATGGTGGTGGTGTAGCCGCCTAATCACCCCAGACGCCAATTATCGTTGACCTCACCATTGCCCCCTAACATCACGCCAACGAAGAGTCCGTCGTAACCAGCGATATCCCACTGCTGACCTCGGTTGACCTTGCAGCCAAAGCCTTGCCCCCAAGCTACCGGACCGTCATCATTTTCCCCGGTCGAAATACCGCTGCCTGCGCCTGCCAGACGAATGGCTTCACCGCGTTGCGCCAATACGTCCAGTACCGACATGGCGGGCAGTGCTGCCGCCTGTACCGAGGCTGAGGCGATCGCCGCTGGGCTAAGTTGCGCCCCCGCACGGTTAGCCTCTGCTGTATTGCCTACCGCAGCGCCGGCGTTAAACAGATTGAGCAGGGACGACTCTGTACCACCATAGTTAAACAGGTCGTTCAATGCGGAGATGGCGTTTGACGTCGTCGCGTAACCAATCGGCTTGTAGTCGCCATTGCAGTCACCGAGCGTCACCACCAGATCGCTGGTGCTACCGTGCGTTACCGTATTACCGGTAAGCAGTCCGGTGTAATTCTCAGCCCAGTAATCCAGTTTGTCGGCGTTGTAATCGGTACCATCACTGTTTGCCCGAATCACCACATAGCGCTGCCCTTGTGCAAACGCATATTGGCCGTTACCCATTAGCCCCACGTTAGATCCGCTGACGATATTGGCGCTGCCGGACACCACCAGGCGGCCATACCCGTTGTAGGCGTTGATATCACCGTTGGTAGCAAGGTAGTTATTGACACCAAACAGCAGGCTGGCACCGCTGCCCTGCTGATAGTCGCCGTCGATCGTGAGCACATTGTTGACCATCAGTTGGGCAGAGCCATTCACCAGTTGGCCTTCCCCCAGAATGACGTTGTCATTCAGCACCGTATTGCCCGTAACAAAAGTCAGGTCACCGGCCGCAATGGAAATGGTGCCGATACTGCCTTTGTCATAGCCAGTCAAGGTCCAGATGTCCTCGCCTTCACTGCCAAAGAAGGTCAGGCCGCTGGTAGAGTAGATATTTCCTGCAATCACCCCATCGTTATAAATCGACCCGATACTCCCGCCATCAATGGAGAGGGCGGCAGACTCACCGCTGATAATGCCTTCATTGCTGAGGGAGCCAAGGGTACCACCGTTGTAAATTCCCATGGCAATATTGGTGTCGATGGAGCCCGAGTTGAAAAATGTCCCGACATAGGAGTCACCTTCCACCACCAGGCCATCCTCCGCATCAATCAGTCCGCTGTTATTAATGGCGGCGATCGTACCGACAGCGTCTTCCGGGTTACCAAACGCACCGATGCCCATATTGGCACTCAGGGTACCCGAGTTGAAGAAGGTACCTACATACCAGCCGCCTGATACAATCAGCCCGTCGTCAGCATCAATAAGGCCAGTGTTGGAAATAGATCCAATCGAACTTAACTCTTCGACATTGTCACCAAACACGCCAATACCTAAGCTCGCGTTGATGGTACCGCCGTTAATTAATGACGCTACGCTGGCATCATTTTCCAGAACGATCCCGGCGTCACCGGTAATCAATCCGGTGTTACTAATGGAATAGATACTGGAACTGTTGAGCAGGATGGCGGCGTCGTTATCAGAGGAAATCACACCGGAGTTGACGAATTCATACAGCATGGAGTCATTTTTCAGCACGATGCCCTTGCCACCACTGATCTCACCAGAGTTCTCGAAAGAGCATAGGTTGCTGGCGTTGATTAAAACGGCCGTATCTTCATCACCTTCGATATACCCGGAGTTGTTGAATTCCCCCAGAAAGCTGTTGTTCTCGAGGTAAACGCCCTTATGTCCCGAAATGGTGCCGGTGTTAAACAGCGAATCAATGTTACCCGCATCACTCCAAAGACCACTGTTGTCACTGGCAGAAATTAAACCGGAGTTGGTTAATGGACCGATCGACCCGGTGTTGTAAATCCCATCACTACCTGTGATAACGCCAGCGTTGCTGAGCGTACCAATGGTTGAGGTATTGGTGACGCCGAAATCGGTTCCGGTGATCGTACCGGTATTGGTTATGCTCAGATAATCCTGCGCAGTTGTGATGCTCAGGCCGCTGATGTTGATGGAAACATCGATCGATGCAGCGGATGATGGGTAAGTAGAAAGAACGCCTAGTACAGCACTTACTGCCACCACCAACGGTTTGACTTTGAATGACGAAGACCTCATCCGGCACTTCCCCCAACATATAATAACTAATTGATATTTCATCATTCCGATGATATTGATAGCTTATTAATTAATAACTATGAATAAACATAATTTATGGTTATTAATTAAAAGAAAACCTCCTGGAAACAGCATGTTTGCTATCAGAACTGTCTCAAAGGGTAGACGGGGCGCGGGAGAAAACTTTCATATTCTGATTCTTGCTATCAGAGCGTCAGGGCGGATATATCAGAGGGTTACGCGAAGATGGTGAGAAAGAGCGCCATCCCGAAGGCTGGCGTTAACTTATCGGTTACTGGCTATCAGGCATAAACCGGGAAACGCTCACAAATAGCGAGGACTTTTTGTTTCACGCATTCAA
The DNA here is from genome assembly GCF_018777385.1 of Candidatus Symbiopectobacterium endolongispinus. Lineage (GTDB taxonomy): Bacteria > Pseudomonadota > Gammaproteobacteria > Enterobacterales > Enterobacteriaceae > Symbiopectobacterium > Symbiopectobacterium endolongispinus. The sequence continues at coordinate 1,059,894 of NZ_JAFJYB010000001.1, read as the reverse complement.
TGGTCGCTTCGTCATTGATGTTATCCAGAACGTCACAGATCCAGCCTGCCAGCTCACGCACTTCCGCTTCCTTGAAGCCACGACGGGTTGCCGCTGGCGTACCGATACGGATACCGGAGGTAACAAACGGGCTCTTCGGATCGTTCGGCACGCTGTTTTTGTTAACGGTAATATTAGCGCGACCCAGAGCGGCATCGGCTTCTTTACCGGTCAGGTTTTTGCTTACCAGATCGAGCAGGAACAGGTGGTTGCTGGTGCCACCAGAAACCACGTTGAAACCGCGCGTCAGGAACACCTCAACCATGGCCTTGGCATTCTTCGCCACTTGTTGCTGGTAAACTTTGAACTCAGGTTCCATCGCTTCTTTCAGCGCGACCGCTTTACCGGCGATAACGTGCATCAATGCGCCGCCCTGGCCGCCAGGGAAGATGGCAGAGTTCAGTTTTTTGTACAGTTCTTCATAATCGCCCTTGGCCAGAATCAGGCCGCCGCGCGGACCAGCCAGCGTTTTATGGGTAGTGGTCGTGACGATATGCGCATGAGGAACCGGGTTAGGATAAACGTCAGCCGCGACCAGACCCGCAACGTGTGCCATATCCACAAACAAATAAGCACCAATGCTGTCAGCGATTTCACGCATTTTCGCCCAGTCAACCACGCCTGAGTAAGCAGAAAAACCACCTACGATCATTTTCGGTTTGTGGGTTTGTGCCAGTTCAGCCATTTCTTCGTAATCGATTTTACCGCTTTCATCGATACCGTAAGGAATCACTTTGTACAGTTTGCCAGACAGGTTAACCGGAGAGCCGTGGGTCAGGTGACCGCCGTGAGCCAGGTTCATCCCCAGAATGGTATCACCCGGTTGCAGCAGCGCGGTATACACGGCAAAGTTGGCCTGGGAACCGGAGTGCGGTTGCACGTTAGCGTAGTCAGCACCGAACAGCGCTTTAGCACGGTCAATCGCCAGTTGCTCTACGATGTCAACATATTCGCAGCCGCCGTAGTAACGTTTGCCGGGATATCCTTCCGCATATTTGTTGGTTAACTGAGACCCTTGAGCCTGCATAACACGTGGGCTGGTGTAGTTTTCTGACGCTATCAGTTCAATATGCTCTTCCTGACGCACCACTTCTTGCTGCATCGCGTGCCACAGTTCGGCATCGTAATCGGCAATGTTCATTTCACGCTTTAACATCCGCATCTCCTGACTCAGCTAACTATATGTACAGTAAAAATGCCCGCAACGGGTATTGGCCTATAGTGTAAACCGTTTATCCCCTTGCATGATAGGGCTTGACAGAGGTTTTTACGCAAACGATTAGCTTCAAGCAGCACAAGGCTTAGCGGCCTAATGACTTCATGTGCTGGCAAGGGAGTTTTCTTCATCTGCATCCTGCATTTTCTTCATTTTGTGTTCCCGTTGGCACAATAAACACCAACACAAAGCAGGGATTTACAACGGGTCAACGCTCGAATAAGATGTATTAAAAATACATCTTATAAAAACACCTGGAGTCACCATGCTAGATGCAAAAACCATCGCTATCATAAAATCGACCCTGCCCTTGCTGGCAAAAACCGGCCCGGCACTGACCGCCCATTTTTATCAGCGCATGTTCAGCCACAATACTGAACTGAAAGACATTTTCAACATGAGTAATCAGCGCAATGGCGATCAGCGAGAAGCCTTATTCAACGCTATCTGCGCCTATGCGGCCAACATCGACAACCTCTCGGCGCTGCTGCCTGCGGTGGAGCGTATCGCACAGAAACATGCCAGCTTCTCGATCCAGCCTGCGCAATATGGCATCGTTGGCGAGCATCTGCTGGCCACGCTGGACGAATTGTTTAGACCCGGCGAGGAGATATTGTATGCTTGGGGCAAGGCGTATGGCGTATTGGCTGATGTTTTTATTCAGCGTGAACGCGTCATTTATCAGGATGCAGCAAGCCAGCACGGCGGCTGGGAAGGCACGCGCCCCTTTCGCATCGTGAAAAAGCAGGCGCAAAGTGAGCTGATCGCCAGTTTTACGTTGGAACCTGTCGATGGCAAACCGGTGGTGGATTTTAAACCCGGTCAGTATTTGGCAGTCTACATTCGCCACGACAGCCTTACTCATCAGGAGATTCGCCAATATTCCCTGACGCACGCCCCCAATGGCCGCACTTATCGCATTGCGGTAAAACGCGAGGCTCAAGGAACCGTTTCCGGCTATCTGCATGACATTGCACAGGAAGGCGATATCATTTCACTGGCTGCTCCCCACGGGGATTTCTTTTTAACGGCCACCCCCACTACACCGGTCACGCTTATCTCTACGGGCGTAGGGCAAACACCGTTACTCAGCATGCTGCATCAGTTAAAAGATCAGGCGCATGAAGCGGACGTCCTATGGTTGCATGCCGCTGACAACGGCGATGTGCATGCCTTTGGTGATGAGCTGACGCAGATTAACCAGCAATGGCCCACATTGACACGTTACGTATGGTATCGTCAGCCCGGTAAAGACGATCGTCCCGGTGAGGATTTTCACTATCAAGGCGTAATGGCGCTGGACAAACTGGCATACCGTTTGATCAATACCAACATGCATTTTTATCTGTGCGGCCCGGTGGCCTTTATGCAATTCGTCGCTCATCAACTCCTCGCATTGGGCATCGCCCCCCCACAGCTACACTACGAATGCTTTGGCCCACATAAAGTCGTGTAATGCGCCGACTCGCAAGCACCCACCGCGCGGGCAAACGCACGCGCGGTAATCTTATCCACGATCACAAATTTATGCTCCCACACGATCCGGTAATGATAAAAAACGGTATCGATCACAAAAATCCGCCACACCGTAATTAAAATAACGCTTCATTTTAAAAAAACGCAGTTTTAGCTTATTAATTTGCTCCGCGGCCTGTTTGCATCCCACTTTTTTGGCCGAACTAACAAGGAGTTTGTGTAAGAATCATTAGCACTGCGGCAAGCCTGTTGCACACCACCAAAACGACGTCGTCTTTTTTACTACTTTTTGCTACAAGGGATGTATCTGACCATGTCTACACGATTTTCTCACCGCATTACGCTTGCGCTGCTGATTAGCTCTTCCGTGGGCTATGCCCATACACAAAAGAATGCAGCACCGGCTAGCGAAACGCTACCCGCCACGGTGTTGGGAGAACACACCACGCTCGAAGGCATCGTTGCACACCGCGATGCACGCCTGCCCGCCACCATTATTGTGCGTGACCAACAAGGGCACCGTCGCCAAACGCAAACGGATGAGCAGGGCCACTACCAGTTGGACGTCTCTGAATTAACGGCACCGCTGAGCCTGTCTGCGGTTGAGTACGGCGGCAATAACTGTTTGCTGAACAATCAGGCGTGTGCCATCTGCCTGAGCGCGTTGTTGCCAACCGCTCAATCGGGTAAAGGAAACATCGCCAACATTAACCCATTTACCGATCGCATCGCCTCCGACATGGCCGCGCCGGCAGGCTACATCGGCCCGCAGCAACTCTCCGATGATGCAGGCACGCCAGCGCTCTCAGCCGCAACCTGGAAACAGGCTAATGCGGTGTTTCATGCCGGTTTCGGTCCCGCGTTAAAACAGGCGGGTATCACTAACCCTGCACAGTTTGATCCCCTGCACTACCCGGCAACGCAGCAAAAAGCCGTTCGCCAACTGGTCGATGTAATCAATCACAACCGCAACTACCATAACGACAGCGGGCAAGCGGGCCACACCGTACTGACGGACAGCGTGTTCCGACCGATCGTTGGTCTTAGCGCCGATGGCAGCTACGAAGGGCTGGATTATGGCTATGCGCATTGTCAGTTGGATGAGATCAAAAAGGCCAAGACGCGCATCTTTATCGTTGGCGACTCTACCGCCGCCAACTACGAGAAACTGCGTTTCCCACGTATGGGCTGGGCACAGGTGTTTGAACAGCAATTCCGCCATGACGGCAGCGTCAAAGTGATCAACGGTGCCCGTGCCGGACGCAGCTCGCGCGATTTCTTCTATGAAGGCTGGTTCCGACAGATGCAGCCCGGCGACTACATTTTCATTCAGATGGGCCACAACGATCAGAACTGTAACGGTGCCAGAGCGGTACGCGGCGCGGCGGATGTCGGCAACCTGTGTACCTACCCCAATGATGCGGCAGGCAAGCGCCAATTCCCGCAGGGTAAACCAGACATGTCATTCCAGAACGCGCTGGAACGCTATATCACCTATGCCCGCCAGCATCAGATGATCCCAGTGCTGCTAACACCAACAACCAGCGTGAAAGATGCACAAGGCAAAGACGGCACCCCTGCCGTTCACAGTCACTTCACCCGTCAAAATGCTGAAAACGGCTTTGCCTTTATCGGTGATTACAGCCAAACCATCAAAGATACCGCGAAAGCCAACAATGTCCCTTTGCTGGATGTCGAACCCGATACCATTGCACTGGCTAACCAGGATAACGGACATCACTGGAAACAGTACTGGCTGGTGATCGATCCTAAACGCTATCCGTACTACAAAGATCAAGCGGGCAGCACCAGCAAACCAGATACCACCCATTTCCAACAAAAAGGTGCGATTGCCGTGGCCGAGATCGTGGCAGACAGCATTCGCGTCGACGACACACTGCGCCCGCTGGCCGATTATCTGCTCAAGAAAAAACACTAAGGCTTTACTCCCCTGAGCGTTTGCTAAGGGGCGCTTTCCCATCGTGCGAATAGATGGGCTTTACCTCTCGGACACTACAGTTAAGGAATGATCGGTATGTTTAAACCCCTCTCAGGCGCGATTGCGCTGGCCGTTCTGGTGGCCGCCCCCTGGCAGCACGTCATTGCCAGTTCAGATGTTAACGCGGTGGTTTCTGCCACGGCACCTGCTGCACCCAACACCTTTAAAACCATTGGTGAGGCTATCGCCAGCGCTCCTGCCGATACCACACCGTTTGTTATTTACATCAAAAAGGGCACCTACCACGAGCGCCTGGTGATTACCCGCCCCAACGTGCATTTTAAGGGAGAAGACCGTGACCACACCATTATTGCTGTGGATACTGCCGCAGGTGCACTGAAGCCAAGAAGAGTGATGACCCGACCAAGATAAAAGACACTCAGGCCGTGGCACTGTTGGTGGCGGAGAAGAGCGATCGTGCCTACTTCCACGATGTCAGTCTGGTAGGTTATCAAGACACGCTGTATGTCAAAGGGGGGGGTCGCAGTTTCTTTGAGAAATGCCGTATCAGCGGCACCGTGGACTTTATTTTCGGTAACGGCACGGCGCTGTTTGATGATTGCGATATCGTCGCCCGCACGCGCGTAAATCCCGGTGATGAATCCTATGGCTACCTAACCGCTCCCAGCACTGATATCAACCAGAAGTACGGTCTGGTGATTACTAACAGCCGGGTGTTCAAGGAAGGCAATAATGTCCCTGCGAAAAGCTATGCGCTCGGTCGCCCCTGGCATCCGACGACCACTTTCCCTGATGGCCGCTATGCCGACCCTAACGCTATCGGACAAACAGTGTTTATCAACACCGAGATGGACGATGTGATCTATGGCTGGGACAAAATGTCCGGCAAAGATATCAAAGGCGAGAAAATCTGGTTCCAACCTCAGGATTCGCGTTTCTTCGAATACCACTCAACCGGTGCGGGTGCAGAAAAGCAGAAAAAATGACGGACGGCGTCAGCTCACCGCAGAGCAGGCCGCAGAATACACTAAGGACAAGGTTCTAGCGGGCTGGACACCCACCGCACTTTGACAGGACATTCCACGATCCTCGCTCGGCGAGGATCGTGGCTAAAGCATCAGATAGCCGCTTCGTCTTCTTCGCCAGTACGGATACGCACCACGCGTGCCACATCAAACACGAAAATCTTGCCGTCACCAATTTTGTCGGTCTGGGCGGTCTGAATGATGGTTTCGACACATGTATCGACGATGTCATCGGCAACCACCAACTCGATTTTTACCTTGGGCAGAAAATCGACCATATATTCTGCACCGCGATACAGTTCGGTATGGCCCTTCTGGCGCCCGAATCCTTTTACTTCCGTGACAGTCATGCCGGTGATACCCACTTCGGCTAACGCTTCACGTACGTCGTCCAATTTGAACGGTTTGATAATCGCATCTATTTTTTTCATGAAATAACCTTTGTGAACCTGTTTCTCTTCGACCGCAGTCGGGCATCAGTAACAAACATTCAGTGAAACGATAACGTCAGGTGTAACAACGTCAAACGCGTTGTCACTCTTTAAAATCGTTGGCATCCAATGCGTGACGTCCAAGCAATTTATAGAATTCGGTGCGATTACGCCCCGCCATTCTGGCCGCCTGCGTCACGTTGCCTTTGGCAATTTGCAGCAACTTACGTAAATAGTTCAGCTCAAACTGGTGACGTGCCTCCACAAAGGTCGGCAACGCGGTATTCTCGCCTTCTAACGCTTGTTCTACCAGCGCATCGTTAATCACTGGCGCACTGGTCAACGCCACGCATCGTTCAATCACATTCACCAGTTGACGCACATTACCGGGCCAACTCGCCGTCATCAAGCGTTTCATTGCATCACTGGAAAAACTGCGAACGAACGGCTTATGCCGATTGGCCGCTTCACGCAGCAGATGATTTGCCAGCAGCTGAATATCCTCGGCCCGTTCATGCAGTGCGGGCAATTTCATGGTCACGACATTTAAACGGTAGTAGAGATCTTCACGAAATTCGCCTTTTTCCATGGCGACCGGCAAATCGCGGTGCGTGGCGGAAAGAATGCGCACATTGATATCGATATCCCGATTGCTGCCCAATGGACGCACCTTACGTTCCTGCAATACACGCAGCAGTTTGACCTGTAAAGACAGCGGCATATCGCCGATTTCGTCAAGGAACAACGTACCCCCTTCAGCCGCCTGAAACAACCCCTCGCGGCTGCTGACCGCACCGGTAAACGCGCCTTTGGCATGACCAAACAGTTCAGACTCCAGCAACGGTTCCGGCAGTGCGCCACAGTTAATAGCGATAAACGCGTTTTTTGTGCGTGGACTGGCACTGTGGATTGCCCGCGCCAGCACTTCTTTACCGGTTCCGCTCTGGCCGTTAATCAGCACGCTAACGTCAAATTGCGCCACCAGTTTAGCTTGTTCCAGCAAACGCAGCATCACCGGGCTACGCGTCACGATGGTTTCTCGCCAGTGAGATTCTCCGGCTGGGGCGCTGAGCGCCAGCGCATCATCGATCGCCTTATAGAGCGCATCGCGATCCACCGGTTTGGTCAAAAAGCCAAATACCCCTTTCTGCGTAGCGGCCACAGCGTCCGGAATCGATCCGTGAGCGGTAAGAATAATCACCGGCAGTCCTGGTTGCTGCTTCTGTATTTCAGAAAATAGCGCCAGGCCATCCATTTCATCCATGCGCAAATCGCTGATGACCAAGTCAATGCTATCGCGTGCCAGCACGCGCCGCGCTTCCGCGCCGCTTTCAGCCGTCACGACATGAAACCCTTCGCTGGTCAAACGCATTCCCAGCAGTTTTAGCAAACTGGGATCGTCATCGACCAGCAGCAAATCAGCCGTTTTTCGAGTTGTCATGGGCGTGTAGGCTCCTATTTTGACGCCGCAGGCGCACAGTGGCGTTCAACCGCGCCAGACTCATGCGAAGCCGCAGGCTCCGGAAGTTCACTGCTCATCGGCTTGCGGGTAGAAAGTTGACGCTCAATATCCGTCAGGTTTTCCAGTTTGCGCGTCGTCACATCCAGTTGATATTGCAAATTGCTCTGTTGAACCCGCATTACTTCGAGCTGTTTGTCGTTGGCCTCCTGCAAACGCTGAGTGCGTATGCGCTCATCCGTCAACGCCAGCCAGAACGTTTGCTTGTCCTGCCAGGTTTGCAGCAGCGGACGCAGCGCCGCGGGAAAGTCCGTTTGAAACCCATTCAGCCGATCGAGCGCCTGACGTCGTTCCGCCGGGGTGATTTTGACTTGATCGAGTAAAATGCCCTGCTTGAATGCCTGATCCCAGGTCGCGCTCCCCAGCGTTTGCGCCGCCTCACGCGCCTGTTGCGGGGTTAATCGCTCAGCACAATCCATCGCCCGCAACCAATAAAGGGCGTTATTCACCGCGTCGCGATCGTCAATGTGCCACAGGCTATCGCACTGCGTCAGACGGTAGTCGCTCACTTGTTCCCTCGGCGTGACATTTTCAACGTCACGTATCGCAATACGGTGATGGGTAGTGTCAACGCAGCCCGCGAGCAGCGCCAGGAGCGCCAACACCGAACCGCGAACCCTGCCGTCAGAGCACCTTGCTTTCATTTGTTATTCATTCTCAGCGGTTAAGGGCAATTCAATACGAAAACAGACGTCAGCATAATCCACCGGTATCAGGCTCAGTTCCCCCCGCATACGACGAATACAATCGCGCGCGATGCTCAACACAAGACCGCTGCCTTTCACCGCACCTTTACGCTGGTGGCTTCCCTGATAAAAGGGCTCAAAAATCATGCCTTGTTCTGCTTCAGGGATCGGCGCGCCATCGTTGGTAACGTCGATTTGAACCCGGTGCCCATGCTGGCGACTCCGAATCCAAATGTTACCGGATTCCTTGCCGTAGTGCACCGCATTGGAACAGAGATTATCGATAACGCGCATCAGTAATGTGGTCTCGGCCCAGCACTGGGTAATATCAAGCCGCGTTTCGGTGTGGATCGCCTTGGTGCGCGCAGGCAAACTGTGCGAAGATATCGCGATATCCACCACCTCATCAATGTCGACAGGCCCCATCTCCGTTGGGGTATCCGCCAGCTTGCGGTTGTAATCCAGCAACTGATCGATAAGTTCCAACAGGTGCCGGCTGTTGTTATCCAGAATAGCCACCACGTCTTTTTGATCCGACGTCAATGGCCCGACAACTTCGTCGGCCAATAGCGAGGTGCCTTCGCGCAGGCTCGCCAACGTGGTTTTCAGCTCATGGGAGATATGACGCAGAAATTCATGCCGCTGCGATTCCAACCAGGAAAGTCGCTCACTCAGCCAGATAATACGTTGTGCCAGCGTACGAATCTCTCTTGGCCCCTTAAAAGTGCTGGTATTACCGAGCGATCGCCCTTCTCCCAGGCGTTTGATCATACGCTCCACGCCGTTAACCGGTCCGATGATCATACGGGTAAACAGCACCACTAACAGCAAACTGACCATAAACAGTACCAGCGACTGCCAGCTGAAAAACTTGCCGCGCTCGGCGATGTCCTGTTGCAATTGCTGCCCGCGAGAAAACACCACTTCACGCGTCATTTGCAGCAGTTGCGCATTGGCCTGAGCAAACTGCGTCAGTTGTTCCTGCGCCGCGTTAGTCGGCGTGCTATTGGCACAATCCAGGGTCGCCAGCGCGGCAAGGTGCTGGCTTAGCTGTTGATAAGTGCGGGGATCGGGCAGGACATTTCTGTGCGCTTCCAGCATCTGCACATGCTGTTTGTGTTGGCTTTGGTAGAGGGTAGCCAGCGTGCTGTCATCCAGCACGCAGTATTGGCGATAGCTGCGCTCCATCGCCAATGCGGTGCCACTCATGGCTTCACTGCGGCGCGCGTCCACCAGCATGGATTTGTTAATGTCCGCCGCTTGTTCGCTCAGCGTATCCAGACTGTCATACGCCTGATAGGCGAGCACCAACAGCGGCAAAAGGACCAGCAGGAACACCATAATCACTAATTGGCGCAAAGAGCGCGGAAACAGACGCCAACGTTTCAAGGAAATCATCTCGTTATTTATTCATCCGTCATGATGCTAACGAAGTGGCATAAAAGCGCAATGTTTTTCCCTTGAGTAAGCGGGGGTGATAAACCCATCAAGAGGTACAGAAAAGAGAGTCAGTCGCTGCCCGGTTAAGTATGCGCTAACCGGGCAACTGAATAGGTGGTGCCTCACTCAACGTGTCGCCCGATGTTTGATAAAGCTGCATAGCAGACTGTTATCGGTGTAGTGGACGATAGGCACCCTTTCTTGTGGCGTCATTCGGAGTGTTATGAGCGCAAAACGACATCATCAACAGCGCAATCATAACGAGGTGAATGAGCAACGAGTGATATTACGCACCATTCATGCCAGTTCGCAATATTGATTTTAACTAACTGATAAATAATAACTTAAATTTACATCAGTCGGTTAAAGGACGGTAAGGAGCTTTTATTCACGTCATACTACGCCGCCAATTGCTAAAACCTGTAGTCAAAAAAGACGATTTATATCACTTAATGTATCGACTCAATAAAATCAATTAATTAAATGTCTCCAAAAAGAGACATTAATAGAGCCAATTGTCGCTGTATTGCGACATCCTACCTAAGCCGTCATTCCTCCCTCCGTCATTCCTGAGAAGGCGAGAATCTCTTGCAGAAGAGACGCGTTTCTTCTTAAAGAGATCCCAGCTTTCGCCGAGGATGACTAGCAGGTAACGTGGCGTTGTCATCAGATTAAAAAGGGGCTATTCGCCCCTTTTATAGTCAATGTCCAGCTAACCCTTAGCCAAGCTGACGGCGCGCGTTGCGGAACATGCGCATCCACGGGCTGTCTCCACCCCAGGTTTCCGGATGCCAGGAATTGCTCACGGTACGGAAAACGCGTTCCGGGTGCGGCATCATCACTGTAGCGCGACCACTGGCGCTGGTGACTGCCGTGATACCGTTCGGAGAACCGTTCGGGTTCGCCGGATAGTTCTCGGTTATCTGTCCAAAGTTGTTCACGAAGCGCAGTGCGACCAGATGCTCATGCTCCAACGCCGCCAAGTGGGCAGCATCGCGCACTTCAACGTGCCCTTCACCGTGAGAAACAGCGATTGGCATACGCGATCCCACCATGTCATTCATAAACAATGACGGGCTTTTGGTGACTTCAACCAGGCTGAAGCGCGCTTCAAAGCGGTCAGACAGGTTGCGCACAAAGCGCGGCCAGTGGTCTGCGCCCGGGATCAGTTCGCGCAGATTGGACATCATCTGGCAACCGTTGCATACGCCGAGTGCCAACGTTTGCGGACGTTGGAAGAAAGCGGCAAACTCATCGCGCCCCCGCGGGTTAAACAGAATGGATTTCGCCCAGCCCTCACCGGCACCCAACACATCGCCGTAAGAGAAGCCACCGCAAGCGACCAGCGCCTGGATGTCTTGAAGGTTGCGACGGCCTGCCAGCAAATCACTCATGTGCACATCGATGGCGTCAAAACCGGCGCGATGGAACGCGGCCGCCATCTCAACGTGAGAGTTAACACCCTGCTCACGCAACACCGCCACTTTAGGACGCACACCTTTGGCGATAAAGGGCGCTGCAATATCCTGTGCTGGATCGAACGTCAGTGAGACATTCAGGCCCGGATCGGTCTCATCCTGTTTAGCAGCATGTTCCTGATCGGCACAGTTTGGGTTGTCACGCAGGCGCTGCATCTGCCAGGTGGTTTCCGCCCACCAGGTGCGTAGCGTGGTACAGCTCTCCTGATACACCACATCGTTGCCATGCGTAATCACAAAGCGGTTGCCCTGAGCGGCATGACCCAAACGATGAGCAATATCACCCAAACCGTGATCGGCCATTACCTGCTCAACGTACGCCAGACGATCGGCGGACACTTGAATCACAGCACCCAGTTCTTCAGTAAATAACGAGGCCAGCGGATCGTTACCCAATGCCGCGATATCAACCTCGATGCCGCAATGACCGGTAAACGCCATTTCGGCCAGCGTCACCAACAGGCCCCCATCAGAACGGTCGTGATAGGCCAGCAGCGCATCATCCGCCACCAGCGTTTGGATAGCATTAAAGAAGCTAGCCAACTGTTGCGGATTACGCACATCCGCAGTATGGCGGCCCAACTGACGGTAGACCTGTGCTAACGCTGTCGCGCCCAGCGTATGGTGCCCGGCACCCAGGTCGATAAGCAGCAGCACGTTATCACGATCGGTACGCAACTGCGGCGTGACGGTTTTACGCACATCTTCCACGCGGGCAAATGCCGTGATCACCAGTGAAAGCGGAGAGGTGACGCTGCGCTCTTGATCGCCGTCTTGCCAGAGGGTTTTCATCGACATGGAGTCTTTACCCACCGGAATGGTCAACCCCAATGCCGGGCAGAGTTCTTCGCCGATGGCTTTTACCGCTTCGTAAAGTCCGGCGTCTTCACCGGGGTGTCCTGCTGCCGACATCCAATTTGCGGAGAGCTTCACGCGCGTTAACGCGCCAATCTGGGTCGCGGCAATGTTGGTTAATGCTTCCCCTACCGCCAGACGCGCGGAGGCACCAAAGTTACACAACGCCACAGGTGCACGTTCGCCAATCGACATCGCTTCACCGTGGTAGCTGTCGAGGCTTGCGGTAGTAACGGCACAGTTTGCCACCGGGATCTGCCACGGTCCGACCATCTGATCGCGTGCCACCATACCGGTCACGGAACGATCACCAATGGTGATCAGGAAAGTTTTCTCTGCCACCACCGGCAGGTGCATCACACGCTCTACCGCTTCGGTCAGGAAGATGCCTTCTCGGTTCAGCAAGGTGCCCTCGCTAGCCAGGCGTTTGACGTCGCGCAGCATTTTCGGTGTTTTGCCCAGCAGCACGTCGAGCGGCAGATCGATCGGCTGATTATTGAAGTGGCGATCGTTCAAGGTTAAATGCTGCTCTTCCGTCGCTTCACCAATCACGGCGTAAGGGGCGCGCTCACGGCGGCACAGTTCATCAAACAGCGCCAGTTTTTCCGGTGCAACCGCCAGTACATAGCGCTCTTGCGATTCGTTACACCACACTTCCAGCGGGCTCATGCCTGGCTCATCGTTGAGAATATCGCGCAGTTCAAAACGCCCGCCGCGCCCGCCATCACTTACCAGCTCCGGCATGGCGTTGGACAGACCGCCCGCCCCCACGTCGTGGATAAACAGGATCGGGTTCTCTTCACCCAGTTGCCAGCAACGGTCGATCACTTCCTGACAACGGTGTTCCATTTCCGGGTTATCGCGCTGTACGGAGGCGAAATCCAGATCGGCGTCCGATTGGCCGGAGGCCATGGAGGAGGCTGCACCGCCGCCCAGACCGATATTCATGGAGGGGTCACCCAGCACAATCAGCTTGGCGCCTACCGTGATCTCGCCTTTTTTCACGTGATCGGCACGGATGTTACCAATACCGCCCGCCAGCATCACCGGCTTGTGATAACCGCGAAGCTCGCTGCCGTTATGGCTGTCAACCTGCCCCTCATAGGTACGAAAGTAACCGGTCAGCGCAGGGCGACCAAACTCGTTATTAAAGGCCGCGCCGCCCAGCGGGCCATCAATCATAATGTCCAACGCGCTGACGATGCGATCCGGCTTACCGAAATCTTCTTCCCACGGCTGTTCAAAGTTAGGAATACGCAGGTTAGAGACCGAGAACCCGACCAGACCCGCTTTAGGTTTGGCACCGCGCCCCGTCGCTCCTTCATCGCGAATTTCGCCACCGGAACCGGTCGCCGCACCCGGCCAGGGAGAAATGGCCGTCGGATGGTTATGGGTTTCCACTTTCATCAGAATGTGTGTCGGTTCCTGATGGTAGGCATAGTGCCCTTGCGGATCGGCAAAGAAACGCCCCGCTTCGGAACCTTCCATCACCGCCGCGTTATCTTTATAAGCAGACAACACGTGTTCTGGCGTGTGCTCGAAGGTGTTCTTGATCATTTTGAACAGCGACTTGGGCTGTGCTTCACCGTCAATCACCCAGTCGGCTTTAAAAATTTTGTGGCGGCAGTGCTCAGAGTTGGCCTGAGCAAACATATAGAGTTCAATGTCGGTAGGATTGCGGCCCAAACGGGTAAAGGCATCCAACAGGTAGTCGATTTCATCTTCCGCCAGCGCCAGTCCCAGACGCACGTTAGCCTGTTCCAACGCCTTACGCCCTTCCAGCAGAGCGTCTACCCGTTTCAACGGGGCTGGCTGATGCTGGGCAAACAGCTGTTCCGCCTGCGCCATCTCGGTGAATACCGTTTCCATCATGCGGTCATGCAGCAACGCGCCCAGTTGCTGCCACTGTTCATCGCTCAGCGTCGGCGCATGAATATAGAAGGCTAATCCGCGCTCCAGACGAATCACCTTGTCCAGGCCACAGTTGCGCGCAATATCGGTAGCTTTGGAAGACCAGGGAGAAATGGTGCCGGGACGCGGTGTGACCAACAGTAAGCGCCCACTTGGCTCATGCTCCGCGAGAGAGGGGCCATATTTTAACAGTCGTGTCAGTTTAACCTGCTCATCGCTGTTCAGTGGTGCACGCACGGCGGCGAAGTGAACGTACTCCTCATAGATGTCACTAATTGGCAAAAAGTGCTCTTTGCAACGCGTCAGCAACTTATTTACACGGAAGGCCGATAGGGCAGGTGAACCACGCAGTATTTCCATCATCTAAAAAATCTCTCGTCTTCGATGTACTGAGTTTCAGTACGTCAGTGGGCGCTACTTTGTCGCGCAGCCAAGGGGGAAAACGCGCGTCATTATAGAGAATTGTGACGCCCGACGAAACCGTTTGCGCAGAGTTTGTTGCACATCTTATTTTCGTCATGGTCAAACTTTAACCTGATGGATAACTGTTTCACACTGGCGGTTTGTTAAGCAAAATGCCCCCACTCTGGGAGAGTGTAGACAAAAAAACTGCCGTTACAGACAGAAAGGCCACACGGCCACCGAGAGATAACTATTTGAAGCGTTTAACATTAAATTATTTTTTTATTGGGGTTATTACGTTACTGCTGATGTTGGCGCTCTGGCCCAACATCCCCTGGCGCAGCGGCCAGGATACACGGATCAATCAGATCCTTTCTCGGGGCGAGCTGCGTATCAGCACGCTCAATTCGCCGCTGACCTATACCCTCAGTAACGGAACCCCCTCAGGGCTTGATTATGAACTGGCTAAACGATTCGCCGATTACCTTGGCGTGAAGCTGGCGGTATCGGCACGCTCAAATCTTGACGCCTTGTTCGATGATCTGGACAGCGATAATGCCGATCTGCTTACCGCCGGGCTGATCTACAACCATGAGCGATTGGATCGCTTTCGCGCTGGGCCAACCTACTATTCCGTCTCGCAGCAACTGGTTTACCGCATGGGTGCCACGCGCCCTAAAAATCTGGAGAAACTGAGTGGTCGGTTAGCGGTCACATCGGGCTCAGCCCATATCGCCACGTTACGCGATTTGAAAAACAATAAATATCCAGCCTTAAGCTGGGAAGCCGCTTCAGACCTGAGCACGCAGGATTTGCTTAAACAGGTGGCGCAAGGCGCGTTGGATTACACGCTGGCAGATTCCGTCACCATCGGTTTGATGCAGCGCATTCACCCGCAGCTTTCCGTAGCGTTCGATCTGAGCGACGAAGAACCGGTCACCTGGTATATGCGCCGTACCCAGGACGACAGCCTGTACGCCGCCCTGTTGGACTTTTTCAGCCAAACTGTGGAAGATGGCACGCTGGCGCGCCTGGAAGAGAAATACCTCGGCCATGTGGGTGAATTTGATTATGTCGATACCCGCACCTTCCTGAGCGCCATCGATAACACCTTGCCCGATCTGCAACCGTTGTTTGCCAAATATGCCAGCGACATTGACTGGAAATTGCTGGCGGCTATTTCTTATCAGGAATCACACTGGAACCCATTGGCGACCTCACCGACCGGCGTGCGCGGGTTGATGATGCTGACGCGCAATACCGCAGAGAGCCTGGATGTGACCGACAGACTCGATCCGGAACAGAGCATTCGCGGTGGTGCGCGCTATCTGGCGCACATGATGGAAAAAATGCCGGAAAGCATTCCCGAAGATGAGAAGATTTGGTTTGCACTGGCCTCCTACAATATGGGCTATGCCCATCTGCTGGATGCGCGCAAACTGACGGAAAAACAGAAGGGTAATCCCGATAGCTGGGCGGATGTGAAGGTTCGCCTGCCGATGCTCAGCCAGAAACGCTACTATACCCAGACCACCTACGGCTATGCACGCGGCCACGAAGCCTATAACTACGTTGAAAATATCCGCCACTATATGCTGAGTCTGGAAGGATATCTGACCGAGAAAGCCAATAAAATCCAGCAGCAGGAACTGTTAGCGAGCGCTTACCCTGCCATACCGCCAGAAAAACTCGGCAAATAAGGTATTAGGCTGCCCCGCCAGCCTTTTCCTGAGCACGTCGTGCTTTATGCTGCGCGCGGCGTATACGGAAAAAATCGCTGAGGGTATGAGCGCATTCGGCAGCCAGCACGCCAGACGTGATCGCTATCTGATGATTCATACCAGGATGGCGCAGGATGTCGACCAATGATCCTGCTGCCCCGGTTTTTTCATCGTTGGCACCATACACCAGTCGACCAATACGGCTGTGTACCATCGCCCCGGCGCACATCACGCAAGGCTCAAGCGTCACATACAGCGTCGCATTGATTAAGCGATAGTTCTGCAAGACTTTTCCCCCCTGACGCAGCGCCATGATTTCGGCGTGCGCCGTCGGATCATGATGGCCGATGGGGCGATTCCAGCCCTCACCAATCACCTGATTATCCAGAACCAGAACGGCACCGACGGGCACCTCCCCCTCCTCCTGCGCCCGTTGGGCCAGAGTCAGGGCATGACGCATCCAATATTCACCAGGCGTGTCATGGCCATCAAGGGTGTCATTCATGGTGTCTCCCGGGTATTCATCGCGCTTTTTTGGTCGCGCGCATTATACAGGGTGTGAAGAAAAAGCAGAGTGCTTATTGCCTCGCCGACACCGTTACTCCAACTGTTGCAACGTGCCTGCAAGCGTCACGCGCCAACGGTGTTCGCAAAAAAACAGCAGCGGATTATCTTGCTTGCTATCGCTATACCCGCTGTGCAATTGAAGTGGCGCACCAAGCTGTTTTTCCATCTGCACCACCTTCTCCCGCCCCAGACAGCGCAACGGCAACACCCAGCCGCCATAACCGCGAACCATCTGGCTGCCCATCAGTTTGACGCCGGGCAGAAATGTGGAATCATGGTAAACTTGCTCAACCAGACGCTGCGGCGAACCGGTTACCAACCACACTTGCGCGTCCGAAGCGGCGAGATATTCGGTCAAGCGCTGCTGCACCAATGGAAATGGCGTCACCCAGCGACGAAAGCGGGCATGCTCTAGCGCCTGTAAATGTGCCTCACGGCGACCAAAGGTGATGGCCCAAAGCAGAGCGCTCATTGGCCAGCGCGCAGCCCTGCCGCGCGCCAGCAATACCAGCCCGGCCACCGGCAGCACCAGAATGACCAGCAGTAAATTTAACGGCAGGCGTTTTAGCAAGTAACGCAAAAAACAGCCAAACATGTCCTGACGATGTAGCGTGCCGTCCAAATCAAAAAACACGATACGTGTTGGTGATTGTTCACCCAAACCGCTTTCCCCTTGCCAATGTATTAACCGCTTTTGTGTAAGGCGTTAAGACACGCTCTGCCTCTATTACCGCGTTATACCCTACAGGTATATCAGGGTAACAGCGCATCGCGTAGATAACCGTGGTGCCTTTCCAACCGCTGCTCGGCCTCTGCGGCACTGATACCGCTGAGGATCATAAGTATAGCGGGTTTGGCCGCATAGTCGGTTTCTTGTAACGCTCGTTGCGCCTCGTCACGTGCGGCCCCTGTGGCTTACATCACAATGCGACAGGCCCGATCTACCAGTTTTTCATTGGTGGCTTTTACATCAACCATCAGGTTTTGGTACACCTTTCCCAGCTTAACCATCACACCCGTGGAGAGCATGTTAAGCACCAGCTTTTGTGCCGTACCTGATTTCAGACGCGTCGAACCGGTCAACGCCTCCGGCCCCACGACGGGAGAAATCGCCACCTCAGCCAGCGCGGAAATCGGGGAGGCGGGGTTGCAAGAGATGGCGACCGTACCACAGCCTTGACGCCTGGCATATTTCAGCGCGCCAATGACATAAGGCGTGCGACCCGATGCAGCCAGCCCCACCAAGGTGTCCTGTGGCGTCAGCGACAGCGCAACCAGATCGGCCTCACCGAGGGCAGGATCGTCCTCCGCACCTTCAACAGCCTTCAACAACGCGCCTGGTCCACCGGCTATCAGCCCGATAACCAGCCCGTGAGGCACACCAAAGGTAGGTGGGCATTCAGACGCATCAAGCACCCCCCTAATCTCCCGCTGGTGCCAGCCCCGAGATAGATCAATCGCCCACCCGCTTTCATTCTAGCAGCCGCCATATCCACCGCACGCGCAATCTCCGACAACACCGGAGGCACTTTACGGTCTTCCTGATTGAAAAGCGTCATCATCGCAAGCGTTGTTTGACTGTCCAATTCCATCGTTGCCGGATTGCGGGTTTCTGATACTAAGGTTGCTAAATTCATTTTTCTCTCCCTGACACACGGTGTGCGCTGCTGACCCAGATTGTTACTATACCCTAAAAAATTCGCGTTGCAGGAAGGCGGCAAGTGAGCTAATCCCGATGAGCTTACTCAGGTAAGTGATTCAGATGAGCGAGCGCAGCCAACGCATCTGCGACTTGAAGTATGACGGGTATATTTCTCGCGCCAGGAAGGTGTGCATGTTTGCCTTGTGTTCAACAGGGCCGCATGGCGTATTTTCACGCAATAAGGCCTGCACACCGCAATGAGGATGAGAGGCTTACTCTGGTTCAGTCAATAGCGAAGAGAAACACCGGTGAATGGCCGCTGGATAACGACATGGCATAATAAAGGGGTTCTGCTTCTGCTGTTCAGCAGTCTGTTGCTGCTGACGGCAACGCTGCGCGCGGATTGGGATTTCGTCACCATTAATCAGCGCACGGAACAACTTTACGGCCCCGCAACACCGGAAGCGTGTAAGCGAATTAATGAGTGGCAGGCATTATTAGGCTCATTGCCCGGCAGTGATGAAAAAAATTATTGGAATCGGTAAACCGTTTTTTTAATGAACGGCTGCTATTTCGCGACGATCGTGTCATCTGGCAGCAGGAAGATTATTGGGCCGCCCATCGAAGCGCTGCGTAAAGGAATGGCTGACTGCGAAGATTATTCTATTGCAAAATATTTTACGCTACGTCGGCTCGGTATTCCGAATGAAAAATTGCGAATTACTTACGTTAAAGCATTACGCCTTAATCAGGCACATATGATCGTTGCTTATTATCCAACTCCAACCTCTATTCCGCTGGTGTTGGATAATCTAACGGATAAAATATTACCTGCGACGCAGCGCACCGACCTCATCCCCGTTTATTCCTTTAACGCAGAGGGATTGTGGCTGCCCGGCAGTGGCGGCAGCAATAAACGGGTCGGCGACAGTAAACGGCTTTCGCGTTGGCAAGATGTATTGACCAAAATGCGGGTCGAAGGTTTTTCTCTTGAAGAGTAGGATTAGGCTATGTCTCTATACAAACAACTTTTGATAGCCATCTGCTTATTCGTGCTGGTGATTTTTAGCGGCAGTTTTTTTGTCAGTCTGGAAAATTCACGCGAGCAGTCGAATAACCAATTGCAATCCCATGCGCAGGATGCCGCCACAGCACTCGGATTATCGTTAACGCCAAATATCGACGATCCGGCCATGGTGGAATTAATGGTCAGCTCGATTTTTGATAGCGGCTATTTTTCCAGCATTCGGGTGCGTGATATTAAAACCGGCAATGTCACGCTGGAACGCATCGCCTCGCCAGAAATTCCTAATGTACCTGCCTGATTTGTGCGGCTGGTTAATCTGACGCCGGGCAATGGCGAGGCTATCGTGATGCGCGGATGGGAGCAGGCAGCAAAGTAGAAGTGGTCAGCCACCCGATGTTCGCATTACCCGTCTGTGGCAAAGCACCTCTGCGGGCGCCCTATGGCTGTTGGGCGGCGCAGCGTTCGGCTTACTGATTGGCGCGCTGCTGCTGCGCCCCTTGAATTACATGGTGAAACAGTCGTTAGCGATCACCCGTCGGGAGTACCTCACCCAGCCGGATCTGCCCAGAACCCCCGAATTCCGCCGCGTGGCGCAGGCCATGAACCTGATGGTCAGCAAGCTGAAGATGCTGTTTGAGGAAGAAGCCGAGCGAAGTGAACGCTTACGTCAAGAAGCCTATCAAGATCCACAAACCGGTCTGCCTAACCGTCGTGCCTTTGAAATGCAGTTCAATGACAAAAGCAGCGATGAAGAGACACCGCCGGGTTATCTCATCATGATTCGCATACAGGATCTTGCCGGTCTCAACCAACAGCTCGGCGGCCAACGCACCGATTCGCTGCTGGAAACCATGGCGAAAATGATGTGTACCGCCCAAAAGCTCTATGCCGAACAGGAGAGCGTACTGGCACGTTTGCGCGGCGGTGAATTTGCCATGTTGTGCCCCGGCATGGCAGAAAAAGAAGCGCACACTCTGGTCGTCGCGCTTTCACACAACCTGGAGTCACTCGCGTTAACTGGCGAGATCGACAGTTCCCCCGTTGCCGCATTGGGCATGGTGCCGTTCAAGCACGGCGATAGCCTGAAATCGCTGTTGATACAGGGCGATCACGCGCTCACACGGGCAGAAAGCTCCCCGCTGCATCATGCGCCGCTGGCGGAAAATGAAGCCAATTCACCGGCAGAAGCCGATCGCCACCTGTGGTTTAATCGCCTTGATACCCTGCTGAGTGAGGAACGCCTGCAACTGTTCTTCCAGCCGGTTTGCCGCTGCGCCCCTCCCGGTGACGTCCTTCATCATAAGGTACTGGCGCGTATCAATGATGAGCAGGGCAACAGCATCGCTGCGGGATTTTTCCTCCCCTGGATCCAGCGTTTTGGCTGGAATGTTCGGTTAGATCAGGTGATGGTGAAACAAACATTGGATTATCTGTCGCGCAACTCTGGCACGCTGGCGCTGAGTATGTCGGGCAGTACCGTGCTGGATTTAAACCTGATGACGCAAATGCTGGCACCACTTAAGGGCCATCCCGAGCGGGCGCGCCGAGTGATTCTTGAGCTGGATGAAAACCAATTGCCGGAAACCCATCATCTTGAAGCGCTGATCGCATTACTCGGCGAATACAGTTGCCAACTAGGACTACAGCACTTCGGCGGGCGCTTTAACCTGATAGGTAATCTGGCGCAATGGGGGCTTGCTTACCTGAAAATTGATGGCAGCTACATTCGCAATATCGATCGGGAAAACGATAAAAAGGTGTTTATTGAAGCCCTTTATCGCACAGCCAATAGCATCGATTTGCCGCTGATCGCTGAGCGTGTAGAAACCGAAGGAGAACTGGATACACTGCGCGGCATGGGGCTACAGGGAGCTATGGGGCGTTTGCTGGGAGAACCGTTCCCCGCGCCAGATAACACGCTGTTGCTAAAATAGTGTTTAAGGGCGTTAATAGTAATAGTGCGTGCAGGCAAGCTTACCTGCACGCACCTGAGAGAGAAAAGCGCAGCGACTGAGACTTAAAACATCGTCTCATCTTCGTCATTAATCAGCTTGCTGAGCCCGCCGTTGAGGGCTTCACGTGCATGGGCCCGGTTAATCAGCTTCAACTGTGTCGCCGCAGGGAAATCGGTAATATTGATGACGCCTTTCTGCGTCAGTACCTGAATTAAATCCTCAAGTACACGCACCATTTCCAAATCGCTTTGGCGTAGCTGCTGCAAGCCATTGAGCATCATTTCCTGATTTTTCCGCCACAGGATCGCTTC
This sequence comes from Candidatus Symbiopectobacterium endolongispinus, assembly GCF_018777385.1. Classification (GTDB taxonomy): domain Bacteria; phylum Pseudomonadota; class Gammaproteobacteria; order Enterobacterales; family Enterobacteriaceae; genus Symbiopectobacterium; species Symbiopectobacterium endolongispinus. The sequence goes on along the minus strand of NZ_JAFJYB010000001.1, from coordinate 1,038,233 downwards.
CGGAGAATCTTTTGCCAGTTTACCGGTCATCTCGTCGAAGGGCACATCCGCCACTCTGACTAAAACCCCTGGCTATCACGCTGGATATAATACATGCACCACCTCTTCTCTCCGGTACGGTATGGCTGCCTCGCCCCGGAGAAGACCGATGCCTTCTCCGGGCGCAAGTAATGCAACTCAGTTTACCGTCTGTTCGGGCTTACTGACCAGACTTTCCAGCGAAGGCATTGATCCACTGTAATGCTCAAGAGTGATAGACACATTCACCGTCCCGCCAGCGTTGCCCGAGAAGTCCCCCTGAGTGCTGACTTCAATGGTGGGAGAACCGTTATGATCGGTAAAGCGGATATAACGGCTAAGATCGGCTCCTTTATCCAGATCGCCGAGCAGATCGTGCAGGTTGATCTTGTCCCCTTCGCCCGGGTTAAAATCCTTAATGACATCAAATCCGGTATCGCCTTTTTGCCACATAAAGGTATCCGCCCCTGAACCACCAATCAGCGTGTCATTGCCCTTACCCCAATCAAGATATCGTTGCCACTGCCGCCGTACAGTTTGTCGTCACCGTCGTTGCTGGAAGAGAGATCAAACGCCTGATGGTGATCGGTAATGTAATGATGCATATCCTGCACCGTTATGCTGGAGACCTTCATCTGCTGCGCGATATAGGTTTGCAGTGCCGACAAGCCGTTACCTTCGATGCCGTCAAAGCGCACCATGTCACCAAACAGGATGTCATTAACAATCCCCCCGTTTAACGTATAATCACCGCCGGGTAACGGTTTGTTGCTGCCCAGGATCGCTTCACTCAGCTTGGTCGGATCGATCTGGCTTTGGACAACACCGTCGGAGTCGTAACGCGTCAGGCTGCTGACATCAAGCGATTTGCCTACGCCAATCGCTTCAATGGTGTTATGCGATACCGTCTGCAATAACTTGAAGGCAGCGTCTGCGTTTTGCTGACTGTAGTAACGATTGTAGTAACCGTAGTCACCGTCGTTGTTGCCCCAACCGCCCAAGGTAGAGGTTTCATAAGTGCCGTCGCCCTGCGCATGTACGTGGCCAACAAGTTCGCGAGAATTGGAACTGCTGGAGGTGTATTTATAAGGGTCTTCCCCTATTATGGTGGGAGACTTATAACAACATGTTTAACCTGCCGTAATGGAACATCACTGCCACCTTAAAGCGTTCTTTGTTCCGGTATCCTCTGGACTTGATCCGCAGCAGCCTTATCTTGCTGTTTAGTGACTCTGCATTACCGTTTGATACCCTGTGTTTCATGGCATTCAGGATCCCGTACAGTCGTTTACGTAACGTCCGGGCGGCGCTGCTTAGTAGCGGGACACCAACGTCTTTTGCCATCCCTATCCATTCCAGCCACAGACGCCTGCTGTGTTCGTCATACCGGCGGTTCCAGAGTTCCCGGGCCAGCGCCTTCATTGCCCAGCAACGGCTGGTATCAGGCAGAACCATCTGCGCTGCTTCCAGTCTTTCTGCTATTCGACCATGACGTTTATGGCGACCGTACAACCACAGATAACGGGAACGATGTGCACTTTTTCGTGCCGGTAACGGGATGGTTTTCATCTCCAACTGTCGTGTTTTATCTACGACGGCACAGAGCATTTTCGCTACATGGAAGTGGTCGAACGCGATCTTCTCCACCGCGTTAGGCAGATGGAGCCGCGCTGCGCTTATATAGGATAGATTCATGTCCATCGACAGGGTTTTAATGGATTCAATCTGGCGGTCACCCAGACTCCGGAGATAGCCAGCAAGACTTTCAACTCCGCGATCATCTTTGAGTTCCAATGCCTGTCCTTGGGTATCAGAGATAACGGTGACGTACTGATGCCCCTTTTTGAAAGCGACCTCATCAACACAGAGATGACGTGCGGCCTGAGGTGTTTTTCGACGGGCCAGTCCACGCTTAACCGCCCGTTGCATAATATTATCGACAGCATTCCAGCTCAGCCTCAGCTGTTTCCTGACGGCATCCACGGTGCTGATTTTCAGCCATGAGATAACGAACGACTCGAACAACAGCGTATACCGGCTACCGGGGCCGGCCCATGGAACAGACAGCGTCTGGTAGCCATGCTCCGGGCACATAATACGGGGTACATCAGCTTCGACTATTGTCGCGAACTGACAGGTATCGAGATGGCGCCATTTACGATGTCGGTGATCGTGAATAGGACAAGATTTCCCGCAGGTTGGACAGGTTAACTGAGTGTTTTTCGCAATCTCAACTGTAACGGTAACAGAACCGGCATTTTCATCGAGAGAAAGAGACTTTACCTGCCACGGAATAGACAGGTTGAGGATATGAGCGTAGAGAGACTTTTCGTCCATGGTGGTGACCTCTGGCGATTTAATACGCCATTATCATGCCTTCAGCCACCACAACAAGGGAAGACCCATAAATAAACAGTATCAATGTAAGGAGCGTTATCTGATGGCTGACGAAGAAGAAAAAACCACGAGAAAAAAACGCAGTCCCGGTGGCTATGATAGCCATAATCTCGGGGGCCATACCACGTGGATTTGCCCCTATATTTACATCCCCGCGTTGATTGCGCTGGGCGGCGTGATGAAGTATATGATTGCCGATCTTTATGTGAATAACCTGCGGTTTGGCACCGCGGCATTTAATGCAGCAATCAGTAAAGCGGCATTTATTAAAATTGCTTTTTGCAGCTTGCAGCCTGTTGGCTTTTCTTCCCTTCCTGATATGGACGCTGTGGTTTTCAGGGGCTGTACTGCTTTCAGTCATGGAATATGTACAAACGGGTGGGCATATCACACATCGCGTGGACTACACGTCGCCTTATGAAGGTATTTTCAAACTGATCGCGGCGTATGTGTCGTTGATTATTGGTGCCTTGGTTGCCAAATGCTATATCGTGGTGGCGGAACGCAACTATATCTTTGGCAATACCACGCTCAGTGACAATGTGCAGGTGCACTCCAACGTGAAATTGGGCGCTTACCTGATGCTGTTATTCACCAATACGCTGATTACGCTATTTTCTTTGGGGCTGGCCGCGCCGGTAGCACAGGTACGCTATGCGCGCTTTATGGCGAATGCCACGCAAGTGAGCGGTGATCTTTCTCTGCTGAACGTACAGGCGCACAGTGATACCGCGCGTTCGGCGGTGGCGGAAGAGGCTATCAGCGCGCTGGATCTTAACGTGGACATCTAAGGCGACCTGATGATTATTGAGGGATACTACCAGTATCCGGGGCGTGCCGCACAGGAGGCGGCACGCGTGACGCTTGGCGAGCTGGATGCCTCGTTGGTACTGGCGCTCCACGACGCGGGCTCACAGGCGTTTATGTTGGCGCATGTTGAGGTCTCACAAGCGTTAGGGTCGATACCGTTGACGTTGACCTTCCCTGATGGCGGACGCTTTCGTCCTGCTAATGATGCTGTGTTTCGTGCCCGGGTGGCGCAGCATAAGTCTCCTGGCCTGGTGTATCGGCTAGAGAAGTACAAACGGCGCGCGCTGTTTGCCTTGCTGGCGACGGTGTTGGTGGCGCTCAGCTATGTGTATGTGGTGCTGCCGTGGCTGAGTGCCACAGTCGCGTTGCATATCCCCACCGCCGTGGAGCAGCAACTGGGGGAGCATACGCTTGCTTTGCTGGAGCGAACCGAACTAGCGCCTTCAACCCTTCCTGAAGCGCGGCAGCAAGCGTTGCAGCGCCTGTTTGAGCCGGCGCAACCGCCGGAAATGCGTCAGGCGCGCACCCCGCTGCGTTTGCGTCTGATGAGTGCGCCGGGCATTGGCCCAAATGCGTTTATGCTGGCAGATGGCACGCTGATTGTCAGCGATGAGCTGGTTAAGCTGTCGCGTCATGATGATAGTCTGGTTGCTGTGATGCTGCATGAAATGGGGCACCATGCTTACTGTCACCCAATGCGCATGTTGGTTCGTTCCTCATTGGTGTCATTGACGTTTATGTGGATCACCGGTGATGTCAGCGGCGTGGGAGATACCCTGCTACAGTCCGCCGCCTTCGTGAATGAGCTGCAATTCTCTCGTGACATGGAGCGTGAGCCGATGCGTGGGCGATAGCGGAAATGCAGCGGCAGGGGCGTTCGCTTCAGGCGATGCAGGACATCTATCAGCAATTGATGGCGGCATCAGAAAAAGAGCACCACCTTGGGCGCATTATGTCGGATTGGCTCAGTACTCACCCTGATATGCAACAGCGTCTTGACGCCATCAAGGCACAAGACCCCTCTATCATCACCGACGAAAGCCGAGGATCTCTGTGAGAATAAACGCGTTTCTTTTGCAAGAGATTCCCGCCTTCGCGGGAATCACGGTGGGAGCAGGGCCGTTTGTCAGCAACCTCAAGCCCAGACTTGGCGGTCCGGGCTTTTTGTTCGCACAAGATACTTATGGATTACAGCGCGGCAATGGTGGCCTGCTGTTCCAATAGTTTGGCTTTCGCTACCGCATAGCCGTCACGTTTTTCATGCTCTTTGGCAATAACCGCCTCTGGTGCGCGCGCAACAAAGCCTTCATTGGAGAGCTTGCTGTCGATGCGGTTGATTTCCGCTTCGACCTTGGCAACTTCCTTCGCCAAACGCTCCAGCTCTGCGTCTTTGTCGACCAGATCCAGCATCGGGATCAGCAGCTCCGCGCCTTCCAGCAGGGAAGTGACCGATACCGGGCCTTTTTCACCGGCAGGCAACAGTTGAACGCTTGCCAGACGCGCCAGGATTTGGATAAAGCTGCGGTTCGCTTCCACGCGGCGTTGCGTTTCCGGCGTTGCATCACGCAATAGCACATCGAGCGGTTTACCCGGCGCGATGTTCATCTCGGCGCGAATATTACGCACGGCGGTGATCGCCTGCTTGATCCATTCCAGATCGGCCAGCGCCTGCGCATCTTCTGCGGTGGCATCATAGGTCGGGAACGGTTGTAGCATGATGGTATCGCCGGTAACGCCTTTCAGTACTTTGACCTGCTGCCAGATGGTTTCGGTAATGAATGGAATGATCGGGTGCGCCAGACGCAGCAGTGCTTCCAACACGGTAACCAGCGTGTGGCGCGTGCCGCGCAGCTCCGCCTCGCTGCCACCGTTCATCACCGGTTTAGCCAGCTCCAGATACCAGTCGCAGAACTGGTTCCAGGTGAACTCATACAGGATACCGGCAGCAATATCGAAGCGGTAACCGTCCAGCGCATCGCGGAAGGCTTTCACCGTGCGGTTGAATTCGGCCAAAATCCAGCGATCGGCCAGTGACAGCACTTTCTCACCGCCGTTAAAACCGCAATCTTGCCCTTCGGTGTTCATCAGCACAAAACGGCTGGCGTTCCACAGTTTGTTACAGAAGTTGCGGTAACCTTCCAGACGCTTCATGTCCCAGTTAATATCACGACCGGTCGATGCAAGTGCCGCCAGCGTGAAGCGCAGAGCATCCGTACCGTGCGGTTCGATACCGTTCGGGAACTGCTTCTCGGTGCGCTTGCGGATTTTCTCCGCCAACTGCGGCTGCATCATGTTGCCGGTGCGTTTTTCCAGCAGCGCCTCAAGCGAGATGCCGTCTACCATGTCCAGCGGATCGATCACGTTCCCTTTGGACTTGGACATCTTCTGCCCTTCTTCATCGCGGATAAGTCCGGTCATGTAGACGGTATGGAACGGTACATGCGGTTTGCCTTCGTCATCTTTCACGAAGTGCATGGTCAGCATGATCATGCGTGCAATCCAGAAGAAGATGATGTCGAAGCCGCTCACCATCACGCTGCTCGGATGGAACGCTTTCAGCTCTGGCGTCTGTTCCGGCCAGCCTAGGGTGGAGAAGGTCCACAGCCCGGAGGAGAACCAGGTGTCCAGCACGTCTTCATCCTGGCGTAGTTCAACCGTGTCGGCGAGCTGATAGTCGCGGCGCACTTCCGCTTCATCACGGCCTACGTAAACCTTGCCGCTGTTGTCGTACCAAGCAGGAATACGGTGACCCCACCATAATTGGCGCGAGATACACCAGTCCTGAATGTCACGCATCCAGCTAAAATACATATTCTCGTACTGCTTCGGCACAAACTGGATATGGCCATCTTCCACCGCTTCCACCGCCGGTTTCGCCAGTACGCCAGCACGCACGTACCACTGGTCGGTCAGCATCGGTTCGATGACCACGCCGCCGCGATCGCCGTAGGGAACGGTCAGATCGTGCGGTTTGATCTCATCGAGCAAGCCCAACTCATCGAACTTGGCAACCACCGCTTTACGAGCGGCAAAACGCTCGACGCCACGCAGGAAATCAGGAATGTCGTTGCTGTATACCGTGCTGGCTTCGCCTTTGGTATCAAACACTTCAGCTTCATGACGGATGTCGCCATCGAACGTCAGGATGTTGATCATCGGCAACTGGTGACGTTTACCGACTTCATAGTCGTTAAAATCGTGCGCTGGCGTGATCTTCACGCAGCCGGTGCCCTTTTCCATGTCGGCGTGTTCATCAGCGACGATCGGAATACGGCGATTCACCAGCGGCAGGATCAGAAACTTGCCGATCAGATCTTTGCAACGAGGATCTTCCGGGTTGACCGCAACACCAGTATCCCCCAGCACGGTTTCCGGACGTGTGGTGGCGACCACCAAATAGTCTTTGCCATTAGCGGTTTTTGCGCCATCGGCCAGCGGGTAGCGCAGGTGCCACATGGAGCCTTTGCTCTCGCGGTTTTCCACTTCCAGATCGGAGATGGCGGTGCGCAGTTTCGGGTCCCAGTTCACCAGGCGCTTGCCACGGTAGATCAAGTCTTCTTTATACAGACGAACGAATACCTCTTTCACCGCGTTGGACAGGCCTTCATCCATGGTGAAGCGCTCGCGCTCCCAGTCCACCGAGCTACCCAGACGACGCATTTGGCGGGTAATGGTGCCGCCGGACTTAGCTTTCCATTGCCAGATTTTTTCGATAAAGGCATCGCGACCATAATCGTGGCGCGTTTTGCCCTCTTCAGCAGCGATTTTACGCTCAACCACCATCTGGGTGGCGATACCCGCATGGTCAGTACCCGCCTGCCACAGCGTGTTTTTCCCTTGCATACGCTGATGGCGAATCAGGGTATCCATAATGGTTTGTTGGAACGCATGGCCCATATGCAAGCTGCCGGTGACGTTAGGCGGCGGGATCATGATGCTGAAGCTTTCCTGGCTCGTGTCACCGTTTGGATTAAAGTAGCCTTGCTGTTCCCAGCGCTCATAGAGCGGCTGTTCGATATCTTTCGGGTTATATTTGGTATCCATTATGTCTACTATTCAGTGCGTTGGCGGCGTCGCCGTAGTCAATTGAAAGCCGACGCTGCGATACGCTTTGTAGCGATCGCGCGCCAACGGTTTCAGGGATTCTTCATGAGGGACAAAGTCTATCACTTCATGGAAAGCGGTGGCAAAATCTGCGAACTGCAGCAGGAGGCTGATCAGCACATCGCGTGAGGCGCTGCCCCGGCGTTGAGGCCAGGCCAGCTCGACGGGCGCGCCCTGTCGCGGGCCTTCGCCAGCAAGGTTATGCGGCACAAAGGCGCTGGCGTCGCGCTGCCACAGTGCATCGTCCAGTCGCAACGCTTGCTGCTCATCTTCACAGGCGATAAGCACACGCTGTCCGCTGCGCCAACGTTCCGCTGCCAGCTCGCAGACCAGCGCCTCACAGGCACTAAGCCCATCGACATCGTCACTGTGTTCGAGAAGGTAGAACGTTGCGTTTTTCATTGTTTACTGTAGGTGAGGGGACGATATAAACCGGCCCTGGGTTGCTGACAATGTCTGTTCTCTGAGCCATTCCTACAAACTTATTCTCATTCTCGCTAACTTACCGTCATTCCGGCGTAGGCGGGAATCCCTCACAGAGGAAACACGTACTTCCTGTAAGAGGTCCCCGGCTGTTGCCGAGGGCGACAGAGAACGGCCTCTTTTTATTCTACGTCATTTAACCCGGCGCGATTAAGCAGGAACTGCGACAACATGGCCATTGGACGGCCCGTTGCCCCTTTAGCCTTACCGGAACGCCAGGCTGTGCCCGCGATATCCAAGTGTGCCCAGTTGTATTTGCGGGTAAAACGCGACAGGAAGCACGCGGCGGTAATTGCACCGCCGGGACGTCCGCCGATGTTCGCCATATCGGCGAAGTTCGATTCCAACTGCTCCTGAAACTCATCGCCCATCGGCAAACGCCAGGCGCGGTCGCCCGCTTGCTCTGATGCTCCGAGCAGCTCGTGCGCCAGCGGGTTATGGTTCGACATCAACCCGGTAAGGTGATGACCGAGCGCGATCACGCAGGCACCGGTCAGGGTGGCGATATCAATCACCAGTTCCGGCTCGTAGCGTTCCACATAGGTCAGTGCATCGCACAGCACCAAACGGCCTTCGGCATCAGTATTCAGCACTTCAACCGTTTGACCCGACATGGTGGTTAACACATCGCCCGGACGATAGGCGCGGCCATCAACCATGTTTTCACAGCCGGCCAATACACCGACAATATTCAGAGGCAGCGCCAGCTCGGCGGCCATGCGCATCACGCCGTATACCGTAGCGGCACCGCACATGTCGTACTTCATTTCATCCATGCTGTCGGATGGCTTGATCGAGATACCACCGGAGTCAAAGGTCAGGCCTTTGCCAACCAGCACGATAGGGCGATTTTCCGGATTAGGATCGCCTTTGTACTCAATCACTGACATCAGCGATTCATTTTGCGAACCTTGTCCAACGGCCAGATAGGCGTTCATGCCTAGCTCTTTCATCTGCTGTTCGCCAATCACGCGCGTCACGATGTTCGGGCTGTAGGTGTCCGCCAGTTGACGTGCCTGCGAGGCCAGATAGCCAGCGTTACAGATATTCGGCGGCATATTGCCGAGATCTTTCGCGGCCTTGATGCCTGCGGCAATGGCAAGTCCGTGCTGAATGGCTCGCTCGCCGCTGGTGAGTTCACGGCGCGTTGGCACATTGAACACCAGTTTGCGCAGCGGACGACGCAGTTCGACCTTATTGCTTTTCAACTGATCGAAGGTGTAGAGCGTCTCTTTTGCTGTCTCTACCGCCTGACGCACTTTCCAGTAGGTGTTGCGTCCTTTGACATGCAGCTCTGTCAGGAAGCAAACGGCTTCCATTGAACCGGTATCATTCAGCGCATTGATGGTTTTCTGGATGATTTGCTTATATTGACGCTCATCCAGTTCACGCTCTTTCCCACAGCCAATCAGCAGAATACGTTCTGACAGAATGTTCGGCACGTAGTGCAACAGCAGGGATTGTCCTACTTTGCCTTCCAACTCGCCGCGGCGCAGGAGTGCGCTGATATAACCGTCGCTGATTTTGTCCAATTGTTCGGCAATAGGGGACAGGCGGCGAGGCTCAAACACGCCGACGACAATGCAGGCACTGCGTTGTTTTTCCGGGCTACCGCTTTTTACACTGAACTCCATGTACTCTCCTGAATCTTAAAGACAAAGACGGGGCCAATGGCTAGAATGTGACACTCCGTAATACTTTCCCGCCGTTACACTTACCTAACCTGTGTTAATCTTAACGGCGCGGCGAATCTGTTTTGGTGATGATAAGCAGGTTCTGATACAACGCCGGGCGCGCGGTATGCTGTAATGCATCATAGCGACAAAGATTGCCACAAATGCGTATAAATGGCGAGTTAGCGATGAAATTATCGACTTTCCTGCAAAAAGACAAGTTTTCACAGGTTTAATTAAGCGTGATCATCATTCGATATCTGGTACGGGAAACCTTTAAGAGCCAACTGGCCATCCTGTTTATTCTGTTACTGATCTTCTTTTGTCAGAAGCTGGTGCGGATATTGGGTGCGGCAGTTGATGGTGAAATCCCGACAAACTTAGTGCTCTCCCTACTGGGGCTGGGCGTGCCTGAAATGGCGCAGTTCATTCTGCCTTTGAGCCTGTTTTTAGGGCTGCTGATGACGTTCAGCCGCATGTATACCGAGAGCGAAATCACCGTCATGTATGCCTGTGGACTGGGCAAAACGGTGCTGCTCAAGGCTGCCTTTATTCTGGCGGTGATGACCGGCACGGTGGCGATGATCAATGCGCTGTGGGTCAGCCCGTGGTCTTCGCGCCATCAGGGTATCGTGATGGCAGAAGCCAAGGCCAACCCGAGCGTCGCGGCTCTGGTGGAAGGGAAGTTTCAATCGGCGCAGGGCGGCAATGCCGTGCTGTTTGTCGGCGATGTCAAAGGGCAGGAGTTTGAGCATGTGTTTCTGGCGCAGTTGCGTCCGAGCGGCAATGCCCGACCTTCGGTGGTGATTGCCGACAGTGGGCGTGTGGACGTTGACCAAAACGGTGCACAGGTGGTGACGCTCAACAAGGGCTCCCGCTACGAAGGTACGGCGATGTTGAGGGATTTCCGTATCACGGATTTCACCAACTATCAGGCAGTTATCGGGCACCAGAACGTGTCGCTCCAGAACACTGGCGTAGAACAGATGACGATGCACCAACTGTGGCAGTCGGATGAGAACGCCGCGCGTGCCGAGTTTCATTGGCGCATTACGCTGGTGCTGTCGGTGCTGATCATGGCGATTATTGTGGTGCCGCTCAGTGCGGTAAACCCACGCCAAGGGCGCGTGCTGAGCATGCTGCCCGCCATGCTGCTTTATCTGATTTTCTTCCTGTTGCAAAGCTCGCTGCGTTCCAATGCCAGCAAGGGAAGAATTGATCCGATGGTGTGGATCTGGCTGACCAATCTGGCCTATATCGGGATTGCGCTGCTGCTCAATGTCTGGGACAGCGTGCCTCTGCGCCGGTTACGCGCGCGGGTGAAGGTACAAGGAGCAGCCTGATGTTTGGCGTACTGGATCGCTATATCGGCAAAACTATCTTTAACACCATCATGATGACGTTGTTCATGCTGGTTTCGCTCTCGGGCATCATCAAGTTTGTCGATCAGTTGCGCAAAATCGGGCGCGGCGACTATACTGCGCTGGGCGCGGGCCTCTATACCCTGCTGAGCGTGCCAAAGGATATAGAAATCTTTTTCCCGATGGCGGCGCTGCTCGGTGCGCTGCTGGGGCTGGGGACGCTGGCGACACGCAGTGAACTGGTGGTGATGCAGGCCTCTGGTTTTACCCGCTTACAGATTGCCGGGGCGGTGATGAAAACCGCTATCCCGTTGGTGTTGCTCACCATGGCAATTGGCGAATGGATTTCACCTGCCGATGAACAAATGGCGCGCAACTACCGCTCGCAGATGATGTACGGCGGCTCGATGCTCTCGACCCAGAACGGGCTGTGGGCGAAAGACGGCAACGACTTTATCTATATTGAACGTGTGGTTGGGGATAAAGAGCTGGCGGGAGTGAATATCTACCAGTTCGACCCGGAACAAAAACTGCTCTCCGTGCGCTACGCTGCCTCTGCGGAATTTGATGACGATGCCAAGCTGTGGCAACTCTCTCAGGTTGATGAATCTAACCTGCGCGATGGCAAACAGATTTCGGGTAGCCAGACCATCAGCGGAGAGTGGAAAACCACCCTGACACCGGACAAATTGGGCGTGGTGGCGCTAGACCCGGACGCACTCTCGATTCGTGGCCTGTATGACTACATCAACTACCTGAAGCAGAGCGGGCAGGAAGCGGGCCGTTACAAGCTCAACATGTGGAACAAGACGTTTGCCCCGCTTTCGGTGGCGGTGATGATGCTGATGGCGCTCTCCTTTATCTTTGGGCCATTGCGCAATGTGCCTGCGGGCGTGCGTATCGTCACCGGTATCAGCTTTGGCTTCCTGTTTTACGTGCTGGACAAGGTATTTGGTCAGCTCAGCCTAGTGTATGGCTTGCCGCCGGTGCTGGGCGCACCGGTGCCGAGCCTGCTGTTTATGGTTATCAGCCTGCTACTGCTGTTAAAACGACGCTGAGTGCATCCGGCACGTCATCGCGTGCCGGTAAAATGCGCAAAAAAGTGTGCTGGCGCTGTTTTTTTCAGCATTCAACGCGCCATAGTGCGGAATAGTGTTGTGTCATCAATCTCAAACGGTACAATGCACCTCATTTTCCGCATACTACTTCAGTGCCGAAGTGGCGAAATCGGTAGACGCAGTTGATTCAAAATCAACCGTTGAAAGACGTGCCGGTTCGAGTCCGGCCTTCGGCACCATTAGTATGAAAATCAAGTCACCTTCGGGTGGCTTTTTTTATTTCTGAAATCTACTGCCTGTATCCTTTTACTCTGTGTTGATGGATAAAGTTCGTAAGGATTATAAAAGGCACCCTTTAGAAAGGGTCAGTTGCTGTTGAGCTAACGCCTCGACTTCCCGAGGTTCATGCGACACTAACAATAGCGTCACCGAAAAGAGATGCTGTATTTCCTTCATTACCTGCACCTGCCATAGCCGTAACCTCACTGGCCAATCGAGACTGGAGAATGGCTCATCGAGTAACAAAACCTGAGGCTCACTGATCAATGCCCGCGCCAGGGCCGCTCTCCACCCGAAATTTGTGTGGGGTAGCGTTTAGCAAAATGTTCTATTTCAAGTAATTTTAGCAGGTCGTGACGTTTTTCACTGGACTGTGGTTTTTTAGCGGCGTACTGAGCAAGGCGCAGATTATTATCAACAGATAAGTAAGGAAACAAATACAAGTGCTGATTCAAATAACGGCAAGGACGCTGCCAGATAGATCGTTTATCGATACATTGATTGGCTATTGATATAGAGCCCCGATAATCAATGCTCCCTACGATGGCGTTCAACAACGTTGTTTTCCCACTGCCTGAAGGGCCACAAATAGCCGTACAGCTACCTGATTCAACTGAAAAACTGATATTTTTCAGAATGCCGCAGGAAAGATCATTCACCTTTAACATTCAGCCTTCCTCGTTGTTGCAACAAATGCAGTATCACTAAGAGAAAAATCGAAAAAATAATCAGCAACAGGGCACAACCGACAGCCAAAGAAAAATCACCGCTGGCAATATTCAGAAAAACAGCAATGGGTAAGGTTTCCGTTTTCATTCTGGTCGCGCCAGCTAGCATCAGCGTGGCACCGAATTCACCCAGCGCCCGTGACATCGCCAAAACACAGCCACTCAGTAATGAGCGCCAGACGAGGGGAATTTATACCAGGAAAAACGTTTTTAGCGGTGTTAGCCCTAAATTATAAGCCGTGTATATAAGGCGGTGAAATAGAGATAAACGCACTGTAGGCATTGCGCGTTTATATTGAACAGGCAACGTAGGTTTGCGCAATGATGATACCAAAGGGGGAGAATAACCATTTAGAGATCGTTGGAGCTAGCTGCCCAACATACCCTTCTTGTCCTAAAAGAAGTAATAGACCGATTCCGACTACCAACGGCGGCATTACCATGGGTAAATCCAGCAGAATGTTTACTATATTCTTTCCTGGAAATGAGAGACGAGACATTGCCCAGGCGGCAGGAAGGCTTATTACGCTTGATAGCAATATAGCAATAAAGAGGTAAGCGCTGTACTGAAAGACAGCAACAGCGCAAACTGGATTTCATCATCTGACAATAATTGAATAAACTGGCTAAAGCTAAGCTGGGAGAAAAGTGCAAGCAGCGATCCGCCAATCAAAAAAAGGAGAAGTACCAGCGGTATTAATGCCAGCTTAGCCATTCAGTTATCTACCCGACTCAGATTCAATTAATTCTTCTTAATCGGCAGATAGCCTTGATCGGTAAACATCTTGATGCCCTGTGGTGACGCGAAGAATTCAGCAAGCTGTTTGGCTGCATCTGGATGGGTACTGGTTTTTAATACGGCGATAGTTGCCACCTCTTCCGGTGTTCCTGCCGGGGAAGGTAACAAGGTTAGCGTATCCTGATTCTTCATCGCATCAGAAAGCCCAATAACCGCAGCATCCACATCACCGTTGAGTAAATAAATCAGTAATTGCTTAATCGTTGTTGCCTGTACAACTACCTTCTCTTTCAGTTCTTTCTCATAACCACTGGCGACCAGCAATTGTTCCCCACTTTTTCCCAGCGCAATTGCTTTAGGGTCACCCATGCCGATTTTTAAATGACTTTTTGCAAGATCGGCCAACGTTTCCACTTCTCCGCCAGTCGCCTTCCTTACCACCATCACGGGTGTGTGATACACCAGAGGATAAGAAGACGTTACTTGCCCATCTTGCTGTAATTTTTCAACGTAGTGTTCAGAACCCGGCAGGAAAGCATCCCCCGTTTTGGTTAGATTAAAACGCGTGAGAATTTGCCCTGAGCCACCGTATTCAATAACCACCTTGTGGCCGGTGTTTTTTTCAAACAATGCCACTACGGATTCTACTGGCTGTCTCAACCCAGCTCCGGCATACAGATGTAACTCGACTGCACTGGCGGTATAACTGGCCATGAGTAGAGGAAACACCATAAGGGATTTTATTAAGCGTTTAGGCATGGGAATTCTCTTATCGTTAACATTCTTGGAAAGGGATAGACGAACGAATCGTTAGATCCCTATATATTACATTACATAACGACAAGCAAAATAATAGGGATTGCGATAAAGCAAAAGTTGCAAAAAGATGATCTCAGTCATATTGAACCGAGTTTGCTCACGTCGAAAAAGTTTGAGCACGCGGTGCTGAGCGGCTATGTCTGCTACTGGTAAAGGCGTGTTATCAAACATGACTTACCCTGAGTGGGTAATCACGCAGTGCGTGAACAACTCAAGGTAAGCAAAACCCTGTTTGATAATTATGATGTTCACTATGAAATCCAGTACGATACTATTTATGTTGTTGATCTTCGGCATACAAAAGAAGATCGCTGAATTGCCGTAGTTTTCGATAGGCACACCTAGGCCTACTTATCGTTATGTAAGGACGCTCATGTTAATTATCTTTGGCGGATTACCGGGCACGGACAAATCAACCATTGCCCGTCTATTGGCACTCAGTCTGAACTCGGTCTGGCTGCGTATCGACTCTATTGAACAGTCACTGGTTCAATCAGAAAAGATCACAATATCTGATATGGGACCTGCCGGATATGTGGTTGCATATGCCATTGCTGCGGATAATATTCGGTTAGGTAACACTGTCATTGCCGATTCGGTAAACCATCTCGCTATTACCCGGCAGTCTTGGCGAAATGTGGCTTTAGAAAATGCCGTGCCTGCGTTGGAAATCGAAATTATCTGTTCCAATAAAGCACAGCATCAAGAGAGAGTTGAGCCCCGCCTCGCAGATATTCCTGGACATGTATTACCAGATTGGCAGAAGGTCATCAATCGTCAATACGAGGACTGGTTGTCCACGGATCTCACCCTGGATACTTCAGCGTTAACGCCCGAACAGGCCGTAGAGGTTATTCCTCAGCATATTAAATCGCGCAGGCGCTGATGCTCCGGTTGTGGCGTTTTATCTGCGTCAGATGTTTTCAATCTCTGCAAAACGTTTTTCCTCTGTGACGTTTATCCTTTAACTGCAAACTAACCCCACTTCGGTCGTCCCTTCCCGAGCAACATCCGTTTGCTTGCGTCGCAACTGTGTCAGCACCAGCAGCAGAGTGAGTAGCACCAGCACGGTACCAGAAATGGAGACTGCACCGTAGCTTCCGCCAAGGTTCAGCACGGCACTGCCTAACGCGGCACCCAGCGCGTTGCCGAGATTAAACGCACCGATATTGACCGATGAGGCCAGTCCTGGCGCGCCGGTGGCTTCACGCATTACCCAGGTTTGCAATGGCGGGACCACGGCAAAAGCCGCGGTGCCCCAGACGATTAAGCCGATGGCTGCACCTGCCTTGGTGGTTGCCAGCCACGAGAATGCCACCATGCTGATGGCGATCAGGCTTAAAAATACCATCAGTGAGCCTTTGACTGAACGGTCTGCCAGCTTGTCGCCTAACTTGGCCCCGAGGGTGAAGCCAATACCAATCAACACCAGCATGCCAGTCACATAGCCGGGAGAAACCTGAGTAATCGATTCGAGCGAATGGGCAATGTAGGCGTAGAGCGTGAACATGGCACCAGCACCCATGACGGTGGTTGCCAGAATCACTAACACCACGGGCTGCGTCAGTACGCGCAGTTCGGCTCGCACATTGGGCCTTTCTCCATGGCCGCCTTTGGGCAGGAAGGCACCTAACGACAACATTGCAGCAACGCCCAGCAACGCGATACCCAGAAAGGACTCACGCCACCCGACCACTTGTCCAAACCAGGTTGCCACGGGAACGCCGCCGATATTGGCGATGGTTAACCCCATAAACATAGCGGCAACGGCACTGGCCTGTTTCTCACGTGGCACGAGGCTTGCCGCCACAATCGAACCAATACCAAAGAATGCCCCGTGGTTTAAGCTGGTGATGATACGGGCAATAACCAGGCTGGTGTAATTGGGGGCCATGGCGGAGGCCAGATTGCCCAGGGTAAAAATTGCCATCAGCGCGATCAGCGCTCTGCGCCGTGGCCAGCGGGCGAACAGCAGCGTCATCACTGGCGCGCCAACCATCACACCGATGGTATAAGCAGAAATCAGCATCCCTGCGGTAGGGATGGATACGTCCATGCCCTGAGCGATGGTCGGGAGCATGCCCATTGGGCCGAATTCGGTGGTGCCAATACCAAATGCGCCCACGGCGAGCGAGAGCAATGGCAGGGTGGAATGGGTGGGTGAAGAGGTACGGCTTGTCGGCATGATTTGCTTCCTAATCGTTGCGATTTGAACTCGGCATTCTGCCGCGATTAAGCGGGGGAGATAAACGTAGAAAAATAAAAAACACTTTTGCGAAAAGTGGCAGATTGATAGGTAAATCACTGTCCCCACCGCGTCGGATAACTCTCTCTGGCGATGCTATTGATTACACAATCTCCTCTCCTTCATAGGCCTGACGGTACAGCTCAATAACCTGCTCTTTGGTGGCTTTGCGCGGGTTGGTCAATTGGCAAACGTCTTTCTTCGCATTCTCAGCCATAATCGCGAAATCTTCCGGTTTGACGCCAAGGCTCTTAAGGTCGCGCGGAATGCCGACCTGTTGGCCTAAGCGTTGAATCGCGCTAATGGCTTTCAACGCGGCTTCATCTGTCGACAGGCCATCCACCTTTTCCCCCCATGGCTTCGGCGATATCTCTGAACCGGTTGAGGTTGCCGATGAGGTTAAAGGATTCAACATACGGCAGCAAAATGGCATTACACACGCCGTGCGGCAGATTATAAAAACCGCCGAGCTGATGCGCCATGGCATGTACATAGCCCAGTGATGCGTTGTTGAAGGCAATCCCCGCCAGATATTGCGCGTAAGCCATATTGTCTCTGGCTTTCATATATTCACCATTGGCAACGGCCTTCGGCAAATATTGGGTGATCATTTTGATGGCTTTTAAGGCGGCGGCATCCGTAAGCGGGTTTGCCATGGTAGAAACATAAGCTTCAATGGCGTGGGTTAGTGCATCCATCCCGGTCGCCGCTGTTAATGATGGCGGCATCCCAACCATTAATTCCGGATCGTTAATGGAGATTTGTGGTGTAACGCGCCAGTCAACAATCACCATTTTAACTTTGCGTTCTGTATCGGTAATAATACAAAAACGGGTAATTTCCGACGCGGTGCCCGCCGTGGTGTTAATGGCCATCAGTGGGATCATGTCATTGATCGATTTATCGACACCCTCAAAATCGCGAATATTTCCGCCGTTAGCGGCGATAAGGCCAATCCCTTTCGCACAGTCATGCGACGAGCCGCCACCGAGAGAAACAATCGCGTTGCAGTCATTTTCCCGATAAGATTTGATGCCTTCGGCAACGTTTTTATCCGTTGGGTTGGGCTCTGCACCGCCAAATATATGAACGCCAATACCTGCTTTTTTATAAATCTCAGCAACCTTATCCGCCATTCCGCTTTTGGCAAGGAAGGCATCGGTGACAATAAGGATCTTTTTAGCATTTAACGTTTTTGCAAGACTGCCTGCTTCCTGAACGCTGCCCTCACCAAATACATTTCGTGTGGGTAGAAAATAATATGTCGACATACAATTTCCCCTATTTATAAATGATGGTTGTCAGTATGTTCATCAGAGCTTCTGGTCATTTTTTAAAAATAGCCACTTAGCGCCAACATTAAGCAGCACCAGATATGGGTAACAAAAGCAGAGGGTGAACATCTGTGGGCAGTGTAAGGGAATAGCGGTGACGAACTTTGATTTGCATCACATTATGTTCGATTTTTTTAACAATAAGTGACATTGTTTTTACAACTAATTTGCGAGATGTTTGACACTGACGAAAGATAAGCGTTGTAGTGGGAAGCGTGGAACTGTGGGGTAACAGGAAACGATGGGAGAGAATCAATAGTCGAATAGTACAGCTAAAGAAGTACCGAGTCCTGCGGCGATGATAATGATGATTTCTAAGGTTGGATTTCTGACACCACGTTCAATACCACTTAAGTAAGTACGATCCAGATTACATCTACTGGCCAGCGCCATCTGCGTGAGCCCGGCCTGAACGCGCAACGTTTTGATGCGCTGTCCAAAGAGCCGGGTAGTATCTCCGGTGTTCTGCATGTCAGCATTGTCCCGTTGTTGCTATCTCTATGATTCATTATTATAACTCACTCAAAGTAGAACGTTATCTGTGCAATCTGCATTTTTATGTGTTGCTTCATTCTGGTGATAACACCGCTGCAAGCTGATGGTGTGAAGTGGGCACCAACTCGACCTGAAGCTCAAACGGGTTGAATAGCTTGTTGATGACATTCACAACGTTAAGCTTCCACCAAAAGTGCATAAAAATCAGAGTATGCCCGTTGCCAGCCTTTGATAATCAATTGCATGATGTAGCGCGTCTTGCCCGATAGTGGGCTGGTAATGGAATCATGAAATAACAGGATGCTCGATGAAGCCGCTAACACTATTGAATCTGGGATGGGTACTTTCTGCACCTGCTTTTGCACAGCCACAGCTGCCTGCGGTGGTTATCAAGGATGTGACCTTGGTGTCCGGCAATACCGTGAGAGTAGGCAATGCCATTAACGCTCTTTTTCGTATTTCCACGCTGGGTAATGGGACGACGGATTTATGGCTTAATGTCGATTGTGACACCGGCCAAAAAACACACCTGTTTGCCAGTATTACCCCTCCTGTACCAAATCGGCCAAGCGTTCGGGTCTATGGCGCGGGTTCATTGGCTCGTTATGTCCCCGGCATGCCTTTCGAGCCAGAGGCGGACAGCCCCTACAGTACCAATCCTGCACTGAATGTGTGCCAACAAAACGTTCCCGTATCCCAATGGGTTGCGCTTGCTGAAGCCGATGCGCAGGGTAACCGGCCATTTATTGATGTGACCAACAGTACGAGAGAGCGATCGGCTTCAGGTCCGTCTCGCAATGGATTACGCGCGTATCCATCAAGATGAAAAATACCTCGCGCCCTATTCAGTGAAAATAATGGATAAGGTTTTTGATTGCGTACAGGATAAGGGCCAAACCCTTAATCAGTTGGCGTTGGATAATCAGGGACGAATAACGGATAGCCAGTCTGAAGAAAATCCTGCATTCACCGCGCTTTCCGTTGAGGAAACTTCGCTCGCCAAAAGGCTTTGCGCGGTTAACGATATTCGTCAGCTTGGTGGTAACGGCACGCTGGAATGGCGTGAAGAGCCGATGGCGGAGGATTTGCCGTTACGACCTGATTTTACGCAAAGCGATCCGGTACCGATCCAAAGCTATCCACTGCCACAGGCCGTGGCGGATACGGTGCAACGGGCGGTTGCGACGCCGCAACTGCGCCCGACATTTAAGCGTCTGAGCTATGCCCAAAAATCTCCGGGTGAGGAACTCGCCTTGTTTGTGGTGCAAATGGACTCTTTGCCGGACGGAGCCGTACTGACGTTGGATAAAATGACGTTGGGTGGCGTAGTGTTTTATTCACAGCATGTACGTCTGTTTAATATTGTGGACGTTAAAAAATGGGATTCTCTGGCAGAAAAACCGGTCATCAGCCATACGCTGGAAAACACGTTTGTGCTGCCTCCGGCGGCGGGCACCGAGTATCGCTGGAAGAATAGCCAGAGCGATAACAAATCGACCGGTCAGCAGTGCCGTGCAGATAGCACATGGCGCAGAGCCGCTGCAATTAGCCCGCGGTCGCTATCTGGAATTCACTTGTACTGACGATCGCGGTGATGGCCGCCCGATGAGCAGTGATTATGCTTATCTTGAGGATCTGCACGTGTTTATTCGTATCGGTTATCACGAAGCCGGTGAGAAAAAACGCTTTGCCTTTGACGATGTGATGCTGGTGAAGTGATCTGTCTTGGCGCACGTTCCCCGTTTGCGCGGAGAACGTGCGCAATCTTAATTAACGCACGGCACTCAGTACCTTGTCCAACGACCCGACCAGCCAGTCGATATCCTGCTCCTGAAACGCCAAGAGGGGACGCAATTTCAATACGTTGCCATAAGGTAACGCTACCGAGGCCAGTACCAGCTCGGCCCTCAGGCGTTCGATCACATCCAGCGCCAGCGTTTTGTCAGGGGTTTTGGCGGCGCGATCGCTCACCAACTCGAAACCGATAAACAACCCGGCCCCGCGCACATCGCCCACGCATTCATGGCGATCGGCAAGGCGTGCCAGTTCTTGCCGCAGTTTTTCTCCGACAATCAGGCTGTGCTCCTGCAATTTCTCTTCGCGGATCACGCGCAACACCGCCTGCGCAGCCGCCATAGATACCGGGTTGCCACCAAAGGTGTTGAAATAGGGGATTTCATCGCTAAAGGCGGCCAATACATCGGCTTTGGCCAGCAGACCAGACACCGGAATCCCGTTACCCATTGGTTTACCCAGCGTCACTACGTCCGGTACGATGCCGTGGCGCGCAAATCCCCAGAAGCTGTCGCCGGTGCGCGCAAATCCCGGTTGTACCTCGTCGGCGATAAAAATGCCGCCGTTGGCATGCACCGCATCGAGTGCTGGCTTCAGAAAACCTGCCGGTCCAGGCAGTACGCCATCAGAAGAGAAGATCGAATCGACCAGCAGACCCGCGAATTTGATGCCATGCGCCGCCATATCGTCGATCTGTTTTTGGATTTCATTGGCAAACCAGATGCCTAAATCGGGTGCGTCAACGCGGTAGCGATCGGGGGGCGGCACCAGACGAGTGATGGGGGCGATTGGTTGGCCGCTGCCCAGTGCTGGTGTGCGCCGGAGGTCAGTTCGCTGGTGCCGTGGTAGGCTTCCTGGCTGACTATGATGCCGGTGCCGCCGCTGTACGCTTTGGCGATACGGATCGCCAGATCGTTGGCTTCCGAGCCAGTGCACATGTACATCGCTTTGTTAATGTCGTCAGGTACGGTCGTCAGCAGATCGGCGGTGTAATCCAGAATGCGTTCATGCAAATAGCGAGTGTGGGTATTGAGCTGGCTCATCTGCTCATGTACGGCGGCAATGACAGCGGGGTGACAGTGTCCGATGCTGGCAACGTTGTTATAGACATCCAAGTATTTATCGCCTGCGGCATCCCACAGGTATTGCCCTACACCGCGAACCAGATGCACGGGATTGCGATAAAACAAACGGTAGGATTCGCCGAGCAGTTGGCTGCGTTTATCGGTCAGTTTGCGCGTTTCGGCATCCAACGCATCCGCGTGTTCTGCGCGAAAGCTATTGGTATCCATGATAGTTGAACGTGTTGCCATGATGACTCCAAATTTCGGTTAAGCACCGTATTTCTGTCAGACACCGTGCATAAACAGGATGGGAATAGCTTAAGCACTAACACGATCTAAAAGCAACTAAATAAACAAATACATTTAAATGCACTTTTTTGATGCGTATAAAACACCAAAAAAGTGCAATTCGTCACACATCATCTTGCATTACTACCTTCCTCTTACATCACGATAATTGAGCAATTCCTTGTTTTATTAGTCTCCATAACCTCAGAAGATACGCTTCTTTACGGGTTGGTATGATTAGTGCTTAAAACTACACAGATGCAAAATAACGCACAAAAAACGCAGAAAGTGAAATACACAAAAGTGCTCACTTTCTAAAAGCTACGCCACCGCGTTATGACTTCCGCAACCATTAAGGGGAACATTTATGAAACGTTTTTCATTACGCCGTACCAGTTTGATGGCGGCATGCGCCTTTGCGACCCTGATGGGAGCGGCACAGGCAGGCACCATCACGGTGTATACCTCGTTGGAAGAGGATGAAATCAAGGATTACGTTGCACAGGCGAAGAAGGACATGCCGGATGTCACCGTGAATGTGCTGCGTTTGCCCACTGGCGATCTCGGTCCGCGTATTTTGGCAGAAGCCAAGAATCCACAGCACGACGTAGTCTGGGGATGAGCGCTGACCAACGTGATGGACCCGCGCATTTCCGCGCTGCTTGAGCCATATGCTGCCAAAGGCAGTGAAAAGCTGGATTAAACCTATCGCGCGCCGGACAACAAATGGTTTGCGGCCACCGGTTACATGGCGGCGTTCTGTGTGAACACTGAAGCGCTCAAAGCGAAAAACCTGCCGGTTCCTGCCACCTGGCAAGATCTGACCAACCCGATTTACAAAGGCGAAGTGGTGATGCCGAACCCGGTTTCATCGGGTACAGGGTATCTGCAAATCGCCGCGCTGCTGCAATCCAAAGGGGATGAAAAAGGGTGGGAATTCCTCAAATCGCTGGATGGCAATATTGCCCAATACACCAAATCTGGCTCTCGTCCTTGTAAAGCGGCGCGCACCGGTGAATATGCCATTGGCGTGTCGTTGGCGTTTGCCGCGATGCAATCTATAGAAGAGGGGTATCCGGTCAAAATGGTCATTCCCAGCGATGGCGCAGGCTATGATCTGGAAGCCTCCGGTCTGATGGCAGCATCAAAAAATAAAGTCGACGCCAAGCGTTTCCTGGATTGGACCTTACCCAACAGCGCAGCGACGCTGTACACCAAATACAAAGAAATCGTCACCACTCCCGGCGTCGAGCAATCGAAAGCCGCCAAGCTGGCGGGCGGGCCTGCCGATCTTTCCAGCGTGCTGTTCTCGGTTGATTTCGCTAAGAGTGCCAAAGAGCGGGATGCCATTTTGGAAACCTGGCAAAAGGCGATTGGTCGCTGATAACAGGCTGTTTTTCTGTACCAACGCTGGCTGTCAGGCCAGCGTTGAGGCCGTTGTAATAAAAGGCGTCTTTGTCCCAGACGTTGTTTAAAGAGGATAGTAAGTACATGGCGCTGGTGATTCAGAGTCTCTATAAAAGTTTTGACGGCCACGTAGCGCTCGATCGCATTAACTTGTCGATTGAGAACGCGGAGTTTGTTTGTTTACTCGGGCCTAGTGGCTGTGGGAAAACCACGTTACTGCGGATTATCGCCGGATTGCTTAGCAGCGATGGCGGAAAAATCAGTCTGGATGGCCGCGATTTGATCAACGTGCCCGCCCGCGATCGCGGGTTTGGCATTGTGTTCCAGTCTTACTCATTGTTTCCGCACATGACCATTGCGCAAAACATCGGTTATGGGCTGAAAATTCGTCACACGCCGAAGGTGGAGATTCGCGATCGCGTCAACAGCCTGTTGGAGACGGTGCGCCTTGGCGGGTTTGGCGATCGTTATCCTAATCAGCTTTCCGGCGGTCAGCAGCAGCGTGTGGCGATAGCGCGAGCGTTAGCCGTCAATCCGTCGTTGCTGTTACTGGATGAGCCGCTTTCAGCTCTGGATGCGCGCGTACGTGCGGGATTGCGCCAGGAACTGCGTGAAGTCCAACAACGGTTAGGCATTCCCACGTTGATGGTGACTCACGATCAGGAAGAAGCCATGAGCATGGCCGATAAAATCGTCTGTATGCAGGGCGGTCTGATCGTGCAGGAAGGGACGCCGCGCTAGCTTTATACCGCACCGCGCACCCGCTTTGTGGCTGAATTTATAGGGCACAGTAATCTGTTGCCCAAGGCAACGGTCCAGCAGTGGATGCCGGAACTGTTGCAGACCTCTGCGCCAGAGAATGCCGAACTGTTTATCCGCCCTGAGCGCATTGCTATGGTGAAAGCGCCTGATGCCGAGGGGCAGGTGGTGAGCTCCAGTTTTTTGGACAGCATTCAGCGGGTTGAAGTGCTGTGGAAATCACATCCGTTGCTGGTGGAAACCAGTAGTGCCCTCAACTGGTCGGCGGGCGATCGCGTTACGCTGCGCCAAAGCGATACCCGGCAGTATGAGGCGGCGAACGTGCTGGGTGCCACGGACTGGCGGCAGTTCCTGGATATCACCCTGCCGGGCGTGCGCTACGGCATATTGAGCGCGGCCTTTGTGGTGTTTACCATCACCGATTTTGGTAATGCGGTGGTGATCGGCGGTGATTTCTCGGTGCTGGCGACGGAGATCTACAGCCAGGTCAGCGGGCAAATGAAGTTTGGCATGGGGGCCGTGGTGGGGATTCTGTTATTACTGCTTGCGGCAGTATCCAATCTGGATTGAGCGTGCCGCTTCGCGTCGCCAGAAAGCTATCGGCACGTCATCCGCCATTCCGCATGTTCCTCAACCGTTGCAGCGCCGCGATATTCCGTTTTATCTGGTGAATATGACCATTGCGTTGTTGATTGTAACGGTGATTGCCACAGTGGTGATTGCCAGTATGATTCGCCTGTGGCCTTATCGCCTGGATTTGACGCTTAAGCATTATAACATCGATCTTGCCGGGGGGTATGCACCGCTCTGGACATCCATCTGGATCTCGGTATTAGCGGCGGTTATCGGTACGCTGCTGCTGTTTTTGCTCACGTTTGGCATTCGTCGCCAGCCGGGGAAAAGTGCGGATTTTGCCGCGTTACTCAGCGCGCTGCCCGTGGGCGTACCGGGGCAGCGCGCTCGGGCTGTCGTATGTGTTCACGTTCAACACCACCGATCTTCCGTGGGGGATGTTATATGGCTCGGCGATTCTGGTGGCGCTGTGTAACTACTACCATTATCACACGCAGGGTTACACTACGATGATGATGGGGATGCGCAATGTGCCAAACGCCATGGAGGATGCCACCACCGTGCTGGGAGGCGGCGTGGTGCGTATCCTGCGCGATGTGTATTTGCCTGCCATGAGATTGACCCTGATCTCCGTTGCCATGTTCCTGTTTATGCGTTCCATGGTAACGCTCTCTGCGGTGATTTTTCTGGTGACACCATCGCTACCGCTCGGTGCGGTAACCGTGATGCGCCTGGATGAAGCGGGTTTCACCTCGCAGGCAGCGGCTTTTTCTACGTGCATCATGGGGATTGTCGCTATAATGGCGCCGCTGCTTCATCTCTTGACGGCGAAACGCTAATGACCGCCGTTTACGCTTTTACGCCAGAGAATCACTATTTATGCTAGAAGAGACTCGCTTACACCGTATCCGCGCGCTGCTGTCCACATTGAATCGGGTCAGTACGGAAAAAATCATCCAGCATCTCGGTGTCTCGCGAGAGACGGTACGGCGCGATATTCTTAAGCTGGAGTCCATGGGGGCATTACGCCGCGTCCATGGTGGGATTGTCGCGACATCGCTGGAGCCGGAACCGCCGCTGTCGGTGCGCAACGCTGTGCTTGAAAAAGAGAAGCAGTATATTGCCCGCGCTGCGGTGCAGCAACTGAATGCTGGGCAAACGCTGTTTATTGATGCGGGCAGCACCACTGCGCTGTTGGCGGATGAACTGTTATCTATGCCCGGCATGACGGTGGTAACCAACAGCCTGAACGTCGCGCTGAAACTGACCACAGCGGAATCGACGATGCACCATGAGGTGATTCTACTTGGCGGCCATATGGGGCCGTCCATGCAGGCCACCAGCGGTGATTTGACGGTGAGTGAGATTCAGCGCTATCGCGCTGATGTTGCGCTGCTGTCACCGGTAGGGATCACCAGCGCTTCGGGCGCCAGCAGTTTCGCGCACCATGAAGCTGCCATTGCCCGCGCCATGGTCAAGAATGCCAAAACGCGTGTTATTCTGGCGGATAACAGCAAGATAGGTGTCACCAGCCGGGTAATTTACGCCACACCGCAGGAAATCGATATCATCATTACCGATGCAGGCTCGGTAGCTAAACCTGAATGGGAACTGCTTCAGGCGCAGTGTGCCCACGCCATCGTGGCGTAATCGGCAACGGTTTACACTGTTGCCGGGACTTCCGCGTGTTGCAATGCCTCTCCCAATACCTGTCTGTGAGCCAGTAACGTCTGGCTGGTTCGATCGTGCGGATAGGGCAGCGAAATCGGCAATAGCGTGCTGATGCGACCCGGTCGGGGCGACATCACGACCACTCTGTCGGCCAGAAAGACGGCCTCTTCCACGTCGTGGGTTACCAGCAGAATGGTCAGCGTGGTATGACGGCGGATCTCTGCCAGCCGATGCTGTAGCTGCTGTTTGGTCATGGCATCAAGCGCACCAAACGGCTCGTCGAGCAACAGAATTTTGGGGCGTGAGGCTAACCCCCGCGCGATGGCCACGCGCTGCGCAATGCCGCCTGACAACTGATGTGGCCAGGCATTGGCAAAGTCTTCTAATCCCATCATTTCAAGGTAGTGCGCAATCTGCTGTTCGGATTGTGCGGCGGAAAGGGGCAGGTTAATCATCCCCAGACGAATATTTTCCTTCACACTCAACCACGGGAACAGTCGTGGTTCTTGAAACACCAGACTGACGTCAGGATGAATGCCTGTCAGCAGTTGCCCATCAAATAGTAATTGAACCTTGTTGTGCCTGCTCCAGCCCGGCGGCCAGCCGCAATAATGTCGATTTGCCACACCCACTGCTGCCGATAATGGCGACCAGTTCGCCGGGTGCCAACGACAGCGAGATATCCTGCAACACGGTGAGAGGCTGGTGTTGTACGGTAAATTGCTTGGTAATGTGATGAAATTGCAAAGGCATGACGTCTCCTTAATGTCGGTTACTGGAAGCGCCAGGCGGTCAGGCGACGTTCAGCGAAGGTGATCAGGCGGGAAAACAGTGCGGCAACCAGCGCGATCAGCACCACGCCAGCAATAATCCGATCGGATGCCAGCAATTGCTGAGCACGAATCATCATGCCCCCAACCCCGCGCCAGACGGAATGAAATATTCAGCACCAATTGCGCCTGTCCAAGCGTGCATCAGCGCCAGCCGCAGGCCGGAGAACACCGGTGGCATCACCGAAGGCAGCACCAACTTACTTAAGGTGTGGCGCGGAGAAAGCCGTAGTACATAGGCTGCTTCACGCAACGTTGGCGGTAATTGAGCAATCCCCTGACGCGTGGCAAGTAGCAGAGGAAAGAAAGCGGCGACGGACACAAACACCACCTTGGCGGTGTCATCCAGCCCGAACCAGGCGGTGATCAGCGGCAGCCAGGCGAAGAGCGCTACGCTGCGCATGGCGGAAAGCACCGGGTTGAATAGCCGATCGACGAGTGGCAAACCGCCGAGCATGGCACCAGCACCGATTCCAAGCAGGCTGCCGAGCAGAAATCCTTGCAGTGCGTGTGTCAGGCTGGCAAGCAGATCGGTACCTGAGCTAATCCATTCATCAGCGTCTCAATGACGTGCTGTGGTGCTGGCAGAAAGGCGGTGTTAAACCAGGCAAGCTGTCTGCCCACGCTCCACAGCAGTAACAGCGTTAGCGGCGCATACCAGGGCGTTAAAGAGGTGAAGGCAACACTGGGACTTAGACTGTCTCGCCCTAATACCGGCGCGGGCCAGTGAATCCAGCGTTGCTCCAGCCTGAGCAGCAGCCGTTCTCCCAAATACCCGCACAGGCCGATAATCAGAATGCAGACAAACACAAAATCCAGCATAAACAGCTGGCGGCTTTGTACCAGCAGGTAACCCAGCCCTTCACTCGAGGCCAGCAGTTCGACGGCAATCAGCGACACCCAACCCTGTGAGAATGCCAGCCGGACGCCGGTCATTACGTAAGGCAACATTGTGGGGATAATCAGACGACGTAGAAATAGCGTGGGAGTAAGATGCAGACTGCGTGCCATCTCATACAGCTTTTGCGGCGTTTGTTGAATACCAGCACAGGTGTAAAGCGTTACCGGAACGGTGATGGATTTGATCAATACCGCCAGCTTTAGCGCTTCTCCGATACCCAACAGCAGCATCAACAACGGGATCCAAGCCAGCGTAGGAATTTGCGCTACTACGGTGAACAGCGGCATAAACAGAGAATGACTGCGGCGGTGTAAACCGAACAGGCAACCCAACAGCAGACCGCACAGGATGCCGCCACCGAGGCCGATAAACAAGCGCGCCAGGCTGATGGGCAACTGGTGTAGCAACTCTTCGGGGATAAAGGTTAATGCGCCACTGGCAACGGTCAGCGGAGAGGGCAGGATCTGTTCTGACATCCACTGATGGCGGCTGGCCAGCCACCACACGGTGAGCAGCAGCAACGGGACCAGCCAGGCGCTGTAACCTGTGTCGGAAAAGCGGTACGGCAGAGGGGAAACCGCCCCTGTCCGTGGAGCCTGTTGAGGGATCATCATGCTGGCATTCCGCGTGGGTTATTTCTGGGTCAACAGGGAGATGCGCGTAATTTCTGCCTGCTCCACATCGGCCAGCAACGCGGCAACCTCGCCGTAGTTGGCCTCTTTGTCTGCCTGCACCTGCACTACCAGATTGGCATTATTTGCTTTGGCCTGTTGCAAGTGGGCGGCTAACCGATCGCGAGGGAAAGGATCTTTATTGATAAACAGCTGCTGCTGGGCATCAATGCTGATCACCAAGGGCTCGGTTCGCTCGGCGGGCGCGGTTTTTGGTAACTGCACCGGAATCGCGTTGGTCAACATCGGTGCCGTGACGATAAACACCACCAGGAGCACCAGCATCACGTCTACCAGCGGGGTAATGTTCATTTCACTCATCATGTCGTCATCGTTACGAGAGGCGAAAGCCATATCACACCACCTCCCTGATGTTTTTTAAGCTATAAGGCGTATCGGATGGTGGTGTTACCTGAAAGTCGTGTGCCTGCAACAGGCTGAAAACATCGTGGCGAAATCATACATATCTGCCACCGCCAGTTTCAAACGTCGCAAAAAATAGTTGTAAATAAACACCGTAGGAACGGCGACGGCAATACCAATACCGGTTGCAATCAGGGCATTACCGATGGGGCCCGCAACGGTATCCAGACTGGCTGAGCCAGACAGTCCAATTTGTTGTAGTGCTGCCATGATGCCCCACACCGTCCAGAACAGGCCGATAAACGGCGATGTGGTACCGATACTGGCCAGCACGGCTAGTCCGGTTTCCAACGTGCGGCGCTCGCGTTGGATCTGCTGTTGCAATGCGCGTTCTACGCGATCGGGCAGATGAAGCCCGAGTGTGAGTTTACCGTTTACGGGTTGTGGCGCTTGCAGCGCTGCCTGAGCGAGGTTAGCGAACGCGCCAGTCTCAGCAAGACTGTGGCTCAGCGAGTGACTCAGATCGTCCTGTTGCCAAAAAAGGGCACGAAATTGCCGAGCGCGCCGCTGTAAACGGCGGTATTGCAGTAGTTTTAATACACCGAGCGTCCAGGTCAGCACGGAGAACAGCAGTAACAGCAGAATAACGCCCCCTTCAGGGGAAAGGAGTTCTACGTGTCCGAAAGTCATAACTACTACCTCATGAATTAAGCGAAAAATCGACGGGAACCACCACCCAACAGTTGACAGCCTGGCTGCCACGCCGTGCCGGAACGAAGGACCAGCGCAGCACCGTGTCTCGGGCGGCGTTGTCCAGCGCCGGATAGCCGCTGGATTTTTGGATATTTAACGTTTGTACCTTGCCATCGGGACGCACCTGAACATTCAGCAACACCGTACCTTCCTGACCACGACTGATCGCCACTTCAGGGTAAGGCGACGGATGGTTGCGCAGGTAATCGGCGTTAGCCTGAGGTGGCATCAGGGGCGCATCCTGTGTCGCGCTGGTGACAGGTGCGGCCGTGGCGCTTGGGGCGTTATTGGCCGCTGTGACAGGTTCCTGCCGCACGGGCTGCGGTGTGGGTTTACGCTTGGCCGGTACCGCTTTTTTGACGGGCGGCGGTGTTTTCTTTTCCGGCGGCGCGGGCGCAACCGCATTTTCATCCACCGGTTTTACCGCTTCCTTCGGCTCTGGTTGCGCAACCGCTTCAGGTAACACGACTTCTTCAGGGAGATTCGTTTCTGAGACGCTGGGTGGTGTCTCTACATTGGGTGTCGCCACCACCAGTTCCACACTCACGGGCTGTGGCTGTGCGGGCACCGTAACCGGCATATCAGCTGCACGTGCCAGCAGCGCCAGCACGATCGCATGTAGCGTCACAATGAAGAGCGCGGCCAAGCCAATATGCGCTCTGGCTTCGAGCTATGCAGTATCGCTAACTGTTGCAAACGGAACCCTGCCAGATAGGACGATGTCAACGGCGCCTGAGCAACGTCATAAGAATACGGGCCGTTGTTATTTTCGGCATACACGAGTTGCGTCTTAACTAAGAGTTCGCTAACGCGACATCCAAAAGCTTTTAGTTACGAAGGGTTTAGCCAATGGCTAAACCCTTTTTTATTGAGGTAATTAGCTGATGGTGTCGCTACGGTGTAAGGGTACATTGTATGAAATAGTGAATGTCATCAATATAGAGGGCGCATGAATACAATTTTATCTTTGCAAACCGGACTCAACTCTGATCTGAATTATTATAAAACCAGTGAGCATAGCATTATTAATGATGCCATTTTCTCACCAGAAAATAGTGTTAACTTTAGCGATGAAGGAAGGATTCTATTAGCGATTGTTACTCTCGGAGTAAGCTATGTAGTTATAAAACTATTAGAAGATTACAGGCAGAATAAAGTAAAAACTAATATTTTATCAATAACCACGACATTGTTAAACAGTATTGAACGTTTGGATGAGTCTGCCAGTGAAGAGAAAAAATAAGAATTCCACTTTCAAACGGAAATGAAGTTGTATTTACGGAGAGATGTAACTCGAGTGGCTATTGCACTGTAATAGAAGAAAAAAATCAAGGGCCTTACATATTGGTAAATATAATGAAAAAAAGCATACATTTATAAAAGCTTTAAAGAGATAAAAGAAACGCTTGTTCAGGATATTATTTCTCATAAAGATCATTATAGTTATAAAGAAGATGCGCTGATTGATGTGGCTGCTTATCTTCATCAGAAAAGCGAAAATGCCATGAAGGTTAAAGCGTTTGGAAGTCATATTATTGAAGCAAATAAAATAACACACCCAGTTGTTTTTAATGAAAAAAATATTGGTGTGAAGCTCAGAGAGGAACATGTTCCTGGCTATACAACGTTCACTTTTTTGAGTAAGAAAAATATGTTCCTTAGTCGAGAACATATTGTGTTGGGCGTTGTAACATCTTGTGGACGTGAGTTTGTGCTAAGTGCATCTTCAGGTGATGATCGAAATATTTATTCTGATAAAAATGTAAAGTATATAAAACTAGGTCTGACGGGGGGGATAAAATTAGAAGACGTTTTCGAAAATTTAGTGTCAGCGTTAAAGAACTCTGATTCCAGTAAGCGCGATTTTGTTGAGATCTTGTACGATCTGTATCCAAAAATATCAATACCCCTACTTTCTAGTGTGGCATAGTGTTATTGCATGATGATACAAAATTACAACGGCAATCTAATAATTCTGAGCGGCATGTTTTTGCCAAATTTGTCTTAATTGCTCGGCATTCTCGGTGCCATCACAGCTGGCGGGAAAATCTTTTCCCGCTTTACCCCATTCTTCCAGTTGGGTTGCATGGCACAATGTGGCTTGTCCATCCTGATAACCCCGTAAGTAATGGGAGCGATCAATGGCCGTATCACCAGACCATTCCACCAGGGCATCGTTGTCTTTCACCACGTTTCCTGTCATGGCATCGTTGAGCCCCATGTTATACCAGAGGGAATGGGACCTTTCCGGTGACGGTGTCTGAGAGATTTGACAACTGGCAAGCACCAATGTCAGGCATAACACGTATCCGAATCTCATCCCATTATCCTTATCAGAGGGCGGTTTCTGTCGGTATCAAGCAATACCCAGCTTCTCTTTCAAGCTTTTTAAATAGCGTCGGCTCACGGGAATATGTTTACCGGTGTGGGTAATGACTTCTGCGCCACAGTTATCCATCAACTGTATCTCCTGAAGCAACTCGGTGTTTACCATGTACTGGCGATGACAGCGGACAAAAGGCGTCTTCTCTTCCAGGGTTTTTAACGATAGCTGGGTATAACCTGACTGATTTAGCCCTACGACATGGACGCCGCTCAGCTCGGAACAGAGATATTCCACTTCTTCGATCTTAAGGAGAAAAATACGGTTGTGGCCGTGGCACGGGATATGCCTAAGTTGAGGCTCCGCAATAAGTTGTACATTTTTATTTACGGATGTGCCGCGTCGAAGACGATTGAGGGTTTTTGCCAGGCGCTGATTGTCCAGCGGCCTGAGCAAATAATCAAAGGCATGTTCTTCAAAAGCGCGCACCGCGTATTCGTTATAGGCGGTGACAAAAACAACATAAGGCATGCTGTCAGGATCGAGCATGGCAACCAGTTCCAGCCCACTGATTTTCGGCATCTGGATATCAAGAAAGATCACATCCGGTTGAAGTCGGTTAATCACCGGTATAGCTTCCAGCGCGTTGCTGCACTGCGCTATTACCTCAATGTCATCTTCTTTATCCAGTAGTAGCAACAACTCTTCGCGAGCCAGTTGCTCGTCGTCAATTAGGATGGCTCCCAGCATGCTTTTCTCATGTTGCATTGATCCTATCATTATTTGCATTGAGATAAGCGAGGAAAGCCAGTAACCCGCGACGCGAACGTGAGATTCAGGTGAAAGTGAACTAGTAATTTTATATTTACACTGCATGGGTTGAAATCTTTACATTTTGTGGTATCTTGAACTCAGTGTGGCGGCGGAAAGCGCGCTACGCTACTCAAGAACTGTCCAGGAAAATGAACATGCAAAAAGATTCGCTCAACAACATCAATATTGCCGATGAACAAGTACTGATTACGCCCGATGAGCTCAAGGCAAAATTCCCGCTCAATGTGCAAGAAGAGCAGGCCATTGCCACGGCACGTTGTACCATTTCCGATATTATCCACGGTCGCGATAACCGGTTATTGGTGGTGTGTGGACCCTGTTCCATTCACGACACGGATGCTGCGTTGGAGTATGCCCGCCGCTTGCATACGCTATCAGCCGAATTGAGCGATCGGTTGTATATCGTAATGCGCGTTTACTTTGAAAAACCGCGTACTACTGTAGGTTGGAAAGGTCTTATCAATGACCCCTACATGGATGGCTCCTTCGACGTGGAGGCGGGGTTATACATTGCACGTGAGCTGCTGCTAAACCTGGTGAACATGGGGCTGCCTTTGGCGACAGAAGCGTTGGATCCCAACAGTCCACAATATCTGGGCGATCTGTTCAGTTGGTCAGCGATTGGTGCGCGGACCACTGAATCGCAAACGCACCGCGAAATGGCTTCTGGCCTTTCGATGCCAGTGGGTTTCAAGAACGGCACCGATGGAAGCCTGGGCACGGCCATTAATGCGATGAAAGCCGCAGCAATGCCGCACCGTTTTGTGGGTATCAACCAAACCGGCCAGGTGTGCCTGCTGCAAACTCAGGGTAACAGCGACGGTCATGTTATTTTGCGTGGCGGCAAGCAGCCTAACTACAGCGCACAAGACGTAGCGGAATGTGAAAAACAGATGCAGGCTGCGGGCTTAACGCCTTCACTCATGATAGATTGCAGCCATGGCAACTCGAATAAAGATTACCGTCGCCAACCGCAGGTGGTGTCATCCATTGTTGAGCAAATTAAAGCGGGTAACCGTTCCATTATTGGCATGATGCTGGAAAGTCATATTCATGAAGGCAATCAGTCGTCGGAACAACCGCGTTCGGCAATGCAATATGGTGTATCGGTGACAGATGCCTGTATCAATTGGGAAAGAACCGATGCTTTGTTGAGATCGGTGCATCAGGAACTAGGTGCGGTACGCCGTTCATCGTTGGGAGAATAACAGAACATGGTTGCAGAACTGACCGCGTTGCGGGATCAGATTGATGAGGTGGATAAGGCGCTGCTTGGTTTGTTGGCGCGCAGGTTGGCATTAGTGGCAGAAGTCGGAGAGGTGAAAAGCCGCTATGGTCTCCCTATCTATGCTCCCGATCGCGAGGCTGCGATGCTGCGTTCTCGTCGTGAAGAGGCCGAGGCCCTCAACGTGCCTGCGGATCTCATTGAGGACGTTCTGCGCCGAGTGATGCGAGAATCCTACGCCAGTGAAAATGACAAAGGCTTTAAAACACTGTGTCCGCAGCTGCGGCCTGTCGTCATTGTGGGTGGACGCGGGCAGATGGGACGTATGTTCGAAAAAATGTTGCGTCTGTCCGGCTATGAAGTAAGGCTGTTGGAAAAAGAAGATTGGCCGCAGGCTGACAGCCTGTTGGCGGATGCTGGTATGGTGATCGTTAGTGTGCCAATTCACGTGACGGAACAGGTGATTGCACAGTTACCGCGTTTGCCGGAGGATTGTATTCTGGTGGATCTGGCTTCGGTCAAAAATGGGCCGTTGCAGGCGATGCTGGCGGCACATTCCGGCCCGGTCGTAGGCTTACACCAGATGTTCGGACCAGACAGCAGTAGCCTTGCTAAGCAAGTCGTGGTGTATTGCGATGGTCGCCAGCCTGAAGCGTATCAGTGGCTGTTGGAGCAAATTCAGGTATGGGGCGCCCGGCTGCATCGCATCAGTGCGGTTGAACACGATCAAAATATGATGTTTATTCAGGCGTTGCGTCACTTTGCTACTTTTGCCTACGGGTTGCATTTGGCGGAAGAGAATGTGCAGCTTGAGCAATTACTTGCATTGTCTTCACCCATTTACCGGTTGGAGCTGGTGATGGTAGGGCGGCTATTCGCACAAGACCCGCAGCTTTATGCCGATATCATCATGTCATCCGAAAATAATCTGGCCTTGATCAAACGCTATTACGCCCGTTTTGGTGAAGCGATTGCACTGTTGGAAAGCAAAGACAAAGCGGCGTTTATCGCCAGCTTTAAGAAAGTAGAACATTGGTTTGGTGATTATGCCCAGCGTTTTCAGGTGGAAAGTCGAGCCTTGCTGAAACAGGCTAACGACAGCCGCATCTAGATAGCGGAGAGGCGCTCCCAGCCAGGCGGCTGGGAGCGCTACACTCAGTGTATCTCAACGGGGACGACGTTCTCACTGGGGTAACAGTCGAGCACTTTCAGTGAGCGTGTGATGCCCGATAACTCTTTCAGTGCTTTTTGTAATCCATCCCCGCGCAGGTTAGCCTGCACATCAATATAAAACATCTCTTCCCAGGGGTTACCGTAAATAGGACGAGATTCCAGTTTTGTCATAATGATGCTGTGTTCGCGCAGCACCAGCAGTGCTTCCACTAATGCTCCCGATTGCTGACCCGTCGCCATAATCAAGGTGGTTTTGGCGGGGACTTGCTCAGAGACATCAATCGGCTTACGTGCCAACACGATAAAGCGGGTGGTGTTTTGGGTCTGGTTTGCCAGGTTATGTTCCAGCACGCGCAATTGATAAAGTAATCCACCGGCCTCGCTGCCCAGCGCGGCGGCGTGGGGTGAATTCAATGATGCGACTTTTTCCATCGCAGCCGCCGTGCTTTCACAATATTCGATTTTCCATTGTGAATAACGCTGGATAAAATAGCTGCACTGCTGGAAGGGTTGTGGATGGCTGTAGACGGTCGTAATTTGGCTTAAATCCGTGTCGGTAGCGACCAGCATACAGTGATCGATGGGGTGGGTAAGTTCGCCCACAATCGACAGCCCGGTATGTTGCAGTAGATCGTACACGTCATTGATTGCACCCTATGTGGTGTTCTCAATGGGTAGAACGCCGTAGTCGGCTTGGCCGGTTTCCACCATCGCGAAGATATCCTGAAACTTCTGGCAGCCACACTCAACCAACTGTTCAAAATGGCGCGCGGCATACTGCCGGGCAGCCAGATGGGAGTAGGAGCCTTTGGGGCCAAGAAAGGCGACACGCGCCGAGTGGGCTCCGGTGGGGTTAAGATGGTGCTGTAACAGCGCCTGCTGCGTTAGCACTGAGTCTTCAATAATTAGTTGAAACAGGCGCGTAATATAATGCCCATCAAAATGATGAGGTTTTGCCGCTTCGATGAGCTTATCCAGCAAATCTCTTTCTCGTTCTTTGTCGCGAATCGGGCGATGCGTATGTAACTTTGCGCGTGCCACTTCCAATGCCAACTCTCGCCGTTCGGCCAGCAGTTCAAGCAGTTTTAAATCCAACTCGGTGATGCGTTCACGTAAGGCCAGTAAAGGGTTGTCTGTCATGGTTGTGTTACCTGTAAACTCATTTTTATCCATACAGTGCGTATAAATAAGTGCATAAAAAAAGCCCCCTATTCAGGAGGCTTTCTGGTTCGTCTTCGTATTCTTTCAATATGACGAATCGCCTCCCAATCAGGGGAAGGTAAAAAAGAATACGAAGAAAAACGGTGTGTGGCTCATTGGTTGCCTGTTAAGCGCTAGCGCTCTCATGGGGTGAAAGTACCCCTGTAAAGTAACTGTTGGCTTTTCGTTCTGTCAACTAAAAAGCGAAGGGGCCTTATCCTCAGAAGCAAAAACGCGCCCTGACGGCGCGTTGTTGGCTACTGTTATCTGAAGGTTTCGGTTATGACAACTCAATATCCGCGTCTTTGACCCCAGCCGTCGTTGCTCGACGTGCTTCTCCCTTATGCTGCATCTTGTTCAGTTGGCGCTCCAGTTTCGCGAGCAGCTCATTAATGGCAGCGTACATATCTTCATGCTTGGCGCTGGCGACCAAGGGACCATTTAGGCGTACTGATAGTCGCATCGGCAACAAAACCCACCGGTTCTTTGGATAAAATAATATGTGGGTTAATCAGGTGAGTTTGCCATTTATCCAGCTTGGTTAGACGGTCTTCGACATGCTGACGTATTGCGGGGGTGATTTCCATTTGCTTACTGGTAATGTTGATCGTCATATAACATACCTCTCTGCTTTTGCCGTCTCACTTAGATAACTTCAGTATAGCCGTAAATGGGATAAAAATCGGGATCTACATCACTTTTATTTGGCTGGTCGGATCACCTCGTTGCAATTTGTGAAGCACATAGAGGAAGCGCAATGCAAGGCTTGAGACCTGATGCAACTGGTGGCATTATCAATGAGATCGATGGCGTGCAGACAAGGTCAGTGGTGGGATGATGCTCGGACACTGTTCCTGCGTTGGAATAAAAAAACGGCAAACCAAGGTTGCCGTTTTTTTATGTTTACGCATGTGAGTAGGGGCCGTGCTGCTCTCTGGTTAAGCGGGATTGGCCTCGACGATTTTCGCGACTTTATCCGCCTGACCCAGCAGCTGGAGTTCTCTATAAGCATTTTCCATTAGCGGAAGCGCTCTTTTTGTCGCTTGCGTGTCCGGGAAATCACGCATCATCTGTTCTACACGATTAACAACGGCGACGTAGGCACCGCGTTTGGTGTAATATTCCGCCACTGAAAGTTCGTATTTAGCTAAACGCTCTTTCAGGAATACCAGACGTTTGCCCGCATCCGTGGCAAACTGGCTGCGAGGATACGCTTGCAGCAACTGGCGGAAGTCACGAAAAGCCGCGCGTGCATATTGTGGATCGCGGTCAGAGCGGTCAACGCCGAAGAACCCCTGAAGTGCGCTATCATCCTGAGCCATGTTGGTTAAACCACGCATGTACAGCACATAGTCCACACTTGGGTGTGTCGGGTTGATGCGCAGGAAACGGTCAATGGAGGCTTGCGCCATCGCCAGTTCTGCGGACTTGTAGTAAGCATAAATCAGGTCAAGCTGCACTTGCTGAGAATAGGGCCCGAAAGGATATCGGTTATCCAATGCTTCCAACTGCGTGATTGCTGCTTTAAAGTTACCGTCCTGCAATTTTTGTTGAGCGGTAGCATAAATTTCAGAAGGCGGACTGTCGGGAACCGTATCCTTGGAGCTGTTGGAGCAACCCGCTAGCGCCAGGCTCAACGTGGCTGCAGCCACCAGATATTTCATACGCATCATAACGTTTTGATTATCCTCAGAGTGTTATGCCGGGAGACTGGCCGTTACGCTCCCGGGTAAGACTAGCTACAATAGTACATTATTTTAAACGGCATCGCCGCGAAAACCCAACGTTAACGAAGAAGCTGCAACTATGGCACAACAAGTACAACTCACCGCAACGGTGGCTGAGTCTCAACTCGGTCAACGGTTAGATCAGGCTTTGGCCGAATTGTTCCCTGATTATTCCCGTTCTCACATAAAAGAATGGATCCTGGACGATCGGGTACAGATTAACGGCAATATGATAAATAAGCCAAAAGAGAAAGTGTTAGGCGGTGAAGCCATTACGATTGATGCCTTGATCGATGAAGAGGTTCGCTGGGAAGCACAAGATATCGCACTGGATATCGTTTATGAAGATCAAGACATTCTGGTGATCAATAAACCGCGCTATTTGGTGGTTCACCCTGGCGCGGGTAACCCGGACGGCACCGTGCTCAATGCGTTGCTGCACCATTTTCCGGCTATTGGCGACGTTCCGCGCGCAGGCATTGTGCACCGCCTGGATAAAGACACCACGGGATTTATGGTGGTAGCGAAAACCGTGCCAGCGCAAACGCGACTGGTGGAATCGCTTCAGGCGCGTGAAATCACACGTGAGTACGAAGCCGTTGCGATTGGCCGCATGACGGCCGGAGGCACAGTCAATGAACCGATGAGCCGTCATTCCACCAAACGCACCCATATGTCGGTGCATCCTATGGGAAAACCGGCCGTTACCCATTACCGCATTATGGAGCATTTTCGCAGCCATACGCGCCTACGCCTGCGTCTTGAAACGGGTCGTACACACCAGATTCGTGTTCACATGGCGCACATCAATCATCCGCTGGTGGGCGATCAACTGTATGGCGGTCGTCCTCGCTTGCCTAAGGGGGCATCAGAGGAACTGGTGACTGCACTGCGCACGTTCGATCGTCAGGCGCTACACGCGACCATGCTACGCCTTTATCATCCCATCAGCGGGATTGAAATGGAGTGGCATGCCCCCATACCACAAGATATGGTTGATTTAATTGAGGTATTAAAAGCGGACGCCGAGGCGTTCAAAGATCAATATGACTGGTGACGAGAGGCTGATGACGAGCGAACTGATACTGCCTGACTGGCCTGCACCGCAACGTGTGCGTGCCTGTAGTACCACGCGAAGGGGAGGCGTGAGCCAAACGCCCTATGATTCGTTGAATCTTGGTGCGCACGTAGGCGATCGACCTGAGGCGGTGTTAGATAATCGTCAGCGACTGGTCATGCTGGCCGATTTGCCTGCGATGCCGCAGTGGCTAAATCAAGTGCATGGAACGCAGGTGGTTTCATTAGCGTCTTCGGCGTCAGGCGTGCCGACCGGTGATGCGGCCTACACCAACCAACCTGGTCTGGTGTGTGCGGTGATGAAGTGGCTGCTACGCACGCGGGCTGGCGCGGCCTGTGTTCTCTGGCGTGCTGGAAGCGACATTGCGTCATTTCCGCGCCCCTGCGTCGTCCGTGATGGCATGGCTTGGGCCGGCGATCGGGCCGCAGGCGTTTGAGGTTGGCCCTGAGGTGCGTGATGCTTTTATTGAACTACTCCCTGTTGCCGCAGACGCATTTATCGCTAAGGATAACAAGTTCATTGCCGATATCTACCAGTTAGCTCGTTTGCGCTTGCAAGCTCAGGGCGTGACGAAAATTTTTGGTGGCGATGCCTGTACTGTGACTCAGGCCGACAAATTTTTCTCATATCGCCGCGATGGAACTACAGGTCGTATGGCAAGTTTAATCTGGCTGATATAACCTACTGAATTAAAACGATCCATGGCAAGTAACTGCATTCCTTCTATTATTTATTACTGGCAAAATAATCTTGAAATTTTGAGGGATGACCTCATTTAATCTCCAGTAGCAATTTTGACCAGTATGTATGGGAGGAGTTATGCGTCTGGATCGTCTTACCAATAAATTCCAGCTTGCCCTTGCGGATGCGCAATCTCTAGCGCTCGGCAAGGATCATCAGTTTATCGACCCGTTACACGTCATGAGTGCGCTGTTGAAGCAGGAGGGCGGTACGGTCAGCCCGCTGTTGACCACGGCAGGTGTAAACGCTATTCGTCTGAAAGCGGACATAGAACAGGCCATCGCGCGTTTACCGCAAGTGCAGGGCGTTGATGGCGATGTGCAACCCTCCAATGAATTCGTCCGTACTCTCAATCTGTGTGACAAGATTGCACAGAAGCGCGGCGACGCGTTTATCTCTTCCGAACTGTTTTTGCTGGCGGCGTTGGATACTCGCGGCACGTTGAGCGATCTCCTGGCGCGCGCAGGGGCAACTAAAGAAGCCTTCTCTAAAGCCATTGATCAGATACGTGGTGGTGAACAGGTGAACGATCAAAATGCGGAAGATCAGCGACAAGCGCTAAAGAAATTCACCATCGATTTAACCGAACGCGCTGAACAGGGCAAATTGGACCCGGTCATTGGCCGTGATGAAGAAATTCGCAGAACTATTCAGGTGCTGCAACGCCGTACTAAAAATAACCCGGTGCTGATCGGTGAACCTGGCGTCGGGAAAACGGCAATCGTAGAAGGATTAGCTCAGCGTATCATTAACGGTGAAGTGCCTGAAGGGCTTAAACACAAGCGCGTACTGTCGTTAGACATGGGAGCATTGATTGCCGGTGCTAAATACCGTGGTGAATTCGAAGAACGTCTGAAAGTGGTACTTAACGATCTGGCAAAACAGGAAGGCAGCGTCATCTTGTTTATCGATGAGTTGCATACCATGGTTGGCGTGGGCAAAGCTGACGGTGCAATGGATGCGGGTAACATGCTCAAGCCTGCATTGGCGCGCGGGGAGTTGCATTGCGTTGGCGCGACCACGCTGGACGAATACCGGCAATACATTGAGAAAGACGCTGCGCTGGAACGCCGATTCCAAAAGGTGTTTGTGGCGGAACCCAATGTTGAAGACACGATCGCGATTCTGCGTGGGCTTAAAGAACGTTATGAATTGCACCATCATGTGCAGATCACTGACCCGGCGATTGTGGCGGCGGCCATGTTGTCGCACCGCTACATTGCCGACAGGCAACTGCCGGATAAAGCCATTGACCTGATTGATGAAGCGGCATCAAGCATTCGTATGCAGATGGATTCGAAACCGGAATCTCTGGATCGTCTGGACAGGCGTATCATCCAGTTAAAGCTGGAACAGCAGGCGCTGAAAAAAGAGTCCGATGAGGCCAGTCAAAAGCGACTGTCTTTGCTAAACGAAGAGCTTGAGCAGAAAGAGCGCGACTACTCCAAACTTGAAGAAGAGTGGAAAGCGGAGAAAGCCTCTCTCAGCGGTACGCAAAATATCAAGGCCGCATTGGAACAAGCGAAGATCGAACTGGAGCAGGCACGTCGTCAGGGCGATCTCGCTCGCATGTCGGAGTTGCAGTATGGGCGCTTGCCCGAGCTTGAAAAACAGCTAGCGGCGGCAACGCAGGCGGAAGGGAAAACCATGCACCTGTTACGCAACAAAGTGACCGATGCCGAAATTGCCGAAGTTCTAGCTAGATGGACGGGAATTCCCGTTGCGCGCATGTTGGAAAGTGAACGAGACAAGCTGCTGCGTATGGAGCAAGAACTTCATCAGCGCGTTATCGGGCAAGATGAGGCGGTCAGCGCCGTGGCGAACTCGATTCGTCGCAGTCGTGCAGGCCTTTCCGATCCTAATCGACCCATTGGATCGTTCCTGTTCCTGGGGCCAACCGGGGTGGGGAAAACTGAACTGTGTAAAACGCTGGCGGCCTTCTTGTTCGACAGCGATGACGCTATGGTGCGCATCGACATGTCTGAATTTATGGAAAAGCACTCAGTGTCTCGTTTGGTCGGCGCACCTCCGGGATACGTGGGGTATGAGGAAGGGGGGTATCTCACCGAAGCGGTTCGGCGCCGTCCTTATTCCGTGATCCTGCTTGATGAAGTTGAAAAAGCCCATCCAGATGTATTCAACATTCTGTTGCAGGTGCTTGACGATGGCCGCTTGACGGATGGGCAAGGCAGAACGGTGGATTTCCGTAATACAGTTATCGTGATGACCTCGAACCTGGGTTACGATCTCATTCAGGAACATTTCGGTGAAATGGATTATGTCGGGATGCGTGACATGGTTATGGATGTGGTAAGCCATCGTTTCCGTCCGGAGTTTATCAACCGTATTGATGAAGTCGTGGTATTCCACCCATTGGATCAGGCACGCATCATGTCCATCGCGCGTATTCAGTTGCAGCGGTTGTACAAGCGGCTGGAAGAACGTGGCTATCAGGTCACGATGACCGAGGCCGCATTGGAACAATTGGGGCTAATTGGTTTTGACCCGGTTTACGGTGCTCGACCGCTCAAACGTGCTATCCAGCAGCAGATTGAAAACCCGTTGGCCCAGGAAATCCTTTCGGGCAAATTGATTCCAGGGAAACCGGTCACCTTGGATGTTGAGGGCAGCGAAAAGCATATTGTTGCCCGATAGTGATTAACATCATGTTTTATATGGTGAAAGTATTAAGCGGCACAGACGTGCCGCTTTTTTTATACAGAGTGGTTGTGTTAAAAATAAGCGCTTGGAATTTTTTTTTTGCATTTAGCGCTTGTCAGCGCGAAAGAACTCCCTACACTTCGCCTCCACTGACACGGCAACAGCGACACGCAGTTGCGGTAACAGTCGGAAAGTTAAACGCGAAATTGAAAAATTAACGTTGACTTTTCAGCGGTGCAGCGTAATATACGCCTCCCGCGCCACGGTAGATGTGGCAACGCTCTTTAACAATTAATCAGACAATCTGTGTGGGCACTCACAGGACTTTATCGTAAAGCCTTAGGGCTTAAAAAATAAAAGTCTTGAAGAGTGAACAACAGTTAATTCATTACGAACTAACAGTAATAATTCTTTGAGCATCGCTTCTCGAGCAGAAGCAAATCAAACTTTAAATTGAAGAGTTTGATCATGGCTCAGATTGAACGCTGGCGGCAGGCCTAACACATGCAAGTCGAGCGGTAGCACAGGAGAGCTTGCTCTCCGGGTGACGAGCGGCGGACGGGTGAGTAATGTCTGGGAAACTGCCTGATGGAGGGGGATAACTACTGGAAACGGTAGCTAATACCGCATAACGTCGCAAGACCAAAGTGGGGGACCTTCGGGCCTCACGTCATCAGATGTGCCCAGATGGGATTAGCTAGTAGGTGGGGTAACGGCTCACCTAGGCGACGATCCCTAGCTGGTCTGAGAGGATGACCAGCCACACTGGAACTGAGACACGGTCCAGACTCCTACGGGAGGCAGCAGTGGGGAATATTGCACAATGGGCGCAAGCCTGATGCAGCCATGCCGCGTGTGTGAAGAAGGCCTTCGGGTTGTAAAGCACTTTCAGCGAGGAGGAAGGCAGTAAGGTTAATAACCTTGCTGATTGACGTTACTCGCAGAAGAAGCACCGGCTAACTCCGTGCCAGCAGCCGCGGTAATACGGAGGGTGCAAGCGTTAATCGGAATGACTGGGCGTAAAGCGCACGCAGGCGGTTTGTTAAGTTGGATGTGAAATCCCCGGGCTTAACCTGGGAACTGCATTCAAAACTGGCAAGCTAGAGTCTCGTAGAGGGGGGAGAATTCCAGGTGTAGCGGTGAAATGCGTAGAGATCTGGAGGAATACCGGTGGCGAAGGCGGCCCCCTGGACGAAGACTGACGCTCAGGTGCGAAAGCGTGGGGAGCAAACAGGATTAGATACCCTGGTAGTCCACGCTGTAAACGATGTCGATTTGGAGGTTGTGCCCTTGAGGCGTGGCTTCCGGAGCTAACGCGTTAAATCGACCGCCTGGGGAGTACGGCCGCAAGGTTAAAACTCAAATGAATTGACGGGGGCCCGCACAAGCGGTGGAGCATGTGGTTTAATTCGATGCAACGCGAAGAACCTTACCTACTCTTGACATCCAGAGAACTTGGTAGAGATGCCTTGGTGCCTTCGGGAACTCTGAGACAGGTGCTGCATGGCTGTCGTCAGCTCGTGTTGTGAAATGTTGGGTTAAGTCCCGCAACGAGCGCAACCCTTATCCTTTGTTGCCAGCGATTCGGTCGGGAACTCAAAGGAGACTGCCAGTGATAAACTGGAGGAAGGTGGGGATGACGTCAAGTCATCATGGCCCTTACGAGTAGGGCTACACACGTGCTACAATGGCGTATACAAAGAGAAGCGACCTCGCGAGAGCAAGCGGACCTCATAAAGTACGTCGTAGTCCGGATTGGAGTCTGCAACTCGACTCCATGAAGTCGGAATCGCTAGTAATCGTAGATCAGAATGCTACGGTGAATACGTTCCCGGGCCTTGTACACACCGCCCGTCACACCATGGGAGTGGGTTGCAAAAGAAGTAGGTAGCTTAACCTTCGGGAGGGCGCTTTTGAAATACCACCC
Source organism: Candidatus Symbiopectobacterium endolongispinus (assembly GCF_018777385.1). Taxonomy (GTDB): domain Bacteria; phylum Pseudomonadota; class Gammaproteobacteria; order Enterobacterales; family Enterobacteriaceae; genus Symbiopectobacterium; species Symbiopectobacterium endolongispinus. The sequence goes on along the minus strand of NZ_JAFJYB010000001.1, from coordinate 993,727 downwards.
TTTAATGTTTGATGTTCTAACCTGGGTCCGTAATCCGGACTGGGGACAGTGTCTGGTGGGTAGTTTGACTGGGGCGGTCTCCTCCCAAAGAGTAACGGAGGAGCACGAAGGTTAGCTAATCCTGGTCGGACATCAGGAGGTTAGTGCAAAGGCATAAGCTAGCTTGACTGCGAGAGTGACGGCTCGAGCAGGTACGAAAGTAGGTCTTAGTGATCCGGTGGTTCTGAATGAAAGGGCCATCGCTCAACGGATAAAAGGTACTCCGGGGATAACAGGCTGATACCGCCCAAGAGTTCATATCGACGGCGGTGTTTGGCACCTCGATGTCGGCTCATCACATCCTGGGGCTGAAGTAGGTCCCAAGGGTATGGCTGTTCGCCATTTAAAGTGGTACGCGAGCTGGGTTTAGAACGTCGTGAGACAGTTCGGTCCCTATCTGCCGTGGGCGTTGGAGAATTGAGGGGGGTTACTCCTAGTACGAGAGGACCGGAGTGAACGCACCACTGGTGTTCGGGTTGTCATGCCAATGGCATTGCCCGGTAGCTACGTGCGGAAGAGATAAGTGCTGAAAGCATCTAAGCACGAAACTTGCCCCGAGATGAGTTCTCCCTTGTCCCTAGAGGACGCTGAAAGGCCGTTAAAGACGACGACGTAAATAGGCTGGGTGTGTAAGTGCAGCGATGCATTGAGCTAACCAGTACTAATGACCTGTGAGGCTTAACCTTACAACGCCGAAGATGTTTTGGTGTTGATTGAGAGACAAAATCGTCTGGAACGATTTTGAACAGCGCGGAGCGCTGGCCCCGAAGGGGTGAGTATCAGGATGATACGAATAATCACGTGCTCGAGAAGTTCAGCTTGTTGACAGATTGGCATTCATGGCTGAGAAGCGGTGGATGTAAAACAGAATATGCCTGGCGGCGATAGCGCGGTGGTCCCACCTGACCCCATGCCGAACTCAGAAGTGAAACGCCGTAGCGCCGATGGTAGTGTGGGGCTTCCCCATGTGAGAGTAGGGAACTGCCAGGCTTTTAATATAGCGAAGGGGCTGTCCGAAAGGACAGCCCCTTCGCTATATGCGTGGAATATCCATGCCGTCATCCTCGGCGAAGGCCGGGGATCTCGGACAGAAAGAACGCGTTCGGCCTGTAAAAGATCCCCGTCTACGCGGGGATGACAAGAAGGGCAGGGGTGACAGGAAGGGCCATGGTGAGGAGGGCTGCTCCCCGACAGGTAGGAAAGATTGTCAGATTGCAGATACAAAAACGCCCACGGTATCAATACCGTGGGCGTTAGTGGAGCGGGCGCGAGTTGTGCAGCGCGTACTAGCGCAGATCTTTCATCGCAATATGGTCCATGTCGTCAAACGTCAGGTTTTCACCGATCATGCCCCAGATAAAGGCATAATTTTTGGTACCAACGCCAGTGTGAATCGACCAGTTCGGTGAGATCACCGCCTGCTCGTTGTGCATCACCAGGTGACGTGTTTCATGTGGCTCGCCCATCATATGGAAAATAATGGTGTCATCTGCCATATCAAAATAGAAGTAAACTTCCATCCTGCGTTCATGGGTATGGGTCGGCATTGAGTTCCAGTTGCTGCCTTCTGCCAAACGCGTCAACCCCATACTTAACTGGCAGGTTTACACCACTTCCGGTACCAGATATTTGCAAATGGTACGCTTGTTACAGGTTGCGATATCACCGAGCGTGGCTTTAACTGCATCTTCTTGCGTAATCACACGCATTGGGAACGTGGCATGCGCTGGCGCACTGTTGTAATACAGTTCGTTGCCTACCGCGTAGCTTTTGCCATCAATCACGATGTTTGCCGGGCCACCGATATTGATCAGGCCCAACTCGCGGCGTTCGAGAAAATAGTTCACACCAAATTGCTTACCGATACCGTCATCAAAGGTGATCTCGCCGTCAACCGGCATAATCCCACCCACTACAATGCGGTCAATGTGGCTGTACACCATGGTGTATTGGTTTGGCGTAAAAATCTGCTCAATGAGAAATTTCTTTCTCGGCTCAGTGGTATCGAGCGTTTTTGCATGTTCGCTGTGTACACTTTGTCGTACGTCCATATTGTTACCTTTTATGCGTTTTTAGGTGAAAATCGTTTTGCCCACAAGGCCGTAATGATGGGCACGAGTACTGAAGTCACTATAACACTGGTGGCAACCAGCGCCGTGGCTTGTTGAGCTACCGGGGCGAATTCCGGCGCCATGTTGGCGATCAAAAGAGGGGTTGCGACTGCGGCACCTGCACTACTGGAGGCCGCTACACCTGCGGTACCGTTACCACCACCGATAAATTTGTCAGACAGGATCAACGGGATACCAGTAACTACAATCACCAGCACGCCCAGGAAAATACCGGCAAAACCGGTTTTGAGGATAACGGCCAGGTTGATGGTGTTACCCAGGGCAAAGGCGAAGAAAGGAATCAGTGTTTGGAAAGAGTTACCAAATAGTTTTCTCAGGTCCGGATCCAAATTACCCAGTGCAAAGCCAATCAGGAAGGGCAGCACTGCACCGACAAACAGTTGCGGTTCAAAGGTCGCGATACCGCTGGCACCGAGGGTAACCATGGTCATCAGCGGACCGGACTCCAAAGACATCAAGACGAAGGCACCGGCTTCTTCTTTAGAACCGTACTGATTCATCAGCGCGGCATACATACCCCCGTTGGTCATATCCATCGCAGCGACCAAAGCGAGGACAGAGATACCCGCAAGCAAGCCGTTTTGGATACCATCGCCCGGCAAGAAGGTGCCCGCAATCATTGCCACGACCCATGCGGTAGCAATTTTGGTGACAACCAGGACGCCAGATTTTTTCAGCATGGTGCCCGTTGCTTTAAGCTCAATGGATGCACCCATGCAGAAGAACCACACGGCCAGAATAGGAATGGTGCCGGTAATCAATCCGTTACTGAAGGAACCTAAATAATTCCCTGCCCCCGGCGTAAAGGTATTACAGAGTGCGCCCAAAAAGAGCGGAACCAGCATTAATCCCCCAGGGATTTTATCAATAGCTTGTTTGATTTTCATGAAAAGCCTCATCTATAAAAAATAAAAATGTGTCCCGCCGCTTTTAATAAAAGCAGATAGGTGATAGGTATAAAATTTAAAAATTAGGGGCGCACAAGGCCCTGGGTGTTATTACCCACATTCACATAATGTTGAAGATGGTTATCCCCATTAAAAAATTGACAATTAAATGTTTGCTATTGCCTTACTATTTTAGGTTTCTAGATCTTTTTTAATTATAAGCTATCTTTCCGTAATGTTATTAAATACATTACAGATATTTTACCCATTACTCATCGCTACCTCGATTGATTAAATCCATTTCCGGTTTCCGGTGAATGATCAACTTCTCAGTAGTAAGCGATTATATGTAATTCATCAGTGTAAAATAAAAATCGGTTTGTCGGTGCTCTGGTTATTAACCTCTTAATTGATAGTGTGGTATTTAGGGTTACTTATTGTAATTATTCAACGCGATGGCTGTTAATATGATCGGAGATCGCTTTACTGGTTTTAATCAGGCTTGCCAGGTGTTTCTCTTTCTTGCCATTGGCATACTGTGACTGCATGCCGTTGACGCCGATGGCGGCGATAACCTTGCCATCCTGATGAAAAATCGGTGCTGCCATACAGCAGATTTCCTCAATGTCTTCACCGTCGTCGATCGCCCAGCCTTGTTCTTTGACGAGCTTGAGGTGTTCCAGAAAATCATCTTTATTGGTAATGGTTCGTGGCGTAAAACGCTTGAAGGTACAATCAGCAATCAGGGCTTCTATTCTTTCCTGTGGCAGCCAATCCAATAATACTTTTCCCAGCGACATACGGTTAAATACAATTTTCTTACCTTCCCAAGACGTTTTCACAATGGCCTTTGGCAATTCTACTTTACTCAGGAAAAAGCCGTTATCCCCCTCAAGAATACCAAGGTGGCAGGTTAACTCTGTCTCTTTCACCAATGTGTGCATAAAACCAATGGCATCTTTGCGCAGGTCGATATTCTTAATTGCCAGACCACCGAGTTCGAATAAACGCAAGCCTAAAACATAACGTCCATCAGCGCGCTGACGTAATAGTTGTGATACCGTCAATACTTCAAGCAGATGATGTACGCTACTTTTCGGTATAGACAGATCGGTACAGATCTCGGTAAAGCTGGCTTCATCACGAGACGGACTGCCGCTGGTGCTTTGCTATGCTCAAGTTGTTGGAAGATATTCATAGTGGTTTTATATGTGAAACTGTGGTTTTTTATATGGAACAATAATAACGAAAGGGTATTTTATTTACCTAGATGCAGATCACAAAACGAGCGCAGTAGTATTGGTTATTTCAATATAAATGGAACGTAGTTTCATTAGGAAAACGGAAAATGCAGTTTTATGACAGTATGGCGCGGAGAAGGGCGTGATGAGCAGAGATGGTGTCTGCACAGATAATCAAAAACCCCGCGAACAGGGTTTTACGGTGTTGAATTACAGAATCCGACTGATCAGCCTGTCGATCCTGATACGGCGCAAGCGGCGTATCAATTTACGCACTTTCACAGGATATTGCGCGATACCTTGCAAATCGGTATAGCTCTGGAGCGGCGTGGTGTATGCGCTAATCTGCTCCAACTCTTGCAACCGCTGTTCCAGCAGCACTTTTTCAGGATCGTGGATCAGGATAGCGTTTTCCAAATCCAAACGCCACGCGCGAGGATTGAGGTTATTGCCTGTCAGTAACTGCCAGGTATCGTCGGACCACAGCCCTTTGAGGTGGAAGCTGTTATCCCCATCCTTCCACAACCGCACGGTTAAATGCTGATTGTCGATATAACGCTGCAAGCGGCTGACGAAACGGCGCAGGTTGATTTCATACAGGTAGGGCAATGCGCCGATGATCTTGAACGGCTGATCTTCGGGAATAAAGAAATCGTTAGCCGTCTTGTCGCCAATGATGATCTCCACCTGCTTGCCCTCTTTGAGCAGACGCACCACGTTTTTGATCAGCAGTGCGGGCAGGTTGAAATAAGGGGTGCACATTACCAGCCGATGCTCGGTACAAAACATCAGGTGATGGATGGTGTTATTTAGTGGGCTTTGTTTACCCAACCCGACTAACGGCGTGACCGTCAGTGCTCCATTGACGCCCTCACTGCCGGGCGTGTTGTAAGCCAGGGTGCGCAGCGTTTGGCGGAATTGACGAATATCCGCTTTAATTTCCAGATTTTTGGGCCGCGAACGGCTGTCCAGACGTTGCACCGCCGGATCGTTTAGCAGCGTGGTGATGTAGCCCGACATGGTGTTGGCCAGCGCCGCATTATGGATAAGCTGATAGCGATCGTAACGATACTTATCATGTTGATGCAGATAGACATCGTTCAGGCTGGCACCGCTATACAGCACGCAGTCATCAGCGATGAAGCCCTTCAGGTGCAAGACGCCGAGTGCTTCGCGTGTATTGACGGGAATACCATAAATGGGAAACTTCACGTCAGCGTGTTTTTCTGCCATGTCGCAGTACCAATCCGCATTGGTACTCGCTGATTTGTCACCAATGCGCCCGCGCTGCGCACGGTGCCAATCGACCAACACACGCACGTCGAGATCGGGGTTGCTGCGCTTGGCGTTGTAGAGCGCAGAGAGTATGCCCTGTCCGCCGTCATCCTGCTCCAGATAGAGTGCGACCAGATAGACTCGCGTCTTGGCCTGTTGGATCAGGTTAATCAGCGCGGCGCGAAACTGTTCAGGGGAGTGTAACGTCTGAATGCCGTCCGCTGCTTGAGGGATTTTGGGCAGTTGTGCAAGGTGTTGTTGGTATTTATTGCGTTTAAATGTAGACAACATCACAGTGTGTTTCTTCTCTTATTAGTCGGCGCAAGGCCGTCATTAATGATGTCAGGGGAATGCCGAATCGAGCGATGATACCACTACTTTTCGGGCGTAGTGAGTAAGTTTTACCGTTCATTACCAGATTGACCGCCAAAATAAACGCTCTGTCACGCAACATATTGTGTGTTCAACGGTAGCACCAGCACCGCGAATTCAGCGGCAATATTATCGGGATCGGAAATGGCGCGGGTTACGCCAATGATTTCATCACCGAACGCCGTCGGGCGCATCGCCACAAAAGCCATTTCCCGATCGTAGTCGATCTGCGTCATGTACGCCAAATCTTCATAGTTGAATTCGTTGATTTCACTGAAATAACGGTAGTAGAGATCTTCTTTGGTAACGTTGCCGATAAAGCGTTCCAGCAGCGGTTCGTCCTCAGGCAGAATGGGGCGAAACAGGCAACACTCCTGATTATTGAGCTGCACCTGTTCTTCCAGCTCTTGGGGATAAGGGCGGATGGCTAATCGGGATTGGGGGTCGCCAGAGAAAGGTGCGAGATGGAGTGTGACATCCAGCAGGGTGAATTCACTGCCTGATGCCAGCAGCGGATGAATATCGAGGCGATGCACTTCCTGGCAGTCCAGGATCAGGTTGGAAACCTGCACCAGCAGCCGGCTGAGCCCGGCGATATCCAATGGATGCAGGGCGCTGCGCCCGCGTATTTTTCCGCTTTTCAGCGCTTGCATTATCAGGTAGCGCGCCAGCGTCATATTGAGCGGCGGCAAGGCCACCGCCGCCAGCGAATCATTGTTCCATTCCACGCTGCCATCAAAATCAGCGGACCGAATATCGGGTCCTGTTCTACCGCGATACGCAGTTCTTGTGCGCCAGCGCGATTCGCCATACCTTGCACTAACAGCCCGTGAATGCGAACCTGCGGATAGGCACGTTTAACACGATCGATAATCGCATCGGCGGCTTGCTGAACTTAATGGGCGGTGCGCAGGTAGAGCATCACCCCCTGTACTTCGAATTTGTGCGGGATATCTGGCGAACGCAACTTGATGGCGACCGGATAACCAATCTGTTCGGCAATATGCACCGCTTCCGCGCTGTCGCTAGCAATCCAGGTTGGCAAGGTGTGCAGCCCGTAGGCGTGCAAAATCGGCTGAACTTCGTGGGTATCCAACTGAGTTACCCCATACGTCAACGCCTGATGAATCAGTTGATGTGCCTGAGCGGCGTTGATGCCGAGATCGTGCGGCAGGGCCGGCGTTTCCATCAGTTGCTTCTGGTTACGCCGGTATTACACGATATGCATAAAGGATGTGACCGCCCCTTCAGGCGTACGGTAAGTGGGAATGCCAGCCTCATTGAACAGACGACGGGCCTCCTGAGAGGAATATTCGCCACACCAGTTGGTGAGTAAGGTGATGCGTTTGCCGCGCGGATGTGCCTGACAGCAGGCAATCAACTGCTGCGCGCTTTCTGTACCGGGCGCGGCGGCACTCGGTGCGTGGATAATCAGCAGGGCATTGTAGTCATCGCTGTCCAGAAGCACCGAAAGCGTGCTGAGGTAGCGCGCAGCGGTAGCGTCGTCGCGCATACTTAAGCTGCTCAAGGTGCAATAAAATGGCGCTGGTTTTACCATCACGTGCCAGGAAATCGAGGACATCGTCCACATCGATATCCAAGCTGTCACCCAGTGCGATGAAGTAAGAAAAACCGATGCCGCGCTGCTGCGCCCAATCGAGAATGGTATTGGAAACCGCAGCGGACTGAGAAATAAACGCCAGCTTGCCTTTGACTATCGGCACGGGAGAGAAGCTGGCGTTGAAACCTTGCCACGGTGCCAGTATCCCCAGACTGTTCGGACCCAGCAGACGCATAGCATAGCGGCTGGCGCAGGCTTTGAGCTCTTCCGCCTGTGCGGGGGGCGAAGAGAGGATAATCACGGTTTTACAACCGCGCTGACCCCAACGTATCCAGCAGCAGTAAATTGCGATTGGAATGGGTACAGAGAACCGCCAGGTCGGGAGTAATGGGTAAACTTGCCACATCGGGATAAGCCAGTACGCCACAGACGGCACGATATTTGGGCGTGACGGGCAGGATCGGACCAGTGAAGTGACCGCCCAGCAGGTTTTGCATCATAAGAAAACCGGCGCGCCCCGGTTTCTCCGATGCGCCCAGCACGGCGATCGATTTTGGTCTTAATAACGCTTCTAACCCGCGCTGCCTCATGGCTCGCTCCCGACAGGACAGAGAGCTGAATCATAGCGGTTTTTATGCCTTTATGCTATGACAGTCGATGAAATTCCCTGCACAGGGCGATGTGCTTTACCGGCCAGATAACGTTGACGAAAGCTGTCGAAGTGATTGAGCAGGCCCTGGCTGGCATCATTATCACCCGCCTGTTGCAACAGTGCGGCAGCAATTTACGCCGTGTAGTGTTGTCCTGCGCTACTGGCTTAGCGCAGTTGGTAGCGTGAGAGTGATTCAACCGCACGTGACAAAATAGGCAGCGCATCCAGATAAGGGCTTTTGCGAAACATCTTGCGCGCTTCCGGCCAGGTGCCGTCCAGCAGCACAAACAGCGGCGGCTTGGCGTTATCTGGTAAACGGTGCAATACCTGACGCGACGGCTCGGCTTCATCCGCAAGAGGGCTGATAATCCGAGGTTTGCAGTGCTGTCAGCAATGCCGGATCAGGCTCAGTGCGTGACCAGAGAAAGGCGTGGGTGTCAGGCAGAATATCGGCAATCAGGCGACCGGTATTGCTGGGTTTTAACGGCTCGGTATCGAACATAATCAAACAAAAGCGGCTGCGTGCCGAATGAGGAGTGATGGTGTCGCACAGACAGTTGGTCACCGGCAACAGGCAGTGTTGACAACGTACCACTCGGCAGCCTCGGGCCCGAAAAGGGCGGGTCGAACGTTCCAGACGGTGCTGGCGCAAACGAAGAACAGCGTTATCGTGCATAGGGGGTCGCTAAAAACCATTATTCTACTTGACGCACTGGAGGACAGAAAGCCCCAGTGCGGCTTTTATTACATGGCTTAACGGCTCAAACCGTTTCATCTAACCAGTTTTCGAACGGCGTTTTCGGCAACGCACCGCTCATGATATCTACCGGTTTACCCTGTTTAAACACCATCAGCGTCGGAATGCTGCGAATACGAAAACGGTCGCTCAATTCCGGCTCAGCTTCGGTATTCACTTTGATAAAGCGAACGTTACCCGCGCGCTCTTGCGCCACCGCCGTAAAGATCGGGGCAAAGGCAACGCAGGGACCGCACCAGGGCGCCCAAAAGTCGACGACCACAGGCAAATCGTCTTGCAACAGCTTGTCGAATGTGGCACTGGTGGCATTGATCACCTCACCGGAAAACAGCTCGCTGCCGCAGCGGCCACAGGTTGGGCTGTCGTGAAGGCGTTCTTCAGGCAAACGGTTCGTGGTGTGGCAGGATTCGCATACCATGTTCATAGGCGACCTCAAATCATAAAACGGCTAAAACAGATGTGCTGTGGTCAACGTTGTGCCATAACCAGAGGGCAGCTTGAAAAACAACAGCATGTTGCAAAAACGTAAACGTATTATGGTGATGGCCGTCTGAAGAAACAATGTGGTTTCCTCAATGATTACAATAGACATAACCGTTGTGGTTCAGGTTTCGGTGTCATGGTTTGCCGAGGTGTCACGGAAACTCCGCTTTTATACCCGAAGTCGGTAGCGTCGCGGGTGTACATCAGGTAATCTTCGCGCCAGCGCGTTGGTGGAGAAAATAATGAGCGATTCAGCGGGTAGTAAGAGCGGAAAGGTCCGCGTAATGTACGTCCGTAATGAGGACGAAAAGAAAAATTCGCGTACCGGAGACGGCGCGCGCGATCGCCGCAATGATAACGAAAAAACCGGGCGGCGTGATAACCGAGACAAAGACGGGCGCAGCAAAGGGCTGTATGAGTCTCGCGACAATCGGGACAAAGAGGGGCGCGGCAAGCCGCGTGATAATCGCGACAACCGCGATAAAGATGGGCGTACTAAACCACGCGATCCGCGTGACATGAACCCGCGCTATGTGCGTGAAAATCCGCACCGCAATAATGACAATGCTGGGCGCGATGATCGTGCAGATTACGGTCGCGGTAGTGATTCACCGTGGAAAACCGTGTCGCGCGCACCGGATGCCGTAGAGACACCAGACCACGGTGGGATTGTGGGCAAGAGTCGTCTCGATCCCGAGCAGATTCGCCGTCAGCGTCAGGAAGAGACGCGGGTTTATGGTGAAAACGCCTGTCAGGCGCTGTTTACCAACCGTCCGGACGCCATTGTGCGCGCCTGGTTCCTGCAAGAAGTGACGCCGCGTTTCCGTGAAGCGTTACGCTGGATGGCGGCGAACCGTAAAGCCTACCATGTGGTGGATGATGAAGAACTCACCAAAGCGTCTGGCACCGATCACCACGGCGGCGTGTGCTTCCTGATCAAGAAACGTCAGGGCTCTGATGTGAATGATTATTTGGCACAGGCACAGGCGAAGGAAACAGATTGCGTGCTGGCGTTGGAAGATGTGGGTAACCCGCATAATCTGGGCGGTATCGTGCGCTCCTGCGCGCACTTTGGTGTCGAAGGGGTGCTGATTCACGATCCGTCGTTGCTGGAATCTGGCGCGGCAGTGCGCACGGCAGAAGGCGGCGCAGAGCATGTGAATGCCATTCAAACCGATAGTTTCCCCTCGGCGCTGGATGCGTTCCGCGCCGAGGGTTATACCATCGCGACCACCTCCAGCCACAAAGGGCAGCCGCTGGCACAAACCGCATTGCCGAAGAAAGTGGTATTGGTGGTGGGGCATGAAGGTGATGGCCTGACGGACAGCACCTGGCAGCAGGGTGATTTGCCGCTGTCTCTCGGTGGTACGGGTAAAGTGGAAAGCCTGAATATCTCCGTTGCGACGGGGATTTTGCTGTCGGAATGGTGGCGGCAGCACAGCATCACTGAATAGTGATGTCCAACTGGTGATTAAGTCACTTAACGTCTCGTCATCCTCGGCGAAAGCCGGGGATCTCTGCCAGAAGAAACGCGTTTTACCGGCTAGAGATCCCCGTCTGTGCGGGAATGACGACCGTTTTAGGTAAGGTTGTCAGCAACCTTACCCCACTCGATTAATGAGCGCCGCCGCCTCCGGTAGTAAACGGTGGCCGGGCAAACCACACCAATATCATCAGCACCAGAAAGACTCCCGCCGCTGCCCAAAAGATCTCATTGGCCGAAATAATCAACCCTTGATTGGTGATCTGTTGGGCGATGTAGGCGGAAGCCTGTTTCTCACTCATCTCCATCTCCATCAACTGCTGATAGGAGCCATGAGCAATCGGGTTGTAAGGCGTCACCGATTCGGTGAGATGCGCGTGGTGCAGCGATTCGCGCTGTGTCCACAATGTCGTCGTGATCGAGGTACCGATGGAGCCTGCCAGCGTATGCGCAAAGTTCGAAAGGCTCGATGCCGCCGCCAGTCGCTCTGGGGGTAATCCGGAAAGCGTAATGGTGGTGAGCGGCATAAAGAAGCAGGCCACGGCGAACCCTTGCACAAATTGCGGCCAGGCCGAGGCACCGAAATCCATCCCTGGTTCAAAGGTATACGCACGCCAATAAAAACACACGGCATACATAATGAAGCTGAATGTCACCAGCTTGCGCATATCCAAACGCGGTGCAAAGCGTCCAATGATTGGGGAGAGCAGCACGGGCATCAGGCCGACTGGCGCTGAGGCAAACCCTGCCCAGGTTGCGGTATAGCCAAAGACCGTTTGCAACAACTGCGGTAACAGCACGATGGAGCCAAAATAGAACATGTAGGCGAGGCTGATACACAAGCAGCCAATGGTGAAGTTACGCGATTTAAACAGCGACAAATCCACCACAGGGTGGTCGTCGGTCAGCTCCCACACAATCAGGAAGGCAATGGCGACCACCGCCACCACGGTCAAAATGATAATCTCATTGGAACTGAACCAGTCCAGCTCTTTACCGCGGTCCAGCATCATTTGTAGGCTACCGATCCCGATAATCAACAGTGCCAGGCCGATGGTGTCAATCGGTCGAATTTCAGTTTTGGTTTCGCGCCCCTTCAGGGTTTGCATCGCAATCACCACCACCAAAATACCTAACGGCACGTTGATAAAGAAGATCCAGCCCCAGTGATAATTATCGCTGATCCAGCCGCCGAGAATCGGGCCACAAATGGGTGCCACCACCACCGTCATTGACCAGAGCGCCAGTGCGATACTGCGTCGGGCAGGCGGATAGTTACTCAGTAACAAGCTTTGCGCCAGCGGAATCAACGGACCTGCCACGATCCCCTGAAGCACACGGGCGAAAATCAGCATTTCCAGGCTGGTGGAGACGCCGCACAGCCATGACGTGAAGGCGAACAGTCCCGTTGCCCACAAAAACAGACGTACCTCACCGATGCGTTTGGCGAGCCAACCGGTAATCGGAATGGAAATCGCATTGGCTACCCCGAATGACGTGATAACCCAAGTGCCATAGGAGTTTGAGGCTCCCAGGTTACCGGCAATCGTGGGGATGGCCACGTTAGCGATGGTCGAATCCAGCACCTGCATAAAGGTCGCCAATAACAGCGCGACGGTCATCCAGGCCAGGGCCGAGCCTTCAAGCTGTTTTCTCTGCACGCTCATCTCCTGCGAGGTTATTCCGCATTAGCTCGAATAATGGTGTCGATCAGAGTATTGACCGGGGCCAGATCCAGCGTCAACGCATCGCTTTGGTATGCCGGTGCGCTGCGCGGTGCATCGGAAAGCACTTTCCCTTCTACATTGGCGGTATCGACTTTCACCAGTGTGGAAAGGCCAATACGCAACGGGTGCTCAGCCAGTTGTTGCGCATCCAGCTCAATACGCACGGGCAAACGCTGCACGACCTTGATCCAGTTACCGGTAGCATTTTGCGCTGGCAGCAGAGAGAACGCGCCGCCTGTCCCCATATCGAGGCCGACGACCTTGCCCTGGTACACCACATCGTCACCGTAGATATCACTGACCACCGTGACGGGTTGGCCGATACGCATATTGGCAAGCTGCGTTTCTTTAAAGTTGGCATCCACCCATAAATGGTGGGCTGGCACCACGGCCATCAGTGCAGAAGAGGGAGTGATACGCGCACCAACCTGTACGCTGCGGCGAGAAATATAGCCATCCACCGGGCTGACAATACGGGTTCTTTGCAGTGCCAACCAGGCATCATGCAGATCGGTCGCGGCTTGCTGCACACCGGGTTGTTGCTCAAGTGGCGTATCAAGGATCATCGCGCGATTGGCCTGATATTGCTGCTTGGCCACTTCCAGTGAGGCACGCGCACTGGCGACGGCATCACGAGCGTGCTGCACATCTTCACGGCCAATCGCATTCACATTACCCAAGGCTTCACGGCGCGCAAGGTCGCCCGTGGCTTTATTGAGTTCTGTTTGATACAGATCGATGTTGGCCTGATATTGTTTGCTGTTGATCATCAACTGGTGCGTCTGGCGCACGCTGTTAGCCAGTGCGGTCTGCGCACGTTCGAAAGCAAGCTGCGCATCAGTCGCGTCCAGTTCGACCAGAACCGCCCCTTGCTTGACGAAATCGGTGTTGTCCACGTTGACGCGGGTGACGCTACCGCTCACCTGGGACATCAACTGTACCTGATTGCCTGCTACATAAGCATCGTCGGTTTCCTGATGGTGCCTGAGCACCTGATACCAGTAGACGAACCAGATACAGCCAACCAGTAAAAACAGCATGGTCAACATGGTAAGTACCCGTTTGCGCTGGTATTTTTTATTCTTCGTAGGAGCCTGCGGCGTTGGGTTTTCCACGCTTGAACTCATGGTGTTTTCCTCTGCTTCAAATGTCATTTTTTCGTTATTTTTTATCAGAATGCGGCGGATAACGATGACCGATTCTTACACATGCGCTGCGAGGCAGAGAATCGGCCAACGCAGCCTTTACCCATGATGCAACTTATCGCTCCGGCTGCCGTGAGGCAGCGGAACGTGGTCCGTTTAATGAACGGTCATGATACGAACGGGTATTGATCCAAAAACACCAGGCATCTGGCAAACACGCCAGCGCGTGTGAAGATGTATTTAAGGTAAGACAGTATTGTTATTATCGGTCTGACGAGATCATGGATTATCGATCTTGTCCATTTCGTCCAGCCGCACCAGCAATTTACGCATCAGCACTTCCAACTGCTTCTGCTCATCTTTTTCCAATGCTGACCAGAGGAAATGCAGACTCTGGTGCTGCGGTGGCAGCAGACGATCGAGAAACGCTTTGCCTTCATCTGTCATATGCAAGTGTAAGCAACGACGATCGCTATCGCTTTCACGGCGTTCAATCCAACCGCGTTTTTCTAACTCATCGGCAATGCGCGTGGCATTGGTACGCGAAGAGCCCAGTGCGGCGCTCAATTCTGATGGTTGAATACTACGTGATTCCTGAGATTCCAGCGTAATCAGTGCCATAAACAACGTTTCGTTGATGCCCTGTTCCTGCAAAATCTTGTTGCGGTGCTTCAGAATCTTGTTCTGCATGTGCATGCACAGACGCACCAACAAGATTTCCTGTTGAGGAAACTCTGGATTGCGCGATGCGCGCAGATTGATCATTTGTTCGATGGGCGAGAAGGAGCTGTTTTTATCGAACTCAGGTTTCTTGTCACGCGCACCACTTTCAGTGAGCCCGTGCTTGTGTACAGATGGACTATCCATTTTTATGTGAACCTCATTAACCACGATCGGTATAATAACGAAAGTTACTAATCGGGTAAACGATATTTAGTCGCATTGTGTCGTCGACTTTGTGACAGAACGTAAGTAACCTTGTGTAATGTAACGTGAACCACTAATAACGTGCTGCTAACACAATGATATTGAATAATTCCCAATGAAAGGTATTTAAAAGCAATACCGTAACAAAACGCGCCCAACAATGTGGATATGACAATGCTGCGTGTCCGGTAGAAGCAGAGCGTGAGCGTCAGGCAACCGATGAGTGTAGGCAACAGCTTGTTAGTATGCTGTTGAATCTCTGGGACGCTGGAAACGATCAGCAGGGCGCAGATAGACGCGATGCCAATGCTGTCGAGCACCGCTCCCACTTTGCCGCGCTTGAGTGATCCAGACGCGCGGCTGGCTCCCAGACGGAGTGGCAGGTAGCGGAATAAAAAATTCACCATGCCGACCAGCACACCAATCAGTACTATTTGGCTATTCATGCGGATTTTTCCCCATGTTGAGCCATGACGGGCGGTGCAAGAAACAGTGTGGCGGCGCAGCCGCTGCCGATACCGACTAAAATCGCGGCCGGAATGGAGAACAGCAGTGACCCAAGCAGGGCGCCACCCAGTGCGCACACCACGACCACACTTTGCCGTTTTTTAAAAGAAGTCAGCAGGAAACTGAGGAACAACGCGGGCAGCATGAAGGTAAGTGCCGCCTAGACGACGGGGTACGCTTTCAACGGTCCATTACCGAATAACGCGCCGATCACTGTGCCACAGGCCCAGGAAATCCAGGAGGCGGCAGCGACGCCCAGCATCCAGTTTTCACTCCAGCGGCGATTGTTTTGTGCCAGCCGCGCTGTTGCGGCGGCGAAGACTTCATCGGTCAGGCCAAACGCCCACAGCGGTGTTTTGCGCGTAGGCAGACGCTGCAAGATTCGGTGCCGCAGCGCCGGGCCATACAGCACATGGCGCACATCCATGGCCATGGCGGTAAACGCCGCCACCCAAATGGACATCCCGGCGCTGATCACAAACTGGCTGGCGCCGGCGTAAATCACGCACGACATAAAGACCGCTTCCAACGGCGAATAGCCGAGTTTGACTGTGTTCAGACCAAAAGCGAAGGCGACGGGAAGATAACCGATCACAATCGGCAGGCTACTGATCACCCATTCGGCAAAGGTGGCGTGCGGAGAGGCGTGTTCAATCTGCTTCTCCTGCTGTTGGCTTATCATTGGCTAACGTGTCGTTTAATAGAATGGGTGGTCAATACCCTACCGATAAAAGGGCGGATGTGCCAGAGATGTGACACATCCTCATCGACGGCCCTGTTAGCCGTGTTTTCGGCAGGGAATCCAGATAAGCAGCGTCAGCAGGCTCACTGCGTCACCCGCATAGCAAACGCCTGTCCAGCCTGCGACCTGATAGGTGGCCGCAGACAGCAAAGAGTCCGCAGCGCCGCCGATAAAGTATCTGGTCATGTATCCGGCGGTGAGCCGGTTACACGCTTCCGGCATTATCTGGTAGATCACGCTTTGGTTAGTGACGTGCAACCACTGCACGGCAAGGTCGAGCACGACAATGCCGCCAATCAGCGGCAGCAGCGCCGTGGCACCCATGGCAATCATGCCCCAGGACAGCAACAGCAGCACTAGACCCGCCGTGGTGGTTAATGTGGCCTTTCCCTTATCGACCAAACGACCAGCGCGGGTGGCGGCCAGTGCGCCTGCCGCCCCAACTAAACCAAATAGCCCGATAATCCCTTCTGAGTAGTGATAAGGCGGTGCCGACAGCAGAAATGCCATCGAGGTCCAAAGAATGCTGAAATTGGCGAAAGAGAGACATCCAAGCAGTGCGCGCACACGCAGCACAGGCGTGGTGGCAAATAGCCGGAAAATGGAAACGATCAGTTGCTCGTATTGCAGGTTATTGCTGGGCGGTAAACGCGGCAGCGCGCGCCACAGTACCAACGCCATGATGACCATCAGTACGCTGGCTACCCAATATACGGTACGCCATCCTCCTAGCGTGGCGAGTGTGCCAGCAATGGTGCGTGCAAGCAGAATGCCGAGCAGCAAACCGCTCATTATCGTTCCGACCACCTTACCGCGGGCTTCGGGGGTTGCCAGCGTTGCCGTGAGCGGCACCAGCAGTTGGGCTACTACGGGACACAACCACGCGACCCCAATACCTGCGAGCATCACCGGTAATGTGGGGGCCAGCGCGGTAATCACCAGCCCCAGCGCGGTTAACAGTGTCATGGTGACAATCAGCGTGCGTCGTTCAAACATATCGCCCATCGGCACCAGAAACATCAAACCTACCGCATAGCCCACCTGTGCGGCGGTGACAATAAGCCCTGCCTGATTAACGGAAAGTTCAAAGGCTCTGGCAATGGTTTCTAATAGCGGCTGGGCATAGTAATTACTGGCAACGGCCAATCCGGTTCCGTTGATATGATGAGCGTTAAAGGAAGACTGAGGCCGGTCTGGGCCTGTTGAGAAGACATGAATACTTGCTAGCGTTCTAAAATGTGTGGGAGTGATTCTAGCAAATCCGTTAAGACAGGGAGCGTTTACAAAAAACGTAATTTCAAGAAACAGTCCCGAGTGGGCTTGAGGTAGCTGACTAACCAAAGGAAAACGGCCATTCCCATACACTCTCTGTCATTCCCGCGTAGGTGGGAATCTCCCACAGACGAAACACATTCTTCCTGACAGAGGTCCCCGGCCTACGCCGAGGACGACGAGCTTTGACATCAGTTTAAGGTCCGAGTGGGCCTGTGAGTGAATAACAACGTGACGCTATCCAGTTACTTGGCCGCGTCAGCGGCGGTTTTTATCCAATCATCAAACTGTGCCTGATGTGCCTTGATCCAGACATCCACATGGCGTTCGATATCTTTCTGACTACTCTCCCCGCTGCGCATCCGCATGTTTTGCGCGTTGATGTCGGCCAATGGCAGCTTCATGATGGCAAACAGTTTGGCAGCTGCCGGATTTTTCTCGGCCCACGCTTTGTTCGCTGCGATGCGAATATTATTCACGGGGAAGCCGTAGTCGTTGCCGTTAGCCAGCTTGGTGCTGGAGCCTTTCATTCCTCCCGGTTGAGAAGAGAAAAGCACCTGTAACCAGACAACGTCGCGCCCCGGTACCAGCACATCGCTGACCCAGTACGGTGTCCAAGTGTAATAGAAGATAGGTTTGCCTTCTTTAAAGCGGGTAATGGCATCTGCGATCATCGCGGCGTAGTTACCCTGATTGTGCTCGACCGTGTTGCTCAATCCGTAAGCCTGAAGGTGATGGTTGATGGCGGCTTCACAACCCCAACCCGGTGCACAACCGATCAGGTCCGCTTTGCCATCACCGTTGGTATCAAACAGTTTGGCGATCTCAGGGTCTTTAAATTGCTCAACGTTGGTGATCTGGTACTTTTCCGCTGTCTTTTTGTCGATCAGATAGCCATGCGCTGCACCGCCAACGTAAACCCCGTCGCGGTAAAATTTGGCATCACCGCCAGCCGCTTTGTACATGTCTGCCTGAAGCGGATCCCAGTTGACGGCGGTGAAGGTGGCATCGCCGGATGCGATGGACATATAGGCAACGTTGTAATCCACTTCGCGAATTGGTTGCACGTCGTAGCCCAGTTTCTCCAGTGCGCGGCTGACCAGCAACGTCTGGAAGGTTTCTTCCGAAATCGTGCTCTGCACGGGCTGAACACTGACACCTTTGCCCGGCTGATCGGCGGCATAGAGCGGCGAGCCTGTCAGCGCGGCAATCAGGGCAACAGCCCCGAATCCGGTTTTCTGCATCATGGTTTATCCCTCTTTATGTTGTCGTGTGATTAACGAGTGAACGGGCGTAAAATCAGTCCCAACGGACCGGTGCGATACCAGGATTGATTACCACGGCTACGGCGGTCACGCCCCAGAGACTGGGTCAATCGGTCCAAAATGATGGCAAGAATAACGATCCCGACGCCGCCCACGGCAGCCAGTCCCATATCCAGACGCCCGATACCGCGCAGCACCATCTGCCCCAATCCTCCCACTGCGATCATCGAAGCAATGACCACCATGGAGAGCGCGAGCATCAGCGTCTGGTTAACACCAGCCATGATGGTGGGCATTGCCAACGGCAACTGTACTTTGAACAGCATCTGGCGTGGACTGGCTCCAAAGGACTCAGCGGCTTCTACCAGATCGGCCGGCACCTGCCGGATACCGAGGATGGTCAAGCGTACAATCGGTGGCAGCGCAAAGATAATCGTGACCACCACGCCGGGCACATTCCCGATGCCAAACAGCATGACAATCGGTACCAAATACACAAACGCCGGTGTGGTTTGCATGGCGTCGAGCAGCGGGCGTACCACTTTTGCCGCACGCTCACTGCGCGCCAGCCAGATGCCGAGCGGCAGACCAAGCAGCATGCAAAAGAACATGGCGGTTAATACCAGTGCCAGCGTGACCATAGCCTGTGACCAGGCACCGATAGCACCGATGGCGACCAGCGATATCAGCGTTGCCACGCCCATACCCAGTGATGACATCTGCCAGGCGATAAGGGAGAACACCAAAATGGCGACTGGGGCTGGCATGCCTAGCAGCGCCTGCTGGAAACCGTTGAGAATGATGTCAACCGGTACGCGAATGCCTTGAAACAGCGGACGGAAATGCAGTACCAGCCAGTCTATCCCCCCGGTGACCCAATGATCCAACGGAATCAACGTGTCTCTGAACGGATCTAACAGCGAAAAGTGTTCCTGAGCCGGTGCTGGGGCGCTGTTCAGCCAATCAGCGCCAGACTGGGTGGCATCCTGAGCGGGTGCGCCCCAGGCATCTGCACTGTTAGTTGCAGCGTCACCCGAAGCCGATGCACTTTGTGCTGCCGATGACCAGGGATCGCCATTGCTGCTGGTGGCTGCCTGTTCGGCAGCATTGACCGGTGTTTGCGTGGTTTCCCACGGATTGGTTGCATTAGTCATTGTTGCTGCCCTCCTTGTCTAATGCCTGTAACAGCATGCCCTTGGAAATAATGCCGATATATTCACTGTTCTCACCGATGACCGGTACGGCACATGGGGCCTGTGCAACATGTGGAATCAGTTCGTTGAGTGACATATCTGCGGGCACGGGGGCATGGTCGGGCAGCAAAGCCTGTTCCAGCGGTTCTTGCGCGTGCAGTGCTTTTTTCAGCGAATCGATAGACACGACGCCGATAAATTTTCCCCCTTTTTCCAGCACGTAGCCATATTCACGATCATCATCCTGTAGGATCTTGAGCGCCGAGCGCGGCCCAACGCCGGGCGTTTTGCGGATCAAGGTAACGGGACGACGACGCGCAATATCTTTCGCACTGAACACATGGCTGATATCCACACCACGGAAGAAGGTACGCACATAGTCATTAGCCGGGTTATTGAGAATTTCATCCGGTGTGCCGACCTGGATCACTTCACCACCGTGCATGATGGCGATGCGATCGCCGATGCGCATGGCTTCGTCCAGATCGTGTGAAATAAACACGATGGTACGCTGGTGGCGCGATTGCAGTTTCACCAACCCATCTTGCATTTCAGTACGGATAAGCGGATCGAGCGCTGAAAACGCTTCATCCATCAGCAGAATATCGGGATCGTTTGCCAGTGCACGCGCCAGACCGACGCGTTGGCGCATCCCGCCAGAAAGCTCATCCGGATAGGTATTGGCATAAGCTTCGAGGCCTACCTGTTGCAGTGCTTCGAGCGCTTTCTGTTCACGCTGTGCTTTATCGACACCTGCCAACTCCATGCCAAACGCGGTGTTAGCCAACACGCTCAGGTGCGGCATCAAGGCGAATGACTGGAACACCATGCTGATTTTTTTGCGGCGCAGGGCGCGCAGTTCTGTGTCTGATACCTCGGCGATGTTTTCGCCGTCGATCAGTACCTGACCGCGAGTCGGTTCAATCAGACGATTGAGAAGGCGTACCAGTGTGGATTTACCCGAGCCGGATAATCCCATGATGACGAATATCTCGCCTTCTTCAATGACCAGATTGGCGTCTTTCACGCCGACAGTGAGCCCGGTTTTTTCAAAGATCTGATCTTTGTTTAGCCCTTTGTCTATCAGTTTGAATGCCCTGTCAGGGTGCTCGCCAAATATTTTATAGAGATGCTTTACTTCGAGTTTTATTGCCATGAAATGATAAAATCCCTCTGTGATTTATCGTTCTATATTTCTGTCCTGATGAAGGTGAAAACACGCCATACCCTATCATACTCATATTCTGAGGCAACCCTTTGTGCCGCGAGTGGTGCTATGAGGATATTCATTTTCATGTCGCTGGATAGACCATTTTTCTTTATTTTTTACTGTCTGATTTTTATATTATTTATTTATGTTTTGTGTTAATTTTTATTTTAATATCAATTGTATGTATGTTTTGAAATTCGATGTTTTAAATGGTTTTTACGTTTCTGTATGTTGTGGGTAATAATGAGCTAGAATGACGTTGTAATTTTTTTGAAATTACTTATGCCATTGCAGTGATAAAGGTGATTTATATCACTATTTTGTGATGGTTATTTTCGGATTAGACTGAAAATGATTGCTTCATCGAAAGGGGGCAAATGCCACCGTCAATGCTTTATATTTCCCCGTTACACGCATTGAAATAGAGGATGCCCACAGGCATCCCCCGATAATACTATTTCACCTTCTTTACTGGCAGGAAATGGCGCTGACCACGCCGGATTGTTCCAGTGCCCAGGCGGCACGCAGACAAATATCTTCCCGCCGGGAGGCGGCAATAAGTTGCACGCCAATCGGCAACCCTTTTGTGGTCATCAACGGCACGGTGACGACGGGAAGCCCGACAAACGAAATAGGCTGAGTCAACATACCCATACTGGTGCGTACTGACAAATCGGTGTGATTGATTCGCATCGTTTCCTGGCCGATAAGGGTGGCGCAGCACGGTGTCGCCGGGACAATCAGCAGGTCCACGTGTTCAAACAGTGGTAATACCTGACGGCGAAAGACGTCACGAAAACGCTGAGCCTGTAGATACCAGGCAGAAGGCAGCATGGCTCCCGCCGTCAGGCGTTCACATGAGTGCGGCTCAAATTTTTCAGGCGCGTGGCGCAGGGCGGGGAGATAACGGTTGCCCCCTTCGCTGGCAGAGAGAATAAAGGCGGCGGTGCGAGCCAGTTCGGCCTGGGCGATGGTTCTTTCTTCGTTGGCCGCAAGCGCATCTGCAACACGTTGCACGGCATCGCGCGCATCATCATCGCAGGCCTCACTAAAGTAACCGGAAAGCACGGCACTGCGCAGGCCACGAGAGCCTTCCTGCAAGCGAGAAGCCGTCGAAAGGCGCGGCTGTGAACGCTGAAAACGATCGTCACTATCAATGCCCTGTAGGACATCGAACACCTTGGCCAAATCCTCCGTGCGGCGCGCCATTTGGCCGATATGATCGAGGCTGGCAACAAACGAGTGGCTACCTTCATGAGATAACCGGCCAAACGTCGGCTTCAGACCAAAAATGCCGCACAGCGACGCGGGCACCCGAATCGATCCATTGGTATGCCCAGTGAAAAGTGCACCAGCCCCGCGCCGACTGCGGCAGCGGAGCCGCCGGAGGAGCCGCCCGCGATGCTGGTTGGATCGAGTGGGTGGCGAGTTGGGCCGTAGTGGCTGTTTTCGGTGGTGAAGCCGTAGGCGTAAGCATCCATATTCAGCATGCCGGAAAGCAGAGCACCGCTGGCGCTTAACTGGCGCAGCGCAAACGCATCGCGCTTGGCGGGAGGATGCTCGGCAAACAGTTGTGCGCCTGCCAGCGTGGTTTCTCCGGCAACGTCAAACAGGTTCTTTACCGCATAAGGCACACCTGCCAACGGTGGCAAAACGTCACCGCGCAGGCGCGTCGCATCCAGCGTAATGTCAGCGATTTCACGGGCGGCAAGTTCTCCGCGTTGCAGATGTTGTTGCAGTTGGGTGATGGATAACGCGGTGAGTTCCGCCATCGACAACGGGAGGGTCATAATTGATAAACTCCAGCGATCTCTTACTGCATCTCCAGCATCTCCAGCGGATATTCCATCAGCGGCTGTGCCATCTCTGCGATGCGCTGTAACTGGAGCAGCACCGCGTCATGGCGCTCTGGGGTGAGTGGCAGATTCAGTAGGGTTTCCATCTGTTGCAGATAAGCGCTTAGGGTTTCAGGGGCATGAGAGGTCATCGGTTCTCCTGTTGTTTCACGATGCAGAAGTGTTAGCGTGAAACGTGTGTTGCAAGAGTTGTTCCAGAATGGTTGCGACACCGAGAGGGCAGACGTTTTTTCCTATTGTATGTCGTTGATGTGCTTGTGTTAGTGTGATTGCAACGAAAGTTGCAGTGACACAGAGATAATGGAATCACCATGACACAAATTGATGAGCGGCTACGCAGTCGCTACAGCACTCTCTCTGGGCAGGAACAGCGCATTGCCGATTTTATCTTTACCCATTTCGACGACGTGATTGGCTATAACAGCGCCGAACTGGCGCGGCTGAGCGGCGTGTCGAAAGCGACAGTCAGTCGCTTATTCAAACGGTTGGGGTATGCCAGCTACCGTGATGTGCGTGAAGAGCTAAGAACTCTGCGCCAAAGCGGGATGCCGCTGGCCGAGAGCCGTGATGCAGTTCAGGGCAATACGCTGCTGGCACGCCACTATAAACAGGAAATAGCGAATCTGGCGCAGTGGATCAACCGTATCGACCCAGCGCAGTTTGACGCCATTATCGATGCGTTGCTGCAGGCCCGACAGGTCGCGATCATCGGTCTGCGCAATAGCTATCCGGTGTCGCTTCATCTGCGCCAGCAATTGATGCGGGTGCGTGCGCAGGTGGCGCTGCTGGCCCAACCGGGGCAGACACTGTCAGAGGAGATTGCTGACCTAGGACCACAGGATGTCGCGGTGATCGTGGCGTTTCGCCGCCGCCCGCGCGTTATCCAGCCGTTACTGGCACAGTTGCAGACTCGTCAGGTGCCCGTTGTACTGATCTGTGAACCGCAGGCCAACGGCTTATTTCCGTTTGCCACGTGGTCATTATGTCTGTCATTGGACAGCGTTTCCGCCTTTGATAGCTACAGCGCGGCTATGAGTCTGGCAGGCTTGCTCAGCAATGCGTTACTGCATGAAATGCTGCAACAGGGCCGTCAACGTATTCATCAGATAGCCGATCTTTATACCCACCTGGATGAATTAGAGCAGCGCTAATCGAGCGCCAAAAGAGTGCTTATGCACTTTTTTGGTGCCTTTGTTGTGCTGCATTTTTGCGCGCTTCAATCTCGGTTCACTCAATTACCCCCTTGCTACGCCTGATTATCACACTTTTTAAGACTGGCATACCCTTTGCTTAGTGAATGAAACGATAGTTTCACTTATCGCTTATTAAGAACTTTTGGTTTCATCTGACTCTCAACCAGGAGATACGCAATGGGCATCAAAAAACACCTTATCGCACTGGCTGGCGCATTGCTGTTAGTGACACAAGCGGGCAACGCTGTCGCCGATCAGCTTCAGGATATTGAACAGCGTGGCGTGTTACGCGTTGCAGTACCGCAAGACTTCCCGCCGTTTGGTTCAGTCGGTACTGACCTGCAACCACAAGGGTATGACATCGACGTCGCTCGCTATCTGGCGCAAGAGATGAAACTAAAGTTGCAACTGGTACCGGTGACCAGCGCCAACCGTGTGCCTTATCTACAAACCAATAAAGTGGATCTGGTGATCTCCAGCTTGGGTAAAAACGCTGAACGTGAAAAAGTGATCGATTTCAGCCGTGCCTATGCGCCGTTCTTTCTCGGCGTGTTTGGTCCACAGGCCGGTACAGTGAGCGATGCGCAGCAACTGGCAGACAAAAGCGTCGGCGTAACGCGTGGTGTCGTAGAGGACATGGTACTGAGTGAAATCGCACCGAAAGCGGCGCAGATAAAACGCTATGAAGATAACAACACCACGCTGTCGGCTTACCTGTCCGGACAGGTGGAGTATATCTCTACTGGTAACCTGGTGGTGGCCGCCATTGCGGCACAAAACCCCGCCAAGGCTCCGGTTGCCAAATTTATGCTGAAAGACTCACCGTGTTATATCGGCATCAAGAAAGGGGAAGCAACGCTGCAAGTCAAAGTCGATGCGCTGATTGCCCAGGTGTTGGCGGATAACACCCTGAATTCGCTCTCTGAAAAGTGGCTGAAAGCGCCATTGCCCGCCAGCCTGCTGTCTGAATAACCGGGTGCCTAAGGGAGAGATGCCATGACCTATCAACTGAATTTTGCCGCGCTGTGGCCTTACTGGCCCGAACTGCTCGCGGGGCTATGGGTGACGGTCCAGTTGACGGCCATGGCGACCTTTGGCGGTATTGCCATCGGCATCTGTGGCGCGGCATTACGCAGTGGCCGCCCTTCACTGCCAAGCCGCCTGTGGGGGCTATACGTTGAGCTGATCCGCAATACACCGTTTGTTGTGCAGTTGTTTTTCATCGTTTTTGGCCTGCCAACGCTCGGCTGGAAACTGACGGCGGGTGAAGCCGCGCTGCTGGCGATGTTAATTAACCTGGGGGGCCTACAGCACGGAAATTATCCGCGCGGGCATTCAGGTAACGCCGAAAGGGCAATGGGAAGCCGCGCGCGTGCTGGGGCTGACACGCATGCAAACCTTTGTGCGCGTTATCTTGCCTCCAGCCATGCAGCGTATTTATCCGGCGCTGCCGTTGTTAATGCGGCAATTGCTGATGATGGCGGGCCGCCGTTTACTCGGGAGAACGCACGGATGATGAACTTTACCGATTGGGATATCGTGCGCAACCTGCTGCTGGCGGCGCGTTGGACACTGCTGCTCTCGCTGACGGCTTTTTTTCGGTGGCGCGCTGGTGACATTACCGTTGCTATTGGTACGGCTAAGCCAGCGCCGCTGGGCGGTGCGTTTTACGTATCTCTATGCCGGTGTGTTTCAGGGAACGCCGCTGCTGATGCAACTGTTTCTGGCCTTTTTCGGCCTTGGGTTGTTTGGCATTGATGTCAGTCCATGGACCGCCGCGGCACTGGCACTGACGCTGTTTACCAGTGCATTTCTGGTGGATATCTGGCACGGCAGCATCGTGGCATTGCCAAAAGGGCAGTGGGAAGCGTCACGCTGTCTCGGGCTGAGTTTTGGTCAAACGCTATGTCGGGTGGTCGCGCCGCAGGCCATGCGCATCGCTATCGCGCCCACAGTGGGGTTTTCGGTGCAGGTGATTAAAGGGACTGCGTTGGCATCGATCATCGGTTTTATCGAACTGACCAAGGCCGGCACCATGTTGAACAATGTCACCTATAAACCTTTCAAGGTCTTTGGCCTGGTCGCACTGGGCTACTTCCTGATGTGTTATCCGCTGTCCTACTACAGCCGCTATCTGGAGAAGAAATTCAATGCCGCTCATCACCATTAATCAGGTGCAGAAATACTACGGCCAGAACCACGTACTGAAAGGCGTCGATCTGGATATCGATATGGGCGAAGTCGTTTCCATCATAGGGCGCAGCGGCTCTGGAAAAAGCACGCTGTTGCGCTGCATTAAAGGCCTGGAAGGCTATCAGTAAGGGAGCATCAAGCTCGGCGGCGTAACCGTGACCAATCGCGATTCACAAGCGCGTGAAATCAGTCGTTCAGTTGGCATGGTGTTTCAGAACTTTAACCTGTTCCCGCATATGAGTGCGCTGGAAAACGTGATGCTCGCCCCCCGTTTGGTACTGAAAAAAAGCGAAGCAGAGTGCCGCGCGTTGGGGGAGCAGATGCTGGCGAAAGTCGGGTTGAGTGAACGTCTGCACTACTCACCTGCCAACCTGTCTGGCGGCCAGCAGCAGCGCGTGGCGATTGCCGTGCGCTGGCGATGAACCCCAAAGTGCTGTTGTGTGATGAAATTACCTCTGCGCTCGATCCTGAACTGGTGGGGGAAGTGCTGAAAGTGCTGGAACAACTGGCGGCAGAAGGCATGACGCTGATTTTGGTCACACATGAAATGAATTTTGCCCGGGAAGTGGGCGATCGGGTGGTGTTTATGCATGAAGGAACCGTGTGGGAACAAGGGGACAGCCGCGCGCTGTTCGCTAACCCGCAGACCCCCGAGCTCAAACAGTTTATTGCGTCGGTGCGCGGTTTGACGGAGGCCTGAGCCCCGTTGCTTGCAGCGAACGTTCCTGCTTTTTTTGGAGTTGTGCATGATGAATAACGAATTATACGCACAGATCAATCCGCCTCACCGTTTACTGACTGGACCCGGTCCGATCAATGCGGATCCCCGTGTACTGCGTGCCATGGCATGTCAGCTGATTGGTCAATACAATCCGGCCATGACGGAATACATGAACCAGACCATGGAACCTTACCGTCAACTGTTCCGCACAGAAAACCGCTGGACCATGCTGGTGGATGGCACATCGCGCGCGGGTATTGAAGCCATTTTGCTCTCGGCGATCCGCCCCGGCGATCGGGTTTTGGTACCGGTGTTCGGGCGTTTCGGGCATCTGTTATGTGAAATTGCGCGCCGCTGTCGCGCCGATGTTCACACCATCGAAGTGCCCTGGGGGGAGGTCTTTACCGCGGATCAGATTGAATATGCCATCCAACGGTTGCGTCCGCGTGCATTGCTGACGGTGCAAGGCGATACCTCCACCACTATGTTGCAGCCGCTGGCTGAACTCGGGGATATCTGCCGTCGTCATGATGTGCTGTTTTATACCGATGCAACGGCGTCTTTCGGTGGTAACGCGCTGGAGACGGACGCCTGGGGATTGGATGCCGTTTCTGCCGGTTTGCAGAAGTGTCTGGGTGGCCCTTCAGGCAGCGCGCCGATTACCCTCAGCCCGAAGATGGAAGCGGTCATACGCCGTCGTCGCTGCGTGGAGCAGGGGATTCGCACGGCGGAACATCGCGACGGTGAAGAGGAGATGATCTACTCCAACTATTTCGATCTCGGCATGGTGATGGACTATTGGGGGCCCGAGCGCCTGAACCACCATACTGAAGCCACCAGCATGCTGTTCGCCGCACGGGAATGTGCCCGAGTGATGCTCGAAGAGGGATTGGGTAAGGGCATCGCGCGCCATGCACTGCACGGTGAGGCGCTGGTCGCCGGTCTGGAAGGCATGGGTTTGCGCATTTACGGTGACAAGCAACACAAAATGAATAACGTGACCGGTGTGGTTATCCCTGAGGGCATACAGGGGGAGCAAATTCGCCAGTGCTTGCTGAATGATTTTGCCATTGAAATCGGCACCTCATTTGGTCCGCTACAGGGGAAAATCTGGCGTATCGGTACCATGGGGTATAACGCCCGCAAAGATTGTGTGATGCAAACCCTGAGTGCGCTGGAGGCGGTACTCAACCGCCACGGTTTCCGCACGGTGCAGGGCGCGGCATTGCAAGCGGCATGGAACCGTTATGACGCCGGCGCTGGAGTTGCGCAATGAGTTCGCCGTGGTTATCGCGCTTTACGGCGCAATCGGCCGCCGAGCTGGTCATGTGGCGCTGCGATACCTTAGCAGAAATCAGTGAAGATACCGATCAACTGACGCGGGTTTATCTGTCGCCGCAGCATTTGCGCGCCAATACCTGCGTGGGTGAATGGATGCGGGAAGCGGGAATGCTGGTGTGGCAGGATGCGGTCGGCAATATCTGCGGTCGCTATGAAGGCAATCTGCCCGATGCGCCGGCGGTATTGTTAGGTTCGCACCTTGATACGGTACGTAATGCCGGACGTTATGATGGCATGCTGGGCGTTTTGGCGTCCATTGAGGTGGTGCGCTTTCTGCATCAGCAGCAGATTCGCCTGCCGGTGGCGTTGGAAATTGTGGGATTTGGTGACGAAGAGGGAACGCGTTTTGGTATTACACTGCTGGGCAGCCGAGGGTTGACCGGTACCTGGCCTGAAAGCTGGTTATCCTGTCAGGATGCGCAAGGTGTGAGCGTATCACAAGCGTTGTCGCAGGCGGGATTATGCCCGGAAGGTATTGGGCGTGCAGCTCGTACGCCACAAAGTATTGCTGCCTATCTGGAAATGCACATTGAGCAAGGCCCCTGTCTGGAACATGATGACGCCGCATTGGGCGTGGTGACGGCGATCAACGGTGCGCGCCGGTTAAACTGTGTTTTTCAGGGAACGGCGGGTCACGCCGGTACGGTGCCGATGACGCAACGTCAGGATGCGCTGGCGGCAGTGGCACAGTGGATGGTTCTGGTTGAGCAACTGACACGAGAGCAGGCGTCCGGTTTGGTAGCAACCATAGGTACGTTGCAATGTGCTCCGGGGGCAGCTAATGTGATACCGGGCGAGGCGCGTTTAACGCTGGACGTGCGTGGGCCGGAAGAGAAAGCACTGACCGCGTTGCTGGTGAACTTATTGTCTCACGGCGAGCAGGTTGCTCAGGCGCGCGGCTGTCGCTTTGAGGCTGAAGAGTATTACCGCATCGCCCCAACGCGGTGTGATGATGGGCTACAGGGGGGCTGCGTGAGGCGGTTACTCATGTGCAAGGGCGTGCTCCCTCTTTGCCGAGCGGTGCAGGTCACGATGCGATTGCGATAGCAGAGCGCTGGCCGGTAGGCATGCTGTTTGTGCGCTGCAAAGGGGGGATTAGCCACCACCCGGATGAGTCGATCACCACTGCGGACGTGGCGCAGGCGCTCCGCGCATGGCTGGCGGTGGTGCTTAGTTTTTGTGAAAAATAACGTTTTTTCCGTTATATCGGCAAGGCACTTTTGTTAAATTTTGTTTGGCGGTGATTTTGGTGTTTGCCCGCGTCGAGCGCGGTCCGTCCGGCGGTTGCCGTTTCCGAAGGGAACGCGTAGCGGCGGCATTCCGCAAAAAGCCAGGGGCACGTGGCACACCCCGTGTCGGGCGTGTGCCACGTTGGTGCCAGAGATACAGTGACGCTTTCGCACGCGAAACCTAACGCGGACATGGCATAAATGTGATGCCGCATTTCACCTAAACAGCATGACGGCCAGTACCGTCTAACTGACTACAGTGTAAATCTGTCCGCATCCCGCCATGCCGGAAACGCTTCACGGTAGCTTTGCAGGGCTTCCAGCGACAGTTCTGCGCTGATTTGCGCAGGCTGGTTCTCTGGCGCACGCGCGACGATTTCACCCAGCGGGTTGATTATCTGGATGTCACCCTGATAGCTGTGATCGTTGCCATCAGCGCCGACACGGTTGCATCCAGCCACATAGGCCTGATTTTCAATCGCCCGTGCCGCGAGCAGCGTACGCCAATGGTGGGCACGCGGGGCTGGCCAGTTCGCCACGTACAGCGCCAGATCGTAATCCTGACAGTTGCGTGACCACACCGGGAAACGCAGGTCATAGCAAATCTGTGGCAATATCCGCCAGCCACGCCATTCGATAATCAAGCGTTCATGTCCGACTTCAAAATGGTGGTGCTCATTGGCCATGCGAAATAGGTGGCGTTTGTCATAGTGGTAAATGTCGCCCAGCGGTGAAACCAGCACAAAGTGATTTACTGCGCCTTTGGGGGTGGAAACAGCAATGCTGCCGCCGATAAGCGCATTGGTCTCTTTGGCCCACTCCTGCAGCCAGGTTTCCACCACCGATTGTGACAGCCCATTTCCCGCGGCATTCATGGCGAATCTGGTGGTAAACATTTCTGGCAGCACGATAAGATCGTTGCCGCGCACCGTTTCCAACTCGGCATCGAAATGGCTCAGGTTGGCTGGCCCATCAAGCCATAACAGAGGCTGTTGTAGTAGCGTGATAGTTAAAGTCGACATAAGCGCTCCGCCGTCGCTTGTAAGGTAGATTCCTGTTTAGCAAAGCATAGCCGAATCAATTTGTGCGGGAAGGGATCGGCGCAGAAAACCGAGAGCGGGATCGCCGCCACGCCGGCGTGTTCCGTCAACCAACGGCAGAAGGTGACATCATCAAGATCAGAAATGGCACTGTAATCCGCCAGCAGGAAGTAAGTTCCTTCACAGGGCAGCACTTAAAAACGGCTGGCGGAGAGCGAATTGACCAGAAAATCACGGCGTGCCCTATAGAATTCCGGCAGTTCCTGCCAGTGTTCTGGTGCATGGCGCAGCATATCGGCAATGGCTAATTGTGCCGGCGTATTGACGGAGAACGTGAGGTACTGGTGTACCTTGCGAATTTCTGCACTGATGGCCTCAGTGGCAATGCAATAACCCACTTTCCAACCGGTCATGTGGTAGGTCTTGCCGAAGGAAGAGACCACGATGGCGCGTTGGCGCAGTTCGCTGTGGCGCAGAACGCTGGCGCGTCCTTCTGGTGCAAAGCAGATGTGTTCATAGACTTCATCGCTCAACACGTAGATCTCGTGGTCAGCAATCGCCTGCCACAGCTGCTCGAAATCGCTCTGATGCCACACGGTGGCAGACGGATTGTGTGGCGTGTTGAGAATCACCAGACGAGTACGAGAGCTTAACAGCGCGCGAAACGCTGCCCAGTCCACGTTAAACAGCGGTGTCTGTAGCGCAACGCGTTTCACCACGCCGCCCGCCAGCTCAATAGCTGGCGCATAGCTGTCGTAGCTGGGATCAAAACAGATAACTTCATCACCGGGCCGCACTAGTGCGGCGATGGTGGCAAACAGTGCTTCGGTAGCCCCGATTGTGACCGTGATTTCGTTGTCGGCATCGGGCTAGCCATACTGTGCCACGGTTTTTTCGGCGATCGCGCTGCGCAACGGTGCCACCCCGGTCATCTGTGCATGCTGGTTCGCCCCTTGGGCAACGTGATAGGCCAGACGCTGTTGCAGGTAATCTGGTCCGCTGAAATCCGG
The DNA here is from genome assembly GCF_018777385.1 of Candidatus Symbiopectobacterium endolongispinus. GTDB lineage: Bacteria > Pseudomonadota > Gammaproteobacteria > Enterobacterales > Enterobacteriaceae > Symbiopectobacterium > Symbiopectobacterium endolongispinus. The sequence goes on along the minus strand of NZ_JAFJYB010000001.1, from coordinate 962,274 downwards.
GAACACCTGTGACAAGTTGATCGCCTTATGCTGCTGCGCCAGCGCGCTCATTTGGGTAAAGATGGTGGTGCCCAATGCGGGCAGTTTGCTTTCGGGAAAAATTGCGGCACTCGTGGTAGAAATGAACTCCTGCAAACCTGCTGTATTGCGAGCCAATATAACACGATGCTAGTATTTGGCAATCAAGACGCATGGACGTTTAAACGGCTAAATTCCATTGGCGTCTAACCTATAACAAAACGTACTAACCACAGTGAGAAACGCTGTGGTGAAGAGCACACCTGCACAGGATGAACGATGAGTGAAAACCCAGAACTGGCTGCGTTAGTCGCGGCCTGTCATTGGATTGGGCAAAAAGGGTGGTGTCCGGCAACCGGCGGCAATATGTCGGTGCGTCTGGATGAAGACCGTTGCCTGATCTCCGAATCCGGCAAGGATAAAGGCAGTTTGCATCAGGATGATTTTTTACTGGTGAATATTGCCGATAACCATGTTCCCAGCGGGCGCACGCCGTCGGCTGAAACCGGCCTACACACGTCGCTCTATCGTCGCTTTGCGCCAGTAGGGGCCGTGTTGCATACCCATATCCGTGAACGCGACCGTGCTCTCCCGCGTAGAAAAAAGCGATGCATTGGTGCTGGAAGGGTATGAGATGCAGAAATCTCTGCAAGGGCAGCATACCCACCTTGACCGCGTTTCCATTCCCATTTTTGCCAACGATCAGGATATTCCCGCACTGGCAGCACGCGTGGCGGCGTACGCCGATACCCAGACGCTGCGCTACGGCTTTTTAGTGCGTGGTCATGGACTTTACTGCTAGGGAGAGGATGTCGCGCAGGCTCGCCGTCATCTGGAAGGGCTCGAGTTTCTGTTTCAGTGTGAACTGCAACGACGTTTGCTGGAGGCAAAATGATCAAGGTCATCGTGACGGATATTGAAGGCACTACCAGCGATATCCGTTTTGTGCATAACATCCTGTTCCCTTACGCGCGGGCGCGTTTAGCGGAGACCGTGGCGCAGTCTGATACTCAGCCAGAGATAGCCGAAACGCTGGCGTTGTTGCGCGAAGAGCTCGATCAGCCGCAGGCGCAAGCCTCCACCTTGCTGGAAGCTCTGCATCAATTTATGGAGCAGGATCGCAAATCAACAGCATTGAAACGTCTGCAAGGCATTATCTGGCGCAACGGTTATCTCAACGGCGATTTTCGTGGTCATGTATATGACGACGTTGCGCCGCAGCTGCGCAGGTGGCGTGAGCAGGGGATCGCTCTCTACGTCTACTCATCGGGGTCGGTGGAAGCACAGCAACTGCTGTTCGGTTACAGCGATGCCGGGGACTTACGCCCGTTGTTCAGTGGTTACTTTGACACCCGCGTCGGGGCCAAGCGAGAAGCGCGCTCATACCATCATATTGCACAGGTAATTGGGCTGCCAGGCGAGCAACTGCTGTTTTTTTCTGACATTCATCAAGAGTTGGACGCGGCTGCCGAGGCCGGTTGGCAAACGTGCCAGTTGATTCGTGATGAGGCGGATGTGGAAAGCTTTCATCGTCAGGTGGCGCGTTTCGACCAGATTGACCCATCCCAGGCCACTAGCGCCGTTTAAGGAGTTTTGCCATGAGTGCATTAACCATTTTTAACGACAATGACGCCAGCCAACCAGTATGTGACAGCCGCGATGCGGACGCGATCCAGACGGCGCTTGCCGCGATTGGAGTTCGGTTTGAACGCTGGCAGGCCGATCGCACGCTAAGCGTCTCTCCGGCAGCGGAAGAAGTGCTGGCAGCGTATCAGCATGAAATTGATAAACTGGTGGCAGAGAAAGGTTACCAAAGCTGGGATGTGATCAGTCTGCGTGCCGACAATCCGCAGAAAGACACATTGCGTACCAAATTTTTGTCCGAGCATACACACAGCGAAGATGAAGTACGCTTCTTCGTCGAAGGTGTCGGGCTATTCTGCCTGCACCTGAACGGCAAGATTTATCAGATATTGTGTGAAAAGAACGATCTGCTGTCGGTACCAGCAGGTACAGCGCACTGGTTCGATATGGGGTCTGAGCCGCATTTTACCGCGATTCGCCTGTTCGATAATCCAGATGGTTGGGTGGCGCACTTTACCGGCGATGCCATTGCCGATGCTTATCCGAAGCTGGCATAGTCATGCCAATTTTTCCTCCAGCCAACGGCTGGAGGAAAGGGATTAGCGTAACGCTTGAGTGAAGATCCCTGCTTGCACCTGCTCGGGCGTGATCACGCCGCTATCCAGCACCCAACCGCTAATCAGTGAAGCGGGTGTGACATCAAAAGCAGGGTTATAAACCTGTGCGTCTTGTGGCGCCCACTGGCAAGCGCCAAAGCTGCCTGCCACGCCGGTCACCTCGCTGGCGGCGCGCTGCTCAATGGGGATTGCCTTGCCATTCGGGCAGGCCGCATCGTGCGGCGCGGCGACATAGAACGGAATACCATGATAACGGGCCAGCACGGCCAGGCTGTAAGTGCCAATTTTGTTGGCGATATCACCGTTTGCGGCAATGCGATCGGCCCCGACCCAAACGGCATCAACCAAGCCCTGCGCCATGAGGGTGGCGGCCATCGAATCACAAATCAAATGATAGGGAATGTTCAATTCCCCCAACTCCCAGGCGGTCAGCCGCCCCCCTTGTAATAAGGGGCGCGTTTCATCCACCCAGACCTGTTCCACGTGTCCTTGCCTGTGTGCATGGTGAATCACCCCGATTGCGGTGCCGACGCCCGCTGTGGCTAATCCACCGGTATTGCAGTGGGTAAGCAGACGACTGCCAGGTTTGACCAATGTAGCCCCGTGATGAGCAATCTGTTCACACAGGGCGCGATCCTCTTCGATCAGACGCAATGCTTCCTGCACCAGTGCAGTAACATGCTGAGGCTGCGCCAGTGCCCGTTTCATACGATCCAGATTGTTCATCAGATTCACGGCGGTTGGGCGCGCGGCACGCAGGGTTTCCAGTGCTTGCTCAAGCGCGATTACTGGCATGCCATTTTCCTCCAGCAGCGCTAACAGCACGCTGGCGGAAAGCCCGATCAGCGGTGCGCCGCGCACACGCAGAGTACGAATATGCTCAACCAGCGCAGCCACATCCGGGCTGGGGTGCCATACCGTTTCCTGTGGTAAAGCCTGTTGGTCGAGGATCCAAAGCTGATTATTCATCACCTTAAGGCTCAGTGTGTTAAAGCTCTGCATGGGTCGTTAAATTCCTGTTGCGTATTGCGTTGATTTTCTTATTCTGCCAATATGGAAAACAGAAGTATAGACGTCCAAACGCTTTTATGTCTAAAGCGGGACGGCGGATAGCGAATTAATCGATGGTCGAGTCACAAGAAGAGGTGGTGATGTCCCTGTATCGTACCTTTAGCGCGGCAGATGCCGTTGAATATGCCCGTCAATTTGGTGCAGTGTCGGACCAGCAGACGCTGGTGGCAGCCGATGAAATTGGTGATGGCAACCTCAACCTGGTGTTTAAAATCCGCGATACGCAGGGCGTGAGCCGGGTCATTGTCAAACAGGCGTTGCCCTATGTGCGTTGCGTTGGGGAATCCTGGCCGCTAACCCTCGACAGAGCACGTATTGAAGCAGAAACCCTGTTGGTGCACCGCAGCATACGGCCAAGGTGCTGCATCATGATGCTGAGTTGGAGGTGATGGTGCAGGAGGATCTTTCTCATCTGCATATCTGGCGGCGCGAGCTGGTTGATGGCCAGACCTATCCGCATGCGGCGGCACAGGTGGAATCGGGGTACGGAGAGCAGTTCCTAAAACACGTGTGGCAGGACACCCTCGGTTATGCCGGTACGGAGTTGATTCGGCGCGCGATAGGTTTCTCGCACGTTGCCGATTTGGCAAGCATCGCAGAACCGCAGGCACGCCACGCTTGCCAGCGTCACGCCGTTGAATTGGGTAAAACGTTGATTTTGACTGCGAGTGATATTCCCGATGTTGCTGCGCTATTGGCGCGGGTGCGGCAGAGCGGAACGTAACGCAAATGCACAGGCGGTAAACCGACGCATAGGCTGCCGACGGTTTACCGCTGCGTTATCCCTGATGTGGCAACATAAAATCAGTTAAGACGTTCAATGGCCAGCGCCACACCCTGGCCGCCGCCGATGCACAGCGTTGCCAGCCCCAGCGTTTTATCACGCGCCCGCAACGCATGCAGCAGCGTCACCAGAATGCGCGCGCCGCTGGCACCAATCGGGTGGCCTAGCGCAATTGCCCCGCCGTTGACGTTGACTTTTTCCCGATCGAATTTCAGCGTGTTGCCGACCGCTAGGAACTGGGCGGCAAAGGCTTCGTTGGCTTCGATCAGATCAAAATCGTCAATCTGCAATCCTGTCTGTTGCAGGACTTTTTGCGTGGCGGGCACGGGACCCATCCCCATCAGCGCGGGGGCTACACCGCCGCTGGCATAACCGCGGATACGCGCCAGTGGGGTCAGCCCGGCAGCCCGCGCGGCGTCTTCTTCCATTATCACCAGCGCTGATGCACCATCGTTGATGCCTGAGGCATTCCCGGCGGTCACAGTGCCCGCTTTGTCAAAGGCCGGACGCAGTGCTGCCAGCCCTTCCAGCGTAGAGTCCGCTTTGGGAAACTCATCGGTTTGGAATACGGCTTTTTTTGCGCAGCTTGACGGTGAGAGGGACGATCTCTGCATCGAACGCGCCGGATTGAATCGCCGCAACCGCCCTTTGCTGGGAGATGAGTGCTGCTTCATCCTGCATGGCACGGCTGATGTTGTAGGCTTTGGCGACGTTTTCCGCAGTAATACCCATATGGTAACCGTGGGTGGCGCAGACCAACCCATCGCGCAGGATAACGTCTGACAATTGCCCATCGCCGAGGCAGTAGCCCCAGCGCGCTTTGGCATCAAGCAGGTAGGGGGCTTGGCTCATGTTTTCCATGCCGCCTGCCACCAACGTCGTGGCCTGACCGGATTCAATAGCCTGAGCGGCTAACGCCACGCTTTTCAGCCCCGATCCGCACACCATGTTGACGGTGTAGCCACACACCGAGTCTGCCAGCCCGCTTTTTAGCAGCGCCTGACGCGCCGGGTTCTGCCCCAGACCTGCTTGTAACACGTTGCCCATGATTCACTTCATCGACACGTTCCGCATCAAGGTTGGCACGCGCTAGTGCCGCTTTGATAACGGTGGCCCCCAAATCTACAGCATTCACACCGGCAAGCGAGCCGTTGAAACTGCCGATGGCGGTACGTACTGCACTCACGATAACGACGTTTTTCATATTTTTTTCCTCTGTTTCATCACCGCGACGTCAAAAGAACGTCAAACCCACGACAAAAATCACTCCAGAGAACAGCAGCGCGGTGATACAATACCCCATGATGTCGCGCACGCCCAGTCCAGCGATGGCAAGCGCGGGCAGCGCCCAGAAGGGCTGTGCCATGTTCATCCACTGCTCGCCATAGGCGATGGCCATCACCGATTTGCCCAAATCGGCACCTAACGTTTGTGCTGCCGGCATTACGAAGGGCCCTTGAATAACCCAGTGGCCCCCGCCGGAAGGCACGGCGAAGTTGATCAGCGCAGAGCTGAAGAAGGTCATGACGGGGATGGTGTCTTTGTTGGCGACGTTGATGAAAAATTAGGTGATCAGACCGCCCAGTCCGGAATGCTCCATCATGAGCTGAATACCGGCATAGAACGGGAACTGCACCAGAATACCGGCGGTACTGCGTGCCGCAGCGCTGATAGCTCGCATATAAGCCATGGGGGTTTTATGCAGCAGCAGACCGGCAATCATGAACATCATGTTGACGGTGTTGATGGTGATGTTGAACCCTTTCTCCGCAAAGTAGATCCCCAGATAGACGACGCCCAGAGCACCGATAATCAGTACCAGAATGCGGCTCTCTTCCAAACGTTCAGAAGGCGGCGCATCGGCAGGCAAGGTTTTCTGGAAATCGGTCTCGTCTTTTAACAGAGCGGGATCGATGCTGACGACATCGCTAAGGCGCGGCGTCATCATGCGGGTCACAAAGGGCATGACGACGATCAGGCCGAGCGTGATAAACAGGTTAAAACCGGTAAACAGGGTGTGAGATACCGGTACCAGACCGGCAATGTGTTCTACCGGATTGCCGGGGGTTGCCGCAAGCAGAGGCATTGAGCCAGAGAAACCGCCGCCCCAGGTGAGAAAGCCGATATAGGCACAAGCGATCAGGAGCGGGTAGTCCGAGCCTGGTAAATGATCAGCGCCATCTGCATGCCGAACGCCAGCAGATTCCAGAAACCATCTCCCCACAGTTTCACCATGCTGAGCGGCGTTTGTGGCGTGAGCCACAACGCCACGCCGAAGGTAATCAGCGTTAATAACATGGCGAAAATCAGCGGGTCGGGTAGATAGCGACTGACGACGCGCGTCATAAAACGCGAGATACGCCCTATCATGCATCACCCCCGACAGTGGCTTGCCACATCGGTTGCAGCGGTTCTGCCACGTCGAAGTGCGCTTCGGTTTTGGCGCGAATACCGTCCACGTCATGGCCCGGTGCGATTTCGGTGAGCCACATGGCACCGTTAATAAAACGGAACACGGCCAATTTAGTTACCAGCATATGGACGGCATGCTGTGCGGTCAGCGGCATAGTGCAGCGCTTAAGTATTTTGGCGGTGCCATCTTTGGCGCAGTGTTCCATGGCGATGATCACTTTCTTCGCACCGGTAACCAAATCCATCGCACCGCCCATGCCGGGCACCATCTTGCCGGGAACGACCCAGTTGGCCAGATTGGCCTCTTCATCCACTTGCAGGCCACCCAGCACGAAGGCATCCACGTGGCCGCCGCGGATCAGGGCAAAGGAGAACGCGCTGTCGAACATCGCTGCGCCGGGTAGAATGCCACAGGGTTGCCCACCGGCGTTGACCAGATCGGGATGCGGCTCGGTTATCGGACCAAGGCCGAGAAAACCATTTTCTGATTGCAGGGTGATATCAATGCCATCCGGCAGATAGTTAGCCACCTGGGTCGGCAGACCAATCCCCAGATTGACCACATCGCCGTCTTGCAGTTCTTGCGCCACGCTGCGCGCAATACGTTGTTTGGCATCCATGATTAACGCTCCTCGGGGGTAATGATGTAATCAACCAGAGCACCGGGCGTGACCACCCGATCCGGTGAGATGTCGCCGATAGCGACCAGTTCATCCGGTTCGACCAGCGTGATATCTGCGGCGAGATCCAGCAGCGGGTTGAAGTTTCTGGCGCTGAGTTGGTAGGTCAGATTGCCGAGCGCGTCGGCCTGATGGGCGCGAATCAGTGCCAAATCTGCACGCAATGGGCGTTCCAGCTGATAGGTAACGTTATCCAGCGTGATGCGCTGTTTGCCTTCTTCCACCACGGTGCCGATGTGTGAGGCGATCACTTTCTTCACCCGGCCGTTGACGATCAGTGGGCCAATGCCGGTATCGACGAACGCGGTGTCGTTGGCAATCAGCGTCAAGTCGCGCACGCCGGAATCGAGTAACGCATTAACCAGACGGGGGGCGTGCCAATTCCCATAAAACCGCCCACCATGATGGTCATGCCATCACGGAACAAGCGGCTAGCCTGCGGTAAGGTAAGATGTTTATCTTTCATTATTTTTCCCTTTGTATACGCCGAAATGGGTACGGGCAGGGAATAGCAAGGCGGGTGCCAGCTGTGTTTTTCAGGCAACAAAATTTTTATTTATGTTTTTTCAATGGGTTGATTTTGTTCTTTTTGCTGTGAACGGTGTCAGGCAGGCGGCGGGAGGTGAGAAGGAATTTGCACAGTGCGCAAATTCCTTCTCAGGCTAAAGGGGTCAAGCATCCGTTTTCGGAAGAAGGGTTTATATGCCGTATTCTTGTAGTTTATACATCAGCGCCCGTCAGCGCCCGTCGGCTGATACCCAACTGCAATGCGCTGTGGGTGCGATTGCCATGATGTTTTTCAATCGTGGAGATAATCACCTGCTTTTCGTAGCGCTTGATCTCTTCTTTCAGGCTGGATTCCCCTTGAGTGAATGACAGCGGCGGCTTTTCTCCATCGACGCTGGTGGCTGCACAATGCAGTTGTGCGGGCAGATCGTCGGTGAAAACCACCACGCCGGTGCTCATGATCACCGCACGCTCAATCACATTCGATAATTCGCGGATATTGCCAGGCCAGTGCCAGGCTTGCAGAACCGCCAGCGCGGCCGGATCGATATCGATGATTTCACGCTGATTTTCCGCACAGAACTTTTGCAGAAAATGGTTGGCTAGCAGCGGAATGTCGTACTGACGTTCACGTAACGGGGGGATTTCCAGATGGATTACGTTGAGACGATAAAAACAGATCCTGACGGAAATCACCGCTATCGACCATGGCGGCGAGATTGCGGTTAGTGGCGGCAATGATACGGATATCCACTTTCACCGTGTTGTGCCCACCCACCCGTTCAAACTCGCGTTCTTGCAACACGCGCAGCAGTTTTACCTGTAAATTGAGCGGCATTTCGCCCACTTCATCCAGCAGCAGCGTCCCCTGATGGGCGCGCTCAAAGAGTTCTTGCCGTTGCACCTGAGCCCCAGTAAAGGCGCCTTTCTCATGACCGAACAGTTCGCTTTCCAATAACGATTCTGGCAGCGCCGCGCAGTTGATTTTGATAAAGGGGCCGTTGGCTCGCCGGCTGTTGTAGTGAATGGCGCGGGCGATCAACTTTTTGCCGGTGCCGCTTTCACCGCTGATCAACACACTGGCCTGACTGAGCGCGATCTTGGCCGTGTAGCGGCAGATCTCCATCATCCGTGGGTTGTTGGTCAGTATGTGGCCCCATTGCCAACTGTCGCTCAGCGCCTGATGCAAATGGAGAATCTCCTGCTTCATCGCCTGAAGTTGCAGTGCGCGCTGAATGATGAGCGTCAGTTCATCAAGATCGAAGGGTTTGATCACGTAATCGAACGCGCCGTGGCGCAACGCTTCAACGGCGGTTTCCACGGCGGCGTAGGCCGTCATCAGAATGATGGGCGTTTTAGGGTGATGCTGGCGCACCTGTTGCAGCGCTTCGATGCCGTTGAGTCGCGGCATACGGATGTCCATCAATACCACGTCCGGCGTGTGATCGATAAAAGTCCGCACCGCTTCGCGGCCATCGCTGGCACAAAATGTTTGCTGACCGGCAAGCGAAAATGCCGTGGTGAGCATACGGCGTACATTCTCTTCATCATCGGCGATCAGGATACTGTAAGTCTGTTTCATTGCGGCGTATTTCCCTGATGGTGAATCGGTAGCAAAAGGGTAAAGGTGGTGCCGTGCTCAGGATCGCTGCTAAGCTGAATGTCTCCCTGATGCGCATTGATAATGCGCTGGCTCGGCGCTAACCCGAGGCCGGTGCCCGACGCTTTGGTGGTGAAAAAGGGATCGAAAATCTTGTTTTTGTGGTGCTCGGGAATACCGCAGCCGGTGTCGCGGATGGTGACCGCCTGGCGTGCATCATCCACTTGCCAGGTTCGAATATGGATTTGCCCGCGCGCTGATGGCCGGTACCGCATTGATCAATATGTTGAGGATCACTTGCCGCAGCAGCTCGCCGTCGGCTTCGATCTCTTCGAGGTCAGGCGCCAAATCTTTGCTTACGTCAATGCGGGCTTGCAGTCCGGTGGTTTGGATCAATACCAGACACTCTTCGATAAGCTGGTTCAGGCTGACCAACTGCCAATAGCCTTGGCGTGGGCGGGCGAAATCGAGCAGTTGCTGAATCACCCGGTTAATGGAATGGGTCTCTTTCAGGATGATGGCGATATATTCCTGATGGATCGGGTCCGTGTCCTGCTGCTTGAGGATCTGTACGTAGCCTTTGATGGCCGTCAGCGGGTTACGCACTTCGTGGGCGACGCCCGCCATCAGTTCGCCCAGTGTCGCCAGCCGTCCCGTTTGCGCCAGCCGCCGTTGCACTTATTTACGTGCCGTGAGATCGGAGAAGATCACCAACGCGCCGATCAGTTCATTATGGGCGTTATGGATCTGGCTGGTGGTCACACTCAGTTCAATGGTGCGATTCCGGGCGGGAAAACTCACCTCCAGCGCCACGTGTTCGGTGCCTTTTTGCAGCGTATCCAGCACCGGGCTGTCGAAATGCGTGTTGGAGAATATTTTGTCATACGGCTGGCCCAGTAACTCATCCTGCCGATAGCCGGTGATCTCCTGAGCGGCAGGGTTGATCGTGGTCACATTGCCGTGTTTGTCCACGGCGATCACGCCGTCGGCGGCACTTTCGATGATTAGATCGTTGAGGGTTTTGGTTTCGCGTAACGCCTGCGACAACGCGTTGACACTGTGCGAGATTTTCCCCAAATCTCCCGATAAGGACGGTAGCCGGGCGTTCTGATTCTGCGCCAGATCCTCCAGCCCATGAGTAATCACGTCAATACAGGTACTAAAACGGCGAGAGAGCAGAATGATCAGGCACAGGCTCACCAGCAAACCCAGTGCCAGCACCGAGACAATATTGATATCCATGCGCCGCGCCTGCTGGCTGATATCTTCAGACAACTCGTTGGCCCAGATATAACCGATGACATTGCCATCGCGGGTGATTGGCTGCATGGAATTCATGATGTTGCCACGCACCTGCTTGCCGGAGTAGACCTTGGGTTGGTTGCTGGACATCACCTCTCTGCCGGGGTGGTCGGCGTTGATCGTGACACCGACGTTGGACTGGAACTGTGCCGAAGGCGCATAGGTGATGATGGCGTCCAGTGCGCGGTGGTAATAGCCTGCGCCGACGCCGTTAAAGGCACGCGTGATCCTCTCGGTTATGGGGGCTAACTCCTGATTGAGCGCTTGAATACGCTCGGCATGATGGAGGGTGGCAAAATGCGTGAACCTGTCCCCGAGTGCTTCATCCAGCAGATGGGTAATGGCAGAGAGTTTTTTCTCTTTCTCTTGCAGCAGTGCCGCCCGGCCCTAGGTTTCTACCACGTAGCCAATGGTGAGGGTGGGGATCGTGACCATGAACACCGCAATCATAATGAGCTGGTTGCGTAGACGACGCGGGTACATCCAACTGAGCCCAGCACGTAACCCACTGAAACGGGTGCTCATCGATCTTTTCCTCTCAGATAAAAGAGGAATTATCCGGGCAATGGCCTTGGGTTTCTCGGAGGCGCTTCAAACTCCGCGCAGATACTGAGCAGGATAATGGTATGTTCAGTGAGGTAACCTAGTTCAAGGCGCTGTCGAAGGGGAAGAAAGGAAAGTACCGGGCCGCGAGGGCAGCCCGGCGGGTTATCAGGCGACAGCAACGGATTTTTTGGTTGCCGGTTTGGCCTGTGGTGCCTGAGCAGCCAGCGCCTCAGGCGCAAAATCATCCACATTGATGGCGCGCAATCGGCTCGCTTCGGCTCGGATCAATATCTGCGCTTCTTCTGCGGTGATATCGCCTTCTGCCAATGCTTGCTCTGCTAACCGATCGAGTCGCATGAACGGCAGAGATTTACCCAGCGCTTTCGACAGCCGCTGGCGGATCGGTTCGGCGGCTATCACATCCAGCAACGACTGTTCCAGCAGTCCCACCGGGTTGTGCTCGCTGGCCGTTAGGTATTGGCCGCGTCCTAACCGGCTGCGTGTGGCGCTTGGCGTTTGCAGCAGCTTGGCGACTTGATGATCCAGACGATCGCTCGGCGCCGGGCTGACCTGACCCAGCGGGAATAGCGCGATGCGCATGATTGCCGCAACCGCCCGGTTCGGGAAGTTGCGCAGCAGATCGTTCAAGGCCACTTCGGCCTGGTGCAGGCTATCTTGCACGCCCCAGTGCACCAGCGGCAGGTCAGCCTGCTGGCGGCCTTCATCGTCAAAGCGTTTCAGCGTCGCCGAGGCGAGATAAAGCTGGCTCAACACATAACCCAAGCGAGCGGAGATGCGTTCCCGATGTTTCAAATCGCCGCCCAGCACTGCCATCGACACATCCGCCAGCAGAGCCAGGTTAGCACTCAGGCGATTCATCCGCTGATAGTAGTGACGGGTAGCATCTTTGGTCGGTGCATGACTCAAATGCCCATTGCTGAGCCCCAGCCACAGACTACGAGCCAGATTGCTGCCGACATGCCCGATATGACCAAACAGTGCGCGATCGAAGCTGGTCAGGTTGTCGTCCTGCGCTGCCGCCATCTCTTTGAGCACATAGGGATTACAGCGAATCGCACCCTGCCCAAAGATAATCATGCTGCGTGTCAGGATGTTAGCTCCTTCTACAGTAATCGCGATGGGGGAGTCCTGATAGCTGCGCGCCACGAAGTTGGAAGGGCCAAGGCAGATACCTTTACCGCCGGTGATGTCCATGGCATCCAGCGTGGCGCGCTGACCGCGATGGGTACAGTGATACTTCACGATGGCGGAGAGCACCGCCGGTTTGGCACCTTGCATGATACCTACGGTCACCAGCGTCGCGGCGGCATCCATGACGTAGGTGTTACCTGCGATACGCGCCAGCGGTTCTTCAATCCCTTCCATTTTACCGATGGAGATTTTGAACTGGCGGCGCAGGTGCGCATAAGCCCAGGTTGCCAGCGCAATGGATTTCATGCCTCCTGTCGAGTTGGACGGCAACGTAATACCGAGCCCCACCGACAGGCATTCCATCAGCATACGCCAGCCCAAGCACGGTCGCAATCGGTGCCAGCGTGATATAGCGTTTGTTCCAGGTTAAACGCATACCCAGCACTTGCTCACCTCGCCATTCGCCGTAGCACACAATGCCGACATCGGGAATCGAGCCCGCTTCCGGGCTGGTGAGTGCAAAACAAGGAATTTCCTGACCGCGCGCCAGACGTGGCAGGTAGTGATCTTTCTGATCTTCAGTGCCGTAATGTTGCAACAGTTCGCCGGGGCCGAGCGAGTTAGGTACACCGACGGTGATCGCCAGAATGCTGGAGACACCCGCCAGTTTTTGCAGTACCCGAGACTGCGCATAGGCGGAGAATTCTAGCCCGCCGTACTGCTTTTTGATGATCATGGCGAAGAAGCGGTGCTGCTTGAGGAACGCCCACAGCTCCTGCGGCAGATCGGCCAACTCATGGGTTATCTGGAAATCATTCGCCATGCGGCATGCTTCTTCCACCGGGCCATCGAGAAACGCTTGCTCTTCTTCTGTCAATATCGGCTGCGGGTAGTTATGCAGCATCTTCCAGTCCGGTGCACCGCGAAACAGTTCGCCTTCCCACCAGGTAGTCCCGGCGTTGATGGCCTCTTTCTCGGTGTTTGACATGGCGGGCATCACCTCCTTAAACATCCTCAGGGCAGGGGCCGATAGTGTCTTTTGGCGCAGCGCGGTCACTACCAGTGGCGCCAGCACCACCAGCAGCGGCAACAATAACCAATAGGACCACAGTACACCAGCACCCATCAACGCGAAGTAGGCCACGAGCAACTGGCGCTGAGCGGCAGATTCACCCGGTGATAAAACAGGGCTCCCACCATTATCAGCAAAACAAGAATACTGACTGCGACCATAGTTCGTCTCCAGAGTTGTCATCGGCCGTTAATCCGATCCGTTCACGTTGCACCTGCGCGCATCCCACTCAATCCTGTTATCACTACGGCAAACATCTGCTAAGAGGTCTGACCTGTATGTGTATAGTGTGTAGTGCATCGCGTCTTTTTTATCAATTTATTTACAACGCAATTACAACTTAACTCACAAACTGGTGTGTTTTTACCCCGGTAGTGATAAACATCAGCAATTGTCTTGATTGCGGCATAGCGTATTTCTCGCGGTTTCCACGATCCGTTACACTGCCAGCATTCCCTCTGCGCGCACCTCCTGTGCGATGCAGAGTTATCGCCTGTTACCGAACAAAACGAGAGGATCCTATGTATCAGGACTTAATCCGTAGTGAACTGAAAGAGGCTGCGGCTACGCTGGACGCTTTTCTGAGTGACGACGCGAACATTCAGTCGATCCAGAATGCTGCGGTGTTGCTAGCTGATGCGTTCAATGCGGGTGGCAAAGTGATTTCCTGCGGCAATGGCGGTTCACACTGCGATGCGATGCATTTTGCCGAAGAATTGACCGGTCGTTATCGTGAGAACCGCCCTGGTTACCCGGCGATTGCTATTTCCGATCCCAGCCATCTCTCCTGTGTGAGCAATGATTTTGGCTACGATTTCGTGTTTTCTCGCTACGTAGAGTCGTTGGGGCGTGGAGGGGATGTGCTGCTCGGGATTTCTACTTCGGGTAATTCCGGTAATATCATCAAAGCCATTGATGCCGCTCGCGCCAAAGGAATGAAGGTCATCACCCTGACGGGTAAAGATGGCGGCAAAATGGCGGGCACGGCGGATGTTGAAATTCACGTACCGCACTTTGGTTACGCTGACCGTATTCAGGAAGTGCACATAAAAGCGATTCATATCCTGATTCAGTTAGTCGAAAAAGAAATGGCAAAATGGCAGTAATCTCGCCAAATTGCTAGCAGTAGGGGGTAGGAGGGGGCATGTGTGAACTGCTTGGGATGAGCGCAAACGTTCCTACGGATATTTGTTTCAGTTTTACCGGGCTTATACAGCGCGGCGGCGGCACCGGGCCACACAAAGATGGCTGGGGCATTACCTTTTATGAAGGCAATGGTTGTCGCACGTTCAAAGATCCGTTGCCGAGTTTCAACTCTCCTATTGCCAGCTTGGCGCAGGAATATCCGATCAAATCCTGCGCGGTGGTGTCGCACATTCGTCAGGCGAATCGCGGCGCGGTCACGCTGGAAAATACCCACCCCTTTACCCGCGAGCTGTGGGGGCGTAACTGGACGTTCGCCCATAACGGTCAGTTGAAGGGGTATCGCGGGCTGAAAACCGGCCATTTCCGCCCCGTGGGACAAACGGACAGCGAGTACGCCTTCTGCTGGCTGCTCAATCAGTTGGCGCAGCGTTACCCACGCTCGCCCGCCAGTTGGCCTGCGGTGTTCCGCTTTATCGCATCGCAAGCCGATGTGCTGAGAAGCAAAGGCGTGTTCAACATGCTGCTCTCTGACGGACGTTTTGTGATGGGATACTGCTCCACCAAGCTGTACTGGATCACGCGGCGTGCGCCTTTTGGTAAGGCAACGTTATTGGATCAGGATGTGGAAATCGATTTTCAGCAGCAAACGACGCCCAACGATGTAGTCACTATGTTGGCGACGCAGCCGCTGACGGGGAATGAAACCTGGCATCAAATTATGCCAGGTGAATTCGTACTATTTTGTTTGGGTGAACGCATAGCGTGATGGTTTTTCACTGCTGATAAAGGATGGATTAACCACATACTGTCCGTTATTTACCGTGATTAACGGTGGCTGATAATTCTGGTTGAAATACGCATAACCCGGCTGAAGTTGGCGCCAGGAACTGTTATACGTGGAATTACGGTGGCGCTGCATGTTGGTTTCCGTCATACAGAAAGGATATATCGCCAAATCAATTTTGGTTTGTCCATTACGTAATGCCGCTTCAGCATAACGGTAAATTTCGTCGATATAGTTGTTGGTCATGGCATAACAGCCAACAGAGACACATTCACCGTGAATCATCAAATAGCGCCCGGAATAGCCCTGCGCCCGATCGTATTCATTAGGAAAACCAATGTTGATCGCTTTGTAGTAATGGCTGTCGGGTTTTAACTGCCGCAGATCAACCTGATAGAAACCTTCAGGGCTTTTCAGATCGCCCTCGACACGCTTGGGTCCTAATCCGCCGGAATATTTGCAGATGGGGTAGTGCTCCAGCAGGCGATATTCATTTCCTACCTTGGCGTACAGTTCCAGTATCCGCTCTTCTTTGAAGATCTGAATATAGATCGGTGAACCTAATAATTGTTGTTTTAATTATTTTGCTATGGGGGCCGGTTCACTGGCGACACTGGTAACAACGACGGATGGCAAAAAAAACAACATCGCAATAGACAGCGCGATTTTTTGCATTATTAATCCTGATGGTAAAATCTGTGTGACAAACGATAGCCGCTGCCCTGCTCATCTTTTGTGAAGCAGGCGCAGCCACATTATCATTGCGTTTATTTTTATCAAGTGAGAAAAGCAGCAAAACGGCATTTTTACGTTAAGAAAACGGTGACACTGCTTTTTCTATGTGTTTCTTCAAGCGTATTGACAGGAAAAAACATTGTCACCTGATGTGTTAGCCCTATTTATGTTATGCGCGTTGCGCTTCAATGGTCATGATATCCGTGCTGAACGATCCATCGGCTTGAATCGCAAAATAATCGATGACCTCTGTGGACAAGGTTTTTTGCAGCGCCAGGATCGCAGTGGAGAAATGCGGCGGTGTGCGCATGCGGGCAATCCAACTGCTGAACTCCAGCGGCAGTTTGTCCGCCTGAAGCTGACGTATGGCAAAACCCGCTTCGGTCAGCATCGTCATCCACTCACCCGGCGCGTAGTTACGTACATGTGAAGTATCACGCAGCATTTCCACCGTTTGTAGGTAGATATCCAGCACCGGATGGCCCGGCGAAACCACATCCATCAGGATCACGGTTCCTCCAGGCTTCAACACGCGCTGTATTTCACGTAATGCCCGCCCTACGTCGTGCCAGTGATGTGCTGAATAGCGGCTAATGACCATATCGGCGCTGGCGCTGGCAAAGGGCAGAGACTTCGCATGGCCATGTTGGGTGTGGATGTTGTTCAGCCCCCTCTGTTGTGCCGTCTGCGCCACGACGTTCAGCATCTCCGTCGAAAGATCGTATGCCGTCACGCGTGCGACCTGCTGCGCTGCAACAAAGCTGGCATGGCCTGCGCCACACCCCACATCGATAATGTGTGCATCGGGAAACGCGGCGAGGCGTTCTTCCAGCCAGGTGAGATCTTTTCCTTGCGCGTGTACCGCGCTGTTTAAATAGTGCTGCGCCTGTGCGCCAAATTGTTCAACGACGTGCTGATGGTGATTCGGTGTAGTTTTCATCATGGCTCTCATGCTGTTGGCTAAAGTAAGACGCAGCGCTACGTCGACCTGAATGACCCGAGTTGTTGTTACTATAGGTAGCCTCTAATACGGGTACAATATGAACATTTATACTAGTATAGAATAGTGTTAGTTTGATTAACACGATTTGCGTTAACCAACGTATTGCTCACCAACACGGTCAAGAGAACATGAGTAATGGCTCACTGAGTGGTCCAAAAGCATTGGGGGCTTTTTTGCGTGCACAGCGTGAAATGCTCGCGCCGGAGAGAGTCGGGCTACCCATTGCAGGGCGGCGACGCACCAGCGGCTTGCGCCGTGAAGAGTTAGCGCAACTGAGCCGCATCAGCACCACTTGGTACACCTGTATAGAGCAGGGGCGTGAGGTCTCCGTCTCTCCTGCCGCGCTGTCACGGTTGGCACAAGCGCTGTTTCGCGGCTGGTTAGGTGAAGATCCTCAACCTAACTTGCTGCGCTTCATGTTTGTTCACCCGCTGGCAAAGCAACTGGTGGTGGATTGGCCCGAGCGCGCTCGCCATGTGGTGGCGGAGTTTCGTGCTGAATCTAGCCATTATTCCCATGAACTGATGCGTGAGCTGGTCATGCAATTATGTCGGGATAGTCGTGAGTTTGAACGCTGGTGGACACAACAAGCGGTGATGGCGCGCGAAGGCGGTGAGCGGCGCTTTCATCACGCCACCACAGGTCAGGAGATCACTTATCAGCAGCAGACTTTTCATCCGGCATTGCATCAGGAATTCAAATTGGTGATGTCGATTCCTGCTGATACCGGAGATGGGCCTACACCGCGTTAATCTTACTTGCATACTGTTTTTTGTTACTGTATTTTTGTGGGTCTTCCCCTATCATGGTGGGAGACTCATAACAACATGTTTAACCTGCCGTAATGGAACATCACTGCCACCTTAAAGCGTTCTTTGTTCCGGTATCCTCTGGACTTGATCCGCAGCAGCCTTATCTTGCTGTTTAGTGACTCTGCATTACCGTTTGATACCCTGTGTTTCATGGCATTCAGGATCCCGTACAGTCGTTTACGTAACGTCCGGGCGGCGCTGCTTAGTAGCGGGACACCAACGTCTTTTGCCATCCCTATCCATTCCAGCCACAGACGCCTGCTGTGTTCGTCATACCGGCGGTTCCAGAGTTCCCGGGCCAGCGCCTTCATTGCCCAGCAACGGCTGGTATCAGGCAGAACCATCTGCGCTGCTTCCAGTCTTTCTGCTATTCGACCATGACGTTTATGGCGACCGTACAACCACAGATAACGGGAACGATGTGCACTTTTTCGTGCCGGTAACGGGATGGTTTTCATCTCCAACTGTCGTGTTTTATCTACGACGGCACAGAGCATTTTCGCTACATGGAAGTGGTCGAACGCGATCTTCTCCACCGCGTTAGGCAGATGGAGCCGCGCTGCGCTTATATAGGATAGATTCATGTCCATCGACAGGGTTTTAATGGATTCAATCTGGCGGTCACCCAGACTCCGGAGATAGCCAGCAAGACTTTCAACTCCGCGATCATCTTTGAGTTCCAATGCCTGTCCTTGGGTATCAGAGATAACGGTGACGTACTGATGCCCCTTTTTGAAAGCGACCTCATCAACACAGAGATGACGTGCGGCCTGAGGTGTTTTTCGACGGGCCAGTCCACGCTTAACCGCCCGTTGCATAATATTATCGACAGCATTCCAGCTCAGCCTCAGCTGTTTCCTGACGGCATCCACGGTGCTGATTTTCAGCCATGAGATAACGAACGACTCGAACAACAGCGTATACCGGCTACCGGGGCCGGCCCATGGAACAGACAGCGTCTGGTAGCCATGCTCCGGGCACATAATACGGGGTACATCAGCTTCGACTATTGTCGCGAACTGACAGGTATCGAGATGGCGCCATTTACGATGTCGGTGATCGTGAATAGGACAAGATTTCCCGCAGGTTGGACAGGTTAACTGAGTGTTTTTCGCAATCTCAACTGTAACGGTAACAGAACCGGCATTTTCATCGAGAGAAAGAGACTTTACCTGCCACGGAATAGACAGGTTGAGGATATGAGCGTAGAGAGACTTTTCGTCCATGGTGGTGACCTCTGGCGATTTAATACGCCATTATCATGCCTTCAGCCACCACAACAAGGGAAGACCCACAGGACAATATCTTTCAAGCCGGGTTTGCAGCTGCTTAAGCGAGCTTATTGCCGATGAGATTACGTGGTATGGACCGCTGCGTGAGTTGATGGAAGATGAAAGTGTCAGTGACATTCTGGTTAATGGGCCTGAACGTATTTTTGTTGAGCGAGCGGGGAAATTGGAATTAGTCGATAAGCGTTTTATCAGCAACGAGCAGTTGATGGATATTGCCCGTCGACTGATTGCGCGGGTGGGGCGCCACGTTGATGACTCGCAACCGTTGGTCGATGCGCGCATGCCTGACGGTAGTCGCCTGAACGTGGTCATCGCGCCTGTTGCACTGGATGGTGCCTCGATCTCAATTCGTAAGTTTGGCTCCGGGCAGAGAACGCTGGCCAATCTGGTTGAGTACGGCAGTATGAATGAGATGATGGCTAATTTTCTGGTTATCGCGAGTCGCTGTCGCGTAAATATTATTGTCTCTGGCGGGACCGGGTCTGGGAAAACAACCCTGCTAAATGCCATGTCCCACTATATCGATGAAGGCGAGCGGGTACTGACGCTGGAAGATGCAGCTGAGTTGCGTTTACAGCAACCGCATGTTGTCAGGCTGGAAACCCGTATGGCCGGTGCCGAGAATCAAGGCCAGGTTACTATGTGCCATCTCGTCGTCAATGCACTGCGTATGAGGCCCGATCGCATTATTATCGGGGAGTGCCGGGGAGAAGAAGCGTTCGAAATGTTGCAGGCAATGAACACCGGCCATGATGGATCCATGTCAACCTTGCATGCCAACTCACCGCGTGATGCCTTAGCACGTCTTGAAAGTATGGTCATGATGTCAAGCGCGGCACTTCCCCTTGCAGCAATCCGCCGCAATATCGTATCGGCAATCCATATCGTTGTTCAGGTATCGCGCTTGCCTGATGGCTCACGAAAAGTCATTAACATTACAGAAGTAATGGGTATGGAAGGCGATAACATTATCTTGCAAGATATCTTCAGCTATTCCGCGCAGGCCGAACGCTCTGAAACGGGGGCAATTCAGGGAAGTTTTACCTCTTACGGTATATTACAGCGCTCAACCGTATACCAACAGGCAATAGTCCATGATATGCAAGAGCCTTTGAAGCAACTGTTCGGAAATAAATTACCATGATCTTTATCTTCATCAGCATGCTTCTACTTGGCTTGATCCAACTCGTGCTAGAGCATCGGAAGAAAAAAATATTCAACGCTTACGTCACGTTGCTACTGTACCGAGAACCAACAAGTTAACCTACCGACTTAAGCAGCATGCATTATGGCAATGTTTGGTGGCACTTTTCAGTTATATTTCTCGGTATTTGCTAGGTAAAGAGTATGACCTGGCGTTAAAAAATGGTTTGGTTGTCTTCACTGTTCAAGGGGTAAGTATTTATAGTAGCCAGGAGTATTTACATATTGATTTACTTATTGTATCGCCGCTTATGTTGTTGACATTGTATGTACTTTTCCAACGGAGTAAAAAAGCGGCGCGAGTAGCATTCGAAACCACATTTTCGGAGGCGTTGAATATTATTAACAGCGTTATTAGTGTTGTGAATTCAGTGATGCTCGGCATTGAACAGCGTGGTGAGAAAATTGCAGGTGTTGTTGGAGAAGAGTTTAGAAAAATATCTCAGCGTCTTGAAATTGGTGAGGATATTGAAAGTGTTTTGATGGAGTCGTATCGACGTTTACCTTATAGGGAGTATTATTTTTTTATTGTCACTGTTTTGGTGAATATGAAAGGGGGAGGGCAAATCAAAGACGTCATGACACGGTTAGCAACCATGATCTCTAATGGAAGAATTATTGATAGAAAAAAATTGGCCATGACATCTGAAGTAAGAATGTCTGTAAAAATATTAACGGGCATTCCGATTTTTTTCTTCTTTTTCATAAAATACAGTTCTCCAGACAGTTTTGCCATATTGCTTTATGATCCAATAGGTAAATTCATACTTTATTATGCGGTAGGTAGCATTTTCTCGGGGATTTTTATCCTTTAGTTAATGATGAATAAGTTATAGGTGAGTTATGTTTTATCTGTTTTCACTGCTCATGATGGTTCTGGACCTGGGTGGAATCCTTATCCATTTTTTAAAAGACAAGAATAAAAACAAAGCATTAATGTTGTTGAATGTATATAAACA
Source organism: Candidatus Symbiopectobacterium endolongispinus (assembly GCF_018777385.1). Classification (GTDB taxonomy): domain Bacteria; phylum Pseudomonadota; class Gammaproteobacteria; order Enterobacterales; family Enterobacteriaceae; genus Symbiopectobacterium; species Symbiopectobacterium endolongispinus. Next base: position 940,995 of record NZ_JAFJYB010000001.1, on the reverse strand, counting down.
TTCACGGAATGATACTGAAAACCAGGATCACGCATCGCATGTTGAGAAGATTTTGATAAAATCAAGCCGTTTGATTTCGATTGCATCATTATTAGATAAAAATGTGATACTAAAAATGCTAACCGTCGTTACGCTTGGTGGAGTATTATTTTTACTGAACATAAGTGGTATCCTCCAGGTGTCAATGAATGTTTTACTCATTTGCTTTTTAATCCTGAGTGTATCGTCATTATTTTACCTGACGTGGTCAAAAAGCGTATTATCGTAAAACGGTTAAAAAGCATATCAAATGATTTACCTTTTATTATTGATATGATAGCGGTTTGTATTCAATCTGGAATGACGGTTGAAAAATCCATGCGATATATTAGTGATAACACTAAGCATGTTAATAAGGATATTGCCAAAATTCTGGAACGTGTCATGCTAAAAACAGAGGTTAGTGGAATCAATGCCGCGTTGGAACAACTTTATCAAGAGATAGCCAGTAATGAAGTGAGAATGTTCTGTACTACATTACAACAGAGCATAAATTTTGGCTCATCCATTTATAAAATGTTAATCGCTTTAGGTAAGGAAATTAGAGATATACAGTTACTCGATATGGAAGAAAAAGTGGCAAGCTTATCTACCAAAATGACCATGCCGATGATTGGCTTTATTATGTTTCCATTGTTGGCAATAATTGTCGGACCAGGTTTGATAGGGATGATGGCATTATAGGGAAGTTAGTTAATATTTTATTATTACTTTCAGTTTTTTTCTCGCAGGATGTGTAGCCAAAAGCGGAAATCACAATGCTATTGACGAGGAGCAGAAGGAGTTTATTCTTACCAAGATGAATGATTTTCAAGGGCTAATTAAGTTATATCGTGAAAAACTAAATCGAAAAGAGGATGCAAAAACACGGTATATTTTGGCAAGTCATTATCACTCTGCGATGGATTATGAATCATCAAGGTATTATTTAGCGCCTTTGCTGGTCGATAATCCCGATGAAGATATTCTGTTACTTGAAGGCAAGAATTTGCTGGAACAAGGACACATTGCTGAAGCGCTTGACAGAGTTAGGGCGGCTTTGAATAAAAACTTTGAAAATAGGGAAGCGTTAAACACGCAAGGCGTGTTGCTGGCTCAGCAGGGCAATTATCTTGCCGCCAAGGTATCGTTCGATAAAGCCCGAACGCATTTTGTTGATGAAGATAAAGTCATTAATAACCTCGCGATGCTGGCCATTATGCAAGAGGATTATCCTACCGCAAGGGGCTATCTGGCCCCCTTGTATGCGCGAGGGTATACGGGTAAAATCTATTACATAATTTAGTGTTTGTACTGGTGAAAATGCGGGATTTTGAGGGAGCAGAAGCGGTATTGCATCGAGCAAAGAACGTTGATATCCGTGATGGCTTGCTTGAATCGTTATCAAAAATCAAGCCCCGCTCTCAACGCCAGTTACAACAACGCGAATTGCTGGCTAAGCAAGATGTATCGATAAAGAAAGGCCAGGATGACGAAGGCGCTACGCCAACATTACCGTTATCGAAAGAACATAATAACGAGATTATTGCGGTCCGGGCGGGACAACATGAAAAATATTTCCGCATGGCAATGGAGTCACGGGAAAGAATAGCAGTTAAAGAACTTGGTGATAGGGCGTCGAACCAGATAGTCTATGAATTACAAGGCGTGACGGCGAGTGATGACATATTGCATATAGGAAACAACTTGATAGTAGACGGCAATGTAAAGTCAATTTCAATTGCACATAAAGATAAAAATACCATTTTAGTGAAGTTCTTATTAAAGAAAAAATGGATAAGTTGAAGGTATTTCACCTTGACACTGAGAAATCAGCACCTGAGAGATTAGTGTTTGATTTATATCACGGCTATTTTTATTGGGGATATTCTCTGAGTTGTATCATCAAACGGGTTTTTATTGTATTAGGTTGATTACTGGGTCGTCTGCTGATTCGTTACACCATACCATTCAGTGGATTATAAACGCTTCTGGCATTTTTAAGGGATGATGTAAAGTGAAAGTAGAAGGGATGCTGACAATTGCTATTAGTATAATATTGATGTTTGTCTGTTATACGGATATTCGTTGTCGGAAAATTACCAATGCGGCGACATTGCTCATTTTTTCTCTCTCACTTTTATTAGCCTTTCATCATCCTGAGGATCTTTCTTTAACAGTGCTGTTGCTATTGTTTTGTCTTGGTTTTGTTTTATCTATAGTCGGCATAATCGGTGCTGGCGATGTTAAACTGGTATGTGCATTATCAACGGGGCTTTCAACGACAGAGATAGGTAATTTTTTATTTTTGATGGGAATGGCGGGGATCCCACTCACGTTGCTTACGTGTTTATATTATAGACTGTTCTCAAGAAATGACGTCATCACTATACCCTACGGTATTGCTATTTACTCTGGTTATTGGCTGTTGTGGGCTGTGTAAGTAAAAGGAATAAAGAATTGAACAACAAAACAAATCATTCTATTTCATGGTATCGTTCTAGTAGCGTAAGTGCTGCGCTTGAGTTTTCTTTACTCTTTATCCCCTTTGTTATGGCATTTCTTTTTCTCGCAGAGCTGTGTCGGGTGGTTTATATTTCATCTGCCTTGGATTTGATTCTGGCTGAATCCAGCTATCGTACATCGCTTCGTCAGCCTGACAGCGATTATCACGCTTATTTTACGAAAGCCTTGAAAAAGCGTTTAGGTGTATGGCCATTATTTACCGGAAATATAGCGGTTCATGTCTCTGCGCGTTATTGTGATGATGTCACTGCGTTAATTGAGAATGGCAAACATTGCTCATCGATTCATGCAACTGGAAAACCGTGGGCACTGTATCACGTGAATACTCATTACCAGCCTCTCTTCTTTCTATTTCCGACAGTGATGGTTGAACAGCAATGGAAGAGAAAGGTTGCTTTTGTTCAGGAATTTCAGCGAGGAGAATTGTAATATGTCTTCGCTTTGCAGAAACGGAAAATTGCTGTCTGAGATAAAAAGTGAGAAAGGAAGCGTAGCGATTGAGTTTTTTTCTACTTTTTTCTATTGTACTGCTCTGTTTTTTTATTGGTTGATTACAGTCGATATTTTTAAACAAAGGCTATATGGAGCGTGTCAATCATTCTCTTACCACCGTGTTGCGTGAACACACTGCACTTTATCATGGGAAAGAGATCTTGACACAGGATGATGTTAATCAGTTAGATTTGCTGGCAAAGATGCTCTTGGCTGAATCTCGTATCGGGGAAAAGTATAATCTCTATGTGGATGCTATCTATTTTGATGAAGATGTAAAGTCAGAAAAAAAAGATAAAAGGTAAGCCCATATCGTTTACTGTAGTTCATGTAAAAGATGGTAATTGTCCAAAGTCAGAGTTTGCAAAGGATTTCACTAAACATATTCCGCTTTCCCCTTTTTCTCATGCTGATACTGGGTCGACGCGAACTGAGCATTGGCTACCTGTTTATCAAGTCACTATCTGTACTCAAAGTCAGTATAGTTTGTTAATGAAAATATTACGTGCTATTGGACCATCTGTAGGAAATATCTCTGTGAGTAATGCGGTAATCCCTCGGTGAGTTTTTGGAGTTCGATAATTATTTCAGGGAGCGTCATGAAGATAAAATATGCTGTTGATTTCTTTCTGTTGGTATTCCGCAGAGAGTCTGGGGCAATGGCATTGCCGTTTGCTATTATGTTTCCAATATTATTGATGTTTTTTTCTTTTGCACTTGATGGGGCGCATTTCCAGTCAAACCGTGCCCGATTGGCAGATGCGATGAATCAGGTGGTATTAGCCATTGCGATAAACGATCGCTGTGATTACGTCGCGGATAAAGAATGTGCTGTTAAGCATGGAAACAAAGAAGCCAATGAAAAGGTTCTGAGCCACTATCTGAATTATTATCTGCCCTATGTGACGTTTACTGATAATGGTCTTGACGTTATTGTCAGTATGAACCGTGATAATTCAGAAAAATTAACCTCAATTGATTATAATGCATCTGGGATTGCGACATTACATCCCATCTTAAAAAAATATAATGAGTTTGGATTTAATGATGATATTCATATACATGCAGATAGTTCTGCTGGCACGGTAAGAAAATCTATGGAACAAAAAAATATCCCTACGGATTTCGTTTTTATTGTAGACGTTTCTGGCTCAATGGGCGAGGATATTAATGGGTTAGAGCCTGATATTAAAGGCGGTATCAAATATGATATTTTGAAAGATGTGGTAGTGGATTTCTCTCAAACTATTCTTAATGGTAATGAGAAAAACACCATTGGCATTGTTCCTTTTAATATTGGTGTTCCAGTTAAATTGAGTAAAATGACCTTTTTGGTGGAAAAGAAATTGGCTGTTCTTTTGTCGGTAAACTTAAAAAAGAGTATGCGAAGGTTAGCAATAAAAGATTGATTTTAACTTTTGGTATAACAAAAACTTCAATGAGAATAATAAGAGTTTCGACCAACAGGATGAGGTAATCACCTCTTATTATAAATCAATCATCTCACCTGTTTTGGGACTCACCATGGAGCAAATGGTTAATGATAAAAAGTGGTGCGCTGAAATTTCTAAGATAAATGGTTCTTACAGTCGTGATGCTGATCCTCGTGCTAATTTGCGGGCGCATCCTGAAGAATTTACTCTTCATTATAATAATGCTAAGAAATTACCCACATCAGCAAAACAACATTTAAATGTTGATACTATTGATTTCGATGAAACTTTGAAGGATGACTATTTGTTTTCTGATAAGTCAGTTGCTACTTATACCTACTTTCCTTATCACGAGCACGATAGCATGTTTTATAACATGTGTATTGGTTCTGTGCGAGGGGGGTAAAGTCAATACTTGAGTCTCAAGTATTGACGATAACTGATTTTGCTGGGTTGCCGCGAGACAGTGAATCTCCAAACTCTTATTTAATTGAATTGACCTCTAATGCTGGCATTATCTCTCACTTTAAGGAAATGACGGTTCTTGGCGGAGGCACTGATAGTAGAAGTGGTTTGTTACGATCGCTACCTGTTATTGCTAAGGGTAACAACCCTAAAAAAGTCATTATCATGGTTACTGATGGGGAAGATAGCCGTGGACCGAAAAAGTTGGCTACAGCTCTTCATAAGGAATACCATATTTGCAAACGAATAAAAGAAGGTTTATTAAATCACAACAAAATTCATAAGACAGTGGGGGTGGATATATTTTTTATTTCCTTAGCTAAGAACGGGATTGATGGTGACAATGTTAAGTTTTGGCGGGAATTCTGTGTTGGAGACGATAATGCTTTTGTTGTGAGTGATTATCTAAGTCTGGTTAATATACTGGCAAAAATATCTAAAAAAGAAAAAATAAACTTTATCGATAAAAGTGGTTTTTAATTGATAGGCTTAGTCCGTATTTGGGAGGGATATGAGAACAATAGTAATTGCAGATACACTCTATTATCGTTATATAGGGTTGAGCGATCTTTTTTATAAAAAGTTCGACGGCAATCCTGATGTGGATGTGTTCGATCACTACAACGAGAAAAAGCTAACGAGTAGGGGAGAATACCGTAATGCGCTGGTCATTGGTAATCAAACCTTTCATTAAATGGAGAGAACTAATCGATTATTACACGCCAATAACAGCGATATAATTGTTTATCGTATTTTTTCCGATATGATCAAACTACGACGCTTGAAGCGACATTTGGTACTGAGTCCTTATTGTATCGTGGTGTCTTCAGATATTGCTAATCGTGATTTATTTATGCTAAGCCATTCATGGCTGGGGTGTTTAGACAAAGAGAAATTCGCCTATGTCAGGTTTAATTCACACGAGCGACAACTGTTACAGTATTGGGAGGAGATAACACATGGTCATATTCCTGCTGGGCTTAAGAATATAGCCTACTCCGTTATTAGTCGTTTAAAGCGAAAGATGGATATTCGCAGCGAATACTCTCTTTATTTGCTGTGGCGGATAACGCATCTGGGGATTTTTTCTTTGAACAATTTTTCAATGGGCAGTAACCGCAACCGGGTCAGAGCGCCTGTACCGCGTAAACTGTTGGCTACGCCCTCAATTCCCCACGGCTATTTTTTTCTGCGCTGAGTCTGTTGCATCGTCTGAAGGGATGGGGAGCCTGGGGAGCGGCGCTCCCCAGGCCGCGTTCTGTCGCTTAGAAATCCCAGTCATCATCTTCGGTATTAACCGCCTTACCGATGACGTATGAAGAGCCTGAACCGGAGAAGAAATCGTGATTTTCGTCCGCGTTGGGTGACAATGCGGAAAGGATTGCCGGATTGACATCGGTCATGTTGGCAGGGAACAACGCTTCATAACCAAGGTTCATCAATGCTTTATTGGCGTTGTAATGCAGAAACTTTTTCACATCTTCCGTCCAGCCCACACCGTCGTACAGCGCTTCGGTGTAGAGAATTTCATTGTCATAGAGATCCTGCATTAAATCGAAGGCGTAGTCCTTTATCTGTTGTTGCCGCACAGCGTCAACGTTGGCGAGACCCTGCTGGAATTTATAGCCAATATAATACTCGTGCACGGCTTCATCACGGATAATCAGGCGAATCAGATCGGCGGTGTTGGTCAGCTTAGCGCGGCTGGACCAGTACATCGGCAGATAAAAGCCGGAATAGAACAGAAAAGATTCGAGAAATACGCTGGCGACCTTTTTCATCAGGGGATCGCTGCTGCGGTATTGTTCAAGAATCAGTGTGGCTTTTTTTTGCAACGTGGCGTTTTCTTCACTCCAGCGATAGGCATCATCTACTTCGCTGGTGAGACAGAGCGTCGAAAAAATCGAACTGTATGAACGGGCGTGTACCGCTTCCATAAAGCTGATGTTTGACAGTACTGCTTCTTCATGCGGCGTGACGGCGTCTGGCATCAAGGTAGGGGCACCCACGGTGTTTTGTATGGTGTCCAGCAGTGTAAGGCCAGTAAAAACGCGGATGGTTAACTGGCGCTCTTGGGGGGGGTAACGTGCTCCAGGAGGGAATGTCGTTCGACAGCGGCACTTTCTCCGGCAGCCAGAAGTTACTGGTCAGACGATTCCACACTTCCAAATCCTTGTCGTCTTCGATTTTGTTCCAGTTGATCGCTTTTACACGTGTGAGCAGAGTCATCGTTAAATTCCTTCGAGAAACCTATCAGAGCGCACAGGAGACACAGCCTTGCACTTCGGCGCCTTCCAGCGCCATCTGGCGTATGCGCACGTAATAAATGGTTTTAATGCCTTTTTTCCAGGCATAAATCTGTGCCTTATTGATATCCCGTGTGGTGGCGGTATCGCGGAAAAACAGGGTTAACGACAGCCCTTGATCGACGTGCTGGGTGGCGGCAGCATAGGTGTCGATGATTTTTTCCGGACCTATCTCGTAAGCATCCTGGTAGTAATCCAGGTTGGCATTAGTCATGTAGGGGGCAGGGTAGTAAACGCGCCCAATCTTGCCTTCTTTGCGGATCTCGATACGTGACACGATGGGGTGAATGCTGGAAGTTACATGGTTTATGTAAGGGATCGATCCGGTTGGCGGCACCGCTTGTAAGTTTTGGTTATACAGCCCGTGCGCCATCACGGAATCGCGTAACTCGGTCCATGCTTGCTGTGAAGGAATAACAATCTGCGCCGCCTCGAACATTTCACGCACGCGTCCCGTTTCCGGCTGCCAGGTGCGTTCGATGTATTTGGCAAAATAGTCGCCGGACGCATAGGTCGATTGTGCAAACCCAGCAAAGGTGCGCCCACGCTCAATCGCCAGTTGGTTAGAGGCGCGCAGTGCGTGATATGCCACGGTGTAGAAGTAGATGTTGGTAAAATCGATGCCTTCCGGTGAGCCATAAAAAATCCGTTCCCGAGCCAGATAACCGTGTAGGTTCATTTGTCCGAGGCCAATGGCATGGGAGTCATCATTGCCTTTGGCGATGGAAGGCACAGAAGCGATGTGGCTCATGTCAGAGACCGCTGTCAATGCGCGAATTGCGGTTTCCACCGTATTGCCGAAATCAGGTGAATCCATGGTTTTGGCGATGTTCAACGATCCCAGATTACACGATATATCTTTTCCGATGTGGCGATAGCCTAAGTCGTCATCGTAAAGGCTGGCTTCGTTGACCTGAAGGATCTCCGAGCACAGGTTACTCATAGTGATTCGGCCATGAATCGGGTTGGCGCGATTCACCGTATCTTCAAACATCATGTAGGGGTAGCCAGACTCAAACTGTATTTCGGCCAGAATCTGGAAGAACTCGCGCGCCTTGATCTGTGATTTGCGGATGCGTTTATTGTTTACCATCTCATGGTACTTCTCGCTCACGCTGATTTCCGAGAAGGGCAGGCCATACACCTGTTCCACATCGTAGGGAGAGAACAGGTACATCACCTGGTTGGTTTTCGCCAATTGGAAGGTGATATCCGGGATCACGACGCCAAGAGAGAGCGTTTTAATCCGGATTTTCTCATCGGCGTTTTCACGCTTGGTATAGAGAAAACGCAAAATGTCGGGATGGTGCGCATTGAGGTAGACAGCACCAGCGCCTTGCCGTTCGCCCAACTGGTTGGCATAGGAAAAAGCATCTTCCAGCATCTTCATGATGGGGATGATACCGGAAGACTGGTTTTCAATACGTTTGATCGGTGCGCCAGTTTCACGGATGTTGGTCAAGGTAAAGGCAAAGCCGCCGCCACGCTTGGAGAGTTGCAACGCTGAGTTGATGGCGCGCCCGATAGATTCCATGTTGTCTTCAATACGCAACAGAAAACAGGAGACCAACTCACCGCGCTGTTTTTTACCGCAGTTGAGAAAGGTTGGCGTCGCGGGTTGAAAGCGGCCGCTGATGATCTCATCGACCAGTGTGCTGGCAAGTTGGGTATTGCCCTTGGCCAACGCCAAAGCAACCAGACAGACACGGTCCTCATAGCGTTCCAGATAGCGTTTGCCATCAAAGGTTTTCAGCGTATAGCTGGTGTAATATTTGAACGCGCCAAGGAAGGTTTGGAAACGGAATTTGTGCGCACAGGCCTGCTGAAACAGGCTCTTGATAAAGCTGAATTGATACTGCTCCAATACCTCAGCTTCATAGTAACCTTCTTCTACCAGATAGCGCAGTTTCTCCTCCAGATTGTGGAAGAACAACGTATTCTGGTTTACGTGCTGAAGGAAATAGCGTCGTGCCGCCAGCCGGTCTTTTTCAAACTGAATGTGCCAGTCAGCGTCATAGAGATTCAGCATGGCATTGAGCGCATGGTAATCAAGCGCGTTGTCGCTTTTTCCCTGCGCGGGTGTATTGATTACGGATGTTGTTGCCAAAATTTGGTTACTCCTTTGCGCACATTGATGACATCTTCCGGTGTGCCGAGCAGTTCAAAACGATACAAGTACGGCACTTTGCATTTCTGCGCGATAATGTCGCCAGCCAGACAATACGCGGTGCCGAAGTTCATATTGCCTGCTGCAATCACGCCGCGCAGACCGGCCCGGTTGTTGGCGTCGTTGAGGAAGCGAATGACCTGGTGCGGCACGGCACCTTTGCTGCTTCCTCCGCCGTTGCTGGGCACAACCAGAATGAACGGTTGCGCCACGTTGAGTACCGGCTGGTCTTCTGCTATCGGAATGCGCAGGGCGGGCAGACCCACACGAGCGATAAACCGATGTGTGTTTTCCGATTGGCTGGAAAAATAGACCAGTGGATTCATTGCGCTCCCTTACTGCAACTGCGCTGAGCGCAATGCGCCGAGTTTATCCGGGCGAAAACCGCTCCAGTGGTCGTCCTCTGCCATAACGACCGGTACCTGTTGATAGCCCAATGCCCTTACCCGCTGTAATGCCTACTCATCTTCTGTCAGGTCGATAAGCTGATAGGCGATACCTTGTTTATCCAAAGCACGGCACGTCGCATTGCACTGAACACAGTGCGGTTTAGTGAAAATAGTAATGCTCATGATTCGTATTTACCTTTTGAGTTAAAGTCAGTATGGTAAAGCGGCCTTGTGACACCATTCCGCTACCGCCTTTCTGCGAAACGCGCCTCATCGATAACCGTGGCGTGTTTAAATACTAGATGTAGATGTTTTTAATTTCAACCATACAATATATGGTACTTAGTGTGGACTCATTGAGGCGGAGATCGGAATGGCGGAAGAAGACAGTGCTACCAAGGGGGAAACGGGGGCGTGGTTGAGAATAAAAAAAACGGGCCGCTGTGGGTCCGCAGGTACGTCATCTACAAAACCGGAAGATTCCTACCGTAGTAGATCTCTCGCATTTCATGATAGGGCAGATCGGTGATCCTTTTGCGCTCCACCGATTCCAGATTTTCCGGCGCGGCGTTGAACAGATAGTGCCGCAGATCGAAATCCTTGAGCAGCATTTTGGTGTGAAACATATTCTCCTGATACACATTCACGTCCATCAGGTGATACAGCGACTTCATATCTTCCGACATAAAGTTCTGAATGGAATTGATTTGATGGTCGATGAAATGTTTTACCCGTTGATATCACGCGTGAAACCGCGCACGCGATAGTCAATGGTGACAATATCGGATTCCAACTGGTGAATAAGGTAATTCAGTGCTTTTAGCGGGGAAATCACGCCGCAGGTTGACACTTCAATATCGGCGCGAAAGGTGCACAGGCCGCCCTCGGGATGGCTTTCCGGGTAGGTTTGTACACAAATATGGCTCTTGTCCAGATGCGCAACCACGGAATGGGGCAGTGGTCCGGGAAGTTCTGAGTTATCGACATCGCGCGGATCCATCGGCTCTTCGCTGACCAGAATAGTCACGCTGGCGCCCTGAGGATCGTAGTCTTGCCGCGCGATGTTCAAAATATTGGCACCAATGATCGTACAGGTTTCCGTGAGGATCTCTGTCAAACAATTGGCGTTGTACTGTTCGTCAATATAGGCGATATAGCCGTCGCGATCGTCAGCGGTTTTGGCATAGCAGATATCGTAGATACAAAAACTCAGGCTTTTGGTCAGGTTGTTAAAGCCGTGCAGTTTCAGCTTGTACAATTTTCGTCACCCCCTTATGGCTGTAAGCGTCAGGCTAATGCATTCAGTAGATATTGTGGCAGCGAAAAGCTACCCGTGTGGACAGCCGGATTGTAATAACGGCAGGTGATGCCTGAAGCGTGATAATGTGCCGCAAGCGTGTCCTGTGCTACCAGGCGCAATGTCGGATCGTTGCTGGCCCAGGCAAAGGTCATGATGCCACCGTAATAGGTGGGGATTGCCGCCTGATAGAAGGTGACATCCGAAAAAGAGCGGTTGAGTAAGCGGTGGCTGTTGATGGCTTCATCCTGTTGCAGGAAACAGACGCCATTTTGTGCGACAAACAGGCCGCCAGGATTCAGGCTATGCGCACAGCCATCGTAAGACGCTGAGCTGAAAAGGCTTTCTCCGGGGCCGATGGGATCGGTGCAATCATAAATGATCACATTAAACCTATAGCGGTTTTGGCTGACAAAATCAACGCCATCGGCGATCACCAGCGTTAAATGCGGATCGTCATAAGCTCCGGCACTGTGGTTGGGAAGGTACTGGCGACAGAAACTGACCACCCCCGCATCAATCTCCACCATGGTGATGTGTTCTACTTCCGGATGGCGACACACTTCGCGCAGGATGCCGCCATCGCCGCCGCCGACAATCAGCACGCGCTTGGCTGCGCCATGTGTCAGCAGAGGGACATGGCTTAACATTTCATGGTAGATAAACTCGTCGCGTTCGGTGGTTTGCACCACGCCATCCAGTGCCATTACGCGCCCCAGCGCCGCGTTTTCGAAGATAATCAGATCCTGATGGGCGGTTTTTTCATGAAACAGCACCTGGTCAATGGAAAAATATTGGCCGAAGCTGGCATGTAACGTTTCATGCCATATCTCTTTTCGGGACATGTCAGGGCTTCCTCTGCAATAACCGCCGTGAAAATGAGCGCGCCATCATAGCTAACTCGCTGATGGCTTGCACGGCGAAATTTCAGACAGTGCGGGAAACGTTACGTGAACACTATTTCGCCTACACCAGCACTATTTCGCGTACGCGAGCAGACCGAGCGAGTTTTGCGCCAGCGATTGACACTTTTTGGGCGTCGGTATTGGGATGTTACTCAGATCGCGGTAGCTATCCTCACCCAGGCTGGTCATATCAAACTCACTGTAATTATTGAGATTCCAACGGTTTTGCTGTGCAAAAGCGACCAGCACGCGTCGAATATGATCGTTGGAAATGTCTTGATAGCCACAGTTGTTTTTTAGATAGACGAAAATGGCCGTCAAGTCAGCGAGATCTTCCGCCTCAAATTCATTCAGTGCGTTACTGGCTGACGAAAATCCCATCAGACTCATAAGCAGCAGTGCCAGCACAGAGCGTTTCATGATTAAACCTGTATCAACAATCGTAAAATGACGTTATCACAGATGGGGTAAGTTGGTTCAAGGTTTATTTTACGCGTTCACGTTAGTAAAACTCGTTATTCCCTGATGTGCCAATCTGTACGGTTGAGACCAATGGCCGGATTAAGCCCCATTTATTCCGTGTTGATAACATGACTCCGTGCGCAGCCTCTGTTATTAATAGATGATGGTCAATAGGATTTACCGTTGCTGGTGTGATGATATCGGGTCTCTGGCGTATCAGTTATTGGGTGATTAACGGGGCATTTTTGCTTCCCGTGGGGATCGTCTTCGCGCTGGCATTTTGGCCCGATGCTAGCGGCATGCTGGCACTGTGGCAGCAGGGGATGCCGCTTTATCTGCTGCATACGACGATTCTGGTCTGTGGTGCAGTGACGCTGAGCCTGCTGATCGGGCTGCCTGGGTTATGGCCTATTACCGTTTTCCCGGTAAACGCGACGTTGCCTGGACCTTGTGCTTACCGCTGGCCATGCCCGCCTTTTTGATAGCCGATTTTTATGCCGATATGCTGGGGCAACATGGCGTGCTGTGGGCCCTGTTAGATTTTCCTGCGCTCAGTGAGGAAAGTGCGCACAGCCGAACGCTGTTGGGCGCTTGTGTCTTGCTGGCGCTGGCCTTTTACCCTTATGTTTATCTGCCGGTGCGTCATGCGCTGGAATCCCAACCTCCGCACTGGTTACAGGCCGCGCAGCTACTCAAACTGACGCCGCGCCAGGTATTCTGGCGTTTATCTTTCCCGCTGGTGCGCCCGGTTATCGGAATGGGTGCCATGCTGGTGGCCATCGAGACCTTGAATGATTATGGTACCGCGCTTGCTGGCACTGCCTACGCTGACAACGCGTTTGATCGATGCTGGCGTGTTGCAAGGTGATACTCAGGCTGTCGCCCATTGGACGCTCTCTCTGTTGCCTTTTATTGTGCTGCTTACCTGGCTTGGCCTGCGTTTTGCCCGCCAGCAACGGCAAAATACCTTTCCGGGGATCGCAGATGACATCGTCAAGCCGGTGCTGACGGTCGGTATGGCGCGACTGGTCACGCTGGTATGCTGGGGGCTGGCGCTGTTGGCTTTCGGTTTGCCGCTCGGTCGCTTGCTGTATTGGCAATTAGCGAATATCCGCGACGGCTGGAGCGCAACGCTGCTCGACGCGTTGTTGAACAGTCTGACCATGGCATCGCTGGCTGCCGTTATTCTGTGCGCGATGATGATTCCTTTTCTGCTGTTTATTCGTTTGGCGGGGTTACGTGCCGGACGCGTTTCTTTCGCCTTGGCGCAGTGGGGCTATGTGTTTCCGGCGGCTGCACTGGCGACGGGCATTGCCATTCCGCTAATTGCACTGGATAACGGGCTTCGTTCTCTGGCTATGCTGGCGGAGATACCGTTTGTACCCCCGCTGTTTTCCAGCGTCTGGTTGATCATGGTGCTGGTTTACTGCGCCAAATTTAGCCGTTTTGTGTTGGAGCCACTCAGTATACGTATGGCGAACATTCCGAGCATTCTCGATCAGGCCAGCGCGATGGCTGGACTCACGCTGTGGCAACGCGGAGCGCGCGTCTATTTCCCGTTACTGAAACCACAGTTGATGATGGGCGTGGTGATTCTGTTTTTCGAAGGCATGAAAGAGTTAAATGCCGCATTTTTATTCCGCATGTTCGGGTGGGAAACGTTGCCGACGTATGTTTTTCGTCTTGCTGCCGATAACCTGTTGCAGTGGGGGGCATTGCCAGCGCTGTGTTTAGTGCTGATTGGCGGTGTGCCGATGTTGTGGTTTCAATGGCTTTGGAAGGGAAATAATCGATGACGCCCACAACGGTTTTGGCGGTGCAAAGCGTATCTTGTCATCTCAGGCAGCAGCCCGTGCTGGACTGGGTAACCTTTTCAGTGCGCGAGCAGGAACTGATTTGCGTATTGGGCCCCCACGACAGCGGCAAGACCACGCTGTTGCAAGCGATCGCTGGCTTGCTGCCTGTGACAAAAGGGGAGATAGCGCTTGTCGGTGAGCGCATGAGCACCCCGATGATATCTGTTCCCGCACATCAGCGTCCTGTTGGGTTGGTGTTTCAAGACTACGCCCTGTTCCCGCATTTAACCGGGCAGGAGAATCTGGCCTTTGCCTGCCCGGTGCCTATGACGCAAGAACATAAAGATGCGGTGCAGGAGATGCTGACGCTATTGGGATTGACCGAGTGCGCGGCGCGCTATCCTCGCGACCTCTCTGCCAAGCAGCAACTGCGCGTGGCGTTAGGGCGCGCGTTATTGTTATTGTGTAAGCCGCGTCTGTTGCTGCTGGATGCGCCGTTCCCCGCCATGGATAGCCAGCAGCGCGACCGGCTGATTGCGGAAATTCGCGATTTGCTCAAACAGCGTCAGATTGCCGCTATTCTGGCGACGGTCAGTCGTGAAGAAGCGTTTGCCTGGTCAGATCATGTGGTGTTATTGCATGAAGGCAAGGTGATACAGCAAAGCAATCCTTACGAACTTTATTATCGACCGGTGCAGCGCGCGGTGGCTGATTTTCTGGGCAACACCAACTATCTGCCGATTACCGTGCTGAGCGAACATCAGTGGCAAAGCCCGATGGGGGATTTTCATGCCAACTATCCGCTTGGTTTCCCGATTGGCAGCCAGTGCGATTGGCTGGTGCGGCCGCAAGAAATTGCGCTGGCGCTCGATCCAGATGGTACAGCGCTGATTGAAGATCGCGTGTTTCTGGGAACTTCAAACGTGTATCGGGTTCGGCTGGCGGAACGCGTGCTGACGGTACAAATCAGTAACTGGTTTGAGCCTGGTCAGCAGGTCAGGATCAGTATCCGGCCCGATCAGCCCATTTTGTTTCCCGCGTTACCGCTTGAACCCGTCGCTGAAGAGAACGCGTCTTGAGGGGCTATTTGTCGGCTTTGCTCACCTCCGCCGGTGGCGCTGGCAGCTCGCGAATCATCACTCTCACTTCATAGTTTTTGTTCTCCGTCTGTGGGGCATTGGCAATCAGCTTACCAAGCGCTTCTGCGGACTGGTGGGTTTGCATAGATGCCTCGTACAGCGGTGGTACAGGTGGCGGAGGCGAGAGTTCGCTTTTGGCAAAGTGAGGGGCACCTATAGGCAGTGGCCGTGGTGTGTCTGGTGCGGCCTTCGCTATCCAAGAGAGCCCTAACAGCAGGGCAAGCAAAAGAGTAGGGTGCGGGTGTGTCATGTTCATAAAAGACCTTTCTCGCTGGCTGAATTCAGGCCTTATCAAAGCCGCTCTGGCAGGGAGGCGCAATGTGTTTTACCCAGTTTTATGCTGCGATAACGCTTCACTTACACTCCTGTCATTTTGCGATCGTCTGGCAATGAGAGGCGCATAAGCCTTTTCCTGTGTCATTGAGAACCCTGTGCTGTGGCCGTTATACTGCGCGCCTCAAAGAGACCGTGAACAGGCTGCGAATAAGCCGTGTAGCGCTGTGGTGTCGCCCTTTTTTAAAACGAGTGATGTGTATGATGAAACATACTGTGGACGTCATGATTGCCGAAACGGACGCGCGCGCGAGCGCATTAGGTCAGGAAATCAGCCAGCACTATCGTGGCAGTGACAGCGATCTGGTGTTAGTCGGGCTGCTGCGCGGTTCGTTTATTTTCATGGCCGATTTATGTCGTGCTATCGATGTCTCCCACGAAGTGGACTTTATGACGGCATCCAGCTACGAGCGGTACCAGTTCTACGCGAGACGTCAAGATCCTCAAAGATCTGAATAAAGACATCCGTGGTAAACATGTGCTGATCGTGGAAGACATCATCGATTCCGGAAACACCCTGAGCAAAGTACGCGAAATTCTGCGTCTGCGTGAGCCTGCGTCGCTGGCTATCTGTACGCTGCTGGATAAGCCGGAGCGTCGGGAAGTTGACGTGAAAGTGGAGTGGGTCGGTTTTTCTATTCCTGACGAATTTGTGGTGGGATACGGTATCGACTACGCACAGCACTATCGGCATTTGCCTTATATTGGCAAGGTGATTCCGCAGGAATAAGTTGTCGCGCCAGATAGAGGGGCACATAAGGTGCCCCTGTAAAATCAGATCAGGGAAGAGATGGCGCGGCGATAGCGCTGTTCTAGCGTTTCGCGGCTAGTAGCGGTAACTTCCAGATCGCTTAACAAACCGTCCTTGATGCCATACACCCAGCCGTGAATCGTGACCTTTTGGCCTCGCTTCCAGGCGGATTGCATGATGGTAGAGTGACCCAGGTTATGGACTTGTTCTACAACATTGATTTCACACAGTTTGTTAAAGCGTTCTTCGGGCGGCAATTCTCCCAACAGCGAGCTATGCTTGTACCACAAATCACGGATGTGCAGCAGCCAGTTGTTGATAAGCCCCAATTCAGGGTTTTCTACCGCCGCCTGCACGCCGCCGCAACCGTAATGCCCACAAATGATGATGTGTTCGACTTCGAGCACTTCAACGGCATACTGCACCACGGAAAGGCAGTTTAAATCGGTATGGATAACCAGGTTTGCCACATTGCGGTGAACGAACAGCTCGCCGGGCGCAAGGCTGGTCAGGCTTTCAGCGGGTACGCGACTGTCATAGCAGCCAATCCACAAAAAACGGGGTTTTTGTGCCAACGCCAGGCGTTCAAAGTAACCCGGATCTTCTTCAACCATGGTGTTGGACCAACGCTGGTTGTTGGCGAGGAGCGTTTCAATATCTTTCATGAAAGTAAATGGCCTGTGACAAAAAAGGGCAGTGAAAGGTAATATAAGGCAAGCGTGAATGTTTTAAAATCGAAACTGAGTCACTCATTGATAATAGGGCTAGTTAACTTGTTATGACATATGCACTGGAACTGGAGAAACTGACCAAAACGTACCCAGGGGGCGTCAAGGCAGTGCGCGGTATCGATCTGCGTGTGGAGGCTGGGGATTTTTATGCGCTGCTGGGAACGAACGGCGCAGGGAAATCGACCACGATTGGTATCATCAGCTCACTGGTAAACAAATCTTCCGGTAAGGTGCGCGTTTTCGGCTACGATTTGGAGCGCGATATCGTTAACGCCAAGCGCCAACTCGGGCTGGTGCCTCAAGAGTTTAACTTCAACCCGTTTGAAACGGTGCTGCAAATAGTTACCCATCAGGCGGGGTACTATGGTGTGTCGCGCCAGGACGCCCTGCAACGGGCGGAGAAATACCTCAAGCAGCTCGATCTGTGGGAAAAGCGTCAGGAAAAGGCACGCATGCTTTCCGGTGGGATGAAGCGCCGTTTGATGATTGCGCGCGCCCTGATGCATGAACCCAAATTGTTGATCCTTGATGAGCCAACCGCCGGGGTGGATATCGAACTGCGTCGTTCCATGTGGGGGGTTCTCAGAGCGCTGAACGCGCAGGGCACCACCATCATTCTCACCACGCACTACCTGGAAGAAGCGGAAATGCTGTGCCGCAATATTGGCATTATTCAGCATGGTGAATTGGTAGAAAACACCTCGATGAAGGCATTACTTGCCAACGTGCAATCGGAAACCTTTATTCTCGATCTAGCACCGAAAAGCCCGCTGCCCAAGCTGGAGGGGTATGCCCACCGTCTGACAGATACTTCAACGCTGGAAGTGGACGTGATGCGTGAGCAGGGACTCAATGGCGTTTTCAGCCAATTAAGCACGCAAGGGATTCAAATATTGAGTATGCGTAACAAGGCGAACCGTCTGGAAGAGTTGTTCGTCTCCATGGTTAACGGTGAAAAGATGAAACATGTGAAGGCCAGCGGGGAGGCGAAAAAAGCATGACGCAGTTATATTGGGTCGCCATGAAAAGTATCTGGACCAAAGAG
Organism: Candidatus Symbiopectobacterium endolongispinus; assembly: GCF_018777385.1. GTDB lineage: Bacteria > Pseudomonadota > Gammaproteobacteria > Enterobacterales > Enterobacteriaceae > Symbiopectobacterium > Symbiopectobacterium endolongispinus. The sequence goes on along the minus strand of NZ_JAFJYB010000001.1, from coordinate 922,740 downwards.
ATCAACCGTTTCAGTCGCATCTGGATACAAACGCTGGTGCCGCCAGTGATCACCATGACGCTCTATTTCCTTATCTTCGGTAGCCTGATTGGCTCCCGTATCGGTGAAATGCACGGTTTCGACTACATGCAGTTTATCGTACCTGGGCTCATCATGATGGCGGTGATCACCAACGCCTATGCTAACGTCGCAGCGTCTTTCTTCAGCGCTAAATTTCAGCGCAATATTGAAGAGTTGCTTGTGGCGCCCGTTCCGACACACATCATTATTGCCGGTTACGTGGGGGGCGGGGTAGCCCGCGGCGTGTGTGTCGGTGTGTTGGTCACGGCGGTGTCGCTGTTTTTTGTTCCGCTGCATGTGCATGCCTGGTGGGTGGTGGTGGCTACGCTACTGCTGACGGCGGTACTGTTCTCTCTGGCCGGATTGCTGAATGCGGTATTTGCCAAAACCTTTGATGACATCAGCCTTATCCCGACGTTTGTGCTGACGCCGTTAACCTACCTTGGCGGCGTGTTTTATTCGCTGACGCTGCTGCCGCCATTCTGGCAAGCGGTGTCCAAGCTCAATCCCGTGGTGTACATGATAAGCGGTTTCCGCTACGGCTTTCTCGGCATTCAGGATGTACCGCTGGCTTTCACCATGGCGGTGTTGCTGGTGTTTATTCTGGTGTTTTACGTGCTGGCGTGGTGGCTGATCGAACGCGGGCGCGGCCTGCGAAGTTGAGAGAAAAACGGGGTCATTATGGCCCCGTTGCTTTTAGGCGACCTGAACCGGAATCGCCTTCGCCTGGCGCGACATCACGTTATCACCGGAGAAATAGGCGACTTTCGGGTGATGTGTGCGCGCTTCTTCGTCTGACATCTGTACATAGGAGCAGATGATCAGTTTGTCGCCGACGCAGGCGCAGTGTGCCGCCGCCCCATTGACAGAAATAATGCGTGATCCTCTTTCTGCCGCAATGGCATAGGTAGAGAAACGCGCCCCGTTATCCACGTTGTAGATATCGATGGCTTCGTATTCCAGAATGCCCGCTGCATCCATGAAATCCTGATCGATGGCGCAAGAACCTTCATAGTGGAGATCTGCCTGGGTGACTTTTACCCGGTGCAGCTTACCTTGTAGCATGGTGCGTATCACTGTCGGTTACCTCGGTTAATGTCTGTCATGCCAGTCAATCGACCAGTACGACCTGCTGATTATCAATCAAGCGGGCCTTACCCAGCCAGGCTGCCATCAATACCACCGCGCGCGTGCTGGCCACGGTCAGTTCTTGCAGCGTATCCGCATCGCGAATGTAGAGCTCATCGGGCGTGAACCCGGCTTCACGTAACGCTTCTGCAGCACTGGTTACTATTTCCTCAAGCTGGCGATCGCCGTTGCTGAGTTTATCTACCATCTGATCCATGATGCGTTTTAGCGCGGGCGCAGACTGGCGCTCTTCCGGGCTAAGATAACCGTTGCGCGAGCTGAGTGCCAGCCCGTCCGGTGCACGGACAATCGGCACACCGACGATATCAATGTCGTAGCCCATGTCGCGCACCATCTGGCGAATCAGCGCTAACTGCTGGTAATCCTTTTCACCAAAGCAGGCGATATCGGGTTGTACCATGTTAAACAACTTGCTGACAATGGTTGCCACACCGCGAAAATGGCCCGGACGGCTGGCGCCTTCCAGCATGGCAGACAACCCCGGCACCTCGATAAACGTTTGCTGGCCCAGTCCATGCGGATAGACTGTCTCTGGTGAGGGTGCAAATAACAGATCCACGTTACGACGGGTTAACTTTTCGCAATCCTCTTGCAAGGTGCGTGGATAACGTTTCAGATCGTCGGGTTTATCGAACTGCATCGGGTTGACGAAAATGGAGACGATAACAATATCGGCGCGTGCCCGCGCATCGTCTACCAGCGTCATGTGTCCGTCATGCAGATTGCCCATGGTAGGCACCAATGCAATGCGTTTCCCCTCTTGACGCCAGTGGCGAATCTCACGGCGTAATAGCAAAGGGATTTCAAGAATCAACACGGTCTTGCTCCTTTGTACTCATCATTTTTATCAATACTTGCTGTGGTAAAGGGTTTAGCTTAACGGAACGAATGTTCCTCGGCAGGGTAAAGTCCCTGCTCAACTTCCTGCACATAAAGACGCGCGGCGGCGGGGATGTCGGCGCTGTGTGCTAAAAAGTTTTTAGCAAATTTGGGTGTGTTCTCGCCGGTGATGCCGAACGCATCGTGCATCACCAGAATTTGGCCATCGGTGACGTTACCTGCGCCAATGCCGATAACAGGGATCGACAATGCCTCGGTGACACGCTGTGCCAGCGGAACCGGCACGCATTCCAGCACCAGCAGTTGGGCGCACGCAGCCCCCAACGCTAACGCATCATCCAGTAATTGCGCCGCCGCAGCCTCATCGCGTCCCTGAACTTTGTAGCCACCGAAAATATTCACCGATTGCGGCGTCAATCCCAGATGGCCGCACACGGGTACCGCGCGCTCGGTCAGCATCTTCACCGTGGGGGCAAGTCATTGGCCGCCTTCCAGTTTAACCATGTTGGCACCGGAGCGCATCACTTCCGCCGCATTCGTAAACGTTTGCTCTGGCGTGGTATAAGCCATAAACGGCAGGTCAGCAAGCAGCAGGCACAGCGGGTGTGATAGGCAATGTCACTGACGGTCACTGGCAGCGTGGAATCATGGCCTTGTAACGTCATGCCTAGCGAATCACCCACCAGCATCACGCGAATGCCATTGTCGTAGAATAAGCGGGCAAAACTGGCGTCATAGGCGGTAATGGTCGCGAATTTACGCTTATCCTGCTTACACTTGCGTAGGTAGGTTAGGGTTGTCGGTTTCATTGGCAGCCTCCCGGAATCGAAAAAGTCAGGAGAGCATCTTAAATGAAGCCTGCCTTAAGGCATAGCCGTTGAAGGGGGGAAATGTGACCTGGGTGATATCAGCCTTGCTCCTACCACAGCGTCATGCCATTGCGCGGTACGGCGGACAGGCGCAATGCCAGTGCTTCACCGTCAGGAAAGTGCAAATCCGGGGCGATATCGGCCAGCGGATACAGCATGAATTCCCGGTTTTTCATGTCGTAGTGAGGAACGGTTAAACGCGCGGTGTGCAGGGTTTCATTGCCATACAGCAGAATATCCAGATCCAGCGTGCGCGGCCCCCAGCGGTGCGCTTTGCGCTCGCGGCCATGCTGCTGTTCAATGGCTTGGGTGTGGTCGAGCAGAATTTCTGGCGCGAGCATAGTGTCCAATGCCACCACCGCATTGAGATAGTCGGGCTGATCTTGCGGGCCCAATGGACGGCTGCGATAAAACGGTGAGCAGCATTGCACGCGGGTGTGCGGCACGTTATCCAGCGCCGCCAGCGCGGAGTTAACCTGTTGTAGCGGATGCGCCAGGTTGCTACCCAGCGCCAGATAAACGCGTGTCACGAGGTTCTTTCTCTGCGCGGCGCACTCGGCTTACGGCGTCGGGAGTGGCGATGTGGCGTAGGGCCATCATCCAGCGTGCTGAGCATGGCTTGCTGGCGCGGCAGCGTAGCGACCTGGAATTCTCCCCACCATTGAGAGAGACGTTGCAGCTCTGGCTGACGCTCAATTTCGGCACGCAGGCACAACAAATCGTAGGCAGCGCGGAATTTCGGGTGCTCCATCAGCTTGTAGGCGCGTTTGCCCTGACGCCGTGACAGGCGCAACTGCAACTGCCATATATCACGCACTAACGAGGTGATACGTTTGGGAATGGCAAGAGAACGGCACTGTTCGTCCAAAATTTCGTTCATGGCAAGGGCGAAGGAGTCGAAGTAGGTTAATCCACTCTCCTGTGCCAGTTTCTGCGCATGCTCGATCAACGGGTACCACAGCATGGCGGCAAACAGAAACGCCGGATTAACGCGCATGTCATTTTGCAACCGCTGGTCGGTGTTCTTTAACACCAGCGCCACCATTTTTTCCAAATGGCTATCGCCGTTAGGCGTGAAGTGGCGGCTGATCAGCGGGAACAGCGGCTGAAACAGTTGGTATTCGCACAGCAAACGGTACGTCGGGTAACCGTAGCCCGCTTGCAACAGCTTCAGAGATTCCTCAAACAGGCGTGCGGCGGGGATATCGTGCAGCAATGTCGCCAGACGTGGAATCGGCTCGGCGGTTTCCGGGCTGATGGTCATGTTTAGTTTGGCGGCGAAGCGCACGGCGCGCAGCATGCGTACCGGATCTTCCCGATAGCGGGTTTCGGGATCGCCAATCAACCGGATCACGCCCTGACGCAGATCGTTTAACCCGCCGGTGTAATCACGCACGCTGAAATCGGCGACGCTGTAATAGAGGCTGTTAATGGAAAAATCGCGGCGTTGCACATCTTCTTCAATGCTGCCGAAAATATTATCGCGTAACAGCATGCCGCTCTGTGCCTGCTGCGAAGTGGTTTTTAGCTGCTGCTCCTGATGTTGCTCGTGATGGCCGCGAAAGGTCGCGACTTCGATCACTTCAGGGCCAAACATAACGTGAGCGAGGCGGAAACGGCGGCCAACCAAGTGGCAATTGCGAAATAATTTACGCACCTGCTCCGGCGTCGCATTGGTGGTGATATCAAAATCTTTTGGTTTTTTCCCCAGCAGCAGATCTCTTACGCCGCCGCCAACCAGATAGGCTTCATAGCCCGATTTGTTCAGGCGATAGAGTACCTTCAGCGCATTTTCGCTGATATCACTGCGCGAAAGGTTATGCTGGTCGCGCGGAATCACGGTCATAGCCTGGCGCACGGGCTCCGCGGTGGCCACGTCATTGTCGCGGCTGAGTACCTTGCGACAAAAATTAGCGACTCGGGTAAAGATGGTACACCTCGATAGTGATGAAAAAATAACGGCACAACAAAAAATAGCGGCTAATCATAGCTCACCGCGCCACCTTTGAGAATGCCGATGTTGCCTCAGCCACATCGAATGCTCCGATTAACGGAATATATCCGTCATACTTCAAGCCGCAGGTGCGTTGGCTACACTCTTTTTACCCGAATCATTTACTTGAGTAAGCTCATCGGGATTGAGGAATCTCATCCCTGAGATTCCCCCTGCGGGCCAGTGCGAGCGCTGTTCAAATCTGTTCCAGACTGATTTGTCATTCGTTTGCCGTCTTCCAGCAACTCGAATTATTTAGGATATAGACGCGAGTGACCAACGGCTAACGGCCCACTGTAAAAGGAGCGGCAACGCCATGTCCTGCCAATGCTACGGCAACGGCTGATTAAGAAAGCGCAGCGCGCTTAACAGTACCGGACGCGGATCGCCATCCGGTACCGGATAGCCTAGCTGTTGATAGAGCGCGATCTGCCGGACGGTAGGGGCGATCAGGTCTGCGCCGCGCACGATTTCCGTTACCCCTTGATTGTGGTCATCCACCACAACGGCAAGATTATAGGCGAATAATCCATCGCGGCGGTGAATGATAAAATCTTCCTGTGCCAGCGCTGGAACGGCATACAGTTCTCCGCGCAACCTGTCGTGAAAGTGCAACACCGGGTTGTCTTGGCGCAAACGAAGGGCGGCGTGAGTAGGGCCCAGTTGGCGCGTACGGCAATGGCCATCATACTGCCCGCCCAGTGAATGAATGCGTTGGCGCGTGCAATCGCAGTAGTAGCACTGGTGGCGCGCTTTCAGTTTGGCCAGCACTTCCAGATAACGCGCATGCCGTTGGGACTGATAAAGCACTGGGCCATCCCACAGCAAACCGTAGTGTTCCAACTGTGAAAGAATGCGGCTTGCCGCGCCAGCGACTTCGCGCGGCGGATCGATGTCTTCAATGCGCACCAGCTAGCGGCCACGATGGGCGCGTGCCTGTAGATAGCTGCCTAATGCTGCGATCAGGGAACCAAAATGAAGATCGCCGGAAGGCGATGGGGCAAAACGGCCGGTATAACGATGGGTGTCAGGCATACGGGTGAATAATGCCAGCACGTCACTCCCGCATTCGGTGCCGGGAGATGACGCTACGGCAAAAACGTAAAGCGGAACAGCTTTTCCGCCCTACTGTGGGATTATCCCGCCATCTGTTTCTCGCGGATTTCCGCCAGCGTTTTGCAGTCAATACATAAATCAGCGGTAGGACGCGCTTCCAGGCGACGGATACCAATTTCAACACCACAAGAATCACAGTAGCCGAAGTCCTCGTCTTCGATTTTCTGTAGTGTTTTGGAAATCTTTTTGATCAACTTGCGTTCCCGATCGCGGTTACGAAGTTCCAGACTGAACTCTTCTTCCTGTGCGGCGCGATCGACCGGATCCGGGAAGTTGGCTGCTTCATCGCGCATATGGGAAACGGTGCGATCCACTTCATCCCTGAGTTGATTGCGCCATGCTTCAAGAATACGCTTGAAATGAGCCAATTGGGAGTCGTTCATGTACTCTTCGCCCGGCTTTTCCTGGTACGGCTCCACTCCGGCAATTGCGAGAATGCTCAGAGAAGATGTCTTACGGTTTTGCTCTTCTTGCATGTTGCTTCTCCTACATAACTCGACACGCACTATCGATCCCTAAGGGGGGAGAAAAACAGGCCGCTATAAATAGCAGATGGAACTGGGGTTGGCAATAATTCCTGTCACAGGCCTGATAAGGTACCAGGAACCTCGTCGTCACATCCGATAATAAACAACAGGTAAAGGCACCTACCGTCTTTATCGCGTTACGGTTAACGGCAACGGGTACGTGAGCGTAATACCGTCAGGGCATAATGTGGTGGCATAGCAAAAAATTTCAACCCCCTTTTGCCGCGCTTCGCAAAATAATTCTGCATAACGGGCATCGATGTGCTGTGCAGGCGCAACTTCGGCGATGCCAGAGTGCAGCACCGCGAAAAACAGCACTGCACGTTCGCCGTTTTCAGCCACCTGTATCAATTCGCGCAGGTGTTTTTGTCCGCGCTGCGTCACGGCATCTGGAAAAAATCCCTGGTGAGGCGACATATGCAACGGCGTTTGTTGCAATAATGTAACTGACTTCACCTCAATATAGCAGTTAATCTGCCCCGGTGCCTGTAACAGCAGGTCAATGCGGCTGTTCTCCGTGCCGTATTTCACTTCGGGGGTGATTTGGCGGTAGCCGGCCAACTTAGGAATGCGTTGCGCCAGCAGCGCTTCATGCACCAGATGATTGGCGCGCAGCGTATTGACACAAATCCAATGCCCCTGCGCGGTTTTTGTAAGTTCCCAACTGTGCGCGTATTTACGCTTGGGGTTATCTGAGGTGGAGTACCACACTGTATCACCCGGTGTGGCGCACCCAGTCATCGCACCGGTGTTGGCACAGTGCAGCGTAAAGGTTTCTCCTTCGGGCGTAACCACATCGGCAAGGAAGCGTTTGTAACGTTTAATCAACCGTGCCGGTTTGAGCGGCGGCGTAAAGTTCATCGGGTTATCCTGCGTTATGGTGGGCCAACGGCCATTCCGCGACCTGTTGGTAGCGGGTTTTTCCCTGTTCCCAGCGAGATTCATACAGGGCAAAGCGCTCGGCCGACAACGTCCAGTCAAAATTGGCGGGGGGGAAGCGCCACGGGGCGCGTGGCGCCGCGCAACAGTGTGATATGCGGGTAAAAGGGTTGCGGGCTTTGGTAGCAACCGCTGCGCGCCGCTTGCGATCGCAACAGCGTGGCCAATTGCAGCAAGCCGCGCGGTGCCTGACGGCAGCCCAGTCATACAACGCCGGGGCGCGGCCACTGGCCTGCGTCGTTAAGATGCAACTGAAAAGCGGGCTGACGGATTCTGTCGGCCAGCAGCCGAAGGGCGCGCTCTTTTTGCTCGCTCACTTCACCCAAAAAGGCCAGCGTCATATGCATATTGGCAGCAGCGACCGGGCGTCCCGCCTCTGGGGCAAAGTGCTGGGCACGCCACTGAACCAGCGTTTGCGCCAGTGCATCGGGTAAGGACAAGGCAAAAAACAGGCGGCGTGTGCTTAACATGGCTCTCTCTACGCGGATAACCGAGGATGCTACAATGCCGATTCGAAGGCGACAACCACCGCTTTCGCGCAATGCCCTATTTTGTGCGAACATGCGTTGCGCCAGGAAGACGCTATTGTAGAGGAGAATGCTGTGAGTTTACCGCCGGTCAGCGTCGTGCTGAATGAGGTCATTGAAGCGTTAGGCCGCGCGCCTCAAGTTTTATTGCACCCACCTACCGGGGCGGGAAAATCCACCTGGCTGCCGCTAAAATTGCTGGAAATGGGCGGGTTCTCTGGCCGGATCATTTTACTTGAGCCGCGTCGGTTAGCGGCCAAAAACGTGGCGGGGCGCCTGGCGGAACAACTGGGTGAAACGCCGGGTGGCACCATCGGTTACCGCATGCGCGCTGAAACGCGCGTCGGCCCCCAGACGCGCATCGAAGTGGTCACTGAATGGGTGCTGACACGCATGCTGCAACGGGATGCCGAACTGACGGGCGTGTCGCTGGTGATTCTGGATGAATTTCACGAGCGCAGCTTGCAGGCGGATTTGGCATTGGCGCTGCTGCTCGATGTTCAGCAAGGGCTGCGCGAGGATCTGGCTCTGCTCATTATGTCCGCCACGCTGGATAACGCGCGTTTGGCTGCGTTATTACCGACGGCGGAGACGGTGGTGTCACAGGGGCGGGCTTTTCCAGTGGATCGCAACTATCAGCCGTTGGGCAATCAGGAACGGTTGGAAGAGGGCATTGCCCGGCAGATTCGCCGTTTGCTGACGGAACAGCCCGGATCGGCGTTGGTGTTTTTGCCCGGCGTGGCGGAGATCAAACGGGTTGAAGCCATGCTGCAAGAGACGCTTACCTACCAGCAGAAAGCGATTCTCCCTGCCGCGCCGGGGCGACGTAAAGTGGTGTTGTCCACCAATATTGCAGAAACCAGCCTGACAATTGAAGGTATTCGGCTGGTGGTCGATAGTGGACTGGAGCGCGTTGCCCGTTTTGATGTGAAAAGCGGGCTGACGCGCTTAGTGACGCAGCACATCAGTCAGGCATCGATGACGTAACGGGCGGGGCGCGTCGGACGACTGGAAGCGGGCTTGTGCGTGCACCTGTGCGCAAAAGATCAGGCGGAGCGTGCCGCCGCACAAAGCAGCCAGGAAATGTTAAACAGCGATTTGAGCAGCGTCTGGCTTGAACTGTTGCAATGGGGCTGCACCTCCGCTGAGTCGCTCACCTGGCTGGATGTCCCGCCGACGCCAGCTCTTGATGCTGCACGTCGTTTGCTGACGCAATTGCAGGTAACCGACAATGCCGGGAGGCTTACGACCCGTGGACGCCATATCGCCCGACGGGGCATCGAGCCTCGTTTGGCGGCTATGTTGCACAGCACCGCACAGCAGGATGCGCAAACGCAGGCCACCGCCTGTCTGTTGGCGACGCTGTTAGAAGAACCGCCGCGTATGGGACCGCTGGACATTGAGCGTTTACTTGCGCGGCCTTCGCCCTCCTGGCGGCAGCGTGCCACGCAGTTGATGACGCGGATTGACCTTTACGATGCGTTGCTGCGACAGCGGCTGGAAAGCGCGCTGCGGCGCCATTACACCGCACCGGGCGGCAGCCATCTGCCGTTGCTCTATCATCACGATCAGCCGCCGGCGCTCGCGGTACGTATGCAGGAGATGTTTGGTGAGCGGCAGAACCCCACGGTGGCAGAAGGGCGCGTTGCCGTAGTGTTGGAACTGTTCTCTCCGGCGCATCGACCTTTGCAGGTCACGCGCGATCTGGCCGCCTTATGGCAAGGAGCGTACCGTGAGGTGCAAAAAGAGATGAAAGGGCATTATCCCAAACACGTATGGCCGGACGATCCTGCCAATACTGCGCCGACGCGGCGCACGAAGAAATACCAGACGCCATGATACGTTATTGCAACGTATTTCAGACGGTTCTGCTTTTCTGAAACCGGGCGGAACAACAGAGTAAGCGACGACAGTCAGCGCCTACGTCTATAGTGGTGCTGTTATTGTCATTAACCTGACGGAGAAGTAACCGCAATGTCACAGGACGATCGTGAACCTATCGGACGCAAAGGAAGAGCGTCAGGACTAAAACCGCCGCGCGCTCAGGCGACCCGGCGTCGTAGTCGAAGGGATGACTATGAAGAAGAGGATGACAAGTACGATGAGGACGAGATGAGCAAAAAACCGCGTAAAAAAAGACGCTGGCTTGGGTTGTTCATTAAGCTGTCGCTGGTCTTCGCCGTGGTGCTTGCGCTGTATGGCGTCTATCTTGACAGCCAGATTCGCAGCCGAATCGAAGGCAAAGTGTGGCAACTGCCTGCGGCCGTTTATGGCCGCATGGTGAACCTCGAACCGGGCATGTCCTACAGCCAGAAAGAGATGATAAACCTGCTGGAAGGGATGCAATACCGTCAGGTATCGCGTATCACCCGGCCGGGCGAATTCAGCGTGCGTGGTAATACCATTGATATACTTCGCCGCCCGTTCGATTTCCCCGATGGTAAGGAAGGGCAGATCAATGCCCGACTGATCTTTACCAACGATCGTCTGGCTCAGATCCAAAATCTGGAAAACCAACGTAATTTTGGTTTCTTTCGTCTCGATCCGCGCCTGATCACCATGATGCAATCCCCTAACGGGGAGCAGCGGCTGTTCGTGCAGCGCTCCGGTTTCCCGGATTTACTGGTTGATACGCTGGTCGCGACTGAAGACCGCCATTTTTACCAACATGACGGCATCAGCTTCCTGTCTATTGGCCGTGCTTTTCTGGCGAACATCACGGCTGGCCGCGCGGTGCAGGGCGGGAGTACCCTGACGCAGCAGTTGGTGAAAAACCTGTTTCTCACCAATGAACGCTCCTTGTGGCGTAAAGCGAACGAAGCCTACATGGCGTTGATCATGGATTACCGCTACAGCAAAGATCGCATTCTTGAGCTGTACCTGAATGAAGTGTATCTCGGCCAGAGCGGCAACGATCAGATTCGTGGTTTCCCGCTTGCCAGCATTTACTACTTCGGTCGTCCGGTGAATGAACTGAGTCTCGATCAGCAGGCACTGTTGGTCGGTATGGTAAAAGGCGCTTCGCTGTATAACCCGTGGCGTAATCCGCAACTGACATTAGAACGCCGTAATCTGGTGCTGCGTTTGCTGCAAAACCAGCAGATTATTGACGAAGGTCTCTACAACATGCTGAGCGCCCGCCCGTTAGGGGTGCAGCCGAAAGGAGGCGTGATCACACCGCAACCTGCTTTTATGCAACTGGTGCGTCAGGAGTTGCGGCAGCGACTGGGGGATAAGGTAAAAGATCTTTCCGGCGTGAAGATTTTCACCACGCTGGATCCGGTGTCGCAGGATGCGACTGAAAAAGCGGTGGAAGAGGGGATTCCTGCGCTGCGTGCGGCACGCAACGTTAGCGATCTGGAATCTGCCATGGTGGTTGTCGATCGTTTTAGTGGTGAAATTCGCGCCATGGTGGGCGGGGCTCGAACCCAATACGCCGGTTTTAACCGTGCCATGCAGGCGCGTCGCCCTGTGGGTTCACTGGCAAAACCGCCGACCTATCTGACCGCATTGAGTCAGCCCGATACCTTCCGTCTCAATACCTGGTTGGCGGATGAACCACTCTCGCTCAAGCAGCAGAACGGGCAGGTGTGGCAGCCGAACAACTACGATCGCCAGTTCCGTGGACGCGTGATGTTGGTGGATGCATTAGCCAACTCGCTTAACGTGCCGACGGTCAATTTGGGGATGACGGTTGGGCTGGAGCAGATCAGCAATACGCTGCAACGTTTGGGTATCCCGAAAGAGGTGATCCAACCGGTGCCTGCCATGCTGCTGGGGGCCATCAGCCTGACACCGATGGAAGTGGCGCAGGAGTATCAAACCATCGCCAGCGGCGGTAATCGCGCGCCGTTGTCGGCGCTGCGTTCTGTGATTGCGGAAGACGGTAGAGTGCTGTATCAAAGCCTCCCGCAGGCTGAACGCGCGGTGTCGACTCAGGCGGCGTACCTGACGCTGTATGGCATGCAGCAGGTGGTTGAGCGCGGAACTTCACGCTCATTGGCGGTGAAGTTCCCCAATTACCATCTGGCGGCGAAAACCGGGACCACCAACGATCTGCGCGACAGCTGGTTTGCCGGTGTTGATGGCAAAGAAGTGGCGATCACCTGGGTAGGGCGCGATAACAACGGTCCGGCAAAACTGACCGGTGCCAACGGTGCGTTAACGCTGTATCGCCGCTATCTGGAAAACCAGACGCCGCTGGCGCTGATGCTGACACCGCCGGAAGGTATCGCGACTATGACTGTCGATAGCGGCGGTCAGTTTATCTGTAATGGCAGCGCAGGCCGGGCATTGCCGGTGTGGACGGAAAACCCGCAAGCACTGTGCCAGAGCGCACAACAGCAGCAACAAGCGCCCGCACAGCAAAACGACAGCGGTGTCGCTGACTGGATCAAAGAGATGTTTGGTCAGTAACTACGCAGTTTACGCTGATGAACAACGCCCCGACGCGATCTGTGCCGGGGCGTTGTGCTTTTTGGGGCTATACCCTAAATAATTCGAGTTGCAGGAAGACGGCAAGCGCTGGCCCACAGGTGGAATCTCAGGGATGAGATTCCTCAATCCCGATGAGCCACTGAAGTAAGTGATTCGGGGGAGTGAGCACAGCCAACGTATCTGCAACGTGAAGTATGACGGGTATAAATTGCTTGCGAGAGGGATCACGTCCGCCTATTATTCCCGCTCTTGATAATAATCATTATCGTTCTCTTTTGCGTCGGTAGCATCTCGGTGAACAATGCTGCTACCTGACAAACGGCGGACAGCAACAATGGGTTACGACGGTTATGCAAAATCCAGACACCTATTCTCATGAATCGGTGCGGGCTGATAACGGGCCGGATACCACCTTTAGGCTCGACGATGTCAGTTTTGCTGTGCCTGGCCGCACCCTGCTGCATTCGCTTTCTCTGACATTTCCCATCGGTAAAGTATGCGGATTGATTGGTCACAACGGTTCAGGTAAATCAACGCTGTTGAAGATGCTGGGGCGTCATCAAGCACCAAGTACCGGCGTAATTTCGGTCAAGGACACGCCATTGCCCGGCTGGGACAGCAAATCTTTTGCCCGCCAGGTTGCTTATCTGCCTCAACAACTCCCTGCTGCGGAAGGTATGACGGTACGTGAGCTGGTTGCGCTAGGGCGTTACCCGTGGCACGGCGCACTGGGACGTTTTAGCAGCATCGATCGTGAAAAAGTGGAAAACGCTATCGCCGTCGTGGGGCTGAAGCCGTTCGCTCACCGTCTGGTGGACAGCCTGTCTGGCGGTGAGCGTCAACGCGCCTGGCTGGCAATGACGGTGGCGCAGGACAGTCGCTGCCTGCTGCTGGATGAACCGACATCGGCGTTAGACATTGCGCATCAGGTTGAGGTACTGGCACTGATCCAACGTATGAGCCGAGAGCAGGGGCTTACGGTGAGCGCCGTGCTGCACGATATCAATATGGCGGCGCGCTACTGTGATTATCTGGTGGCGCTGCGCGGTGGTGAAATGATTGCGCAGGGGACGCCTGATGCCATCATGACGCCGCAGGTGCTTGAAGCGGTGTACGGCATCCCGATGGGGATCCTGCCGCACCCTGGCGGCGGTGCGCCAGTAAGCTTTGTGTGCTAAAGATGGCTTTGTTATCCCATCGTATCAATTACGATCGCCGTCGCCTGCTGACGGCGCTGTTGCTTTCCCCTCTGTGCTGTTCCGCCTGGGCAAAAACCGAGATGCCGCCAGACCTGCGGCGCATCGTGGCGCTCGAGTGGTTGCCTGCTGAACTGCTGCTGGCGCTTGGCGTTATGCCGCTGGGGGTGGCTGAAATCCCGAATTACCGGCTATGGGTTGCGGAGCCGCAACTGCCCGAGTCGGTGATTGATGTCGGCTTCCGTACCGAACCCAATATGGAACTGTTGGCGCAGCTGCGGCCTTCGTTGATGCTTTACTCTGCGGGCTATGGTCCGTCGGTGGAGAAAATGTCGCGCATTGCCCCGACCATGGGATTTAGCTTTAACAACGACGTCGGACGGCCGCTGACTATGGCAAAAGCGTCGCTGCGCCAACTGGCGCAGCGGTTAGCCATCCCCGACGCTGCCGAACAGCATCTGGACACCTTCTCAGCCTTTATGCAGCAGGCTAGGGTGCAGTTGCTGCCCTACACCCGTCGTCCACTGTTGCTGTTCTCTTTTATCGACAGCACGCACGTTTTGATTATCGCGAAGAACAGCCTGTTTCAGAAAGTGATGGATGAACTCGGCATTGAAAATGCCTGGCGTGAAGAAACCAGCTTCTGGGGCAGCGTGGTGGTGAGCGTTGAGCGCCTGGCGGACATTCAGGATGCCAACGCCATCTGTTTTGGTCACGGTGACGAGGCCATGATGGCACAGGTGGAACGCAGCCCTTTATGGCAGGCGTTGCCGTTTGTGCGCCAGCACCGCTGGCAGCGTGTACCGGCGGTGTGGCTGTATGGCAGCACGCTGTCTGCAATGCGTTTTTGTCAGGTATTGCAGGATGCACTGGAGGCTCGTCATGACGCCAACGCCTAAGCGCTCTGGCGCGGTGCTGATTGTGGTCGGCATGCTGGCGGTGCTGCTGTTGATGATGGCCGTCAATCTGCGCCACGCATTGCCAGTGGCGACATGGTGGCAGGCCGTCGCCAACCCCGAAACGGATGACTTGCGCCAACTGCTGTTCCATTACAGCCTGTTACCGCGCGTGGCGCTCTCGCTGCTGGTCGGCGCGGGGCTAGGGCTGGCGGGGCTGCTGTTTCAGCAGGTGCTGCGCAATCCGCTCGCGGAACCGGCTACGCTGGGCATTGCCACCGGTGCTCAGCTCGGGGTGACGGTTGCAACCTTATGGATGCTGCCGGGCGGCGACGTCGCGCAGCAGTGGATGGCGATGGCAGGCGCGCTCGGTATCGGCGTACTGGTGTTTGGCCTCTCGTGGGGCAAGCAGATGTCGCCAATCACGTTGCTGCTTGCTGGCCTGGTGCTGAGTTTTTACTGTGCTGCCGTCAATCAATTGCTGGTGCTGTTTAACCATGAGCAGCTACAGAATCTGTTTTTGTGGAGCAGCGGCATGCTGAACCAGCAGGATTGGAGCCGCGTGGCGTTTCTATTTCCCAGATTGCTGGTGTGTTTTGCGCTGGCGTTGTTGCTGTTGCGTCCATTGACGCTGTTGGGACTGGATGATGGCGTGGCGCGTAATTTGGGATTAGGTCTGATGTTGGCGCGCTTAACCACGCTTGGTGTTGCGATTTTTCTCAGTGCACAACTGGTTAACGTGGCGGGGATTATCGGCTTTGTTGGCCTGTTTGCCCCGTTGCTGGCGCGCATGCTGGGATTGACCGATCAAACTGTGCTGTGGCTGACCCGCGTCTGGCGTGAAGTGCCGACGGGAGCGGTGACGGCGCTGATTGGTGCCCCACTGCTGCTGTGGCTGTTGCCGCGCTTACGCACCACGCACCAGCCTGCGTTGGCGCCAGCCGGAGACATTAACGCCGTGGCCCCCTGCTGGGGACGCTGGCTGTTGGCAGGTATAATACTGTTGCTGGGCGCTTTGGCGATAGCGCTGATGCTGGGTAAAGGCGCACAAGGCTGGCAATGGGGTCGCGGTGAGGAACTGGCGCAATTGTTGCTCTGGCGTTGGTAGCGGGCGGTGGCGGCGCTGACGGCGGGCATGATGTTGGCGATGGCAGGTACACTGATCCAGAAACTGACGGCCAACCCTATGGGCAGCCAGGAGGTGTTAGGTATCAGCGCGGGGGCGGCGACCGGGGTTATTCTGTTGCTGTTCCTGATGCCGGGAGACACCAGCGCATGGCAGTTGCCGGCGGGCAGCGCGGGTGCGGCGTTGACACTGTTGGTGATGATCACTATCTCCAGCCGCGGTGGGTTTTCCACGCAGCGCATGCTATTGGCGGGGATTGCTCTGAGCACCGCATTTTCCACCGTGCTTACGCTGCTGCTGGCGAGCGGCGATCCGCGCATGAGCGGTGTAATCACCTGGATTTCTGGGTCGACATACGCCGTTGAGTCTGAACAGGCAATCAACACCGCAGGAGTAGCACTGGTGCTAGCCCTTATGGTGCCAGTGTGCCAACGTTGGCTGCGTATTTTGCCGTTGGGTAGCGTAACCGCCCAGGCGTTAGGAGTTGCTGTCACGCCAGTGCGCTTGCTGATTTTGCTGTTGGCATCGGTGTTGACCGCGATGGCAACCTTGACGGTGGGACCGCTTAGCTTTGTCGGGCTGATGGCCCCACATCTGGCGCGCATGACGGGGTTCTCCCGCGTGATCCCTCAACTTTGCTGTTCCGCACTGATTGGCGGCATATTGATGCTGTTGGCCGATTGGGCGGGCCGCATGATCCTGTTTCCTAATCAGGTGCCTGCTGGTCTGCTGGCGACCTTTATCGGCGCGCCTTACTTTATTTATCTGCTGCGTAAGCAAGCCCATTAACGACCTGTTGGCAAGGTTTTCCCTGCCAACAGGTAAACCCTACTTATATATTAAACGCAAATCATTATCACTATGATTCCCATTATCTAATATTATGTATGCTCAATAATTAGATTTGTGCCTCAGGGACACGACCATCGTCGGGCGTTAAACCGATGATAGCCGGGTAAAGCGCTGTCGTGTCAGCATGATGCACGCTTAAGGGATCGTTATGAAAGGAAAGATGTTTGACTGCGCGAAGCCGGTTCAGGCAATGGAATCGGTAAGCGGTTTTTCTGTTTTGGCGCTGTGTGTGGGCGCTGCACTGTGGCCCGCTCTGGCGGGGGCGGCACAGACCAGCACTGCGGTGGGTGGCAACACCCATCAGAGCGCTGCACAATCTGCCTCATCATCGGGTAAAAAGAGTGGCGACACGCTGGTGGTCACCGCCACCTGGGGCGCAGCAGGGCAGGATGTGCATGGCGACTACAGCACCAAACTGACCACCGCGGGGACGCGTCTGCTGTTAAGTCCGCGTGATATTCCGCAATCCATTACCATCGTGAATAAACAGCGCATGCAGGATCAGAACCTGCAAACGGTGGGTGACGTGTTGGATAACGTGGTGGGCATCACCGGCAACTATACTGACAGTGAGCGTACCGGTTACTATGCGCGCGGTTTCTACATCAACAATTTCGTCATTGATGATATTCCCACTTCGGTATCCGAAGCCTGGAACTTTGTTGACGCGCTGGGAGATACCGCGATCTACGATCGCATTGAAGTGGTGCGCGGTGCCAACTGCCTGCTGACCGGTACCGGTAATCCATCTGCAACCGTGAATATGATGCGCAAACACGCCACCAGCAAAGAAGTGACCGGCAACGTTTCTGCCAGTTATGGCTCGTGGAATAACCAACGCTATGTGGCCGATCTTTCCGCACCCTTGACCGAATCCGGCAGCGTGCGCGGGCGAATTATTGCCGGCTATCAGGATCAGGATAGCTGGCTCGATCGCTACCATAAGCGCAAAAAATTTATTTCCGGCATTGTCGATGCGGATCTGGCCAATAATTCCACGCTGTTATTCGGCTACAATTATCAGGAAAGCAAAACCCCCGGTTCAACCTGGGGCGGCTTGCCGACCTGGTTTAGTAACGGCAACCGTACCCACTTCGATCGCAGCTTCAATCCCGCCCCAAACTGGGCCTATTACAATATCGAGACCAACAAGGTCTTCGCCCAGTTCAGCCATATGTTTGATAATGGCTGGGACTGGCATATCAACACCACTCATGCGGAAACCAAGTTTGATGACAAACTGATGTACGCTTCGCCTTATGGAACGACTGAGCCAGCCACATCAGGAGCCTTCCCCGATCAAACCACTGGCGTGGGCTTGGCGGGTGGCGCTGGCTGGTTTACCGGCACACGCAAACTGGACGCACTGGAAACCTACGTGCGCGGTCCGTTCGAACTGCTGGGGCGTCAGCATGAGCTGGTTACCGGGGTGGGATTCAGTCGCCAACGCGACTACTACTACGCTTCTAACGATGCAGTGACGGTTGCTGATATGGGCAATTACTACAACTGGAACGGCAGTGTGCCGGAACCGAACTGGCAGGCGCAGACCAAAAGTTCGGATGATACCGTGCATCAAAGGTCGGTCTACAGTGCGGCCCGTTTCTCGCTGGCCGATCCATTGGCGCTGGTGGCCGGTGCGCGCTATACCGAATGGAACACGGGCGGTATGACTTCCAGCTTCAGCAAAGACAAGGTGTCGCCCTATGCCGGGTTAATTTACGACATCAACGATACCCTCTCTACCTATGTCAGCTACACCTCAATCTTCCAGCCGCAAGATACAAGATAACAGAAGTGTTAATGGCAACTACCTGGCCCCGATTGAAGGCAAAAACTATGAAACCGGTCTGAAATCCGACTGGCTTGATGGCCGCCTGACGGCATCCATGGCCTTGTTCCGTATTGAGCAGGATAATCTGGCGCAGACCGATGGCAGCAACAAGGTCAAGGGATCAAGCGATCAGGCTTACTACGGTGCGCAAGGGGTGACCAGTAAAGGTGTCGAACTGGAACTGAACGGTGCCCTGACGGATAACTGGCAAATGACGTTCGGTGCCGCACGTTACGTTGCCAAAGACGCGGCGGATAATCGGGTGAACAGCCAGCTACCGCAAACCACATTGAAATGGTTTACACGCTACCAGTTGCCGATGTTGCCGGAACTGACGTTGGGCGGCGGGGTAAACTGGCAGAACGGCACCTTTGTGGATACCTCGGGGCCGAATGGTGCTGCGCGTGTGCATCAGGGAAGCTATCCGTTGGTTAACCTGTTTGGTCGCTACCAGATCAACAAACAGCTGGCGGTGCAGGCTAACGTCAACAATCTGCTGGATAAGCGCTATTACAGCGCCCTCAGTGACAACTATACCTATGGCGCGCCGCGCAGCGTGTCCATGAGTGTAAATTACAATTTCTGATGCGCAAACGCCACGATGTGCGGGGCGTTTCTCTTGGCCGCGATTACAGCTGGGCAAAACAGCGACGTGCTGCCGCGATGGTGTTCTCAATATCCTGCTGGCTGTGCGCCAGTGACATAAAGCCCGCTTCAAACGCTGACGGAGCCAGATAAACGCCTTCGGCCAGCATCAGGTGGAAGAAACACTTAAAGCGCTCCACATCGCACTGCGTCACATCCTGATAGCACGTCACGCTCGGTACGTCAGTGAAAAACAGACCGAACATACCGCCCACATGATTCACCACCAGAGGAATGTGCTGCGCTTTGGCCGCCGCTTCCAACCCCTGTGCCAACTGCGTGGTCAATGCGGTGAGCGTGTCGTGCACGCTGGGTTTAGCCACTTCGCTCAGGCAGGCAAAGCCCGCTGCCATGGCAATCGGGTTACCGGACAGCGTTCCCGCCTGATACACCGGGCCGGTTGGGGCCAGCGCTTGCATCACATCACTCCGTCCGCCAAAAGCGCCTACTGGCATACCGCCACCAATGATTTTCCCCAGACAGGTCAGATCGGGCACTACGCCGTAGTGCCCCTGTGCGCCGCCTAATGCTACGCGAAAGCCCGTCATCACTTCGTCGATGATCAGCAGCGCACCAAATTCATAGCACAGTGCGCGTAATCCCGGCAGAAACTCAGGCAGCGGCGGAATACAGTTCATGTTGCCTGCCACCGGTTCAACGATAATCGCTGCAATGTCATCAGGGTATTGCTCGAAAGCCTGACGGACTGAGGCTAAATCGTTATAGATGCAGGTCAGGGTATGACGGGCGAAATCAGCGGGTACGCCAGGGGAATTAGGCTGGCCCAGCGTCAATGCACCCGATCCCACTTTGACCAGTAGGCAGTCCGCGTGGCCGTGATAGCAGCCATCAAACTTGATGATTTTGTCACGGCCCGTGAAGCCGCGCGCCAGACGAATGGCGCTCATGGTCGCTTCGGTACCGGAATTCACCATGCGCACCATATCCATCGACGGCACCAGCGAGGTTACCAACCGAGCCATGTGCACTTCCATTTCAGTTGGCGCACCAAAGCTCAATCCGCGCTCTGCGGCGGCGATCACCGCCTGACGAATGGCGGGATGGTTATGCCCCAGCACCATGGGGCCCCAGGAACCGACATAATCGATATAGGCGTTACCGTCTGCATCGTAGATATGTGATCCTTCCGCCCGCTCAATAAACAACGGCACGCCGCCGACGCCGTTGAACGCGCGCACCGGCGAGTTGACGCCACCGGGAATAAGCTGCTGTGCCGCAGCGTAGAGACTTTCTGATTTATTCATGGAAAGGGTCCTGAAAAGAGAGCGGAGTTTTGCCTATTGTAAACAACGCTGTCGCGTTATCAAATTTGCGTCATTGATGTAAGAGGGAGAGGGACGTTATGTGATGGGTGGGCGTATACTGTACCGCTTTAGTATTAGCTGCTTTGGTCTATCCTGTGACGACTTCCCGAGATATTTCCCTGATTGAGGTGCTCCGTGCTGCGATTCGGCAATTCCTGCGCCGTGATAAAACGCCGGTAATCATTCTGGTGCTGGCGGCCCTGGTGGGGACGTTGGTCGGTCTGGTTGGGGTGGCCTTTGAGAAAGGGGTGAGTGCGCTGCAAGCACTTCGTTTGGAAATGGTGACGCAGTGGGCGCCTGCTGAGTGGCGCTGGTCGCTGGCGTTTCCCCTCTCTGGGCTGATGGCTGCCGGGGGATATTATCTGGTGCGTTGTTTTGCGCCGTAAGCGGGGGGCTCGGGGATTCCGGAGATTGAAGGCGCATTGTAGGATCTTCGCCCGGTACGCTGGTGGCGCGTATTGCCAGTGAAGTTCTTCGGTGGCTTGGGAACACTTGGCGCTGGCATGGTGTTGGGCAGGGAAGTGCCAACGGTGCAACTCGGCGGCAACGTGGGCGGGATGATCGCGGATTTGTTGTCGGCCAAACGCGCAGACGTGCGTCATTCTCTGTTGGCAACCGGTGCGGCAGCCTGGTTGTCAGCGGCGTTCAACGCCCCGTTGGCCGGGATCTTGTTCATTATTGAAGAGATGCGGCCGCAGTTTCGCTACAACCTGATCTCTATCAAAGCCGTGTTTATTGGCGTCATCATGTCCAGCGTGGTGTTTCGGGGGTTTAACGGTGAAGCGGCGGTTATCCACGTTGGCACACTGCCCGATGCCCCGGTCAACACACTATGGTGTTATCTGCTGTTAGGCATAGTGTTTGGTGCGGTTGGCGTGGTGTTTAACCGACTGGTATTAGGGACGCAGGCGCTGTTTTACGTTTTCATGGGCAGAGTCTAACGCGCTTTATTCTGGTCGGGATGTTAGCCGGTGGGCTGTGTGGTGTGCTTTCGCTGGCATTCAGCGACGTTTCCGGCGGCGGTTTTGCCATCATTCCTGATGTAACGGCGGCGCACTACAGCGTGAGTATGCTGCTGCTGATATTTTTGTTGCGGGTGGTGCTGACGCTGTTGTGTTTTGGCTCTGGCGCACCAGGCGGGATCTTTGCGCCGATGCTGGCGTTGGGCACCGTGCTAGGCGGCGCTTACGGGCTGATCTTGCACGGAGTATTCCCTGACTATGCATTAGGTGCTGGCACCTTTGCCATTGCAGGAATGGGCGCGTTGTTTGCGGCTTCAGTACGCGCCCCACTGACCGGAATTGTGCTGGTGCTGGAAATGACGGATAACTATCAGTTGATTTTGCCCATGATCATCACCTGCCTGGGGGCGACGTTAATGGCGCAGTTTTTAGGCGGACAACCGTTATACTCTGCTATTCTGGCTCGAACGCTGCAACGGCAAAATGCGTTAGAGCAGCGTGCGGAAAATGAACGCAAGGCCAAACCTTGAACCTTGTTTCCCGCTGTTGGATAATGAGCGTATGATTGGGATAAGGCAAACGGCGTGCGCCGCCCAATAAAAGACAAGCTGGGAGTACGACAATGAGCGATGAAGTAATGGCTGTGCCGCTGCAATTCACTGATGCGGCGGCAAAAAAGGTGAAAGTCCTGATTGCTGATGAAGAGAAC
This sequence comes from Candidatus Symbiopectobacterium endolongispinus, assembly GCF_018777385.1. Taxonomy (GTDB): domain Bacteria; phylum Pseudomonadota; class Gammaproteobacteria; order Enterobacterales; family Enterobacteriaceae; genus Symbiopectobacterium; species Symbiopectobacterium endolongispinus. The sequence continues at coordinate 900,738 of NZ_JAFJYB010000001.1, read as the reverse complement.
CCGGAGCTGAAACTTCGCGTCTACATCACCGGGGGCGGCTGTAGCGGCTTCCAATACGGTTTCACTTTCGACGATAAAATAAACGACGGTGACATGACCATTGAGAAACAGGGCGTGGCGCTGGTGGTAGACCAGATGAGTCTGCAATATCTGGTCGGTGGTTCGGTGGATTACACGGAAGGTCTGGAAGGTTCGCGCTTCGTGGTCACTAATCCTAATGCGAAAAGCACCTGCGGCTGCGGCTCTTCTTTCAGTATCTGATTACCCTACCGCTGATATAGAAAAAAAACCGCGTTCTTCAACGCGGTTTTTTGTTTTAACGGGCCGAATAAACCAACCTGCGCCATCACCACTCGATCGTGATCAGTCGCTGTTCCTGATGGGTTACCGTGCGAGCTCCTGCGCTTAGCGATGTTTGCGTAATCTTTGGCATGAGCGCTTTTGCATTCGGGCATTCTACGCGGGCGGTGGCTGCGTTTTCCTTGACCTCACAGACAGCAACCACGTTTAGCCCTACATTGATTTGCCCGCTGGTGCTTGCCGCATACGCCGTATTGCAGGCCAGCATCAACAGGCCCGCGTTAAGCAGACTTATTTTTATCACTTTTCTACCTGGTGTTAAAAAGAACCGTTGCCGGTTCAGCGCACAATGTACGTTATCAAATCGTTATGTTTTGGTTTGTATACGGTTGCGTTTTAACCGTTTGCGGCATGATAACCGGTTTTTAACTGGATGAAAAGCGTGCAGTAATGCCTGCACGAGCGCAGGCATTACCCTATGATTTACTGGGCGGGGAGGGCGGCGAGTTGCTGACAAATGTACTAGGCTGCCAGCAGCATGCGCGGGCTGCTGCGATTAAACCAATCTTCGTCTACCGTAATAATTGGCACGGACAACTGCGGCGACCAAAAATCACGCGTGGCGGCCGCATCGGCAGCGGTGCCCGTCGTAATGATCACCTGTGGGTTGCGCCGCAACACCTGTTCACGACTGACCTGTGGCCAGGGCACCTTGCTGTCATCGAAAACATTGACGCCGCCACACAGGGCGAGTACCTGGTTTTGCAACGACTGTTTGCCTGACGTGAACAGCGGGTGTGTACCAAATTGCAGGAATACCTGATGTTTTGACGCATGGGCGTAGCGTGCTTTCAAATCAGCCAACTGCTGGCGTAAGGTCTGTGCATTTTGTCGCGCAACCTCATGGTGCGCGCTGTATTGCCCAAGCTGTTCCAGAATGGTCGGTATTGCCTCCAGCGAGGTGGGATCCAGATACAACACCGGGATGCCAAAGGCTGATAGTTGCTCAAGCGGTCGCTGCGGGTTCCCTTCACGCCAGGTCAGAACCAAATCCGGCTTTAAGGCCAGCACCCGTTCCAGATTGATACCTTGCCAGGAGGCAACCTGTTCCCTCTGTTGCGCTTCGGGCGGGTAGTTTGACCAGGCACTCACGCCAATCACCTGATCGCCCATGCCAGCGGCGAAGGCCAGCTCCGTAGCGTGGGGAGCCATACTGATAATGCGCTGGGCGACAGCGTCTGCGTTGGCCCGTCCGGCCATGAGCAGACACAGTATTGCCAGAAGAGAGAGCCCGCGAACGCGCATCAGGCTTTTCCGGCGAGCTCTTGCAACATGGCGCTCACCATGTGTGATGATTGCTGGGCCGCCACGGCCAGAAACTCGTCAAAACTCAGGTGAGAGGCTTTGTCTGCCACATCGGAAATGGCGCGTACTACGACGAAAGGCACACCGAACTGATGGCAAACGTGAGCGATTGCCATGGCTTCCATTTCGACCGCGACGGCCTGTGGGAAGGTGCGACGGATGCGAGCCAGCGGTTCGGCACCGTTGATAAACGCATCACCACTGACAATCAGCCCCTGAACCGCATTCAATTGCAGAGACACAATGGCGCGCTCGGCCAGCGCAATAAGGGATGTATCGGCGGGAAACGCCGCCGGGCAACCTGCCATCTGGCCCGCTTCATAACCGAAGGCGGTGACATCGGCATCGTGATAGCGCGCTTCACTGGATACCACGATATCGCCGACGTTCAGGGTCGGTGCCAGACCGCCCGCAGAACCGGTGTTGATAACGATGTCAGGGCGGGCATGTTCCAACAGCAGCGTGGTGCCCATCGCCGCGGAAACCTTGCCAATACCGGATTTTAACAGCGCCACTTCGACACAGTTCAGCCACCCGCTGTAGATTTCGCATCCGGCGCGTGCGAAGGTACTGAGGTTTTCGATGCGATCGCGCAGGATCGTCACTTCTTGTTCCATGGCCCCGATGATGCCGACTTTCATTAGATTCCCCACAAAATTTCAAATAGTTAGCCGTAGTCTGTGTTGTGTAGTCTATCATGGCTAACGGGGTGAAATGGAACCCAGGCGTGATTTTGGCGGCGGTAAAGGGGGAAGGGGATGTCCGATATCGATTTTTCAAAGAAATTCAGCGTTCAGCGGCCTCTGAGCAAACCGATCACAGCGGAGAGCGAATATGACATCGTCCGCCTGTTCGAAAGTGATAGGGGGCGTATCATCAACTCTGCCGCGATCCGCCGTTTACAACAGAAGACGCAGGTATTTCCGCTGGAGCGTAACGCCGCCGTGCGTTCGCGGCTGACACACTCTATGGAAGTGCAGCAGATCGGTCGCTACATCGCCAAAGATATTCTGGTGCGAATAAAAGGCGAAAACCGACTGGACGCCCTTGGCCTGTCTCTGTGGCAGACGCCCTTTGAAAGCATGGTAGAAATGGCCTGCCTGATGCATGACATCGGCAACCCGCCCTTTGGCCATTTTGGTGAATCCGCTATCAATAACTGGTTTAGAAAACGGTTGGATGCCACTTATATTCAGGATGACGCATTGTCGCGTGATGATGCTTGTCAGGTTGAAGCCCTGCGGCTGAAAGGCGATGCGCATGATGCATTGCGGCGTCAGGTGCGACAGGATCTCAGCCATTTCGAAGGCAATGCACAAGCGATTCGTTTGGTGCATACGTTGCTTAAACTGAATCTAACCTACAGCCAGGTCGGCTGTATTCTCAAATATACCCGGCCAGCGTATTGGGTCGGCGAGGTGCCCGATACCTACCGCTATCTGATGAAAAAGCCGGGCTATTACCTTTCTGAACAGGATTTTGTTACCGATTTGCGCCAGGAATTGTCGCTGGAAGAATACCATCGCTTTCCGCTCACCTACATCATGGAAGCAGCGGACGACATCTCTTACTGCGTCGCCGATCTGGAGGATGCGGTAGAAAAAGAGATCCTTACCACCGACCAGCTTTATCTGTACTTACGCCAAACCTGGGGCACGGTCGATCCCTCTGATCTGTTTGCCAAAACCGTAGAGCAGGCTTATGAAAGTCGAAAACGGCACCGCTGGCGCAGCACCGACGATCAATTTTTTATGCAGTTGCGCGTCAATACGGTGACTAAGCTGGTGCCTTACGCGACGCATCGTTTTATCAAAAATTTGCCTGCAATTTACGCTGGTGCTTTTGATGAGGCGCTGCTGGAAGACAAGGGCGCGCAGGCTAAACTGTTGCGGGTGTTCAAAGAGGTTGCGCGCAAGTATGTGTTTAATAACGCAGAAGTCGAAAAGCTGGAACTGCAAGGCTATCGCGTGATCGGGGGGCTATTGGACATCTATCATCCGCTGCTGGAAATGTCTTATGACGCTTTCAGCCAAATGGTGAATGACGATACGCACCCGCACTATCCCATAGAAACCCGGCTCTACCACAAGCTTTCCAGCAAACATTGCCTGGCCTATCGTGAAGCCACGCTCCAACTCTCTGCACTGTCTTGTGAGGAACAGGAGATTTGGGAATACTATTATCGGGCGCGATTGATTCAAGATTATATCAGTGGAATGACAGATCTTTACGCTTACGACGAGTACCGGCGGCTGATGGCGGCGGAATAACAATTTATGTAAAGCGGCCCCATACTTGCTTACGTTTGGGCCAGCGCGCGGCGATGAACTTTGTGCTTTCTTGTTTATCTAATATAGCGCGAACGCCAATTGAGCCTGTTTACGAGCCCGCCAGCGCGACATCTAGAGGGTGGGATGGTGAACAGGTTCGGCGACTTGGGATTCACCTGTTGATACGACGAGATAAGAGATCATGAAAAGAAAATCATTGGTTCTGAGTGCATTGGCGCTGAGCCTGGCAATGAGCATGGGGCACGTCTTTGCGGCGACTGAGGCGGTGGTATCGACATCCAGCCAGATGCCAAGTTTGGCTCCGATGTTTGAGAAAGTGATGCCTTCCGTCGTCAGTATCTCCATTGAAGGGCATACCGACGTCAAGCGCAGCAATATTCCGCAGCAGATGCAGCCTTTCTTCGGTGAGAATTCGCCGTTCTGTCAGGAGTGGTCACCCTTCCAAAACTCCCCGATTTGCCAGGGGGCTGAAGACGAAGGGGAAGAGGGCGCGCCCGCAAAACGTGAGAACTTCCAGGCATTAGGCTCTGGTGTGGTGATCAACGCGGAGAAAGGCTATGTGGTAACCAATAACCACGTAATCGACAACGCGGACAAGATTCAGGTACGGCTTTACGATGGGCGTAAGTATGATGCCAAAGTGATTGGCAAAGACCCGCGTACCGACGTTGCGTTGATTCAACTGATTGATTTTAAAAATCTAACCGCCATCAAGATCGCCGATTCCGATCAGTTACGGGTGGGTGACTATACCGTGGCGATCGGCAACCCCTACGGCTTAGGCCAAACGGCGACGTCCGGTATTGTTTCGGCGTTAGGGCGCAGCGGGCTGAATATCGAGAATTATGAAAACTTTATCCAGACCGATGCCGCGATCAACCGAGGCAACTCGGGCGGGGCGCTGGTTAACCTTAATGGTGAGCTTATCGGTCTGAACACCGCGATTCTGGCACCGGATGGTGGAAACATCGGTATTGGTTTTGCTATTCCGAGCAACATGGTGAAAAACCTGACCGCGCAATTGGTTGAGTTTGGCGACGTGAAACGCGGCGAACTGGGTATTACCGGTACTGAGCTCAATTCCGATCTGGCTCAAGCGATAAAAGTGGATGCTCAGCGCGGGGCATTTGTCAGCCAGGTCAGGCCGAAATCCGCTGCTGACGAAGCAGGCATCAAAGCCGGTGACGTCATTTTGACGCTGAACGATAAACCGATCAGCAGCTTTGCAGCACTGCGCGCCCAGGTTGCTTCCTTACCCGTCGGTAGCAAGGTCAAGCTTGGGCTGCTGCGTGAAGGCAAACCGTTAGCGGTAGAAGTGACCTTGCAGCAGGCAAACCAGACACAGGTCGCCTCGGGTAATCTTTACACCGGCATCAGCGGCGCATCGCTCAGCAATACCGAAATCGACGGCCAGAAAGGCGTGAAAGTGGACGAGGTGAAAGCCGGATCGGCGGCCGCGAAAATCGGCTTGAAGAAGGATGACGTTATCCTCAGTGTGAACCAGCAGCCGGTGCAGAATCTGGGTGAACTGCGTAAAATTCTGGACAGCAAGCCTCCGGTGTTAGCGCTGAACGTGCTGCGTGGCAATGCTACGATTTATCTGTTGGCACAATAAACGGTAGCCATTTCAGACTGAAAGGAGCGTATCAGGTACGCTCCTTTTTTTATTTTCCCCTTAGCCACCCGCCTCCTCGTTATTATTTTGTGATACTTCCCGCAATTCTAAGGAATTGGGTCAATGTTTGTGAAATCGCACAATGTCCAGCTTTCAGGGCAACGTTATGATAGTGCAATTGTCACTTTCTCTTACCAGGGGCGGGAATGGCGTCATATCACCTCAATGTAAAGCTTGCGCAGGATATCGTTGCGCGCACCATGCAAATTATTGATAGCAATATCAACGTGATGAATGCCAGATGGCGAATCATCGGCAGCGGCGATCGAGAACGCGTGGGCGAACTGCACGAAGGGGCACTATTGGCTTTGTCACAGGGGCGTGTCGTCGATATCTATGATGCGGTTGCCCGTCATCTGCACGGGGTGCGGCCTGGTATCAACTTGCCGCTACGTATTGACGGTGAAATCGTCGGCGTAATCGGCCTGACCGGTAACCCCGCCCATTTGCGCCAGTTTGGTGAACTGGTGTGCATGACCGCAGAGATGATGCTGGAGCAGGCTATCCTGCACATGTTGGCGCAGGATAGCCGTCTGCGTGAAGAATTGGTGCTAAACCTGATTCGCACGGACGAACTGTCACCCGCGCTGATGGAGTGGGCACAACGTATGGGGATCGATCTCAATACGCCGCGTGTGGTGACCGTTGTCGAGGTGGATAGCGGCCAATTGGGCGTGGACAGTGCGATGGCAGAATTGCAGCAGTTGCAAACGCTGTTGACCACGCCTGAGCGCAACAATCTGATCGCTATTGTGTCTCTGACTGAAATGGTGGTGCTGAAACCCGCGCTGAACAGCCATGATCGTTGGGATGCCGAAGAGCATCGACGTCGCGTAGATAACCTGTTCTCCCGCATGACCGAGAGCGGCCGCCTGCGGGTACGGATGGCGTTGGGTAACTACTTTACCGGGCCGGGCAGCATTGCGCGTTCTTACCGTACTGCGCGTACCACCATGGGCGTTGGGAAACAGCGTATGCCCAGTCAGCGTTGCTACTACTATCAGGATTTAATGCTGCCAGTGTTGCTCGATAGTCTACGCGGTGGCTGGCAGGCCAATGAACTGGTTCGTCCGTTGGCAAAACTGAAAGCGATGGACGGCAATGGTTTGTTGCGACGTACGCTTAACGCCTGGTTTCGCAATAACGTTCAGCCGGGCGCTACGGCTAAGGCGCTGTTTATCCATCGCAATACGCTTGAATATCGCCTGAACCGTATTTCCGAACTGACCGGGCTGGATTTGGGCAATTTTGACGATCGTTTGCTGCTCTATGTGGCACTGCAACTCGATGAAGAAGAATAATTTGCTCTCTGATTTATCCAAGGGGCCGATGGCCCCTTGTTGCTGTCTGCGAGCCGTTAATCTGCTTAGATTTAAAAAACTGAATAGGCTCAAAGAATATAACGCGAGAGCATAAATTATCGCGAAACAATATTTTTGCCCCCACCCCCTATCCTCATATTGTCACTCCATGTTGTGAGCCCATTGCCCGCACCACGCCAAACACACTACACAAATTACGAAAAATGTTGAGGGAGTGATAATGATGTCAATACGTAGTCTGGGAGTATCTCTTGCAGCAGCAACGGTATTATTTGCGGGCGCTGCGTCTGCGGCAACGGAATTGTTGAACGTGTCCTATGACCCAACGCGTGAGCTGTATCAGGAGTATAACGCTGCCTTCATTAAACACTGGAAAGAAACCACTGGTGAAACACTTTCCATTAAAAACTCCCACGGTGGCTCCGGCAAACAGGCGCGTTCGGTCATCGATGGTTTGCAGGCGGACGTGGTGACGCTGGCGCTGGCGGGCGATATTGATGCCATGAATCTTAATCAGCCGCTGATCGATCCCAAGTGGCAGGCACGCCTGCCGGATAACAGTACGCCTTACACCTCTACCATTGTGTTCCTGGTGCGCAAAGGTAACCAGAAAAACATCAAGGACTGGGGCGATCTGGTGAAACCGGGCGTAGAAGTGATCACGCCTAACCCGAAAACCTCCGGCGGTGCGCGTTGGAACTTCCTGGCGGCCTGGGCTTATGCCAAGCACCTGCCGGGGGGGAAGTGATGAAAGCGCACTGAAATTTGTGACTGAGCTTTGTCGCCATGCGCTGGTATTAGATACCGGTGCGCGCGGTGCCACTATTCAGTTTCGTACAACGCCAACTGGGCGATGTATTGCTGGCGTGGGAAAACGAAGCCTATCTGTCACTGAAAGAGCAGGGCGGCGATCAGTTGGAAATCGTCACGCCGTCGCTGTCTATTCTGGCAGAGCCGCCAGTTGCCGTTGTGGACAAAGTGGTTGAGCGCAAAGGCACACAAAAACAGGCTGAAGCCTACCTGAAATACCTTTACAGCGACGATGCGCAGCGCATTATCGGTAAGAACTTCTACCGCCAGCGCAATGCCAAGATTGCTGAAGAATTCAAAGGTCAATTCGCACCGGTGAAACTGGTAACCATCGATGAAGAGTTTGGCGGCTGGACCAAAGTGCAGGGCCAATACTTTAACGATGGTGGCGTTTTTGACAAGATTTTCAATAAAATCAATAAATAATTTTTAAAACGCCTACTGGCTGGCCGCTACGTTGATAGCGGCTTTGCCATGTGGATGGGCTGGTTCACTGAACTATTGCATTAAGAAAGGCTTGGTATGTCACGACGCATTTCTCCCGTCATTCCTGGTTTTGGCCTTACCTTAGGGTTTAGCCTCAGCTACTTGAGTTTGATTGTGTTGATCCCGTTGGCGGGCATGTTTGTCTACGCCAGTCAGCTTACACTCACGCAATTATGGACGTTGATCACCAGTCGTCAGGTGCTGCTTTCACTGCAACTCTCTTTTGGCACGGCGCTGGCGGCGGCTTTTGTCAATGGCATTCTGGGAACCTTACTGGCCTGGGTGTTGGTGCGCTACCAGTTTCCGGGGCGCAAAGTGATCGATGCCATGATCGACATGCCTTTTGCGCTGCCCACGGCGGTGGCGGGGATTGCACTTACGGCGCTGTATGCGCCAAATGGGCTGATTGGTGGACTGTTTCCTTTCAAGATTGCTTACACCAGCCTGGGTATCACGCTGGCGTTGATCTTTGTCACCTTGCCCTATGTGGCGCGCGAGCTGATTCCTTTGATGGAGCAGCAGGGCACCCAGGAGGAGGCTGCCCGTTTGCTGAGTGCCAACGGCTGGCAGATGTTCTGGTATATCACGCTGCCCAATGTGAAATGGGCGTTGATTTACGGTGTGGTGCTCTGTACGGCGCGTGCGATGGGTGAGTTTGGTGCGGTGTCCGTGGTCTCTGGCCATATTCGTGGTTTGACCAACACCTTGCCGTTGCACATTGAGATCCTTTACAACGAATACAATATTATAGCGGCCTTTAGCGTGGCGATTTTGCTGCTGCTGATGTCGTTAGTGGTATTGCTGCTGCGCCAATGGAGCGAAGGGCGTTTGGCAAAACAGGTTGAGAAACACCAACAGGAACTGGCTCAAAATGAGCATTGATATTCGTAATATAAACAAACAGTTTGGCCAGTTCCGGGCCTTGAATGAAATTAATCTGGCAATCAACAGCGGCGAGCTGGTGGCTTTGTTGGGATCATCGGGCTGTGGCAAAACGACCTTGTTGCGTATTATTGCTGGTTTTGAAAAGCCGGATAGCGGGCAGATTGTTTTTCACGGTGAAGATGTGTCGGTGCATGATGTGCGCGATCGCAATGTTGGCTTTGTGTTCCAGCACTATACGCTGTTTCGCCATATGACCGTGTTTGACAACGTGGCGTTTGGGCTGCGTATGAAACCGCGCAGTATCCGCCCTTCCAAGCGCGATATTGAAGCGAAAGTGCACGAGTTGCTGAACATGGTGCAGTTAGACTGGCTGGCAGATCGTTATCCGGAACAGCTCTCTGGCGGACAACGCCAGCGTATTGCTCTGGCACGCGCGCTGATTGTTGAACCGCGTATTTTGCTGCTGGATGAGCCCTTTGGTGCGCTGGATGCTAAAGTGCGTAAAGAGCTGCGCCGCTGGCTGTCACGTTTACACGAGAACGTCAATCTGACATCGGTGTTTGTGACGCACGATCAGGAAGAAGCGATGGAAGTTGCCGATCGCATTGTGCTGATGAATAAAGGTGTTATTGAGCAGATCGGCTCACCTGCTGAGGTGTATAACCATCCGGCCAGCGATTTTGTTTATCACTTCCTTGGTGACAGCAACCGCCTGAAAGTGGCGCACAGCGATAAACCGATCCTGTTCCGTCCCCATGAAGTGGCGATTTCTGCGGAGGTGCAAGACGGATTTCAGCCGGTGGTGGTGCGGTATATCCGTCCATTGGGGGCATTGACTCGTCTGTCGTTGAAAGTCGAAGGTGAGCCCGAACTGATTGAAGCCGAAGTCGCACAAGACGACATCAACCTTAACGGCTTGAAGCGTGGTGATGTTATCCAGTTCAAACCCAAAGTGTATAACCACGATTGGGAAATCTAAACGACGGCTACGGTTTCAAAAAATACCACAAGGTTCATAAAAAACGCCCGCCATCGCGGGCATTCAGACTGATGACAAAGCCGTTCCATCCTCGACGAAAGCCGGGGATCTCTGCCAGAAGGAACGCGTTTCATCTGCAAGAGATTCCCGCCTGCGCGGGAATGACTCTTTTAGGTGGGTTTTTCATTCAAATCGTTTGACAGTAAAATTAACGGTAATCTGGGTTGGACACCACAGAGTAACGTCCACTGCCTACCAGCGTGATGATCAGGCCACCGAAGAAGTAGAGAGCTTCCACTTCCAGTGCCCAGGCACCGACTTTGGTCAGAGTAAAGAAATTACCGATACCAACCATCAGAGTGGCAACCACTAACGTAAAAGCGGCAATCAGGCCGGAAATGCGGGTAAATACACCTAAAATAATCAGGATCGGCGCAACCACTTCACCAATGTACACCCCATAAGCGATAAAGCCTGGCAGGCCCGCCGCTTGCAGCATCTGCACGATCCAACCCACGCCGTGCTCTATTTTGGCTACGCCGTGAAACAGCAACAAAATACCAATGGTCAGACGTAGTAGCAGAATACCGGCATCCTGATGGTCTGCGAGACGATTGAATGACCGATTGAGCTGAGCAATCATAATAATTAACCCTATGTATGTTCATAAAAATTGTGGTAAGGACAACAGGGCGTAGTGTCGCCATTTTAGTGACGCAGAGAAAACAAATTTATTTTACATAGCTAATCAAAAAAATTGCTGTGGTATGGGCGAGTGGCTATGTGACCGCGATGTTGAAATGAATATAGCAAGGCCACCGGTAGGCATAGATCAACAAAGATCCCTTTTCGGGTAGGATGGCCGTTGGATGAAGGTCGCTGTATGGAATATGATGTGTTGTTTTATACATCAATATCATACAGCGGATTGAACCACGTAACGTGGTGAGCATGGATGATGTCGGTAAGCTGCTACCGACAATAATTTTTATCCATTGTCCGCTATGTGTTGTGCTGATCTTAGCCGTTATTTGACGATGTTGACGGCGTCGAACAGTCCTGCGGGTATTTTTTTATAATACCAGTATTCATCATTGACTGTTGCTTTGGTAAATGTCTCCAGCATATAACTCACTTTGTTGCCATTGACCGTTATCGCCATCTCTCCCTCTAGTGGCTTAGCGCTCACTAACATAAAATCACCAGACTGATTGGTGTAGTAACGGGTGTGGTCATCCAAAACCCCTTTTTGGCCACTGTACATGACCGAGTAGTCAAATTTGACAATGGTTTTAAAAATCTCTTTTGCACCAAAATATCGGCCATAGAGATTTGGGGCATGGAACAGGCCGAAATGCCCCCCGCTGTTTTGGAGTTTAGAGAAATAAAACTCAGGAATGGGGAAACTCTCTTGATTCTTGGCTATTTCATCCGCAATGATCTTCATTCTTACTTTGTCTTGCACATAAACACGTGTGTAAGCGCTATACATTAGCGAATAAGACCATAAGAAGGTTGCTAGACAAAGAAAGGTGACAATATTGATCTTCAAAAGATTTCTTCTGTCAGCCGTTTCCAGGATACCATGACCAAGGAAGGATACCGCAAAGAGAAGAAACATCAATGTTCCATTGACTACCCTATCTGGGTAAGAGGGGGAGATGAACATGATAAAGCTTGTCCCCACCGCAATCGCTATCATCAGATAAGTCGCATAGATTCTTTTTCTAGAAACAGGTGTACCTTTGCGAGCACTTATAACTGCAATCAAAGCAAGTAATGCTAAAACAACATAGCTAATACATATCATGGCAAGATGTCCAGAGAGTCGTTCTGTAAAATGAAAGACAATTTTTTCTAAAAATGATTTCCCTAACCAAACCGGGGTTTCTTTTGCTCTGATAAAATTTCCGGGTGCAAGAATGAGTATGCAAGCCCCAACAACTGCCATGAAAGTATAAATTACCTTATTGATATCAACGCTTTTTCTTTTCCAGAAATCATAACAAATCACTAACAATGATAATCTAATAACGAATGGAGCCACGCTTTCATTAGAGCATCCGGCTAATAGGCTGATGATTACCATCAGTATGCGGATTTTTTTATCATTATTTTGAAGTGTGTAGCTTATTCCATATATCCATGCAGCAACAAAAAGGTTTGTCCAGTGATAATTGGCGCTACCAACAACCCAGAATATTGTCTCTCCAATATTAGGGTTAGCTATCCAGTAGGTAAGAAAAACTAATGGAATAATTATATTGTCATTTTTATTCCATTTGAATGAACCTGATGGGGTTTTTGCAATGAAAAGGCAAAAAGACAATACGGCTGTTGCAATTGAAATAGAGTAGATAATACGAGAGTTGAGATATAGTAACAATGTGCTGATGTAATCAGCGACCACTCTCCCACTCCATGTCATGTAGTGTTTGTAGTGAGTATCTAAAGATATGCCTAGCAGTGTATAGTGATAATCATCTGAGTGAATATGCGTATACCACTCAATCAAAAATATTGCTAAAAAAATAACAACCGATATTAATATTGTCAGTGTCTTTTTCATTTTTTTGATATATCTCATTTTGGTGCTTGTTTTTTAATTATGTATCTTGGTCTTTGTTTTACTGCTACATAAATCCTTCCGATATACTCTCCTAAAATCCCAATTCCTATAAGCTGAATACCACCGAGAAACAAAATAGAAACTAAGAGGGAAGGATAACCGCGCATGGGGTTTCCGAAAACAAGGGTGTTAAAAACCATCCAGGAGCCATAAAGGAAGGATAATCCTGCTACAAATAGGCCAATATAGGTCCACACTCTTAATGGAATCGTTGAGAAACTGGTAATGCCTTCAATAGCAAGGTTCCAGAGTTTCCAACCATTAAACTTTGTGTTTCCTGCAACGCGTTCAGCACGAGTGTATTCAACAATATCTGTTTTACCCCCTGCCTAAGAGAGTATCCCTTTCATGAAAAGATTGCGTTCCGGCATAAGCTTAATACCTTCAACAATGCCACGAGACATTAAACGAAAGTCACCCACATTTTCTTCGATCTTTGGTGTGCTAATTTTGTTGTGGAGTTTATAGGACCATTCTGCCGTTTTTCGCTTTAAGTGACCATCCGTAGAGCGATCCGAGCGCTTAGCCAGAACCATGTCCGCTCCACATTGCCATTTTTCAATAAGAGCAGGGATTATTTCAATCGGATCCTGAAGATCAACGTCAATGAGAATAATGACATCCCCGGTTGCATTCTCTAACCCTGCAAAAATAGCAGGTTCTTTACCAAAATTACGAGTGAACGACAGTGGAATAACTAATTCATCCGACACGGCGAGTGCATTAATGATTGACTATGTAGCATCGCTGCTGCCATCGTTAATGAAAAGAATTTCTACTTGGTGCTGTCTGAAAGATTCCATCTCTCTAACTGCTTTATAAAAGATAGGTATTGTATCTGCCTCATTAAATACATGAACTACCAGTGAGATTTTCATTTATCTTTCCTAAAGACAATGAACTTCGAATAGAAAAAACCGCAAACCAGGCTAATTGCAGAAAATTCAATCATTGTGATCAAGGGGGAAATATTGTAATGGTCTGATAGTTGACCTGAAATAAAGCTCAGTATCCCCATGAAAGTAATGAAAAGAAAATATCTTCCACCAGAAGCTCTGGCTTGAAAGGTGAATTTTGCATTGGCAAAAAATGAAAATGTGACTGCAACCATAAATGCAATCAGGTTTCCGATCGATTGATCGTATGCCGCAAAATAAACCAGAGTACCGAATACAATCCAGTGAATAATTGTATTGATAATCCCTACGGTCATATATTTAGTGAATAATTTAAGCATTAAATAATAGTTTTTATTAATTTTTTGATATTTTATCACTGATTCTGACTATGATCTACACAACAGTAACGCTTTTGATCTAAACGAAGGGTAATGTTTCGACTTTAAAAGGGTCTACTAAAATGGCAGGGGAAAGGTTAATCGGGATGAGATCATCTATTGTGATCGACGCTAACGGCGTTTTCGCCCAAGCCTAAGCACTGACCGGTGTTTGTTGCGATATCTCATGCAGATGAGAAAGTATTAAAAGAAAAAGGAGAGGTCTGCGAAATGGCGGGTCGTGCAGGATTCGAACCTGCGACCAATTGATTAAAAGTCAACTGCTCTACCGACTGAGCTAACGACCCGCAGAAGTGGTGGGTGATGACGGGATCGAACCGCCGACCCCCTCCTTGTAAGGGAGGTGCTCTCCCAGCTGAGCTAATCACCCTCGCTGTGTGGAATCGCATTATAGGGATAGTTGAAAGTGAGTCAACGCTTTTTAAATGCAAAATGCGTGTTCGTTGTAAAATTAGGCAACACGTCGTTTTTCTGGGCATTCGTGGTCAATAATTTGGCGTATTGTTAGTCCTATTCAACACGCAATGCGGTTACAGCGTTGAGGAATCAGGGCAGAGTGATAGAATATCGCCAACTTTTGGCTGGAACCGTCGCTGGTGTCTGCCAGTCGCCCTTAAGTAACAAGGCTTATTATCCCAATGAAAATCAAAACTCGTTTCGCGCCAAGCCCCACTGGCTATTTGCATGTCGGCGGCGCTCGTACTGCGCTTTACTCCTGGCTGTTTGCCCGTCACCATCAGGGTGAGTTTGTTTTGCGTATCGAAGACACTGACCTGGAGCGTTCAACGCAGGATGCCATTATGGATGGCATGAACTGGCTGAACCTGGATTGGGATGAGGGTCCGTACTACCAGACCAAGCGCTTTGACCGTTACAACGCGGTGATTGATGAAATGCTGGTGCAGGGCACCGCCTACAAATGCTATTGCAGCCGTGAGCGTCTGGAAGCGCTGCGTGAAGATCAAATGGCGAAGGGTGAAAAACCACGCTACGACGGCTGCTGTCGCGATTCTCATGCGCATCATGCCAATAATGAGCCTCACGTGGTGCGTTTTCGTAATCCGCAAGACGGTTCTGTGATTTTCAACGACCGTATTCGTGGCCCGATCGAATTCAGCAATCAGGAACTGGACGATCTGATCATTCGCCGTACCGATGGTTCACCAACCTACAACTTCTGTGTAGTGATCGACGACTGGGATATGGAAATCACGCACGTTATTCGTGGTGAAGACCATATCAACAACACCCCGCGCCAAATCAATATCCTGAAAGCGTTGGGTGCGCCGGTGCCGGAATACGCCCATGTGTCGATGATCCTGGGCGATGATGGCAAAAAACTGTCCAAACGCCATGGTGCCGTGGGCGTGATGCAGTATCGCGATGATGGTTATCTGCCAGAAGCGCTGCTCAACTATCTGGTCCGTTTGGGGTGGTCACATGGCGATCAGGAAATTTTCTCCATTGATGAGATGACGCAACTGTTTACGTTGGATGCCGTAAGCAAATCGGCCAGCGCCTTCAATACCGAGAAGTTGCAGTGGCTGAACCATCACTATATCAATCATCTGCCAGCTGAATATGTGGCAACGCATCTGTCATGGCACATTGAGCAAGCCGGGATCGACACCCGCACCGGGCCGCAACTATGCGAACTGGTGACGCTGTTGGGAGAGCGCTGCAAAACACTGAAAGAGATTGCGGCGTCCTGCCGTTATTTCTATGAAGATTTTGCCGAGTTTGATGCCGATGCTGCCAAGAAACACTTGCGTCCGGTTGCTCGCCAGCCATTGGAATTGGTGCGTGAGAAGCTTGCTGCTATCAGCGACTGGATTGCGGAAAACATTCATCACGCCATTCAGGGCACGGCGGACGAACTGCAACAAGGCATGGGTAAAGTCGGTATGCCGCTGCGTGTGGCGGTAACTGGCGTGGGCCAATCATCTGGCGTCGATGTTACGGTACACGCGGTGGGTCAGCAACGTGCATTGGCACGCATCGATAAAGCATTGGCCTTTATCGCTGAGCGTGAAGCGCAGCAATAATCGCATAACCCAGCGATCGGTTAACGCCCCGTGTGGCCCTCCTTTTCGGGAGTTCGCCGCCGGGGCGTTTTTTTATTCACGAACGCAAATCAATCCTGAGCTCATTGTGGCTGAATGGCCACTTCTACCGCCTTTGCCATTGCATCGGGGATCACGCTACCATGGTGTTTACCTTCGAACAGGATAAAGTTGGCTGCGGGGTTTTCGGTGTGCAATTGCGCCGCCAGGTCGCGCGCTTTGGTCACCATGGTGCGCTGCGCCTGACGCTTGGCACGTTTCGGATCGACCGGTTGGTTGGGATCGGCCTTGGGGGGCTTCTCTTCATATTCGCCCACGCTTATCGTGATTGACGTAGGTTGTGCCGTAAGCAGTGGTGAACGTTTGGGGATGACCACGTCGTCTCCCCACCAGATAGACGGGCAGGCGGCCAGATAGCGCTGGAAAGATTCCCCATGATTAAACAGGGTAAACAGTACGAATAACCCACCAAAGGAGTGACCGGCGAGTGTCTGCTGCTGTGGATTAACCGGGACTCGTGCTTCTACCCACGGTTTCACACTGTGTTGGATAAACTGATAAAACTGCTCTGCTTCCCCTCCTGCACCAAAATCCGAGTCGATTGTCGGGGCCGGAGGCGTGTAGTCGCGGGTGCGGGCAGGAATGTCATAACCTTGATCAATGTGATAGCCGATGCCAACAATCACAGGCGCTGGCCCCTGTGCTGGGGGTATAACTGTTGACCGCCAGCGGGAACTGGGCATTGGCGTCCAGTACATAGAGCACTGGACGTTTCTCCTGTGCGGCGATATCACGCGGCGTAGCGATAAAGACACGGTACTGAAGCCGGCGGGTGCTTTCCATACCGTGCTGCTCAATGCTGAAGTAGCGCTTGGCGTTTTCAGAGAGCGTGGCGACAGGGGGCTGTGCCCGTGCGGGCAAAAGGCTGGAGGCGATCAGAGTAATAAGCACAACGGGCAAATAGCGCATAACGACCTGTTAAGGTTCTGATGAACGAATAAAAGATGATAATAAAACCCGTTATCATTACCAGCGTTTTTCTGTTCTTGTGCGCGGTATTACGCCACAAGCGTTGATAAAATCGGCGTGCTGGCGGCTTTTTCAGCGGTTGACGGCAGAAAGAGATTTAGCCGTTGACACACCTGAGCGGGTTGCATATTATTCGGGCCGTTCACACAGACAATCGGTGTCACTGTCTGATGTAATGGGGCTATAGCTCAGCTGGGAGAGCGCTTGCATGGCATGCAAGAGGTCAGCGGTTCGATCCCGCTTAGCTCCACCACTCCTTATTGTTTTTATTTCCCCTGTTTTGTCCCTAAGACCATCGCTATGGCGTAGTCAATTCTCATATAGAGCTCAGTTCGTAAGCGCTTTGTATTGCTGTGGCGCGGCTTGCGAACCGATGGCATTACTGATCTGCTGAACCCGGTAGCCGTGGCATCCAATCAATTGGCGACTGCCCCTGCTGTATCAGGAATTGATTCGTCTTGGAAAAGAGGCGACAGCCCAGAAAGCCACGGTGTGCAGACAACGGCGACGGGTGCGGGGATTTCAGCACATGATGGCGCTGCGTGTCGATAATGCTGCCTTTTCTCTGCGCGTGTGCTCCCCACAGCAGAAACACGATGCCATCACGCTTTTCATTCAATGCACTAATCACGCGATCGGTAAAGGTTTCCCAGCCGAGGTTGGCGTGGGAATGCGCCTGACCTGCCTCCACCGTTAACACGGTGTTTAACAGCAGTACACCTTGCTCCGCCCAGCTTTGCAGGCAACCATGCTGAGGGATCGTAAAACCGGGAATATCGTTCGCCAGCTCTTTGTACATGTTCATTAATGACGGCGGTGCGGGAATGCCAGGGCGGACGGAGAATGACAGGCCGTGCGCTTGACTAGGCCCGTGATAGGGGTCTTGTCCCAGGATCACCACCTTGACCTGATTGAACTCCGTATAGCGAAAGGCATTAAACACATCTTTCTGCGGGGGATAAATTACCTTTCCTTCGGCGCGGGCATTGCCGACAAACGTCAACGTTTGCACAAAATAAGGCTGCTCTTTTTCCTGTGCCAAAACGTCATGCCACGTTAGTTCGGTTGTCATCCTGTCCTCGATACGGGTGTTGTGAAAGAGGGCTGTAGCTTACCGATCTCTGCTCTCAAGGTAAAACACTGTGGCGGGAAAGTTGATGGTAATGAAGTGAAAATTATAAAAAAGTTGAAAATTTACAAAAAAAATCGCATCACATCTTTTGGTTAAAATTGATGTAAAACAATTAATTGCTGTTGCGTCTGATTTTTACACCCTGAATTAATTGATTTAAATCAAAGATTGGCGGCTAAGGTACTGGTATATAACTACACAAGGTAAGTGAATTTCATTTTGTGGTTAAAACCTCGTGTTGGTGAGTACTGCAACCCTTCTCAGGTTCAGACACGATTCTGCTGTTTTACGGAGGCAATTATGGTTACTGGCATTCAAATTACTAAAGCTAACAATAACGCTCTGGTTAACTCTTTCTGGCTGCTCGATGAAGAAAAATCAGAAGCACGCTGCGTTTGCGCAAAAGCGGATTACAGCGAAGATCAAATCGTTCCGGTTAGCGATTTGGGGCAGTTTGAATATCGTGAAGTTCCGTTGGAAATCAAACAGGAAGTGTGTGGAAGGGGGGCAACACCTGAACGTGAACGTTTTGCGCCGTGAAACGCTGGAAGATGCGGTAAAACACCCGGAAAAATACCCGCAGTTGACCATCCGTGTTTCTGGTTATGCAGTGCGTTTCAACTCACTGACCCCAGAACAGCAACGTGACGTGATCACGCGTACTTTCACTGAAAGCCTGTAATCGTACGTACGGTTGCCGTAATAAAAAAGGAGCGAAAGCTCCTTTTTTTGTGCTCTGGTTTGTTCCCGGCGTTTGTGCCGGGAGACGGTATCGAAACAGAATTACTCTGTGCCTGAAGGCGTATCGTCAGTTTTCTGCGAAGGCTGGCGGCGCTTCCCTACATTCTTGCTGTCGCGGTGGCGCACTTTCATCTTGGTTTTTTCTTTCTCTTTCTTCTTTTTCTTCTCTTCAGCACGCTTAGCCAGTACTTTTTTCGACGGCTTACCGTTGGTTTTTTCGCTTGGCGCTTTGGTTTTTGGACGCAACTCATCAATGACGCGCGCTTTCAACGGCTCATTTAAGTAACGTCTGATCTTGCCAAGCAGCAAGTGATCGTGGGCTTCCACCAGTGAGATGGCACACCCTTTTTTGCCAGCGCGTCCGGTACGCCCGATACGGTGCAAGTAGATATCAGCCGTCAGTGGCAAGTCAAAGTTGAAGACATGACTAACATCATTGATGTCCAACCCGCGTGCAGCAACGTCTGTGGCAATCAATACATTGACCAGTCCCTCGCTCAGGCGCGTGATGGCCTGATTGCGTTTGGCTTGCACCATCTCGCCTTCCAGATGGCAACTGTTGATACCCGCTTCACGTAACCAGGCTGCAAGTTCATGCACGCGCTCGCGCTTACGCACAAACACAATGGCTCGGGTGGTTTCCGGCTGTTTCAGCAAATGTGCCAGCAGCGCGGTTTTATGCTCAGTATCATCAGCGCGGTAAAACCATTGCGGAATCTTTTTACGCTCACGCCGTGAAGGGTCGGCTTCAATCTCAACCGGTTCTTTCAACAGTCGCTCTGCGAAATCTTTGACGGCATTGCCTTCCAGCGTGGCGGAAAACAGCAAAGTTTGTGTGCGCCAGCGGGTTTCACCAGCAATATGTTCGATATCCTGAGCAAATCCCATGTCGAGCATACGATCTGCTTCGTCCAGAATCAGCGTTTCCACTGCGCGACAGTCAAAGTTTTCTTCTTTGATGTATTGAAGCAGGCGCCCCGTTGTCGCCACCACAATATCCTGATTCTCGCTGAAGACTTCAGCGTGGTTCATGTAGGCCACACCGCCAGTAATGGTTGCTACGTCCAGATGGGTGTGCGCCGCCAACGCTTTAGCCTGCTCGGCCACCTGCATCGCCAGTTCACGCGTGGGCGTTACGATCAGAATACGCGGTGGACCTGATTTTTTACGAGGAAAGTCAATCAGATGCTGCAACACCGTCAGCAGATAGACTGCTGTTTTTCCTGTTCCTGTTGGCGCGGATCCAAGGACATCTTTCCCGTCCATGGCGGGTGGGATCGCCGCGAGTTGAATGGCGGTTGGGCGCTCGTAGCCCATATCGCGCAAGGCATCTAGCAGGCTTTCATCAAGATCAAGATCGGAAAATTGGGTTGCAGTCATGGTCTACCTCTATTTGGGGCGCTGATTATAGACGCATTACGCGTACACTTCATCATCTGTTTACACCGCCTCGGTGTCCTGTCGGCGGGATGCTTTCCCTGTTGCAGGGATTCCCTTATGCTACGGCGGGTTTCCGGAGGAGCAGCACATCATGCATCAGCACGCAGCGCGATCACAAACATTGCGGCGCAACGGGTTCACGTTTAAACAATTTTTTGTCGCGCACGATCGTTGTGCGATGAAAGTGGGTACGGATGCCATCCTGCTCGGTGCCTGGGCTCCAGTGCCGCAAACCGGCTGTGTGCTGGATATTGGATATGGTTCCGGCATTATCACCCTGATGTTGGCACAGCGTAGCCCAGACTCGGTGACGATCGATGCGGTTGAGGTAGAGCGCGAAGCCAGCACACAGGCACAAGAGAATCGTCAGATCTCACCGTGGGCATCACGTATTACCGTGGTAAACCGTGATATTGAGACGTTTACGGCACAAACAGCATCACGCTATGCGTTGATTGTCAGTAATCCTCCTTATTTTGCACCGGGCAGTGCATGTCGGACCGAGGCGCGCAGCACGGTCCGTTATACAGAGAGTTTGTCCCATGAAACCTTACTCCACTGTGCTGCCAAGCTGCTGGAGCCGGAAGGGCGCTTTTGTGTGGTGCTACCGAGTCAGGTTGCCAGTGATTTTTGCAGCACGGCATGCCAACAAGGGTGGTCGATACGTCAGCGACTGGCCGTACGTGAGAGGGCAGAGGGCCAACCGCATCGGGAACTGTTGACCCTGACGAAGCAAGCGGGCCCCTGCGAGAGGCGAACGTTGATTGTCCGCGCAGAAGATGGCAGCTACTCTTATGATTTTCGCGCATTGACCAAGGATTTCTATTTATTTATGTAGGATATTCCTTGTCGTTAACGATGGCTCGGGCACTCTCAGAGGCTAACGGTGCTATTGAACGTTTTTTCGCGTATGATCCCATGACTGTCCCAGCTAAAGAACAGAAATCTGCGCGACGTGTACGGATGTAAACGCCGACGCGCGAAGATACATGTGGCAGGCTGAGCACATAAAGAAGAAGGAACAAACGTTATCGGGAACTTTTGTTAACCGGTGGTGTCCGACTTACAGCTTGCTCAGATTATTTAATAACGATATGGCTGGCAGTACTATTTTACGTGTGGAGAACGGTTTGAGGAGACATTACCTCGGATGAGCGAGCAGCTAGCAGATCGCATTCTGGTTGAACGTGTCCAGAAAGGCGACCAGAAATCTTTTAATTTACTGGTGGTGCGCTATCGGCACAAAGTAGCGAACCTAGTGTCACGGTACGTTCCTCCTGGGGATGTGCCTGATGTGGTGCAGGAGTCGTTTATCAAAGCCTATCGTGCGTTGGAGTCTTTTCGCGGCGATAGTGCGTTCTACACTTGGCTGTATCGCATTGCGGTTAATACGGCCAAAAATTATCTGGTTGCTCAGGGGCGGCGACCACCGTATAGCGACGTTGATGCCAATGACGCTGAAAATTATGAAACTGCCAGCGCATTAAAAGAAATATCGAACCCTGAGAACTTAATGTTGTCAGAGGAATTGAAAAGTATCGTTTTTCGAACCATTGAAGCGTTGCCAGAAGATTTACGGATGGCGATTACGCTACGCGAACTTGATGGCCTAAGTTATGAAGAGATAGCCGCCATTATGGATTGCCCGGTCGGCACTGTTCGTTCTCGTATATTCCGTGCGCGAGAAGCGATAGATAACAAAGTACAACCGCTAATTCAACATTAACCCGGTTTTCGAGTTAACCATGATGGATTTGACAAGGTAAAGGGTATGGGTATGCAGAAAGAGAAACTTTCCGCTTTAATGGACGGCGAGGCAGCGGATACCGAACTGCTTAACACATTGGGGCGGGATGCTGAACTGCAAAAAAGTTGGCAAAGCTACCATTTGATTCGCGATACGCTGCGTGGTGACGTGGCGCAGAGTGTCATTGAGATCGACATTGCCGCACGCGTTGCGCAGGCGATTGCCGAAGAGCCGGTGCGCATTGCGCCTCAGGCTATTCCCGAAGCACAGCCTCATCCCGATACCTGGTCACGTTTGTCGTTCTGGGACAAAGTGCGTCCTTGGGCAAGCCAACTGACTCAGGTTGGTGTGGCCGCCTGTGTCTCATTGGCAGTGATCGTCGGCGTGCAAATGCAACGTTCCCCGGATCAAGCTCTGGAAGCGCAAAACGACATGCCAGCGTTTAGTACGCTTCCCGCCATGGGCAGCGCCTCTCCGGTAAGCCTGGGCGTACCGTCTGAAAACTTTGTGTCGCACGGTGGTCAATGTCAGGTTGAAGCACAACGCAACCGCATCAATGTCATTTTGCAGGACTATGAGTTGCAGCGTCGCCTCAATTCGGAGCCGTTGCAAGGTCAGCAAGATGAAGAACAGCAGGCCGCTATTCAGGTGCCTGGCACTCAATCTTTAGGAACGCAGTCTCGTTAATGAAGCGTGTTGGGTTTGCTTTTTGCATTCTGCTCGGTTGCTTACCCTATTCAACAACCGTCCTGGCGCGACCTGCGTCAGGTACGGTGTTGCAGCCTCAGTCCTCGCTGCAACAGATGGGCAATGCTATTCGGGCATCGAATCTCTGCGCTATCGGCATGCCCGTATAGATAACCGTCCATTGACACAGTTGCTGTTTATGGATGGGCCTCGCCGAGAAATCGTGCAGCGAGACTGAGATATCAGTTATTTTGATACCGATCTAGAACCTTTCTCGCTTTCCGGCAATCACATCATCGATTCGTTCCCCAGCCTGGTTTATGCCGATTATCAATCGCTGTCCGCGTTCTATGATTTCATTCCGGCGGCAGGAAGAGTACGGATCGCCGATCGCCTGTGTGAAGGCATGTGTATTATTTCCCGGGATGGGACACGTTATAGCTACAGCGTATAGTTTGATGTCGCGACGTATTGACTTGTAGGATCGCAATGGGGAACGAATGGAGCAATTTCTGGTGACATCGCTGGTGGTCAGTGATGATATCCGTGAGACGTTACGCCCATTATTAAGCGAAGGGTTACCGCCATTGCTGACGACACCGTCGGTTGAAACGGTCGACCTGACCTGGATCCCTGAATGACAGCCACAGGGCATGAAAGAGATCTCGCGTACCCGCAGAACGTTGCCTGGGATCTGCATCCCGGTGGAATCGCGCCTGTTCAGTGATGGTTTATTCAGCTTTTCTGTTAATATCACGCCATCGTCAGAATCCCGTGCCGAGCAATATGTCACGACAGGACGGCGAAGCGTACACACAGAAATCCGCGCTGATAATGTCATTTTTCAATCGCAGTAAATTTGCAAGATGTAGGGCGCAGGTATGATCAAAGAGTGGGCGACTGTGGTTTCCTGGCACAATGGCATGGCCGTGCTGCACTGTGAGCAGCGTTCTGGGTGCAGCGGTTGTCAGTCGCGTAAAACCTGTGGTACCGGGCTTTTGAGTGAATTGGGACGGTCCGCTGAACAGGCGCTGCACGTTCCGTGCGAGAACCCTTGCTGCCTGGTCAGCGCGTTGAATTGGGTATTTCCGAAAGTAGTCTGCTGCGTTCCGCCATGCTGGTCTATCTGGTGCCGCTGTTGGGATTATTCATAGGGGCGGGATTGTTGCAGTCGCTGTTCGCCAACGATCTGGCGGCGGTGCTGGGTGCCGCGTTGGCGTTTATCCTGGTACGCGGCTGGTCGCTTAAATTAGGCGAGAAACATCACTATCGCCCGGTTATTTTGCAGATAGCCCTGCCGGGACAGCCGCTAAAAATCGAATCCTGAACCTCATTTAACTGGGTGAGCCGCTGCGCCACCCGGTCGTTTCTCACCGAGATATTCTCCGTCCAACGCGCGCGTGCTTGTCCTTAAACGTCATCTTTTTCCCGGTTGTCTGCCATGATGGAATAAAAGTTCCATAATCAAAGGGAATAAGGGTTGATGACTAGGTTTTCCGGCGTCTGACATGTAGAATGTATCGGTTCTGGTGAAAGGGGAAGGCATTGCCGCCATTTTCATCGCATGCGCATGCCAGACGGCAAGAATTTCAGAAATACCAAGGTAGAAAAACTTTCATAATGAAGCATATACGAAATTTCTCCATTATTGCCCATATCGACCACGGTAAGTCGACGCTTTCTGACCGCATTATTCAACTTTGCGGCGGTTTATCTGACCGTGAAATGGCGGCGCAGGTGCTGGACTCCATGGATCTGGAACGTGAACGCGGCATCACCATCAAAGCGCAAAGTGTAACGCTGGATTACCATGCCAAAGATGGCGAAACCTACCAACTGAATTTTATCGATACACCGGGGCACGTTGACTTCTCCTATGAAGTTTCACGTTCTCTGGCGGCGTGCGAAGGTGCGTTGCTGGTGGTGGATGCAGGGCAAGGCGTAGAGGCACAAACGCTCGCCAACTGCTACACCGCGATGGAAATGGGCCTGGAAGTGGTCCCGGTGCTTAACAAGATTGACCTGCCGGCCGCCGATCCCGAGCGTGTGGCAGAAGAGATTGAAGATATCGTCGGCATCGATGCCACCGATGCCGTGCGCTGCTCGGCGAAAACCGGCGTTGGCGTTCCTGATGTGCTTGAACGTCTGGTGAAAGAAATTCCACCGCCAGAGGGCGATCCAAATGCGCCGCTTCAGGCGTTGATCATCGACTCCTGGTTCAACAACTACCTCGGTGTGGTCTCTCTAATCCTCATCAAAAATGGTTCGTTGCGCAAGGGCGACAAAGTGAAGGCCATCAGTACCGGTCAGGTGTATAACGCCGATCGTCTGGGGATTTTCACGCCGAAGCAGATCGATCGTGATGTGCTTAATTGCGGTGAAGTGGGTTGGCTGGTGTGCGCCATCAAAGACATTCTTGGTGCTCCGGTGGGGGATACCCTGACATTGGCTCGCCAACCGGCTGACAAAGCGCTCCCGGGCTTCAAAAAGGTTAAACCACAGGTTTATGCTGGCTTATTCCCGGTCAGTTCTGATGATTATGAGAACTTCCGCGACGCGTTGGGTAAACTGAGCCTCAATGATGCTTCGCTGTTCTACGAACCGGAAACCTCAACCGCGTTGGGCTTCGGTTTTCGCTGCGGCTTCCTGGGCCTCCTGCACATGGAGATCATTCAGGAACGTCTGGAGCGTGAATACGATCTGGATCTGATCACCACGGCACCAACCGTAATTTATGAAGTGAAGACCACGCGTCAGGAAATTGTCTACGTTGACAGCCCTTCCAAGTTGCCACCGCTCAACAACATTGAAGAACTGCGTGAACCTATCGCGGAATGCCATATGCTGTTGCCGCAGGAGTACTTGGGCAACGTGATCACTTTGTGTATTGAGAAGCGTGGTGTGCAGACCAACATGGTATACCACGGTAATCAGGTGTCATTGACCTATGAAATTCCGATGGCGGAAGTGGTGCTCGATTTCTTCGATCGACTGAAATCGACTTCGCGCGGTTATGCATCGTTGGATTACAGTTTCAAACGTTTCCAGGTCTCTGACATGGTGCGGGTTGACGTGATGATTAACGCCGAACGTGTTGATGCGTTGGCGCTGATTACCCACCGCGATAACTCACAGTATCGTGGCCGTGAGCTGGTGGAAAAAATGAAAGAGCTGATCCCGCGTCAGCAATTTGATATTGCCATTCAGGCGGCCATCGGCAACCACATTATCGCGCGTTCGACCGTGAAACAGCTGCGTAAAAACGTATTGGCGAAATGTTATGGCGGCGACGTGAGCCGTAAGAAAAAGCTGTTGCAGAAACAGAAAGACGGTAAGAAGCGCATGAAACAGGTCGGCAACGTTGAATTGCCGCAAGAAGCCTTCTTGACCATTCTGCACGTCGGCAAAGAGAGCAAATAAACCCTAAGGAGTTGGCATGGCCAATATGTTTGTCTTGGTTTTAGCGCTGGCGACGCTCGTCACCGGCATCGTCTGGTGTTTTGAACGCTTTAAATGGGCACCGGCACGCAAGGCGAGAGCGGAGGCGGCGCTGAGTGCGCAGCAGGATGGCGGCGCGGGCGTTGTGACGATCAAACAGCCCGGTTGGATTGAAACCTGCGCTTCGGTGTTTCCGGTATTGGCGCTGGTATTTTTTGTGCGCTCCTTTGTCTACGAACCGTTCCAGATACCGTCGGATTCCATGATGCCGACGCTGCTGATTGGTGATTTTATTCTGGTGGAGAAATTTGCCTACGGCATTAAGGATCCCATCACGCAGACAACGCTGATCCCGACCGGGCATCCGCGACGCGGGGATGTAGCGGTATTCAAATATCCTGAAAATCCGCGCCTGGATTATATCAAACGTGTGATTGGTCTGCCGGGCGAGAGGGTTTCTTACGATCCGCTCAGCAAGCAGGTGACGGTGCGTCCTGCATGTGAAGGCTCGGCGTGTGACAGCGCCGTCGCGGTAACCTACAGCAACCTTGAAGCCAGTGATTTCGTGCAAACGTTCGGTCGTCCTGGTTCGGAATCGGGCAGCGGTTTCTACGCGCTGCCACTCGGTGAGGAAAAACCGGGTGGCGTGCGGATGGGCGTTCGTCAGGAGACGCTGGGTGATGTCTCGCACCGCATTCTGGTGGTGCCGGGTAGCCAGGATCAACTGGGGATGTACTACCAGCAGTCGCGCCAGCCGCTGGCCACCTGGGTAGTGCCAAACGGGCACTATTTCATGATGGGTGATAACCGTGATAACAGCGCCGATAGCCGTTTCTGGGGTTTTGTGCCGGAGAAGAATCTGGTCGGCCGCGCAACGTCAATCTGGATGAGCTTTGAGAAACAAGAAGGTGAATGGCCAACGGGCGTGCGTCTGAGCCGAATTGGTCGAATTCATTAATCATCGTGATAAACCCGCAGCATTATTTTCGGGTACTTTGTAGAATTGTTGTATCTCGCACCACATTCCCGTTGCAGTTAGCCCTTGCAACGGAGAATGTGATGAGAATAAACGAAAAACGCAGGCTCCGTTCGGAGCCAATGCAAACGAAACAGCAACGAAACAGCTTTGTTCCCCTATCGCCCGCAAGAGCGATAGGGGAACAAAGCTGTTTCGTTTGCTGCGGTAAATAGGTATTGTTGATCTATTGGTAACACATGAACCCCATCCTAATAAATCGGTTACAAAGAAAGCTGGGCTATACTTTCCAGCAGTACGACCTGTTATTGCAGGCGTTAACGCACCGCAGTGCCAACAGCAAACACAATGAGCGTCTGGAGTTTCTTGGTGACTCCATCCTGAGTTTTGTGATTGCCAATGCACTTTATCATCGCTTTCCTCGTGTCGATGAAGGGGATATGAGCCGTATGCGCGCCACGCTGGTGCGCGGCAATACGCTGGCGGAAATTGCGCGTGAATTCGAATTAGGTGAATGCCTGCGCCTTGGTCCCGGTGAATTGAAAAGCGGTGGCTTCCGCCGTGAGTCTATTTTGGCTGACACGGTCGAAGCGCTTATTGGCGGTATTTTTCTGGACAGTGATATCCAGAATATCGAAAGACTGATTCTGAATTGGTATCAGACTCTATTGGATGAAATCAGTCCAGGGGATAAGCAGAAAGATCCTAAAACCCGGTTGCAAGAGTTTCTGCAAGGACGTCATCTGCCATTGCCCACCTATCTGGTGGTGCAGGTGCGCGGTGAGGCACACGATCAGGAATTCACCATCCATTGTATGAGCAGCGGTTTTAACGAACCGGTGATTGGTACGGGCTCCAGCCGGCGTAAGGCGGAGCAGGCGGCAGCGGAACAAGCGTTGAAAATACTGGAGATTGAATGAGCGAAGAACAAACCTACTGCGGTTTCGTCGCGATTGTTGGGCGACCCAACGTGGGCAAATCCACGTTGCTGAACGAACTACTGGGGCAAAAAGTCTCCATTACTTCGCGTAAGCCGCAAACCACGCGTCACCGCATTATGGGTATCCATACCGAAGGTCCTTATCAGGCTATTTATGTGGATACGCCAGGGCTGCACATTGAAGAAAAACGGGCAATCAACCGTCTGATGAACTGTGCTGCCAGCAGCTCCATCGGCGATGTCGAGTTGATCATCTTTGTGGTTGAAGGGACTCACTGGACCGACGACGATGAAATGGTCGTGGGTAAGTTGCGCGATCAAAAACGTCCGGTATTGCTGGCAATCAACAAGATTGACAATGTGACGGACAAAACCAAACTGCTGCTGCATATCCAGTTTTTAAGTGAAAAAATGAACTTCCTCGACGTGGTTCCTCTTTCTGCGGAAAAGGGCACTAACGTTGACACTATTGCCAGCATTGTGCGCAAACACCTGCCTGTGGCTGACCATCACTTCCCGGAAGATTACATCACCGATCGTTCGCAGCGCTTTATGGCGGCAGAGATTATTCGTGAAAAGCTGATGCGCTTTCTCGGTGAAGAGTTGCCCTATTCGGTGACCGTTGAGATCGAGCGTTTCGTGACCAACGACCGCGGCGGTTATGACATCAATGGGTTGATTCTGGTTGAGCGCGATGGTCAGAAGAAAATGGTGATCGGTAACAATGGCGCCAAAATCAAGACGATCGGCATTGAAGCGCGTCAGGATGTGGAAGCCATGTTCGAAGCCAAGGTACACCTGGAATTGTGGGTGAAGGTGAAATCCGGCTGGGCGGATGACGAACGCGCATTGCGCAGCCTGGGCTACATCGACGACTTATAAGGTTAACGCCGATGGAAGGCTGGCAGCGCGCGTTTGTCTTGCATGGGCGACCTTACAGTGAAACCAGCCTGTTGCTGGATCTTTTCACGGAAGACGAAGGGCATGTGCGCGTGTTAGCCAAAGGCGCGCGCCGCGCGCCGCTCTCCGCTAAAAGGATGTTTGCAACCGTTCACGCCATTGCTGGTGCGCTGGGGTGGACGCGATGAAGTAAAAACCTTGCGTAACGCTGAACCAGTATCACTGGCACTACCGCTTACTGGCGTCATGTTGTACAGTGGCCTCTACGTCAATGAATTGCTTGCTCGCGTGCTGGAGCACGAAACCAATTTTTCTGCACTCTTCTTCGATTACCTGCATTGCTTGCAGCAACTGGCAGCGTTGAGTTCCTCACCGGAACCGGCACTGCGTCGTTTTGAGCTGGCGCTGTTGGGCTATCTCGGTTACGGCGTTGATTTTCTGCACTGTGCAGGCAGTGGGGAGCCCGTTGCAGACACCATGACCTACCGCTACCGTGAAGAAAAAGGGTTTATCGCCAGTATGATTGTGGATCAGCGTAGCTTTACCGGCTATGAGTTGCGTGCGCTGGCTGCGCGGGAATTTCCTGATGTGCAAACCCTGCGGACTGCGAAACGCTTTACCCGTATGGCGCTCAAACCTTATCTGGGCGGCAAACCATTGAAGAGCCGTGAGCTGTTTCAAAAATCTGCCGTTTTACGTCCCCACACGCCACCTGTTGCAAAAGAATAATGACCTGAGCAGTGAACCTGTCAACCTCTCGCTATCTAAAGATTGCCGCAGTGGTAACGAACTGAAAGGCCAGTGTACACTGGTCGTCTAAAGGTGATTTTTTTGAGGACTGATTTCATGGCAGAGCTTTTGCTGGGTGTAAATATCGATCATGTGGCGACCCTGCGCAATGCGCGCGGCACAGCGTACCCCGATCCGGTGCAAGCTGCGTTTGTTGCCGAGCAAGCCGGGGCGGATGGTATTACGGTTCATCTGCGTGAAGATCGTCGTCATATTACCGATCGCGATGTGCGTTTGTTACGCCAAACGTTGCAGCCGCGCATGAACCTTGAAATGGCGGTGACGGAAGAGATGCTGGCGATTGCCTGCGAGCTTCGTCCTAACTTTTGTTGTCTGGTACCTGAGAAACGCCAGGAAGTGACAACGGAAGGTGGGTTGGACGTTGCGGGTCAACTGCCGCGTATGACATCAGCCGTGGCCCGTTTGCACGAGGCGGGAATTCTGGTATCTCTGTTTATCGACCCCGAACGGGTGCAAATTGATGCCGCTGTAGCCGTTGGCGCTCCTTATATCGAAATCCATACCGGTGCTTATGCCGATGCTCAGGACGATACGCTGCGCCAGCAAGAGTGGGCGCGTATTCGCGATGCAGCGGTTTATGCCGCCAGCAAAGGACTCAAGGTAAATGCCGGACATGGCCTGACCTACCACAACGTGCAAGCTATTGCGGCCCTGCCTGAAATCCATGAGCTTAATATTGGGCATGCGATTATCGGTCGCGCCGTCATGAGTGGCTTGGCAGAGGCCGTCGCGGAAATGAAGGCATTGCTGCGGGAAGCCCGTCGTTAATGGCTATTCTGGGACTTGGCTCGGACATTGTGGAGATCGCCCGTATCGAGGCGATTATCGCGCGATCCGGCGATCGTCTGGCGCGCAGAGTATTATCCGCACAAGAGTGGGTGCACTATGAAAAGCACCAGCAGTCTGCCCGCTATCTTGCTAAGCGCTTTTCTGTTAAAGAAGCGGCGGCGAAGGCCTTAGGCACCGGCATTAGCCAAGGGCTGGCTTTCGATCAATTCGACGTCTTCAACGATGCGTTGGGTAAACCTTGCCTGCGACTTTGGGGACGCGCGCAATCGATGGCGGAAAACTTAGGAGTGGAAGAGATACACGTGACCATTGCCGATGAGCGGCACTATGCCTGTGCCACAGTGATCCTTGAAGGGGAGCGAAAACGCCCGCTCACAGACGATCGGCGTGATGCATAACAACAAACTTTTCCCATAATTGCTCCTGCGTTTCCACTTGTTGCGGGTCACGAATGATTGTATTGTCAATCGGGCATACCTTTTGGCAGGTAGGCACATCGTAATGGCCCACACATTCTGTGCAACGCAGCGGATCTATTTCATAGGTATCCAGCCCCATAGAAATTGCCTGATTGGGACATTCAGGCTCGCACATGTCGCAGTTAATGCATTTAGGGGTGATCAGTAATGCCATTTCTTTATACCTTGCAAAACCAGCTGCGGATTATACTAGTAACGGCGTAGCGGAGCACTCTCTTTCCCCAATATCTCTCGCATAAAATAGCGTAGCAAGCCAAATAATGAATAAAGTTTTCTGTGGCTTTGCCGATATCCATTATTCTAAGTATAAGCAGGCTAACAACGTATCACATCAGGTCTTATGACAAAATGTATCGGGCAGCAGGGGAATTTAGGGGTTATACAGGCACTGCCTTCTGAACTTGGGGATGCGGCAGCTTTTGAACGCCAGTATTGGCATCACTGTCAAAGACGCTATAACTTTCAGCCTATTTACCGCACCAGCGGCAAACTGTTAGCGATAGAGCTGCTTACTGCTGTGTTTTCGCCAGCGTTCCCGCAGCGTTTTGTTTCACCTGAAACCTATTTTGCCAGTATCAATGTGGCTGAGCGGTTACAGGTAGTGATTGAGCAAATGCAGCTTCTGTCGCGTTGGCATCCTCGCTTTATTCAGGACGGCATTCTGGCGTCAGTCAATGTGAACGGGCAAACGTTGCATGCGTTACAACGGAGCCATGAAGCGAAACAGTTGATCGCCTCCATGCCCTGGCTGCGATTTGAGATCGTTGAAAATCAGGGGACGCTCTCGCAAGAAGTCTTGACCATGTTTCCTGAAATGCGCCACCTGTGGCTGGATGATTTCGGGGCGGGCGTCGCCAATTTTTCTTCGTTGATGCAAGCGCAATATGACTGTATCAAAGTGGCGCGCGAGCTGTTTATTTTGCTGCAAAAAAGTGAGGGGGGCCGTCAGCTGTTCCCGTCGTTGGTGGCGCTGCTGTCCCGCTTTTGTAATCACGTGGTGGTTGAAGGGGTCGAAACGCAGGAAGAGTGGGGCATGGTAACGCAAACGCGGGCTGACGCGGTGCAAGGGTATTTCCTGTCTCGCCCCCAGCCTTTTGAGAATTTTAGCGAGTTGAAATCTACGTTGTAATCTTAGCAGAGTCAGTCCAACTTGTTGGACTGGTATCATTGTTAGCGCGTTGGTTACTTGACACGATAATTTACATTTTATTTATCCCTTTCCTCGCGCGCTGCTTTTTCGCCGTTTGTTGTCCTGCCTGACGTCTAAATGTTAAAAATGGTGATTCATTTTGTTATACAGGCTCTTTTCATTGTTTGATTCTTGTAATTTTTTCAGCAATGGTGTTTTATATTGTTAATGATTAGTGGAATGAACCTTGCCGCTCCTGATCTTTATGGGGGCTCAACAGGTGCACATGATAAGTGAAACGATTTTGCATTGATGGTAACTTTATGAATATAATGAGAAAATATGTTTTTTATTTAATGATAACAATCAATTATCGTGTGGTGATAGATTTTATTAATTAAAACAGTGATGCCTATTGGTATAATTGATTTGCTTACAGAATTTTGATGTTCAAAATACGTAACATTGAGATTCGTAAGTTTTTTATTTCATTAGATAAACTTATAACACGAGTTATTATTCATCACCTTAACGCTAATTAAAGATACTCTGTTTGGACTTGTTATTTTTATTTACACACAGTGATAGATGGGGGCTTTATGCTGATGTTCCTATGTTTTTGAATTCATCTGAACACAGGAGCGTTTTTTCATCCCTCCCTCCCGCTCTCCGGAAAACTGCCGATCCCGAATCTGTATGGGAGAGCGGCGCTTTGTCTGTGTGTTTCACTATCCGTGATGTGGTTTGTATGACCAGTCCTTCCGAGGACTGAGGGCGTGTTATTGTGTATGAGATAATAATAACTATACTTATAATACTGTTGTTGGTTTCTGTTATTAGAAACAGGGGAAGCAAGCAAAAGTTTAAGCAGGATCGCGAAAAACAAGACTTCCTCTATACGATTTTTTATGCCACAGAATATAGCCCGGCGTCGATCATTATTGCGAATGAGAATTGTGAAATTCTTTATGTAAATCGTCAGTTTGTAACCATGTCAGGTTATATGCCCGATGAAGTGATCGGTAAAAAAACTAATATAATGAATTCGGGAATGACCAACCCCAGCGTCTATGAAGATCTTTGGTCAACGCTCGATCGCGGTGAAACCTGGAGCGGTGAATTTATTAACCGTCGTAAAGACGGGCAGCTTTACTGGGAAAAGGCCAATATTTCTAAAATCTATAATAAAGTCACAGATTCAACGAATTATGTTGGGGTGAAGCTGGACATTACGGAGCGTAAAGCAAAGGAACATCACGATAACTCTTATAATCGCGCCTTAGAACTTCTCTCCAGCGGTGCTCCGTTGAAAGATATCCTTGATGCCATCGTGTTTAGTGTGGAGGAAAAAAATCCGGGCCGCATCGTCTGCTCCGTATTGTTGGTGGATAAAGAGAAGAAGTGCCTGACGTTGGCTTCTGCGCCCAGCTTGCCCGGTTTTTATAAAAATGCCATTCATAATGTAAAAATCGCTGACGGTGCCACCTCTTTTGGTACCGCGGCGTATACCGATAAGCGCGTGATTGCGGAAGATATCTCCGTTCATCCTGATTGGTCATTGTATAAATGGCTCGCGCTCTATGCCGGGTTACGCTCTTGCTGGTCTGAGCCGGTTATCGGCCAGAATAAAGAGATCCTCGGTGTGCTCAGCGTTTACCACCGTAAGCCCTATGTTCCCAATGAAGAAGAAACCTTTTCCATTGAAAAATCTGCGCAGTTGGTGGCGATTGCTATCTAACTGTACAGTGCGATTGATATGCTGCGACGCAGTGAAGAGCATTACCGCCAACTGGCACACTATGATTTTCTGACATCACTGGCAAACGGCCTGACGTTTGCGGAACAGATGGAACAGGCCATTTTGTTATCAAAACAGACAGGGCGTCGTATCGCTTTGATGTTTCTTGATTTGGATAAATTCAAACAGATCAATGATACCTTTGGTCATGCCATTGGCGACTTGTTGTTAAAAGAAGCCGCTGCGCGCATGCGAAGTTCAGTACGTGATACTGACACTGTTTATCGCCGTAGTGGCGATAAATTTATTATCTTGCTGCAAGGCATTAAAGAAGAAGCTAACACTCTCTATGTTGCAGACAAGATTCATAATGCCATGAATAAACCTTTTGATATTGAAGGGAAAAAACTTGAGGTGTCATGCAGTATCGGTATTGCGCTCTATCCTGAGCACGGCACTGATTCACTGACGTTAGCCATCAACGCAGACTCTGCCATGTACCAGGCAAAAGCCATGGGACGCAGCCAAACGCAAATCTACGTCGTACAAAACGGTCATCAGTGATAATTGGGGACGTTAGGGAAACAAACAACACAAACTGCCATTAATTGGGCAGTTTGTGTGTTCAATGAAAGTCTTGAATAGCACAGTGTGATAATTAGCGTTCCCGCAGTGCTTCTGCATTTGCACGGATGATGGGTTTAAGTAAATAACTTAGAATCGTTTTCTTTCCGGTAATAATATCCACGGATGCTACCATGCCGGGAATAATCACTAGGGGCTTATCTTCAGTGCCCAAATAATTCTTATCCGTGCGCAACCTAACGATATAAAAACCGTTGCCTTCTTTATCGGTCATGGTGTCAGGGCTAATTTGCCCAACTTTCCCTTTTAATCCGCCATAGATCGTATAATCATAAGCCGTCAGCTTAATAATTGCAGGCTGGCCCGGATGCAGAAAGGCAATATCTTGCGGCGAGATTTTTGCTTCAACCAATAAATTTTCATCCAACGGAACAATTTCTACGATGTCGTTCCCGGGTTGGATTACACCACCAATGGTGTTGACCATCATCTGCTGCACAATGCCTTTCACCGGTGAGACCATCAGCGTACGGTTTACGCGATCTTACAGTGCATTACCCGTGGCGGCTATCTTGTTCAGATTGGTTTGTGCTTCAGTCAACTGTGTCAGCGCATCGCTTTTATAGCGTCCGCGCGTTTCCTGAATCTTGTTTTCAATTTCCTTGATGGCAGAGTCAGCACGAGGGATAGACAGAGTAATGGATTCCAACTGCCCTTGCGTTTCCACTTCAGCCCGTTTTAACCGCAACACTTCGACTTTGGATATTGCACCCTCGGCAATCAGTGGCTCTGACATTCTTATTTCTTGTTGCAATAAATTGAGGCTATTACGAAATTGTGCCTGCTTGGCCACATAATCGCGCTGCTCCTGTTTTTTCTGCACCAGTTGTTCTTCCAAACCCGAGATCTCATTACGAAACTGTTGGCGTCTGCTGGTGTACAGATCCATCTCCCCCTTAGCAATGGCAGGGGCTTTTTCTTTGATTTCTGGTGAGAAGTCTAATTCGCGATCGTTGATTTCAGTCGTTAACCGTTCGATACGCGAGAGCAGCCCTAGCCTGTCAGCCTCCGTTTCACCAACGTTTGAAGCGAAGCGCGTGTCATCGAGCCTCAGCAATGGATCGCCCTGATTGACGATTTGCCCCTCGTGAACGTAAACCTCAGTGACGATACCGCCTTCCAGGTTCTGAATTTTTTGCAGACGGAATGGCCTTGCCGCCACCGCGCGTGACTTCATCAATACTGGCAAAAGCGGCCCACAAGATGAAAAACAGGAAAAAAAAAAGAAAATTGTCCACAGCGTAATACGAATCGCTTTGGGGGAATCTTCCAGCATCGCGCGGCTGACTTCAGGAATCGCCTGAAGCGTTTCCCGATCCCTGCGGGAGAAATAGCGAAGGATATCCGCGGTGCGTTTAGCGAGATGCATTGATCTGTCCTTTCTTTAACGCATCCATCACGATAGCCTTTGGACCATCGGCAATAATGCGGCCTTTATCGATAATGATTAAACGATCTACCAGGGCCAGCATGGAAACGCGATGCGTCACCAACAGTAGCGTTTTGTTTTGCAACACCGGCTGTAATGCCTGTTTTAGGCGGTCTTCACTGGTGTTATCCATCGAACTTGTGGGTTCATCTAACACCATGATTGGCGGATCGAGCAACAGCGCGCGATGGCAACGGCTTGACGCTGACCGCCGGAGAGTTGCAAGCCGCGTTCCCCCACCTGCAAGTTGTAGCCATCCGCATGCAGGCGCGCGAATTCGTTGACACCGGCGATTTCGGCGGCGCGCAGCATGGATTCATCATCAGTATAGCGAGCACCGCTGATCAGGTTATCGCGCAGAGTGCCGCTGATTAGTTGAATATCTTGCGGTACATAGCCAATGTTGTGGCGCAAATCGCTGACATCCAACTGACGTGTGTCCACACCGTCGATCAAAACATTCCCTTCGCTTGGGGGATAAAGATTGACGATCAGTTTTTCCAGCGAACTTTTGCCTGAACCGCTGCGACCAATGATGCCAACTTTTTCACCTGCGGCGACAGGGAGATTGATGTTGTGCAAAGAGCGGTGCTTCTGTTCAGGATAACTGAAGGTCACGTCACGGAATTCCAGTCCGCCTTGAATACGTTCGCGTTTAAGCGGCCGCTCATTCTCTTGACGCTCTTGCGGCAATTGCATCATCTCTTCGGTGGTCGTCATGGTTATCTTGGACTGCTGATAACGCGTGACCAGGCCCGATAGCTGACCAAGGGGCATAAGTGCGCGGCCACTGAGCATATAGCTGGCAATCAATCCCCCTATACTGAGTTTGCCGTCAATCAACAGGTAGACGCCCGCGATAATCATCACCACACCAGCGATTTGCTGGAACCCCAGCGTCAGGTTGACCGCCAGTGAAGAGAGCGCCTTGGCGCGCATTTCCAATCGACTAAGACTGCCCAGTGTTTGTTCCCAACTGTGCTGGCGCTCACTCTGAGCATTATTCACTTTCAGCGCATCCAGACTGCTGAGCGTTTCTATCAGGGTGGCTTGACGCTCGCTGGCCAGTTCCATTGTTTTACTGATGGTTGCAACCAGCGGTTTTTGCAGCGCCCAGCTTACGGCTAAGGCAATAGGGTAGGTGAGTATCGGCACCCACACCAGAGGACCGCCAATCAGGCCAATCACCAGCAACAGCAGCAGTGTGAACGGGAAATCTATCAGCGTGGTTAAGGTTAGCGATGAGAGGAAACCTCTTAATGATTGAAATTCATGAATATTTTGCGCGAAGCTGCCGACGCGGGCTGGTCGCGCAATCATCGACATCCCAATAATGCGTTCAAACAGTGAGGCGGAGATGATCAGATCGGTCTTTTTTCCTGCCATATCGAGGCAAATGCCACGTAGCGTTTTCAGAATGAGATCGAAAATAAACGCACCAATAACACCGATCGCCAGCACCCAAAGGGTTGCCGTTGCTTGATTGGGTACCACCCTGTCATACACATTCATCACGAACAGCGGCGTGGCGAGTGCGATGATATTGATAATAAAACTGGCCAGCACCGCATCGATATACAAGAAGCGCGACAGTCTCAGCGTGTCCTTGAACCAGGACTTGGTGTGTGGAATAAGCGATTCGTTTTGGATATCAAAGGCATGTCTCGGCTGCGCAAACAGCACCAGACCAAGATAATTCTGCTTAAGCGTGTTGCGATCGACGTGTATCTCGCCGCCTTCCGTCTCACTCGGCATGATGCGCGCTGAACCATCGTCGTTCCAGCCAAGCAACACCGCTGAACGGCCTTCTCGCAGCAATAACATGGCAGGCAGTGACATGTCGGGAATGCCATCCAGCGGGCGTTTTAGTACCCGACCTTGCAGCCCTGCGCGACTGGCTGCGCAGGGCTGCAATGACATTGTCAGGCGTTGTTTTGCCAAAGGAAGACCCGCAGTGAGCGTAGCGCGACTCGCAGGCTTGCCCCGTAGCGCACACAAAATCAACAAACCATCCAGTAACGGATCGTCATGACGGGTGCGAGGATCGTTGTGTTCATGCGCAACGGACGCTTCCGGAGTATCGATATCCTCGACGGAATGTAACTTCATCTCACTGATCTTCCCTTACATAACACAGTCTGCCGTGCTTACCACACGCGTGATACGTGAGGTAAAACACGGCAGACAAACGAGTCACGGCCTCGTGCAACCCACTGTCGTTTCCGACGCAGACGCTAGTTTAACGAAGGCAAATCCACATCTGCCGTGACGTTATCCAAACTTTGTCCTGCTGTTGGGCTCTGAATAGAAAGGTTGCGCATCAGGTCTCCCATTCTGGCCTTGATACGATATTCGGTAAACCTCTCAATGAATTGAATCTCTACCAGACGACGTTGTGCGGTGAGAAGCTCATTTTCACTGTCCAGCAAATCCAGCAGTGTGCGTTCGCCAATGCTGAATTGCTTTTGGTAGGCCGTGCGAACTTTCATACTGCGATCGGCATACTCAGCGGCGATGGGGATTTGCTGGCGGGCGTTATTCAGCGCGGTCCAGGCGAGACGCAACTCTTCGTTCAACTGACGCAGCGTGTTGTTGCGAATATCCTGTGCCTCTTTAATTTGATACGCTTTTGCATCCGCGTTGGCCTTGTTGCTTCCCCTTGATAGAGGTTGTAACGCATTCTGACCATTGCCTGCCACTCGTTGCTTTGCCCGCGAACGCCATCCACGTTGTTATTCATATTGCGGTCGAGCTCGATGTTGACACGAGGATAATAGGAGGACTTTGCTGCTTCATATTGTTGCTGTGTCGCAGATATGTCTGATTCGGCGGACTTGAGTATTGGGCTATTGGCCAGCATGACGCGCCGAGCTTCGGCCAGCGAGGCTGGAATGGTCAACAACGCGGTATCTGGTAGTATCAGGTTGTCGGGTTCGACACCCGTAACGCTAAAGTAGTTAGTCTTCGCGTCATCAAGATTGGTCTGCTCGGTAAGCAGATTGTTCCTTGCCTGTGCCAAACGCGCCTCGGCCTGCTCGAGATCTGCTAGGCGCGCAACGCCTTGCTGGCTGCGCAGCCGGATCTGATCGTAGATACGCTCGTGGTTGGCGAGATTATTTTGCGCCAGTTTGACGAATTCTGCCCGTTGCAGCACATAGAGATACACCTGAACCGCATTCAAGGCCACGTTCTCAGACGTATTGAGTACCTTGTAGGCTCGTAAATTGACGGTTGCTCTCTGCCTACCAACTTCGCTCGACGTAGCAAATCCGTCAAACAGCGTTTGTTGTAAGGTGATACTGGATTCACTGCGTTGCAGTTCTGTTTTACCGCCACTCGCGCGTGTAGAAACGGTATCTGTCTCCTCACGACCGGTTCCTGCGTTAAAGTTGATTGACGGCAAATACCCGCCCTTGGCAGAGCATAAATCATGATCGGCGGAAAGCCGACTGTTTACCGACGCACTGACTTCGGGATGCGTGGCAAGAGTTTGTTTGATTACATCCACATCCTGTAAAGTCGCGGCGCTGGAAGGCTGTGCGACCATAATCCCTAAAGGTAAAAAAGCGTATCGAAATACAGGTAGCATAATGCTGTTTTCCTTTATGGCATGATTAAACGCTGTGATTAATTTGAATGCTTGGTTTTTTTTGTGATTATTCTTAATTTCCCATCCGGCGATTTTTTCTCAATAGAACGCCATGAGAGTTTTGAAACTCCTTTATTATCAGTTCATTGTGTTGTTGTCTCATTCTGATTCAATGTTTGAGAAATATTTGATGCTCTTTCGTATTAAAGTTTGTAGCAAGAATATTCCGAATTTTTTATGATTATGATTATGATTATGATTATGCTTAGCGAGTCAAGTGATTGACGCCTATACTGTCATTTTTTGCTCTGGCAAACCGGTTTTCTCCATCATGGTTAACCCATTAGCACGCTAATGGGTTAACCATGATGGAGCGCCTTTTTTTGCTTAAGCAAGTGTACGGTCAACGCGCGTTGATTGATGACTGCACAGTTTCAAGGCCAGGAGAGCTAATCGCAGATTTACCCATCAGGATGATGTTGATACCCCCTTACAACAACTCAATATCTGTATAAAAATAATTATATATATCAAGGAGAAGCCGTAGTGAATAGCGTAATCGGTATCATTAAATTCGTTATCGGGCAAGTCTTCGTCATTTCTCTTGATGGCACACAGCGGTTATTAACAGCAGGTGACAAAATTTATCGTGGCGAAGAGATCGTCACGGGTGGCGACGGTTCCGTGTCTATCACGTTGCCGGACGGAAAAACCCTGGATGTTGGGAGAAACAGCCAGTGGAGTGACAACACCAACGTAATGCCGCAGGCCACAGCGCAAGACGCTCAGGATGTGGCAGCGTTACAGGATGCTCGCACAAGGCGCAGACCCGACTCAAGTCCTGGAAGCGCCAGCAGCGGGTAATACTGACATTGGCGAAGCGGGCGACGGTGGTGACAGCCACGTTAGTGCCGCCGATATGGTTTTTTCCCTGACCGGGCAAGTGGTAGAGGCAACTGCAGGTTATGACACCCAAGGGCTGGCATTTGCAGCGACATCTACCGACGATCTGACCGGCGCTGACGCCGTAACTCTCGCCGCCGCAACAAGCAGCGAAACGACACCTGATACTACACCCCCTGCGTTGACCATTGTTATCAATCCTGATGGCTCGATGACCTTCACGTTTACCAAGCCGCCAGTAGGTTTTGATGCCAGTGATGTGAGCGTGAGCAACGGTACGTTAACCAATCTGGTTCAGGATCCTACCGATCCTACCAGCTGGACGGGTACGCTCACCCCAAAACCAATTTTGAAGGGACGGTCACTGTCACCGTTCCTGATGGTTCATATAGCGATGAAAATGGCATTCCAGGTACGGGCGGGCAGGATTCGGTAACCGTAGATACGTTGCCCCCTGATGCAAGCATTACGATCGACCTTATTGCCAATGACGATGTTGTTAATGCAGAAGAGGCCGGACAGAGTCATACAATTAGCGGGACGGTATCGGGTAACGTGAAGGCGGGTGATACCGTCACGGTGGCGATTGGTAATGAACGTTACACGACCACGGTGAATGCGGACGGTAAAACGTGGAGTGTGGACGGCGTGCCGGGTAGCGTGTTGGCAAGCAACAGTGTTGTCAACGCCTCTGTGACCACGTCGGATGAGGCGGGTAACCAGACTACCGCCAATGCTACGCGCCCTTATGGTGTTGATACTACTGCGCCTGACGTTGCGATTACCCACTTTGCCGGCGATGACGGCTATATCAATACCGCGGAGTCGAAAGCCACGCCGGTGAGCGGCACCAGCAGCGAGAAGACGGTTGATCTGACGTTCACGGATGTGAACGGCAAGGTCGTCACGGTGACCGGCGTCTCCGTGGTGGACGGCAAGTGGAGCACCACCGCGGACCTGAGCGGTCTGGCCGAGGGCAAGGTGGACGTCAAGGCTACGGCCACCGATCTGGCGGGCAACCAGGCGCACGACACCGCGTCCTCGACGCTGGATGTCACCGCCCCTGAGATAGATATCACTGGATTTGCTGGTAACGACGGCTATATCAATCAGCAAGAGTTGGGTGTAACCTTTATTGAGGGGACGAGCAACGAGCGTTTCGTCAACCTTACCTTTACGGATAGTAATGGCAAATCAGTCACTGTCAGCAGTGTGCCGGTCTTTGACGGGAAATGGCATAACACGGTTAATTTGGGGGCGCTGGTAGAAGGCAAAATCACCGTGGTGGCGACGGCAACGGATGCGGCAGGGAACACCGCGCAAGACAGCGCCAGTGCCATAATGGATAAAACCTTACCTGAAATTGATATCACCGATTTTGCAGGTAATGATGGCTATCTCAATGCGAACGAATTGGCCGGACAATTTATTCAGGGTACCAGCACGGAAGACCACGTAACATTGGTCTTCACAGACAGTAAGGGTAAAGAGGTCACACTGACTAATGTGCCTGTTATTGATGGTAAATGGAGTACTTCAGCCGATCTGAGCACATTGGCAGAAGGTTAAGATGCAGAAGGTAAGATTAAGGTGGTTGCAACGGCAACGGATCCTGCGGGTAATCAGGCTCACGATAACGATCAAGCCATATTGGACACCAAACCGCCTGTTGCGCACGACGAGACGGTGACTGGACTGGAAGATACGCCGGTACACATCGGCTGGGATAGTCTGGGCGTTTCTGGTGATACGTCTAGCGTGGTGATTTCCTCATTGCCACCGGCCAGCGCTGGTACGCTGTATTACAACGATAATGGTACCTGGAAACCCGTCACGGAAGGACAGTCGTTTAACTCGACCAATACAGATTTGCGTTTTGATCCTGCGGCAAATGCTTCCGGCTCTCCGTACAGTATTGTGAATTACACGCCGGTGGATAAAGCCGGTAACGTTGGCGTAGAAACGGCACTCAATATCGATATTACGCCAGTGGCGGATGCACCGACGGTGACGCTGGATATTGTCAGTGGAAACAGTACGCCGAGTGGTGAAGTGATTCACATTAATGGTGGCAGTGCTAACGGTGGCTTTGATATTCAGGATGGGAAAATTATTGCCGTCGGCAATGGTGTGCGGGTCTGGTTAACCGAGGGGGATCCGATCCCAACATTGGTGGGTACCGGCACCTATTCGTACTATACGCAGAGCAATACCAGCGGCAGCGATGGCTACAGCGATATTTTTGTTGTCCACTCGAACAGTGGATATTTCTATCGTCAAAGCGATTGGCCAGCGGATAAGAAAGAATTAAGGTCCTTGGATTCGTTCGGTGGAAACCGCGAAACGAATGACGCTAGCGCTCATAAAGATTATGTGTTTGTGATGAAAGAGGATGGCTATACCTACAATTCTACTTACAACACGAATAATAATCAGCCAACGAGCGTCAATACCCTTGATGGTGTCAAAGTTAACTACACTGACAGCAGCGGGCAATCCCATTCGTTTACCGGTCAGGTAAGTAACAATTTGGGTGGGGTGATCTACAGCGATGGCACCAGTATGGCTCCGGGCAGCAACGCGCCTACGGTAACGAAAGAAACCTACTCTGGTACGCAGGAACATACGCTGGACGTCTCTGCCGCACTGACAGATCTCGATGGCAGTGAAACGCTGTCGGGCATTACGCTGACCGGCCTGCCGGAAGGCACCAAAGTGGTAGATCATATCAACAACGATGCGACCTATACCGTGGGCAAAGATGGCACCTACACCATTGCCAACGCGCATAATGCCAACGCGTTGTCGGGAACGGTCACGTTGTACGTGCCAGTGGCGGCAGGCAAGTTTGAGGTGGTTGCTCAGGCAACGTCAACCGAAAAACTCAACCATGACACCGCGATCGGTTATTCGACGGAAGGCGTTGAGCAGTACGGTGCCGCCATTGGGACTACCGGAGATGACAACGTTCAGGGAACCAACAGTAATGATGTTATGATCGCGGATGTTTCCGGTCTGCAACTGGTAGAAGGCACCAACTATAACATCGCGTTTATGGTAGACAGCTCGGGCAGTATGACCACTACCGATATCGCCAACACGGTTGCTTCTCTGAAAAACGTGTTTAACAGCCTGATCAACAGTGCCAACGGTGCGCATGCAGGGAAAGTGAACGTGTTCCTTGCTGACTTCGACACGCAGGTTGGCCGTACGGTATCGGTGGATCTGAAAGATTCAACGGCGCTGACTCAGCTCACCAGCGTGCTGAATTCCATGGTCGGTGGCCAGAACGGTGGCGGTACCAACTATGAGGACGTGTTTAAAACCACGGCCAACTGGTTCCAAAGCACGGCGGTGAAAAATAATGTCGGTACCAACCTGACCTATTTTATTACCGACGGCGAACCGACTTACTATCAGAGTAACGAAACAAACCAGGTACAGGTTGGCCGAACATACGAAGTGTTGAATATTGATAATATCAATTATCAGGTTGGTCAGTCCTATTAGATGAGTGTTTATGGTAAAACGCGTGAAATCATCAGTGCCAGTGGTGATGTTTATAAATGGGTCTTCCCTTGTTGTGGTGGCTGAAGGCATGATAATGGCGTATTAAATCGCCAGAGGTCACCACCATGGACGAAAAGTCTCTCTACGCTCATATCCTCAACCTGTCTATTCCGTGGCAGGTAAAGTCTCTTTCTCTCGATGAAAATGCCGGTTCTGTTACCGTTACAGTTGAGATTGCGAAAAACACTCAGTTAACCTGTCCAACCTGCGGGAATCTTGTCCTATTCACGATCACCGACATCGTAAATGGCGCCATCTCGATACCTGTCAGTTCGCGACAATAGTCGAAGCTGATGTACCCCGTATTATGTGCCCGGAGCATGGCTACCAGACGCTGTCTGTTCCATGGGCCGGCCCCGGTAGCCGGTATACGCTGTTGTTCGAGTCGT
This sequence comes from Candidatus Symbiopectobacterium endolongispinus, assembly GCF_018777385.1. Classification (GTDB taxonomy): domain Bacteria; phylum Pseudomonadota; class Gammaproteobacteria; order Enterobacterales; family Enterobacteriaceae; genus Symbiopectobacterium; species Symbiopectobacterium endolongispinus. The sequence goes on along the minus strand of NZ_JAFJYB010000001.1, from coordinate 856,136 downwards.
TCGTTATCTCATGGCTGAAAATCAGCACCGTGGATGCCGTCAGGAAACAGCTGAGGCTGAGCTGGAATGCTGTCGATAATATTATGCAACGGGCGGTTAAGCGTGGACTGGCCCGTCGAAAAACACCTCAGGCCGCACGTCATCTCTGTGTTGATGAGGTCGCTTTCAAAAAGGGGCATCAGTACGTCACCGTTATCTCTGATACCCAAGGACAGGCATTGGAACTCAAAGATGATCGCGGAGTTGAAAGTCTTGCTGGCTATCTCCGGAGTCTGGGTGACCGCCAGATTGAATCCATTAAAACCCTGTCGATGGACATGAATCTATCCTATATAAGCGCAGCGCGGCTCCATCTGCCTAACGCGGTGGAGAAGATCGCGTTCGACCACTTCCATGTAGCGAAAATGCTCTGTGCCGTCGTAGATAAAACACGACAGTTGGAGATGAAAACCATCCCGTTACCGGCACGAAAAAGTGCACATCGTTCCCGTTATCTGTGGTTGTACGGTCGCCATAAACGTCATGGTCGAATAGCAGAAAGACTGGAAGCAGCGCAGATGGTTCTGCCTGATACCAGCCGTTGCTGGGCAATGAAGGCGCTGGCCCGGGAACTCTGGAACCGCCGGTATGACGAACACAGCAGGCGTCTGTGGCTGGAATGGATAGGGATGGCAAAAGACGTTGGTGTCCCGCTACTAAGCAGCGCCGCCCGGACGTTACGTAAACGACTGTACGGGATCCTGAATGCCATGAAACACAGGGTATCAAACGGTAATGCAGAGTCACTAAACAGCAAGATAAGGCTGCTGCGGATCAAGTCCAGAGGATACCGGAACAAAGAACGCTTTAAGGTGGCAGTGATGTTCCATTACGGCAGGTTAAACATGGGGTTATGAGTCTCCCACCATGATAGGGGAAGACCCTTGCATATACAGTTAAATTTTGCCATGATCGTGATTGAACCGCGCTTATCTTTAGCAACATCATGATGAAATGACAACTTGATGAAACTGCAATAGCCTGCGCTTATTACGGAAGCGCCACACGTCACAGGAACGCGACCATGAACCGATGCGCATGGGTCACCCAGGACCCGCTTTACCTCGATTATCACGATACGGAATGGGGCAAACCGTGCAAAGAGAGCGTCAAACTGTTCGAACTGCTCTGTCTTGAAGAACAGCAGGCCGGTTTGTCATGGATAACGGTATTGAAAAAGTGGGAAAACTACCGGGCAAGCTTTCATCAGTTTGGCCCGAAACGAGTGGCAAGCATGACGCAGGAAGACGTCGAGCGCTTGTTACAAGACAGTGGCATTATCCGCCATCGTGGCAAAATTGAAGCCATCATCACCAACGCGCGCATCTGGTGTGACATGGAAGCACAGGGCGAGTCTTTTTCCGATTTTATCTGGTCTTTCGTTAACCATACGTCGTTGGTCAACAGCCCCACCACGCTGTCCGATGTGCCCGCCAAAACCGCCGTTTCCGATGCCATGTCGAAAGCGCTGAAAAAACGCGGCTTCAAGTTTATCGGCTCAACCATCTGCTATGCCTTTATGCAAGCCGCTGGTTTGGTCAACGATCACACTACCGACTGCTTCTGCTATCAAGAGGCCGCGCGTGATTAGGGACTACCGGCCAGAGGATCTTGCCCTCCTTCTACCCCTGTGGCTGGAAAGCACTACCCGATCGCACCCGTTTATCAACCCAACCTATTGGCAGGAAAGCGAACCGCTGGTGCGCGACCAGTATATCCCCAACTCAGAAACCTGGGTTTATGAGGTTGAAGGCGCGATAGTCGGTTTTATCAGCGTGATGGAACAACGTTTTGTCGGTGCACTGTTTGTCCATCATCGCTGGCATGGCAAAGGCGTGGGCGTCGCGCTGATGACCCATGTGCAGCAGCGCTTCCCTGTTCTGAGCCTGGAAGTGTATGAACAAAACCTGCGCGCCTGTGCCTTTTACCAGAAGCTGGGCTTCTCCCCGGTAAAACGCACGTTCCCCGCGGAAACCAATGCCCCCGCGCAGATTATGCAATGGGGAAAAAACGGCCTGACGATGTCAGGCTAACCTGCATAAATTCCCTCAATAACCAGCCCTGCCTGCCAATACGTTGTCATACCCACGTTCTGTTCCACGCATAATTAGTGATAACGATCGCGTTTCATCAACCCTGTGGTTGAATCACTCACCCTTTGAGTGGTTTATTATATAGAACTATTGTTCAATATAATAAATAAAATGAAAGCAGATCGGATTAAGGGTGTTATCCCTCCCCTTCCCACGTTGACGGATGCTGAGGGGAACCTCGACAAGCAAGCAATGGGCAGGTTGCTCGATCGGGTGATTAACGCTGGCGTACACGGCGTACACGGCGTGCTGGCATTGGGCACCTGCGGCGAATTTTATGCCCTGCGCCGGGAAACCCGTCAGGAAACCGCAGAATTTGTGGTTGACCATGTCAATGGTCGCGTGCCAGTGATCCTCGGTATCGGCGGCACCTGCATCGATGATGTCCTGTATTTCGGGCAGCATGCAGCACGCTGTGGCGCAGATGCCGTACTGGTCATCAATCCTTATTACGCACCGCTCAGTGCAGAGCGTCTTTTTTGCTTTTACCAAACCGTGGCGGAAAATCTCTCACTGCCGATCATGATTTATAACTTTCCGCAGCTGACGGGGCACACAATTTCTGCCGATATGGTGCGTCGTTTAGCTCAGCAATTCCCGTCGATCATCGGCATTAAAGACACCATTAATAATATCAGCCACATTCGGGAATTGATGAATCAGGTTAAACCTCACCGCCCGGACTTCCTGATTTTTGCCGGTTACGATGAATACCTGTTAGACACGCTGATATTAGGAGGCGATGGCGGCTTTCCGGCGAGTGCAAATTTCTCCCCCGACGTTACCGTTAAACTCTACGAGCATTTTTGCGCAGAAAACTATTCGGCTGTATTTCAACAGCGACGTGAATTATCGCGGCTGGCGCAATTTTTTTCCATCAGCGCCCCCTTGCCTGATTTACTCAAACATCTGTTAGCAATGACGGGAGTGTATACGCCTGACGTCAACACCAATAAAACAAATACGCTTTCACCGGAACATATTGCGGAATTAAAAGACCTTCTGCCATTACGTGAAGAAAAGGAATAAACCATGGGAAGTGAAAAGATCCAGGCCTCCATTATTGGTTCAGGAAATATTGGCACTGACTTGATGTTCAAGATAATGAAAAACAGCCAATATCTGAGTATGGGCGCGATGATCGGTATCGATCCTGCTTCAGACGGTTTGGCCCGCGCTGCGCGGCTGGGCGTGCCGATTTCTGCCGATGGTATCGACGGACTGCTGGCATTACCCCATTTCCAGGACATTAAAATCGTTTTCGACGCCACTTCAGCCAAATCACATCTGGTACACAACGAGAAGCTGCAACCATCCGGCATTAAGGTGATAGACCTGACTCCGGCAGCTATCGGCCCGTATGTGGTCCCGTCCATTAATCTTGAACAAGAAAGTGATGCGCCCAACATCAATATGGTCACCTGCGGCGGGCGGGCAACCATTCCTATCGTCAATGCGGTGGCACAGGTCACTGACGTTTACTATGCCGAAATTGTTGCCAGTATCGCCAGCAAGTCTGCGGGCCCCGGCACCCGTACCAATATTGACGAATTTACCGAAACCACGTCTGCCGCCATTGTTAATGTCGGCAAAGCGCGAGCCGGAAAAGCCATCATTATTCTCAACCCGGCATCACCGCCTATCATGATGCGCGACACCGTCTTTACCTATTCTGCCACTGTCGAACCCGAAAAAATCGAGGCCAGCATGCACAGCATGGTGCAAAAGTCAGCCGCTATGTGCCGGGCTATCGCCTGAAACAGGCCGTGCAATTCGATGTTATCAATGAGGACAATCCACTTTTTATCGACGGGGAAAAATACACGACAGGGTTAAAAACATCGGTATTTATCGAAGTAGAAGGGGCTGCCCACTATTTACCCGCCTATGCCGGCAACCTGGATATTATGACCTCCGCCGCTTTAGCCTGCGGCGATCATTTTGCCAAGAACCTGAAAAATTAATCTTCAGCGATAAAAGAGAATGATGGTGAATAATAAAAAAATCTACATCTCGGACGTAACATTACGCGACGGCTCCCACGCCGTAAAACACCAGTATACGCAACAACAGGTTCAACAAATTGCCAGCGTGCTGGACAAGGCGCATGTGGATTCCATTGAGATCGCCCACGGTGACGTGCTGGCAGGATCAAGTTTTAACTATGGTTTCAGCCGCTGCTCTGATACTGAAATGATCGCCGCCGCCGCTGAGGTTGTCACTCACAGTAAAATTGCTACCTTGCTGATCCCCGGCGTCGGCACCATTCATGATTTACAAGCCGCCTATGATGCAGGCGCACGCGTGGTACGTGTCGCCGCCCACTGCACCGAGGCAGATATTTCACGGCAACATATTGAATTCGCGCGCAACCTAGGTATGGACACCGTCGGTTTTCTAATGATGAGCCACATGATTACTCCGCAGGAACTGGCTGAACAAGCGAAGAAAATGGAGAGCTACGGCGCGAATTGCATCTATGTTGTGGATTCCAGCGGCGCCATGCTGATGCAGGATATTCGCGATCGCTTCCGTGCGCTGAAAGCCACCCTTAACATCGATACCCAAACGGGCACGCACACAACAACCTTTCTGTCAGTATCGCCAACTCATTGACCGCCATTGAAGAAGGCTGCGATCGGGTAGATACCAGCCTGGCGGGCATGGGTGCCGGCGCGGGAAATACTCCCACCGAAGTGTTTATCGGTTGCTTGGAAAAACAGGGCTGGCAGCACGGTTGTCAGTTGGACACGTTGATCAACGGTGCTGACGATGTGGTGCGCCCGTTGCAACACCGTCCGGTGCGCGTCGATCGCGAAACCTTATCGCTCGGACTCGCCGGGGTGTATTCCAGCTTTTTGCTGCACGCCGAACGTGCATCGCGAAAATAAGGCATCAGCACCATGGATATATTAATGGAGCTCGGAAAAAGAAAAATGGTCGGCGGTCAGGAAGACATGATTGTCGATGTTGCATTGGATTTAAAAAACGCCAACACCAAGCAAGCACAATAATACTAATGATTATATGAGGTTTTAATTATGCGAAGCCAAAAAATATTAGGAAGCCTTGAGTGGAGTTTTAACCGTAGCGTATTTAAAAGCATCGGTTATTCTGATGAAGATCTGAAAAGACCTGTCATTGGTATCGCCAACTCCTGGAATGAACTGGTGCCCGGCCATTTCAATCTGCGTCAGGTCGGTGAATCGGTGAAAAAGGGTATCCACATGGCGGGCGGCACCGCCGTGGAATTTGGCTTGATTGCTGCCTGTGACGGCACGGCACAGGGCCATAAGGGTATGCACTACATCCTGCCTTCACGGGATATGATCGCCAACGATATCGAGATCATGGTAGAAGCCCATCAGTTGGATGCCATCGTAATGCTCGGCTCTTGCGACAAAATTGTTCCCGCCATGCTGATGGCCGCAGCACGCCTTGATATCCCCGCCATCATTCTGCCCGGTGGCCCAATGCTGGGCGGCGAAGTATTCGACGGACGCAAATCGGACCTGACTACCATGTCCGAATCGCTGGACATGCTGAAAGCAGGCAAAATCACCGAAGACGTTTGCCATCGACTGGAAAACACCTGGGGCCCGACCTGCGGTTCCTGCTCATTCCTAGGCACGGCCAATACCATGTGCAGCCTGTCGGAAGCCATCGGCATGACATTGCCCAATGGCGCACTGACGCCCGCAGTTTATTCCGAACGCCTGCGGCTGGGTGAAAGCACCGGTTTTGCCATTATGAACATGGTGAAAAACAACGTTACCGCTCGCGACATTATCACCATCGATGCGATTAAAAACGCCATTAGGGTATTGATGGCAATCGGTGGTTCCACCAATGCCGTCCCGCACCTTTCCGCATTGGCACATGAGCTTTATATCTCTGCTGAAACCATGATGGATCTGTATGAAGAACTGAGCGACAGCACGCCGCAAATCGTCAAGGTGAATCCGGCGGCGAAGTTCGATATGGAAGATTTCCACCGTGCAGGCGGCATACCACAAGTGATGCGTGAAATCAGTGGCTTGCTGGAAAAAGGCGCGCTAACCGTTACAGGGCAAAGCGTGGGAGAAAACCTGGCGGCAATGAACCTGCTGTATCAGCCTAACCGTGACATCATCAAACTCCTGGAAACGCCCTTTGCCCCTCAGGGTGGGATCGCCATTCTCAAAGGCAATATTGCACCGAAAAGAGGGGTGACCAAACCGGCCGCCATTTTGCCAGAAATGCGCCATTTCACCGGAAAAGCCGTCTGTTTTGACAGTGAAGATGCCGCCGAGGAAGCCATTCTTGCCGGACATATTAAACCCGGCGACGTGCTGGTTATTCGCTATGAAAGCCCCAAAGGCGGCCCCGGCATGCGTGAAATGTTCAAAGCGATGAAATACCTGTATGGCATGGGGCTGGCCAGTAACACCGCCATCATTACCGATGGTCGTTTCTCCGGCACCAATAATGGCTGCTTTGTTGGTCATATTTCGCCAGAAGCGGCGGAAGGTGGCCCCATTGCCGCACTGCGCGATGGCGACGTGATTACTATTGATATTCCTAACAAAACGATCCATGCCCATTTAACCGATGAAGAAATCGCTCAGCGGTTACAACAATGGCAGGCGCCCAAACGTAAATTCACCAAGGGTATTTTGGGCATTTACTCACAATTAGCCAGTTCGGCACATGAGGGTGCCGTTTTGAAATAACCAGATTGTCATTATTGATGACATTACACCCGTAATAATTTGCGTGGCAGGAATATGGCCTCACTAACCGTGAGGCCCAGGGAAGGAATGAATAACGCATGCCGTTTTAATTATGACGGGAATACACGCTGTACCTACCAATTAATAATAATAGCAGGTCTATAGTATGGAAAATACTAATTCAGCAGTAGCTTACAATCAGGTTGACGCAACAATACCCAACGCCAGATGGTGGCATATTATTCCCGCCACCATATTAGTTTATATCGTCGCATTTATGGATCGTACCAATATCGGGATCGCCATTGCCGGCGGTATGGATAAAGATCTTGGTATTACATCCTCGGTCGCCGGAGCCGCTGCGGGTATCTTCTTTTTCGGCTATCTCTTTTTGCAAATTCCTGGCGGCCACTTTGCAGAAAAAGCCAGCGCCAAGAAATTTATCGCCTGGACCATCGTGTTTTGGTGTGGACTGGCCATGGTATCGGGTTTTGTACAAAATACCTGGCAACTGATGACAGTACGCTTCTTCCTCGGCGTAGCGGAAGGCGGGGTTTATCCTGCCATTCTTGCATTGATCGGCCACTGGTTCCCCAATAAAGAGCGGGCCCGGGCCATTGCGTTTTTTCAGATGAACATGGCGATTGCCGTAATCATCACCAGCCCGATTTCCGGCTGGTTGATTCAGAACTATGACTGGCGCGTGATGTTTATCGTTGAAGGTCTGGTCTCCCTGGCACTGCTGTTTATCTGGCTGCCACTGGTCGCCGATCACCCCAAAGATGCCAAATGGCTTTCTGCGCAAGAACGGGAATGGATTGAAACCGAACTGCGTAACGACGCGGAATAAAATAAGTGCAATCAAGGTGCGTTGTCTAAAGGTGGCTATAAAGACCTTTACCGTAGCCTGAACCTGTGGCGCATGGTGGCAATTTACTTCTTTATGTCAGCTGGCTTTTACGGTTTCTCACTGTGGATGCCCACGATTATCAGCGAGCTGACCAAGTCCACCATGACGGTCGTCAGCTTACTAACCGCTGTGCCTTTTATCTTTACCATAATCGGCCAGTATATTTTCGCCAGACTGTGCGACGCCACCATGAACCGTCGGCTCTTTACCGCACTGTCATTCTTCGGCATTGCGATCTCACTGTGTGGTGCTGAAAGAGAACGTCTGGCTTTCCTACGGCATGCTGGTGTGCGGCGGCTTCTTCCTGAACGCCTGGGCGGGCCCATACTGGTCAATGCCCACCCTGCTGTTCCCAACGGAGGCATTGATGGCGCCCGCGGCACCATCAATGCCATCGGTAGTCTGGGTGGGTTCTGTGGTCCCTACCTGGTGGGCCTGATTTCGCTGTATTTAGGCAGCAAAATGGGCGTATTAACGCTGGTCGTTTCGCTGATTATTGCCGCACTGCTGACATTATCGCTGCCAAAAGTGACAGCCAATAAATAATTAGTCTGGACAGAAAAAAAGAGTGTTGCCGGCATCGCTCTTTTTTTATTTTTTACTCATAGAGCTTGCGGCTGATTTTTTGGCAGGCTTCACGTAATTGATGAATGATTTCCTCATGCCGTGTTTCGGGCATTTGAAAAGTGACACCCGTGACGCTCACACCAGCAATAATATCGTGATGACCATCGAAGATTGGCATAGCAATACAAAATATGCCCAGATCACCTTCTTCACGATCGAAGGCATAGCCTGTTTTTCTGATCTCTTGCAGCTCTTTTTTCAGGGCGGTTTTTGTTGGGATGGTCATCGGGGTGAAAATCTCCAGATTCTCTTCCGGCAACAAGCGATCCAACTCTTCATCACTTAACTGAGAAATCAGCGCCTTACCCAACCCAGAACTGTGTAGCGACAACTTTTTTCCCACCACACTTTTAATGCTAATCAGTTGATTACTTTCTATTTTATCCAGGTAAATCGGACTATCGCCATCGAGTACGCCCAAATGACATGTCAAATTAAGTTGGTTCACCAGGTCAGACAACAGGGTGTGAACTACAGATTTAACATTAAAATTCTGAATGGCCGCACTGCCATATTCATACATTTTCAAACCCAGGTGATATTTGTTTTTTTCGAATTTCACCAGACGGTGCGTAACCAGCGATGACAACATCAGGGAGAGGCTGCTTTTCGGCAAGGATAATGCATTGTGTATTTCGGTAAAGGTTGCCACATTACGTGTTGAAAGATAATCAAGCAGCAAAATCATTTTATCGATAGCCGGCACTTTTGTTTTTGCATTATTCATGTTTGCTCCTGGTTTACACCCTGTTTAACCCCGACATCAACATTATAACTGATTGATATTTAATATGACATTGTCTGTTCGTCGGATTTCATGCTACAACAATTCTGCACCTATCCTAGCATATTGCGTTAACAACACCACACGACTCGAACACACGAATGGTATCCTGTTACGTAGGATTTTTGTTCAAAGACACGGCCAATGGTATTATATTAATGTCACCAATGCACCACCCGCGTTACTTATAACAACAATCAGAGTACAGCTTATGCCATCAAAATTAGAGAGTCATATCGCCGGGGCGTTATATGGGCAAATGCTAGGGGATGCGATGGGAATGCCATCGGAGCTGTGGCCGCGAGCACGCATCAAAGCACATTTTGGGTGGATCGATCGCTTTCTGCCGGGTCCTGCGGATAATATCGCCGCCTGCTATTTCACGGCAGCTCAATACACCGATGACACTTCTATGGTGCTGGCACTTGCCGATGCGCTGATTGAATGCGAGGGTGACGTTGTGCCTGAAGTCATCGGTAACCACATCCTTACTTGGGCGCAACAGTTTGGTGCCTTTGAGAAAAATATTCTCGGCCCCAGTTCTAAAGCGGCGCTTTTTGCCCTAAAACAGCGTGCCTATATCAGCACGCTGGAAAATAACGGCATCACCAATGGTGCGGCGATGCGCGTTTCTCCACTAGGCTGTCTGCTGCCGCCCATGCCATTATCCGATTTCATTGATGCCGTGGCGCTCGCGTCTAGCCCTACTCACAAATCAAATATTGCGGTGGCTGGCGCTACCGTTATTGCCTGGGCGATATCTCAGGGTATTGCGGAAAAAAGCTGGTCGGATATTCGGGCGACATTACCCGCAGTGGCACAAGCCGCGCAGGAAAAACGCGTAACCACCTACAGCCCAGCCTTGTCCGCGCGTCTGCAACGGGCATTGGAAACCGTGCAAAATGCACCCGACGACGACACCGCGTTAGAACAAATTTATCAACTGATTGGCACCGGAACGGAGATCATCCAGTCCGTCCCCGCCGCTATTGCGATGGTGGAGCTGGCGCACACCGAGCCAAACCGCTGTGCCATTCTGTGCGCCAATCTGGGTGGCGATACTGATACCATCGGTGCCATGGCAACGGCTATCTGTGGTGCGCTCCACGGTGTCGAAAGCATTGATCCGGATTTCAAACGGCAGTTGGATGATGTCAACGCGCTGGACATCGACGCCTACAGTTCCGCGTTAGCTCGCCTGCGTCAGCGTCGCATGGTGGTTTAAACAGCAGCGCTGTGTGACAATGACATCTATCCGATTGGGGCAGGTATTAATCCTCTGAATAGAAGACATACATATCGGCACGGCAGTAGTTTATGCTGTAATCAAGCGGACGCTGATTGGTATCAAACGCCAGCGATTTCACCACCAAAACCGGTAGCGTTACTGGCGTGTTCACACACTGGATAAACTCCTGCGACGGCGACTGCGCCGACACCCAGTTGCGGGTTCTGACAGGCGCAATGCCCTGGCTACGGAAATGCGCATATAGTGAAATATCGATCTGTTCGACATCGGCAATCAGGTGCAGGGGCACATAGTTCTCTTCAACGGAGACTGGCTCACCGTCAATGTCACGCACGCGTTTGAGAAGGTAGACGTCGCAGCCCGCAGAGAGCTGCAAATGCTCCGCAATTTCCGCCCGACAAGGAACCCGCGTTTTACTGATCCACAGCGTGCCCGGCGTTTTTCCTGTTGCCACCACCTGTTGGGAGAAACCCATTGCCGGTTTGAGGCGATACTCAAGTTGCTGATTAACGTAGGTGCCGTAACCGCGACCGCGCACCACGATCTCCTGCTCGGCCAGCAGTTCCAGCGCTTTGCGCACCGTGATGCGGGAAATCCCCAGCGCCAGAACAAAATCACGCTCGCTGGGAAGAAAATATCCGCGCTGAATCTCCCAGTTCTGCACCGCCAGCTGTACCACATCAGCGAACTTTACGTTACAGGGGGAGTTTATCCGGCTCCGCCATGCGAGTACGCAACCGCTCGACTAGCCAGGTATTTACGCCCATTACGCTCCGTCCATGTCGTACCGAGGGAGCGGAAATCATAACTTTTTTCAGCTCAGGCATCTTTTTTCTCAATTTCATTTAACTTTCGATGAGCACTTGCAGTCTCCAGCCGCCTACGCGATGATGCGGTGAGGCCTTTTTTCCTTTAACTTCCGGAGGTTGTGATGAAACCGAGTGTGATTTTGTACAAAAGTATCCCCGCCGATTTGTGCAAACGCCTGGAACAACATTTTACCGTCACCGAATTTGATGGGCTGCCCCCAGCGGGACACCATGCACTGACGCAGGCTGAAGGTATCATCGGTTCCGGCGGTAAGGTCGATCGCGCCTTTCTGGCGCAGACACCGCGTCTACGTGCGGTATCGACCATTTCCGTCGGCTACGACACCTTTAACGTTGAAGCATTAACCGAAAGGGCCATTCCGCTCATGCACACGCCAACGGTATTGACCGAAACCGTGGCGGACACCGTTCTCGCATTGATCCTGTCAAGCGCCCGTCGTGTGGTCGAAGTGGCTGAACGCGTCAAAGCCGGCGAGTGGAAAAGCGGCATCGGCAGCGACTGGTTCGGTATTGACGTGCACCATAAAACAATCGGAATCCTTGGTATGGGCCGTATTGGTCTGGCCGTGGCGCAACGTGCCCATTTCGGTTTCAGCATGGAAGTGTTGTACAACGCGCGACGCCATCATGCTGAAGCCGAAACGCGTTTTAACGCACGCTACTGCGATTTGGATACCTTACTGGCGGAGTCCGATTTTCTCTGCGTTACCCTGCCGTTGACCGAAGAAACACGTCATCTGATCAGCCATGAACAACTGGCGAAAATGAAATCCAGCGCCATTCTGATCAACATCGGTCGCGGTGCGGTGGTGGATGAGGCCGCATTAGTCGAGGCCCTCAGCAACGGTACTATCCATGCTGCCGGTCTGGATGTGTTCGTTCAGGAACCGTTGCCGGTTGACTCCCCCGCTGCTGAAGCTACCCAATGTCGTTGCGTTGCCGCATATCGGTTCTGCCACTCACGAAACGCGTTACGGCATGGCCGCCTGCGCGGTTGATAATCTGATCGCAGCACTCACTGGCGACGTTAAAGAAAACTGCGTCAACCCGCAGGTGCTTAAATAGCCTGTTGCGCGCCAACCCGGTTCTGTTGGCGCGCTTATTACCCTTTAAGGTACTGTTTCACCGAGCCCACGGCCCGGCAGTGTCTTGCAAAAGTTACCGTTGACTGGCGGTGCCGCCGTCGGGAAAACATCATCAGGCGTCACGTATACCCGGCTGGTCGCGACAAAGCCGTCCTTGAACGTCGCTTCCACAAAGGTCGCCTGCCAGCCAGTATGCTGTGAATTCAACGCCAGGTTTACAGGCCCATTACTGGGAAGCGTCACCGTGGTGCCCTGGTAGTGGACATCACAGGCATAGCGGAAATCCCGTGCTTCAGGGTTATTTGCCGTCCAGCGTTTCACCGTGACAGGTTTTTCAGAAAAAGTGACACTCAGCGCATCGTCTTTGAGTGTGGCAGTGAGTTGCGGCAACGGCTTATTTTTCAGAAACCGATTTACAAAGGTAATCAACGTGCGCTCAACGTATTTTAAAATACCGTTATAGTTGGTATTGGGAACCACACGCAGAGATTTCTCTCCCGGCAGCGCGTCATAATAAAAGCGTGCGTTATCAGAGGTATAAAAATCATCACCGCTGGCATTGACGATATATTTTGCTTTATTGAATTGTGCAGACTGGCCCGCGACTAAATATTGCATTGGATCTTCAATTTTCATCAACGCCTGAAATTCCGGGGTATTGATGGTTTTGTTTACGCCCTGCTGATAGTAGGGATAAAAAGCGATGGGCCAATTGCCACCGTAAGAGCGATACATATGCGTTAGCGCAGTGCGCGTATCCAGCAAGTCGGTAACAAACGGCACTACAGCATCAACATTAGGATCAGTAATAAAGGTCAACCAGGATGTCCAACCCCGTTTGGATGCGCCTGTGACACCGCCGTCGCCATAGGAATATGCACGGAAGCCCGCGTTCTTAGCGACGGATTATCCATGAATAATGACCAACTGAGTGCAACATTATCATCCTCTTTCAACGGTTTATTATCCGCACCGTAAGTAAGATATTGATTCGGTATATTGCTTACAGAGATAACAACCGCTTTGGTTGTGCGGGCAATAGAGGCCAGCATATCCGGGCTGAATTCGTTATGCACATTGGCTTTGATAATACCGTTTGGGTAATTGATGCCGTTGTTAACAACCATCAGCGCATGCTGTGATTTAACCTGGTAGGCAGGGGAGATAGATATCAACGTTGTGTTGCCATTGCGCAGGTTGCACCAATCCGCCGGGTGACCAGGATTGAGAAATCATGCGGTATTTCTTCACTCTGACGTCAGCCTGAATATCATCACCCTCGTAATGATAATCCATCGGTATCGCCGCCAAATCTTCACGATAACACGAGATGACCCGTGTTAAATCGGTGTCCTTATCATCATGGCATCCCATTTCCAATGCGTTGGCTTGAGATAAAAACCCCATAAAAAATAAGAAAAAAATAAACGTGGGGTTATCAATCTTCATTTATTGTCCTTATTAATGAACTGAGGCTTGATAGTGTATCCTTACGATATTAAATGAACGAGTAAGTAGAATGCGTATTTTTAATTTCAAGCAGTTTACTTCACCTTTGTATATAGATCTAACACCTGTTATTTTTTGTCTAAGTATTTGAAACTTTTCGGCAACGCGGTAGCATTACCCATTATTTTTTCCCTTTAGCGCATTATCGAACAAAAGACCCTCCGTTAGCGTCCGGCAAACAGGTTGCCATTGCAGCCACCGGCGGCAAGCGCTATGTTCTTTGTTAACGTTGGCATTACCTTTAAGCGATACATGATGAACTTTTCTCTTTTCGGCAACAAATTCACCCGCCACGCTGGCATCACCCAATTGATGGATGATCTGAACGATGGGTTACGCACGCCAGGTGCCACCATGCTGGGCGGCGGCAACCCCGCACACATCCCAGCAATGGATACCTACTTTCAGCAACTGTGCCAGGAGATGTTGAGTGCCGGTACCTTGACCGAAGCACTATGCAATTACGATGGCCCACAAGGGAAAGACACGCTTCTCACCAACCTGTCAGCCTTACTCCAGCAGACGTTTGGTTGGGATATTGGGCCGCAAAACATTGCTCTGACCAACGGCAGCCAAAGTGCCTTCTTTTACCTGTTCAACCTGTTTGCGGGCCGTTATGAGGGTGGAGCATCGCGCAAAGTGCTGTTCCCGCTCGCGCCTGAATACATCGGTTATGCCGATTCCGGGTTGGATGAAGAGATGTTTGTCTCCGTGCGCCCACAGATCGAATTACTGCCCGAAGGCCAATTCAAATACCACGTCGATTTCGATAATTTAACCATCGGTTATGATATCGGGATGATTTGTGTATCACGGCCGACTAACCCTACCGGCAATGTGTTAACCGATGAAGAACTGGTTCATCTCGACGAATTGGCTCAGCAGCACGGCATTACGTTGGTGATCGATAACGCCTATGGCGTACCTTTCCCCGGGATCATCTTCAACGACGCCACGCCACTGTGGAATGCCAACACCATTCTTTGCATGAGCCTGTCCAAACTCGGACTGCCAGGGTCGCGTTGCGGCATCATCGTTGGCAATGAACAGGTTATCTCTGCCATCAGCAACATGAACGGCATTGTCAGCCTGTCAACAGGCTCTATCGGCCCTGCGATCGCGAACGAAATGATTGTGCGCGGCGATTTGCTGCGTTTATCCAACGACGTTGTGCGTCCGTTTTATCAACAGCGCGTTACGGGAACCATCGCCACGATCCGCCGCTACCTATCACCAGAACGTTGTCTGATACATAAACCGGAGGGGGCGATTTTTCTGTGGCTGTGGTTCAAGGATCTGCCGATCTCAACGGAAACGCTCTACCAACGGTTGAAAAAACGCGGCGTATTGATGGTACCCGGCCACTACTTCTTCCCCGGTTTGGCAGAAGACTGGCCCCATGCTCACCAGTGTTTACGCATGAACTATGTGCCTGAACCCGAGAAGATCGAACAGGGCATTGCGATTCTGGCGCAGGAAGTGGAACTGGCGTTGAGCGAGAGGGATGTCGCCTGATTCACATCAGAACAATCGCAATAGCGATGCCAACAGCGTCTTCTTCCTGAAGGCGCTGTCATAAAAAAACGCTGACAACCTGGGAAGGGAATTGTCAGCTAAATGGATAAAACATCAACATTATTATTAATGTACGGACGAGATACTCACTCTATTCGGTTTCGGCGCAAACCAAATCACCAGTGCAGCGACAGCAAAAATAGCGGCAATCACCATAAAGATATGATTGGTGGCAACCATGACGCTCTGCCCTTGTAGCATTCACTCTATCGAACCGCGAACAGTGTCCATGCTCATGCCATCATTCAGCATATTATGGGTGGCTACCGCCTCCCTGTCCGTCAGACCGGCCAGCTCCGCATGCACATAGCGGGTTTGGTTCTCCCAGGACGTGTTGACCATGGAGGTAGCGAAAGCCCCTGACAAAGTACGAATAAAATTCATCAACCCTGCGGCAGAATCCATCTCTCGCTCAAGCACGCACCCAAGCGCAATTCCGGTCAAGGGAACAAAAAACAGTGGCATACCGATGCCCTGGAACAACATGGGCAGACTTATCTGGGAAAATGTCATGCTCATGTCGGCCTGGCTGCGAAACAGCGTCCACAGGCCGAGCCACAGCACCCCCGTGAACACCATAGGACGCGGATCGATTTTCGTCGCCAGCGTGGCAATCAGCGGTGCCAGAAATACCGCCAGTACACCCATCGTTGCCGTTGAGTAACCGGCTATGGTCGCGGTATAGCCCATGTAGATTGCAGCCACAAGGGGGTCAGCACGGTAATGCCAAAGAACGCGCCAAACGCCAGTGAGAGCGTTACCATACTGGTCGTAAAACCGCGATGACGAAACACTCTTAGATCCACCACGGGATTGCGCTCGGTCAGTTCCCAAATCAGGAAGGAGATAAAGCCAATCAGCGCAATAATTGCCAGAATGACAATGTGCGTTGAAGCGAACCAGTCATGATCCTTGCCTTCATCGAGCATGATCTGCAAGGCGGACACCCAGACCACCAGCAACACCAGTCCCACAACGTCAATGCGCGATTTTGCCGTCTGCGTTTCATAACGTTGCAGCATCTTCCAGCACATAAAACCCGCCGCAATAGCAAAGGGCGTCTTACAGATAAAGATGTAGTGCCAGCTGAACTGATCGCAGATAACGCCACCGAGAATCGGTCCCATAATC
Source organism: Candidatus Symbiopectobacterium endolongispinus (assembly GCF_018777385.1). Taxonomy (GTDB): domain Bacteria; phylum Pseudomonadota; class Gammaproteobacteria; order Enterobacterales; family Enterobacteriaceae; genus Symbiopectobacterium; species Symbiopectobacterium endolongispinus. The sequence continues at coordinate 839,592 of NZ_JAFJYB010000001.1, read as the reverse complement.
GGGGCAACTAGGGTGGTCATACTCCAAATGCCGATGGCAACGTGGCTTTTATCTTTCGGGAAAATACGCATCATCAACAACGTCTGAGACAGCGGCATCAACGGCCCGCCGGAAAAACCCAGAAAGACGCGAAACAGCACCAGCATATTAATACTGGTCGCCATCCAGCACAGCGTTGAAAATACGCCGAACATCAGCAGACAAATCACGAAAACCCGCAGGGCACCAAAACGGGAAGCCAGCCAACCAGTCAGAGGAACAGAAATAGCCTCCGCCACCTCTTAGGATGTGATGACGTAAGTTCCCTGACTGGTTGAAGTCCCCAGACTCCCGGCAATATTCGACACAGAGACGTTGGCGATGGTGGTATCGAGAATGGCCAAAAAATTGGCCATCGCCAGACACAGGGTCCCGATGATGAGCGCAGCGCCGGTCAACGGCTGCGGAAAGGTATTCTGCGTAGTGTTGTGGCTCATGGTTATGCGCCTTAATCCTGACGAGCCGTTGTCAGGCCTTCATGACCCGATGCCGCCAGATCCAAGGTGTTATGCGTATCGATGGTAGCAATCATTGACAAGCCAACCTGTAGCGGGTGTTTCGCCAGTTCCTGCTTGTCCAGCGTAATACACCACCTTGTCGCCATAAATATCAGCTGTAACTTCAACGGGTTGACCAATTTTCACGTGACGCAGTTCAACCTCTTTAAAGTTGGCGTCGATATGCACGTCGTGCAACGGCACCACCGTCATCAAGCGCTCGCCGTTCTGTACCAGTTTACCAATCTGTACCTGACGTCTGGCAATAACCCCATCGACCGGCGCTTTGATAATGGTGCGGGCCAAATCCACCTGTGCCTGTCCCACCTTGGCTTTCGCCAGCATCACCTCTGGGTTAGTTTCCACCGTGGCATCAATGGTCAACGTCGCATTGGCTTTTTTCGCACCGATGGTCGATAAGCGATTGGCCACCGACTGCGCCGCCGCTTTGGCGACATTGAGGTTAGATTCAGCCTGGGCCATCGCATTACGTGCGTTTGTTAATTCCGCACCGTACTTTGCCAGCGCCTCGCGCCGCGTTAAATCCACCTGCGCTTTGGTGAAGTCAGCCTGTGACGCTACCAGCCGCGCTTGCGCCTGCGTTTCATCCGCTTCCCGCGCCTTGACTTGCGCGGCCAATCCCTCGTCGGTCGCCATGTAGCCGCTCACACGCCGCCGCGATTGCCCCAGCATCGCCTCAGCCTGCGCCAGTGCCAAGCGAGCATCAGTGTCATCCAGTTGTACCAGCACGTCTCCTTGCTTCACCCACTGCGTATCCACCACATTCACCGCCTGCACAATGCCGGTTACCGAAGGCGTCACTTCCGCCACTTCCGCCGCACTGTAGGCGTTATCGGTGGTGACATAGCGCGAACCCACCATCGCATACCACACGCCGTAGCCGCCCGCGGCGATAACCACCGCAGCCGCCAATCCCATAAACCCTTTTTTACGCGATGACGCCGCGCGCGATGCATGAAAATGTGTGTCCGCCGCAGGCGTGGCAGAGTCATTATTTCGCCGTGACATAGAAAAACTTCCTGCAAGTCGAGAGGATTAAGAAGCATCAAATCCGCCGCCTAGCGCGTGGATTAATGAAACATCGAGTGAGAACGCCTGTGATTGCAAATTCACTAATACGCGCTGGGTATCCAGCATGGCGTCCTCTGTTGTCAGGACATCGAGATAGGTCGCCAGGCCACCGCGATAGCGTTTATCTGCAATGAGATACGCCGCTTTAGCGTTTTCGAACGCATTTTCGATTTTTGACAGACGGGCCTTCAGCGCATTGGCGCGGGTAACCACATTGGCCACATCGTGCAATGCCAGCGTCAGCGTGTTGTTGTACGTCGCTACGGACTCTTCGTAATTGGCTTCGGCGGAGGTTAATTGCCCGGATAAACGGCCACCGGTGAAAATAGGCAGATACAGCGCAGGTCCAATGCTTCCGACATCGTTGCCCGAGCGCGTCAGATTATTCAAGCCGAACGACTGATAACCAATAAAACCGGCAATGCTGACATCGGGGTAGTAGGCGGTTTTAGCGACGTGAATGCGTTTTGCCGCGGCTTCAACGCGCCAACGCGCGGCGCTGATGTCCGGACGGTGGCCCAGTATGTTGATGCCGGTGTTAGCAGGCAAATTGAAGGACTCATCCAAATGGATCGCCGGACGCTGAATAGAAAGCCCCCGGTCAGGCCCGTCGCCCAACAGTGCGGCAATGGCATTTTCTGTAGCTGGATGGCCTCATCGGAGGCAATCAATTCGGCCTCAGCGCTCGCTTTCAGCGCCTGCACCTGTTTGACCACGCCGTTAGTTTCTAGCCCATTGAGATTGCGCTCTGTCATCAACTCAACGGTTTTGCTACGGATTTCCAACGCATTCTGCGTCGTGTCATGGTTGAGGTACAAACGTGCCAGCTCCGCATAGGAATGCACCAAAGCGGCTTGGAGCAGTAATTTTGCCGACTGCATTTCCGCACCGGCCGCCGCATAATCTGACGTTGCGGCGGCGACTTCAGCACGATTTTTGCCCCAAAAATCGAGATTAAAACCCAGATTAGCAGTCGCAGAGCCGTAGTCATTCCAGCCGTGCGGTGGCATATAAGCCTGATAGGCATAGCTAACCTTACTCTTTGACGCAGACGCTAACGCGCCAACTTGCACAGAACGAATCGCGCCAATTTGCTCGGCGATCCCAGCCGCGTTCTTTAATCGAGACTCGGCTATTTTTAAGGTTGGCGTAGAAGTCAGCGCCGTTTCCATCAGGCTGCCCAACTGCCTGTCGTGGTAGCGTAGCCACCACTGCGCGTCTGGCCAGCGGCCCTCTTTTGCTGTGGTCAGCGACTGTGAAGAGGCCAACTCATCGGCACGTTTTATGTGGCTCAGTGTGTTGTCTGGAGCGGTTGAACAGCCCGCCAGGATGAGCACTGCGGCAAGCATTGAAAACCGCAAATCAGGAGGTAACAGACTGCGATTTATTAACTTATTGATTTTCAAGATACACCCTTTTAATACCGTACAGTGTGGTATTGTTATAGCTTGACATAAAACGATAGTCAAGAGAAGCTTGCCCATTGGACGTAAAGAGAAGAGAAGCGTATGCGAGTTAAAAGTGAAACCAAGCGTCAAGCCATTCTGGATATCGCGGCGCGCGCATTTATAGAGCAGGGATTCAACAACACGTCGATGTCAGAAATAGCCAGTCGCGTCGGGGGCTCCAAATCAACGCTCTATAACTATTTCAGTTCCAAAGAAGAGATCTTCTCTGCTGTCATGGCATCGTCAGCCAAAACCAACATCGCGGAAGCTTTCGAATCAGTAGACCCAAAGAAAGATATCGAAACGACGCTTAATCAATTTGGCCGCAATTACCTCTCCTCAGTGCTGAGCAGCGGCCTGATGGCAATCTGGCGCATGGCGATTAGCGAATCAGAACGTAGCGATATTGGCCGCTTGTTTTATGCCGAAGGGCCACAAAAGGGCTGGAAGCGGTTAAGCCATTACCTGAGTAAAAAAAGCGACGAAGGCATTCTGCGTCACTCAGACAGTTGGGTATGCGCGATGCATTTGAAAGGGCTGATTGAAGCGGAGTTGTTTCTTGTCGCGGCATTGGGCGTAGACACCGCGCCTGACGCCAAACGCATTGAAGACGCGGTTTCTCGTGCCATCACAGTATTTCTGCTTGCTTATCGGGCTGAAGCGTCGAAGCAGTAAACCGTAGAGTGCCGCCAATAAAAAAAGAAGCTCAGGATTGAGCTTCTTTTAAGGCATTGAACAGGTCGTCAGGCAGCGACCTTAGCGCATCGTCACAAACTCTTCCGATGCGGTCGGATGAATCGCCACGGTGTTGTCGAAGTCGCGTTTAGTCGCGCCCATTTTCACCGCTACGGCAAAGCCTTGCAGCATTTCATCCATGCCAAAGCCGATACCATGTATGCCCACGATTTTCTCTTCCGGCTTGTTGTTAAACAGCCGTTCTGAGAGGCGGCGCCCCGCCGCAACAGCCACTGGCGTCAGTTCGACAGCGCCCGTGTTGTCGCCCACCGCATAAACGCCCGGCACGTTGGTGTTTTGGTATTTATCCACCTGGATAAAACCACGCTCGTCTTTGATGACGCCCGCCGCTTCAATATTGAGGTTATCGGTTGCTGGCTCACGACCAATCGCCCAAATCAGGCAATCCACGGTATGAGATTCACCGTTGGTCAGATGCAGAGTCAGGCTACCATCAGCGTTTTTCTCCACGGACTGCGGCGAGGATTCGGTATGCAGCATCGGCCCTTCTGCCTTCATCACTTCCACCAGCGTAGTGAAGATCAGCGGGTCAAAGCCGCGCAACGGCGCGTGCTTGCGCACAAACAGATGGGTTTCGGAACCGAGCGCGTTCACAACACCGGCGATCTCAACGGCGTATAGCCCGCACCGACAATTGCCGTGCGCTTTGGCAAGCCGTCAAGCGCAAAAAAACCGTCGGAATCGATACCGTACTCAACCCCAGGAATCGAAGGACGCGTCGGCCAGCCTCCCGTCACGATAACAATATGGTCGGCAGTAATGGTTTCGCCATTCACTTCAACGGTGTGCACATCGACAAAACGCGCAAAACCGTGGATAACGTCTACCTTGTTTTTGCCCAGCACATTGTTGTAGGACTGATGAATGCGATCGATGTAGGCACTGCGGTTCTTCACCAGGACATCCCAGTTGAAGGCGTTAACGGTGGTATCAAAACCATAGTCCGGCCCATACTGGTGGATCGCTTCGGCAATCTGCGCCGCATGCCACATGACCTTTTTCGGTACGCAGCCGACATTAACGCAGGTGCCGCCACCGATAGCGAGATAGTCATAATGCTTTGTCATGGGAAGATCCATGGTTAAGTGAAGAGAATAAAACGCAGTGTAACCCTTGAACTCGGTCTGCGGCAAAACCTGTCAGGTTATTCCGGCACCACCTACTCAATCAACGCATGCCCAGTGCCATTAGGCGCAAGAACACCGTGCAGCCACGGCAGCAGCGCCTGCATTTGCGCTTGCAGTTTCCACGGCGGGTTGATCACGATCATGCCTGAAGCCGTCATGCCATAGCGATCGCTGCCCGGCAGATAGCCAATTCAATTTGCAGAATATTACGGATACCGGTGGCTTCCAGGTCTTTGAGCATGCGCTTGATTTGCTGACGTAATACTACCGGATACCACAGCGCGTAGACGCCGGTGGCAAAACGTTTGTAACCTTCCTGAATCCCTTTGACCACCGCCTGATAATCAGTTTTCAACTCATAGGGGGGATCTATCAGGATAAATCCACGGCGAGAGGCGGGCGGCAACTGAGATTTCAACTGCTGATAGCCGTCTTCGCGCACCACTTTCGCCCGCGCAGCAGTTGGCGCGCAATCAGCGGCGAGCCGGGGTAGAAACGTAGCGTGCCATTACTGTTGTAGGCTTTAACCGCATTCAGGTAAGGGGTGAGCGCTTCAGGAATATCGTCCCGTTGCCACAGTTTGGCAATCCCTTCCAGATACTCCCCGGTGCGTTCCGCATGTTCACCGCTGAGCTGATAACGCCCGGCCCCTGCATTGGTATCCAGATACAGAAACGGTTTCTCTTTTTCTTTGAGCGCAGTAATGATCAGGCTCTGAACAGTGTGCTTCAGTACGTCGGCATGGTTGCCGGCATGGAAACTGTGGCGATAACTCAACATAACGGTTTTTGTTCCGGTGAAATAAGCGGGGCGCCCGAAGGCAAGATCATGTCCCACACAGTATAAACGTTCTGCCACAGAAAATATCACCGGAAAACCATAACGCAATCCTCTTGCAATCCCCCTTGCCGAAAGGGTCGATCGATCATTATATTATTAAGTATATAATGGTAGTGAGTGGAGAACATCATGGCAAACCCCTTTGGCGACGGCATTATGGACGGGCTTAAGGCCCAGACGTCACAACCCTTGAGCGAAATTTAGCATCACGGTCTCGAATATCGACGCGGTTATATCTGTGGATATGCGTATAAACTGGCGGAGGCGGTGGGCGATCGACAAAAAGCCGCGTTTGAGGCAGGTCTGCTCTCACGGCGCTATGGGCTGGAGCGTGACCGTATCGCTGAATTTTTAGTGAATACGGTAATCCACAAACCGTGGTCTATTTTTATGCCGGTTATGATACGCCGGGAGGGAATGAGGCAGTACGTATGGCACGTTAAACACAATACCGCTCTCTTCACACTACACGCTACATCGAAGTGAAACATCTGCGCAGTACCCCATGCTGACGTGTGCAATCCGCGCGGTTTTCACATGCTCAGGAAATTTTCCCCCGTTCATTGATTTTTGCCCTTTCTGGCCTCATGTTAATCAATAATTCGCTTTTTTTGCCAGCGCTGCCGCTCGCGCGACTGCCATTATCGCTGGCTGACACATAACGATAGGACCGTGATATGACGAATCCATTATTGACCCCGTTTACCCTGCCCCCCTTTTCCGCCATCACTGTTGATGACATCGTCCCCGCCGTTCAGTCTGCGCTGGCAGACTGTCGCAGTGCGGTTGAGCGCGTGGTCGCGCAGGGTGCACCATTCACCTGGGAAAATCTGTGTCAACCGCTGGCAGAGAGCGACGATCGTCTGGGCCGTCTGTTCTCCCCGATCGGCCATCTCAATGCCGTGAAAAATAGCCCTGAGCTGCGTGCTGCCTATGAGCAATGCTTGCCGCTACTGTCTGAATACAGCACCTGGGTTGGACAACACAACGGTTTGTATCAGGCGTATCGCGACCTGAAAGAAGGATCCCACTACGCCACATTGAGCGTCGCGGAGAAAAAAGCGGTGGATAACGCGTTGCGCGACTTCGAACTGTCCGGTATCGGTTTGCCGCCGGAAAAACAGAAACGCTATGGCGAAATTGCCGCGCGTCTGTCTGAACTGGGCGCGCAGTACAGCAACAACGTGCTCGACGCCACCATGGGTTGGAATAAACACATCACTGACGTTGCGCAGCTTGAAGGGATGCCGGAAAGCGCACTGGCCGCCGCCGCACAAGCCGAGGCTAAAGGACTGGAAGGTTGGCTGCTGACGCTGGATATCCCCAACTATCTGCCTGTCATGACCTACTGCGCCAATCAGGCGCTGCGTGAAGAGATGTATCGTGCCTACGCAACCAGCGCCTCCGATCAGGGGCCGAATGCGGGCAAATGGGATAACAGCGAAGTGATGGCCGAGGAGCTGGCGCTGCGCCATGAACTGGCGCAACTGTTAGGCTTTGACAGCTTCGCTGATAAGTCCCTTGCCACCAAAATGGCAGAAAATCCACAACAAGTGCTGGATTTCCTCAACGATCTGGCAACGCGTGCCCGCCCACAAGGGGAAGCGGAACTGGCACAACTGCGCGCCTTCGCCAAAGCGCATTATGACGCTGGCGAACTGCAACCGTGGGACATCACTTACTACAGCGAATTGCAAAAACAACACATCTACACCATCAGTGATGAGCAACTGCGCCCTTATTTCCCAGAACAACGCGTGGTTGAAGGGCTGTTTGAAGTGGTGAAGCGCATTTACGGCATCACAGCCAAAGAGCGCCACTACGTAGACGTATGGCACCCCGAAGTACGTTTCTTTGACCTGTTTGATGAAAACGGCGAACTGCGCGGCAGCTTCTATCTCGATCTCTATGCGCGCGAACACAAGCGTGGCGGTGCCTGGATGGATGACTGTGCGGGACGCCTGCGCAAAAGCAACGGTGAACTGCAAAAACCGGTGGCCTATCTGGTATGTAATTTTAACCGTCCAGTCAACGGTAAACCCGCGCTGTTCACCCACGATGAAGTCACCACGTTGTTCCATGAATTTGGTCACGGCCTGCATCATATGCTGACGCAGATCGATACCGCAGGGGTAGCTGGCATTAGTGGTGTGCCATGGGATGCCGTCGAACTGCCGAGCCAGTTTATGGAAAACTGGTGTTGGGAGCCGGAAGCGTTGGCGTTTATCTCCGGTCACTACGAAACCGGCGAACCGCTGCCACAAGACATGCTGGACAAGATGCTGGCGGCCAAAAACTATCAGGCGGCTTTGTTTATCCTGCGCCAGCTTGAGTTCGGCCTGTTCGATTTCCGTCTGCATGCGGAATACGATCCGGCAAAAGGGGCACAAATTCTGCCGACACTGGCCGATGTCAAAGCCAAGGTCGCCGTCGTGCCAAGCCCAAGCTGGAATCGCTTCCCGCACGCCTTCAGCCACATTTTCGCAGGCGGCTATGCCGCAGGCTACTACAGCTACCTGTGGGCGGATGTTCTGGCTGCGGACGCCTACTCGCGCTTTGAAGAAGAAGGCATTTTCAACCGCACCACCGGCCAGTCTTTCCTGGATAATATCCTGTCGCGCGGCGGTTCCGAAGCGCCGATGGATCTGTTCAAGCGCTTCCGTGGCCGTGAGCCGCAACTTGACGCCATACTGCACCATTATGGTATTAAAGGGTGAATATCAGCCTGCTGATAGAAGAGGGGGCCGATAGAGGCGCCCTTGATGCATTAGCGACACGTTGGGGATTGCAGGACGATCCCAGCGCGACGCTGGCACTGGTACTGACGCCAGAACGTCTGGAGTTGCGCAAGCAGGATGAAGAGAGGCTCGGCGCTATTTATGTCAATTTCGTCTCTGGTACAATGGCCCACCGCCGTCGCTTTGGCGGCGGGCGCGGCGAAGCAGTTGCTAAAGCGGTCGGTATCAAAAAGGATTATCTGCCGGACGTCGTAGATGCCACCGCCGGATTAGGCCGTGATGCCTTTGTACTGGCATCGTTAGGCTGTCGTGTACGCATGCTGGAACGTAACCCGGTAGTTGCCGCGCTGCTCGACGATGGTTTACGACGTGGTTATGAAGATGCCGAGATAGGCGCGTGGCTGCGCGAAAGATTGACGCTGATTCACGCCTCAAGCCACATAGCCCTGAGCGATATTACACCGCCACCGGATGTGGTCTATCTCGATCCCATGTTTCCTCATCGGCAAAAAAGTGCGCTGGTAAAGAAAGAGATGCGGGTGTTTCAATCGCTGGTGGGCGCGGACGACGATGCGGATGCCCTACTGGCACCCGCGCGAGCGTTGGCGAAAAAGCGCGTGGTGGTAAAGCGTCCAGACTACGCCCCACCGCTGGCGGGCATTGCCACTCAATCGATGCTGACCACCAAAAGCCACCGCTTTGATTTTTATTTGCCGCTGTAGTTCGCCGTATTCATTTTTGCCTACCATACATTTAAGCGCTCACACGTGAGCGCTTAAACTGCTTCTTAATGATGAAACGTGGTTAGCGACGGCCAATCTTTTTGACATTTCGCCAGACCTTGCAATAATTGCGGGCTATCAATACCGCAAAGCACCCAGCAAGAAAGATTGCCTGCTCCATTTTGCTTTTTCCGATACCGAACCTGACGGATGGGGCTGCCACGTGATTATACGCGATCATGCTAAACGCCGTAAGAACGTCCAAGGGGGCCAGAGTGTAAGTACTGCCCTGGCAGAAATGGATTTTCTGTTAGACGTGGGCGATGCGAGCCGCATCGGTGCATAACTGGAGGGCATCTGCAATCCGCCATACCGTAGGCATGGCCAACGTTGATGTCGACGCCTTTACCCCTGCCTTCGAGAATCCACAAATGCAGCGCACCGCACAATTGGTAGGGTAATCCATGGCCCGTTGATACCTGACAGGCCATTCGATGGACTTACGCCGATAACGCCTCAACCCGCTCGATGGCACCACGCAGGCTTTCTGCATTCAGCGGCACAGGCAGCGCATGGATCGATTCGAATGGTGCCAGCGTGCGCGCAATGACCTTCTCCACATCGGCGTGATTTTGGATATCCACGTCCAGCGCCTTCAGGCTGGTGGGCAGGTTGAAACGCGCAAACGCCGTAATCAGCTGCTCGGTCACATCGCGCTGTCCGAGCAGTTCGCTCTGCACCAGAATGCCATAAGCCACTTTGGTGCCGTGCAGGAAACGCTCGGTTTGCGGTAAGGTGGTCAACCCGTTATGCACCGCGTGCACCGCAGCTACACGGGTGTAGCGTTCGCCCAAGCCGCCGACCATACCACCACCAGCGATAATCGCATCGACCACATCAAGGAAAGCCTGAGTCAGTTCGCCACGCCGTTGATCGGCCAACGCCTGTTCACTGCTGTTGAGCAGCACATTACGAATAGAGAGCGCCGCTTCAATCCCCAAACGCACCGTCAGCGGCAGATTTTCCGGTTGTGGGCTCAACACCACCGCCTCATACCATTTCGCCAGCGTATCGCCGATCCCTGCAAGCAAATATTCCTGCGGCGCGCGCAGAATGATGGTTGGCTCCACTAGCACCAGATGGTTGGCATCGTTGAAAATCTCAAAACGCAGCGCCTGGCCTTCATCGTTATACCAAACGGAAAGCGGCGTCCAGGCGGCGGCTATAGTAGGGATAGTCACCAGCGATACACCGAGGCGACGCGCCACCACTTTAGCCGTATCCAACAGCGCACCGCCGCCGACACCAATCACCACCTGACGATCGTCACCCGCTTGTGCACAGAGTTTCACCACCGCGCTTTCGCTGCAATGGCCGCCAAAAGCAATGTGCTTCGCACCAGCTACGTTGAACGCCGCGGGCAAAAATGAGGTAGCCGCCGCAATCGCCCGTTCACCATAAATCCAGACCGCGTTTTCCAGCTGCGCCGGAGCATAAAGGTTCTCCAACTCCTGCAACGCGCCGGGGTAGGAGTAATAGTTGGCGGGGCCGGTTACCACGCGAATTGCCGTGCTGGTCATGATGCTACATCCTGTCGTGTGTTGACTGTCATCGGTGAATAATCACTACCTTATCATAAATAGACTTCTGGATGGCTATAAACATTGAGGACATCATGATGCATTTTTTCATGTTTATCTGTAAGCGTCTGTTTTATGAATTATCTTCATGTTACATCTGGACATCTGGACATCTGGACATCTGGACTGCTAATAACATTTTGCTTTATCTTATGCGTTTTCGTTCATTGCCAGGCGTTATCACCCCGTGAAAGATCTGGCCGATCAGATGATTTTTTTCCTGGGATGACCGCCATGACACACACATCGGCCAACGCCACATAAACTGGAAATGCGTGGGATTTCCATTGCCTTTTCCGGCTTCGCTGCGCTGACGCAGGTCGATTTCACCCTGTATGGCGGTTCTATCCACGCGCTGACCGGTGCCAATGGCGCAGGCAAATCAACGCTGATGGCGGTACTTTCCGGTGCGCATGAACACTATCAGGGGACCATTGTCATTGATGGAAAACCTGTTGAGATTCGCTCACCGCGTCAGGCCAAGCAGCTCGGCATCCATGTGGTACAGCAGGAAGTTGACGTCGCGTTAGTGCCAGGCCTGAGCGTGGCGGAAAACATTATGCTCGATCAGTTGGCGAAGCCAGGTCATAGCTATCGCTGGCGACAAATCCGACACAGTGCGCGCAACGCGCTAGCACTGTTAGGCGTGGAACTGGACGTGCGTCGCCGCATCGAGCAATGCCCACTGGCCGAAAAGCAGCAGATTCTCTTGGCGCGCGCCCTCTCCCACCACTGTCGCTTCCTGATCCTTGATGAACCCACAGCACCGCTCGATCAGCACGAAAGCGAGCGCCTGTTCAGCGTGGTGCGCCGCTTGCAGCATAGCGGTATCGGAGTGGTGTTTATCTCGCACCGTATCCATGAGCTAAAAGCGATTTGCGATCGCATGACGGTATTGCGCGATGGTCGCCTGATTGAAAGCAGTCCAATGGCGGGGTTAAGCGGCGAAGCGATCGCTGAAAAGATTGCTCGGCCATGCGTTGAATGATATCTATCCGCCGCGTCGCCCGGCGATAACCGGTAAAGCCCTGTTGGCGATTGAAGGTCTGCATGACAATACGCTGCTGCACGATATCTCGTTGCAGTTGCGCGGAGGCGAAATTCTTGGCATTGCCGGGCTGGCGGGCGCAGGGAAAACCGAATTGTGCAAAGCGCTGTTTTGAGCCAATGCCAGCCGCGTGCGATCCGGTGAACTGCGCGGCAAGCCCTGGCAGCCGACCACACCGGCGGATGCTGTCGCCGCAGGCATTGCTTTGGTGCCGGAAGAACGCCTCAAAGAAGGCATTTTTATTGACGAGCCGGTGGCGATGAACCTGAGCATCAGCGCCGACGACAGCTTTTCTCGCTGGAGCCTTTTCAATCATCGACGCGCGTGGCGCTGGGCACAGGAGATTATTTCACGTCTCGGCGTGCGAACCACCGGGCCAGCACAGACGCTGCGTCGCCTGTCAGGCGGTAATCAACAGAAGGTCGCGATTGGCAAATGGCTGCGCAATGATGCCGACGTACTGATCTTTGATGAGCCAACCAAAGGCGTTGATGTCAAAGCCAAAACCGATCTCTTTCTTTTGATCGATCAGTTGGCTCGCGAAGGCAAAGGCGTGATTTACGCCTCCGGCGAATTCGCTGAACTGGTCGGGCTGTGCGATCGCATTTGCGTGCTGTGGGATGGCCGCATTGTGGCAGAACTGGATGGCCGCAAAGCCAGCGAAGAAACCCTTTTACTTTACTCCACCGGAGGAGCCCCTGCGTGAGCAAATCACTTTCCCTTAAGGCGACAGTTTCGGGCCGCCAACAGCTGTTTGATTTTCTCTACAAGTGGGGAATGCTGCTGACGGTTGTCGCGCTGGTCGCGCTATTTGGTATCGCCTCCGACAACTTTCTCGATCCGTACAACATCATCAATATTCTGCGCTCGATTGCCATCGTCACGGTGATCGCCATTGGCGTCTCCATCTCACTCACGGTGGGAGGGTTCAATCTCTCGGTGGGGTCAACCGCCTCGTTGGCTAACGCACTGGTGATTTCACTGTTTGTCTGGCACGGCTTTGGCACCACAGAAGCGATTCTGGTGACACTGCTGCTGTGTACACTGGTCGGCCTGTTTAATGCTTTTCTCATCGTGGTACTGAAAATTCCCGACATGTTAGCAACACTTGCCAGCCTGTTCGTGATTCAGGGCGTCGCGATGACCTACAGCTATGGTGGCTCCATCACCCAAAATATGGTGCTACCCAGCGGGGAGATGGCAGAGGGCGTTATCCCTGATGCCTTTTCACTGCTCGGTCAGGTGCCGACCATCGTGATTATCATGCTGGCTGTCACAGTGGTGGCACAATTGGGCCTGTCATTGACCAAACACGGCCGCCGCATGTATGCCATCGGCGGCAACGCCGAAGCCGCACGGCTTTCCGGCATCCGTACCACCCGTTACCGCGTGGCGGCCTATATTCTCGCCTCCTTGCTGGCGGGATTGGGCGGTATTTTGCTGGCATCTCGCATCGGATCATCGCAGGTCAACGCGGGTGGCGGTTACCTGATGGATGCCGTGGCAGAGGCCTGGATCGGTTTTTCACTCGCTGGCTCGGGCAAACCCAACGCATTAGTTACGCTGGTCGGCGCGGTGATCCTCGGCGTATTGCAGAACGGGCTGGTAATGCTTTCCGTTCCCTATTACACCATGGACATTATCAAAGGGCTGGTACTGGCCGCCGCTCTGGCAATCACTTACGTTCAACGCCGTTAATCCCGAAAGACAGGAAACTATAATGAAGAAATTGACGTTTTCACTGCTGGTGCTGAGCCTGCTGACCATCGCCCCCACCTTTGCGGCCACCCCTGCCCCGTGCCGGACGCGATCGCCAAACACGACGGGCCGATTCGCATCGCCGTCATCCGTAACCTTGGCTCTGACGATAACACCACCCAGTTTATTGCGGGAGCCATCCAGCAAGGGAATAAACTGGGGTTCACCGTCAATACCTTCCTGAGCAACGGCGATGACGCCAGCTTTCAGGATTTCGTCAATCAGGCCATCAGCCAGAAGTATGACGGGATTATCCTGTCTCAGGGCCGCGATCCGTACTCGACCGTGCTGGTTCAGCGCATCGTTGACAGCGGCATTGCGGTGTCCACCTTCGATACCGCCGTCAATGGCACCATTAACGGCGTGACCGTGACTCAGCAGGATGAAGCGTCGCTGACCGAACTCTCCTTCGGCCAACTGGTGAAAGATTTCAACGGTCATGCCAATATCATCAAACTGTGGGTAACCGGGTTCCCGCCAATGGAGCGCCGTCAGGCGGCCTACCAAAACATCCTGAAAGACCATCCTGGCATTAAAGAGCTGGAATCCATTTGCGCGGTCTCTTCCGATTTACAAGGTGACACCGCCAACAAAGTGGGTGCAGTGCTGGCGAAATACCCGAAAGGTAAGATCGACGCCATCTGGGGCACTTGGGATGCCTTCAGCCAGGGCGCTTACAAGGCGCTTAAAGAGAATGGCCGCACCGAAATCAAACTCTACAGCATCGATATTTCCAATCAAGATGTGCAACTGATGCGCGAGGCCAACAGCCCGTGGAAAGTGAGCGTTGCGGTTGACCAGAAACTGATCGGTGCGACTAACGTGCGTCTGATTGCCAACAAGATTGCAGGCGAACCAACCCCAGCAACCTATGATTTCAAGTCCGCCACCATTCCACAGGCGCTACTGGTGAGCCAGCCGGGACAGGTTAACGTCTCTTCACTCGGCAATATTATTCCCGGCTGGGGCCAGAGCGATGATTTCATTGCGCCGTGGTTCGCTACGCTGGAAGCCAAACAGAAAAAATAAGGAACCACAGTATGGCAAAGCAGGAACTGCCGCATCCCGATGACAGCCGCAACATGCGGTTGATCGGGCATAGCGATCAGGGGGGCGGCCAGACGGCGCGCAGGTGATGGTCCATCGTGGCTACGCATATATCGGGCATATGGTGTCGCAGGGGTTCTCCATCGTCGATGTGCGCGATGCGAAAAACCCCAAGGCGGCGGGTTACGTGCCCGCTCCGCCTGGCACCTGGAATGTGCATTTGCAGGCACATGACGATCTGCTGCTTGTGATTAACGCACGCGATCTGTTTGCCGACACCCGCTTTGCCGATGAAAAGGTCTATTACACGCGCTCCGTTGCCGATACGGTGAGTGACGTGCAAGACAGAGTCTGGAGCGCCGGACTGCGGGTGTTTGATATCTCAACGCCGGACAAGCCGCGTGAAATCGGCTTTCAGCCGCTGAACGGCATTGGCATTCACCGTATTTGGTACGTCGGCGGGCGTTGGGCCTACGTTTCTGCCCTGTTGGACGGTTTTAGTGATTATATCTTCCTGACTATCGATCTTGCCGATCCGCGTAAACCCGAGGTTGCCGGGCGCTGGTGGTTGCCGGGCATGCACAGTGCGGCAGGCGAAACGCCCAACTGGCCGGAAGGAAAACGCTATGCGCTGCACCACGCGATTATCAGCGGCGATACCGCGTACGCCAGTTGGCGTGACGGTGGCCTGACGCTGCTGGATGTGAGCGATCACCATCAGCCACAGCTCATCAGCCATCGCAACTGGAGCCCACCGTTCGGCGGCGGTACCCACACCGCACTGCCGTTGCCGGATCGCGATCTTCTGGTGGTACTGGATTAGGCGGTACTAGACAATCAGGACGATGGCGAGAAGCTGATCTGGCTGTTCAATATTCGCGAACCGAGCAACCCGGTCAGCATTTCCACCTTTCCGCAGCCGGATGAAGTGGATTACGTGGCCAAGGGCGCGCACTTCGGACCGCATAACCTGCATGAGAACCGGCCGGGTAGCTTTATCAGCTCAACGCTGATTTTTGCCACCTACCAGAACGCAGGCGTACGCGCTTACGATATCAGCAACCCGTATCGCCCCGTGGAAACCGGCGCACTGGTGCCTACTGCACCAGAGAAAATGATGGATACCCGTCCGGGCCGCCCATGCGCGCCGCATTCTGTGCCATTTCTAGCCCAGAGGTTGCGACACCACCGGGGCGTTTGCCGCTTTGCCCGGCGCAAACAGTACGTTGGCTTCCAGGAAGGCATCCGTCGCTTCGATCGTGGTCGGCATATTGGCCCCTTCCGCCACGACTTTCACGCCGTTAGCAATCAGCGTCTTGGCACTGGTCAGGTCCAGCTCATTCTGCGTGGCGCACGGCAGTGCGATGTCCACGGGCACGTTCCACGGCATTTGGCCTGGCAGGTACGTAAGACCGGCTTCGCGCGCGTAATCTTCCACACGGCCATAACGTTGGTTTTTGATATCCGCCAGCAGCACCAGTTTCTCCGGCGTAAAGCCCGCCTCATCCACGACCGTGCCGTTGGAGTCCGAAGCGGTAATCATACGAGCGCCCAGAGACAACGCTTTTTCAATGGCATACTGCGCCACGTTACCGAACCAGGAGACTGCAACACGCATGCCATCAAACCCAAGGCCGTGACGCTCCAGCATCGCCTGCGTGAAGTAGAATAGCCCATACCCTGTCGCTTCCTGGCGAATCAGACTGCCGCCAAAAGAGAGTCCTTTACCGGTAAACACACACGCGGTGTTGTTGGTCAGCTTTTTCATCATCCCGGTCATAAAGCCCACTTCACGACCGCCCACACCGATGTCTCCGGCAGGTACGTCAGTATCCGGCCTCAGATGGCGATACAGCTCCGCGATCAGCGCCTGACAGAAGCGCATCACTTCACAATGGCTTTTACCCTTGGGATCGAAATCGGAACCGCCTTTACCACCGCCCATTGGCAGCGTGGTCAGCGAGTTTTTAAAGGTTTGCTCGAAACCGAGGAATTTGAGAATGGAGAGGTTCACCGAAGGGTGGGAACGCATCCCGCCTTTATACGGACCAATGGCGGAACTGAACTGCACGCGCCAAGCGCGGTTGACCTGCACCTGACCTTTGTCATCCGTCCAGGCAACGCGAAACTGGATAACACGCTCTGGCTCGACCAGACGTTCCAGCAGGCTTTGCTCTGCATAGCGCGGATTCTGTTCCAGAAACGGCCATAGGGTAGAGAAAACTTCCCTGACCGCCTGAGAAAACTCCGGCTGATGCGGGTCGCGCTGCTGAACCTGATTGAGAAAACTTTCCAGAGAGACTAATTGAGCCATTACCAACTCCTGCAAAAAAGAGAAAGCGTCCGGTGGACTGTGCTTTTTTTATCTCGCCCCCTTTCACGCGCAGCAAAGTGCTTGGCCGCGTGAAAACGGTGAAAGTTATGCACGTTAAAAGCCTGTGGGATCGCGGTTGAATGATGTTGTGCCGCTTCGGCTATAGCACTGCTGGTGTATATTCAAGCAAGCGTTTTTTAACGTTTTATATGCTTAAAAACCAATGAGATAGGCACTTATCCCCACATAAAAAATGATAAAAATTTATCATAAGTTTCTGTTATATAACAAAAGAAAGTGCAATTCAGTGCACAAAAAAGCGGTTAACAGAGGGGAGGTAAAAAAATGCGATCGACTAAAAAATCGGTCAATTTGCAAAAAAATGCACTAGCTAAAAAGGCTCCCCGGCCTTAACCGGGGAGAGGAAGAGAACGAGGATGTTACTCTTCGTCATCACGCAACGGAACGATCAGCATGTCCACATGCACGGTGTTGATCAGTTGACGCGCGGAAGACATCAGCTTGCTCCAAAAATCCTGATGGTGCCCACATAACACCAGGTCAGCATCATATTTCTTGATAGCATCCACCAAAACCTGCCCCAGATCGCCACTGCCACTCAAGGTTTCCGTGATCGGATAACCGGCGTTTTTAGAGAGATCGGTCAACGCGTTTTGCGTTTCTTCAGAAATACGCTGCTGCATGTCGCCCAGATTCACATCAATCAGGCCGGTGTACAGATCGGAGTAATTGACGTCGACGTGGATCAACGAGACTTTGGCATTGTACGGCCTTGCCATCGAGACCGCCTTTTCCACTAACACTTTACTTTCTGGAGAAAGGTCAACAGCAATCAGGATATGTTTATAAGCCATAATAAGCTCCTTCCGTAAAGGCACATTAATGGTTCAGCAGATTTTTCCGCCTGCTAATCTGATACTTAATGGCTTGGCTATAGAATACCACCCCTGCCGATTTTTGTTATGTTCAGCAGATCACACCACCGCATATTTACCACATTCTGCGAGATGACCAGCACAGCGCCCGTGCTCCGTGCAAGTGATTACTGCACAACGGCTCACAGGAACGGCGATCTGACCGTAAAATTCTTGTACTCCTTGATAAGTGTAGTAGAAACGGCTCCTTATCACGTCTGGATTCCCGACGATCTGCTACAAAACCAGAAAAAAGAGTAGGGAAAATCGTCAAAATTATTTGATATCGGTCACTCTGTGGCAAAAATCTGTTTTCCTCTTCTAAAATAACAATGAGGGGGATACCAACGTGCCATTCGGCTGCTGAGCCTATCATTTCATGGTGAGTCGAGCGGTGTTCCATTGCGGTGCTTGAGGTCTCTCGATTACCGTACTACATACTGCCCGGTAGAGCAAAAGATAAGGGCGATTTACCCTTTATTCGCCCGCTTAATAAAATCGCGTAATGAACGTGTGGCAAAACGATTCGCAGAAACGCTGTAGGATGTTCACCACATCCTCGTTCTGACGAATAACATTATCTGGGAGGGGAGCATGATCAGTACATTTGCGCTTTTCTGGGCCTTGAGCATCGTCTGTGTCATCAACATGGCGCGCTATTATTCTTCTTTGCGCGTACTGCTGATGATCCTGCGCGATTGCGACCCGCTGTTGTACCAGTATGTGGATGGCGGAGGATTTTTCACTTCCCACGGACAGCCCAGTAAGCAGATTCGGCTGGTTCGCTACATTTACGCACAACGCTATCTGGAACACCACGATGAAGAGTTTATGCGCCGCTGTGAGCGAGTACGAGGCCAGTTTATGCTGACCTCCGCACTGTGCGGACTCATCCTGGTAAGTCTGGTGTCCATGTTGATGTGGTATTGATCGATTGGGTATTTAATAATGTGTAACCGACAAAGATAAAAGGCGATTCTCTCGAATCGCCTTTTTATTTCGTGCAGTTTCAACCCTGACGGATTAAATCAGTTTCAGCGCCAACCAATACAGCACGCCGGACATCACCAGAGAGACAGGCAGCGTAAACACCCATGCCAGCAGGATGTTCTTAACCGTTTTGCCCTGTACGCCGCCACCATCAACGATCATGGTGCCCACAACCGCAGAGGAAAGAACATGGGTGGTGGACACCGGCATACCGGTATAGCTCGCCACACCAATTGACAGCGCCGCCGTCACCTGTGCAGACACCCCTTGTGCGTAGGTCATGCCACGTTTACCGATCTTCTCGCCGATAGTTACCGCGACACGACGCCAGCCCACCATGGTGCCCAGTGAGAGCGCCAATGCGACAGCAACGATAATCCATAACGGCGCATATTCGACGGTTTTCAACATATCCTGACGCAGATTGTTCAGGTAGCGGCGATCTTCAGACGTGGTTTCCGGCAGCTTCGCTACCTTGTCCATGGTATCCGCGATGCACATCAACAAGCGACGCACACGACCGCGATCCTCGGCATTCAACTGGTCATAACTCTTCAGGTTATTCAGCAGACCCAGTGAACGTTCGATGGCGATCATTACGCGCGAACTGTCGCAGTGGAACTCTTTAACACCATTAGCAGGCAGCACAGTTTCTGTCGCCGGCACAGGCGTAGAGAGGTCGATGACGTGTTTGAGCGCATCGCCATGCTGTTGATAGAACTCCTGCAAATTGACGACGGCATCACGCGTGCGGCTGATTTCATAGCCGGAAGCGCTCATGTTGACGACAAAGCCGGCAGGCGCAACGCCAATCAGTACCAGCATGATCAGGCCGATACATTTCTGGCCGTCGTTCGCGCCGTGGGAGAAGCTAACACCGATAGCGGAAATGATCAGCGCTGTACGCGTCCAGAACGGCGGCTTACGTTTGCCATCCAGCTTTTCACGATCGGCTGGCGTCAAGTGAATGCGTTTGCGTTTCTTATTGTTGTTCCAGAAACGTAGCAGCACGAACAGCATCAGACCCACGACCACCATCCCCACAATGGGAGAGAGAATCAGTGACAGGAAGATACTGATCATTTTGGGAACATTGAGCGCATCCACGACAGAAGTGTCGGTGAGCAGGGCGTTGGTCAAACCAATCCCGATGATAGAACCAATCAAGGTGTGGGAACTGGAGGCTGGCAAACCGAAGTACCAGGTGCCCAGGTTCCAGATAATCGCCGCCAGCAGCATGGAGAACACCATGGCCAGACCGTGCGCGGAACTGACGTTAAGCAGCAAATCAGTAGGCAGCAAATGCACGATGGCATAAGCCACGCTCAACCCGCCTAGCATCACGCCGAAAAAGTTAAACAGTCCGGCCATGACAACCGCATATTCCGCCCGCATCGCGCGCGTATATACAACGGTGGCAACAGCATTCGCCGTATCGTGAAAGCCGTTTATGGCTTCATAGAACAGAACAAATACCAGTGCCAAAATCAGCATCAGACCGGTATGAAAATCAACCCCGGTAAATAAATGTAGCATAAGCGTTAGGCCATTTGTGGTCATGAACGCGGCGCATTATCTGCGACAAGCCTAAACGGGAAAAGGAAAATATGACTTTTTTTGACGAAAAGATGACCAATTCGGCTATTGGTCGGATTTATCTTAATAAAATCAAAAAATACATATTCTTGTATAAATATACATTTTGTTACGCTGGCATCCCTTCGCGCCTGACACTACAATCAGCCACCCGTAGGTTATCGGGGAAAATGCTAACTTTTTATATCGCCATTGGCAGGAGAGCGCACTGTGGAATCGTTTGATGTTGTCATTGTGGGTGCTGGTGCTGCTGGTCTGTTTTGCGCCGCCCAGGCCGGACAACGCGGACTGCGCGTTCTGCTGGTGGATAACGGCAAAAAACCCGGTCGCAAAATATTGATGTCGGGCGGTGGTTGCTGCAATTTCACCAATATGTACGCCGAGCCAGCAACTTATCTGTCTGAAAACCCGCATTTTTGCAAATCAGCGCTGGCGCGTTACACCCAGTGGGATTTTATCGATCTGGTCAATCGGCACGGTATTGCCTATCACGAGAAAACCCTTGGGCAGTTGTTCTGTGATGACAGCGCGCAGCAGATTGTGGACATGCTGATGCGCGAGTGCGAACTCGGCAACGTACAGTTTCGTCTACGTAGTGAACCCCAGCGTATTGAACGGGCGGGCTCAGCGTTCACCCTCACCTTCGCCAATGGCACGCTCACGGTTCCACAGGTAGTGATTGCCAGCGGGGGGCTTTCCATGCCGGGGCTAGGCGCATCCCCCTTCGGTTATCAGGTCGCACAACAGTTTGGCCTTAAGGTACTGCCAACACGCGCTGCGCTAGTACCGTTTACCCTACATAAACCGCTGCTGGAGCAGATACAGACGCTGTCCGGCGTTTCCGTACCTGTAGTGGTGACCGCGAAAAACGGTGTCAGCTTTAAAGAGAGTCTGCTGTTTACCCATCGTGGCCTTTCTGGCCCGGCCATTCTGCAACTGTCTAGCTATTGGCTACCGGGCGAAATGGTGACAATCAATCTGTTGCCACAGCACGATCTTAACGTACTGCTTGCCGAGCAACGTGCAGCACACCCCAATCAAAGCCTGAAAAATACGCTGGCGCTGTGGCTGCCGAAACGCTTGGTCGAGTGCCTGCAAACCTTGGGGATAGTGCCCGAGGTTTCACTGAAGCAGCTGCAATCCTCACAGATCGCAGCGCTCATTGAAAATCTGCACGCCTGGCAAGTGCAACCCAACGGTACGGAAGGCTATCGCACCGCAGAAGTCACCCTCGGCGGTGTAGATACGCGTGAGTTATCGTCAAAAACCCTGGAGGCCAGTAAAGTGCCAGGCCTCTATTTTATCGGCGAAGTGGTGGACGTTACCGGCTGGCTGGGCGGCTATAACTTCCAGTGGGCGTGGGGTTCCGCTTGGACGTGTGCGCAGGCGTTGAACGTTGCCCAACATAAGTAGGTCTGGTGTACCAACATGATCGGTTTGATCGTTACTGACAGGCGCTTAACGCTTCAATTTCGCGACGTAAGGGAGATTTCTGTACTTATTCTCCCACGGCATACCATAGCCAATCAGTAAATCATAGTTGTCCATTCCATACGCAAAATATTGTTTAACAGGGATATCAACGCGACCCGGTTTGACAAACAAAACGGCCACAGAAACCGATTTTGGCGTGAAGTGCTTGGAGATATGGTTAACCAGACGCTTCATTGTCCCACCTGACTCAATCGCATCATCAATGAGGTGACATGGCGGTTACTGATGTCGATATTATTATGGAACACGATGGGGGAATGATTATTCCTGTCTCCCGGAGTGTGTGGACAGGAAATATAATCCATATTGATATCAAATGTTAACTGTCTGGTCAGGTCTGCTGTGTAGAGTATACCGCCCGGCACTACCGTAATGGCAACGGCCTCATCAAAGTCCTGATTGAGTTGCGCGGCAACCTGACTGACACCTTGCGCAATCGAGTATGCATCGAGGATAACGTCACCAACATGTTCATGTTTCATAGCTGATTCCCCTCAGATTAACGGTGTAATTTCCCCTTGGCATCCATGGCAATCAGCAGCACGGATGAGGGGATAAGCAGCGTGCCGAGCCAATCAGGCAGCGTGAAGGTAATGCCCAACAGCAGCAAAGACAGTACGGCGCTGGTCAGCGGCTCTGCGCAGCTAAGAATGCTGGCCTTCTGGCCGCCAATCAGCGATGCGCCTTTGAGATACAGGCTAAACGTCACAGCAGTGCCCACGATAATCAGATAGAAGAAAGCAAACAGGCCCAGACCGTTAACCGCAATATTCTCTTCCGGCAGCAGGAAAAAAGGCATCATCGATACCACTGCAATAAACATGCTCCACCCCACCACCAGCAATGTGCCGTGCCGGGAGATCAGCCCCGAGGAGTAGGTGGAATAGAAGGCGGCAGCAATCCCCCCAGATCAGCGCCGTAGGCGAGATCGACAGCGACGTCGGATTACCGTGCGTCACCAGCAAAAAAGTGCCCGCCAGCGAGGTGAGTATCGCGGCACATACAAACACACCCGGCAGCTTTTTCCGCGTTAGCGCAAACCAGGTGACAATCACCGTTGGAGAGAGAAACTGAAGGATAGTCCCGGTTGCCGCATTCGACTTTTCTATCGTGACCAAAAAGGTAAACTGCACCGTTAACGTGCCGCACAGAATGGAGGCGATTAACACGTACAACATGCCTTGTTTGGCAAGACTCATCACAACCTCATGGCGGAATAAAACGGAGTAAGGCGACATCGATTAATCACGCTCACGGCACGCAACCAATACGTTATCGCCCTATGCCATACACCATACTGAAGATAGACAGGCTTTTCGATAAGTCAGCCTAAAAAATCATACCCATACACCAGGTTATAGTGCTTTTAGCAACGCGAACGCCTCTTTCATCCGATCTTCACTCACCACAAAAGCGCGCAACTGACTCTCTTCATCCCTTCCCTGTGCCACCATGCCCTCCGGTACAGTGGCAATCTGCCAACGCAAGTCACTGCGACCTAATTCTCCGGCCAGATGCAACGGCAACGCCGGTGTTTTTACCTTAACCAGCATGGCGGGCAGCGCGAGCGCAGTGTTAACGCCAAGCAGCGTTTTCGCCAGTGCGATAGCTTAGCTGGATCGGTTGCAGAAATGGCCGTACCTGTCCTGCAATCTCAGCACAGTCGTCTAATGCATAGATATCTGCCTGGCTGGTTTGCAGCGTGCTGTCTACCACCACATCCACGTCACTGATGCGATCGCCATCAAATCGAGCACGAATGCCTTTCTCGGTCTGTTCCAGCGATTGCAGTTTTGCTTTCAACAACAGATGCGTTCCTATATCGACCAGACAGTGTTGTAAACGGCCACTCACTTCCGGCGGCAGCAATGTTGGCAACACGCTGGCAGCGCAATCTGCCAGCGTAACCGCCTTACCGGCACGGCAAAAATCCATCGCCAGCTCGGTACCAATCAGCCCCGCGCCTATCACCAACCCCCGCCGAGCGTCCTGCAACTGTGCTTCACACGCGAGGTATTCTTGCTGGCTATTCAACGTCAGCATCAGCTCATGCCCCGGAACCGGTGGCACCGATGCGGAACCCCGTTGCCAGTACCAGATTGTCGTAGCACCATTCGCTGTCGTGGCTTTTTACGCGATGATGTGCGACATCAATGTCAGTGACCCGTGTATTTGGGTAGAGCTGTAGCTGATGTTGCTCAGCAAATGCGCCCATCGACTGACGTGTCAGATCGTCGGCGCATTGCCCCTGACTTATCACATGGCTGAGATCGGGCTTGTTATATTCATCCATGCTGTCAGCGGCAATCAGCGATAGCGGGATCGCCGCATCCTGCTTGCGAATATGCTTCACCAATTGGCGCGCCGCTAAACCAATTGGCGCGCCGCTAAGCCTGAGCCGATAATAACGATACCGTGACTCATACAGCCTCCACCGCCAGTTCATCAAATACCGCCTTGCCCAGGGAACATTCCGGGCACAGGAAACTGTCTGGCACCTGACTCCACGGTGTTCCGGGCGCCACGTCCTGCATCGGCTCACCGCGTACCGGGTCATTACACCCACTGACAGACGCTGCACTGCATCTGTGGCCCCAGATCGGCTGCCGCTTTCGCTGCACAAGCGCAGGCGTCTGGCTGCGGCGTTGCGCGCACGGCCTCCGGCAACGGGGAGAGCGCCCACTGGCGGCCAATTTCACGCCCGTGCTCACGGCACATTGCCAACGCATCGATATCGGGACGCCACTTGGCCTTCAGGGCAATGGTGGTTTCGAAACCAGCATCCATCAAACGGGTTTGCACGCGATCGACCGTGCCGCCGTTCCAACCATAGCTGCCGAATGCAGACGCTTTCTTGTTGCGAAAACGCAGCCCTGTCAGTTCCTCCAGCATGCCCGCCACTTTGGGCATCATGACGTTGTTCATGGTAGACGATCCCACCAGAACCCCCTTGGAGCGGAACACGTTAGTCAGAATGTCATTTTTATCACTGCGCGAAATATTGAAAATTTTCACCGCGACGCGCGGGTCAACGTCGTTGATGCCCTGCGCGATAGCATCCGCCATCATGCGCGTATTGTTGGACATGGTGTCGTAGAAAATAGTGATGCGATCTTCCTGATAATCCGCCGCCAATTTCAGATACAGCTCCACGATTTGCGTCGGATTATCTCGCCACACCACACCGTGTGAGGTAGCAATCATATCAACCGGCAGATTAAAGCCGAGGATCTCAGTGATTTTCGGCGTCACCAGTCGGCTGAACGGGGTCAGGATGTTGGCATAGTAGCGTTGGCACTGCTCAAACAGTTCAGTCTGATCAACTTCGTCATTGAACAGACGCTCATCGCAGTAGTGCTGACCGAATGCGTCGTTACTGAACAGTACCGCATCCCCCGTCATGTAGGTCATCATGCTATCCGGCCAATGCAGCATCGGCGTTTCCACAAACACCAACTGTTTACCATTGCCAATATCCAGGGTGTCACCTGTTTTCACCACGTGAAAGCGCCATTCCGGGTGATGGTGGTGGCCGTTGATGGAGTCAATGGCATTAGCGGTGCAGTAGATAGGCGTATTCGGAATCTGCGACATCAGCTCGGTTAACGCGCCCGCATGGTCCTCTTCCGCATGGTTGATAATGATGTAATCAATCTGCGCCAGATCGATTTCCGCGCGCAGGTTCTGGACAAAATCGCGGCTGAATTTGTGATCCACCGTGTCGATGAGTACGTTTTTCCCTTCACGAATCAAGTAACTGTTATAGCTGCTGCCGCGCAAGGTTTTGTATTCGGTGCCGTGAAAATCGCGAAATTCCCAGTCTCGTTGCCCAACCCAGTGAATGTTGTTTTTTACATGAATAGCCATATCAACCTCAAATTTATGCTGTAATGCGAATAAGATAGTTGGGCTATATCAATTGGCGTGCCATGTTTTTAACTAACTGTTTTCAAATGATTTACTGTTTTTATTTAAAAATAAATATGTCATAATGACTATACTTATTATGGTCATTATGACATTCTTAATTATCAATTTGACTATCAGGGGTGGCCATGAGTTTTTCCGTTAACGTCCTGGCAAAGATTGCCATTGAGCTACATAGTGGCATCGGTCATAAGGATCGGTTTCAGCGCCTGATTACCACCCTGCGTCAGGTATTGGATTGTGATGCCTCTGCCCTGTTGCGCTATGAAACACGCCAATTTATCCCTCTGGCCATTGACGGTCTGGCATCGGACGTTCTGGGCCGACGCTTTATGCTGGAAGCACACCCACGGCTCTAGGCGATTGCACGCGCAGGCGATGTGGTGCGTTTCCCCGCCGACAGCGATTTACCCGACCCCTACGATGGATTGATCCCCGGACAGGAGACGTTAAAAGTGCATGCCTGTATCGGTCTGCCGCTATTTGCCGGATGGGGCTCAGACCTGCTGTTTCGCGGTCAGCGTGCACCGATGATTTTGCTGTTCTCGCTGGGCTTATTTCTCAGCGTAACCGCTATCTGGCTGGTGCCAATTCACCATTATGCCCTGCTGGCGGTGAATTTTTTCAGTATCGGCTTTTTTGTTTTTAGCCCTCAGATGTTTATCGGTCTGGCGGCCACAGAGTACGTCCATAAGGAAGCAGCAGGAACCGTTACCGGATTTCTTGGCCTGTTTGCTTATCTTGGGGCCGCATTGGCAGGGTGGCCGCTGGCACAGTGGATGCAATTCTACGGCTGGTCCGGTTTCTTTGCCTTACTGACACTGGCGGCAGCCTGTGTCGGGCTGTTGCTGATGCCGTTGATGATGGCGGGCACCAGTCGATCGCAAATGCATCCGTCTCGGTGGCCAAACGCTTCAGGCCCGCCCTGACGCTTTTACCACTGATAATAAGGAAGCATTATGAAACTTTCTCTTCTCTCTGCCCTTATCGTTACCGGGATCGCAGCGGCCACGCTGTCCAGCGCAGCACAGGCCAAAGGCCGCCTCGTGGTGTATTGCAGTGCCACCAACGCGTTTTGCGAAGCAGAAACCAAAGCGTTTGGTGAGAAATATGACGTACAAACCTCCTTCATCAGCAACGGTTCTGGCAGTACGCTGGCAAAGGTAGAAGCGGAAAAACGTAACCCACAAGCCGATGTCTGGTACGGCGGCACGCTCGATCCGCAGTCACAGGCCGGTGAAATGGATCTGCTGCAACCTTATGTCTCCCCTGAATTGGCGAATATCATGCCGCAGTTCCGCGATCCGGCGAAACGCAAAGGCAATTACTCCTCTGCGGTCTACATCGGAATTCTCGGCTTTGGCGTCAACACCGAACGTTTGAAAAAGAAAAACCTACCGGTACCGCAATGCTGGAAAGATCTCATCGATCCTATCTACAAAGGGGAAATCCAGATTGCCGACCCGCAAAGTTCTGGTACCGCTTACACCGCGCTGGCCACCTTCTCACAGTTGTGGGGTGAAGATCAGGCGTTTGATTACCTGAAAAAACTCAATGCCAACGTGTCGCAGTACACTAAATCGGGTATTGCCCCGGCACGTAACGCCGCCCGTGGCGAAAGCGCCATCGGCATCGGCTTCCTGCACGATTATTCGCAGGAAAAAGAGAATGGCGCACCGCTGCAACTGGTATCACCGTGTGAAGGCACCGGCTATGAAGTGGGTGGCGTCAGCATCCTGAAAAATGCGCGCAACCTGGAGAATGCCAAACGGTTTGTCGATTGGGCGCTGTCAAAAGAAGCCCAAGAACTCTCCTGGCAGAAGGGCCAGTCCTGCCAGATCCTGACCAACACCAAGGCCGAAGCATCACCGCTGTCGCTCAAGCTCGAAGAGCTTAAATTGATCAATTACGACATGGACAAATACGGCGCGGAAGATGTGCGTAAAGCACTGATCACCAAATGGGTGAATGAAGTCAAGATGGGCAAATAAGCCCACTGCCCCGGCATAAGCCGGGGCACCGGTTGCTGACAGACTGAAACCAATACGGTTAGTCCGTATATCTTCTGTCATT
Source organism: Candidatus Symbiopectobacterium endolongispinus (assembly GCF_018777385.1). Taxonomy (GTDB): domain Bacteria; phylum Pseudomonadota; class Gammaproteobacteria; order Enterobacterales; family Enterobacteriaceae; genus Symbiopectobacterium; species Symbiopectobacterium endolongispinus. The sequence continues at coordinate 811,511 of NZ_JAFJYB010000001.1, read as the reverse complement.
CCCGCGCAGGCGGGAATCTCATACAGACGAAACGCTTTCTTTCTGTGGGAGGTCCTCCGTCTACGCGAAGGATGACGCGTCGGCGGAGTGACGTTGTCTTCAGTCTCGGTCATTCGTCACCATTGTGACTTTTAGTATACTCAGAGGGAAACCCATGTCTCACTCACTCGCCTCGGCTCAACGCCCGCAGGCACTGGACGCCATCTTTCTCTGGCTCGCCGTTATCCCGCTCTCGTTTGCGCTGATGCCCGCCTGGAGTTTAGATTACGGCCTGTTCGGTGCCACCCGGGAAGAAGTGCTGCACGCTTACGGCTGGTCTGGCATCAACATCAGCCTGCTGTGGCTGCTGTTACCCTGCGCGCTGTTACTGCGTCCTCGCACCCCCGCCTCGAGAAAACAGCGAGGCCGCCATCTGTTTGATGCCGGCTATACGCTGTTTTGCATGCTGTTTATGCTGCTCAGCGCCACCGTAGTTCAACAGGGTATGGGTTATGCCACCATCGGGATCTTTATCGCGTTAGGCGCCATCATGACGCTGGCGATGGCACGCCTTGAATGGCTGGGCGGCGATCGCTTCGTCATCGGCTCACTGATAACCACCATTGTGCTGATCGGTATCTTTATTCTCTATCCCAGCATTGCCATTTTCATCCCCATGTTCACCAACAGCGCGGGCGAATTCGTGCCGTTGAGTTTTATGACGGTGTTAGGGCAATCGCACATTCTTCAGGTGATCTGGAACTCCTTCCTGCTCGCCATGGCCGTTGGCTTTGGTTGTACCTTCTTTGGGCTGGTGCTGGCGATTTACACCTCACGCATCGCCAAGCGTACTGCCATTGTCGGGCGCGTGTTCTCCATTCTACCGATTGTCACGCCGCCATTTATCATCGGGCTGGGCGTAACGTTGATGATGGGCCGTTCCGGCTATGTGACCGAACTGATGGTTTCCTGGTTCGGGCTGACCAACACCAACTGGCTGTACGGCTTCACCGGCATCTGGATTGCACAGGTGCTGGCCTTTACCCCGATGGCCTTTATGATCCTCGACGGTGCAATAAAGAGCATTCACCCGTCACTGGAAGAGGCGTCCTATACGCTGCGCGCCAACCGCTATCAAACCTTTAACCGCATCTTCCTGCCACTGCTGAAACCGGCGTTGGCAAACGCTTTCCTGATCGTCATTGTGCAGTCTCTGGCCGATTTCAGTAACCCGCAGGTGCTGGGGGGCAACTTCGACGTGCTGGCGACACAGATTTACTTCTACATCACCGGTGCACAGTTGGATTATCAGGCCGCCAGTACGCTAGGCGTGATTCTACTGGTGTTCTCGCTGGTGGTATTTTGTATCCAATACCTGTGGATCGGGAAACGTTCTTACGTCACCATTTCCGGTAAATTTAGCCGGGGCGATGTACAACCGCTGCCGCGCCTGATGGTGTTGGGTGTCACCTTTATCCTCATTGCCTGGGTGGCGTTTAACGGTCTGCTGTACGGCAGCATTTTCTATGGCAGCTTCACCGTTAACTGGGGTGTGGATTACACACTGACGCTGCAAAACTTTATTACCCTGTTCGGACAAGGTCTTAGCGACGGTGCATGGCCTTCACTGCTTGATACGCTGCTCTACGCCGGGATCGCCGCCCCCATCACCACACTGTTTGGTCTGTTGATCGCCTATATTGTGGTGCGCCAGCAGTTCCGCGGCAAAAAAACCATCGAGTTCACCACCATGCTCTGCTTTGCCGTACCGGGCACCGTGGCGGGTATCTCCTATATTCTGGCGTTCAACAGCGCACCCATTTATCTGACAGGTACCGCCGCCATCGTCATCATCTCGATGGTGATGCGCAACGTGCCAGTGGGGATTCGCGCTGGTATCGCCGGGTTAGGCCAGTTGGATAAATCGCTGGATGAAGCCTCCCTCAACCTGCGCGCTGGAGCAATGCGCACTATCGTCTACATTTTACTGCCGCTGCTGCGCCCGGCCATTCTTTCCGCGTTGATCTACAGCTTTGTGCGCGCCATTACCACCGTCAGTGCCATCGTGTTCCTGGTGACACCGGACACGCGCGTCGCCACCGCCTATATCCTGAACCGCGTTGAGGACGGCGAATATGGGGTAGCTATCGCCTACGGTTCTATCCTGATCGTGGTGATGCTGGCGATCATTTTCCTGTTTGACTATTTGGTTGGCGAATCTCGCACCGCCCGCTCCAAAGCCAAAAACGCACAATAATCAGAAGGTGACTATCGTGAATACCGAATTAACCCAACACGCCACCGCTGAAGCGGAGCAGGCACCACGTAAAAACTTCGTCGAGCTAAAAAGCGTAACAAAACGCTTTGGCACTAACACTGTGCTGGAAAATCTCGACCTGGCGATCCCTCAGGGTCACATGGTGACACTGCTCGGCCCGTCCGGTTGTGGCAAGACCACCGTGCTGCGGTTGGTGGCCGGGTTGGAAAAACCCAGTGAAGGCCGCATCTATATAGACGGCGAGGACGTGACCGATCGCTCCATCCAGCAGCGTGATATCTGTATGGTGTTTCAGTCCTATGCTTTGTTCCCCCATATGTCACTGGGGGAGAATATCGGCTACGGCTTGAAGATGCTCGGTCGGCCCAAAAGTGAGATCCACGATCGGGTCAATGGAGCACTGGCGCTGGTGGATTTGGAAGGCTTTGCCGATCGCTATGTCGATCAGATCTCCGGCGGCCAGCAGCAGCGCGTAGCGTTGGCACGCGCGTTGATTCTAAAGCCTAAAGTACTGCTGTTCGATGAGCCTCTGAGTAACCTGGATGCCAACCTGCGGCGCAGCATGCGGGAAAAAATCCGCGAATTGCAGCAGCAGTTCAACATCACGTCACTCTACGTCACCCACGACCAAAGCGAAGCCTTCGCCGTGTCTGACAGCGTACTGGTGATGAATAAAGGTCACATAATGCAAATGGGGTCGCCGCAAGCGCTGTACCGTCAGCCCGCGTCACGTTTTATGGCAAGTTTTATGGGCGAGGCCAATATTTTCCCGGCACAGCGGCAGGCTGATAGCGTAGAGATTTTCGGCTACCGCATACCTAAACCGGCGCATTTTGGCGCGGAAAGCGGGGCGTGCACCGTGGGCATTCGTCCTGAAGCCATTACGCTGAATACCCAGGGTGATGAAAGCCAGCGCTGTTCGGTGCGCCATGTGGCTTACATGGGTTCACAGTATGAAGTGAGCGTCATCTGGCACGGGCAATCGCTGCTGCTACAGGTAAATGCCACCCAGTTGCAACCCAACGTGGGCGACGATCTCTATTTGCAGATTCACCCTTACGGCATGTTTATTCTCAACGAAGGCTAACGTTTGCCGACCCCTTCAGGGAGCCGTCTCGTGGCTCCCTTTTTTTCATCCTTTGCGTTCAAAACAATTTCCGATCGATTTACAGCGGATTGATATACTTAAAAAGCGCGTAGACACATTTATGTCGCGACGCGTTTCAGGGTGCGCTGGCTGCCTGGTTCTTCACATTGCTATACGCCACGACAGGCAGAGTCATATCTACGTGGTACCAAGGAGTAGTGGCGTGAGTCCACAGCATAAACGCGCGCAACAACGGGGCCGCTGGCTGATTCTCTGCGCCGGGGTATTCCCATTGCTATTGATATTACTTTTCACCTTTGTTGAATCACGACAAATCGGGCAATGGGATCTGCAATCCACGGCAACGCTGGCGCTCGATCAGGCGGAAAGCATTACCACCGCGCCTGGTCACTGCTGGAAGCCCTGCAACCGCTGCAAGGAAAGCTGTGTGAGGATATCAGAGACGATCTCCAACGGCTCAGCGCGCAGTTCGCTTATTTTCGCTCCATCGGCCTGACCTATGACAAGAGCATTTACTGCTCCTCGCTGTTTGCCCATAACGCTCTGGAAATCAGCGATGTGATCATGATGCCGCTTCCGGAAAAATTACCTCCCGCCTGGAGCCTCTCTGCCGATCAGATCAAAGATGCCGACATCAGCCCAACACTCATTTTTATTCGCACGCCGGACGATGGTTGGGGTGCTTTTGGCCTGGTTGATGCGCAATATCTGGTGACGCTAATGAATGCTGTCAACAAGCTGCGCGGCTTTCAACTGAATATCAGAGTGGGGGATGGCGATTTGATTCATCCCAGTGCCACCACCGTACCGCATCAACCTGAATGGCTTTCTGGTGTCGAATATCACATCACATCGGAACGCTTCCCCATTGTTGTCTCCATTACCGCTCCCGCTGCAGAAATGGGTAAGGCCTGGCAGTTTGCCTTTCTGACGCTGTTGCCGCTCACACTGGTACTTTCCGCGCTGTTTATTCTGGCCGCGCTGTATTGGCAAAAACGCAAGCTCTCCTTTCAGGACGAATTACGCCGCGGCATCACCGACAATGAGTTTTCTGTCTACTATCAGCCGGTTTACGGTACCGAGGCACAACGCTGCACCGGCGCAGAAGCGTTATTGCGCTGGCGGCGCGCCGATGGACAGTGGATTCGCCCGGATGTGTTTATTGCCGCCGCTGAAGCGGAAAATATGATTATCCCACTAACACGCCATTTGTTGAAACTGGTGGAGGAAGACGTTACCAGTTGGCATATCGAGCCGAATTTTCATCTGGGCTTGAATGTGTCGGCTGAGCATCTGCAAGACAGCGAATTTATCGCCGATATCCGCCAGTTTGCGGCGAATGTGGCGGCCCACCGCTCTTTGATAACGCTAGAACTGACCGAGCGCAGTCTCATTAGCGAAGGACCGGAAGTGGCGCAGCGCTTGCAATAACTACGTCAGGAAGGCATACATGTCGAGATTGATGATTTTGGCACTGGCCATTGCTCTCTGTCTTACCTGCAAAGCTTCCCGCTTGATTACTTGAAAGTCGATCAGGAGTTTGCTCGCACTATTTCGTCACAGGAAGAAGAGACGCCGATTTTAGATACCATTATAAGTCTCGCTCACCGCCTTAATTTGAAGATAGTAGCAGAAGGGGTGGAAACCGCGCGTCAGCTTCACTACCTGACACAACACGGCGTGGGCTACATTCAGGGATTTTTGTATGCCAAACCTATGGATAATGAAAATTTTACCGTGTGGCAGCATTACCACGCCAAGCATCCGTTTACGCCTGACGACGAGCATGCGATGACAAATTCTCTAGAGGGAAAGGAAACGCCGAAGTCCACTTCGGCGTAGCCACGCGATTCGGGATCAGAATCGATAGCCAAGGCCGATATTAAATCCGTTGATTTTTACTGCTTTGAACTTTGATCCTTCATAGCCCACATCAATACTCCAATTTGCTGCTGGCACTATCTGAACACCAGCACCATAGGCAAAAACGGTATCGTTACCTTTACCAGAGTCATAATCGCCAGCATGATTAGTTACAGATCCTTTCGCTTTACCATGTGCGGCACCGACTAAACCGTAAAGGCTAACAAATTCATTAACGTGATAAGATGGACCCACTAACAGCGAATAATACTTTATCGGTGCATTTCCTTTATATCCATTGATATCAAAGTTTTTAGATCCACCCATATAGGTTAGCGAGCTGATAAAACCCAGTGAACCGTCAGGCTGATAGTGATATTTCGCTGTGACACCACGGAGATTTTTAAAATCAGTCACTTTTCCCTGAGAATAACCCAGGCTGAGTGTATGCGTATCTGCCTTAGCGATAACACAGCCACTTATTGCGGCCAATACCACAGATAATGCCAATAGCTTTTTATTGATATTCACTTTCACACGCTCCGTTTATGATATGTAACATCCCAAAGACAGAGCGTATATTGGAGAACAGATTGTCTCATAAGCGCATCCTTGTACGTTTCTGCCGTTATGCTGGCACACACCAAAACGCCTCAGAAACCAAAGAACGCGCGAAAAATGCATATCACATGAAAATTTAAGCAAACTATCGAAAGCGATCACGAATCCAGTCATCACAAGATGTGATATCCGGTGAAGCAACGGTAAAGATTAGTGCGCGTATCGTGTATAATGCGAAAAATTGGCACAGGCAAGGCAGTCCAATCGACCCATCACATTCACCATACATTACGTTCATTATTATGGCTCAAGGCACGTTATACATTGTTTCTGCCCCCAGCGGCGCGGGAAAATCCAGTTTAATAAATGCGTTACTGAAAACGCAGCCGTTGTATGACACCCAGGTGTCGATTTCCCACACCACCCGAGCCAAACGCCCGGGGGAAAACCACGGAGAACACTATTTCTTCGTTTCTGTGGATGAATTTAAGCGTATGATTCAGGAAGATGCCTTCCTTGAGTACGCCGAAGTGTTTGGCAACTACTACGGCACGTCCAAAGCCGCCATTGAGCAGGTGCTGGCAACCGGCGTAGATATTTTTCTGGATATCGATTGGCAGGGCGCAGAGCAAATCCGCCGCCGGATGTCGCAGGCGCGCAGTATCTTTATTCTGCCGCCGTCCAAAGAAGAGTTGGGGCGCCGTCTGCGCGGTCGCGGCCAGGACAGCGATGAGGTGATTGCACGACGTATGGCGCAAGCGGTGGCTGAAATGACACACTACGCGGAATACGATTATCTGATCGTCAACGATGATTTCGATCTGGCGCTGTCCGATCTGAGAACCATCATCCGTGCTGAACGCCTATTGCTGAGCCGCCAGGCATTGCGGCATGATGCATTAATCACCAAACTATTGGCAGACTGACATCACTTTCAGTATGATGCGCAGTCATTTTATTTCCTGTGGAGTAGCACATTATGGCACGCGTAACTGTTCAAGACGCTGTTGAGAAAATTGGTAACCGTTTTGACCTGGTGTTGGTCGCTGCTCGCCGCGCCCGCCAGATGCAAGCAGGCGGAAAAGATCCGCTGGTCCCTGAAGAGAACGACAAATACACCGTGATTGCGCTGCGCGAAATCGAAGAAGGCCTGATCAACAACCAGATTCTGGATGTGCGTGAGCTTCAGGAACAGCAAGAGCAAGAAGCCGCAGAGATCCAGGCGGTCACCGCGATTGCTGAAAGTCGTCGTTAATCTCGCTACGGGTCGCCCTTGTATATCTTCGAAAGCCTCAATCTGCTGATACAGCGCTATCTGCCGGAAGACCAGATCAAGCGCCTTCAGCGGGCTTATATTGTTGCACGTGATGCTCACGAGGGGCAGACTCGCTCCAGCGGTGAACCTTACATCACCCATCCCGTCGCTGTTGCCGGTATTTTGGCGGAGATGCGTCTTGACTATGAGACGCTGATGGCCGCGCTGCTGCATGACACCATCGAAGATACCTCCACTACCTACCAGGATATTGAGCAACAATTCGGCAAGAGCGTCGCCGAACTGGTAGATGGCGTCTCGAAGCTGGACAAGCTGAAATTCCGCGACAAGAAAGAAGCGCAGGCCGAGAACTTCCGCAAGATGATTATGGCGATGGTTCAGGACATCCGCGTTATTCTCATCAAACTGGCTGACCGTACGCATAACATGCGCACACTGGGCTCGCTGCGTCCTGACAAGCGTCGTCGTATTGCGCGTGAAACGCTGGAAATTTACAGCCCATTGGCGCACCGTTTGGGTATTCATCATCTGAAAACCGAGTTGGAAGAGCTGGGTTTTGAGGCGCTGTATCCAAACCGTTATCGTGTGATCAAGGAAGTGGTCAAAGCCGCGCGCGGCAACCGCAAGGAAATGATCCAAAAAATCCTTTCCGAAATCGAAGGGCGGTTGAACGAAGCAGGCATACCCTGTCGCGTCAGCGGACGCGAAAAACATCTCTATTCCATCTACTGCAAGATGCACCTGAAAGAACAGCGTTTCCATTCCATCATGGATATCTACGCGTTTCGGGTGATCGTTAAAGAGCTGGATACCTGCTATCGCGTGCTCGGACAGGTGCACAGCCTGTACAAACCGCGTCCTGGCCGCGTCAAAGATTACATCGCTATTCCGAAGGCGAACGGCTACCAATCGCTGCATACCTCGTTGATTGGGCCGCACGGCGTGCCGGTCGAAGTACAGATCCGTACCGAAGACATGGACCAGATGGCCGAAATGGGTGTGGCAGCACATTGGGCGTACAAAGAAGGTGAAAGCAGCACTACGGCACAGGTCCGTGCACAGCGATGGATGCAGAGCCTGCTGGAGCTGCAACAAAGTGCGGGCAGCTCGTTCGAGTTTATCGAGAGCGTCAAATCCGATCTGTTCCCCGATGAAATGTATGTGTTCACTCCGGAAGGACGCATCATCGAGCTACCGGCAGGCGCGACACCGGTCGATTTTGCCTACGCGGTACATACGGATATCGGGCATGCCTGCGTCGGCGCCCGCGTCGACAGACAGCCCTACCAGCTCTCTCAATCGCTGAGCAGTGGGCAAACGGTGGAGATCATTACCGCTCCCGGCGCTCGCCCCAATGCGGCATGGTTAAACTTTGTCGTTAGTTCGCGCGCTCGCGCCAAGATTCGCCAAATGCTGAAGAATCTCAAGCGTGACGATTCCGTGAGCCTGGGACGTCGTTTATTAAATCATGCTTTGGGTAATGGCAGAAAGCTCAGCGATATTCCACAAACCAGCATCCAGCTTGAGTTGGATCGCATGAAACTCACCTCGCTCGATGACCTGCTGGCAGAGATTGGCCTCGGTAACGCCATGAGCATCGTCGTAGCGAAAAACCTGTTGGATGAGCAGCCGTTACAGCAAGAGCACACCGGTTTGCGCAAGCTGCCGATCAAAGGCGCAGATGGCGTATTGATTACGTTCGCCAAATGTTGCCGCCCGATCCCCGGTGACCCGATTGTGGCCCACGTCAGTCCCGGTAAAGGTTTGGTGGTTCACCATGAGTCTTGTCGAAACATTCGCGGCTACCAGAAAGAGCCAGAAAAATTCATGGCGGTCGAGTGGGATAAGGTTACCGAACAAGAGCTTATCGCTGAGATTAAAGTCGACATGTTCAACCATCAGGGAGCATTGGCCAACCTGACCGCAGCGATTAATGCCGCCAACTCCAATATTCAGAGTATCAATACGGAAGAGCGGGATGGACGCGTGTATAGCGCCTTTATCCGTTTGACCACGCGCGATCGGGTACATCTGGCTAACGTCATGCGTAAAATCCGCGTGATGCCGGATGTCATCAAAGTGACCCGTAATCGCAACTGATCGCCACCGTAACCAATGATAGCCCTGACGATCCCGGTCGCACATATGGTACCGGGATAACGCAAGAGACATCGTATGACACCAGAACGCTACGCCCGCATCCAAGAGATGCTGACAAGCCGTCAACCCGATTTGACGGTGTGTATGGAACAGGTGCACAAACCCCACAATATTTCCGCTGTAATTCGTACCGCCGATGCCGTTGGCGTCCACGAAGTCCACGCCGTTTGGCCTACCAGCCGCATGCGTACACTGGTGTCATCAGCAGCAGGCAGCAACAGTTGGGTACAGGTCAAAACACATCGCACCATCTCCGATGCCGTCTCGCATTTAAAAACACAAGGCATGCAGATTCTGGCGACCAACCTGTCAGCCAAAGCGGTCGATTTTCGTGAAGTAGATTACACGCGACCGACCTGCATCCTGCTCGGTCAGGAAAAAACCGGCATCACGCAGGAAGCGCTCGCGCTGGCCGACCAGGACATCATCATTCCGATGATCGGCATGGTGCAATCCCTGAACGTGTCGGTCGCTTCTGCGCTGATCCTTTACGAAGCCCAACGCCAACGTCAAAACGCGGGTATGTACCAGCGTGAAGCGGGCATGCTTTATGACAATGAACAACAGCGCTTGCTGTTCGAAGGAGGCTATCCGGTGCTGGCGCGCGTAGCGACGCGGAAAAAACTCCCCCGCCCGCGCATCGACAATCAGGGCCAGATCATTGCCGACACGGCATGGTGGGCAGCCATGCAATCCGCCGCCGAATAGCGAGAGCGCCAATGAAAAGCCACCTGCTGAATAACCAACCGTTGAACACCCTCACGGGGGTCGGTGCCAGTCAGGCGGCTAAACTCGCGCGCCTCGGGTTGGAAACCGTGCAGGACGTGTTGCTGCACCTGCCGCTGCGTTACGAAGATCGCACCCACCTCTACGCTATTGGTGACCTGCTGCCCGGTATCTATGCCACCGTGGAAGGTGACGTGTTGCGCAACGATATCGTCTTTGGACGCAAACGTATGCTGACCTGCCAAATCAGCGACGGCAGCGGCGTGCTGACGATGCGCTTCTTCAACTTCAATGCCGCAATGAAAAATAGCCTGGCTCCAGGCCAGCACGTTATCGCCTACGGTGAAATCAAACGAGGTAAGAATGGGGCAGAGATTATCCACCCAGAATACCGCGTACAGGGCGATGCACAGCAACCGGTGGAATTACAGGCCTCACTGACGCCGGTTTACCCAACCACGGAAGGAGTGCGCCAGGCCACGCTGCGCAAATTGACCGATCAGGCGCTGGAGCGTCTGGATGCACAACCGATAGAAGAGTTGCTGCCGCGGGAGCTAAGCCGCGGCATGATTGGGCTGCCTGAAGCGTTACATACTCTGCACCGTCCCCCGGCAGGCACGCAACTGAATGAGCTTGAGCACGGCAAACACCCAGCGCAAGTGCGTTTAATCATGGAAGAGCTGCTGGCGCATCACTTAAGCATGCTGGCGGTACGCGCCGGTGCGCAGCGCCATCGCGCCCTTGCACTGCAAGCACAGGACGAATTAAAAACGCGACTGTTGGCCGCCCTCCCGTTCGCGCTGACTCAGGCGCAAACCCGCGTCATCAACGACATTGAAGCCGACATGGAGAAACCTCTCCCCATGATGCGTCTGGTACAAGGGGATGTCAGCTCTGGAAAAACGCTGGTGGCGGCCATGGCGGCACTGCGCGCCATCGCTAACGGCAAACAGGTGGCGTTAATGGCACCCACCGAACTGCTCGCGGAACAACACGCCATAAACTTTCGTCATTGGTTTGAACCCCTTGGCATTGAGGTCGGCTGGCTGGCCGGCAAGCAAAAGGGCAAAGCACACGTTGCGCAACAAGAAGCCATTGCCAATGGTCAGGTCAGTATGATCGTGGGTACGCACGCTATTTTTCAGCAGCAGGTGCAATTTAGTGGGCTAGCGCTGGTGATCATCGATGAACAGCACCGCTTTGGTGTGCATCAACGACTAGCCTTGTGGGAAAAAGGGGTGGAACAGGGCTTTCACCCTCACCAGTTGATCATGACAGCAACACCAATCCCACGCACGATGGCGATGACTGCCTATGCCGACCTGGATACGTCGGTCATCGATGAACTGCCGCCGGGCAGAACGCCTGTGACAACGGTCGCCATCCCCGATTCTCGCCGTGAGGATATTATCACCCGCGTCGATCGTGCCTGTCGGGAAGAAGGGCGACAGGCCTATTGGGTCTGCACGCTGATTGAAGAGTCCGACCTGCTGGAAGCACAAGCCGCTGAAGCCACCTGCGAAGGACTGAAGGCCGCACTGCCAGGTCTGCGAATTGGATTGGTACACGGCCGGATGAAAGCGCAAGAGAAGCAGGCGGTGATGCAGGCATTCAAACAGGGCAAACTGCAACTGCTGGTGGCAACCACGGTCATCGAAGTGGGGGTAGATGTGCCCAACGCCAGCCTGATGATCGTCGAAAACCCAGAGCGGCTGGGTCTGGCACAATTGCACCAGTTGCGCGGTCGAGTCGGACGTGGTGCCATCGCCTCCCACTGCGTATTGCTCTATAAGACACCGCTAAGTAAAACTGCACAGCAGCGCTTGCAGGTGATGCGCGACAGCAACGACGGTTTCGTTATTGCGCAACGGGATTTAGAGATTCGCGGTCCCGGCGAACTGCTGGGTACACGGCAAACCGGCAGCGCCGAGTTTAAAGTAGCGGATTTACTGCGCGATCAGGCACTGATCCCCGAAGTACAGCGCGTGGCTCGTCACCTTCATGCACACTATCCAGAACATGCCAAAGCGCTAATTGAACGTTGGTTACCGGAGCGAGTGCGCTATACCAATGCCTAGCGCCCTAGGTGAGACGCAGAAAAAAGGTAGCAAATAACCTTTGTAGTGCAGCACGCGTATAAAGCCCCCCCTCCTCTAAGCATTAAATTGCTCGTCGCCACGATAAAAAAATCGACGTTTTTTGACACATTGATAACGAGGTATTCAAAAAATCCCTACCGTCATCAGACATGACACAAGATTGTTTTGTAATCGCCCCGCAAACGATTGCTTTTGCAAAGCAGATCATTAAAATGCCCTCTTTGCCGTTTCAGGACACTCTTGATTATGACTACCACCACCACGGAACTGCCCCAAACGGAGACGCCAACTGCTGCGCCCCGTAACAGTGGATTGATTTATCGTCTGGAAGACAGACCACCGTTAGCGCAAACGTTGTTTGCCGCCAGCCAGCATCTTCTGGCTATGTTTGTGGCGGTGATTACCCCAGCCCTGCTGATCTGCCAGGCACTCGGTTTGCCCGCGCAGTATACCCAGCACATCATCAGCATGTCGCTGTTTGCTTCCGGCCTGGCGTCCATTCTGCAAATTAAAACCTGGGGTCCGGTAGGATCGGGGTTACTTTCTATTCAGGGCACCAGCTTTAACTTTGTTACCCCGTTAATCATGGGTGGTCTGGCGCTAAAAAATGGCGGTGCCGATGTGCCCACCATGATGGCCGCACTGTTCGGCACTCTGATGGTGGCGTCTTTCACTGAAATCATCCTTTCCCGCTTCCTGCATCTGGCGCGCCGCATCATTACGCCGCTGGTCTCCGGCGTGGTCGTGATGATTATCGGCCTGTCGCTGATTCAGGTGAGATTAACATCGATCGGCGGCGGCTTTACTGCCATGAACGATCACACCTTCGGTGCCCCCAAAAATCTGGCACTGGCCGCTATCGTCCTGCTGGTTATCATCCTGCTGAACCGCCAGCGCAACCCCTACCTGCGCGTCGCCTCTCTGGTGATTGCCATGGCGGTCGGGTATTTTGCCGCCTGGGCGATGGGCATGCTGCCGCAAGACACGTCGGCCACGCACACCTCAGCGATCATGATCCCGACACCGCTCTATTACGGCCTCGGCTTTGACTGGAACCTGCTTATTCCGCTGATGCTGGTGTTTATGGTGACCTCATTGGAAACCATCGGTAATATCACCGCCACCTCCGACGTTTCCGAACAGCCAGTTAGCGGCCCGCTTTACATGAAGCGCCTTAAGGGCGGCGTGTTGGCTAACGGCATGAACTCCTGCCTGTCCGCCATTTTCAACACCTTCCCTAACTCCTGCTTCGGCCAGAACAACGGCGTTATTCAGCTTACCGGCGTTGCCAGCCGCTACGTGGGTTTTGTGGTTGCACTGATGCTGATCGTGCTGGGCCTGTTCCCGGCAGTCAGCGGCTTTGTGCAGCACATCCCTGAACCGGTACTGGGCGGCGCGACCATCGTGATGTTCGGTACCATTGCAGCCTCTGGCGTGCGTATTGTCTCGCGCGAGCCGCTTAACCGCCGCGCCATCATGATCATTGCACTGTCGCTGGCTGTCGGCCTGGGCGTATCACAGCAGCCATTGATTCTGCAATTCGCACCGGATTGGCTGAAAACCCTGCTTTCCTCCGGCATTGCCGCTGGGGGTATTACCGCGATTGTTCTTAATCTTGTCTTACCGCACGAAGAAAAATAAAACCAGGCAGAGGCAATAGCGTCCAACTTGGGTATGATAAAACGGCCAGTGTGGAAACACTGGCCGTTTTTTATTGTCTGTAACCACGGTTAAGTATTGAGACGCAGGAAGAATTGCGGCATAACACAAGTACTCACGATGACAAGGCATGGACTGATACGATGAAATTTCTCGGGAAACTACTGCTCACCTTGCTGTTGCTAGCCCTGTTGGCACTGGTCATCATTTACGTTGTGTTGCAAACCCACTGGGCCGCAAACCGCGTCACTTCTTGGGTAAATGACAATACTGACTACCAGTTAACGCTGGGAAAAATCGAGCATAACTGGTCAGAAACCGACCATATCGTGTTCAGCGATGTCACCTTTGGCGTCAAAGGGCAGCCGTTGACCCTGGCGGCACGTAAAATATCCTTTGGTTTAAGCGCACGCCAACTGACAGAACCGAGCCACTTTGCCAGCCTGGAACTGGAAGGTACATTAAATCTGCTGCCTGGCAACAGCATTGCCGTTCCGTTCATGGCCGATGTGCTGCAATTGAGCACCATGGCGCTGCAATCGCAAGACGGTGATTGGTCGCTGAACGGGCAGCAAATTAACGGTGGCATCACCCCCTGGCAGCCAGAACAGGGGCATCTGCTCGGCACGCAGGGTAATTTTCAACTCAGCGCTCGCTCGCTGCGCCTCAATGACGTTCCCGCCAGCCAGGTGCTGATTCAGGGTGAGATCAACAACAACCAGCTCACGTTAACCAATTTTGGTGCAGACGTTGCGGGCGGTCAGTTAACTGGTAATGCCCGACGTGCAGAAGATGGCAGTTGGCAGGTGGATAACCTGCGCCTGAGCAATGTGCGTTTACAAACAACAAAATCGCTGGAAGATTTCTGGCAGCCGGTGGCCGAACTGCCTTCGGTAGCGGTTTCCCGCTTCGATATGGTGGATGCACGCATTGAAGGGCCCGGCTGGGCGTTTAGCGATCTCGACGTCACGTTGCAAAATATCACCTTCCGCCAGCACAGTTGGGAAAGCGACGACGGCACGCTGTCGTTTAATGCCAGCGACATCGTCAACGGAAGCATGCACCTGATTGACCCTATTGTTAACCTTGCCGTTTCGCCGCAAGGGGTGGCTATCAAACAGTTTACAACCCGCTGGGAAGGCGGTTTGATGCGCACCGATGGCATGTGGACGCGCAATAACCACCGTCTGACCTTGAATGAAGTCGTGGTCGCTGGGATGGAGTATACCCTGCCCATGGACTGGCGTGAGCGCTGGCAGAAGACATTACCGGACTGGCTGAGCGATGTTGGGGTGAAGAAGTTCCGCGCTAACCGCAACCTGCTCATCGACATCAACCCGGATTTCCCGTTCCAGCTCACCGCGCTGGGTGGCTACGGCAATAATCTGTTGCTGGCGCGTCAGCAACAGTGGGGCGTTTGGCAGGGCACACTGAACCTGAACGCCAGCAATGCCACCTTCAACAAACTCGATGTGCGCCGCCCTTCTCTCGCGCTAAACGCCGGCGATGCGCAAATAGCCATTACCGAACTGAGTGCATTTACGCAACGTGGTCTGCTTGAGGCGCAGGCCACTATTGAGCAGCAGCCAGGCCGCGCATTCACACTGTCACTAAACGGGCGTTCAGTGCCGATGGATACCTTGACACACTGGGGCTGGCAAGCGTCTGAAACCCTTCCCAGCACCGACAGCAATCTGCAACTGCGTTTAACGGGAAATCTGGCCGCCAACACGCCGCTTAAACCGACGCTGAACGGTCTGTTACAGGGGACCACCAGCGATGGCACCGGCGTAAGGCAGCAGATTCAACACGGTGAAGTGAGCAGCGCGCACTAATGACCGTACAGCTACCCGGCTTCCGAGCCGCCTTGTTCCAAGGGATCGGCAGGCTGCGCGGGTAGCACGATATACACGCCTTCAAACACCGCACCGGCCTTATCATCGCCAAACAGCTCAACGTTCAGTTGCACGCGCGCTTTAAGCCCGCGCGCCAGACGCGTAAGGTTGCCGCTCAGCGAGCCTAGATCGGCCACCGCGCTGGGGCGGCCGGTAATCGGCGAGCTGTAACGGATATGCGCATCGGCCAGAATTATGGTGCCCCCCAGATGCCGTTCACGCAGCAATAACCAAATCAGTCCCCATCCAGTCAGCGTCGCCAATGAAAACAGGCTACCGGCAAACAGCGTATGGTGCGGATTCTGGTTGCCCGTTTCCGGCATGGTGGTGATAATTTTTTGCCCAGTGTATTGGTTGATTCGCACGCCCATTTTTTCACTGAGCGGGATATGGTCATACCAGGCTTGCTGCAACTGTGCGCACCAATCAGGGCGATGCAGGATATCATACAGTGAAGCAATGGGTTTGGTCATCAGATAATGACGCACGGGGGTGGTTTGCGGTGCGCTGATCTCCCCTTGCAGGGAAAAGCCCAGCTTGGTAAAGAACGCCACGGCATCTTCCCGCGCGCTGCATACCACGCGCTTGACGCCTTCCTGACGCGCGACGGACTCCAGCGTCATCGCTACCAGTGTGCCCAGCCCTTTGCACCGCACGCTGGGATGCACCGCCATAAAGCGAATGGCGGCTTCGTTATCGGCATTAATGGAGAGGCGTCCAATAGCCACCAACCGCCCTTGCTCATCCACCACGGTCTGATGGTGCGCCAGCGCGTCATAGGCATCCCGTTCCGACCCTAATGGCTGGTGTAATGGCTTACGCAGCATCTCCCAGCGGAATTGGTAGTAGGCGTTCATCTCTTCAGCGGTTTCAGGCACTCTCAGGTGATACATTGCCTCCTCCTCCTTCCGATTGGCGGTGTTGCATATCGGTGACAACGGGCGCGCTGCCGCGCACGGCATCGTCACACCTGAAGCCAGAACGTGACTGGCCCGTCGTTAACCAAGTCAACCTGCATATCTGCCGCGAAGCGGCCGGTTTGCGTGTGGGTGCCTCGTTCACGGCACTGGGTGGCAAAACATTGATACAGCCTGTCCGCCTCGGCAGGTTCTGCGCCGCGGGAAAAGCTGGGCCGCATGCCTTTTTGCGTATCCGCCGCCAGCGTGAACTGCGATACCACCAACACGCTGCCCCCGGTTTGCTGCACGTTAAGGTTCATCTTGCCCTGCTCATCGCTGAAAATGTGATAGCCGAGCACGCGCTCACACAGGCGCGCCGCCTTACGTTCATCATCCCCTTGCTCGACGCCTAACAGCACCAACAATCCGCCTGCGATCTCCCCCACAATGGCATTGTCCACCGTCACACTGGCGCGGGTAACACGCTGAATTAACAACGCAATCATAAACGACAACCACTCCTGAACCGCTGTTCTTTTAATCGATTTATTATCAAAAATGCCAACCGTTTTTATCACAGCTTACTCGCGTTAGCGACGGTATTGTGTGCAGGGGAAATGGGATGTTCTGCAAAAAACTGTGGCACCGTATCGCGATCGGTCACCAAAATGCTGCGAATCCCCAACGCTTGCGTAGTGGCAATATTCTGCTCGTTATCATCGAAGAAGATCGTTTGCGCCGGGGTTGCCTGCTCTTGCGTCAGCACATACTGATAAATTCTCGCCTCCGGTTTACGCATCCCGATATCGTGTGACAGATAGAGATAATCAGCGGCCTCGGCCACTTCTGGAAACAGAGCGGGCCAATGCGCGCAGTGCAGGCGATTGGTGTTAGACAAAATCACGGCGCGATGTCCTTGCTGGCGCAGTTGCTGCATCACATCCAGTACCTCAGGACGCAGCGCAACAAAAATGGCCTGCCAGCCCGCCGTAAACTGCTCGTAGCTCAGCAGCATGCTCATTTCCTGACTCAGTCGGGCACCAAATTCTTCATCGCTGATCTCACCGCGCTCATGCAGTTCAAAGGCTTCATCCATGGTAAAGCGCTCTTTCAGCGTAGCGAGTGGCACACCGCTCAGCTTACTCCACACGCCCAACACACGGTTGAAATCGATATCAATGACAACGTTACCCAAATCAAAGATATAAAGCATTTCGCCCTCCAGACGCCATGGTTTTTTTTCACTGTAGCGGGAAACATGGCGGCTAAACAGGGAGGAACATAACTAAAACGTATACGAAATACTCACGGCGGGCAGGCGGGATTGGAAAAAGGCAGGGCGCCTGAAAGCGCCCTGGAACGGTTTTGTAAAGAGCGGCGGATTAGCCCTCTTTCGGCCCGCGGTTGGCGCGACGGCGATCGTTTTCGGTCAGGTGACGTTTACGCAGACGAATAGACAGCGGAGTCACTTCAACCAATTCATCGTCATCGATAAATTCCAACGCTTGCTCCAGCGACATTTTCACCGCTGGCACCAGCACGGTGGCTTCATCAGTACCGGAAGCACGCATGTTGGTCAGTTTTTTACCCGTCAGGCAGTTAACCGTCAGGTCATTGGAGCGGGTGTGAATACCGATGATCTGGCCTTCATACACTTCTGCACCGTGGCCCAGGAACAATTTGCCGCGTTCCTGCAAGCTGAACAGCGCATAGGCTACCGCTTTACCCTGACCGTTAGAGATCAGCACACCGTTCTGACGCTGGCCGATATCGCCCGGACGCAAATCGTCGTAGTGGCTGAAGGTGGAGTACAGCAGGCCAGTACCGGAGGTCATGGTCATAAAGTCGGTACGGAAACCAATCAAACCACGGCTTGGAATGATGTAATCCAGACGTACACGGCCTTTACCGTCCTGGTTCATGTCACGCATTTCGCCTTTACGCAGGCCCAGCGCTTCCATGACGGAACCCTGATGCTGATCTTCGATATCAACGGTAACTTGTTCGAACGGTTCCTGACGGCGATCATCGATGTCACGGAAGATAACTTTCGGGCGAGAAACCGCCAGTTCGAAACCTTCACGACGCATGTTTTCGATCAGCACTGACAGGTGCAGTTCGCCACGACCAGACACACGGAAGGTATCCGGGTCTTCGGTTTCTTCTACGCGCAGAGCAACGTTGTGTACCAGCTCTTTCTTCAGACGATCCAGAATCTGACGAGAGGTCACGAACTTGCCTTCTTTACCGCAGAACGGCGAGGTGTTAACCCCGAAAGACATGGTAACGGTCGGCTCATCCACCGACAGCGGCGGCAGAGCTTCAACGTTAGCGGTATCACAGATGGTGTCGGAGATGTTCAGTTCACCCAGACCGGTGATAGCGATGATATCGCCCGCTTCTGCGACGCTAGATTCGATACGTTGCAAACCCAAATGGCCCAACACCTGACCCACTTTACCGTTACGGCGTTTACCTTCCGCATCGATAATCGTCACTTGCTGGTTCGGGTTAACTCGACCGCGTTTGATACGGCCGATACCGATAACACCCACATAGCTGTTGTAGTCCAGCTGGGAGATTTGCATTTGCAGCGGACCGTCCAGATCGACGTTCGGCGCTTCAACGTGTTTGACGATCGCTTCGAGCAGCGGCGTCATGTCTTCCGCCATCTCTTCGTGATCCAAACCGGCGATACCCATCAACGCAGACGCGTAAACGATAGGGAAATCCAGTTGCTCGTCGGTAGCACCCAGGTTGACGAACAGATCGAACACCTGATCGACGACCCAGTCAGGGCGCGCGCCCTGACGGTCAACTTTGTTGATGACCACGATCGGTTTCAGGCCATAGGCAAAAGCTTTTTGGGTAACGAAACGGGTCTGGGGCATCGGGCCGTCCATTGCGTCTACCAGCAGCAGCACTGAATCGACCATAGACATTACACGCTCCACTTCACCACCGAAATCGGCGTGTCCTGGGGTGTCAACGATATTGATACGGTAATCTCTCCAGTTAATGGCGGTGTTTTTCGCCAGAATGGTGATACCGCGTTCTTTTTCCAGATCGTTGGAGTCCATAACGCGCTCAGTGGCGTCATTTCGTTCACCCAATGTTCCAGATTGTTGTAGTAGCTTGTCAACCAGGGTAGTTTTCCCATGGTCAACGTGCGCAATAATAGCAATGTTACGCAAATTCTCGATCACAGCTTTGCCTCAGGCATTTAGAAATAGCGCGCTATTGTACACGGATTAAGCGAGGGACCAAACAAGATCACACTCCTAAGCGATAAACAACCCAGGGGTGCTTGCTTTGTGATCCCTTTCACGGTGCAACGGCGCAGAGAAAGTAAACAAACGCACATAAACAGTGCACTATTTTGGTGATTATGAACCATAATAGTGCAACGAACGCTAATGGTGCAGGCACTGCCTTCAATGAAAGCCTGAAAACAACGCCTCCCAACCCCATGCGTAGAGTTGGCATGATTTTAGCTTAAACCCTATTACGGTAACAAACATCATTCCATAACGATATTCGTTCCACGACAATAAATGACAAATCGGGAGATCCAAGTATGTCCGCAGAACATGTTTTGACGATGCTGAATGAGCACGAAGTTAAATTCGTCGACTTACGCTTTACCGATACCAAGGGTAAAGAGCAGCACGTCACCATTCCAGCTCACCAGGTTAGCGCTGACTTCTTCGAAGAAGGCAAAATGTTCGACGGCTCCTCCATTGGTGGCTGGAAAGGTATCAACGAATCCGACATGGTGCTGATGCCTGACGCAATCACCGCTGTACTGGACCCGTTCTATGAAGACACGACGCTGATCATTCGTTGTGACATTCTGGAACCGAACACCATGCAAGGTTACGATCGCGACCCGCGCTCCATCGCGAAACGCGCTGAAGAGTACCTGCGCTCCACCGGTATCGCGGATACCGTTCTGTTTGGACCAGAGCCTGAATTCTTCCTGTTTGACGACATTCGTTTCGGCAGCAGCATCTCCGGCTCTCACGTTGCTATCGATGACATCGAAGGTGCCTGGAACTCCGGCACCAAATACGAAGGCGGCAACAAAGGCCACCGTCCGGCAGTGAAAGGCGGTTACTTCCCGGTTCCACCGGTTGACTCCGCACAAGACATCCGTTCTCAGATGTGCCAGGTAATGGAACAAATGGGTCTGGTTATTGAAGCTCACCACCACGAAGTGGCAACGGCTGGTCAGAACGAAGTGGCAACCCGCTTCAACACCATGACCAAAAAAGCGGACGAAATTCAGATCTACAAATACGTTGTTCACAACGTAGCGCAAGCTTACGGCAAAACGGCCACCTTTATGCCGAAACCGATGTTCGGTGACAACGGCTCTGGCATGCACTGCCATATGTCCCTGTCCAAAGGCGGCACCAACAAATTCTCCGGCGACAAATACGCTGGCCTGTCTGAAGAAGCGCTGTTCTACATCGGCGGTGTCATCAAACATGCTAAAGCGATCAACGCCCTGTCCAACCCGACCACCAACTCTTACAAGCGTCTGGTCCCGGGTTATGAAGCTCCGGTAATGCTGGCGTACTCCGCACGTAACCGTTCTGCTTCTATCCGTATCCCGTTCGTTTCCAGCCCGAAAGCTGCACGTATCGAAGTGCGCTTCCCAGACCCGGCGGCTAACCCGTACCTGTGCTTCGCCGCACTGCTGATGGCTGGCCTGGATGGTATCAAGAACAAGATCCACCCTGGCGATGCCATGGACAAAAACCTGTACGATCTGCCGCCGGAAGAAGCGAATGAAATCCCACAGGTTGCAGGCTCTCTGGAAGAAGCACTGAACGCGCTGGACGCTGACCGTGCATTCCTGACGGCGGGCGGCGTGTTCACTGACGACGCTATCGATGCTTACATCGGTCTGCGCCGTGAAGAGAACGATCGCGTTCGCATGACGCCGCACCCGGTTGAGTTCGAACTGTACTACAGCGTTTAATCAACGACTGCGTACTCATGATTTACCTCGGCGTGGTGGGCGTGCTGAACCCTGCCATGACCGAGCATCAACAGAATTATAAGAAGTTTGTTTTTGTTGCCGTGGAAACTTTTCAGCCCATCTTCGGATGGGCTTTTTTCACCACCGGCCTTATTTCTTTATCATCAATATTGGCCGTTGCGACGTAACATCCATCATCTAAACTACAATGCACCGCGAGGGTGCAGGAGTCTGCGTTATGGCAACAGGCACGCTGCCCGATGCTGGGCAGATCCTCAATTCTTTGATCAATAGTATTTTATTGCTGGATAACGACCTGGCAATCCACTATTCTAATCCGGCTGCCCAGCAGTTGCTGGCGCAAAGCGCTGCCCGACCCCGCGCTGACGGAATACACTAAAGTGATCATTGAGTAGGCCGATCGCCTGCGCAATCTGGTGGATAGGCTATTAGGGCCGCAGCAGCCGGGTTTACACGTAACACAAAGTATTCATCAGGTCGTTGAGCGCGTCTGCAAGTTGGTCTCGTTAGAAAAACCTGACAACGTGATGCTGGTGAAAGATTACGATCCCAGCCTGCCAGAGCTGACCCATGACCCAGACCAGATTGAACAAGTGCTGCTAAACATTACCCGCAATGCGCTCCAGGCGCTGGGTAAAGAAGGCGGCACCATTACGCTGCGCACGCGCACCGCTTTTCAACTCACGCTGCACGGCGTGCGCTATCGCTTGGCGGCGCGTATTGATATCGAAGACGATGGCCCTGGCGTCCCTGCACAGTTGCAAGACACGCTGTTTTACCCAATGGTAGGCGGTCGCGAAGGCGACACTGGGCTGGGATTATCGATCGCGCGCAACTTGATCGATCAGCATTCGGGAAAAATTGAATTTAACAGTTGCCAGGCCATACCGAATTCTCGGTTTACCTGCCCATTCGCCAGTGAGGTTCACGATGCAACGAGGGATAGTCTGGATTGTCGATGACGATAGCTCCATCCGTTGGGTGCTGGAGCGCGCGCTCACTGGGGCGGGGTTGACCTGTGCCACCTTTGATAACGGAAATCAGGCGCTGCACGCGATGGCAACCCAAACGCCAGATGTACTGCTGTCCGATATTCGCATGCCGGGCATGGACGGTCTGGCGCTGCTTCAACAGATCAAACAGCGTCATCCGATGCTGCCAGTGATTATTATGACCGCGCACTCCGATCTGGATGCTGCGGTAAGCACTTACCAACAGGGTGCATTTGATTACCTGCCAAAACCGTTTGATATCGATGAAGCTGTCGCTTTGGTTGAGCGTGCGATCAGTCACTATCTGGAACAGCAGCAGCCGGTCCGCGCGCAACCGCTCAATGGCCCCACCACCGATATCATTGGTGAAGCGCCGGCCATGCAGGATGTGTTTCGCATTATTGGCCGGCTCTCCCGTTCATCTATCAGCGTGCTGATCAACGGGGAATCGGGAACCGGTAAAGAGCTGGTGGCACATGCGCTGCATCGCCACAGTCCGCGCGCCAAAGCACCGTTTATCGCCTTGAATATGGCGGCCATCCCCAAGGATCTGATCGAGTCAGAGCTGTTTGGTCACGAAAAAGGGGCGTTTACCGGCGCGAATCAGATTCGCCAGGGATGTTTTGAACAGGCCGATGGCGGCACCCTGTTTCTGGATGAAATCGGCGATATGCCTCTGGATGTGCAAACGCGGCTGTTGCGCGTATTGGCTGACGGGCAGTTCTACCGCGTCGGTGGCTATGCAGCGGTGAAAGTGGATGTGCGTATCATCGCCGCAACCCACCAAAATCTGGAGCTACGGGTTCAGGAAGGCAAATTTCGCGAAGACCTGTTTCACCGTCTCAATGTGATTCGCGTCCATCTGCCTCCACTGCGTGAACGGCGCGAAGATATTCAGCGGCTGGCACGCTACTTCTTGCAGGCAACCGCCAAAGAGCTGGGAGTGGAACCCAAAAATCTGCACCCGGAAACGGAAACGGCGTTAACGCGCTTGCCCTGGCAGGGCAACGTGCGTCAGTTGGAGAACACCTGCCGCTGGCTGACCGTTATGGCCGCGGGGCAAGAGGTGTTGATTCAGGATCTGCCGCCAGAGCTGTTTGAAACCACGGCACCCGACGCCACGGTGCACATGCTACCAGACAGTTGGGCAACCCTGCTGGCGCAATGGGCCGATCGGGCGCTGCGTTCCGGTCATCAAAACCTGCTCTCGGAAGCGCAACCGGAGATGGAAAGAACGCTGCTCACTACCGCGTTACGCCATACGCAGGGTCATAAGCAAGAGGCTGCTCGCCTGTTGGGATGGGGACGTAACACCATGACGCGCAAGCTCAAAGAGCTGGGAATGGAATAGCTGCATGGTTTTACTTTTTGAATTGTTTGACGTTATATCGCGTAAAAAATAACGCTGAGGGGAACGAGACCACTGGGTGAGCGGCAGGACGCCGCGAACGTCAGTGGGCTCGGGCTCCGAAGGCACCGCGTAGCAGCGTTATTTCCCGCGGAAAGCCAGGGCGATTGAGCGCCCTGTGTCGGGCGCGTGCGATGTACGATGTAAATAACCGCTTGGGTTAACGCGCACGAAACATTCACGGTACCAACAAAAAGACTCGGCCTAAATTTGTGGAGTCCCCCCACAGATAACGCGCATTTCGCCAAAATGAGCCCCCCAGCCAACACCCAGAACGATGACAAGCGTGACTCTTACGCTCCGTTTACCGTGCCCTCATAGGTATCGCTTGAAATTACAAGCCAGCGCACAAAATTGTCGATATTTTGTTCTTTACATAAAATAGGCCGGCAGTATGATCGTGTCGCTGATTCAGGAGAAAGTACCATGCTAGATTTATTTATTTCTGCGGCGACACACGGCGCTGAGCTTGGCGTAGCGGCGGGTCACTCACCGCAAACCGCCATTGCTGCGATTCTGTGCGCTGCATTGATCAATTTCTTTATTTAGGCCTGACCGACATGCCATCGGGCTGATGTCCTATATCACAATAACATCCCCCATCATCTCGATGATGACGTTGTTTAACTATAAAACGTTTTAACCAGAAAACGCCCCGCTAACCTCGGGGCGTTTTTTTTTGCTCTTCCTTGAATCAATGTGCCCCACCGGGGCGTGGTGCTGGATAATCTTTATCCAGTTGAATCAGTTGCGCGTAGTCACTGTTCCACAACTGGGCGTACAACGCATCAATACGCGCAGCCATCGCCGGGCTTTGCATCACAATCTCCAGATTGCGCGAGTTATCAAGGTAACCACCGCTCCAGTTACTGGTACCCACCCAGGCTTTTTGCTCATCAATGGTCATGATCTTGCTGTGAATCACGCGGGCAAAGGGGATGAACCCACTGCTTGCCTCAGGCAATGTCACGATTTTCACCTCAACGTTCGGCAGCACCGCCAAACTTTTCAGATAAGCAATGTTCGGCTTTTTGGTGCTCCAGTTCGCCACCATTAACTCCACCTTCACCACACGTGCTGCTGCGCTGCGTAACGCATTATCTATCAACGCATAATAGGGACGAGTACGGTTCGGACCATATGAGAGCGGCGCATAGTCCATTACCTGAATGCGCACGCGGGTTTTCGCTTGCGCCAGTAAGCGTGGCAATTCCGTTTCAGAATCCAGCACGCCCGATGGGTTGAACGCTTTGGGGCTGGCAACCAGATAGTTATTCGGGCGCGAATCATCCTGCTCAGCAGTCTGCATAACTGGCTTGACGGCGATACCTTGCGCCAGTGCTTGCTGCGCCTGCCAGTCCTGCTCAAACACCGCATTGAGCTGTTTACCACGCTGGGGTCGTCAATAAGCAACCCGGTTTCGTGAATATGCTCGAGTGAACGCCAGTCAAAATTTTGGCTGCCGACGTAGGCACGTTTGCCATCCACCAGCAGGTATTTCGCATGCAGAATCCAGCCGGTCAGCTTACCGTAAGGAATGACCCGCAGTTCCAGATTGGGAATCGCCTTCAACTGCGCCAACGTTTCCGGCGTTGACAGTGCAATGCCCTTCTCTTCTAACAAAAAACGAATTCTTACACCGCGCTCTCCCGCGCTGCGCAGATGTTGCAACACGTTATCAAGCCGCGAGCCGCTCTGATTGGCAACGTAGAACTCCCCCAACGACAGGCTATGCTGCGCTTCATCGAACAGCACACTCCAAACAGCATCCGGCGCACGCAGATCCGGGGCCTGTAACGCGGTTTCTACTGGCGCGGTATACACCAACTCATAACCGGGGATGCTGAAATCCGCCAGCGCCGAAGGGGGTAACCAAACACAGCCCGAGCCCGACACCCACTGCCGTCCAGCGCGTTTAATAGCCCACACGCTACGCATAGCGCTTTACTCCATTTTCCTGCGCCGCCGCAGGCTTGACTGGCTGGCGGGTATGCGGCATTCTGGCACGCAGCAACAGCACTTTCAACACTTCATTGATGTGCTCCATGCGGCTTTGCAGGAAATTGTTTCCCAGCAGGCACATCAGCGCGATGGCAATCCCCAGCCCCGTGGCGTACAGTGCTGTCCCCATATCCCGGAGGAAACCTGACTTGGGTCAGAAATCCCAGCAGCCGAGAGTGCCTTAAAGGTTTCGATAATGCCCATAATGGTGCCCAGCAGCGGCGCTGCGGTGACAATGGTTTCTAGCAGTCACAATCCTCGCGTCATGTACGGTTTACTTTGCAGATATTGGGTATCAATCAGATCGTTGAGCTCATCACGGTCTCGATCTACCGCCTGCGGCAACAGCGGAGCAATCATCGTTGCCGGCAGGCTGTTGCGCTGGCTGAGCTCAGCAGGGAGATCGTGAATATGGCGAATGTCGGCGGTCAACGCACGGAGCAAGCGCATGGTCTGACGGCGTGTATAAGCAAAGAACAGTCCACGTTCAATAATGATGATCAGTGCCGCCACCAGCGAGGCATACATCACGTAGAAAATAATATCGTGCAGATCGTTTGCGTTCATAATGGTCTGATTTTCCTTCGGTGCGTGTCACGCCCTTGCTGACGCGTAACGGTAATAAGCAATTCCCCTGTGGGTAAACTCCGCCAGGGGATATCAGGTTTGTGAGTGATTAGAAGGTGGCGTCCAGCAACACGCTAAAGGTGCGCTCTTCACCCACGTTGTAATAAGGCGTGCTGGCTCGAACGCCATTGTGCACAGCGGCGTTGAATACCACTGTACGTGCGGAATCCAGATATTCCTTATCGAACACGTTGTTAACGTTGAAACGCAGCGTGGCACTTTTGATGATCTTCTTGTCTACCGGCAAGTGAATGCCGGCATTGAGATCGACCACGGTACGCCCGCCAATTTTCTCATCGTTGGTCATGTCACCGTAAAATGCGCCGGTATAACAGCCATTGATGCCTGCGTAGTAGCGGCTATCGTCATAACCTACGCCCAGATTAAGCATGTTCTTCGGCGTGTTGGCGGAACGTTTGCCGGTGGTTGGCAGCGTGAAGCCGTTGGTGACGATATCGTCTCTCTGCTTGGTATCGGTATAGGTGTAAGAGGCAAAGTAATTTAAGTTATGCGGCAGTTTTCAGCTCAGCTCAGCTCAGTTCTGGCTTGGTGTTGATGGAATCACCCAGGTTATAGAGCACGTAGTTAGGTGGCATGCGCATATTGCGCGTCAGTCTATAAAACACCTGATTTTCTGGGTTAATTTTGTACGCCGTACTAAAGCTCGGCAGAAACTCTTTATAGGTGCGCGCCTTTTTCGCCTCCACAGAACTCAAACTGCCCAGATCGTGCCCGTCACGTTTCACGTGCTGCCAGGCCAGACCGCCAGTGAGCGTCCAGTCGGGGGAGACAAACCAGGTATCCTGCAACCAGAATTTATGCACTGGTGTCACGGTGAACTGGTTGCGCCCCTGAATCACTTTGCCGTTGGCATCTTTCACTAAGTGCGAACTGTTGGGTTTGCCGGAAAGATCGATCGGGTTACCGTCTTCTTTAATACCGATATAGGGCTGCGTCTGACGTTGGCGTGCGCGTTCAAACCAGTAACCTATATCCAGACTGTGCTGGTCATTGACATCCCATTTCAGGGTGTTGGTGATGCCCGGACGCCAGGTTTCTGTCCAAGAAGGGCGATAGTAAGTATTGCTGCTCAGGTTACTGAGATCATAACTGCCAGATTTATCGTTGGTAGTGGAAGAAAGCGTATAGGCCGATTGACCGCTGAAACTGCCGCCGTTGCCCCAGTAGTAATAGGGTTGCAGCGTCAGCGACAGGTTATCGCGCAGTTGCAGTTTCTGCGTGAAGGTGAGGTTCAGACTTTCAAACGGGTTGCGGTTAATCTTGTAGTAACGTGAGAACTGTCCACGGCTGTTATATTCTGGCGTGGTCGGGTAATCGACGTAGCGTCCCTGATTCAGGAAGGTGCTTTTGCTCAGCGTATTGTAGTTATTCATGTCCTGCTTGTTGTACTTAACCAGCAGGTTGCTGCTGTTGCCATTGTCATCTTCATACAGGCCGTTCCATTCCAGCTTGTTGGAACGGGTGGCTCCTTTGGCACGCCACTTATCGGCATCGGTATAGGAGTAGGAGTAGGAGTAGGAGTAGGAGTAGGAGTAGGATAACCAACTACTGAAGCCGTCATGCAGCCAGGTTTCCAAACGAATCAGTGACTTGCTCAGGTTATTGCTACCAAAGGTCTGTTTGATGAATCCGCCAAACTCTTTGGCTGGGCGTTTCGTCACCAGACCGATATTGCCGCCTCTGGAGCCGATATGCGGACCATTCATCTCTGAAGAACCCTGGGTCACAAAAATCTGCTCAAGGTTTTCCGCATCGCCCAACTGGTTGGCATACACGTTATAGCTGCCCGAATCGTTCATCGGGATGCCATCAACCGAAAGACCGATCTGGTCATTGCTCATACCGCGCATGGTGTAATCGATACCGCTCAGGCCGGTAGAGTCATTACTGCTGACATTCAGGCCGGCGGTGTATTTCAACTTATCGATGGCGTTACCGGTAGCAGGCATCTTATCCATCGCTTCTTTGGTTACCGTCGAGCGAGATTTCGCACTCTCTTCCTGAATCATCATCCCCTCACCCAACGGCGCACCTTTTACCTGAATGGAGCCGATGTCTGTTGCATCGTTTGCCAGCACGGTTCCCGACCACAACGCGGCCGCGACGGAGAGAGATATCCTTGAAACTGTGAATAATTTCATTGTGTTAATTACCCTGATTCAATGTTGTGTATAGGCGCTCACTGCGCTTGATAGTGGAATGTGGCTAAAAAACGTTTGGTGTTTTGCCCGGCAAACGCCTCTGCCGGAAAGGGCCTGACCTGCGTGATGCTCTGTAACGTGCTGGTTGCCGCTCGGTTGAGCAGCATGCTGGCGGCTTTCTGATTAATGCCGCTGTTAAGCACGCGGCCGTTGCGATCGACCTCCAGCCAGATTTCGACGTTTCCTTCCGGGCGCTCCAATGACGCTTGACGCCCCGTTGGATAGCGCTTCAACTGCTCAATCTGGCCACGCAACGCCTGGATATAGCTGTTTTCCAACGCCTGAACGTTCACTTTCGGCGGCGCAGGCGTGGGCACGTCAGCGGCTTTTACCACGGCAGCTTTTACGGACGTGGTAACAGGCGCGGGGCGCGGTGCTGGAGCAGGCTTTGGCTTGGGCACCAGTTTGGGCTCGGGTTTGAGCTCCGACTTCGGTTCGGCTTTCGGTGGCAGTGCCTCAACGATCGGTTCTGGCGTCTCAACAGGCTCCGGCTCTGGCAACGTTTCCTCGGGGGGGCATTTCCGGTTCTGGGGGAATCACCGCTTCGGGCGGCGCAGGCGGTGTGACAGCTCCATGACACTGTCGTCATACTGGGGCTGAACGTTGAGCGCGCTTTGCTGTGTCATCACCATCAGACATGCAGCCACTACGGGCAGCGGCAACCAGCTGATGGCATGACGTGAACGATAAAGCCAATACATGTCACTGCTTCCGCGTTGCGATTGAAACCGAGGTAAACCAACCTTGACGCAGGGTATCCATCACCGTGACCAGACGCTCAACCGCCACCTACTTATCGCTGTTGACGATAATGGTGGTGATCTCTCCAGCCTGTTGCTGCTGTTTTAAGGTGCTGACCAAATCGGTAATCAGGATGGGTGAACCGTCCAGTTGCAGTTGGCCTTGTTCACCTAGAGTGACGATGGCTTTTTTCTGCGGTTTTAGCTGTTGGGCGCTGCTGGCAGAGGGAAGTTGGGTTTTCAGACACGTGGCAGGAAGGACGTTGATACTGATCAGGACGAAAAACACCAGTAAAAACATCATGACGTCGATCATTGGGATCAACTCAATATGGGCTTTGTTTCTTTTTGGTTCGTTCCAGTTTCTCATTTTCTCTCTTCCCGTCGTTGGCGTCTGGCGATGACACGCAAGGATGATTGGGTCCCCAAAGATGGCAGCCACCACGGAATGGTTAGCTGCCAAAGCAAAGCGGCCACTATAGAGAGTGCATATTTAAATTTGTTTACACTTATTTGATTATTTTTTCATTGCGGGTGGTTTTTTGGTGTAATTTTCTCAATATCACATTGATTTGATACTTTTCTTACAGATGAGAGGCATGTCTGAAAGGGGAACGTTTATTTTCCCAAAGCGCTGCTGAACTTTATCCTGTGGGGCGGTTGAATCAGTTGAAAACTAAGGAATCATGAAGGGGCGAGAGAGGCGTAGAAATAAAAAACGAATAGCAATACATTAACTTTTTGACAGTTTAGGAGTTTTTTACATTTTCTTAATACCGTCTTATCTCTTGTATATATTACGAATACAAATATTACGCAGCGTAGCCATCCCTTAATTATCTAACAGCTCAAGCATAATTATTATAAAAAACCAAACAACATTATTTTTTTAGAGTAAAACTCGAAGTGAAAAAGATAAAAATGAAAGAGGGGAGTAAGTAGCTATCCCTTCTCGACTTATTCTTATTAATGATTTTAGTAGGTATGAAAAATTAAAAAAACTATTATTGCTCAGTCCCGGCATGCTACTGGAAAAGCTTCACTGATGTTACCGAACTTAATCATTTTATACATTGATACAGGTGACATTATGTTTAATATTTACAGCGTTAATTACTTATCCCTAAGCAATGGAAACACTTAGGATTTATTTACTTTACGTAAAAACATATTTAAAGATCGTCTACAATGGGACGTGAGTTGTTTTGATGGGAAAGAGTTTGATAAATTTGACAATGAGAAAACAGATTATATATTTGGCATGAAAAATGGCGTTATCATCTGTGGCACAAGTATTATAGATGTCAAACACCATAATATGCTGAATGATACGTTTTCGTCTTTCTTTAAAGAAGTAAACTTGCCAGAAGGAAAGTTCATTGAATCAACCCGTTTTTTGTGGACAAAGATAGGGTTAGTTCACTTCTTGGTAACAGGCCCTCTATTACTCTGGCCTTATTTCTTTCATTGATTAACTATGCCCAACGTCACCATTATGACGGCATATTGGCTGTTGCAAGTCACCCAATGATGAGCATCATCCGAAAATCAGGCTGGAATGTTACAGTACTGGAAACCGGGGTTTCTGAGAAAGATGAACCCGTCTACCTGCTACTGGGTCATATCGATCTCATGAGTCAGAAAGAACTAAAAGACAGAATATTACGCAAGGACAACATTCAGTTTGAAAACGTACTAAACTAATGGCCACTGTCTTTTATAGCTGAGTAATCATTACTTAACCGGTTGAATCAGACGAAGCTCTACGCCAAGACGCACAGCATGCCGGGCATTGGCGACACCCATTTTTTAACAATATTTAACATATGGAACTTAACGGTACGCACTTTTATGCCAAGAATAATCCCCATTTCTTGGTATGTCTTACCGACACTAGTCCAGTAGAGAATTTCTCTTTCCCTTTTAGTAAGTTGCTTAGCTTTATTGGAATCCTCAGTTTTTTTCGGAGAATGATGTTAATGTCAGGTACGTTTCGTGTACCGCTGCCAACAACATTGAGATATCTCCTTTATTCTGCAAAAGCGTTTGCATTATTATTGTATTGCGTTCAGAAGGGATAATAAAAGATAAGGTCACAAGATTATTGTTATAGTCATGCAAGACAAATGTATAACCATCAACTACCTCATATTCACTGGCCTGATTGAAAAGTTCTGCAAAGTCATACCCTGAATGGGCCATCAGTTTTTCATTCCAAGGAAAAGGGGTTAACCTTTTTAGCGCAGTAATTACCACTGGATCCGTGTACTGAAGCCCATTTTCTCGGTAATGTTTGACCCATTCATCTGGATAGTTTGTTACACCAAAGATACATGACATATCTTTTTTAGATAAGACCACGTATGCCCACGTAAATGTCTCAAGGGTGTTTAACGTTGCTTCAAGCTGTTTTTTATAACCTCATCAACATCACACTCACTTTTCATTAACATATCAACATCCTTGTAAGTGCGAATAGTATACCTTCAATAATATATCGCATATGGGAAAGTATGACCGCCTTCGTATCAGTTTGGGTACAGGTATAAGATACAGCAAGTAAACTGTACTTATGGTCAGATTATTTTTCCAGTTATTTGTATTATTCTATTAGTGATAGTGAGGTATTTATCACTGACAGTTACTAAAAGACCCCGAACACAAAGGGTTAGAAAACCGATAGTTAAACACCAGGGAATACACATACTCAGTATAAATATTAAATTGAGGGTGTTCAGACTCCAGTCTCATAAGCATGCCACTGTTATTATTCTACCAGTCAAAATACATCGCCAGCATCCCCTTCTACAACGGGAGAGCAACGCGCTGATTTTCCCACCACCTAGTCCGTGAAATAAAGGTAGAAAACCTAATAAACTCATATAGGTGAGTGGTAAAATGAGTGCAAAATTTAAAAACTCACAATTTTTTTGACATTCTACAACGCTGTACACGGCATAATCGGTAATTGTCGCTAATGTACCGTCAAATCACACGTGAGAACTGCTGGGTCCGTGCTTTAGCACGTAGATAACTGTCAAAGCACATGCAGATATTGCGAATCAACAAGCGGCCTTTCGGTGTTACCACGATCCCCGTAGGGTGCAATTCAGCCAGGCCATCCAGCACCAACGGTGCCAGCAGGCGCAAATCTTCCGCGAAGTAGAGGCGGCAATCGATGCCATAGTCCGCTTCAATCGCTGCGTAATCCAGACGGAAATTACAGATAAGACTTTTGATCACATCACGACGGATGCAGTCATCGTGCGTCAAGCGCAAGCCGCGCCACAACGCATTGCCCTGTTCCCCCACCTTTTCGTAGTAGGTTTTCAGCACCTTTTCATTTTGCGCGTAGCTGTCGCCAATCATGCTGATCGCCGACACCCCCATGCCCAGCAGGTCAGTGTCACCTTGCGTGGTGTAACCCTGAAAATTACGGTGCAATTTACCGGCACGTTGTGCCAGCGCCAGCTCATCGTCTGGGCGAGCAAAGTGATCCATGCCGATAAACTGATAGCCCGAGTGGGTGAGCGTGGTAATGGTTTGGCGCAGAATCTCCAGCTTTTGCGCGGGGCTCGGTAAATCCGCATCTTTGATTTTACGCTGGGCAGCAAACAGCGTCGGCAAATGGGCGTAATTGAATACGCTGAGCCGGTGCTGACTTAACTCAGCAACGCGTTGCAAGGTAAACGCAAAGCTTTCCGGCGTCTGTTTCGGCAAACCGTAAATAAGGTCTATATTGGTGGGGGTAAAGCCAAGCGCTCTGGCACGTTCAATTAGCGCAAAGATAAATGTCTCATCCTGCTCACGATTCACCAGACGTTGCACTTCCTTGTTGAAATCCTGCACGCCCACGCTCAGGCGATTAAAGCCTTCCGCACGCAGGTGATCGAGGATATTCAGCTCGATTTCACGTGGATCGACCTCGAGCGAGATTTTCGCCTCATCTGCAAACTGGAAATTCTCGCGCAGCAGCGCCATCAGTCGGCTGATTTGATCTTTGTTGAGATAGGTCGGCGTGCCGCCGCCCCAGTGCAGTTGCGTGACGATGCGCCCGGCAAACAGCTGCGCGCGCTGGCGAATCTCCACGGCCAGCACATCAAGATATTCTTCTGCTTTGTGCTGCTGGCGCGTAACCAGCTTGTTGCAACCGCAGAAATAGCACAGGCGATGACAAAACGGGATATGGACATAAAGCGACAGCGGCCGATCAGGGTAACGCGCTATCGCCTGGCGGAATGCCGTATCATCATACTGTTCATTAAACTCGAGCGCCGTGGGATACGAGGTGTAACGCGGCCCGGAATAGTTGTATTTTTGAATCAGGGCTAAATCCCAATCGACGTGTTGATCTTGCATGCTGTTACTCCTTCCGCTTGTATTTCCCGGCAGCGCTTTTCAGCGGCAGCTTACGCTGTCCTGTCCCGAACACGGTGCGCTGTAGTCGCGTTTTACGCCGGGAAAGCAGCCACAGTTTAACCAACAGGCACAGCAGATAACAGACAACCAACACCAATATGAGAGACAGTAGCCCTTTCATCTATCAGAATACGTCTTTCGGGTTATTACGTTTGAGGAACTGCATCATGTCTTCCTGCTGCGCTTCCTCTTCCTCATCATCCATTTCGATGCCCAGCTCATCCATCAGGGCATTGATACGATCTAGCGTGCTGTCCACCCATTTCTGCTCATCTTTACTCAGCGTTTAGCCGTTATCCAGACGTTCCAGCAGTGCATCGAGGCGATCGTCATTTTCCAGCGGAGCCAGCTCCTGCTCAGGGGTTAGCCGTGTTTCAACCAGCGTGTCTGATTTAGCCGGTACGGCCGCTTTCGCGGGCTTTGCGCTTTTTGGCGTGTCATCACTGACGATCAGCGCGACCGGTTTTTTGCTCCCAATACGAGGATCGCGTATCTTGCTCTGGCCAGATTTGCCCGCCTCCACTGTCTCAGGATGCGCGCGACTGCCCGCAGCATGACCACTGTGTTTTTTCTGACGTTTACGCTCCCAGCCTTCGCTGTTAAGCTCGGCGCGCGTCTTTTTCTTGGCTTTCGATGTCGACGCCTTCGCGCCTGGGGCTTTGGTGCCCGAATTTTTCACCGGCTGTTTCATAACAACACACTCAGGTAAACAGAAGACAATTGCGGCGGAATCTAGCAGAAAGGCCAGCAATAAAAAATGGTTGGTGCGGCTAACTGGGCGAATTCGCCTTGTGCGCTACACGCTGCGACCGATAACCCCGCGTTTCGGGTCAGTTATAGGTATAATAGACCCAAAACCCCCTATCCAGACAGAGATAACCATTGTGACCGAACAACAGAACCCAAACGTGACGCATAACTACAATGTGACGCATTTTGTCACCAGCGCGCCCGATATTCGTCACCTGCCTGCCGATAGCGGTATTGAAGTGGCGTTTGCCGGACGCTCGAACGTGGGAAAATCCAGCGCGCTTAACACGCTGACCAACCAAAAAAGCCTGGTGCGCACCAGTAAAACACCGGGACGAACCCAGCTTATCAACCTGTTTGAAGTCACAGACGGCGTGCGTCTGGTTGACCTTCCCGGTTATGGCTATGCCGAAGTTCCGGAAGAGATGAAGCGGAAATGGCAGAAAGCACTGGGGGAATATCTGCAAAAACGTGCCTGTCTGCAAGGACTGGTGGTGTTGATGGATATCCGTCATCCGCTGAAAGATCTCGATCAGCAAATGATTGAATGGGCCGTGGATGTGGATCTGCCAGTGCTCATTCTGCTCACCAAATCCGATAAACTGGCTTCCGGTGCGCGCAAAGCGCAACTGAATGCTGTGCGTGAAGCCGTGCTCGCGTTTGGCGGAGATATTCAGGTCGAAGCCTTCTCCTCCTTGAAAAAAGAAGGGGTGGATAAACTGCGTCAGAAACTCGATCTGTGGTTCAACCCCCGTCCTTCAGTGCAAGACGACGGCGATAATTAAGATTAACTGCCGCGATCGTTAGCGATCTTGCGGCGTTTTTCTGACTCGTGCCCAATAAAAAACGCCCCAGTCACCGAAGCGGCTAATAGCCAAATCCGATTACGTGAAGTAAAAGGTCTGAAAGATAGAACATCTTACCTCCGTACCCCCACGTCGTTAACTCTACCATATTTTTTCGCCAGAACAAAGGTTTTTTTTGTTTAGTTTCATAAAAAATGGCTATGGGTCACACAAAGTCGAGCAAGTCACCCAATCCTGTAGTTTAATTACAGAAATGAATAACGTAATGCACATTAAACGTTCAGTTGCAACATCCTGTTTTTCTGTACATTAATGCGCCTCATCCCAGTTTTTACCTTCGCCCACATCCACACGTAACGGAACGCTTAGCGACATACAACCTTCCATCAGGGTAGCGATCTTTTGTTTTGCCGCATCCAGCACCGACTCATGTACTTCAAACACCAGTTCATCGTGTACCTGCATGATCATGTTCACCTGCGGCTGTTCTTGCTGTAGCCAACTATCGATCGCAATCATCGCTTTCTTGATGATATCGGCGGCAGTGCCCTGCATCGGGGCGTTAATGGCGGCACGTTCCGCCGCCTTGCGGCTCATCGCATTGTGTGAGTGGATATCCGGCAAATAGAGACGGCGCCCATCCAGCGTCTGCACGTACCCTTTCTCGGCAGCTTCCTGACGGGTTCTTTCCATGTAGTCCTGCACTCCAGGATAGCGCTCGAAATAGAGGTTCATATAGCGCTGCGACTCGGAGCGGGGGATACCCAACTGACGTGACAGACCGAAAGCACTCATGCCATAAATCAAACCAAAGTTGATGGCTTTGGCGCTGCGGCGCTGCTCTCCGGTGACGCTCTCCAGCGGCAAGCCAAAGACTTCTTCAGCGGTGGCGCGGTGAATGTCCAGCCCTTCAGCAAACGCGTTGAGCAACCCAGCGTCACCGGAAAGGTGCGCCATAATACGCAGTTCGATCTGAGAGTAGTCTGCCGCCACGATGCGATAGCCTTCAGGGGCAATAAACGCCTGACGAATGCGTCGCCCTTCATCGTTGCGTACCGGGATGTTTTGTAGATTGGGATCGCTGGAGGAAAGACGCCCGGTCGCCGTGACCGCCTGATGGTATGACGTGTGCACCCGCTGGGTCAGCGGATTGATCATCAGCGGCAGCTTGTCGGTGTAAGTCGATTTCAGTTTCGCCAACCCACGATATTCCAGAATGCGTTTAGGCAGCGGATAGTCATGCGCCAGCTCTTCCAACACTTCTTCATTGGTGGAAGGGGCACCTTTCGGCGTTTTCTTTAGCACCGGCAGCTTTAGCTTATCGTATAAGATCCCCTGCAACTGCTTAGTGGAGGCAAGGTTAAACGCTTCACCGGCCAGTTCATGCACTTCGGTTTCAAGCTCAGCCAGACGTGTAGTCAGTTCCTGAGAATGCTGCGCCAAAATGCCCGCATCAATCAGCACCCCCTGACGCTCAATGCGTGACAGCACCGGCACCAACGGCATATCGATATCACGGAACACCTTCACTAGTTCCCCTTGCTGTTGCAACTTTTCCCACAGGGTTTGATGCAAATGCAAAGTGACATCCGCATCTTCTGCGGCATAGGTGCTGGCCTGTTCAACAGGAATCTGATTAAAGGTAAGCTGGTTCTTGCCTTTACCCGCAATCTCTTCAAACGAAATGGTTTTATGTTGCAGATAGCGTTCGGCCAGGCTGTCCATATAATGACGGCCTGCCACGCTGTTTAACACGTAAGACTCCACCATGGTGTCATACGCAATACCACGTAGCTCAATGTCATAACGTTTCATCACGCCTTGATCGAACTTCAGGTTCTGCCCAATTTTGCGCAGCGCGCTGTCTTCCAGCAGGGGTTTAAGCAATTCCAGTGCACGAGTTCTGTCGATTTGCTCCGGCGCATCCAGATAATCATGCGCCAGCGGCAGATACGCCGCTTCACCCGGCGTCACAGCAAACGACATACCAATTAGATTGGCGCTCAGCGTATCCAAGCCGTCCGTTTCTGTATCAAACGCAAACTCTCCTGCCTTTTGGAGACTGGCAACCCACGACAGTAAGGTATCCTCATCCTGAATAGTGATATAGCCTTCACGGCTCAAGGCAACAGTTGCTTCAGCTGGCGACTGTGGCTGCGCTTGTGCCGCAGGCGTTGGCTGCGGAACCGCAGATTGCCCCTTGCGACCTTGCATCCAGGTGCCGCTTTCCACATCGGCCATCCAGCGTTTGAAATCATAGCGCTTAAACAACCCGTGCAGCGCATCCACATCTGGTTCATTCACCGTCAGCTCAGTGCAGGTCAGCTCCAATTCGACGTCAGTTTTGATGGTCGCCAGTTGATAAGAGAGGTATGCCGCTTCTTTATGCTGTTCCAGCTTTTGCGCCATGGTCTTTGCGCCGCGAAAGGACAGCGTGGCGATTTTATCCAGATTACTGTACAGGGTATCTAATCCCGCCACCCCCCGGAGTAACGCCTGAGCCATTTTTTCACCGACGCCAGGCACACCCGGAATGTTATCCGATGCATCCCCCATCAGGGCCAGAAAATCGATAATCAGCTCCGGCGGAATACCGTATTTGTCGCAGACTTCCTGCGGCCCAAGCACCGTATTGTTCATGGTGTTGATAAGCGTGATCGTCGGTGACACCAGTTGCGCCATATCTTTATCACCGGTGCTGATCAGTACCGGTGTACCCGTACTTTCCGCCTGACGCGCCAGCGTACCGATCACGTCATCCGCTTCCACACCGCTTACAGCCAACAAAGGCAACCCCATGGCACGCAACATCGCGTGCAGCGGCTCAATCTGCGCACGCAGATCGTCTGGCATCGGTGGGCGATGCGCCTTGTAGTTTTCGAACAGTTCGTCGCGGAACGTTTTTCCTTTGGCATCAAACACCACAGCGACATGGCTGGGAGAGAACCGAAGCAACAGGCTGCGCATCATATTCAGCACGCCATACATGGCACCTGTCGGCTCACCTGCGTTATTCGTCAAAGGAGGGAATGCGTGGTAGGCACGGTATAAATACGACGAGCCATCGACCAAAATTAACGGGTTTTGCGGAATCTGCACCATGTTCTGTCATGACCTATGTCGTCCATCATGGCGCTAAGCATGCCATAGCTCACAGCAAGAGACGAACGTTAACGCACAGAAAACCGCAAATCTGCCACATGCAAAGCAAATGCCTTGTGGATAACTTTGTGCATAGAAAGAGAAAATCAGAATGATGCTGATGTTATATCAAAAAGTGATTCACATATTATGGATTTTTTCAGCAAGATAAAAAAGTCCTCGGTAAATACCAGTAATACAAAAAACATTTTTTTGTGGATAGATATTAGTCAAACGCTAATTAAACGTCACCGAGGCAAAACTGTCGTAGCGGATAAACTATATATCCAGGATATAACCGCGTCTGCTATCAGACGCAATTATAAGACCAGTGCTATTTTTTCTCGATAAGGAATTTCACAACATCAGCATATTGCTTCACATATGCATCCATTGAGCTGGTATCTAAACCGTCGCTTTTCACCATATATTTGCCATTAACAAACATGGCCGGCACACCGCGCAATTGCAAATCCGCAGCCGCTTTTTCTTGCTGGGCAACCAGCGACTTAACCACGAAGCTATTCAATGCAGCGTCATAATCTTCAGCTTTAACACCCGCCGCCACAAACACCTTACGAATATCATCCGTGGTTTTCAGTGTTTGACTTTTTTGCACCGCATCAAACATTAACGGGGTGACTTTATCTTCAACACCCAAAGCGATGGCAACTGCCCAGGCCTGCGTTAGTTCTTTCCCCAAAGGCCCGAGGAAATCGACGTGATAGCGCGTAATTTTGGTATCCGCTGGAAGCACCTTACTGACAGCTTCAGGAATATGGTAAACCTCAGCAAACTTATAGCAATGCGGACAGTAGAAGGAGAAAAACTCCAGCACCTGCGGTAATTGAGGCACCGGTTTATTAACTTCAACGTACTGTTTTACATCAGAAAAACCTGCCGCTGATGCACCGAAGGCCAACATGATGCCCAATAATGCCGCAAATACACGCTTCATATAACACATCTCTCCGTTAAACATCAGTACATGGACAATAGCTGTAAAGGAGGCTCCTGTAACAGCTTAACCTGTTCAGTAAATATTTCTGTTTGCCTGAACCAGAAATCATCATCTTTTATCCAGGGAAAGCTCGGGGGAAATTCCGGATCTTCCCAACGGCGAATAATCCACGCTAAATAATGCACCATTCTCATCGCACGAAGCGGCTCAATTAACGCCAGCTCTTTCTCCTGAAACGTCATAAACTCACTATAGGCTTCCAGCAGAATATCGAGCTGAATTCTCTGTTCCTGACGCTCGCCATGAAGCAACACCCACAAATCCTGCACTGCGGGTCCGTTACGGGCATCATCTAAATCGACAAATAGTGGTCCGTCGCGCCAGAGAATATTTCCAGGATGGCGATCGCCGTGCAACCGAAGAAAGGAAGCATCCAATGTCCAATAGCGTTTTACCATTTCGATAAGTTGCTGGGTGGACTGCAAAAAGGAATCTCGGCTCGCGGCAGGAATACGTTGTGTTTGCGTCAATAACTGATAAGGTCTGTCGAGATATTCCTCAACCCCAATGGTAGGACGAGCAAGAAAAAGCGCTTTTTGCCCCGTTTGATGCCAACGACCCAGAAAACGGCCAACACCTTCCAATTGATCGTCATTATCCATTTCATATTGCCTCCCCCCTACGCTTGGGAAAACAGCAAAATAAAAGCCATCATAACAATGCAAGGTTTGACCATTGAGTTTCAAGGTGGCAACGACGGGCACCTCATCGTCAACCAATGCGAGGGCAAAATCGTGCTCTTCCTGAATCTGCTCCTGCGTCCACCGTTCAGGACGATAGAATTTAACGACAAAACGGTGCCGGCCTTCATCCATAAATTGATAAACCCGGTTTTCATAGCTGTTGAGCGCCGTCAAACCAGAATCAACCCGGATACCTACCGCGAAAAGCGCATCGATAATCAGCGAGGGAAACAGCGTCTGAAAATTAAACACTGAACTTTGCATAGCCGTCATCATTACTCGCAATAGGAATCAAAATAAGCCGCGGAAAAGCAGCGCCTGTTGATAAAGGCATCAGTCCTTGATAACACCCCGAGCTCGCAGCAATGCTGTTTTGAAATCTTCCTCATAATCCTTTTTCAAGCCTGGAATGACCTGCTCTTTATCCGTGTCACGCATTTTCAAATGGTAGATCAGGATATCATCTGTCAGCTCACTTAGTTGCCCCTGGAACCCCGCCTCCTGTGCAAGTTTTTGTAAAAATTGGACCAGATTCAGGTCCGGATCTTTTTGCCAGGCAGGATGCAGTAACTGGGGTCAGTTTGGATATCGAAAATTATTGTACGTTAAGAACATTTTTTGAGCGATGGTACAGTCCCCACTGTCACCACCAAGCATAAGGTATTTTATTTCCATTTCCTGCCCGTGACTTGTTGAAACAATGGTCAATCTCCCCCATATAGTTGGTACCCTAAAAAGAGGATTCCAATATGTCAGCAAAAGACGCGTTTTTCCAGAAATTAGAAACTAATGCCAATGCACAAAAAGAAGGTGAAAAAGCCTTTAAACGTGACGTATTAGCGTTCCAGGAAGATACAAAAGCACTGATTCTAGAGATAAAGGGGTGGTTTGAGGGAACGCCAGTAACAGCTAGTGCCAGCACAACTCTAGTGACCGAGAATACCGACCGATTTGAAGTATCAAATATCACTTTTAAAAATGGTGATAAAACACTAAAAATCATCCCTGAAGGTCTCTACTACTTCGGGATGAAAGGTGGTCTAGAAGTGACTATTTATAACCCAAGCCGAGCACCAAGCACATATAAATTCAATCTTCACTGGAAAGATGGAATAAGCAAACTGCCTGGATGGGTAATTGTCTCTGGTGGTGTAGGTAATGCTCCAGCTCAGCGTATTGAGTTCAACCAAGAAAACTTCTTCAAGATGATTACGACATTTGCTTGATGAGCTGAGGGCTGGCTCTCAGCCCTTCATCTCTCTCCGCTCTTTAGGGACCCCATTATTATACGTTAATCTCGATTTTTGAGCATAGGCAAGTTGCACAGAAGCTTAAACTGACACGACCTCTATGCAACGTAGGCCGTGATCAATCAATTAATGAAACAATGCCTTCAAGAATTTCTTTAAGCTCAATTTTGTCACTGTTACCATACCTATAAGTAGAGCATTTTATTATTTTTTCGGCAGTCATTAAGGGCCAGAATCTGTCCAGTACGTCATTAGGTTTCGTGCCGGTTGCCCTTCCTATGATTTTTTCGCGTCACATGTATCTGTGAAAACAACCTGAACTCCTGTCTCATCTCTTATTAGGTCCGGGCAAAGATAGTTTTCAATTTCACGTTTACGTGTGGCAAAAAACATTTTCCCGGCCTCTTCTACTTCCTTTTTTCGTTTCCCTATCGAAAGAACTTGTACTGGATCTCCTCCAATATCCGAATCAAGAAAAACGCACCATGGTAGTCCGAGGTCATTTGCCATATGTAATGTTACCCAATGCTTAACACTTCCGCACCCTCCAATCAGAATAGGTACAATATTCACATCTTCGAGGCTAACAGGAATATCTCCGGATTGTTTTAAACATTTTCCTGCATGTCTAAGGAATGTGACATCTGATTTCCCTTCAACTAAAACTATGCCTTTAGCTCTTTCCATACCAGTTTCTGGCAGAACGCCAAGACTTTCTGTCGCCTCCCTGAGAACTGCATTATCAGGCATTTTGACAACAGGCTGTCCATATGGATCTTTTGTTACATAACGAACGCCTTCGACTGGAATTAATACAGCTAAAGCCGGGACATGTGTAGTTACAATAATTTGCCTGTTAGGTTTATTTGAAAGTGACAATAAAGATTTCATCAACATAATTTGATAATTAGGATGCTGTGATGTTTCTGGTTCTTCTATAGCGTAAATAACGTTGCGCTGGGTTCCTGATACTGCTTTCTCTGCCTCCGCTCTAAAAAAATTAAGCAAAATAAGTCACCTTACACCGCTTCCTCTTTTATTTATTGGAATTCCATTCTCACCATCTAGTGTAAAGTTAAATGTCCATTTGGGTTTTTCTTTAAACCGAGGAGTGAGTTCATTCGCAAGCTCTGGTGCCATTTCTCGCAGTTTATCAAGAGTCCTCCCAGCAACATCTAACACACTGTCCTGGATTTCTTGTTCAAGAGCTGAAATCTCCGCTTGCAAAGCAGCCTGAGCATCTTTAACAGCTTGTTGTAATGGGTTTTTTGCTTCAGAGTCACCATCGCTACTTTCTCTGTCGGCCTTGAAAAGAGCAAAGGTTGGTAGTTGTTCAAGAATCCGTCACCATATTGACTTAGTTTCTGTCCCTAATCCTTTATCCACATAAAGTAAAATTTCAGCACATTCATATGGCATAGAGGCATCTCTGATAGCCTGTCGCCATAAAGATGCAATTCGCTTATCCTCCACGTTTTTCTCAATATCTTTTCCTGTGGCTTTCAATTCTGATATTTTCATTCCCAGCAAATTGTTCAACGGTTCATCTAAAGGGTGCTGGCAGCGAATGTATGTTTTATCTGGTTTTCCAGTTGTTGTCGCTTTGAATTTTTTTACAATTTCGAAATACCCATGGCTATTTAATAAATGCTCAGAAGACAGAGTCGTGCTCACTCGCTCATCAATAAGTATTACCGAAGGCAGATCATCAAATTCACAAGAAATTTCAAAGTGAGATTCCCCATCAGCCATACTAAAGCAATTCATGTCATTTTTATCTGCTTTAATTCCATCAATCTCAAAAAATATAGCTAATGCTTCAAGGATTGTTGACTTACCAAAATCATTACGACCAACGATTCCTGTCATGGCTTCATCGACAAGAATTTCCATCGTGTTTCTATAACCTCTGAAATTGGTAAGTTTGATCTTTCTGAGTCGCATGTGTAATCCTTATTTAGTGTATTAAAAAATTTCTTTATTTTGTTTATATATAGCCTGTATTCGACATACTTGTGAACAACTATATCCTGTAGCATCAGCTGTTTCACAAATACTCAGTTTCTTAATCTGCCGGTAGTACAGGACTTTCTGATGCCGCTCCTGATCGGTCTGTTTTCCCCGATATTTACCCAGAGTATGTGCCCGTTCAATTCCCTGTTTTTGCCGCTGGCGGCGACTCAGCCAGTCCTTATGCAACATCGCAGCCATCAGATCGATAAGCATGCTATTGATGGCGCTTATCACTGCGCGGGTGATTGGGTCGGCCTGCGAAGGGTCTGTATCTGACAGCGCCTGCCATGAGGTGGGGACATCCAGACTGACAATCCGCAATTCGTGTTGTTCGATCTGTTTTTTCAGTGTCATCCAGTCACTGTTACTCAGTCGGGTCAGCCGGTCTATCTGCTCGACCAGCAAAATATCATTACGGTGACTGTCCATCAGTAAACGTCCCAGTTCCGGGCGGTCAAGTTTTGTACCGCTGATATTCTCCCGGTATTAACTGGCTATTTTATTCCCCCGCTCCTGAACGAACTGCTCCAGCATCTCTTTTGCCCGATCGGCGAACTGATCTTCCGTCGATGCCCTTAAATAAGCTCTGATGAACATTTTTTCACCACATTGTCGCATTTAGATTATTGTATTTATTCTATCGCATATAGGTTATGTCATTCATCGTGTGTCGTCACATTTTGATTATGGCGTCAGGGTGTACCCTTATGCGATAACCATTTTTGTTAAAAATACCGCATCGAATAATTTATGAGTGAAACTATATGGCACGGAGGCAGATTCTTTCTCTGTCTGAAAGAGAATCATTACTGGCATTACCGGACGATGAGTTAACGCTGACCCGGATGGCGTATTTTAGTGAACATGATCTGGCGCTTATCAGTGCTCACTGTAAACCTGCCAACCGTTTTGGTTTTGCCGTCCTGCTTTGCTATCTGAAAAATGTCGGCTTTGCCCCAGATAAAAAAATTCCACCATCTGATGCGCTGCTGAAGCATATCGCCAGCAGGCTAAAACTCACCGGGGATCTCTGGCCTGCTTACCTTTCCGGCAGGGATACAACCCGGCGTGAGCATTTAACCGAACTGTACCGCTATCTTGGCGTAAAGGCGTTCACCGGCAAAATACAGCAGGACTGTATTACACACCTGCTGTCGATGGCG
The DNA here is from genome assembly GCF_018777385.1 of Candidatus Symbiopectobacterium endolongispinus. Lineage (GTDB taxonomy): Bacteria > Pseudomonadota > Gammaproteobacteria > Enterobacterales > Enterobacteriaceae > Symbiopectobacterium > Symbiopectobacterium endolongispinus. The sequence continues at coordinate 766,764 of NZ_JAFJYB010000001.1, read as the reverse complement.
ACGCGCACCGATAAAGGTATTCTCCTGGCCGAAGAGTTATTGGTCTATCTCCGGCAGAACAACGTGATGATCCCCGCGATTGATGTAGTGGAGCGTACCTGTGCGGAGGCCATGGCAGGCGGCGATAAAATCGTATTTCAGACCATGAATGCCCGTTAACTCCGGCTCACAGGGATGCTCTGGATCGTTTACTTGAGTCATCAGATAATCAGCCTTCCAGGCTGACATGGCTTCTGCAACCGCCGGGTAAAATCAATGGTAAGAACGTGCTGCAACATCTTGATCGGCTTAGAAGCATTGAATCGCTGACATTACCGGAAGGTATAGATCGTACCATTCACCAGAACCGGTTGCTGAAACTGGCGCGGGAAGGCCGAAAAGATGAGTAGTCGGGATTTGACCCGATTTTCAGCAGCCCGGCGTCATGCGATCCTGGTGTGCGTGCTGGAAGAAGCCTGGGCCACACTGACAGACGAAGTGATTGAGCCGCATGAGCGAATGCTGAACAGCATTTTCAGCAAAGCCAAAGAACACAGGCTGAGCGCCTTCAGCAGACCGGAAAGCTGATCCAGTCCAAACTGAGGCAATACATCGATGTCGGTCAGGCTCTGTCTGAAGCCCGTGATTCCGGTGGCGATCCATGGCCCGCAATAGAAAACATACTGCCATGGCCTGAGTTTGTCGCTAGTCTGGAGGAAACACGCTATCTCGCCAGGAAAAATAATTTTGACCCGCTGCATATTATTACTGAGAAATACAGCACATTACGTAAATATGCCCCGCGCATGTTGTCCGCTTTACAGTTAGTCACAACCATCGCAATCTCTGGCCGATGCGCTGGTTTTGATCAAAGATATGTACCGGAAACAGTCACGTAAAGTTCCGGCTACAGCGCCCTAAAATCACGGAAATTCTCGATGAGGTAAACAGCTGGACAACGTTTACCCGACATTTTTCGCATATAAAGAATGATATTGCCCGTCCCGATACCCGCCTGCTTCTTACCACCATCCTTGCGGATGGCATCAATCTTGGTCTGACCAAAATGGCAGAAGCCTGCCACGGAAGCACCAAATCATCACTCGAAGATATTCAGGCATGGTATATCCGTGACGAAACATATTTAGCCGCCCTTGCTGAACTGGTGAATGCGCAAGGGAAGCGACCTTTAGCTGCATTCTGGGGGAATGGGACGACATCATCATCATATGGGCAGAATTTCAGAACAGGCAGCTCTGGTCGCTACACAGGGCAGGTTAACCCGAAATATGGGCAGGATCCAGGACGTCAGTTTTATACCCATATTTCGGATCAATACAGCCCGTTTTACACCTGCATAATCAGTCGGATAAGGGATTCAACCTATGTGCTCGATGGCTTGCTGTACCACGAAAGCGACCTGGAAATCAGGGAGCATTACACCGATACCGCAGGTTTCACCGATCATGTCTTTGCCCTGATGCATCTGCTGGGATTTGCATTCTGTCCACGGATTCGGGATCTCCACGACAAAAAGCTATTTATAAAAGGGAAAGTGGCTAAATACCCGGCGCTTCAGTCGCTGATATCCACGACCAGCCTGAACCTGAAAGAAATTGAAATTCATTGGCGTGAAGTACTGCGTCTGGCCATCTCAATAAAGCAGGGAACCGTGACGGCATCCCTGATGCTGAAAAAGCTTGCCAGCTATCCCAAGCAAAATGGACTTGCCAAAGCACTGAGAGAAATTGGCCGCATTGAGCGGACCCTGTTTATGCTCGACTGGTTCCGCGATCCGGCACTGCGTCGGCGGGTACAGGCGGGGCTGAATAAAGGCGAAGCCCGTAACGCGCTGGCACGGGCGGTATTTATGCACCGACTGGGTGAAATCAGGGACCGGAAACCGGAAAATCAGAGCTACCGTGCCAGCGGACTGACGCTGCTGACGGCAGCGATCTCGTTGTGGAATACCGTGTATATGGAAAGAGCGGTCGATGCCCTGAAGCGTAATGGGCTGAAGATCAACGAGCAACTGTTGTCGCATCTGTCGCCATTAGGCTGGGAGCATATCAATCTGACAGGCGATTATATCTGGAGAAGCAACAGGATACCGGCTTCCGGTAAGTTTAGCCGCCTGAGACCAACTAAAGTCGAAAAGGTCAAAAAACAGCCTTAACGTACAATAATTTTCGATATCCAAACTGACCCCATCAATAATGCTGCTTTCATTCATCTTCCTTTGTCGGGGTCGTGCATGGGTTCAATGTCGGCCATGCGGAGGTGAGTGATGTTGGCAACAGTGCAAAGCAACAGATCGCCGCTCACCTCAGCATGTCAATGCCCGTGTGGGCGTCGGATTTACCAGTAGGGTTTCCAGCTCTGTAGCATCCGCACCAGCGCTTCGACATAAAAATAGTCTCCCCAGCTTGCGCATTCATACACGCCTTTATGACTGGCGAGGTGATAAACAGAGTGTTTGAGCAGACCGTTGCAAGGATCGTCAAGCCTGGCAAGATAATCCTGCGTCAGCGAAGACATAATATGTCGGGCTGCACGCAGGTAGTGGACTCGCTCTGGGTCCGTTACCGGCAAATGTTTGCACAGTTCAAGCAACCCGCACACAGCAATCGCTGCAGAGGATGAATCGCGTAGCGCGTCGGTGCCAAGCGGCGCTAGATCCCAGTGGCAAACACCATCTTCCGGCAACCGATTTAGAAAGTAATCCGCCAGTCGCTTCGCCAGCTCCAGCAATTCCCGATCGCCGGTATAGAGATAACTGAGCGTGAATCCATAAATGCCCCAGGCTTGCCCCCGAGATCAGCAGGAGTCATCCTCATATCCCTGCTGCGTATTGCCGTAGCGCGGTGCGCCGGTCGCGACATCCATATAATAGGATACGTCGATGCATCTTCGCGCACCAGATAACGCGCCACCTGGCGGACATGTTCATAGGCCGCATCAGCAAAGCGCTTATCGCCCGTTTGTTCACTGGCCCAGTACAGCAGCGGCAGGTTCATATTACAGTCGATGATCATTCTCCCGGCCTTAGCGGGGTCCGCAAGGTCACCCCAAGCCTGGATGATGCGGGCTTTGTCATGAAAGCGTTCCAGCAAGGCATCTGCGGCGAGCAGAGAGAAACCTCGGGCCTGCGTGTTGCCAGTCAATCGCCATGCCGCCATACAGGAGAGGGTATAAAGAAAGCCCAGATCGTGCGTGTTGGTGTCATGCCGCCAGGCGATGCGCAACCCGAACGAACGCACATGCCGTTCCGCCAAGGCGCTGTAGCGTTCATCGCCGCTCATCTCCCAGGCAAGCCATAGCTGGCCGGTCCAGAAACTGGTGGTCCATTCCACATTCTCGGTAAGAGGATAGTAGCCATTGACGCAGGTTTCTGCGGGAAAACGGTCACCGAAATCCGTTAAATTACGGCTAATCAGTTTAAGAACATGCGCACGTGCTGAAGTGAGCTCATCATAAAACTGGCGGCTATCATGAGGTTCATCTGCCATGCCACGCAACGGCTCTTTAACGATGTTATTTAACATACTGCGATTCCTATAACGTTCAGGCCACATTTAACCTGTCTATTGATGAATTTCTTCCTGAGTATTCTGGCCAACAGTGTTGGCCGATTTATCTCTGTTACTTCGGCAGGCGGAGAGGGTTACTGAGGAAATCAACGTGAAGGCAAGGGCGATACTCCCCATAATGATGTAGGTTTTTTCAAACCCGATTTTGTCGTACAGAAGGCCTGCTGGTGATGACACGACCACGTTACCCACATACAGCATGGCCTGATAGCCCAGAAGGTACATGGTAGAGTTAACGCGTTTGTCGAAATGCTCGGCAATGTATTAAAGATGGAAACCAGTAACAGGCAGATTTCCAGCCCGTACAGGGGTTTGATAACGGAAATCAACAGATGCGAGTCGCACACGCCTGATAAGATAAGGCGGCAACCGACGACCAGCCCCACCAGCAGCAAGCCCTTTTTAGCGCCGATATAATTCACGAATGCCTTAATAATCATATACATGATAAATTCCATACCGGATTGCACGGTACCCAGGTAACCAAATACGGCATTTCCCTGATGAACATCGGCAAAGAAGGTCACAAAATAGCGGGAGAATTGTTGTTCGGCGATAAACATCATCCAGGCAACACCCGCGATATACATACAGAACGCCCAAAATTTACTGGTTTTCAGCAGTGCATAGACATCGGACGGGACAATTTTTTCTTTCGACAGAACCTCACTCGCATGGGCAGTGGATGTATTTACCTTGAGACTGAACAACACCGCCAACATCACCAGCGAGGTGACACTGCCCAGAAGAAAGTTATAAGCCGGAGACAGGTTAAACAGAATACCGGAAAATGAAGAGGCGACGGCCCATCCCAAAGAGCCCCACATGCGGATCTGCCCGAACTCCATGCCGTTAAGGCGGCTGTAACGATCGGTGTAGGACTCACAGGCAGCCACGCCAGCATACCATGCAAAACTCAGATAAATGGCACCGATAATAATACCTAGCAGCGTGTTGGAAAGTAATAACGGCTGATAGACATAAATAAAGAATGACGCCATAAGGGCTGACATCGCGACAACAAAATAGAGCAAGTATTTATTCATGCCCAGTTTGTCGAGAATATACCCGTATATAGGTTTTAATATGACGGAGAAAATACCATTCACGGCAAAAACAGTGCCGATCACGGTGCCACTCAGGTTTGCTTTTTGGCCCAGCCAGATAGCGAGTAGCCCGATACTTGCAGACCAGGTAAAGAAATACATAAAAATAAACGCACTGATTTTATAATATTCCAATCTGTTGTTCGATGTTATATTTTTCATAAACGCCTCGATAAGATGCAGTCATTTACTGCAGGGACGGATATTGGTCAGTAGTACTGATATTTTTTCTTTGTTGGCATGACGGATACAAAGGGTGTTGCGTTCTATACTCACTTGCGGTTTGTCTGAATATTCTCGGGCGATGTCGTGCGTGGCAGCGACGGCGCAGCACAGCCAACTGATGCCCAGAGAAATTGAACCAGATAATGTGGGGATTGCTGCGCATTCAGCAAAAACAATGCTGCTGTTCGGTGGAGTGACAATATGACCCGGTTCTCGATGATAAAGCGGGGAGGATTCATGGATGAGGCTGGTGCCATTACAGGCGTGCAGCAGGCTGTCGCGGCCATCGCCCGGCACGAAAACACCGGCATGGTTGATGACGGCAAAGCCGCCTTCCAGCGTTTTTAGCGCTCTCGCACTGTCAATGCGGTGAACACGGACGTGCCATTCTCCGCAAGGAATTAGCCAGGTATCGATATGAACATCGTGCCACGGCGACCAACGCGACCAGATATAATCATATTGTACCAACACCTGTTCACAGTCGCGACGCCCACGCCAGTAATCATCGTTTTCGCATAACAGCAGCATCGAATAACAGGCTGCATGTTTACTGCCGAAACGACCACGTTCAATGGTGAAACCAAACAGGCTTGAGTAAGCAAATTTTAGTGTATTTTGCTTCGGTGTTGACGTAATTATTCAGCTCCAGCTGTCCTGATGTCAGCATATAAACATGCGCGTCATTCTTGGGGTGAAGAATGATCTGCGCGCCGTGCGTAATCGTGTGATTTTCTTCCAGCGTCGGCAGCGGTTGTTCGTCGGATTGCCAGAAGTGGCTGTTTTCTGGAATAGACAGAATAAGGAATACTTTCAGGCACCAATAAGGTGAACCAGGTGAATTATAATCCTCGCAAAACGCAAGGTTGGGATAGGTATAGCCCAGAGTGAGAATACCGTCCCGGTCAAAGATCGGCTTATCTTGCCACCAGCGTAAATTCCTGAGGATAATCCCTTTGACGTGACCGTGGGTCAGTACATCCAACTCAGCAAAGGCGACGGCACACCAGAACGCACTGGTGGCAAACCTATAAGTCAGACTTCGTCCGAAAGGAATGGCAGCGCCTTCCTCGGTGGACATATAGACAAAATCCTCGGCAAAGCGCCGTGCCCTTTCACGCAGCACGTTAGCCCTTTGGGGATCGTCCTCCCGGTTTAGCGTGGCGTAAATCAGACCATAAAAGTGGAACGCCATGGAAATATAATAATCTCGTGGACTTCCCTCCCCGTCGGAATACCATCCTTCACCAAGGTAATAGGCTCCCATCATCGCGAAACGCTGATTGATCACCTCTTGATCCCAGGGAAGGCCAGCGCGTTTGAAACCCAACTGAACCATGATGGCGAAATAATTCCAGTTATTGTCGGGCATCGTCGCGGTAGAAATCTGATTCAGCCAGTTGTAAAAGTCAGCTAGCTCTTTTTCCGTGAAAGCGTCGGTCAGACGATCTTGAAGAAGCGCCAACCCTAGGCCATAGACCGCCATTTCAACCAAGCGTTGATCGTAAGGGCCGGTTTCGCCCCAGTACGCTGGCGATTGCGGGTTGGTTCCCGCCTTAATCGCGGCAATGTAACGTGCGCTGAACGGCTCTTTTTCACCCGATGCTATCAGCGGGAAGATCCCCCAGAGCGCACGGGATAACCCTTCCATACGCGCGATGTCTGGCCCGTAATGTGCACAAGTATCCCAGAGGGAAAAACCTGAATCACCTGCGGAAAATTGCGTATCCAACGGCGTCAGTATGTCGGAAAGCCACTGCATTACATCCTGTCTGGAGGACAACCGATTTGATTTTATTTTATGAGAGTTCATGGTGTTACTCCTTATTTTCAATGCCCGGCCGTATCGACGAACACGCGTTAGTCTCAGGTCGCCCCAGAGCACGGGTGGATGCACAGAGCATAAGGAGGGCGTTTAGCCTAAAGTGTTATCGCTGTCACAGACAGAATATGATGACGGGACGTTGTTATTGAAAATTTAAAAAAACGTTTTATTAATATCCCCAATGAGGGAAAAACATAAGAATATTGCACTATGTCTTCAACATCATCATCAGACAAATTGGAGCTTATTTCTCTGAAAGACAGCCTGATCTCTTTCAGCAGGCTTAACGCTAATGCGGTGCGTTATCACCAATGGCATCAGTGTCTTGAAGTGCTGTATGTGGAAGAGGGATATGGTGTGGTTATCGCGGATAACCGGCATTACACCATGCGGCCGGGGCGGTTTTTTATTTTTCCGCCGTTCACACTCCATAAAATCATGGTGGAAGAGAGTGCCGCCAGTCATTACCGACGGACAATTATCCATGTTGATCAGAATGCTGTACTGCATATGTTCGATGCTTTACAACAACATCAACAAAAATTTCAGCGGTTCTCTACGAGGGGAAGCGGGGCGTTTGTTGCTGATTTACTGGCGTTGCATGATTGGTTTAATGTGCTCTTTACCCATTACAGCGTATTGGCGCAAGGGCATGAGCTGGATAAAGAAAATGTCGCGACACTGCTGTTATCGTTATTCAGCATGTTACCCGCGCCAGAACGACGTGCACAGGAAGATGAATACCGGCTTTCAAGCCAGGTAATGCTGTGGGTGGATGAAAATTATGAGCATAAATTTAGCCTAGATAATATCGCAGCAGACTTAAAAAAGTCCAAAAGCTATATATCACGTCGCTTTCATGCCGAGACCGGAGAGAAAATTAACGAATACATTACCACTTATCGTCTCAGGAAAGCGTGTGAATTCCTGTTGCGCAGAGAACTGAGTGTTCATGAAATTGCCACACGGGTTGGATTTTCCGACGCGACCTACTTTATCAGCACTTTTCGCAAAGGGATCGGCGTAGCGCTGTTGCAATGCAGGAAAAACAGGGATAAGTGACGGTGGTGATCGGGTGCAACACGTGGATAATCTCCGTATCGAGCTGAAGCTAATGTGGCTAAGATCGCACGGAAAAAAGGTATTACCCATAATATTCTAGTCATTTCATAGGAGCGATTCTCTTGACGTAAATGCCATTCCAGTTCACAGAGTGGCAATCAGGTAGATGCATAAAATCGGCAATATGGTATCAGTGAGATCTGTCGAAGCCTATGAGTAGATAATCCGCAATGGTTCTACCCCGAGAGACACATTTCCACCACCCGCTGGAAAGCGTTGTGTTTCATTTCTGGCATCCAGAAAAAAGCATCAGCCATGAACATACGCATGAATACTGCGAACTGTTTCTGGTCAGCAAAGGAAGCGGCATTCATGTCATCAATGAAAAACCCTATCTGCTGACTGCTGGCACTCTTTGTTACCTAAACCGGCAGGATTACCATTTGTTTGATGAGATGAAAAATCTCTGCCAGGTCAATTTACTGTATCTGGGACGTGACAGTTTCAATTGTATCAAACGGATTGACCACTTGTTGCCCCAGCAGGACGAAAGCAACGTGTGGCAGGTGGACACCAGAGTGATGCAGCAGGTGTTTGATCGTCTGGCAAGCCATCATGAAGAGGCATTCGAGGACAAACTTCTGGCAGAAAGTCACAAGGAAATGATTTTTCTTGAAGTATTGCATACCTTGAATCACTGGCGTTACAAAACGCAGGACTTTCATTCCAGCGATGATCGTATCAGTCAGATCCTGATTCGCCTTAAAGCCAGTGGCAGAATCCGCTGGACATGGATGCGCTGTGTCAGGAGTTTGGTCTTGCGCGCCGAACCTTGCAGCGTGGGTTTGCCGAATATACCGGTGTTTCGCCACAGCATTATCTGGCGCGCGTACGGTTATTGCAGGCGCGCTATTTGCTACGGTTTTCCGATCTGAACATTCATGCGGTGGCAGAACGCTGTGGTTTTGGCGACGTCAGCTACTTTTCCCGTGCTTTTCGTCGCCAGTTCGGCATATCGCCCAATCAGTGCCGCTAAGATCTGGCACCGCAATCGATTACTTCGAGGCGCGTTGCTCCCACGTGCGTATCATGGGGCACATCGCGAAAAATCGGCAGCGCTTCCCAGCGCAGCCAGTAGCGTGATTGTGGCCGGTAATCGCTGTTTTGTGCGGCAATAAGTTGCACTTCAGCCAAGGGCGAAAGATGTTGCCGCGGTTGCCGTAAATCGTCTGGCACTTTCTGTGTGAGCTGATGGGTTGTGACGACATTCAGTGTCGTTTCATCAATGGTCCATACGCCATTGCCTGCCAAGGTGGTGGTCCATTCGACCTGTAATAACCTATTTCCTATCCTGCATGGGGCGCTCAGCGTGACATCAGGTGGGATCGAGCCGCCTCCGGAAAAATCCCATCGAAAATCCCACTGGCTGATTTGCACTTTTTGCCACCGTCCTTGCTCATCCGGTCTGGCCAGAAATGCCTGTGAATGGCCCTGGTCGTCATAACGGTGGTAAATAAGTACCGGTTTCCCCTGATTATCGAATCCCACCTCTTGCACCATATTGATCAACCCGCCACACACATCGGCATCATCCACAATTTCCCCCTGTGTGCGGGAAATCGGCAATGAGGGTGGTGTACCGTCTGATTTTTCCCAGTGGGTCAGGTCGCGGCTACGGGCATAAGACAGATTGTTGTTGGTTTCGCAGGCAGGGGATTCACGCCACATCCATACCATGTGCCAATAACCGTCCGGGCCGCACAGTGGCTGGCAAGCATACCCGTTACGCTCCCCCTCGCCATTTAGCAGCGGAGTCTCCAGCAAGCGTGTCCAACGTTGGGTATCGCTATCAAAAATTTTATACAGGTCATCGCCGTTTCCGCTGCACCCATCGCGATAGCGAAACAGCAACCGGCCTTGATTGTCTTTGAAAGATACCGGATAGGTGACCCGGTTTTCGCGTTCACCGGTCATGTGCCGCACATTGACCAGAGTGGTGATATCCAGAGGACGTTCACTGCGAAAATAAATCAGCGGATCCACGTGCATATTACCCGCGAGATGAAGGAACCCAGCACAATCTACTGCCAGAGTCAGGTAGTTATGGGAATCAAAATCGGTAATATGGGCATCGTGCTCCCGCTCGGGCAGCCAGAAACTGTCTTGCTGAAAGGTGAGCCATTCCCCCTGTGGTAAACGGCGATGCCCCACTGTGATTCTGTGCTGGGGATCATACCAGGCGGCAAACTGGTGGTCGCCGTGATTAATCAGGCAATACAGTACGGTGAAATCGGCGCAGGCATCGGCCACCGGCGCAACAACGATATCAAACATCAGATACTCTCCTGGCGAGCAATAAGGGATTTACGACGAAGGAAAAACACCGCCAGCACTAGCGCGCCGAGCGGATGCAGGGTAGCGCCGACATAGATCGGCATCGAATAACCGAAGTTGTCTATAATCGAACCGACAAAACCGTTGAAAATGATCGAGGTGACGCCCCCCAAGGCGCCCATAACGCCGATAGCTGTCGCGATCGCCACGCGTGATGCCAGACCGCCCATAATGATCGTCGCCATACTCAACCACGCGGTGCACATAAAATTAATGATGGTCATGATGCCGATGGCGGCATAGACATTGCTGACCGACGGCAGCAAAAACACCAACGGAGCCAGGCAGGTGACAGACCAGATGATGGTCAACCGCGCACGGGTAGGTTCCATACCGCGAGAAACCAGACGGTCAGAGGCCCAACACACTGCCAGCACTCCAAACACCGCTACCAGTGGCGGAAATCACATCAGTTTACCCACTTCGGCGAGCGTTAGACCTATCTTCTCCTGCATGAATCCCACCTGCCAATATTGGTAGAAGAACCAAAAGGGGTCAGTCAATAAACGGGCAATCAGCAAAGCTCAGATCGGGGTGGAAGTTAATACCATTTTATAGCGTTGCAGCAGGGGAACCTGACGGGTTGGCGTGTCGGCAAGCGGTTCTCTGGCCTGGGGTGTTTGACGGCTGGCAAAAAACCACATCAATCCCACTGCAACCCCGGCCATCGCCGGAATAAAGAATGCCCAACGCCAACCTGCTGACAGCGTAATCCAGGCGACGAAAGGCGGCGCGAGAATCAAACCCAGCGACTGGATAATGTTGGTGAGCTGGAACGCGAAGGCGCGCTGTTCAGCCCGAAACCAAGTGAACACCGCCAGCGTCAATGCGGGAACGATACCGGACTCCGCGAGGCCGAGTAACACCCGTCCGGTCATCAACCCTGTGAGTGAGTGCGATAAACCCGTGAGCAGCGTAGCAAGGGACATCAGCACCATCAGCGCGGCCAGCACATAGCGGCTGCCAAAACGGTCTACAATCCCGCCGACAAAGAAATACATAAACGTGTAGGGGATCATGAATGCACTGATCAGCATCGAGTAATCGCTATTGGTGAGCGATAGTTCATGCATCAGGGTGGTTTTCAGGATCGATACTATTTGTCGGTCCAACGAAAAGAAAAATAGAATGCAGCCCAGGATCAACAACAGCACACCGACCAACAGTGTGAAGCTATCCCGACGGGCAGGTTCAACAACATCAGACATAAAATACTCCGTTTTTTTGGTTGTACGGATACGAGGTCAATCGGAGTATATCGGGGAGAGCAGGTAGGATACGGCACGGAACAAGGGAGTGTGATGCCTGACAATACGCTTTGACTTCAGGCGCCAAACCTGAGGTGAAATTGGCATTCTGCATTGTTCTTATGATTATTGTTCAGCTTTTGAACAGCGTACTGACTGGTGTTCTGCTGATCTGAACACAGGAGATTCTGAGTGGGACGGTTGCTGTGCGCATTACTGTGTAAAATAATCCACACATTGAAGCCTTACTTGAGGCAACACGTAAGAAGTTCACCTATCTACGCCTTGCGGTTAAAGAAATGAAACGACGTATAGCTAAGTTGGTATCATCGTTACTATTGGGTACCAGCATGGCGGGTAGTAGGTAAAAACAATCAGAGCTTCTCCAGCAGACGCTGCTGCCATAGCTTCAGCTCGGAGATAATCATAGATATTTAATTGAATCTGGTATCAGCGCTTTCAGCAAACGCCAAAGCGCTTTCCAACATCAATTTCAAGTGGTGTTGTAGTACCGCAGCCTGCTCCTCATTCCAGTCCCACGGTGGACTTTCCTGCATATAGGCACTCTGGGTCAACTCCATCTGAATCGTGTGAATACCCTGTGCCGGATCGGCATAATGGCGAGTGATGTAGCCCCCTTTGTATCGGCCGTTATTAACGGCAGTGAACGGGGAGCTCTGCTGGGCCAGATGGAAAATCCGCTGTTCAAGTTCTGGATGACAACTGTTTCCATCATTCGTCCCAATGCTGAAATCGGGCAGTTTACCGGTAAAAAACTGCGGCAATACGGAGCGAATTGAATGGGCATCCCACATCACCACACGAGGAAATTGCGCATGGAACGAGCGTAACGTTTCCTGCAACTTATCATGCCAGGGACGCCAATATTGCTCCCGGCGTAAGGCGATCTCTGTGGCATCAGGTTGCTGACCCGTCTGGTAAATTTCGCTGCCGTTGAAACTCACTACCGGACATAACCCGGTGGTTGCCTGTCCAGGATAAAGTGATTGATCATTCGGAGGACGATTTAGATCCACCACATAACGTGACCATTTTGCCTGCAGAACCGAGGCATTCATCTCACGTGCAAATGCATAAAGTTTTTCAATATGCCAGTCCGTATCCGGCACAGTGAGCGCGTCGCTGTTCAGCCGTTTTGCCATTCCCGCAGGGATGGCAGTACCGACATGTGGCATGGTGATGAACAGCGGTGCAGTGCCGGGATAAAAAATATAATCCTCTGTCTCAATCATGATGATTCCTGTTCCAATGCCGCAATGATCTTCTGACGAATACAAGTGACTTTATTCACCGTGGATAGCCGGGAGATGTCGCGCTGTATACCGCGCGTCCAAACATTTTTAATTGTCGATTGACGGGAGCTGGCAAATATATGTGTAGACAGAACATATTCTGCTGACAGGCCATCAAGCTGTGGGTGTCCGGCATCGAGTTCAACAAAATCTGTCTGTTCGCCACGAGCTATACCGGCGATCCGACGGCCGGATGCTTTTGCGCTGCCCAGCAGGGCTTGTCTATAGAGATAAATGGCGACGTCTGGTTCAGCCTCATCACAACAGATGTTGCGCTGCTGAAACCGCAGTCGTTGTGAATATTCAAGCTGGAGCAATTCTTCAGCAGCATTCACCGCGATGTGACTGTCTGAACCGATACCCCAGGTTCCGCGCACGCGCTGCCATTGGCGGAAGTCAAATATGCCATCACCCAGATTTGCTTCTGTGGTCGGGCATAAGCCGATAACCGCGCCGCTGGCAGCGGCCTGCTGATATTCCCGGTCATCCATATGGGTGGCATGGATAAGACACCAGCACGCATCAACATCAAAATTATCCAGTAACCACTGCACCGGGCGCTTACCACTCCAGGCCAGGCTGTCATCAACCTCTTTCTGCTGTTCTGACACATGAATATGCACTGGCGCGGCCGCATCAGCAGCAAAGACGTGTGATAGCATCGAACGTAAATCATCGGGATTCACCGCCCGTAATGAATGCGGAGCCACACCCAGCTTCGCCCCCTCCGCGTGACATAAGTCAAAAAGCTGGTCCCATAACGCCAGAAAGGCGGTTTGATCATGAACGAAGCGGCGTTGATGCGTTTCTGGTGCCTGATTGCCAAAACCACTGTGTTGATACAGTACGGGCAAAAGCGTCATGCCAATACCAGTGGATTGCGCCGCCCTGAGCAGCGCGGCACTCATAGAGATGGTGTTAGCGTAAGGTGTGCCCACGGTTGGTGGTGAATATAATGGAATTCACACACCGACGTATAGCCTGCTGCCAGCATTTCGCGATAAAGCGCTGTGGCAACGGTTTCCAACTGTTCGGGCGTCATGTGTTGGGCAAAAGCATACATCAGGCGGCGCCAGCTCCAGAAGCTATCGGATGGATGCTGACGATACTCGGTCATCCCGGCAAAAATGCGCTGAAAAGCATGCGAGTGCAAATTTGGCATACCGGGCAGTAACCAACTTACGGATTCCTGATGGTTTGGTTGTGCTGCGCCGATGGCAACATCTGTGATAATGCCGCAGTCATCCCAACTGATCAGTACATTTTGTTGCCATCCCTGTTTGAGACAGGCATGACGCGCGAAGAGTTGTTTGTTACTCATTAATAAAAGTTCCGATCGATGCTTACTGGCGCGTTAATACGGCATTGAGAAATTGGCGAGTGCGTTCATTTTTGGGGGAGGTTAAAATCTGTTCAGGCGGCCCCGATTCCACAATTCCACCTCCATCCATGACCACCACAATATCGGCGACTTCACGCGCAAAGCCCATTTCATGGGTCACCACTATCATTGTCATCCCTTCGCTGGCCAGCATCTTCATGACCTGTAAAACTTCGCCGACCAACTCAGGATCGAGTGCAGAGGTCGGCTCATCAAACAGCATGACGCTGGGGGACATCGCTAATGCACGACTGATGGCCACACGTTGTTTCTGCCCAACAGACAGACTGCCGGGCATCGCCTTAGCTTTGCTGCTCAGACCAACTTTCTCCAGCACGCGCAACATGACCGGGGCAACGCACAGATTTTCCATAACGGTGAGGTGAGGGAACAAATTGAAGGGCTGGAATACCATTCCGACGTCTTGACGCAACGCATTGAGCTGTTTTTCAGGCAAAGGTTTGCCGTGGCGAAGCAACGTTTTGCCACATACCGTAATATCACCGCGTTCAGGCATTTCGAGGCCATTGCAACAACGCAGAAAGGTACTCTTACCGGAACCACTTGGACCAATAATGACGATCACCTGACCCGGTAACACATCAAAATCAACGCCATTAAGTACAATGTTATCGCCAAAACGCTTGTGCAAGTCACGAATACTGATTTGTGCCTGCTGGCGAGTGTCAATGGTGGTCATTATTGCCCCCCTTTCTGATGATGCCGTTTTTCATAATGGCGTAATGCTGTTACGGTCAGGCTGGTCAGAACAAAGTAGATCACGGCGATAACCAGATACGTCTCGAGATCGCGATAGGTGTTGCTGATAATGGTATTACCCTGCTGCATCACGTCATGAATGGTGATAAGAGAAACCAGCGCCGAGTTTTTGATCAAGGCGATAAATTCATTACCCAGCGGTGGCAACATACGAACAATGGCCTGCGGTAGGATTATTTTCCTCATCGCCTGTTTGGACGACATGCCAAGCGAACGCGCCGCTTCATTTTGCCCACGATCAACCGACATAATGGCACCGCGTACAATCTCTGAAACATAAGCCGCTGAATAGAGGCCCAGGCCAATGACACCACAAAAGAACGAAGGCAACATCAGGCCAAGGCGTGGCAAACCGTAATACCAGATGAATAACCGCACAAGTAATTGCGTGCCGCGAATGATCGCGACATAGCTACTCGCGATGCCATACAACACTTTTCTCTGCGGGTTAATTCTCGCTACACCAATGAGAAGCCCAAGTAGGCAACTCAGAATCAAGGCGCAGATCGTGATTTCAATCGTGACCAGCGTCCCTGCCAGTAGCGCATCACTGCTGGCAAAAACCGGTGCAAAATTCAGATCTAAACTCATGGATTTTCCTACAGTCAGTTACTTAACAGGGTTGGGGAACCACTTATCCAACAACTGTTGATAGCTGCCATCGGCTTTAAGCTGCGACAGGGCGTTGTTCATATCAGCCACTAAAGTGGGTTCATCTTTTCGCACTGCAATGCCGTACTCTTCGCTGGTAAGTGATTTTGGCAATATTTTCACGCCACCACGGGTGCGCGCGTACTGGAATGCAGCAGGTTTTCCGGTAACCGCGGCCTCAACACGACCGATGCTGACCAGGTTAAACATCTTCTGGTTTTTTTCGACTTCAATGGTTTGGGCTTCAGGAAGATGGGTACGCAACCATTCAACCGATTTAGTGCCCGTCTGCACACTGATTTTTTCCCCTTTTAAATCTTCAGCGCTATTGATGGTGGTATTGTCGTCTTTAACCAGCGCCACCAGGCCACCTGCCAGGTAGGGCTCGGTGAATTCACCACCTGCTGACGTTCGGGGGTGATGTAAATTGCCGAAACGGTAATATCTGCGCGACCGGCCGTTAAGCTTGGGATCAGGCCTTTAAAGTCAACATTGGTCCACTGAATTGGACGGTCGAGTTTTTTACCCATCGCTTCAACCAGTTCAATATCAAAGCCGGTCATTTTTTGATTCTCGGTAAATTCCATCGGCGGGAAGGTGGCATCCGTTACCGCTTTAATTGGCGCACCTGCAGCCAACGCTGACAGGGACGTACTGAGCAGAGAAATAGCGATGAGGGTGGGTTTAACGGTGTATTTAATAAAAGACATATCTCACATTCTAAAATTAAGGTTGATTAGAAAAAGTAGGAGAACCATGCGTAAAGGTGGTACTCAGTCGTTGATGAATATCGTTTGCAGCACTCAACGTTGCATTGATGAGTTTCTGGTGCTGATTCTGGGCTCGAATGACTGGCGCCATGAGGGTCAGCGCACCCAAAAGCTGATGACTTTGCGTCAGGATCGGGACACTGACGCCCCACACGCCGGCATCAACTTCACTTTCAGAACAGGAATAACCCTGCTGTCGGATCGTGGAGAGTTCATTTATCCGCGCTTCACGTTCGAACATGTTGCTGAAGTGGCTCTGCAGAATGTGCTGGCTAACAACCGGTGGCAGATGAGCCAGTAAACATTTCGCCGTTGCGCCATTGTGCAACGGGAGACTGCGACCTTTTTCAAACGAACAGCGCAGAGACTGACGTGGCTCCAACATGCTGATACAAACCGCTTCTTGCTGCATTACCACAGTAATGGCCACTGTTTACTGGGTTATTTCATTTAACTTGTGCATAGCGTCATACGCGTTTTGTATCAGAAGTTGCACAGCATCAAAATTAAGAGACATTTGTAGACAGGCAGGGCCCGGCGAATAGAGCGACTCGGTTTCCATCACAAATCCCCAACGTCGCAAGGAGGCGAGCAAGCGATATAGCGTGCTTTTATTAAGTCCGCTTGCAGTGACTAATTCACTGGCGCTCACCGGGCGTCCAAAACCAGCAACAATGCGTAACACCAGCAGAATTCGTTCGGATGTTGGCACTGACTCTTTGGTGTAAATGTGGTTTTGAAAATTATCCATGGCTCTAAATTCACAGTGGTGGTGTCGCATTGAATATTGCAGATACTGTGCCAAAAATAAGGAAATATATTCCCGTAAAAAGGGAATGTATTAATAAACAGGATATTGTGTTGAGAGAATTTAGAGATTATTCAACTGGGCAATTGAGAGAAATTTACGGCTTGCATCAGCGTGGAGCAACGGAACGTTTATGATCCGTATATCGCATTAATTTGGTGCGCAGGTCGTGGGGCGGGCAAAGACCGTAAACATCAGCATAAAGACACCAACTCGGGGTGAAATCTCCCACCAGGTCATCGACGGCACTGGCCTGAAAGTCTTCGGCGAAGAAGAATGGAGAGTCAGGCTGCATAAAGACGTACTATGATAGGCTGTAAGTTGTATCAACCTTGGCGGTGGATGAATGCGTACATGCTCGCATTCGGTCAGTGGCTTTTGAAGTACCGAAGAGATGCTGCCGATGCCCGGTTAATCCTTATAGCGTCCTGAGCATGTTGACAGCTTGGGAGGGAAGGGGAATAACGTGTTCTCTGCAGGCTTTCATCTGCGTCGCCGGAATGGTCCACAGTGCATTATCGAGATCGAATACTGCCCATTTTGCCTCGGTAACTTCGGCTGGCCGCGCTAGTGTCCACCACATCAACCACATGCAATAGTTAACCTGGTATGAGCCACGACTGTTGTCAAAACAGCTTAACAGCTTTCCAATTTGCTGCGAGTTCAATGCCTGTTTGTGCTGCGTTTTGTTTGCCGGAAGAGCTTTACGTACCGGCCAGACAGGATCGCTATCTGCTCTGAGCGTCGCCACCTTTTACCGCTGGATACTCACCCAACGCAAACATGCTGGATTTGCCGTTGAGTTCATTTCTTGTACTCATTTTTGACTACGCTGTCATGAGATAATGTGAGGCGTCATGAAAAGAAAAATCCACGCAACTGCTTGGATTTTATGAGGTTTTGTCAGCCTTCACGAGATGCGGTGAGATCTCATGAGACAACAGAAGCGATTTTATACGTTAAACAAGAAGTTCATCACATCGCCATCTTTAACGATGTATTCTTTGCCCTCAGAACGCATTTTCCCTGCTTCTTTCGCGCCTTGCTCACCTTTGTAGGTGATAAAGTCTTCATACGCGATGGTTTGCGCGCGGATAAAGCCTTTTTCAAAATCGGTGTGGATTTTACCCGCGGCCTGTGGGGCCGTCGCACCGACAGGGATGGTCCAGGCGCGCACTTCTTTTACGCCTGCGGTAAAGTAGGTTTGCAGGTTTAGCAGTTCATAACCGGCACGGATCACGCGGTTCAGGCCAGGTTCTTCCAGCCCCAGTTCCGCCATAAATTCTTCGCGATCTGCATCGTCCAACTCGGCGATGTCGGATTCTACCGCGGCACACACCGGGACAACCACAGAACCTTCGCTGGCAGCGATTTCGCGCACCCGATCCAGGTAGGGGTTGTTTTCAAAGTCATCTTCATTGACGTTAGCGATGTACATGGTGGGCTTGAGCGTCAGGAAACTCAGGTAACGAATGGCTGCTTTCTCTTCAGCATTCAGATCCAGCGCGCGTAGCATGCCCGCTTTTTCCAACTGTGGCAGACATTTTTCCAGCGCGGCCTGTTCAATTTTTGCATCTTTGCCGCCGCCTTTGGCTTTCTTCTGCACGCGGTGCAGTGCACGCTCGCAAGTATCGAGATCCGCCAACGCCAGTTCTGTGTTGATGGTATCAATGTCGTCTGCCGGATCGACCTTGCCCGCAACGTGGATAATGTTGTCGTTTTCGAAGCAACGCACCACGTGGCCGATCGCTTCCGTTTCCCGAATGTTAGTCAGGAATTGGTTGCCCAGACCTTCACCTTTGGACGCACCTTTTACCAGACCCGCGATATCAATAAACTCCATCGTGGTGGGGAGAATACGCTGCGGTTTAACAATCTCAGCCAGCTTGTCCAAACGCGGGTCGGGCATCGGCACCACGCCAGTGTTGGGCTCTATGGTGCAAAACGGAAAGTTGGCCGCTTCGATACCGGCTTTGGTCAATGCATTAAACAGCGTAGATTTACCCACGTTAGGCAGCCCAACGATACCGCACTTGAATCCCATACTTTTATCACCTTAAATAGCTTATCAATCAGATGGTTATGTTTTATCATCTGAACAAATAAATACGTTAGCGCCAATTATACACGGAATGGCGCGTTAACTCGAACCGACTGCGCGGGAATATCATTTCACGCAGGTTTATAGGCGTGCAGTCGATTCATTGCTTTCACCATATCGTCTTTCAGCAAAATCTCGGTGCAGCGAATGGCTTCGTCGATCGCGCCGTCGATCAGCATCTGTTCACTGGCGGGTGGTTTGCCCAGCACGAAACCGGTAACCTTACTTTTATCGCCGGGATGGCCGATGCCAATGCGCAAACGGTGAAAATTAGGGTTGTTACCTAATTTGCTCATGATGTCTTTCAAGCCGTTGTGCCCGCCGTGTCCGCCGCCCAGTTTCAGTTTGGCAACCCCAGGTAAAAGATCCAGCTCATCGTGCGCTACCAGAATTTCATCCGGTTGGATGCGGTAAAAGGTTGCCATTGCCGCCACGGCTTTACCACTGAGGTTCATAAAGGTGATTGGCACCAGCAGGCGAACATCATGACCGGCCAGAGTGAGGCGCGCGGTATAGCCAAAGAACTTGGCCTCTTCCTTAAGCGATTGCCGATAAACCTCAGCTAACTGGTCAACGTACCAGGCACCGGCATTGTGGCGCGTGGCGGCGTATTCAGCTCCCGGATTCGCCAATCCGACGATTAATTTGATACTGCTCACGTTAAGTCCCAGATTTTGCGTCTCGCGACGCCCGATAAAAGAAAGTCAAACGTGTAGTTTACACAGGAGTAGGGCAGTGAAAAAGCCTTCAGCAGGTTGTTTGTCGCGCGCTCGACGAACGTGTAGCAAAAAATGGCTGGAAACAATTTACTTTGGTAATAATTCAATTTTGTTATTAATTATATTCACATTTGGTCAGCTCTAAATGTAAAAAAACGTTTCTACACTTGCTTATCTGTGATCGCCTACGCAATACCTTATTGCCTACAGCGTATATAATTACATCAGAACAAGGACGGTTACGTAGCATTTTCATTTTTCCGAACGGTCACGTATTTTACCTGACCCTTACAGGAGGTGACAGATGAAACGCAAAAATGCTGTCATGCTGGGCAACGTATTTATGGGCATCGGTATGGTGTTAATGGTCGAGGGGATCGCCTTCACCATTATCAGCCAATTACCTGAGCTGAACTTGCCCGCCTACTTTACCTATTTCGACCTAATGGCCATTTTCGCTGGTGCCATGACCTGGCTGGTTGGGGCACGCATTGGCGGCCGTGAAGCCGTCGCCGATCGCTATTGGTGGGTAAAGCATTTTGATAAACGCTGCCGCCGTCAGCAACCTCATTCCTGATGATACCAGACGCCTGCTTGTTCGGCAGGCGCCAGGATGTTTTTTTC
The DNA here is from genome assembly GCF_018777385.1 of Candidatus Symbiopectobacterium endolongispinus. Lineage (GTDB taxonomy): Bacteria > Pseudomonadota > Gammaproteobacteria > Enterobacterales > Enterobacteriaceae > Symbiopectobacterium > Symbiopectobacterium endolongispinus. Next base: position 746,189 of record NZ_JAFJYB010000001.1, on the reverse strand, counting down.
TGCTTGCAGATAATACCCACTTTGCGTGCTGATTATATTCCTCCTGCGATGTAGTTGACCCCGTAAATAATTATCGCCACTGTTCGCGGGCAATATTATTGCCACGCTAAACGATATTATGTGCAATACGTGACCATATCCACGAGAAATAAAAAACGCCACCCGAGGGCTGGCGTTTTGTTGACAACAGAAATGGACGCTGTTGATTAATGTTCAAACATGGCAGAAATAGACTCTTCGTTGCTGATGCGACGAATAGCTTCCGCCAGCATGCCCGAAAGTGTCAGTGTGCGCACGTTAGGCAGTGCTTTGATATTTTCCGACAGCGGAATGGTATCGCAGACGATCACTTCATCAATCACCGAATTCTTGATGTTGTCATACGCATTGCCGGAGAAAATCGGGTGAGTGGCATAAGCAAAGACGCGTTTGGCACCGCGTTCTTTTAATGCTTCTGCCGCTTTGCACAGTGTGCCACCGGTATCGATCATGTCGTCGACCAGAATGCAGTCGCGCCCTGCGACATCACCGATGATGTGCATCACTTGAGAGACGTTGGCGCGCGGACGACGTTTGTCGATGATCGCCATGTCAGTGTCGTTCAGCAGTTTAGCAATGGCACGTGCACGCACAACGCCACCGATATCCGGAGAAACCACAATCGGGTTTTCCAGATTCTGCTGCAACATGTCTTCCAGCAGAATCGGGCTGCCGAAAACGTTATCGACCGGAACGTCGAAGAAGCCTTGAATCTGTTCTGCGTGCAGGTCCACGGTCAGGACACGGTCAACCCCTACGCTTGACAGAAAGTCAGCGACCACTTTGGCGGTGATCGGTACACGCGCAGAACGCACACGGCGGTCCTGACGAGCATAGCCGAAATAGGGGATAACGGCTGTAATACGTCCCGCTGACGCACGGCGTAGAGCATCGACCATCACAACTAGCTCCATCAGGTTGTCATTGGTTGGTGCACAGGTGGACTGGATGATGAAAATGTCGCCACCACGAACGTTTTCATTGACTTGCACGCTGACTTCACCGTCGCTAAAGCGACCTACAGCGGCGTCTCCCAGGCTGGTGTATAAACGGTTGGCAATACGTTGCGCTAGTTCTGGGATAGCGTTACCAGCAAAAAGCTTCATATCAGGCACGGGAAGAACCTCAGGCTTGCGTCCAGAGAAATATTGTACCCGGTGTCTCGAGGGCGTTGCGAGGCAGCAGGAAAATATGCATACGGGTGTATGAGTTAAGCGTTGAACTTAAGGCATAAACCCGCCATACGGGGTAAAAATGTTTTCAACGCTTAACGTTGCCCGGAAAGCACACAGTGCAGCGGCGAGGTGTTCACGCTACGCACAACAAAACCGTTCAGCGTTTCCGGGGCCTGGTCAAGCACGTGACGAGCGGCGAATTCGGTGTCGAATTCGGCAAACACACAAGCTCCCGTTCCTGTCAGGCGCGCCGGTGCGTATTCTAGCAGCCAAGAGAGTCGCTGTTCAACCTCGCGAAAACGTTTTCTTACGGTAGATTCACAATCATTGACGAAGGTCTGTTTTTGTAGCTCATCTAATGTGCGTACCGGTGTGTCGCGTGGTAAGTCCGGATCGCTAAACACCAGCGGGGTCGGAATGGTGACGCCGGGATGTACCACCAGATACCATTTTTCCGGTGGTGAGGCGGGTGTCAGTATCTCACCAACGCCTTCGGCGAAAGCGGCATGCCCGCGTACAAACACTGGTACATCTGCGCCTAGTCGTAATCCCAACTGCGCCAGCGTGTCCTCATCAAGGCCACATTGCCACAGATGATTCAACGCAACCAGCACCGTAGCAGCGTTGGAAGATCCGCCGCCCAGACCGCCGCCCATTGGCAGGCATTTATCGATAGCGATGTCAGCACCGTTATAGGTCAGTGTGCGCCCCTGCTCCTGGCTGTAGGCCTGTAACAAACGTGCCGCGCGTACGGCCAGATTGGTGTCGTCAGGCACGCCGGGCAGCGGGGTGAGTAGCTGGATAATGCCGTCGTTGCGTAATCGGATGTCGACCGTGTCGCCATAATCCAGAAACTGAAACAGCGTTTGCAGCAGGTGATACCCGTCGGCGCGCTGACCGGTGATATACAGAAACAGGTTGAGTTTGGCCGGAGATGGCCAGTGTGTCAGTTGTGCCGCATCGCTCATGCTTATTGCACCGTCCAGTTATTCATTTTCAGCTTGATGCGTTGCTCGCCTTGCGTCAGTTCCAGGGCGTTGGGTAGGGTGGGCGTGACGCTATCATCGTAACCGAGGTATTTCACTTCCCACGTCAAGCCGTTTTGTACCAGCGTTGCCGTACTGAGCCGCGCGTGCTCATCCAGCGTAAACTGCTGCGCATCTCCCGGCAGGCCAATCATCCACTGGCGCAGATTGGTCAATGGAATACGCATCCCGGTCAGTTGGGACAGCATGTACTCGGCATCTTTGCCGATATAACGTTTACCTTGCCCATCGGTGATTTGAATGCCATCGGGCTGTGCGCGCAGTTCCAGTTCTGTGCCGCCGAACGGGTTGGTCAGCAGCAGACGGTAGCGTTGCGTGGAAGACTCTTGCCAGAAAAAGTTGGCCGAAAGTTTCTTGCTATCGGAGAGATAGGCAAATGCGCCACGTGTCTGATACTGGCTCAATTGTTGCACCTGCTGCTTATGTTGTAACCAGGCCGGCAAATCCGACGTTGCGTTGGGACCCGAGGGCTTGGTCAACGTACAGGCAGTCAGCAGTAAGCTGGCTAAAGGCAGGAGCCGTAAGGCGCGGGCGGTGTGACTTAACATGTTGCATATATCCTATTAAGGGTAGAGAAACCCCATCATCATGTCGAATGGATACAGTGTGCCATGCGTTGCAAGCGATGCCCAGCGGCAATGTATGACAGTGAAAAAGGAATGCGGCACGCAATATCAACTACGTCAATAGAGGTACTTCGCGCCGCTTTTCATGCTGCGCAGCATAAAGTAGAATGCCTCTACTCTAAGACCATACTAATGTCGGCATTACTCTTGACGGCATTTATTCAAGAATGACCCTGCTTGCGCTTGGCATCAACCACAAAACCGCTCCAGTATCACTCAGGGAACGTATCGCGTTTTCCCCTGATGTACTGGGCGATGCTTTGCACAGCCTGCTTGCGCAGCCGTTGGTGCAGGGTGGGGTTGTGCTGTCTACCTGCAATCGTACTGAGCTGTATCTCAGTGTCGATGAGCGGGAGAACCAGCGCGAACAGGTGGTCGACTGGCTGTGCCAGTTCCACCATCTGAACCCTGATGAACTGAAAAACAGCCTCTACTGGCATCAGGATAATGCGGCGGTTAACCACCTGATGCGTGTTGCCAGCGGATTGGATTCGTTGGTGCTGGGCGAGCCGCAAATTCTTGGGCAGGTTAAAAAAGCCTTTGCCGAATCCCAACGCGGTCACTCACTCTCCAGCGAGCTGGAACGCTTGTTCCAGCGTTCGTTCTCGGTGGCAAAACGGGTGCGCACGGAGACGGATATCGGCGCCAGTGCGGTGTCGGTGGCGTTTGCTGCCTGTGCGTTGGCGCGGCAGATTTTTGAGTCACTGGTGGGTGTTACCGTGCTGCTGGTTGGTGCGGGAGAAACTATTGAACTGGTGGCGCGCCATTTACGCGAACATCAGGTGAAGCGCATGGTGATTGCTAATCGCACCCGCGAACGCGCGCAAGTCCTTGCCGCTGAAGTGGGCGCTGAAGTGATCACGCTGGGCGAGCTGAACGACTATCTGGCGCAGGCCGATATATTCATCAGTTCCACCGCGAGTACGCTGCCGATTATTGGAAAAGGAATGATGGAAAGGACGCTGAAAGCGCGACGTAACCAGCCAATGCTGATGGTGGATATCGCCGTGCCGCGCGATATCGAGCCCGAAGTGGGTAAGTTACCCAACGTTTATCTGTATAGCGTGGACGATTTACATGCTATCATTCAGCATAACATGGCGCAACGTCAGGCCGCAGCTGTGCAGGCTGAATCCATCGTGCAGCAAGAATCTGCCGATTTTATGGCCTGGTTGCGTGCGCAATCTGTGGTGGAAACCATTCGAGAATACCGTTCACAGTCAGATGCGGTTCGCGCGGAAATGACGGCGAAAGCGCTTGCAGCCATTCAGCAAGGCAATGACGTTGAAGCGGTGCTGGGCGCGTTAACCTCGCGTCTCACTAACCGCCTCATTCATGCGCCTACCGCCGCGTTGCAGCAGGCTGCCCTCGATGGCGATCTGAACCGATTACATATTTTACGCGACAGCCTCGGGCTGGACTAGCACCCCATCCATTCTTAGTTGACAGGAATTAACCGCACGCATGAAGCCTTCTATTGTTGCCAAACTGGAAGCGTTACAAGAACGTCACGAGGAAGTACAAGCCCTGCTGGGTGAGCCGAGCGTTATCTCCGATATGGAGCTCTTTCGGGCGTTATCTCGCGAATATGCCCAGTTGGCGGACATCACGCACTGTTTTCAACGCTGGCAGCAGGTGCAAGAAGACAGTGAAACCGCAGAATTGATGCTGGACGATGCGGAAATGCGCGATATGGCGCAAGAAGAATTAAAACAACTGAAGATTGACGGCGAGGCGCTGGAACAGCAGCTTCAGGTGCTGTTATTGCCGAAAGATCCGGACGATGAGCGCGGTTGCTTCCTTGAAGTGCGTGCAGGCACCGGCGGTGATGAGGCCGCACTGTTTGCGGGCGATTTGTTTCGCATGTACAGCCGTTATGCTGAATCGCGCCGCTGGCGAGTGGAAATCATGAGTGCCAGCGACGGTGAGCATGGTGGCTATAAAGAGGTGATCGCCAAAGTGAGTGGTGATGGTGTTTATGGACGGTTGAAATTTGAGTCGGGCGGCCACCGCGTGCAGCGCGTGCCTGCCACAGAATCGCAGGGGCGTATTCACACCTCAGCCTGTACGGTCGCGGTAATGCCCGAGGTGCCCGAAGCGGAAACCCCCGATATCAATCCGGCAGATTTGCGTATTGATACCTTCCGTTCTTCCGGTGCCGGTGGTCAGCACGTTAACACCACCGACTCAGCCATTCGTATCACCCACTTACCGACCTTGATTGTTGTCGAATGTCAGGATGAGCGTTCCCAACACAAAAACAAGGCGAAGGCCATGTCGGTGCTGGTTGCGCGTATACGCGCAGCAGAAGTGCAAAAACGTCACCAGGAAGAAGCATCGACGCGTCGTAACCTGTTGGGCAGCGGCGACCGTTCCGATCGTATCCGCACGTATAACTTCCCGCAGGGGCGCGTGACCGATCACCGCATTAACCTGACGCTTTACCGACTGGATGAAGCGATGGAAGGCAAGATGGATATGCTGATCCAACCCGTGGTGCAAGAGTATCAGGCCGATCAGTTGGCTGCGCTGTCTGAGCAGGAATAATGGATTACCGCACCTGGGTGGCAACGGCGCTACAGCAGCTGACCCGCAATGAAAGCCCGAAGCGTGACGCAGAAATTCTGCTGGAACACGTTACGGGCAAAGGGCGCACGTTTTTGCTGGCGTTTGGCGAAACCTTGCTTGATGACGCGCAGCTTCAGCGCCTGTCGGCGCTGCTGGCCCGTCGCATCAATGGTGAGCCAGTGGCTTATTTGACGGGCGCACGTGAATTTTGGTCTCTGCCACTGGCTGTCTCCCCGGCAACACTGATTCCACGTCCAGACACTGAGTGTCTGGTGGAACAAGCGTTGCAGTGCATGGCGCAGTTCAGTGCTCCGACGGTGCTGGATTTGGGCACTGGAACCGGGGCGATCGCGCTGGCTTTGGCGAGCGAACGCCCGGATTGCACCGTGACCGGGGTTGACGTTCAGCCGGACGCGGTGACATTGGCACAACGCAATGCGGCGACATTGCAATTGTCCAATGTGCAATTTCTGCATGGTAATTGGTTTGAACCGGTCGCGCCCACGCGTTTTTCCGTGATTGTCAGCAACCCGCCTTATATCGATGCCGAAGATATCCACCTGCGTGAAGGGGATGTGCGCTTTGAACCGCTCAGCGCACTGGTGGCCGCCGAAGGCGGACTGGCTGATTTGCGCTGGATTATCCAACAGGCTCCGCAACATTTGAAAAATGCGGGCTGGTTACTGTTAGAGCACGGTTGGCAGCAAGGTGAACCAGTGCGGCAGTTGCTGCAACAGCGCGGTTTTGAGCAGGTTGCCACCTGCCGCGATTATGGTGGTAACGAGCGGGTGACGCTGGGGCAGTGGCCGGCGGCAGAGGGAGGTGCCTGATGTCGTACCACGCCGTTGTTCTCACGGTGCACGTGCTTACTGCTGTTGTAACGATTGGTCTGTTTGTGACACGTTTTTATTGGCTGTGCCGCCACTCTCCCGCGTTGCAACAGCGCTGGGTCAGGGTAGTGCCGCACATTAACGATACGCTACTGTTAGCGAGCGGTATTGCACTGATCGTTATAAATCGCTTTTATCCTTTCCTGTGTAAGAAAGCTGGCTGACGGCGAATCTGTTTGGCGTTATCATTTACATTTTACTGGGACACATCGCGCTGGGTCGATGCCAACGCAGCCTGAGTCTGCGTTGGGTAGCGTTTATCCTTGCCTTGGTGTGTTTCTTTCTGATTGCACAGGCAGCAATCACTAAACTCGCATTTCTGATGGAATAACTATGAGTTCTATTGCGGATTTTGAATTCAATCAGTCGCCGTTAAGTGAAGGGGTTATTTTAGTTTCACAGAGAGTGCGAGGTGACTTCTCCGCCCTGAATGTACGCAAGAAACTGCAACAGTTGGTTGATGAAGCGCGTAAAGCCATTCCCCGCGATCTGGATCAGGATCAACAACTGGATATGTTGTTGATGCTTTTTTACCACACCTGGGGATTTGGCGGTGCCAGTGGTGTTTACCGTTTATCCGATGCGCTGTGGCTAGATAAGGTGCTGGAATCCCTTCAGGGAATGCCAGTATCGCTGGGAATTGTGTTCCTGCATATCGCTCACGCCTTGGATCTCCCCATGATGCCGGTGATTTTCCCGACACAGTTGATCCTGCGCGCGGACTGTATGGATAACGAGATGTGGCTCATCAATCCGCTCAATGGCGATACTCTGAGCGAACATGTGCTGGATGTGTGGCTTAAAGGTAACATTGGCCCGTCTACGCAACTGATGGATGAAGATCTGGACGAAGCGGAAAACTTGCTGATTGTACGCAAATTGCTTGATACGTTAAAAGTGGCGCTGATGGAAGAGAAGCAGATGGAACTTGCGTTGCGGGCCAGTGAAGCCGTGCTGCAATTCGATCCGGAAGACCCTTATGGAATTCGCGATCGCGGCTTGATCTATGCACAGTTGGACTGCGACCATATCGCGGTGTCTGATTTAAGCTACTTCGTGGAACAGTGCCCTGAAGATCCGGTCAGTGAAATGATCAAAGTGCAAATTCACTCGATAGAGCAAAAACATATTGTATTGCACTAACGCATTTTTTTAATGTTAATCACTCCGATAAGGTAACAGCATGAAGAACAAAGTGGTCAAGGTTGGTGATATTCCTGTTGCCAACGACGCGCTTTTTGTCCTGTTTGGCGGTATGAATGTGCTTGAATCGAGCGATCTCGCCATGCGTATTTGTGAACATTACGTCACCGTAACGCAAAAACTGGGCATTCCCTACGTGTTCAAGGCCTCCTTCGACAAGGCTAACCGCTCCTCCATTCACTCTTATCGTGGGCCGGGTCTGGAAGAGGGCATGAAGATCTTCCAGGAACTGAAACAGACCTTCGGTGTGAAGGTGATAACGGATGTGCACGAAGCACAGCAGGCGCAGACCGTCGCCGATGTGGTGGATGTGATCCAGCTACCGGCGTTTTTGGCGCGTCAAACCGATCTGGTTGAGGCTATGGCGAAAACCGGCGCGGTGATCAACGTGAAAAAACCGCAGTTTATCAGCCCAGGACAAATCGGCAATATCGTTGACAAGTTCAAGGAAGGTGGCAACGAGCAGGTAATTTTGTGCGATCGTGGCAACAACTTTGGTTATGACAACCTGGTTGTGGATATGTTGGGTTTCAACGTCATGAAGCAGGTGTCTGGCGGCTGCCCGGTGATTTTTGACGTGACTCACGCATTGCAATGTCGCGATCCTTTCGGTGCGGCCTCCGGTGGTCGTCGTGGTCAGGTCACTGAGCTGGCACGAGCAGGCATGGCGGTTGGTTTGGCAGGGTTGTTTATTGAAGCACATCCGGATCCGGCCAACGCGAAATGCGACGGTCCGTCTGCATTGCCGCTGAATAAGCTGGAACCCTTCTTGCAGCAAATTAAAGCGATTGATGATCTGGTCAAACAGTTCCCGGAACTGGATACCAACAACTGATTATTCGCGTTTAATTATCCGCTCTAAAAGCCGATTCTCGCCTACCATAGTCATTTCCGCGAAAGCGGGAATTTAGTGCAGAAGAAATGCATTTATTCTCATAGAGCTCCCCGGCTTTCGCCGGGGATGACGAGGGGTAAAGTGACTTTTGGGATGTGAATCTGCACTTCAGTAAAAAATTACAACACGCGGTTATTTATACAGATCCGCGCTGATGGTCATATTGCTGCCTTTGTTAAACCACTGCTTGGTAATGTGGTAGTACTTGGCACCCTTGTCGGCGGCACGTTTTGCCACGGCTTCTGACACATCTGTCGTTCCGTTGAAGTTGCCACGGAAGGTGATGGAGTCGAAGGGGGTCATCTGTGCTGCGGTGGCCTTGTTTAATTCCTGAATACTTTTGCCATCGGCCAAATTCACCGTATAGCGCCCACCTTTAGATGTCTGCGTTTCGTGGAAATTACCCACGTTACGGCTCGGGCTGCCAGGCATGGCAACGCCGGGGATTTCCACTTTAGCCGCCGCTTCACCACCTGCGGCTAGGGCTGCGCGGCCCGCGTCAGAGTCAGCGGGGATCACATCAGTGCTCTGCACCACACGTTTCGGCGCATCGGCTTTATAGACATAAGCGGTGATTTTCTGGTTAGTGCCAGTGCTGTTGATATCGACCTGGCGCACGATAAAGAAGGAGGCGGCATTCTTTTCTTTAGCGGCTTTGGCGATGGCAGCATTGATGTCAGGCTGGGTAGAGAAATACCCGCTGACCGATACGGTATCAAACGTCTCCAGATGGTAAGCATCATATTGTGGCAGTTCGCGAATGCCATCAAAGGTGCGCTGTACCGGGGTAGCATCCGCTTTCGGTGCCTCTTTATGGTACAGGTCGACATAAACCGTCTGACTGTTGCCTCGGTTTTGTTCGTTGATCGCCTGAATGTAAAACGCATCAGCTCCGGCTTTGTCGGCACGTTTTGACGCTTCAGCCACCGCGTCAAAAATGGCGTCAAAACGGCCACTAAAAGAAATTCGATTGAACGGTTTTACCGCAGCATCCTGCTCGGGTGTCAATTACTGTGCCGCGTGGGCAGAAAAAACCGAGAGAGAGGAGGGTAGACGCGATAACGCAGGTCTTCAGCTTCATAAAAAATCCTTTCGCCTGACGTATGGAAGGTTGCGACAAAAAACGTCATCACCTGATGACACAACGTGGTGCCGATTACGGCACGTAATCAGCGCGTTCGCCTCAGCATTTTGTCTGGCGGCAGCGTATCGTCAGGGGGTGAAGTATTCGCGGCACAAAAAAGGGAATAATACCCATTAATGATAATTTGCGTGCGATAAGTGAGATTTATAAGGATTGTCAGTAATAACAACCTTGTAACAAGCGAGTTTTGTGAATTACCGCTAAATACGTTTTGGAAGATAATGATAAAAACTAGGTAGATAGCGGCGGCTTTTCTCCTGAATTCGAGTTATTCGCCGAAGTTTGCTAAGCATTTGCAGGAAAGTGATTTTATATATGGATTATCGATCACATTTTCAGTAGGTTATATGTCATTGCCTTGTGATTGTTGATAACAGAACGTTGCGCAAGCATTGCCGGGCAATCGAGTTATCAGGTGGGGTGACAATAAAAACTTCGTATAAATAAGCGATAGCGATAGGGAATCAGTATGCGTATTGGTATACCAAAAGAACGGTTGGCCAATGAAGCGCGTGTCGCAGCAACGCCGAAAACGGTGGAACAGTTGCTGAAACTCGACTTCGAGGTCTCAGTAGAACGTGACGCGGGCAAATTGGTCAGTTTCGACGATGCCGCTTATGCCGCTGCGGGCGCAGCGATTGCGGAACCGGCGGATGTCTGGCAATCCGATATCATTTTCAAAATTAACGCGCCGTTGGAGGATGGAACGGCGTTGTTGCGTGCAGGCAGCACGCTGGTGAGCTTTATTTGGCCCGCTCAGAATCCGGCATTGCTGGAAAAACTGGCAGAGCGTCAGATCACCGTGATGGCAATGGATTCCGTGCCGCGTATTTCTCGTGCGCAATCATTGGATGCCTTGAGTTCCATGGCCAATATTGCCGGTTACCGCGCCATTGTGGAAGCCGCCCATGAGTTTGGCCGCTTCTTCACCGGTCAGATTACCGCTGCCGGTAAAGTACCGCCAGCCAAAGTGATTGTGATCGGTGCGGGCGTTGCCGGACTGGCCGCTGTCGGTGCATCAGGCAGCCTGGGCGCGATTGTGCGTGCGTTCGACATCCGCCCGGATGTTAAGGAACAGGTGCAGAGTATGGGCGCCGAATTCCTTGAGCTGGATTTTGAAGAAGAAGCGGGCAGCGGTGACGGCTATGCCAAAGTGATGTCCGAAGCCTTTATCAAAGTAGAAATGGAACTGTTCGCAGCGCAGGCGAAAGACGTCGACATTATTGTGACTACCGCCTTGATCCCCGGCAAACCGGCACCGCGCCTTATCACCAAAGATATGGTGCTCAGTATGAAGTCGGGCAGCGTAATTGTCGATCTGGCGGCACAAACCGGTGGCAACTGTGAACTCACTGTTGCCGATCAGGTGACTGTCACTGAGAACGGTGTGAAAATTATCGGTTACACTGATTTACCGAGCCGTTTACCGACACAATCTTCACAGCTGTATGCCACTAACCTGGTTAACTTGTTGAAACTGTTGTGCAAAGAGAAAGACGGCACCATCACCGTTGATTTCGATGACGTGGTGATCCATGGCGTTACCGTGGTGAAAGAAGGGGATGTCACCTGGCCGGCACCGCCGATTCAGGTTTCTGCTCAACCGCAACAGGCCAAGGCGGCCGCTGCTGCGCCAAAAGTAGAAGCTACACCGGCTTCACCGTGGAAAAAATACGCGTTTATGGCCCTGGCTATTTTGTTGTTCGGCTGGCTGGCCAACGTGGTTCCGAAAGAGTTTTTATCGCATTTCACCGTGTTTGCGTTGTCGTGTGTAGTGGGCTACTACGTGGTGTTGAACGTCAGTCATGCGTTGCATACGCCGCCCTGATGTCCGTTACCAATGCGATTTCGGGCATTATTGTGGTGGGGGCGCTGTTGCAGATCGGTCATGGTGGATGGGTGTCGTTCTTCTCCTTCATTGCCGTACTGATCGCCAGCATCCAAGTGCTGGCCACGAATCGCGTCGTTATAGACTCCGGGATCGAAATCCGGCAGTTCAATAGCAATATTGATGGGGGTAACCGGATAGGCGCCGACCAGATGCACTTCGGTTTGATCGACCTGCTTGGCGAGTGCCAGCGTTTCAGGCACCAGCTTGATGTTAAGCGGATCGTGATAAGGATCTTCACTGGCAAGGTTGACAGCGACCAGCGCACGGCCATTCTCGGGTCAGGGTTGGTCTTTCACCATCCACATCGGGCAGGGGCATTTACGCAGCAATTGCCAATCCAGAGGGGTAAAAATCACGGCCTCCAGCCTGTCGTGCTGGTGGGCGATCACTTCCTGAATAATGGCGACATAGGGTTTATTGTGCCATACCACTTTGATATCGATAGGGATACCGGCTTCAATGTAGTAGGCGCACTGTTCTGCAATCCATGCTTTCCGCTGTTCAATGACACCCTGGCGCATTTCCGTGCGTTCGTCAGGCGAGAGCAAGGTGGTCATTTCGTAAGAGAAATCATAAATCGGCAGGAACGCCTTGATACGACCGCCTAACCGCTGAACCAGGTAGACTGCACGTCGCAGCGCGGGTTGGTCATCCTGATTCGGGTCAATAGCTACCAGTAAGTTCTGATATGTTGCCATAGGTCCTCCTAACAGCTGTCACCTTACAGCCGGTAATTAAGAGTACCTCATGTGCGGTTCCGGCCAGTTCTGACAGGGCGTCAATATTCTCGATGGTGATATATTTTCCTTTCACGGCTAAAATACCGCCTTTCTGGAAGCGGCCAAGCAAACGGCTGATGGTTTCAACGGTAAGCCCTAAGTAGTTACCGATATCACAGCGCGTCATGGTCAGTCGGAACTCACGCGGCGAGAAACCGCGCTGGGCGAAACGGCGCGACAGTTTGTAGATAAACGCGGCAAGACGCTCTTCGGCGTTCTTCTTCGACAGCAGCAGTATCATGTCTTGATCGCTACGAATTTCGCCGCTCATCAGACGCATCATCTGCTGGCGCAAATTCGGCATTTTGCCAGAAAGGTCGTCCAGCGTCTCGAAGGGGATTTCACACACCATCGAGGTTTCCAACGCCTGCGCAAAGCTGGGATGCTGGGCGTTACCAATGGCATCGAAACCGACCAGATCGCCCGCCAAATGGAAACCGGTAATCTGTTCGTCACCCTGTTCGGTGATGGTGTAACTTTTAATGGTTCCGGAGCGGATCGCATAGAGTGATTTCAGTTCATCACCGGCTTTGAACAGTGCTTGTCCCTTTTGGATCGACTTCTTCCTTTCAATGATATTATCGAGCTCATGTTCATTTAATGTAAAAGGAATGCACAGCTGGCTGATGCTGCAATCCTGGCAATGGATTGCACAACCACCAGACTGAATGCGCCGAATAATTCGCTTTTCCGGGATCATAGACTTTGCTAAGTCGATAATTGATGTCGGTCAATTTTAACAGCTTTTATCGGTGATGGTAAGTGTCGTCATTCGTATATCAAACGAATAAATAGAGGACATAGAGTGCCATTAAAAGAAAAACGATAGCAGTCACACCTTTTTACGCATTATTCAATGAATTTTCGATATATCATAAATTATATAACGATAGCGTACCCTGACGTGCAATCGCCCCTTCATGTGCCAGTGCCATGCTTTACGTTGCACACCGCCGGCATAGCCGGTCAATGCTCCGTTGGCACCAATAACGCGGTGGCAAGGAACGACGATACTGACAGGGTTGCTGCCGTTCGCCATACCGACCGCGCGGGATGCCGTGGGTGAGCCGAGGCGGACAGTCAGCTCACCGTAGGTAATGGTAGTGCCACGGGGAATTTTACGCAGTTCCTGCCATACCCGCTGTTGAAACGGTGTACCGAGGCTGGCAACCGCAAGCGTATCGATCGCCTGCAAGTCCCCGGCAAAATAACGCGCCAGTGCCTGGGTTAATCCGCCAGGGTCGACAGCTTCTGTTAACTCGAAAGGATCATTTTTATAATGCCGAGCCAGCAGACGATATAATCCCTCTTCATATTCTTTCCACTCCACGGCGCGTAATCGTTGTTGTTCATCGGCGATAATCAATAAATCCCCGAGCGGTGTGGATAAGGTATCCAATAAAAAGCGTTGTGGCATGATTCAGCTCCCTCGATGCGGTATATCCAGTTGTTGCCACCATTATTGCCGACACCCTGGATGAATGAAAATAAATTGAGATCGTCATCACGCAAAACGGCGGAAAGAGTGAATAACGTCACGTTTTAATGTCACGAAAATGTGATGTGGGTCACCTATAAACCGAGGCATTTGCGATAACTCTCACAACTCGGTGACATATTCTCTTCTCGCTGAATTTCCCTTTCAAAACAGCGTTTCACCTGATCGGTGCAACGCTTATGCTGACACCCATTCACTGCAACTGTCATTCAATCAGATGCGGGATGGCGGCAAGATTCGGCAAGTTGGTGCAAACGCTCAGGTGCCATCAGCATGGGCAGAAAGTGCGGATAGTCGTACTGATGCTGTGCCAGCCAGTGATGTAATTTTTCAGCAAATACCTGGGCGTCATTGCAGTGTTGTTCTCGGGCGGCGACGGTACCACCGTAACTCAGGGTAAAGAGCGCGTCGGCAACCAGTTGTTTTGCGTGGTCGTACAGTTCGGTATACCACCAGGCGCAATCCCAACTGGCGGCCAACCGTGCGGAGAGCGGCTCAGGCAACAGCCTGACATGGTGAATTTCACGGGCGGATTGACGCAGGTGATGGGCAAAGAAATGAGATTGCTGGCGTTCAAGGGTCACCAGTTCATGTTGATGGCTTCCCAACTCACGGTCGTCCGTTGGGAATAGCGGTTGAAAAGCGTGAGTCCAGTTGGCGCTTCGGGTTTCTGCATGCACTAACGGAATGGCCTGTTCCAGGGTGTGGGGTAATTGACTATGGCGGTGCAACAAGCGTCCAAGGAAATACGGTGTCTTACACATCCAGTCATAGCTGTTGAAAAACAGCGATTGCACGCTATCAAGTCGTTTGCCTGCGGCATTGCTGGTAACGGCGGTGGCATTGACAGCATGATTGTCCTGCAACCAGCGTTGAAACAGGGCGGCGGCATGAAGCTCACCCAGCTCGAAATGGTTGATCAACTGCGCCAGTCCATACAGGTGGATTTCATTAATCGATTCCAGCAGCGAACTGTTGCTGATCCACTCCCAGCTAATGCGGGCGCTGATGGCTTCCAGCTCATCCCCGGCCACGGCATGCGCCCAGCTCAAGCGCCCCTAAATTTCGTCCACCAGCATGCAGGGCAGCAGCGTCCAGCCATAGTCGATGCCCCACAAATCGAATTCGATCCATTTTTTATTGCCGGGAAAAGACGTCAATTCTGGGTTATTGGCAAATCCGGGGCGGTAATCCATCGCCGTGGCCTTCATCGAGACGCGCACATCGTCCGGCAGGCTGTTCAGCATGTTGTGCAACTGGCGACGCGGCCAACTGTCATCAAGGTAATCACGCAGCACCAGTTTTTTGCCGTGCAGGCGCAAAATGCTGTGCGGCACTTTCATGCTCTGTTTCCACTGTTCGGGATGAAACGTCGGGGTTTGCAGGCTCAAAATCAGTCCACTGATGTCCGGGAGGGCCGCCAGCATCTCGTCTATGGTTTCACTGTAAAAACGTGTCAGAAACGAGGTGTTATTAGCGACGGTGTCATCGTCCAGAAAGAATTCAGGAAATTTTTGCTTGATCTTTGCGTCGCCGGGAAAGGCTTCACCCTGGATCCACAGTTGAATATGGCGCGATTGGCAGTGGTGTGACACCCGTTGCAGGTAGCTCAAGGTACTTTCGCGTTCGTGGTGCAGATTTTCAACCCCGGGGTTTTTGTTATACGCCGGCGGGCGCGCCAGTAACGCCAGGATATTTTGTTGATGCACGATCAGCCCGTTGAAGCGATAACGCGCAATGAGGTCAATTATCTTGAGAAAATGCGGCCAGTGCCAAATAAATGGCGTATTGACCTACAGCAAGCGTAAAGGGGGGGGGGGGGGGGGGGGGGGCACATTCATCAGGTTACAGCGCTGTGGTTGTGATGCATCACGCCAGCATAGCAAAGAGTCATCAAGCGTTGTCAATGAGCGCACGCGATATTGGTTAACGTGCTCGAAAAATGGCGACGATACATTGCGTTAACGTCAAAAAAGAAGGATTACACGAATGAAGAAAAAATATGCCGTTGTCGGCACAGGAGGGCGTGCCGGCCTCTATTATTTAACCTCAATCGCCAGGGATTACCAACAAACCAGCACTTTTGTCGCCTTTTGCGACACCAACCAGACGCGCATGCAGTATGCCAATAAAATGATTGGCGAGTGGGGACATGCGCGAGTGCCGTGTTTCAGCGCTGACCAGTTTGAGACCATGATCGCCGAGTGCAAACCCGACATTGTGATCGTGACGTCCATCGATCGTACCCATCACCACTATATTATTCGGGCTATGGAATTGGGCTGCGATGTGATCAGTGAAAAACCGATGACGATCGACGAAGAGAAATGTCAGGCCATCATCAACGATATCGCCCGTACCGGACGTAAACTGCGCGTCACCTTCAACTATCGCTACGCCCCGCACCACAGCAAGATTCGTGAGCTGATCGCTTCCGGTGTGATAGGCGATGTGTTCTCGGTGCACTTTGAATGGCTGCTGAATACGCAGCACGGTGCCGACTATTTCCGTCGTTGGCACCGTGACAAACGCAACAGTGGCTGGTTGTTGGTGCTCTGGAACAAGCAAAAACCACGCAGGCATCAACGTCGGCTCTCGAAATGACGTTATCAGATATCAAGCGTACCGTTGAGCGCTATGTCGCAGCGATGGCAGATGAGAAAGATTTGTACTACGCCCTGTGCTGCGTGTCTTATTACGATGTCAGTCTGGCACGATTGCGCGATTACATCATTGATAACCCGTACTCATCATTACTCGCCACACTGGAGATGAACGCGACCAATACTGAAAGCTACCCGTGAACGGCCTGATGTTGGAAGTTTTGCCACTGCATTCAGCAGGGGCGGGGCACTTATTTTGCGCCAGAGGGGGTGGGCTTGAAAATTTGCAAAATGGCACCCAACTGTTTGCGCTGTTCAGCATCCAGTTCGCCACCGGCTGAATGCCCGGCATTTTGCAGAATCAGGGTATTGAGCCCAACCAGCCAGTCATACACGTAAAATGCCGTATTGTTGGTCGGCGTGAGCGATAACTTGGTCAATCGCTTGGCGCTACCCCAACTGACAGCCTGTTTTTCCGGCTTGGCGAAGATTTTTCGTCCACGGTTGATGCGGCTTTCCGGGCGCTGTTCCTCGGGCATGTTCTGGAAGCCTAACCAGGCGATATAATCGCCGAGTACCGTCAGGGCGCGAGAAACCTGACTGTCGATCTCATTGTCCGTGTAGGCGCTGGGGTGATCGTCCTGGTTCAGCGTCGCGTGTAGCGCCTTATTGATGCCTTGACGCAGGCCGGCGGTGATGACTTCTTCCATCAGCATTTCCAGCGTCGGTTTACTCAACCCGAGCAATTCAACCAGCGGTGCGTTATCTGGCAGGTTGCGCATATGGTTTATCCAAAAGCGCAAGACCTGACTGGCAAAGGCCGCATTGGTATCCACATCGCTCAGGGCTTGGGACTCATCAGTCTGTGTCACATCCAGCGGTGTGTCGCTGAATAAATCGATATCCACACCGATGCCAAAAGGATCGGCGTTGGTCATGGCACTAATGTTATCCAGGGCCGGATGGGTGACATGGCTAACGCCGGATTGACGCTGCTGTTGATAAAGACGGCGCAACTCATCCCGCGTCGGCAACATGCGCTCCAGCAATTCGCCGTGTACGCCCGGTCGCGTCTGGAGTGATTTCAACACGGATTCGGCCACTTTCTGCTTTCTCATCGCCGAAATTTCACTGTTAGACTGATACCAGCCGCCGAGGATGTGCTCGAACAGTTCATTTTGCATGTCATGCAATTGTTCTGACAGTCGCGCCAGCTTGTTTTCCCGTTTGACTTCGGTATTCAGCCAGTTCGCCATGCGTTTTACACCGCGTTCGTCCGTTGCCAGCATGGTTCCCTAGGATTCTCCCGGATTACCCACGTAACGTTGAACGCCTTCATCGTAGTGGGTGTTGTGTATGACGCTCTGATCGAATTTTGTTACCGCCCAAATCAAGCCGGGTTTATGCTGGCTACGCTGCTGTGCGGTTTCCCCCTGCGTCTGTTTCACCCAGTAGTCGAGCGCTTTACCGACTGCTTTGACATCAGCGCACCGATCTACCGCCGTGCAGATCATCAACAGATTGATGGCGTGCTGCTCGGTGTACCGTTCCAGTAAATAGCTGGCCTTGGCTTGCAGCAGGTTTTTTATCAGCACCGGATAACGTTGCACTGCGCCGTGCTCGCGATCGCTACTGGAAGCGGCGTGTACGTTGCTGAGCGGATTGAAACCTGTAATATCAAGCAGGTCGACTTGCTCAAACAGCGACTCACGCGTCGTTGACTGTAGCGTCACCACCGGTTCAATGGCGAGGAAAGCCAGCTCCGCCAGAGAAAGCTCAACCGGTTTGCTGGCCAGATTATTGATGACTGGGCGCACATGCACGCTGGGATCGGACGAGGTATTGAGGTAGGCGACGGTTGACAGGTTCATGATGCCATCGGTAGGCAGCAAGACGTCATCGACCAGTACGCTGAGCGGTGCCAGCATTTATAGCTGTAATTCAGGCGTTGTAGCGTATGCGCAAACTGGCGATAGGTCGCCGTGTACTCTTCTTTTCCTTGCCACAACACTGAGAATAACCGCGCCCGATCGTCAATAGTCAACGCTGGGGTAAGGGCGATAGCGGCTGGCCAGAAGTGGGTCTCAAGCCATTTTTGCCGTTTGCCATCGTGACGCGCCAGGCTGTCCCACAGGGCAATGACTTCATCACTGCTGAATCCCGGGATTGTCCCGGGCTGACGATGCATCGCCAGTAGCGCCATCTGCTCGACGAGTTGCTGTTCGTCTTCGGCCAAACCACGGGGAGACGGAGGTGCAACGGTCGTGGACAAATACGCTTGTGCCAGAATATTGACGATGTCCGCTTCGCTTAACAACAGTAATTGAACCGGATAGGTAGCGTTTTTCACGCCTGGCTGACGGGTAAAGTGGGTTACCCAGTCCGGCGAGTTGGTTTTCAGGATTAATATGCGCCTGATAGTCCAGGGTATGGCCGCCGAGATCGCTCTCCAATCGACCATTTTCGCCTGCGGCTAATGCGGAAATCAGGTAGGTTTTGCCTTCCTGTGCCTGACCGAACAGCCCGATGGCCATCTCTTTTCCGGCGCTGTCTGCCAGCCGTTGTGCCTTGTTACGATGACGGCGTAGTTTGATGGTTAGCGTATCGGCTTCCATCTCCAAACGCGGTGAGCGGGGGCGGTTGGTCTCTACCCACTCAATGGCTTGCTCGATACCTTCTGATGCGGCAGTCAACTGCGTGGTTAACCGGGTCGAAAGTTGTTTTGGCGTCAGTGCTCTCATTTGCTGAATACGCTCCCGCTGTCGATCCAGTAGTGTGTTGCGCCGGAAGCGCTGTCAGCCAGCGTGTTAAGCCGCAGCCGCAGGTAGTGAAGTGGAACCTTGCTGCCATCTTGTAGCGTGGCGTCGGCGATTTCGAAACGTTCTGGCGTAGGTTGCCCCGCCTCGCGCGCGACCGCCAAACGCAGATGCAATACGCTGTCACCCGCAAGCTTGCGGGCCAGTGGTTGATCGATAATGGTCAGCGTGTAAAGCGGCGTAGCGGGCCAGCGCTCGTTATCCAACTGACGGAAACCAAGCCCAATACCGCCGCGCACCGAGAAGTAGCCGCGTTTATCCAATTCAAAATCGGCGGCATCCAGATCGATATCGCAGTAATAAAGGTTATCCTGCGTTAACTGTTGGTTGGCATCGATCATGCCGAAATAGCGGATAGTGGAGTAGGGTTCAAAATCCCCCGCTTTGAAATAAAAGCCCGGCAGGCGCAGGTCCAGAGCCAACAGGCACAGCATGGCGCCGACTGCCGCGGTGGATTTCTGGTTCTCGATACGGCCGAATTTATTGAACGGATACCAATCGCTGGTGTGGTAGCCATCCAGTGACACAATACGGCTGATGGGCAACGGCTGAAGGTAACGGAACAGTGCCTGTATGCCGGGAAAACGCGCCGGGCGACCGGTAAGCAGCAACACATCGCAATCATAGAGTGCCACCACCTCGCACAATGAACGCAAATTTTGCGTGATACTGATGCGGTTGGATAAGAACTCGCCGTACAACTTGCTTAGCCGAACGATAAGCGGCGTGTGCAGGATATCAAACGCGACAGCATCCGCCGGTTGTTCACGCTGGATTTCGCCGTTCAAATAGTCCAGTACCTTGCCGGTCGGACGCTGTGGCAGCAGCTCACCAAAGCTGGCTTCCAGTTCGGCGCTCATGTCGAGCGGATCGAATCCTTCATAGGCTTCGAGGATCGCACGCCCAATCGGCATCAGGATTTGCAAGGTGGACTGCTGACGCATGGTTGATTGACCATCCATTCTGCCCACGTTGCCAAACAGCTTGTCCATCAGGCTGTCCGGCGTGGCGATCCCGGCTTTTTTCAGTAACGCATGCAGTGCAGGCAGCACGTAGAGCTGGATCATATCCAGCAAGATATCGTCGCCCGCCACTTTGAAACCTTCGCGGAACATCAGCAATGGGCTGATTTTGACGTTACTGCCGATACTGTCATCCAGCGTATACTGCGTTATCGCGAGATCGGTGGTACCACCGCCGATATCAATCGATGCAACGCGCAGAGTTTGTCCCGGCTGTTCATCGGCATCGTGCACCCGGTCTGGCCGCGCCTGGCTCGCGAAAAAGGCTTTGGTGTTGCCACCAAAATTGACCTGACTTTCGTTGTAGAGATAGACCATCTGGCCGCAAGTGGCTTCATCCCACTCCATTTGCACGTCAGGCACGGGGAAACGACTGGCCGCTTTCTCTTGTTCCGTATTGAAGCCATCATCCGCCGGGTGCCATCCCATCGCTTTCCAGACCAATGGCTTCTTGCATGCGACGTCGGAAAATCTCGCGCTCAGGTTTTGGCATGGCGTAGGGCAGCGTCAGAATGATGTTACGCAGGCGGCGCGGTGCGCTGTCATTCATCATTTTGGCGCGCTGTGCCGCACTGTTCATCTGGCTCAACGACTGTGCCAGCAGTTCACACAGCATCAGCGTCATCAGCGAGCTGCGGCTATATTGTGCGGAAAATACCGGAAGACGATCGTCGAACGGCACAGTAAAAAGCGGCTGGCCTTCGTCATTGATCAAATGTGTGAACGGTGCGGCGATGGCGTGCGGCTTCAGCGCGGCGTTGCCGACGGTTTTGCTGAATCGCCAGCCGGGGGTGTAGCTCTCTTCATCCCACAGATAGCGGCGTGGGCTGGAGAGCCAGCTGGCACCTTCGGTGCCGAGTCGCGCCAGCGCCATACGGCTGGCTTCTCGGCCAACGCGCACGATGGAAGGCCAGAGAAAGGCGTCTTCGCGGCCACTTTCCAAGGAGAAATTGGGCTTGCCAAACTGCGTGTGCGCAAATTCGATGCGGCTTTCAAACATCTCATTGTAGATCTGATGCGGTTGTTCCAGATCGCGCAATTGCAACTCATAACTCTGGCTTAGCCCGTTATGCGCCTCAGGATGGTCTTCGACCAGAATGCCGCAGGTGTGCGAATTGCCCACATCCAGAATCAGGTCAACAGCGATATACGGCTCTTGCCGTGTGCCTGCAACCAGGGTGATTTCTGGGATCCGCAATTGTTTGCCAAGCATATCCAGCAGGTTCAGGTAGTGCGCCTGATACTCAAAACCACGCAATGCGGTGCGTTGGTCCGCTTCACTGCGCTGTTCACGCTCAGTAGCATGGTGAGTAAAGACTTCGCGCAGCCAGCCATCGACCCAGGTTAAATCGAGAAACTCCCCCCCAACTCTTCACTGTGATATGCCAGCGTAAACTTCAAACCGGCAGTAATGTCGCTTTCGGTCGTGGCGAGCAGCTCGTTCTCATCGCCGTCAGGATAGACTTTGGTATCGAAAACTATGCAGATACGGTGAGTATTGCCATCCTGATCCGGTCTTGGCAGGGTCACGACCTTCATGCATGCCCAGTTATCCGGGCCACCAATAAAGGTACGCGGTGGGTTGAAGCGCATAAACGGGAGCGGCAGCCAGACATTACTCAGTAGCGGCAGCGATTGGCCTAGCGAGAAGCTAGATTCGGGGCGTACCACTTCTGGCACTGATCCCAGCGGCGCAGGCAGGAGATATTTGCCGTTCTCCTCATTGAGGATCAGGCGTAGCAGCGGGCCGTTTGCCGTCTTGCGGACGAACTTGCCCGGGCCTTGCGCATCGATAGCGGGTTTAAGCGCAAAATCCAGAAATTGCAGACCGCTGTCCTGGATGAGCGTGATCTTTTGTTTATAGTCCGTAATCGTGGCCAGCATAGGGTTATTCGCTCTCACGCTTGAAAGTCAAAGGGATCAGGTTGTCGTCGTCATAACGGCCTGAGCACTCAGCTGGGCCGTTGGCCCCCTGAGAACAAACAATTTCTGGCATTTGATAGCGTGACCCATCGCTACAGCGCGCTTTCACCCGGCTGTTGATAATCAGGTTGCCCGATTGCATCAATCCGGCAGTGACGTTGGCGCGGCAAGTGACACCTTCACCGTGAGTGAGGCGCACCGTACCCTGACCATATTTGAGTTGATAACTCAGGCTGGTCGGTTTGCCAATGGTGGTGGTTTTGATATCGGCCGTCATGCGCCAGATGCCGTTCAAGAAATCGGTTTTTCCCAGCTTGACCGATAATATCGGCATCACCAGTGCATTTTTGTCTACCGGTTTGGTTTCTGCAACCACCGTTTCAACCGGTGGCGGGGCCGGGGCGTGTTTCTGTGCCACCACCGGCGCTGCTTCTGGATGTGCAACAGCGGGCGCTTTTTCGGCTTCTGGCGGTGTTTCAGCAGCAACAGGCGGTGGTGCTATCTGTGTGGCATTTTGTGCGATGACTTCAGCTTCCTTGGTTTTGTCTGTGGCAGGCAGCACACGTTTTTCCGGTGTATGCGCAACCGCCGGTTCTGAGGTTATCTGTTTACCAGGCACGCCAGCGCGGAATTGCCACACCAGAGCACCCGCGAGTGCCACTCCCGGTGCAACCCACCACCAGCGACGCAATGCAGATTTCCTTGATGCCGTCGGTGGCATGGCAGGAATCGCCACCTTGGGTGCTTCTTCGGGCTCGTTTTTTGGCTCAACCGGTAACGACGCCGTTTCTGCATAGACGGCGGCAGCGTTGGGTTGTGGAATGGGCGCCGCAATCGGATCGACCAGCGGTTGTGCCGTGATGACCGGTAAGGCTTCGCGCAGGCACTCTAAGGCGTCGGTTCGAGGTTTTTGGTCAAGATTAATAAAACCCCAAAAGGTGATGACGGGGCGGCCACCGACCAGATAAACGTAATTTGCGGCGGGGAATTGGAACGCCTTGGCGAGCAGGGCACCAAATCGTTGCTGCGCCGCACTGTCTGATGCCAACGCACGTTCACTTAATGCTGCAACGGTGGTCAGGCAGGTTTGCAACTGCTCCAGCGCGGCCTCCAGTTCCGCTTCGCCAGCGGCCATCCATGAGGTGACTTTTCCTTCGCCGGGAGCGTACCAGTCAAGACGATTGCCCGTTTCATTCGGTTGCGGAATGGCCAGACAGTCAGCGATAGTTTGTTGTCGCCGTAAACGCAGAGTTTCTCGCAACTGAAGAGCCGATGCATACACCGGTTGCCCATTTTCGCCCAGCGCAAAAAAAAATCGGCCAAACTTCCGCTGCGTAGTAATGATTTTGCCAAGAAAGAGACCTTATTAAATGGAAGGTTAAAATCTGAAATCAAATCAGTTTACTATAAAATGTACTTTAAACCGGAAATGGCAATGTCAAACGGATAAAGAAACGACAAAACCACTAAATATTTGACCTATCAACGCCGTTTCTTGGGTTTAGCGTCGCGTATGGGCAGTTTTTTTCTATGGGCTGTCTTTTCCGAGTATGCCGCGCCTTGTGATGCGGGTGGGAGGGAAATTAACGTCTTTCGGGCACAAAGGGCATCCACCATAACGGTGGGGTGGATAATGAATGACTGTCCACCACTTCACCCAGACGTGGGCAAAGCACCTGAACGCCTTTCTGAGCGGCCAACGACGGGTTCTGTCCAGTGATGCAGTGACAGCGTAAACATGCCCTAGTGAATAGGAACAAAGGTGCGCGGTGCCAGATCGAGTACCAGCTTGCAGGGTTGGTCATCGTAGGCGGAGTCTCCACTGTAATACAGCGTTTCATGCGGGCTTTGTAGCACCCAGGAGCACCAGAGCGTGCGGTTATGATCGAAGGGGGTGCGACCGGAGGCATTACGCGCTGGCGTCGCAGTTAATCTCAGTGTCTTACACGCGCATTCCTCATACCAATCCCGTTCGGTAATGCGCTCTGCGCCAATCCCCCATTTTTGCAGTGTCTTTCCCATGCCAAGCGGAGTAACAAAATGGGTTTTCTTATCGCGGAAAAAATCGATGGTTACGCGGTCCAGATGATCGTAATGGTTGTGTGAAAGCACGATCACATCGATAGCGGGCAACGCTTCCATCGGGACCACCGGCGGTTGAAAGCGTTTGATGCGAAAAGGAAAGGGGGCTGCTGATGCAGAAAACACCGGGTCGATCAGTACGGTAACGCCATCCATGTTCAGTAACAGACTGGAGTGACCAAACCAGATGATGCGGGTTTTATTATCAGGTTTGAGAAACTCCCGCCAATTCGGCGTAACTTCTGGCAACCGCTGTTCCGGCATACGGGATCGTGCAGTAAACAACAGGCGCCGGAGTACCGAAAGCCGTTCACGCCAACCCATGTGCAGGTATACGCTGGGCCGCACGTTGTGAAAACGCTGGTCAGCCGTATAATAGTGGGGAGGCGTGGTGTTCGATATCGCCTTTTCGGTCATGGTATCACTCCTCCTTAAGGTGAAATTGTGCTGTCTGAGTAAAAAAGCCACATGACAGCGTCATGCGTGTTTAGTATGCTAAACAAACCGTGATTGACGATGACATAACAATATCATGATTTTATCTCAGGTAATACAGGGTGCGTTATCCAGTAATAAGTTATTGCTCATTTGTGGCACCGGCTGGCTGTTTGATGCCATGGATGTCGGGCTATTATCTTTTGTTCTGGCGGCGCTGAAACTGGAGTGGGGGCTCTCCGCCGCGCAGCTAGGGTTGATCGGCAGTGTCAATTCCATTGGTATGGCGGTTGGCGCGTTTGTTTTCGGACTTTATGCCGATCGTAAAGGGCGCAAATCTGCCTTTATGATCACGTTGTTGATGTTCAGCATCGCCAGCGGGTTAAGCGCCTTTGCCTGGGGATTTGTCAGCCTGCTGGTGTTGCGCTTCTTTATCGGCATGGGATTAGGCGGCGAACTGCCGGTGGCATCTACGCTGGTCAGTGAAAGTGTGCCCCCTGAAGTGCGAGGACGCGTCGTGGTGCTGCTCGAAAGCTTTTGGGCTGTCGGCTGGCTGCTGGCCGCGTTAATCGCCTACTTCCTTATCCCCTTGCCGAGTGTCGGCTGGCGCGGTGCGATGATCCTGTGTGCATTGCCAGCCTTCTACGCGCTATACCTGCGCTTTCGTTTGCCGGATTCGCCGCACTATCTGCAACTGAGCCAGAAAGAGAAAAAAAGTGCTTTTCGCTATAAGATTGGTGCACTCTGGGCACCGGAGCAACGGCGTGCCAGCGTGATGCTGTGGATTGTCTGGTTTTGCGTGGTGTTCTCCTATTACGGTATGTTCCTGTGGTTGCCGAGCGTGATGATGCTCAAAGGGTTTGATATGGTGAAAAGTTTCGGTTATGTGCTGGTTATGACGCTGGCACAGTTACCCGGCTATTTTACCGTTGCCTGGTTGATTGAACGTGCAGGGAGAAAGGTAGTACTGGTGGTCTATTTGCTGGGAACGCTGATCAGCGCCTATTTTTTCGGCGTTGCGACCAGTGCCCCACAACTGCTGCTCTCCGGCTCGCTGCTGTCGTTTTTCAACCTCGGGGCCTGGGGAGCGCTTTATGCCTATACGCCAGAACAATACGCGACATCGATTCGTGCTACCGGTGCAGGAATGGCAGCGGCAGTGGGGCGTATCGGTGGGATTTCTGGCCCGCTATTGGTTGGCGCTCTAGTCGCAAGCGCCGTGCCCATCAGTGGTATTTTTGCCTTGTTTAGTCTGGCAATATTGCTTGCTGTCTTTGCGATTATGCTGCTAGGGCAGGAAACGCGACAGCGTGCATTGTAGCGCCTAGCATCGAATGAAAAACGGAGGCCAGGTGGCTCCCGTTTTTTTGCCTGTTTTACAGAAACGTTTAGTGCAATAGGGTTAACTTCCAAGGTGACAATGTCACTTATTGGCGGTTAAAAATGGTAATTAATCTTTGGAAATGCTATAAAACGATTAAATATCGCAACGATTTAGCGATGATTTAATAGCAACCGCGTAATCATTATTAGAATAAAGTGCCTGTTTAATTGCTTATTGTAATGTTTGTTGCTGTTAATGATCGCCAAGGAGGTGAATTTTTCTATGATATTCAATTCAGTTTCGTCAACCACTCGTCCACATGGGCTGAAATTGCTCACCGTGTGGTTACTGGCATTGATTGTGGCCGGATGTTCTACGCCGCGCTCAACGTTAGTCGATCGCGGCGATTACATCGTGGATACCACTCATCCGGCTAAAGGCCAGAATGAGCGTGTCCGATTTCTGATTTTACATTACACCGCGCTGAATGATGCGCGTTCGCTAGAGGTGTTAACCCAGGGGCAAGTCAGCGCGCATTATCTGGTTGCGAAAAATCCACCGCTGCGGGATAAAAAACCCGTAGTGATGCAACTGGTGCCAGAAGATATGAGAGCCTGGCATGCGGGTGTCAGTAATTGGAATGGCCGGGTAAATCTCAATGACTCTTCGGTGGGCATTGAGATTGTTAACCTCGGCTTTACCGATAACATGCTTGGCGTTCGTACCTGGTATCCTTACAATGAAACGCAAATTACCGCGCTTGCTGCGCTGACCAAAGACATTATCAAGCGTAACAACATCACGCCTGATAATGTTCTGGCGCACAGCGATATTGCACCGCTGCGCAAACAGGACCCTGGAAAACTGTTCCCCTGGAAACGGTTTGCAGAGATGGGCGTCGGTGCTTGGCCTGATGATGCAACGGTGAACAGGTATCTAGCCGGACGGCAGCCGAGTGCGCTGACGGATGTGTTGACGCTTCAGAAAGCATTACATCAGTATGGCTATGATAAAATTCCGCAAAACGGTGAGTTGGATAAAGAAACACGTTTGACCATTAGCGCGTTTCAAATGCACTTCCGCCCATCGGATATTGAAGGTAATGCCGATGCACAAACGGAGGCGATTGCCAAAGCGCTGGTGGAAAAATACCGAACCTGAATCCGTGACTACCCTTTCTACTGCCAAGGAATTGCTCAAACATGCTGAATTATCGACGTTGCTTTTTTCTGCTGTGTTTGGTGTGTGGAGTGCTGGGGTGCAGTAGTAAGGGGAAAATCATCCATCCCGCTGTGGTTGAGGCTCCCGCCCACGTTTCTCCGGCTATGCCGGAGAACGTCAAAGGTGTTTGGCTAACCACGCTTTCTGGCCTTGACTGGCCGACGCCTGCGTTAAGTTATGAGCCGTCAGATGAACACCGCATTGCGTTACAAAAACAGGCGCTGATCGACAAGCTGGACAATCTGGTTAGCCTGGGCGTTAACACGGTCTTTTTTCAGGTAAAGCCGGACGGCACAGCGCTATACCGCTCGGCGTTACTGCCGTGGTCTGATGTATTAACCGGCGTGGTGGGCAAAGATCCCGGGTACGATCCTTTGGCCTTCATGTTGGCTGAAGGGCATAAGCGTGGATTGCGCATTCACGCTTGGCTCAATCCCTACCGTGTGACCAGCAATACCCAGCCGAAAACCGTGGCCGCGCTGCGCTGCACTCTTAGTGCGTCGCCCTCTAGCGTCTATGCGTTACACCCAGAATGGATACGTACGGCGAGCGATCGGTTTGTGTTGGATCCCGGTATCCCAGAGGTGCGTCAGTGGATCACCAATGTGGTGGTGGAACTGATTAACAACTACGCCGTGGATGGTATCCATTTTGACGATTACTTCTACTACGAAACCCCAGCGTCCCGTTTGCAAGACGATGCTACCTATAGGCAGTATGGACAGGGATTTGTCGTCAAAGGGGACTGGCGGCGCAATAATACGTTGCTATTGATTGAGCAAGTATCGATGGCAATCAAAGCGGTCAAACCGCAGGTTGAGTTTGGCGTCAGTCCGTCTGGCGTGTGGCGCAATGCGGAGAATGACGCTCGTGGTTCGGATACGCGCGGTGGTGCGGCCTATGACATCTCTTATGCAGACACTAGGTTGTGGGTAGAACGTGGCTTGATTGACTATATCATCCCGCAAATCTACTGGCCTTTTTCACGAGAAATCGTCCGTTATGACACACTGGTAAAATGGTGGGCAGATGTGGTAAGGCCAACAAAAACGCGCCTCTACATTGGTATCGCACTGTATAAAGTCGGTGTACCTTCACAAAAGGAGCCTAATTGGGCGCGGGATGGTGGCGTGCCTGAACTGCGGCGGCAGTTGGCGCTCAATGAAGCACTGCCGGAAGTGAAAGGTAGCGTGCTCTTTCGTGAGGGATTTATTCATCAACCTCAAACCGTACCGGCGGTGGATTACCTCAGAAAGCACTGGAGTAAATAGCGGTAAAAACGACGTTGCGGCGAAAAGCCGCTATATTTTCTGTTGTAGAACAGACTGTCCGACGCACATTTGCAAAAATGGATTTTATCGCGTGCGGCAGGATTTAAACGTCGTGTTAACCCTAAGCAGGCCACCATGAAAACACCTGTATTTTCCGATGATATGTTGCTGAACCGCATGTTGCTGTTAGCCGCATTAGCTATCGTCATGATGGGGATCCATCTGGCGGCATCCATCCTCTCCATCATCCTGCTCTCCCTGTTTTTGGCTATCGTGCTTGAGCCGGTAGTGGCGTTATTGTGTCGTACACGCTTACTGCGCTCTCTGATTGTGGTGTTGCTGGGCGGCGTATTGTTTATGCTGCTGGTTTACGTCCTGCTCAGGATGGTGGCGGCATTGCCTGAGTTAAATCAAATGAGCTTGCAAATGCGCAGTCTGCTGACGCGTCAGCTTACCGTCGGTATGGCACCGTTGCAGGAATTGGGGCTAACGCTATCGCCGGAAGCGGCGATGTCGCTGATTGACCATGGGCAATTTCTTGGGCTGATCACCCGCGTGCTCAGCCACGTATCCAGTTTTTTTCATCGGCACTGGTGGTGTTTCTGACCGTTATTTTCATGCTGATTGAGGTGCCGGTATTAGTAGAGAAAATCCAGCGGTTGTTTCGCGCGGAGTCCTCTGGCATGAAAGCTGTTCGCCGCGGCATTGACAGCGTGACGCAGTATCTGATGCTTAAAACGCTGATTAGCGTGTTAAACGGCGTAGCGATCTGGGTGCTGTTAACCATCTTGCA
Organism: Candidatus Symbiopectobacterium endolongispinus; assembly: GCF_018777385.1. Lineage (GTDB taxonomy): Bacteria > Pseudomonadota > Gammaproteobacteria > Enterobacterales > Enterobacteriaceae > Symbiopectobacterium > Symbiopectobacterium endolongispinus. The sequence goes on along the minus strand of NZ_JAFJYB010000001.1, from coordinate 716,945 downwards.
GGTGAAATTCGCTTTTATTTGGGCTGTGTTAGCCTTTCTGCTGAATTTTATTCCCGTGTTGGGATCTATTCTGGCGGCAGTACCGCCTATCATTCAGGCATTTGCCTTTAACGGCATGAGTACCGGTATGGCGGCACTAGCGGCATTTCTGGTCATCAATCTGATATTGGGCTGGATTGTGGACCAGTACCTGTGTGGCCGGAAACTGAACATTGCCACCAGTGTGGTCTTGATTTCACTGCTGGTGTGGCAGGGATTGTTGGGACTGATTGGCATTTTATTGGCCGTGCCGTTGACCATGACCCTGAAACTGATTGTTGAACAGGTTGATGGTGGCGCGCGCTGGGCACGCCTGCTGGAAGGAGGAAAGGAGCACTAACGCGGTCAACCATTGAGTATGGTTAATGCTTGTTGGTGAAGCTGCGGATCGCCTGAAGCAACAATATCCCACCGCTTTCAGGACGTCCGCCATCAAGGGTAGTCACGATGCCGCCCGCCTGCTCAATAATCGGGATCAGCGCGGCGATGTCATAAGGTTGCAGGCCATATTCCACGCTGATATCGATGTGGCCGGCGGCCAGCATGGCCATGGCATAGCACTCTCCGCCATAACGGGTCATCAGAGTGTGCTGTGTCAGAGAATGAAAATGGACGCCAGGGTGACGTGGAACAGGCTCGGGGGAGGTGGTGTGGATAGCTTGCGCCAACGATAGATTTTTACGCGTTTGCAACGCATGCTCACCGTAGGGGCCCCGATACCAAGATTGAATCCCATCGGCCCAGAAGCGTTCTTGCGTAAAAGGCTGGCTCATCATCCCCATAACGGCGCGCCCGCGATGTAACAAGCCCATCAGCGTTACCCACACGGGAATGCCGCACAGAAAGGGCCTGATTCCGTCAACCGGGTCCAATATCCATTGGGTTTCTCCATCGCCAACAGCGCCAAATTCCTCGCCTAAAATCGCATGTTCAGGGTAGTACGCGCTAATCAGTGTGCGAATGGCACGCTCCGCTTATCGATCGGCATCGGTCACTGGGTCAAAGCAAAAACCTTCCTTTGGCTTATTACCAATATGAAGATTTTGCGCTGAACGATAGCGAGGGATGGTCTGCTCGGCTGCGGCATCGGCGAGCGTGTGAAAAAAAGCAATATCAGGTAAGTTATGCACGATGATGTCCCTTCTAATGCGGTTCTAGTATCGGCAATGCCGCTGCTTATTCAGCAACGCGCTCTTCTGGCGGTATTCACGTTCACGCGTTTGCGCTATCCTGACACCACGAACATGATGGTCTTCACTACGGATGTTAACGATAACGTTATCATCCAGATAAAGGAATAACATGCAGTACGTCCCCATCACGCCCGACCCGGAAAACGCTCATTTTCATTCCGGACCTGCAAACTATGATGTGATCTCCATTCAATCACAGGTGGTTTATGGTTGCGTAGGGAACAGTATCGCGGTACCGGCGTTGTCGCAACATGGGTTGCGCGTTGCATTGGTGCCAACGGTCATTCTCAGCAACATGCCCCATTATCCTAGCTGTTATGGCGGAAAAATTCCGGTCGAATGGTTTGAAGGTTTTCTGCAAGGTCTACTGGAACGGGGGCATTGGCACATGCGCGAGCTATCGTCATTGGCTATATTGGCACGGTCACACTGGTGCCGCCGTTGGTTGCCTGGCTAAAACAGGTGCGCGCCTCTTGACCGGATATTCACATCATTCTCGATCCGGTGATGGGGGATACTGACTGCGGTTACTATGTCAATGCCGAAATAAATGCCCGCTATCGCGATCAGGTTTTACCGCTGGCTACCGGACTCACATTATCGTTGAGATGAAGCTGATCGAATGGTTACGCCAGCAAGTTTTAATTTCATTAACAACTCCGCAAACAAAAGCAATCCCAACCGTGTAAAGACAACGGTGTATTAATGTAATGCGCCAAGATATTGTGGCAGCAATTCAATATTAAAAAATGTTACATTTATGACTCGGCTAAGAATTATAGTAGAATCCATACTGATAAAATAAACCGATAGGCAATAAACATGCAGGAAGAGACTTTTTCCAATCTATGAAAAAATGATGGCTTATTTACTATTAACTTAACGAAGGATTTAATCTGATTTTTGATGAACGCGCTAATTTTCCCTAACGGTATTGAACAAATCAGAAAATTAATGAATCTAATACTCACTGCGGAGTAGGGCGGATTGAAACGATCCTATCAATCGCAAGCGAAAGCATTGAGAATATAATGGTTCTAATTTCGTTAACAAAATAGGCGTTATACTTATCATGCTACGTTATGATGCGGCGTTATAAAAAGCGTCGATGTGCCAACTACTAAATGAATTTCTTGGCGTTCGTCAGTGTTGGTGGATGTGCATCGCGCATGGAAGGCTCGGAGTTTTCCATCGCTCCGTTGACTGGTCGCCCAGTCCTGCAAAACAGGGTTTGTTTTATAACCATAACAGTAACTCAGTACATTTGAAGGTCGAAGACAAAAGAACGTGCCAGCAATGCCGTTCAGGGGCTTTGGTGGCGATGACGGCGCAGATTAGGCTATTGGCGCACGGGTGCGCATAATGTATATTATGTTAAATCGAATATTAAGATACAACATGTACAGAACAACCGCTAACTAAGCGTCCCTATCTCCGCTCCCCGTCTGGTTTTCTGTGGTCGCCACATTCATCAAACACATCTCAACTACTGATATTGATATATATTGGCTGAGGCTGCAAACTCAGTACTTCAGCCTTGGATAACAGCCTGTGTGGCGGTTTTCTAATCCGGATACAACACGCCGTGTTCAGCAGAGACGACTTTTTCATAGGTTGCCATTTTGGTTTCAGGAGTTCCCCACCCGTCCATGCTCAATATTACCTGCACGTTAGGATCTGATTTTACTTTATCAAACCCCGTCACCATCTTTTTAGTAGAACGGTGAACCACTAACACTTTTGGTGGCAGATTATTTTTCACAACCAATGTTGAAAGATAATCAACGACTCTGTTGATATCCTTGTCGTTAATTGTTCTAATTCGGGCCCCCGGAATGGCTTTTCCCATCATGATAAATTCAGGGTCTATGCCTAGATGCACATCCGGTTGAGTAAGAAAAGGCTCAAGGCGGGATATCTCACGGTGTAAATCGCTCAGCCCAGGCTGAACGTCCAGAATCAGAACTGCACCTGGTGTCATCCTCACCACAGACAGGGCTTTATCTATTTGCATGTTACTCATACGGTTACGATAGAACCCATCTCGTCCAGGCTGGTTGCTTGCTACGGTAGCAATATACTCTAATCCTGGAATGACGGGCTTTGATGGGTCTGCCTTTTCCCATTCCTGCGCTTCAGCGGTTAATTTTTTCCACAGTTCAAGGGCAGGATATTCACCCAGGATTCCCATCCTACGAGAGTTAAAATTACCATAATAAACAACCAGTCTGTTTGCCGGAATAATCCCAGTTCGGGCGCTTGATACATAAAACTTGTCGATACCATCCATCCGTGGCGGTATTGTTGATAGAGTGCCTTGGGCATTAGTAGGTAAAAAACATTCAACGTTGTGGTAACCATTAATACCCAAAGTTTCTTCATAAGAGTCCTTTCATTTTTTCCTGGTGATACATTCACTGGTTATAATCTGAAGCAAAATAACGGCCAGGCCATATATATAAGCAGTTGACGTTCACTGGCATTGAAACCAATGTAAAATTAGCGAATTTGCTCTACAATGGATTTTCTAACCCACAACGAGATGCCTTCCTATGCCCAGACTGACACAGAAAGACATGACAGAGAGTGAACAGCGACAGCTCAAAACACTGCTGGATCAGGAAAGGAAAAAACGAGGTCGCACGTTAACCAACGCAGAGAATAACCGTATTAAAGACGACTATATCGATAAGCTGATGAAAGAACGTGAGGCGGGGCTCGCGCAGAACAGAAGAAAAATAAATTCAAACCTGATGCTAATGCCACCTATGAATGGTCTGCCAATACCCATGTGCGGGGACGCCGTTAGGCCCGTTGTTATGTAGGGTATTTATCGAAGATTATAACGGATGAAATTGTACGAGTATTGGATTGTTGTCGTCGGCGTCTTAACCGCAATGCCAAAATGAATGGTCTGGCTTTCGATCGTCACGGCGAAGTCACGCACAAGTCCAGAAAGCTGTAAGACCAGCGGAGTGGCAATAACGATGGCAGAAATGAGCGTCAGAGAACTTCGAGACAGATTTGCAAATGTTTCAGACAGCGCACCGCGCCTTACATTAAGTGAATTGGCGATGAAACAAAGTTCATGCGCCTGATGATGCAACGCATGAGCACGTTCCAGGTCATCGCCGGGACGCAGCGTAATTTCAGGTTTAAGCACAATCTGCGTGAACGCCCCTTTTTTACCTTCTACCATCGTGCCCTCAGCGCTGTCCCGATAAGTGCAAACCGATATGCCAGCCTCGGCACACAGATGCAGGTACCAGAGTTTATGGCATGCCGATGCTGAAGCGACAAGCAAATCTTCTGGATTCCAGCGTGTGGCATCACCCAAAAAAGCGGGATCATATGAACCGGCGATGACCTGTTTATTACTCGCTGATATTTCATAATCACGACTGTAGGCTTTATAGGACTCCGTTCCGCAACCTTTGTTGCCACAATCCATTCAATATGGACCTGATAATGATGCTCACGGTGTGACATAGTGGTTATCTCTGGTGGTTTTTAGAAAAACTACGATGCATCCTTAGCGTAGTTACAGTCCAGTAATTTACCGCGTGACTTGTTGAAATATTATGGGCGCGATTCTCTGAATATCGGCAAATTTCCCCTCTCTTCGCTAGTAGGCCCGTTCGATAGCACCATTGCTGACCATGAATAGTCTTGATACATTATAAGTATGTTGTAACTAAAATAACCTATTATGCCTGGGGTGCTATGAACCACTATCAATTGATTGCTGCCCTTCACGACACCTTTTCCTCACTGGAACAGCAGATTGCAGAATTTCGCCAGCGTTTGGCCTCGCTTACGCTGCTCAACGCACGTGTGAGCACGATCCCATAACCCAGATACCAGTCACGATGTTACAAGGCGAAGCGGCCTGTGAGGCGGGTCTGGCGCATTTTCAGCGTTTATTTATCCATCATTATGCTGAGACGGTAAGTAGCAAAGCGGCTATTCGCTTACCCGGTGCGCTGTGTTTTATGGTGACGGAGGCTGAATACGAGTATATCCGACAAGCCATCGAGGCGATTAACACCTTGAAAGCCATGCTGGAGCAGTTGATTACCCGTGAATCCGGTTTGGCTACCGAGCAACGGTTTGAATTCGTACACGCCCACCTGTCCGGATTGATCACACTGAGTGCTTATCGCTCACTCACCCTGTTAACCGAACCCGACACAGTGCGCTTTGGCTGGGCCAATAAGCATGTGGTGAATACGTTGACGCGCGCGGCGGTATTAGAAAAACTGGAGAAAAGCCTTCAGGCAACCCGCGGAATTTCTCCCACAGAAAAAGCCACGTGGCACGCTCGGGTCACCCAGGAACTTATTGATATTAAAAAACTGCCGCAAGACGCTGTGTTGAAGATTAAACGACCGGTGAAAGTACAGCCGATCGCCCGGGTTTGGTATCAAGACGCGCAAAAACAGGTGCAACACCCCTGCCCGTCACCTTTATTAGTGCTGTGCCGCGATCCGTCACGCATTCCAGTCATTGGTGAGCTGGGAAACTACCTTGCCGACAGCGCGCAACCCAAATTCAGGCCGAAAGCGAAAGCGCTGCGGCTGCTGATTCCGCGCCTTCACCTCTATCTGGATGAAAGCGCGTAAGGCTCTGCCCTTATCCGATATGCAGGCTACCCACCATATCTTGCATTCCTAAAAAGGACGGGGATCATGGCCTTGTCTGGCATCGCGATTGAGAAAACATTAACATGCACATCAAGCACCATCCTGCAAGCAAAGGCAGTGTATTCATATTCAATGCATTTATCAACCTCTACAGTCACATATATTAACAAATTATATAACAATCGAGTGTGAACATGCAAAAAATGCGCAATAGCATCCAGCACTACGCCTGGGGAAGCACAACAGCATTAACAGAACTCTACGGCATTGAGAATAAAGACAATTTACCAATGGCAGAGCTTTGGATGGGGGCGCATCCCAAAAGCAGTTCGTGGTTGGTCAATGAGCAGGGCCAGGAGAAGCGTTTACGTGACGTCATCAACGATGCGCCAGTGGAGACATTGGGTGCGGCGATCGCGGCACAGTTTGGTGAGCTGCCTTTTCTGTTTAAAGTCCTCTGCGCGGCACAACCGCTCTCCATTCAGGTTCACCCAAGCAAACCCGCCACTGAGCAAGGTTTTGCCAAAGAGAACAGACTCGCAATCCCGCTCTATGCGCCCCATCGCAACTATAAAGATGCCAACCACAAGCCAGAGCTGGTGTTTGCCTTAACGCCCTTTCAAGCGATGAACGGTTTTCGTGAACACGACGATATTGTGGCGCTATTGCAGCCCGTAGCCGGCGCACACCCGTCCATCACTGCCTATTTGCAGCAGCCAGATGACAAAAATCTGTCGATGCTGTTTGCCAATTTATTGAGTATGCGCGCAGAGATTAAAGATCGCGCCCTGGCGGTGTTAAAAGCAGCACTCACCTCACAGCAGGGTGAACCATGGGCGACACTGCGCAACATCATTCAGGAATACCCTAACGATAGCGGACTGTTTTCTCCGCTGTTGCTCAACGTCATCACGCTGCAACCGGGGCAAGCGATGTTTCTTTATGCGGAAACCCCGCATGCTTACCTTAACGGTGTAGCGCTGGAGGTGATGGCAAATTCGGATAACGTACTACGGGCTGGACTCACCCCTAAATATATCGACATTCCTGAACTGCTGGCGAATGTGAAATTTATCCCCAAACCGGCAAACCAGTTGTTAACTCAGCCGATTGAAGACGGTGAAACCTGCTATTTTCCCGTACCTGTCGCCGATTTTGCCTTTTCCCTGCATCATCTGAAGGATCAGCCACAAACGCTGAACCAACAGAGCGCAGCCGTTGTCTTTTGTATCGATGGAAAGGCCACATTGATGAAAAATAGTCAGCGGTTTACGCTTCGCCCCGGCGAATCCTGCTTTTTGCGTGCGTCAGAGTCTCCCGTCATCGTAGAGGGAAGTGGACGACTGGCACGCGTGTATAATGGTTAGACACTTTCTCCCCTTAAGGGATGCTTACTTAGAAAAGGAGTCACACTACGAAGAAGTCTCTGGTTGCCGTCGGAGTTATTGTAGCGCTGGGCGCCGTGTGGACAGGTGCGTCATGGTATACGGGCAAGCAATTAGCACAAAATATCGATACGGTTACTGCTGAATTTAACAAGCAGTTGCAGGAAACCTATCCGAATTCAGGTTTCAAGCTGGTGTATCGTGATTATCAGGGAGGGGTGTTCAGCAGCACGTTTTCACTGGTATTGCAGCCAGATGGTTCTGCATCAGAAACGCGTCCGTTAGCCCCCAAAAACGAAATAGTGCTCAACGAAACCGTTTCACACGGGTCACTTCCGCTCGCACTACTGAAAAAAATGAATTTACGTCCCAGCATGGCGCATATTCACAGCGAACTGGCTAACACCGAAGCGACCAAAGAACTGTTTGATGTACTTCAGAACCAACAGTTCTTCAGCGCAGAAACGCGCGTGGCATTCAATGGAGATACCGCTTCAGTTATCTCTCTGCGCCCACTCGATATTGACATTGAAGGCACCAAATTTGCCTTCAGCGGCACTGATATTGCGTTAGACCTTGCTCACGATCTACGTAGCAGCCGAATTTCAGGCACGGTTTCTCACTTTTTATCAGAAACCACCAACTACGAAGGCGGCAAAGAGACTATCGTTCTCGAAGGCCTTGGGTTGGAAGCGAACAATCACCGCGGCAAGTTTAATCTGGATCTCGGCGATTGTAGCGTCACCCTGAAATCAATGAAAGTGACACCACCAACAAGTGACCATGTCACGCTGAATAACTTCGTGATCAAAAGCACCATGAGCGAAGACGACAAAAACATCGCTGGCGCGATAACGTTGTCATTAGACGCACTGCTGCTCAAAGATCGCGATCTAGGTAGCATGAAGTTTACTTTCAGCTTTAACCAAAACCAACTCTATGGTGAAGCGACGCAGCAGTTCGCCAAAACCTATAAGACGTTGAGTGCGTCATTCTTGGAGTCGCCGTCTGCCATGGACCCACTGCGTTTTCAGTATGAACTGGGGCAATCATTACGCAATGCGCTGCCCAGTCTGCTGAAAGGCAACCCGAACTTTACCATCGCCCCCTTGAGCTGGAAAAATGCCAAAGGTGAGAGCACGCTCAACGCCTCGCTCAATTTGAGTAATCCGGCACAATCTACAGCGTTAACACCGCCGGCACAAAGCGATGAAGAAGGCGTGATCCGTCGTGCGGTTAAACAACTGGATGTGACGTTGAACGCGCCAATGGCGATGCTGGCGGAAGGTATCGTTCAGGCCGGAGGACAGGCACAATCGGATCAGGAACATCAGCAACTGATTGCCAGTGTGCAAGAGCAAGTGAAAATGCTGGCTGGCGTAGGCGAAATGAACCAAATCACCGTCACCAAAGATGACGCCATCACCAGTTCGCTGCACTATGCGGACAATCAGGTTGAGTTCAACGGGCGTAAAATCTCACTGGCGGAGTTTATTGCCCCCTTTATCGATATCCCTACTGATGAAGGTGACGAAGGCGATGATGCCGAGCCAGAAGCTCAAGACTCACCGGCAGCTGTCCCCCCGCAAGAGAAGTAATCTCTGTACCGCCTGTGCGCTATGGCAGGCGGTAATCCCCCAAATCCACTGAGTGAATGGTCATAGCGTTGGATAAACACACACTCGAGTCACGCCAGAGCGTACTTTATTTTGCTGCAATGGCACTAGCCTGGCTGGCAGCACAGGTTTTTTCTGAAACAGATGGTTGGGTAAGCCTGATCAACCCGGCGTTAGCCATCATGCTGTTCGTGACCTTTATGCAGGTGCTTCTGGTGACCTTGCTTGATGGATTGCGCAATCTGCGTTTTATTGGCGCGCTGCTGACTGCCAATTTCATCGGGATTCCGCTATTACTGTTGCTTACCCACCAGTTACTGCCGGATGTTCCCCTGGCGCAATTTGGCATTCTGCTGGTGCTATTAGCGCCCTGTATCGATTACGTTGTGACCTTCTGCCATCTCGGACGCGGTGACGCCGCCCGTTTGCTTGCCTGCACCCCGCTGCTGTTGGCAATGCAACTGCTGTTGCTACCACTTTATCGGCGCTGTTCCTTGATGCCGCTTATCGGCGCTGGTTTATTACAACACATCCAATCGCGCTTTTTGATCGTGCAACGCATCGCTAACGCTGCCGGTTGGTTACCGGTGCCCGCGACGGCCGTAGTGATCTTTTTAGTGGTAGCATCTGTCGTGCCACAATTAGAGCTGGCGATCGGCCCGGTACGTCAGGCGCTACTGTTTGCTGCCGTTGCAGCGCCTTGTATTGGCGCGTCTACGGCACGCTTGTTTGGCTTGAACACCGCCAGCCGGCGTGCCGTGGCATTCAGTTGCGCCACACGTAATTCGTTAGTGATTCTGCCACTGGCCTTATCGATCCCTGGCGCTATGCCGGTACTGCCGGCGATCTTGGTTGCATAAACCGTGATCGAACTGATCGCGGAATCCTGCTATGTGCGAGTGATTCCTCGCCTGGTGCGTAGAACAGGCAGAAATCGCCCATTCGTGTAATCGGCAATGGTATTTGCCCTATTGTTTATACTAAACAGTACTTTAATAATTTAACGGCTCAACGCACCTTGGTGCGCTGCGCGAAAGAAGCCATTATGATCGATCCTTCAATCCCGTTGACAGACATTCACCGCCACCTTGATGGCAATATTCGCGCACAAACGATCCTCGATTTGATACCCGGCCTTGGCCTTTGATGGTCAGGTTAATAATATAGCCTTTCATCCCATCCGGGCGGTCGATAAAGAAATAGAGCGGCCCGTCAGCCAGAATGGGCGTTAAACCCGCCACCAGATAAGCGTTAAAAGAATAGCCTGGAAGCAATGGGTTTGATTGCGACTCATGCGTCATACGCTGGTACATCGGCCCTCCGGGAATCATTGGGTGCAAACAGAACCAGGTAGCAGTGCAATAAGTGACATTGTCACTGCTACCAGACATCCTCTCAGGCGAGTAGCCCATAAAAACCTAACTGCTTATACGCTATACAGTTTTCTTCGCCATTTGTTTGTAACGGTCGAAAATGACCGCTGAGAGCAAAATCAAACCACGCACCACATACTGAGCAAACGGCGAGATGTTGAGCAGGTTCATCGCATTTTCCACCGTACCGAGGATCAGGCTCCCCGCCACCACGTAAGAAATCTTGCCAATCCCCCCTTTCAAGGAGACGCCGCCCAGCACACAGGCAGAGATTACGATCAGTTCATAGCCGATAGAGGTCATGGGCTGCCCGCTGGTCATACGTGATGCCAGAATGATCCCCGCGACTGCCGATACCAACCCAGACAAAGCAAAAATAATGATTTTGGTGCGCACCACCGGGACACCGGCCAGACGTGCCGCCTCCTCATTGCCGCCAATCGCCAGGGTATTACGGCCAAAGGTGGTTTTATTGAGCAGCAGGCCAAACAAAATCATGTATACTACTGTTATCCGAATCGGCGCAGGCAGCCCCAGCCAGTTGGCATAACCCAAAGTAAAGAAACGCTCATCGACAATCCCTACTGCCTTACCATCTGAAATGATATACGCCAAACCGCGCGCAATCTGCATGGTAGCAAGCGTCGTGATTAAGGCGTTAATTTTGATCTGTGCGATAACAAAGCCGTTCAGTAACCCGAATAATCGCATCCATCTGGGTTTTAATCGTCTGTGGCTCGACATCCAGCAGCACATCACCGCCGGTGACACGCGTACCGCCGAACAGCGCTTTCATCAGTTCATTGCGTCCGGCGCCCACCAGCCCAAACAGGCCAACAATTTCGCCCTGCCTGACGCTGAGTGATATCGGACTTTTCACGCCTGGCGCTTTTACCTCGCGCAGCGTAAAACGCTCCGGTCCTAATTCGCGCGGGGCATAACCGTAGATATCGCCCAAATCGCGCCCGACCATCGCCTGGACCAGCATTTCGTGATTCACCGCCGCCGTATCGTCAAACGTGCGCACATATTTGCCATCTTTAAACACAGTGATGGCATCGCTCAGCGCAAAAATCTCTTCCATACGGTGCGATACGTACGGGATCACCCGTCCTTCACTGCGTAGCTCACGAATCACGCGAAACAACTGCTCGATTTCATGCGCGGACAGCGAACTGGTAGGCTCATAAAAGGCGATGATCTTGGCGTTACGGGCCAACGCTTTGGCAATTCAACACGCACTTTTAAGCGCGATCCAGACCCCCCACTATGACGCAACAACAGGAGCTGAACGATGAACGCGGGTGCAATAGCAATCGGCCTGGATTTTGGCAGCGATTCAGTGCGCGCACTGGCCGTTGACTGTCAATCTGGACAGGAGTTAGAAACCGAGGTGATCTACTATCCACGCTGGCGAGAAGGACGCTACTGTCTGCCTGCGGAGAATCAATTCCAGCATCATCCACTCGACTATATAGAGGCACTGCAACAGGCTGTGCAGGTGGTGGTGCAGCGACTCTCCGCCGAGCAGCGTATGCAGATCCGCGCCATTGGCGTCGATACCACTGGCTCAACACCGGCCCCGATAGACGAACAAGGCCAGGTGTTGGCGTTACGCCCGGAATTTGCCGACAACCACAACGCCATGTTTGTGCTGTGGAAAGATCACACTGCTATCGAAGGAGCGGAAGCCATCAATACGCTGTGTCGTAGCGGTCAGTTCCCCGATTACACCAAATACATCGGCGGTGTGTACTCCTCTGAATGGTTCTGGGCCAAGATTTTGCACGTCTCGCGCGCCGACAGTGCCGTACATCAGGCGGCGGTATCCTGGATTGAACTGTGTGACTGGGTTCCGGCCCTACTCTCGGGGACTCAAGCGCAGAACAACATAAAACGCGGACGTTGCAGCGCCGGGCATAAATCGCTGTGGCACCCAGACTGGGGCGGCGTTCCGCCAAAAGATTTTCTTCACGCTCTCGATCCATTGCTGACCAGCCATTTACAGTACCCACTGTTCACCGACACCTGGACCGCCGATTTACCGGTTGGCACCATCACTCCCGAATGGGCTGCCCGATTATGGGTTCCCACCAACACCATACTGGCGGGAGGTGCGTTTGACTGCCACATGGGTGCCGTGGGCGCGGGCGCACAGCCCTATACGTTGGTCAAAGTTATCGGCACCTCCACCTGCGATATTCTGATCGCTGATGAGGATCGTGTAGGGACCACGCCGGTTGCCGGGATCTGCGGTCAAGTCGACGGCAGCGTAGTGCCCGGTTTTGTTGGACTGGAAGCAGGACAGTCTGCGTTTGGCGATAAGTATGCCTGGTTTGGCCGGTTATTAGGTTGGTCGTTGCAACTCGCAGTCCAACAACATCACGAACTTCAGCCGCAGTTGGCGCACACGCAAGCCCGCCTATTGGAATCTCTGACCCAACGCTGGGCGGAAAATCCTTCACTCGATCATCTGCCAGTGGTGTTGGACTGGTTTAACGGCCGACGCACTCCATTTGCCAATCAGCGACTGAAAGGCGTGATCACCGATCTCAACCTGGGTACGGATGCCCCGGTGCTGTTTGGCGGATTTATCGCCGCCACCGCCTTTGGTGCCCGCGCCATTATGGAATGCTTTGAATCACAGGGGGTGCCGGTGGAAAACCTGCTGGCGCTGGGCGGCATCGCTCGCAAATCCCCGACCATCATGCAAGTGTGCACCGATGTGATGAATCGGCCATTGCAAGTGGTGGCGTCCGATCAGTGCTGCGCACTGGGAGCGGCTATCTTTGGCGCCGTGGTCGCTGGGGTACACCACGACATTCCGACTGCTCAGCGCCACATGGCCAGCCAAATCGAGCGTACCTTGACGCTCGATCCCACACGCGTGGCCCGTTATCAGGCGCTGTATGAACGTTATCAACAGTGGTGTCGTCTCGCCGAGCCTGCGTATGCTACGCAGCGTAAAGCGACAAACTGATCACCGGTTATTTTCCGTTTTTGAAGCTACGTGCAAGCAGGAGTTATCATGGGGAATTTACAATAGCGTGAAGTCTGGTTTGTCATTGGCAGCCAACATCTCTACGGTCCGGAAACCTTACGTCAGGTAAAAGAGAATGCTGAAAAAGTGGTACAAGGGCTGAATCAGGATGCCAGACTGCCGGTAAAACTGGTGCTCAAACCGGTTGCCAAATCGCCGGACGAAATTCTGGCGCTGTGTCGCGACGCCAACTATCAAGATAACTGTATCGGTTTGCTGGTGTGGCTGCACACTTTCTCTCCGGCTAAAATGTGGATTGCCGGGCTGAGCGTACTCACCAAACCACTGATGCAGTTCCACACCCAGTTCAATGCAGAAATCCCGTGGGGCACCATGGACATGGATTTCATGAATTTGAACTAGACAGCGCACGGTGGACGTGAGTTCGGGTTTATCGGCGCGCGTATGCGCCAATCGAATCAGGTCGCCGTCGGCCACTGGAAGGATAAAAAACGCCCACCAACGTATTGCCAAATTGATGCGCGTCGCTGCCGCCATCGCAGAAAGCAAACAACTAAAAGTGGCGCGTTTTGGCGATAACATGCGGGAAGTGGCGGTAACCGAAGGGGATAAGGTAGGGGCACAGATCCAGTTCGGTTATTCCGTCAGCGCCTGGGGATTGGGCGATCTTGCCAGTGAAGCGGATGCGATCAGCAAAGGGGATATCGATGCACTGATCGATGAGTATGAGGCCAGCTACCAGTTAACCGACGCAGTCAAACTCCACGGCTCTAACCGTCAGAATCTGCTGGACGCCGCGCAAATTGAACTGGGACTCACCCGTTTTCTGGAAAAAGGCGGTTATCGCGCGTTCACCACCGATTTTGAAAACCTTTACGGGCTTAAGCAATTGCCCGGTCTGTCCGTGCAGCGCCTGATGCAAAAAGGCTACGGCTTTGGCGGCGAAGGCGATTGGAAAACCGCAGCGCTGTTGCGCATCATGAAGGTAATGGCAGAAGGCTTGCCGGGCGGCACCTCTTTTATGGAAGATTACACCTACCATTTCGTCCCCGGTAACAATCTGGTGGTAGGTTCCCATATGCTGGAAGTGTGCCCAAGCATCGCCAAAGAGGCTAAACCGATACTGGATGCGCAGCACCTGGGCATCGGTGGCAAAGCAGATCCTGCGCGGCTTATCTTCTCCACCCGGCCGGCCAGGCGCTCAATGCCAGCGTCATCGACATGGGAGATCGTTTCCGCATGTTGGTCAACGTGGTGGATACCATTGAGCAACCACACCCCTTGCCCAAACTGCCGGTTGCCAGGGCTATCTGGCAGGCGCAACCGTCGCTGGAAGAGGCTGCCGAAGCCTGGATTCTGGCGGGCGGCGCGCACCATACGGTATTCAGTCAGGCGTTAGACCTGGATTACCTGCGCCTCTATGCAGAAATGAATCATATCGAACTGCTGGTGATTGATAACGAAACCCGCATTCCGGCATTCAAAGACGCTCTGCGCTGGAATGATATGTACTACAAACTCACTTCACGCTAAGCGATAGCAAGGAACCCGATTGCCAAGATCGGGTTCCATCTCTCATTCATAATTCCTATTGCGCTAGACACCTGTTTTCTCTGGCATATACTGAAATGCCCTACCCACATAATTATTAAACAAAATCATGACCACTGCTGAATACTTACTCAAGTTTCGCAAAGTGAACACTCTGGACAGCCTGGAAAAACTCTACGACCATTCAAATTATTCGCTGACGGATAAATAAGGAGATTATCAATATGTCGCGCGCTGCCGACCACCGCCGTGCCGAGTTGTCTACGGGAGGAAAACTGTACGACCTCGGTTGCATTCCAAAATCCGTCTGGCGTTTCGTGCTTTAACCCCTGACAACGGGTCGTTTTCTATACGGCCTGTTGGTTCTTGCCTTGCGTTCCTTGCCCAAAAGGCTTTCACTGTAACGGTTTGCCCTGCCAACTGCGGGGTAAATATCCGCTTTTGGTGAATATCCCTATTTTGGGTGTGTTGTCGAAAGCCTTACAATGCCGGATAATAGTCCGGTTTTGTTTTATAGGCATGGTAATGAGCGACTACCTACTTCTTTTCGTCAGCACGCTGCTGGTGAACAATTTTGTTCTGGTGAAATTTCTCGGGCTTTGCCCCTTTATGGGCGTGTCCAAGAAATTGGAAACCGCCATTGGCATGGGGTTGGCAACAACCTTCGTCATGACGCTCGGCTCGATGTTTTCCTGGCTAGTCAACGAGTATGTGCTACTGCCGTTGGGCATCGTCTACCTGCGTACCATGGCCTTTATTTTGATTTTGGCGGTCGTGGTGCAGTTCACCGAAATGGCCGTGTGCAAAACCAGCCCGGAACTCTATCGCCTGCTAGGAATTTTCCTGCCGCTGATCACCACCAACTGCGCCGTGCTGGGCGTTGCGTTGCTCAACGTCAACCTGTCACACAACTTCCTGCAATAAACGGTTTATGGCTTCAGCGCCGCTGCTGGTTTCTCACTGGTTATGGTGTTGTTCGCCGCCATTCGTGAACGCATTGCCGTGTCGGATGTACCCGCGCCGTTCAAGGGCTCATCGATTACATTGGTCACCGCTGGGTTGATGTCGCTCGCGTTTATGGGCTTTACCGGGTTGGTGAAATTCTAATGAATGCCATTTGGATTGCGATTGCAGCGGTGAGTGTGCTCGCGCTGGTTTCCGGTTTGATTCTTGGTTTTGCCTCGCGCCGTTTTCACGTTGATGCTGACCCCATCGTCGAACAGGTCGAAGCGATGCTGCCGCAAAGCCAATGTGGTCAATGCGGCTATCCAGGCTGCCGTCCTTATGCTGAAGCCGTAGCGTTGCACGGTGAGCACATCAACAAATGCGGTCCCGGCGGCGAGGCAATGATGCTGAAGCTGGCCGAGAAACTCAATGTTGACCCGCAGCCGCTCGATGGTGACACAGCGGATCTGCAACCAGCACTCAAAGTCGCTTGGATCGACGAAAGCAACTGCATCGGCTGCACCAAATGTATTCAGGCCTGCCCGGTTGATGCCATTATTGGCACCACCCGCGCCGTGCACACCGTGGTGAGCGATCTCTGTACCGGTTGTGACCTGTGTGTCGCCCCTTGCCCTACAGATTGCATCGAACTGCGCCCGGTAGCCACCACGACGTCCAACTGGAAATGGGATCTCGAGACCATTCCGGTTCGCCTTATCCAAGTAGAACATCATGCTTAAGCTGTTAAATCTGTTTCGTAAAGAGAGAATTTGGGATTTCGACGGTGGCATTCATCCACCGGAGATGAAAACCCAGTCCAGCCGCGTACCGATGCGTCACATCCCGCTGCCGGAACAGTTTATTATTCCGCTGAAACAGCACCTCGGGCCGGAAGGCGAACTTTGCGTGAACGTTGGCGATCGGGTACTGCGCGGTCAACCCCTGACGCGCGGTACAGGACGTATGCTGCCGGTACACGCCCCTACCTCCGGCACGGTCAACGCTATCCGTTCGCACATCACGGCACATCCTTCGGCCTTGCCCGAGTTAAGCATCATCATTATTATTCCGGATGGTGAAGATCGCTGGTGCGATCGCCAGTGCTTGCCTGATTACCAGCAGCATTCGATAGATACCCTGCTCGCACATTTACATCAGGCTGGCATCGCTGGCCTGGGCGGCGCAGGCTTCCCGACCTCGGCCAAACTCAAGGGTGGGCTACGCGGTATCGCAACGTTGATCATCAACGCCACCGAATGTGAACCTTACATCACCGCCGACGACCGATTGATGCAAGAGTATGCCCGTGAAATTGTGCAAGGGATTGAGATCCTGATGCATTTGCTTTCACCCGAACGTACCTTAATTGGCATTGAAGACAACAAACCAGAGGCTATTCAGGCGCTGCGCCACGCACTGGCCGATCGCGCAGACATTCGGTTGCGGGTCATTCCCACCAAATACCCCTCCGGCGGTGCCAAGCAGCCCACCAAGATTTTGACTGGCAAAGAAGTGCCTTTTGGCAAACACTCCGCCTCAATCGGCGTATTGATGCAAAACGTCGGTACCGCGTATGCCATTAAACGCGCTGTGATCGACGGCGAAGCCTTGACGGAGCGGGTGGTTACCCTGACCGGGGAAGCGCTGCGCCAACCGGGCAATGTCTGGGCTCGCCTCGGCACGCCAGTGCGCCACTTGCTTAAACAGGCCGGGTTTCATGCCGAAAACAAAACCCCGATGGTAATCATGGGTGGACCGCTGATGGGCTTCACCCTGCCTGCGCTTGACGTTCCTATTGTCAAAATCAGCAACTGTATTCTTGCGCCGTCAGTGAACGAAATGCAGGCTCCAGAGCAAGAGCAATCCTGCATTCGGTGCAGTAAGTGCGCCGACGCCTGCCCGGCAGGACTGTTGCCACAGCAGCTTTACTGGTTCAGCCGCGGGCAGGAGCATGAAAAGGCGCGCGCGCACCATTTGTTTGACTGTATTGAATGCGGTGCCTGTGCCTATGTCTGCCCAAGCAATATTCCGTTGGTGCAATACTACCGTCAGGAAAAGGCTGAAATCCGCGCTATCGATCTTGAGGCATCGCGGGCGCAGCAGGCGAAAGCGCGTTTTGATGCGAAACAGTTGCGTCTAGAGCGAGAAAAAGCGGCGCGTGAACGGCGTCATCAGCAAGCGGCTGCCACCGTGTCTACGGCGGATAAACAGGCCGTTCAGACTGCGCTGGAGCGCGTGCGTAGCAAAAATGCGCTTGCTGAACCGCTTGCTGCCATTGCGATAAATCCTGACCAAGCGCCGGATAACAGCGCGGCCATCGCTACGAGCGAAGCGCGAAAAGCTCAGGCGCGCGAGAAGCAACGGATGCAGGCCGATACCGAACAAGCCCAACCGGTTTCCGCTGTGCCAGAGGATCCAAGACAGGCTGCGGTGGCTGCGACTATTGCTCGGGTTAAAGCTAAAAAGGCAGCGCAGCAAGCGCCTGAGGCTATTCCCCCAGCGACTGTCGCCACGCCAGCACCCGAAGCGGAACCTGTGCCCGATCTGAGCGACCCACGCAAAGCCGCCGTTGCTGCTGCCATTGCCCGCGTTAAAGCACGTAAAGCCGAACAGGCGTTAATCCACACCCACGAGGAATAGATGGCTTTCAAGATCGCAAGTTCGCCTTTTACCCATAACCATCAGCGCACACAGCGCATCATGCTGTGGGTAATACTCGCCTGTGTGCCCGGTATCTTTACCCAGACCCTGTTTTTTGGCGTCGGCACCTTGATACAAATCGCCCTCGCCTCGGCCACAGCGCTTACGGCGGAAGCGGTGACATTGTCACTGAGGACATTTGCAGTACGTACCACGCTGGCGGATCAATCAGCGCTTTTAACCGCCATTCTGCTCGGTGTCAGCTTGCCCCCGTTAGCACCCTGGTGGATGGTGGTGCTTGCCACATTTTTCGCTATTGTGATCGCCAAACAACTGTATGGCGGATTAGGAAACAATCCGTTTAATCCGGCTATGGTCGGCTACATAGTTCTGTTAATCTCCTTCCCGGTCCAGATGACCAGTTGGCTACCGCCCAGCGCGCTACAGGTGGCACCGGTCACCTTCGTTGATGCACTGCATGTGATTTTTACCGGACAAACCGATGCTGGTTTACACATTCAGGGACTAATGCAGAACATTGATGGCATTACCCAGGCCACGCCGTTAGATGGCTTCAAAACCGGTCTGCGTGCCGGGGAAACACCGGCACAAGTATTACAACACCCAATCTTTGCGGAGAGTCTGGCGGGAGTGGGCTGGCAATGGGTCAATCTTGCGTACCTTTCCGGTGGCATTCTTTTATTATTGACCCGCTACATTCGCTGGCATATTCCCGTCAGCATGCTGCTCTCTTTGCTGCTGTGCGCCGCGCTCGGCTGGGTATTGATGCCGGAAAAAGCCGCACCTCCACTGCTGCATCTGTTCTCTGGTGCCACCATGCTCGGTGCTTTTTTCATCGCCACCGATCCCGTGACGGCCTCCACCACCAATAAAGGGCGCTTGTTGTTTGGCGCGCTGATTGGGCTGCTGGTATGGTTGATCCGTACCTACGGTGGATACCCGGATGGCATCGCGTTTGCTGTATTACTGGCGAATATTACCGTTCCGCTCATCGATTACTTTACCCAACCACGCGCCTACGGCCATCGTCGATAAGGAAATAGCATGATCAGTACGATGCGACGTCACGCGACCACGCTGGCACTGTTTGCCGCCTTGACCACCGGCTTGACAGCGGTGGTCAATACCCTGACCAAACCTACTATTGCCCATCAAGCGCAGTTGCAACAAAAAGCGTTGCTGGATCAGGTGATTCCGCCGGATATTTACGACAACAATATTCTGCAAGAATGTTACCTTGTCACCGATGAGGCGCTGGGCACGACATCCGCGCGACATCTCTACCTTGCACGCAAAGGTGATACCCCGGTGGCGGCAGCCATTGAATCGAGCGCACCAGACGGTTATTCCGGTGCCATTCATCTGCTGATAGGGGCGGATTTCCATGGTAAGGTACTCGGGGTTCGGGTGACTGAGCACCATGAAACGCCAGGACTGGGCGACAAAATTGATCCGCGGGTATCTGACTGGATAACCCGCTTTACCGGACGTACCGTGCAAAGTGCCGACGATCGCCAGTGGGCCGTCAAAAAGGATGGCGGCGAATACGATCAGTTCACCGGTGCCACCATCACGCCCCGTGCCGTGGTAAACGCCAGCAAACGGACTGCGCTTTTTATGCAGCCCCTCCCGGCGCGCCTGACGACATTGCAGAATTGTGGAGAAGAGTAACATGAGTGAAGTGAAACACCTTCTGGCCCAGGGGCTTTGGAAAAACAACTCAGCGCTGGTGCAACTGTTAGGCATGTGCCCACTGCTGGCCGTCACCTCCACCGCTACCAACGCCTTGGGCTTAGGGTTAGCCACCACACTGGTACTGACCTGCGCCAATGCAGCGATTTCCGCCATGCGCCGGTGGGTCCCGTCTGAAATCCGCATTCCTATTTATGTGATGATTATCGCAGCCGTGGTCAGCTCGGTGGAAATGCTGATTAACGCCTATGCCTACGGCTTATACCAGTCGCTGAGCATTTTTATTCCACTGATCGTCACTAACTGTTTGGTGATCGGACGAGCGGAAGTCTATGCCGCGCAAAACCCCGTCGCGCTTTCGGCACTGGATGGTTTCGCCATGGGCATGGGAGCGACCTGTACCATGTTCGTGTCGGGTTCCCTGCGTGAATTACTGGGTAATGGCACGCTGCTTGACGGTGCAGACTTGTTGCTCGGCAATTGGGCCAAAGCGCTGCACATCGAAGTGATCCACGTTGATACCCCGTTCTTGCTGGCGATGCTGCCGCCTGGTGCGTTTATCGGTTTGGCGCTGTTGCTTGCCGCCAAATACCTGATTGACGAAAAAATGAAACGCCGCCGCGCCGTCAGCGAGGCAAAACAGAACGTTACAGCAGTTGACACGCTGACCGGAACGGCACCATAAGCACAAGGATAAGACGATGAACAAGGAAAAACGCTGCGAAATCTTGCGTCGTCTGCGCGATACGAATCCACATCCGACCACAGAGTTACACTTTGATACACCGTTCGAGCTGTTGATAGCCGTACTGCTTTCAGCACAGGCCACAGATGTCAGCGTGAATAAAGCCACAGCAAAACTCTATCCGGTCGCCAACACACCAGAAGCCTTGTTGGCACTTGGGGCTGGCGGTGTAAAAGCTTATATCCGCACCATTGGCCTGTTTAACAGCAAGGCTGAAAATATCATCAAGACCTGCCGTATTCTGTTAGACAAGCATCAGGGTCAAGTGCCGGAAAATCGCGAAGCGCTGGAAGCACTGCCCGGTGTCGGTCGTAAAACCGCCAACGTGGTGTTAAACACCGCCTTTGGTTGGCCCACCATCGCCGTTGACACGCATATTTTCCGCGTGTGCAACCGTACCGGATTCGCGCCGGGAAAAAACGTGGATGCAGTAGAAGAAAATCTATTGAAGGTAGTGCCAGCAGAATTCAAAATCGACTGCCAC
The DNA here is from genome assembly GCF_018777385.1 of Candidatus Symbiopectobacterium endolongispinus. Taxonomy (GTDB): domain Bacteria; phylum Pseudomonadota; class Gammaproteobacteria; order Enterobacterales; family Enterobacteriaceae; genus Symbiopectobacterium; species Symbiopectobacterium endolongispinus. The sequence continues at coordinate 695,617 of NZ_JAFJYB010000001.1, read as the reverse complement.
CACTGGCTGATTCTGCACGGACGTTACACCTGCATCGCCCGCAAACCGCGCTGCGGTTCCTGCCTGATTGAAGATTTGTGCGAGTTCGGTGACAAGGTATACGCCTGAGGCTACTCAGCGCATTCAGCAACGTCTTGTCAAGATTCATTCTGATATCGCGTCCAGGGCACCGGGCGCGTAAGCAGACTGTCCTGCGGCTAAAAATCCCCACTGCGTCCAGCGCGGCCATTGGTCGTTCAGTTGATAATTAAACCATTTGGCGCGCAGTACCCCGTGGGTGGCATCTTTGACTTCGCGTAAGCAGCGTGAAGTTGCCACCGGCAGTAACCGACCACACCGTTAATGTTTCCTTCGAGGAAACATTGAGATCCTGAGCCCCCATCAGAACCATCACCGGCACGTGCTGTGCGGCAATGTCCTGACGTGCATCCGACAACGCATTACGTCGCTCAAAATCGTCTCGAGTGCAACGTGACGAGCAAGGTTGCATCACCGTTTGGGGCGTAAAGCGTTGTGAATAGGCTACACGTTCTCTCGCGATGGCGGCGGTAATCTCCGACGGCTCTGCCCCTTCTACGGCTAAACGTTGCTGCATATAGTAGAAGCCTTGCTCGCGCCAGTTTATTACAGGGCCAATCAACACGATAAAATCTGCCGTTGAACGCTAACTGGCATTAGGTACCGCCCACCCCGCTTGAGAAAAACCGAGAAATCCCAGACGACTCTCTTTCAATTCTGGCCGTGCACGTAACGCATGCAGTGCGGCAACCGCTTCATCCGCACGATCGCGTAGGGTTTGTGCCAACCAATCACCGGTGCTGGCCGCTACGCCGGGCTTATCCCAGGAAAATACGCCAATCCCCTGGGCAACAAGTGCATTTACCAGCGGAAGGTAGCCGCCGTCAGACCAGCGGTCCTGGGCACCGTCGCCGTGCACTAGCAACACCACGGGCGGGTTGTGTTTGTTATCAGGCAGTAACAGCGTGCCTTCAAGACGGGCATCGCCCAGCGAAAACGATAAAGTCTGCTGGGCACGTTCAGGGAGTTCAAAAGCATAGAGGCCATGCAGCACGATGCCTGATATCACTATTAGCGCACAGGCCACTACTGATAGTACAAGCTTGATCATGTCATGCACCTCTTTGATGAATAATCGACGCTATTTCACTGGCAGCGTTATATCCTTAAACATAGCTTCAATTTCCTCATTTGATCGCAAAGTAATGGCAGAATCCACCACATCACGCGTGAGGTGCGGCGCAAGGCGCTGAATAAAATCATACATGTAGCTGCGCAGGAAGGTACTGCGCCGGAACCCGATCTTGGTGGTGCTGTAGCTAAAAATGCTGTTCGCGTTAATGGTCACAAGATCCGTCTCCGTGCGCGGATCGACGGCCATGTTGGCGATAACACCCACACCCAACCCCAGACGCACGTATGTTTTGATCACATCAGCATCCGTGGCAGTGAACACAATGCGCGGCGTCAACCCTGCACGGTTAAATGCGGTACCCAGCGCCGAACGGCCGGTAAAACCGAAGGTGTAGGTAACAATCGGATACGCTGCCAGCTCTTCAATGGTGATATCTTTCTTCGTTGCCAGCGGATGGTCGGATTTCACCACCACCACGCAATTCCAGTGGTAACACGGCAGCATGATCAAATCGTCATACAGATGCAGCGCCTCAGTGGCGATGGCAAAATCTGCCGTCCCTTTCGCAACCGCTTCGGCTATCTGCGTTGGCGATCCCTGATGCATGTGCAGTGAAACGCGAGGATAACGTTCAATAAAACCTTTCATGACATCCGGCAGTGCATAGCGCGCCTGCGTATGCGTGGTGGCCACATAGAGCGAACCTTTATCAGGATAGGTGTGTTCTCCTGCTACGGCCTTGATAGCATCTACCTTGGAGAGCACTTCCCGGGCAATACGCACCACTTCCTGACCTGCGGGCGTTACCTGAGTCAGGTGTTTACCGCTACGCGCAAAAATTTGAATTCCCAGCTCATCTTCCAGCATTCTCACCTGTTTACTGATCCCCGGCTGCGAGGTGTACAGCCCCTCAGCCGTTGAGGAAACATTCAGGTTATGATTAACAACTTCAACGATATAACGAAGCTGTTGCAATTTCATATGTCATCCCATGTTATTGAGCATGTGCATCAGGCACGAATAAATTATCTACCGTTGCTTTACTTTTTCATGACGCTGCAACATTTGCAATGCAATGAAAAGCAGGCGGTTATTTCATCATATTAAGGTCATTTAATCATAAAAAATATTTTATATAACTATTATCTTTGCATTGATAAAAATAGTGCCCTCAACGTGAGCTGAGTGAGGGCGTTCATTCTAGCGCACGGCGGCACGATCCTCTCACCTAGATCGCTATCTTCCTACCCAGATCAAAAAAGCCAGCCCAAAAGGCTGGCTTTTTTGATCTGGCAGAGAATTATTTTTTCTCAGAGGTCCACTTACCGTCTACATAGAATGCAGACCACCCTGTCGCCTTACCGTTTTTCTCCGAAGCAACGTATTGCTGCTTGGTTTTACGACTAAAGCGTACCACCGCTTTGTTGCCTTCGGTATCTTCCACCGGCGCATCAGCCAGATAGCGCAGTTTTTCCGGCAGGCGATCGCGGAATCGCACCAACTCTTCCACTAACGGCGCACGGGTTTCACGCGATTTAGGGAAGGTATTAGCAGCCAGGAATACTCCTGCCGCACCGTCACGCAGCACGAAATAGGAATCGGATTTTTCGCACGGCAGTTCGGGTAAGGGAACCGGATATTCCTTCGGCGGTGCAACTTCACCATTGCGCAAAATCTTGCGGGTATTGGTACAGGTTTCGTTAGTGCAGGCCATGTACTTGCCAAAACGCCCCATTTTCAGGTGCATATCGGAACCACATTTGTCGCACTCCACTACCGGACCGTCGTACCCCTTGATACGAAACTCACCGTTTTCGATCTCATAGCCGTCACATGCCGGGTTATTACCGCACACGTGCAGCTTGCGCTGGTTATCGATCAGGTAGCTGTCCATCGCCGTACCGCACTTGCCGCAACGACGGCGAGCACGCAGCGCATTGGTTTCAGCCTCATCACCTTCCAACACGTTTAACACTTCGGCTTCAGGGATCAGGTTAATGGTGGTCTTGCAGCGCTCTTTTGGCGTCAATGCATAGCCGGAACAGCCGAGGAACACGCCGGTGCTGGCGGTACGGATCCCCATCTTGCGTCCACAGGTGGGGCAATCGATGGTGGTCAGCACCATGGCATTGGGGCGCATTCCTCCCGCTTCCGGCTCCATTTCCGCTTTTTCCAACTGCTGGCTGAATTCGGCAAAAAACTCATCCAGCACCCCTTTCCACTCCGCCTGATTGTTGGCGACCTGATCGAGACTACTTTCCATGCGCGCAGTAAAATCGTAGTTCATCAACTCGCGGAAGTTTTCTTCCAGACGGTCAGTGACAATTTCACCCATTTTTTCCGCGTAGAAACGGCGGTTTTCCACCCGCACATAGCCACGATCCTGAATGGTTGAAATGATAGAGGCGTAAGTGGATGGACGACCAATACCGCGTTTTTCCAACTCTTTTACCAGCGAGGCATCGCTGTAGCGGGCAGGTGGTTTGGTAAAATGCTGGCTCGGCAGCAGTTTATCCAGGGACATCACTTCCCCTACCTCAACGGTCGGCAGCGTACGGTCTTCATCATCTTTACGCAGCGCCGGCATTACTTTGGTCCAGCCATCAAAACGCAGGGTGCGTCCTTTGGCGCGTAATTGATAGCCTTCCGCGTTCACCAACAGTGTTGTAGAGTCATATTTGGCCGGTGTCATTTGGCAGGCCACGAATTGACGCCAGATCAACTGGTAGAGTTTCTGCGCATCAGCTTCCATATCCTTCAACGCATCCGCCAGAACGGCAACATCTGAGGGACGAATCGCTTCATGCGCTTCCTGAGAGTTTTCTTTACTGCTGTAGAGATTCGCGCTCTCCGGCAGATAAGCGTTATCAAAGCTGGACGCAATATAATCGCGCGCCATGGTCAGCGCATCCTGACTCAGGTTGGTGGAATCAGTACGCATGTAGGTGATGTAGCCCGCTTCGTACAAGCGCTGCGCCATCATCATGGTTTTTTTAACGCCAAACCCCAAGCGGGTACTTGCCGCCTGTTGCAGCGTGGAGGTGATGAAAGGTGCCCCCGGTTTGCTGCCGGTGGGCTTGTCCTCGCGCTCCGCGACCACATAACGAGCAGTCTCCAGCACGCTGACCGCCGCCGCTGTTTGCGCTTTATTAACCGGCTTGAACAGCTTGCCATCAAAGTGCGTCACCTGCATTTGCAATGCGGCACTCAATGACAACAAATCCGCATGCAGTTCCCAGTATTCTTCCGGGATAAAGGCCTTGATTTCGCGTTCGCGCTCTACCACCAGACGTACCGCAACGGACTGCACGCGACCAGCAGAAAGCCCACGGGCGATTTTTTTCCACAACAGCGGAGAAACCATGTAGCCCACGACACGGTCCATAAAACGCCGCGCTTGCTGCGCATTGACCCTGTCGATATTTAATTTATCTGTTTTTTCAAACGCCTGCGTGATCGCGTTCTTAGTGATTTCGTTAAACACCACGCGGCTGAAACGGCCTTCATCGCCCCCAATGATTTCCCGCAGGTGCCAGGCAATGGCTTCCCCTTCGCGGTCAAGGTCGGTTGCGAGATAGACGTGGTCGGCATTGGCCGCCAGCGTTTTCAGTTCAGAGACCACTTTCTCTTTGCCGGGCAGTATTTCGTAATCGGCCTGCCAGCCGTGGTACGGATCGACCCCCATACGATTGACCAGCGCGGTGCGCTCATCTTTTTTGCCGGCTTTTTTCGCTTTGCCAGGCTCAGCGCTCTTCTTCGCCGCCGCAGAACCGCTGGTCGGCAAATCACGCACATGACCGACGCTCGATTTCACCACGTAGTCATTGCCCAGATATTTGTTGATTGTTTTGGCTTTGGCCGGGGACTCAACTATGACGAGAGCTTTACCCATATGTATTGTTACCTACCGAATGCTTCATATTAACGTGTTGTTGAGGGCGTCTGGTCCCTTTTTCAAGGGGCATATACGTCATTTATTCTCTACCGCTACGCCTGTTCGCGTACTTCCAGCTTCACTACGTGGAGATTCAAGAGTACGCAACGGTCAATAAACCATTCCATAACCACATGACCACCCACGTTTTTTTGCTGTAATGACGGTTAACTGCCAGCGGTGCCGCTTATGCTGCTGCAACACCGTAAAGAATTTTTTCCGCTTAACGATACAAAGTCCCACACTCTACCTGATAAATGCCGCCACGCAACCTAATTAGCATGGGAACGCGGTTTTCGCCAACCTCTACTGCTCATCGTTATCGGCTGACAGCGGCGTAGTCTTCAGAAAAATTACGTCGTCTTATCAACCTGTTTTCAAAGGTTCATTAAAAAAGCGCAAAAAAGCACAAGCGGATGCCGTTGGGGTGGCGTTAGAATAGTGCTATGAGTTTCAGCAGGAGTAACACTATGTCAGACAACGTGACTATGACCACAGATAACAGCGCCACAGAGAGAACCACGATCGACCGCCAGACGCTCTTGGAAAGGGGATTATTTCCTGGATGACAACGGCCTGCCGACATTAAAAACCACGGCGGTATTTAACATGCTCAAGCACTTGGCGCATGAATTGTCAGAGAAGTATCAACTGATCGACTAAGCTGGATGACCCTGTACGCACCGCGCACAGGGTTAAACGTATCAAACGAACGGATGGCTGCCCCGCTGCCACCAACGCAGCAGCAGACGCTCAGCGGAGTCACCCGCGTTCCCCATGATTTTATCCAGCAGGCGCTTGCGACGCGTATAGCGCACACTCAACACCTCATGCGTGGTTATTTCCTGAATCAGTAAATCGTCGCTGGTGCCTATTGCATCGACCAGCCCTAACGTTTGCGCCTGCGTGCCAAACCAATGTTCGCCCGTAGCGGTTTTATCGATATCCAGCGTGGGTCGCATCTCTTTGACAAACTGCTTAAACAGACCGTGAGTCACGTTCAGCTCTTCACGGAATTTTTCACGCCCCTGCTCCGTATTCTCACCAAACAGCGTCATGGTGCGCTTATATTCACCGGCAGTATGCAATTCAACATCGATATCATTGTTTTTCAGCAACCGATTGAAGTTGGGGATCTGAGCCACTACCCCAATAGAACCGATGATGGCAAACGGAGCCGCGACAATACGATCGGCCACACACGCCATCATGTATCCACCGCTGGCAGCAACCTTGTCCACCGCAACGGTCAAGCGAATGCCGCCATCGCGCAGGCGCTGCAACTGAGAAGTGGCCAACCCATAACCGTGCACCACGCCGCCGGGGCTTTCCAGACGTAACAGCACTTCATCCTGCGGCGTAGCCACCGCCAGCACCGCCGAGACTTCTTCACGCAGCGCAGAGACTTCACCTGCGTCCATGCTGCCGTTAAAATCCAATACATAAAGACGTGGTTTCACCACTTTCTCATCGCCGCGTTTGGCACGCATTTTCTCTTCTTTAGCGGCAGCTTTGTCCTCTTTTTTCTTCCGCTTCGCAACCAGTCCAGTTTGCGTTCCGCATCACTCATGCAGGTGTCACGCATTTCATTTTGCATTTCGCGATACTGTTCGCCCAGGTTCATCACCTGCAACTCCCCTTTGCGCGGGCGTTTTCGCTGCGTGACACCAAAGGTCAACACGGCCAGTGCGCCAATGGCCAGCACTATCGTGACTACTTTTGCCAGAAATAAGCCGTACTGAGAAAGCAATTCCACAAATACCGTCCCTCGTTTACTGAGTCATATCATGACGCCGCCGATGTTTACCTGCGCAGTTGCCTGCGACACACCACACCATCATACCGCTCGTCTTACGCCACTCCACGGTTTTCATCAAACCGACGCGAGAGCAAAAAGACAGCCTAACGTATGGCGTGAAATATGGCGATGTTATTCATGGGTTTTTTACACCTGTTGCTGTTTTTTAACGCAGTGGCCTAAGAATGCGCCAGACGCGCATTGAATTCACCGACACATTGAGGCATAACTGCCGTTACGTCTTATGGTTTGCGGCGTATAGAGGAGAGTACTGTGCATTATCAACCTATGAATGACCTTCTTAAACACCGCTTAATTCTGGTCATCGGTGCGGGCGATGGTATTGGGCGCGAAGCAGCGCTCACTTACGCGCTACGGTGCCCGGTTGATCCTGCTGGGTCGCACCGAGCATAAATTACAGGATGTGCAAGCAGAAATCCTGCGTGAAACCGGGACATCATCGCTGGGTGTGCCCTGCGATTTATTAACAATCACCGCCCAAACGTGCGCTGCGCTGGCGGCTGACCTGAAAAAACAGATACCACACCTTGACGGCGTACTGCATAACGCGTGGTTGCTCGGGGATATAATACCGATTGCCGAACAGGATCCGGCGACCTGGCATCAAGTCATGCAAGTTAACGTGAATGCCACCTTTATGCTGACGCAGGCGCTGTTACCCCTGTTGCTAAAAGCCACCAGTCCCTCTCTGGTGTTCACCAGTTCCAGCGTGGGTCGCGTGGGCCGCGCGGAATGGGGAGCCTATGCGGTTTCCAAATTCGCCACAGAAGGGCTTATGCAGGTCTTGGCCGACGAGTATCGTAACCAGCATTTGCGCGTTAACTGTATCAATCCAGGTGGAACGCGCACTTCAATGCGTGCCAGCGCGTTCCCTGATGAAGATCCCCTACGCCTCAAAACCCCGACTGATATTATGCCGCTCTACCTTTATTTGATGGGCGATGACAGCAAACGCAAAACCGGCATGAATTTTGACGCACAGCCGGGAAGAAAACCCGACCCAGCGGTATAAGGGAGCCCTGACAATGGATAACGATCGCCACAAGCAGCGCCAGCAAAAACTGAAACAACGGGTTGACGAACACATTGCCGCGGCCAACGAGGTGCGTGGCATCCTGATGGTTTTCACCGGCAACGGCAAGGGTAAAACCACGGCGGCGTTTTGCACCGCAACACGCGCGGTGGGACACGGCCTGCGCGTTGGCGTAATTCAATTTATCAAAGGTGAATGGCCCAACGGCGAGCGCAACCTGCTCGCCGATCGCGGCGTTGAGTTTCAGGTGATGGCAACCGGGTTTACCTGGGATACGCAAGATCGCACAGGCGATACGCTGGCAGCACGGTAAACGCATGTTGTCCGATGCTACGCTCGATCTGGTGATCCTGGATGAGTTGACCTACATGGTGAGCTACGACTACCTGGCGCTGGAAGAGGTAGTGACCGCATTACAACAGCGACCGTCCCATCAAAGCGTGATTATTACCGGACGCGGCTGCCACCGCGAATTGCTGGAATTGGCGGATACGGTAACGGAAATGCGGCCGACAAAACATGCGTTTGATGCAGGCATAAAGGCCCAGCAAGGCATCGATTGGTAAGAAAATACACTATTGCTATTGCGGGGTGTGGCGACGACACACCCCGTGTAAAACCAGCTACCTTAACGTCACGCTTTTAACATCACACTTAGCCGTTACGCTTTGGCGCACTACGCCGCGCAGGACCGGCCTGGCCGTGGCGTTTTACCGCACGACGAATTTGATTGGCTTTCACCCGACGACGCTCACGCTCAACCGGCAGCTTGCTGGTGGTTTCCGCCGGCAATTGCACTAGTTCACGCAGATAGTTAAGTTGTTCGAGCGGCATTTCCGTCCAGCCACCGCGCGGCAACCCTTTTGTTAATGGAATGTCGCCATAGCGCACGCGAATCAGGCGACTTACTTGCACGCCAACCGCTTCCCACAGACGACGCACTTCTCGGTTACGCCCTTCTGTCAGCGTAACGTTATACCACTGGTTTAATCCTTCACCGCCGCTGTACTTCAGGGTGCAGAACGATGCAGGACCGTCATCAAGCTGTACGCCTTTGGTCAGCAGCTTGAGTTTATTCTCATCCACTTCACCAAACACACGCACCGCATATTCGCGTTCCACTTCATGACTGGGGTGCATCAAGCGGTTTGCCAATTCGCCGTCGGTGGTGAACAACAGCAGGCCGGATGTATTCACATCCAGACGCCCTACCGCCACCCAGCGCGAACCGCGCATTTTCGGCAAACGATCGAACACCGTCGGGCGACCATCGGGATCGCTGCTGGTGCAAAGCTCACCTTCTGGTTTGTAATAAATCAGTACTCGACAGACCGCTTCTTCGGTTTCTTTAACAGAAACCACGTGACCATCGATACGAATGCGGGTTGCTTTGGTTACCTCGACGCGGTCGCCCTGCGTCGCAATTTTGCCGTCCACGCTCACACGGCCTGCCTGGATAATGCCTTCTATCTCGCGGCGTGAGCCGTGGCCAGCACGCGCCAGCACTTTTTGTAACTTTTCGCTCATTGAGCAGCCTCAGAGTGTCGCCTTCACAGGCGTCGGATAAAACAATGAGTTAACGTTAATTTCCGCATAACTCACTGATAAGTATCTGTTTAACAGAGGAATCAGGGCAACGCCCTCCCTGTTTATCGCCACATCGCCGTACCCGTAGCGCGAGTGGCCGATCATTCTACATGAATTTTAGGCTAAAAAGCGCATCTTGTTTGAGTACAACGGCATATCAACCGATAATCCTGTTTCCAGGGAACCGTATACGCTAGCGCCGACACTATAGGAAACGTCCATGACATCGATTTCACCACTGGTCTGCCGTGATGCCACGCACTACGACAGCCATCAGCTCGCCGCCATATTGACCGAATGCTTCACGGATTATGTGATCCCTTTCACCCTCGATGGCCCGACGTTTGCCACACGCTTTAACGCAGATGGTCTGTCGTTGACCGAGAGCCGCATCTGGAGCGTCAACAACAACCAGGTAGCGCTGGCAATCATAGTGCGTCGCGGCTCGCGTTGCCGCTTGGCCGCCTTTGCCATTCATCCGCGCTGGCGCCGTGGCGGGTTGGGAACAGCGATGCTAGAGCAACTGCTGCGTGAAGCGCATCAGCGGGGAGATAGCGCCCTGTGGCTTGAGGTGATTAGCAGCAATGCGGCAGGCATAGCCTTGTATGACAGGATGGGGTTTACGCGGCAGGACACCCTGTGCGGCTTTACTGCACCACTGGCGAGTGGAACAATAAACAGTACGGTAACATTAACGCGTTGCGATCCGGTCACCGTTATCGGCAGCATGATCGCAGCATCTGATGACGCGTTACCCTGGATGATCGATCCTTTGGGCACGGTCGCACTGCCGGCACAAGGATATCGCTGGGGCAATGACGCCTACGCCATTGTTGCCACCGAGTTTACCAAGCCACAGTTGCGGGCGCTTCATGTCACGCCTGCCGCCCGGCGGAAAGGTCATGCACGACGGGTACTTCAGGCACTGGCCGCGCAGTTCGATGGGATTTCAACGCCTGTCGCCGTGCCGCAGGCGTTGACTCCGTTATTTTTACAAGCAGGCTGGGAACAGCATCCGATTACCCAATTTTTGCTGTGCCATTCGCTGTCGGAGCCTGAAAGCTGAATATGCTGAATATAAGGCACAGGGTGCGCTTTTATCACTGAAACGGTGAGATATCACCGGTGCCTTCACGCACAACAACCGGCGTGGAGTCAGTCAAATCAATTACCGTTGTGGGTTTTTGCCCCAAAAATCCACCGTGGATAATCAAATCTATCCGTTTGCCCAAATGATCCTGAATTTCCTCCGGATCGGACTCCGTAAAATCATTGCCCGGTAGCATCAATGTAGTCAACATCAGCGGCTCATTCAGCGCTTCCAACAGCGCCAGCGCAATCTCGTTAGAAGGCACACGCAAGCCGATGGTTTTGCGCTTTTCACTCATCAATCGACGCGGCACCTCTTTGGTGGCTTTCAAAATAAAGGTGTAGTTACCGGGCGTATTGTTTTTGATCAGGCGAAATGCTGCATTGTCCACATAGGCATAGGTGGATATTTAGGAAAGATCGCGACACACGATGGTGAAGTTGTGGTTGCTGTCCAGATGGCGAATTTGGCAAATGCGCTCCATCGCATTTTTCTCCCCCAGCATACATCCCAATGCGTAACTGGAATCGGTGGGATAAACCAGCACGCCACCTTTACGCAGCACATCAACAGATTGATTGATCAACCGTGGCTGAGGGTTTTGTGGATGAATATAAAAAAACTGACTCATGATACGTCCTTAAACTTCGAATTTAGCGCGACATTTCGCATCCGTCGCGGTGCAACGCGTCTGCTGCAGTCAACGGCAGCGCTGCCAGCACGGGATGTTGCCACACAAGCGTTACACCGCCAGGCAACCAGAGCTTGCGTCCCAACTCTATCCAGGCACAGGGACGGTGAAAATCAGAGCCCTGCGAGGCATAGAGCTGAAAATCCTGCGCGTAACGCGCCAGTTGAGTTCGTTCGTCCGGCGCTTGTTGGCACTGGGCTACCTCCATCGCATCCCCCGCTGCTGCCACAAAACTGGCCAGCACCCGCTTGAGCCATTTGGGAGACAAATCATAGCGCCCAGGATGTGCCAGTACCGCCACACCGCCCGCATGATGAATGACATCAACGGCTTCTGCTATTGTACACCACTGCGGCGGGACATATCCGGTTTTCCCTTTTGCCAGATAGGATTTGAACACCTGCCCCACATTTCTGGCTTTGCCCTGCTCCACCAGAAAACTGGCAAAATGACCACGTGTGATTTCTCCCTCTCCGGCAAGGCGCTGTGCCCCTTCCAGTGCGCCCGGAATACGCGCCTTCTACAACCGTTCACTGATTGCCTGTGCACGCTGCCAGCGGCGCTCCTTCTGCTGTTCGAGCAGATGTGTCAGTGCGATGTGTTCGGGATCAATACCTAAACCGACAATATGAATCTCATGATTTTCCCACAGGGTGGAGATCTCAACCCCAGGCACCAGCCGTAACGGCAGATTCAATGCGGCTATCGCCTGCTGCGCGGCAGCCACGCCTGCCACGGTATCGTGATCGGTAATCGCCAGAACACCAACGCGCATCTCAACGGCGCGTTGTACCAGTTCACCGGGCGACAGTTCTCCATCCGAAGCGGTAGTGTGGCTGTGCAAATCAAACAGCGGACTGGGAGACAGAGCAACGGAAAGTTCGGACACACAGGCACCTATGGTTGTTAATGCTGCTCAGTGGATCTGAGACGCGGGACATCATGTCATTAAACACCGCCGGAGGGGAACCACACGACTGCGGTGCTATACCGATAAAATAAAATGTGTTAACCCATTGACAATGCGCTCATGAACTAGTTAACTAGTACGAAAGTTCAGCAAATAGATGGAAATGTGATAATGGCAACGCACTTTCTCGCAGTGGTAAATAGCCGCCTGCGCGGCAGCTTCAAAACCGGTGGTTGGTGGTGCTCTTCCCTGTGGCGGGTGGAGTATTAACGCATAGCTGTTATCACAACATGCAAAATCTCTAACCCCGCTTAATTAGCGGGTTTTTTTATGACTTACTGCTGTGCGATGACTTAAAACCGACATAAAACAAACAGCAGACAACCAGAGTAGAGACGATGCAAACATCAGCAACGATATCTTCATCCACCGATAAGCCGCAGCTTGAACTGCTGCGCATCGAAACCGCTTATCGAGATAATCCGAGCGCGGTTTTCCATCAGTTGTGCGGCGCCCGGCCAGCCACGCTGCTGCTAGAATCCGCTGAAATTGATATTAAACAGGATCTGAAAAGCCTATTGATCATTGATAGCGCACTGCGTATCACAGCACTGTGGCAGCAAGTCTCCATTCAGGCATTGACTGCTAACGGCGCGACACTACTGCCACTGCTTGACCAACTGTTACCGGCAGATATTGATGTCGCCGTGCGCCCCAACGGCCGTGAATTAATCTTCCCTGCGGTTGATACCCTGCAAGACGAAGATGCGCGTCTGCGTTCGCTGTCCGTGTTTGACGCACTGCGTCTGCTGCAAACGCTGGTAACCAGCCCTGCTAATGAGCGGGAAGCGATGTTCTTCGGTGGTCTGTTTGCTTACGATTTGGTTGCCGGGTTTGAAACGTTACCGCCACTGAGCCAACAGCAGCGCTGCCAGGATTACTGTTTTTATCTGGCAGAAACCTTGTTGATTCTGGATCACCAACAGCGCGTTACACATTTACAGGCCAGTCTGTTCACGCCTGATGCCACCGAACGTCAACGCTTACAAAATCGTCTGGCACAGTTAGGGCAGCAGTTGCAGCAGCCAGCACCCGCGCTGCCACGCCAGACGTTAGTGGATATGGCGCTCAGTTGTAACCAGAGCGACGAAGAATACGGTGCCGTGGTACGTCAAATGCAGGAAGCGATTCGCATTGGTGAAATCTTTCAGGTGGTGCCGCCCCGCCGTTTCTCCCTGCCATGCCCATCGCCACTGGCCGCGTACCAAACGCTAAAAGAGAACAATCCCAGCCCCTATATGTTCTTTATGCAGGATCAGGACTTCACCTTGTTTGGCGCATCGCCTGAAAGCTCGCTGAAATACGACGCGGATTCTCGTCAGATCGAAATCTACCCCATTGCCGGTACGCGCCCACGTGGCCGTCGCGCGGATGGATCGCGATCTCGACAGCCGTATCGAGCTGAAAATGCGCACTGACCATAAAGAGCTGGCGGAGCACCTGATGCTGGTCGATCTGGCGCGTAACGATCTGGCACGTATCTGTGAACCAGGTAGCAGCTACGTGGCCGATCTGACCAAAGTGGATCGCTACTCTTTCGTGATGCATCTGGTTTCACGTGTTGTCGGCACGTTGCGTAAGGATTTGGATGTACTGCACGCCTACCGGGCCTGCATGAACATGGGCACGCTGAGCGGTGCGCCAAAAGTACGCGCCATGCAACTGATTGCCGAAAATGAAAAAACGCGACGCGGTAGCTACGGTGGCGCCGTGGGCTATTTTACTGCTCACGGCGATTTGGACACCTGCATCGTTATCCGCTCTGCCTATGTTGAAGACGGTATCGCTACCGTTCAGGCCGGAGCGGGCGTGGTGCTCGACTCACAGCCGCAAGTCGAAGCGGACGAAACCCGAAACAAAGCGCGCGCGGTGCTTCGCGCCATTGCCACGGCTCACCATACCAAGGAGATCTTCTGATGGCCGATATCCTGTTGCTCGATAACATTGATTCTTTCACCTATAACCTGGTGGACCAACTGCGCGCCAGCGGCCATAACGTGGTGATTTACCGCTATCAGGTGCCGGTGGACACCATCATTGCTCGCCTGAAAACACTGGAAAAACCGGTTCTGATGCTCTCGCCCGGCACAGGCCGGTTGCATGCCTGCGCTGTTAACCTAACTGCGTGGTCGCTTGCCAATTATTGGCGTCTGTCTGGGGCATCAGGCGATTGTTGAAGCCTATGGCGGCCACGTGGGCCAAGTCGGTGAAATTCTGCACGGTAAAGCCTCGGCCATTGAACACGATGGTCAGGCGATGTCCCAGGGATTGCCTAATCCCTTGCTGGTGGGCAGTCAGGTGCCGGATGAACTAACCGTAAATGCCCATTTTAATGGCATGGTGATGGCAGTGCGTCACGACGCCGATCGCGTCTGCGGCTTCCAGTTTCACCACGAATCTATCCTGACTACTCACGGTGCCAGTCTGCTGGAGCAGACGCTGGCGTGGGCGCTGGCATAAGCCTTATAGCGACCCACAACGAAATAGCGACCCACAACGAAAAACATTACCGAATTTAAGGATATATTATGTACGCTTCTGTAAATACGCTGACCGCCGCTCCGCTCGATGCCACACTGGAAAAACAGGCCATTCTGGAAAAACAGGCCATTTCTCGCGCTGAAAGTCAGACTCTGTTCAGTGCGATTGTGCACGGCGAGTTAGAGCCTGCACAGTTGGCCGCCGCCCTGATCAGCATGAAGGTGCGCGGCGAGCACCCGGAAGAGATCGCTGGTGCGGCTGCTGCCTTACTGGCGAACGCGCAGCCTTTCCCACGCCCTGATTACCTGTTTGCCGATATCGTCGGCACCGGCGGGGATGGCACCAACAGCATTAATATCTCAACGGCCAGCGCGTTCGTTGCCGCCAGTTGCGGCGTGAAGGTCGCCAAGCACGGTAACCGCAACGTCTCCAGCCGTTCCAGATCTTACGATCTGCTGTCTGCATTCGGCATTAAACTGGACATGGCACCTGAACAATCACGTCAGGCGCTGGACGATCTGGGTGTCTGCTTTTTGTTTGCACCGCAATACCACACCGGATTTCGCCACGCGATGCCAGTGCGTCAGTTGCTGAAAACCCGCACGCTGTTTAATGTGCTGGGTCCGCTGATTAATCCGGCGCGCCCGCCGCTGGCGCTGATTGGGGTTTACAGCCCGCATCTGGTGACGCCCATCGCCGAAACGCTGCGTGTGCTCGGCTATCAACGCGCTGCTGTCGTGCACGGCGGCGGTATGGATGAAGTCGCGTTGCACGCCCCTACTCAGGTGGCGGAACTGCGCGATGGGAAGGTGGAAACCTACGAGCTGACCCACCGTGATTTTGGTCTCGAGAGCGCCCCGCTTTCTGCACTCCAGGGCGGGCTGCCCGAAGAAAACCGTGATATTCTGGCGCGTCTGTTACAAGGCAAAGGTGAACGCGCGCACGCAAATGCCGTGGCCGCCAACGTTGCATTACTGTTGCGTCTGTTCGGACAAGAAGATTTGCGCCAGAACGCGCAGCAGGCATTGGATGTTATTCACAGCGGGCAGGCTTATCAGCGCGTGACAGCGCTCGCCGCCAGAGGGTAAAGGTGCTATGCAAGAATCAGAACTGAACAAGACCATACTGGGTAAAATCGTAAAGGATAAAGTGAGTTGGATTGTTGCGCGCCAGCAAGCACAGCCGTTATCCAGTTTTCAAGCGGATCTTGTTCCTAGCCAGCGCGATTTTTATGCGGCGCTCAAACATAAAAAGCCCGCGTTTATTCTGGAATGCAAAAAAGCATCGCCTTTCAAAGGGCTGATTCGCGAAGATTTTGATCCGGTGGCCATTGCTCGCGTCTACAGCGATTACGCCTCCGCCATCTCGGTGCTGACCGATGAGAAATATTTTCAGGGAAGTTTTGATTTTTTACCGCGCATCAGCGCCGTCGTCAGACAACCGGTACTGTGCAAAGATTTCATCATCTCGGAATACCAGATTTATCTGGCGCGCCATTATCAGGCCGATGCCATTCTGCTGATGCTCTCCGTACTGGGCGATCACGAATACCGAGATCTGGCCCAGGTGGCACACAGCCTGAAAATGGGCGTGTTGACAGAGGTGAGTAACGAGGCTGAGCTGGAACGGGCTATCGCGCTCAAAGCCCGCGTGGTCGGTATCAATAATCGCGATCTGCGCGATCTGTCTATCGATCTTGCCCGCACTCACACACTGGCACCGCGTTTGCCTAAAAATGTTACGGTTATCAGTGAGTCTGGAATTCATAACGCGGCACAAATCCGCGAGCTCAGCGCCTACGCTAACGGCTTTCTTGTCGGCAGTTCGCTGATGTCAGAGCCCAATCTGTCGTTGGCGGTGCGCCGTCTTATTCTGGGTGAGAATAAAGTGTGCGGACTCACGCGTGCTATGGACGCCGCGGCGGCGTACAACGCCGGTGCAGTGTACGGTGGCTTGATTTTCGTGCCCTCCTCGCCGCGTTATGTGACACCGGAATTCGCACCAACAGTAATGTCCGGTGCACCGTTGCGCTACGTTGGCGTATTCCGTAACGCGCCCACCGCTGAGATTGCACAGACGGCCCGACACCTGGGATTGTTCGCCGTGCAACTGCACGGCAACGAAAACCAGACCGCCATCGATGAGCTGCGCGCGTTGCTGCCCGGTACCTGCCAGATTTGGAAAGCGCTCAGCGTTGAAAAAAAACTGCCCAAACGCGATTTTGCCGGTGTGAATCGCTACTTGTTCGATAACGGACAAGGTGGCAGCGGGGAGCGTTTTGACTGGAATTTATTGCATGAAGCCGATCTGAGTAACGTGCTGCTGGCGGGGGGCGTGAATGTGTTCAATAGCGCTAAAGCCGCACAGTTTGGTTGCGCCGGACTGGACGTTAATTCAGGTGTCGAAAGCGAACCCGGGATCAAAGACGCGGTGAAAATACATGCCGCTTTTGCCCCACTCTATCCGCAATAATCGCCCGGCAGTACGGCGCGACACGCTTTTATTTCTCGATTAGCACTGACAGGACAGACAGGAACATTATGACGTTACTTAATCCTTACTTTGGTGAATTCGGCGGACAATATGTGCCGCAGATACTGATCCCCGCGCTACAACAATTGGAACAAGCCTTTGTTGACGCACAAAAAGATTCTGAATTTCAGGCCGCCTTTACCGATTTACTGAAAAACTATGCCGGTCGCCCAACGGCGCTCACCCGTTGCCGTAACCTGACCCAGGGCACTCGCGCCACGCTGTATCTTAAGCGGGAAGATCAGTTGCACGGCGGTGCACATAAAACCAACCAGGTGCTGGGTCAGGCGCTGTTAGCCAAGCGCATGGGGAAAACCGAGATCATCGCTGAAACCGGCGCAGGACAACATGGTGTAGCAACCGCGCTGGCATGTGCCCTGCTCAACCTGAAATGTCGCATCTATATGTGGGCTAAAGACTTTGAACGTCAGTCACTCAACGTGTTCCGTATGCGTCTGATGGGTGCCGAGGTGATCCCGGTGCACAACGGCTCTTCCACGCTGAAAGATGCCTGTAATGAGGCGCTGCGCGACTGGTCCGGCAGCTATGACAAGGCGCACTACCTTTTAGGTACCGCAGCCGGTCCGCACCCGTTCCCGACGATTGTGCGTAAATTTCAGCGCATGATTGGCGAAGAAACCAAAGCGCAGATTCTGGAGCACGAAGGGCGTCTACCTGATGCTGTTATCGCCTGCGTCGGTGGCGGCTCCAACGCCATCGGCATGTTTGCCGATTTTATCGAAGAAACCCCGGTGCGTTTGATTGGCGTTGAACCAGCGGGACTGGGTATTGAAAGCGGGCAACATGGCGCCCCCCTAAAACATGGTCGCGTCGGGATCTACTTTGGGATGAAATCGCCCATGATGCAAACGTCCGACGGCCAAATCGAGGAGTCATACTCCATTTCTGCCGGACTGGATTTCCCGTCAGTGGGCCCCCAGCACGCCCACCTGAACAGCATCGGGCGCGCCGACTACGTCTCTATTACCGATGATAAAGCACTCGACGCGTTTCAGGAATTGTCCTGCCATGAAGGGATCATTCCAGCGCTGGAATCTTCCCACGTGTTGACACATGCCTTGAAGATGATTCGTCAGGAGCCTGAGAAAGAGCAACTGCTGGTGGTTAACCTCTCTGGCCGTGGCGATAAAGACATATTTACAGTGCACGATATTTTGAAAGGTCTGGGGGAGATCTGATGGAGCGTTATCAACAACGATTTGCGCAGTTGGCGGAAAAGCAGGAAGGTGCCTTTGTTCCCTTCGTCACCTTGGGCGATCCGACTCCGGCACTCTCATTGCAGATTATCGACACACTGATTGATGCCGGTGCCGATGCCCTAGAATTAGGCATCCCGTTTTCCGATCCTCTGGCGGACGGTCCCACGATTCAAGCCGCGACATTGCGCGCCTTCGAGGCGGGAGTGACTCCAGGCCACTGCTTTGAGATGCTGGCGGCCATCCGCCAGAAGTACCCCACAATGCCTATTGGCCTGTTGATGTACGCCAATCTGGTCTTCAGCAATGGTATCGATGCCTTTTATCAGCGCTGTGCCGATGCAGGGGTTGATTCTGTGTTGATCGCCGA
Source organism: Candidatus Symbiopectobacterium endolongispinus (assembly GCF_018777385.1). GTDB lineage: Bacteria > Pseudomonadota > Gammaproteobacteria > Enterobacterales > Enterobacteriaceae > Symbiopectobacterium > Symbiopectobacterium endolongispinus. Next base: position 676,740 of record NZ_JAFJYB010000001.1, on the reverse strand, counting down.
CGTGCCGATTGAAGAATCTGCGCCCTTCCGCGCGGCCGCGTTGCGACACAACGTTGCACCCATCTTTATCTGCCCGCCTAACGCCAATGACGCCTTGCTCAGAGAGATTGCCTCTCATGGCCGTGGTTATACTTATCTATTGTCACGTGCGGGCGTGACGGGCGCGGAGAAGCGCGCTGAGCTACCGTTGCACCACCTGATAGCCACACTGACGGAATATCACGCTGCCCCTGCCCTGCAAGGCTTTGGTATTTCCGAACCGTCACAGGTAAAAGAGGCTATCGCTTCCGGTGCCGCAGGTGCTATTTCAGGCTCAGCCATCGTACGTATCATCGAGCAGCATCGTCATCAGCCAGAAGTGATGCTGGCAAAACTGCATGATTTTGTCAGCCGTATGAAAGCCGCCACACGTGGCTAATTCAGGCTTTTTTCCCTTCCCCGTCAGGTTCCTTTCTGGCGGGTACAGCATTTTTCACTGCGTTATCCCGAAAACCCCACCGTTTATCGAATCTGCTCCCGCATATGGCAGTGGAAAAAATATTTTTTTGCACTGAAAATACCCTGTTTATGATTATTTTTTGAAGGTATTCTCCAAGCATAAATTAGATTTTTAATGTAATTAAATAAGCAATAATAAATATATTTCAAACTACTTTAATTTGTAAAAATTAATTTCAAACTGAAAGATAAACTTCAAAACAAAAATATATAAAATTCAAAACTATATTTCAAATTTAAATACATAAAATTTCGCTTGATTAATTGAACGAAATCACAAAAATGAAATAGCTGAACTAATATCTGATTTTGAAGATCTTGTTCACATTACTGTAAGAAAGAATACATACAATGGACTTGCTATAAAAAAGTAGCGTCTTCTCTTTAAATAATAATTCTCTTGACATGGGATAATATAATGAAAGCTAAATTACTCGCAGTGTTGGTAACTTCGTTAGTCAGCATGAGCAGCATGGCTGTGACCTTTGATTACCGTCATGAAATGAGAGATACCACCAGCGCAAACTATCAGGATCGTCTGCTGATCTCTAACCGTTTTGATAACGGTTTTGGCCTGTACATGGAAGCTAAATGGAAGCAGCACGGCAACGATACTACGCCGAACAAACCGTACGACGAACCTGTCAGCAACGGCACGGAAGTAACTGCAAGCTACCTGTACAAGTTTGATAAAACGTTTGGACTTGAAGCTGGCCTGAACTTTGTATCAGATAGCAACAGTTCAAAATATCTTCCATATATCAAGGGTACAGCAAACATCACTGATTCTTTGTACTATGGCCTGCGCTATTAGATTGGCCCCTTAGATCTCCAGACAGATAGACACTCTTAAAATAAGAGGTAGTCTAAAAACTATGTTTAATACCGGTCACAACGAAAAAATGATCTCAGTTCTGTCAGGGCCTGAACGCCGCCATCGGCGTACCGCTCAGGAAAAAATCGCTATTGTTCAGCAGACTATGGAGCCCAAGATGACAGTATCTCACGTGGCTCGCCTGCACGGCATCAATCCTAATCAGGTAGTTACTTGGCGCCGGCAGTATCAGAATGGCAGCTTCACTGCTGTCAGTGCCTCAGAAGAAGTGGTTCCGGCCTCTGCACTCACTGCTGCCATGAAGCAGATTAAAGAGCTGCAACGGCTGCTGGGGAAAAAACGATGGGGGTTGAGCTCCTCAAAGAAGCCGTGGAGTACGGCCGGGCAAAAAAATGGATAGCGCACGCGCCCTTGCTGCCCGGGGATTCGGACTGACACAGGTCAGCCGCGCTCTTAATGTGTCGCGTGCGCAGTTATCGGTTTATCTTCTAAGCTCTGCCGAGTGGCAGGATCGCCGACAGAAGCCTAACCACAACGATGCTGAGCTTATCAGCAGAATACGGCATCATACTGCTGAATTGCCGACCTATGGCTACAGACGAGTCTGGGCATTACTGCGTGATGAAAGCCAGCAGGATAGGCTTGCGATAGTTAATGCCAAAAGGGTCTACAGAGTAATGCGCGACAATCATCTGTTGCTGGATAGAAAGGGCGTTACTAAAGAGCAGCGAAGTCACAACGGCAGGGTTGCGGTTGCTGAAAGTAACCTCAGGTGGTGCTCGGATGGCTTCGAGTTCAACTGCGATAATGGCGATAAGCTGCGTGTCACGTTCGCGCTTGACTGTTGTGACCGTGAGGCGCTGGACTGTATAGCGACAAATGGCGGGTACACCAGTGAAATCGTGATGGATGTGATGGTAAACAGCGTCAGTAAGCGGTTCGGAAATGGGCTTCCAGAGGTCCCCATCGAGTTCCTGAGCGATAACGGCTCCTGTTACACAGCGAAGGAAACGAGGGCGTTCGGTCATCTATTGAATCTTGAAACGAGGACAACGGCAGTGAGGAGTCCACAAAGCAATGGAATGGCTGAGAGCTTCGTGAAGACGATGAAGCGCGACTATATCAGTATAATGCCCAAACCGAATCAGCAAGTGGCATTGAAAAACCTGGCTATCGCGTTCGAGCACTATAACGAGAAGCATCCACACAACGCGCTGGGGTATCGCTCACCACGAGAGTATCGTCGCCAGCGAGAATCGCTAACTTAAGAGTGATCTTGTGTCTGGAAATATAGGGGCAAATCCAATCTCTCCAGCACCGGTCAGTTAGGGTTGCATGACCTGATTCAACAAATGACGCCCGAGCAGTAGATGGTGCTGCTCAAAGTTTCCGCTGCCAGCACCTTTGCAGCACTGGTCGGCAATGCCTTGCTGACTGGCGGCGTGCTGACGCTGGTAAGACAGGTTTCTGCCGGACAACCCACCAGTGCGCTACGCACGATTGGTGGTTCCGCTCCGTTGCTGCCGCGACTGTTCTTTTTGATTCTGGTGGGTACCATTTTGGTGCAACTGGGCATGCTGCTGTTAATTGTGCCGGGGGTGTTGCTGGCCATAGCAGTGAGTATGTCACCGGTGATCGCAGCGGTTGAGAATAAAGGCGTTTTCGCCTCCATCCGCCTCAGCTTCAGCTCGCTTATAGCAATCTGAAGCTGGTTGCCCCAGCCGTACTTTTTTGGTTATTGGCTAAAGTTGCCCTACTGATGCTGGTTGCGCGTTTGCCGCTGGCATCGCCGACCACCATGGCAATTCTGATGAACGGGGTAAGCAACCTGATCTCTGCCATCTTTTTGATCTATCTTTTCCGTCTGTATATGTTGCTACGTCAATAATGCGTGAACATGCCGTCTGCGGGCGGCATGTTTGATTAACAGAAAAGTAATGTTCTGCAAATTCTTACGATAAAACAGGAAGCGGATGGCGCAATCAAGGATAATGACAATCAGCAGCAGACGATCGCCTACGGGTGAATGTAGTTAATCTTTGGCACCTCGCGTTGTAATAGGTCGATATAATGAAGCAACTTCTTGATTTCTTACCTTTAGTTATTTTTTTCTTCGTATACAAATTGCACGATATCTTTTGGGCAACCGGTGCGCTGATCGCTGCCACACTCGCTGCGTTCCTCTACAGCTGGTACAAATTCCGCAAGGTGGAAAAAACCATGCTGGTAACCGTGGTGTTGGTGGCGGTGTTCGGCGAGCTGACTATCTATTTCCATAACCCCGAATTCATCAAATGGAAAGTGACGATCATTTATGCGTTGTTCGCCGGTGCGTTACTGATCGGTCAGTGGTTTTTCAACAAGTCGCTGATTCAGAGCATGTTGGGCAGAGAGATTACGCTGCCGCAACCGGTTTGGCGTAAGCTGAATAGCGCCTGGGCGCTGTTCTTCATTGCCTGCGGACTGCTCAATATCTATGTTGCGTTCTGGTTGTCAGAAGGTCTGTGGATGAACTTCAAGGTATTCGGGCTGACAGGGCTCACCTTGTTGTTTACACTGGCCTGTGGCGTTTACATCTATCGCCATCTGCCGCCTGAGCAGAATAATAACGAAAGCAAACAGTAATCCTTTAAACGTTAACCTGAGACGACGATGAGTACTACTCAAACTGCACCTCACGGTGAGCTGGTTCTGCGCACGCTGGCTATGCCCGCTGATACTAATGCCAATGGCGATATCTTTTGTGGTTGGCTAATGTAGCAAATGGACATTGGCGGTGCCATCATGGCGAAAGAGATTGCCGAAGGGCGCGTTGTCACTGTGCGCGTTGACGGCATGAGCTTCCTCAAACCTGTCGCTGTCGGTGATGTGGTTTGCTGCTATGCCCGCTGTCTGCGCACCGGGCGCAGTTCGTTGGATATCAATGTGGAAGTGTGGGTGAAGAAGGTTTCGACTGCCCCCATCGGGCAATGTTATCGCGCAACCCAGGCGCTTTTCACCTACGTTGCAATGGATGAAGCGGGTCACCCCTGCGAATTACCGTCCGGAAAAAGCCACTTTATCGCCCCCGACCCGGCCCAGGAATAATCGTGATAACAAAGCCACTTTCCCCTCGTCATTCCCGCCTTCGAGGGAATGACGGTGGGAGTTGGCCGTTTGTCAGTAACCTCAAGAACCGCATTTGCGGTTCTTTTTTTATTGATGTGCAGTGGCGGGTTTATTCAACTACGGCGCCACCATCAATTTTAAAGATGATGGTGACCTGCAAATCTTTACCCGGTTTTCCCGCTTCATAACGCCATTTACGCATTGCTTGACGAATATCGCGTTCAAACATATTGCGCGGCTGTGTGTTCAGCACGCGGATATTGTCTAATCGCCCTTCACTATCCACATAAAACTGAAGCGTTGCTCTGCCTTCCACGCGCAGCGCAAACGCGCGTGCCGGATACTGCGGTAGCGCGCGGCTCAACGGGCGCGGTCCTGACGACTGCGCCGAGGCAGACGGTGCCGGAGCTTGACGTACAGGCGCATTGTCACGGGTTTTGCTGGCATCCTCTGAGGTAAACGGCGAGGGTGGCTGTTTCTCATCAGCCTTCTCTTGCGGCTTCTTCGGTTGCTCGACCTTTTTCTTCACCGGCTCCGTTTTCGGTTTCGGTTCTGGCTTTGGCTCAGGCAACGGGATCGCGACAGGCTGCGGCAAAGGTTCCGGCTCTGGCTCAGGTTGTTTCACTGCTTCGACCTGTGGTTCTGACTCCGGCTCAGGCTGTGCAGCCTGCGGTGCGGGGGCCGCTTCCGTCGCCGCAGGTGCGACCATCACGACGCTGATCGGCTTCGTCGCCTGAGGAAGTTCAAGTGCGTCATTAAACGATGCGTATAACAATACGGCGATTAATCCACCATGAGCGCCAACAGAAAGTAAAAAAGACCATGATTGGCGGCGGATTCCTAATAAAGTTGTTTGCGGCATAATTTTTCGTTGTCCTCTTAGCCGCCCAAGTTTAAATGCAAATAGCAATCATATTCAATAAGAACCAGATAGTTTGTTAAAAAAACCACGGGCAGAGTATGATGGTGTTTTCACGCTATTCCCTTGAGGATTATCAAGATGTTGTACATCATTTTTGCTCAGGACGTTCCTGGTTCATTGTCAAATCGTCTGGCTGCACGCCCTGCCTATTTGGCACGCTTGCAAACCTTGCGCGATGAAGGTCGGCTGCTTACAGCAGGTCCACTCCCCGCCGTTGATAGTGAAACCCCCGGTGATGCTAGATTTACCGGTTCCGCGGTTATTGCCGAATTTCCCTCACTGACCGACGCACAGCGCTGGGCTGACGCCGATCCTTACGTGGCCGCAGGCGTGTATCACAGCGTAATCGTAAAACCCTTCAAAAAGGTGTTTTAACCCTGCATTACCAACGGTTATTTTGTTTAAGACAGCATTTAAGATGCAGCAAAAACGCCCGATTTAACGCGTTTTTGCTGTATTACCGGCTGTATTTAAACGCCGTGTTTATTTCAGTTAATTTGAAAAACATCAGTAGCTGAAGGAAAAAGCTGAATAATATAGTCATTTAACAATGCTATGGTACTGACTCTTGTTAATTGAGAGCCAGGACTTATGCTACCACGATTCGCGTTTCTGAAGGGAAAAGAGACATTGCTCCGCAGATTCCGACCCAGCATTTTTTGGGATTATTGCTGATTATCGGTTTGTTTTCGCTGCTACAACTGATGTCGATCGCGATTATTTCTAATACCATGAGCCAGGTACAGCGCGATACCACGGCCAACGATCGATTACGTGAACAACAAACACTTTTAGATCAGGCGCGTATGGCAGCAATGAACGCCAGCGATAAGTTAAACCGGGCGGGTATCTATCTAATGGTAGATAAGGAGACCGGCTCAGTAGGCAGTTGGAATAGCCTGATGGAAGAGGTGCAAGTCTCTCTCAAACAGGCTCAGGACTATTATCAGCAGATCGAAAAACCTGACGACAATGACAGCGACAGTCAGGCGTTACTGCGTAGCTACCAACAGCTGTATCAAGGGTTGGTTGAGTTGGCTGACGGTATCAAACAGAGCAATCAGATCGATGTCTTTTTTATGGTGCCTATTCAGGCTTACCAGAATGATTTCACACAGAAATACGGACACTATCTGGCGAATAATACCGCACGTCAGAAGCAGCACGGGGAACAATTTCTGGTTTCCCTCTACCGCACCCACACCATCTTCATGATTGTACTCGGACTGCTGTTAGCCGTGTCGTTTGGCGTGTGGGGTATCGTGAACCGGATCATTATTCGCCCCCCTCAATCGCATTATTTATCACCTTGGGCGCATTGCGTCCGGCGATCTCTCACAGCAGCTTGATAAGAACAGCGGCTGTACTCGCGAGATCGCCGTGTTAAACCGTAGCATGGCGCAAATGCAAACCGGTTTGACCGACCTCGTTAGCCAGGTACGCCACGGTATTGAAGGCATGGCGCAGCACGTTGACCGCGTCGCTGTGGACAATCAGACGCTGTTTTCACAGGCCCGTCTGCAAGCCACTGCGCTAAAAGCGACAACTGACAACATTCTTCAGTTGAATGAGCAACTGGCGCAGCCACACCCAGCATACCGAGCAGGCCAGCCAGCATGCTCTGAACACCAGTACCATGGCCGCTCACGGTGAGTTGATGATGAATGACGTGCATGCCGCAATGTCCGACATCACCGGACGCACCAAAGAGATGACGGATGCCATCGGGATGATCGAAAACGTGGCGTTTCAAACACACATTCTCTCATTGAATGCCGCCATTGAGACAGCGCGAGCGGGTGAACTGGGACGCGGTTTTGCGGTGGTTGCCCGCGAGGTCGGCACATTGGCAGCGCAGAGTAGTCAGTCAGCGCAGCACATTAATGTGCTGATTCGCGACTCAGACAACAGCGTCGCGACCGGTGCCAAATTGGTCAAAAAATTGAGCGACAGCCTGCAAAACATTATCAGTTCCGCACAGGGCACTGGCACGTTCCTCAATGAAATCGCCGACATTTCCGCGCAGCAAACCCAGCATATTCAGGCGGTAACCGAGCGCATTCAAACCCTGAACGACACGGTTAAACAGAATGTCAGTCAGGTAGAAGCCAGTGCTGATACATTTAACGCGTTACTGGCACAGACCGAGCAGTTGCGTGCTTCAGTGACGCTCTTCACGCTATCAGCATCAACAAACAGCGGTTACTAAAAGTGGCCGTTCAGACTGCTGACAACGTCACTTTACCCCTTGTCATCCTCGGCGAAAGCCGGAGATCTCTGTGAGAATAAACGCATTTCTTCTGCAAGAGATTCCCGCCTTCGCGTGGAATGATGGTAGTGATTGATCTGTTTATCTCGTCAATGGACAACTACCACTCGTAGGCCACCGCATACAGCAGAGCACGGCGCTGATGTTTCTGTTGCAGATAACGGGCATAGTGAATATGCCGATAAGTGCGTGACTGGGCTTCCAACCAACGGCCTCTGCGCCGTTGAACCTGGCGTAACATGCGCCACCGGATCACTTCATTTCTGCTGCGTCTCATGACAACACTCTTTATCGAAAACAGGATGGGGGTGCGGCGTGGTAGTATAGCGCGTTCTCAGGTCAATCCAAGCGTCATGCTCTTTTTGCTGTGTCTGTACCGGCAATTTCTTCCTATTCTATTCAGACGAAAGGAATTTCCTCTTTTGGCAAACTATGCGTACACTTTATGTCAATCGTGTGCCGAAGGGATCTGTGCGCTGCTATGACGACTTTTTACACTCTGTTGAGTTGGCTACTGGTTCTGGGTTACTGGCTGCTGATCGCTGGCGTTACGCTTCGTGTCTTGATGAAGCGCCGTGCGGTTCCTTCTGCAATGGCCTGGTTGCTGGTCATCTATATTCTGCCGCTGGTCGGTATCATCGCCTACCTTTCGTTTGGCGAGCTGCATCTGGGTAAGCGACGCGCCGAACGAGCCAGCCGCATGTGGCCATCAACGGCTAAATGGCTGCGGGAGTTGGCTGAGTATCGGCAGATCTTCGCCACTGAAAACAGTGAAGTGGCGCGCTCACTGTTCCAACTGTGCGAACGTCGTCAGGGGATCGGTGGTATCAAGGGAAACCAGTTGCAGTTGCTGACCACTTTTGAAGATACCATCAAAGGGCTGGTGCGTGATATTGATCTGGCACGCAGCGACATCGAGATGGTGTTTTACATCTGGCAACCCGGCGGACTGGTTGAACAGGTCACTGCGGCCTTAAAGAAAGCGGCTAAGCGCGGTGTAACCTGTCGAATTTTGCTCGATTCTGCGGGCAGCGTCGATTTCTTTAACAGCACCTATCCCTCACAGATGCGCGAGGCAGGGATTGAGGTAGTGGAAACCCTCAAGGTAAACCTGTTCCGTGCTTTTCTGCGTCGCATGGATTTGCGACAGCACCGCAAAGTGGTCCTGATTGATAACCGGATTGCCTATACCGGCAGCATGAACATGGTCGATCCACGCTTTTTCAAACAGGATGCAGGCGTCGGCCAGTGGGTCGATTTGATGGCGCGTATTGAAGGTCTGATCACCACCACCATGGGCATTATCTATTGCTGCGACTGGGAAATGGAAACGGGTCAACGCCTGTTGCCGCCGCCGCCAGATGTCGGTCTGATGCCGTTCGAACAGGAACGTGGGCATACCGTGCAGGTGATTGCATCAGGTCCTGGCTACCCCGAAGACATGATCCACCAAGCGTTGCTGACGGCCGTCTACTCCGCGCGACACCAGTTGATCATGACCACGCCCTACTTCGTCCCCAGTGACGATCTGCTGCACGCTATCTGCACGGCGGCACAGCGCGGCGTCGATGTCAGCATTATCCTGCCGCACAAAAACGACTCCGTCTTGGTAGGTTGGGCCAGCCGTGCGTTTTTCAATGAATTATTTGCCGCAGGGGTAAAAATCTATCAGTTTCAAGATGGTTTACTGCACACCAAAAGCGTGTTAGTCGACGGGCAACTCAGTCTGGTAGGCACCGTCAACCTGGACATGCGCAGCCTGTGGCTCAATTTTGAAATCACGCTGGTGATCGACGATGACGGTTTCGGCAGCGATCTGGCCTGCGTACAGGAAGATTACATCGCTCGCTCACGACTGATGGATGAAAGCAAATGGCAACAGCGTCCTTACTGGCAGCGTATTGTCGAGCGCCTGTTTTACTTTTTCAGCCCATTTTTGTGATGCTCAGGTTCCCGACAATCGCCGTGCGTTGCGCTGTCAATAGACGAGCCGTCATGTTCTAATAGTGCCATTACTGAATCTATGGAAATGCCTTATGGACCTGAACAACCGTCTTACGGAAGATGAAACGCTCGAGCAAGCTTACGATATCTTTCTTGAACTGGCGTCTGACAACCTCAACCCGGCGGATATCATCCTGTTCAATCTTCAATTTGAGGAGCGCGGTAGTGCAGAATTATTTGATCCCGCCGAGGACTGGCAAGAGCATGTCGATGTCGATTTGAATCCCGACTTTTTTGCAGAAGTGGTGATTGGTTTGGCGGAAAAAGATGGCGACCCGATCAACGACGTGTTTGCGCGTATTTTGATTTGCCGTGAAAAAGACAACAAGATGTGCCATATCTTGTGGCGTGAGTAACCCCTCTCCCTAACGGCCTGCTGATATGTAGGCCTTTTTTATGGTCAGCCTTGTAGCGGATCGACCTTCAGGCACGAGACCGCATGGGCAAAATTGCCTTCCAGCAATGGGCGCGTTTTGACACAGGTTTCACTGGCTATCGGACAGCGGGTGCAAAACACGCAGCCAGCGGGTGGGTTAATCGGTGAAGGCAACTCCCCCTCCAACAGTTGTATCCGTTTGCCGCGCTCTTTGTCAGGATCGGGGATCGGCACCGCCGACATCAGCGCCTGGGTGTAAGGGTGTAATGGATTGCCAAACAAGGCGTCATCGGTTGCCAGTTCCACGGCGTGACCGAGATACATCACCAGTACGCGATCGGAGATGTGTTTAACAACCGAAAGATCGTGCGCAATAAAAATCAGCGACAGCTGCATTTCCTTCTGCAATTGCCGCAGCAAATTCACCACCTGCGCCTGAATCGACACATCGAGCGCCGATACGGGCTCATCACAAATAATCAGCTTGGGGCGTAAAATCAACGCACGGGCAATACCGATGCGCTGACACTGGCCGCCAGAAAACTCATGAGGATAGCGGTTAATCTGGTTAGGCAGTAACCCTACCTTCTGCATCATATTTTTGACGCGATCGTTGATCACTTGCCGGGACAGGTCGTCACGATAAGTACGCAGTGGCTCGGCGATGATCTCACCCACCGTCATACGCGGGTTAAGCGAAGCCAGCGGGTCTTGAAAAATCATTTGAATATCGTTGCGAACGTGACGCCATCCCTCCTGATGGATGTGGCACAAATCCTGCCCCAGCCAGCAAATCTGCCCGCTGGTGGCTTTCACCAATCCAATAATGGCGCGCGCCAGGGTGGATTTACCACAACCCGATTCACCGACAATACCCAGTGTTTCGCCTTCATAGAGGCGAAATGTGACGCCATCGACCGCTCTAAGCGACTGTGCGGGTTGCCAAAACCATTTTTTGCGCGCATTGACGGCAAAGTGCACACTGAGGTCACGCACGTCTAGGATGACGCGTTTCTCCTGTTGATTCGTCATAGCACCTCCTCCACCGCGCGAAAACAGGCCCGCATCCGACCCGCATCAAACGTGGTCAATGTGGGCACCTCCTGACAGCGTTCCATGGCGTAGGGACACCGGGGAAAGAATGGACATCCCTGCGGTAAATGCAACAGATTGGGCGGATTACCGGGGATTGTGGCCAGCGTCTCGTCACTGACATCCAGACGGGGCACTGCATTAAGCAACCCTACCGAATAAGGGTGAGAGGGACGATAAAAGACATCGCGCGCGCTGCCATATTCCATAGTACGACCCGCATACATCACCAACACCTTGTCACAAATGCCTGCCACCACGCCTAAATCGTGGGTAATCATGATGATGGAGGTGTTAAATTCCCGTTTTAAATCCGCAAGCAATGTCATCATTTGCGCCTGTACGGTGACATCCAGCGCCGTAGTCGGCTCATCGGCGATCAGCAGTTTGGGCTGACATAGCAGCGCCATGGCAATCATGACACGCTGACGCATCCCCCCCGAAAACTCATGGGGATACATTTTCATGCGCTGGCATGCCTCTGGCATTCGCACCGCATCTAGCATATTCACCGCACCGTCAAACGCCTCGCTACGACTGCACCCTTGATGAAACATCAGGACTTCCATCAACTGCTCCCCAACGAGCATATAGGGATTAAGCGAGGTCATCGGATCCTGAAAAATCATGGCGATCTCTTTCGCCCGCAGCTTGTTCAGCGATTTTTCTGGCAGATTGAGAATTTCATGCCCCATGAAGCGGGCCGAACCGCTGGCCTGTCCATTTGCCGCCAGCAACCCCATCAGCGCAAACGCGGTCTGCGATTTTCCCGAGCCGGATTCTCCGACAATGCCCAGCGTTTCACCCTGTTCCACAGTAAACGTCAGCGCGTTCACCGCAGTGACATCCCCTTCCTCGGTAGCAAACCGCACGTTGAGATCCGTGACGCTGAGTAACGGGTGCAGCGCGCGCAGGTTATTCCCTTTCTGTTCTGCATGTTTCGCAATCATAGCGGCTCCTCAACGATCCTTCGGGTCCAAGGCATCCCGTAAGCCATCGCCGATAAAATTAAAACAAAACAGGGTGACAACCAAAAACGCAGCCGGTAACAGCAGCAGCCAAGGCGACACTTCCATTGAGTTCGCCCCGTCATTGAGCAGCGAGCCCCAACTGCTGAGCGGCTCTTGCGCGCCCAGCCCAAGAAAACTTAAAAACGATTCGAACAGGATCATACTGGGAACCAGCAGTGACGCGTACACCACGACAGCACCCAGCACATTCGGCACGATATGGCGCAACACAATGCCAGTGGTAGACACACCACACACCACCGTCGCTTCAATAAACTCTTTACGTTTGAGGCTAAGCGTCTGCCCGCGCACAATCCGCGCCATATCGAGCCACGACACCATGCCAATCGCAATGAAGATCAGCAGTAGCTGCTGTCCAAAAAAGGTCACCAGCAGGATGACGAAAAACATAAACGGAAATGAACTCAGGATCTCCAGCCAGCGCATCATGACGGAATCCACTTTGCCACCAGCGTAGCCAGAAATGGCCCCGTACAAGGTGCCCACCAGCACGGCAATCAGCGCGGCAGCAATGCCCACCAGTAATGAAATTCTCCCGCCGATGGCAACGCGCACCAGCAGATCGCGGCCGTTAGAGTCGGTACCAAAATAGTGCTTTGACGCAAAATCAGGTGCCTGAGACATCATGGCAAAATCGGTATCGGCAAAATTGAAGGGAGACAACAACGGAGCCAACGTAACAAACAGCGTAATACTCCCCAGTACCATCAGACTCGCCACGGCAGCGCGGTGATGCATAAACCGCCGCCCGGCATCCTGCCATAGACTACGTCCCTTGATTTCCAATGATTGCCCCATCTTCATCAGCGTGTGATGATTTTGCTTTCTAAACATCCTCACCTCACTCAATAACGAATTTTGGGATCGATGACGGCATACAACACATCGATGATGGCGTTAAACAGGATTGTCAAACTGCCCACCAGTATGGTTAGGCTAAGCACCAGAGAATAGTCCCGGTTCAATGCACCGTTAACAAACAGTTGTCCGATGCCTGGCAAACCGAAAATGGTCTCAATCACCATTGAACCAGTGATAATACCGACAAACGCTGGCCCCATGTAGGAGAGCACCGGCAGCAAGGCCGGTTTCAGCGCATGGCGCAAAATGATGTGGCGCATCGGCAGCCCTTTAGCGCGCGCGGTGCGGATAAAATTGGCGTGCAGCACTTCAATCATTGCGCCGCGCGTGATACGCGCGATACTGGCAATGTAAGAGAGTGAAAGCGCCACCATCGGCAGTAACACATATTTACCCGCCCCACCGTTCCATCCCCCGGCGGGCAGCCAGCGCAGCGTGATGGAGAACACCAGCACCAAGAGTGGCGCGACCACAAAACTGGGGATCACCATGCCGGTCATGGCAAATCCCATAATGGTGTAGTCCCAACGGCTATTTTGGTACAACGCCGCTACGGTGCCTGCCGTCACGCCTAGGATCACGGCAAATACAAAGGCGGCCGCACCAAGTTTAGCGGAAACAGGAAACGCACTCGCCACCAGATCGTTAACCGAGTAGTCCTTATATTTAAAGGACGGACCAAAATCCCCCTGCGCCAATTGGAGCAGATAATTACCATATTGTTTCAATATCGGATCGTTGAGATGGTATTTGGCCTCAATATTTGCCATCACTTCCGGGGGCAAATTACGTTCGCCGGTAAAAGGACTTCCCGGTGCTAACCGCATCATAAAGAACGAGATCGTAATCAATATAAACAGCGTCGGTATCGCTTCCAGACAGCGACGCAGAATAAATTTCAGCATGGTTCTACCTATAAAGGCATTGCACCTGTGTCTGTGCTCGCCTTCTCTCTACCGATCATTTTTTCGGCAAGAGAGAAGCGACGCACATTAAGGGACGGCGTTAATGTTGCAAAATATAAAGATCTTTCACATGAATATTGTCGAGCGGATCATTTCCCGTCAGACCACCAACATACGGTTTCACCAACCGGGTATTGGCGTAATAAAATACCGGGATCGTCACCGCATCGCGGTCCAATTGCGTTTCAGCCTGTTGATAAACAGTCGCACGTTCTTCTTCATTGGCCACTTGCAGTGATTTCGCTATAAGCGCATCAAACGCAGCGCTTTTGTAATGTGACGTATTTGAGTTACTGTCCGATAACATGCTGTTCAAAAATGACGACGGCTCATTATAATCCGCACACCACCCGGCGCGTGCCAGGTCGAAATTGCCCTTATGGCGTGTACTGAGAAACGTCTTCCATTCCTGATTTTCCAATTTTACGTTCACGCCAATATTTTGCTTCCAGAGCGACGCGGCCGCAATCGCCATTTTCTTATGCAGGTCGGAGGTATTATACAGCAGCGTCAACGTCAGCGGTTTTTCCGGTGTATACCCTGCTTCGGTTAACAACCGTTTTGCTTCAGCATTGCGTTTTTCCTGCGGCCAGGTAAACCACTACGGCTCGCTGGCCTTTAAACCATCAATATATGGTGGCACAAATCCATAGGCAGGCATATCACCTTGATTTTTGACCTTGTTGGTTAAAATCTTCTGATCAAGCCCTAAACGCAGCGCCTGGCGCACTCGAACATCGGTAAAAGGCGCACGCTGGTTATTAATTTCATAATAATAAGAGCACAAATAAGGTGTGACCTTCACCTCATTGGGTATTTCCCGCTTCATTTTTTGAAACAGTTCAATCGGTAAATTGGTGTAGGTGATGTCAATTTCATCGCTGCGATAGCGATTTACGTCCGTCACTTCTGAGGCAATGGGTAAATACGTCACTTGCTCGATAGTCGTGTGGGCATTATCCCAATAATGTGGATTGCGTACTAAAATCAGGCGTTCGTTGACAACCCAATTTTTCAAGGTATAGGCACCGCTTCACTCAGCGTCACCTCCAGCGTATGGTCATCCACGGCTTTGACGCCCAGCGTGTCCGGCGTTTTCTTGCCAGCAATAATGTCATCAATGTTAACGATATGCCCGTATTGCAGGTAACTGGCGTAAGGCGAGGCCGTTGCCGGATCAGCTAGTAGCTGCCAACTGTAAACAAAATCCTGCGCAGTGACGGGATCGCCATTCGACCAGCGTGCGTCTTTGCGCAAATGAAACGTCCAAACGCGGAAATCTTTATTTTCCCAACGCTCCGCCACGCCTGGCACCATTTTTCCATTCGGATCGGTAATCACCAGTCCTTCCAGCAGATCGCGTGAGACGTTGGACTCTGGCACACCTTCTATTTTATGCGGATCGAGGGAGGCCACTTCCGCACCGTTGTTTCGCACCAACACCTGATCTTTGGCTAACGGAGTGTCGGGCGGCGGCGCATACGCTACAAGCGCACCGCTACCCCAACAGCTAAGCAACAATGCCACTGTTGCGGCAAGCCGTGCTGTCCCCGTATGCCATTGACGTCGTATTTGCGCCGAATCTCCTATTTGTGAAACAGCGTAACCTGATAATCCGTTGTCCATACATCCGATCCTCTCTATGTTATCACATTGATATCACATGGGTTCCTTCAAAGCTAATGGCCATGAGGGAAATGCAAGACGTATCCTGGAAGCGCTACAAACGTTATTCTGGTCGACGGCTACCCGTTCTGAGATGACGCTGATAAACGACGGGTTATTCTCACGCATATAACAGGTGAATAATTTTATGGTAATCGAAATATTCAGAGAATAATCCAAAAATTTTCCCACATATAGCAGGTTATAAATACCAACAAACAAAACAATTGCGCTACAAATAACCACTAAAGTTAACCATTATGCTTGCTGAATGGAGTCAGCATTTTTGAATCGGGAGGAAGATCACACAAAAGACACCCACTAATGGGTATGCTGCCTTCACAGTGTTAAACAGAAGATGTGGAATGAACCACCGTCACCCACGGAGAAGAGAGGAGATTACGCCACCGCTGGCCACAGCCCTTTCAGGCAATGAGTAGGTTAACCATGCGTTCAGCCACGAATGCGATGCCGTTATCTATACTTAGTGTTTTGCAATAATGATTTGGCTACAAATGGTTTGTCAGATCATTGCCTGAAAGAGTTTAACATTATTAGGAGAGCATTATGGCCGTAACAAACGTTGCTGAACTTAACGCATTGGTTGAACGCGTCAAGAAGGCACAGCAGGTCTTCGCCAATTTTACTCAAGAGCAAGTCGATCAAATCTTTCGTGCCGCCGCCCTCGCCGCCGCTGACGCCCGCATTCCGCTGGCCAAAATGGCAGTAGCGGAATCGGGTATGGGTATAGTGGAAGACAAAGTGATAAAAAACCACTTTGCTTCTGAATATATCTACAACGCTTATAAGGATGACAAAACCTGTGGCATTTTGTCAGAGGACGACACCTTCGGCACCATCACCATCGCCGAACCGATCGGATTACTGTGCGGTATTGTCCCAACCACAAACCCGACCTTTACCGCCATTTTCAAAGCACTTATCAGTTTGAAAACCCGTAATGGCATCATCTTCTCGCCGCACCCGCGCGCCAAGAATGCCACCAATAAAGCCGCAGACATCGTGCTTCAGGGCGCCATCGCTGCCGGCGCGCCGAAAGACATTATTGGCTGGATTGATGAGCCTTCCGTAGAATTGTCCAACCAGCTAATGCACCATCCTGACATCAATATGATCCTCGCCACTGGCGGTCCCGGCATGGTAAAAGCCGCCTACAGTTCCGGCAAACCTGCCATCGGGGTGGGCGCTGGCAATACACCGGTAGTGATCGATGAAACGGCGGATATCAAACGCGCTGTTGCCTCGATTCTGATGTCGAAAACCTTCGATAACGGTGTGATCTGCGCATCTGAACAGTCGGTGATTGTGGTGGACAGCGTTTACGACGCAGTGCGGGAACGTTTTTCAACCCATGGCGGCTATCTGCTGCAAGGTAAAGAGCTCGAAGCTATCCAATCGATTATTTTGAAAAATGGCTTGCTCAACGCGGCGATTGTAGGTCAGGCCGCGCCCAAAATCGCTGAAATGGCACGGTTTTACCGTGCCCGCAGGTACTAAAGTCCTGATTGGTGAAGTGGTTAACGTGGATGAGTCAGAACCCTTTGCCCACGAGAAACTGTCGCCAACGCTTGCCATGTACCGCGCCAAAGATTTTGACGACGCCGTCGTCAAAGCCGAAAAATTGGTCGCCATGGGCGGTATCGGTCATACCTCGTGCCTATATACCGATCAGGATAACCAGTTAGCACGCGTCAACCACTTCGGGGTGATGATGAAAACCGCGCGTATTTTAATCAATACGCCAGCCTCTCAGGGCGGTATCGGCGATCTGTACAACTTTAAGCTGGCACCATCGCTGACCTTGGGCTGTGGGTCCTGGGGCGGTAACTACATTTCAGAAAACGTCGGGCCCAAACACTTGATTAACAAGAAAACGGTAGCCAAGCGAGCTGAAAATATGTTGTGGCACAAACTTCCGAAATCCATCTATTTCCGTCGTGGCTCCTTGCCAATCGCACTGGAAGAAGTGGCCGAGGATGGCCACAAACGCGCCTTTATCGTGACTGACCGTTTCTTGTTTAATAACGGCTATGTGGATCAAATCTCCTCGGTGCTGAAACAGCACGGAATGGAAACTGATATTTTCTTTGAAGTAGAAGCCGATCCGACGCTGAGCATCGTGCGCAAAGGCGCGGAACAGATGCAAGCGTTCAAACCTGACGTGATTATCGCACTCGGTGGCGGCTCACCGATGGACGCGGCCAAAATCATGTGGGTCATGTACGAGCACCCGGATACCCATTTCGAAGAGTTGGCCCTGCGTTTTATGGATATCCGTAAACGTATCTACAAATTCCCGAAAATGGGTGTAAAGGCGAAGATGATTGCCGTTACCACCACCTCCGGCACCGGTTCTGAAGTAACGCCGTTCGCCGTAGTAACGGATGACGCCACAGGGCAAAAATACCCGCTGGCTGACTATGCGCTCACGCCTGACATGGCGATCGTGGATGCAAATCTGGTGATGAACATGCCAAAATCCCTGTGCGCCTTTGGCGGCCTGGATGCGGTTACCAACTCACTGGGAAGCCTACGTATCTGTGCTTGCCAACGAATATTCCGACGGGCAAGCGCTACAGGCATTGAAGCTGCTCAAAGAGAACCTGCCAGCCAGCTACCGTGACGGTGCGAAAAATCCGGTCGCGCGTGAACGCGTTCACAACGCCGCCACCATCGCCGGTATTGCCTTTGCCAACGCCTTCCTTGGGGTCTGCCACTCCATGGCGCACAAGCTGGGTTCTGAGTTCCGCATCCCGCACGGTTTGGCCAATGCCCTGTTGATCGCTAACGTCATTCGTTATAACGCAAACGACAACCCGACCAAGCAAACCGCATTCAGTCAATACGATCGCCCACAAGCGCGTCGTCGTTATGCTGAAGTGGCCGATCACCTGGGGCTGAGTGCACCCGGTGATCGCACCGCGGCGAAGATTGAGAAGCTGTTGACCTGGTTAGATGAAATCAAAACTGAACTGGGCATCCCGACCTCGATTCGCGAAGCGGGCGTGCAGGAAGCTGATTTTCTGGCGAAAGTGGACAAGCTGTCTGAAGATGCCTTTGACGATCAGTGTACCGGTGCTAACCCACGCTATCCGCTGATCGCTGAGCTGAGCTGAGCTGAGCTGAGCTGAGCTGAAACAGATCATGCTGGACACTTACTATGGTCTTCCGTATACGGAAGGTGTTGAAGAAGAGAAAGCACCGGCCAAAACCGAGAAAAAAGGTAAAAAGGCTAACTAAGAAGCGATAACACACCCTTGCCTTTAAGGTAAGGGTTTCTTCCTTCCCCCAGCGATGCACCGCTTCGCTGGGGTTTTTTATCCGCCTATTTTCTATCTGCCGATATTGACGCGTGGGTTAATCCCAATGCGCTTTTGTAATGTTTGCGGCAGACTGACACATAGCGCTCATTGCCGCCGATCACCACCTGTTCACCTTCACGCAGCGGGTTGCCCTGTGCGTCAAGCCGCAGCACCCTATTCGCTTTGCGCCCGCAATGACAGACCGTTTTCAACTCGATCAGCTTATCCGCCCAGGCGAGCAAATACTGGCTGCCGGAAAATAATTCGCCCTGAAAATCAGTACGTAGACCGTAACACAGCACCGGAATATCCAATTCATCGACAATGTCTGACAGCTGGTTCACCTGCTCGCGGGTTAGAAACTGACACTCATCGATTAATACACAGTGCACAGGCTGCTCACGTTGTGCATTAACCAACAAGGTAAACAGATCAGTTTGTAAATTAAACACCAAAGCTGGGGCGGAAAGTCCAAGACGAGAGCTGACCCGCCCGATACCATCACGGTGGTCTATTTCAGCCGTTAAAATCAGCGTCCTCATCCCCCGTTCCTGATAGTTATAAGAGGACTGTAATAATGCGGTAGACTTTCCCGCGTTCATTGCCGAGTAATAAAAATAAAGTTGTGCCATGTTTATAACCCCAAAAGAGCGCTTTACCCGCGCAACGCGCGGCGGCGCATTGTATCATATTTTAATAATCGGCGTGCTAGCTTGTCTATGAAGCTCCACGTGCCGTAAGAGACAACACGTCGGGATAGTGACGCCATCACCGCCACAATGGCGTCGGTAATCGCCGTATATAAGGCAATGGGCATTCCTATACTCAGGTAAACATTAACAGCATGAGCGATATTTAACGTAAATAATTAGCATTGTATGATATCGACCCAAACGAGGTGAAATCGCCCTCTTCTGAGTAATGGAACGAGTAACTTGATTTGTGTTTATCGACGCTGACAAAAGGTAAACGTTTCGGGTATAAAAAATGCTTATATCGCATCCTGTCGGCATCGCCGCTGACCGTTTTAACGCAACGTGCGTAGTAATACTCAAGTAACAAGTATTTCATTTGTTAACAACGTGGTTTTATTTACCTTAGTGGCAACGTAATATCGGTTTTAAAAACGCCATTTTTTAACAATCTTACAAATTTGACTATTGCAGAAAATAAAATAGCCATCTATTATTACCCTACATACGCCACCAATAATATTATTTGAGATTATCACAATGAGCGAAGCACTAAAGATTCTAAACAACATCCGTACTCTGCGCGCCCAAGCGAGAGAATGCAGCCTGGATACTTTGGAAGAAATGCTGGAAAAACTGGAAGTCGTTGTCAATGAGCGTCGTGACGAAGATAATCAGGCTCAGGCAGAAATCGAAGAACGTACCCGTAAATTACAGCAATATCGTGATATGTTGATTGCTGATGGCATCGACCCGAATGAACTGTTGCAATCTTTGGGTGCAGCAAAAACACCTGGCAAAAGCAAACGCGCTGCGCGCCCGGCAAAATATCAATATACTGATGAAAACGGCGAAGCAAGAACCTGGACTGGCCAAGGCCGCACTCCTGTCGTGATCAAGAAAACCATTGAAGAGCAAGGTAAATCTCTGGACGATTTCCTGCTATAATTCCCAATCGGAATTGCTGTGCTTATTTAACAAAAAACCCCGTTTAACGGGGTTTTTTATATCCATTTTTCGTGACGCCCCGCGAAACACAAGGCAAAGCGCCATCGAATCAGGTTATTTCACATCATTTTCATTAACGGTTTCATTAAGCCATGCGGCAAAATCATTACCCAGCGTATTGTGACGCAGGCCGTATTCTACAAATGCACGCATGTAACCCAATTTGTTTCCGCAGTCATGACTTACACCTTTAAGGTGGTACGCTTCCACGGTTTCTTTTTCCATCAACATGGCAATGGCATCCGTTAATTGGATTTCATTACCCGCTCCCGGCGTTGTTTTTTCCAGCAGAGACCAAATATCAGCCGAAAGTATATAGCGACCGACAATAGCCAAATTAGAAGGTGCCTCTGACGCCTTGGGTTTTTCCACTACGCCCACCATCGGTGCACTGTCTCCAGGCTGTAATGTCTGCCCCTTGCAATCAACAACACCATAGCGGCTGACCTCTTCAACCGGTTCAACCATAATTTGGCTTTGACCAGTTTTAGAAAAACGAGACAGCATTTCACTCAGGTTGTCTTTCTTCAGATGGGATTCAAATTCATCAATGATAACGTCGGGCAAAATAACAGCGACGGGTTCATCCCCCACTAAAGGGTGTGCGCACATGACAGCGTGCCCCAACCCTTTCGCCAGTCCCTGGCGCACTTGCATGATGGTGACATGTTTCGGGCAAATAGACTGAACTTCTCCCAACAGTTGACGCTTAACGCGCTTCTCCAGCATCGCTTCCAGCTCAAAACTGGTATCGAAGTGGTTTTCAATGGAATTCTTGGATGAGTGTGTAACTAAAATGATTTCGTTCAAGCCTGCGGCAATACACTCATTGACGACGTATTGAATGAGCGGCTTATCAACCAGCGGCAACATTTCTTTTGGAATCGCTTTTGTTGCCGGCAGCATCCGAGTCCCTAGACCTGCGACGGGGATGACCGCTTTTTTAACTTTTTTATTCACCGTTGACATAACAACCTCTGATATACCGTTCAAATAATGAACTTTATTGCCGGGTTTAATTCGTGGTACACTAGCCTGTTCGGCCAGAGACGACACCCGGTAAACGCAATGGCTATGATAAAAATAAAACAACGCTTTATATAGTAGGAAATAAAAATTAATTACGAAAGCGAAGAGTATGCAACAAATTGCATGATGAACGCCTATCAGACTATTCCGTAGGCCTCATCACACAGCGTAAGCTTTCAATCTGTTGATAACATCAGCCGTAAGCGTCCACCGCGCCCCCAGACCTGACATTCAAAAGCGGCGCACTCATAGTTTAATTGGTTAAGATATGCTCCATCGAGGGTGCCGAGCGGAATACCATTGTTTAACACCAACTGCTCCTCTCCTGCGTTCAGCATGGCATGCAAACCGGCTGAAATAAGGATGAGCCGTTGCAATCCTCGGTGATAGTAACCCACCAGCAGCGGGAAACGCCCATTAAGATTGGCCTGGCGCAGCAATTGGTTGACCTGTCGCAACAAGACAGGCAATTCTGGTAGGCGGTGTTGTTGGTTAGCCAGATGCTCTTGTAACAACCCGTTAAACAGTGTGCGCAGCAGCAGAGCTGCCAGCGTGCCGTTATTGTTCACGGCTTGCGTCACATCTAGACAATAGAATGCCAAGTCATCATCAGACAACGCGGCAATATCCAATACCAGCCCCGGTTGTTCCAATGACGTCAATTGACGGTAACGCACGCCGCAACCGGCCATTTTTTGTTGCACCGGAGGCTGTAGCTGCGCCAGCAGTTTATTGACCGCATCTGGCGATTGATTGAGTGAATCCATGTCCTCCATCAACTGCTCAACTTCGCTCAGTTGAGAAGTAAACATATCGGGATACATGCAGGTCATCACGGCTTCGCGCAAGAGTGCATAATCGCGGATAGGTTTAAGCATCACGTCCTGCACGCCCAGGCGCAGCACTTTGGCAACATCCCCCATCTGACTGGTGGCAGACACCACCAGAATGGGCGTGCGATTATCTTGCAACCGGAGCATTTCAACGAACTCAATGCCCCCCATTAGCGGCATTTCCAAATCGCACACGATCAAATCAGGGCGATAGTTTTGCATTATGGCTAATGCATCCACTCCATTGACAGCTTCACGCACAGATGCACCCAGCGATGTCAGATAGCCAGCGATCAAGGAACGAAATACCGCTTCATCTTCAACAATCAAAATGTGCTTATCTGTTAATGGCTGACCCATTGATGACCTCATACGTCAACTTCATGCATATTCCCTCGCGTTGTTCGGCATTAACCCCTGCCACTCTACATTTTTACCCTTGTTGATACTTATCAGGCGCTGCTACTCCACTAGCCTGCGTCTCGGTTTACCAGCAGTTGTAATTCATCTTGTTTTTTCTCCACAGCCAGTCGCCCTGCGGCAATCGCCTCTTGCGCACGGTGAAAATCCAGCGTGGCAATTTGTGGACAATAGGGCTGCACCACCACATCAGGCGGATCGCCAGCCATACGATGCATTTTTAAACGGTTTTCCAGCACCTGAATGGAGGCCGTCATGATATCCATCGCTGAAGGTGCACGGTTGGCACTCTGGCGTTGCAACCCCATGGACAAGCGCTGCCGGAGCTTGTGCTGCCAGTTGAGCGGCGTAGAATCCGCGTGCGTCTCTTCAGCCATCGCGGCCACGGACAGCATGTCGTCATGCCACAGGGTCGCGTTATACTGCAAATCCACAGCAATCACAACGTCAGCGCCCAGTGCGCGAGCCATAGAAACCGGCACCGGGTTCACCACAGCACCATCAACCAGCCAATAGGCATTGTGTCGCACTGGCGCAAGCAACCACGGCATACTGCATGAGGCGCGGATCGCATGGTGCAGATCTCCCTCGGTAAGCCGCAGTTCTCTCGCCGTTGTCAGGTTGGTGGCCACTGCCCCGAACTTGATAGCACATTCGTCGATCTGCTGGGTACGCAAGATGTGTCGCACCTGGTTAAATACCCGATCGCCGCGCAATAACCCGCCACGTTGCCAGGAGAGATCCATCAGGCGAATCACATCCCAATGATGAAACCCACTCACCCAGCGCGCCATGGCATTCAAATGATTGGTGGCATACGCTGCCCCCACCAAAGCGCCCACCGAACAACCCGCTACCACATCGATAACAATACCCATTTCAGTCAATGCCTGAATGACACCAATATGAGCCCATCCTTTCGCCGCACCCGATCCCAGCGCCAAACCAATCTTTCTTTGCCTCATGATACCCTTCTCATCTCGCTATTCATTTTAGCGGACATTGCCACTCACCGAGATTGTTAGGTAACATATCGCCACGACGTTGAGTTATTTTCACGCAAATATCGATATTTTTTAATTTTTTTTACTGTTCGTCATACAATCAGGAGTTACCGTGCCGCGAAGCTGTCCCTGCGGGAGTGGTAAGCAGTATACCGCATGCTGCCTTCCCTATCTGCAACGCACCGACATTGCACCAACACCAGAAGCATTAATGCGTTCACGCTATTGTGCTTACGTAGCCCATGACGTTGATTATCTTATCGCTACCTGGGATCCTGCGCTTCATCCCGAAAAATGGCGTACTTCAATCACCAAAAGCGCTCAGGATACGCAGTGGCAACGATTGAATGTGCTGGCTGCCAGCCCAGGACGCGATACGGATGAAGGTTATGTTGAATTCGCTGCGCGCTATACCGACACCTCGCAGCCAGAGCGTACATCGCTGATGCGCGAGCGCTCACGATTCCTTCGCCGCCTCGATCGCTGGTACTATGTAGATGGTGTGCATCTGCAAACTGGCAGAAACGATCGCTGTCCGTGCGGTTCGGACAAAAAATACAAACAGTGCTGCGGGCGTGGATAGGCGCGTAGTGTAAGGCAAAAATGTAACCCGGTGGCATGCTTCCCCTTATCGCGGCGATAAATCGCACGAACGTGGCAGCTTTCGGGGATGATGACAGACGATTTTGGACAGGGTTCTTATTTCCATGCAATCCCAAACGATGCAATCTCAGGCAATACAACGAAAAGTGTTGCGTACCATTTGCCCCGATACAAAGGGACTTATCGCAAAAATTACCAACATCTGCTACAAACACGAATTAAACATTATGCAGAACAATGAATTTGTCGATCACCGCACCGGGCGCTTTTTCATGCGTACCGAATTAGAAGGGATCTTCAATGATACTACGCTGTTGGCTGATTTAGACGGCGCGCTGCTGGAAGGCTCCGTGCGCGAACTGAGTGATGCAGGCCGCCGTCGTATCGTGGTTCTGGTCACCAAAGAAGCGCTTTGTCTGGGCGATTTGCTGATGAAGAGTGCCTACTGTGGCCTGGATGTGGAAATTGCCGCCGTGATTGGCAACCACGATACGTTGCAGACACTGGTAAGAACGTTTTGATATCCCGTCCCATCTTGTGAGCCATGAAGGGCTCTCACGAGAAGCGCACGACCAGTTGATGATTGAGCAGATTGATGCGTACAAACCGGATTACGTGGTATTGGCCAAATATATGCGCGTTTTGACGCCTGCTTTTGTGCAGCACTATCCAAATCAGGTGATTAACATCCACCACTCGTTCCTGCCTGCGTTCATCGGTGCACGTCCATACCATCAGGCCTATGAGCGCGGCGTGAAGATCATCGGTGCGACCGCCCACTACGTGAACGACAACCTGGATGAAGGTCCGATCATCATGCAGGATGTGATCAACATGGATCACACCTATACAGCCGATGACATGATGCGTGCAGGCCGCGACGTCGAGAAAAACGTCCTGAGCCGCGCCCTTTACCGCGTGCTGGCACAACGAGTTTTCGTTTACGGTAATCGCACCATTATTCTTTAAGCCGCTGTTTTTCCACTCAACCTTGAGTGGAAAACCCGCAAGGCGCGTGAAAAAACGGCAAACAAACGCGTTTTTTTGCGTTCAGGCTTTACAGGGGCGTCGCATTTGATATTATGCTCCCCGCTTACCAAGAAAGCGCACAATCAGTTAGGCCATGGTGGGGTTCTCGAGCGGCCAAATGGAGCAGACTGTAAATCTGCCGTCACGGACTTCGAAGGTTCGAATCCTTCCCACACCACCATCTCGCAGCAGCTATTTCACCATGTTGTTTCCACGGTTCATTTTACTTCCTAACTGACACCTGAATTTTCCCTGTTATCCTTATAACGCTTTTTGCTCATGGTATTTACCGTACTCTTTTTTATAGACAAAAGAGCCAGACAGCATGAACAAAGTCAGCACGGCCAATATAACCAGCGTCAACTCTGCGCCCATGAATCCTAGAGAATAACCGGCCACCAGGCTACCAACACCGGCACTGATTTTCACCAACGTCCCGCTCACCGCAGAAATCCTTGCCGCCAGTTTGAGCGGCATCTCCTGAAGAGTGAATACGTTATAACTGACATTCCATACCCCTCCCATAATGGCTTTAAAGACAAACAACACAAAGATCGACACAGGATCGGTGAAAACAAGAAATCCAAAGAAAACCAGCACCCGGGCCAGGTTTACAAAGAGAACCAACTGCCTGAGCGACAATATATTAATCACTTTACGTGAAATAAAGCTGCCGATAAGACCGCCCGCCCCCAGGCCAGAAAGCACCAGGCCGGTTATTTCAAAGACGGTATTTTGCGCTTTCAGGCTCCATATCACGGTCAGATAGAGAATCGGATGCAAAAAATTGTTAAGCGCTGTCAGAGCAACGATGACGGTAAACAGTTTATTGTCTCGCAACCAGCGGAATGCCTGTTGAATATCCGCGCCCATCGAGGAGTGCACGGGGTTTGCTGTCTGTGGGACATCGATACGAATCAGAAACAGCAAGAGCACGGCTAACAGCGAAAAGAGCAAGTTGACAGAATAAAGGAAAAAAACATTCACGGAAATCAGATACCCACACAACGCAGGCGCAACAAGCTGAACCGCTCTGGTTCTGATCTCATAGGTTGACAAGGCCGACGTGGGGGCGTGTCCCTGAATCAGTCCCTTGATTACCACAGGCTCAGCCACTTCAGTAAACACGGTAAATACACCGTAAGCGAGTGAAACAGCCATAATCCACAGGAAACTGGCATCGCGCGACAAGGTGAGCAATAGGATAAATAACGCTAAACAGAGAATGCGTCCACACTCACTGCACTTTAGCACATTGATCTTATTTGATTTCTCTATGAGCGGTGATGATATTATTTTGATAAAAATCACCGGACAATAAAAAGCAAACACACACCAGCTAATATGCACAGGGTCAAGGTTGAGACTCAACTCCAGCAAAGGTAGCGTGATATGGTAAATCTCGATTCCCAGCAGTGAAAACGCAGAACTCGCGACAAAAACGTTAAAGTTGTTCTTCATAATATCCAGATAGCTGAAGACGATCAGATCCGTCTGCCACAATTGTTATTTGTTATGAAGAAGCAACGTTACACCGTTTTATTCACAATTACGGTGCGGTTCACCACATCTCTCAGGCTTTTCCTTTCCAACTGCCCGGCGAGTAGGAAAACACCGGCAGTTGCCATGACCACCGGATCGCCGCCAGACGCAACGAGAGCCCCAAGGTAAAGGACACCAGCAGATTAATATCGTGGTTGATCTGTAACGCTTTCAGCCCGAGATAAAGCAGCGCCACCAGCAGTGATACGCTGGCATAGAGCTCCTTTCTGAGCACCATCGGCGTGCGGTTACAAAAGATGTCACGCAGAATATCACCGAAGATCCCGGTGACAATCCCGGCCATAATGACCACGGTAAAGGAGTAGTTCAGCTTCTGCGCCACATTGCAGCCAATAATGGTAAAGGCAATCAGCCCCATGGTGTCAAGGATCAGGAACAGTCGATGCAAGTGATGCATGATACGGGCAATTACGATAGTGAACAGGCCTGCACCAATCGTCAGATAGATATACCCCGGGTGTTGCGTCCAGCCGATGGGATAGTTGCCGAGCAAGATATCACGAACGGTGCCACCGCCCAGTGCGGTGATAAAAGCGATCATCGCCACACCGAAAATATCCATGTTCCTGCGTCCGGCGGCCAATGCGCCAGACATGCCTTCTGCGGTAATTGCGATCAGATAGATGTAAGTAAGCACACAAGTTTTCCTGTGAAATGTGCCTCTCCCCCTGTCCGTTTTACCTGAGAGTTTATGCAGCTCACGCTGCTTGCCCCTTCGGTGGGTGGCCACGCCGATAAACAACGTGCACACCGCTCTCCAGTCGGCGTATAAACAAAGTGCAGTAAGGTGGCCTGAGCGATTATGGGAGTTTGCGCCTTCGGCGGGTCGCGCGTTGTGCGGTCCTCTCTCCTGCGAGTTGCGAAGTATAAGGGCTTACTATCGCTACTTCAACCTTCCGTTCGCTCGCCAGACCTCGATATCATCCACCGTGCATCGCTGGCGTGACCTTTGCCTGTTTTTTCTGATACCATCTGCGTCACAATTTCCTGATATGACAGTGACGATGAAAGTTGTTTCTTTTAATATCAATGGGCTGCGTGCCAGCCCTCACCAACTGGCCGCTATCATCGCCCAGCATCAGCCGGATATCATTGGCTTGAAGGAAACCAAAGTCCACGATGATATGTTTCCCTTCGAAGAGATACGCAAGCTCGGCTATCAGGTCTACTATTACGGGCAAAAAGGCCATTATGGCGTCGCGCTGCTGTGTAAAGAGACACCGATTGCCGTGCGCTACGGCTTTCCAACCGATGAACCCGATGCGCAGCGACGCATCATCATGGCAGATTTCGCCACGCCCGCAGGTACGCTGACCGTTATCAATGTCTATTTCCCACAGTGAGAGAGTCGCGACCATCAGGTAAAATTCCCGGCCAAAACGCGCTCTTATGCCGACTTGCAGACCTATCTGGCGCAACATCACACCCCGGAGCAACCGCTGATTGTCATGGGGGATATCAATATCAGCCCGACGGATCTGGATATTGGCATTGGCGAAGAAAACCGTAAGCGCTGGCTACGCACCGGTAAGTGTTAATTTTTACCTGAAGAGCGTGAATGGATGGCGCGCTTGCTGGGATGGGGATTGGTCGATACCTTCCGCGCACTTGCGCCAGACACTACCGATCGCTATTCCTGGTTTGACTACCGCTCTGCCGGTTTTGACGACAATCGCGGCCTGCGAATTTATGTGATCCTCGCCAGTCAGGCATTGGCGGCGCACTGCACGGCGAGCGATATCGATTACGACATACGCGGTATGGAAAAACCGTCCGACCAAGCGCCGATTTGGGCCACATTCTCCGGTCTGTAACACCTTGTGATGGCAGCCGCACGCGGCTGCCCCACCTTGGAAACCGTTACTGTTTAAGCACCTGCCAGATCAGATTATTCGTCCCCAGCGTTTGCCTGTCGCGTACACACTGCAACAACACGCCTTCCGTTCTCACCACCGCGCCTTCGGTATAATTACGATTCTCGAACACGCAGCAACGCATACAGTTGTTTTGCGGCTCTCGCCGCGCCGAACCGTTGTTATCGCCCCAAATCACACTGGGCGGTACGCCAACCACGATATCCGTATTCCCCCGAGAGGGCGTGGTCACCGCTGTGGATTGCGCCCACACGGGCAGAGAGACCAGCGCGCTGACAAACAACATCACCTGTGATGATTTCATCCGTTTTACTCCTTCGCGGCCTTTTTCGCCGTGGGTTTACGTGTTTTCTTCTGCGTTTTTTGTGGTGCTTGCAGCCCGCGGAATGCCGATGCGGACCGGTTTTGTCGTGCTTGCTCGATCAATCCACTCAAGGTTTGAGTTAGCGGTTGCATAAAATCCTGGTAGCGGCGCTGTTTTTCACTGATCAACGTTAATGTAGCTTCCCAGTTGGCGGTCATATCCGGCAATGCTGCGCTAGGCGGTAATGCGTGAATCAGCGCGCGCCCCGCTTCGCTGGCATGAATGTAACGCCCTTTTTTAAACAGAAAGCTTCGTTTAAAGAGTAGCTCAATAATGCCTGCGCGCGTGGCTTCAGTGCCGAGGCCATCGGTTTCACGCAATATCTTCTTCAACGTTTTATCTTGCACAAAACGGGCAATACCGGTCATAGCCGAGAGCAACGTAGCATCGGTAAAAGGACGCGGGGGCTGGGTTTGCCGCTCCACCACTTCACCTTTTTCACACAGCAGCACATCCCCTTTAGCCACCACCGGCAACGGCAAGCCGTCATTTTCGTCGTCGCGCTCCTTGGCACCCAGCAGCGCGCGCCAGCCCGCATCGGCCAGAAAACGGGCTTTGGCAATAAATTTTCCCCCAGCGATATCGAGGGTAATAACGCATTTACGAAACACCGCATCAGGGCAAAACTGCATCAGATACTGTCGGGCAATCAGCCCGTGCACCTGACGCTCATTCTCGCTTAGCGAGACGCTGGCGCTGCGCGCAGTGGGAATAATCGCATGGTGAGTGTCGACTTTGCTGTCATCCCAGCAGCGATTGCGGCGTTCAAGATCGACGACCGGTTGCGGCAATAACCGGGGGCATGCACCGTAATCGCATTGATAACCGCGTGACGCCCGGCAAAATGCTCTTCAGGCAGGTAACGGCAGTCCGAACGCGGATAGGTAATCAGCTTATGGGTTTCATACAAGCGCTGGCAGGTGTCCAGCACTAATTGTGCGCTCAGGCCAAAGCGTTTCGCGGCTTCAATTTGCAATGCGGAGAGAGAATAAGGCAGCGGTGCCGTTTCCGACTCACGCTTATCGCTGTAATCCGTTACGGTAGCCGACTGCCCGGCAATGCGCTTGACCACATGCTCAGCCAAAGAACGGTGCAACAGACGCCCTTCTTCATCCTGATAAGGTTCACAGGATTCGCTCGGTTGCCACAGCGCCACAAAGCGTTCATCAGCAGGCGTGACAATATGCGCCTTGACCTCAAAGTAATCCTTGGAGACGAAGTTTTCGATCTCTTCATCGCGGCGTACCACAAGCCCCAGCACCGGTGTTTGCACCCGTCCGACGGAGAGCACGCCGTCATAGCCCGCATTGCGTCCTAATAGCGTGTAGGCGCGAGTCATGTTAATGCCATAGAGCCAGTCAGCACGCGAACGCGCCAGCGCAGAGACGCACAGTGGCACAAAGTCGCGATTATCGCGCAGGCGTTCGACCGCACGCGTCACCGCCTGCGGGTTGAGATCGTTGATCAGGCAGCGCCGCACCTGCTGGCGTTTTTCCGGGGCTAGCGCCAAATACTCCAGCACTTCATCCACCAGCAGTTGCCCTTCGCGATCCGGGTCACCGGCGTGGATCACCTCTGACGCCTCCTCCAACAGCTTCTTGATGACATTCAATTGCTTGCTCACTGATGGGCGCGGCATTAATAGCCATTTTTCGGGGATAATCGGTAGATCGGCCAACGACCAGCGCGCATAGCGGGCATCATAGGCATCGGGCTGAGCCTGCTCGAGTAGATGCCCGACGCACCAGGTGACGACATCCTGCGAACCGCAGGTGATGTAGCCGTCGCCTCGCCGATGCGGTTTGGGCAAGACATCAGCTATCGCCCTGGCAAGGCTGGGTTTTTCAGCAATAAACAGGCGCATTATCAGAAATAACGGACAAATTTTTCCGTGTCCACCGGCACAACCGTGGTGGACGCTTTCAGTTGAGGTGTTCCCAAATAGAGAAACCCGACAATTTCATCTTGTTCGCGGCAACCGAAGGCTTCACGCACCTGTTGGTGTTCAGTCCACAGGCCACTGCGCCAGATGCCGTTGAAACCCTGCGCCAATGCTGCCATTTGCATCGCTTGCACCGCGCAGCCTGCGGAAACCACCTGCTCCCACTTAGGCACCTTGGGATTTTCTTCGCAATGTGCAATCACGGTGATGACCATTGGGGCGCGAAACGGGGCTTGACGGGCTTTATCTTGTGCAGCAGCGTCCAGTCCATCCTGTTGAGCAGCAGCGTGTGAAACTTCACTCAGGCGGGCCAACCCCTCATCCTGTGCAATCACGAAACGCCACGGTTGCAGAGTGCCGTGATCTGGCGCGCGCATACCTGCATGAATAATATTGGCTAACGCGTCACCTTGCGGTGCCGGATCAGCCAAACGCGAGGCAGAACGGCGATTAAGTAACAAGTCCAGTGCATCCATCATTTTTCTCCTGTTAACGGCCCGCATGAAAAATAGCGCCAAGCGTTGCCATCGCCTGTCATTGCGCGCCACGGTATCACAACTCGCGATGCGTCAGTAACGGTTTTATGGCAATCCTATCATAGCGGATACCGGCAATAATGCGGGGAGATTCTGAATGTTATCGGCCTTGTTCAGGCGGTTGACCTATGATGATGCGCAAGCACAGAACGTCTGCCTGCGCATCCAAACAGTGACCAGCAACGTGCTCAATGCCGTGCCGCGATCACTCTGCGTCGTGACGCAAATGGTACACCTTTAACTGATTCCAGAAATCGAGGCCAATCAGCGTGTCATTTCCTGCACGACGAAAGGCGAACGCACTACCTTTATTGTGTCCGATACGGATAATACCTTGTTCTTCTTGCGCTTTTACTGGGGCAATACCGCGCACGTTCACCACACCGTCTTCGGCAATAGTGATATCAGGATCGCCCGTTTCGCGCAGGGCAAAGGCTCCTACGGGAATACCCGATGCCGGTGACACGATGTCCTGCTCTGTCAATGAGGCCATATTGGCAACGTTCTGGCACGATGCACCATCATTAATCGGCGCAGCGCAGGCAACCTGCAAAAGGTCACGGGCAGCCAGATATTGCCCACTACGCCACTGCGCTTTGGCCGCTTCGGTGCACAGTTTGGCCGAAACACCGCTGCGGCATAGCGCTGCCATAGTATCGGTATATTCTTGCGCCGGTGCCGCCGGGATGCCCGTCACGGCTGCGAACAGCGACTGACCATGCTTTTCCGCAGAGGCACGCGCTTCCCAACTGCTGCACGCTGAATCAATGTGATCTTCGCACAGTTGCTTTAACTGTGCAGTATCAATCTCATACATCATTTTTTTTGCAGGCACGTAGGTTGTTCCAACAGGTTTTACCCACTTCAGTTTTCGGCTGCGGCAGGTTGGCCAGGCAGGGTTGCTCCTCCTTGAGCACATAATTAAATTTGAACATCTGATCGGTGATGGTTTTACCGTCAGCAGACACTTCCATGGTGGAGTCTACCAATTCCTCCAACGTAACCCGTTTGAGTTTACTTCCTTCTAAACGGTAATGATGTAACGTGGTCTCGGTAGCAAACGATTGTTGTAGCAGCTCGTGATTTAACACACGAATCTGGCTTCTTGGTTCTTTATAAATACCACAGGTCAATCCAGAAACCGGATCGGCCAAAGCATGGAATGACAGAGAGGTCAATAGCAAAAGGAACAACACACGGACGTGCGTTAAAAAAGGCATGGTTCACTCCATTGATAAGAATACACTTCACCTGATAACTTCAGACAACGTGATAATTATAAAAGCATTATTTTCCATGGACGAACGTTTTCTCTCTGAAATGCCGTTAGTAGATTCTGCTTTTTATTATTCATCTCTGCCGCGCACTTCAGTATTCCTCCTCCGGTAGTCGCCACATTAGGTCGCACGAAAAAAGTCACGTCGCAAGCAATCGCTTTTCTTTACAAAATAGACACATTTTTATCAACGAAGGGTACTAATGAAGTTGGCATTTTCCTATACGCTCATTAGGATAGAGAGTAAGTTTGCTCTTATTAGCGTGAATGTCGCGGGGCAATCCTTTACTGCTCGCTTTGCCATCAAAAGGAACAGCGAGCAGGTATTATGTTTGGCGTTTTTGGAGATAACATGCGCACACTGTGGCGAATCTTTAGCGGACTCTTCAAGTGGACTTGGCGTCTGCTCAATTTCACCCGCGAGTTTATTCTTAACCTGTTTCTGATTGTGTTGATTCTGGGGGGTGTCGGTATTTATGCGCAGTTTAAAAATGCACCGCCCCAAACGCCTCAGGGCGCGCTGCTCGTTGATATCACTGGCGTTGTCGTCGATAAGCCGACGGTCAATAATAAACTTCGTCAGTTGGGCAGAGAATTTTTTGGTGCTTCCAGCAACCGCCGTCAGGAAAATTCGCTGTTTGATATTGTTAATACTATTCGTCAGGCCAAAAACGACAGCAATATTACCGGTATGGTGCTCGATCTGAGCGATTTCGTCGGTGCCGACCAACCCTCTCTGCAATATATCGGCAATGCATTGCGTGAATTCCGCGACAGCGGCAAGCCCATTTTTGCAATCGGCGACAGTTACAGCCAAACGCAATACTATCTGGCCAGTTTCGCGACCAGTATTTCACTCACCCCGCAGGGTAATGTCGATCTGCGCGGTTTCGCCACCAATGGCCTCTATTACAAATCGCTGTTGGAAAAGCTGGATGTAACCAGTCACGTATTCCGCGTCGGTACCTACAAATCTGCGGTAGAGCCTTTCCTGCGTGACGATATGTCCCACGAAGCGCGCGAAGCCGATATGCGCTGGGTCGGTGGATTGTGGCAAAACTACCTGAATACGGTTGCAGCAAACCGCCAAATTACACCGCAACAGCTGTTCCCCGGTGCCAGCGCGATTATTGCTGGCCTTCAGGCTGTGCAAGGCGATCCGGCACGCTATGCCCTGGAAAACAAACTGGTGGACGAAGTGGCATCACGTTCGGTCATCGAACAGAAGCTGGTAAAAACCTTCGGCTGGGACACCAAAAATCAAAGCTTCAACTACACCAGCATTTACGACTACACCGAAAAACCTAACAATCAAAGCGGCGCAGAAATTGCGGTGATCTTTGCCAGCGGCGCCATTGTTGATGGTCCAGAAACCCCGGGGGTGGTCGGTGGTGATACCACGGCGGCTCAAATTCGTCAGGCCAGACTGGATCCTAAAATCAAGGCGATCGTGCTACGCGTTAATAGCCCTGGAGGCAGCGTAACCGCTTCGGAGAAGATTCGCTCTGAGTTGATGGCAGTACGTCTGGCTGGCAAACCGATCGTGGTATCCATGGGCGGTATGGCCGCGTCCGGCGGCTACTGGATCTCCACACCAGCGAACGCCATCATCGCCAGTCCGAGCACCCTGACGGGTTCAATTGGGATATTTGGCGTGATCACCACGTTTGAAAATACCCTTGGCGCTATCGGCGTACATACCGATGGTGTGGCAACCTCGCCGTTAGCAGATCTCAGCATCACTAAAACGCTGCCGCCCGAGTTTGCACAGATGATGCAAATCAGCATCGAGCGGGGTTATAAAAACTTCGTCGAACTGGTCGCGCAATCACGTAAGAAAAGCCAGGAAGAGATTGATAAAATCGCCCAGGGGCACGTATGGACCGGTGACGACGCCAAGACCAACGGGTTGGTCGATCAACTGGGTGACTTTGACGACGCGGTCAAAAAAGCCGCTGAACTGGCCAAGCTGGGCCAATACCAGCTCAACTGGTTTGAAGAGCAGCCAAGCCTGCTGGATATGATGCTAAACCGCGTCAACGCCGCCGCCCATGCTTGGTTACCGGCCCGACTTCAGGCCATGTTACCTGCTCCGGTAGCGCAGTTGGCTGAGGTGGTGCAAGCACAACCTGCTTTGCTCAATACATTTAACGATCCGCAACATCGCTATGCCCTTTGCATGGCCTGCGGTGAAGTGGAATAAACATCGTCACACAGGATTTTCCCTCAGCCCGGCTTATGTCGGGCTGTTTTTCATCTTTTTAATAAGAACAGCATGCAAAAGAAATCCATTTATGTCGCGTATACCGGCGGTACCATAGGTATGCAACGTTCCGCCAATGGTTACATTCCGGTTTCATGTCACCTGCAACAACAGCTGGCCAACATGCCGGAGTTTCATCGCCAGGAGATGCCTGATTTTACCATCCATGAATATGACCCGCTGATTGACTCCTCCGACATGACCCCTGCCGATTGGCAGGCTATCGCTGAGGATATTCAACAGCATTATGATGAGTATGACGGCTTCGTGATTCTGCACGGCACCGATACCATGGCCTTCACGGCATCTGCTCTCTCCTTCATTATGGAGAATTTGGCAAAACCACTCATTGTGACAGGGTCACAAATTCCGTTGACCGAATTGCGTTCTGATGGGCAAACCAACCTGCTCAATGCGCTTTATGTCGCGGCTAATCACCCGGTGAATGAAGTCAGCCTGTTTTTCAATAACAAGTTACTGCGCGGTAACCGCACCACGAAAGCCCATGCTGACGGTTTTGATGCGTTTGCTTCCCCCAATTTCCCGACGCTGCTGGAGGCCGGTATTCACATACGCCGCCTGGTGTCAGCGCAGTCGGAAACCCCCAGCGCACCGCTGATCGTACATCCTATTACCCCACAACCGATTGGTGGGATTACCGTCTATCCAGGGATTTCAGCGGACGTAGTGCGTAACTTCCTGCGCCAGCCGGTCAAGGCGCTGATATTGCGTTCTTATGGTGTAGGTAACGCCCCGCAAAGCCCAGCACTACTGGACGAACTGCGTCAGGCATCGGAGCGGTGGATTGTGGTGGTTAACCTCACCCAGTGCATTTCAGGACGGGTGAATATGGAGGGCTACGCCACTGGAAATGCGCTGGCGCAGGCTGGCGTGATCAGTGGTTTTGATATGGCGGTGGAAGCCGCGCTGACAAAACTGCATTATCTGCTGAGCCAACCTGATTTAACCCCTGATACCATTCGCCAGTTAATGCAACAAGACCTGCGCGGCGAATTGACCCAGGATGCATAACCCGGATGCTGGAGCGAGCTGCCATGAACCATACCGCCATGAACCATGCCCTGCTGTTGGTTGATTTGCAGAATGATTTTTGTCCGAACGGCGCACTGCCTGTCGCACAGGGTGATGTCACCATCGATGTTGCCAACCTAGCGATAGTGGCAGCACAGAAAGCCAGGATACTCGTCATCGCCAGCCAGGACTGGCATCCGGCCAATCATCTGAGCTTCGCCGACAATAACCCTGGTGCTGTCGTGGGAGAGCGTGGTGAACTGGCAGGATTAGCGCAAACATGGTGGCCAGTGCACTGCGTACAGGGCACGCGAGGTGCGGAGTTTCACCAGCGCCTTCATCATGAGGCGTTTGATGCGGTTATACAGAAAAGCACTAAGCATGACATTGACAGTTACAGCGCTTTTTTCGACAACGGCAAACGCGCCGCCACCGCACTGGATAACCTGTTACGCCAACGTGGCATCACGCGTTTGATCATCATGGGGCTGGCAACGGACTACTGCGTAAAATTTACCGTGTTAGATGCGTTGGAACTCGGGTATGACGTGCAGATCGTTGAAGAGAACTGTCGCGGGGTGAATCTCCAACCAGATGATAGCGAAGCAGCTCTGGCCGACATGGTGGCTCACAGAGCACGTCGTATTGGCCTGGCCGACGTTATCGCG
Source organism: Candidatus Symbiopectobacterium endolongispinus (assembly GCF_018777385.1). GTDB lineage: Bacteria > Pseudomonadota > Gammaproteobacteria > Enterobacterales > Enterobacteriaceae > Symbiopectobacterium > Symbiopectobacterium endolongispinus. The sequence continues at coordinate 639,655 of NZ_JAFJYB010000001.1, read as the reverse complement.
GCATTAGCGCACCACCCCGCATAACGCCGAGTCCCTGAGCATTCAGGGACCTCGGTTACTGACGTTCTCGCTGAATCAGGTTGTCGATGGCAAACGCCTGTTTTAGCTCTTGCTTGCTTTTCATAACCAACTTACCGTCGGTATTGATGGTCATGTGTTCCGCATCAACGTTATGGCGTGATTGCCATAGCATCACCATTTGCAGGCAATTTTCTTTTTGCTCCAGCGTCAACGGTACGCCATCAGGCCATTTTCCCAGCTCCACGGCGGTTGCCAGGCGTTGGTAGATATCCGGCGTCAGCGCCGTCACAACTTCATCAAGCTGTTTGTCGAACATCGTCATTGCCACCCTGTCATTGCTATTTTTCATCAAAACCTAGTAAGCTGAAACGTTTTAGCTGCAACTACTATCCTTACCGTCAGCCATCCACTTTCTCACCGTCGGTGCCATCGATAAAGCTCAACGAGGCCGAGTTAACGCAGTAACGCTCGCCGGTGGTTTGCGGACCATCGGGGAACACATGCCCTAAATGGGCATCGCATTTACCGCAGCGAATTTCGATACGGTGCATGTTATGCGAAAAATCTTCCAGATAACGGATTGCCCCCTTCGCCACGGGCCGATCAAAGCTGGGCCAGTCGCATCCAGAGTCATATTTGTTGTCGGAGTAAAACAGCGCGCTTTGGCAGCACAGGCAGTGATATACCCCGGTGCGTTTATTATGCAACAGTTTGCCTGAATAGGCAGGTTCAGTGCCGCGTTGCTGCGTCACGTACTGTTGCATCTCCGTCAATGTTCCCTTGCCTGCCGTTGCAGACGTTGAAGCTGGCTTATCCATGATTGTCTCGCCATCATTTTTGTTTGGCATGACTTAGTTTAACAAGAATTAACATCCTCATAACGTTTTTTCCGACTAAAATGAGGAGTAACCGACCAAGGCCCCAGCAATTGTGATATCCATCACATTTATCGGGCCTGCGGGCTTTATATTGGTGCAAACGCTCCCATTTAAGGGAAAGATGTTCCTAAGTTTCATTACGGCGCTTTTTCGTGCAACTGTTGCGCATCAGATTTGACTTGCCGCAACTATTGACCCGATTCCGCTTGACGCTCAGCAAGGTTTTTGTAATTTTACAACCAACCTTTATTCACTAACCATTATTCACAAACCATAGCTGGTGGAATATATGACTATCAAAGTAGGTATCAACGGTTTTGGCCGCATCGGCCGCATTGTTTTCCGTGCTGCTCAGAAACGTTCTGACATTGAGATCGTTGCAATCAACGACCTGTTGGACGCTGACTACATGGCTTACATGCTGAAATACGACTCAACTCACGGCCGTTTTGACGGCACCGTTGAAGTGAAAGACGGTCAGATGATTGTTAACGGCAAAAAAATCCGCGTTACCGCAGAAAGAGATCCGGCTAACCTGAAGTGGGACGAAGTTGGTGTTGACGTGGTTGCAGAATCAACCGGTATCTTCCTGACTGACGAAACTGCACGTAAGCACATCACCGCTGGCGCGAAAAAAGTGGTTCTGACTGGCCCGTCCAAAGACAACACCCCGATGTTCGTTCGTGGTGCCAACTTTGACAAATATGCCGGACAAGATATCGTTTCCAACGGATCTTGCACCACTAACTGCTTGGCACCGCTGGCAAAAGTAATCAACGACAACTTCGGCATCATCGAAGGTCTGATGACCACTGTTCACGCCACCACTGCTACCCAGAAAACCGTTGATGGCCCGTCTCATAAAGACTGGCGCGGCGGCCGCGGCGCATCCCAGAACATCATCCCGTCCTCTACGGGTGCAGCCAAGGCTGTAGGTAAAGTTCTCCCGGAACTGAACGGCAAACTGACCGGTATGGCGTTCCGCGTTCCGACCCTGAACGTTTCTGTGGTTGACCTGACTGTTCGTCTGGAAAAAGCAGCAACTTACGAAGAAATCAAGAAAGCTATCAAAGCCGCTTCTGAAGGCGAGTTGAAAGGCGTTCTGGGCTACGTTGAAGATGACGTGGTTTCCACCGATTTCAACGGCGAAATTCTGACGTCTGTGTTCGATGCCAAAGCCGGTATCGCGCTGAACGACAACTTTGTGAAACTTGTTTCCTGGTATGACAACGAAACCAGCTACTCCAACAAAGTACTGGACCTGATCGCCCACATCTCCAAATAAGGCAACGGTGCGATAAGCGATGCAAGGGGCGACATGATGTCGCCCTTTTTATTAGCTGCGTTCCGCCATGATGCAACACGAAATACAAATAAAACAAGGTAACATCATGAACGATAAAATTTTTTCACTTCCCATCAAATCTGAAATTTCATACACGGTCAGTCAACACCAGGTAGACCAACTGCCGGTCATTGTCGTTGATCATCCGCAGGTACGCGCTGCCGTCACGCTGCAAGGCGCCCATCTGCTGCACTGGCAGCCGCAAGGTGAAGTCCCAGTGCTGTGGTTGAGCGACAACACGCCGTTCGCGGTGGTGTGCCGATCTGCTTCCCATGGTTTGGCCCGTTTGCGGAACCTAACCACGGTTTTGCCCGTTTACTGCCGTGGGAATTCACCGCACACCGTGAAGATGCCAACGGCGTTGAGTTGACTTTCACCCTGCGTGATACGCCGGAGACGTTGGCAAGCTGGCCACACGCTTTTACGCTGACTGCGCGCTACAAGCTGGGTAAAACCTGCACGATCGAGTTAGAAGCGCAGGGTTATTACAGCATCACCAGCGCCCTGCACACCTACTTCCAGATTGGTGATATTGACCATATCCGCGTCAGCGGTTTGGGCGATACCTTTATCGATTAGGTCAATCAAGGCAAGTTGACGACGCAAGGTGGCGATCTGACGTTCACTGAGCGCACCGATCGCATCTATACGCATCCGCAAGCAGTGAGCAGCATCGTGGACCCAACGCTGAAACGCACTATAGACGTGCACCACACGCACCACAGCGATGCGGTTGCCTGGAACCCGGCGGCGGAACTGTCTAAAACCATCGCCGACATGCCGGATGACGGTTATAAAACCTTTGTCTGCGTGGAAACGGCTCGTGTGACTCAGCCGTTTGTTGCCACCCCCGCCGCTCGCAGGCGGCGCTAACACGTAATGTTTCACTGCCCTATCCCGCTACACAACATCCAACGACTGCTTACTGGTCGGTGCAGGAAAAGCGACATCCAGCGCAGCAATATCACCACTATCCAATTCCAACGTGAGCGCGCGGGCATTTTCTTCAACATGGGCCACCGAACTCGCTTTCGGAATGGCAATCACGCCGGGTTGTCGCAATACCCAAGCCAGCATAATTTGTGCCGGCGTCGCCTGGTATTTGTGCGCCATGCGCATTATCACAGGGTAAGAAAACAGGTTGCGGCGCAGCGTACCTGCTTGTTCTAATGGGCAGTAGGCCATCACCGGCACGGCGCGTGCTTGACACCAAGGCAGCAAATCAAACTCGATACCGCGCGAAGCAACATGATAAAGCACCTGATTAGTCATGCAGCCATAAACGTGCAAATGGGGTGAAATCACCCCATTATTGTGCGGCACTTGCCCTGCTTTAGCGCATCAGGTGTTAGAAGCGATAGCTCACACCAGCGCCAAACACCATGGTATAGCTGCGATCGACCATCGGGCTCTCTTTCACTTCATCCGCCAGGCGCACATAGCGTCCGGTGGCCCATGCGCTCCAGCTATCGTTGATACGGTAGTTGGTGCTCAACTCGGCGTACGGCGACCAATCACCATCCGGACTGTAAGCCCCTAACCCTGAGCGTGATGCCTCTTTGCCACTGATACCAAAGTAATAGCGGTTGAGTCTTTCGCTGCTCCAGGTCACACCGACGCCCGGCGTCAATGACCAGTCACCCAATTCGAAGCGATACAGGTAGGTGTTGTCCCACAGATAACCGTCGCTGTAGCCCAAGGTATCGGCCACCACAGAGGTGCGCAAAATTCCCCAGGACGCGGAGTGAGAATAGGCCAGGCCCGCCATCAGCGTGCCACGGCGCTTATCCAGTTGCTTCATCTGCGCATCGTCGTTGTCACCCGGTTTGAATCCCAATGGAGAATAGAGTGCCGTTACCGACAGGCGGTTTTGTCCGTCATTCCACAGATAATACCCCCCACCCAACCCGCGAAAATAAAAGTTGTCACTTTCATAGGTCACCATTGGCACCGGATACAGTGCATTATCGCCCCCGCTATACGGGCTGATGGAACCTAATACCCCGGCTCCCAGTGAGAAATCCGCCGCAACTGCCGTTGTTGCCGCCAGCGACCCTGCCAGCAGCAAAGAAGTATAAATAACAGATGATTTTTTCATAACGTTATTATTCCTATTACTGATATGAATTATCAAAATCGTATTTTGCTCATATTAATCATAATCTTTAAATGTGCAAACCGCATGGCATTAAAGCACATGCTGCAACTATCGTCATTCCAGATGAGCCAGGGGCATGAATGCCCAGTGGCTACCGCCATTGTAGCGGCATACTTCGCTGAGTGAGTTATTGAAATATCTTAAAAAGATGTTTTCACCAATGAGGAAATTTTGCAGATGCCAACTACGCTTAATGACAGGAAGATAAATGTTCCTGAGTTCGCGGATTAGCATGAGTGTGTTTACCTACCTCCCCACCTCACCCTGTGTGGCTGAAGGAAAACGCGCCTTGTCAGTGTAATAACATCCACACTACTGCGAATTTGGCATAAGGGTTGCTGTATTCAGGAAAATCATCTGCCAGAGGGCTACACATCTATGGCCGCATAAATAACGCCGCACATTATTTAACAGGCCCTCTAAATCTGTGCTAATCGACGAAGGACGGGCATCGCTATGAACATATTTGATCATTACCGTCAGCGTTATGACGCTGCCAAGGACGAAGAATTCACGTTGCAGGAATTTCTTAACATCTGTCAGCAGGATCGCAGTGCTTATGCGAGTGCCGCCGAACGATTGTTAATGGCGATCGGTGAACCCGTAATGGTGGACACCGCCCATGAGTCTCGCCTTTCCCGTTTATTCTCTAATCGGGTAATTGCACGCTATCCGGCCTTTGAAGAGTTCTACGGCATGGAAGATGCCATAGAGCAGATCGTCGCTTACCTGAAACACGCCACTCAAGGGCTGGAAGAGAAGAAACAGATCCTGTATCTGCTCGGTCCGGTAGGCGGCGGGAAATCATCGCTGGCTGAGCGCCAATGGCGAGCGTAGCCCGGTCAACGACCAACCACTTTGCCTGTTCAACCCGCAGGAAGATGCCGACATTCTTGAAAAAGAGTACGCGGTACCGCACCGTTATCTGGGCACTATCATGTCGCCCTGGGCGGCCAAACGCCTGCGCGATTTCGGTGGTGACATCACCAAATTCAAAGTAATAAAAGTTTGGCCTTCCATTCTGGCACAGGTCGCGATCGCCAAAACTGAACCGGGCGACGAAAACAATCAGGATATCTCCGCACTGGTCGGGAAAGTGGATATCCGCAAGCTGGAGCATTTTGCCAAAAACGATCCTGATGCCTATGGCTATTCCGGTGTGCCGTGCCAACCAGGGCATAATGGAATTTGTGGAAATGTTCAAAGCACCCATCAAAGTCCTGCATCCCCTGTTGACCGCCACGCAGGAAGGCAACTATAACGGCACCGAAGGCATTGCTGCCATGCCGTTCAACGGCATCATTCTGGCCCACTCTAACGAATCGGAATGGGTACAATTCCGCAATAACAAAAACAACGAAGCCTTTTTGGACCGCGTTTACATCATCAAAGTGCCCTACTGCCTGCGCGTTTCCGAAGAGGTGAAGATTTACGACAAGCTGCTCGATCACAGCGAACTGTAGCACGCCCCCTGCGCGCCCGGTACGCTGGAAACCCTGGCACGCTTCTCAATCCTCTCGCGCCTTAAAGAGCCAGAAAACTCCAGTATCTACTCAAAAATGCGCGTGTACGATGGGGAAAGCCTGAAAGATACCGATCCCAAGGCAAAATCCTATCAGGAGTACCGTGATTACGCGGGCATCGATGAAGGCATGAGCAGTTTGTCCACCCGTTTCGCCTTCAAGACCCTCTCGCGCGTGTTCAACTTCGACCACAGTGAGGTTGCCGCCAACCCGGTGCACCTGTTCTATGTGCCGGAACAGCAAGTCGAACGTGAGCAGTTCCCGCAAGAAGTGGCGGAAAAATATGTCGAGCACCTGAAAGGCTACCTGATTCCCAAATACGCCGAATTTATCGGCAAAGAGATTCAGACCGCCTACCTGGAGTCCTACTCCGAGTACGGGCAAAACATTTTCGATCGCTATGTCACTTATGCTGATTTTTGGATTCAGGATCAAGAGTATCGCGATCCAGACACCGGTCAACTGTTTGACAGGGAATCGCTGAATGCCGAACTGGAGAAAATCGAGAAACCGGCTGGCATCAGCAACCCCAAAGATTTCCGTAACGAAATCGTCAATTTTGTGCTGCGTGCCCGCGCCAGCCACAGTGGCCACAACCCGAACTGGACCAGTTATGAAAAACTGCGCACCGTGATTGAGAAGAAAATGTTCTCCAATACGGAAGAGCTGTTGCCGGTGATTTCGTTCAACACCAAAACCTCGACCGATGAGCAGAAAAAACATGACTACTTTGTCGATCGTATGATGGAGAAAGGCTACACCCGCAAGCAGGTACGCTTGCTGTGCGAATGGTATCTGCGTGTCAGGAAATCATCATAACGTACGGGCAGCTTGACGACGTCATGCGGGGGAATCATGGCCTATTTCATTGATCGACGGCTGAACGGCAAGAACAAAAGCCCGGTGAACCGCCAGCGCTTTTTACGCCGCTATAAGTCGCAAATAAAACAGTCGATTTCCGAGACCATCAACAAGCGTTCTGTAACCGACATAGACAGCGGGGAGTCTGTATCGATCCCTCAAGGCGACATTAGCGAACCGATGTTCCATCAGGGGCGCGGCGGGAAGCGGCATCGTGTTCACCCTGGCAACGACCATTTTGTTACCAACGATCGCATCGAGCGGCCACAAGGAGGTGGCGGCAGCGGTGGCGGCCAAGGCAACGCCAGTAAAGATGGCGAAGGCCAGGACGAATTCGTGTTTCAAATCTCCAAGGATGAATACCTCGATCTGCTGTTCGAGGATCTGGCGCTGCCTAACCTGAAAAAGACCCAGCAACACCAAATGAACGAGTACAAAACGCACCGTGCGGGTTACACCGCTAACGGTGTGCCCGCCAACATCAGCGTGGTACGTTCGCTGCAAAATTCACTGGCGCGGCGTATGGCTATGACGGCAGGGAAACGGCGCGAACTGCACCAACTCGAGGAAGATCTGGCAGAGCTCGAGAACACCGAGTCCGCGCAATTGCTCGAAGAGGATCGGTTACGTCACGAGATTGCGGCGCTGCGCGAGAAGATTGCGCGAGTGCCCTTTATCGATACTTTCGACCTGCGTTTCAAGAAATATGAACTCCGGGCCGAACCGTCCATCAGGCAGTAATGTTTTGCCTGATGGACGGTTCCGGCTCGATGGATCAGGCCACCAAGGACATGGCGAAACGTTTTTATATTTTACTCTATCTGTTTTTGAGCCGGAATTATAAGAACGTGGACGTGGTTTACATTCGCCATCATACCCAAGCCAAAGAGGTCGATGAACAGGAGTTTTTCTACTCACAGGAGACCTGCGGCACCATTGTGTCCAGCGCATTAAAGCTGATGGAGGAAGTGGTTAAAGCGCGCTATAACCCGTCGCAGTGGAATATTTATGCGGCGCAAGCCTCCGATGGCGATAACTGGGCCGATGACTCACCGCTGTGTCACGATATTCTGGCTAACCAACTGCTGCCTTTTGTGCGTTACTACAGCTACAGCTACATCGAAATCACGCGTCGCTCACACCAAACCCTGTGGCGCGAGTATGAAGCGCTGCGTGATGCCTACCACAATTTTGCCATGCAACATATTCGCGATCAGGACGATATTTATCCGGTATTTCGCGAATTGTTCCGCAAGCAAACCGTTAACGGTTAACCGCCTAACCCTCCGCCAGCCTTTGCGATGGCGGAAACCAGCCCCGTATCAATTCTCGTCAAAGCGCGGTGTAGATTCTGGCAAGGTCGAATCGCCTTCATCCAGCGCACGTTGCAGCATCACCGTGTCCAGCCAGCGCCCATGTTTTAACCCTACGCTTGCCAGCGTTCCGACCAGCGAGAAACCGGCCTGACGGTGTAAATGCAGCGACCCCTCATTTTCGCTGTTATCCACAATCGCGATCAACTGGTGAAAGCCGCGTTGCTCAGCCCACTCAATGGCGTGAGCAAGGAGCGCTTTTTCCACCCCCTGCTGCTGGCATTGCGGATCAACATAGATCGAATCTTCAAGCGTATACTGGTAGGCCCTGCGCTCACGGTAGCGTGATAGATAGCAATACCCGGTTATGTGGCCATTTTTGCTGGCGACAAACCAAGGAAGACCGGCCGTGGTTTTTTTTTCAATCGGGCGAGCATCTCGTTGATATCCGGCGGCTCTGTTTCAAATCGATGCGGTGCCATGGATAACGTGATAGGCATAAATTTCCTGAATAGCGCTAATGTGTTGTTCTTTTGCTGCAATAATGTCCACGGTTTCACTCCCACAATAAACCGATTACAGGCTACGTGAAATCCGCCAATGCTAATACCCACCTACATGAATAAACCGTATAGCAATAATGAAGGACCGTGGTGTTACGCATTTTCATCTGACCGCGCGCACTAAATGTTACGTTATAATTATATCATATTATACATTATAACGTAACTTTACTGCACCACAGGGGCCTGTCTGCATGGCGTTGCTGACCGTCAACAACCTCACTCTCAACCTTAATGGCATAACAAAACTCGACAACATCAGTTTTTCCCTGCATCCCGGTGAGCGTGTCGCACTCATCGGGGCATCGGGTTCTGGAAAATCGCTTACTGCACGCGCCCTGTTAGGGTTGCCCCTTACAGGCTCGATGATGAGTGGCGACATTCATTTTTCTGGGCAAAACAGATTAGCGCAGCAACCGCGCATTGCCGCCATTTTCCAAGATACCTCGGCGGCACTGCATCCGCTGATCGGTGTCGGCAAGCAGTTGGTACTGGTGCTGCGCGCTAACGGTGCAACATCCGCACGCGCCGCGTGGGAGGCAGGAATCACGTTACTGGCTACCGCCGGATTTTCTCAGCCGGAGCACATCGCCCATCGCTATCCAGGTGAACTTTCTGGCGGGCAACGTCAGCGAGTCTGTATCGCACCGGCACTAGCCAGTCAAAGCGCGCTGTTGATTGCGGATGAACCCACCACCGCACTGGACGTCATCACTCAGGCTCAGGTGCTACAGGCACTAAAGACCTATACCAGCCGTGCACCTGAACGCGCCTTGTTGTTTATTACCCACGATATCGCCGTGGCCGCTGCGCTTTGCTCGCGGGCATTGATTCTGTCCGATGGCAAGATCGTTGAACAAGGCACCATCGATGCACTAGTGCGTTACCCACAACACCCTTACACCGTTGCGCTGATGACGGCTGCACGTCAACAGCGTCAGCTGGTATCTCAGAATGCGTTAGCGCTGGCGGGATAACATAAGATGTGTGCTCCTGCATTGCACGCGGCCACGGCGCCCTCCTTCTGGCTATGCGTCAGGTAACGCATCGGTACCCGCTGCCAGGCACACGTTTCTGGCAAGCCACGCAATATCATTGCGCGATAGATTACGTGACACTGTCACTTAACAAAGGTGAGCATGTGGGATTAGTCGGTGCATCCGGTGCCGGAAAATCAACGCTGCTGAAGATTTTATTGGGATTTGAAACGCCCGATTCAGGAAGTGTGGGCTGTCAGGGCCGTGCCGTTCTTCCGGCTTCCACCGCTGCACTGCTCTGGTATCGTCAGTTGGTTCAGTATGTTCCCCAAGACCCGGCCTCCACGCTGGCCCCCCATAAAACCGTAGCGCGGGCGATTGCCGAGCCACTGCATTTTTTAGGCCATGGCGCACCGCCGATATCGGCATTGCAACGCGCTCTTGACGATGTCGCCTTGCCAGCATCACTACTGCTGCATCAGCGCGTGGGAACACTTTCCGGTGGCCAAGCACAGCGGGTAGCCATTGCGCGCGCTGGCCTTGCGACCGGCTTTCCTGATCGCTGATGAACCGGTAAGCGGTTTGGATTTACCGTTACGCGAGCAGATAACGACATTATTTGGCCAACTCGCCCAGCATTACGATATGGGAATGCTGTTGGCGACGCTGTGCCAACGCGTATTGGTCATGCATGAGGGGCAGATTGTCGAGGACAGGCCGTGTAACGCGCTGTTCTCCACGCCTGCCCATCCTCATACGCGGGCGCTGCTGGCAGCCATCCCGACACTCCCTGATTGTTATTGCTAATTTTTCCCTGAAAGGACGCTGTTATGTTGTTAGTCTATCGTCGAATTTTTCCTTTACTGCTGATCGTTGGCAGTACCGGGCTTACTGGCTGCTTTGGCAGCGAAGAGAAAACAGCAACGGAAGTTGCCAGCGATCGTATTCGCATCGCGATGCTGCAACCTCTCCGTACGGGTTTGACTCCCCTCAGCGATGACGCCTTTAAGCTTTCGAGGTGGAGCACCAGCGAAACGCTGATCGTGCTGGATGAAAACGGTGATGCACAGCCAGCCCTGGCGACGGCCTGGCAGTCGATAAACGACACCACCTGGCGCTTCACCCTGCGTCCCGATGTGCGTTTCCACGACGGTGAACCGCTAACAGCGGCCGCCGTGGTCAATGCACTCAGCACTGCGACGCGTGCCGCGCCCAAACCGCTTATTCTGGATGGTGTTACGTTGCACATCAGTGCTGATGGAGACCACGCGGTGCGGGTAACTACCGCCACCCCTGACCCCTTGTTGCCCCAGCGGCTATCCAGCCCACAACTGGCTATCCTCTCACCCAATGCGTATCACGAAGGCCGCGTTGACCCGATCCGCCACTGTAGTGGCCCCTTCGTGTTAACCGCCGTTCAGGGCACCAGCCACGCTACCCTTGAGCGCTTTGACGGCTACTGGGGCACGCCTGCGCAAGCTTCAGGTCTTGATGTTGATTTCGTTCCAGATGGAACAGCCCGCGCCGCAGCGCTGTGAAGCGGCAGCGCGGATATTGTGGAGGCCGTGCCGGTCGCGCAAGCACCCTTGATCGATCCAGCGCTAATCCATGAGGTGCCTATGCCACGCACTAATACCCTATATCTCAACACCCGCCTTGGCCCACTGCGTGATGCCGGACTGCGTGCTGCTGTGCGAGATGCCGTTCAACGGGACGTGCTGGTAAAGAACGTGTATGAGAACCGGGCGGATATTGCCCACGGCTTGCTTGGTCCGGCGCTGCGTTGGGCTGCGCCGCTGCGCCATGCGGTAGACCAGCCGACCCCTGCACGCCATCCGCAGGGAGAGGTTATCAAACTGGCGACCTTCAGCGATCGTGCGGAGCTACCGGAAGTTGCCGTTTATCTGGCACAACAGTTAACCGCAGCCGGGTTTACCGTTCAGCAAGAAGTGCGCGAATACGCCCAAATTGAAGCCGATGCGTTAGCCGGAAAGTTCGATGCCTTTATCCTGTCGCGCGCCACGGTGCTGGATTCCGGCGATCCGGTGGCTTATCTCTACAGCGATTTCAGTTGCAAAGGGTCGTTTAACCTCTCACAACTGTGCGATCCTGCTGTCGATGAGGCGTTGCTCACCGCTGCCGCTATACCAGCCGGAGAAGCGCGGCGTAAGACAATCATGGCAGCCGAACAGCGTATTATCGCCACGGATGCGGCGATCCCCTTGCTGCACGAACGGGTGATTCAGGGCGAAGCGACTGGTGTACGTCAGGCAGCACGCGATCCGCGCGAACGGATGCTGGTTACACCACAAACACACATCACCAGGCTGATGCACCAACCATGATCGCATCTCCCTTACGCTTCGGAGCGGTTATCACTCCGCTGATATCCCGTGCCGTGAGCGCCTTTGCGGTCATCGCGCTCATTGGCTTGTTGCCGTGGCTTTCCGGCAGCGATCCCGCACTCAGCGTACTGCGCGCCAAATCCGCCGAACAAGAGGCAACGCCCGAGGCGTTGCAAGCTATTCGCAGCCAACTCGGTCTCGACCAAGGCCCTATAGTGCTGTTGTGGCAGTGGTGGCGCGGTATATTACAGGGGGATGCCGGGCACTCCTGGATCTCTGGCAAGCCGGTATTACCCGCCATGTTAGACGCGGTCGGCGTATCGCTGACGCTGATGGGGGCGGCCTTAACGCTGGCCATACTGGTTGCTACGCTGCTGTGCGTTTCCACGCTGCGCAATGGGCTGAGTGGTAAGATGAATAACAGCCACGGGGCTTGTGCGATGGCGTTCACTACCCTGCCAGAATATTTGCTGGCGTCCCTGCTGCTGACCGGAGCAGTCTGGCTGGCATGGCGTATATCATGTGGTGCTGCCTGCGCTCTCGTTGGGGCTGCCCGCAGGGGGATTACTGGCACGCTTACTGGCGGATGCACTGCGCAGCACCTTCGCCAAGCCGTGGCTTATCACCTGGCGCGTGGCAGGCGTAAGCCAATTTGATTGCGCCATTGCGGTTCTGCGGCGCGCGCTGCCTGCGTTACTGCCACAGATTGGCTTGATCACCGTAGGACTGACAGGGGGTGCAGTGGCGGTAGAAAAGATCTTTGCTATCCCCGGTTTGGGTCGCGCCACGCTTGGGGCCTCAGCCGCACAGGATCTGCCCGCCCTGCAATGCTGCGTTCTGCTGTTACTGTTAATTGCAACGCTGAGCGGTACCCTTGGCAACCTATTCCGCCAGTTGATACTGGGACGCGCTCTGCGCAGCGGATCCTTGCCCACCCCAACCATCAGCCCAACCATCAGCCCAACCATCAGCCCAACCAGTCGTCCGCATTATGCCTTCCCAATGACGATTGCACTGGCGTTGGTGCTGCTGATCACTGTCGGACTGACCCGCGATCCGCTGGCCTCTGATTTTCTCCGCTTACAACCCACCAGCCTCGCGTTGCCGTTGGGCGCAGATGCCACCGGGCGCGATCTGTTGGCACGCGTGGCGCACGGTGCGTTTGCTACGCTTATCACCGCCACCGGCGTCAGCGCTGCCTGTTTGCTTCTAGGTATTCTGTTTGGGCTTTTCCCGCGCCTGTTTATTGGTCCGATGGAAATAGCCAATGCGCTACCGCCGATGATGGCGGGCCTTATCGTTGTCGCCCTGACCGGGCCCTCTACCTATGGTGCGGCACTGGCGGTGATGCTGGTAAGTTGGGCACCGCTGGCAGCGCATACTGCCGCACTGGTTGAAGAGATACTTGCGCGCCCTTACGTGCGCATAACCCCACTGCTGGGGGTTGGGCGCTGGCATCGTTTCACGGGCTATGTGCTGCCTGCACTGGTTGGCCCCGTCACGCGTCACGCCTTGGTGCGTTTTCCCGGTATCACACTGGCATTGACGACGTTAGGTTTTCTCGGATTGGGACAACAACCGCCGTACCATGAATGGGGGCGGATTGTCGCTGAAGGCATGCCTTATATTGAACGCGCCCCCTGGGCGGTACTGGCCCCTGTTACTACGCTGATGCTGCTGGCAATATTGGCAGTCTCATTGGGGCAAATGACTCACAGTGCAAAAGGTTTAAAGTGGCAGCGTCACTAAAAATAACTGAGCAGACCAACCGTCTGTGGACGTGGCACGACGATCCCCACAGCGTAAGCCGCCGGATCGCCGCAAAACACCAAAAAACGCTTCTATCGTAGTAAAGCACGCCCGTTGTGTCGTGCCATTCGCTACAGTGTGGTTATGCAACCCGCCTTTCCTGACGATGACCAAAGGCAAGCACTACGTTATTCATTCACTTGCCAGGGAACGGAATTCACCTTGCCATGACCATACAAAGATTTGTGCTGTTGTTATTTATGTTAGTGCTGCTCGGCCCATTAGCCATCGATCTTTACCTTCCGGTGATCCCTGCCATCTCACAAGGTCTGAACAGCGATAAGGCGACCATTCAATCAACCATTTCGTTGTTTATCATCATCATGGGATGGGGACAACTGGTGGCTGGCCCATTGGTTGACCGCATAGGACGCCGCCCAATGGCACTGGTCGGAACCGTGATTTACATTGTGGGTGCCATCACGGCAGCGCTGGCGACCAGTGGGACGGTGTTTATTGCTTCCCGCGTACTGCAAAGCGTTGCCGTGTGGTTGTACCGCCGTGGTGGTGTTTAGCGCTGTGCGTGACCGGTTAAACGGTGATGATGCCGCACGCACTTTCGGCTTTTTTAACGGTACGTTGAATATCGTGCCCGCTCTGGCCCCGTTTTTTTGGCGGCTTGCTGTTGCTTCTGGTTTCTGACGCTGTATGCCAGCCTTGTCCTGTTGCTCGCCCTGCGCTATCTGCCAGAAACCAGCCCGGCTGACACCCTGCGCCTGCCAGGTTTGCCCATCAAACAATATGCGCGAATCCTTTTTACCCCTCGCTTCATCGGCTTTGCTGGCTGCAATGCGTGCATTATGGGGATGGCCCTGACCTATCTGTCAGTGGCATCAGTGGTCTTGATGGTACATGGCGGTTTGTCACCGTTACAGTTCTCACTGGTGTTCGGCGCAAACGGCTTTTGGGTGATGGCAATGAGCCTTCTGGCAACGCGCGCGATCGTGAAAATTGGCCGTCCCGCTTGCCTGACGCTCAGCGTAATATTGATTGGCAGCAGTTTTTTTGTTGCTGTGCACTATCATCCTGTGGCTGCCAGAGGCGCTACAGGAGCATTGGTGGATCTTTATGGCTCCGGTGGTGGTGGCGTTTGCTGGCCTGGCGTTTGCCATCGGCCCAGCCACCAGCTATGCACTGGAACCTTATGCGAATGAAGCGGGTACGGCATCGGCGCTGGTAGGATTCGTGCAAATGGCAGGCGGCGCGTGTGTTGGGCTGGCGGTGATGGCGCTTCCCCTCTCACCACAGAGCACGCTGGCGCTTGCCATGCTGTGCGCGACGCTGTTGGCGCTGCGCGCCCAGCGTTTAAGCGCAAAGACGCGCGGCACGATTACGGCGCTCAGTTGATCGCAGCGCGATAACCCGATGGATTTACGCGCTGGCGTAACGAAATATCGACAAATCGTCATGGGCAATGTCAGGCGTCTTACCAGACATGATATCCGCCAGCAGTTGCCCTGAACCGCACGCCATCGTCCAGCCTAAGGTACCGTGTCCTGTATTAAGATAAAGATTAGCGAGCGGTGAACGGCCTACCAGCGGCGTGCCATCCAGTGTCATCGTGCGCAACCCCGTCCAAAACGTCGCCTGCTCTACCGGCCCCGCGTCATGGTAAAGATCGCGAACCACCATTTCCAACGTTTCTCGGCGTTTAGTGTTGAGGGCTGTGTCAAAACCGACGATTTCTGCCATGCCCCCAACACGAATACGACGATCGAAGCGCGTCACGGCCACTTTATACGTCTCATCAAGTACCGTTGAAACCGGTGCTGCGGCTTCGTTGGCAAGCGGCAGCGTTAATGAATAGCCTTTCAGGGGATAGGCCGGCAGGTGCATCCACTGGCGTACCAACGCCGTCGAGTAGGAACCGCAGGCTACCACATAGGCATCCGCGGTTATCGTTTGCCCATTACAGCGCACCGCCGTGATGCGATCGCCAGCCACCTGCAATTGCTCGACTGATTCGCCAAAGCGAAAAGCCACACCCGCCGCCTGTGCGATTTCAGCGAGACGCTGAGTAAACAGTTGGCAGTCACCAGTTTCATAATGTGGTAAACGCAGCCCGCCGCTGAGCTTATGCGCCACCGAAGCGAGCACAGGCTCCACGGTCGCCAGTTCCTGCGAGGTCAACAACTGGTACGGCACGCCAGCATCACGCAGAACTGCAATGTCGCGGCTGTATTCTGCCAAGCGCACCATACGTGCTTTGTTGACCTGATAATGCGCGTAATCGCAGTTCATCAGCATCTGCCACATCCAACGCGACTAGTCACTGGAGCAATCGGGCCGGATGGCTAACGGCGCATGGCGCTGGAACAGCCACTTTATGGCTTTCAAGGGGATGCCGGGCGCGGCCCAAGGTGCGGAATAACCGGGGGGAATTTGCCCAGCGTTGCCCGCACTGGTTTCCAAGGCCGGTGCAGGCTGCCGGTCAATGGCCGTGACGTCATGCTCCGCCTGACACAAATACCACGCCGTGCTGACGCCAATAACGCCACTGCCTAAAATTACAACCCGCATGTTGACTTATCTCCGTGATAATTCGCCGTTTGCGGTGCAATATGCTGCCTGAATCGCCACTACCCAAAATAAAAAGCTAATGTAACATGTGATTTACCGTTGTCACGCTTGGCTAACATACTATTTATCTATTATTACGCGGATGAAGTGCCGTTTTATGCTGCTGTTTTCGCCGCAATCTTTTCTGCCAAACACTGGTTTTCACGGCACTTTTATCAGAGTGGGCTACGATTAATAGAGTCTGCACGAAAGCGTGTAGAAGGCACTGTGGGGGGCGCGCTGATGGTGACAAAAACAAAGACTCGAGTACCGCAAGCTGAGACACCTTTGAATAATGGACCAGACTGGACGTTCGATTTGCTGCAAACCTACCTTGAGGAGATTGATCGGGTGGCGAAGCATTATCGCCTCGAAACCTACCCACATCAAATCGAGGTCATCACCTCTGAGCAAATGATGGATGCCTATTCGAGCATCGGCATGCCCATCAATTACTCCCATTGGTCTTTTGGTAAGCGGTTTATCGAAACCGAACAGCGCTATAAGCACGGTCAGCAAGGGTTAGCCTATGAGATCGTCATCAACTCCGATCCCTGTATCGCATATCTGATGGAAGAAAACACCATCACCATGCAAGCCTTAGTGATGGCGCACGCCTGTTATGGTCACAACTCCTTTTTTAAAGGTAACTATTTGTTTCGAAGTTGGACCGATGCAAGCTCCATCGTTGACTACTTGATTTTTGCCCGTCAATACATCGCCCAATGCTAAGAGCGCTATGGCGTAGAAGAGGTCGAGCAACTGCTTGATTCCTGCCATGCGCTGATGAATTACGGCGTCGACCGCTACAAACGCCCGCAAAAGATTTCGCTGGAAGAGGAAAAACTGCGTCAGAAAAGCCGTGAGGCCTATTTGCAAAGTCAGGTCAATGAACTATGGCGCCCCCTGCCACGCCGCGATCCCGAGGTTTCGCTCGAAGCGGCGCGTCGTTTCCAACGCGAGCCGCAGGAAAATATTCTCTATTTTATGGAGAAGAATGCGCCGTTACTGGAACCCTGGCAGCGCGAAGTACTGCGCATTGTACGTAAAGTCAGCCAATATTTTTACCCAAAAAAGCAGGCTCAGATCATGAACGAGGGCTGGGCAACATTTTGGCACTACACCATTCTCAATCATCTCTACGATGAAGGAAAAGTGACCGAGCGCTTTATGATGGAGTTCCTGCACAGCCACACCAATGTGGTCTATCAGCCTCCGTACAACAGCCCGTATTACAATGGCATTAACCTTTACGCGCTCGGGTTCGCCATGTTTCAGGATATCAAGCGTATTTGCCAGACACCAACGGAGGAGGACCGCTACTGATTCCCTGATATAGCAGGCAAGGACTGGCTGGAAACCCTGCATTTCGCCATGCAGAACTTCAAGGATGAAAGCTTTATCAGTCAGTTTTTGTCACCCAAGGTGATGCGCGATTTCCGGCTATTTACCGTGCTGGATGATGACCATAACAATTATCTGGAAATTGCCGCGATCCACGATGAGGAGTGCTACCGGATGATCCGTCAGGAGCTGTCCGCGCAGTATAACCTCAGCAATCAGGAACCCAATATTCAGGTCTGGAATGTGGATCTGCGCGGTAACCGTTCGCTGACGCTGCGCTATGTTCCTCATCACTGCGCACCGCTCGACAAGAGCAGCCACGATGTGATGAAACATGTACACCGACTGTGAGGATTTGATGTTTATCTGGAACAACAGAATGCAGATGGCAGCGTAGAGTTGGTTGAACGCTGTCCGCCGCGTAATCCAGGTGTCAACTGAAGCCCGTGTCACGTGTCGCGCTCACACAGTGCGCGACACGTGGCGGCGTTAATTAGCGACGAACCTCAGCAATATCGCGCGGGATCTGTTTTGCATGCTGTGCCAGATAGCGCCGCTCTCTTTTCCGTAGGTACGCACGGCATCCATCACGCGTTCGTGTTGCCATTCTTTCGCGATGGTTTCCAGACGAGCATAAAAATCAATAGCCAGCTTACGCGCTTCCGGGTTGGAGAAGTAATAACGCCCAACCAGCATATACAGCCCTTTTAGCCCGTTAAGGATTAATCCATAAATCGGGTTGCCAGAAACAAACGCCAATCCGCGGAAAATAGCATAATCCAGTTGCGTAAAGGCATCGGCGTTGTCTTCGACACTGGCACGCTGTATTAATACCTCCTGACTCTTATCAGGGTGTTGACGCAGGGCGGTACGAATAAAGATCGCAGCAATGTTGGTGCGCACAGCCAGCAGATTATCAATCAGTTGCGGCACGCTGTCATGATCGAGTCTTGCCCGCGTTTCCAGGATATTCAGCCCTGATATTTCCCAAAAATTATTAATTTTCGTGGGCTTACCGTGCTGAATCGTCAGCCAGCCATCACGTGCCAGGCGCTGTAACACCTCGCGTAACGTGGTTCGGATTACCCCGATCAGTTCCGATAATTCACGTTCCGCAGGTAAGATAGAACCGGGAGGAAAACGATTATTCCAAATACTTTCGATAATATATTCTTCCGCGAATCCAGCAGGACTTTGCGCCTTGATAACCATGTGTGTGATGTTCCATTGCGATATAAAAGCGGACTCATCATACCAGAGCAGTCCGCTATCACATAGCGTGGCAGGGAGACAAAAACAGAATTCCGACAGAAACTGTGACACTTCACAAGCTGATTTATTTAAAAGTCACCGCATTGGGCTTAGTATTGACCACGTCGTTTACCGTCAGTGAACGGTAAATCAGATTTCACACCGTTAGACAATAAGGGAACAGCAAAGAAAATGACGGACATATCGATAAGACGCGCACTGCAAAATAATTTTCTGGGGCAATGCCCCGGTTGGTATAAATTAACCCTGCTGGGTTTCCTCATCCTCAATCCTCTGGTGTTTTTTTGTGTAAGTCCTTTTTTAGCGGGCTGGTTACTTGTCGCCGAGTTTATTTTCACTTTGGGCATGGCCCTGAAATGCTACCCGCTTCAACCTGGCGGGTTACTGGCTCTGCAAGCGGTGTTTATCGGCATGACAAGTCCAGAGCAGATCTGGCATGAAGTTTCTCGCAATATTCCCGTCATCACGCTGCTGATGTTTATGGTTGCGGGTATCTACTTTATGAAACCGCTGCTGCTGTTCGTGTTCACGCGACTGTTGCTGCGTATCCAATCCAAGACGGTGCTTTCGCTCGCCTTCTGTCTAGCTGCCGCATTTCTGTCGGCTTTTCTGGATGCCTTGACCGTCATTGCTGTGGTGATTGGCGTCGCCACCGGGTTTTACGATATTTACCACCGGTACATTACCGGGCTGGATCAACAGGCCGGGGCCATCACCAATGAGCATGCACAAACGTTGGAACAATTTCGCGCCTTTCTACGCAGTCTGTTGATGCACGCGGGCGTGGGCACTGCCCTCGGCGGCGTGATGACCATGGTGGGTGAACCACAAAACCTGATTATTGCCAAAATTGCTGGCTGGGATTTTGCCAGCTTTTTCTTGCGTATGTCTGCGGTTACCGCCCCAGTATTCCTGTGCGGTATTGCTGCCTGCATTCTGGTAGAGCGTGTAAAATTTGCGGCTACGGTGCCACACTGCCGGACACTGTGCGTCAGGTACTGGGGGATTATGAACGTAAGACTAGTGCCGAACGAGCACCGCAAGAACGCGTTATGCTATGGATTCAGGGCGTTATTGGCATCTGGTTGATTGCAGCCTTGGCGTTTCATCTGGCGGAAGTGGGTTTAATCGGGCTGAGCGTTATTATTCTGGTTACTTCGTTTTGCGGCATCACCGAAGAACATGCCATTGGCAAAGCCTTTCAGGATGCGATGCCTTTTACGGCACTGCTTAACGTGTTCTTTGCCATCGTCGCGGTGATTATTGACCAGCAACTATTCACACCGCTGATTCAGTTTGTGCTTCAGGGGTCGGCGCAAAACCAGCTTACGCTGTTTTATCTGTTTAACGGCCTGCTCTCTTCTATTTCTGACAATGTGTTCGTTGGCTCTATTTATATCAACGAAGCGCATCAGGCCTTTGTACAAGGCCGCATCTCACAGGAGCAGTTTGAGTTGTTGGCGGTAGCGATCAATACCGGTACTAACCTGCCTTCAGTCGCAACACCCAATGGACAGGCCGCCTTTCTCTTTTTGCTGACTTCGGCCCTGGCCCCGCTCATTCGACTTTCTTATGGCAAAATGGTGGTTATGGCACTGCCCTATACGATAGTGATGACGCTGGTAGGCTGGCTGTGCGTTGCATTCGCATTAGTGCCTGCAACAGAACTGCTTACTGAATGGCAGTGGATAGCGCTACCAAAACTGTAAACACAGACGCATCGCTACGCACAACTATCGTGTATAGTGAACGGGTTACAACGCTTAGCCGTAGCGTGCGATCTGTCAAAGGATGGCAATCGCAGAAATGATATATAAATAGAGTATCAAATAAATAGATTGTTACGTTTTGCTCAGTGAAATTATGGCGGCATTGCCTGTACCGTCTTTGCCGCCAAATCGATCATTTTTTTAGCATGGAATATTCGTTATGTTGCGATTTCTTAACCGCTGCTCACGTGGGCGCGGTGCCTGGCTGTTAATGGCTTTGACGGCGTTTGTCTTTGAATTGGTCGCGCTTTATTTTCAGCACGCCATGTTGCTCAAACCTTGTGTGCTCTGTATTTACCAGCGCAGCGCACTGTTCGGCGTGATGGGAGCCGGGTTGCTTGGTGCTATCGCCCCCGCGACGCTGCTGCGCTATCCAGCAATTTTCCTGTGGATCTACAGCGCTGTCGAAGGATTAAAGCTCGCCTGGGAGCACACCAATCTCATGCTGCATCCTTCACCGTTTGCCGTGTGTGATTTCTTTGTCAACTTCCCGTCATGGCTGCCGCTGGACAAATGGCTGCCCTCCGTCTTCGTCGCCTCTGGTGACTGTGCCGAGCGCCAATGGCAGTTCCTGTCACTGGTCATGCCGCAGTGGATGCTGGTCATTTTCGGTGCGTTTCTGGTGATGGGGGTACTGGTGCTGATTGCCCAGCCATTCAAGCCTAAACGTCGCGATCTGTTTAGCCGCTAATCCTGTCGTTGCCAGATGGCCTGCGCCATCTGGCAATACAATAGCCTAAGATCTCGTCGACCGTCTGCGACCTCAGTGGTAAAGCAAGAGGTCTAGCGGATACCTGAGGTCCAACGCCACAACGCGTACATGCCGATTGCAAATAAACCATATTTCATCGCGATCGTTTGCCAGTATGTAATAGGCATCTGAGGTTTCAGAAGGATTAAAGCACCCCAGCACACGGTACACCGTCCCCACCGAAAATCCGCTTTGCAGCGGTAGCGGTCGAGGGCCGTTGTCCAACTCATGAATTCGTAGATATAACCCTTGTTCTAACCAAAGCATCACGCCTCACTCACCGTTAATCACATAAACTGAAAATGTAGTTAACGCTCGCGCATACCAGCAAGTTTACTAGGATAAATTGCTACACTGGCTGCATTAGCGCGCACAGTCACGTCGATTCAGGGTAGGCGGCAGCACGTACACCTAACACCGTAATTTCTATTATTTGATATCATGTATTCCCTTTATAGGAGAACATAATAAAAATAATTCACTTAAAAGAGTAATTAATATGTTTACTATAAAAGATGACAACTATTCATGTTCAGCAGCGTTAATAAACACAGCACCAGTGATGCCTACCACACATTCAAGCGTATCCACTCAAACTACAACATCACCTAATAATCCTGAAGAATATCATGCTGTTTGGACAGCATGGGAGAAAAGTTCCCCACATGGTGAAGGAGAAAAAAGAGATATCGCAGTGGCAAGACTGCAAGATTGTTTGGAAAGAAATTCTGTCTCCCTTAACTTAAGTAAACTCAACCTCAGTTCGCTACCAGATTTTATTCCCGAGCACATTTCGGAGTTACATTTAGACAGTAACAAAATTCATTAGTTACCTGAAAACTTACCAAAAAATCTTCACAAACTATATGTACATAACAATAAACTGACCACGTTACCTAGAAATATCCCTGAGACGCTACCCGAGCTTTTCTTAGCTAATAATACCATAAAATAATTTCCACAAAACCTACCACCCTATATATCAAAATTGGATATCAGTGATAACGGAATGGAAGGTCAAGTTAGCAGCGTGCCCACTTCCCTAGTGTATTTAGATTTAAGTGGAAATGCATTAAGAGGTTTATCAGCACCCTTACCGCACTCCATAAAACACATCTCATTAAATGATAATGAAATAGTAAAATCACCAAAAAAATTGCCGACATCTATTCAGTATATAAATTTAAAAAAACAATTGGTTAGAATCGCTGCCAAAAAAATATTTTTGGCATATCTAAAGACACAGAGATTCATCTCAACCAAAATCCTTTATCTGTAAAAACCATACTAAAACTGAATAAAGTCATCAACAAAGCCAACTTTATCGGCCCTAAGTTTTTTATTAAAAAATAAAAATTAGCAATATTTTACTTTCTTTGAATAACACCTTTAACTACCTTAGATAGTAGAGTAAATCATGATACCAGCCAGTAACAGTAATCCCCAACATTCGGTTTTACAATCAGACCCCACCCAGTCTATTGATCCCACTTATACAGGTCACATATCTCAAATTACATCAAGTCCGCCTAGCAAAAACCAGTACAATACCATTTGGTCAGCATGGGAGAAAGGTGCCGCACAAGGAAAAGGGGAACAAAGGGACATTGCGGTGGTAAGAATGCAAGATTGTTTGGAAAGAAACGCTAACGCCCTTGACTTAAGCAACCTTAACCTCAGCTCAATGCCCGATATTCTCCCTGAACACATTACAATGCTTACCTTAGATAATAATAAAATTGCCTGGTTACCTGACCACTTACCAACAAACCTTCGGCACCTGCATGCTTGTAATAATGAAATCTATCGTCTACCCAATCATTTCCCTGAAAACCTATCTGACTTGATTTTGTCGGGTAACAGCCTAAAAGCGTTTCCAGAAAACTTACCGTTGTCGATTACACGGCTAGACGTTAGTTACAATCAGATAGAAGGTGAGGTTAGAATTCTTCCTGCCAACCTTCACCACATAGATCTAAGCAACAATAAAATTGATGTAATACCTGATGAAATACCAAAATTTTCTCAGCATCTAAATTTAAACAATAACAAACTGAAATCAAGATCCTGTGATTTCCCTGATTCCATTCAATACTTTAACCTCGGACACAATGAATTAACCACTTTACCTGACGATTTACCAAGAAGTATCAAATATTTGGATTTGAGTAATAACAACTTACAAACATTACCAGCATGCATTACATGGCTACCGAGAAATACGGTAATCCATATTGAAAAAACCAGCTCAACGAACAAACGACACAGAAATTACAACGTGTTCTACACGACCCCAACTGCTATATATTTATTTGATTTTTTATGTATGAGCACGCACAGACTTGAATAGTATTTTTCCTTTAATAACCGTTCTACACTGTTTTTCATCTGACTGCCCGCCTTTAGCGACGTTACGGCAGTGGTTAGATTTACAGGAAAAGAATAAGCCCACCGAAGTGAGCCTAAATGTAAACTTGACCTCAGTTGCTTACTTTGGCAAAGCCCATGTCTGCGCAAAAGAACCCGTGCAGCTTTGTAATTTAAGTGGTTTATCAAGTCCCACTGAAGTCAGACATCTTTTTGTCTCAATATTTTTAACGTGGGTAGGTCCCGTGGTCAGCGCATCCCAATGCTGAGCGGGATCCTTGAGATCGCATCGCTTAACTACAGGGCCAATCCAGCTATCAGCCAGGTACCAATCCTGACTGAGTTCAATGATATTGAAGGTCGTAGTAATGGGTGTAGTTTTTGATGTCTCGGGGCATGGTAACAGGGTGGGAACATCATTTTCCCCCTGAACTACACAATTACGGCCTCTGGCAATACTCACAAAGCAGTTAACCGTCGTGGCGTTCAGCGTAATGACAGACGCCTGAGCAAGATCCTGCTCACTGACTGTGTTCTTGCCCGCTGCCATCAATGATGCTGAACTGGCCATGAAAGCCAGAATAACGGCTAACCGGCTGCATACCTTTGCGTTTTTCATACTATTCCTCGTGTCGATTCAATAGTCTTGATACCACAGCGCCATCCTGACGCTGGCCTAGCTCGCCAGGTCTTAGAGTGAGAAAGATACTTCATTTATCACAACGACAAGTCACTAAACCCCGAATTACTGCCCGTAATTAGAATCATGCGCACTAGGGTTCGGGCAGGGGAAATGTAGCCCGAGGACAGAAACGCCAAAATCGGCACTGTTTTCGGGTTTTTCGTATCGGATCACGCGATTCAAAAAATGAAATTTACCAACGAAAATGCGAGGAGCCCTCATATCCCCTACCACAATCAGGCCGTTCTCTTGACATGATGGCCGCCCGTTGCGATTTGGTTAGCTTTTCGTATTAACGAGGCATTACCTCGGAAGATCAATTGATACGATGTTTATTCGGATCAAAATTTTCGACAGCGCATCCAGAAACCATCATTGTTATTATCAAGAAAAAATTGTTCATCATGACATAGTCCTTATTTCTCTCGGCTGGAGTCGGGTCATTATATGAACTGACATATTAAGCAAACCCACCTCTCAACTCCTGCAACGTCTACCTATAACGGAGTGTGGCAAAGAAGCCACTACGTTCACACAAGCGGTGATTCATACATTAAAAAGTCAGAGGTGTTATACGCGGATAGGTAAACAGCGTCAGAATGATGCCCATCTGCGTGAGTTTGTCGGAACACGCACCGATGGATGCACCTTCGTTTTTATGCCACGACTGACGGCAAGGAATAGTAAAGGAAGCGATGGGTAAGTCCCCGGCTCTCTCAATAAAGCAGGGAACGAGATTTCAAAACGTGCAGGGATCGGTCACCGCAGCGCAAATGATATGCAGCGTTTACAGGAATTGGATGATTGTTAATAACAACAATCAAAAACGCTGCACAACAATACTTACCGCGCCCACTCCGGTTTATTCAGGATATGGTCCTGCCAATCGACAACCTCGGTTTCACGCACCGCAATGTGACGCACGGAGATGCGTTCACTGTGCATCAGCGCTTTGTTACCTGCTCGCAACGGATGCCAGCCTGGTAGGCCCTTGCCTTCGTGAATCAATCGATAAGCGCAAGTAGAAGGCAACCAGTCGAAAGAGAGCAGGTTTTCCCGCGTCAATTTGATGCAATCCGGCTCATACTCAAATCGCCGCTCATAGTTGCGGCATTGGCAGGTTTTGATGTTTAACTGATTACAGGCAACGTTGGTGAAGTAGAGTTCTTCCGTGTCTTCATCAATGAGTTTATGCAAACAGCACTGACCGCAGCCATCACACAGGGACTCCCACTCTTGATCGAACATTTCAGACAAAGTTTTTTGCTGCCAAAAATCGCGTTCGCTCATGCACAGTATCTCATCAATCTTTATGTTATCTGGCAACGCACAAACGCCCCGCCAACCAAACCTGCAACGTGCAGGAGGGGTATAACGGATTTAACGGAGTGAAGCAAGCGCTTGACCAGTTCCCAATGGGAACGGGTCAGAGAAAGATCAGATAATCCGCGTGGAGAGGCTACGATCGTTGATGGTGATGGTCAGCATATCGTCTGACATAATCGGGCCAACGCCTGCTGGGGTTCCGGTCAAGATCACATCACCCGCGCGCAGTGTGAAAAAGCGGCTCATATAAGCAATCAATGGCAGAATCGGCGTGATCATATCGCGCGTGTTGCCCTGTTGGCGGATTTCATCATTCACTTTCACGCCTAAATCCGTCTGCTGCGGATCGCCAAACTCGGCGACGGGAATAAACCACGAAATCGGGCAAGCACCATCAAACCCTTTGGCCTTTTCCCATGGGCGACCGGCTTTTTTGTACTCGGACTGAATGTCACGCAGCGTCAAATCCAGCGCGACACCGTAACCGGCAATCGCTCGCGCCACGCGCTCTTCATTCGCCTGCTTAAGCGGCGTGCCAATCAGCACCGCCAATTCAACTTCGTGATGCACCGAACCCAGGTTTTTCGGAATAGCTACCGGTTGGCGCAGATCGCACAGTGCAGTCTCAGGTTTGATAAATAGCACGGGTTCAGGGGCGACCTAGTTTCCCATTTCTTTGATGTGGTCTGCGTAGTTACTGCCGACGCAAACCACTTTATTTACCGGGAAATCGAGCAGTGCGCCCTGCCAGTCTCTGTGTTGGTACATGGATATCTCCTGCCCTGTCAGTTGAAAATCACGCTCAGATACCCAGTACATCAGGTAAACCGGTGGGTATCCATTTACGTCAGGGGTTTATTTATACGTCTCTGCGCCGATAAAACAAGCCTGTAGACAGTAATGCGGAAAAATATAAGTAAAGAATTCAACGCCAGATCATACTTTTTAAGCGCCGTTATGCATCAGCACGACGCCTGAGCTACACAATTCGGGGTGGGAAACGGTTAAGAAAAAACCGAATTTTTATCCCAAACATGGCACCACGTTATTTGCTGACGTTGTGATGAACGGATAACAAATTCTCCGGAGGCGGTGGCATTTGCAGATAAAAACCCTCCTCCTTGAGTGCCTGCTTTACTTTTTCGATGTCGGCTGACGCTAATTTTTTGCTACCATCAAGCGGTAATAGCATCACCAAATACGGTGTACCAAAACTTTTCATCAGCGCTTCCGGTACGCGGGAAAAATCGTCTTTTTTATCAACATAGAGATAGGTTTGATCGCGTTTGGCGCTTCGATAGATCACACAAAACATTTTTTTACTCGATTAGATGGGAATGTCATCTTGCCTGTATATAATTGTGACTATAACATGCTTACAGCACTCTGGAATATCATGTTGCCATGCAAATCCAGGGATTTAACAGGATGAAACTGAGTCAGGATAGATGTTACAAACGCCAATTGAGTTAAAAGGCAGCAATTTTACCTTATCGGTTGTTCATTTGTATGAGTCGCAACCTGAGGTAATTATTAAAGCATTACAGGAAAAGATTGAGCAGGCTCCAGCATTTTTAAAAAATGCGCCTGTGGTTATTAATGTTACCGCCCTGACGGAAGAAATAGACTGGTTATCTATCCAGCACGCTATTATTTCTACGGGGTTACACGTGGTGGGCGTGAGCGGTTGTAAGGACGAGGTACTTAAAAAAGCCATTATCAAAGCGGGATTGCCGCTGTTAAATGAAGGTAAGTCGCCGCGTCGGGCACCTGAGCCTATTCCCGTTGCACCAGCAATAGCCAAAACCAAAGTGATTACTACGCCGGTTCGTTCTGGCCAGCAGATTTATGCCAGAGAGGGCGACTTAATCGTACTGAGCAGCGTCAGCGCCGGTGCAGAGGTGATCGCCGATGGCAATATCCATATTTACGGCATGATTCGGGGACGAGCGCTGGCGGGCGTCTCGGGTGATGTGCAGAGCCAAATCTTCTGTACGCATCTTGCAGCCGAACTGGTATCCATCGCTGGGCGCTACTGGCTCAGTGACAAGATCCCAGCGGCCCATTTCGGGAAGGCCGTGCGTCTGAAGTTCGACCAACTCGCAAACGATTTAACCATACAACCTCTAGACTAAGCCCTTTAACAAGGAACTATTTATGGCACGCATTATTGTTATTACATCGGGTAAAGGGGGCGTTGGCAAGACTACTTCAAGCGCGGCCATTGCTACCGGTTTAGCCCAGAAAGGTAAAAAGACGGTTGTTATCGACTTCGATATTGGTTTGCGTAACCTCGATCTCATCATGGGATGCGAGCGCCGCGTGGTCTACGATTTCGTCAATGTGATTCAAGGTGATGCCACGCTGAATCAGGCATTAATCAAAGACAAGCGCACGGAAAATCTCTATATTCTGCCCGCGTCACAAACCCGTGACAAAAATGCACTAACCCGCGAAGGCGTAGAAAAAGTGTTGGATACGCTGGCAGAAATGGAGTTTGATTTTATCATCTGTGACTCCCCGGCTGGGATTGAAACGGGTGCATTGATGGCGCTCTATTTTGCCGACGAAGCCATTATTACCACCAACCCGGAAGTGTCATCGGTGCGCGACTCTGACCGCATTCTCGGCATCCTTGCCTCCAAATCACGCCGGGCTGAACGCGGTCAGGATGCGATTAAAGAGCATCTGCTGCTCACCCGTTACAATCCAGGCCGCGTTAGCCGCGGTGATATGTTAAGCATGGAAGATGTACTGGAGATCCTTCGTATTTCGCTGGTTGGCGTTATTCCCGAAGATCAGTCCGTACTGCGTGCATCAAACCAGGGGGAACCGGTGATCCTTGATATCGCTTCCGACGCAGGCAAAGCCTACGCTGACACCGTCGATCGCTTGCTGGGTGAAGATCGTCCCTACCGTTTCATTGAGGAAGAGAAAAAGAGTTTTCTTAAACACCTTTTTGGGGGATAAATTATGGCCTTACTCGACTTCTTTCTGTCCCGCAAAAAAAACACCGCGAATATTGCCAAGGAGCGGCTGCAAATTATCGTTGCGGAACGCCGCCGTGGCGACAGTGAGCCACATTATTTGCCACAGTTAAAGCTGGATATTTTGGCGGTGATCTGTAAATATGTACAGATCGACCCGGAAATGGTGACGGTTCAGTTGGAGCAAAAAGGGGATGATATCTCCGTGCTTGAACTTAACGTCACCCTGCCAGAACCGGAAGAACCCGCTAAATGAGTCCAAGGAATTAAATAACCCCCTCACCATGTGGGGGTTATTCTGCTATTACCCTTCGCGAGTCAACAAATCGCGCAGCGGCGCAGCGAACAGTTCAGCTCGCCAGCCGTTCAACATTTCAGGTACCGAACCTTCCTGAGCAAACAACTTCCAATGCCAATTCAACAAGCGGTTAATCTGACGCCGTGATGCCAGTAACTCAGCAGAAAGTCCGCTACGTTCACTCACCTGCATCACCAGAGTTTTGGTATCTTTAAACACGCGCTTATAGCCTGGGTAATCGATCAGATTCACGATCGGCGCAGGATACTGGGATTCCGGTAGCGCATTGGCCTGGGCGACAATATCGAGCAGTGTTTTACCGTGATAACGAATTTCCGGGCCGCTCAGCCCAAGAGCGCTCAACTCGCCCAACGAGGACGGCATGCAGCGCGCCACCTGAAGCAAATTTTCTTCCCTTACCACAAAGTTGACTGGGCTGTCGCGCTGGCGCGCCAGATTCAGACGCCACTGAGCAAGCAGTTGCAGGCAAGCCAGTTGCTTGCCACGCAGTTGCCAGGCGTTACCAAATTCACGATAGGCCAGTTCCGGCGCGAGGATGTCCTGTTTACGCTGACACAGTAACCGGCATTCATCCAACGCCGCGTCCAGCCATCCGGCTTCACGCGTTTCGGCCACAATCTTCTCAGCAGCCATCGGCAACAGATAGAAGACATCTGCGGCGGCATAGTCACACTGTTTCTCAGTCAACGGACGAGCCAACCAGTCGGTACGCGATTCGGTCTTATCCAACGTCACACCTTGATAATCTGCCACTAATGCAGCAAATCCATACGACAAGGGCTTACCGAGAAAGGCAGCCAAAATCTGTGTATCGATAAACGGATGCGGCAACACGCCAAACGCATTAAGAAACACCTCAAGATCTTCACTGCTGGCGTGCAGGAACTTAGTCACCAGCGCATCTTGCAACAGCGCCACAAACGGCTGCCACGCACTGATAGTGAGGGAATCGATCAGAGAGATGGTTTCACCGTCAAAAAGCTGGATAAGACCCAACTGCGGATAATAGGCGCGAGTGCGGACAAATTCGGTATCCAACGCGACCTGCGTGTGCTGACGCTCCTGCTGACAAACCTGTTCCAGGCCATTGTTATCGCTGATTAACTGATAATTCAAAACGTGTTCTCTTGTTTTAACTGTCGGCTACTGCAAAAACAACGCCGGTATAACCGGCGTTGTTAACCTTTTGCTATGATAGCCTGTCCTGCTGCGATCTGGCAGACGTTTTATTGATAAATCAGGAAACCTTTGCGACACCTTCATCGGGTGACTTTTGTTTGCCATTGTCGGCGCGTAACTCGCGACGCAGAATTTTTCCCACGTTGGATTTCGGCAATTCTTCCACAAACTCCACCAGTTTTGGCACTTTGTAGGCCGTCAGATTACGGCGGCAATGGGTGATCAATTCATCTTTGCTGAGGCTGCTGTCACGGGCCACAACGTAGGCTTTAACCGCTTCACCGCTCAGCTCGCTTTCCACACCGATCACCGCCGCCTCAGACACTTTTGGATGGCGCGCAATCACTTCCTCAATTTCTGTCGGATAAACGTTAAACCCCGACACCAGAATCATGTCTTTTTTGCGATCGATCACGCGCAGAAACCCCTCTTCATCATCTGCCGTGACAATATCGCCGGTCGCCAGCCACCCCTCTTTCAGCACCTCTTGCGTCGCGGCCGGTTGCTGCCAGTAGCCCAACATCACCTGCGGACCTTTCACCAACAGTTCTCCCGATTCACCCGGCGCTACATCGTGCCCCTCATCATTCACGATACGCACATCGGTGGACGGCACCAGTAAACCGATGCTGCCGCTGTAGTGTTTTAAATCATAGGGGTTGCCCGCTACCAGCGGCGAGATTTTGGTCAGGCCATAGCCTTCCAGCAGGTATTTTCCTGTCAACTTTTCCCACCGCTCCGCCACCGATTGCTGCACCGAGGCGCCGCCCCCCACCGACAAACGCAGCGTAGAAAAATCCAGCTCATGGAAGGCCTTGTTATTCAGCAACGCGTTAAACAAGGTGTTAACGCCCGTGACCGCCGTAAACGGGTATTTACCGAGTTCTTTCACCATCGCTGGGATATCACGCGGATTGGTGATCAGCAGGTTCTGTCCACCCAGTTCAACAAACAGCAGGCAGTTTACCGTCAACGCAAAGATGTGGTAGAGCGGCATCATGGTGACCACCAATTCATGGCGCTCTTGCAATACCGGGCCATAAGCGGCTTTCGCTTGTGCCAGGTTCGCCTGCATATTACGGTGTGTCAGCATCGCACCTTTCGACAACCCGGTGGTGCCGCCAGTGTATTGCAAAAATGCCAGATCGGCATTCACGATTTGTGGTTTGATGTACTGAAGTCGCCGCCCTTGTTGCAGTGCACTGCGAAACGAGATGGCATCCAGCAGATGGTATTTCGGCACCAGACGCTTGATGTATTTAACCACAAAGTTGACCAGCGTCCCTTTCGCGGTAGAGAGCTGATCGCCCATGCGCGTCAGGATCACATGTTTAACGTCGGTGTTATACACCACCTTTTCCAGCGTATGTGCAAAGTTGGACACAATCACAATGGCGGTTGCGCCGCTGTCTTTCAACTGATGTTCCAGTTCACGCGGGGTACAAAGCGGATTGACGTTAACCACCACCAGGCCGGCGCGCAAAATGCCAAACAACGCGACCGGATATTGCAACAGGTTCGGCATCATCAGTGCCACGCGGTCGCCCTTTTGCAGATGGAGTTGGTTTTGCAAATAGGCGGCAAACGCGCGGCTACGCTCTTCCAACTTGCGGAAAGTCATTACCTCGCCCATGTTAATAAATGCAGATAGGTCTGCATATCGGGCAACTGCATTTTCAAAAAGATCGACCAACGACGTATAGTTATCCGGATTAATTTCGGCGGGCACGTTTGCCGGATAACGCGTTAACCAGATTTTCTCCAAGGTATTTTTTTAGTGGCATGATGATTCTCCCACCGCTCGTTTAATTAACATTATTTTAACTCAGTTCACCAGTTGCTGCTGAGACAATATCGAGGTTGAGAGTTCGATCACGCCTTATTGTTAATCATATGTATCAAAAAATGAGGCGACCTGCGTCGCCTCGTTGTTCTCCGTTTTTCTAAGAGAAAAAAACCGTCATTTATTGCGTCACGATGGTCTCGATACGTGCCGGGCCCCAGTCATTGCCAAAGCCCCAACCCCGCCGGTAACGCCAATCCCACCCCCACTGGATCAGCCGCGCAGGCGGTAAGATGACCTGCTGCGTTTCACTCCAGCGTTGATAACCCGTCACATTGATCACCACAAAGCGATAAGGCCTGCTGCCTATCTGACCTTGCTCCATTTCCGCGACCGAACCCACAACCGTCACCAGTCGCCCCTGAAAATCGAGAGGTTCAAGGAAGCCTTTGACGTTGGCAATAAATCGTCCTTCAGAAACGCTCTCCAACTGGGGCCGCGCCCAGCGATCCAGCGGTAGGCTGACAATCACCAATCGGGTTTTATCATTTTCGTTATGAACGGCCACAACGCGACCGCCGAGACGCGCCTCCTGACCCAAGGCCATCTGCGGCATCAACGTGATTTGCGACAAACGGTCGTACGGTCTTTCTGAACTACTCTAGATGGATTCAGGAATCGAAGAACAGCCTGCCAGCAACAGTGCCAGCACCGCGAACGTCACCTGTTTTGACCAATAAGAAATCGCCATAATACTGATCCCTTTGCCATTACCTACTCATTAGAGTAGGCAGTAATGCAATAAGTTGCGCGATTATCAGGCGCGACCGGGTAATTTTTTCCAGGTGATATTGTTGCGCAGATAACGCGGCAAGGCATCGGCGACGGCGACCGCGTTACCTGACTGCCACTGATGACAGGCCAGCGGCAGCATATCCTGCGCCTGTGGCAGCAGCATATCGCCCGGCGTCAGAGCGATCTCCGCGTGGGCAGCCAGTGTCGGATACGCCTCCCACCCGGTTCCAACAGTCGCCCACTCACCACGCAGCGATAGGGTTCGCTCCAGTACCTGCTGTGGCGTCAGCACGGCTTCATGTTCGTCGCCCTGCCAGTTACCGTAAACATCACGCTTATACTCGGCCCAATAGACCTCCCCCATTCGGGCGTCAATCGCCGCCAGAACGCGCGTTGCACCTGTGCGACGCCAGGCCCCCTGCGCCATCGTGGCGAGCGTGGAGATACCCAGCATCGGCAAATCTGCGCCTAACGCCAGCCCCTGAGCAATACCAATACCGATTCGTACACCGGTAAAACTGCCGGGACCTTGACCAAATGCCAGCGCATCCAGACTGTTCAACGCCACACCGGTTTCAGCCAGCACCTGTTGCACCATCGGCAACACGCGTTGGGTATGCTCACGTGGACATACTTCATACAGGGAGAAAACTTGACCATCATTCCAGAGTGCAACGGAACAGGCTTCCGTCGCAGTATCGAGCGCTAAAATTCGCGTAGACATGCCGACCTCAGGCAGGGAAACAAAAATAACGCGGCGTAGCATAGCACACCGCGAATGGAATTACTCCGAGGCATCACAACGCCTCGGTGCGGTAAAGAAAACGGATCGCTTGAGTCAGATCGCGCGTGCGAGCAGCTGGCGGCAGGCTTTGCAGAAAGGTTTTGCCGTAAGGACGCATCACCAGACGGTTATCGCATATAACGATAACGCCGCGATCGTCCACATCGCGAATCAAACGCCCCACCCCTTGTTTCAGGGTGATGACCGCATCGGGCAGTTGTACTTCGTCAAACGGAGCGCCGCCGCGCAGGCGGCAATCTTCGATACGCGCTTTCAGCAGCGGGTCATCTGGCGAGGTAAACGGCAGTTTATCGATAATCACACAAGAGAGCGCATCACCGCGCACATCCACCCCTTCCCAGAAGCTGCTGGTCGCCACCAGCAACGCATTCCCCGCAGAGACAAACTGCGCTAACAGTTGTGCCTTGCTGGTTTCGCCCTGAAGCAACACGGGCAATGTCAGTGAGGCACGGAACTCTGCGGCCAGATCGCGCATCATTTGGTGCGAAGTACACAACATAAAGCAACGCCCGCGATTCGCCTCGATGAGAGGACGCAACTGAGTGGCCAACCGTTGTGCCGCACCCCGTTGCTGCAATTCCGGCAGAAAACGTGGCACGCAAAGCAGCGTCTGCTGCGCATAATCAAACGGGCTCGGCAGCAACATAGATTGCGCATGGTCCAATCCCAAGCGCTCGGTAAAATGCTCGACCCGGTCGTTAACCGACAGCGTCGCCGAGGTAAAGATCCATGCGGCCTTCTTCTCTTGCATCAGCTCACGAAAACGGTCCGCCACGGAGAGCGGTGTCAGCGCCAACACAAAATGCCGCGCATTGCATTCATACCAATAGCTGTAACCGGCCTGTTGCACATCCTGTAGCCGTTTGAGACGGGCGCGATACAGGGTCGCGCGTTCAAAGGCGGCATCCAGCAACGCCGAGCGCCCGAGCGACAGTTTGGCAACGTCATAGCAGAGTTCAAGCGCATCATCGAGCAACAGCAGCGCGCGTTGCAGCGAGGGTTGCGCCAACACATCACGCAGGTTGCCGCGAAAACCGGGATCACCCAGTGCCAGCCGAAAATCCTGTGTGCTTTGTGATAAGCGATCGGCGGATTTTTGCAGTTGAGCCGCATCGCGCACTTCGGTGCGATACGCGATAATGATATCTTTCGCCAGATCGAGCAATTGACGACTGGTGAGTTGCTGACCAAAGTAGTGACTGGCGATATCGGGGATCTGATGTGCTTCATCGAAAATAACCACATCGCTATCCGGGATAAGCTCAGCAAATCCGCTCTCTTTGACCACCATATCGGCCAGATAGAGGTGATGGTTAACCACCACGACATCGGATTCCATCGCCTTACGCCGCGCTTTGACCACGAAGCATTCTTTATAATGTGGGCAATTGCTCCCCAGACAGTTGTCATTGGTGCTGGTGACTAACGGCCACACCGCACTATCCTCCGCCACGTCGGTGCAGGTACTGATGTCACCATCTACCGTGGCCGATGACCATCCCCGCAAACGTATTAGTTCGCTCAGCGCTTCACCGCTCAGATCGCCTCCAGCCAGTGATTGTTGCTCCAGCCACTCGATACACAGATAGTTCGATCGGCCTTTGAGTAACGCGACCTGCCCGGTGTAACCCAAGGCGGTGGCGATGCGCGGTAAATCACGTGAAAAAAGCTGGTCCTGAAGGGCTTTCGAACCGGTGGAGACAATGACCTTGCGTTCAGAACGCAGCGCCGGAACCAGATAGGCATAGGTTTTGCCGGTACCGGTGCCCGCTTCCACCACCAGTGCGTGTTGTTCGACAATGGCGCGCTCTACCGCAGCAGCCATATCACGCTGAGGTTCACGCGGTTTAAAACCGTCAATGGCTCGCGCCAAGGTGCCTTCGGGAGAAAAATCGTCCTGTACGGAATGTTTTGTCACACACGCTCTCTATTTGTCACTGCCCAATTACCACAACCAAAACCGGAAGGGATGCGGTGAAGCTATTGTTCAATTATGCCCTGTGTCCGCCCCGGCAGCCACCTTGCATCGCGATCACATCGCCTCACCCCACAGAATCATGGTAGGCTGCAAAACGATTTTTATCTTTTAGGATTGATGCAGGGAGACAACCAATGACAGACATTATCAGAATTCAACCAGAAGCCCGCTGGTCCGATGCCGTAATTCATAACGGCACCCTTTACTACACCAGCGTGCTGGAGAATCTGGATGCCGATGCTCAGGCGCAAACCGAAAGCACCCTGGCACAGCTTGATGCCATCCTGAGTCAGAATGGTTCAGACAAAACGCGTCTGCTGGATGTGACGATTTTCCTTGCTGACGCAGCAGACTTTAGCGCCATGAATGCCGCCTGGGATGCTTGGGTGGTGGCAGGCCCGGCGCCGGTACGCTGTACCGTAGAAGCGCGTCTGATGAACCCGAAATATAAAGTGGGAATCAAGGCCATCGCCGCGCTGTAGTGCATTCTGAAAGTCGTCCGCTGAGCGCCTGCGTTAGGGCTTATTCATCCTCGTCACTTTCATCATAAGTGACCGTGTCACTTCTATATTGCCGCCGTAAGTCAGCGGCAACCAATGCGATGGCCTCTCCACTGCTCATACCTTGCGCCATCAGCGATTGAATACGTTCAACCGCGTCTTGCTGCTGCGAGTGGGTTAAGGGGGGCATATCATTAAACATTCAGTCAGCTTCCTTATACGCCGTGGGCGAATTGTGCTAGGCTGACGCACTGGCGTGACCTATAAGCACGCATCATAACGCTAACAACGATATTAATCAGCACCTGCACAATGACATAACAACGATGGATTCTCGTTTACCTGATTTTCATAGACTGCCTTATCAGCCGGATGCCCTGCTGCATCTGTTTGCCAGATTCTCTCATCAGCCATGGGCCATGCTGCTGCACTCCGGTTTTGCCGTTCACCAGCACAACCGTTTCGATATCATGGTGGCCGACCCGGTAGCAACGTTAACCACTCAGGGCGATGAGACGCTCATCACGCGCGCGGACGGCACAGAGCGCTCCACACAAGATCCATTCTTGTTGGTGCGCCAGACAATGACGCTGGCCGGGATCGCCGCACACACGCATCCCGATATGCCTTTTCAGGGCGGTGTACTCGGCTTGTTTGGTTACGATCTCGGACGACGCATCGAAACGCTTCCATCACAGGCAAAGCAAGATATCCACCTGCCGGACATGGCAGTGGGCATCTACGACTGGGCGCTGATCGCCGACCACCAGCTGCAGACGCTTATGCTGGTAACCTATGGTAACCATGAAGCGCGGCTGGCCTGGTTATCCGCACCGCCAGATGTAACTTCCCTTGGCTATTTCCAACTGACTACCCCGTGGCAGTCCAATATGACACGGGATGAATACGGCATCCGCTTCCAACACATTCAAGCCTATCTGCGCGGGGGGGATTGCTATCAGGTCAACCTGGCACAGCGCTTCAGCGCAGGTTATCGCGGTGATGAATGGCAGGCTTTTCTCTCGCTTTCTGATGCCAATCGAGCCCCGTTTTCTGCGTTTATCCGCTTGCCGGAGCATTGCGTCATCAGCGTATCGCCAGAGCGTTTCTTGCAGCTACAAAATCAGCGCATTGAAACGCGCCCCATCAAGGGGACACTGCCGCGCGCTGCCGATCCACAGGAAGATGCGCGCCGCGTCAAGGCGCTTGCAGTCTCGCAGAAAGATCGCGCAGAGAATTTAATGATTGTCGACCTGCTGCGTAATGATATTGGCCGCGTTGCCGTACCCGGAAGCGTGCTGGTGCCTGTGCTGTTTCACGTTGAGCCGTTTCCGGCGGTGCACCATCTGGTCAGCACCATTGAGGCAAGGCTACCGGAAAACAGCCATGCCACGGATTTGCTGCGCGCCTGTTTTCCCGGTGGCTCCATCACCGGTGCGCCCAAAATTCGCGCCATGGAGATTATCGAAGAGCTGGAACCGCATCGCCGCAACGCCTATTGTGGCAGCATTGGCTATATCAGCGTCTGTGGCACCATGGATACCAGCATTACCATTCGCACGCTGATTGCAGAACAGGGGCAACTTCACTGCTGGGCGGGCGGTGGTATCGTGGCAGACAGCGAGGAGCAGGCGGAATACCAGGAAACCCTGGATAAACTGGGCCGAATTCTTCCCCTACTAAACACGGCGCACAGGTTATGAGTACAGTAATTCAGCCAGTTACCTTTCCATTCCCCCGCTGACTGACGACTTATCGAACTTCGTCACGCGCTTTCAGTTGCAGCGTGCACCGCAGGCCAAACCGGTGCGCCAAGTGCGTAAAGCGGCTGTGCTGGTGCCGATTGTGTGCCACTTCGATGCTCCGACGCTATTACTGACCCGGCGCGCCAGCACACTGCGCAAGCATGCCGGGCAAGTTGCCTTCCCCGGAGGTGCTGCAGACAGTAGCGACGCCAGCTTGATCGCCACGGCATTGCGCGAAGCCCAAGAGGAAGTGTCTATTGCCCATGAGGTTGTGACGGTGTTAGGCACCCTGTCGCCACTGGACAGTGTCAGCGGCTTTCAGGTCACGCCCGTGGTTGGGCTGTTACCGGCCAATATTCGCGTTGCGCCCAATGCGGATGAGGTGGCAGAACTGTTTGAAATGCCGTTGACCGATGCGTTTTCGCTGGCGCGCTACTATCCGCTGGATATTGAGCGACAGCGCCAAACGCACCGCGTTTATCTTTCCTGGTATCGGCAACAGTTTGTCTGGGGGCTGACTGCCGCCATCATTCGCCAGCTTGCTCTTCAAGTCTCCGCCTCAACCGACTGAAATGTAGCATTTTATTCTGATTATTCCCTGCGCGGACATTAACCACATATAAACAGTGGCATTTCTATTCCCTTGATTATCCTTGTCAAACGCAAGTGTGATGCGGATCTGCTATAAGTTATCTTCACCTGGTGCATAAGTTTTTTCATGTGAAAAGTCCACTCCTGCCATATAAACCCAACTACAATAGCGCGATCCAAGGAGTATTATTCTAAATCTGCGCTTTCGAGGAGCTTTCGCTTGATAAGCGTTTTCGACATGTTCAAGATCGGTATTGGCCCTTCAAGCTCTCATACGGTTGGACCGATGAAAGCCGGTAAGCAATTTGTCGATGATTTGATTGAACTGGGTAAGCTTGGCGATGTTACCCGCATCGCCGTTGACGTCTATGGCTCGCTCTCCCTGACCGGGAAAGGGCACCATACCGATATCGCCATCATTATGGGACTGGCGGGCAACATGCCCGATACCATCGCCATCGATGCCATTCCGGGATTTATCCGCGACGTGGAACAGCGCGAACGCTTGCTGCTGGCAAACGGTCAGCATGAAGTGGATTTTCCGCTGCACGGCGGCATGAATTTTCGCAGTGAAAATCTCTCCCTGCACGAGAATGGCATGACGATCACCGCTTTTGGCGGCGACCTCCCTCTGTATCGCAACACCTATTACTCCATCGGCGGTGGATTTATCGTTGATGAAGCCCACTTTTGACAAAGCAGCGCAGGTGTCGTTCAGGTGCCATTTCCCTTCCACTCGGCAAAAGAGATGCTGGTGCACTGTAAACAGCACGGTCTGTCCCTTTCCGGGTTGGTGATGCGCAATGAGTTGGCGCTACACAGTCGGGATGAGATTGAGCGCTACTTCGCTGATGTATGGCAAACCATGCATGCCTGCATCGAGCGCGGTATCAATACCGAATGGGTGCTGCCCGGCCCGCTGCGCGTACCGCGCCGCGCCTCAGCGCTGCGTCGTATTCTGGGAGCCGCAGGCAAACACTACAACGATCTGATGGACGTGGTCGATTGGGTTAACATGTTCGCACTCGCCGTGAATGAAGAAAACGCCGCTGGCGGCCGCGTCGTGACAGCGCCGACCAACGGAGCTTGCGGGATCGTTCCGGCGGTATTGGCTTATTACGATCACTTTATTGAGCCGATCACCACCGACATTGCCCTGCGTTACTTCCTCGCCGCCGGGGCGATTGGCATACTGTACAAGATGAATGCCTCGATCTCCGGCGCGGAAGTTGGCTGTCAGGGTGAAGTCGGTGTGGCCTGTTCCATGGCGGCAGCAGGCCTGGCGGAATTACTCGGAGCCAGTAAGGAGCAAGTATGCGTTGCCGCTGAAATTGGTATGGAGCACAACCTCGGTCTCACTTGCGATCCTGTCGCGGGTCAGGTTTAGGTACCGTGCATTGAGCGCAATGCCATCGCCTCGGTGAAAGCCATCAATGCAACTCGCATGGCCATGCGTCGCACCAGCGAACCGCGCGTATCGCTCGATAAAGTGATTGAAACCATGTACGAAACAGGTAAAGACATGAATGCCAAATACCGCGAAACCTCGCGTGGTGGTTTGGCCGTGAAAGTACAATGTGATTAACAGCGCATACGCCCACCGTCATTCCTGCCCACCTCCGTCATCCCCGGAGAAAGCCGGGAATCTCTTGCCGAAGAAAAGCACTTTTTCTCGCAGAGATTCCCGGCTTTCTCCGGGGATGACGGGGGAAAAGTTACAGAGTCAGAAGCAAAGATTACTCTTCTTCATCCGCATAAGGATCGGCCAAACGCGTCACCCGCACCAGTTCGATTTGGTATTCCGATACGGCCATGATCTCAAAACGGAAGTGATGCAGTTCAATCACTTCGCCCACCTTGGGAATGTCATTGCTGTGTGCCAGCAACAACCACGCCAACGACGCATATTCCTCTTTCGGATCGACCAGTTTATGGCTGTCCAGCACCTGTTGCAACGTGTGCAAATCGGTACCGCCTTTCACCAACCAGCCGCCCTCTTCGACCACAATATCCGGCGTTTCATCTTCATCCAGGAATTCACCGGCAATCGCTTCCAGAATATCCAACGGCGTCACCAACCCCCGTACCACACCAAACTCGTTGGTGACGACAACCAGACTGCCCTTGGCACGGCGCAGTACCGGTAGCAGATTGATAGCATCCAGCGTATACGGCACCACCAGCGGCGGTGTGGCAGCAGCAAAGCTCTACTACATCCACACCGTTATCCAGCGCCACCAGCA
Organism: Candidatus Symbiopectobacterium endolongispinus; assembly: GCF_018777385.1. Classification (GTDB taxonomy): domain Bacteria; phylum Pseudomonadota; class Gammaproteobacteria; order Enterobacterales; family Enterobacteriaceae; genus Symbiopectobacterium; species Symbiopectobacterium endolongispinus. Next base: position 598,867 of record NZ_JAFJYB010000001.1, on the reverse strand, counting down.
ATTCTTTGGCGCGCACCACACCGACCAACTCATCCAGAGAACCACGGCAAACTGGGAACAGGCTGTGCGGCGTATCCAGTAATTGCACGCGAATATCGTCAATCGAGCGTCCACTGTCCACCCAGGAAATCTCGGTACGCGGCGTCATCACACTGCGCAGCGAGCGCTATGCCAGCGTCAATACACCGCTGATCATGTAGCGTTCTTCTTATGCGAAGGTTTCCATGGCAGGAGATGCTGGTTTGGCTTCTTCATCGTCCGTGGCTTTACGCGACCCCATCAAACGCAGGATCGCTTCGGCAGTCCGCTCGCGCATCGGGCGACGCGACTGGTGTTTGATGAAATTGCGGCGCGCAATCTGGTTAAACAGCTCAATGAGAATCGAGAAACCGATCGCAGCGTACAGGTAACCTTTCGGAATATGAAAACCGAAGCCTTCCGCCATCAAGCTCAAACCGATCATCAGCAAGAAACTAAGGCAGGGTACTATCACCGTCTGGTGGGTATTGACGAAGTTCATGAGTGGCTTGGATGCCAGCAGCATCACCGCCATCATCATCACACGCCGATATGGTTAACCATACCAACAGCCGTGATCACCGCATCCAGTACGACAATCTGTGCGACAACCGCCCAGAAACTGGCGTGAACCTTGGGCCCGTTATGCTCATGCGGCCGATTTTCCAGCCGTTCATGCAGTTCCGTGGTGGCTTTGAATAGCAAAAATAGCCCCCGCCAGCAAGATCATATCGCGCGCGGAGAAACCGTAACCAGCGATAGTGATCAGTGGGTTGGTCAGTTTCACCATCCATGAAATCAGAGACAACAGTCCCAGACGCATCAAGAGCGCCAGCGAGAGGCCGATGACACGGGCCTTGTCGCGCTGCTTCGGCGGCAACTTATCCGCCAGAATGGCGATGAACACCAAGTTATCGATGCCCAGAACGATTTCCAACACTACCAGCGTCAACAGGCCCGCCCAGATTGAGGGATCTAGCAAAAATTCCATGTCAGACTCCAGAAATGGTGCAAGCAGACAGCATCAACACCGTCGGTGTGATGTGGCGCAGCATAGGGGAAACAGCAAGAGAAGAAATACCGCCCTGGCGGCTATCGATAAATGGGTGACCCATCAGGTTAGCCCCAGAAACAGCACCGGCGCAGACCGGCTGGGATAAGAAAGGATTGTCGGTGACGGTCCATATAGAGTAGGTCGAAACCCTGTGCTCCTAAGCAATTAAACAAGAGGCTACTCTAGCAGGTTGTTTCGAATTTTTACAAAGATTTCTTTGCTACCAAAAAACGCCAATATGCAACGTTTCTTAACATGCCCGTGATATTGTTCTCAATCACATAAAAAACGACGTTTTAACCAGCAAATATGTAAGCAACGTCACACTATTTATTTTTTCAGTGGGTAAAATAAATCGGACATTACACCTATGATGGGGAGCCTGAATCGTTCCATAGCATATAACGCTACAGCACATCCTTTTTATTCTTTTGTGATTCTTGAGTAAAAACTTACTTTCATACTGATATCACTTCGGTTAATTGCCTTCCCCCTTAACCGGATGCATTGAGTATCTTAAATAGAATGAGGAGGTAGCAAGTGAGTATTGCAATTATGTTGTGCACTCACGGATCCACCGCCGGGCCACTGCTGAAAACAGCGGAAATGATTCTGGGTGAACAAAGTAACGTTGCCTGGATTGATTTCGTTCCCGGTGAAAATGCGGAAACGTTAATTGAGAAATATCAGGCTAAGCTCGAAACGTTGGATACGTCGCTTGGCGTGCTGTTTCTTGTTGATACCTGGGGCGGCAGCCCGTTCAATGCCGCCAGCCGTCTGGTCACGGATAAGGCCAACCATGACGTGATTGCCGGGGTGAATATCCCAATGCTGGCAGAAACGTTTATGGCACGCGACGATAACCCTAGCTTCGAGGAGTTGATAGCCATCGCGCTTGAAGCGGGTCGCGCAGGCGTGAAAGAGCTGAAAGCCGCTGAACTGGCACCTGCCGCCAAACCGGTGGCTAAAGCTGTTGCCCCCGCGCAGGTTTGCCCCGGCGGGCATATGAAGATTGACCTCGCGCGTATTGATGACCGCTTGATTCACGGTCAGGTAGCAACCCGCTGGACCAAAGAGACCAATGTCAGCCGCATTATCGTCGTAAGTGACGAAGTTGCTGCCGATAACGTGCGCAAAACGTTGTTGACACAGGTTGCCCCTCCCGGTGTAACCGCCCACGTGGTAGACGTTGCCAAAGCGATCCGGGTATATGAAAACCCGAAATACGCCAACGACCGCGTGATGCTGCTGTTCACTAATCCCACCGATGTGCAGCGTCTGGTTGAGAATGGCGTTGAAATCACCTCCGTGAACATCGGCGGCATGGCGTATCGTCAAGGTAAAACTCAGGTCAATAACGCCATCTCCATTGATGCCAAAGATATCGAAGCCTTCAAGGCGTTGGATGCGCGCGGCATTGAACTGGAAGTCAGAAAGGTATCAACCGATTCAAAACTTAAAATGATGGATCTGATAGCCAAGGTAAATAGCTAGCCTGGCAACGACAGTTGCATTGTGCCCCTCGGCACGTTAATGCGCTGTCTCGACTATGTTTATTTTGACCATGTTTACTCAGACAGTTTTCTCATAGGAGAAGTACAATGGAGATAACAACACTTCAACTTGTGCTGATATTTCTCGTCTCATGCGTCTCGGGGATGGGGTCTATTCTCGATGAATTCCAGTTTCACCGCCCTCTGGTCGCCTGTACATTGATTGGCGCCGTGCTCGGTGATTTGCAAACCGGGATCATCATCGGCGGGACCCTGGAAATGATCGCGCTGGGATGGATGAATATCGGTGCTGCTGTAGCACCTGATGCTGCACTCGCGTCCATCATCTCTACCATTCTGGTTATCGCCGGTGGTCAGGGCGTTGGGGCCGGTATTGCGCTGGCTATCCCGCTTGCCGCCGCAGGCCAGGTATTGACCATTATCGTTCGTACCATCACCGTGGCCTCCCAACACGCCGCTGACAGCGCAGCGGAACGCGGTAATTTAAGCGCCATCAGTTGGATTCACGTTTCTGCCCTGCTGTTGCAGGCGATGCGTATCGCCATTCCGGCGCTGATTGTGGCCGTGTCCGTCGGTACGGAAGCGGCTCACACACTGCTGAACTCCATCCCTGAGGTGGTGACCAACGGGCTGAATATTGCAGGTGGTATGATCGTTGTGGTTGGTTATGCGATGGTTATCAACATGATGCGTGCTGGCTACCTGATGCCGTTCTTCTATCTTGGCTTCGTTACTGCCGCCTTCACCCAGTTCAACCTGGTTGCGCTGGGGGTTATCGGTATTGTCATGGCGATCATGTACATCCAGTTAAGTCCGAAATACAACAAGGCGCAGTGGCAACCCGCCAGCGCATCGGGCAGCAACGATCTTGATAACGAACTGGACTAACGGGGGTGAAAGAAATGGTTGATTCAACACAAGAGAAAAAATTGACGCCCAGCGATATTCGTGCGGTGTTTATTCGCTCCAACCTGTTTCAGGGATCGTGGAACTTCGAACGTATGCAGGCGCTGGGATTCTGTTTTTCCATGGTGCCCGTCATTCGTCGTCTGTATCCAGAAAACTCGGAAGAGCGTAAACAGGCGATCAAACGCCATCTGGAGTTTTTTAACACGCAACCTTTCGTAGCAGCGCCAGTACTGGGCGTCACCATGGCAATGGAAGAACAGCGTGCCAACGGTGCCCCGATAGATGACGGCGCGATCAACGGTCTGAAAGTCGGTCTGATGGGACCGTTGGCCGGTGTCGGCGACCCGATTTTCTGGGGAACCGCCCGTCCGGTGTTTGCCGCGCTGGGTGCGGGTATCGCCATGAGTGGCAGCCTGCTCGGCCCGATCTTGTTCTTCGTGCTGTTTAACCTGGTACGTCTGTTGGTGCGCTATTACGGCGTGGCTTACGGTTACCGTAAAGGCATTGATATCGTCAGTGATATGGGCGGCGGCTTCCTGCAAAAGATGACCGAGGGGGCATCTATCCTCGGCCTGTTTGTCATGGGGGCGTTAGTTAACAAGTGGACCCATGTAAATATCCCCATGATGGTTTCGCGCATCACTAATCAGAACGGTGAGACCACGGTCACCACGGTGCAATCGATCCTGGATCAATTGATGCCTGGTTTGGTGCCTCTGCTGCTGACATTCGGCTGTATGTGGTTGTTACGGCGCAAAGTGAATGCACTGTGGTTGATTATCGGCTTCTTTGCTATTAGTATCTTTGGCTACTGGATTGGGCTGCTGGGCGTTTAACGCCGACAGCACTCAGCAACGGCGATGGGCGGTGCGTGCGCCGCTCATGGTCAGTGAGCCTGTGATAAAGCCGTGACTCACGCCGCGTCCTTTATTTTTCGCCCTACTAACGCGTTTAGCTCAACGCAAAAACTCAGGGGCATACTATATCAACAACGGATATTGTGCTGATTGTCGTTATTGCGCTTATGTTGGCGTATGCCATCTTTGATGAATTTATCCAACCACTGCGTCAGGGAGGCACCCGTTTGCTGGTGCCGTTGCGTCGCACCAATCGGCTGGATACGCTGATTTTCGTCGGTCTTATCGGCATTCTTATCTATCAGAATATCACTCATAACGGTACGGTATTAACCACCACGTTATTAATATCCCTGGTGGCAATATCGATATATCTCTCTTATATTCGCCGGCCAAAATTATTATTCAAGGCAACCGGTTTTATCTATGCCAACATCTTTATTCCTTATACCCGTATTCGTAACATAAATTTATCCGAAGATGGTGTACTCGTGGTCGAATTGGAAAAGCGTCGCTTACTGATCAACGTGCAACAATTAGACGACCTTGAAAAGATATATAAATTTATGATTGAAAATCAATAACATAAATAAATAACTTTTTGATATATCCAGTTCATTACGTAAGTTCCCACACGATGAATGGTTATATTTAACCCTGTTAACACTGTTATTATTTTGTGAACACAGCACCTTATATGATAATGAAAACAATTATCAATTACATTTAAAACGATAATAAAAAAATCCCTGCTTTTTATCGGTTGTTTCACGCATAAATATTATGGTAAGGTTGCGCCGTCATTTGGGGAGTAGCCAATTTCTGAATATCAGTTTCAGAAATGCCCATATCAACATACTCGTTTTATACCGAAAGATTGCTAGTATCTCCGTCATGCAGAAGCGGATATGCGGCAGCAAGTATAGTGAAAACGTGGTGCGGGCGGCAGTGATGCAGGCGAGACCATATCCACATGTCCCCTATTTAGGTTGGGAAGGCGACATGTGGATATGGAGAACCGCCCAGCCGAGGCTATTGCTATGAATCTTTCTGCTACGCTTATTCTTGCTTTTGGCATGTCCATGGATGCCTTTTCGGCTTCCATCGGTAAAGGTGCCGTCCTGCACAAACCACGCTTTCGCGACGCGATTCGCACTGGATTAATCTTTTGGCTGATCGAAGCCATTACCCCCCTTATCGGTTGGGCGCTGGGTTTCTTCACCAGCCAATACATCATTGAGTGGGATCATTGGGTGGCTTTCACGCTGCTGGTCATCCTGGGTGGGCGCATGATTATGCAAGGCATAAGAAGCGAGCATAACGAGGACGATGAACCGGTACGCCGCCACACGCTGTTTGCCCTGGTTTGTACCGCCATCGCCACCAGTCTCTATGCAATGGCCATCGGTGTAGGTCTGGCCTTCTTGCAAGTCAATATCTTCCATACCGCGATGGTTATCGGTTGCACCACCATGATTATGGTGACATTGGGTATGATGATTGGCCGCTACATAGGTCCATTGATGGGGAAAAAAGCTGAAATCTTTGGCGGTGTGGTGTTGATTGGTATTGGCAGCAATATTCTCTACGAACACCTGTTCAGCGTTGCCTGATTAGCACACGTTAATAAAAGGGAGCCTGCGCTCCCTTTTATAATGCTACTCAACATCTCTTTGATGAAAGCGGATAATGAAATCCGTCTCACATGCAAAGCGCTCGGTATCCAACAGTTGCTGTTTAACCGCTTGCGACGCGCGCCAGGCAAAGGGCGTCATTTGCAACAATGCCGCTGCCTCATCACCGCCTAAGGACATTTCATACGCTAGCGTGTGCTCTGCTTGCAGCGTAAAACCCGGCAGCACCTCTGCTTTTATCGGGTGCAGCATGACAGCATCATAGACTTGGGCCTTAAGCTGATACAAATGACGCGGACCGGGAGAAACGGTGATCACCAACCCTTGCGGTTTTACGGTTCTCGCCAACTCTTCCCCATCACAGGGCGCATAAATCTTCAGTATTCCATCCAGCGTCACATCCCCGAACGGTAAACGTCGGCTTGAGGCAACACAAAGTTCAACCGCCGTATAGCGTTTTGCGGCCCGTTGAATAGCGGCCTTAGAGATATCTAGGCCGAACATCTGAACTGCCGGTAATGCCTCCGCCAATGCCCCGGTGTAATACCCTTCACCACAGCCAATATCCAGCAGTGCCTGCGCCTGCGGTGCGAGCACGCGATGTATATGTTGCAGTAGTGCAGCCTGTAACGGCTGATGACAGAGCGGGCATTGATAAAACATGGACATATTTTCCTACAGAGCGATAAAAACACGTGCGGATAGGCGGCAATGAGAAAGGCAGACAACAAAAAACCCGCACCATGGCGGGTTTTGCATCGGAAACGGTAATTACAGCGCGGTTACGTTAACAGCAGAAGGACCTTTCTGGCCGTCTTGAATTTCGAACTCTACGCTCTGGCCTTCAGCCAGCGTTTTAAAACCGATACCTTGGATTGCAGAGAAGTGAACAAACACGTCTTTGCTGCCGTCAGCAGGCGTAATGAAACCAAAACCTTTGGACTCATTGAACCACTTAACCTGACCTTTAATCTTTGCCATTTTACACATTTCCTTTAATTGTTTAAACCGCCCAAAGGCGTTATACAGACAAACCAAAGTCGTTACTGCTTTGAGGCACCAAGATAAGGATCGGCAGAAGAAGTAGTGCGCAACGCTAACGGTTGTATCATTAACTTCCTTACTGAAAATGCCACTTAATATACAGAACTGTACCTCGTTTCACCCAGATGCGTTATTACACACTCTGAAAACGATGGCAAGCCATTTTTCTTCAGTCGCAGAGGTGCCGCACAAAATAAGGCTTCAACCCCTGAAACAGCAGCACAAAACACGCCATTGGTATCACAAATAGCTTGTGCATAACCAACTGAATATTCGTGGTTTTATTTATTAACCCGTAAAATGTAACTCGTTAGGAATCCTTGCTACCGTTAAGGCGCGTTTACCATAGTAAAATGTTATAAATTTAGAACTTATTTACGATAAGAAAATAAAAGGAGTGGTTTCTTATTATTATGCTACCGGGAGGAGAATGCATCCTATGACACAGGTTACTCCCGCCAGGATTCATAATACCCTTGAACCATTACGCCAACTAATAACGCCAGTACTACCAAGAGAATGATGCTGGCCATCTTCCAGCGCCTTTCTGATTTTGCTCCCATTGCGAATACCCTCCCAACATCGCATACTTCCATTGCACACTTTTTGGTATATCGGCCGATCAACAATTTTTTTATACATGTTGTGCCGCCAGAGAGCATATTAGCGTCCAACGAAAAAACACCATAAACACAGCAGCAACAGTTAGACTTCATTTGTTACGTTAAGTAATATTTGTTAACCAGAATCAAGATCTTACAACAAGGCAATATTCAAGATATGCAAGGATCGCTTAAAAGCACACGGCAGTGGATAAACACAGGGTATCAGCGTCGCAGTTATCGCAAGAGACGCTTGACTTAAATGCGATTGAGAATTATTTTTATCTAATAATTAACCATCGCGACTTGTAAGGATATGTCTATGCGTTTCTTTCAGGCCTTCACCCCTTCTCGAATTGTAAATATTACCCTGCCTCTGGCGCTATTCGCCGCATTAACTCTCGCTTCACCAGCGAATGCCAAAGACAAACTCAAGGTGGTAACCACCTTTACCATTATTCAGGATATCGCGCAGAACATCGCGGGAGAGGCGGCTATCGTTGAGTCGATCACCAAGCCGGGCGCAGAGATCCATGACTACCAACCCACACCGCGGGATATCGTTAAGGCGCAATCCGCTGATCTTATCTTTTGGAACGGTTTGAATCTGGAGCGCTGGTTTAGTTGCTTCTTTGAAAATGTTAAAGATGTCCCGGCGGTTACGGTGACAGAAGGGATAACACCACTGCCTATCCGTGAAGGGGCCTATAACGGCAACCCGAACCCACATGCCTGGATGTCACCCAGCAACGCCTTAATTTATGTCGAGAACATTCGTAAGGGGCTGGTGCAATACGATCCGGATAACGCGGAGATCTATAACCGTAATGCTAAAGCCTATACAGAAAAAATCACCGCACTGGATGCCCCCCTGCGTGAACGTTTGGCAAGGATTCCAGAAGCGCAGCGTTGGCTCGTCACCAGCGAAGGGGCCTTTAGTTACCTCACCACCGATTATCAATTCAACGAAGTTTATCTGTGGCCTATCAATGCTGATGAGCAGGGTTCTCCCCAGCAGGTACGCCGCGTGATCGATACCGTGCGTGAAAAACACATCCCGGTGGTGTTTAGTGAAAGCACTATTTCTGATAAACCGGCTAAGCAGGTCAGTAAAGAAACCGGCGCGAAATATGGCGGCGTGTTGTATGTTGACTCATTGTCTAATGAAAAGGGTCCGGTTCCCACCTACCTGGATCTGCTGCAAACCACGGTGAACACCATCGCCGAAGGATTCAATCAATGAGTCGTACACCAGAATTAGCCCTCACCGTCGACGATGTTTCTGTGACGTACAGCAATGGCCACCAGGCGATTCGAAACGCGTCATTTTCACTGGGCGGCGGCACGATCTGCGCTCTGGTCGGGGTCAACGGCAGCGGTAAATCCACCCTATTCAAAAGCATCATGGGGCTGGTGAAACCCTCTTCGGGCCAGGTCCGTCTTAACGGTGAAGCTATCAGTGAGGCTTTGAAAAAAAATCTCATCGCCTATGCGCCGCAAACGGAAGAGGTTGACTGGAATTTTCCCGTGCTGGTTTCCGACGTGGTGATGATGGGGCGCTACGGCAAAATGAACTTTTTGCGCATCCCGCGCCAGCAAGATCGTGACGTGATAAACGATGCCATGGCCCGTGTCGGCATGAGTGCGCTGAGTCAACGCCAAATCGGTGAACTCTCCGGCGGTCAAAAAAAGCTGGTTTTCCTGGCGCGGGCGGTGGCGCAACAAGGGTGTGTGCTCCTGTTGGATGAACCCTTTACCGGCGTTGATGTGAAAACCGAAAACGCCATTATCGATCTGCTGCGCACCTTGCGCGACGAGGGGCATTTGATTTTGGTAGCAATCCACAACCTCGGCAGCGTACCTGAATTTTGCGACAGTGTGATTCTGGTCAATCGCACCGTGCTGGCAGCCGGCCCTACTGCGACCACCTTCACTCAGAGTAATCTGGAGAAAACCTTTGGCGGTGTACTGCGCCATATTAATCTCGGTGGCGAGCACCTGCATAACGACGATGCCCGAACCGTCACCTTATTGACCGATGACGAACGCCCTGCCGTCTTCTATGGTTCAACCCCCAGCGACACACCTGCATTCCGCTCCCGGCCAGAGGATAACTAACGTAGATGTTTGAACTTTTGTTGCAACCGTTCCATTACAACTACATGGTGAAGGCGATTTGGGTGAGTGCCATCGTAGGCGGTGTCTGTGCCTTTCTTTCCGCTTACCTGATGCTCAAAGGCTGGTCACTGATGGGCGATGCCCTCTCCCACTCAGTGGTGCCCGGCGTCGCGGGAGCCTACGCACTGGGGTTGCCCTATGCGGCAGGCGCTTTTTTTACCGGAATGCTGGCCGCCTTGGCAATGACGCTCATCCGTCACATCACACGTTTGCGTGAAGATGCCATTATTGGCTTTATCTTTTCCACTTTTTTTGCCGCCGGGTTGCTCATCATCTCCCTTAACCCCACCTCGGTTAATGTACAGTCGATTATTTTTGGCAATATCCTCGGCATTGCCGATGAGGACGTGCTTCAGGTCGAAATTATCATCGGCATCACTTTCATCATCATGTGCGTGCCGTGGAAAGATCTGTTGGCGGTGTTTTTTGATGAGAACCACGCCCGTTCCATCGGTTTATCGCCATTGAAACTCAAAATCCTGTTTTTTACCCTGCTCAGCGCCTGCACTGTCGCCGCGCTGCAAACCGTAGGCGCCATTTTGGTGATTACTATGGTGATCACGCCGGGGGCTACCGCTTACCTGTTAACCGACCGTTTTGGCAGACTGATTATTATTGCCATTGGACTCGGTGCCATCAGCAGTGCGTTAGGCGCCTATCTCAGTTTTTATCTTGATGGCGCAACGGGCGGAGTGATTGTCACGTTGCAAACGCTGATTTTCCTGCTGGCGTTTCTGTTTGCCCCGAAACATGGCTTGCTGGCAACACGGCGCGCACGCCACCGTGCGACAGAAGGAGATCTGTCATGAGCCTGCTGTTTGATTGGATTCTGGAGCCTATTGCCTATCCGTTCATGCAACGCGCACTGCTGGCCGCCGTCGTCACGGGTGTCGTGTGTGCGGTGCTCTCCTGCTATCTGGTGCTTAAAGGCTGGTCCTTAATGGGGGATGCTATCTCCCATGCCGTACTGCCCGGCATTGTTGTGGCATTTTTGCTCGGTATTCCCTTTGCGGTGGGCGCATTTGCTTCTGGCGTGCTGTGCGCGCTTGCCACCGGTTATCTGAAAGAGCATAGCCGTGTCAAAGAAGATACCGTGATGGGTATCGTTTTCTCTGGCATGTTCGCCCTCGGGCTGGTCATGTTTGCTCGGGTAGATTCTGACCAACATCTATCGTATATTCTTTTTGGTAATGTGTTAGGGATAACCGCACAGGAGTTGACGCAAATCCTGCTGATTGCCGGTGTTACGCTGGTGATTGTCATGCTCAAGCGCCGTGACCTGATGCTGTATTGTTTTGATCCGCACCATGCCCGTGTGATTGGCCTGTCGGTCAAATGGCTCCACTACGGTCTGCTTTGCCTGCTGGCGATGACGATCGTTGCCTCGCTGCAAGCCGTTGGGGTAATTTTGGTCATCGCCATGCTTATCGCCCCCGGTATCGTCGCGTTTATGGTGTGTAAAACCTTCGATGGTATGCTGATCGTCGCCACCTGCGTGTCGGTGTTTTCCTGCGTTACCGGTACGCTGATCAGTTTTTATCTGGATGGTGCCACGGGACCCTGTATTGTGTTGGTGCAAGCGCTGTTCTTCGCCTTGGCCTTGACCATTCATCAGGTTCGTACCCGACGTCAGCGTACCGCGCAGACTGCGTCGTCTTGAGACGATAGCGCGTTTTTTAGCCCGCTGCTGACGATTCAGGCTATACTGCTCTAGGTTTCAGACACAGCGGCGATTGCCCATGCTGTGCGACAGCTTCAGGTTTACTGATAAGGAATACGCTAAGGTAACAATCTCTACGTAACATCATCAACGGGGGTGGCGCTATGTGGCAAGCAATCGGCAAGCTATTGGATGAACATCTTGGACCCGCTGATATCTTCGAGTACCAGGCGTGTGAAGCTGGCGAGATGCACACCGTCTGGCAGGTCAAATACGGGGAGTATGATGTTTTCGTAAAGAGCGATATCCGTGAGATGTTGCCCAAATTCACCGCTGAAGCCGATCAGCTTGCGCTACTGGCACGCAGTCGTACCGTGCGTGTCCCTGCTGTGTATGGCGTCGGCGGTTCGCGAGACCACAGCTTTATGCTGATGGAATACCTCGCCCCAAAACCGCTGGATGCTCACAGTGCCTGGTGCCTCGGCGAGCAACTGGCACATCTGCATCAGTTGAGCGACCAGCCTCAGTTTGGTCTGGATTTTGATAATGGCCTCTCAACCACGCCGCGGCCTAATAGCTGGCAGCGGCGTTGGGCCACGTTCTTTGCCGAACAGCGCATTGGCTGGCAGTTACAGTTGGCTGCCGAAAAAGGGATGTACTTCGGTGATATTGATTCGTTGATTATGCAGGTGGAATCGCGACTGGCCGGACATCAACCGCAACCCTCGCTGCTGCACGGCGACCTTTGGCCGGATAACTGCGCCAGTTATCACGATGGCAGTTTCCTGTTCGATCCTGCCAGCTATTGGGGAGACAGAGAGTGTGATTTGGCGATGTTACCCCTCAGCCCCTCACTGCCGCCGCAAATCTATGGCGGTTATCAAAACGTCTGGCCGCTGGATAAAGGCTTTATCGAACGCCAGCCGCTCTACCAAATCTATTATCTACGCAATCGGGCAAATCTGTTTGGCGGGCAGCACATTATTGCGGCGCAACACGCTATTGAGCAGCAGTTGACCACTTAAATCACGCCGCCCTTGCGCATCATGGCGAAAGGGCGGCAACAGTTGTCACACCGGAACACGGAACACGGAACACGGAACACCCAGCAGGCTCAAAACCAGATAACCGGCAACGGCGGTAATGATCGGCATAATATAAAGCGGGAAATATTGCAGAAAAATGGTGTGGTGTGGCACTTCTGCTCGTGACGAAAGTTCTTCACGGGTTCGTCCCTCACTCCCTTTCATTTTCTCCAGAATTACCTGATCCTCAATGCCCTCACGCACCGCTCGCGCCTGCCGTGACATGCGCGCGCCGCTCACTTGCAGCGCCAGTCTAACAAAAATCAGTAGATAGATAATCCAGAACATGATACTGGCCGCGGCGAAGGGCCGGGAGAAATCCGGCATCGGTGAGTTGTACCAAAAAAGGTTAAGAAACGGCGTGTTAAAACGCGTCATGTCGATCATCAGGTACAGGAAATCCAGAAGTACCGCATCAATGCCATGCTTTTTTTGCGCACATTGATAGACATAGTTCGCCAGCGAAATGCAGGTTGATAGCAGAGCCGGGATAAAAAAAGATCCATCCTGCAATGCGTTTTATAATTGCAATAAGACCCGCCTGTTGGTACGTCATGAGTTCCCCTTATAAATGACGCGATAAAATAGCCTTCACCTGGCACGATCGACGCCAAGGCAGTGGGCTGACAACGCCGAAACAGAATCTGCTGGCATATCCCATTGCATTATAACCATAATTACCGTTGATAGGCAGTGCAGGCACCCTTACACGACGTCCCATGACACTGAAAACTGTGGTAGCCTGCCAGTAATACCGCTGAAATGAACGGCCCGGAAGCGGCCAACTCAGCCAAATGGCCTCTTTTTACCTGACAGGAGACGTAAATGTCTGTAGCCAACACGCCTCGTGCCGCCTTGTTTGATATGGACGGCTTGCTGATCGATTCAGAACCTTTATGGGAGCAGGCTGAGGTAGAAGTGATTGCGGCATTAGGGGTGGATACTTCTGTGCGCGATACCCTGCCAGACTTGTTAGGCTTGCGTATCGATCTGGTGGTTGACCTGTGGTATCAGCATGCCCCCTGGAAAACCCCCAGCCGCAGTGAAATGGTCAAGCGTATTATCGCCCGCACCCTTGAACTGGTGGATGAAAGCCGCCCGCTTTTGCCCGGCGTGGAGCACGCCTTACAGTTGTGTCGTGAACAGGGTTTTCGCATTGGACTGGCATCCGCCTCTCCACTGTTTATGTTGCAACACGTATTGCACACCTTTAGCCTGACACACTATTTCGATACGCTGGCCTCTGCGGAATTACTGCCTTTCAGTAAACCTCACCCACAGGTCTATTTAAACGCGGCGCAGGCGCTGGATATTTCACCGCTACGCTGCGTCACACTGGAAGATTCAGTCAACGGCATGATTGCCACCAAAGCCGCGCGCATGCGCTCCATCGTGGTACCAAGCAATGCGCATGCTCAGGATCCGCGTTGGGTACTGGCTGACAAAAAGTTGAATTCACTGCTCACGTTAACGCTGGAAGATTTGACGGGAAACTGACTGGACTGACAGCGCGCATAAACCGGCCAAGTGTCTGGCCGGTTTACCACGCGTTACAAGCGGCAGCGCTTAGAGGAAATCGGCGCGTTTAGGATTGAAGAGGTATCAATCAGGATGCTGCCATCTTCCAATGACACCACACCGTGCATTTCATTCTTAACGGCCAGATAGGCGTCTCACGCTTTCAGAATGTGTTTTTCTCCTTCAATCACCACTTCAAAGCTGCCCGCAGCAACGTAGGCGATCTGATCGTGGATATCGTGCTTATGCGGCGTGCCGATAGCGCCTTTATCAAAATGCACTAACACCATCATCAGGTTGTCAGTCCAGGTCATGATTTTGCGTTTAATACCGCCGCCCAGTTCTTCCCACGGGGTCTCATCATCAATAAAGTAGCGTTTCATGGTCACTCCTTCCTATTCATTGTTATGGCCTATTTCCCAACGGGATGCGGGTAGGCACAGCATACGGATTGAGCCATTCTAGTAACATTCGTTACGAACGAAACTGAAAAGGTGTAAAAGCATGACGGCCTTCAAGAAATAAATAAAACAATATTTCACTTTTATTAAATTACTACACCATCAGCTTCACGCTTCTCCAAACATGAAAGCGCCGGGCGCGCACCGGAACAGGCCAGGTTGTCACTGCCACGCATCCTGACCAGTTTTGCCCGGCGCTTTCGTTCTCCCGACAGTGGATAAGCGCAAAGGTAGCGTACCAAGAACCAGTAGCAGCAAGCAGACATGGCTAGCAGCATCCCGGTTCTTTACTACACTTCTCTGGTTTCACCAATGAAAGCAATACGGTAGCAATTTCTGGCCGATAGCACGCTGACAAGCTCAAACATTTTTTTAACAGATAACGCGAGACGTTCCAACAATGCGTTTTCTTTAATATATATTTCAATTAGTTAGTTAAAATAAGACGGCGCATGCCTTGCTAAAACCGCCTTCTTAAAAAAAATCAAAACAACGCTCCGACTTTGATCACGCTTTCGAGATTGCGTGCATGACGAGTGGGCAAATAGCGCAATATAATCAATCGAAAGAGTGTTTCTATTTATAAGGAACTGCAACGTAGTTCGATAAGAAGGTTCTCGATAAGTATTTTTACGACTTTACGCACCAGCTCTGAAACGACACTCAACGAATGGTTAGCCGCCTTGGATAGCCATATCGCTCGCGTATCGCAGGCCGCCCAAAGTCATAAAAATCCTTCGCCTCTGCTGGCAG
This sequence comes from Candidatus Symbiopectobacterium endolongispinus, assembly GCF_018777385.1. Lineage (GTDB taxonomy): Bacteria > Pseudomonadota > Gammaproteobacteria > Enterobacterales > Enterobacteriaceae > Symbiopectobacterium > Symbiopectobacterium endolongispinus. Next base: position 583,580 of record NZ_JAFJYB010000001.1, on the reverse strand, counting down.
ATGGCTTCGATATCACCATGCAAGAACCCGTAGTGTGGAAATACCCGGATGGTCATGATGCACCTATCGCGAATTTCGCCAGCCAACAAAACTGGTTAAGAACATTAAGCGCCATGAGCGTTATTACCGGTGATGCCCGTTATGAACAGCAGGCAACGGATCACACCGACTATTTCTTAAAACACTATGTCGATGATAACAGAGGCCTGTTCTATTGTGGTGGGCACCGTTTTATCAATCTGGATACGTTGGGCAGTGAAGGGCCAGAATCCAAAGCCATGGTGCGTGAATTAAAACACCATCTCCCCTATTACTCACTGTTGCACCGTGTCGACGCAGAAAAGACGTTGAACTATTTGCAGGGCTTCTGGAATGCCCATGTTGAAGATTGACAGCAACTGGATCTTGGCCGTCATGGTGATTACGCCAAAACGCGCGATCCACAGGTCTTTGAGCACGCACGCCGCGATGTGGTTGACCCTGCTCTCTGGCCAGAACTGCCGCTGACCAAAGGATTGACCTTCGTCAACGCGGGCACCGACCTGATTTACGCCGCCTTCGCTTACGCGCACTTTACCGGCGATGCGTCAGCTGCGGCATGGGGTAAGCATTTATATCGCCAGTATGTGTTGGCACGTAATCCTGAAACCGGGATGCCGGTGTATCAGTTCAGTTCGCCGCGGCAACGCCAGTCTGTACCTGAAGATGATAACCAAACGCAATCCTGGTTTGGCGACCGTGCACAGCGCCAGTTTGGTCCGGAATTTGGCGTTATCGCCAGTCCTGTTTCGCGACATGCGCCCTTTATTGATTGATAACCAGTTGGCAATGTTGGATATTCTTCGACAGCAGCCCGATAGTGACATCATGGCCTGGGTGATTTCAGGCTTAAAGAATTACTACCAGTACGCCTATGACGTGGTCAGCAACACGCTGCGACCGATGTGGAACAACGGCCAGGATATGACTGGCTTTGTTTTCCCGCGTGATGGTTATTACGGCAAGAAAGGCACCACATTATCCCCATTCGCACTAGAAGGCGATTATTTGCTGCCGCTGGTACGTGCTTATAGCTTGAGCGATGACGATGAGCTGTATGCCCTGATTGAGACAATGGCAAAACGCAGCGAGCAAGATGGTCTGGAAAATAGCGCAACGCCTTTCCTGTTGGTTGCCTTGACGGAACTGGCGGAAAAAACGCAGTCCTCAGTATGGGCAGAACGCGCCTGGCGCGTAGAGGAAACCTTATTCAAACAGCACTTTCATGATGGTTTGTTTGTTCGTTCGGTACAACATCGTTATTTACGCCTGGATGATCCTCTTCCTCTGGCATTACTGACGTTTGTTGCTGCTTGTCACGGTAACCGTGACGCGGTACCGGCACTTTTAACGCAGGGTGGATACGTCCACGGTGATTTTCGCTTTAATGGGGAAAACAGAATTGTTTATGACGTGGAATTAATTTATCCAGAGTTATTAACACATTGATTTTTATTTTAATGGTTCTCAATTACTAAGTAGGTAAGCATTATGAATGAAAGCAAAAGGCTGTGGCTAGCCTATATCTCCCCTTATATAATAGGGTTGATAGTTTTTACCGCTTTCCCCTTTATTTCATCGTTTGTGCTCAGTTTTACTGAATATGACCTGATGAATCCACCTGAGTTTACGGGTTTGGAAAACTATCACCGGATGTTCCTGGAAGATGACCTCTTCTGGAAATCCCTGTGGGTTACCTTTGCCTATGTATTCCTGACCATTCCGTTGAAATTGATTTTCGCACTGCTTATTGCATTTGTGCTCAATTTCAAATTGCGTGGTATCGGTTTCTTCCGTACTGCTTACTATGTACCGTCTATTCTCGGTAGTAGCGTAGCCATTGCCGTACTGTGGCGTGCCCTGTTCGCCATCGACGGTCTGTTGAACAGCTTCCTGGCCGTGTTCGGTTTTGACGCTATCAACTGGCTGGGTGAACCTTCACTGGCACTGATGTCGGTAACGCTGTTGCGCGTATGGCAGTTCGGTTCCGCGATGGTTATCTTCCTCGCCACGTTGCAGAACGTACCGCAGTCTCAGTACGAAGCCGCAATGATCGATGGTGCGTCTAAATGGCATATGTTCCTGAAAGTAACTGTACCGTTGATTACGCCGGTTATTTTCTTCAACTTCATCATGCAGACCACGCAAGCGTTCCAGGAATTTACCGCACCGTACGTTATTACCGGCGGTGGCCCGACTCACTACACCTACCTGTTCTCGCTCTATATCTACGATACAGCGTTCAAGTATTTCGATATGGGTTACGGTGCAGCGTTGGCATGGGTACTGTTCCTGGTAGTTGCTGTGTTCGCATCAATATCGTTTAAATCGTCTAAATACTGGGTGTTTTACTCCGCCGATAAAGGAGGAAAAAATGGCTGATATCCATTCCAATCTGTCATCGGCGCAAGCCATCGCAGAAGCAGAAGTTCGTCGTACTTTACGTAAAGAGAAAATCAGTGCGGCAATTCGTTACACGATTTTGCTGTTCGTCGGTCTGTTGATGCTTTATCCACTGGCGTGGATGTTCTCTGCATCGTTCAAACCGAACCATGAAATCTTTACCACGTTGGGACTGTGGCCTGAGCACGCCACCAGTGACGGTTTCGTTAACGGTTGGAAAACCGGTACGGAATATAACTTCGGTCATTACATGCTGAACACGTTCAAGTTTGTAATCCCGAAAGTGATCCTGACCATTATCTCCTCGGTTATCGTGGCTTACGGCTTTGCCCGCTTCGAGATTCCTTGGAAAAACTTCTGGTTTGCGACCCTGATCGCTACCATGCTGCTGCTCAGCACCGTACTGTTGATTCCTCAGTACATCATGTTCAGTGAAATGGGCATGCTGAACAGCTATATGCCGCTCTATATTCCGCTGGCTTTTGCCACCAGGGGTTCTTTGTCTTCATGCTGATCCAGTTCCTGCGCGGTGTGCCGCGTGATATGGAAGAAGCTGCTCAAATCGATGGCTGCAACTCCTTTCAGGTGCTTGTGGCATGTGGTAGTCCTGATCCTCAAACCGGCCATTATTTCTGTGGCGTTATTCCAGTTCATGTGGTCCATGAACGACTTTATCGGCCCGCTGATCTACGTCTATAGCGTGGATAAGTACCCGATTGCACTGGCGCTGAAAATGTCCATCGACGTGACGGAAGGTGCGCCGTGGAATGAAATTCTGGCGATGGCGAGTATCTCTATTCTGCCGTCCATCATTATTTTCTTCTTTACTCAACGCTACTTCGTACAGGGCGTCACCAGCAGCGGAATTAAAGGTTAATTGAGGATTTATCATGGCTGAAGTAGTTTTCAACAAACTGGAAAAAGTCTATTCCAACGGTTTCAAAGCGGTGCACGGTATTGACCTGACCATCAGAGACGATGAGTTCATGGTGATTGTCGGCCCCTCCGGGTGTGCAAAATCCACGACGCTGCGCATGCTGGCGGGTTTGGAAACCATCAGTGGTGGTGAAGTTCGCATCGGCGAGCGCATCGTTAACAACCTGGTACCGAAAGATCGCGGTATCGCGATGGTGTTCCAGAACTATGCGCTCTATCCGCACATGACAGTGCGCGAAAACCTGGCATTCGGTTTGAAACTGGCAAAATTGCCGAAAGAGAAGATTGAAGAGCAGGTTAACGAAGCGGCCAAAATTCTGGAGTTGGAAGACCTGATGGATCGTCTGCCGCGTCAGTTGTCCGATGGTCAGGCACAGCGTGTGGCAGTAGGCCGCGCTATCGTGAAAAAACCGGACGTGTTCCTGTTTGACGAACCGTTGTCCAACCTGGATGCCAAACTGCGTGCTTCCATGCGTATCCGTATTTCTGACCTGCACAAACAGTTGAAGAAAAGCGGCAAACCGGCAACCAGCGTCTACGTTACCCACGACCAGACCGAAGCCATGACCATGGGCGACCGTATCTGCATCATGAAACTGGGTCACATCATGCAGGTGGATACGCCGGATAACCTGTATCACTATTCGAAAAACATGTTCGTGGCAGGCTTTATCGGCGCGCCAGAAATGAACATCAAACCGGGCAAACTGGTTGAAACTAACGGTCAGATTGCTCTGCACGTAGGTGGTTACACCCTGCCCCTGAACGCTGCACAGCAGGATAAAGTTCGCTCTCATCTGACACAGGATATCTTCTTCGGCGTTCGCCCTGAATATGTCTCTGTTTCCGATACAGCGTTTGAAGACAACCACTCTGTCGGCGAGCTGGTGCGCGTAGAGAACATGGGTCATGAATTCTTTATGTACATAAAGGTTGATGGCTTTGAGATAACCAGTCGTATTCCTTCTGAGGAAGCGCGATTGATTATTAAGAATGGCCTGAACCGTCAGGTGTTCTTTAAGTTTGATATGGATAAGTGCCATATCTTTGATGCAAAAACAGAACAAAACATCTCTCTTTAACAGGAGTAGTTACCGATGAAAAAAGCGATCCTACACACGTTGATAGCCTCATCTCTGGCATTGCTGGCGCATCAATCTTTCGCAGCGGATAACGTTGAACTGCGTATGTCCTGGTGGGGCGGCAATGGCCGTCACCAACAGACGCTGAAAGCGATTGAAGATTTCCAGAAGGCAAACCAGAACATCACCGTTAAAGCAGAATACACCGGTTGGGACGGCCACCTGGCACGTTTGACCACACAGATCGCCGGTAACACCGAGCCTGACGTGATGCAGACCAACTGGAACTGGCTGCCGATTTTCTCTAAAAACGGTGGTGGTTTCTACGATCTGAACAAACAGAAAGTGGTTATCGATCTGGCTCAGTTCGAACAAAAATAACTGAACAACACCACCGTTGACGGCAAACTTAACGGTATTCCGATCTCTGTTACTGCACCTGTGTTCTACTTCAACACTGATACCTGGGCAAAAGCTGGCCTGGAATACCCGAAAACGTGGGATGGGCTGTTGAACGCCGGTAAAGTGTTCAAAGAAAAACTGGGCAACCAGTACTTCCCGGTTATTCTGGAGCACCAGGATACCCTGGCACTGCTGAACTCTTACATGGTACAGAAGTACGGCATTCCTGCTATCGACGTGAAAACCCAGAAATTCGCGTACAACGACGCGCAATGGGCTGACTTCTTCGGCATGTACAAAAAACTGGTTGATAGCCACGTTATGCCTGACATGAAGTACTACGCTTCTTTCGGCAAGAGCAACATGTATGAAATGAAGCCGTGGATCACAGGCGAATGGGCAGGTACTTACATGTGGAACTCCACCATTACCAAGTACTCTGATAACCTGCAACCGCCTGCCAAGCTGACCATGGGTAACTACCCGATGCTGCCAGGTGCTAAAGATGCAGGTCTGTTCTTCAAACCGGCTCAGATGCTCTCTATCGGTAAATCGTCTAAACACCCGAAAAAAGCAGCAATGCTGATCAACTTCCTGCTGAACAGCAAAGAAGGTGTTCAAGCGCTGGGTCTGGAACGTGGCGTACCGTTGATCAAGGCAGCAGTAGCACAGCTGCGTAGCGATGGCGTTATCAAAGATGATTCCAACGCGGTCGCTGGCTTGAATCAGGCATTGACATTACCGCACGAAATCGGTGTGTCCCCGTACTTCGATGACCCGCAAATCGTAGCCCTGTTTGGTGATACCATTCAGTCTATCGACTACGGCCAGAAAACGGTTGATGAGGCGTCTAAATACTTCCAGCGTCAATCTGAACGTATTTTGAAACATGCAATGAAGTAATAGTGTTTATGTAATATACACATTAAATCCCTGTCATCCTGAATGGCGGGGATTTTTTCATTTTAATTGAAACACGGTTTATTTCCACGCCGATCAAGCTCACATTTTGAAATTATATTTTACTTTTTGTTACTCAAGCCGATCCGGATCACAAAATAGAATTTGAGAATAAATAAAATAGAACTTGTTCCAATAAGCACAAATGCGTCTTTTAGCATAAATGTTATTACTCGATGGGAAATAATGAAATTAAAATTATTAGCTCTGGCCGTGACTTCGATCGTTAGCGTCAACGCAATGGCTGTTACGATTGACTATCGTCATGAAATGCAAGATACCAAAGATGCTGGTCATAAAGACCGTCTGTTAATGTCTCACCGTTTTGCTAATGGTTTTGGTCTGTCTTTGGAAGGCAAATGGAAAAATGGCGAGCCTTCTAAAAAGACTACATCTAATAAGCCTTACCACGAACCAGTGAGTAACGGCACTGAAGTTGTTGCCAGCTATGTTTACAAATTCAACAAGACCTGGTCCTTGGAGCCTGGCTTTACCATGGCAAGCAGTTCTACTGCTAACGAATACAAACCGTATCTGCGTGCGAAAGTCAACATCACTGATGATCTGTCCTACTCTTTCCGTTATCGCCCATACTACAAACGCACCAGTGGCAACATCGGCACAACCAAAAACACCGGTGAAAGCGGCTATAACCTGACAGGCGTGCTGAGCTACAGCTTCCTGAAAGATTGGCAAATTGATTACGAAATGGATTATAAAAAATCCAACCAGTATCAAAACTACCAGTTTGATAAAGAGACTTGGAAACTGGAGCACGACGTAAAACTGTCCTACAAATGGGATAAAAACTGGAAGCCATATACCGCTATCGGTAACGTGGCGCAGGATGGCACTACCGATCACCGTCAAACGCGTTTCCGCGTAGGTGTTCAATATAGCTTCTAATCGTGATTAACGATTAAAAGTTAAGCAAAAGCAGTACAGGGATATTCAGGTTAACAAAGTTTGATAGCGTTCCGGAATATCCCTTTTTATGTTTTTGCCGTTAGCCGTACAGCAGTAATTTTAGCATTACGATAGTTAGCTTTAGTTTATGTATTCTGTGTCTGAATTACCCTCTTCGTGTATGAACGTTATTTCTTGATATATATTTTGTGGTTTTTAGGGTGTTCGTTTTCTCTCCGATGTGATGAATACCCTTTTTTCCTCTCAAACTCTCCATGCTAGTTTACCCCTTCCCTAATGACTTTGTTGCGAGTAATAGACTATGATTTTGCGTTCCCTTATTGCTGGAGCCTTATTAGTGTCAATGTCTGGAATCAGTTTTGCCAACACCACGTTTCCTGTTTGGCTACAGGGGGAAGCACCGGGGGCGGCAACGTCATCGGCCAAACCAGAGGTGGTTGAACGCAGTAAAGATCCGGCGATGCGCGATCGCGTGGCCACCGGAATAAGAGCCCCGGAAATTACCGTGTATGCGCCAGAAAAACCCAATGGCATGGGGATTTTGGTCACCCCAGGCGGCGCTTACCAACGCGTGGTGCTGGATAAAGAAGGCAGCGATCTGGCCCCCTATTTCAACGCCCAGGGTTATACCTTATTCGTGATGACCTACCGTATGCCGGGAGAAAGCCACAAAGAAGGGGCCGATGCGCCGCTGGCAGATGCACAGCGCGCGTTGCGTACGTTGCGGGCACAGGCAGCCAACTGGAAGCTCAATCCACAGCGCATCGGTGTGATGGGATTCTCTGCTGGCGGGCACGTGGCCGCCAGCCTGGGCACCCAATTTGACCGTGCGGTAACGCCAGCGCAGGATGATATCGACCGTCTTAGTGCGCACCCTGACTTTATGGTTCTGATGTATCCAGTGATTTCCATGCGCGATGATATCGGCCACACCGGCTCGCGCAAACAGTTGCTGGGTCAGCACCCTGACGAAGCGGGTATTGTGCGCTATTCGCCGGACCATCATGTTACTGCGCAAACGCTACCGACCTTTTTAGTGCATGCCGTCGATGACCCGTCAGTCTCCGTCGAAAACAGCATGGTGATGTTTTCTGCACTGAAGGCGAAGCATATTCCGGTGGAAATGCACCTGTTTGAAAAGGGAAAACACGGTTTTGGCATTCGCGGCACCACGGGGTTGCCGGTCGCCGTCTGGCCGCAATTGGTTAATGCCTGGCTCAGCGCATTGCCTGTTGACAGTGCCAGCAGCAAGAAATAACCGCAAGACATAAATAGTTACGCCGTCACAACTTCCGCAGCAGGGAATATTTCTCTATACTGGATAAAATAGGGTCTTCCCTTGTTGTGGTGGCTGAAGGCATGATAATGGCGTATTAAATCGCCAGAGGTCACCACCATGGACGAAAAGTCTCTCTACGCTCATATCCTCAACCTGTCTATTCCGTGGCAGGTAAAGTCTCTTTCTCTCGATGAAAATGCCGGTTCTGTTACCGTTACAGTTGAGATTGCGAAAAACACTCAGTTAACCTGTCCAACCTGCGGGAAATCTTGTCCTATTCACGATCACCGACATCGTAAATGGCGCCATCTCGATACCTGTCAGTTCGCGACAATAGTCGAAGCTGATGTACCCCGTATTATGTGCCCGGAGCATGGCTACCAGACGCTGTCTGTTCCATGGGCCGGCCCCGGTAGCCGGTATACGCTGTTGTTCGAGTCGTTCGTTATCTCATGGCTGAAAATCAGCACCGTGGATGCCGTCAGGAAACAGCTGAGGCTGAGCTGGAATGCTGTCGATAATATTATGCAACGGGCGGTTAAGCGTGGACTGGCCCGTCGAAAAACACCTCAGGCCGCACGTCATCTCTGTGTTGATGAGGTCGCTTTCAAAAAGGGGCATCAGTACGTCACCGTTATCTCTGATACCCAAGGACAGGCATTGGAACTCAAAGATGATCGCGGAGTTGAAAGTCTTGCTGGCTATCTCCGGAGTCTGGGTGACCGCCAGATTGAATCCATTAAAACCCTGTCGATGGACATGAATCTATCCTATATAAGCGCAGCGCGGCTCCATCTGCCTAACGCGGTGGAGAAGATCGCGTTCGACCACTTCCATGTAGCGAAAATGCTCTGTGCCGTCGTAGATAAAACACGACAGTTGGAGATGAAAACCATCCCGTTACCGGCACGAAAAAGTGCACATCGTTCCCGTTATCTGTGGTTGTACGGTCGCCATAAACGTCATGGTCGAATAGCAGAAAGACTGGAAGCAGCGCAGATGGTTCTGCCTGATACCAGCCGTTGCTGGGCAATGAAGGCGCTGGCCCGGGAACTCTGGAACCGCCGGTATGACGAACACAGCAGGCGTCTGTGGCTGGAATGGATAGGGATGGCAAAAGACGTTGGTGTCCCGCTACTAAGCAGCGCCGCCCGGACGTTACGTAAACGACTGTACGGGATCCTGAATGCCATGAAACACAGGGTATCAAACGGTAATGCAGAGTCACTAAACAGCAAGATAAGGCTGCTGCGGATCAAGTCCAGAGGATACCGGAACAAAGAACGCTTTAAGGTGGCAGTGATGTCCCATTACGGCAGGTTAAACATGGGGTTATGAGTCTCCCACCATGATAGGGGAAGACCCATAAAATAACAGTTCACTGAAAAACCCCATGACTGCGGAAGGACATCTGCTATTTTCCATCGCCTGCGCTATTTTTGCCAAAAATGCAGAACTCACACCAGCGCTGGCGAACGGAGACTGGTGGCATATCATTCCGGGGGCGCTGCTAACGGCGTTGCTGCCAGACATCGACCACCCTAAATCCGTGTTAGGGCAACGGTTACGCTGGATCTCCGGGCCTGTCGCCCGCGCCTTTTGGCACCGTGGTTTCACCCACAGTTTGCTGGCCATTGTGGCCGTCATCTGTTTTATCCGTCTGCAATTGCCTGCCGATTGGCCGATCCCGACCGATGCCTACCACGCCATTCTGATTGGCTATCTCAGCCACATCATGGCCGACATGTTAACCTCAGCCGGAGTACCCTTGCTGTGGCCCTGCCGTTGGCGCTTTCGTTTGCCGCTGATCAACGGCCAGAAAGGCAACCAGCTAGAACGGGTACTGTGTCTGGCGCTGATTGGCTTTTCGCTGTACCACACACCGCGCACAGGTGCTTGTTACGGCTACGAGCAGGCCTGTCTCTGGTATGACTCGGCCCGCAGTCAATTCAGCCAGTTGCTCCGCTAGTACTTTTCCTTACCACCGTGAACGCTATGCGATTTGAGTAAAAGATACGCCGGATTGGTATAACGGAAGCCATAAGGAGCTGTTATCCTAGCGCCCGTTTTCATTTTTAGGGAGGAGACAGTATGTCTGTTGCGCTATTGGCAAATATTATCGTTTTTTTGGCGTTGATCGCCCTGCTCGCTTATGCCAACCGTAACCCGACGTGGAGCCAGGCGAAAAAGGTTCTGCTCGGTCTGGTTATCGGCGTGCTGTTCGGCTTCGCGCTGCACCTGGTGTATGGCGGCAACAATACTATCATCAAGGCTTCCGTTGCCTGGTTTAACATCGTGGGTAACGGTTACGTTCAACTGTTACAAATTATTGTTATGCCACTGGTTTTCGTTTCAATTCTGAATTCGATTGCCAAGCTGCACAATGCATCATCATTAGGAAAAATCAGTGTATTGACTCTGGGCACCCTGTTGTTAACCACCCTGATCGCAGCGCTGATCGGCGGGCTGGTTACACTGCTGTTTGGCCTGAGCGCTTCAGGGCTGGTGCAAGGTGCACAGGAAACCGCGCGTCTCAGCGCGATCGAGAGTAATTACGCGGGCAAAGTCTCCGATCTCAATGTGCCGCAACTGATTCTGTCTTTTATCCCGAAAAACCCGTTCGCAGAGCTTACTGGCGCCAACCCCACGTCAATTATCAGTACGGTGATTTTCGCCGCTCTGCTCGGTATTGCGGCGCTGCAACTGCATCGCGATGATGCGGCCAAGGGTGAACGCGTCTTGGCGGCGATCGATACGCTGCAATCCTGGGTGATGAAGTTGGTTCGCCTGGTGATGAAACTGACGCCCTACGGTGTGTTGGCGCTGATGACCAAAATGGTCGCAACGTCAAATTTGCAGGATATCATCAAGCTGGGGAGCTTTGTCGTCGCCTCTTATCTTGGCCTTGGCATCATGTTTGTGGTTCATGGGATGCTGTTAGCCTCAACGGGCATCAACCCACTGCGATTCTTTCGCAAAATTGCCCCGGTGCTGAGCTTTGCATTTACCAGTCGTACGAGCGCAGCCACCATTCCACTCAGCATAGAGGCTCAAACACGCCGCATCGGCGTACCGGAATCCATCGCCAGCTTTGCAGCGTCCTTTGGTACCACCATTGGACAAAATGGCTGTGCCGGGCTCTATCCTGCCATGCTCGCTGTGATGGTTGCCCCCACGGTCGGTATCAACCCGCTGGACCCGGTGTGGATTGCCACGCTGGTAGGCATCGTGACCATCAGCTCTGCCGGCGTCGCGGGCGTAGGCGGCGGTGCCACCTTCGCAGCATTGATCGTTCTACCCGCCATGGGATTGCCGGTAACGCTGGTGGCGCTGCTGATCTCCATCGAGCCATTGATTGATATGGGGCGCACTGCGCTCAATGTGAGCGGTTCAATGACTGCGGGTACGGTGACCAGCCAGTTACTGAGACAAACCGACAAGTCGCGTTTTGCGGCCGACAATGAGTCCGTGTTAAACGCGTCCCACACCTGATACCCAGGTAAACACATGGCGTCATAAAAAAACCGGCAGGTCTACCCTGCCGGTTCGACGTTGCTGACAGACTGTCCTACGCCTACCGTCATTCCCGCACAGGCTGGAATCTCATGCAGAAGAAACGCGCTTATTCTCACAGAGGTCCCCGGCTTTCGCCGAGGATAGCGTGACTTGTCCAACACTATTACCGTTGCGGATTGGTGTCATAGGCCTCGCAGCTTTGGAAGCCCTTGTTCAACACTTGCCCACGGTCGTTGAAACTTACAAAATAGTTCTGCGTCGTGCCATCACGGTTTTTCAACAAGTAGTTAAAGCAGGTGCCTCGAGCGTTTTTCAACCGTACTTCTGACGCAGGCGCGCCAGCAATTTGCAGCACTTGCTGTTTGGTCTGTCCGGTCTTCACCTCTTTAACCACCGGCTCGGTAAAACTACTTTCTGCACGATTATAGGCTGAACACCCAGAGAGAAGGAAAGCCCCCGCAGCACCAAGACATATCAGTAGTCGATTATTTTTCATGTTATTACCTAATTCATTAATGGGTCACTGGCAAGGCTAGATGGCTCGCGGCAATTTTCAAATCGGTATTCGTTCACATTTTATTGCCTTGCTGCGCCAATAAAAGTAAATATACGCGCGCACTGCTTGTCCTTTTTCTTCACGACGATTAGCTTTACACTCTACCCATCAAGCTAATTATTTCGCAGTATCAACAGGTTCAGGAAAGGGGCCATCATGTCATTGCAGCAAGAGATCATCCAGGCACTGGGTGTTAAGCCTACTGTCGATCCCGATGCCGAAATTCGCATCAGCGTTGATTTTTTAAAGAACTATCTTAAGGTCAATCCCTTCATCCGTTCGTTAGTACTGGGGATCAGCGGCGGGCAAGATTCTACACTGACCGGCAAACTGTGCCAGACTGCCATCAATGAGCTGCGTAGCGAAACTGGCGATACGCGTTATCAGTTTATCGCTGTACGCTTGCCGTATGGCATTCAGGCGGATGAGGCCGATTGCAAGGATGCCATCTCCTTCATCCAACCGGACAGCGTGTTAACAGTAAATATCAAGCCCGCCGTCGAAGCGAGTGAAGCCACCCTGGCGGCCATCGGCGTAACGCTGTCCGATTTTGTCAAAGGCAACGAAAAGGCACGGGAGCGCATGAAGGCGCAATACAGCATTGCGGGCATGAACGTGGGTCTGGTGGTCGGCACCGACCACGCCGCAGAAGCTGTCACGGGTTTCTTTACCAAATACGGTGACGGTGGCACGGATATCAATCCTATTTTTCGTTTAAATAAACGGCAAGGGAAAGCGCTGTTGAAGGTACTCGGCTGTCCGCAGCACCTGTACACCAAAGCCCCTACGGCCGATCTGGAAGAGAACCGCCCTTCGTTACCTGATGAAACCGCCCTTGGCGTCACCTATAACGAAATCGATGACTATCTGGAAGGAAAAGCGCTCGACGCCGATCGCGCCGCCATTATCGAAAACTGGTATAAAAAGACCGAACACAAACGCCGCCCTCCGGTTACTGTATTTGACGATTTCTGGCACTGATAGGCAGGCAGTAGACGCTGCGCGGATGTCTGAAACGGCATCCGTTTGCTTTTGGAACAATGACAATAAACATGGATATGACCCCACAACGCGCCACGCTGGCAGGCCTGTTAGCGATTCTGCTTTGGAGTACTTCTGTCGGCCTGTTACGCAGTTTAACCGAAGCCCTCGGCCCTGTCGGCGGGGCGGCGATGATATACAGCACCTGTACGCTCTGTCTGGTGCTGTTCTCCGGATTCCCGTCTCTGCGCGGTTTTTCCAAAGGCTATTTGTTCGGCGGTGGATTACTTTTCGTCTGTTACGAAATCTTCTTATCGCTCTCCATCGGCTTTGCCGCGAATCGCGTGCAAGCGATGGAGATGGGCATAATCAATTACCTTTGGCCAAGTCTCACGCTCTTGTTCGCAGTTTTTATCAACCAACAAAAAAGTAGCCTTGGGCTATGGATTGGGGTCGCGCTCGCACTGGTAGACATCGTCTGGATGATGAATGGCGAAAGCCACTGGTCGCCATTAGTGATGTGGTAAAACATTCTGACCAACCCGCTGGTCTACGACCTGGCCTTCGCCGCCGCCATTTCCTGGGCGCTGTATTGCAATATCACCAAGCGCCTCGCGCGGGGTAAAAGCGGCAATACCTTGTTCTTCTTCGCCGTCAGCGTTGTGCTGTGGGTTCAATACGCGGCCTCAGCCAGGCCGCCGATGGCGTTTTCACTCACTACCGGGCTAGAATTGCTGTTTATGGGGGCATCGACAGCCGTCGCCTATTCAGCCTGTAATACCGGTATTCAGCGCGGCAACATGACATTGCTCGCGACTGCATCTTATTTCACGCCGGTGTTCTCAACGCTGCTGGCCGCCCTCTGGCTGCATACGGTGCCTGATTTGGCTTTTTGGCAGGGTGTCGCCATGATCACTCTGGGTTCATTGGTCTGTTGGTGGGCCACGCGAGAGACACAAAAACAGTAGGGTTTTATCGCATTCCCTTCAGCGGACAATACCTGTTATAGTGCGCTTCAAATTTATTTAACTCATTTCATCGTATTGTATGTTAAAGCGTTTTTTTGCTTACTACGCCCCCTACAAGGGGCTGTTTGTCCTTGATTTTGGCTGTGCCATCATCGCCAGTTTACTCGAGCTTGGTTTCCCGATGGCCATCAAGGCGTTCATCGACAAGCTGTTACCGGCTCAGGACTGGTCACTCATTTTACTCGCCTCAGTGGCTCTGCTGCTGGTCTACTTGCTCAATACCGCGCTGATGGCGATCGTCAACTACTGGGGACATGCGCTGGGCGTCTGGATCGAAACCGATATGCGCCGTCAGGCTTTTGAGCATCTGCAAAACCTGCCGTTCCGCTATTTCGATAATATTAAAACCGGGCACATCATCACCCATGTAACCAAAGATCTTGAAGAAGTTGGCGAAGTAGCCCACCACGGGTCGGAAGATTTTTTCCTTGCCATCATGACCTTTATTGGTGCCTTTATCCTTATGGCTACCGTACATCTTCCTTTGGCGATGATTACCGTGGTCATTGTGCCGTTCATGACCTACCTGGTCAGCCGCTACGGTGCGCAGATGACCGACACCTGGCGACGTCTGTTCGGTCAGGTCGGGAACTTTAATGCGCGCATTGAAGAGAGCATTGGCGGTATTCACGTGGTTAAGGCATTCGCCAATGAGTTTCATGAAAAAGCGCTGTTCGCGCAGGACAATGAGAACTATCGCACCATCAAACTGCAAGCCTATCGCATCATGACCGCCAGCCTGACGCTGAGCTATCTCAGTACACGCTTGATTCAACTGATTATCATGCTGGCGGGCATATGGTATGTGATTCAAGGAGAACTCTCCTACGGTGGCTTTATTGGTTTCCTGCTGCTGATTGAAGTGTTCTTCCGTCCGGTTGCCAAGATAACCTCCGTATTGGAGAGCTATCCGAAGGGGATTGCCGGGTTTAAGCGCTCCACCCAATTGATTGATACAGTGCCTGATATCAAGGATGCCCCCGATGCCCGTGCGGTCACGCACCTGAAAGGAGATATCCGTTTTGATCACGTTAGTTTTGGTTACACGCCAGAAAGGCCGACGCTGCATGACATAACCCTCTCTATTCACGCAGGAGAAACCGTGGCATTCGTTGGTCCGTCAGGCGCAGGGAAAACTACGCTGTGTTCTCTGTTACCGCGTTTTTACGACTTAAACGCGGGTGCTATTACCATCGATGGGATTGATATCCGAAACATGACGCAAGCGTCATTACGCCATCAGATCGGTATCGTGCAGCAGGATGTCTTTTTGTTTGGTGGCACAATCCGGGAAAACATCGCTTACGGTAAATTGGGTGCGAGCGATGAAGAAGTTATGCACGCCGCTCAGCGCGCCAAGCTAGATGAACTGATCGCCACCTTGCCAGACGGATTGAATACCGTTGTCGGTGAACGTGGGGTGAAACTCTCCGGGGGGCAGAAACAGCGTTTATCCATAGCGCGGGTTTTCCTTAAAAACCCACCGATCCTGATTTTGGACGGGGCGACCTCCGCGTTAGATACGGCAACTGAACAGGCTATTCAGCAATCGCTAAGCGAACTATCAAGCGGGCGTACTACGCTGGTGATCGCACACCGCCTGGCGACTATCCAGAACGCCGATCGTATCGTGGTGGTGGATGAGGGACGGATTATTGAGCAAGGCAGTCATCAGGATCTGCTCGATAACAGCGGCAGCTATGCCCGTCTGCATCAGGCCCAGTTTGGTCAGGCGTAACGGCTTCATCGCGATGCTTTAATCTTCAGGCGAGAGCGTTGCCTCTCGCCGTTTTCCTCCCTACTCCCTTTTTTCCCGCTTTTTTTGACATTCATGGTATCTCACCCAATAAAATACATTTTAAATGCATTAATTGAAATAGCCGGATGAGAGGCCAACCGTGGCAAGAAAACCGATGGGAAAATATCGTCTGCGAGAACTGCGCACCGTTCTGCTAATGATAGATCTTTATGAAAAGCATCATCCCGCAGAGGTTGAGTACGGCGATCGCTACCAGCAACTTTCTGCCTATGCCACTAACCGCCTTGAGCGCTGTCAGTTTGGCGAAGAGAAGCCGGCCTGTAAGCATTGCCCAATCCATTGCTATCAACCGGCCAAGCGCGAACAGATTCGCGCTATTATGCGCTGGTCGGGACCGCGCATGTTATTGCAACACCCTATCCTGGCGATACGCCATCTAATTGATGATCACCGCCCTGTACCGGCACATACACCACGGCAGGCCCCCACAACACGGGTGCATCAATCGCAAAATGCTAACGCCGAACAAGGCATAAAAAAAGGCCGCTGACGCGGCCTTTTTTTGAATTGCATGTAAGAACTACTCTTTGGGAGAGGCGTTCTCGACTCTGCTTTTGAGCTTTTGACCTGGACGGAAGGTGACCACCCGGCGCGCCGTAATCGGAATATCTTCACCCGTTTTAGGGTTACGTCCCGGCCGTTGGTTCTTGTCGTGCAGATCGAAATTACCAAACCCCGATAACTTTACCTGCTCACCATCTTCCAGAGCACGGCGAACTTCTTCAAAAAAGAGTTCGACGAGTTCTTTGGCATCCCGTTTACTCAGCACGAGCTTTTCAAACAGGTATTCTGACATTTCAGCTTTAGTAAGCGCCATAGGTTCAATCCCTCAAGGATGCTTGGAATCGCTGTTTTAGTGCCTCTACGCATTGTGATACGGTAGCGGCAATATCCTCTTCTGCCAGTGTACGAGAGGTATCTTGCAATACCAGACTGATCGCCAGGCTCTTATACCCTTCTTCTACGCCATTGCCTCGGTACACGTCAAACAAGTTTACGCCAACTAACTGATTTGCGCCAACTTTCTTACATTCTGACAAAACTTCGCCTGCCGAAACGTTTTCTGCTACCACAACCGCGATATCACGACGGTTCGACGGGTAGCGAGAAATTTCGCTCGCATCAGGAACCACGCGGTCTGCGACCTTGTTCCAGCTCAATTCGAACACTACAGTACGGCCATTCAGATCCAGCTTACGTTCCAGCTTTGGATGGATTACGCCAATGAAACCAACCGGTTTTCCTGCCAGATAAATCGCTGCGCTCTGGCCAGGATGCAACGCCGGATGTGATTCGGCTTTGAACTCAATTTCCGAAAGTTTACCTGTCAGTGACAGCAGCGCTTCCAAATCGCCTTTAAGATCATAGAAGTCAACCGTCTGACGCGCCAGACCCCAATGTTCATCATAGCGATTCCCGGTAATCACGCCAGCTAACATAAGATCCTGACGAATACCGAGTTTATCCTGACTATCAGGAACGAATCTTAAACCGCTTTCAAAGAGGCGCAGACGGCTCTGCTGGCGGTTTTGGTTATACACCACCGCCCCAAGCAAACCGCTCCACAGCGACAGACGCATTACTGACATTTCGGTGGAAATCGGGCTTGGCAGAATCAGCGCTTCTTCACCAGGATGAATCAGCGATTGCACTTTAGGATCGACAAAGCTATAGGTAATCGCTTCCTGATAACCGCGGTCAACCAGCAGCGTTTTCACGCGCTTGAGCGAAAGCGCCGCTTCACGGTGCGATGTCATGGTGAGCGGTGCATGGGTCGGGATATTGGGAATATTGTTGTAGCCGTAAACACGGGCAACCTCTTTCACCAGATCCTCTTCAATCTCCATGTCAAAACGCCAGCTCGGTGCTACGGCGGTCCAGCCTGCATCAGTGCGTACCACGCTGCAACCGAGGCGAGTCAGGATGTCGCTTACCTGTTCGTCTGGGACGACATGCCCAATCAAACGGTCCAGTTTTTCTCTGCGCAGCGTAATGGTTGCACGGGCTGGTAAATGAGCGTCATTGGTCACATCAATCACCGGCCCGGCATTACCACCGCAAATACTCAGCAGCAGTTGGGTCGCACGTTCCATCGTTTTGTATTGCAACGCAGGATCGACACCACGTTCGTAACGGTGCGAGGCATCGGTATGCAAGCCGTGACGGCGGGCACTCCCGGTGATTGCCAGCGGATTGAAATAGGCACACTCGAGCAGCACGTTACGGGTTTCACCGTTAACCCCAGAGTGTTCACCGCCGAAAATACCGCCCATTGCCAGCGCTTTGTTGTGATCGGCAATGACCAGGGTGTCAGTATTCAACGTCGCTTCATTACCATCAAGCAGCGTCAGGGTTTCACCTTCTTGTGCCAGACGCACCACAATACCGCCGTCCAAGCGATCCAGATCGAAAGCGTGCATCGGCTGCCCTAACTCCAGCAGCACGTAGTTGGTCACATCCACAACGGCATCGATTGAGCGGATACCGCAACGACGCAACTTCTCGCGCATCCACAGCGGCGTTGCCGCCTTCACATCAATACCTTTCACCACGCGTCCCAGATAGCGCGGGCAAGCGTCAGACGCCTCTACGCGGATCGGGAAAGTATCGGAAACCGTTGCGGCGACCGGCGTAATATCCGGTGCCGTCAGCGACAGTTGGTTCAGCACCGCAACATCACGGGCTACGCCAATGATACTCAAGCAGTCGGCACGGTTAGGCGTCACGCTGATTTCGATGGCGTTATCATCCAGCCCGATATAGGCACGGATGTCAGTGCCGATCGGCGCATCGTGCGGCAATTCGATAATGCCGCTGTGGTCTTCAGAAATGCCAAGTTCGGAGAACGAGCACAACATTCCTTCAGAAGGTTCGCCGTGCAGCTTGGCTGCCTTGATTTTGAAATCGCCCGGCAGCACAGCACCAATCGTTGCAACAGCAACGCGCAGCCCCTGACGGCAGTTGGGTGCGCCACACACGATATCCAGCAGACGTTCACCACCTACGTTAACTTTGGTAACGCGCAGCTTATCGGCATTGGGATGCTGGCCGCATTCAACGACTCCACCTACTACCACACCATGAAACGCCCCCGCAACTGCCTCAACGCCATCCACTTCCAGGCCGGCCATGGTAATTTGTTCTGACAGTTCGTCACTGCTGATTGCCGGGTTAACCCACTCGCGCAGCCAATGTTCACTGAATTTCATAATGTTGTACCCGCCTTACTTAAACTGTTTGAGGAAGCGAAGATCGTTTTCGAAGAATGCGCGCAAATCGGTTACGCCATAGCGCAACATGGTCAGACGCTCCATCCCCATACCAAGCGCGAAACCGGAGTACACTTCCGGATCGATGCCAACGTTACGTAATACGTTAGGGTGCACCATGCCGCAGCCCAGCACTTCAAGCCATTTGCCGTTTTTACCCATCACATCCACTTCTGCGGACGGTTCAGTAAACGGGAAATAGGACGGGCGGAAACGCACCTGCAAATCTTCTTCGAAGAAGTTACGCAGGAAATCGTGCAGCGTGCCTTTAAGGTTGGTAAAGCTGATGTTTTTATCCACGATCAGACATTCCATTTGATGGAACATCGGCGTATGGGTTTGGTCGTAATCGTTACGATAGACGCGGCCTGGCGCGATGATGCGGATCGGCGGCTGCTGTTTTTCCATGGTGCGAATTTGCACCCCAGACGTTTGGGTACGCAGTAAACGCGTAGCATCAAACCAAAAGGTGTCATGATCGGCACGCGCAGGGTGGTGCCCCGGAATATTCAACGCATCGAAGTTGTAATAAGCATCTTCGATTTCCGGCCCAGTGGCTACCGAGAAACCCAACTCACCGAAGAAGGTTTCGATACGATCGATGGTACGAGTGACCGGATGCAAACCGCCGTTTTCCATGGTGCGTCCCGGCAGGGAAACATCGATGGTTTCTTCTGCCAGACGGGCGTTCAGCACCGCCGACTCCAACGTTTGTTTGCGGACGTTCAGCGCTTCTTGCACATCCTGCTTCGCCTGGTTGATGACCGCACCCGCCGCAGGGCGTTCGTCTGCGGGCAAATTGCGTAGCGATGTCATTTGCAGGGTTAAATGCCCTTTTTTTCCCAGGTATTCGACACGCACATTATCCAGCGTCGCAATATCCTGAGCCGCGTCTATGGCTGTTCTGGCATTCGCTACCAGCTCTGCGAGATGTGGCATTGCATTCCTCTTCTTCTGCCTGTATGGCCAGTTATCATGATTAGAACCAAACGCAAATAAAAAAGCCTCCCGGCGGGAGGCTTCAAGCGCTATTTTTCGTTTCTTTTCTTACGCGCAAAGCCTCCTGAGATCAGGCGC
Organism: Candidatus Symbiopectobacterium endolongispinus; assembly: GCF_018777385.1. Taxonomy (GTDB): domain Bacteria; phylum Pseudomonadota; class Gammaproteobacteria; order Enterobacterales; family Enterobacteriaceae; genus Symbiopectobacterium; species Symbiopectobacterium endolongispinus. Next base: position 563,306 of record NZ_JAFJYB010000001.1, on the reverse strand, counting down.
TAAAGTAAAAAAAAGAAACGGAAAATAGCAGTAGTCATACTTGCGTTACCTTAATGTCAATACGCTTGCGCGTCACCAGTGTCGATGTTTATCGCCAACAGCCTATCGGCGGACACGTTTACGGTAAAAATGTTACTACAAACAGCACTGTCTTATTGGAAATCGACCCGGATAAAAAATCAATCACAACAGTTATGGATATCGCTCAATGTGGCAGAAAGGACACACTGATTGCTCCTTAAACAAAAAGGGAGCAACGCTCCCTCTTTCCACTGGCTTACGCCAGGGCTACTTTCGCTTTTTCAACCAGTGCAGAGAATGCCACTTTGTCGAATACGGCGATATCAGCAAGAATCTTACGGTCGATTTCAACAGAGGCTTTTTTCAGGCCGTTTATGAATTTGCTGTAAGGCAAGCCATTTTGGCGAGCTGCTGCATTGATACGTGCAATCCACAGCTGGCGGAATTGACGTTTACGTTGACGACGGTCGCGGTAAGCGTACTGACCAGCTTTGATTACTGCCTGGAAGGCAACACGATAAACACGCGAACGGGCACCGTAGTAACCTTTCGCTTGTTTCAGAATTTTCTTGTGACGTGCACGAGCAACCACACCACGTTTTACGCGAGCCATATGCTCTCTCCTAAAGTCTTATTCTTGATTCAAAAAGGTTACTTATGCGTACGGCAGACATGCGACAACCAGGCCCAGATCCCATTTGGAGACCATACCCTTCGGACACAGATGACGTTTACGTTTAGTCGCTTTTTTGGTCAGAATATGACGCAGGTTAGCATGCTTACGCTTAAAACCACCTTTGGCGGTCTTTTTAAAGCGTTTAGCGGCGCCACGTACTGTTTTGATCTTTGGCATGTTAATTTCCACTTCGCATTGTTGATATAATGAATCAGCTAAGGCGAACAAAACCCGCGCGATGCGGACACCGCACGGGTTCTATTACTTGAATGCCTTACTGTTTCTTCTTCGGTGCAAGCACCATGATCATCTGGCGGCCTTCGATCTTCGTAGGGAAGGATTCGACCACTGCCAGTTCACTCAGATCGTCACGAACGCGGTTAAGCACTTCGATACCAATCTGTTGGTGCGCCATTTCACGTCCGCGAAAACGCAGGGTGATTTTGGCCTTGTCACCGTCTTCCAGAAAGCGAACCAGGTTGCGTAGTTTGACCTGATAGTCGCCATCATCGGTACCAGGACGGAATTTGATTTCCTTAACCTGGATAACTTTTTGTTTCTTCTTCTGTTCCTTGGTGGCCTTACTCTTCTCGTAGAGGAACTTGCCGTAATCCATGATTCGGCAAACCGGCGGCTCGGCGTTAGGACTGATTTCAACTAAATCAACACCTGCTTCCTCGGCTTTCTCTAACGCTTCATTCAGACTGATAATGCCAATCTGCTCGTTATCGACGCCTGTTAGACGTACCTCTTGCGCGCGAATTTCTCTATTGATGCGATTAGGACGCGCCGGTTGAACTCGTTTTCCGCCTTTTATACCTTATTCCTCCAACTGATGAAGACTACGGCTGCGAATTTCTTGTTGCAGCTGCTTGATCACTTCGTTAACGTTGATGCTTCCCAAATCTTTGCCGCGACGGGTGCGAACGGCCACTTTGCCCGCTTCCACCTCTTTATCACCGCAAACAAGCATATAGGGAACACGTCGTAAAGTGTGCTCGCGGATTTTAAAGCCTATTTTCTCATTTCTCAAGTCCGCTTTTACACGAATACCTGCATCTTGCAGTTTTCGCGTCAATTCACTGACATATTCGGACTGTCCATCGGTGATATTCATCACCACAGCTTGCACCGGCGCCAACCAGGTTGGGAAGAATCCTGCGAACTCCTCGGTAAGAATACCGATGAAGCGCTCCATGGAGCCCAATATGGCACGGTGAATCATCACCGGCACCTGGCGCTCGTTACTTTCGCCCACATAAGAGGCGTTTAAACGGCCCGGCAGTGAAAAGTCGAGCTGCACCGTACCACATTGCCAGGCGCGATCCAAACAATCGTGCAAAGTAAATTCAATTTTCGGACCATAGAATGCTCCTTCACCCGGCTGATAATCAAACGGAATCCCGTTCTCTGTCAGCGCAGCCGCCAAATCGTGCTCAGCTCGATCCCACATCTCATCGCTACCGATGCGCTTTTCAGGGCGGGTGGAAAGCTTAACGACGATTTTTTCAAAGCCGAAGGTGCTGTACATGTCGTACACCATCTTGATACAGCTATTCACTTCTGCACGAACCTGTTCTTCGGTACAGAAGATATGGGCGTCATCCTGCGTAAATCCGCGCACACGCATCAACCCGTGCAGCGAGCCTGACGGTTCGTTGCGGTGGCAACTGCCGAATTCGGCCATGCGCAGCGGCAAATCGCGGTAAGATTTTAACCCCTGATTGAAAATCTGCACATGCCCCGGGCAGTTCATCGGCTTGATGCAATATTCCCGGTTCTCTGACGAAGTGGTGAACATGGCTTCTTTGTAGTTTTCCCAGTGCCCGGTTTTTTCCCACAGCACGCGGTCCATCATAAAGGGCCCTTTCACTTCCTGATACTGGTACTCTTTGAGCTTCATGCGCACAAAAGCTTCCAGTTCACGGAATACCGTCCAGCCATCGTTGTGCCAGAACACCATGCCTGGTGCTTCTTCCTGCATACGATACAGGTCGAGCTGTTTGCCAATTTTACGGTGATCGCGCTTGTCAGCTTCTTTCAGACGCTGCAAATAGGCACCCAACTGTTTCTTGTCTGCCCAAGCCGTACCGTAGATACGCTGTAACATCTTGTTTTTGCTATCGCCACGCCAATAAGCACCCGAGGTTTTCTGCAATTTGAAATGATGGCAGAAACGCATATTGGGCACATGCGGACCACGACACATGTCGATGTATTCTTCGTGATGATACAAGCCGGGACGATCGTCGTGGCTGATGTTTTCATCCAGAATGGCGACCTTATAGGTCTCGCCACGCGCAGCGAAGACATCACGCGTTTCCTGCCAACTGATCTTTTTCTTGATAACGTCGTAATCTTTGTCGGCCAGTTCATGCATGCGTTTTTCAAGCAGATCGATATCTTCCTGCGTCAGCGTGCGATCTAAATCAACGTCATAGTAAAAACCATTATCGATGACCGGGCCGATCGCCATTTTGGTATCCGGCCACAGTTGCTTAATGGCGTGTCCCAACAGATGCGCACAAGAGTGGCGCAGGATCTCCAGCCCCTCTTGATCCTTGGCGGTAATAACCGCCAATTGTGCATCAGAGTCGATCAGATCGCTGGCGTCCACCAGTTCACCGTTAACACGGCCCGCGATACAGGCTTTCGCCAGACCAGGACCAATATCCAGTGCCACATCAAAAGGAGAAACGGCACGATCATATTGACGCTGACTTCCATCAGGAAGCGTAATAACAGGCATTCTAGTTCCCTTATTCGCAGTGGTGACCCACACGAAAGATCACATACGAAAATGAATTCATTTAGTTTTCAAAACATTGTGTAACCATCTAACCAACCGTCGTTAAATTGGTACACCTGGCACAAAATCAAAATCCCACGAAGCGTGGGATTAGTGACAAACTTCATGCTACCACCATTAGCAGGGATGAACCAGTCACTTACCACGTCCGTTAGTGCGTCAAATAACCGCTATTTTCCCACTTGTCATAACGTGTTTATCTTACCGGTCACAAATTGCCCTACAATTACCATGATCATGACCTCGTTTTGTTAAGCAGAACACTTTATTTAACTAAAGGTCAGCGGTACTCTTCAACCACTATTGGTGCCTGAAATTGGCCCCAACAGACAGATTACTTTATACATTTACACACAAATACACTGATAAGAATACTGAGGATGAAACCATGAAAATGAAGTTCATACCCATTGTTGTGGCGAGCCTTTTCGCTGTGGGTGTTCACGCTGCCGATGGTGCCATCAAAGACGGGACATACCGCGCTGAAACCGTTAATTTCGATGATAAAGGGTGGAAACCGTTTGTAGAAGTGACTTACAAAGACGGGAAAATTGCCGCCGTAAAATTTGACTACAACAGCCAAAAAGACGGTCATCTGAAAACCACTGATGTGGAATACAATAAGAAGATGAAAGCTGCAACAGGTGCGAACCCAGAGGAGTATACAGTCAAACTGGCTCAAGGATTGGTTGAAAAACAAAATCCGGAAAACGTTTATGGTGTAATTGGTGCCACCCACTCCAGCGAAGATTTTGTCGTGCTGGCGAATGCGGCAATTGCCAATGCAAAAGCAGGCAAGACCGACGTAGCGAAAGTCGAATAATACCTCACTGCACTTCATCGCCGGCGTTGACATGATGACACCGGCGATGAGAAGAAAACCCGCTTAATCCTGTTATTCTTTCACGCCATGCGCCAGCATTTCAGCCGCTTTACGACGCTGAGACAGGTAAAAAACCCAGCCAGATAAGGCCCACCCAAACCGGGATTAACAACACAGAAATCCGGATACCTGGAGTCATTAGCATGATGACCAGAATGGCAGTCAGGAAAAGTAAACACAGGTAGTTGCCATATGGATAGAAAATCGCCTTGAAATGGGTCACTACGCCGCACTGGTCCATCGCGCGGCGAAAACGCAGATGCGCCACACAAATCATGATCCAGTTAATCACCAGCGTTGATACCACCAACGCCATCAGGAGCTCAAAGGCCTTGCCGGGCATAACGATAGTTAATCAGCACGCCAATCGAGGTCGCCAGCGCAGAAAGCGCAATGGACCGGACCGGTACACCGCGCCCATTGACGCGGGACAACCAACGTGGCGCATTCCCCTGAGTGGCGAGGCCAAATAACATGTGACTGTTGCAATAGACCCCACTGTTGTATACCGACAACGCCGCAGTCAACACCACCAGGTTCAGCACATTGGCGATAGCGTTGCTGTCCAGGGCATGGAAAATCATCACAAACGGGCTGCCGCCGCTGACCACGTTCTGCCATGGATAAAGCGACAGCAGGATACCGAGCGAGCCAATATAAAAGATCAGAATGCGGTAGACGACCTGATTAGTCGCTTGCGGGATAGAACACTTAGGATCGGCAGCTTCAGCGGCAGTGATCCCGACCAGTTACAATCCACCGAAAGAGAACATGATCACCGCCATCACCAGGCTACTGATGCCGTGCGGGAAAAAGCCGCCATGTTGCCACAGGTTGCGTACCGTAGCCTGCTCTCCCCCCTGCCCGCTTAGCAGTAACCAGGCACCAAATCCAATTATGCCAAGGATCGCCAGGACTTTGATGATGGCAAACCAGAACCCGGTTTCACCATACACCTTCACATTAACCAGGTTGATGGCATTGATCAGTATAAAAAATACCGCCGCTGATACCCAAGTGGGCACATCAGGCCACCAATATTGAATGTAGATCCCGACGGCAGTGAGTTCAGCCATGCCCACCAGGATAAACATTGCCCAGTAGTTCCAACCTGCGAGGAAACCGGCAAAGCTGCCCCAATATTTATAGGCAAAGTGGCTGAACGACCCTGCAACCGGCTCTTCAACCACCATTTCGCCCAACTGGCGCATGATCAGGAAAGCAATAATGCCCGCGACACCGTATCCCAACAGCACGGAAGGTCCCGCCATCTGAATGGTCTGCGAGATCCCTAAAAACAGCCCTGTCCCTATCGCACCGCCTAAAGCGATTAGTTGAATATGGCGATTCTTTAATCCCCGTTTTAATACCAGCTCACTCTCTACCGCCATGTTGTATTCACTTTTCCATTTGCTGTTTTTGATTATTGTACGCACATCGTCACGTTGGTTACCTGCGCTATGTAGAAGCAATGCTGACGAGCGCCCAAGCTATTGCAGTCAGTCTTAGCGCTCTGGAATAACGTTGAACGCATCAAATTCTGGTGCGGATGCGGCCACGGTTTCAGGCTCAGATGACGTAACATCCGCAGTGGCAGGCGCTAACGACTGAAGCAACGCGGTTTGAATTCGTTGCTGTTCCAAAATTTCTTGCAGCAAGCGGATCTTTTCATTGGCACGGACACTGGCGCGATTAACAAAAAACTATACCAGCGCGGTAAACAGCACCATCAACATGATAAAAACAATCTGTAAAATATTCACAACAACCCCAACTCATATTCTCAACCCAAGCATATCCGGGTCATACTATCACTTCTTAGCCGCCCACGCCTATTACATCCTGCTCATGAACCCTCTTTCAGCCGAGACAGCCTGATAGCGGCGAGCGATTGGATCTGTTTTCCTTCAGTATCGAAGTTACCCTGTGCCAGCCAATCGAGAAAATCCAGCTTTCGTTGTGGCCATTCAGTATCCAACAGTGAAAACCAGGCAGTGTCACGCGTACGCCCTTTATAAATGACAGCCTGACGAAAAATACCTTCAAAAGTAAAACCCAAACGCAGAGCGGCGCGACGCGGCGGTGCATTCAGGCTATCGCACTTACACTCGTAGCGACGATAGTGCAGTTGTTCGAAGACATAGCCCATCAGCAAAAAATGCGCTTCTGTCGCAAGTGGCGTGCGCTTTAATGCAGAGGAAAAAGCGACAGAACCGACTTCGATAACACCGTTGTTCACATCAACGCGCATCAACGAGAATGTGCCCACCGCGTTATCGGTGCGTGTGTCGATAACCACATAACATTGGGTATCCTGCTGCTGTTCTACCGTGGTCAGATAAGCACGGTACTCATCCTTATCACGAAACGGGCCGACAAACATATAGGTCCAATCGCGGCCATCCGGCGTAGGCGATATAAAGCGCATCGGCATGCAGTGCCACACTTAATGGTTCAAGCCGACAAAAACGCCCGGTGAGCGTGATACGCCATGGGAACGCCCGCGCTGACCATAAAGGAAGCGCTTCGCCGACAGGTTGCCCATAGCCGTTCACATGCTCAGTCATTATTCTCATTCTCCAGATGTTAAAAAACCCACCGTCAGGCAGGCTTTTTGAGAAGCAATCGTTTGTCCAGCGAAAGACGATTCAGAACGGATAGTCGTGATAGCCCATCTGCTCGGAGATGTTTTTTGCTGCGTGATGCAACATGGCAACATATTCGTGCATGCTCTCTTCTGCAAAGCGAATGGTTGGGAATGAAATACTCAATCCAGCAATCACTACGCCGAAACGGTCAAAAACGGGCACAGCAATACAGCGCAAGCCTTCTTCCTGTTCTTCCTTATCTTCCCCATACCCCTGCTGGCGTACGGTATCTAGCAGAGGCAACAGCTCATCAGCGCTACCCACCGTATGCGGCGTGCTGCGGGTAAATTCCACTTTGCTCAGAATTTCAACCACTTCGTCACGATCGCGCCATGCCAGCAACACTTTACCAATGGCGGTACTGTGCAGCGGGTTGCGACGACCAATGCGGGAATACATGCGCAGGTTGTACATGGAATCGATCTTGTGAATATATACGATACCATCTTCATCCAACGCACCGAGGTGGATAGTTTCTTTCGTCAGCGCGGACAATTCACACATCTGAATATCCGCACTACGAATCAAATCTACGTTTTGCAACGCCTTGGCGCCCAGTTCGAACAACTTAAGCGTTAACGAATACTTCTCGGATTCGCCTTCCTTCGCGACATATCCCAAGGACTTCATAGTCTGTAAAAATCGGTACACTGTACTTTTAGACATCATGACGCGCTGAGAGAGTTCCGTAATACCGATCTCTCTTTCCTCACCTAATGCCTGCAAAATACCAAAAACTTTCAAAACGGACGACACGGAATCGGGCTGTTTATCTAAATCTGCAATAGCCATTTTTTTGGATACCATACTCAGTTTTTTGTTTTTAAAAAAATAGAACGATAGTTTTAGTATAAAGGGAACACGCTGATTATGGCAATGGAACAATAACGATAATCAAGGGACTTGCTTATTATTAAAGTTATTATACCCATCACGCTTCACATTATGGTGGCGTTAGCGCCGCTCGCTTGCCCGAATCACTTATCCCTATAAGCTTTTCGGACCTCACTCGTTTGCTGACAACCTTACTGCAACGCGAAATATTCAGGGTTTCTTCTATTCGTCACCGGGAACAAAGTGACGAATAGAAGAAACCCCATTCCGTTGCCGGGATGGGGTTTTGTGGTTACTTCCAAACAGAATCAGGTACGGCGGCAAGATAAAGGGCTGGTTTGCCATCCACATCCGAGGTAAACAGGATGCGTTTATTGTCCGGCGTAAAGGACGGATGCGGGCGCATTACCTGACGATCGCCTTCCAATACTTTCCACGAGGTGTTGTGCTGTGCAACGCGGTGTTCTTTGCCGGTTTGCAGATTAAGCACATACAGGAACGGATCGTTTTCGATTTTGTAACCACCGTCATCTTGTACATCGACCGGTGCATCGGAACCGTCACCAACCAGGAGTGTACCGTCGGTGAGAACATGGCGGCATAACGCGCAGTTGCGTATCTTCCAGCGTAACTGGGTTGATGCTGCGGATATAACGGTTGGTGTCATCTTTCAGGTAAGACACATAGATCATGGCAGAGCCATCCGGCACCCAGAATTCGTGCGTGCAGCTTTGACTTTACGCATGTTGCTGCCGTCTTCATTGATGAACCACATACGGGCATCAACCAAGTCATGGGGACCTTCATGGCAGAATGCGACAGTGTTGCCGTCGCCAGGGCGATAGATCGGGTGACCCAGCCAACGTTTTTCTTGCAGAATGGTCTGCGCTTCGTCGGTTTTCAGATCGATACGGATCAGGCGGCAGCACGGATTGGTGAAATAGAACTCCTGGAATCTTTTCCAGTCGGTCAGCGGCTGCCAGTCTTCTTTCTTGATCTAGATCCCCACCATCTTGGTGCAATCGGAGTTGGCAACCCAGGTACCGTAACCTACCAACTCATCCGGTACTTGATAAATCGTGGTTTCTTCCAGCGTGTTCAGATCGACGCGCATCAAGTTGCGGGTGTTCTTCACATAGTACAGCGCATCATCTTCAGGAGACATAAAACCACCAAAGGTGTTGTCGCCTTTGCCTTCCGTCAGCTGTGTCGCTTCCTGCGTGTTCAGATCCATCAGGTAGTAGTTCCAGGGGCCATCGAATGCGCCGCCGAACAACAGTTTGCTTCCATCATTGGAGAAGCACTTCTGGTAGAAATAGTTGCGATGGCAAATAACATCGGGAGGCGTTAAACGCACCACTTCGGTGCCGGTTGCTGCGTCTTGATAGGTATGAAACGAGAGGGGAATCTTTTTGCCTTTGGCCATCGTAAGTCCTTAGAACATATCGAAAAGAATACGGCTAGTACCAGCAGATGACACAAGTCTTGCGACTCACCGCCACCCTTATGCGATAGATCTGTAATACCAGCATTATAGAAATAGTATTTCATTTTTCCGTGATCACGGTTTTATTTTATGAAACATTCTCCTGATTTTCATCCCCTGTTTTCCCAGTAAAAAAGGGATTTATGCTATCAAGACAGAGGTATAGAGGATAACACGTTATTGCAGACAGGGAGCCCGTAATGGACTCCCTGTTGTGGAATGGTTTGTTTTTGTGGAAGTTTTATTTCAGATAAGCACCGCTGCGCAGCGCTTCAATGCGCTTATCCAACGGCGGGTGCGACATAAATAACTCGCTGAAAGATTTTGATTTACCGTTGATACAAAACGCCATCATGCTGCCTTCTTCCTGCGGTTCATAGCTGGTTTTCAAACGCTGCAACGCGGCAATCATCTTTTCACGGCCCACCAGTTTCGCCGATCCCGCATCCGCATGGAACTCGCGGTAGCGCGAGAACCACATGGTAATGATGCTCGCCAGAATGCCAAACACCAACTCCAGCACCGTTGCCACGGCAAAATAGACCAGCGGGTTACCGTTACTGCTTTCACCTTCGTCGCGATTGCCAGAAAGGAAACCAGATGCCACCTGCGCGATCAGGCGCGAGATAAAGATAACAAAGGTGTTCACTATGCCTTGAATCAGCGTCATAGTAACCATATCACCGTTAGCCACGTGGCTAATTTCGTGAGCAATTACCGCCTCGGCTTCATCACAGCTCATGTTTTGCAGCAAACCGGTGCTCACCGCCACCAGCGACGCATCACGTCGTGCCCCCGTAGCTAAGGCGTTGATATCGGGGGCGTGATAAATAGCGACCTGCGGCATCGCAATGCCAGCCTGCTGCGATTGTACCCGCACGGTTTCAAGCAACCAACGCTCGGTTTCATTACGCGGTTGTTCGATCACTTCACCGCCCACCGAGCGTAGCGCCATCCATTTGGACATCAGCAGTGAAACGAACGCACCACCAAAGCCAAACAGGCAAGCCATGATCATAAGCCCCTGGACACTGCTGGACCGAATTCCCGTCAGGCTGAGAACCAGCCCAAATACCAACATCACTGCCAGGTTGGTGATCAGGAAAAGCGCAATACGCATCATAACAGTCTGATTTCCTCTCTAAAGGGATTAACATCACTCACAACATGATGGTATGGGTTATCACGCCGTTTTCAAGCATTCTTAATCTTCCTATCGCTAAAACGACATAACTTTACATTTTGCAATAACCTTGCCCGTAGCGACACGCTGCACAGCCATTCGACCTGTCATCGCGCCGGAATCATACCCGTGAACCTGCACCATAAAAAAGCCCCCGGGTAAAAACCCAGGGGCTCTGCATAATAAGGCATTTATGTCGTTAATACAGCGTATTATCCGCGGGCATGCGCCACTGTCGCAGGCATCTCGGGTTGCGTGCGGACGTGCTTGGGCGGTTTGATCCACAATGCAATCAGCAGTGACAGCGCTGACAATACTGCGATCGCAATTAAAGGTAGCGTGAAAACCGCCCAGTCGTGCCGCAATGAAAGAGCCAGACAGCGCACCGATACCAAATCCCTGATAAATGACGCCATAGTTTTTTCTGTGATGTTTCAAACCAAAGAAGTCGCCGACAATGGCCGGGAATACCGTGATATTGCCACCAAAGCAGAAGGCAATGGCGCTGACACAGATAAAAAACAACACAGGTGATAGCGGCAGGAAGGCCATAACCGTCACAGCCAATGCAGTAACCAGCAGCGTCCCGCTGACAACGCGCAGGCGGCCGACTTTATCTGACATTGCCCCCAACACAATACGCCCTACCGTATTGAAAATAGCGATGGCAGACACGGCGTTAGCCGCCATTTCGACACCGATATCCTTTACCACGCCAATCAGGTACAAGCCGCTCATGCACGCCGTAAAGAAAATCACAAACAGCAGATAGGCTTCTTTGGCCCCTAGCATTTCGCCCAAGGTAAAATCACGCGTACCGTAGGTGATTGCCGTTTTTCCATTGGCAGCATGTGTCGGCGGCACTTTCAGCAAGGTGCTACCCAGTCCGATCATGATCATTGCCATCAGCCCCCAATAAAAAGGCATGAGATGCGCCTACTTCTGCGATCAGAAAGCTGTTGATATATTTGAATACCAAGCTTCCGGTACCAAATGCCCCGACAGAAACACCGGCAATCAACCCTTTACGTTCAGGGAACCATTTGATCAGGTTGGACAGCGTGGTGATATACGCGGTGCCATCGGCAAAGCCAACCACAACGTCCATCAGCAAGTACATGCCCAGCAAGGAGGTCTCTCCTGAACTGGCCATTAATCCCAGGCCCAGCACGATACCGGCGCATAGCGTTAAACGCCGAATGCCAATGCGCTCCTGCAATTTTCCGGCAAACATCGTTGCAAACGCCAGGCTGAAACTGGTGATGGAAAACGTCGTTGCCACGGCACTGAGCGACCACCCGAAAATGTCGACCAGCGGTTGGTTAAACAGACTCCAGGTGTAAATAGTCCCCAGCCCCATTTGTGCGATGATCGTACCCAGTACGATCTGGCCGCGACGAGTTGGTTTGGCATTCATAGGCCGACCTCTTAGTAAAACGGTTCCCTGAGGGAACATCAAAGAAGGTAAGCAAAATGGGCCATGGTACCGGCACCTTAGACCACCCGCTTACGTGTTGGGGCCAGTCTACAAGCGGCGTGACGTGAAAAGATCGAATCAGGAATGAGATGCCGTCAGAACGGAATGAAATGCCGTTACAGGCGCATCAATGCACGAAAGGTTTTCACCTTACTGCGGCTCACAGGCACTTCAAATTCCAACTCGTGCAGCCGCAGGATGTAGGTATTATTGAACCAGGGTACGATTTCGCGGATTTTCGTAAGATTGACGCAGTAAGAACGGTGGCGGCGAAAGAACACCTCTTCCGGTAACCGGCTACAAAACTCGGTAATGTTCATTGGCATGATAAAGGTTTCACGCCGCGTATAGACCAACGTCACTTTTTTCCTGCGCAGCAGCGTAATAGATTTGATTAATGTCGGTAACGATAATGCGCTCATCTTTCATCAGATTGATGGTGTGTTGTCCAATGCGCGGGGCATTAGCGGCGCTGGCATTTTCTGGCGTCGGGGCGGATTGCCGTAACTGCCAGGCATTTTCCAGCTTTTGCAGCATGGTGACGATGCGCGCCTCATGATAGGGTTTGAGAATATAGTCAAACGCATCCACTTCAAAGGCTTCGACCCCATGTTCTTTATACGCGGTGATAAAGATAATGTACGGTTTTTGCGCAAACTTGCTGATGTTTTGCGCGAGAAAGACGCCATTAAGCGATGGAATGTTGATATCAAGAAAAATGGCATCAACATCGTTGTGTTGCAGGTATTTCAGCACATCCATGCCATCCTCAAACGTTGCCACGACCTCAATGTCACTGTGCTGGCGAATCAGGTAATTAAGTTCTTCCTGCGCCAGGAACTCATCTTCAACAATAATGGCTTTCACTGCTTATCTCCTGCGACCAGCGTGGCCATCACATTATTTTCCGGCACCATACGCGCAGAGTCAGCCACGCGAGGAATATAAAAGACAATTTCCGTACCCGGCTCCAATCTGCGGATGTGCAGGCCATCGCCATAAAGCAATCGCACACGGTGATGCACGTTAAGCAGACCGATTTTATTACCGGGTACTTCATTGCGCGCTACGCAGTCAATCGTTTGTTGATCGATACCGTGCCCGGTATCGGTGACAGCCACGCGCAATCGCTCTCCCAGATCTTTTACCGCTATTACCACTGTGCCCTTGCCACGACAGGGTTGAATGCCGTGCACAATGGCATTTTCCACCAGAGGCTGGATTAACAGGCTGGGAATTTGATAGGCCAGATCGTCATCAATGTCGTAAATCACCGTGAGCTTGGCACCAAAGAGCGCCTGCTCAATGGCGATATAATCACGAATCTGGTAAAGCTCTTTTTTCACATCAATCAACGCGTCATCGTTCAACTCAAGGTTGTAACGCAGATAGCGCGACAAATTGATCATCAACTGACGCGCTGTATCGGGATTAATACGGATCGACGATGAAATGGCATTCAACGCATTAAAGAGAAAATGGGGGTTAATTTTACTCTGCAAGGCTCTCAGTTCAGCCTTATTCGCCATATCACGCAATTGCTCGGTGCGCGAAACCTCGATCTGAGTTGACATCAGTTGCGATAAACCGACGGCCATTACCTGCAAGGAGTAAGTAATTCTATGGGCATGGCGATAATAAATTTTTAACGTGCCCGTCACCTGTCCATGTTCAAGTAAGGGAATGACAATCATAGAATGAATTCCCGGCGTCAGGTGCTGTTCATCATTATTTTTAATAATGATTTTGCCATCGAGAATCACCTGCTGCGTCATAGGACTAATAATGTCATGACCAATGTTGTATTTTTCTTCCCCGACACCAACGTAGGCCAGAATGTGCTGCGGAATGTGCTGCGTATTGGTCATGGCAACCGCATCGGCATTAATTTCAGTGCGAATAATACGACAAATCGCTGCCAGTGAATGACTATTGATATTACGGAAATAAGGTAGCGTCTTATGGGCGATATCCAACGCCAGTTTCGCTTGCCGTGCGGCGATCACCTCTTTTTCATTCGCCACACTCTGCACCAGCAATACAATCAGCCCAATGCAGACAGATCCAGCGATCATTGGCACCGCAATCTTGGACACGATATCCAATCCCAGCGCGATAGGCGTTGCCCAAAGTACCACCAGCAGCATCGTCAGCGACTCGCACATCATGCCGCCAAAAATACCGATGCTCCACTGTTTCACTTTCTTCACCTTGCGATTGATGTAGCCCGCAGTAATTCCCGCGATAATACTGGTAATCAGACAAGGAACAGATGTAATGCCATTGATATCGATCAGATAGCGATGCACACCGGCAATGGTGCCGGTCGCGATACCCACCCAAGGGCCAAACAGAATACCGCCCGACATGACGGCAATCTCTCGGACGTTGACTAGGGAGTCTTCGACGTTGATGCCTGAATAGGTGCCAAACAGCGCGAACAGAGAGAAGATAGCGGTGACCGCTGCGCGTTCGCGTAAAGAGTGATCTTCTTTATTGCAGTAATTGACGAAATTGCCGCGTTCGCGTTAAAAAAAAACAGACAAATCAACATTAACGCAGAGCGCCCAAACACCGCCAGTAACATTTCGAAGATTTCGTGCACAACCAATCCCACATCTAACGCGACACCAGCCCACCACTATAAAAAAATGTGATCTATATTCCATTTTTTGTTTGCGTGGGGCGGGCTCAATAACAGAGATGTAGGTTGTTAGCGGGGTTCCGAGACCATCTGCGCACGTAACTGCTGAGTAAAATCTTCTGCCATCATGGGGTGACCAAACAGATATCCCTGCGCCTCTTCACAGCCTTTGTTGCGCAAGCGCTCGCATTGCTCCATGGTCTCCACGCCTTCAGCAATGACGTTAAGGCCAAAACTTTTGCCCAAATACAGAATGGCACACACTATCGCCGCATCCGGCGGCGAATCGCACATGGCGCGTACAAAGGTTTGATCGATTTTAAGCCGGGTTACCGGATAATTCTTCAGCATGCTCAACGACGCGTAGCCCGTACCGTAATCATCAAAAGCAATACAAATCCCTGCATCCCGCAGCACTTTCAACGGCTGCAACATGTTTTCGTCATAGCGCAAGATGATGTTTTCTGTGATTTCCAACTCCAACGAACCCGCATCAAGCCCTGTGCGCGCCAGCACCTGCTCGATCTTTTGTGCCAAGGTGCCCGAACGGAACTGGGCGTAATACTGATACGAGAATTTTTGGCCCCTACTTCACACCACTCCGCCGCTTGACGACACGCGGTTTCAACCACCCAGTCGCCGATACGTTCAGCCCAAGGGCCTCGTTCCAGCGCCGCCAAAAACGCGCCGGGTCCCAGCAGCACTTTTTGCGGATGCCGCCAGCGTAATAATGCCTCGGCGCCGATAATTTCATTGGTGATCAAATTAACTTGAGGCTGATAAAAAACTTCAAACTCGCACTAGTTCGTAGGCGCGAATGAACTCCAATTGAAATGCGTGCTTGGCTTGAAAGATCTCACGCATTTCGCGCGTGAAGAAACGGTGACAGTTGCGCCCTTCCGCTTTCGCCTGATAGAACGCCAAATCGGCGCTGGTCAACAAATCCTGTGCCGTAATGTCATGCATAGGATAAAGCACCATGCCCACGCTGGCGCTGATGTTGATTTGGTGTTCCTCCACGATCATCGCCTGCGAAATTTCCTGGATAATGCGCTCCGCCGTCTCGGCGGCGAGTTTGAAATCACTTACGCCGGGCAGCAATACCGCAAATTCGTCGCCACCCATCCGCGCCACGAGATCTACGGCACGACGCTAAATTGTATCTTCTTGGCAAAACTGACCAATATTTCATCACCCCGAGCGTGCCCAAGGCTGTCGTTCACATCTTTAAATCCGTCCAGATCGACCATCATGACGCAGATGGCCGGCTCATCTTTCAACGCCTGCTCCAGACTGGAAGTCAGTAGCGTTCGGTTTGCTAACCATGTCAGCGGATCCATATGCGCCAACAAAAACAAACGTTCTTCGTTGCGTCGCCGCTCAGTGATATCACGCAGAATAGCGCCGTAACTCACGGTAAAGTCATCTGCCCACATGGAAACAGAAAGCTCTACTGGAATCAGGGCTCCACTACGACTTTGAACGTTCAGTTCAACGGTGACACCTTTGATGAGAGCTTCCTTGTCACTCACCACGGCGTTGAATTTTTCGATAAAATCCTTGGGAACAATCGTATCGATGTTATTGCCAGTAATTTGCTCACGAGAATATTCGAGCATTTTCTCCGATGATGCATTCCAAAATGTGATAATTCCCTTATCATTCACGCAGATAATTGAGTCTGGTGAGGTGTTGGCAATATTCTCAAAGCGAACCTGACTGGCATTTCGCGCCAATTCAAGTCGCCGCATTTCCAGTCTGTCCATTACCAGTGCGGCTAAATCCTGCATGTTATGTTCGTCTCGGGCGCTCAGCGTGCGCCGGGGTTTAAGGTCAATGATGCACAATATCCCAATAGCGTAACCTGATAGTGTGCGTAACGGTATCCCCGTATAGAAACGGATATGGGGCGTTCCGACAACCATGGGATTATATTTAAAACGCGCATCGAGCCGGGCATCGGGAATGACCATGATCTTGCGTCGCAAAATAGCATGCGCGCAGAAAGAGGCTTCGCGCGACGTTTCGCAAACCGATATCCCCAAACCAGCAGCCAGTAACTGACGCTGTTCTTCAATCAGAGACACCAGCACGATGGGGACATTAAACACATTTGCCGCCAAATTGAGCAAATTATTCAAGCCAGGATCCAAAGGCCATGATCGATGCCATATTCGCTCAGGGCAGCCAAGCGTTTTGCCTCATCTTTTAGTCTTGGTGCCTGACTAATACAATGCCCTCTACGCTACCGATGGTCATAACGTTAAGATAATAATTCCGTACCTGCGTCACCGATGCAGATGAATGACGCACGTTCAATTCACAAGGATACGGGGAATCCTGTACCGTCAGTGTTCAAGTCTCGCTCTACTCGCTGATTACCTGGCCCGACGCGACACTTTTGTTGCTGAAACCTTGTCTTCAAGCGTAGCAGAAATGCGTAAGAATCTGTTCGAGTGTTAATAGTATGGCTACGTTTTGTTTGCTTCGTTGCAAGAGGCTTTAAAATTAAGGAACATAGTATATCCTTGGCAACATTGGTAACCATGAGGCGTGATTAGCATCACAGCACTACCTGTGACTCAAGGTATTGGCCTTATCTTTGCCGAAGAGACAGAACTATTGTCGGTATAGGGAGGAGCGCTTAATAATATAAGCAGATGTGAATATAGGCTGAATGAGATAGCAATATTGCGGTATAACCAACACCGTAATGGTACAAGTCAACGCCACGCATAATCACCGACATCAAATAGCACTCAACCTATTTTCTTAGGCGCTACGTCACTATCAGCGTTAACCGATATATTGCGCCATAGATAGAAGATATTCGCTATTTTATTTACCTCGTCCCTGAGTAACGCCGTTATTATGCGGGGAAATAACTAATTGAATGCTCTGGTGTATCATTCTTTGCATTAATGGTTAAGTTCCACTCACCAGTATAAGGTACGGTGAAATAGACTTCATCTTCAGCACTAATGCTAATACTGTTGTTTTGCACCACCTCCGGTGTGGTATGCAATTCCGGAGTAGAATCGCTCATATGAATATCAAACGTATTAGAACACCGAACAATTACCGTATCACCACCAAACAGGTTAAGGCATGTGCGAATAACCGACATATTTCCTCCGCAGCATAACGTAACGTTATACCTTGCTCGAATCAGTTTATATTATGGAGCCATTTCCCAGACGACGGGATTTTCATAACACCAAAAAGCGGGTTCGTCGATTGCGATTTAGATCAAGGTTTACTCACGTTTTTACAGTCGGTCGAACCCATTAAAATCGCACACAAAACACCTTATAAATGGCAATGTTATTGTTGTTTATTTGACGCATTTCAACTACACCAACGCAACATTTTAGCACTACTACCCGAACTTAGATAATCCTCTGGTATCATCAAAGGCACGCTTGTCCCCGATTCTTTGACGCGTGGACAATGTCAGAAATCCTGGCAATGATTTAGCTACCTTATTCCCAGGAGCGCCGGTGTTATATTGTTGCACCTTTTTATTTCCACCGTGAAGCAAAATGGTCTGTAACAGTTGTTGTTCCGCGCTGTCCAGCGAATGTCCCGGTAAACTGACACTGAAGGCTTGTTTCATCACGCCAGTGTCATGTTGATGCATTTTCACTGTTTCACGTTTAATTTCCGCATCCAACATACCGGTTCTGTCTTTACCACTCTTGCAGTTCCAACAAGGCATCGCACCAATTTCATTGGCGAGCAGTGCAACACGCAAAGCCGCTTTATAGGGTTCACCACCATCGCGATGGTGCGTTTTATTAGCCCAAATGGCTTTTAACTGCTGGCTTAACGTTCGAACTTTTTGTGCATTTTCTGCTGTCGGATGTTGAGATAAATAGTCTCCCACCCAGCCTTTTGGTGGCGCAGTTACGCTTAAATCATCGCCGAGCAGCGTTTTCAGCGCCGCTTCGTTGTAACCATCTGCCTGTTTCCACCCCATATTGCCTATGAGCGCAAATTCGTTGACGCCGAAGTTGAATGCCGCAACGTTCAGATTGACCGATGCGTGATAAATATTGCCCTGTGCATCCCTTAACGGAACCTGCAACGGCTGCTGTTGACTCAGTTGCGCCCATGCCTGCATCTGGTTGTCCATCATTTCTTTTTCAGCCCCAATCCCTCCAGTAACCAATGATGTTGAAGCCAGATTGAGTTCCACCGTTTTTCCTTGCTCAGCGTCGCGCAGCAACTCAGGGCGGGTGAACAGCGCGGCAGTAACCACTTCCATAGCACGCGCTTTCGCACCTAAATAGCGTGCATCTGAATTTTTTGCCAATCCAAAAGGAGACAAGATGCCGTGACGAATCCCAGTAAACAGCTTTTGCGGTGTCCCCTTTTCACCGAGGACACTGAATTCTGACAGCCATAAATTCGTGGCATGTGCGGTTTCTTGTGAGGAGGAGGCGATACCCTTGTCATTATAGTGGGTATGAAAAATACCGTTCTCCCGCTGCTTCATTTGTCCGCCCGGCGTGAGCGTACACTGATAGTCCACATTGTTATATTGAAAACGCGTATCGATCGTTTCCCATTTCTGGGCATTTAGCACCTCGCGCAAACCCGCCGCAAAAGCTTGTTTGGCCTGTACTTTTGCTTCTTTTTTCGGAAATCATAGATTGATAAACTATTTCGTCAGCCCGTCTATCAATAGCAGCTTTATGGTTTTCGCTCTCTGCAAATCCTGTTTGGTGAGCGCTCTGTTTTCTGCGTGCAGTTTCTGATGAGTTTGATCCAACAATGACGAAGGATCGCACCCCAATGCCACCATTTCTCTGGTAAAATGCCTTTCTAAAACGCCCAGAGTTTCTGTTGTGCAGGAGGAAATGATGATGCTTAGCGAAACCCTGATGCCTATCCTCACTGCCAGCCTGCGGGAAAACCGGCAGGGAAGCGATCGCAGCATTCAGCAGTTGACGCCCCGTGAGCGCGATATTCTGAAACTGCTGGCACAAGGGCTGGCCAATAAGGTGATTGCACGCAAGCTTTCCATCACGGAAAGTACAGTGAAGGTGCACGTTAAGCATCTGCTGAAAAAAATGAAGCTGAAATCGCGTGTGGAAACGGCAGTATGGGTGCTGCAAGAGAAAATCTTTTAATCGCCGGGAGCCGCCATAAGCGCCATCCCGGCAGCACCACGTTTGCGGTTAACGCAAGAAGATCTTGCCTTCCAGATAGGTGACCGCCTGGCCGCTAATCAGCACCCGATCGCCTTGCCATTGGCAATGCAAATCGCCGCCACGGGGTGAAACCTGACGTGCACGCATCGTGTTTTTTCCTAATCGATCGTGCCAGTAGGGAATCAACATGCTGTGCGCCGAGCTAGTGACCGGATCTCCGACAACGGCTTCTCCCGGGCAGAAAAAGCGGCTGACAAAATCATAGTCGTCTCCCGGTGCCGTCACGCACACCAGTTTGCCCAATGGTTTCATGGCGTGAATATCTGGCGTTAACGCTTCGACCTGTTGTTGGTTTTCCAGCACCACCAGATAATCGCGCGCCGCACGCACCTCAACCTGATTAGGAGTGAGGTAAACAGTACAGAGTTTGCGAGATAATTGTGGGACTACATGGGGTGAATAGGGAAAAGATTGGATGGTAATTGTAATTCTCTTACAGTATGTGAAAAAAGGCCGGACGAAAAATTTAGTCATTCTTCTGTTCGGCCTATGAAATTTTACTCCACCGGTTCCGGTTCGTCATTAGGTTCACCGTCACCATCAAACAGACGGCCCTGAAGCCTATCTGTCTCCGCCGTTATGGCTCGCTTGATCACGCTGTAAACCCACTGAAGAGAAACGCCGTACTTACGTGCCAGGTCATGATGATTGCGGCCATTGAAGTCGTTGAAGATGTCGTGATCGCGCTGGGAGATACGCCATAACGTTCCCATAGGAAAGTAGACGCTTTGTCCGCCCCAAACCTGCATCATGCGGTTGGCCACTGCCTCACCGATTTGTTCAGCGATGGCAGTGTCGATCTCAACAACCTCCTTGATTGTGCTGGCGGTATGCTGCGCCAGTTCCACCAATAGCTCTGGCCCTTTCTGCGGAAATTATTGCCATTGTTCATTCTGGCTTCCTTACGCGGCATTGCCACTGCTTCAGCTTCTCAGTGATGGCGCAGGCCTGTTCTGAATTCAGCCATTGCAGGCTATCAACGCCGGTTTCACGCTTCACCCAATGTGCCAGAGCCGCTTCAGAACGGTCACGAATAATGCCTGCATCGGCCATTTCCAGCCACAATGCCCGGATTTTTCGGGACTGGGGGGCATCATCCAGTGGACGAGTGCTATTAGCCTTTTTTGCCGTTTTGATCCTAAACCCGCGCTTCTTCATGGCACCCAGCACAGTATCTAACTGCGGGACTGTCATGTCCCGCGTTGATGCTTTGCCTGTAACGGTGATTAGCAACTGGCGGTAGGTATCATCGTCCAGTTGCAGATCGCGTTTGGCTATATAGATCAACTTAATCAGTTGATTCTTTGTCATCGCTTTCCTCCCGCCACACTTCACCACACAGCAATATGGCTTCAGGGCGGCGCTCATGAATGGCGTCCAAGACTAGCTGGCAAGATTCTCGGTTCAGATAAATGTCGTCTGAAACAGGCATTGCATCGCAGAAATCAGCGACACAGGCCGATACCAGTAATATGAAGCCAATAATCACGCGTCACCTCCGCAGGCAACAGTAATACCATCGCGTTTATTCGCTTTCGGCTTGCGCCACTTTAACTATGCCTCTAATGCCTCCAGTGCGGCATCACCATTCGGCGCTTCAGGTACGCCTGGAATTAACAACTTTCCAGCGCTTTCCCCCTTACCGTGGCGGGCGACAACTTCCAGCCAGCTTTTTAATGCGTATTTTGGTCCCGTAGCTATCTGGATAGCGCCTGAACCATCGGCCTTATCTGTAGGCAATGTATCGCCTATCTCAATTAGACCGCTGGCCCAGCACCATGCAACCTGTGGCGTTAGATCGTAATAGCTTTTGCCATCACAACGCGGACAGACCAAATCATAAATTGGGAAAGATCTATTTTTGAAATTGCGCTTTTCTAACCGTTCTGATTCCAGATGTTTATGACGGCAGCGAGTGCATTTCACCAATATATTTTTATTTGTCGCCGACATATTCCACCTCCATCCTTTCAGCCAGTCGCTTTAATTTATTGTGTTTAGCCAGTTCGATTAATTTATCCATGCCGTTCAGGCGGAACTGTTCGATCATGATCTCAACGTCGGCCATTTCCTCTGCTAAAGCTACCTCGTTACCGAGGCCGTTAAGATTGCAGGATGCAGCCACCCCTAATTCCGCCGCTTTTTCGATAAGTTTTAGCGACTGAAATTCAGGGCCAAAGTGCTTTAACGCCATACGGTACAGCGTTGAACGATTATGGACAGGTAACTTTTTCATTCGGTGTCCTCATCCAGTAATGTAAATTCGCCAGTAGGAATAAATGTGTTGTACTTTTGTTTGCAACATGGACATGCCAGTATCAGATAAATATTCCAGCCTCCATTAACTGAACCCTCAGTAATATATGAACTTATTGGGTCTAAAAACTTGATGGGTTTTTTGCATATCATACATTTCAGTGTCATCTATTCCACCTCTTGCTCAAATGGGATGATGGCAAAGTCTTCAACATCCTTTTTGATGGTGATACCAGGAATGTTTTTTACGACTGTGGGTTCATTTAATATCGCGTCTTTATTGATTTCCTCTTTCACCCGAATAAAGCGATCCAGTTTTAGGCGTTTTAATAATTCGATAACAGCCTCCGCCCCGCGAATGCCGCATGACGGCGGGCGATTACGCCACTGTACTTCTCCCGTGGTCAGGTTGGCTGTTTTCACCTTTTCGCCATTTGTGAATTCGTCACGGTTGGCTTCACACCAGGTCTGGATACCACTCTGAGGTTCTTCACGCTTGGCTTTCAGTTGTTCGATGACTGGGGAGTGGTACTCCGTAACCGCCGCGATTTGATCATTCATTTCCGTTTCAATACGCGTTAATTACCGTTGAATATCGCCGAGCTGTTTAATACCGGAAATAACCTCTTCTTTCGTCTGCGCGGCGTAGGAAACCGCCGCAGCTTTTAGCCGCTTTTTCGTTTTTGCCATTTTTAATCACCTGTTGGTAGTGGTTTAATTAGTATTTATTAATATTGTTTTATTTCTCATCAATGTAATAGCGATTCCGACCAGATAATCCGGCATCCATGTTGTTCAAACATACCTTGCCGAAATGGTCCTGTTTGGCTAAGCCCAATTTGGTTATAAAAAGCCTTACCGCTTTCAATTAACTTCATGCAGTGACCGTTTTTGGCAATACGGATGACAGGCTGTTTACCACACATCATTATGCTCTGTACTGTTGCGTTCATCGCGTTCAATGATGCCAGTGCTAAATTTAGGTCTGACAATTGCTGCTTAATATTCGGGATCGATTTCATTTTTCACCCCTGTACGTATTATTCGATGACTTCACTAACGGAAATGTCGCAGGTTTCAAACGCCAATTCATCGCAGTCAATGAGTTTGAAACCATGTGAACCATCCATGCGTGGCCATCCTTCGATAGTTTCAAATTCCCGAATCAGTCTTTGAATGCCATAGCCATATGCTGTGGTTAACTGAAAACAGAGCTGACCTAACATTTCGAGAATGGCGATGATTACGTCTCCATTTGCATCACGTAGACGAGAACTACTGTCACCCCAGAAGCTATTGATTTCTGTCAGCATGTCGCTAGTGGCCACGTCATGATCGATTTCAACAACCAAATCTAGCTCACCGAACCAGTTAATTCCGTAACGTTTAACGTCGGCCATTTAAACCCCCTTAACCACATCAGCATTAACCACTGGCACGCCAATATCAGCGGCCAGATTCATTGCAGCAATCACCAAGTTGGAAACGGCCAGCGGATACAACAGGCTGACCTTCTTCCGACTGCCGAGATTGCTGCTGAGACGCCCGCGAATAGCTTCAATCGCGCTGCTGTCCATCATGTCGGTTAGCTTTTTGCCTGTGCGCTCAAATTTGAATGTCAAAAACGCTTCCAGGCTGTTATCAAGCGGCAGCAACTCGACGACTTCACAGCGTTGAACAACTTCGCGTACCTCCATATTGCGTTCGCTTAACTTGACGGCCAGCTCTGGCTGGCCGATCAGCACGATAGACAGCAACTTCTTAAACCCGCTTTCCAACTCAAAAAATCGCTTGAGGTGTTTCAGCGTTGGGATCGGCAGACTGTGGGCCTCTTTAATTACCAGAAAGTGGCTGTATCCCGCATTGTTGCTGTCTTTTAGTACCCGGTGCAGTTGGCGATAACGTGCTTCTTGCGACCGTTTTACGCCTTACAGCGGGGCGATGGTGTTGATGATCGCTTCGGCAATGGCGGCAGCTTTCAGCGTCTTACCTTTAACGTCGTTGTCTTCCATCGCAATCACATACGGCTCAATGACGATAACGGGCGCGTTCTCGCGGTTGATGCGTTCGATAAGGTCACGGCGCAGCGTCGATTTACCCGCGCCAGACTCGCCGATAACCGCCATAAATCCGCCATGTTTCGCGGTCTGATATAGTGACTCACGCACGTAGCGTATATCCTGCGTGGTAAAGACATCCTCCGCGCCCTGCATAGCATCGTCAGCAAACGGGTCACGGAACAGTCCGAATGCCTTTTTTGTTGCTGGAAATAACACCTGTTTTTTGAGTAACATGTTTTCCTCCGTTGTCAGGTCTGTGGTATCTGCTGTGCAGGATGTGCCGTCCTGCACAGCATCAAAACTACGTTGTGTTTCAATGCCATTAGCCGACAGAAAGGCTGTCAGACGCTGGCGAATTTCCCCGGTGTTGGTGCGTGGCCACTGGTCGTGATTAACAATTTGTGCCAGCGTGGCCTCTGACACAGCGATATTTCTGGCGACAACGGCCTGCGAGAGCCGGGCCAGTTTTAACTGTTGTTTCAGTACCAGCATGTTCCCCTTAGTTACCGTTGACAATGTTGATAACGTTGCCGGAAATCGGCGTCAGCAGTGCGTTGGTGACGTCGTCTAGCTCGTCAGCAGGGACGCCATCTGGATACAGCGCCGTTAACTGGCGATAGTACTCTGGTGACCATACCTTGCCTGTGGTGCTGAACTTCTCCCGTAATACTTTGGCTGCTTCCACATGGGTCAATGGCTGTTGTTCAATACGTGGTCCACGTACCTCTTATGCTTGCCCGCGTTTTGGCAGATAAGTGGGATGATCATCCCGTTCAATATCAAGATAGGGGTTGAAACGTCCGCCGAACGGCACGGCTTTGGCCTTCTTCGCAGCCTCAGTCTCTTCCTTGCTTTGGGTGCCATACACGCGCTGTTCAACCTATTCCTTATGCTGCTCGGCCACGCTTTGCGGCAGTGCGCGGAATTCATGGCCAATTACCGGCGAATCCACGGCAAAACCGTGCTCATCCTTCATGACCTCATCAACCAGGAAGAAGGTTATAAACCCGTCTTCGCCCGTCAGTACCACCTGTGCCTGGTCGTCACGGTAGATATTTCTCGCCACCATCAGGCTGTCGCCCACATAGATGCCCGGCACGGAAGAGACATCAAACTGACGCTTGCGAAAGCGAATGCGCAAGAAGGTGTCCACCTTGCAGCTCACCAGCGCAGACACCGCCGCCTCGCGGCATACCTCAACGGATGGCGCTTTAATCAGTTGCAGCTCAGTGATCAGCAGCCATTTATCGGTACGTGTCATGCCGTAGCGGCTGTGAATGGCGGTGCGGTTGAACTTCATGCGCCACAGCCGCGCCAGCCGGTTCAGTTCGTCGATGTTGTCCACGCGGCAGAAGCGCAGGCCGTGCTCAAAATCGCGCTCCAGAATGTCACGCGCTTTTTCCACCGAACCGGTGGCACGGGCGTTACGGGCCTTGTGGGAAATCAACTGAATGCCCAGCGCCTGGCACAGGTTGGCCATCGTCGGGGACTTGAGCGCCGCGCCGGGGTCGGTAAACAGGATACGCGGTACGCCATGCAGTACATCAGCGCCGCCGCGCTCCTGCATCATGTTGATCAGTACCGAGGTAAAGTTCTCGGTGGTCTCACCCCCGAAGCGGTACTCCAGATAAATCCAGCCGGTGGTATGGTCGGTGCCCTCAAATGACCAGACGCGATCGTTAACCACCTTAGCCACGTTAGCTGGCTTTTTCTTGTTGAACTCCAGCTCATCCATGATGCGCAGGCCGGTATCGCCCCGCACACCCTTGGCCGGGTTCTTGAGGTAATAGAGCACGCAGATGGATGCATCCAGTTGCCAGACGTGGTTGGGATACAGGCTGGCCAGCTGCTGCGCCGGTGGGGTGCACGCAGCTGATTGGGGTGCAGTTTGTACTGCTTCAGCGCACGGGTAATTGCACTGGTTGATAGTGGTGAAATTTCTCCAGTCTTTTGATCTACCTTTTCGGCCAGTATGAATCCGTTGTCGCGCAGGCTGTCGATAGCTTTCTCCACGCTCAGGGTACGCTTGCCGGTGCCGCGAATGGTTTCCATCAGCGTGCCAGAAATGGTCAGTGCCTCATCGCGCGTCAGTGCGGTCTCGCCCGCATCAGCCCGCTGTTTGCGCGGCTTGGGGGCGCGGACTGCATTCAGCTTTTTGAGTAATGTGGCGCGTGACATTTGCAGTTCCTCGCAGGCGGCCTGATAAACCGACTCTTTATTGCCATGCCCGGCAGCGCTGGCCGCTTCGGCGATAGCAACAAGTCGCTGAGCAAGGACAGGGTTCATAGTCCCACCTCATTTATTACCGATTTTCTTGTGACCGTGATAATTTGTTTTTTTACAAACAGAATCAGGATGACAAGATGAAAGATTAAAGATGAAAGATGACCCCATAAAAGATCGAGGATACTGGTCTGTACATGAAGCTATAGCCGTATCGTTCGATGAGTTTTCCCGCCGCTATGGCGCTGACCTGCTGTGGAAAGCATTTCAGTCCCTGACACGTAATCACGATGCAATACTTCGCGAGCACGCCAAGCTTGAGGCCGATATTGGTAAGTTCACGCAGTTCGCCCTCTATATAGATGAGGCCAAACTGGGTGCTTGGATAAGCGAAGCCCGCCATGATGACCACGGCATTAAAATGCTTCACCATATGGGCATTCGATGGTGGCTGTCGCGAGATGATCTCATGACGCGTCCTCCACAAACGCGCGTGCCTTGTGTGTATACTGAGGGATTGTATGGCCATGTCAGTCTCCAGCTTTTGCGTCAGATGCTGTATCATAGACGCGCCCCGTATACAACCTGTGACTGAGTTTCCCCAACAGGCTGGTTGCCGGAAAAATTGGTGTGGGCAGGTTGAAATGATTCCGGATCATGTTGATAACACTGTTTGCAGGAATGGCTTTGTCTTCATATGCCATCATGGCTATGGCCAGCCACTCCAGACCAGGCATCTGTTTTTGGGCTCTATCGCATTCTTGTTTTACAACATCCTGCAATGCATTGATTTGAGAGGTCAGGTGAGCTTTCTCTTCATGTGATAGCTCTTCATGTTTGGTCGAGTTTTGCTGGGTTATCGGCTCTTGAAGGGCTGCGTTATATTTATCGTCAAATTCTTCGCCGCCCACCCGACCCATCATGAGATTTTGAGCAATCTCTTTCTCACTAAGAAGGCATTTGCCATTTGCGCGGGTAGCCTCGCATGTCGCCTGTTCTGTCTGAGTTCGCCGCTCACGTATATTTTGAAGGACTTTCTGTTCGGCTTCTTTCGATATTGCGAAATATAACTCCTGGGTGGCAGTTTGTGCTTCAATAACTGGTTTAAGAGCCTGAATCCGACGGTTGTTCTCCTCAATGGTGGCGAGATTCCGCTCCAGTTGGGCGGCACTTTTTGGGGTATAAATTGGATAAAGCGACGTATCGCTGCCCTGTTCCAGTTGCTCATCCTGAATCAGGGAGATCTTGCGCATCAACAAGCGCTCCATTGCGCTAGCAAACGGCGCGGCGTCATCAGCGGTCACATAGATATCACTGTGGCGGGTCTGGATAGTGAAGCCCTTGCGCATATCAGGGACATGGTGGCACAGTGCGTGGCCCAGCACTTCAGGGCTGTCCATTACAGGTGTATTACTCATGGTTGTTCTCCTGTGATTCCTTTACCCAATCCGGTACGGTGTCGATAGGCTGGTATTCCGGCAGGTTGAACTGCTGGCGCAGGCCATCGAGCTGGAACTGCAAGTCATTAAGGATGCCGAGCATGTAGTGGTTGATGCTGGTGCGTTCGTGGTGCCCGTTCAGCGCATTGAAGCCGCTTTGCAGTTCGCCCAGGGCGCTGACCACGCCGTTTTTAAGCCGTCCACCTCGATCTCAATCGCCGCGCTTTCTTCATCCGGGGTCTCTTTGGCAGAGCGCCGCGTCAGGCGGGTACGCAGGTCTTCTTTCTCATCTTCCAGGGCGTTGATGATGTCTTTCTTCTCGGCCACGGTCTGACGGCTGATTTCCAGGTCGGTTTTGAGGTCTTCTTTTTCCTTGGCGTGCTTGGCGATCATTTCCTCGGCCAGTTCCAGCAGTGCCGTTTTGTCACCGTCTCTGGCCACTTCAATCAGTGCGCTTTTCTGGTCTTCCGGCAGACGGCGGAACTGGCGCAGTTCGCTATAGCCGATGCCCATGCGGGACATGGATTCAAGGGCTTCTTCGCCGAAGGCGCGGAGGTTGGCAATGTCTAACTCAACCTTATCCCTGGACATGCCGAGCAGTTGGCAAAAATCATCCCATGTTCCAGTAAATTGTGAACCGTTCGCAGTTTTCATTCCTTTCAATCCACGGTATAGCTTGTTTTCCTTAACAAAAGCCAATTTAGAAGTGCGAACCGTTCGCGAAAATTGCTCGAAAGCGTCAGCCATCTGCGCCTGCCCCAGTAGCTGGTTCAGCAGGTCACGCTCGTCATTAAACTGGCTGCTGACCGTCGCCATCAGGTTCTGCGTTGCCGCCAGTTCTGGATTAAGTGGTGCGTCAGGAGCCAGCTCCACGGATTGGGATTTGGTACGTGCCATCGTTCTTGTTCCTTATTAGCGACTGCCAGCCAGCAGGCGTTGGTTCATTTCGTTAATACGGTCTTGCGCACGGGCGATTTCGTTCGCATGTGCCTGCGCGATTTGCAGAGCCTGCATTGAAAGGGCAAATCTGCCGTTATCCAGCTTTTGCGCCAGCCCCTCTTCAATAAGGGTGCTCAACGCGCGGTTGACGTTGGCCGGATAATCGTCCAGTGCCGCCGCCAGTTCACCGTTTGAAACACCGTTCAGGGTATGGCCGCGCAGTGCCTTGAGGACGCGCAGAATACGAGCACCTGAACTGGATGTATTTGGCTTATTCATGCTGCCTTCTGCGGTTGACGCTTCAGACCAAGCACAATTGCGGCTTTATGTGCGTTGCCACGTCGGCCCTTTTGTTTCCCAGATAGCAAATCGACAAAGGTATAACGGCTGATATCGCTGACACACAGGCCATAAGCCTGAATGTACTCACGGGCCGACTGTGGCGTTTGCGGATACGGAAGAGGCCATTTATTTGCCGATTTAATGAGTTGGGTATCGCGAGTCATAGCTGCTTTTGCTCTCCCCTTGTGGTAGATTGCGGTTAATCGCATCCGTGGTTTGTTGCGTTATTACGTGGTTAATTATGGTGCAAATCTCCTTACCAGTAAATAGGGGGGTGCAGAAAAACTCACATGATAGGTTTGCGCATAAAAGAAGAAAGGGAAAGGTTATCCCTCACGCAGCAAGGGATGGCTGACGCTATTGGTGTGGCAAAAAGAACGTTTATCGATTGGGAGAAAGATAGAACGTCACCAACAGCGGTGCAGTTATCTGCACTATCGGCGCTTGGTGTTGATGTTTTATATGTTGTTACTGGGTTTCATAACACATCAGCCCCCGCACTCCGGCCTGAACTTACTCGCCGTAAATCAACCTTATTGGATAACTATGATCACCTCAGTGAGTCTGATAAAGCCGCTCTGGAGCGAACGGCCTTTGCGCTGGCGGAACAAGGACGTGTAAGCAGAAAAGGAAAGACGGCGTAATGCGCCGTGGGGCTTAGACAAAATAATCGGAGTGGTTGTGAGCAAAAGCAAAATGTTGGCTCCGGGAGTACCAGAGTTCAGGGAATATGTGGATTGCGCCAATACTCTCCATAAATTTAAGAACGTTCTCTATGAGATACCCAGTGGTATGGGGTTTTGGATTTGGGCGACTGAACGGGTTGATGGGCCAGGGTATCAGTTTAAATCAGCCGTTGAATCCTCACCTTATATCGCCTACTTGGGGCTGCATAAAAAAATACAGGATGCATTATCCCAGAAGCATCTTGTCTGGCAGTCCGACCAACCATCTATGCTAAATGGAAAACTGGCGGGAACAATCAGGCATGATGGTGTTGTTATTGATGGAAAACTCATTGGTTATGACGATTTTATTGGCCTGCTTACGACCCACGAAGGTTTCTAGATAGAAGTGAAAATTACTGACTAAAGATACATTCCTCTAAAGACGCTATTTTTGTGAACAATGAATCTCCCGCAGAAAAAGCGAGAAAAGATGAAAGCCTAAATGGATCAAACATTGCGTTCAGGCGCAGCCGGAATGCTGCCCGTCACTGTAGGGAAGGCAGTGCTGCACCTTCTGGAAAATAAAAAACCGGTTACCAATCAGGCTCTCAGGGAATATTTTGAAGGGGCGCTTAAGAAGGAGTCGCCATCCCCAATTTCAGACTGGATAAAGGCAGTTCTGGATCTTCTGAATCATTCAGAGCCTGAGCAATAGCCGCAGCAAGGAAAGCCAGCGGGCAAACCCAGGCGGCTTCACTGATGTGTACCGTAAGGCCATCCACGGGCGATGGCCAGTTAAGCGTATCCAAGCACCTGTAATAGGCATCTTTCAGATTTTCATCAGGGCGAAGTTCGAAGCACCAGTGCCCGTTTTCGTTCTGTATCCAGCTCATGATTTTTCCTTTTAAAAATTACAAATCACCAGCTCCCGTCGTGGGGCTGGTTTTCCCGACAGGCTGTACTTGATCCCCACGCTCTGTAGGCTCAGCCCGTCAAATGCCTGCCGCATTTCCGGTATATCGTTCACCGAGATAATCATCTTCCCCTTGATCTCCCGTGCCAGTTGCACCATGCGGTCATAATTTTCCAGCCCAAACCCGACACCATAACCTTCCGTTCCCCAGTACGGCGGATCGCAGTAGAACAGCATGTGTGGACGATCATAACGCTGGATGCATGTCACCCAATTGAGGTGCTCAATCACAGTTCGTGATAACCGCAGGTGCGCCATTGATAGTTCTTCTTCAATGCGTAGCAGGTTAAAACGCGGTGGTGCAGTAGTTGCCGTACCGAATGTAGGCTCTTCCACCTTGCCGCCGAATGCCTGTTTTTGCAGGTAGTAGAACCGGGCTGCACGCTGAATATCCGTCAGCGTCTCTTCTGGGACAGCCTGCAACCACTTGTATATCTGACGACTGACCAGCGCCCATTTGAACTGCCGGACAAATTCTTCCAGATGGTGTTTCACCACCCGATACAGGTTCACCAGTTCGCCATTGATATCGTTGATCACTTCAGCCTTGCTGGGGTGCTTCAGAAAATACAACGCTGCCGCGCCGCAGAACGGCTCGACATAGCAGGTATGGGCAGGAAACAGTGGCAGAATGTGTTTGGCCAGGCGGCGTTTTCCACCAATCCACGGAACGATGGGTAAAGATTGCTCTTTCATTATCTGTAAGCCTTTTTCACAGGATGAAAATACGGTAGGCTTTTCCGGTTCTCGAGAACGGGAGAGTCTCGGTTGACTCACAGGTCATATCTGTGTGTTGACGGCTTGTCCGGTGTTCCACCACAGACAAGTCGCTCTTTTCCCCGCCATACTGGCGTTTATCTCTGTCTTGCCACTATTAACGCCGTTTAAAATCCCTGCGTGCCGCGATGCGTCATGCTGTCTTCACTTACACAAGGAGACAGCAACATGAACCTCAAAAAATTTCATATCATGCGCCTAAGCCGCCCTTTTGGCTGGCAACTGACTGCCGCACTGTTATTGGCGGTCATCGCGCTGGTATCGCCGCAGCAACTCCCCCGTCGTCATCTACAAAATTTCACTGATCACGCTGTCAGCTGTGTTGGGCTATTGGCTGGATCGCTCGTTATTCCCCAAAGCCACATTAGGTCAGTATCTGGTGTACCACCCGACATTTATGGCTCGGGGAGTTTATCCCATCAAACCCGGTTACGAGCAGGTATTCGCCGTGGCTCTCATCCGTCGCGCCATCATTGTGGCGGCGGTCTGTCTGGCCGTGGCGATGGGGCCATAAAATGGCTAATCGAACCCGTAACAACGATCCAGGTACTGGTATGCTGCTACTGCTATTCATTCTGCTGCTGGTCGTTGCCTTGTATAGTGATGCCGCCCAGCCGCCTGCTGCGGCCCAGCAATACCGTAGCGACCTTATCCGTAACGCCCGGCTGGACTGGGGGGCTGAATGCACCCGTGGCCGATTTTGCGGCGCAACTCCATCAGAAATCCGGCTGGGATCCTCGTGCGGTATCGCCCGTTGGCGCACAGGGGCTGGCACAGTTTATGCCTACTACGGCGACGTGGATTAGCGACACCTTGCCGGAACTGAAAACCAGTCAGCCATTTAATCCAGCCTGGTCGATTCGCGCATTAACCCGCTATGACCGCTGGATTTGGCAACGCATTACTGCCGCTGACGATTGCCAGCGGATGGCGATGACGCTCTCCGGCTACAACGGCGGACTGGGCTGGGTACAGCGCGATCAGAAGCTTGCGGCGCAGCGTGGGTTAGACCATCAGCGCTGGTTTGGGCATGTCGCTACCGTCAATGCCGGGCGTTCTGCAGCTAACTGGCGTGAGAACCGCCATTACCAGAAGCGCATCCTGCTGGAATTAGCGCCGCGCTATCTGATGTGGGGAGGTCGTAGCTGTGCTGAACCTGCTTAAAGAGCTGCCGTGGAAAACCTTGCTATGGGTTGCCGCCTTACTGTGTGTTCTGTGGCTGATTTACCAGAGCGGTTATGAGAGTGGATTCGCCATATCTGAATCCGCTGGCAATACCGCACTGGAAAAACAGCGAACTGAAAGTAAGGCGGCATTAGCCTCACTTCAGGCAGATATCGCACAGCGGCAACAGCAACGAGCGGAACAGGCCACTGCCGCCTTACAGGCATGGCAGCAGCGCTATCAGCAGCTGGTCGCGTCCGCCCATGCCGCCGAACAGCAATACCTCACCACCACGGCGTCATTACGCCAGAAGAACGAAAACCTGAAGCGGAGAATTGATGATGTTACGCAACGCTGGATTGATGAGCGCGGTCATAGCCGTCCTATTGAATGCGTGTTTACTGCTGGCTTCGTGCAGCAGTACAACGCCGCCTTCGGTGCCGTCGCAGGAACAGGCGCTACCACCGCTGCCAGCGGGGCTGGCGATACGTCCGCAGCCGCCGCCACCCTTGACAGCCGGCTACGCGACTCCGGCGTTACCCAACGCGATATCCTCGCCCACAGCGCCGACGCCGGAGAACGTTACCAGCAGCTTGCCGCGCAGGTAAATGGCCTGTTGGATCACCTCGCTGCGCTACAGAACAGGAAGGAATAATGAAAATTGAAGTGGAGTTCTGGCAACTGGTGGGCCTGTTGCTGGTTTTTTTAGGGTTCGTCTTTGCTGCCGGGAAAATTCTGCTGGCGCAGATAGAGCTGCGCCTGAATGAACGTTTTGGCGCACTAGAGCAAGGCCGCTCTCAGAGCGAAAAAGGCTGGCAGCGGCTTGAGCGGGAATTTCTGGAGTTTCGGGCCGATCTGCCTGTGACCTATGTCCGGCGCGAGGATTACATCCGTGGACAAACGGTGATCGAAGCCAAGCTGGACGCGGTTTATAACAAGCTGGAACTGGTGCAACAGCATCGAATGAACGGAGGACAACATGGTTGATATCACCCGCGTGCGCCGTGAGGGACTGCGCTGGAGTCTGCTGGTCGCGCTCAATAAAACCCGCCCGTACACCGCCAGTGAGACGTTGTTGCTGGATATCGCACGGGCCATTTACCCGGATACCACACCGCTGGAGTTGCGACGAGAGCTGGACTATCTGTCTGATCGCAAGATGGTGGATCTTTCCAAACGCCCGTCAGGCGACTGGTTTGCTGATTTAACGCGGCCCGGCGTTGATATCGTTGAGTACACCGTGGAATGTGGTCCTGGGATCGCCCGACCTGAAAAATACTGGAGCGAATGATATGGCCCGTCGCAGCACTATCGACAAACTGCCGGAAGAGGCCCGCCGCTGGCTGGAGCGGGCACTGACAGAATCTGGTTTCAGCGGTTATGCCGAACTGGAAAGCCTGCTGCGTGAGCGGGGTTACATCATCAGTAAATCAGCGATCCGCCGTTATGGACAGAAGATTGAAAAACGTTTCGGTGCTATTCGTGCCGCAACGGAAGCCGCCCGCATGTTGACCGAAGGGGCGGCGGACGATCAGGATGCGCGTTCGGAGGCGGTCATCGCGCTGATCCAGACTGAACTGTTCGAGAGTATTGTCCAGTTGCAGGGGGCTGATGAGGATGAAATCGACCCCGAAGAGCGTGTAGCGCTGCTGTCGAAGGTGGCCAAGAACGTCGCTACGCTATCGCGGGCCAGCGTCAACCTGAAGAAGTTCCAGGCAGAAGTCAGAACCAAAGCGCAACAAGCGGCGAGCAATGCCGAGAAGATTGCTTGCAAAGGCGGCCTGTCAACTGACGCGGTGCAGGCACTGCGCCGGGAGATCCTAGGAATTGCCTCATGACAAAGTTATCTGGAAATATTGCTCCGGTGTTGCCCTATACCTCGCAGATGGACGTACCTGTCGCACTGATGCCATACCAGCAGCGCTGGGTTGCCGATACCTCACCGCTCAAGGTTAAGGTTATTGAAAAGAGCCGACGAACGGGCATCACATGGGCAGAAGCTTCCGATAACGTGCTGACCGCCGCCTCTTCAGCTCCTGCAGGTGGAATGAACGTCTATTACATCGCCTACAACCAGGACATGACCGTTGAATATATTCAGGCGTGCGCGATGTATGTGGGCGCGGGCGTTCAACTACGCGGCCAGTGCGATTGAAGAAGGCTTCTGGCAGGAAGATAAGGACGACAAGCACATTAAGACCTACACCATCAAATTCCCCGACTCAGGCTTTCGTATCGTCGCGTTGTCCAGCCGTCCATCCAACCTGCGTGGACGTCAGGGCATCATCGTGATTGATGAAGCCGCATTCCATGAGCAACTGGATGAACTGCTGAAGGCCGCACTGGCGATGCTGATTTGGGGCGGTAAGGTGCGCGTCATTTCCACCCATGATGGTGATGACAACCCCTTTAATACGCTGATCGGGGATATCCGGGCTGGGCGTCAGGGCGGCAGTGTACAGCGTATCACCTTTAAAGAGGCGGTTACGGAAGGGTTGTTCCGTCGGGTGTGCCTGCGTACCGGACGTGAATGGTCTGCCACAGCAGAAGCCGAGTGGATGGCCTCGGTATACAAATTCTACGGCACCGATGCATCTGAAGAGCTGGACTGTATCCCGGCTAATGGTAGCGGAGCCTGGCTGTCCCGAGCCCTAATTGAATCCCGGATGTCAGCAGATACTCCCGTTTTACGTCTGACCTGCCCGGAAGGTTATGAGCTGAAATCCGATGAAACACGCTGGAGCGAAACACAGGACTGGCTGGACACCCATTTGAAACCGCTGCTGGATGCGCTACCGAGAGGTGCCCGCTCGTTTCTGGGGAGAGACTTTGGCCGCAGTGGTGACCTGTCAGTGGATTATCCCCTGTTACAGCAGAAGAATCTGGTGCGTAAGATACCGTTCGTGCTGGAGCTGCGTAACGTGCCATTCAAGCAGCAGGAGCAGATCACCTGGTATTTGATGGACGGCTTGCCCGGTCTGCTGGGTGCAGCGTTTGATGCCCGTGGTAACGGAGCCTATCTGGCGGAATACGCCATGCAGCGTTACGGTGCCAGTCGGGTACAACAGGTAATGCCCACGAAGGGTTGGTATCGGGACAATATGCCGCCCGTCAAAGCCGCGCTGGAAGACGGTAATCTTGTCGATCTGCCCAAAGACGAGGACACGCTGGACGATCTGCGGGCAGTTCAGGTCGTGAATGGCGTTCCCCGCGTGCCGGAACAGCGTTCAAAAGCCAAATCTGACGACGGTAAACGTCACGGTGACGCAGCCATTGCACTGGCACTGGTCTACTACGCCAGTCGCGAAATCAATAAAGGGCCGGTAACGGCATCCTCCCGCAGACGCAGAACGTCTGCACGTTTACTGGAGAACTACTAATGGCGCGCGGACTCTGGGTGTCCCCCACCGAATTTGTTTCCTTTTCAGAGCCTAAGAAATCGCTCAGCGAACAGATCGCTTCACGTGACCGCAGCATGGATTTCTATGGGCTGAGGATGTATCTGCCCAACCCCGACCCGATCCTGAAAGCACAGTGAAAAGATATCCGTATTTATCGTGAGCTGCGCACCGATCCGCTGGTCGGCGGCTGTATTCGTCGCCGCAAGGCGGCGGTGAAAGCGCTTGAGCGTGGTGTCGACAGAGGAAACGCCCCTATCCTGGTGTTCAGTTTTATCCGTGACATGCTGACTGACATGGATATGTCGCGCATTATCGGGGAAATGACTGATGCGGTGCTGTACGGCTACCAGCCCTGTGAAGTGATGTGGCAACGCTCAGGGACAAGCTGGCATGTGGATGATATCGTCGGTAAGCCCGCTGACTGGTTCCAGTTCGACACCGACAACCGGCTGCGTTTCCGCTCCCGTGACAGCGGCTTTGAGGGTGAAGCCATACCAGACTACAAGTTTCTGGTTTCACGCCAGGACGCAACCTATGACAACCCGTATGGTTTCCCCGACCTGTCGATGTGCTTCTGGCCCGTCACCTTTAAAAAGGGCGGGATGAAGTTCTGGGTACGGTTTGCCGAGAAATACGGTTCACCCTGGGTGATCGGCAAGCATCCTCGCGGCACGCCGCAGGGAGAGATCGACAACCTGCTGGATTCACTGGAATCGATGATCGAGGATGCCGTTGCCGCTATTCCTGATGATTCCTCCGTTGATATCAAAGAAGCGGCGGGCAAAGCCGACAGCAGCGAGATTTATCAGAATCTGATCGCCGTATCGCGCAGCGAAATTGCTATCGCGTTGCTGGGACAGAATCAAACCACCGAAGCGACGGCGAACAAAGCCTCAGCACAGGCAGGGCTGGGGGTCACCGACGATATCCGTGATGGCGACAGCGATATCGTGACCAGCGCAATCAATCAGTTGATCCGCTGGGTGGTTGACCTTAATTTCGGCAGCAACGTTGTTGCGCCGGTGTATCAGCTATGGGAGCAGGAATCTGTCGATAAGGTGCAGGCCGGGCGTGACGAACGGCTCAGCAGCGCAGGCGTGGTCTTTACCCCGCAATACTGGAAGCGTGAGTACCAGTTGCAGGACGGCGATATCGATGAAACGCCCAGAGAGACGCTCCCTGGCCAATCGCTGGCGTTCGCGGAAGCCGTCAATGCCGATGTCAACGCACAGGACGCTCTCGATGCGGCGCTGTATGTTGTGATGAACGGTGGCCAACTCGACAACACGCTGGGGCCGTTGCTGGCTCCGCTGTTTGAACGCGTCCAGTCCGGCGTTTGTCCCGGCGATCTGCTGGGCGAACTGGCGGAACTGTATCCGCAGATGAAGGCCGACGACCTGCAAGAGCGGTTGGCGCGTATCCTGTTTATCGCCAATCTTTGTGGGCGTCTGCATGAGCGTAACCGCGACTGAGCTGGCGTACTGTATGACGCTGCCGCCTAAACGGGCCATCAATTACCTGCAGGCAAAAGGCTACGTCATAAGCTGGGACTGGGAAGAGGTCTGGCAGGAAGCCCATGCCCGTGCGTTTACCGTCGCTAAAGTGACACGGCTGGATATCCTGGAAGATATTCGCCGCACCTTGCAGGAAACTCTGGATGACGGCAAGACCGACCGCTGGTTTAGTAAGGAACTGGAACCGGTGCTGCAGAAGAAAGGCTGGTGGGGGCCGCGTGATACCACCGACTCGGTGAGCGGTGAGCCCGTCACTATTCAGCATGGGAGCCCGTGGCGGCTGGATACCATTTTCCGCACCAATATGTCTGTGCTCTACAGCGCTGGCCGCTGGGCGGCGCAGATGGAAAATATGGATGGCCGGCCCTACTGGATGTACAGCGCCATTCGTGACAAGCATACGCGGCAAAGCCATCTGTCGATGCACGGGCTGGTTTTTCGTTTCGATGATCCATTCTGGCAGGCGTTCTACCCGCCGAACGGCTGGCGCTGCCGCTGTAGCGTGATTGCCCTGAGCCAGCACGATATCGAGCGGCATGGGCTGAAGGTGGTTAACGCCATGAATGCGATGGGGTGGGAACTGAAGCTGGTCTCAGAGAAAACCGGCGAGATGCAGCGCGTGGCCACGTTCAATACCGGCAGCACAACAATCCGTACCGATCTTGGCCGGTCGTATGCGCCGGGTGCCGCCTATCGCCCAGATTTGGCTTGTTATCAGGGCGACCTCGCTTCCCTGGCTAAATAGGAGTTATCGTCATGAGTACCGTCAGCATCACGATTAACGACAGCGATCTGCGGCGTGGGTTGCGTGCGCTGGAGAGCGCAGCGGCGGACATGACCACGGCGATGCGCAAGATTGCCGGTACGCTGCATGCAGAAACCGATATCAATTTTGACGAGACTGGACGGCTGCAGGGATCGGTATCAACCGAATATGATCCCAGCACGGCGATGATCGGCACCAATACTGTTTATGGTGCTATCCACCAGTTTGGCGGCAAGACCGGGCGCAATGAATCCGTCGAACTACCCGCTCGTCCGTATCTGACGATGGATGAAGATGGCAACCTCCAATCCGAGGCGGTCAACTCGGTATTGGACACCATCCAACGGCATCTTGAATCTGCGGCGCAGTGTTGATTTCAGGCGGCACGGTTAAGCCAATGTGCCGCCTATCCTGAAAAATGGCTTAAATTCCTTTATAAAGGCTTTGCGGTCGTACTATTCCCACCATCCCAAACCGGCTTTGCTCCATGTTTTTCTTAATGGGGGTTAACAGCCAACTTTATTGCTTCCGTTGACACTGTCCTGAGTTTTCCAAACCGGGACAGCACTATGCCACTCCACATTTTTAAATCCGGCACCCATACCGATATGCACGGCACGAAACTGCCGTTCACACCTGCTGATTTGGCGGCGTGTGCAGCGGCATATGACCCTGCAGTGCATGAAGCCCCGATAATGATCGGCCATCCGAAAGCGGATGCACCGGCCTATGGTTGGGTGGCTTCATTGTCAACCAGCGGCGGAGATCTGCTGGCTGAACCTAAGCAGGTCGATCCACAGTTCGCCGAACTGGTGGATGCGGGACGTTACAAGAAGATTTCCGCCTCGTTCTACCTGCCTGATTCGCCCAATAACCCGAAGCCCGGCACGCTCTATCTGCGCCACGTAGGGTTCCTCGGCGCACAGCCGCCGTCGATTAAGGGACTGCGGCAGGTGGCCTTTAATGAACAGGAAGACGGCGTGGTCGAGTTCGCAGACTGGGGAATGATGACCAGCGCCAGCCTGTTCAGTCGCCTGCGTGAGTTCATCATCAGCAAATTCGGCATGGAAGAAGCTGATAGCGTCCTGCCGTCGTGGCAACTGGATACGCTGCGTGATGAGGCGATGCGGGAGGACAAAACCGTACAAACCGATCCGGCATTTCAGGAACCCATTCTCGTTAACCCAACATCCCCCCATGAGGATACCGCTATGACCAAAGAAGAAATTGAGGCCCTGCAGGCTGAAAAGCCAGCCTGAAGGCAGACGCTGCCACCCGACTGGCTGCTGATGCGAAGCTGAGACAGGAAAATGTGCATACCGGCAACGTCGCCTTTGCTGGAAAACTGGTGACGGGAGGCCGTTTGATACCTGCGGCAAAGGCGGTTGTCGTGGCGCTACTGGATGAAGCTTCTAAAGGCGAACAGCCCGTTGAATTCGCTGAAGGTGAGGTGAAAAAGCCGCTGGCCAGCGCGTTTAAGGAACTGTTAGTCGGTACGACACCCGTACTGGATTTCAGTGAGCACGCCACCAAAGACCGCGTCAACGTCGATATCACCACGACATCAGCGGAATTTGCTGAAGCCGATCCTGAGCGCCTGGCACTGCACCAAAAGGCCACCGCACTGGCGAAGAAAGAAGGCATCAGCTACGACGCTGCCGTCGCACGCTGCCTGTAACCGCAGCAATCAGTAACCGTAAGAAAAGGAAGCATCATGTCTGATTATTTAAGAGGTAAACGCGTTGTTGATCCTGTGCTGACCAGTGTGGCACGGAGTTACAAGAATGCCGCGTTTATCGGCGAGAGCATTTTCCCCATCGTTCAGGTAGAGAAAGAGGGCCTCATTGTGCCGTTGTTCGGTAAAGGCGCATTCGTTGAATATGACACCGAACGTGCAGTCGGCGCAGAAAGTAATGTTCTGCTGCGTGAGAAATCCAGTTCGATGGATTTGGTGCTCAACGAGCACGATCTGGCTGCGCCAGTGGACTACCGTGAACAGGCCGAATCGCTGTTCAATGAAGAGGCAAAAGCCATTCGTCGTGCGACTAACGGCGTCAATCTGAAGCGTGAACTGTATGCCGCCCGGTTGGCGCAAGACCCGAAGGTCTATCTGGCTGCGTCTAAAAAAGCACTGGCTGCTGCGGAGCGCTGGGTAAACGGTAAGGGTGACCCCGTCACTGCGATTGAAGCA
The DNA here is from genome assembly GCF_018777385.1 of Candidatus Symbiopectobacterium endolongispinus. Taxonomy (GTDB): domain Bacteria; phylum Pseudomonadota; class Gammaproteobacteria; order Enterobacterales; family Enterobacteriaceae; genus Symbiopectobacterium; species Symbiopectobacterium endolongispinus. Next base: position 522,716 of record NZ_JAFJYB010000001.1, on the reverse strand, counting down.
GGTATCGAAGCTGTCCGTAATGTGACTGGCCTGCGCCAGAATTTGATGACGATGAGTGCCGGTGTGATGTCGGCATTGCGTTATCACCCTGCTATTCAGGCACAGATTGGTGCCAATGAGCGCAAGCGCATCACAGCGGAAATCCTTCAAGACATTTTCCAAATCAATAAGGTGCTGATCGGCGAGCCGGTTTCATCGGAATCGGAGAAGAAAGATACGGGGGATATCTGGGCTGACAACCTGATGCTGCACTACGTTTCACCACCGCAGTCAGGCACTGAAAGTGCGGACGAAAATGGACCGTCGTTCGGTTACACCTTCCGCCGCAAAGGGATGCCTGTTGCTGACAAATATCCGGGCGTGGGTGGCAAAGTCTCTTACGCGCGTTTCACCGATATCTACAAAATCGCGGTAGTTGGCGGCGATGCAGTGCCAGTTAATGTGCTCGGTATTGTTGTCGTTGAAGCCGGTGCGGCTGTCGGGCGTGGTCTGTCTGTCCAGTCGGACGAGTCCGCCCGTGCCGTTCTGCTGACGGAAGTGGGCGTATCGAATGGCATCGCACTGGATGCCGCCCTCGCCGAAGGCGACGTCATCCGTATTCTGCGCGGGGTATAACCATGTACTGCACGTTGGCGGATTTACTTGAACAGGTGCCGGAGTCCACGCTGATCCAGTTGACTAATGAAACGGTTGACTTTGATGCGCCACCACCGGTTAACACCACGGTAGTGGACAGTTGCATCCGCTACGCCGATGAGCTGATAGACGCCCATCTGCGTGGGCGTTACACCCTGCCGCTGGCTGAAATCCCCACCGTGCTGCGTGACATTGCGGTCACGTTAACCCGTTACCGGTTGTGTGCCCGTCGCCCGGAAGGGGCGATGCCGGATACGGTAAAAGACGACAACAAAGTGGCCACGCGTCAACTGGTGGATATTCGTGATGCGAAGCTGACACTGGCCTTACCGTCAACCAGTCAGGATATCCCCGAGTCCGGCGAGTTTCGGGTACGGGCGCGTCGCTCAACCTTTGGCGGTCATGACGGCATGTTGGAGAAATACTGATGGACGTCAATCCGGTTATCGAGGCAGTGGTTGCTCGTCTGAAAGAAAAGCTTCCCCAGCTATAGATTGAGTATTTTCCGGAGAATCCCGCCGATTTCCGCCTCAATCATCCCGTGGAGGCGATTCTGGTGAGTTACGCTGGTTCTCGCTTTGGCAAGCCGGAGGATATCGGCGCAGTGATGCAGTCCCACACCCTCACCCTGAATACAACTGTCGTTTTCCGTAAGTTAAACGGGCGTCAAGGTGCGGTGGCGGTGCTGGATATCGTGCGTCGGGTGCTGTGTGGCTACAAACCGCCGAATTGTCGCCGCAAAATCTGGCTGGTGCGTGATGTGTTCCTAGGCAATGTCGGCGGGCTGTGGCAGTACGCGCTGGATTTCGCTACCGAATCCGTCCAGATGGAAGGCACCGATTTGCCCGATGGGCCGTTACTGACCCTGGTCAATTATGAGGAAAGCGAATCATGAAATACCGTTATACCGACCCATCCAGCGGCGTCACGCTGGCTGACGGCACTGAGGTGCTATTGTGGCCAGACAGCGTCGTCTCCCTCCCGGAGACACACGACTACGTCAAAACGCTGGTCGCGTTGCAGCATTTACACGCCGAGCCGGATGTCACCACCGTATCCGCCTCCCGCCGTAAAAATACCGTTAAAGAGAAAACGGAGGTGAACAGTGGCAGTTAACTATTTACACGGCGTCGAAACCACGGAAGTGGAAAACGGCGCACGTCTGGTGAAAACCGTAAAATCCGCCGTTATCGGTCTGATCGGCACTGCACCCACAGGGCCGGTCAATACCGTCACGCTGTGCCTGTCAGAGAAAGATGCGGCACAGTTCGGCAGTCAGTACAGCGGTTTCACCATTCCGCAGGCGCTGGATGCGATTTACGACCACGGCGCGGGAACGGTGCTGGTGATTAATGTGCTCGACCCGGACGTGCATAAAACCCATGTCGATAGTGTCAGCGTAACGTTTGCCGCTGCGACAGGAAAAGCGCAACTGGCACAGCGGGCGGTGGTTAATCTGGTGTTACGTCAGTCGCTGGAAACCACGCCGTATATTAATGGCACGGACTACCAACTCGATGCGCAAACCGGTGTCATTACCCGGCTGAACAGCAACATCCCGACCGATGACGCGGTACAGGCCAGCTACGATTATGCCGACCCAACTAAAGTGACGGCGGCAGAGATTATTGGTGCGCCCAACGCAGCTGGAAACCGTACCGGCATGAAGCTGCTGCACGATACCTATAACCAGTTCGGCTTCTTTGCCAAAATCCTCATTGCGCCGGTGTTCTGTACCCAGAACAGCGTCAGCGTGGAGCTGATTGCGCTGGCTGACAAACTGGATGCCATCACCTATATCGATGCGCCGATTGGTACCACGTTTGCGCAGGTGCTGGCAGGTCGTGGGCCAACTGGCAGCATCAACTTCAATACCAGTTCAGACCGTGTGCGGTTGTGCTATCCGCACGTCAAGGTCTATGACACACAAACCAACAGCGAACGGCTGGAGCCGCTGTCGCAGCGTGCAGCAGGATTACGTGCCAAAGTCGACCTGGAGCGAGGTTTCTGGTGGTCGTCTTCCAATCAGGAACTGATGGGCATTACCGGCGTTGAGCGTTAGCTATCGGCGATGATCGACGACCCGAACAGTGAAGTGAACCTACTGAACGAACAAGGCATTACCACCGTGTTCAACAGCTACGGCTCTGGGTTGGGCGTGGCCAACCGTTACCCATATGCGTAACTTTGAGAACGTGCGCCGCACTGGCGATGTGATCAATGAATCCATTCGCTACTTTAGCCTGCAATATAACGGTATGCCGATCACTCAGGCACTGATCGACACGCTGACCGAGTCGGTGAACGGCTATGGGCGTAAGCTGATTGGCGACGGTGCGCTGTTGGGTTTCAAATGCTGGTATGACCCGGCACGTAATGAAGAAGCGGAGCTGGCAGCGGGCCACCTGTTGCTAAGCTACAAATACACGCCGCCACCGCCGTTAGAGCGGTTGACGTTCGAGACGGAGATCACCTCCGAATATCTGGTCACATTGGAGGACAATAGCTGATGGCCGGGAAAATTGAAGTAAACCGCATCACCAACGCCAATATCTACATTGACGGGGTGAACCTACTGGGGCGTACTTAAGAAGTAAAGTTGCCAGATGTCAGCATGGTTATGCAAGAGCATAAGGCGCTGGGGATGGTGGGCAAAGTTGAACTGCCTGCCGGGTTCGACAAACTGGAAGGCGAAATCAAGTGGGATTCGTTTTACCGTGACGCGATGCTCGGCGCAGCGAACCCGTACAAGACGCTGGCGTTGCAGTGCCGATCCAGCGTAGAGCGCTACAGTTCGCAGGGACGCATTGATGAAATCCCCTTGGTGACGTATATGACCATCATGTTCAAGAAGAACCCGCTGGGAACTTTCAAGCAGCATGAGAACGCCGAGTTCTCCAGTAGCTTCACTTGCTCTTATCTGAAGCAGGTACTTGACGGCGAAGAGCTGCTAGAGCTGGATTATCTGGCCAACATCTTCCGCATGGGTGGCATTGACCAACTGACGGACTATCGCATGAATATCGGGGGCTAAGAAGAAATAGCATGAGTGAGAAAATAGTATTACGTGCAGATCAGATTAAGGCGCCGGCTGAGTTTGCGGAGTCGGAAGGCCAGCCTGCTTACACCATCACCCACGGCACCATTCCCGCTTTTGAAGCCTATGATGGCACGATGGTGTCGGAGTATAGCGGGCTGATTGCCTATTCCGAGTCTGAGCAGCATGGCGTGCTGCAACTGAACTAAGCAACCGCTGTATTTTTTCTCTATAAAGGAGGGATAGGTTTCCCTCTTTTTTTCGTTAACTGCCATTAATATTGATTTTCCGCACCCCACGCCATAATGCCCTTGAACGCTAATTCGCATTAATTGCTTTAGGAGCATAACTATGTCTGAAACTTTTCCATTATCGATCCCCTATAGCACTGCCGCAGGCGTCAAACTTGAATCCCTGTCCCTACGGCGTCTGCAGGTCAAAGACCTGAAAGTCGTGCGCAAAATCAGTGATAAAGCTGAAGATTGGGATGACTTGCTGATTGCCCGCGCCAGTGGCCTGCCGCCTGAAGATTTGGATGGGATGGATTTAGCCGACTATCTGGCATTGCAAAAACGATTTCAGTACCTTACAGGGGTGGTTACGTCATCCGAAAACGCTGATTCAGGCGCAGGCGCTGCTGGCGAGGTGGTTTCGGTTTCAGCCAAGTGAGTTGAATGAGTTGGATCTGGATGAGTTTGAAGGCTGGCTGGAAATAGCCAGCGAACAGATTAAGCGTGAGAATGGCGTTAGCGACTAATCAGGGCACCGACACCCGCAAATAGCGCGGCGAGGAGATAGACGGCGGGTTGCAGGAGAAACGCGGCCAGTGCCGGGGCCAGCAATAATAATGCCGCACCGCCGCCAATCATCAGCATCCAGACAAACGGCTCACTACTGCTGTTAACGGTATAGATAATCAGTTTTGCCAGCAGATAAATATATGTCCCGCCAAATACCGTTATCAGTGGTCCTTTACATGCCATCAGCGCATTTTCCATATCCGAATCCCTGTTTCGCATCGTTAAAAGGAATCATAAATCGTGGTCACAGAATTTTCCATAGGTGTGATTATTGGCGGGGCTATATCCGGCGCATTTCGCAGTGCCGTAACGGGAACACGCCGCACGCTGGATTCAATTGGCGAAACCACGCGTCGCCTGCAGGAACGCCAAAATGCGTTAACGCGAGCAACAGAACGTTATGGCCAACTGGGTTCACGCGCCAGTCAGCGATTAAACAGCGACCTACAACGTGTCGGGCGAACAATGGAGCAGCTACAGCGCCAGCAGAATCGACTTGCTGCAGCAGCGGCAACCAGCGATGCGGCACGGGCAAACCGGATGGCGCTCTATGCCAAAGGTGCCGAGACCCATGCCGTAGCCAGAACGGTTGCTTCACCGATTGTAAGTTCGGTGAAGCAATATGCCAGTTTTGAGTCGGGGCTACGAGATATTGCTGTGACGGGCGATCTGGATAAGACGCAAGAGCAGGCTATTGGGATAGCGATTCGACAAGCCGCATTGAAGGTCAACCAGACACAGGAAGCGTTACTGGGCGGCGTTGGGCAATTGGTTGCGGATGGGATGAACCCCGTGGAAGCGGCAAAATTTGCCGGAATGCTGGGTAAAACCGCTACCGCGACGAAGGGCGATATGACTGAACTGGCGAAAATGACGTATGCCTTCAGCTCTGCGCTGCAAATCACTGACCCTAAAGAAATGGAAGAGGCATTTTCAATCGCAGCGACTGGCGCAAAGTTGGGGTCGTTTGAATTAAAAGACATGGCAAAAGCGCTACCAGGACTAGCAAGGTCTTTTGCAGCCAAGGGGGATTGTCGGTAAAGACGCGATTACCCAGATTGTCGCCAGTCTGGAAGTGGCAAAAGGCTCTAGCTCAGCGGAAGAAGCGGTCACCAATATGACCAACTGGCTGGCAGCGATGAACCGTAGCGACACCATTCAGAAGTATGAGAAAGCCGGAATTAACTATAAAGCCTCCATACAGGATTACGTTGCAAAGGGATTCTCGCAATATGAAGCCTCGCTCATGATTGCTAACCGTTTTATTGATGGCAAGGGCAAGGCATTTGCCGAACAATGGCAAAAAGCGGGTGCCAAAGGTGATAAAGAGACACAGCAAAAATTATTTGAATCATTTGGGATGGCAGAAGTTTTTACTGATATTCAGACCGTCCAGCATTTAGTTTCAATGCGTCATGACTGGGGGAAAGTATCAATCTAATAAAAAGGAAATGAATAGCCCTGAATCCCAACAAACGCTGGATAAAGATGCTGCCAAACAGAACGATACGTTAGAGGCACGTTGGCGAAAAAGTCAAATTGCAATGAATGAAGCGGCTATCGGTATCGGTGAATCATTAAAGCCTGCATTGATCTCTCTGGGCGAAACCCTCATCCCTCTTATCGATCAGGCGAGGAAATGGATCGCCGCCAACCAGAAAATTGTGGAAGGTGTGGTAATGGCTGCAGCGGGATTATTGTCCTTTAAAGCGGCGGCTATCGGCACCAAGCTGGGCTTAAATCTTTTGTTATCCCCCGTTGTTGACCTCTGGAAAGGCGCGGTACTGCTGCGCTCCAAATGGCTATTGCTCTGGGCATCATTCGGGGCCGGTGGTCGCGCCCGTCAGCGGCTTAACGTATTGGGTATTTTGTCCCGAGGCGTACTCAACCTGTCCCGTTCTCTGGGAAGCGGGTTGTGGCGCGGCACCCAACTAGCTGGCCGTGGATTGCTGTGGATGGGGAATGGTGTGACGTCCGTAGCTCGGCTCTTTGGCGGTGGGATTCTCAGTGGCATCAGGCTACTGGCTAACGGTGCGGGCTGGCTGGGGCGTATATCGCTGATATTATCCCGAGTGCTGGGCGGTGCATTACTACGCGGCATTACGTTGGTGGGCCGCGCCGTGATGATAATGGGTCGTGCGCTATTGATGAACCTCATCGGGCTACTGGCGACGGGGATCGCCGTTGCAGCCTATCTGGTGTATCGCTATTGGGAGCCTATCAGTAATTGGTTCCGGGCGCGCTGGAATGATATTAAGGCTGCGTTTAGCAGTGGCATCAGCGGCGTAACAAAATTGATTCTGGACTGGTCGCCCATCGGTATTTTTTACAAAGTATTCGCCGAGGTCATGAAATACTTTGGTATTGATATGCCAGGCAAGTTTACCGATTTTGGCGCGAATATTATCAGTGGCCTGGTGAACGGTATTAGAAATGCCTGGGAAGGAGCAAAAAGGTCGTCGGTGAATTAGGCGATAATATTAAGGGCTGGTTTGCAGAGAAATTAGGTATTCATTCCCCCAGTCGGGTATTTGCGTCATTCGGCGATAATATATCGCAGGGGGCTGCGATAGGCATTAGCCGCACCACGCCACTGGCTGCAAAAGCTGGACAACGGTTAGCCGGTGCGTTGCCGCCGGACATTCCCGATATTCCTATTCCGTTACTGAATGCAGATGGCTCGGTTCGTCGCGGCTCAGCCAATAGCGGCACACCCAACGGGCCCAGCAACGGTATCCATGTCACGTTCTCACCGAACATCTATCTCAATGGGCAGAAAACACCGGCTACACCGGAAATCACCAGCGCCCTGAATCTGTCCCTGCACGAACTGGAGAAGATGATGGAACGCATTGTGACGCAACAACAGCGCCGGGGGTATGCCTGATGTTTGCCGTATTGGGTGATATTGAGTTTGAGTTGATTACCTACTGGGACGGTTTTGAATCGACGTTCGGCGTCGATTATGCCGAACACAGCCGTATTGAAGGGAAGCCAGGGCTGCAGTTCGTCGGCGAACAGCTCGATGAGTTCCGCATTAGCCTGGTATTCCACAGCCTGTATTGCACCCCGGATAACGAACTGTCGCGGTTACGTCGCGCGACGCGGGCGCATCAGGCGCTGGCGCTGGTATTCGGCAATGGCGATTATCGCGGCTGGTTCGTAATTACGGCGGTGACGGCTAGCAGCCAGCAGACCGATTCGTCCGGTAACGTGATGGCCATGACGGCGGAAGTGACGTTGCGCGAGTACATCGGCGACCCGAAAAGTTCGCTCAAACCGCCCGCGATTAACAGCGCCATTCCGGAGACGGGCGTTATCACCAGTGCCGTCACCAAACCCAGCGGCCTGGCACAATCGGTACGCGATGCCGTGAATTATACGAAGAAAACGCAGTCTGCTCTCACCACTGCTGCCAGCACGGTACGTGCGGTGCAGCAGAAGATGGTGACTAACCCTATGGTTGCATTAACCCGTATTCCCGGCCTGATGTCGCAGATTGGTGACGTGGCTGCGCCACTGACCGCATCCATTCCGGCGCTGAATGCCGTCAAAGATGCCTTTCCCGATGCGGTGCGGTTAGCTCGTGACACAGGTCAGGCTGCAACGTTCATCGAGTCAGCACGGCAATCGCTGGTAGGCGTTGATAGCCGTAATCTTGCTGCGGCATTGAACACGGTCTCCGGGCAGTTTGATGCCGCAGGCGTGCTGCTGAAAAATAGCTCCCCGGCGCTTAGTAAGATGACATCGGCCATTGTGGCGAGGAAAGCATGAAATACATCGAGCATGTGACGAAAATGGGTGACCGCTGGGACTCGCTGTCTCAGTATTATTATGGTGACCCGCTGGGCTATGACCGGATCATCATGGTGAACCCACATATGGCCGTTACGCCCTCATTACCGTCCGGCATTGTTCTCTTGATCCCAATGATTGAAGAGGATGAAGTCGAAAATGCTGAGGAGGTCGCGCCGTGGCTACGTTAATTCCCCAAACGACTGCGCATTCGGGAACCTCCGAAGTCCTGCAGCCGGTGTTTACCCTGTGGTATCTGAAAAAAGATATCACCAACGATATCGCACCTTACGTCACCCGAGTCAGCTATAGCGACAATATCAAATCGGAGTCGGACACCATTGAGGTTGCACTGGATGACACCGATGGTCGCTGGCTGGATAAGTGGTATCCGGGTAAGGGCGATACGCTGACGTTGAAGCTCGGTTACAGCGGTGAGACGCTGCTGTCCTGCGGCACGTTTTCTATCGATGAGATTGAAGTCAGTGCGCCACCGTCAACGGTATCCATTCGCGGTGTGGCCACGTCGGTCAACACCGCGCTGCGTACCAAATCCAGCCGGGGCTTTGAAAATACCACGCTGGCCGCTATCGCAAGTCGCATAGCTAAAAAGCACAGCCTGAAATTGGTTGGTGGTATTGAATCAATAAAGGTCGATCGCGTCACGCAGTATGCGGAAACCGATGTCGGCTTCCTGAAACGACTGGCCAGCGAGTATGGCTATGCCGTTAAAGTCGTCAGCGACCAGTTGATCTTTTCCCATCTGGGCACCTTACGCCAGCTTGATCCAGTTAAGCAATTATCACCCGCCGACGTCGCCCGTTATTCTCTACGTGACACCATCAACCAGGTCTATAAGTCGGCAAAGCTGAAGCACCAGAAATCCAGCGACAAGAAACTGGTGACATACCATTCCGATGGAAATGCTACGACAGCCACAGTAAAGGAGAGCAGCAAAGCCACCAGTGCGGATACGCTCAAGGTCACCAGTCGATCATCGGACAAAGACAGTGCGCAGCTCAAAGCCGATGCCGCACTGGATTCACATAACGAATATCAGCAGACCGGCTCACTGACGCTAATGGGAATGCCGCAACTCACCGCAGGCAGTAAAATAGAGTTGGTGAAATTTGGTCAACTATCCGGGCAATGGCTTATTACCAGCGCCCGGCATTCGTTTGATCGCAGTAGTGGTTACGTGACCGAACTGGAAGTCGCTCGAGGCCCGGTGACCAATGGCAAGAAAAAGAAAAAAACGCAGACGCTGACGGTTTACAAATCAGATGGCACGACCACTACGACAACGACCGTGAAGGAAAAGAAAAAATGAGCGTATCACGACAGGTAGGCGCCGTCTGCACCATTGACTCGAAGAGCGTTCGCGCCCGTGTTCGCCTGCCTGAATGCGATAATATGCGCACCAACTGGCTTGATGTCCTGCAACACAATATCCAGAACAATAAGGACTACTAGCTGCCCAACGTCGGTAAGCAGGTTGTCGTGCTGCTGGATGAGAATGGTGGGGACGGTGTTATCCTGGGCGCGGTCTATTCGAGCGTCGATAAGCCACCGGTTAACAACCCAGACGCACGCGGTGTTACCTATTCCGACAGTGCCGCGTTTTACTACGACCGTAAGACGCACACATTAACCATAAACGGCGGCATTGAGCATATCGTGATCGCCTGCGGTACGGATGTCACGGTGAAGACACAACGAGCCACCATTGATGCGCCAGAAATGAAAGTCACGGGCAATCTATTAGTAAAAGGTAAGCTGACCTATCAGGGCGGCATGGCTGGTTCAGGCGGTGCTGACTCAGCAGCAACCATTCAGGGCAATGTCAGCGTTCAGGGTGATATTGATGCCAGTGGTAAGGTCATGGACAAGGGCGGCAACTCGAATCATCACTCGCACTAACAGAACGCTTCTTCATCCCCTTTAATAACCAACCATCCCACCGGGGCGATACTGCCCCCATGAATACTCATTCTGTTTACTGGCAACCGGCCCTGCAACACCCTGGCGAACTTGTCGGGGGCGTTGCCGATATCACACAGGCCATTCACATCATTCTGCGCACGCCACGCGGCAGCGATCCGCATCGACCCGAATTTGGTAGCAACCTGCACCTCTACATCGACTACCCGATTGACCGGGCAATTCCGCACGTCGTGCGGGAGACGGTCGAAGCGATCAAACGCTGGGAGCCGCGCTGCAAGCTGCTGGCCGTGAAGCCGCTGATTGATGGTACGCATATGACACTGCGACTGAGTTGGGAAACAACCAGCGGCGCGCTACAGGCTACGGAGGTGCTATGGCGGTAACAACCGAACCGGTCTTTATTGAACGCGATGCGGCAAAGATTACCGCTGAGTTGATTGCAAAATATGAGTAAGGCAGCGGTAAGGCACTGTATACCGCCCAGGCTGAACGTCTGCTGATTGATTTGATGGCCTACCGTGAAATGCTGGTACGCAGTGCGATTCAGGATGCGGCAAAACAGAATCTGGTGCGATATGCTCGTGCGCCGATGCTGGATTACCTCGGCGAACTGGTGGGAACGTATCGTCTCGCGGAATTGGCCGGGCAGACAACGCTGCAGTTTAGCGTCGAAAATGTGTTGTTGACCGATACGTTGATCCCCTCAAGAACCAGCGTCAGCGCATCCGACAGCGTCGTATTTGCGACCGACAGATATGTGATAATGAGGGTTGGCACATTGAGCACAACAGTGGCTGCAACCTGTACGCAGGCTGGGAGCGTTGGCAACGACTGGCAACCGGCGCAAATCAGCACGTTGCTGGATGAAATTGACGATATCGATTTCACGGTAAGGAATCTTACTGCCAGTGCCGGTGGTTCTGATGAAGAAACCGATGACCGGCTGCGCGAACGCATCCAGTTAGCCCCTGAGTCCTTCAGCACAGCAGGCTCAAAATTAGCGTACCGCTATCATGCGTTGAGTGCTCACCCCGATATTGTCGACGTTGCGGTGGTCAGAGCCGAGCCTGGCACCGTTCATTTATATCCGCTGCTGTCCACGGGCCTGTCTGATGACAGTGTGCTGGCGCAAGTAATCAGCGTTTGTTCAGATGAAAAGTCCGGCCACTGACGGATACGGTAGCCGCAAAATCCCCGGTTCCGGTGGAATATTCACTCCATGCCAGGCTGACACTCAAACGCGATGTGCAGGCATTGCCAGTGAAACAGGCGGCACAACAGGCGGCCTTAGGCTGGACAGAACAACGTCGGGCAACACTGGGGCAGGATATAGTCCCCAGTCAAATTAATGCCGCCCTGTTGCTTGATGGGGTTTATAGCGTTGAGCTGCTGTCCCCGGCGTTGATGGCGCTTGATGACTGGCAACTCGCTATCTGTACCGACATCGCAATAACCATTGCCGGTGCGGCTGATGAGTAAAGACCTTCTTCCGCCCTCGTTGGCTTCAGATCTGCGATTTAGCGTGCTGGAGTCATTGCTGGACAGATTCGATGTGCTGCAGGTTGAAGCCGCTATTGTCTATCTGGTCGATATCGTCGACAGCAGCGCTCTGGATGCACTTGCCGAGCAGTTCTCACTGAAGGAAGACGGCTGGCAACTGGCTGAATCTGAAGATGCCCGCCGTGCCATGATCAAATCGGCTATTGAAAGACACCGTTTCAAGGGTACGGAGTGGGCTGTTCGTGACGTTATCCGTAGTCTTGGCTTTGGCAATGTTGAGTTAATCGAACACATCGGACGCCTCAGTTACAACGGTATCCGTAGTTACAACGGCCATATGGTTTACGGCGACCCCAGTAAATGGCCGGTTTACCGCGTTCTGCTACAAATGACCGGGCGCAGATGTTGCGTAACACACTGGAAATGATTGCCCCCGCCCGCTGCCTGTTGGGAAGCCTAGAATATCTGGGGGTGCCTATTCGCTATAACGAAACCGCGTCATATGACGGCAGCTACAACTACGGGAGCGCATGATGGCTAACTTGCCTGAACAAAAAGAGTGGATCGATGGCATTTATCAAATGGAGACGTCCGACCCCGTTATCGGTGGCCCCGGAGGTATTTCAAACCGACAAGCGGAACAGTTGGCCTGGCGCACTGCGTATCTGAAAGAACATCAGGAAAAAGCAGGGGAGGATTTATTATCCCATACTAAAGCGGCTGACCCGCATACACAGTACGCCCCTAAAGCCAGCCCTGAGTTGACCGGAATACCAAAGGTTCCGACCGCAGCCCCTGGCACCAATAATGAGCAGGCTGCCAATACAGCCTACGTAATGGCGGCGATTGCCGCACTGGTCAATGGCTCTCCTGGCGCACTAGATACGTTAAAAGAGTTAGCTGCTGAGCTGGGAAATGACCCCAATTTTTCGACCACGATATTGAATAAGCTGGCGCAAAAACTGGAGAAAGAACAAAACGGCGCAGATATTCCCGACAAAGCAAAATTCATGGACAACGTTGGGTTAAAATCTGCCGCGACACGCGCGGTAGGTTCTGGAGCCAGCGATATTCCTGATATTACAGTCGGTGATGGTCGTTATTTATGGAAAACCGCTACGGCAGTAGCGGCAACAAAATTGGCTGCAGCGAGAAAGATTGCTGGCATCGCCTTTGATGGTACAACTGATATTGCACTGACTCCCGACAACGTAGGCGCATTACCGATTGCAGGTGGTACATTGACGGGCAACCTGATTTCGACGGTAGCGGATGTGTTACGCATGGTTTACGGCGGATATGGCGCTATTCTTCGGCAGGACGGTGGCGGATTTTATATTCTACTGACGAATAAGGATGCGGCCAACGGGGCATTCAATAGTCTGCGTCCACTTCGAATTGATCTGGCTACAGGAAATATTGAGTTTGGTCAAACGGCTAACGCATCTGTGCTTCAGGAAAAAGGTCAGCGCGTCTACAGCCCAAACAATAAACCCTCTGCAGCGGATATCGGCGCATTGCCCGCTGCCGGAACGGCGGCTGCGGCCACTAAACTCGCGACAGCACGAAAAATTAATGGTGTTACGTTTGATGGCACTGCAGACATCAATCTCACCCCACAAAACCTCGGTTTAGTCGGAATTGTAGAAACAGGCTCGGGGACTGGGTACTACTGGCGAAAGTATGCTGATGGGAAGATTGAGATTTTTGCCCGTTTTAGTTCAACGTATGGCGCGGTATCTGATGTCGTTTTCCCGAAAGTTTTCACGGAAATCCCACTTATTTTTGTCAAGGAAAATGGCACCACTGGTGATAACGGCTGGTTGATAAGAGTCAAAAATTTATCAAAAACGGGGTTTACTGTGGGATGGAACGTTTTCAGCGCAACCGGCTCAGGAAGTGCAATGGAGATTTGCTATCACGCCATCGGTAGTTGAGTTAGGTCTAACTATTTAACCCCCCGGATGGTGTTGGCGCGACATGATTTTGTAATTCTTTTTCAGTATGTCAAATACTAAACTTATCAATTTATCGCGCAGGATGTGCCGCATTTATCGCGCGGCGCATCACCTAGCACTCGGTTGATGCTTTTTACATTTTTAATATCAGCCAAACGGCTTGATGTTTCGATGCGTTGTGCCCTGAGATCGCGCTCAAGGCTGGCCACCTGGTCAATGTCTTTGGCGTACAGCCTGGCTCTGGCATAGAGAGGTGGCTTCCCACCGATTTGAGTACCGCTACTGATACCAAGGGGGAGACAGCATAGCCGTCTCGAAAATGCTCAAGCATTATGAGTAATGCTGGCTGAACAAATATTGCCGCGCGGTTGAAATAGGTGGCCGGTAAAATCCCCATGACAGTCAGGTTTTTACGTCCCCATTCCCGGCGCGTGTTCAGCAGTCGGTTTACGCGCAGGTTGACCGTATCTCCGACATTGACTGCCAGTTTGCGCGCTGCCTCTTCTGTTAATACGACATCATTATCGCGATGAAGCTTGAGGTTCCCTAGTAATGGGTCACCTGAAGCGGTGAGGATCACTTCAACATTTTCGATAAAATGGCTGCTGTCTGTTTGCAGATCGGCAAGAGTGTTCAGCGAGCTGGTCTGCCCGATAGCAAAGCCAACATCTGGACGCTGACGAAGCGTTTCTATCCAGGCTTGGTCATAGCTGCCGCTACTCAGCATACGGATATCGAGATTGCGCGGATCGTTGGCCAAATCATCCTGCAACTGGCTGACGATGCCAAAACGTAGGCCAAAACGTAGGCCAAACAGCAGTAGCAGGGGAGCAATGACGGCGATCAGGGAAGAGATGATGCAAAACGAGATAATGCGATCGTACCATAGATCTTGCAGTGTCGGGCGGCTAAGCAATAAGAGCCGATTAAAGGACAAAATAAGTCTCCCCTCGTGCTTGCGTTTGATCTATTGACGTTGGGTCAAAACGAGCGATGAGGCAAGGCAGATCAAAGCGTTGAACCAGTGGCCAGTCGTGGCAAACGACCAGTGCCATCATGCCTTCTTGGCGAACCAGTTCGATAAATAGGCTAAACAGCTGCCGCGCATTGTGGGGATCAAGCGCTGCGGTAGGTTCGTCAGCCAGTACCAGTCTTGGACGATGCACAATTGCGCGGGCAAACGCCGTTCTCTGCCGCTCACCAAATGAAAGCTGCGCTGGATATTTAGCTAACAGTGGCTCCAGTTTTAACGCGTGAACCATTCTGGCCAACATGGCTGCATCGTGGTCTACACCGAGCATTTGGCAGGGCAGCAGAATATTATCGCGTACTGTCAAATAGGGCAGTAGACCGCCGTTCTGTAACACAAATCCGAGTTGGCGTGCACGAATCCCTGCCAACTCCGCTTGTCGCTTGGCTTTAAGCAATGCTGCAACATCAAGCCGCTGACCTTCTTCGTTTAGCTCAAAACGCGTAATGTTGGTGGGATGCAGCAATAGACCTATTGCTTCGAGCAATGCGCTTTTACCGCAGCCGCTTTCACCAGTAATAGCCATCACTTGTCCTGACCGCAACTCAAGCTGCGGCAGGTAAACATGATGCGCTTGAACACCTTCACCACGTGCAATGTGTAAGTTTTCAATATGCAGCATTAGGGCATAATTTCCAACGGTACTGGATAGACACGATCGCGTGGATCGCTGTCTTTGGCGAGTTCAACCCAGCGATCTACATCGGCGTTATATTTTTGGTAGTGGTGCAGTTTGGATGACAGGGTTCGGATAAATTTCTCCTGCGACAGGCCATCCCAGCTTTTCCATGTCTCTTCGTCGAGGTTCAGGACGTCGCTGCGATAGGGGAGGTCAGCGAGACATTCTCCCAATACGCCAAGCTAAGTGATCTTGGTGTTTTCCTGCTGCTTGAGTTGGTTGGGATCGGCCCCCATAGTGGCTGCGACGGTACGTAGGCGCTCAAACATTTTGGTTGGCGAAATGATACCTTCATTTGCAGCTTGTAGAATCTGGTTGACGACATCGCTCAAATCGCTTAGTTGCCCTTTGGTCAACAGCACCCGAACGTCGGTTGTTGGGATGTTCTGCTTGATCAGATCGCGATCGCTGATCCAGGCCTTAAACACCAGCGGTGCTTGCGTGCCATTCTTTTTACCGAGAGAAGCCAACTGCATGGCATGGCCGATCAACGCCGTATCCTGAAGCAGTTTCTGTTCTGGCGTCACTTTTTGACCTTCATCTTTGGCATAGAGCGCACTTCCCACGGCAGGCTCGCCCATGTAGGCTGACTTGACCTGTTCGGTAATGGCTGCTGCCAGGGCATCAACCTGCTGACCAAAAGCATTCAGGTCGCCCGCATTCACGGCTTGGTAAAGGTTGGATTGCGTACTATCAAAGTTGGAGAGATCGTGGTATTGGCTTTCGGCCTTGGCATGATTATCTTTGCCGCTAGGTGTCTTCAGGCGCAAGGTGTAGATAGCAATGCCTCGGTTGCCAGCCTCCAGGCGTAGTTGTTTGGCATCCAGGCCTGTTCCTGAGAGTTTGTTACTGCCATCAATTGCCCCTGCATCGGTGATCAGAACCATATAGCGAACGCCGAACTTGCTCCAGTCAATGTCATCAATCGCTGATTGCACACCGGCATAGGCGTCCTCATCGTATAAAGAACTCGATACCTTGGCCTCTTTCAGATCTGCGACCTTGTTAAGGAAATCCTTGCCATCTTTAACCTGACTGGGGTCGGCATATATTTTGGTTCTGTATTCAAGGCCAGGCACCGCTTTGGTGTTTGAACGGTACGAGATCAAACCAAATTTAACCTGCTCTCCCAGGTTCTCCTGTTTAATCTTGTCATAGATCTTGTTCACCGCTTCCTTGGTGCGCTCAATGTAAGGGCCCATCGAAATCGTGGAGTCGATGACTAATAATACCGTGGCATTGACCCCTTTGAGTTGGTTTACATCTTCTACCTGTTTGGCGTTGGGATCCTCCTTGCTGACCGACGCGACGTTTAGCAGACGCGTGTAGAAACCCTCTTCAGTCATGACTTCTTCGCCGCTCAAGATGGGCAGCAGGTAAAACTGCTTTTGCAAATCAACAAAAAACTCAGGTTCCTGAGCTTGCACGCCTTCTGCCTGGCCTTCTCGTTTGAGTTTGGCACGCAGTGGTGCTACCAGTGACACGGGATCTGGTGCGGCAAGAATATCATCCAGATTTTTTCTCTCTTTGAAAAACAGCAGACGATCACGGTTGGCGTGATTAGTGAACGCCAGAGCCAACTGCATTTTCCAGTCAACGGTACAAGATTTCGGTAACCACCCGATCGTTTTCCCATAGCTATCTGGCCCAACTTTGACCCAGCTTTCTCCATTGGCGTCGGCCTTTTGGTAAACATAAAGGCTACTGAAAGCGGGTTGTAACTGCCCTTTATCATCCCCGGCAGTTTTGCCCAGTTTGCAGCCTGGCGTGGTGAGTACCCGCTGATATAAGGTTTTTTTTCCTTCTTGCAGTAGCGGCTTGTTGCTCTCAGCTGCAAGCGCGTGGCCAGCGAGAAACAGCCCGTACAAAGGCAAAATTAACCGTAGAATTGGAAAATTTATCATTTTCTCAACTCCTCAAGACGCTGTTTGGCCTTTTGGTTATGCAGAGCCGTTTCGTACCAATAAACCGCCGTGTCTCGATCGGCTTCTTTAAGGCATTCGATTGGCTTGTGATCTTTCGGATCGTATTCACTGGCGTAAGCGAGTGCGACCTTGCTGTCGCCTCCTTGGGCTCGGTTGGAATACAGACGCTGTGCAACACCGCATTTATTCGCGTTTTTTGCCGCCTGGACAATTTCCAGTAACTTGTCGCTATCGAGTTTTTGCTACACACAACTTTGTACGAAATAGAGCTCTTTCTGACTATTCAGATTAGCGGGTGAGCAATCGTTGGCGGCGGGTTTATCTGGCGGAGTCGTCGATGAAGCCGCTACCGCTGGGGATTCTTGTTGTGTGTCTGCTGCTTTGGGGGTACTGGTTGTCGTATCCCGTCCCAGAAACCACCAGAGTGCCACAACAGCAAGCAGCAGCACAACCAGTGCGGCAGCTAGCATTGGCACCAGTGACGGCTGGCTGTTGCGCTTGAGATCTGCCGTGGCTGAAAGTGGCGGTAGCGGTGCTTGTTCGGGCTCGATCGCAGACAAGGGCATCGGTTCGGGGGCGAGGGCCTCGGCGGTTTCTGGTTCCGGCGTGCTCAATACGCTACTGCTACTGTAATCACCGGTTTGGCCACGCGCACCGGATGAGGGCAGATCGTCTCGTACCAATTGTAGTGTGGTATTGCGTGTTTCGCCCGAGGCCAACTTGACTTGAATTTGTACCTGGCTCGCATTCGCCAGCAGTGGGTCAAGCAAGGTTGGGCCAATGCGAAAACCATTACCGCTTAGCAAAGGATAGCCGCCATCGATGGTAAACCAGTGTTGAGCTGGACTCCAGTTACCGTCAGGTTGGAGGTAGTTTTGCTCATTGTTGCAAATGATAAACGTCAGGCTGGTCAGCAATGCTTGCTCGCCGCGCAGGCGGACCATCAGTTGTGCTGTACCCGGCTCTGCCGGTTGGCAGGCGATGATTTTAGCTAGCATGGCATGTTCTCTTGTTTCAATTTGGCGATGATTTGACCGAGTTGCCGGTTATTTTCGGCAGAAATATCGCGAGTGGCGCTATGGCCTGCATTATCCAGAATGATGGTCATCAGTGCTGAAAACCAATAACCCAGGTAGGAGACCCCTGGTTGCGGTGCTATCGTTGGCAGTTGCGGTAGTTCATCGCTGGCAAGCTGGGTTTTGTGGGCAAACACTTTATCTTTGTTACCAATATATCTACTAGGAACCTGTTCTTCAGGCAACGAGAGATAGCCAAACCAGGCAATAAACACGCATCACCAATTGGGCCCGCAGCACTTGACGTGCCATTAAGTGCTCACGGCGCGTGCCCGCTTGCTCTTGACCTGCCAGCGCGAACTTTAATGTACCTTCGAGATCCTGGCGAGTGGCTGCGGTTATCAGTTCTTCGCTCAGCAAGTTAATCAACTCGCTGCTCATACCGAGCTAATGCCATTGGGTGGTTTGTTGTGGTAGTTCTCTTAAGTGAGCTACCCAGGCTTTGAATGCTTGATGAGCGAACTCATCATCTTGCCCTATCCTTTGGCGTTGGTTCAACGACGGCCACCGGCTCATCAATCGGGAAGGCAGTAAAGGGATCGTTTGCGAATGGATTGTCGGCAAATGGATTGTCAGCAAACGGGTTGCTCGAAAACCCATTCTGAGGGCGTTCGTCGCTGGCTTCTTGTGGCCCTTGATCTTGGTCGCGGATGCTCAGATAGATGTTGTTCAGTTCATGGGGGGGGGAGATCTAAACGGTTAATCATTTCTCCCATGCTTAGTGGGCAAGCTGACAATCCCTGCCACAAGGTTTTGGCAATGGCTTTTTTCTGGGCTTGTTGACCGTCACCGTCATGTTCGTACCAGCGACCAAGCCGTTGATCACCGGTTTCATGACGACATGTCTGTAATTGTTGGCGCAGACGCTGTAGCTTAAAGTCCAGATGGGCGACTCCACGCAGTGCCTGGGTCAGGCGGGACATACCCCCATCGTTGAGTGTGAGCATTGCCTGCCATGCGGCTTTTGGTTCAGCGACGTGCTCAATCACATTTTTCCCATTGATAAACGCGTTGCACATCGTGTCGAGCACCGCATGATAGCGTTCAGTCAGCGCTACTTCCTTAAGTGTTTCTTTACCCGCTTCCTTTTCAAGGACAAGGAGGGGGTTACCGATCCCTGGTTTACGGACAAGGAAGCAGTTGTTGAATGCTTGGTTTGGCGCCCATTGTTGTAGCCAGTCATATTGTGCGAAGCGTTCAAGCAGTGTCATGTGCAGCATACCTTACCAGCCCTCTTTTAATTGGCTTTCAGTATGTTGCAGACTGTTGTTGATGCGCATATCACACATGGTGATGGCCCAGAATAATCCCGGCTTGCTTTTACCACGCTCTGCTGCACTCTTTCCTTGGGTTTTTTCCACCCAACGATTCAACACCGGGCCGACATCGGCAACGTCGCTTTGCTTGGCTGAACTGGCGCACACGACCAGTGCGTTCATTTCTTGGTTATCGGTGTAACGCTCGAAAAGATAAGCCACCTTGCCGCGTAGCAGTAGCTGGGATATCGGGTTGTGGCCATCCCGGCCCGCATCTTCGATCGACGTTATTTTGAGGCGACCGCGATAACCGGGAAAGTCGAGTAAATCGACGTGATTCATGATGCTTTCACTGGCGACTTCCGCCAAAGGGAAGATCAGCTCTGTGGTTAACGCCGCTAACTCGGCTTGTAACAAACTGGCACTACTGATCTGCTGATTCTCATCCCAGAAGCGGATCTCGACGTTACTATCTTGGTGTGAACCAAGGCGATTGAGGCTATCGACATTCATGATGCTGCCGTTGCTTTGATCGATCAGCGTCTCCAGTGGTGCAAAAACCATCCGAGCATGATTAAGCTTGTCTAACACCGCCGCTAATGATCGATAAGTTTCAGTCAGTGCAGGCAGTTCGCCCCACAGTAGTGAGAACAGTTTTGCGCGTTCGCCTGAGCTGAGCATCGGTGCGATTTTCAGCACCTGTGGCCAATAGGCATGCTCAAGTTTTTCCACTGATTTTTTAAACGAAGCGTTGAGATAGTCCCATAATGCAACGACATCTTCGCTGCTGACGCCATTGTGTGTTTTGCTTTGTTCAGCACGCTGCAAGAAGGGGCGTAGGTGTTCTTCAATGCGATTCTCATCGAGCTGGTAGCTTAATTGCTCATGGTTAAAGTCGTTAAACCAGGCATTAGCCAGGATTTTAGCCAGATCAATTTCGCTAAACAGGCGCAACGGTACGGGATAGCCGACTGGGGAAGAGGGTATTTGTTTGGTAAAGCGGGTAACCAATCCGGTAGCTTCTTTACCTCCCCCGACGGGATTGACTTCTTTAATGAAGTCTACCTGCCGATTACCGTATGTTGCTTCCAGCATGCCATTGTTGCCTGCTGCTAACGCTGATATCAGGTATGATTTTCCTGCTTGTGAGATGCCAAAAAAACCCACTGTCATCGGTGTGGTGGCCACTTGGGTAAGGCTATTGGCCTGGTTGCATGTGCGCAACAGGCTTAACGTGAGCTTGTCGGCCTCGTTATCCAACCGGCGGGAGTTTGACCGCACGGCTTCTACCCAACCCAATGCCTCTTTACAACCCTGGGCAATAGCTGACCAACCTTGAGTTAGGGATTGCTGTTCATTAATCATTATTTTTTTACACTCCCGCTATCAAGCCAGTGTCGGCTGTCTATGAGCCCGGTCTCGGGCATAGTATTGAGTTCCAGTTCTACATCTCGTTTGCTAAACGTTTTGTCGGTGTTACTGCTCACTTCTAGGACCGTCAGGCGATCGCTGATCAATCTCAACTTGCGAGCGCGGTTTCCTTTATCAATTGTCAGTCGCACTTTTAGATAGGGTGAACCGTTATCTGTGGAGGTCGCTGAAGAGAATTTTTTACGACCTTCTTCACTAAAACGCAGGGTGTAAAGCGGTGCTGCAGACCAGCGTTCGGCGTCAAACTGGCGATAACCTAGTCGCAGGTCGCCGCGCATAATGATGCTTTGCGTTGTCTCCTCCCCATCTTCGCCGATGATTTTGGGCAGTGTGATCTGGCCGTTCTCCGAGTCGATATGACGATAGATAATCTCGGCATCGTGGATCAAGGTTATCCATATCGATGGTGCCGATGTGACGAATCGTCGAATAGGGCTTCAGCGCCGAGGTGCGGAAATGGAAGTTAGGAATACTGTGATTGGCGCACAGCTGAGACAGCATGGCACCGACTGAAGCGGTACTCTTGGGATCGTCGATATGGCCATTTTTGTGGAATGGATACCAGGTTCCTGTCTGATAGCCATGCAACGGCAATATCCGTCCGGGTGGGAGCGGCAGATTACGGCGGATAATGGCTTGAATACCCGGCAATTGTGAAGGCCGACCCGTGAGCAGCAACAGATCGCAATGATAGTAGGACAACACTTCACACAATGCGGTAAGAACCTTACCTATGTTGAACTCGCCCGCACAAAAATCATTGTGCAGCTTCACCAATGGCAGATTGAGCTTGATCTCTGCCAGTTTGAAATCATTGGTGCCACCCGCTTTTTGTACTTCGCGGCGAACAAATCCCTCCACCTCGTCACTGATGCTGCCAGTAGGGAGCAACTCACCCACGCGTTTGTTAATCACGCGATGAGTTTGTTCATCCAGAGGATCGTATTGCTCGTAACTTCTCAGAATATACAGAGCCAACGGTACGAACAGTTGTAGACTAAGCTGCTGGCGCAGAACGGCTTCTGATGCGCTGATGTTTTGAGAACCACACAATTGAGACATCAGTGTTTCGACGGAGACAACACCCGCTTCTCGGAGCGCTTGCTCGAAGGCAGGCTGAAGGTAGGATTGAATCACATCAAGCAGTATGTCATCGCCTGCGATTTTGAAGCTGTCACGAAAGCGCTGTTGGGAGATGATATGTGCATTAGCGCCACCGCCGACCAGACCATTATGATCCAAACGATAATCGGTAATCACCAAATCCGTGGTGCCGTCGCCAATGTCGATCGAAGCGATCGGGATCGTTTCTCGTTCTTTGCGATCGGGCCGACCAAGCGTATTAAAGAACACCTCTGAGTGGCCAGCGAAGTTCTGATTAATCTCGGTATACAGATACACAAGTTGAGCACATGGGGCTTCGTCCCACTCTACCCGGATTTTGGGCAGAGGGACCTTGATGTTCGCGTGGTCGGGCGATTCTTGTTCATCCTGATATGGATCATTCTCGCCGCTGTGCCAGCGCAGGGATTTCCATACCAGGCCAACTGCTTGACGCATACGCTCATCGAGAATACAACGTTCGGCCATTGGTAAGCCCGGTGGAACGGTAAGAATGATATGTCGAAGCTGGCGGGGGATACCAGCATGTCCTTGACGAATACGCTGTTCCGGGCTGTTAATCTGGCTAATGGCTTGGGTTAATACTTCAGACAGCATGAAAGTCATTAGAGCACTGCGTGAATAGCGAGGAGTAAATACCGGAATGCGATCCATCTCGTCTTCAATGGTGTGCTGTGCCTCGCCTCTCTCATCGATCAAATTGGCGAACGGTGCCGCTGTCGCTAATGGATTAGTGTCTTGCACGTAACTACCGTTGAAGCGCCAGCCTTGGCCATAAAATTTCTCATCCCAGAGATAGAGTTTGGGACTGGATAACCCCATAGAGCCTTTACTGCCCCGACGGCGTGCGGCTAAGCGGCTGGCCTCGCCGCCGATACGGGCAATCGTTGGCCATTGAAAGGCATCGTGGCGTCCGCTACGCACTGGGCAGTGGTCTTTGCCGAAAAAGGCTTGCGAGAACTCGATACGACTTTCAAAGGGATCGGTATAGATATGCTCTGGGGTGCTGAGATCGCACAGTTTTAATACGTAATTTTGCATTAAACCTGAACCCGATTGCCCGTGATCCTCAATTAAAATACCGCAATTCCGTGAATTACCAACGTCAAGAACCAAATCGACCGATATCGGTTTGATGGCATTCGTTTCTCTGTTGGCGATCATCCGAAATTGTGGCAATTCAATGTGTGGCGCTGCCTCATTCTGCATCCCTTCTATCGGGATAGACATCAACGACAGCAGGTTGAGATAGTGAGCCACTGGATATTGTTGTGCGAGTTCTTGTTCGCGTTCGTCAATGTCTCGACCTTTGCTGGTTTCTTTAAACACCTCTTTTAGCCAATCGGTTACCCACTCCTGAGTCAGATACCAATTGAGTGCATAGGTGGCGGTGGCCACGGCAAATGTCGCGCCCGAATTAACGTCTTCCTGATTGGGACTGAGATCGGCGGCGGAGTGCTGTTTGGCCATAATGCGAGTATCGATAGCCAGTGTCACACGATGGCTGTGACCGTCCATATCGGGTTTAGCCAGCTTCACAATGCGAAAACGAGCCCAGTTTAGAGGGCCTTCCTGATAGACATTGGGCTGGCTAAAACGAAACAGGGGAAGCGGTAACCAGATGCCATCAAATAGCTTGATACTTTTATCCACCGGAATATCGTATTGGCTTTTGGCCTTCTCTATATTCTCTGCCGTGGGTTGGTAGAAATAGTAATCGCGCTGCTCGTTATGGATCAGTCTGGTGAGTACACCGTTAGCCAATTTGACAAATTCACCAGCAGGCAGGTGTCCGAGGGTTAAACCAAAATACATAAACTGGATTCCGGAGTCGCCGACCAATGTGATTTGACGATCGAAAGAAACAATCTCAGGCAACATAATTTAAATCATCCCTGTTAGATATTGGGTTGAAGCATGCGGATTGGGAAGGATTTTTCCCCATCAGTGCTGCTGATACAATCAGTGCGACCAGAGGCTGGTGACTTACACTCGACGTTTGGAACAATAAAATTTGAGCCGTCACTGCATTTCATCTGCTCTGGATTAGTGATGGTGAGAGTGCCTTGCTGCACACTGCCTTTAGCGGGGCCATTACAGGTCACACCACTTGGATTAACGCACGCTAACGGTACCGTTGCCTTGATCAAAGTTGTATTGCAGTTGGAGCGTGCGGCCTGTAAGCTTATCCTGAATGCCACCGTTAGCACGCCACTGTCCATTGAGAAACTGAGTTGGACCATCGGGTACGGCGGGAGGAAGTGTCAGCGGTTCTCCCTGCGTTGGTATCGCTGGCGGTGCGGTGTTGGGGGTGACCTCAGGTTGCTGCGCTTCACTAGCCTGAGAAGGCGGGGTGCTGGACTGAACAGGGTCTGACATTTCTCTGCATCCGCAGCATCGGCATTGTTCACCGGTTGGTGCTTATCATTGATTGTATTGTTTTTATTCCCCGTTGCTGATGGGGGGTTGTTTGCTCTCTAAAGTCTGGCTTGAAACTATATTGCTTTCACTCGTCAACGTTGACACGCTTTTATCTGAGTGTGCTTGCGTATTCAACGAGGAGGCGCTGTCATTGCGAACATTAACAGCGGTCTTGCCTGATAATCCTGGCAAACCTGGCAGTGAGAGAGATGGGGCGCAACCACGAAGTAAACCCAACAAGAGCGCGAGTAACAGCAGTAACAACAAGAATCCCAGCAACCAACGCCACTTCCAGAACCAGGATCGCTTGATACTTTCTGCCTCGGGATGGGATCCAGTCACGGGTATCGTTGGTTGTTCGGTCTGTTGCGCTGTTGGAGCAGGCGGTGTTTGCACCGGTACCGAATCGGGAGATAACCAGTGCATAGGATTACGTTGTTCGCCGCTCTGGTGGATAAAACCCCAGAAGGTAATAACGAGCACCCCGTCAACCAAATAGACAAAATCGTAATCAGGGAAATACACGACCGATTTTAGTAGCTGAGCGAACACCTTGCGGTCGCCACCGGTTCCGTTTTGGTCTGCATTGAGCAGCTGTTCGCTTAAGGATTGTACGGCTGCTTGGAATTCACTGAATTGATGGCGCGAGGATGCGCGCTCGGTCTCGTTGGCTGTGCTCCAGGGAATGATATCGCCAGGAAAGCTACTGTACCAGTCAGTGCGATCGCCGCCCTGATCGTTTTGTGGGATAGCCAAGTGTCGAGCAAGATCGCGTCCTGCATCAAGACGATAAATAGCTTCGCGTAACTGAAAAGCCATTTTGAATAAGGGATAGCCAGTTTCACCGAGCGCTTTGAAGAGGAGTTATGACCCGTACGTAGCAATGGTCCCTGAATCTAATTTCGTATTTTCTAAACCTTTTGCGGCTGTGAATTAACGAAAGTCATCATGAATATGATTACTCTTTGTTCCCAGTAGCCATCCATGTGAAGCCCCAGCCATAATATTTATCCATAGACTTTCGCGTGCTGAAAAAGCTGTTGAGTCGTTCAACTTTGATATCACCATCGACATTTTTTAATCTGGCGATCGTTGCCACGGGATTGCTGTTACTTCCATTTGCTAACGTGGTACTGATAGGCCGTTGTCCTGGTACATAGAGGGTTATCGTTGCATCAGTGCCTTGCCAATTATTCGTTCCGCCGTAGATAAAGCTGTAAATCAGTACCTCATCAATCTCTTGCCAGTGACTTCCGTTGATAAAAATCCATTCACCATCTTGATCGGCTCCATCTCGCAGATCTTTTTGCAATATTGCATAGGGCGGTGTTTCGTAGTTGCCAAAGAACTTACTGAGCGCTTCTGCTCCCCCAAGCTCCCCGCTTTTAAGGCGAACAAAAGCCGCGATATCGAGATCGATAGGGCGCTGATTTTTGCCTTGTTGCCAGGTCAGATTGACTTTGATTTTTCCAAAATCCTTTTGCTTCGCGAGCTTGATGCTGGGGTTATCTTTGGTCAGTTTGGTATTGGCAGGCTCGGGCACAGGCTCTGGTTGCGTGGCGATAACATGGGCAGGCTACACAATCGGTGCCTTAGTGGCTGTATCATTGTGTGTGTTGCATCTATACCACCAGTAGGCAAGTGCTAACAGTAACAATAAAAGAAGCAAGAGTAGCCAGGTAAGTAAGCGTCGCCACCAAGGTACGACGGTGACAACGGGAAGCGGTTCTACTACTAACGGGATTGCCCAGTTGATTAAGACAGGCTCACCACCCACGTCATAGCAGGCCAGTCCATGAGAATGGGTGAGTAGCTGTTGTAGCGCTTGAGCTGACTGACTATCGCCGTGTACTCTAAGCTGTTCAATCAGGCCGGCCACTATCTCTTGGTATTTCTGGCGTTTACTTTGAACTGTGAGTTGTTCCGCTTCACTTAGCGCTGAGAGTGGTCTTGCAAGCCCCTGGCGCGCTGTCCACCGCTCCAGGTTCCCTTCTGGGCTACGGCGGACCGATGCATAGAGTAGCGCCAAATAGGAGGGGAGATGGCGGTGTATAATAGCAACAGTCTTTTCATAAGTTGCCAGAGTTGAATCATCAATTGCAGCAGCACTTGTTAATCGTTGCATAACATAGCATCGTCGTTGTCAGTGGCACCAGTAATCGATAGCAGGAAGCTTATTTCGCTGCTATTTCTATGTTTTATTTCATGCTGTTAGCGAAGAGTATTCGCTTTCTCAAGCGCTTCAACTTTCTTCTTGGCTTCTGCAACTTTTCGCTCGATGGTGGCGATCTCACTTTCACTGCTGGCATGTTGCGATTGTTGCTGGAGTTCTTGCAGACGCTTAAGTTGTTGCTGGCTGTCCTTTCCTTTGATTTTGCTGGATTTAAGGCTATTAAGTGTCTGTGTCAAATCCGAGCGTATGGCCGTCAGTTTGGCTTGTTCACTTGCCAGTAACTAATTCGACGCTTTTTGCTTGTCTTGTGTGCTGGCTAGCTCTTGCTTGGCAAGCTCATTTTCTTTCTGGCTACGTAGTACTTGCTGTTCCTGTTGGTCGATTTTTTGTCTATAGCCGCCGGAGGTGGCACAGTTCAATTTGGTGATAAAACTGGGGTCTTGTGCGTGCAAATCACAGTCTTGAGGGGTAGTGGCGCAACCAGCAAGCAGCATTGAGGCGAGTAGTGCATATTTTCTCATGACATTGTCCATGAATCAGGGAAAATAAAATTAGGTGGCTAATAGTTGCCATAAATAGGGCCGAGACTTAGCTCGGCCCATCAGATTTAGCCAAGGGAAATAGCTTGGCGCTGTTCGAACAAGCCATTCGCTTCTGCTTCCAGGGTGGTTATCTGGCTGTTCAACTTGGCATATTCTTTGTTCAAGACTTCCAACTTAGCCTTATCCGCCTTGTTATTTAGTCTCTTGTGCTTTTAATGCGACTTTAATACGCAGCATCTTTATCTTTCATTACCTTGATTTTGTCCTTCATCAACTTAATATTCGCGTCGATTTGGGACAACTCTTTTGTTGCGTTGGCTTTATCAAATCCGGCCTTGTTTTTTTGCTGACTAATTTTAGCCAGAGTTGCCTGATTCTCACTGATAACCTGCTTCATGGTAAGGGTAGTTTTCTCTACTGCCGAAGTATCCTTGCTAATATCCGTGTCCATGGCTTTCAGGCGATCTCCCGTCGTTGCGTAATCTTTTTGCAATGAGTCGAGATAGTAGTTGGCTGTCATACCAACAGCACAACCGGCAGCATCACCAATAGCTGCGCCGATCAAAGCATCTTTACTATTGCCTTTTAGGGAGCCAGCCAGAGCACCGAGACCACAGCCTTGTGCGCCCGAAGCGCTAAAGAATTTGGATTGCTCACCACTTGTTAATCGCGCATCTGGTTTGGTGCCTGCTAACAGAGAACTTCCCGTGTTGGCACAACCGCTAAGAACCAGCGTTGTGGATACAAGAAGGCAAGCTGCACTACGACTAATAATATTCATCTGTGTTTCGTCCTTAAATAATCAAATAGAGCAAGCGAAGAAAGGAGCGTACCGTCATAAATTTCATTTGCGCGAAGATTTATCTAATGAGGAACGACTTTATTTGGACGCTTTTATAAAGGCCAATTTCTCGTCGTCACAGAATAAATCACTCCAAATTGAGATCTTTTAATAATTTCATTTGGTTTTCGCAGATCTCAATATTTTAGTTTTGGTCGTTTTTTGCACACTTAACATTCATGTATAAATGTGTTAGGAATTTATACATTGTTTCATGAATGATTGTCACCAGATTTGATCGCTATCATTTAAAATATTAGAGACCTTTAGAATTGAAGTTATGCCCATTCCCACTAGAGGAAATTTTCTCTTTTCGAACCTTGCGGCAAGGGAGGCATATTGGATGGTATTTGGTTTGTGGGAAACAGAAAAGGGCAATGCTCACAACTAACAAAAAAGCCACTTCGCAAGAAGTGGCTTAATCATCTGATTTATCAGCTAAATTTTGGTGGCTTTGGTGGCCCCTGTTGGGTTTGAACCAACGACCAAGCGATTATGAGTCGCCTGCTCTAACCACTGAGCTAAGGGGCCATGTGGGCGTGAATTATACGGTAACATGGCGGGGCAGGTCTAGAGCAACGTTGCCCGTATGCTGGTTTTGTATGCAGCCTAGCCCGTTGTTATCGTTATAATTACCATAAAAAAAGCCCTCAATGTTGATGGCTTTTTCCTATTTCCATTTAGATGCTGTTAATCATCCAGGAAACTACGCAACACTTCGGAACGACTTGGGTGACGCAGCTTGCGCAGCGCCTTGGCTTCAATCTGACGAATACGTTCACGCGTAACGTCGAACTGTTTGCCCACTTCTTCCAGCGTGTGGTCGGTGTTCATGTTGATACCGAAACGCATAAGCAGTACTTTGGCTTCGCGCGCCGTCAGGCCAGCCAGTACATCGTGGGTGGCTGAACGAAGGCTCTCTGACGTTGCAGAGTCCAGCGGCAGTTCCAGCGTGGTGTCCTCGATGAAGTCGCCCAGATGTGAATCTTCATCATCACCGATCGGTGTTTCCATGGAAATCGGCTCTTTGGCGATCTTCAGCACCTTGCGGATCTTGTCTTCCGGCATCAGCATGCGTTCGGCAAGTTCCTCTGGCGTCGGCTCACGGCCCATTTCCTGCAACATCTGACGCGAAATACGGTTCAGCTTATTAATCGTTTCGATCATGTGAACAGGAATACGGATGGTACGCGCCTGATCGGCGATAGAACGGGTGATCGCCTGACGGATCCACCAGGTGGCATAAGTAGAAAACTTATAGCCACGACGGTATTCAAACTTGTCTACGGCCTTCATCAGGCCGATGTTACCTTCCTGAATCAGATCCAGGAATTGCAGACCGCGGTTGGTGTACTTCTTGGCGATAGAAATCACCAGACGCAGGTTCGCCTCGACCATCTCTTTCTTGGCGCGGCGTGCCTTGGCTTCACCGATCGACATGCGACGGTTGATGTCTTTCACCTGCTCGATAGTCAAGCCGGTTTCTTCTTCGATCTGATGCAGCTTCTGCAAGCTGCGCCGCACGTCTTCTTCCACTTCAACCAGCTTCTCGCTCCAGGGCTTGTTCATGGCCTTGGCGGCGGAGAACCAGGTGTCATTGGTTCCGTTACCGGTGAACAGCGTGACGAAGTTTTTCTTCGGCATTTTGCACTGTTCAACGCAAAGTTTCATGATCAAACGCTCTTGCGTGCGAACGCGATCCATCATGGTGCGCATGCTGTTGACCAGGAAATCGAACTGTTTCGGCACCAAACGGAACTGCTTGAAAATGTCAGAGAGCTTCAGGATCTCTTCCGCGGCCTTAGCGTGGTTACGGCCATGGGCTTTGATTGTTTGACGTTTGACTTCGTACTGTTCACGCAGCTCGGTAAATTTCTGACGTGCCAGCTCTGGATCGATGCTGTTGTCTTCTTCTGCATCGTCGTCGTCTTCGCTTTCCTCGTCGTCATCATCGTCATCGTCCATATCTTCGCTGGACAATTTAGAGCCAACGTGGGTTGCGGTAGGCGCAAGATCTTCTTCGGCGTTAGGATCGACAAACCCGGTGATCAGATCGGAAAGGCGGCTTTCTTCGGCCTCGACGCGATCGTATTGTTCCAACAGATAAGTGATCGCTTCAGGATATTCGGCAACAGAACACTGAACCTGGTTGATACCGTCTTCGATCCGCTTGGCGATGTCGATTTCACCTCCGCGGGTGAGCAACTCAACGGTGCCCATTTCACGCATGTACATGCGCACCGGGTCGGTAGTACGCCCAATTTCGGACTCTACGCTTGAGAGCACCTGAGCAGCAGCTTCTGCGGCATCTTCATCGGTGTCAGACGTAGTTTCTGCCAACAGCAGGTCATCCGCATCCGGTGCTTCTTCCATCACCTGGATGCCCATGTCATTAATCATCTGGATGATGTCTTCGATCTGATCGGAATCGATGATATCTTCCGGCAGATGGTCATTGACCTCAGCATAGGTCAGGTAGCCTTGCTCCTTACCACGGGTGACAAGTAGCTTCAGCTGTGACTGCGGGTTTTGCTCCATAAGACGGTATCCACACTTCAGAGTATTAGGTTGGT
This sequence comes from Candidatus Symbiopectobacterium endolongispinus, assembly GCF_018777385.1. Lineage (GTDB taxonomy): Bacteria > Pseudomonadota > Gammaproteobacteria > Enterobacterales > Enterobacteriaceae > Symbiopectobacterium > Symbiopectobacterium endolongispinus. The sequence continues at coordinate 491,977 of NZ_JAFJYB010000001.1, read as the reverse complement.
GTCGGTCGGCATAATTATACCGGTCATCTTTCACGATGCAGGTGCCTTTCGCTCGCCTGTTCGTTGAAAGCTATTGGGTATAGCCAACAATAACATTCGGGGTATTTCTTCTTCTCGCCGCAGCCCCTTCTAGCGGCTTTGGCAGGGATTCACCCTGCTGGTTATCGGCAATTAAGCCTCTGTAATCAGTTCTTTCTTGTAAGCGCCTGGTTCAGCATGTGCACTTCGTTACGTTCTTCCGCGGTCAACCCCCGCAAACGTGACTGTGCTATCAATGATTCCAGCAGCTCCTCTAAAATATGGTTATATAGGGTAGTCAAGGTATCGATAAACGTCTCCTCTACCTTGTCCTCAACGATCATGTGGTTCCAGGTTGCCATGGTTTCAAGCTGTGGGCCTGATTTATTCTCCCGGTAAAGCTCCAGAAGCTGCCCCGTTGTCAAACCGGGCTGCGCATGGCACGCTTTCACCAGCTCAATAAACAGTGGCACACCGGCCATCTTCGATGCTGCCAACCCCTCCGGGGTCGTCACCAATGCTGCCAACTGCGGATTTTGTACCAGCAACCCTATTAGTATACGCATAGTTGTGCGTTTTAGTTGAGGCGGCTGGTAAGGCTGCGCCTGTTCTGCCGTTTTTGGCAGCAGTTTATCCAGTTGGCGATCGTCAAGAATCCCCAGTTTGTTGCCGAGCTGTTGACGTAGATACAGTCGCAGGGTTTCTCCCGGCACCTGACCAATCAACGGCAATACATCTCTTCCGAGCTTGGTTCTGCCCTCCGGAGAGCTCATATCCACTTGCTGTTGCAGGGTATCAAACAAGAACGTGGAGAGCGGCAGCGCCTGCTCCATCCTCTGTTCAAACGCTTGTTTACCCTCTTTACGCACCAGAGTATCCGGATCCTCTCCATCAGGGAGAAACATAAAGCGCAACTGGCGACCATCATTCAAGTAGGGTAGCGCCGTTTCCAGGGCGCGCCAGGCGGCATCTCGGCCTGAGCGGTCACCGTCATAGCAGCAAATCACCTGATCGGTAACGCGGAACATCATTTGAATATGGTCTGCGGTCGTGGCAGTGCCCAGTGACGCGACGGCATAATCAATACCGAATTGCGCCAGCGCCACCACGTCCATATAACCTTCAACCACAAGAAGACGTTTTAGTTCCGTGTGATTTTGTTGCACTTCGTAAAGGCCATACAATTGGCGGCCTTTATGAAAAATTTCAGTTTCCGGCGAGTTCAGGTATTTGGGCAATCCGTCTCCCAACACGCGCCCGCCAAAGGCGATAACGCGGCCGCGCTTATCGCGGATCGGGAACATGACGCGCTCACGGAAGCGGTCATAGGTACGTCCTTGCTCATTTTTAACCAGCATCCCCGCATCGCTCAGGGTTTCACGATCTTCATCGTGACGACCAAAGCGCTTTAATACGTTGTCCCACCCGGCAGGAGCGAAGCCAATAGCGAAGTGGCGAATCACTTCCGCACTCAGGCCGCGTTGTGCCAGATAACCTTGGGCGGCGGCTGCCGTTGGCTGGTTTAACGCCTGTTGATAAAACTCGCTCAGTTGCCCCATAAGTTCATACAGGCTTTGACGCTGATGGCGTTCAAGCGCTGTGGTGCCAGTGCCGGATTCATAAGGCACTTCCAGACTGTGCATGGATGCCAATTCTTCGATGCTTTCAACGAACTCCAAGCGATCGTAGTTCATTAAAAAATCGATGGCATTGCCGTGCGCGCCGCAGCCGAAGCAATGGTAAAACTGCTTATCACCGTTTACGGTGAAAGACGGGGTTTTCTCATGGTGAAACGGACAGCACGCGTGAAAGTTCTTGCCCTGCTTCTTGAGCTTCACGCGCGCGTCGATCAGATCGACGATATCAGTGCGTGCCAGCAGGTCATTGATAAAAACGCGTGGGATTCTTCCAGCCATAAGCACCTGTTTTTAATACAAATAAACGATAACTTATAAACGACAACAAGCCGCGCTTCCTTTCGGAAAGCACGGCCTTCGTATGCAACTGCTAAGTCTGCGGATTAATCACGCGGTGGAGGCCAAGCCTCCAGAAATTAATACAGACGAGTGCGGCGTGCGTTTTCTCGAGCCAGTTTCTTCGCGTGACGTTTCACAGCAGAAGCTTTAGCGCGTTTACGTTCGGTTGTCGGTTTTTCATAGAACTCACGACGACGAACTTCAGCCAGAACACCCGCTTTTTCACAGGAACGTTTGAAGCGACGCAGCGCTACATCGAACGGCTCGTTTTCACGTACTTTAATTACCGGCATGTGCCTCCCACCTTAATAATTCGGTATGTGCTGGCCTTGTGCCAGCCTTTTCAAAATGGTGCGGAATTCTACTGCAAACGTGATGCGCTTGTAAAGCATTGCGGCGATCATAAAACACCCAACGCGCACGCAGAGCAGAAAATCCAAACCGATAATGATAGACTATCTGTTGTATGAAGCAAGTGGCAAGTGGATGTCGGCTTGCGTGGCAACGAACGTTAGGTAGAACGATGCGCATATTGGGTATTGAAACCTCCTGTGATGAAACCGGGGTGGCGATTTATGACACGGATGCCGGGTTATTGGCTAACCAACTGTACAGCCAAGTAAAACTACATGCTGATTATGGCGGTGTCGTGCCGGAACTGGCCTCGCGCGATCACGTGCGTAAAACGATTCCTCTGATTCAGGCTGCCCTGAAAGAGGCGGATTTGTCCGCATCGGACATCGATGGTGTGGCCTACACTGCCGGCCCTGGACTGGTGGGCGCATTGTTGGTCGGTGCAACGGTCGGGCGTGCGCTGGCATTTGCCTGGGGCGTGCCGGCGGTTCCGGTTCACCACATGGAAGGGCATTTGCTGGCCCCGATGCTGGAAGATAATCCGCCGGAATTTCCTTTCGTCGCGCTATTGGTTTCTGGCGGTCACACGCAGTTAATCAGCGTCACTTGCATCGGTGAATACCGGTTGCTGGGAGAATCTGTTGACGATGCCGCCGGTGAAGTCTTTGATAAAACGGCAAAGCTGCTGGGACTGGATTACCCGGGAGGCCCGATGTTGTCCAAACTGGCACAGCGTGGCGATGCCTCACGTTTTACCTTTCCTCGCCCGATGACCGACAGACAAGGGCTGAATTTTAGCTTTTCTGGTTTGAAAACCTTTGCCACCAATACTATTCGCGCCAATGGCAATGATGATCAAACCCGTGCTGATATTGCGCGCGCGTTTGAAGATTCGGTGGTTGATACGTTAGCGATAAAATGTCGTCGAGCGTTGGATGAGACCGGCTTTAAACGTCTGGTGATGGCTGGCGGCGTCAGTGCCAACCGCACGCTGCGTGCTCGCCTGACAGAGATCATGGCTAAACGGGGTGGGGCGGTTTTTATGCGCGGCCTGAGTTTTGTACCGATAATGGCGCGATGATTGCCTATGCGGGCAGTGTGAGGCTGTTACGCAATCAAAGTCAGGAATTGGGCGTGAGCGTGCGTCCACGTTGGCCATTGTCTGAGTTGCCTGCCGTTTGACCCAGCCCCACGCCAGATACCTTCATCTGGCGTGGGTCACTGCGTCAGCAATCTTGGTGGGTCACTACAGTTCCTGTTCGAACAGCGTCAAAATGGCGTCGAACAACTGCTTAACGCTAAAGCCGCGTGATGGCGTGGTGAAAATGGTGTCATCTCCGGCAATGGTGCCCAGAATCCCTTCTGATTTCCCCAGTGAATCCAGCAACCGAGCGATCAATTGCGCAGCACCCGGACTGGTGTGAATAACCACAACAGCATCGTTATAATCGACATCCAGCACCAGATTTTTCAGCAGGCTGGTGGTGGGTACACCCAGTTCTGCAGGTAGGCAATAGACCATCTCCATTTTGGCATTGCGCCAAATTTAGTCAGCATACGTGATACTTTTGATTGATTTATATTTTCAAAACCGTCGTCTTGTAACGCCAACACGATCTCGCTTTGATAACTAAACTTCTCTTCCTTTAACAGCGCCTTGAACGCTTTGACCAAATCTTCCTGTTTCGTGGAGTTACGCATTCTGCACCGTGTGTTGTGATCGTTGATGCGTGCATTATGCAGTTGGGTGAATTTTTATGCAATATGGGCGCTTAAAGAAGTGACTCGGTAGGGGGCAGTACGATAATTGCGCTAAAATGTTTAAACGACGTAATCGATGAAAAAAAAATGAGCGTTTAGTCACATAAAAGTGAATTAAATGTTATCAGAATGATGTTGTTTACTGGCTGCGGTTCGGTGTAATGTAGCCGCCATTGTACTGAACGTAATGCGCGCTGCATTATTTACTCACTTACTTATAACTTTACTTACCTTACAAATCACTCGGCAGATTTTGATTTATTACTAATGATATAGTTTTTTCTTTTCCATGACCTAATATCGAGGTCTCGGCATTGCCGGCATTCGTTCGGTAAGCCGTTTAAACCTCCTGATTTTATTCATGTCTGGCGGTTTATTGCACAAATTCACGGCATTTTTACTTTTACGATAATAAGGAGTTTAGGATGAAAGTTGCAGTTCTCGGAGCAGCGGGCGGTATCGGTCAGGCTCTCGCGCTCCTGCTCAAAACCCAGCTTCCTTCAGGTTCAGAATTATCTCTTTATGACATTGCTCCGGTAACGCCGGGCGTCGCCGTTGATCTGAGCCATATCCCCACAGCAGTATCCATCAAAGGTTTTTGCGGTGAAGACGCCACCCCTGCGCTGGTCGGTGCGGACATCGTTCTGATCTCGGCCGGTGTCGCTCGCAAGCCGGGCATGGACCGTTCCGATCTGTTCAATGTGAATGCGGGGATCGTGCGCAATCTGGTTGAACAGATTGCCCGTACCAGCCCGAAAGCCTGCATTGGTATCATTACCAACCCGGTTAACACGACGGTGGCGATTGCCGCGGACGTACTGAAAAAAGCCGGTGTGTACGACAAGAACAAGCTGTTCGGCGTAACCACGCTGGATATTATCCGCTCGAATACCTTTGTGGCGGAAATGAAAGGCAAGCTGCCGCAAGAGGTTGAAGTCCCTGTGATTGGCGGGCACTCTGGTGTGACGATCCTTCCCCTGTTGTCACAAATTCCTGGTGTAACGTTCAGCGAGCAGGAAGTGGCGGATCTTACCAAGCGTATCCAGAACGCAGGCACGGAAGTGGTGGAAGCCAAGGCCGGTGGCGGATCGGCAACCCTCTCGATGGGTCAGGCGGCGGCGCGTTTTGGGCTGTCTCTGGTACGCGCTCGGCAAGGCGACGATGGGGTTGTGGAATGCGCCTATGTGGAAGGTGACGGCGAGCATGCCCGTTTCTTCGCACAGTCGCTGTTGCTGGGCAAATCCGGCATCGTTGAGCGTAAGTCCATTGGCGCACTGAGCCCGTTTGAAAAACAGGCTCTGGATAACATGTTGGGCACCCTGAGACAGGATATCGAATTGGGCGAATCCTTTGTGAATGGCTCAGTACGCGGTTAATCGGTGTCTTAACGCCAGATGGTGATAAGCCGGAGAGAAGGTGCTCCGGCTTTTTTATATCGGGATTTTGGGTGAGGATCGTCATGTCTGATAAGTTTTTTCCTATCAATCAGTATGTTACTTTTCGGATCGTAGTAACGGCTGGGCCAGATTTCAGCAGGGTGAATGTTGATTACCTCGGCGATGAGCCATTCTCCCTTGGGCAAGGGGCGTGATATCGCATTGGCTAGAGTGGAGGAACTTAATCCCGCTCCTCGTGAGACTGCCGCTAGCGTGATGCCTTTTTTACGGGGTGCGGCAATGATATCGGCAGGGTGCCAGTCGTGTTTCCTTGCGCTCATAATCTTTCCTTCTTGCTACAAGATAATGGTCCATTGGTGGTATAAATAACGCTCGTCAGTTAAACGTATGGAATGCGTGAACGGAATTAGGAAAAAATATAGCATGATATTTCCAATAATCTCCTTAACGTCATTCCTAATAAATTAAATTTTGTAATGCATCGCACTATCAGGATGAAAGGCTATGAAAAAAAAGTGGTTCACCACTGCTGAATTGCTGGGGATGGCGGGATTGCCTAAAACACGGCAAGGCGTAAATAAACGTGCTCGGGAAGACGGGTGGGAAAAACGCCGTCATAAAGGGGTTCAATGGCGCGACGTTGAATACTCCCTTTATAGCCTGCCAGAACTGGTGCAGCATTCGCTTTCACTGCAAGAAACCCCATCATCCTACGCAGTACGTCAGGCCGATATGCTAGCCGTCTGGATTCAGATCTATCAACAGTTCTATCAACAGTGCTCTGAGCAAGAAAGAGAGGCGCTGGTCGCGCATATCTTGCGTTACGGTATGGCCTCTGTGTTGTCTCAGTTGCGGATTTCATCGTCAGATGACGCAGCGCCTGATGACCCCTCTGCTACCTGAATCTATACTGATGCCCTATTTTTGCGGATGGTGTACGCCCCGCTTGCTTGTCACTTTTTTCCCTTCTTTGTTCAGTTCCCGTTTCAACGTCAGCGCGCGTTTTAGTCCAATATATAACACTTAATCGATAATTTAATCGGTAACGGTTACGCGTTTTTGGGAGATTTATTGTTGTTTTTGTTTTTATTATTGGAAACCAAGGCGACGGTGTGGATCATCGGCCGTCACCTTGGCGTGCGTTAATGCCGTTTATGGAGGATGTTGCGAATGGGAAAAGCATAGTTGACGCCCCAGGAGCTACTGGGTATAGCAGGTTTGCCAAAATCGAGACGGGGCCTTAACAAACGCGCCAGAGAAGAAGGCTGGGAAAAACGTAAACGAAAAGGGGTGCAAGGGCGGGCCGTTGAATATGCGCGAGAGAGTTTACCGCAGGAGGTGCGCAAACGGCTCCAGATTCGTGAAATGGCGTAAATGTCACCGCCAGCTTATACGACACTTGCCAAACCGCTGCTGGCTTCCTGGATTCAGATATTTGAAAAACTCTCGATCAACGAGCAGGAAGCGTTGATCGATTTTGTGCTGCGCGAAGGCGCGATTGCCATGTTGTCACGCCTCGAGATCGCAAGCGATCCCAACGCATCGACAATATAGCGCACGGACGCATTAATAATCGCGTTGAACGGCAATATGTGTCAGGCCTTCCAGTGCCTCACGGAAGGCGCTCGGCGGCAGCGCTTGAAGCGAGGAAATCGCTTTATCCGCCTCTTGCTCTGCACGCTGTCGGGTGTATTCCAGCGAGCCGCACTGTTGCATGGCAGCAAGCACCGGTTCCAGAAGATGGCGACCATTGCCCTCTTCGATCGCCTTGCGGATCATCGCACATTGCTCGCTATTGCCGTTACGCATAGCGTGTAACAGCAGCAGCGTGGGTTTGCCTTCGTTCAGGTCGTCACCGGTATTTTTACCTAAGGTTTTTCCGTCGGCGCTGTAATCCAGCAGATCGTCAATCAGTTGGAATGCCGTGCCGAGATAACGCCCGTATTCCTGCAACGCTTTTTCCTGCTCATCGGTGGCACCCGCCAGAATCCCAGATGCTTGCGCTGCTGCTTCGAAAAGGCGCGCTGTCTTACTGTAGATGACGCGCATGTAACTCTCTTCGGTGATATCCGGATCGTTACAGTTCATCAGTTGCAGCACTTCACCTTCAGCGATGACGTTGACCGCCTCAGACATCAGCGCCAGGACGCGCAGCGAGCCCAGGCTGGTCATCATCTGGAACGCGCGCGTATAGATGAAATCCCCAACCAATACACTGGCCGCATTGCCGAAGGCGGCATTGGCAGTTTCCTTGCCACGACGCATATCAGATTCATCCACCACATCATCATGCAGCAGCGTGGCAGTGTGGATAAATTCAATCAATGCTGCGACTGTCACATGTTTATCACCTTCATACGCCAGCGCGCGGGCGGCCAGCACGGCTATCATGGGACGAATACGCTTCCCGCCACCACCGATAATGTAATTGCCAATCTGGTTGATAAGTACAACATCTGAATTGAGTTGTGCCAGAATAACGCCATTGACGTCGTTCATATCATGGGCAGCTAATGCTGTGATCTGTTCTAGATTCATATCTGTGCCAGTGCTTTTTCTGTACGCCGTGGTTAGGGTCGGTTCCATACCGGCTTCAATGGTTATTGTGGACTGATTGTACTTGAAAAATGGCACAGATAAATGGTCGTGAAGAACCTGTACTCTTTTTCTTCAATCCTCTCGAATCTGCACTTGTCATCGGTAGGTTTTTTGCGTAGAATTCGCGCCCTATTGTGAATATTTATAGCGTGCTCGAATAATCAATATGAGTACGCGGAAAGCGGAGTTTTATATGTACGCAGTTTTCCAAAGTGGTGGCAAACAACACCGAGTAAGCGAAGGTCAAACCGTTCACGTGGAAAAGCTGGGCATCGCAACTGGTGAAGTTGTTGAATTTGACCTGGTTCTGATGGTTGCTGATGGTGAAGAAATCAAAATCGGCGTTCCTTTCGTCGATGGTGGCAAGATCAAGGCAGAAGTTGTTGCCCATGGTCGCGGTGAGAAAGTAACGATCGTTAAATTCCGTCGCCGTAAACACTACCGTAAGCAAGCGGGCCATCGTCAGTGGTTCACTGACGTGAAAATTACTGGCATCAGCGCTTAAGACTTAGGAGAGCGGATTAAATGTCACACAAAAAAGCTGGCGGCTCGACTCGTAACGGCCGCGATTCCAACGCACAACGCCTGGGCGTAAAACGTTTCGGCGGTGAAAGTGTTCTGGCTGGCAACATCATCGTTCGTCAACGTGGTACTAAATTCCACGCTGGCACCAGCGTAGGTTGCGGTAAAGACCACACTCTGTTTGCTTTGGCTGACGGTAAAGTTCAGTTTGAAGTTAAAGGCCCTAAAAACCGTAAATACATCAGCATCGTTGCTGAGTAATTTTTCGCGTCAGGTCTGACAGATATAAAGCCCCGCAATTCGTTGCGGGGCTTTATACATTTCCATATCCCTTCACCACCCGCAATAAACTGAGAGAACCATGCAGACGAAACAGCAGGCTGGCATCGGGCTGAGCCTGGCCTTGACGACGGCAGTATGCTGGGGTGCACTACCCATTGCCATGAAGCAGGTGCTTGTTGTCATGGAACCCTATGCCGTTATGTGGTATCGGTTTTTTATGGCCTCGATCGGGCTTGGGATCATTCTTTTCTCTCGTGGTCAGCTACCGCCGTTGCGTCTTTTTCGCCAGCGTGCTTATTCTGAAAGAGAAAATGCGTGGCACGCAGATTATCGGTGCCATCATGTTGCTGTGCGGTATGTTGCTGTTTTTCAACGCCAGTCTGATCGAGATTTTTACCCGACTGACGGATTACACCCTTGGCGTGTTGTTGGGAATGGGTGCCGCCACGGTGTGGGTGAGTTACGGCGTGGCACAAAAAGTATTGCTGCGCCGCTTGTCCTCACAACAGATTTTACTGCTGCTGTATGTTCTGTGCGTATTGTGTATTACGCCGTGGGCGCACCCTGAGACCATCTTTCAACTGACCCGCTGGCAGTTGATTTGTCTGCTTTTTTGCGGTTTGAATACACTGGTTGGCTATGGTGCATTGGCTGAGGCGATGGCGCGCTGGCAGGCGGCCCAGGTGAGTGCCATTATTACATTGACGCCGCTGTTCACGCTGTTGTTCTCTGACCTGCTGGCAATCCTGTGGCCGTTCTATTTTGCCACACCGGCGTTAAATCTTGTTGGTTATATCGGTGCGTTTGTGGTGGTCTCCTGGGCCATGTTTTCCGCGATTTGGCACCGTTTTTTTCCGGGAAGAAAACGCGATAATGTCATACCGGTGCCAAAGTAACGCGTGTTAGCCTGACGCTACCGATGGTTGTGTGCGCTGTTTATTTTTAATACAGATGAAATCAACGCGGGAAGCGGGTACAATGCCGCTCCCTTGCGAGGCTGGTTCTGTTACGTTCCGTTTTTTGCATGATGCGCGGCGATCATTCACGCGTCATGCCATGAAAGCATCGCGCCAAAGAGCACCGACAATGTCCTGATGCATGGCGTCTGATGATCGGTGATCTCTATAGGTTGTTGCGGAGAGAGTGAATGAAGTTTGTAGATGAAGCTACCATTCTGGTGGTGGCTGGTGACGGCGGTAATGGCTGTGTTAGCTTCCGTCGTGAAAAATATATCCCCAATGGTGGTCCGGACGGCGGCGACGGCGGCGACGGCGGTGACGTTTATCTGTTGGCGGATGAGAGCCTGAATACGCTGATCGATTTTCGCTTTGAGAAATCTTATCGCGCAGAGCGCGGTCAGAACGGGCAAAGCCGTGATTGCACCGGCAAGCGTGGTAAAGATATCACCATCAAGGTGCCGATTGGTACGCGTGTGCTGGACGAAAGCACCGGAGAGGTGCTGGGTGATATGACGCGCCACGAGCAGCGTTTGATGGTGGCGAAAGGCGGCTGGCACGGACTGGGTAATACCCGTTTCAAATCGTCGGTTAACCGCGCGCCGCGCCAGAAAACCAGCGGTACAGCAGGCGAAGAGCGTTCTCTGATGCTGGAATTGTTGCTGCTGGCGGATGTCGGGATGCTGGGGCTGCCGAATGCCGGTAAATCGACGTTTATTCGCGCGGTGTCCGCCGCTAAGCCCAAGGTGGCGGATTATCCCTTCACCACACTGGTGCCTAGCCTGGGTGTGGTGCGCATGGACAGCGAGAAAAGCTTCGTCGTGGCCGATATCCCTGGGTTGATCGAAGGTGCTTCCGAAGGCGCTGGTCTGGGGATTCGTTTTCTCAAACATTTGGAGCGCTGTCGCGTGCTGCTGCACCTGATCGACCTTGCGCCGATCGACGAATCAGATTCGGTAGAAAATGCTAAAGTGATCGTCAATGAGTTGCAGCAATACAGCGCTTCTCTGGCAGAAAAACCGCGTTGGTTGGTGTTCAACAAGGTCGATCTGATCGAGAAAGAGGATGCTGAACAGCGTGCCAAAGCAATTGCGGAAGCATTAGGTTGGGAAGGTAAATACTACCTGATCTCTGCTGCCAACCGTTCTGGCGTCAACGCACTGTGCTGGGATGTGATGAACTTCCTGGAAACACAGCCGAAAGCCATGGCCATCGAAGAGAAAGGGTCTGAAAAAGTTGAGTTCATGTGGGATGACTACCATCGTGAACAGCTGGCGGCGGTGGAAAATGAAGCCGAAGAAGAGTGGGATGACGACGAAGGCGTCGAGATCATCTACAAGAAATAATTCTAGGGCCGCGATCCTCCTGTGACGGAGGAAATGTACCTAAAACGGTCATTCCCCATCTCCGTCTTTCGCCGAGGATGACAAAGAGTTAAGTGACTTTATCTGCCGTCTGGGCACGATCCCTCCTGGGTATCGTGCTTTTTTTATCTCAATTGTTCTGATAAAGATCTTTGTACAGACGACTTTCAAAGCGCGCCAGTGGTACACGGCTGGCGCGCTGATCTTCAGGTGGCACCGCATATCCAGATAGAAATTGCACGAAAGCCATGCGCTGGCCGCTTGCCGTGGTGATAAAGCCAGCGAGGTTATACACCCCTTGCAGTGCACCGGTTTTCGCAGAAACCTTGCTGTCAACGCCGGCTTCATGTAATCCGGCACGGTACTGTAAGGTACCGTTGTAACCTGCCAAAGGCAGCATCTCGATGAACTTCAATTCGTTATCGTGCTGGGCAATGTATTGCAGCGCCTGCATCATGGTGGCGGGTGAAATCAGGTTATGGTGCGGCAGTCCAGAGCCATCAACGACAATGCTGTTATCCAGATTAACGCCCGCTTTTTGTCGCAGTACCTGACGCACCGCATAGGCTCCGGCGCGCCAGGTGCCTGGCACGCTGAAACGCTCATGTCCGATGGTGCGAAAAACGGTATCTGCAATCATGTTGTCGGATTTTTTCAGCATGATAGTGAGGAGGTCATGCAGCGGTGCGGATTGTGTCTGAGCCAGTACGGTACCCGCGGGGCTTGATAGTGTCTGACGGCGTAAGCTGCCTGTGATACGGATATCTGCTTGTAAAAGCTTATCTTTAACGATGGCACCAGCATAGCTGGCACCATCCTGAATAGCGAAAGCCAACGGTAACGGTTCGGCGCGTTGCATCAGACAGCCGGTCAGTGTGAAACGGTTTAATTCGCCCGGCACCACGTCCAGCTCGCAATATTGCCCATCAGATGAGCCTTTGGCTAGCGTACGCACTTCACTGAACATCTGGACCGGGTAGTAAGAAGCAACGCGAATAAATGCGTTGTCGCCCGCTTTAGGCGCGCTGTAGAGGGAGACGGAAAAGCAGTTGCGATCGACAATGGCTGCGCCTGGCTGTGCGCTAAAGCACTGTGTCATATCGTTCCACGGCCAGTCCGGCGCTTTGTCATGACTGGCGAACACTGAGGTATCGATGATCACATCACCGGCGATACTTTGTACGCCGCGTTTTTTCAATTCGGCGATCATATTACGGATCTGTTGGCGCTTCAGTGTAGGGTCGCCACTGAAACGCACTACCAAATTACCGTTCAATTTTCCGCCAATTACTGCACCATGACTTTCCAGTGTGGTCACGAAACGGTAATCTGGGCCTAGCTGTGGCAAAGCGGCTAACGCCGTCAACACTTTCTGGGTACTGGCGGGTAATGCCATTTGTTCACTGTTGTAAGCCACTGCGGGACTACTGGCACCTATTTTCTGTGCCAAGAACGCCAAATTAGTGCCATCCGGCAGGTATTGAATGTGATCGTTAATGCTTGCTGCGTGAGCGGGTAACACAGCGCTCTGTAGCACAACCGCGCAGGCAAGTCCGGAAAAAGTCGATAAAAAACGCATAATCTCAGCTTACAACAGGGTAACGTGGGGTCATACTACGGCGCAATGCGGTCTAAAGTAAACGATGACCCTTATGGAACTCTGGGTTAAAATACGTATCGAAATGCAAAATCGCTCCTGACCTGAAATCTTGTTCCGGGTCAGGTTACTTTTGTTTATTGCCAGGGAGCGCTGGCATACCGACCGTCTGTCGCATCGTTCGTTGAAGCGTCAGGATGACGATAATGAACGTCTTACAAGTTTCTTAGAGGTTTGAAGATATGAAACAATTTCCGATGACATTGCGTGGTGCAGAAAAACTACGTGAAGAGCTAGAATTCTTGAAAGGCACTCGCCGTCCGGAAATCATTGCGGCGATTGCTGAGGCTCGTGAACACGGTGATTTGAAAGAGAACGCTGAGTACCATGCGGCGCGCGAACAGCAGGGTTTTTGCGAAGGCCGGATTCAGGAAATCGAAGCCAAGTTGTCCAATGCGCAAGTGATTGATGTGGCAAAGATGCCAGCCAGTGGGCGCGTCATTTTTGGTGCGACGGTGTCTGTGATGAACCTGTATACAGAAGAAGAACAGACCTATCACATCGTGGGTGATGGTGAAGCGGATTTCAAACAAAACCTGATTTCTGTGAATTCGCCGATTGCCCGTGGGCTGATTGGCAAAGAGCAGGATGATGTCGTGACCATCAGAACGCCCGGAGGTCTGGTCGAGTATGAGATCCTGAAGGTCCAATATCTGTAATTTCGCCGATTAAATCGGCAAATTGTGTAAAGAAAAGCAAAAGGCTGCATGCGGTCTTTTCTCTAACGAACGGGTATGGCACCTTTTCGTTGAATGTGAAACACGGTGATATAATTGGTTACTTGGGTAACACAATTTTACGTTCTTTCGACGGGCGATACAGAACCAGCGTATAGCCGATAACCTGAACGTTGCAGGCACCGGTTTCGCGGATAATGGCTTCAACAATCAATGCCTTAGTATCCCGATCTTCAGTTGCAATTTTAACTTTAATCAGCTCATGATGTTCTAGCGATTGTTCAATTTCGGCCAGAACACCTTCGGTAAGGCCATTGTTACCCAGCATAACCACTGGTTTTAGCGGGTGAGCCAAGCTTTTCAGGTGCTGTTTTTGTTTGTTGCTTAGATTCATGTGTCTTTTTTACTTGGGTTGGGATTGAAAACGGGTCATTCTACCGCTATCTCACCATTATAACCAATTTGGTGACGTTGATGGGCCGATCTTTAGCGGCGTCGTTGAGCAATACCGGTTGTAAATGGTACGTTGATGTTTTATAGCGAGTAGGTTGTACATGACAAGTTGGTTGCACATATACAAAAAGTTGGAAAGCCGATGGCAAATAAAAAGCGTTCTGCAAGCTCCGGTCGCTGGTTGCAGGAACACTTTAGCGATAAATATGTACAGCAGGCGCAGGAAAAAGGGCTACGCTCCCGCGCTTGGTTTAAACTGGATGAAATACAGCGCACTGACAAACTGTTTAAACCGGGCATGACTGTGGTGGATCTGGGCGCTGCGCCTGGTGGATGGTCTCAATACGTGGTGACGCAGATCGGCAATGCGGGCAGGATCATCGCGTGCGATATTTTACCAATGGATCCCATCGTTGGTGTCGATTTCCTTCAAGGCGATTTTCGTGATGAATTAGTGCTTGGCGCCTTGATGGAGCTGGTAGGGTATAATAAAGTTCAGGTTGTGATGTCAGACATGGCACTCAACATGAGCGGGACCACCGCCGTGGATATTCCAAGAGCCATGTATCTGGTTGAGTTGGCGTTGGAAATGTGTCGGGATGTTCTGGCACCGGGCGGAAGTTTTCTGGTGAAGGTCTTTCAGGGAGATGGCTTTGATGAATACCTGCGACAAATTCGCTCTCTGTTCACAACAGTGAAGATTCGTAAGCCTGATGCTTCGCGTGCTCGTTCTCGTGAAGTGTACATTGTAGCGACAGGGCGTAAACTGTAGTACCCTAACGCTGTTTTTTAACACAGTTGTAATATGAGGTTAATCCATTGAGTGACATGTCTAAAAACCTGATTCTCTGGCTCGTCATCGCAGTGGTGCTGATGTCCGTATTCCAGAGCTTTGGGCCCAGCGAGTCAAATGGCCGCCGGGTGGACTATTCTACCTTCTTGACAGAGGTGAATCAGGAGCAGGTCCGTGAAACACGTATTAACGGGCGTGAGATTAACGTTACAAGAAAAGATGGCAACCGCTACACCACCTTCATTCCTGTTAACGATCCCAAGCTACTGGATAACCTGCTGACCAAGAATGTGAAAGTGGTTGGTGAACCACCGGAAGAGCCGAGCCTGCTGGCATCGATCTTTATCTCCTGGTTCCCGATGCTGTTGCTGATTGGCGTCTGGATTTTCTTCATGCGTCAGATGCAAGGCGGTGGCGGTAAAGGCGCCATGTCCTTTGGCAAAAGCAAAGCGCGCATGCTGACCGAAGATCAAATTAAAACCACGTTTGCTGACGTCGCTGGCTGTGATGAAGCCAAAGAAGAAGTGAGCGAACTGGTGGAATACCTGCGTGAGCCTAGCCGCTTCCAGAAACTGGGCGGTAAAATTCCGAAAGGCATCCTGATGGTAGGGCCGCCGGGAACAGGTAAAACCCTGCTTGCCAAGGCGATTGCCGGCGAAGCGAAGGTGCCATTCTTCACCATTTCCGGTTCTGACTTTGTTGAAATGTTCGTGGGTGTCGGTGCATCTCGTGTACGTGACATGTTTGAGCAGGCGAAAAAAGCCGCGCCTTGTATCATCTTCATTGATGAAATCGATGCCGTCGGTCGCCAACGTGGTGCGGGTCTGGGCGGTGGTCATGATGAACGTGAACAAACCCTGAACCAGATGCTGGTTGAGATGGATGGTTTTGAAGGCAATGAAGGCATTATCGTGATTGCCGCCACCAACCGTCCTGACGTGCTTGACCCCGCATTGCTGCGTCCGGGCCGTTTTGACCGTCAGGTGGTGGTTGGCCTGCCTGATGTTCGTGGTCGTGAGCAGATCCTGAAAGTGCACATGCGTCGCGTTCCCTTGGCGACGGATATGGATGCCTCGGTGATTGCGCGCGGTACGCCAGGCTTCTCCGGTGCCGATCTGGCAAACCTGGTGAACGAAGCGGCACTGTTCGCTGCACGCGGTAACAAACGCGTGGTTTCCATGGTGGAGTTCGAGAAAGCCAAAGACAAGATCATGATGGGTGCAGAACGCCGCTCTATGGTCATGACGGAAGCGCAGAAAGAGTCTACCGCTTATCACGAAGCGGGCCATGCGATTATTGGTCGTTTGGTGCCGGAGCACGATCCGGTGCACAAAGTCACCATTATTCCGCGCGGTCGTGCGCTGGGTGTGACTTTCTTCTTGCCGGAAGGCGACGCGATCAGCGCCAGCCGTCAGAAGCTGGAGAGCCAAATTTCTACGCTGTACGGCGGTCGTCTGGCGGAAGAGATTATCTATGGTGCAGAAAAGGTATCCACCGGTGCCTCGAACGACATCAAAGTGGCAACGTCTATTGCGCGTAACATGGTAACGCAGTGGGGCTTCTCGGAAAAACTGGGGCCGTTGCTGTACGCAGAAGAAGATGGCGAAGTGTTTCTGGGCCGTTCTGTTGCCAAGGCCAAACACATGTCTGACGAAACGGCGCGCATTATCGATCAGGAAGTCAAATCGCTGATTGAGCGTAACTACGTGCGGGCACGTGAACTGTTGATGGCGAATATGGACGTGCTGCATTCGATGAAGGATGTGCTGATGAAGTACGAAACTATCGATGCGCCGCAAATTGATGATTTGATGTCACGCCGTGACGTGCGCCCGCCAGCTGGATGGGAAAGCGCACCGGCCAGCAACAATGAACCGGGCAACGGTGGCGGTACGCCGACCGCAGCACAGCCAAGCTGATAAGCGATAAGTGCAGCCCACAGCGTGCACGGTTATAGCAGCGTTATGTGATAGTGTTGTCCGGTCATAGCGCTGTTGACCCCCTCTTTTAAAACCCTGGCTTGCCGGGGTTTTTCTTTATTGATAAACCGGCTGTTAAAGGAAGAAGGTGATGAAACTAATTGCCCGTGATGCCATTTTGGATCTCACTCATCCTCAAGTGATGGGGATTCTCAACGTTACGCCGGATTCATTTTCCGACGGCGGAAAATACACCGCTCTCGATGAAGCCATCCGCCATGCGCAAGAGATGGTCAACGCGGGGGCCACGCTGATTGATATCGGTGGCGAATCTACCCGTCCCGGTGCAGCGGATGTCAGCGTGCAGGAAGAACTGGATCGCGTTATCCCAGTAGTTGAAGCCTTGGCGGCGCGCTTTGATGCCTGGCTCTCGGTTGACACGTCCAAGCCCGAGGTGATTAGCGCAGCGGCGCAGGCTGGTGCGCATCTGATTAACGATATTCGTTCATTGCAGGAACCGGGCTCACTGGAAGCCGCGGCGGCAACCGGGCTACCGATTTGCCTGATGCATATGCAAGGCCAGCCGAAAACCATGCAGCATAACCCGCACTATGACGATGTGGTGGCCGAGGTAAACGCCTATTTCCAACAGCAGATCGCACGCTGCGCCGAGGTTGACATTGAAAAAGATCGCCTGCTGCTGGATCCCGGGTTCGGGTTCGGTAAGAATTTGTCGCATAATTATCGCCTCCTGGCACATTTGCAGGAGTTGCATCATTTTGGTTTACCGCTGCTGGTTGGGATGTCGAGAAAATCCATGGTGGGACAGCTACTTAATGTTCCTCCGCTCCAGCGCGTATATGGTAGCGTCGCCTGTGCGGTCATTGCTGCCATGCAGGGCGCACATATTATTCGCGTACACGATGTAAAAGCGACGGTTGACGCGATGCGAGTTGTCGAAGCCACGTTGGCATAGAAGGAATAATAACGAATGAGTAACCGCAAATATTTTGGTACGGATGGTGTGCGTGGCAAAGTGGGCGAGACGCCCATCACCCCGGATTTCGTGTTAAAACTTGGTTGGGCAGCCGGTAAGGTGCTGGCGAGCCACGGATCGCGCAAAATTATTATCGGAAAAGACACGCGTATTTCTGGCTATATGCTGGAATCAGCGCTGGAAGCCGGACTTGCCGCCGCTGGGTTATCGGCTTCATTTACCGGCCCGATGCCGACACCAGCCGTGGCGTATCTGACGCGCACTTTCCGTGCTGAAGCGGGCATTGTTATCTCTGCATCACACAACCCCTACTACGACAATGGCATCAAATTTTTCTCTATCGATGGCACCAAACTGCCGGATAACGTCGAAGAGGCCATCGAAGCGGAGCTGGATAAACCGCTGACCTGCGTAGAATACGCTGAATTGGGCAAAGCGAATCGAATCGTGGATGCTGCCGGGCGCTACATTGAGTTTTGTAAGAGTACGTTTCCGAATGAACTGAGCCTGAGTGGGTTAAAAATTGTGGTGGATTGCGCCAATGGTGCTACTTACCACATCGCTCCGAGCGTGTTGCGTGAACTTGGCGCAAAAGTGATTGCCATTGGCTGTGAGCCAGACGGCATGAATATCAACGAATCCTGCGGTGCAACAGATGTGCGTCAGCTTCAATCCCGCGTGCTGTCTGAAAAGGCGGACGTTGGTCTGGCGTTTGATGGCGATGGCGATCGGTTGATCATGGTGGATCATGAAGGCAATAAGGTCGATGGCGATCAGATCCTCTATATCATTGCGCGTGAAGGGTTGCGCCAAGGGCAGCTGCGCGGCGGTGCTGTGGGGACGCTAATGAGCAACATGGGCTTGGAACTGGCATTGAAGCAACTGGGTATTCCGTTTGCTCGCGCCAAAGTGGGCGACCGCTATGTGCTGGAAAAAATGCAGGAGAAGGGCTGGCGCATCGGCGCAGAGAACTCCGGGCATGTCATTCTGCTGGATAAAACCACCACGGGTGACGGTATCATTGTTGGCCTTCAGGTGCTGACGGCGATGGTGCGCAACCATATGTCGCTGCACGATCTCTGTAGCGGCATGAAATTGTTCCCGCAGGTGTTGGTCAACGTGTGCTTCACCGGCAGCAGCGATCCGTTGGAAAGCGACGCCGTGAAAAACGTGGTGTCAGAGGTGGGGAAAACGCTGGCGGGACGCGGTCGCGTACTGTTGCGTAAGTCTGGTACGGAGCCTTTGATTCGCGTTATGGTCGAAGGGGAAGATGAAGCTCTGGTTGTCAGCCTTGCCAATCAGATTGCGGATATTGTTAAGGCTGCGCATTAATTTCTCGGGTATTGGGCTGTCTTTGTAGTCTATAAAGGAGACAGCCTCTGTACCCATTGAGGGGTTTAGCCGTTTTTTTCCGCAATCGCATTGATCTTTCTAAAATACACTTGCGTCACCCAGTGGGTTTAGTTAGTATTCAGACCCGCTCTACCATGGACAAATGCTGTACACTGAGCGAGATGTGTGCGGTTTGCCGCGAGAATTTAGCCTCCTCATATGATGATGGGGAAACAGTTACGGGTACTATCATGTACGAAGCTCTTTTAGTCATTTTCCTGTTGGTTGCATTAGGCCTGGTAGGTCTGATCATGCTGCAACAAGGTAAAAGTACTGATATGGGTGCCTCGTTCGGAGCTGGGGCGTCTGCGACGCTGTTCGGTTCGAGCGGTTCCGGTAACTTTATGACACGTATGACCGCTGCATTGGCGACGCTGTTTTTCGTCCTCAGTTTGGTCTTAGGGAACATGAGTTCACATCAGAGCAAGGGCGGCAGTGAGTGGGATAACCTAAGCCAACCGGCTCAGGTTGAACAGCCTGCTACGCCAGCAGCACCGGCTGCGCCTGCGAGTGACATTCCCAAGTAATTGAAAGATTTCGGATGCCGAGGTGGTGGAATTGGTAGACACGCTACCTTGAGGTGGTAGTGCCCGATTGGGCTTACGGGTTCAAGTCCCGTCCTCGGTACCAATAATAAGAAAAGACTTCGATTGACGTCTTTTTTTTAATTCTTGTATTGCCTGGCCTGCTATAAAGCCTATCTTTCTGGCCTCCGCCACTATTCTTCATTGCTGTACTGACTGCTGTATCAAGCAGCCAGTGTTTTGTTTATGCCTCATCGCTGAAAGGCGTTCCCTTAAAATTTCATTGCGCTGGTTATGAAATAATCATTTCCACACAAGTTGTCGCTATCTTGGCAATCTACATAGTCGTGAAATGATGAGTAATCAACGAAAGGTACAGGCGTAATGATGATAAAAAATGGCGGAATCACCCTATCACCGCAAGTGAATGGAACAAGGACCACCAGCATCGGGGACAGAGATATGAATACCCGTACTGAGCCAACAAAAGCGACACCGAAAGGCAAACTGCAACGGCTGTTATCTGGCATCAGCAACCGTTCTTGCTCCCTTTCTAATACGGTAAAAAATGTTTTTGTCGGTATCGGTGAAGTTTTCAAGGCCATCACGGCGAAATGGGGAAGGGGTGCGTCCACCCCTGTGCGTATGCCGATGCAAAAGGCTTCCGCTACTGATGCGACGGCTCAGTACAATACGCTGCTGTTAGATTTGGTCTCTGGCGAGAGTACGAACACGGTGACGCCAAAAAACATCTTGAGTCCGCTGCTTAACGATGGAAAGCCAGTTCCTAGTGATAGGAACAGTGACAGCGACAAAGATAAAAAAATGATTTTTGATTACCTCCTTAAAAATCCAATGAGCCATTTGTTTAGTGGCGACAATATCCGTTGCCAGGGTGATTACATTTATTTCAACAAGCCTATTTCACTGGTTCGACAGGGTGACGATCTCTTATTTATCACCAATCCTATGGAAGAACGGGCGATCTCCAGGGTGAAGATTGATACGCGTAGTGGAACCAATGGGGGGTTCCGTGGTGAAACCGCCATGAAGGTTTTGCGAGACAAAACGCTAACATTCACGAGTCTGGCCGATCTATGCCAAAAAATGACCGCAAATCCGCAACGTAATATCAAGGCGATGCAAACAGGAAACGCACTCGCTAATGCGTTTAATGCGAATAAAAAAGAGGCCTCATTTTTACTGTATGGACAACACAGAGATCTTTTTAATGCATTCGTTACGGTGACGGGGGCAGGGGATTGTGTTCCTAAGTTCGACTATGCAGCTCTGGCCCATCCGACCCAATGGTACAGCGCTGAGGTGAGCAGAGAAAATGTGCATTCTAGAGCGAATGTTGTGCCAGACAATGTGTCATCCAGTGTGTCTGACAAGACTCTGTCGGCTATGCGTCGCACTATCAGTCCTGGGCCGGGACATGTGTTGGCAATGGCTAAACGTTTTGATGCGCAACCGTCTATTACTGACAATGCTTCGGTTAAGCTCGATGCACCAACCCGCAAGCAGAAGATATCTTCTAAGATTCAGGACCTACAAAATACATTGACTGCAAATATTAACCAGAACAAACCGCTAGGTGGCGGTATTCGCCAACGCTAGCGGTGAGTCTTAAGAGAAAACGCCGTATCCCTTGGGGGATACGGGTTATTGCATCGATCAAAAGAAGGCTAACACGCTCAGATTGACACGGTCGTCATCGGGTTCGCCGCTTTGTTTCCCTCGGGCATATTCAACGGAGACCATGGCGCTGTTAGGGCTGGCTATCTGGCTGGTACTCAGGCGTAAACCCATCCTGTAAGCGCTGCCGTGCACTTCTTTTTGTTCTAACGCTGTCGGTTTTGAGAGCCCAACGGTGCCCAATGAGCCAAAGGCATAAGGCATCAGTGCATTACCAAAGGTCGGTGCCCAGGAAAAGGCGCCTAATGGCTGTGGAAGGCCCACTTCTGCACGCCCTATCAACGCACTGTCGCCACTCATCGTGCCGGAGTCAAAAGCGGAAATCCAACTTGAACCGCCCATAGAAACCTGCTCGGAAGAGGGCAATACGTTATTGAATGCCGTTTGTGCCAATCCCGCCAGAGAGAGCTGCACCTTGCCGTCAGCCAACCCCTGGCTGTAGTTCATGGTCAATTCCAGTTTTTGAAAATCGGGTTTGGCACCCTCTTTGCTCATGGGGAGGTCAACGCTTCCCTTTCTGGCTCCGAGCCCATCTATGCCGAATGAGGCAGTCAGAGAGGAAGAAAAGCGGGGGGCGTAATCCGTCGTGACATCGAACGACTGCGTCAGACGCAAGATACTGAGCTTCTCCTGTGTGAACGGGATATCTAGGTTGTTGAGTTGCAGATTCTGCTGCTCATTCTGGATATCCAAAGCCATCAGCGTCGACGTATTAATGTCGCGGGCGCGCAGCCAATGGTATCCCACACGGGTTGAGAAACGGTGATACCGATCGCGGGTCGTGACGGCCGTTTCTGATGTCGGTTTGGTACGGCTATCAACCCCTTCAAGATTTAGCCAGAAACCGTCGGTGCCAAAGGGGACGACAAGCTCAAGTGCGAGCTGGCCGCGTTACCGGCGCTGGTCAGTGTCAGCCCGTTAACCGTATCGCCGTTCACCAGACAGGCTGTGGAATAACCCAGACTTGCCGTGTTGCCGTAGATCTTGCTGGCGTTATTGGCACTGATGGTGAGCGCTGCGAGTGTCACGGTCAAGGTACCGCTATTATAACGAATGGTGTAGTTTTCCAGCCCGGTACCGCTTGCGTTACTTGCGGTAAGGCTATAACTGCCTACGTTTGCGCTCTGGGAGAGTCCATCACTGTTGATAGCAAAGCTGCTGACACGATCCTCATTAACTAATCCGGAAGTGGTGTAGTCCAACCAAGGGAAGTTGCTGCCGTAAACCTTGCTGGTATCCTTCATGGTAATATCCAGCGTGGCTGGTGTCACTTTTGCACCCAGACTGGTGATACTTATCGCCCGTCCAGCGGCGTTCGTGGCACTCAGTCCATTAGCGCTTAACGTGTAGCTCCCCACATTATCAGTGCGCTGTAAACCATTGTTGAGAGTACCACTGATGGTGTTCCAAAAACCGACGCCATAGTAGGTAGTCGTCGGTGTTGCACCGTAGACGGCATTTTGTGCAACGCCAACGACGCCTGAGACACCAAACAGTGCGGGGGACGCAGAGCCGCTAGCGGGTGCCCAGATGCTACTGTCCAAACCTCTGTAGTTCGCTGCGTTTTTCATTTGAGCGGTTGTGAGCCCAACAACAGTGCTGTTGCTGCTGCCGGATCCTACCCCTGCCGAGGAGGACGTCTGGGTATTCCAATAGAGATTTTGCAGCGTGCCGAAGCCATTATATCCGATCACACCGCCATAGAAGGAGGGCGGCGTCGAGTAGTTAAATACAGCGGCGGCATAACTATTGGTGACAGTACCATTTGCGTTATAGCCTGCCACCCCACCGATAAAAGATGCTGCGCCCCCCATGCCCGATGCAGTTATATTGCCAGCAGAGTAGCTCTGGTTAACTTTCGCCCCGAACGCGTTGTTTCCGACCAGCCCCCCGACATTCTGTGAGCCATTGCCGGCTGTTCCTGAGAGATTGATGGTGCCATCGGCATAGCTTTGCAGAATATCTTTATTATTTTGCCCAACCAGCCCACCCATGTAAGTGGTTGCAGTGGAGGTGCGAGTCAGACTGCCGTCTACTGATGCATAGGCGATCGTCCAGGTGTTGTAGCCAAACAGCTCCACATAGGTGTTTGCACTGTTGATGTTCAAATTCGAGATAGTGTTGCCAAGGCCGGTGAAGATACCGCTAAACGCCGCACCTTGTGATGTTCCGACCAGCGCATTGCTGTAAGTGGTGCCGTTGGCATTCACATTCTGCGCCAGCGCATAACGACCCGATAATCCGGTGGTGTCGATGGTATCCAACTGCGCCATCGAGTGTATCAATGTGTAATTCTCACCACCTATAGAGAGTGAGGAATTAGCGCCAGACAGGGTGATGGATTTTCCCGATAGCAACGTATAGTCTTTTCCATTGCCATAATTAAGTGCCAGACCCGCGTTGGTGCCGGTGGCAGAGATATTGCCATTAAGGACAATGTTGCCAGCAGCCTCCAGCGTTAACAGGGTATTGGCGGACCAGCCAATGTTGTTGGCGACGGTAATATCACCGCTTTGTGTACCGCTTGAGCCGGTTGAAACGGTGACATTTGCCAATGCAAGCGCCCATTGCAGGGTGCTGGTATTAATCACGCTATCATCGGCGCCGGCGCTGAACCCCGATCCTGTATCGGCGGCCGAGGAGATAATCACATTGTGCGGATCGAGCAGCAGGTTACCGTATTTACCGCTGTCTGCCGACAGATCGTTTTGCCCGTGTAAGCCAGTGTCGCTTTGCCTGAGACTTCGGCTTCGCCACCGCTGCCAGCACCAGCGCCGCGCGCTAATGTTGCCCGCAAAGTGGGTATGCTTATCTGACCACACGACTACATTACCGCCGTTGCCATCGGTGGTTGCATCCGCTTTCACCACCGTGGTGGCATCAAGTGTGGTGGTCGTGGCGCGTTGTGTGCTGCCTTTACCTTGACGTTCACCACCAATATTGACTGTGCCTCCGCCAGTTTTACCGGAGACATCCACCTTAGCACCCGCCAGCACAATCGAATCGCCGGTAACATTGACTTTACCTCCGTTCCCCTGCGCCGCAGTGGCGGTCACGGTGCCTGATAAGGTAACGTTGCCACCCTCGCCGCCGCCAATGGTGATCGCTCCGTTTTGGCCGCCCACGCTGTTGGCTTCGACCACGCCCGAGAGATTGATGGCGTTGCGTACTGCATTACGCGCGGTGGCAGCCGTCATGATGACGGTTCCTCCGTTAGCCGATACCGTCCCGTTATTCTGAATTAATGCCTCTTTCACACCGGAAGTGCTCGGTACGGCAACCTGGAGGAAACCATCACCAGAGGGATCGAGCGTCGCTTTCTCGGCAGCACCCAAACCCACTTTGCCTACGGGTACATTGATAAGCCCGTCATTTTTTACGCTTCCCCCCATCAAGGCCGCATATCCGCCGCGTCCTACGCTGATGACCCCGGCATTACTCACCTCTGCCGCGTTTCCGTTCCCGGTAAACTGAGGTTTCCTTTTAAGGAAATCCTCATCTTTGATGTCCAGCGTTGAGGCGACAAACCCGCCGCCCACTTTGACTGAACCGGAGGAGGTAATCGCAATACCGTTCGGGTTAATCAGATAAACCTGTCCGTTCCCGGTGACTGCTCCGGCGATCGAAGAGCGAGTGGAGCCAGTTACCCGATTGAGGATCGCAGAGGAACTGCTCGGTTGGATAAAATTAACGGATTGGCCTTGACCGACAGAAAAACTGTTCCAGTTAACAATGGCCGTATTGGATTGCTGAGTTACCGTTATCGCATTGCCGTTTCCGCCAATCGACACGTTACCCGTTGCGACCGTGGCACCGCCAGGCAACTCTCCGCCCAGTGTGGGGGCGGTGATAGCGGTGCTTACCAAGAGTGCGATGATACGTTTGTTGAACCTGGTGTTAATTTTGCTGTGCTGCGCATAACAAGACGTTACTAAAAAAGGTGATGTCATTAGCATCATTTCTAAAAATGGTGATAGTTGTAAATTTCGTTTCCTTATTATTACACTCTAATTTTACGGTAAATTTACATTTGTAGTCATTGGGTTGTAAAATGAGCAAGCGATCGATGTGTAAGGATTAAATGCTGATTCGGTGTGCTATTTGTTGTGTTAAATGGCGCGCGGCACTACGATATGGAGCGTTTTTTGCCAATTTGGTTTCTTAAAAAAAGGCATACGACTTTAATGCTGTTTTTTTCAGCGTTTTCGCGGCTGAATGAGCCGTTTTTCTCTGTTTTTTATGGGCGCGCGGCGGGCTGTTTTTCAAGGGTTGACAACTGTCTTTTCTTTTCAATAAAATAGAGAAAGATTTCAGATCTTGTCCTCGCATCATCTCTGATTGATAGCTTGCTTTTTCACGGTTGGCGGCGTACTATTTGCCACGTTTTCGGACGCGGGGTGGAGCAGCCTGGTAGCTCGTCGGGCTCATAACCCGAAGGTCGTCGGTTCAAATCCGGCTCCCGCAACCAAATCACTTCTTTCGCTTAAGTTTTTTTTCAAATGAATTGTGAGTGGCGGTTATGACACCCACAGCGGTTTTTTGAAAAAATCCTTGCGAGAAGTAATGCCGCAGCCTGTTGAGGTATATAGGGTCCAGTTGCATAAAGCCCCGATATTTCGGGGTTTTTTTATTTGGCAACAACATGACTGGGCTTTTAGCCCTTTTTTTATGTCTTGGGGTGGGCTTGTCCACATTAGAACAGAAATTGACAGCGATGATCTCGGCACCCGTTGAAGCATTAGGCTACGAATTGGTGGGCGTTGAGTTTGTCCGTGGCCGCCAATCGACGCTGCGTATCTATATTGATAGTGAAGACGGCATCACAGTTGATGATTGTGCTGATGTCAGCCACCAGGTGAGTGCGGTGCTGGATGTCGAAGATCCCATTACGGTTGCCTATAACCTGGAAGTGTCATCACCTGGCCTGGATCGTCCTTTATTCATCGCAGAACATTACGTGCGTTTCCTCGGCGAAGAAGTGACCCTGGTGCTGCGCATGGCGGTACAAAACTGTCGTAAATGGGCGGGAATTATCAAATCCGTTGAAGGTGAGATGATTACCGTAACAGTGGAAGGCAAAGATGAAGTGTTCGCACTGAGCAACATCCAGAAGGCGAACCTGGTACCCCACTTTTAAAGTTTGGATGAGGCAACTAGGATGAACAAAGAGATTCTGGCTGTTGTTGAAGCAGTTTCCAACGAAAAAGCCGTTCCGCGCGAAAAAATTTTTGAAGCACTGGAAACTGCGCTAGCGACAGCGACAAAGAAAAAATACGAACAGGAAATTGATGTTCGAGTTTGCATCGATCGCAAAACCGGCGATTTCGATACGTTTCGCCGTTGGGTTGCTGTTAACGAAGTGACGCAACCAACGCGTGAAATCACGTTGGTTGCGGCCCAATTTGAAGATCCGAGCATTGAACTCGGCGGTTACATTGAAGACCAGATCGAATCGGTCACGTTTGATCGTATCACCACACAAACGGCCAAACAGGTTATCGTACAGAAAGTACGTGAAGCTGAACGTGCCATGGTGGTCGATCAGTTCCGTGAGCAGGAAGGCGATATTGTCACTGGCGTGGTCAAAAAAGTGAACCGCGACAACATTTCGTTGGATCTGGGCAACAACGCAGAAGCGGTGATTGGCCGTGAAGATATGCTGCCGCGTGAAAATTTCCGTCCGGGCGACCGCATTCGCGGCGTGCTGTACTCAGTAAGACCGGAAGCGCGTGGCGCACAGCTGTTTGTCAGCCGTTCACGCCCTGAAATGCTGGTGGAACTGTTCCGCATCGAAGTGCCGGAAATTGGCGAAGAAGTTATCGAGATCAAAGCGGCTGCTCGCGATCCGGGTTCTCGCGCTAAAATCGCAGTGAAAACCAACGACAAGCGTATAGACCCGGTGGGGGCGTGCGTTGGCATGCGCGGTGCGCGTGTACAGGCCGTATCCAGCGAACTGGGCGGCGAACGCATTGATATCATTCTGTGGGACGATCATCCGGCACAGTTCGTCATCAACGCCATGGCACCGGCAGACGTCGTTTCTATCGTGGTTGACGAAGATACCTGCACCATGGATATCGCCGTAGAGTCCAGCAACCTGGCACAGGCGATTGGCCGCAACGGGCAGAACGTGCGTCTGGCTTCCCAACTGCTGAAACAGCATCGTTCAGATGACCGCTGGGAACTGAACGTGATGGCCGTGGAAGACCTGCAAGCCAAGCATCAGGCGGAAGCACACGCGGCAATTGACGTCTTTACCAAGCACTTGGATATCGACGAAGAGTTTGCCACCGTGCTGGTTGAAGAAGGTTTCTCCTCACTTGAAGAACTGGCCTATGTGCCTATCAAGGAACTCCAGGAGATCGATGGTCTGGATGAGGAAACCATCGAAGCACTGCGTGAGCGTGCCAAAGCGGCATTGACCACATTGGCGTTGGCGCAGGAAGAGAGCCGTGGCAGTGGCCAACCGGCTGAGGATTTGCTCAGTTTACCGGGTTTACCGCGCGAGTTGGCGTTCACTCTCGCCGCGCGTGGAGTATGTACGCTGGAAGATCTTGCTGAGCAGGGCGTTGACGACCTGACGGATATTGAAGGGCTGAACGATGAGAAGGCCGGTGAGTTGATCATGGCCGCCCGTAATATCTGCTGGTTCGGCGACGAAAACGAATAACGACACTGTAGCAGGAAAGGAACAGCATGACAGAAGTAACCATACAATCGCTGGCCGTAGAGATTCAGACTCCGGTAGACCGCCTGATACAGCAATTTGCTGATGCGGGAATTACCAAGTCTGCATCGGATAACGTGTCCCAGCAGGAAAAAGAGACGCTGCTGGCGCATTTGAACCGCGAACGCGGTTCTGCGGCCGGTAAGTTGACTCTGCAACGTAAAACGCGTAGCACCTTGAATATTCCGAGCACTGGCGGAAAAAGTAAATCAGTGCAGATTGAAGTTCGCAAAAAACGCACGTATGTTCAGCGCGATCCGCTGAACAGTCAGCAGGCTGAAGAAGAAGAGCGTGCACGGCAGGAAGCGGAAGAACTGGCTCAACGTGAAGCTGAAGAGCAAGCCAAGCGAGAGGCCGCTGAAAAAGCCAAGCGTGACGCAGCGGAAAAAGACAAATTGAGCAATCATCAAAATACCAGTATGACGAAATCTGTTCCGGCGACAGAGAAGGCCCGCCGTGAGGCAGAGGCTGCTGAGCTGAAGCGAAAAACTGAAGAAACTGCCCGCCTGAAGGTTGAGGAAGATGCCCGCCGCGTTGCTGAAGAAGCACGCCGCATGGCGGAAGAGAATGCCGCTAAATGGGCTAGCGAGACGCCGAGCAGTGAAGAAGAGGATAGCACTGACTATCACGTAACCACTTCCCACCATGCCCGCGTTGCAGAAGATGAAAACGATCGCGAAGTCGAGAGTAATCCTCGTGGCCGCACCCGCAGCGCCAAAGTCACCAAGCAGAAGAAAGGCAACCGCCTGTCTGAAAGCAAGGCTGACCATGAAGAAGAGCGTGCCGCAACTCGCAGTGGCAAAGGTAAACGTAAACCTAGCTCGTTGCAGCAGGGCTTTAACAAGCCGGTTCAAGCGGTTAACCGTGACGTCATGATCGGCGAGACCATTACCGTTGCTGAGTTGGCGAACAAGATGGCGGTGAAAGGTTCTCAGGCCATCAAGGCGATGATGAAGCTGGGTGCCATGGCAACCATCAACCAGGTTATCGATCAGGAAACGGCACAATTAGTGGCAGAAGAGATGGGCCACAAGGTCATCCTGCGTCGCGAAAATGATCTGGAAGAAGCGGTAATGAGCGACCGTGATACGGGTGTCGCTGCGGAAGCGCGCGCACCGGTCGTGACCATCATGGGTCACGTTGACCACGGTAAAACCTCTCTGCTGGACTACATCCGCTCCACCAAAGTGGCGGCGGGCGAAGCGGGCGGGATCACCCAGCACATCGGTGCCTACCACGTTGAAACTGAAAATGGCATGATCACCTTCCTGGATACTCCGGGCCACGCCGCGTTTACCGCGATGCGTGCACGTGGTGCGCAGGCAACGGATATCGTGGTGTTGGTGGTTGCAGCCGATGACGGTGTGATGCCGCAGACCATCGAAGCCGTTCAACACGCCAAAGCGGCCAAGGTGCCAGTGGTGGTTGCGGTCAACAAGATTGACAAGCCAGAAGCCGATCCGGATCGCGTCAAAAATGAACTGACGCAATACGGCATCATCCCTGAAGAGTGGGGTGGCGATTGCCAGTTTGTTCCTGTGTCAGCCAAAGCCGGTACGGGCATTGATGATCTGCTTAACGCGATTTTGCTGCAAGCAGAAGTGCTGGAACTGACGGCTATCCGTAAAGGTATGGCAAGCGGCGTGGTCATTGAATCCTTCCTGGACAAAGGCCGTGGCCCGGTAACAACGGTACTGGTACGCGAAGGTACGCTTAACAAGGGCGATATCGTGCTGTGCGGTTTTGAGTATGGCCGCGTGCGCGCCATGCGTGATGAGCTGGGTCGTGAAATTACCGAAGCGGGTCCGTCCATTCCGGTAGAAATCCTAGGCATGTCCGGTGTTCCGGCTGCGGGTGATGAAGCCACCGTGGTGCGTGACGAGAAGAAAGCCCGTGAAGTGGCACTCTATCGTCAAGGTAAGTTCCGCGAAGTGAAACTGGCGCGTCAGCAAAAATCCAAGCTGGAAAACATGTTCGCCAACATGACCGAAGGCGAAGTGTCCGAACTGAACATCGTGATGAAAGCCGACGTTCAGGGCTCCGTGGAAGCGATTGCCGATTCGTTGCAGAAACTCTCCACCGACGAAGTAAAAGTGAATATTGTGGGCTCCGGGGTTGGTGGGATCACCGAAACCGACGCGACGCTGGCTGCGGCATCCAACGCTATCATTCTGGGCTTCAACGTTCGTGCCGATGCTTCTGCTCGTCGCATTGTCGAAGCGGAAAGTCTGGATCTGCGTTACTACTCCGTCATCTATGATCTGATCGACGAAGTGAAGCAGGCGATGAGCGGTATGCTGGCACCGGAATACAAGCAAGAGATCATCGGTCTGGCCGAAGTTCGCGATGTGTTCAAATCACCGAAGTTTGGCGCAATCGCTGGCTGTATGGTGACGGAAGGTATCGTGAAACGTCACAACCCGATTCGTGTGCTGCGTGACAACGTGGTTATCTATGAAGGTGAGCTGGAATCTCTGCGCCGCTTCAAAGATGACGTTAACGAAGTGCGTAACGGTATGGAATGTGGTATCGGCGTTAAGAACTACAACGACGTGCGTGTTGGCGATAACATCGAAGTGTTCGAAGTTATCGAGATTAAACGTACTATCGCCTAACCTGTCAGGGTAGGACGAGACGCGCAACGTTTGCACGTCGTATTGACTTATAGGGGGCCTAGTGCCCCCTGATTTTTCCTTGAGGACTCGATTATGGCTAGAGAATTCAGTCGCACTCAGCGCGTGTCGCAAGAGATGCAGAAAGAAATCGCCATTATTCTTCAGAGTGAAGTGAAGGATCCGCGCATTGGCATGGCGACAGTTTCTGGTGTCGCTCTGTCACGCGATTTGGCGTATGCCAAGGTATTTGTGACGTTTCTGAACGATAACAAACCCGAGCAAGTAAAAGCAGGCATCAAGGCATTGCAGGATGCCTCCGGTTTTATTCGTGTACTGCTCGGTAAGGCAATGCGTTTGCGCGTGGTGCCGGAACTGACTTTCGCCTACGACAACTCGTTGGTGGAAGGGATGCGGATGTCCAACCTGGTGACCAACGTCTTGCGCAATGATGCCGAGAAGCGTTCTGCCAACGGTGACGACGATCGGGAGGATTGATGAGTCGTCCTCGTCGTCGCGGCCGTGATATCCACGGCGTATTATTGCTGGATAAACCGCAAGGCGCGTCATCCAATGATGTGCTGCAAAAGGTAAAACGCATTTTTAATGCCAACCGTGCCGGACACACCGGTGCGCTGGATCCGCTGGCTACCGGGATGCTGCCGATCTGCCTGGGAGAAGCCACCAAGTTCTCTCAGTATTTGCTGGATTCGGATAAGCGTTACCGGGTGATTGCCCGTTTGGGGCAGCGTACCGACACCTCTGATGCCGATGGCAATGTGGTGGAAACGCGCGCGGTGACGTTTACCGCGCAGGCGTTGGCAGAGGCACTGGAACGTTTTCGTGGCACCACGCAGCAGGTGCCATCGATGTATTCCGCGTTGAAGCATCAGGGTCGCCCGCTGTATGAGTATGCGCGTCAGGGGATCACTGTCCCGCGTGAAGCGCGCGATATTACCGTGTATGAACTGCTGTTTATTCGTCACGATGTGGATGATCTGGAGCTGGAAATTCACTGTTCCAAAGGCACCTACATTCGTACCATCATTGACGATCTCGGTGAAATGCTCGGCTGTGGTGCCCATGTGACTTATCTGCGTCGCGTGCAGGTTGCCACTTATCCGGCAGAGCGCATGGTCACATTGGATCAACTGCAAGCCCTGTTGGCGCAAGCGCAAGCGGAAGAGCAATCCCTTGAAGCGGTGCTGGATCCGCTGCTGATGCCGATGGACAGCCCGGTCAGCAATTATCCTGAGGTGAATCTGCCGCCAGTTGTGGCGGGTTATCTTAAACTCGGGCAGACTGTTGCGGCGGCTAACGCCCCCGCTGAAGGGATGGTGCGCATCACCGAAGGTGATGCCCATGCGTTCATTGGTATGGGGATTATCGATGATGCTGGACGCGTGGCACCCAAGCGTCTGGTGGTCGAATTCTCGGAATAAGGCTTACCGTGTCTGCCTTGCGATCGGCCATGGCTGAGAGTAAAATGGTGCGGCCTATTTTTAATAGGTTACATAGGTCGCTGAATTAGAGATCGGAACCTGTTTTTTTTATCTATACTGTTTTGGAGTATTGCAATGTCTCTAAGCGTTGAAGCTAAAGCAAAAATCGTCGCAGAATTCGGTCGTGGCACTAACGACAGTGGTTCTACCGAAGTGCAGGTTGCTCTGTTGACCGCGCAGATTAACCATCTGCAAGGCCACTTTTCCGAGCACAAAAAGGATCACCACAGCCGTCGTGGTCTGCTGCGTATGGTTTCTCAGCGCCGTAAGCTGCTGGACTACCTGAAGCGTAAAGATTTAGCGCGTTATGCTACCCTGATCGAGCGTCTGGGTCTGCGTCGCTAATCTGGCGAGTTTCAGTGGAAAGGGGCCTCATAGGGCCACTTTCTTCTAGGAAGTGCTTGCAAAACAGAGTAATGTATTACCTACTTTGTCGTCGCCGTTCGCTACAGAGGTTCGCGCGGCTAATGAGAAACTTTATGTTTCTTTCTGGACTGGTTCCAGCCTGACGTGAAGGTTGTCATTAGTCGCGGGGATGTAGTGAGATGGTTTGTAATCAACGGGGAGACGCTGTGCCGAACACAACGACATCGGCTGGCATCTGGTAAACCCGAGAATGATAAACCCTGAGTAAAGGATATTATTTTGCTAAATCCTATCGTACGTAAGTTTCAATACGGTCAGAATACCGTTACGCTCGAAACGGGCATGATGGCACGTCAGGCCACTGCTGCCGTTATGGTCAGCATGGATGACACCGCAGTTTTCGTGACCGTTGTCGGGGCGAAAAATGCCAAACCAGGTCAGGACTTTTTCCCGCTGACCGTTAACTATCAAGAGCGTACCTATGCTGCTGGTCGCTTCCCTGGTGGGTTCTTCCGTCGTGAAGGCCGTCCGAGCGAAGGCGAAACCCTGATTTCTCGTCTGATCGACCGCCCAATACGTCCGCTGTTCGCTGATGGCTTTGTCAATGAAGTGCAGGTTATCGCAACGGTGGTTTCTGTAAATCCGCAGATCAACCCAGATATCGTAGCAATTATTGGTGCGTCTGCGGCGCTGAGCCTGTCTGGTCTGCCTTTTAATGGACCGATTGGTGCTGCCCGTGTTGGTTACATCAATGACCAGTTTGTGCTGAACCCGACCATTGACGAACTGAAACAGAGCCGTCTGGATCTGGTTGTTGCCGGTACGCAGGGTGCGGTTCTGATGGTGGAATCCGAAGCGGATCTGCTGAGTGAAGATCAAATGTTGGGTGCCGTGGTGTTTGGTCATGAGCAGCAACAGGTGGTTATCGACAACATCAATGAACTGGTGAAAGAAGCCGGTAAACCGCGTTGGGATTGGCAGGCACCTGCCGTTAACGTTGCGCTGCTGGATCGCGTGAAGGCGCTGTCTGAGACGCGTCTGGGCGATGCGTATCGTATCACCGAGAAGCAAGATCGTTACGCGCAGATCGACGTTATCAAATCTGAGGTTAGCGCTGAATTGCTGGCTGCTGATGATTCTCTGGACGCCAATGAAATTCAGGACATCCTGGGCAGCATCGAGAAAAATGTAGTGCGCAGCCGCGTACTGCGTGGCGAACCGCGTATCGATGGCCGCGAAAAAGACATGGTCCGTGCGCTGGATGTGCGTACTGGCGTGCTGCCGAGAACCCACGGTTCTGTGCTGTTCACCCGCGGTGAAACTCAGGCGCTGGTAACGGCAACGCTGGGTACTGAGCGTGATGCACAGAACATTGATGGATTGACCGGTGAAACCACCGATCGCTTCCTGCTGCACTACAACTTCCCTCCGTACTCTGTGGGTGAAACCGGTATGGTTGGCTCGCCGAAGCGTCGTGAAATTGGTCACGGTCGTCTGGCGAAACGTGGTGTGCTGGCTGTGATGCCTACTGCCGCTCAGTTCCCGTACACGGTGCGTGTGGTTTCTGAAATCACAGAATCCAACGGTTCTTCTTCCATGGCTTCCGTCTGTGGTGCTTCTCTGGCTCTGATGGATGCAGGCGTGCCGATCAAAGCCGCCGTTGCGGGTGTCGCGATGGGTCTGGTGAAAGAAGGCAATAACTTTGTAGTGCTGTCCGATATCCTGGGTGACGAAGATCATTTGGGCGATATGGACTTCAAAGTGGCCGGTAGCCGCGAAGGCGTTACTGCACTGCAAATGGATATCAAAATTGAAGGTATTACCCGCGAAATCATGCAGGTTGCACTGAATCAGGCCAAAGGTGCGCGTCTGCACATTCTGGGCGTGATGGAACAGGCCATCGGCGCGCCGCGTGGCGATATTTCTCAGTTTGCACCGCGTATCCACGCCATCAAGATCAACGTCGACAAGATCAAGGACGTGATCGGTAAAGGTGGTTCGGTGATCCGTGCGTTGACTGAAGAGACGGGCACCACCATTGAGATCGAAGATGACGGTACGGTGAAAATTACCGCAACCGACGGCGAGAAAGCGCGTCATGCCATGCGTCGTATCGAAGAGATTACCGCAGAAATCGAAGTAGGTCGTGTCTACCAAGGTAAGGTAACGCGCATCGTTGATTTCGGCGCGTTCGTTGCTATTGGCGGCGGCAAAGAAGGTCTGGTACACATCTCTCAAATCGCTGACAAGCGTGTTGAGAAAGTCACTGACTACCTGCAAATGGGTCAGGAAGTTCCGGTTAAAGTACTGGAAGTTGACCGTCAGGGCCGTGTACGTTTGAGTGTCAAGGAAGCAACTGCTCAGTCTCAGGATGCTGCTACAGCGCCTTCTGAGGAAGAATAACAGCCGTTTTGCTGTTGTTTTGCAACTCCCCGCCTGAGCGGGGAGTTGGGCATTTTGTGAGGCACAGATAGCCTTACATTGAGCGTGCGGGGACAGGATGTTCATCCAATGTTTGTCTTCGGGAGTGGGAAATGAAGCCTTTCTTACGCTGGTGTTATGTTGCGACAGCACTTATGCTGGCAGGATGCAGCAACACGGATTGGCGTAAAAACGCGGTATTGGCAATTCCAGTGCAGCCTGCTTTACAGCAGGAAGTCATTTTGGCGCGCATGGAACAAATTCTTGCCAGTCGGGCGTTAACCGATGACGAACGCGCACAGCTATTATATGAGCGCGGAGTGCTGTATGATAGTCTCGGACTGAGAGCGTTAGCGCGTAATGATTTTTCACAGGCGCTATCAATCCGTCCGGATATGCCGGAAGTGTTTAACTATCTAGGCATTTATTTAACGCAGGCAGGCAATTTTGATGCTGCCTATGGAGCGTTTGATTCTGTACTAGAGCTTGATCCAACTTACAATTATGCGCGTTTGAACCGTGGCATCGCCTTGTATTATGGCGGTCGTTACCTGTTAGCGCAGGATGATCTGCTGGCGTTTTATAGAGACGATCCGAACGATCCTTTCCGTACATTATGGCTGTATTTGGCTGAACGGGAGATAGATCCCAATGCTGCCAAAGCCGCGCTGAAGAAGCGTTATGACAGTGCAGAAAGAGGTCCTTGGGGATGGAATATTGTCGAATTCTACCTGGGAAAC
Organism: Candidatus Symbiopectobacterium endolongispinus; assembly: GCF_018777385.1. Taxonomy (GTDB): domain Bacteria; phylum Pseudomonadota; class Gammaproteobacteria; order Enterobacterales; family Enterobacteriaceae; genus Symbiopectobacterium; species Symbiopectobacterium endolongispinus. The sequence continues at coordinate 456,271 of NZ_JAFJYB010000001.1, read as the reverse complement.
ATCAGTGAAGCTGTGCTGATGGAGCGCCTGAAGGCAGAAGCAACGGATAACACTTCGCTCGCTGAGCATCTCAGTGAAACTGACTTCTATTTAGGTAAGCACTACCTAAGTCTGGGGGACAAGAACAACGCCATGGCGCTGTTCAAGCTGACGGTTGCCAACAACGTACATAACTTTGTTGAGCACCGCTATGCATTGTTGGAATTGGCATTGTTAGGCCAAGAGCAAGACGACCTAATCAGGATGGACCAGCAATAGCTGACGAACGTAATCAGGCGGGAACCATCGTTTCCATCGCCTTAACGGGCGAGGGCTTTCTTGTTCGTTTTTTAATCTAATTTGAGCCGGTTCACACTTTTCAATGAAAATGACTGAGTATTTTCTCGACAAGTTACGTGTAAACTGGCCGCCATTTCACTATGAGGCACGTTCACATGGCAGAGTTTGAAACCTCTTTTGCTGACCTGGGGCTGTCCGCTCCTATTTTGAATGCACTGTCGGATCTGGGGTATGAGAAACCCTCTCCCATCCAGGCAGAATGTATTCCTCATTTGCTTAATGGCCGCGACGTGCTGGGTATGGCCCAGACCGGTAGCGGCAAGACAGCAGCGTTTTCATTACCGCTGCTGCATAATATCAAGCCTGAACTGAAAGCGCCGCAAATGCTGGTGCTGGCACCGACCCGTGAGTTGGCGGTGCAGGTGGCTGAAGCTTGTAATGATTTCTCTAAACACATGCACGGTGTGAGTGTGGTAGCGCTCTACGGCGGCCAGCGCTACGATGTTCAATTGCGTGCGCTGCGCCAGGGTGCGCAAATTGTGGTCGGTACGCCGGGACGTCTGCTGGATCACCTGAAACGCGGTACGCTGGATCTCTCCAACCTGAGCGGTCTGGTACTGGATGAAGCTGACGAAATGTTGCGTATGGGCTTCATTGACGATGTCGAAAGCATCATGGCCCAGATCCCGGCTCAGCACCAAACGGCACTGTTCTCGGCAACCATGCCGAAAGCGATTCGCCGTATTACGCGCCGCTTTATGAAAGATCCGCAGGAAGTGCGCATTCAATCAAGCGTGACGACGCGCCCGGATATCAGCCAGAGCTACTGGACTGTGCACGGTATGCGTAAGAACGAAGCGCTGGTGCGTTTCCTGGAAGCGGAAGACTTTGACGCCGCTATTATTTTCGTGCGTACCAAGAACGCTACGCTGGAAGTAGCTGAAGCCCTGGAGCGTAGCGGGTACAACAGCGCGGCGCTGAACGGTGACATGAATCAGGCTCTGCGTGAGCAGACGCTGGAGCGCTTGAAAGATGGTCGTCTGGATATTCTGATCGCCACCGACGTTGCGGCACGCGGTCTGGATGTGGAACGTATCAGTCTGGTGGTGAACTACGATATTCCGATGGATGCCGAATCCTACGTGCACCGTATTGGCCGTACTGGCCGCGCCGGTCGTGCAGGTCGTGCATTACTGTTCGTGGAAAACCGTGAACGTCGCCTGCTGCGCAACGTTGAACGTACCATGAAGCTGACGATCCCTGAAGTCTATTTGCCGAACGTTGAACTGTTAGGCGAACGACGTCTGGCGAAGTTTGCCGCTAAAGTGCAGTCACAACTGGAAAGCAGCGATCTGGATATGTACCGTGCGTTGCTGGCTAAGCTGCAACCGGCTGAAGAGCTGGATATTGAAACGCTGGCGGCTGCATTGTTGAAAATGGCGCAAGGTGAGCGTCCGCTGATCCTGCCGCCAGAACCGGTGATTGAGCGTCGTCCGCGCCGCGAATTCCGCGATCGTTATAATCGTAATGACCGCGGCGATCGTCCGCAGCGTCGTGATGTGGGTGAGATGCAACTGTATCGCATCGAAGTAGGCCATGATGATGGTGTTGAAGTTCGCCACATCGTTGGTGCCATTGCCAACGAAGGGGATATCAGCAGTCGTTACATCGGCAACATCAAGCTGTTCGCATCGCATTCTACCATCGAATTGCCGAAGGGAATGCCGGGCGATCTGCTGACGCATTTTACCCGCACGCGCATCTTGAACAAGCCGATGAACATGCAACTGATCGGTGATGCACAGCCGTTCGAACGCCGTGAGTGTAGTGACAGCCGTGGCGCACCGCGTTCTGGCGCTGGCGATCGTCGTGACGGTGGCCGTCGTTCATTCGGTGGGTAGGGTGATGCTCGTCGTGAAGGTCAGGGTGAACGTCGTGACCGTAATTTCAACAGTGATGGTCAACGCGCTCCGCGCCGCCGTCCTGCTGATATTGGTCAATAAAAATCACATTAGGTAATCGGTGTATTGGCTTATCTTTGAGGCGAAGTTCAACACTTCGCTTCTAAGAATAAAATAGTCCTTTACATAACTTTTACCATTGTATTTTTTTGACTCACCGGCTGAACTTAATTTTGTTTTAAGGTTTTAAAGGGATAGTCCAACTCTTCAGCGTGGTTATTGCGGTGCCGGAAGAGAGGTACTAAAAAAATAGACCTCATTAAAGTAGTGCTATTTGGCGCTGCATAAAAAATAACAACGTTGTGTTGAATTAAATATGTCTGAACTCTTTGTTAAGGAACGCTTTAGTTGGCGTTCGCTCGGATGGCTTTTGCTCTATTTTTGGTTTTTCTCCTGTGCACTCCAGCTTGTCATTGTTCTCACCGGTCATAGCAGTACCACGGGATTACGCGATTCGTTACTTTACAGCTTGCTATGGCTGATCACTGTTTTTGTTTTCCCTGCCAGAACCAAAATCATTAGCAGCGTGCTGGGTATCCTGTTATGGGCTACCTCTTTGATCGCCCTGGGTTATTACTCGATATATAAACAAGAGTTTTCACGAAGCGTTATGTTTGTGATGTTCGAGTCTAATAGCAAAGAAGCTGGTGAATATGTAAGTCAATATTTCAGTCTGAAAGTTTTGGCTATATTAATTTTTTATACGGTGATAGTTGGGTTTCTGTGGCGTAAAGTGCGACCAGTTTACCTGCCGTTTAAATATAAAGTGACGGTATGCACCTTAATTGCCGTAGTGCTGTTTGGTGTTCCCCTTTATAAAAAAATGCATAACGAGGGTGAGACACTGGAAGAGGCCAGCGGTTATCTGGCGAGCCGTATGTCCACTACCGCACCGTGCAGTATATTGCAGGTTATGTTGAGTACCGCCAGCAGTTGGCAAGCATGACAGAAATGCTCAAACAGAAGGCGGCGTTGCCCCCGCTGGCAAACCTGAAAGACGCGAATGGTAATACGCCGCGCACGCTGGTGCTGGTGATCGGTGAGTCAACCACCAGTAGCCGCATGAGCCTATATGGCTATGGTCGTGAGACCACGCCACGGCTAGACGCGTTGCGTAAAAGCGATACCAATCTGGTGGTGTTCAACGATGTCGTGACCTCACGTCCGTACACCATTGAAATCTTGCAGCAGGCGCTGACGTTTGCCGATGAGTTGCATCCGGATCTCTATCTGACCAAACCATCGCTGATGAACATGATGAAACAGGCCGGATACAAAACGTTCTGGATCACCAATCAGCAGACCATGACCAAACGAAATACGTTGCTGACAGTGTTCTCTCAGCAGACAGACGAACAGTTCTATATGAACAATCAGCGCACTCAAAGCGCGCGTCAGTATGATGACGTGGTGTTCGCGCCGTTTGAAAAGGTATTGGCCGATCCCGCTGAGAAGAAGTTCATTGTGGTGCACCTGTTAGGTACTCACATGAAATACAAATTTCGTTATCCGGAAGAGACAACGAAATTTGTCGGGCGAGAAGGCATTCCTGACGGCGTGAGTGACAGCGATGTTGAAGTCTACAATGATTACGACAATGCTGAGCTGTACAACGATTATGTGGTCTAAACGCTGATCCGCACCTTTGAAAAAACGCAGCCGAATGGTTTCCTGCTCTACTTCTCGGATCACGGTGAAGATGTTTACGAGACGCCGCAGCACAACGTGCTCGGACGCGATGAATCTGCGCCGACGCGTACCATGTACACGGTGCCATTCATTCTCTGGAATTCGCCACAGTGGCAGAAAGATCACCCGATCGACTATGCCCCTTACGTAAACCGGAAATACAGCAATGCGCATCTGCTGCATACCTGGTCAACGTTGGCAGGACTCAGCTACGATCTTCAGGAACCGGAAAAAAGCCTGGTCAGCCCTGCGTTTCGAGAATCAAAACGTTTGATCGGCGATCCCTACGGTAAGAAGGCACTGCGCGCCTTTGACAGCTTGCCGATGACGGATGATAGCAGGTGATGGCACTTGCATTCCCGCGTAGGCGGGAATCTCTGATAGGCTAAACGCTTTCCTTCTGTTAGAGATCCCCGGCCTACGCCGGGGATGACACGCTCGTTGTCGCTTGCTCTTCCGTGACTAGTCAAAAAGTGACTGACGTATCTGCATGATCCGCTCGAAAGAGTCTTTTCGTGCTTGATGATCAAAGATCTGCCCATTGATCATGATTTAGTCTGCTTTCGTCTCTCGCAGCAAGCTACGCAAGCCATGCTGCACTTTACTGTTGTCACCCACGATCGCTAAACGCAGTGCTTGATCCACACCAAACTGTTCGGCTGGAGACCAGAGTGAACCCATATCTTGCACTTGCTCAGGCAGCGGTCCAGGTTGCCCACGACGCAAATTCAGAAACTGCTGTTGTACCGAGGTGAACAAGAAACGCGCATCGCGCTCACTTTCAGCTGCAATCACGTTCACGCACACCATGGCATAGGGCTTGTTCAGCGTGCTGGAGGGTTTGAATTTCTCCCGGTATAGCGCCATTGCCTGAAGCAACATATCCAGAGCGAAATGCGCGGCGAAGGCAAACGGTAATCCCAATGCTGCCGCTAACTGCGCGCTGTAGAGGCTGGAACCCAACAGCCAGAGGGGCACCTGTAAGCCTTGACCCGGTACGGCACGCACCGCTTGATCTGGTTGAGCATCAGCAAAATAGCGTTGTAATTCCTGTACATCGCGGGGGAAATCGTCGATTTCCGCATTCTGGTGGCGACGCAGGGCCATCATGGTACGCTGATCGGTGCCCTGCGCGCGTCACAAGCCTAAATCGATACGCCCGGGATAGAGTGATTCCAGCGTACCGAACTGCTCGGCAATCACCAGCGGGGAGTGGTTTGGCAGCATGACGCCACCGGAGCCTAGCCGGATGCGTTCGGTGCCGGAAGCAATATAGCCGATCAGCACCGAGGTTGCGGCGCTGGCGATACCGGTCATGTTGTGGTGCTCGGCTAACCAATAACGGTGGTAACCCCATTTTTCCGCGTGCTGCGCCAGATCGAGCGAATGATGAAAGGCATCTCTGGGCGTCGCCCCCTGTGGGATCGGCGCTAAATCCAGAAGGGAAAACGGGATATCGTGAGAAAATAGTGTTGTTTGGGTATCGGTTGACATTGCGGCAGGCTCACTGTGTTTTTTTCACAGTATTGCGCACGCCCGCACTTTTTTATATTCAAAACGGGCGATCGGGCGGATCACCGCCCGACGCCAGTCAGGACACCAATTCCAGACCGGCGACACGTCGCCAGTAGCCGTTACAATCGGCATCTTGCGTCAGGGGCAGTGGTGCCTGGCCTTGCTAGTTAGCGCGGAAGCTATCGACCAGGGTCAGCGTATCCAACGACTGTGGCGACAAGCGAACGATATCCACCAGACCTTGCATGGACGCCAGTTCGTTGCCGAGGTTATATCAATAGCCGCTCTGCGTCTGGATACCGTTGAGCACAAACACCTGCTGGTTTTCCTGCGACAGCAGGGCGCGCCCCTGCGGGTACTTGATGCAGCAGGTTTCACACTCATCCTTGGCGCGGTTTTCTGAGCGAGCGGTGAAACAGCGCGCTTAATAAGCCAGCGGCAAGTGCCCGTAACTCAGCACTTCCACCTCGAACTGATGGCGAAAACCGAGCTCATCGCATTGGTCAAGCAGCTCGCTCAGCCAGTCGCGGGAAAGTTCTACCGTCATGCACCAGCGCATCATCCCTTGCTTATGCAATAGACGCAGCGTGTAGGCGTTGTAGCAGTTGAGCGCATGGCCCGCGACAAACGGTAAATGCCGGTCTGCAGCCATGTTCACCGCGCCGAAATCGTTGGCTTCCAGCAGGAATTCCCCGTTCTCCACATAGCGTTTCAATTCGCTGAGTTCTCAGGGCGCTTGAATTAACGCCAACGTAGACAATACAATTTGCTTGCCGCTGGCGGCGAGTTGTTTCGCCAGATCGAGCCAGTCGCCCACTTTGATGGCGCGCCGCTTACTGCACACCGTTTCACCCAAATAGATAATATCGGCGCTGCTCTGGCTGCCTGATAAAAGGCTTCCACATCCGTTTTTTGCCAATAGTAGAGGATGGAACTAACGCATATTTCATACTGTTTTCTTCTCTCACCTGCTGCTTATTGCCATTTTCGATGGTACGCACCCAGCGTGGTTTGCGTGCCTTCCGCCACTGCCCCGAGTGCTTACATCCACTCCGCACTCGGGGTGAAGGTGCCGGGAGACGCGATGCAACGGTCAATGGCTTGTCGCCAGACGCGGGTGATTTGGCTGACATAGGCCGGGCTGCGCTGGCGTCCTTCAATTTTTACTGAGGCAATGTTGGCTGCCATCAGTTCCGGCAGTAACTCCAGCGTGTTCAGGCTGGTTGGTTCTTCCAGTGCGTGGTAACGCTCGCCGCCCACCAGATAGCGACCTTTGCACAGCGTGGGATAACCGGCATTTTCATCGTCCTGATATCTGTCGATCAGAACATTATTCAAGCGCGATTCCATCCCTTTTTCGGTTTGCTGCCAGCGCACAAAACGAGCGGGCGAGCAGGCACCGACGGTATTGGGGGATTCCCACGTCAGGTAGGAGGAGAGGTAACAGCGGCCTTCAGCCATGATGCACAGGCTGCCGAACGCGAACACTTCCAGAGGCACCGGGCTGGTACGCGCCAATTGCTTAACCTGATGGATCGACAATACGCGAGGCAGTAAGATGCGGTGAACTGCAAAATGGCGCTGATAAAAACGAATTGCCTCTTCGTTAGTGGCAGATGCTTGTACAGAGACGTGCCGTTCAATATGCGGATAGCGCTCTGCGGCATACTCAAGCATGGCAAGATCAGCCAGGATCAGCGCATCGGCCCCCATATTGGCCGCCATATAGACAGCGCGCTCCCAGCGTTGATAGCCGTTTGGGTGGGCAAACGTATTGATGGCGATATGCAATTTGCGCTGATGGCGATGCACATAGTCGCTCGCCTACTGCAACTTCTTGTCCGTGAAGTTCAATCCAGCGAAGTGGCGTGCGTTGGTATCGTCTTTTAGCCTGATGTAAACAGCGTCGGCATCGTTATCAATTGCCGCTTTCAGTGTGGGCAGGTTCCCTGCGGGGCACAGTAATTCCATACGGGTTTCCTCATTCATCAGGCAGCCTGATGTCATGTCAGGGCTGATGCAGGGCGGGGACATGCGGAAAATGGGAATATCAACGCACGACCCTTCTTTAACGTTAGGGAATCTTAATTAACCCGCTGGTGCAGGACTTTGATTTAGGCCAGCTTATCGTGTAATGAATAGGGATTGCTTGCATGCATTACCGAGATTTCCGTGCATAATAATGAAATTATTGACTCGGCATCGCGTCTGCTTTACTGGGCTGTGGCAAAATAGTGTGATGAGAAAAGCAGCACATGCGGTGCGCATGGCCTGAGCGGACCCTGCGTTCAGCGGGTGAGTGGATTGGATTGAACGGTTTGCTTTATAAGGGGTACATCAGTGTTGGAAAAACTACGGGCACAGATTGTGCGTCAAGGTCCGGGCTTGTTAGGTAAGCCTCTGAAGTTCACCCCATTTGCCTTACAGCGGCAGGTGTTGGAGCGGGTACTGAGCTGGCAGTTTCAGCAGGCGCTGGATGAAGGCGAGCTGTCATTTCTGACAGAACGCTGGCTGAAAGTGGAAGTCCGTGATGTCGGGCTGACCTGGTTTGTGACATTGCGAGACGATCGCCTGGTGGTGAGCCAGCATGAAGTGGAAGACGTCAGATTCAGTGCTGAAGCCAACGATCTGTTACTGATCGCCGCACGCCGTGAAGATCCCGATACGCTGTTTTTCCAGCGTCGTTTGCGCATTGGAGGCGATACTGAACTGGGGCTGTATGTTAAAAACCTGATGGATTCTATCGATCTGGATTCCATGCCAGCGCCGTTGCGCATTGGCCTGCTGCGTCTGGCCGATTTCGTTGAGGCGGGATTACATGAGGGCGCGATGCACGCTGACGATCGCGCGGCCACCACATGTTAGTACGGGTGGAAATTCCGGTAGATGCAGCGGGTATTGATGCGCTGCTGCGTCGTGCGTTTCCCACCTCGGCAGAGGCTGAACTGGTTCATCAACTGCGGGGAGACGGGCTGTTAACGCTTGGCGTAGTCGCTACGGATGACGAAGGTATGGTGATGGGATACGTCGCTTTTAGCCCGGTGACCATTGCAGAGGAAGATCGTCAGTGGGTCGCTTTGGGGCCGCTAGCGGTAGATGAAACGCTGCGCCGTCAAGGATGGGGTGAAAAGCTGGTTTACGAAGGGCTGGATGCGCTAAACGAGTTTGGTTACACCGCCGTGGTGGTGCTCGGTTCTCCCGCTTATTATGCTCGCTTTGGTTTTGTGCCTGCCCGGGAGCAGCAGTTACGCTGCCGCTGGCCTGATAGTGATGATGCTTTCCAGATGTACCCGCTTTCCGATAACCATTTTGAAGGCGTGAGTGGCATCGTGGATTATGCTGTACCCTTCCAACGTTTTCTCCCCTGAGCGCTTTAGGGAACATCAGCACGTATATAGTCAGAGAGCGTCGTAGGCTGGTCGCGCACCAGCCTCTCTTTTTGCTGCTTGCTCAGTTGCTTCAGGCGGTATTCCAGCCGTAACGCCGTGGTGTGATCCCCTACTTCACAGTGATAGACCAGTGTCAGTTCGCCTTTCCCTCGCAGTGCCTTTGCGCCTTTTCCATCCTGGTGCTGTGCCACTCTGCGCGCCACATCGCGCGTGATGCCAGTATAGAGCGCGCCGTTAGCGGTGCGCAGCATATGGAGTTGCCATTGGGGGCGTGAGGCATCTGTCATGGTTAATGGGGCGTCTTTATCAGTCACGATAATGGCAGTGTAGCTTGAAGCGCTGAATTCAAAAAACCTTATTTTTTATATGGCCTTGATGTAACGATAACTTTACTTGCATTGATAATATAACGCTATGCACTTCCTTTTTAGTATGAATAGCCCCTTTTTAAATGGCATAAGAAGTAAATATATCTCATAGGGTTGTTCATTGTTTTTTAAATTTTTTTGAGACGCTATGAATACTTTAATACTGGGATCGATATGCTGGTGAATCTTCTATCCAGGGATTTTTCTATGAGCATTAAATTAAAATTGATTTCAGTCATGACGTTGATGGCATTACTATTGGGTGTCGTCACGGTAATAGGACTTTCGGGTATTAATAACGTTAATCAGTCGATGAAAACCCTGTATAACGACAGGTTGGTTGCATTGGGGTATCTGGCTAACGTCACTCGCCAGACGGACAGCGTGATGTTTGAAATCGCCAGCGTTGATCTGGCTCAGCCAGATAACGTTACCAATGCACTCAACCGGGTCTTCCCTTGTTGTGGTGGCTGAAGGCATGATAATGGCGTATTAAATCGCCAGAGGTCACCACCATGGACGAAAAGTCTCTCTACGCTCATATCCTCAACCTGTCTATTCCGTGGCAGGTAAAGTCTCTTTCTCTCGATGAAAATGCCGGTTCTGTTACCGTTACAGTTGAGATTGCGAAAAACACTCAGTTAACCTGTCCAACCTGCGGGAAATCTTGTCCTATTCACGATCACCGACATCGTAAATGGCGCCATCTCGATACCTGTCAGTTCGCGACAATAGTCGAAGCTGATGTACCCCGTATTATGTGCCCGGAGCATGGCTACCAGACGCTGTCTGTTCCATGGGCCGGCCCCGGTAGCCGGTATACGCTGTTGTTCGAGTCGTTCGTTATCTCATGGCTGAAAATCAGCACCGTGGATGCCGTCAGGAAACAGCTGAGGCTGAGCTGGAATGCTGTCGATAATATTATGCAACGGGCGGTTAAGCGTGGACTGGCCCGTCGAAAAACACCTCAGGCCGCACGTCATCTCTGTGTTGATGAGGTCGCTTTCAAAAAGGGGCATCAGTACGTCACCGTTATCTCTGATACCCAAGGACAGGCATTGGAACTCAAAGATGATCGCGGAGTTGAAAGTCTTGCTGGCTATCTCCGGAGTCTGGGTGACCGCCAGATTGAATCCATTAAAACCCTGTCGATGGACATGAATCTATCCTATATAAGCGCAGCGCGGCTCCATCTGCCTAACGCGGTGGAGAAGATCGCGTTCGACCACTTCCATGTAGCGAAAATGCTCTGTGCCGTCGTAGATAAAACACGACAGTTGGAGATGAAAACCATCCCGTTACCGGCACGAAAAAGTGCACATCGTTCCCGTTATCTGTGGTTGTACGGTCGCCATAAACGTCATGGTCGAATAGCAGAAAGACTGGAAGCAGCGCAGATGGTTCTGCCTGATACCAGCCGTTGCTGGGCAATGAAGGCGCTGGCCCGGGAACTCTGGAACCGCCGGTATGACGAACACAGCAGGCGTCTGTGGCTGGAATGGATAGGGATGGCAAAAGACGTTGGTGTCCCGCTACTAAGCAGCGCCGCCCGGACGTTACGTAAACGACTGTACGGGATCCTGAATGCCATGAAACACAGGGTATCAAACGGTAATGCAGAGTCACTAAACAGCAAGATAAGGCTGCTGCGGATCAAGTCCAGAGGATACCGGAACAAAGAACGCTTTAAGGTGGCAGTGATGTTCCATTACGGCAGGTTAAACATGGGGTTATGAGTCTCCCACCATGATAGGGGAAGACCCGCTTCACCGTAGGCTGATTTGGCCTCCGGTCGGTTTTCTTCCGGCAATGACTGAAGTAATTTGCCAATAAATTCGATCAACTCGCTGCGTTTTTCGATGTCATAGCTCAGCACCAGATAGTCAAATGCGGAATTATCAATGATGCCTTTTTTGTTGGGCGCTTTATTGACGTCGTAGGCTTCGCGGCTGTTAAGATAGGATCTGGCATGATCGGCACGGTCGTTCCTGGTATCACAGATATCCATCAACCCGGATAACTTCACCACCAGCGCATCGGTATCATCTCTGAGAGGATAGCGAATATTGGCGGCTATCCCGTTAGAAAATTGCGGGATGCCATCCTTAAAGCCATAGTTGGTTACAATATTCAGCAACAGCCTAAGGATCACCCACGCTAATGATGCACCCATTACCCACGGGAAATAGGTATGTATACTGTCCAGACGCGTGCCCAGCATATTTTCAAGGTAGGGGAGAGAATAGTGCACGACCAGGAAAAAGACGGCGATTTTGCTAAGGCCGATAACCAGTTTTTTTATTATAGGTTTGTAAATCTCAAACATAAAATTTCCTTATAAATGTGTATTGCACAACGCCATGGTATTGAACGTGTCAACAGGTCTTTTTCCATCATGACCTGAATGAGTAAAACGGGAGGGTGACGCACAAATATCCGGCGATCGCGTGATGCCAGATGACCTTATTGGTGAAATGTTTGGCGTGAATCTAACAATTCCATAGGGATAATTCAATGCCAACCTAAAAGCTTCTTCTTTTCCAATTTATTGAGTAGCGTAATTATTTTACCTGTTTCTATATTATTGTCTTAATATTCTATTTGTGATAGATATTCATGCTGAGTTGTCTAGGCGTATCTGGTTGAACAAACATTTTCTATGCAACCTTCGCGCTCGCGTTGCATGTGCCATCGCCAGAGCGCAAAACAGGATTTCTTGATACCACTTGCAATGCCAGGCATTTTGTGTGTTAATAAACGCGGCGGTTTGATAAACAGACATGATCAACGCAGTTTACTAAAGCAGTTCTCACATCTAAGTGCTATCTAAGAGTTATCCTCGATATTCCTTCTTTTTGAGTTTCATCTTTACGCTCTGGTTCCATCCTGTTCTCAAGCCCTATTTGCCGAAAGGCTCATTAAGAAGGTAATAGATATGTCTAACAAAATGACTGGCTTAGTAAAATGGTTCAACGCAGAGAAGGGTTTTGGCTTCATTTCCCCGACTGACGGTAGCAAAGATGTTTTTGTTCATTTTTCTGCAATTCAGAGCAACGCATTCCGCACTCTGGATGAAGGTCAGAAAGTTGAATTCTCGATCGAAAATGACCCCAAAGGTCCAGCAGCCGCGAACGTGGTTGCGCTGTAAGTAAGGATAGGTTCGTTATTTCTACATTATTTTAAAATGTCCGTGTTGTCACGGTTCCCAATACAAAACGTCGCATTTTGACGTTTCACCGTAGAACCCACATGGCGCGAAATGCATTTTCAAATCCGTCATGCAAGTGGAAAGCAACAGCGTCATGCACACAGGACAGCTAATAAAAACGCCAACATCATTGGCACATTATTCCTGATAATTTCAGAATAAAAACCTCTGTATAAATGAAACCACACCTAGTGCGTCAATATTAATTGGCTAGGGTGTGATTTTTTGCATCAAGAGGAAATTGTTGTAGTTTTCCTGATACCCTTCAGTATAGAAATCACGGGAAGTGTAAAAATCAAAAACAATATCGCGTTAAGAGAAAAAATAATAGTAGTGGTTTCAATAACGGTAAAATGTTCGATTATCAATCGAGTTTTGTATAGTACTTGAAGGAAAAACACGCCGGTGATGGATGCGAGCCAAAAGTGTGCATAAGACAAAAAGATACAACAGAACAAAAAAGTGTAGTGATAATTTTTTTCCTTTTGTAAGGATTTCAGATCAAAGTTTTTTGTAATACTCATTCAATATCGCAACGATCTCTTTTTGTTTTGTGCCGAATAAAATAAAAATGAAAAAAGGCACATAAGAATAGTAAAAATATTTTGTATTTTATTCAACGTGGGCAGGTCGTTGAAGACAGTATACAAACTGTATAAAAAATTGCATGTTGCCGCAAGAGACAGTAGAAGCAACCATTTCCTTATCATAAGCCCTCAATCCTGAACGTGATTTCACCTTTAAACGATACGACAGTATACATAATCACCCAATGAGCCGCAGAATTTCGGATAAAAAAATTTGCTGGTACAATAGCTAATAGCTCACCTGTATAGTCTGCCGGTTGCCGCAAAATTGGCAACCGGGATTAGCAGCCTGTGTGTACTATCGGCGATACCAGACGCACCATGCGTCTTTATTGTACCGTAGACTTGGCACATCCATACTTTACGAATCTTATTCGTAACACAATGGTGGCTCAGGCGTGGCAGCCTTCGGGCTGGCCTGTTTCCGATAGAGCCGGTACTGCTAGCCCTATCGGACTACCTCCAATTTAGATATTAGCAGCTCTGGTAGTGGCCTTTTTCTGCATAGGTGTTTAATCTCGTCTTACTCCTTCAGGATAGCGGTATTTTTCGCAAGGTTCTCCGTCGTTATCACCGTCCATTTTTGTATTAGGACAGTTTTGAAGAAAAAAGTAAGCCTCTTTTTTGGATCTCATTTGTGAGCAGTGTTGCCGACCATCGCAAGTGAATTCTTCGGTCGTACGTTTACCGTTATTGTTTTTTATTGCTGTTCCAATCTTCAATATTGTTTCTTTGCTTATTGTAACCCGAATATTCGGCCTGAGCTGTCAATGAAAAAGCAGTGAGTAGCAATAAAACTAATGGCCTTCGTAACATTGTTTACCCATTTTATAAAAACATTTTGAATGTTATTTACGCAATAATAACTAGGGAAATGCATTCCTCATAAGAAACATAAAGCGCGAAATTGGCTGAGGATATATTAAAAAACAATCAAATAATAATGAATATCATTACCAAAAACAACAAGGATAAGCTAAAAACTGCACCATCTAGAAAGGAGGGCTAAGTCAAAATCATGCTGTGTGAAGCAGATTTACCCTCGGGATATCAGTAGACTGGCAAAGTACTCTGGTTTCAGAACGGTCAGCGTTTCAGCCACGGTTGGTCGGTATTGGGAAGACAGGGACAAAAAATGAGTACGTGAGGAACAAGTGCAAAGTACAAAAAGGGCTAGACTCATTTATATTAGTTAATGGTGATAATCATGATCAGGATAATTATTGCATTTTGTTTTATTGCTCTCACTACAAGTGCCTTTGCAAAAGGAGGCGGATATCATTCAGCCTATAAGGGAACCTATAAAGCGCCGAAGAGCTATAGCTATAGTACTGGCAGTAGTTCAAGCCATGAAAGAGTCAATGGGTACGTTAAAAACAATGGAAAATATGTCTCTCCGTATAAGAGGACAACAAAAGATTCCACACAATATAATAATTTCAGTACTAAAGGAAATTACAACCCATACACGCATAAATATGGAACTAAAAAAGCAACCCCACTAAAAATGGCTTACTGATAAGATGATATCTAAAGAGTATCTCTTATGTGGTACCAACGAGTATCACATAAGAAAAACAAACGCATACCAAGCCTGCCGGTTTTATCGGTTGTCCTATTGGATACCTTGAAGATCATCCTGTTACATCAGGAGCATCTTGATTATGTAGCACTGTGTCAGGGCAACTGTATCGTCTTGGTTATACCAACAAAGTTGGAGGGCTGGTCTTGCAGAAAATGTGACTGGTGTCCCCAGCAGGAATCGAACCTGCAATTAGCCCTTAGGAGAGGCTCGTTATATCCATTTAACTATGGAGACTTCAGTGAGGACATTATACGCATTTTAGCCGTAAGCATAAGCACATGAATGTGCGATTGATTAATATCCCGTCAATCGGTGGCAAAAAAGTGTGAAGAATGTGCGTGTGCAAGGCATTAGATCTGAGTCTTTGCACCATAAAAACCCGTTTTTTGGCTTGCTAATTCAGTAACACACGCATTAATAGGCACTATTACGTTAGCTTTCCTCGATGAAGCGCAATAAAATGTTACACTACCAACGACCATTTCTTGTCAGAATGCGTTCTTCGCAGTCAATGTGTTGAAACGGGTCGGGGGGGGGGGATGCTATACGGTTGTAACGTGGGCGAAACGCAATTTTATCAGGGAGAATCACTATGAATAACCGTTTGAGTGAGGTGGTGCTGGCCAGTGTCATGCTGGTTGGGTGCGCCAGCTCTTCAGATAAAACAACCCAAGGGCGTTCCGACCCACTTGAGGGATTCAACCGCACCATGTTCAACTTTAACTACAATGTGCTGGACCCGTATGTCGTCCGGCCGGTAGCTGTTGCCTGGCGTGACTATGTGCCGAAACCAGCGCGCAATGGGTTGAGCAATTTCCTCAGTAACCTGGAAGAACACGCCGCGATGGCAAACTATTTTGTGTCGGGCGATCCTTATAAGGCCATGATCCACTTTAACCGCTTCTTCCTGAACACCCTTTGGGGATGGGGGGATTATTCGATCTTGCCTCTGTGGCGAATCCGAAGCTGGCAAAAGAAGAACCGCGCAGATTCGGTACTACCTTGGGAAGCTACGGCGTGGGCTATGGTCCGTATGTGGTATTGCCGGGTTATGGCAGCGCGACGCTGCGTGAAGACGGTGGCGGCATGGTTGATACGCTCTATCCGGTTCTGAGTTACCTGACGTTCTGGGCTTCCGCTGGTAAATGGGTCGTGGAGGGGGTAGAGACGCGAGCACAACTGCTAGATTCAGATGGTCTGCTGAGAAACTCGTCCGATCCATATCTGATGGTGCGCGAGGCCTATTTCCAACGGCATGATTTCCTGGCGCGCGGTGGCCGTCTGGCCCCACAAGAGAATCCGAACGCCGCTGCCATCGAAGATTCTCTTCAGGAGATCGATGCGCCTGATCCGGTTCCCGCTGCACCTGCCAAATAGCCCTTTCTCTGGCATCACACGTAAAAATGCACCCGGTGGTGCCTTTGATGACTTTTCATCATTATACATGCTGAATTCATAACGATAAATCGATACTATTTCATTAATTAATGATATTAAGTCACTGATTGAACGGCTTGAAAGGGACACCCAGTACATCATGGGAATGCCTGAGGGCAGCAAAAGCCTGGATATTGCCGTCTTGCCGACGTTTTCCAGCCGGTGGCTGATTCCCCGCTTGAGCGGCCTTAGCGCAATGTACCCAGACATAACCGTAAATCTTGCGGCCAGAACCGATCCTTTTATTCTCACGGGAAGTGGTTTTGACGCGGTAGTTCATTTTGAACATCCCGCATGGGCCGGTATGCGAGTGCAATTTCTCTTTCAGGAAAAACTGCTGCCTGTGTGCCATCCCGCGCTGTTAACGGATAAGCATGTCAACGATCAGTTAAACGAGCTATCGCGTATTCATCGGCGACAGAATCCTGAAGCATGGCAGAACTATGCCCAGGGAAGCGGGATCGCCCTTGATAATTCAGCGCAGAGTGTCCGCTATGATCTTCATGAAATGGCAATAGCTGCTGCATTGGCGGGACAGGGTGTGGCAATAGTGCCACGCATGTATGTTGAAAAAGAACTGAATAGCGGAGCGCTTGTTGCACCCTGGCCAGCGTCAGGCTCGCTAAGCAAAAATTTCTGTTTATTAAAACCTAGTGAAACTGGAATAAATGAACCTGCACTGCATGATTTTGAACGCTGGCTATTGGCTGAAATCATTGACGGTGGCAAAACAGCGTTGGAATGAGAAAGCGGTCAAGTAGATTTAGGGGTCCGCTTGGAAAACGGAAAATATCCTACGCTAAGCCTATTTTTGTACAGACCACTATCTACTGAGCGTAACGAACGGTATTTACCCTGTCCCAGCTTAAGGTTTGTCCGCCAAACGTAATCCCCACTCAGATTGATGTGCTCCCATCCCAGCGGGGACAAATGAGAAATAAGTTGTTCATTAATAGGGAGCCCTTTTCGTCTCAGGGAATCTATGGCTCTTTCTATATATACCGTATTCCACAGGGAGATCACCGCAGTCAGCAACGTCAAACCACTAGCCCAGTAGTTCTGATTCTCCGGCCCCAGATCTCTGACCTCCCCCAACCGGTGCATAAAGACCGCTCGTGCAAGCGCATTCCGGGCCTCACCTTTATTCAGCCCCGCCTGTACGCGTCGGCGCAGTGATGGATCTCGGAACTAGTCCAGCATAAACAGTGTCCGCTCGATGCGTCCGATTTCCCTCAATGCCTTTACAAGGCCATTCTGTTTAGGATAACTTGCAAGTTTTTTCATCATCAGCGATGCGGTAACTGTCCCCTGTTTTATCGAGCTTGCGAGGCGAAGTACCTCATTCCAGTGCGTCTCAATATCTTTAAGATTCAGTTGGGTTGTGGATATCACAGATTGAAGTCCCGGATATCGCTCAGCCTTTCCATGAATAAAAATCCGCTTGTCATGAAGATCCCGGATCCTTGGCGCAAAAGCGAATCCAAGCAGATGCATCAGCGCGAAAACATGCTCCGTAAAACCAGCGGTATCAGTGTAATGCTCTGTAATTTCCAGATCACTTTCGTGATACAGCAGACCATCAAGTACATGCGTGGGGTCACGCACACGGCTGATCACTTTGGTGTAAAACGGGCTGTATTGATCCGATATATGCGTGTAAATCTGCACGCCTGGCTCCTGCCCGTATTTCAGATTGACCTGACCCGCATAACGCCCGTGACTACCCACCAGAAAGTTCTGTCCGTCAGACGACGACGTTGTACCATCGCCCCAGAATGCCGACAGATGCCGCTTTTTCTGAGCATTAACCAGCTCAGCCAGCGCGGCTGAATAGGTTTCATCCCTGATGTACCAGGCCTGAATGCCCTCCAGTGACAACTTTGTTGTTCCCGGACAGGATTCGGCCATTTTTGTCAGCCCCAGATTGATGCCATCGGCCAGGATGGTGGTCAGTAACAACTTTCTGTCTTTTGGTCTGACGTGATTATTTTTAAGATGCGTGAAATGGCGGGTAAAACCGGTCCAGCCGTCCACTTCATCCAGCATTTCAGTAATTTTAGGGTGAGGCAACATGCCATAAACCAGATCGGCAAAAGGGGATGCTGCTGAAGGGACACTATTATCCAGCGGGGTAATTTTCACGCCTTTATCCGATATATCAACATCAGGCAAATCACCGGCCAGCGCCATCGTATTCACTTCTTCCAGGCGCGATGCCAGAAGCGTCATACGGTTGTACTCATGGCAATCGGTCAGAATGGCAAGGGATAGCTGATTATCCCGGAGTGATTTTTCAAAATCGTCAGACGGGATCAGATAGTCATCGAAATTCCTGTAGCGGCGCGATCCCTTTACCCAGATATCGCCAGAACGTAATGCCCCCTTCAACTCATTAAGTACGCAAAATTCGTAATATTTGCGGTCAATACCGGAGGGAGTGATCACTACCTTTCGCCAGCTTTCTGGGATGAACCCGATTGGCGCGGATGACGGGACTTTTCGGAGTTGTTTCCGATACATCTCTCTGACGGTATCCAGCGCGTCACTAAGCTGTATCGCGGCTGGCGCAGCCCTGAACTGCAACGCGGAAAGCATCCGGGGGGCATACTTACGCAGCGTGCTGTATTTTTCAGTGATCAGATGAAGCGGGTCAAAGTTGTCCTTACGTGACAGAAACCGCGTTTCCTCCACGCTGTTGATGAATTCCTGCCAGGGAATGACGTCTTCTATTGCGGCCCAGGGATCTTCGCCGGATTCTCTGGCGTTAAGTAACGCCTGCCCGACGGTAATGAACTGCTTCAGCTTGCTCTGAATAAGCTTTCCCGTTTGCTGGAGCCGTTCGGCCTGCGTGCGTTTTGCCCTGTTGAACAGGCTACCCAGAATACGCTCGTGCAGATCAATAACTTCGTCAGTCAGGGTGGCCCTGGCCTCTGATATTATACAAACCAGCGAGGCATAACGGCGGATATCCGTGAATTTAGCCAGATCCCGGCTACTCATTTTCCCGCCTTCGCGTGCCAGTTTCAGTAAACGGTTCTGGTGAACGGAAAGCGCAATGCCGTCAGGCAATACCAGCGACTCAATGGCATTTAACCGGTCGGTTTCGTACACTACCTGACAAATATGTACGAAAGTCAGTGAAATTAATTTCGGATACGCATTATAATATTTACACCCATTTCGTACAGAAAATTTCATTATGTCACGAATTTTTGCCTATTGTCGGGTCTCTACTCTGGAACAGACTACCGAAAATCAACGTCGGGAAATCGAAACCGCTGGTTTTAGCGTCAAACCCCAGCGAATAATCGAAGAACAAATCAGTGGTTCGGTAGCGGCCGGTGAACGTCCTGGTTTTAACCGGTTGCTTGACCGACTGGAAAATGGCGATGTATTGATTGTCACAAAATTGGATCGTCTTGGTCGTAATGCGATGGATATCAGGAAAACAGTGGAGCAACTGGCCGGATCAGGTATTCGGGTGCATTGGGTGGCGTTGATTTGACCAGTCCGACGATGCAGGTGATTTCAGCGGTTGCTGAATTTGAACGAGACCTTTTACTCGAGCGCACCTATTCGGGGATAGCAAGAGCACGGGATGCAGGAAAACGCTTTGGGCGCCCACCGGTGTTAAATGAAGAACAAAAACAAAGGGTACTCGAACGAATTCAGTCTGGTGTAAGTATAAGTGCTATTGCCCGGGAATTCAGAACCACACGGCAAACGATTCTGAGAGTTAAAGTAAAACAGCAAATACCTACTGTTTAAAAAATAGTCTTAGCGTAGGATATTTTCCGTTTTCCAAGCGGACCCCTGATTTAACAGCATGTGCATAGCGAACGAGTGCCTGAATGTTTTTGGCGTCACCGCAATACTAAATGTCACACCGTCACGTTCGGCGCGTGCGATAGCTCGTTGTAACCAGCGTGAAATGGTGTCGTCGGATTCAGGCCATAACGGTTTACCTTTCGTTACCGCAAAACTTGTCAGGAACTGGCGCAGTCGCACCACAAAATTTCTATCCATTAAGGGCAGCGATCGATTTACGGTATCTCCATTTTTGGGACGTCCACGTCCACGTTGTCGCTGTTTTAGAGTACGCAACACAATAAAAGGGCGTTCTAATGGTTTGCCGTGTTCGTCATCGAGGTGAACATGCTCCGGACAGAGC
This sequence comes from Candidatus Symbiopectobacterium endolongispinus, assembly GCF_018777385.1. Taxonomy (GTDB): domain Bacteria; phylum Pseudomonadota; class Gammaproteobacteria; order Enterobacterales; family Enterobacteriaceae; genus Symbiopectobacterium; species Symbiopectobacterium endolongispinus. The sequence goes on along the minus strand of NZ_JAFJYB010000001.1, from coordinate 436,082 downwards.
GCCAACGCCTCATTGGGCCTTGCGCCCGTATTCCACAGTAATTCGAAGAAGGTTAACTGGCGCAGATCCAGCAGGTGAGCTAGTAGCACCGATACTTCCGGGGCAAGCAGATAGGCTGGGTAAACGCCAAGTAGTTGTGCTTGCCTGCGCATGGCAACAGCTACCTTAAAATTTACCGGGATCGTAGGGTAGTGGCCGCCAGTGACAAGCGCCGGTAATGGCAAACTGGTTTTCGGCAATTCTGACACACACCCCCTGTTTTTTCTCAGATTTCACGTAGCGCAAGATTCTTGCGATTTTTTAATTGGTGGTCACACAGTTATTACAACGTGCACACACGTAATATTCTACCCGCCGCGCACCGGGCGATCACCGCAATAAATAAATGACCGATCACCATAGGTGCGGAAGTTTCAACAGTATAGCGACTTTATCCGCAGCGGGTAATGTGGCTACCGTGCTGTAAAGTAAGGGTCTGAGAGCATGAAACACAACATATAGTAGTTCGGTCAGGTGCAATCGACACAAGATATAGGGTTAGGTGGCAGGGCGGGGATGCGGGGTTTTCACGGTTTTTCCGCAAAACGTATAAAGCGAGAAAACCAAGCGCCGGGAAGCGGTGCGTCAGTCGTCGTTACCCGCCGTTTACCACAATCGCTTACCCACTGTCTTACTGGCCCCCTCTTGGTGGGGGAGCCAGCACAGCCAGTGTCGCTCATGCTGGAAAACGGGGATAACGATTAACAAGCGTTAAAGTATATTAGCGGTAGAATAAAACTGCTTAAATACTCTTTTTAATAAAGCGACCATTAAATTTACTTTCATATTTTTCTTTTATGGATAACAGTCTTTTATCTATATAAGTACGATGCTCCGCCTTAAATCCTGTTATTTTCATCAAAGCCTGTGTGGTTAGATACTGCTCCGCTGTACTGTCACACGTATAAATAAGTAATTCTAAGTTTTCGACTTTCTCAAAATTAATAATGTCGTATTGGTAAATATCAAGAAGCTGTCTAAATTCTTCTTTTCGGTCAATGCGTTTTATGTATGATTTTAATTTTGGCGTTTTTATTTCTACAATGTCAGAAGGTGATAATGAAATAAAACCATTGGGGAATTTTTTAAGAAGAATAATATTTTGTAATAGTTTTTCCATATCCATCTGAAATGGCAGTGATTTTAGCTTACCAAGAGGGGATTTGATCCACTGTTCTGTATCATCTTCTTCTGAATCAGAATTACTATTTTTGATGTATTGAACGTCAACATAGATTTCCCAATTGTTGGTTCTTTGAGATATATTCAAAAAAGATAAAACATCATTGGGCATGGTCTTGTAAATACGGTCTATGGATTCTTTAATTCTTTTGGCATTCTCTTCTAAGTCTATAAACTCTTTGGCTGTTTCTATTTTGTTGGAAAGAAACCCTGACATTTTTTCAATAGCGTGGCGTCGGGCTAATTCTTCGATAACTCTGTTACGCTCAGATATAAATGTGCTGCTGGCATTGAAATAGTTCGCGGCGCAATCGCACCCTATTAAAGCTTCTACGCCATCATTGTTCACGCCTAACCAGCCGTTATTGTGTTTTTGATGGCATAAACCCTTATCGGTTCTGATCTGACAAATATATTTCTCTGGAAATGAATATCTGCCAACTAATCGTTTGAAATTTTTGGGGCTGATTTCACAATCGGGGTTGAAAGTAGGGCGGGTACGGATATCTCCATAACGAAAAAAATGTTCCGACTTTTCAGTCATATCAGTTCCTTTACAAGATGAGTTGCTGTTTTTATAACCAGCACTGAGAGAATATACACCTTGTTTAAGAGTTGTTCAAGCAAGGGTGGTGGTTTCTTCATCGCAAAACACAATATGTAGGGTGTTTGGTTTCATCATAGCTATATGTTGTAGCTTGAGGATGTTGAAGGTGGGGCTGTACTGTCTGTGTTCTGCCACTATCTTAAAGTGCGGGACTTTGACAGTTTTACCGCACAACCGTAAAGAGTGAGAAAACAATGCACCGGAAAGCGGTGCCGTAGCATCTTAATGGATGTTGGGATTACGCCAGATGGGGTAGAGAGCAGGAAAGCCTTCAATGTGTAAAGGAGAGCCTTTATCAATATAACCCCAGCGTCTGATTAACGTTCGCGTGCTAAATTTCGTACATTCTGCATAGCAAGGTGTATTGTTTTTGTCCAGTATCGCATTCATTGTAGTGAATAACTGACTCACTTCATGACCTCCACGGTGCGAGCGTATTACCGCAAGAAGAGAAATATAATAGTGAGGTGGGCTTTTGGGATGGTAGTAGTCGAGTCCGTCTATCAGTTTCATCGCCATTTCATAGCGGTTGCCACATGCAACCCGCAATTGTGTATTGATTGCACTATGTTTCTGACTGGTCATTTCCATCGCGTCGGGCCGGAAATAAAGCAGAGCACCTGTGCCATTTTCTGTAAGAAGCGTACCTCCATAATCGAAAGCAAGATCAACGTAAATACGAAAAACTCATGTAGCTTTTCAATACGACTTTCTGTATCGGGAAAGATAATTTGGTGTACAGGTTCTGTTGAGAATTCTGTAGCTAGCAGGTTACAAACCCTGTCCAAGTCGCTTTTCTTTGCATGTCTACATGTCATACAGGTCAATTCTTTTAAATAAAGTTAAAATGTAAAATGGATAATATTAAAATTTTATTGAAATGACAATCTAATGGCAGCTATGCATTCATGATGTTAGTTGGTTATGTGTTTATATGTACTTGTGATGGGCATATAATGCACAATCAATCGAAAGTATGTTTCGGAGATAAAGACACTAAATTAAGCTCAGAAGATAAACTAATATCCTGTTTTGCGTTCTTGACGCCCATTTTTTTACCACGTTCCCTATGTGTGGATTTGCCCCTATATTTCCAGACGCAAGATCACTCTTAAGTTAGCGATTCTCGCTGGCGACGATACTCTCGTGGTGAGCGATACCCCAGCGCGTTGTGTGGATGCTTCTCGTTATAGTGCTCGAACGCGATAGCCAGGTTTTTCAATGCCACTTGCTGATTCGGTTTGGGCATTATACTGATATAGTCGCGCTTCATCGTCTTCACGAAGCTCTCAGCCATTCCATTGCTTTGTGGACTCCTCACTGCCGTTGTCCTCGTTTCAAGATTCAATAGATGACCGAACGCCCTCGTTTCCTTCGCTGTGTAACAGGGGCCGTTATCGCTCAGGAACTCGATGGGGACCTCTGGAAGCCCATTTCCGAACCGCTTACTGACGCTGTTTACCATCACATCCATCACGATTTCACTGGTGTACCCGCCATTTGTCGCTATACAGTCCAGCGCCTCACGGTCACAACAGTCAAGCGCGAACGTGACACGCAGCTTATCGCCATTATCGCAGTTGAACTCGAAGCCATCCGAGCACCACCTGAGGTTACTTTCAGCAACCGCAACCCTGCCGTTGTGACTTCGCTGCTCTTTAGTAACGCCCTTTCTATCCAGTAACAGATGATTGTCGCGCATTACTCTGTAGACCCTTTTGGCATTAACTATCGCAAGCCTATCCTGCTGGCTTTCATCACGCAGTAATGCCCAGACTCGTCTGTAGCCATAGGTCGGCAATTCAGCAGTATGATGCCGTATTCTGCTGATAAGCTCAGCATCGTTGTGGTTAGGCTTCTGTCGGCGATCCTGCCACTCGGCAGAGCTTAGAAGATAAACCGATAACTGCGCACGCGACACATTAAGAGCGCGGCTGACCTGTGTCAGTCCGAATCCCCGGGCAGCAAGGGCGCGTGCGCTATCCATTTTTTTGCCCGGCCGTACTCCACGGCTTCTTTGAGGAGCTCAACCTCCATCGTTTTTTCCCCAGCAGCCGTTGCAGCTCTTTAATCTGCTTCATGGCAGCAGTGAGTGCAGAGGCCGGAACCACTTCTTCTGAGGCACTGACAGCAGTGAAGCTGCCATTCTGATACTGCCGGCGCCAAGTAACTACCTGATTAGGATTGATGCCGTGCAGGCGAGCCACGTGAGATACTGTCATCTTGGGCTCCATAGTCTGCTGAACAATAGCGATTTTTTCCTGAGCGGTACGCCGATGGCGGCGTTCAGGCCCTGACAGAACTGAGATCATTTTTTCGTTGTGACCGGTATTAAACATAGTTTTTAGACTACCTCTTATTTTAAGAGTGTCTATCTGTCTGGGGATCTAAGGGGCCAATCTAATGTGATATTTAACTGTACTGACCGATATATGGAGGTGGTGAGATATTTCAGGGTAGCTTTTCCCTCGAGTGCATAAGTAAAGTATTTCAGACTCTCGTATAGAAAGCGGTTTAATGCTATTTGTGTCTTTGTCACAATATGCTTTGAGCAACATATCATGGGTGTTAATCAATAACGATTGAAGTTCGCATTGATTTTTTTAATTATTATCCCTGTGTTTTCCATTAAACATTTATCTATGTGCAGTGATAACACAGCAAGATTATTTTTATGATCATGAAGTACAAAAGCATAGTCACTAACTATGTTATAAGGTTTAACCGGATCAAAGACACTTTTAATAGTCCATTGTGAATTTATTTTTATGTTTTCATCCCATGAAAATAGATGTTATACGGTTTAGTGCGTTGATAATGATTGGATCAATGTTTTGCGTGTTTTTATTGAGATAACTGGCAATAAGTTTTCCAGGTAAGTTGCTGATTAATGTAATTTTATTGTTTTTTACTTTATTCATTATTGCATAAACGTATTTGATAATTCCATATTTTGCGATTTTTTGATCTAAATAATCCTTTATGTATCTGTTTTTTAGTATCACTGTAAAAATTAGCACTCATGAAATAATCTCTTTCCGTGACATTTAAATCGAGGGAATATGAAAAATAGGCTACTATTTTGTTAAGTGTCAGAGTCTAGTGTTTATCACGGCATCGTTTTAAGCGATATGTAAAACTACCGATTGTTTAACAAGTGTTTAGTAGGTTTTATGTTGGCGGCGTTATGGCATATGTGTTATTGGAACAAGTTGGGTCACTGTGCTTGGTGTCTTGTACTGCATAGGTGTGTATGTGCAGGACTTTACCTGTTTCTCCGCAAAAACAGATAGACATAAAATCAGAAGTACAGTAGAGTACATAAAAATACATATTAATCATGATGGACAAATGAGTAATACCGGATTCGCTACAAGGCTCGTTAACACTCATACCAAGATTGGTATGAGTCAGGCGTCATTAGCACAAGCGGATTTTTATTCATGGAAAGGCTGAGCGATATCCGGGACTTCAATCTGTGATATCCACAACCCAACTGAATCTTAAAGATATTGAGACGTACTGGAATGAGGTACTTCGCCTCGCAAGCTCGATAAAACAGGGGACAGTTACCGCATCGCTGATGATGAAAAAACTTGCAAGTTATCCTAAACAGAATGGCCTTGTAAAGGCATTGAGGGAAATCGGACGCATCGAGCGGACACTGTTTATGCTGGACTAGTTCCGAGATCCATCACTGCGCCGACGCGTACAGGCGGGGCTGAATAAAGGTGAAGCCCGGAATGCGCTTGCACGAGCGGTCTTTATGCACCGGTTGGGGGAGGTCAGAGATCTGGGGCCGGAGAATCAGAACTACTGGGCTAGTGGTTTGACGTTGCTGACTGCGGTGATCTCCCTGTGGAATACGGTATATATAGAAAGAGCCATAGATTCCCTGAGACGAAAAGGGCTCCCTATTAATGAACAACTTATTTCTCATTTGTCCCCGCTGGGATGGGAGCACATCAATCTGAGTGGGGATTACGTTTGGCGGACAAACCTTAAGCTGGGACAGGGTAAATACCGTTCGTTACGCTCAGTAGATAGTGGTCTGTACAAAAAATAGGCTTAGCGTAGGATATTTTCCGTTTTCCAAGCGGACCCCAAATAGTGCGTCGTATCACAATTAATGATAATAATTATCAATAGCATCAAGGGCGCGCCCTCTTTTCGTTATATAATTTTTTACATATCGTTTTTTGCGAAAAAATAGCGAAATTCAAAATCAAACAAATCAAAAAGTAATAACGAATTCTCGGATTTTATTAATGCCGTATTGATGTTGAAGGGAGGAGAACGCAATTATGCTGCACAAGGAAGGGGATTTATTAAATAAACGGATTGGATTATTGCAACCCGTTATTATCTTTCAATACGGCTGGTTGTTGCCTGTTAAGCCGCAGGTATGAAGCTCGCATCGCGATCATCAATTTGTGCCACAAAATCGAGCAATAGTCGACGCGGCCAGAGTGGTTCCCGCTCAAGCTGGAGCAACCATCAACATCATGCCCAGCGGCCCGTAATGCATTGGCACTGTTACGCACACATTGCACATGATCGCGGCGGTAAATTCCGGGTGGAACTGCACCGAAAGCGCATGGGGGCCATAGCGTAAAATCTGGCAACCATCCTGTTCTGAATAGGCCAACACCTGAGCTCCCGGAGGTGGGATCAGTACCGATTGCTGATGTGTCAAATAAGCGTCAAAGTGTGCGGGGTGATCGCGCAGCAACGGGTCGTTCACTCCCTGCGCTGTCAGCGTCACCGTTTGCAGCCCAATTTCTTTTCCCTTGGGATTATCAGCAACCGTTCTACCAAGCACATCCGCCAACAGTTGGTGTCCATAGCATACGCCCAACAAGGGCAGTTGAGCCTGATACGCCTCACGTAGCCAGGCCGCCGTTGGCTCGCTCCAGTCTAACCGGTCAGTAACCATCGACCAGGAACCACTGATCACCGCTCCGGCAACCGCGTCAGGCTGAGGTAAGCGTTCCCCACACTCAGGGCGAACTACCAGCAGCTCACGCGGCTCTGCGGCCAGTGCAGCACTAAACCAGAGGCCTTGTTCACCAACCGCTTGGACAATCGGCTGCGGCGGCACGCCCATTTGAATAATCAATAACGGCTTTTTATCCATGTTATGCTTACCTGCTTTTCAATACGTTGATCGTTACCGCTATTCCTTTTGAACCCTACCATGCCGCCGAAACACTGTCACGAGACGAGCATCTGGTCACACCGCCGAACCCTGTGACTTCAGATACACCAGCGCATACACATCAAAAAAAGTCACTTTCCCCTTGGCCTGCTGAATCTGCGCCACGTCCTGCTTCACCTCGGGGGTAACCTCTGCGCTAGATTGAATTTGTGCGTACGCTTGTTGCGAAATACTGTGCTTATTAAACCACTCGCCGTTATAGCAGACGCGCAAATCCATCTGGTCAATATCGTCAAAGTGGTAGCGAGGACTCACATGACAGGAAAGCCACAGTGACACGCCCAGCACAAACAGCGTGAACCCCACCACATACCCGCTACCGAAATAGTCGGCAAACCCCAAAATCAGCATCACCGGGAGGTAGCACAGCAACATGCCGCCAAAAAGATAAGGGTGTTTACGGATAAAACCGGGATTAAAGCGGATCTTGTTATCGCGCTTCTCTTTACGATTGAGCCGTTCTATATCATCACTCAGAATACGTTTAATCTCATCCATCGGGATACTTCCTCTCCTCGCCGCCGGATTCGTCATATCGACGCGCACCATGCTACGCCGTTATCTATCAGTATAGTCGCACCGGCGTTAACGAAAAAATAACATTTCGGCCAAACCAGAGAACACGACGACAAGACGAAAGGGAAATCGCTGGTTTGTCAAAGAGAACGTTGTTTACCAAAGAGATGTCATTGCGTGTACCGTCACAGCGGCGCACGCAATAAAAACGACGGTAGGGCTGCGAAACTAGCGTACCGCAGGCATTTCAAGATCGGGATCGATCAGGTTGTAGATTTGATTGCCAAATACCGGTTGCAGCAGCAGTTTCTCCAACGCGAATGCCACATCCTGACGTGAGATAAGCCCCCAATGTTGCAGGTCCTTGCGTCAGTTGGCCGTTATGTGTCGCAACCACATCCAGCAGCCCACCAGGACGAACAATGGCGTAATCGAGCAAACTGCTTTGCAACCGGCATTCCGCCAGCGATTTCTCTCTCACCGCCAGACCAAAGGCGACTTTCGCCCGCGCGGAGAGCAACGGCCAACCCTCACCACAGCCCAGTGAAGTCACCAGCAGCATACGCTTCAGGCCAGCCTGTTCTGCGCCATCGATGAGCGTTCGGTGTCCCAGATAGTTCACCGAGCCGCCGCCCAGCGTGGAGACAATTACCGCATCCGACCCTGCCATCCGGCAGGCTTCTGCAACCACCGCGGGCTCACAGGCATCGCCCTCTACCACGGTTACGCCCTGCTCACGCCAGTGTCTGGCCTGTTCACTGTCGCGCAAAACCAGAATAACCGACGCCAGTGCACGCTGCAGCAGGCACGCGCCAACGCCGCTGCCCGCACCGAACAGCAACCAGGGCGTCACGCTGCCACCGCCCGCAGTTCATCGGCCAGCAAACGGAATGCGATAACCTGATGCGCCAGCAGTTGACGGTGATCGTCGCGGCCCAGGAAAATTTTGAACATGGCATCACCCGACGCATTGAAAAACACAACGGAAGCGGTATCCATCCCCATAAACTTACGCTCAATAAGTGCGATGTGCTCGCAGCGAGTGGCACGTATATGGCCACTTAGTCCATTTTTACCACGCAGGTTAAAATAACCGTGGCGATGCGTTCCGGTCGGCAACACGCTCTTGAATTCCAGAATGGCATCAGCCGTGTGACTGATAAGCGTCACTTCCCCCCACTGGGTAATAGTATCCCACACGCGATCGAACTGTTCCCCCGCAACCAGTGTACGCTGTACTTCCGGCAATGCTTCGGTAACCGCAAACAGACTGGCCTGGTATTGTTCCGCGATCGCCTCTAAGGCGCCATCCGGATTTGTCGCCAACAATTCTTGTAGAGTCATTATCTTCTTCCCTTAATGAGGCAATGATTCCCCAGCATTGAGCTGAGGGATAAGCTGTTGTAGCGTCTGCATCAGATTATTTGCCCAGAAACGTCCATCGTTGGTTAACCGTAGGAAGGTTGACGCATCGCGGGTTAACCCGGCTTCATGCCATTGGCGCAGTAGCGGTGTCAGCACATCTGCCTGCGGTGTAAGCAGCGGCAGGGCAACACGGCCAATTTCAATACCGGCTTGCAAGCGGTGCTGCCAGGCTCCGGCTTTACTGGCTGGCGTCATCATCGCGATCGGTTTCTCACCATTATCCAGCTTCGCGTAGTAGCGTTCCAAATCGCGCTCCATCATATACGCCTGGCCGTTGACGTTGCCGCCAGCGCCGCTGCCCATTGCTAGACAGTCAGCACCTTGTTTAATAAGCAGGTTATAGAGATTGCGTTCCCGGGTGGTTTTTGCCCAGTGGCTGTTGCTCAACTGATGCCAGCCTGCATTAGCCAGGAAGTCGGCCCCGGTGTGATAAAAATCGCGCCGTTCCATTACTTCCGGCAGCGTCACACGCTGGTTCTCTGCCGCTTTTGCCAGCGGAGTGGTCGGTAACAGGTTCAAAGCATAAAGATCGACACCGTCCAGCGGCAGATCGCTGACAATCGCTAAATCTTCGCGCCAGCTTTCTGCGGTTTGTCCCGGTAAACCGAACATCAAATCACACACCACGGCAGCCTTGTCACGGCTACACAGGTTTTCCAAAAAGTGGATGAGTTGCTGGCGGTCAAACAGGCGTCGATTCGCTCGTCATCAAACCCGGCGCTGCGGCCCTCAATGGTTATTTCGCAGTCGGGCGCCAGCGGCAAAGAGGTCCGGATGGCACGAATAATCTGCGACAGTTCGTCAGCGGACAGCTCCGTCGGCGTGCCACCGCCAAAATAGACCGCATGAATGGGCGCGGACTGATGCAGCGTACTTTCCGCTTCCAGCGCCAGCTCCTGTAGCAGATAGCGGGTATAGGCAGCGGTGCTGTCATCGCGCAACTTGTTCTGATATAAGCCGCAAAAAGTGCAGTGCGTGGCACAGAAAGGAATGTGTAAATAGAGCAGACGCTTGCGCGCCGGCACCGTTTGCTGACGCAAGGTTTGCCAGATTGCGGCAATCTGCTCTGGAGAAAGCGGTACATGATTACGCCAAGGCATCGCCATACGCCGTGCGGAGAACGGTTGCTCGCCGGGCTGGGCGTAATACGGCGTTAAATCAAATGTTCATCTCTTCTTTCATCCTTTCCACTTCTACAACGGTAAAAAGATTAGATGATAACTATTTGTATTTAGCAACACGCCCCGACGTGAATTGCGGACCAAACAGAAACCCGGCTCAAAACTTACGGTTGCATTAACGCATTTTTCGCTTTTTTGTAAAAAACAGAATCCAGCCAAAACGTTAAAAAACAATTAAAATCAATATATTAAAAATAAAAGTTAATAATGTTGTTACATCAATGATAAATATTGTCACTTCATTAAGTTTATTTAATTTAAGTAAATACACAAAAATCAAGTGATTATTAAAAATAATTCATGACATTCATCACATAAATATAAAAATATTCTGATCAAAAGTTTCATTTGAAATACAATAATTCGCAATGCAAATGAGAATTGTTTTCTTTTCAGGGATAACAAATGAAAAAAATAATGACGCACACAGCGGTATGTTTACTGTCGCTAATTTATAGCCATACCTCACTGGCTGCCGGACAGGAAGACGAAATCACGGTTATCAGCGCCGGGCGCACTGAACAAAATCTGTGGGAAAGCCCAGTCAGTATGCAGGTTATCGACCGTGAAAAACTGAGCCGATTTACCGGCGATCAGATGGCGGAAGCGCTGCGGGATATTCCCGGGGTGGATATTGTCGACAGTTCGTTGGCCGGGCGTAAGCAGATTCGTATTCGTGGCTAAGAAGCCTCGCGCGTGTTGGTGCTTATTGATGGGCAGGAAGTGACCTATCAGCGCGCCGGACCAAATTACAGTCTGGGCCTGCTGATCGATCCGTCTTATGTCGAGCGCGTGGAAGTGGTGAAAGGGCCACACTCAGTGCTTTACGGCTCCCAGACCATTGGCGGGATTATCAATTTACCCGCAAAGGCGGAGACTCGCCCATCGGTAGCAAAATTAAGGTGATGTATGACAGCGCGACCGCAGGCTGGCAACAATTAGCGATTGCTTACGGTTCACTTGGGGATTTCGAATATCGCCTGAGCGGCAGCTACAGCGATCAGGGTAATCGCAGCACGCCGGATGGCCGCCTGCCCGGTACCGATTTTCGTAACAACAGCCAATCCGCCTGGCTGGGCTATCGCCTCGGAGACCATAAGTTCTGGCTGTCGTTGGACCGATATAAAGTCAGCACTCAGACCTACAACAGCTCCACCGAATATGACAGCTTCAGCGTGCGTATTCCCAATTTGGAACGCGATAAAATCGGTCTGTTCTACGACTGGAACGTGGGCAACAGCCTGCTGAAAAAAGTGCATCTGGATGCCTACCGACAGAACATCAAGCGGGAATTCCGCAAAGATTTGGTACAGAGCGGCGTTGACTACAGCTACCAAGGTTGGGCAATGACAGATTCTGTGATGGCATTGAAAACCGGCACCAATGATAAACAAGTTAGCGACGGTATCACGGTGCAAACCGATCTCACCCCCCTGGGATAATCACCTGCTGATTGTCAGCGGGCAGTGGTCACGCGATGATGTTAAGCAAATCGCATCAACCAACGTCAATATTGGAAAGACGATCAGCTTCTTAGGCAGCCCGTACAACATCAATATCAATCCAAATATCAACTCTTATGCCCACTGGCAGCAAACGCACTGGTCATTATTTGCTCAAGATGAATGGAAAGTCACCCCGGATTGGACCTGGACCTTGGGCGCTCGCCAATACTGGGTAGAATCACTCTCTTATGGTAGCACCAGTAATGGCATTATTACTCGCTACGGCTTCCCTGCCATGATTGGCGTAAACGGTTCTGTTAACACCAACAGCGCTAAAGCTGGCCAGCGCGAACACGACAGCACTACCGTGACCACGCTGCGCTATTCGGGCTTTACCAATACACAATTACGCGCTTCTTATGCGCAGGGTTACGTTTACCCAACCTTAACCCATAAGTTCTACGATACCAGCGCAGGTGGTAGCACCACGTACGGTAACCCGAATCTGAAAGCGGAGCGTTCGGACAACTATGAACTCGGCGCTCGCTATAAAAATGCAGACTGGTTGCTGGACGGTGCCGTGTATCACTCACGCGCTAAAGATTATATCACCACGCTCAACTGTGCAGGCAACGCTGCCTGCGCCGGCAGCACCGATGCCAGCAGTCGCTATTATGCGAACGCCAATCGAGCGAAAACCTACGGACTGGAACTGCATGCGGAATATCTGGGCTGGGCAGTATCCCCTTATGTCACTGGGAATGTGATTCGCCGCGAACTGGAATTGGAAAACCGCAGCACCTTTGACACTGGCGAACCTACACTGACCGGGCACTTTGGTGTGAAGCATGTCGCCCTGTTCAACCAGTTCTCACTGGGGTCAGATGCCTTCCTGCGTGCAGCAACGCGTGCCACAGACAGCACCGCCGATCAGGAAACCCAGCATGTTGGTTGGGCAACGGCCAATCTGGCGTTTATCGCCACCTTCGGCAAGGATGACCAATATCAGGTGAACTGGGCGCTGAACAACCTGCTGTACAAACGCTACACCACCGCGCATGAAAGCATTCCGGCCTCAGGGTTAAGCACGGTGATTGGCGCTTCCATGGCATTCTGAGGGAAATAACATGTTAAGGGTGATATCTGCGCTGTTTATCAGTTGCCTGGCATGTAGCCTATCCGCACAGGAAACATCAACTCCAGCACGCATCGTAGTCGCTGGCGGTGCTTTGGCGGAAATCGTCTATGCCGTAGGGAGCGGCAGCACAGTTGTAGGGGTGGATCAAACCACCACCTACCTGCCCGAAACACAAACGCTCGCCAAGGTCAGCCACTGGCAGCAGCTAAACGTGGACGGCATGCTGTCTTTGCAGCCCTCGCTGCCGAGCTATTATCGGCGATAAAGACAGGATTTAAATAGTTGTAAGGGCCATAAGTACCATTGATATACGTTCTTAAACTCATTGAGTTAGCGCCCGCAACCTTGCTTTTGAAGCGATGGGTAGAGATGCCGTCAGCATCAGTCCGCGTTGAACCTAAATGTTGGGCAGCGCCGCCCCAGCTTGCTGATACCGTAACGCCTTCAACCGCATTGCCATTTGCATCGATAACGCGAGAACGCAGCTCAACATAGTCGTCATCATCAGCAATAGCGTTGTCTTTTTCTACCCAGGCGCGTTCAATCACAGCAGTGTTAATATCACCGTTAAACCTTGAGTTTTTCTCTTGTGTGCTGGAGCTATTCACCGAGGTTATCACCTGGCACCAGACTTGTCAGTGTGGTCTGCGCCACGCCGCTCTCATCCGTCTGGACCGCAGGAATCGTTAACGTCGCGCTACCACTCGTTACCGCAAAGGTCACGGTGATATCCGAAACCAAATTGCCGTTTCCGTCTTTCACCACTGCTTTCAGTGCATTGCTCTGCTCGGTGTTTGCTGCCGCACCGCTACCCACTGTAAAGTCCGCATCGGCTATCGTTGCCGTGCTGTGATCGGCGATGAACAGCGTGTTTACCGTTTGATCCTTGCCGTTTACCGTCGCCGTCACCACGCTGGTACCTGCCCTGGTACTGGTTAGTGTCGCCGTGGCGATACCGTCCGCGCCGGTGGTGCCAATCACCGTGGTCACGCTCGCGCCATTGTCGACCGCAAAGGCCACCGTCTGATCCGCCACCGCGTTACCGCTCGCATCCGTCACCCGCGCCTGCACCGCGTTGCTCGCCGTGCCGTTCGCCAGCGCGTTATTTGTCGTTATTGTCAAATTGGCTTCAGTAATGCCAGCTGTACTTGGCTCTACGGAAATTTGCAGCGTTGAGCGAGAGGAAGCATTTCCCCGACTGTCATAGGCTACCGCCGTTACCGTATAGACATTACTTTTGCTATTGCGTGCTGATTGATATGGGGGCAATGTCATTACCACAGACTGCGGTGAAACCTGCGTAAACTCACCGCCAGCCGCAACGAGTGCGCTACTGTCCCACTCGATACGATCAAGGCCATGCTGGCTGTCAACCTGCGCATTCACTGTTACCATTGCCCCTGCTTCACCGTTAATCTGAGCAGGAAGGGCCTGGCGAATAACATCCTGTTTCTGGTATTCCAGCACGATATTATTATTACGCTCGACCAGATCGTGACGGCTGCCCGCCAAGGTACGAATCGATGCTACCGCAGAAGGATCGATATGCGACTGCCAGGACGACCCAAGGCGATAATTGAACTGTAGGTTAAGGCTACTGTCAGATTGTCCGCCTTTACCAGCGCGATGTTCAGCCCCCACGGTAAATAACGGGATCGGAGTATAATTAAGTCCTGTCGTCATGGCATACGGATCTTTCTGGCGATTATTTTTACCGAACAACGCGACATCATTGCCACGATAGTGCTCATACATGAGTTTACCCCCCAACTGCGGGTAGGCCGGTAAATAGGCTTCTGCACGCACATCATAACCGTTTGCGGGACGCTCATAATAATCAACAAAGTCACGCGACTGATGCCAATCGGTTAGGCCAAAATAGCTGTTTGCGGACAATTTTACGTAGTCAGCCCAAGCTTCTGCGCCTACACCAACCCGGCGATTTTTTCCGGTAATATCATTATCAAAAAAGGTATTAACACCGTACATCCAATTATCTTGAAAAGTACGGTAGCCAATACCCGCATTTAAGGTATTACGGCTATCTTTATTGCGCGCGCCTAACTGAGTAAACAACATGTTTTTATTGTTATCTTTTAAAGGCACCAGAACGTCTACCGCACTGCCATCGAATTTGAAATCATCATTGACGTTTAGCTGTACACGGGCAGTGCCGTACTGACTCAGCCACTGCTGGGCAGAATTGTTGATTTCGCTATTGGCTGCGGAGAGCGCCATCTGCTCTGCTGATTTGGCGGTATTTTTACTGGATAGCATCGTAGCCCCTGCCACCGCCTGGCTTTCGAGCCGATTTTCTGTCTCAACAGGCTGTTGGTTGTCTATAGAGAAAGGGGAGCGCTTACGCGGAATTTCAACTTCATCGCCCGCTGTCAGGGCTGAAAAGGGTTTAGAAAACGTTCTGTACTGGTTGATTTTTTGTAGTTCTTCAACAGAAACTCCATATCTTTTTGCAATGGCATCAACTGTTTCCCCCGGACCTAACACATACGATTCAGTATCTGAAAAAGTATGCGTGGAAGCGGCAATAGCCGCAGCCATCGCCGGAGAAAAAGAAATACTCAGTGGAAATAGCAATTGGAAAAAGATATTTACCCACACCATCACGGTGACTTTGCGAGGAACGCTTTGCTTAAACTTTCTTTTCTTGTAAATAAAATAGTTGTATGACATATGTTAACACTCAGACTAAATAAAAAAACCAAACAAATAAGAAGCGGTAAAGGTTAGCCTTTGAGTTTTAACAAAACAAGAAATAAGTTCAATCGAATAATATTTTTAGGAATTTGACTTCATTGCGGCTGAAATATATTTATAATTAATCTCAATTCATTAAAAAACTTACTTTAAGCGTTATTTAAAAGCAATTTAAATACATACAAACTGATTTATTTAAAATTAAATCTATCAGCACGAATTTCAAAATAACATATATATCATGTAACAATATATTGACATTAATTTCACGCTTATCCACGCGCCGCAGCAATCAATGCCTGTCCCAGCGAAAGACCACCATCGCCTGCGGGCAAACGCCTAGGTTGCAATACTGTAAAATCAGACAGTTCACGATGCAGCAATGTGCTGAGCAATAGGTTATGTAGAACACCGCCAGAAAGCACGATGGTATGGGTATTTTCCTCACGCGCAACCTGTCGGGCTAACTCAGCCAAACCTTGCGCCAGCGCCACGTGAAAGGCGTGAGCGCGCCGCGCAGGCGCTGCCTGATAGGCCAGCCATTCGTGCCAGAATGTCTCCAGATCTAACCGGTTGCCGACAAGCGGCATTGATACCGGATGGAACTGAACATCGCTTTGCCATGCCAGCGCTTCCAACTGGCAAGCGGCTTCACCTTCCCAACTCTGTTCACGTACGCCAAATTCCGTTGCCGCCGCTACCGCATCGAACAGCCGCCCGGCCGACGAGCTGTGCGGCGATTGCGCACCGCGCTCAATCGCTTTGATCAACACAGGCAGCACATGTTCATGTTGAGGAAAATGCGCCGCCTGCGGCTGAGCTCGCCAGTCAGGCACAAAACGTAGCCACTGCGCCAGCAAGTTACGCCACGGCTGGCGGGCCGCCAGATCCGCACCTGGCAACGCGACCGCAGGCAGCCCGCCCCGATAAAAGCAGGAATGGTAATCGGCCAGCAAGCACTCACCTCCCCACCATTGGCCATTTTCACCGTAACCGATACCATCCAGCGTCAAGCCAACAACGGATCCGGCATTGCGCGGCCAGCCGTGCTCCGCCAGACAGGCGGCAATATGGGCATGGTGTGTAACACTTCATGGCAGGCAATACCGGTATTTTCGGCGCGCTGATGCCCAAGGCGGTGGCTGATATAGCCAGGATGGGCATCCACGGCAATCGTTGTGGGCGTGAAACGATAGATGTCCTCAAAGAGTGCTATCGCGCAGCAGGCAAAAGGTGTTCTTGAGATCGGCGCCCATCGCCAACAGTGCGGGCTGGTGTTCAAAACCGGGCGGTAGCGAAAACGCATCAGGCACATAGCCGCGAGCACGGCGCAGCATTTCCGCTGCGCCATCATTACAGCGCACCAGCGAATCGTCGGCACGTAGCACGATATCACGGTTATTCAGTAACCAGAGATCGGCCAAACTAGTAAGATCGTCTAACGCTTGTGTATTGGTCAACGCTGGCGGTTTGCCGCTGGCATTACCGGAGGTCATCACCAGAGGGCGATCCGCCAATGCCAGCAGTAGATGCTGGAGCGGGTTGGCAGGCAGCATCACCGCCAGCGGTTTACCTGGGCGACGTTTACGCTGGCGCAATTGCTCTACTGCCTGTTGTTGCGTGGCATCGCACGCCAGATGAAAACCACCCAGCCCTTTGACTGCAACGATCTGCCCCACTTGCAGTGCCCTCGCAGCCTGTTCTAACGCCGCATCGCCTTGAGCCAGTTCATTACCGCTGGCATCGCACAACCACAGGTGTGGCCCACAATCTGGGCATGCCGTCGGTTGGGCATGAAAGCGTCGGTCGGCAGGGTTTTGGTATTCACTGGCACACGGCGAACACAGAGGAAACGTCGCCATCGCTGTATTAGGCCTGTCGTAAGGCATATGGCGAATAATGGTAAAACGCGGCCGCAGTGAGTGCAGTTGATAAGGGGATAGTGATAGCGCCGATTGCCGGGCGTCATCAGCTCTTGCAGACAGGCAGGACAGGTTGCCGCATCTGGCACCACCTGCGTATCCATCGCCCCCGCACCGCTGTGGGCAATTCTAAAATCGGTGGATTCCTGCTCCCATTCATAAGGGTGTGATTCGATGCTGTCGATATGGGCCAACGGTGGGCATTTGCGGGCAAGGTCGTCAAGGAACAAGGCAACAAGTGGAGACATCACCAGATGAATCAACACCCCTGCACTGTCATTGCTGACATTGCCGCACAATTGATATCGATGCGCCAGCTGCCACACGTAAGGGCGAAACCCCACCCCCTGCACTTTGCCTTTAACGCGGATGCGAATACCGTTGCTCATAGTAAGAGCTAGACTCCAAAGGAATGTTGTATTGTTTTTCATTTGCGTAAAAAATCCCGCTGAGGTGGGTGAGGCCGCCGGGTAAGCGGCCCCGTACACTTCAGCGGGATTCTTTGCGCTAAGCAAAACCCAAAAGGGTCTGTGTTGTTGCGTTAGCAGATACGCGGCATAGGTTCGTTATGCGGCAAATCCAGCAGTCGTGACGTGCCGAATATTCCGCGCAAGCGCACCTGAGTCGATGCCGTCGCTTCGCCAATAGTAGCCACCTCTTTGCCCAACGGATGTGCATGCAGCGCGTCAAGCACCGCCTGTTCCGCCTGCGGGGCCACCGCTAGCACCAACTTACCTTCATTGGCAAAGTTCAGCGCTTCCAACCCCAGAATTTCGCAGATACCACGCACCGCCGATTTCAGAGGCAGTGCCGCCTCGTCAATCACCATACCGCAGCCGCTGGCTTGCGCGTATTCGTGCAGGATGGCCGTCACACCACCGCGCGTAGCATCACGCAGCGCACGCACCCCTTCAATCGCGCGCAAAGGTGCAATCATCGGCGTCAGAGCAGCACAGTCGCTGCTGAGTTCGGCTTCCAAGCCCAATTTTTCGCGCAAATTAAGGATGGTCGCACCGTGATCGCCTAAAGTCCCGGTGACGATGATTTTATCACCGGCACGGATCTGCGATGCCCCCCAGTTGATCTCAGTAGGAATAACACCGATCCCCGCCGTGTTAATAAACAGTTTGTCGGCGGCACCGCGCGGCACCACCTTGGTATCCCCGGTCACAATCTGTACGCCCGCCTGCTGCGCGGTGTGCGCCATAGACGTCACAATACGCACCAGATCCTCGCCGGAAAACCCTTCTTCAATGATAAAGCCGCAAGAAAGATAAAGCGGTTGTGCACCGCTGACCGCCAGATCGTTGACCGTGCCGCACACGGCCAGCTTGCCGATATCGCCTCCGGGGAAAAAAATCGGATCGATGACATAGCTATCGGTAGTAAACGCCAGACGATCGCCCTGCTGCGTTAGCGAGGCCAACGGCATACGCGCTTGATCTTCCCGTTGTCCGAGCAGCTGGTTATCAAATGCGGTTAAAAACAATGAGGCAATCAGTTGTTGCATAGCCTGACCGCCGCTGCCGTGCGCCAGCGTTATCTCTTTGGGCGGTTTGCAAATATTCACTTAAACGTCACTCCCGACGGGACTTTCTTCCCGGCGATATTGATAATAGGCAGCACAGGCCCCTTCTGACGATACCATCAGTGCACCAATGGCGTTCTCTGGTGAGCAATGCGAGGCAAACAGCGGACAATCCGCCGGTTTGCAGCGACCGGTCAGCACGTCACCATAGCGTGACAGCGGTTCATCGGCCACCCGTTGCTGACGAGGCTGAAAGCGACGTTCGGCATCATAGTCATGATAGGCAACGCGCAATTGCATGCCAGAATCGGCAATCTCACCCAGTCCACGCCATTCACTGCTGGCCTTGATTTCAAACACCTCATCCATCGCTTTTTGCGCCAGTCCGTTACCACTATCCGGCACAATACGGCGATACTGATTCTCTACCTGGTAGCGCGCTTCACGCAGTTGCGTCACCAGCATCAGCAACGCTTGCAGTATATCCAACTGCTCAAACCCGGTGATGACAAACGGCTTATGAAACTCATCGCACAACGGTTGATACGGCGAGGCGCCGATCATCATGCTGACGTGGCCCGGTGCCAGAAAGCCGTCGATACGGATATCCGGCTGCTCCAGCAAGGTGGGGATAATGGTAATGTGTTGACAGAAAAGCGAGAAATTGTGAATGCCGCGCCGTTTGGCCTGCTGTAGTGTCAGCGCCGTGCTGGGCATGGTGGTTTCAAACTCCAGCCCGAAAAACACCACCTGGCGCTCTGGGTGTTTCTCCGCCAGCGCCAGCGCATCCAGCGGCGAGTAAACAATACGCACATCCGCGCCGTGACGGCGAGCATCCAGCAAGGAGCCATTGCGTCCCGGCACGCGCATCGCATCACCGAAGGTGCAGAAGATCACTTCCGAGTGCGAGGCGATTTCGATACAGGCATCAATGCGTCCCATCGGCAACACACACCGGGCAACTGGGGCCATGCACAAATTCGATCTCCGGCGGCAAAAGCCGATCCAACCCAAACTTGAAGATGGCGTGAGTGTGCCCGCCGCACACTTCCATCAGTTGCAGAGGATGTTCACGCCAGTGCGGCATCGCCACCACCTGCTTTTCAATTTCCCTCAGCAGCGTTTTGGCTAATTCAGGATCTCGAAATTCATCAACGTACTGCATAACCATCCCCGTGCTGGCGCATTTCGTCCAGCTCCAGTCCAACCGCTTGCATGGATTGCAATGCGTCCAGCGTATCCTGAGCCTCCTGCTCATCCAGCAGGCTCATGGCAAACCCGACGTGCACCAATACCCACTGGCCGATCAATTCTGCCGGTTCACCTTCGCACACCAGCGCGATATTCACCGCACGCTGCACACCGCACACATCCACCAGCGCCGGTTGGTGAATATCTTCACCGACCGATACCACTTTACCCGGAATGCCTAAGCACATTGTTGTGCCTCCAGCCAGGCGAACCATTCATCCATCCCCTCGCCACTGCGGGCGGAGAGGGCAATCACTTGAATATCCGGGTTCACACGGCGTGCATACGCGATGCAAGCGTCCAGATCGAAATCCAGATACGGCAGCAGATCGATCTTGTTGACGATCATTAAAGCGGCAGCAGAAAACATATGCGGATATTTCATCGGCTTATCTTCACCTTCCGTCACCGAGAGCACCGCCACTTTATGGCGTTCGCCGAGATCGAACCCGGCTGGGCACACCAGATTGCCGACATTTTCGATAAACAGAATGCTGTTATCCGCCAGTTGCAGACGATGCGCGGCATCATGCACCATTTGCGCATCCAGATGGCAGCCTTTCCCAGTATTCATCTGAATAGCACTCACCCCTGTTGCACGAATACGTTCAGCATCGTTAGTCGTCTGTTGGTCACCTTCAATGACCGCACAAGGCACATGGCTGCTGATACGATCAAGCGTGTGCGTCAACAGGGTGGTTTTGCCGGAACCGGGGCTGGAAACCAAATTGAGCGCCAGGATGTTTTGTGCAGAAAAATGTTCGCGGTTATGTTTAGCCAGCGCATTGTTTTTGCTCAGCACATCCATTTCAATCTGCAACAGCCGCTGTTGTGCCATGCCCGGTGCATGCGTTCCCGCTTCCCCCTGCCCATAGTGCAGAGCTGAACCGTTCACTTGTGGCTGAAAAGCGACCTGTTGATGCGAATAATGGTGATGATCGTGATGGTGAGCATGGGCATGTTGATGAGCATGATGGTCGTGCTCATCACCTTCAATTCTGCGTTCCCCTTCGCCGCAGCCACATGTGGTACACATAGGAACTGACTCCTTACGGTGTTGAACCGCGTTACTCTACTGCTAACTGTTTCAATTGCAGGCTATCGCCTTCATCAATTCGCAGATTATAGCTGCCATACTGCGGGCAACCCGCACCGTGGCGCGAAATATCAACCACCGCGCTGCACTCCCAGCACCAGGCCCGGGCCGCGCGCACGGCAACGTGTAACTCGCATCCTTCCGCCAGCGTTTGTCGGCAAACGGATTCAAAGCAAAAGCGTAATGCGCTCTCCTCAATACAGGACAGCGCCCCAATTTCCAGCCATACGCCAGTGACTTTATGCGCACCATGTTGACGCGCCTGCTGCTCAATCAACTCTAGCGTGCTGTAGCATAGGGATATTTCGTGCATGCTACGCGTTCCCTCTCAGGAACAGCGCACGACGGCTGAGATTACGCGGCGCATTGGCATCTACCACCGGGAGCGACAGCGCCATGCGCGCGCTTTGTTCCGCCAGCGTTAACGCCTGCTGCGCCGACATATGGGGATCGATGGGCGACATCAGTGAACAGGAAAGATACTGGTGGTTTTGGCCGCTCGCATCGGCAATTTCGCTCACCATAAACGTGACATTGCCACACGGTAATTGCAGCGCCAGACGCTCGCCGGCCGTGCGCCGTGACCACACCTGTTCCGGCCCCGGCAACACCAACAGACTCAGCGTCCAGGGTGTTAACAAGCAACCAACCCACTGCTGTTCAAACAGTGTGAAACCGCATGTTTTTACCGGAATGGCGGCACGATAAAACGGTAAAGTTTGCATATCACTGTGAGCGACGCGGGTAAACGCCGCTTCCAGCCAGACGGCGGGAGAATCCGCGAAACCCAACGTCTCTTAACTCACACCGCTATCGGTCACCATTGAGGGATCGTCGACACGCGCACTCATACGCAGTGCTCCACCGACAGGCAGGTGGTCGGAGACGCCGCCTGTTCTTGTTGCGTTTTCCTGCGGACCGTGATACCGCTGGCGCTCAACGCCGCCAGGATCTGCGCCAGAGCAGGCTCGATAGCACGCTGCACGCAGTCGCTAAGCCCAATCGTCGATTACAACGACTGAGGCTCCACACCAACCAGCATTAACCGGCGAGGAAACTCGTCCGTCAGTTGTAGCGCCATCAGCACATCCGCCAACCCTAACTGGTGTGGGGAAATTTTACGGGTAAACAGCGCAGGCACTCCGTTGTCGCGCAGCACGGTCACGGTGCCCGGTGCGCAATCGGTCAACACTGCATCGGCTACGATCATATGCTCGCGCTTGGCCATGGTTTCAAGCAACTCCATGCCCGCCGTGCCGCCATCGACGATATCAATCTCCGGCGAGAATGCGTATTGCCGTTCAAGCGTTTCGATAATGCGCACGCCAACTGCTTCATCGCTCAGCAGCAGGTTGCCAATCCCTAACACCAATGTTTTCATGATGAACCCTTTTACGATTTACGACATCCTTCTCGTCATTCCCGCCAATGCGGGAATGACGAACAACAGCGTGACCGTTACAGCACTTTCACACGAGTGACTTCATTACCGTTAACCGCGTCAACCACGTGCACGGCACAAGACATGCAGGGGTCAAAGGAGTGAATGGTACGCACCACTTCCAGCGGTTTGTGCGGATCGGCCACCGGCGTACCCACCAACGATTGCTCGTAGGGCCCAGGAACCCCTTCAAAGTTACGCGGCCCGGAGGTCCAGGTTGAAGGCACCACCGCCTGATAGTTGGTGATCTTGCCGTTCTTGAACACAATCCAGTGCGACAACATACCGCGCGGCATTTCGCCAAACCCGACGCCGCGGTACTCTTTGTCCGGGGTAAAATCCGGCTTGATAAAGGTCTGATGGCCACCCTTACCAATATTGGTCACCAATGCCTGCCACTGCTGCGC
The DNA here is from genome assembly GCF_018777385.1 of Candidatus Symbiopectobacterium endolongispinus. Classification (GTDB taxonomy): domain Bacteria; phylum Pseudomonadota; class Gammaproteobacteria; order Enterobacterales; family Enterobacteriaceae; genus Symbiopectobacterium; species Symbiopectobacterium endolongispinus. The sequence continues at coordinate 412,971 of NZ_JAFJYB010000001.1, read as the reverse complement.
CAAGGTATCTTTCAATACACAGCAATGCACGGTACGACCAATCAAACGGCCTAACGTAGAGTGCAGGTGCTTCTCTTCCAGCGTTTTACCGGTCAGCGCTTTATACAGGCCAGCAACCTGCGCGAAATGGGTTTCAGTATCTTTATGTTTGGCCGCCAAACCGCACAGCAACCAAGCCAGCGGTCCGACTTCGACGGTTTTACCGTAGAACATTGGCGCTTTCACCCAGGTGTATTTGCCATCATCCTGCCAGTCAGTGTGGTTGGGGCGCGTCAGCCCTTCCCACGGTGCCAGTGGTTCATCATCTTTATACCAAGCATGCTTACCACTTTCTTTGATGCCGTCGATCAAAAACGCATCGTTGTGGCTGGTGATCGGACGATACTTGCTGAAATCACCGTTTTCCAGATAACCGCCGGCCAGCAGGAAACTGCCGCCTTTGTTATCGGTGGGTAATTCAGGCACGCTCAGGTAGTGATCAGCCCCTTTGCCCAGCGTCAGCCACTCAGGGTAGTGCGCTGCGATAACCGCGCAATCAACTTTGTAAACCTGCTCGATAAAATCACCCAGACGATCGATGAACGATTTCACGTACATCAGGCGTTCCATGGTCAGCACCGCTAGGGCATCCAGGTTGATCGCGTTTGCCACACCGCCGACCGCCAGGTTCTGGATATGTGGCGTTTTGCCGCCCAGAATGGCAACGATGCGGTTCGCATCACGCTGGCATTCCTGCGCTTGCAGGTAGTGAGCAACGACAATCAGGTTCACTTCCGGCGGCAGCGCCATGGCCGGGTGTCCCCAATAACCGTTGGCAAAGATCCCCAGTTGACCGCTGGCCACCAGATCTTTGATCTTCTGTTGCACTTTGGTGAACTCTGCCGCGCTGTTCAACGACCAGGTAGATGCACCTTTCAGCAGAGCTTCCGCCTTGTTCGGATCCGCATTCAACGCCGCCGTCACATCGACCCAATCAAGCGCCGACAGTTGGTAGAAGTGGACAATATGGTCATGAATGCTGTGTGCAGCCAGAATCAGGTTGCGGATGTACTGTGCATTGACCGGCACGTTCAACGCGAGCGCGTTTTCCACCGCGCGCACTGAAGCGATAGTGTGCACGGTCGTGCACACTCCACAGATTCGCTGCACAATCATCCACGCATCGCGCGGATCCTGACCTTTAACGATTTCTTCCATTCCCCGCCACATGGTCCCGGAAGACCAAGCTTTAGTGACTTTCCCTTGCTCAATTTCGCAATCAATGCGCAGGTGCCCTTCGATACGGGTAATAGGATCAATGGTGATGCGTTGGCTCATGCTTTACCTCGGCCTGATAATTCTTATGAACGCTTCCCAGTGCGGGAAGAACCGGCAACAACCGGATTAACAAGATGTATGCGCACACTTCAATGGCGACAAATCCCATGGAGATCAGCACTTCTTGTGCCGCAGGGAAGTAGTGGTAGCCACCGCCAGGATTGAACGCCAGCAGTGAATAGCTCAAACGCCACAGTGCCGCCCCGAACAGCATGCTGAGACCGCCGACGAACAGCCAGCGCTAATCTTCACGCGCCCCCGGCAACCGGAACAGCACCAGCAATACCTGTGTGATAGCGCTCAACTTGGTAAACAGCGGGCGTTCATTGGGTCCGCGACCTTTTAGCCCGTCCTGCACCAGCGATCCTTCAAACGTGACGATGGAGAACCCCATAATGAAGGCCGTCAGCAATGACAGCAGCGGCAGCAACTCATAGCTTTGCCACAGCGGATGCACCTTGTACCCAGCCGAAATCATCAGCGATCCCATGGAGGATTGGTGCATGGTGGGCAGCAATGCCCCGAGCGAGATGATAAAGAACATCACCTTGTTGAGGTGCTTCAGCGCTTTCTTCCATCCGAACCGTTCGAACACCACGGGCGCAAACTCCAACGCCATTACCCCGATGTAGATGGTCATACAGACGGCGGTTTCAAACAGCACCGAGTTGGTGTTGAAGAAACCGGGAATGTAGAAGTACGGCAGGTTCCAGTAACGACCTACGTCGATGGTGATGGACAGCCCACCCAGCGAGTAGCCGAACAGGCTCGCCAACAGCGCCGGACGCACCAGGGGGTGATATTCCCCACGGTTAAACACATAAACCGCCCAGGCCAGCGCCCAGCCGCCACAGGCAAACCCGGTACCGACCAGCAGGTCAAACGCAATCCACAACCCCCACGGATAGCCCCCGTTCAGGGCCGCCACCGCACCGATACCAAAGATAAGCCGCCGCAGAATCAATACGCCGCAAATCACCGCAAGCGGTGCCAGCAGCATTACCGGCCAACTGACCAGACGCCCGCCCAGCGGGCTGGCTTTATGCGCCGTCATGATCGTTCTCCTGATCTTTCTTTGGATGATGCGGATCGGCGTGATCTTCATCATCCGCCTTGCGTTCATCCCGAGTGTTACGGTGCACCAACACGGAAAGCCCGGCTAGCACCGCCAGCGGCAACACCACCCCAGGCAGAACAGGAACCTATGGCAATAATCGCCGCCGCATGTTCTGCTGCTTCACGGATATGATCGACGATGGGCTTACCAGCCACCATGCAGTAGATGCCACCATCCTTAATCGGAATAGAACCATCCACCACCAGCACATACTTACCTTTGTACTGCTCAATAGCGCGGTGTTTGTTCTCTTCTGCCTGCTCACCAAAAGCGGCCGAAAGTACCTCGTGGTACTCCAGCGAAATGGTATTCAAGAGCAAGTTTTCAATCGTCGGGTGAGTCGCACGCAGCAGGGATTCGGTACAAACTGCACACTCCTGAGCGCCAATCCATAGCACCGGCGGACGTTGCACGGAGCCAAGGGATTGCGCAATCTCTGCGGCAGCGAAATCCGCTAACCCCATCGATGCGGCAAGTGCTGCACATAACTTCATAAAATCACGGCGATTAACGCCATGATGGGAAAGCATTACATTTTCCTCAGTAATTTTTTATTATTCTCCTGTAACCAGAACGGAGCTTACCCAATGGATTTCGAAAGCAGGTACACGACTGCCTCGCGTACTCCCGAAAACTGATGTGGATAAGTCTGGCGGAGTAAGCAAGATAGCCGACGCACCTGCAACTTCAACGGTGTGGGGTATAACACACAACATGTGTACGGGTATGGTAATGAGGAAATTCATTTAACAGACTTGATCTTCATCAAGCAGCGGAACATTAGCCTGCTTATTTCTGTTATAAGTGTGATTGTTTACGCATCATCCTTTTATTTTATTTATTCACACCGAATTTAAATGAGAAATAATCTCAATAACTAATTATCGCTATTTTTTGCACGCTACAAAACCGATACTTAATCGATTAACCTTTAAAAGACAAAACACAATTCATTGATTTTAAATAACAAAATATATTAATCATATCTTTTTCTAATTTATCTTATTTCTCTGATTTAAGCCGGTCAACATAAAATCTTTCAATATTCTCTTTAAATAATTTAGTTAAATAAAAATCTTTAGCGCAAATTTTTTGAATTACATCACAACGCGGAATATATCGCTCATGTAAAGGAAAAGACAAAATGGCACCAATAGCCAACGGCTGGCTGGCGAAAATAATAAATAGCCGAAACTATAACTCTAAGGGAGTAGCAGAGTAACGGTGCTCTTCTCAGCAAATCGTGGTGGATGCAGCGATTGCAAGATCCTATGTATTAGGTAGCCGTGTATTCTGGGGCTATCAACGGGAAGTGAGCGAGGACGTGCTACGGAACGCCCGCTGCGCGCCAGTCGTTGCACACAGCGGGGTAACAGAGGCTATGGATTACTCAATACCCTGGCTGCGCAGGTACTCTTCATAACTGCCGGTAAAATCGACCACTTTGTTGGGCATAATTTCCAGTACGCGCGTGGCCAATGAGCTGACGAACTCGCGGTCATGGGAAACGAACAGCAAAGTGCCCTGATAGAGTTCCAACGCCATGTTAAGCGCTTCGATCGATTCCATATCCAGGTGGTTGGTGGGTTCGTCCATCACCAGAATATTGGGACGCTGCATCATCAGCTTGCCAAACAGCATACGGCCTTTTTCGCCCCCAGAGAGCACTTTCACTTTCTTCTTTATATCGTCCTGACCAAACAGCAAGCGACCCAGTACGCTGCGTACTGCCTGCTCATCATCCTTTTCCTGCTTCCACTGGCTCATCCAGTCAAACACGGTCAGATCGCCATCAAACTCGTATTCATGATCCTGCGCGTAGTAGGCGATGTTGACATTTTCAGACCATTTTACGGTGCCTTTATCCGCCGCCAACTCGCCCACCAGGGTTTTCAGCAGCGTGGTTTTACCAATACCGTTGGTACCCAGGATGGCAACCTTCTCACCCACTTCGATCAGTAGGTTCAGACCAGAGAACAGCGGGCCGTTATCAAAGCCTTTCGCCAGTGCCTCTACTTCCAGCGCGTTGCGGAACAATTTCTTGTCCTGATCGAAGCGAATAAAGGGGTTCTGGCGGCTGGAGGCTTTCACTTCATCAAGCTGAATTTTTTCGATTTGACGTGCACGAGACGTTGCCTGACGTGATTTCGAGGCGTTGGCGCTAAAGCGACTAACAAAAGATTGCAGTTCAGCAATTTGCGCTTTTTTCTTGGCATTGTCTGACAACAGACGTTCGCGCGCCTGCGTGGCTGCCGTCATGTATTCGTCGTAATTTCCGGGATAAACGCGCAGTTCACCGTAATCAAGATCCGCCATGTGGGTACACACCATATTCAGGAAGTGGCGATCGTGGGAAATGATGATCATGGTGCTATTGCGTTCATTCAGCACATTTTCCAGCCAACGGATTGTGTCGATATCCAGGTTGTTGGTCGGTTCATCGAGCAGCAAAATATCAGGATTGGAAAACAACGCCTGCGCCAACAGTACGCGCAGTTTCCAGCCGGGAGCGACTTCACTCATCAGACCGTAATGCTGTTCCAGCGGGATACCCACGCCTAACAACAGTTCTCCTGCGCGGGATTCTGCACTATAACCGTCCATTTCGCCGTATTTGACTTCCAGATCGGCGACTTTATAGCCATCTTCCTCGCTCATTTCCGGCAACGCGTAAATGCGGTCACGCTCTTCTTTTACTGTCCAGAGTTCAGCATGCCCCATTATAACGGTATCCAGCACGCTGAAATTTTCAAACGCAAACTGATCCTGACGCAGCTTACCCATACGCTCGTTGGGATCGAGGGCAACGTTGCCGCCACTCGGCACCAGATCGCCACCAAGAATCTTCATAAACGTGGATTTACCGCAACCGTTAGCACCAATCAACCCGTAGCGGTTGCCGTTGCCAAACTTGACGGAGATATTTTCAAAAAGCGGCTTGCTGCCAAACTGCATCGTAATGTTATTGGTACTTAACACGGCGTTGACTCAAATAAAAAGTGTGATTTAACACTCATTATGCCACAGTTAGCGCCTCTGGTCGCCTGCCGTTTGCAAGCAGAAGAGCCCCACCCTCACCGCACCGCGCTATACGTAGTTTCAGGAGCGAAATAGCAGCGCCAGCTTACCGTCGGGGTTATTCAGCTTGTCCAATTTTTTATGATTAACCTCGCTCAGTTGCCCCAGTTGACTCAAGGTCGGCGAAGCAGAATCGGGTAAGGTATGGGTTTGCGGTGATGCCTGTATCAGAAGCTGCGCCGCCTTTTGCAACAGAGCAAAATATGCCTGCTGTGTTGCCGTATCCGCAGGCGTAATGACCATCTGATTTTTCAGCCATGCACCCAGATAAAACTCTAAAAACGGGGGAGACGGTTCCGGCCGTTCATAGGCAATATCGCGCAAAAAATAAAGCACTGAGCGATAAGGATCGTCCTGCATGGCGTCGATACCTACCTGAGAGGGCAATTCCTGCGGTGCAATCTTGCCCGCAGGTCCCCCCAGCCACACCAGATGATGCTGTTGCATGTAATCCCAGAACACCGCCATTGAGGGTAAATGGCACAAATCATCGGTAATACGCAATGACAGCGTGATATCGCTGTCCGGCGTGCTGGCGCGCAGCGCACTCACCGAGTGATGCCCGTCCGTCAGGTAAACCTGTCCATCCGGGGCAATCACCGCCGATTTTACCGCATCAGGATGTGTTCCAGCCGGTTTCGCGCAGCGAAAACTCGTGGCTGTGGCAAGAGTCGACGAGTCCGAGAAATCAGTCACTTTCCCAGCCCCTTCTCCCTTACAGAAATCATCAAACAGCGCACGAGATTTTTGCCGATAATGGGCGAGATCGTAGGCAACTTCCGCCTTGCCTATCGCGGGTTGGGTGGGGTGAATGGCTGACGCTTTCACGGTAATCAGCGTCGCGTTGGCAAATGCTGCTCCGCTCCAAGTTGCCATCAACATCACAATACCGGTGACGATCCAAGTAGCACGCCCCTGCGCTGGGCGCGTGCATTGCAAATGCCTTTGCTTCATAAAACCTCGAGATGGAAGACGTTGACCCAACAGATCAGCACAGTATAATCATATACTATCGGATGGCAAGACTTCCACAGCATCCTCCCGATGCACAACACATAAAACAACAGCAGGGAGCTTTCATGTTACACACGCTACATTGCCCGCCGCATCTCACGTTGGCATTGCAAGAAGAGCACGATGCCCCCGCGTTATTTTCTCTGATACAACAGGAAAAAGCGCGTCTGCGTCACACCCTGGCCTGGCCAGACAGCGTGCGACACATCGAGGATACCCTGACAACCATCAGAGAGAATCGCGCGGATTTTTTTGCCGGACGCTCAGCGGTCTATCTCATCCGCTGGCAGGGAGAAATGGCCGGTGTGGCATCCTTTAACAGCCTGAAAGCCACCCAGGGAGAGATTGGTTATTGGATGGCTGAACGCTTTCAAGGGCAAGGCATCGCTTCACAGGCGATTCAGTTATTAATCGATTCATTCACCTATGCCGCCATACTGGACACCTTCATCATCATCAAGGCTGCTACCGTGAAATCAGCGCAGCAATGCGCTGGCTCAACGCTTGGGTTTTGTGTTTGTCGAGCGCCTACTCGCCGCAGAAAAAATTGGGGATAACGTTTACTATCAAAACCGTTATTGCTTACAGCGCACGGTGGCGAATGTCGTTTTGATTAAAAAAAGTGACACTCATCACAAAAATGTTGAAACATCATTCTCTTTATGTTACTATTTAAAATGGGATGAACATCACATTTATTAACGAACCCAAGGAGACTTATTATGAAAATGTTCCGCGATATCAGTAAGTTCTTCAAAAAAATGGGGGATATCTATGTCAGCTACTGCGAACGTATCGGCTCAATCATCAGCCCGTTCTGATAACAGCCACTTTCTTCGCTAAGGTCACTTTTTTTCATCAAGCGGCCTTCGTTTTTTCTCTGCTCGCACCTCACCCTCTTCTAAGAACCGATTATAACAGCTGCGATTATTTGATTGCGATCTCACTGCAGTTATCTTGTTTCCCCTGCCGCACGTTCATTACCTATCCTTAACCTGTTCACTCTGGGTATTCACACAAGGACGCACAATGAGCAAGGTACAACAAAAAGATATTGAGCGATTAATCAAGCTGCTGGGCGGAGCTGATAACTTCGTCACACTCACTCACTGTATTACCCGCCTGCGTTTCGTGTTGCAAGACCCTGCCCTAGCCGATGCCAAAGGTATTGAAACGCTACCGATGGTCAAAGGCTGTTTCATCACCGCAGGGCAGTTTCAGGTGGTGATCGGCACTGAGTGGATTTGCCCCCTATATTTTCAGGCAATTAGCGCGCACGGGCAAAATCAAAGCCGACAAAGAGAGTGTGCGTCAGTCAGCACGCAATAACATGACGGTTCTGGAGCGCGGGATTTCTCACTTTGCTGAGATTTTCTTCCCGCTACTGCCTGCACTCATCAGCGGCGGGCTGATTCTGGGTTTGCGTAACGTGATTGGCGATATTCCGTTCTCTGACGGGCAAACCCTGATCCAACGCCACCCAACCTGGCAATCACTGTATGATTTTCTCTGGCTGTTGGGTGAAGCAATCTTCTTCTACCTTCCGGTCGCTGTGTGCTGGTCGGCCGTGAGGAAAATGGGCGGGACGCCAGTATTGGGTATCATCCTTTGCATTACCCTCGTGTCACCACAACTGATGAACGCCTATCAGATAGGCCAGCAAATCCCAGACGTCTGGGACTTTGGTTGGTTTGCCATCGAAAAGGTTGGCTATCAAGAACAAGTTATTCCGTCGCTGCTGGCTGGCATTGCTATGGCGCTGATCGAGACGCGGTTAAAGCAATGGGTGCCTGACTCACTCTATCTGGTCGTCGTTCCTGTCACCATCCTGCTGGCCTCCGTTGCACTGGCGCATGCGGTGATTGGTCCGTTTGGCCGTTTGATTTGTGACGGCGTCGCCTGGGTGGTGAAAGGACTGATGACCGGCAGTTTCGCACCGATAGGGGCCGCACTGTTTGGGTTTCTCTATGCGCCTCTTGTGATTACCGGGGTACACCAAACAACACTCGCTATTGATATGCAAATGATTCATAGCATGGGAGGGACTCCGGTATGGCCACTGATTGCATTATCGAATATTGCCCAGGGTTCCGCGGTGATTGGCATCATTCTAATTAGCCGCCGACACAACGAACGCGAAGTTTCCGTGCCAGCGGTACTGTCTGCCATGTTGGGCGTGACTGAACCGGCCATGTATGGCATCAATCTGAAATATGGATTCCCGATGCTGTGCGCCATGACGGGTTCAGCTCTGGCCGGATTGCTATGCGGGCTTTTCGGCGTCACCGCCAACGGCATTGGCGTTGGCGGTTTACCGGGTATTTTATCCATCAAGCCCACTTTTTGGGGCATCTATTTGGCGGCAATGGTGATTGCCATCGTGATACCGGCGCTGTTAACCATGGTGGTCTATCGCCGTAAGCTGCGCAACGCGACCTTACCTTTCCAGTAAATGAGGCGTTCAACACGCCGCAGGCATCAGGCTTATCACTTGGTGCCTGACAAATCTAATAATTCGCTCGTAATCCCCGTTCACTGGCGATTACCGACGCATCGTTGCCTATCCTTGATCCACCACTTCGCCACATCCAAAGAAAAGGGTTAAAGAAATGAGCAAGGTACAGCCACAAACGATCGAAGACTTGATTAAGCAACTCGGGGGGAGGCAGAACATTGCCACGCTGACGCACTGTATCACTCGGTTACGCCTGGTATTAAAACACCCCGGACAGGCCAACATCGACCACATCAAAACGCTTTCCATGGTCAAAGGGTGTTTTACCCATGGCGACCAATGCCAAATCGTCATCGGTACTGACGTTGAAGCCTATTACCAGGCATTACAGGCCGCCATCGGTAAAGCCCCTGAAAATCAGGAAACTGCCCTGCACACCATGCGTCATAAGATGTCACTGTGGGACCGGGCTATTTCACATTTCGCAGAGATCTTCTACCCGCTTTTGCCGGCCTTGATTAGCGGTGGTCTGATCCTCGGCGTCCGCAACGTTATCGGAGACATTCCACTGGTTGATGGTCAGTCGCTGATCGAACGCAGCCCAATGTGCCGCGCGATCTATGATTTTCTCTGGCTGCTGGGTGAGGCCATCTTCTACTACCTGCCCGTTGCAATTTGCTGGTCAGTGGTGAAAAAATGGGTGGCGCACCGGTGCTGGGCATCATTCTCGGCATCACGCTCGTTTCCCCCCAGTTTATGAATGCCTATTCTATCGGTCAGCAAATACCTGCGGTGTGGGACTTTGGAATATTCACGATACAGTGTATCGGCTATCAGGCACAGGTTATCCCTTCTCTACTGGCCGGTATTGCGCTGGCGATGATTGAGCTACGTCTTAAAAAATGGATACCGGATTCACTGCATCTGGTGAGCGTCCCAGTGCTGTCGCTTCTACTGGCGGTATTTCTTGCGCACACGGTTATCGGCCCGGTTGGACGCATGATTGGGGGATGGCATTGCCTGGGCTATCGCGAGCGTGATGACGGGCAGTTTTGCCCCAGTCGGTGCCGCACTGTTTGGTTTTTTCTATTCGCTACTGGTGATTACCGGCGTACACCAGACCACATTGGCTATCGATTTGCAAATGATCCAAAGTATGGGACACACCCCGGTTTGGCCACTGATTGCACTGTCCAACATCGCTCAAGGCTCGGCGGTGATTGGTATTATGCTGATCAGTCGCAAGGTGAATGAACGTGAGACCTCTGTGCCAGCGGCGATTTCCGCAATGTTGGGCGTGGCAGAGCCCGCTATGTACGGTATCGGCCTCAAATACGGTTTTCCCATGCTGTGTGGCATGATTGGCTCCGCGCTGGCGGCACTCTTGTGCGGCATCGGCGGCGTGATGGCCAACGGCATTGGCGTCGGTGGCTTACCTGGCATTCTGTCCATCAAACCCTCATTTTGGAGCGTCTATCTGGTCGCCATGGCGAGCGCCGTCGTGATACCAGTGATACTGACCACCACGGTGTACCGGCGGAAACAACGACTGGGCGCATTGCCCAATGGGTAATTGCGTCCTATAATTAGCTTACAGGTAAAGCGTAAACAGGTAATGGTATGGTAGCACCGCTTCCCTGGTGGCGTACTGGCGTCATTTATCAAATCTATCCTAAGAGTTTTCAGGACAGCACCGGTTCTGGTACCGGAGACCTGCAAGGCATTATTTCGCGCCTAGAGTATCTGCAACAGTTAGGTGTCGATGCGCTGTGGCTTACGCCAGTGTATCCCTCACCGCAGGTGGATAATGGTTACGACGTTGCGGACTACCGCGACATCGATCCTGCCTATGGCACAATGCACGATATGGAAACGCTGATCGCGCAAGCACACGCGCGCGCGGCATGCGTATCATTATGGATATGGTGTTTAACATACGTCTACGCAGCATCCCTGGTTTGTGTAGGCCCAAAAGCCTGGCAGCGACTACCGCACCTTTTTACTGCTGGCGCGCGGGAACAGAAACCACACCGCCTAACAACTGGCGTTCAAAATTCGGCGGTAGCGCCTGGCAGTGGCATGCCACTGCCAGCAACATTACCTGCATCTGTTCGCGCCACAACAAGCCGATTTGAACTGGGAGCACGCACCGGTGCGCGGGTCGTTGCAAGCGGTCTGTCACTTTTGGGCAGACAAAGGGGTGGATGGCCTGCGTTTGGATGTGATCAATCTGGTGTCGAAACAACAGGATTTCCCTTCGGATAACGCAGGAGACAGTCGACGCTATTACACCGATGGGCCGCGCATGGTGGGGTTTCTTCACGAATTCAACCGCACCGTATTTTCACCGCGCGGAATCATGACCGTCGGTGAAATGTCTTCGACCACGTTAGAGAACTGCCAGCATTATGCCCCACTGACGGGTAATGCATTGTCAATGACGTTTAACTTCCATCATCTGAAAGTGGATTATCCTGGCGGAGAGAAGTGGACGCTGGCAGCCCCGGATTTCGTTGCGTTTAAAGCGTTGTTCAATACCTGGCAACGCGGTATGCGTAATAAAGCCTGGAGTGCGCTGTTCTGGTGTAATCACGATCAGCCACGCATCGTTTCTCGCTTTGGCGATGAGGGCGACTACCGCACACCGTCAGCCAAAATGTTGGCAATGGTGCTGCACGGCATGCAGGGCACCCACTATATTTATCAAGGGGAAGGGATCGGAATGACCAACCCCGGCTATGACACCCTTGAGCACTATCGCGATATAGAAAGCCTGAATGTCTACGCGGAACATCTCGCCAAAGGTGAAACACCAGCGCAGGTGTTGCGTATTCTTGCCCACAAATCACGCGATAATGGTCGCAGCCCGATGCAGTGGTCAGCTGCGCCGTCGGCGGGCTTTACGTCAGGTGCGCCCTGGGTATCCCCCGGAACAGGTTACGCGGAGATCAACGTTTCGCAGGCACTTGCCGATCCGCACTCGGTATTTTACACCTACCAACGATTGATCGCCCTGCGTAAAGCGCTTCCACTGCTGACCTATGGCGACTATCACGACCTGGGCCCTGAGCATCCAACCCTCTGGTTCTATCGCCGCCTCTGGCAGGGACAGCAGTTGCTGGTGCTCGCCAACCTGAGCCGGGAAATACAGTATTACGCGCTGCCTAACCAGCAGTTCCCCCAGCGCTGGCGTCCGCTGCTGAGCAACTATGATGATCCTCCCGTGCACCCGGTGTCACTAACGCTGCGCCCTTATGAGGCGATTTATTGGCTGTCTGATACTGAACTCTGAGGGGGAAGGTCGCAATTTACTCCTTCAGCACGGCGAAAAGCCTCAGCGATAAATCACCACAGTGGTCGGGCACAGAGATAGCACAGTGCCCGGAAGACAGCGCATCCTGCACGCAGGAATGCTCAAGGTCGACGCTAAAGCAGAGGTTTTCCCAATTCAGAGGAATGACAGCAGGAATGTGGTTAACCGGTTGTAACGGTTTGTCCTGACTCTCTGCAGCTTGGCGCACACGGACGGTATGCCGTGTGCCAACCTCACACCGCGTCATGATATGCTCACGCAGCCGATGTGAAGGCCAGGGGGAGCGTGCCAGAAGATAAATTTCAGAGACGGAGTCCAGATTATGCGGCTGCAACTGCCCGACCCACAGATGATCTTTTTCACGACTCAGCTCGATCCCCCACAGCTCTGTCAGGCATACAGGTTTCAAGCAACGCATTGAGCAGTGAAAAAAGAGGCGGAAACACCTCTCCGGGACGAGAATGATCATAGCGAGGAATGTCAGCCGTGCTCCACGCCTGCGTATAGGGCAACAACGGCCCGGCTAATTTAACCAGCTCGCGATAAGACCAATTCCGGATGCAACGCAGTTGCCAGGCTGACTTCACTCAGCACGGACTCGTAGCGATTTAACACATTCAACAACCAAAACAGCGGGATATCAGGCTGCCCATGCTTTCTGGGATGTTCATGACGCAGCGCCAGCATGCGGCTACGTTTGATGCGAGAACGCAACAACAGTTGCTTCTACTGCACCATCAGCATCGGCGACGAGGAAAACGTTAGCAACGATGGAATGAACGAGGGATCGATTTCCCACTGTCCTTGCCCATTCCGATTAAGTCGCGCAATAGGATACGTTTGATAACCACGGTTTTCATCAACGCTAAAGCGTACACATATTGCAGAGCTCACGGCCACACCGTTTTCTCGGAATCCGCTATCCGGCGTTTTCACGCTATAGGCTACTGCAGGCGATTCCTGCACACGAGAATGGTGAGGTAACGATTCGCACTGGCGCTCGTTGGAAGGGAGCGCCAACAGCACATCTACCTGTTGCAGCTGTTGTGCCAAACGTTGATCCAACGGTACTGTACAAGAAAGCGCAGGAAAGCCGGCAGAGTCAATCCACGTGCCGTCAGGCAAACACAGACGCAGTTGCTTTAGCGTTAAAGACTGATGCTGTATCGCCTCTTCATCAAGTTGTAACGCTTCGACACCCCATGTATTTGACAATGACTGGGATAAAGCGTGTTTGCGGCTCAGTCTGTTCTGCTCCGAAGTAAGCAGAGATGGCCGGTAAGAAAGCAAGGCGCCTCTGTTCCATCGAGGCCTTGGCGTCTTCATGCTTGATGGTTCTCCTCAATATCTTCATGCATTCTGGCAATGCCGGTTTATACAGCGGAGTATCTCAACCGACGTGTATGATGATAATACCTGCACCAGCCCCGAACCCAGGGCATTAATGCACTTATCCGTTAGTGATATTATTTACAGGTAAGAGTAACGTTAATGACGGCAACACATTAGCAGATATGGTAGCCAGGAAGAAACAAAATCACCCGTAGAAAAAACAAATGAGAATCTTCGCTTATCAAAAAGATATTTAGCTTCGATAAAAAAGTGACGAATTTATTCCGTTGCACACGTGTAATATAATAACAACAAGATAATATTTTCCTGAATATAGTCAGTGTATCAAGAAAGGTCAAAAAAACAGCACGGCAATAATCACATTATCACCGTACCCATTAAAAATAACGTTATCAGCGCGCCAACAGCAGACCAATCACTAACCCTAACGATGCACCAACGCCAACACCGTGCCACGGTTTTTTATGCACATAGCCGTCCGCACGATTCGCCACTTGTTTTGCTTTTGCATAATAACTGTCGGAAATACCCAATCTCGCTTTAACTTCCAATAGGGCATTCTCCGCATTTTTCTTTAACGTTATATAGGCTTCATCTGCGTTGTCACCAGAATAACGTAATATATCGTCCAACGTATCTACTAATAATTTAGCGTCGTCTTCAATCCGAATATCTTCAGCGGGTTGTTTTTTCTCAGCCATTATCTACTCCATGTTATTTCACACAACGGTAGATTAACTATAGTCAAGTTCTCCGCACCTTAGGGGCCTTGATGACCCACAGACCATTTCGAAAATACAAATAAGGGTAAAAATCAGACCAACATGGTACCCTGACGCGCAAAAAAAAAAGCCGCCGCAACCAGTAATGGCTGCGGCGGCTTTTTAGCGCAACGCTAGTGCATTACATCAGCGGCTGCGCCATCTGCACCAGTGAAATCAGCGGCTGTGGATACAGGCCCAGCAGCAGTACCGCGATGGCGGAAATCAGCACCACGCCGGCGGCGGCGGTCAGCGCCCAGTTATTGGGCGTATCACGCTGACGTTCTTGCGGTGCGGTCAGATACAGGCTAACCATGACACGCAGATAGTAGTAGAGACCTATAGCACTCCCCACCACCACCGCACCCGTCAGCCACCACAGCTTGGCATCAACGCCCACGGCCAGCACATAGAATTTGCCGAAGAAGCCCAGCGTCATCGGGATACCGGCCAGAGAGAGCATCATCACCGTCATGACCGCAGACAGAATCGGTTTATGCCAGAACAGCCCGCGATAAGAGAACAGGGAATCCGCGTCCGGTCCACGGTACGGGCTGGACATCAGACTGACAACCCCGAAGGCGCCCAGGCTGCTGAACAGATAACCCGCCAGATAGACGCCGACCGTTTCCAATGCCAACTGGTGAGTTTGCACGGCAATCAGCGCCACCAGCAGGTAACCGAGGTGAGCGATGGAAGAGTAACCGAGCAGACGTTTAATATTGCTTTGCGCAACCGCCATCAGGTTACCAAACAGGATGGAGGCAAACGCGATCACACCCAGTGCGGTTCTCACCGAGTCACTGTCAACCATCGGTGCATAAAGGAAAAGACGCATGACTGCACCAAAAATGGCGATCTTGCTGGCGGTCGCCAGGAAGATCGACACTGGCGCCGGGGCACCTTGATACACGTCCGGCGTCCAGAGGTGGAACGGCACCAACGAGAGCTTGAACCCCAAACCGACAATCATCATACCGAGGCCGGCCAGCAGCAGCGGCTCATGCAGCGTGCGATCCGCCATACGCGCACCCAGGCTGGCAAAGCTCAGGCTACCCGAATCGGCATACACCAGCGCCATCCCAAACAGCAGGAAGGACGAGGCGGCAGCAGAAAGCAGCATGTATTTGATGCCCGCTTCCAGCGAGCGACGCTGACGAAACGCATAGCTCACCAGACCGAATAGCGGCAGTGAAATAAGTTCAATGCCGATGAACAGCGACGCCAAATGGTTAGCACTTGCCAGCAGAACCCCGCCCAATGCAGCAATCGCCACCAGCAGATAAAACTCGTCGCGGTTATCTGGATAGCCTTCTAGCCACGGGTAAGCGAACGTGCAGGTTGCCAGGCTGGCAAGCAGTACTAACGCGGTGTAAAACATCGAGAAACCGTCTACCCGCAACAGCGGCGTCACGTCCATCGGACCGGCGTTACCCACCAGAATCAGCGAGAACAACGCGATGTTAAGACCGATCACAGTGACAGTGGCATTGAAGAAATGGTTGCGTCGCCACGCAATGCACAGCATCACAACCACGGCGGTCAAACCGACGATTAACAGCGGCATAAGCGCGACCAGGTGTTGAAGAGTTATTGTCATGGCAAATTACGGCCTTGTCGTTGAAAGTGTTGAATCAGTCACTGATGACATAAACCAATGCTGGATATTAGCCATTGCCGCATCAGACGTATTCAGGATGGTCTGCGGGAACAACCCGAGCAGCACCAGCAATACCACCAGCAACATCACCATCGACAATTCACGGGTGGACAGCCACGGCAGTTTTTCCTCGGATTTTGGCGTGCCGTAGTATGCGCGTTGCATCATCACCAGCAAGTAGACGGGGGCGAACACCAAACCAAATGTCGAAATCACGGTGATCACCGGCACCACAGGGTAGCTACCGAACAGAATCATAAACTCGCCGACGAAGTTGCCGGTGCCAGGCATACCCAAGGTCGCCACCGCAAAAAACAGCGACAACGCGGGCAAGAAACGAATGCGCGCCCACAGGCCGCCCATCTGGCGCAGATCGCGCGTATGCAGGCGTTCGTAAAGCTGGCCGCAAAGAATAAACAGACCGGCCGCAGAAAGCCCGTGCGCAATCATTTGAATGACCGCCCCCTGATACGCCAGGTGGCTACCGGAGTAGATGGCGATCATTACAAAGCCCATATGTGAGACCGAAGTGTAGGCAATCAGGCGCTTGATATCGGTCTGCATAAACGCCATCCAGGCGCCGTAGAAGATACCGATAACGCCCAGCCACATCGCTATGGGAGCAAATTCATGGGATGCATTGGGGAACAGCGGCAGGCTGAAACGCAGAAGGCCGTAGGCCGCGGTTTTCAGCAA
Source organism: Candidatus Symbiopectobacterium endolongispinus (assembly GCF_018777385.1). GTDB lineage: Bacteria > Pseudomonadota > Gammaproteobacteria > Enterobacterales > Enterobacteriaceae > Symbiopectobacterium > Symbiopectobacterium endolongispinus. Next base: position 396,207 of record NZ_JAFJYB010000001.1, on the reverse strand, counting down.
GATACCCGCCAGGTCAACAGAACCCGCCGTAGGAGCCTGACTGTGCGCATCCGGCAACCAGCCGTGCAGCGGCACCACAGGCATTTTCACGGCAAAGGCGATAAAGAAGCCCAGCATCAGCATGTATTCCACGCCGCGCGACATCGGGGTTTTCAACAAATCGGTGTAGTTAAAGGTCCACACCCCGGTGGCATCGTGATGCACAAACACCAGCGCTAGAGTGGCAATCAGCATAATCAGACCGCTGGCCTGGGTGTAGATGAAGAACTTGGTGGCCGCGGTAATACGCGTTTTCCCGTCGGAACCTTTGTGTCCCCACAGTGCGATGAGGAAATACATCGGCACCAGCATCATCTCCCAGAAGAAGAAGAACAGGAACATATCAATTGCCAGAAACACGCCAATCACACCGCCCAGGATCCACAGCAGGTTCAGGTGGAAGAACCCCTGATAACGCTGAATTTCATTCCACGAACAGAGGATTGCCAACACCCCCAGCAGGCCGGTCAGCACCACCATCAGCAGCGACAACCCATCCAGCGCCAGGTGGATACCGATACCGAAGCGCGGGATCCACGACACGTTGTATTCAGACTGCCAGAGCGGCACATCAGCCTGCGCCGTTAAAGAGTACCCGCCCTGCGACCAAAGCAGCAGCGACAGCACCAGCGTTAACCCCATCGATATCAGTGCGATCCAGCGCGGCACGCGGGTGCCAAAGAGCTCAAGCTGCCAGCACAGCAGGCCGCCGATAAAGGGGAGAAGTATTAGCCAAGGTAATAGCATGGCGTTTTGCGTCCCTAATTTTAAGAAATCTGAAAACTTGCTGTGGCGGAAGCCATTACTCTTGGCCTCCCGCCCCTGCGCATCATTACTGCGTGTCTTTCATCGCGTTTATCTCACGACACTGTTTCATCAGATAACAGGCCATCAGATAAACTGTAACAATGCCAGCACCACAACCGCCCCTACGCCCATTGACGCAACATACCAGCGCAGTTGACCATTCTGACTGACGGCCAACCATTTGTTGCCCCAACGCACCACCACGGCAGGCAAGCCCATCATCGCGTTCAACGGATCGCGCTGTAGCAGTTTGGCAATCGCCAGATACGGTTGTACGAAGACTTTGCCATACAGCCAGTCAAATCCCCAGGCGTGGAACCACCAAGTGGAGAAGAAGCGACCCGGTGCACTCTGCGCTACGCTGGTCACGAACTGACGTTTACCCAGCCACAGCACGGCAGCCAGCAGAATACCGGCAATCGCTACCACGCCAGACGCGATTTCCAGCGTCAAAGTACGGTCATTGTCGAGTTCCGTGGTCTGCGGCAGCACGCCGTGCAACGGCGGCACAATCAGTGCACCAACGAAAGTGGAGAGCACCATCAGCACCAGCAAAGGAATGTGGTGAGACAGTCCTTTGCCTGCGTGCGCTTTGGTCTTCGCTTCACTATGGAACACGATGAAAATCATGCGGAAGGTATAAAGCGACGTCATAAACGCCCCGGCCAGCCCCGCCATCATCAGATCCATATGACCGTTAGCCCAGGCGCCCGCCAGAATTTCATCTTTACTGAAGAAGCCTGCGGTAACCAACGGCAGCGCTGCCAACGCCGAGCCGCCAATCAGGAAGCTGACATACGCCAGCGGAATCGTTTTACGCAGCCCGCCCATCTTGAAGATGTTCTGTTCGTGATGGCAGGCAAGAATCACCGAGCCAGAGGCCAGGAACAGCAATGCTTTAAAGAAGGCATGCGTCATCAGGTGGAAAATCGCCGCGTCCCACGCCTGCACGCCCAACGCCAGGAACATGTAACCGATCTGGCTCATGGTGGAGTAGGCCAACACGCGTTTGATGTCGCTCTGTACCAGTGCGGCAAACCCCGCCAGCACCAGTGTTACGGCACCGACAACGCCCACCAGATGCAGTACATCTGGCGCCATCAGGAACAAGCCGTGCGTACGGGCAATCAGGTAAACCCCTGCCGTCACCATGGTCGCAGCGTGAATCAACGCAGAGACGGGAGTCGGGCCTGCCATCGCATCCGCCAGCCAAGTTTGCAGCGGCAACTGGGCAGATTTACCCACAGCGCCGCCCAGCAACATCAGCGTTGCCCAGGTAATCGCCGGAGACCATTCTGCCAGTTTCTGCGGTGCCAACACCATCAGTTCGCGGAAATTGAGCGTGCCCAGCTCTTTGAACAGGATGAACAGCGCGAACGCCAGGAACACGTCACCGACGCGCGTCACGACGAAGGCTTTCATCGCCGCTGCACCGTTCTTCGGATTGGTGTAGTAGAAACCGATCAGCAGATAACTGCACAGCCCTACCCCTTCCAAGCCGAGATACATCAGCAGCAGGTTGTCCGCCAACACCAGAATCACCATGCTGGCAATAAACAGGTTGGTGTAGGCGAAGAAGCGAGAGTACCCCTCTTCACCGCGCATATACCAGGAGGCGAACAGATGGATAAAGAAGCCTACCCCCGTCACCACCGACAGCATGGTAAGAGACAGGCCATCCAGCGCCAGACGGAAGGCAATATCAAAGTTGCCTACAGCCATCCAGGTCCACAGATGTTGATTGAAAAAGGTTACGCCGCCTTCATGGTGCTGCGCAAAGAAATCAATCGCGACCCAGCAGGTGGTCAATGCGGCCAACCCGATAGAACCCACGCCCACGGTAGCGGCGGTGTTTTCCGACCAACGACCGCGTGAAAATGCCAACAGCAAAAAGCCGAGCAGCGGGAATAATATTGTTAAGTAGAGTAAGTTCATCCGCGCATCTCACTGACAGTATCGATATTCAGGGTATGACGACGGCGATACATCTGGAACAAGAGCGCCAGACCGATACTGGCTTCCGCTGCCGCCAGCGTGATCGCCAGAACATACATAACCTGTCCATCCGCGTGCCCCCAATAGCTGCCGGCAACCACAAACGCCAGCGCGGCGGCATTGATCATCACTTCCAGACTGATCAGTATAAACAATAGGTTACGCCGAATAATCAGACCAGTCAGCCCGAGCAGAAATAAAATGGCAGCCAGGGCCAGCCCATGTTGTAACGGGATCATGCGCGCTCCTCCGCCAGTTTTTTCTCTGCATCTTCTTTCGGCTGCTTATCGAGCATTTTGTCTTCACGGCCTACGTGGAACGCAACCACCAGCCCGGCCAGCAGCAGCATGGAGGTCAGTTCAACCGCCAGCACACACGGCCCAAACAGCGTGATCCCCACGGCTTTGGCGTCGATTACCGCACCGGAAATTTCCGCGCCGCTCAGGCTGAAAATCGCCCTGACCACCACAATCAGCAGCAGCAGCGAAAGCAGACCAGGACCAATCCACACGCCCGGCTTCAGCCAGGCGCTTTCCTGCTCGGTTACGCTGTTGCCAAGGTTGAGCATCATCACCACAAACACGAACAGTACCATGATGGCACCGGCATAAACGATGATTTCCACCGCACCGGCGAAATAGGCCCCCAGCGAGAAAAATACGCCGGAGATAGACAGCAGCGAGACGATTAAATACAACAATGCATGTACGGGGTTAGTGTGGGTAATCACACGTATGGTCGCCAGAATGGCGATTAACCCCGATGCATAAAACGCGAATTCCATGCTCGGCTCCTTAGGGCAAAATGCCTTTTACATCAATGGGTTTTGCTTCGTTTTCGGCGTCGCCCTTCTCTTTCCCATCGATAGCCATACCCGCCATCCGGTAGAAGTTGTATTCCGGGTATTTACCGGGCCCAGAGATCAACAGATCTTGTTTTTCGTACACCAGATCCTGGCGCTTGTACTCGCCCATTTCAAAATCCGGCGTCAGCTGAATCGCGGTGGTCGGGCACGCTTCTTCGCAAAACCCGCAAAAAATGCAACGCGAGAAGTTGATGCGGAAAAATTCGGGATACCAACGGCCATCCTTCATTTCCGCTTTCTGCAACGAGATACAGCCGACCGGACAGGCCACGGCGCACAGGTTACAAGCAACACAGCGCTCCTCACCATCCGGATCGCGCGTCAGCACAATACGGCCACGGTAGCGTGGGGGTGGGTTAACCGGCTCTTCCGGATACATTTTGGTTTCACGCTTTTTGAAGGCGTTGGACCCGACAATACAGATACTGCGTACCTGGGTACCGAAACCAACCACAATGTCTTTTATCTTCATGGTTCAGTTCCCTTTAGTGTGCGTTGTACAAAATCACGGCCGCCGTCGCCAGCAGATTGAGCAGCGTTAACGGCAAACAGACGGTCCACCCGAAGGTCATCACCTGGTCATAGCACGGACGCGGCAACGAGGCACGGATCAGGATGAACATCATCATGAAGAAGCCGGTTTTCAGCGCAAACCAAACGAAAGGCGGTAAGAATGGCCCATGCCAGCCACCGAAGAACAGCGTTACCATCAGAGCCGATACGGTCACGATGCCAATGTATTCCCCCACGAAGAACAGACCGAATTTCATACCGGAATATTCAATGTGGTAACCATCCGCCAGTTCCTGCTCCGCTTCCGGTTGGTCGAAAGGATGGCGGTGACACACCGCCACACTGGCGATAGCAAACGTCACAAAACCGAAGAACTGCGGAATCACGTTCCATAAGTGCGCTTGGGATTCGACGATATCGCGCATGTTGAACGAGCCCGCCTGTGCGACCACACCCATCAGCGATAGGCCGAGAAACACTTCGTAGCTCAGCGTTTGTGCTGATGCACGCACCGCCCCCAACAGAGAGTATTTGTTACCGCTCGCCCAACCGGCGAACAGCACGGCATACACCGCCAGCCCCGCCATCATCAGGAAGAACAGCAGGCCGATGTTTAAATCGGCAACGCCCCAGGTCGGAGTGACCGGCACAATGGCAAACGAAAGCAATAGCGAAGTAAAGGCAATCACCGGTGCCAGCGTGAAAATCACGCGGTCGGTAAAGCGCGGCACCCAGTCCTCTTTGAAGAACATCTTGATTATGTCAGCGACCAGCTGCAACGACCCGCCCCAGCCTACACGGTTTGGCCCGTAACGCCCCTGGAACAGCCCGAGAAGACGACGTTCGCCCATACTCATGAATGCGCCGCAGGTGACTACCACCAGCAGGATCACCACGGCTTTGCCGACGGCGATCAAGGTATCCATAACCTCCGGTGTTAACCAGCTCATTGTGCAGCCTCCCGCAGACTTTCAATGGTTGCCCCTGCCAACGACGGCACAATACCCGGGAACCCTAACGGCAATCCAACCTGTCCCTGACGCAAAGCGTCGCTCAGGCGCAGCGGCAGACGCAGGGTCTGCCCCTGACAGCGCAGCTCAAGCAGCGCGCCTGCGTTAACGCCCAGCAGCGCCGCATCGGCGAGACTGACCATCACGTAAGCCTCATCCATACGTTGTTGGATAACTGTAGAGCGCTGTGTCATCTCTTCACTGCCGAACAGATGGTAGTAAGGTGCTACACGCCACTGTCCAGGCTGTGCGTTAAACGCTGCCGGAATGGCGTCGAAGTAACCCAGTTGGCCTTCGCCCGCTTCGATCAAGCGCACACCCGGATCGCCGTGGCGAAGGTGACCGCCCACTTCGTCCTGGAATTTGTTCCATGCCTGAGGTGAGTTCCAACCGGGAGACCAGGCAAACGGAATCTGCTGGCGCGCGGCTGTCGGGCTGTTGTTTCCTTCCATCGAGAAGGCGAACATCGTGTCTTTGTCTTGTGGCTGACGCAGTTCATGCACGCTGATATTGGCGCGCATTGAGGTACGGCCACTGGAGCGATTGGGTGAACGCGCCAGTTTCTGCCCGTTGATACGGAAATTGGCGTCTGGCGCAGCGTCTTTGATACCTGCTAACTGCGGCAACGCCGTCACACAGGCATCAATCACGTGATCCAGTTGTGTCCAATCGACCTTACGACTCTGATAGGTGGTCGCCAGCGAATGCAACCAACGCCAGCTTTCCAGCATTACCACGCTGTTGTCATAGTAGGCCGGATCGTACACCTGGAAGAAACGCTGAGCGCGGCCTTCCTGATTGATCAGCGTACCGTCGCTTTCAGCAAAGCTGGCGGCAGAGAGGATCAACGACGCTTTATCCATGATCGCGGTGCGCTGATGATCCATCACGATCAGATTGGTGGCTTTAGCCAGCCCCGCATCCACACGCGCCTGCGGGGCATGACGATAGAGATCGTTTTCCAGCACCACCACGCTATCGGCAGCACCGCTCTCCAACTGTGCCAGCGCATCGTCCAGCGAACCGCCGCCAATCATTGACAGGCCAATACTGTTTGCAGCGGAGGCAACAAAGGTCACTCCGACATCAGAACCGCGTTGTTTAAGCGCTTTCGCCACGTTGGCAGCCGCTTCGATAATCGCTTCGCTACCAGAATGGGTACCAGAGATAATCAGCGGTTTTTTCGCACCAGCCAGTGCCTGCACGATAACGTCAACTTTCGGTGCCAGAGAAGCATCCAAATCGGTGACTGCCGGGGCATTTTCATCCAACGCATGAGCGATGGCGAAGCCAAGGCGCGCCTGATCCTCTACCGGTGCACGGTAGTTCCAGGCAGCGATATCATCCAGACGCGTTTTATCTACCGATGTCATAAACAGCGGATGCTTGGCGTGTTGGCCAATGTTGAGAATTGCCGCAATCTGCCAGTCTGCTACTTTTTGCGCAGCCGCCATTTCACGCGCTTTCCCCTTCACCGCCTGACGTACCGCCAGCGCGATACGCGCGCCGGTTTGGGTCAAATCTTCCCCCAGCACCAGTACGGCGTCATAGCTTTCGATATCACGCAGCATCGGGGTGCGTACACCGCTGTCGCGCAACACGTTGAGGATCAGTTGTAGACGCGCCAGCTCAGCGTGGGCAATACCGGTGTAGAAGCTTTCCGCTCCCACCAGTTCACGCAGCGCAAAGTTGCTTTCTACGCTGGCACGCGGAGAGCCAATGCCGATGACACGTTTTGACTGGCGCAGCACATCAGCCGCCCCTTGCAGCGCTTGATCGGCGTTCATGGCAATCCAGTCATCGCCACGACGCTGCAATGGCTGACACGGACGATCTTTCGCGTTGACGTAGCCATAACCAAAACGGCCACGGTCACACAGGAAATAGTGGTTCACGCTACCGTTGTAGCGGTTTTCGATACGACGCAGCTCACCGTAACGTTCGCCCGGGCTGGTGTTACACCCGACGCTGCACTGCTGGCAGACGCTGGGCGCAAACTGCATATCCCATTTGCGGTTATAGCGCGCAGAGTGGGTTTTATCGGTGAACACCCCGGTAGGACACATTTCGACCAGGTTGCCGGAAAATTCGCTTTCCAGTACGCCATCTTCAGGCCGGCCAAAGTAGACGTTGTCATGGGCACCATACACGCCCAGATCGGTGCCACCGGCGTAATCCTTGTAGTAACGCACACAGCGATAGCAGGCGATGCAGCGGTTCATCTCATGAGAGATAAACGGCCCCAGATCCTGATTGCGGTGAGTACGTTTGGTAAAGCGATAACGGCGGAAGTTGTGTCCCGTCATCACCGTCATATCCTGCAAATGACAGTTGCCACCCTCTTCGCAGACCGGGCAGTCGTGCGGGTGGTTGGTCATCAGGAATTCGACGATGGTTTTACGGAACAGTTTGGCTTCCTCATCGTCGATGGCGATAAACGCGCCATCGGTTGCGGGGGTCATGCAGGACATGACCAGACGGCCACGCGTGTCCTCCGCATTCTGGTACTGCTTCACCGCGCAGAGGCGGCAGGAACCGACGCTACCCAGCGCGGGATGCCAGCAAAAGTAAGGAATATCAAGCCCCAGCGTCAGACAAGCCTCTAGCAGGTTGTCCGAGCCGTTCACCTCATACTCTTTGCCGTCTACATGAATCGTAGCCATAGTCAGCATGCTTCCATAATGGCCCGTGTTGCCACAGGCGCTAATCAAAAATTCTGTAATAAGAGCAGGCTATCCGCCAGCGGAGACGTGCTTCGTCTCCTGTTATTGTCGGCTTGATTACCAACGCTCTTTCAGCAGGTTCGGCTGAATACCGCCAATCGCTTTGGTATTTCCCAGATATTGCGGCGCAATACCCGCTTCAAATTCGTCACGGAAATACTTGATAGCACTTTGCAGCGGCTCAACGGCACCTGGCGCATGGGCGCAGAAGGTGTTGCCCGGCCCGAGGAAGCGGCACAGTTGCTCCAGCGTTTCAATATCGCCGGGTTGCCCTTCGCCTCGCTCCAGCGCACGCAGGATCTTCACACTCCACGGTAAACCATCGCGGCACGGCGTACACCAGCCACAGGATTCACGGGCAAAAAACTCTTCCAGATTGCGAGTCAGCCCCACCATGTTGATCTCGTGATCGACCGCCATGGCCAACGCGGTGCCGAGACGGCTGCCTGCCTTGGCGATATGTTCGAAATCCATCGGCAGGTCAAGGTGCGCTTCGGTGAGGAAGTCGGTACCCGCGCCGCCCGGCTGCCAGGCTTTGAATTTAAGCCCGTCGCGCATGCCGCCCGCGTAGTCTTCCAAAATCTCACGCGCTGAGGTGCCAAACGGCAGTTCCCACAAACCGGGGTTTTTCACACGGCCAGAGAATCCCATCAGCTTGGTGCCTGCATCCTTACTCTTGCCAGCAGACAGCCCCTGATACCATTCGGCACCGTGCGCGATAATCGCAGGCACGTTACACAGGGTTTCCACGTTGTTTACACAGGTCGGCTTGCCCCATGCACCGGCAGAGGCAGGGAACGGTGGCTTGGAGCGCGGATTCGCGCGGCGGCCTTCCAATGAGTTGATCAGCGCGGTTTCTTCACCACATATATAGCGCCCGGCACCGGTGTGCACGAACAGCTCGAAATCGAATCCGCTGCCGAGAATATTTTTACCAAGCAGGCCCGCCTGTTTAGCTTCTTCGATGGCGCGACGCAGGTTAACGGCAGCCTCTACGTATTCGCCACGCAGAAAGATATAGCCGCGATAGGCTTTGAGGGCGAATGCGCTGATCAACATGCCTTCCACCAGCAGGTGCGGCAGTTGTTCCATCAGCAAACGGTCTTTGTAAGTGCCCGGCTCCATCTCATCCGCGTTACACAGCAGATAGCGAATGTTCATGCTTTCGTCTTTCGGCATCAGGCTCCATTTCAGACCGGTGGAGAAGCCTGCACCGCCGCGCCCTTTCAGGCCCGCGTCTTTTACCAGGCTAACCACTTCATCCTGTGCCATGCCGCTGAGCGCTTTCTGCGCCGTCGCATACCCATTCTTTGCGCGGTATTCGTCAATCCATACCGGCTGCTTGTCATCACGCAGACGCCAGGTCAGCGGATGCTGTTCGGGCGTCAAAATCCTATTCATACTCATTGATACGGCTCCAATAGCGAATCGATATCGTCAGGCTTGACATGGCTGTGCGTATCCTCGTCGATCATCATCGACGGGCCTTTGTCACAGTTGCCCAGGCAGCAGGTCGGCAACAGGGTAAAACGACCGTCAAAGGTGGTTTGACCGGGCTTGATCTTCAGTTTTCGTTCCAGCGCCGCTTGCACGCCCTGAAAACCGTTGATGTAGCACACCACGCTGTCGCAATAGCGAATCACGTGACGCCCAACCGGTTGACGGAAAATCTGGCTGTAAAACGTCGCCACGCCTTCTACATCGCTGGCCGGAATCCACAGAATGTCGGCAATGGCATGGATAGCGCCATCCGGCACCCAGCCACGATGTTTCTGAACAATTTTCAGCGCTTCGATGGACGCCGCGCGCGCATCTTCGTAGTGATGTTTTTCATGCTCGATGGCATCGCGCTCAGCGTCGCTCAATACAAAAACAGACTCGTTCGGCGCGGCATCGGCTGCGGCGTTAATAGGTTGTTGAGTGTCTTGATCATGCATAATTAGCGATCCACATCTGACATAACGAAATCAATACTCCCGAGGTACACGATCAGGTCAGATACCAGACAACCGCGAATCACGGAAGGGATCTGCTGCAAATGCGCGTAGCTTGGGGTGCGAATACGGGTGCGGTAGCTCATGGTGCCGCCGTCGCTGGTCAGGTAATAACTGTTGATGCCTTTTGTCGCTTCGATCATCTGGAACGATTCGTTTTCCGGCATCACCGGCCCCCAGGACACCTGGAGGAAGTGGTTGATCAGCGTTTCAATGTGCTGCAACGTGCGCTCTTTCGGCGGCGGCGTAGTCAGCGGGTGATCGGCTTTGAACGGGCCTTCCGGCATATTGTTCAGGCACTGTTCCAGAATCCGCAGACTCTGGCGTAGCTCTTCCACTTTCAGCATCACGCGGGCATAGCAGTCACTGATGCCGTCGCCGACCGGTACTTCAAAGTCAAAGTTTTCATAGCCGGAATACGGACGCCATTTACGCACGTCAAACGCGATACCGGTAGCACGCAACCCCGCCCCAGTGACGCCCCACTCCAGCGCTTCTTTAGCGTTGTACGCCGCCACGCCTTGAGTACGTCCTTTGAGGATGGTGTTTTTCAGCGCAGCCGTAACGTAGGTATCCAGACGCTTGGGCATCCAGTCCAAAAACTCACGCAGCAGACGTTCCCAGCCGCGCGGCAGATCGTGTGCCACTCCACCGATGCGGAACCAGGCCGGGTGCATACGGAAACCGGTGATGGCTTCCACCAAATCATAAATTTTCTGGCGATCGGTAAAGGCAAAAAAGACCGGCGTCATGGCACCGACGTCTTGAATAAAGGTACTGATGTAGAGCAGGTGGCTGTTTATTCTGAACAGCTCTGAGAGCATGACGCGGATAACGTTCACACGTTCCGGCACCACGATCCCTGCCAGTTTCTCTACGGCTAACACATAGGGCATTTCATTGACGCAGCCGCCCAGGTACTCGATACGGTCGGTATACGGGATATAGCTGTGCCATGACTGGCGCTCGCCCATTTTCTCCGCACCACGGTGGTGATAGCCCACATCAGGAATACAATCGACAACCTCTTCACCATCCAGTTGCAGTATGATGCGGAACGCCCCGTGTGATGAGGGGTGGTTCGGACCGAGGTTAAGGAACATGAAATCTTCGTTTTCCGTCCCGCGCTTCATGCCCCAGTCTTCAGGCTTGAAAGTCAGAGATTCCATTTCCAGATTTTCTTTCTGCTTGGTCAGCACAAAGGGATCGAATTCGGTGGCACGCGCCGGGTAGTCTTTACGCAGCGGGTGACCTTCCCACGTCTGCGGCATCATGATGCGCGTCAGGTGCGGGTGTCCGTCAAACGTAATACCGAACATGTCCCATACTTCACGCTCATACCAGTTGGCGTTAGGGAACAGTTTCACCATGGTCGGCAGGCGCAGGTCATTTTCAGACAATGGCACCTTGATCATGATGTCGCGATTACGTTCAATGGAGATGAAGTGATAGAAGACAGAGTAGTCTGCGGCAGGCAAGCCTTCACGGTGTGTGCGCAGGCGCTCGTCCACCCCATGCAGATCGAACAGCATCACATAGGGTTTTGGGAGTTTTTTCAGGAACGTGACAACGTCCAGTAATTGCTCACGCTTTACCCATACAACCGGCATCCCGGTACGGGTTGCCTGCACGGTAAAGGCTTCGGGTCCAAAACGGTTACACAGCTCGCCAACGACGGGATCATCCCGGTGATCGCGGGTAGCCCAGGCCGGCTGCGCGAGGTCGTGCGTCGTTAAATCTGTCATAAATATATCACCACGGTAATTTTGCCATTCTGTTAATGGTGCGACTGCCGTTTATTATCTTGCTACCCTGTGAGAGTAATATTACGCAGCCAATCTGCTTGCCATTAACAGATTAAATCTCGTCGGGCGAACGCAGGTTCGTCACCGCAATACGTTCTTCACGTTTGCGTTCGCGCTCGGATTGCATGTTGGCGCGATACACGCCCTGCTCTCCCACCACCCATGACAGAGGGCGGCGCTCTTGACCAATAGACTCTTTGAGCAGCAACAGCGCTTGCATATACGCTTCAGGACGCGGCGGGCAACCCGGGATATAGACGTCCACCGGCAGGAACTTATCGACGCCCTGCACCACAGAGTAGATGTCGTACATACCGCCGGAGTTAGCGCACGCGCCCATGGAAATGACCCATTTCGGCTCCAGCATCTGTTCGTACAGGCGTTGGATCACCGGAGCCATTTTAGTGAAACAGGTTCCAGCCACCACCATGAAGTCAGCCTGACGCGGTGAAGCACGTAATACTTCAGAGCCAAAGCGCGCCACGTCATGCACGGCAGTGAACGAGGTCACCATTTCCACATAGCAGCAGGAAAGACCGAAGTTATAAGGCCACAGTGAATTCTTGCGGCCCCAGTTGACCGTGTCGTGTAAGGCATGCTCCAGGTTTCCCATGAAGACACTGCGGTGAACATGCTGTTCCAGAGGATCGGTAACGATCTCCTGGCGTTGCAGGGGATAACGGTCATTCTCACCGTCCGGCTCTATGCGGGTGAGCGTATAGTCCATCTTAAAGTGCCTCGCTGTTACTGCGGATGAGTGTTGGTAGTGTTATTAACCGGAAAGTCAGACTTGATAACCTGCCGTTTTGAACGCGTCGGCGTCCAGTCGAGCGCGCCTATACGGACCAGGTAGACCAACCCCGCCAACAACACCAAAATGAAAATGGCAGCTTCAATGAAGCCCAGCCAGCCGCTTTCCCGAATGGAAACGGCCCAGGCATAGAGATACAGGGCTTCAACGTCGAAAATAACGAAAAACATGGCAACCAGATAGAACTTGGCGGACAGGCGCATGCGCGCAGAGCCAACCGAGTCAATCCCGGATTCATAGGGAACGTTCTTTGCCCTTGCCCTGGCTCTCCCACCTAGCAGGAACCCGCCCAGCAGCATGAAGCCGCACAAGCCGACGGCGATGATAACGAATAACGCAAATGCCCAGTGATGGACGAGGATTTCAGTCGTTGTTGACATACTCTTGCTTACTCATCAAAAGTGACGTTGAAGACCTGCTCTATTGGCAGTTAAGGCGTCACATCGATTAAAAGGAAGGATAATCACCCTGCAAACAGTGCGGAAAACATCTACGTTAAGCGCTTTTTGCAGCGGTTGCGTCCTTTATTTTGTAACCTTTCTTCAACCTTACTAAAAATAACAGCACATAACTTAACATGCACGCTGTTTTGTTAATATCTCACTTCTCACACTTCAGCTAAATCGAGTCAGTCTGGCTCTGGCGGGTGTAATTGTTAACAACCTGCTAGCTAAAAGGATAGGTGATAATGCACAAGCACTATACCATTTTCGTGCGGAAAACCTGGTCCCCCTTAGCGTTAATAGGGTTATTTTTTGATCTAACACACATTTTTGTCAATTTAGTTAATAAAAAAACCCAATTGTCAGCGCCAATGTTAACAGCTGAAAGTTTGCAGTATTCATTTGAAAAATAAGAAACAGCTTTTCATAAAATACAAAACCTTAGAAGGCGCGAGGAATAACGATAAAAGGAACACAAGCGAATGGGAATAATCACGAAGTAGGATAATCAGAAGGGAGTAAAAAAACGGGCATAGCCGTGACGGCGTCCTGCTACTACGCCATACCCGTATGAACGTGTGCAACGTTCTGAATAACATAAACAGGGCATTTTTCAGCGCCGCATCCCCCTCGCTAGTGCTGTTATCGTCGCTGGCTGAGGCACCTGAAAGCAACGCACCACGATAGTAGTGACCAGACGCTACCACATTGAAAATGGCATCGGCCAGAGTGTTGCCTTCTTGCAGGCGTTTGCACAAAAAATATTGCGTATCGGGAAGCACCGGTAAACCGTCTGCCGTTCCCAAGACCATCAGTTCCTGGTTCATCATCTCAACGGTGCGCACCGTTACGCCCAAGCCAGCCTTCACCGCAGCACGCACGGCTGGGAGCGTAGACGCGACATAGGCAATACGCTAGGAATCCCTGCTTCATTGAGCAAGGTGATCGCCAATGCACGAAAATTGCTGGGCTCATCCAGCAGCACCAGCGATACGGGTTCGTCCTGACGAAAGCGATAATCCGCCGCGCAATACCACATGGTCGGCGAGGTGCAGGCTTCATCGTTAAATTGCAGGATCTTGCGGGCATAACTCAGAAACTGCACGCCGTGTTCTGTTAGCAATTTGTTACGACCGTGGTGGGCAAACAGCTCTTTCCCCACCAGTTGCTCCAGTCGTTGCATTTGTTGGCTCACCGCAGATTGCGTGCGGCAAACCGCCACGGCGGCGGCGAAAGTGTTCAAATCCGCTACCACTACAAACGTTCTGAGTAGATCGAGATCAAGATTGAGTACCGATCGATTTGCATTGGCCATACGATTTTCACTTATCTATTTTAGTATTTAACAAACATTCCTGGTGTTTTATTACATGTATCGTTAATTACAATACATGTTGAAACAGTATCGCAGTCGTTCGATTAGGGCAAAAAATACTCACGTTTCGTTACCATTATCGCCTTTTCACCCAGCCGCTAACGCCCACCACCAAATAGTGTCGGGATCGTTATCCGCTCGGTAAAAAAACAACCGCTCCGCCTTTATACTGGAAATTATATTTTCACGCTCCGAATAAATAGCCTGACTAAAAGAAATACGCACAGGATGCTTTATCTCCCTTTTTTAAAAAGGGATTAGTGAATATTCTGCGGGGATATCAATGCACAATAACAGAGCAGCCGCCCGCAGCATTGCACTAAAATCGACGATCATTCTTCAAAAGGGGTAAACACAGGAGTACATTAGGCAGGTTATGCTATTTCATCGCGAAATACGCTTTTCCTGAAAAAGGTTCGCTCTATCTATGATGTCTCCCATTGAGAAGTCTAAAAAGCTGGATAATGTTTGCTATGACATTCGCGGCCCGGTGCTAAAAGAAGCCAAGCGCCTGGAAGAGGAAGGAAATAAAGTACTCAAACTGAACATCGGCGACCCTGTGCCGTTTGGTTTCGATGCACCGGATGAAATTCTGGTCGATGTCATCCGCAATTTACCTACCGCGCAGGGTTACTGCGATTCCAAAGGACTTTATTCCGCGCGTAAGGCCATTGTGCAGCATTATCAAGCGCGCGGAATGCGTGAAATGACGCTGGAAGATGTGTATATCGGCAACGGCGTCTCCGAACTGATCGTGCAATCCATGCATTGCTTAACACAGGCGACGAGATGCTGGTTCCTGCACCGGATTATCCGCTGTGGACCGCCGCCGTCTCGTTATCCAGCGGGCATGCGGTACACTATCTGTGTGATGAAGAAGCCGGATGGTTCCCCGACCTGGACGACACTCGCAGCAAGATCACGCCACGCACGCGCGGCATCGTGATCATCAACCCCAACAACCCTACTGGTGCCGTCTACAGCAAAGAGCTGTTGATGGAAATCGTGGAAATTGCACGCCAGCATAACCTGATTATTTTTGCTGACGAGATCTACGACAAAATTCTGTACGATGAGGCGTAACACCACTCCATCGCCGCGCTGGCACCGGATCTGCTGACGGTGATCTTTAACGGTTTATCTAAAACCTACCGGGTAGCCGGTTTCCGCCATCCACAAACTGGGCCGTTTCCTGTCGCATTACCATAAGTAAGTCTCTGTTTGCATCATGCCAGCGCGTCATTTTTCACGACGCGCTGGCGTTTACATCCTTCCCGAGAGCGGCCACAATATCTGATTATGGTGCTGCCGTCTGAGAGAACATGATGAATCAGAGTCACTTTTTCGCCCATTTATCCCGTTTAAAACTGATTAGCCGCTGGCCGCTGATGCGCAACGTGCGCACCGAAAACGTATCTGAGCATAGCCTTCAGGTGGCCTTTGTTGCTCACGCACTGGCGTTGATCAAAAACCGCAAATTCAATGGCAACCTGAACGCAGAACGCATCGGGATGCTGGCGATGTACCACGATGCCAGCGAGGTGCTGACCGGGGATATGCCAACCCCTATAAAATATTTCAATGCGCAGATCGCCCATGAGTACAAAAAGATAGAAAAGCTGGCGCAGCGCAGCCTGATTGCCATGTTGCCGCCCGAATTACAGCAGGATTATCGCCAACTGATTGATGACAGTTGCTGTAGTGAAGAAGAGCACGCCATCGTCAAACAGGCGGATGCTCTGTGCGCTTACCTGAAATGCCTTGAAGAGCTTTCAGCCGGTAACAGCGAATTCGCCCTTGCCAAAACTCGGCTGGAAAAGACGCTGCAACAACGCCAAAGCCCGGAGATGGACTACTTCATGGAGGTATTTATTCCGAGTTTTAGCCTGTCACTGGATGAGATTAGTCAGGGTTCCACCCTGTAACCCGGAATAGGGTAGTTTTGTTTTTTATCTGCGTAAAAATCACGCTTAGGGTACCGTGCAGCGGCGTGATTCCCCGCGAAAAGCCAGTAGCCATGGGGCGACGGTGACGTAGCCGCCCCATGGCTGGCGCGGCTACGCGAGTAGTAGAAAGTCGCTTAGCCCGTTGTGCACGAAACCCTCACTGCACGCGCAGAAAAGTGGTTTTATAAGGCGCATAACGCACAGTTAAAAACCATACAGCCACGGCACCATGATGACATTTACAATCATCACCAGCACAGTGAACGGCACACCCACTTTCACGAAATCACCAAAGCGGTAGCCACCCGGGCCGAGCACCAGCGTATTCACCGGTGAAGAAACCGGTGTCATGAATGCCGCGGAGGCAGCGATAGCTACGATCATGGCGAAGGGATACGGCGAAACCCCCATCTGTTTTGCCGCAGCAATGGCTATTGGCGCCATCAACACGGTGGTGGCGGTGTTGGAAATAAAGAGTCCGATCGTCGCACACAGCACAAACAGGCACACCAGCATCACATGCTTTTGCGATTGCAGTTGGCGGATCATACGCCAGTCGCCAATCACCAGCAGGATATCGCCCAGTTGCAGCGGTTCGTCGGTCAGCAATCCGTCCATCGCCTCACCATTGCGGCGGATACCCACCACAGAAAGCCCGTAGCGGCTGCGGAAGCCTACGTCATAAAGCGTCTTACCAATGAGCTCAGAATCGGGGATCAGCGACACTTCCGCCATCCCCACATCGCGAGCCTGTTCAGAAAAGTATTCACCGCGCAGCACCATCGGTTCCAAGCGCTGAGAGGTGCAAAACTCACGCAAATCGACTTCAGAGGCTGACATATCAATCAGCAACACATCGTTTAACCGCAGTTCGGTGTTACCCGCCACGCTGACCATCACGCGACGGAACTTACGCCAGCGCTCAATCCCCACCACGTTGGCACCGTAGCGCTGGCGCAGACGCAAATCGTCCAGGCGGTGGCCGATAAAAGGTGAACCCGGCAGTATCGCCAAACGACGTGCCCTGCCCGTCAGCTTGTAATCGCGAATCAGGTCACGGAAGGTCTTGCGCTTCCAGCCCTCTTTATTCGCCATTCGCCGCTAGCGGATCGACACCGCTCAGCCAGAATCGAGCCACCAGCATGTAAGCAATGCCAAGCAGCAACACTACGACACCAATCGGGGTGACGCTGAAAAAGACGAAACCGTGGTTGCCGTCACGCATCAACTCACTGCTTACCACCATGTTGGGCGGCGTCGCCACCAGCGTCATCATCCCGCTGATCAGGCCAACAAAACTGAGCGGCATCATCAGCCGCCCCGGTGAGGTTTTCATTTTGGCCTAAACGCTCAGCACCACAGGGATAAAGATCGCCACCACACCGGTGGAACTCATAAATGCGCCCAGCGCCGCCACGGTCAGCATCAGCAGCATCTTGATCTCACTGTTGCCCGCAACGCGAATCAGCCACTCCCCGACCTGATACGCCACGCCGGTTCTGACCAGCCCTTCGCCAATAACAAACAGCGCGGCAATAAGGATCACGTTGGAGTCGCTGAAGCCGACTAGCGCATCCGACAGCGTTAAGGTACCACTCAACACAAAGGCTATGATAACCAGCAGCGCCGCCACATCCATGCGTAGCTTATTGGTGCTAAACAATAAGATAGCAATCAACAGCAGGGATAACACCCAGAGCAGTTCGCGGTTCAAATGATCCTCCCCAAAAAACGCGTAAGCCAGCGGCAACACGGTCACTTATAACCGTCCAGACGGTAACAGCCTAAAAAATCACGCTTAACCCAAGTCTGTTCTGGTAGTTTGCCATAAAAAAACCCCGCCGAGGCAGGGATTTCTCTCAACGTTATCAAACGGCCTTAAGGCAAGATGGAGGGTTGATCCGCCCCTTCCTTCTCGACTTTCTACACCAGCAGGTGTTCGCGCTTCATCCCAATCTTCAGCGCCAGCGCTGAGGCCACGTAGATGGAGGAGATGGTACCGATAGACACCCCGATCAGCATTGCCAGCGAGAAACCTTCCAGCATCGCGCCGCCAAAAATGTAGAGCATCAATACCACACCCAGCGTGGTGCCGGAGGTCATCAAAGTACGGCTCAACGTCTGTGTCAGCGACACGTTCATGATTTCGTAAGGCGTACCGCGGCGAATCTTGCGGAAGTTTTCACGAATACGGTCAGATACCACGATGCTGTCGTTCAACGAGTAACCGATAACCGACATCAGCGATGCCACGATGGTCAAATCGATTTCGATTTGAAACAGCGAGAACACCCCCATGGTGATGATCACGTCGTGCGCCAATGCCAGCACCGCCCCCAACGCCAGACGCCATTCAAAACGGAATTCTACGTAGATCAAGATGCAGATCAACGCCGCCAACAATGCCATAGCACCGTCTTGCGCCAAATCGTTACCCACACTCGGCCCAACAAACTCGATGCGCTTCACCGCTGCACTATGTTCCGTGCCCTGATTAATCACGCTAACCACTTTGTTACCCAGTTCCTGACCTGACGTGCCCACGCTTGGCGGCATGCGCACCATCACATCACGGCTGCTACCGAAGTTCTGAATCAACGGATCGGCAAAACCGGCTTTTTCCAGAGAGTCACGAATGAGATCCAGATCGGCCGGTTTTTCCAGGTTGATTTCAATCACCGTACCACCGGTGAAATCCAACCCCCAGTTAAACCCGCGCACACCCATAACAATCAGTGACAGGATTAACAAAGTGCCCGAAATGACGAACGCGACGTTATCCCAACGCATAAAGTCATAGACTTTACGACCATAGTTGAGCTGTTCAACAGTATATTCCTGTGCCATGACGCACTCCTCAAATAGACAGCTTGTTAACGCGTTTGCCGCCGTAAACCAGGTTCACAATCGCACGGGTGCCGACAATAGCGGTAAACATCGAGGTCGCAACCCCAATCGCCGTCGTAATGGCGAAGCCTTTGATTGAACCGGTCCCCACAGCGTACAGAATCACTGCCGTGATCATCGTTGTCAGGTTGGCATCGACGATACTGGAGAACGCACCTTTGTACCCTTCATGAATGGCTTGCTGAACTGTGCGCCCGTTCCTGAATTCTTCTTTGATACGTTCGTTAATCAGTACGTTGGCATCTACCGCCACCGCCAGCGTCAACACGATACCGGCAATCCCCGGCATGGTGAGCGTCGCCCCAGGCAACAGTGACATCCCCCCGACGATCAGCACCAGGTTAGCCATCAACTCAGTGGTCGCAATGACACCAAACCATTTGTAGAACACCACCATAAACAGGATGGATGCCACCAGCCCCCACAAGCAGGCCTCAAGCCCTTGGGTGATGTTTTGCATCCCCAGCGTTGGCCCGATGGTGCGCTCTTCAACAATCTGGATCGGGGCAATCAACGCACCGGCACGCAGCAACAGAGAGAGCTGACGCGCTTCGTTCGGGTTATCGATACCGGTAATACGGAAGCTGTTACCCAGACGCGACTGAATGGTCGCGACGTTGATCACTTCTTCGTGTTTTTCCAGAATGGAACGACTTGACGTGGCATCTTTCTTACCGCTGTCCTTGTACTCCACAAACAAGGTTGCCATCGGTTTACCGATGCTGTCCTTGGTGAAATTGGACATGGCGTTACCGCCCGCGCTATCCAGCGAGATGTTCACCTGCGGACGACCGTATTCGTCGGCACCCGAGGTGGAATCGGTAATGTGGTCACCGGTGAGGATCACACGCTTGTACAGCACCACCGGGGTGCCATCACGCATGTTTTTCACTTCTGAATCAACCGGGACACGGCCATTGGCTGCTGCCGTCACGTCCGCAGAACTGTTTACCAGACGGAATTCCAGCGTTGCCGTCGCACCCAGAATTTCTTTGGCTCGCGCGGTGTCTTGAATACCGGGCAACTCAACCACGATGCGATCCGCACCCTGGCGCTGTACCAGCGGTTCGGCCACACCCAGTTGGTTAACACGGTTACGCAGGATATTGATGTTTTGCTGGACGGCGTATTCGCGCGCTTCACGCAGGCGCTCGGCGCTCATCATCGCACGCATCAGGTTATCGCCGCTGGCGTTAAACACCAGATCGCGATGACGGGTGGTGAGATAGGAAATCGCGTCGTTACGCGTTGCCGCATCGCGGAAACGGATCTCTACGGTATTGTCATCGGCTTTACGCACCGTGGCATAAGGGATGCCCTTTTCACGCAGATCGCTGCGCAGGGAATCCATGGTCTGCTCTTGCAGTTTACCTAACGCCGTTTCCATATCCACTTCCATCAGGAAGTGTACGCCGCCGCGCAGGTCCAGACCCAGTTTCATGGGTTCCGCACGCAGCATGCGCAGCCAGTTTGGCGTAGCGGGGGCCAGGTTCAAGGCCACGACATACTTCTCACCCAATGCATTCACCAGCGCTTCACGAGCGCGCAGTTGAATATCTGGAGTGGAGAAACGGGCAAGGATCGCACCACTTTCTAACGCGAGCGATTTGCTGGTGATCTGCTGTTCTTGTAATACATTCTGGACTTGGATCAGCGTTGATTCACTGGCGGCGATGCCTCGCGCGCCAGTGATTTGTACCGCCGGATCCTCACCATACAGGTTAGGAAGTGCATAAAGCAGGCCGAGGACTAATGCCACGACCAGCATCAGGTACTTCCACAAAGGATAACGGTTTAACACGGTAGTTTCCTTCGGGAAAATCAAAAATTACAGGGCTTTGATGGTGCCCTTTGGCAATACGGCAGCCACAAAATCACGTTTGATAACCACTTCATTGGTGTCGTTCAGCGCGATAGAGATGTACCCGGTCTCAGAGACTTTCGTCACGCGACCCACCAGACCGCCCGTCGTCAGCACTTCATCCCCTTTGGAAATAGAGTCCATCAGTTTCTTGTGATCTTTAGCGCGCTTTTGCTGAGGACGCAGAATCATGAAGTAAAAAATCAGGCCAAAAACAGCCAGCATAATCACCAGAGAGTACGGACTTTGTGCCGGAGCGCCAGTTGCAGCTACAGCATCAGAAATGAAAAAACTCATTTAACTATCCTCTTTGTTATCAAACCAAACGTGTGCAAAAGTATATGAAATCCAAATGTGCCTAAAACACTTCAACCGTACACATCACGCGCAGCAGGTACGAAAATCGCGTCGTCAGTCGTGTTGACCTGCCGCCGTTTCAGCAAGGGATGGCGCCGGCTTTCCAATCCGTTGGTAAAAATCTGCCACAAAGTTCTCTAATTTACCCTCTTCGATGGCCTGACGTAAACCCGCCATCAACCGTTGATAATACCGCAAGTTGTGGATGGTATTGAGGCGCGCGCCGAGTATTTCGTTGCAACGGTCAAGATGATGCAAGTAATCGCGACTATAATTGCGACACGTGTAGCAATCACAGTGCTCATCCAACGGGCGAGTATCATCCTTGTGTACCGCATTGCGGATTTTTACCACACCGTCGGTGACAAACAGGTAGCCGTTGCGCGCATTGCGCGTTGGCATCACACAGTCAAACATGTCAATGCCGCGTCGCACGCCTTCCACCAGATCCTCAGGCTTGCCGACTCCCATCAGATAACGGGGTTTATCCGCCGGGATCTGCGGGCAAACATGCTCCAGAATGCGGTGCATATCTGCCTTCGGCTCCCCTACTGCCAGGGCGCCCACAGCGTACCCATCAAAGCCAATCTCTACCAGCCCTTTTACTGAGACATCGCGTAAATCTTCGTAAACACTTCCCTGAATGATACCAAATAACGCGTTGTTGTTATTGAGTTCATCAAAACGATCGCGGCTGCGCTTCGCCCAACACAACGACATTTCCATCGAGCGTTTGGCATAATCCCAATCGGCATGATAAGGCGTACACTCATCGAAAATCATCACGATATCAGAGCCGAGATCGTACTGGATTTCCATCGATTTTTCTGGGCTGAGGAAAATCGGGTCGCCGTTGATCGGATTACGGAAGTGCACACCCTCTTCGGTGATTTTGCGGATGTCACCCAGGCTGAATACTTGAAATCCGCCGGAATCGGTCAGGATCGGGCCATGCCACTGCATGAAATCATGCAAATCGCCATGCAGCTTCATGATCTCCTGGCCTGGACGCAGCCACAGGTGGGAGGTGTTACCCAGCAGGATTTGCGCGCCGGTTTCTTTCACTTCCTCGGGCGTCATGCCCTTTACCGTGCCGTAAGTGCCAACCGGCATAAACGCCGGGGTTTCCACCACGCCACGCTCAAAAATAAGACGGCCACGGCGTGCGCGACCATCGGTTTGCAACAATTCGTATTTCACTTTACCTCCAGCACCGGAAAAACAGTCCTATGTTGTTATTGGTAAGTCAGTCAACACGCCAACAGATTGCACTCTGCGGCGCTATTATGCGTTTGTTTTCAAAAAATTTAAGCGTCATTGTCCGCCGCACTGGCGATGTGCTCCGCTTCAGCCGCGGGATTATGCGTAATAAACATGGCGTCGCCGTAACTGAAAAAGCGATACTGCTCGTTCACTGCCGCACGGTAAGCCGCCATGGTGTGCTGATAGCCCGCAAACGCTGACACCAGCATGATCAGCGTTGATTCCGGCAGATGGAAGTTAGTCACCAGCGCGTCGATCACGCGATAATGATAGCCGGGATAGATAAAAATTCGGGTATCATCGAAGAAAGGGGCAATCAGCGCATCTTGTGCTGCCTGCGCCGCACTTTACAATGAACGCACCGACGTGGTGCCAACAGCGATCACGCAATTACCGCGCGCTTTACACGCCAGCACAACATCTACCACGTTCTGCGGCACTTCAGCATACTCCGCATGCATGATGTGATCTTCGATGGTATCAACCCGCACGGGCTGGAAAGTGCCTGCGCCGACGTGTAGGGTGACAAACGCCATTTCAACCCCCCCCTTTCTCGCGCAATGCAGCCAGCAGCGGCTCATCAAAGTGCAGGCCCGCCGTAGGTGCGGCAACCGCACCGGGGCGCTGGCTATACACCGTTTGATACAGTTCACGATCGGCGTCTTCATCCGGTCGGTCAATGTAAGGCGGCAGCGGCATATGGCCGATGTCGTTTAATATCGTCAGCACATCGCGCGTATCATCAAAGTGCAGCTCAAACAGCGTATCGTGGCGCTGGGCCATCACCGCTTTGACGATGCCGTCCTCTCCCAGCAACAGTTCCGTTCCCGGTTTGGGCGACTTGGACGCTTTAACATGCGCCAGCACACGCTGCGTATCCAGCACGCGCTCAACCAGCACTTCAATCTTCCCACCGCTGGCCTTTTGACCAAACAAACGAGCAGGAATGACGCGCGTATTGTTAAACACCAGCAGATCGCCCGGTGCCAGCTTATCCAGCAAATCGGTGAAAACACCATGGGTCAGGGCTCCCGTCGGTCCGTCCAGCGACAGCAATCGGCAGCCGCTACGCTGCGCCTGCGGATAGTGCGCAATCAGCGCTTCGGGAAGTTCAAACGAAAAATCAGAGACTAGCATGGCTATTCATTTGGTTGTGCTATTTATAAAAGAGTGTTCGACAGGAACAGGTAAAAAAACGGCGGTCTAGTCTAGAGCCGTAAGCGCGCGGCTGCAACAAATAAGCAAACGGTGCATGAAATTGATGTAAACTGGCAGAATGAATTTTCTTGCTCATCTTCACTTGGCCACGCTAGCCGATAGTTCGCTTCTCGGCAACCTGATGGCAGACTTTGTGCGCGGTAACCAGCAACAAGGCTTTAGCAATGACGTGGTGTCAGGTATCCGCCCGCACCGCCGCATTGATGTGCTAACGGACAGTCAGGCCGAAGTAAAAGCCGCCGCCGCCCATTTCAGCGCCGATTACCGCCGCGTGGCGCCCATCACGCTTGACGTACTATGGGACCATTTTCTTGCCCGTCACTGGACGCGCGTGTGTCCGCAGCAATCGCTGGAAGCGTTTGTCGCTACCGCTCGCACCCAGATAGAGCCACACTGGCTGACACGCCGGAACGCTTTCAAAACCTGAATCACTATCTGTGGCGTGAACGTTGGCTGGAGCGCTACGCCGAATTGCCCTTTATTGCTGATGTGCTGCAACGCATGGCGATACGCCGCCCCCGGTTGGCAGCATTAGCAGGCTCATTTGAGGATATCGAGCGCCACTACACCGCCTTTGAAGACTATTTTTGGTGTTTCTATCCACGTATGATGGAACAGGCTCGTTTGCAACAACTGTAACACTGTCGATTTATGCTGGGTATGACCAATCAATTTAATAGACAAAACCTATCTCATCAATCGGTCTGTTAACTTGTATTCATGAGGAAAGAAACCTTATACTGCCTGTTGTTTTTTCATCCTAGTCCTTTTAATCACTTTTACAGGAGTTATTATGGTCCTGGTAACGCGTCAAGCCCCTGACTTCACCGCTGCTGCCGTATTAGGCAATGGCGAAATCATTGAAAACTTCAATCTGAAAAAGCACATCAGCGGTAAAGCGGCAGTGATTTTCTTCTGGCCGATGGACTTTACCTTCGTCTGCCCGTCAGAACTGATCGCCTTTGACCACCGCTATAAAGAGTTTCAAGATCGCGGTGTAGAAGTGGTTGGCGTCTCTTTTGACTCCGAATTCGTTCACAACGCCTGGCGCAACACGCCGGTGAAAAGCGGCGGTATCGGCCCGGTGCAGTACGCCATGGTCGCCGACGTGAAGCGTGAAATCCAGAAAGCCTACGGCATTGAGCACCCGGATGCGGGCGTGGCACTGCGCGGTTCTTTCCTTGTCGACAAAGAAGGCGTGGTACGCCATCAGGTTGTCAACGATCTGCCGCTGGGCCGTAACGTTGGTGAAATGCTGCGCATGGTTGATGCCCTGCAATTCCATGAAGAGCACGGCGAAGTGTGCCCGGCACAGTGGGAAAAAGGCAAATCCGGTATGGGCGCATCGCCAGATGGCGTTGCAAAATACCTGACGGAAAATGCCGACAAGCTGTAATCTCGTCCTTATTCCGCGACAACAAGCTGACGCTATGCCGTCGGCTTTTTTATTAGTAATGTTCAGAGAATAAAAAACGGGGCTTTACGCCCCGTTTTTTCATTGCCGCTCAACCACGCTTACGCGTTGCCATTCGCCAGCTTCTGCCGTTTCTGTTTAAAGGCATAACCCAACAGCAGCAGCGCAATCCACAGCACGCCCACGTAGAGGGAAACGCGCGTTTCTTCAAAGTAGCCAATCAGCCCGATAATAAACACCAGGAACACGATACCCACTACCGAAGATGCCACCCCACCCGGCAGCGGGAACGCCAGTGCCTTCACCTCGTTCTCACTCAAACGACGGCGGAACGCAATTTGCGAGCACAGGATCATGATCCACACCCATACGGTGGCAAAGGTTGCCAGCGATGCAATCACCAAAAACACTTTGCCCGGCATAATGTAGTTAAGGTAAACCGCCACCAGCAGCGCCGCCATCATTACAACGACCGTGACCCACGGAATACCGCGCTGCGACACTTTGGCAAAGACCTTGGGCGCGTTGCCCTGCTCAGCCATGCCGTGCATCATGCGGCCCACGCCAAACACGTCGCTGTTAATCGCCGACAGAGACGCCGTGATGACCACAAAATTCAGAATGCCCGCCGCTGCCGTAATGCCGAGATGCTGGAAGGTCAACACAAACGGACTGCCGTTGGTACCCACCTGATTCCAGGGATAAATCGACATGATGACAAACAGCGTACCCACGTAGAACACCAGGATGCGCCACGGTACCGAGTTGATCGCGCGCGGAATGGATTTATGCGGATCTTTGGCTTCACCGGCGGTGATACCAATGATTTCGATACCGCCGTAGGCAAACATCACCAGTTGCAACGACAGAACCATGCCCATCACACCGTTACTGAAGAAACCGCCGTGGCTCCACAGGTTACTGATTCCGGTTGGCTGGCCGCCGTTACCAATACCCCACACGATAATCCCAATGCCCGCCACGATCATGATGATAATGGTAGCGACCTTGAAGAACGAGAGCCAAAACTCCAACTCACCGAACACCTTCACGCTCATCAGGTTGATGGCCCCAATAATCAGCACCACGCTCAGAACCCAGATCCAATGCGGCACATCAGGGAACCAAACTCTCATGTAGATACCAAACGCGGTCACATCCGCGATGGCGACGATGAGGATCTCAAAGCAGTAGGTCCATCCGGTGATGTAGCCCGCCATCGGCCCCAGGTAATCCTGTGCGTATCGGGAAAAGGAGCTGGCCTGCGGGTTATTGACCGACATTTCTCCCTGCGCCCGCATGATGATATAGGCGATAACGCCGCCGATGATATAAGCCAACAGCACGCTTGGTCCTGCCATCTGAATGGCACTGGCCGAGCCATAAAACAGCCCGGTACCAATCGCCGATCCGAGTGCAATGAAGCGGATATGCCGCGTGCTTAACCCACGCTTTAGCTTAGCGGATTGTTGTTCCATAAATTAAGCAGCCCTATCTTACAAAAGAAAAACCACAGGCGACAGCCTGTGGTGAAAAATGCAGCATGAGTGCGTTATTGGTGCGCAGTCACTTCCTGACGCCCGCTCAGCCGGTCATAAATAACCGCAGCCAGCAGCACCACCAGCGACGGTGGCAACCAGGCCAATCCTTGTTCACCCAAAGGCAAGCTCAGGCTCCAGGCTGGCAGCAATGACGCAAAGGTCGATGATTTTACCCCATCAATCAGGCAGAATAACAGGCTGATTAACATGACCGGGGCCACAATACGCGAAGCCTGATTCCACCAGCGCAAAGTAAAACTCAGCAAAACCAGAATGATACAGGGCGGATAGATCGCTGTCAGCACCGGAATGGAAAGCTGAATCAGATGACTTAATCCCAGATTGGCAACTAACGCAGAGAAGCCACCCAGCACGAACACCAGCGTGCGATAGGAAAACGGCAAATATTGGGAGAAAAATTCGGCACAGGCGCAGGTCAGGCCAACCGCCGTCACCATGCAAGCGATAAAAATTAACAACGCCAGGAAGCCGCTACCCATGCTACCAAAGGTGTGCTGCACGTAAGCATGCAGGATTTCAGCACCGTTTTGCGCGTTAGGAATCAGTTCACCGCTCACAGAGCCCAGTTTAAACAGGCTCAGATAAACCAACGTCAACCCGACGCCGGCAATCAAACCGGCCCAGATGGTATAGCGGGTCAGCAGCGTAGCATCGGTCACGCCGCGTGAACGGGCCGCATTGACGATAACGATTCCGAATACCATGGCACCCAGAGTATCCATGGTCAGGTAACCGTTCACAAAACCGTTAGAAAACGGTACGGTTTGATAGGCTTCGGTCGCCGGGATCGGCGAACCCGCAGGCCACATCACCGCCGCTAATCCCAGCACGGCCAGTGCCAGAATTTTCAACGGTGCCAGCACATGGCCAACCGTATCCAGCAGACGACCCGGATAGAGAGAAATGCCGATCACCGACGCGAAATAGGCCACGCTATAGATCAACAGCGGCGTGGCAGCATCGCCAAACAGCGTAGCCAACCCCACTTCGAAGGATACCGTAGCGGTGCGCGGCGTAGCGAACAGCGGTCCGACGGCCAGATAACACACGGTCGCCAGCAGAACGCCTGCCTTCTGGCCAATGGGGGAGCTCAGCGCATAGACGCCACCGCCCACGCGCGCCAGCGCGACCACGGTCAACACCGGTAGGCCAACCGCAGTGAGCAAAAAGCCAAGCGCGGCGGTCCAGACGTGTTCACCGGCCTGTAAACCCACAATTGGCGGGAAAATGATGTTCCCCGCCCCGACAAACAGCGCAAAGGTCATAAACCCCAGCGCCACGATATCTTTGGATGTTAAACGATGACTCATAGTTACGTTGTGTTGCCTGTATATAAATGCGACAAAATGAGAAGACGAACTGCGGCGTGGTATAAATTATTCTTATCGCGCAGACGTTATAGGGCGCTAAGCAAAACGTTTATAGCAATAAAAGACAAGTAGCGATCCAAAATGCGAAGTATTGCGCCAATCTAACAACAATAGTTAGCAGATAATATCACCACTCACACAACCTTCCGCACATGATTTGTGCATTTACCGTCTTTGCTTTGCAATAAAACCAGTATAAAAACGCGTAATACGCGCAAAATGGACATAAAAGAGGCAGTGCTTCAGCATAAGAAGCGCTTTTTGCTGCAAAAGGGGACAAGTGGCAGGGGATTACGCGGTAAACGGAGTGAACGGATTTGCAGATTGGGACACCCCATGGCAAAACGTCGAGGATACGCCGGGGATAGCGTGCGTCCCCGGTGTTATGCGCGGGTGTGTTACTTGCCCCACACGGCGGCAGCGGTATCCACAACCAGACGCAACTTGGCCCACTGTTGTGCTTCCGTCAGGCTATTGCCCTCTTCCGTGGAAGCAAAACCACACTGCGGGCTGAGGCAAAGTTGTTTGATATAGACATATTTCGCTGCTTCCGCGATGCGCGCTTTCAGTAAAGCCGGCTCTTTCAACTCGCCGTTTTTGGTAGACCAGGCCCAGCACGACTTGTTGGTGTCCCGGTTTGATGAAACGCAGCGGCTCGAACCAACCTGAGCGATCGTTATCATACTCAAGGAAAAACTCATCCACATTGACTTCACCAAACAGGATAGATGCCACCGGCTCGTACCCGCCTTCAGAAATCCAGGTAGAGCGGAAGTTGCCGCGACATATGTGTAAACCGATCGTCATGTCAGCAGGTTTACCGGCCAATGCTTTATTCAGCACATCAGCATAGATACGGGCCAGTTGTTCCGGATCTTCACCGCGTTCGCGAATTTGGCGTTTTTGATCGTCTGAGCACAGGTAAGCCCGGACGGTATCATCCAGTTGCAAATAGCGGCAGCCTGCGGCGTAGAAAGCATGAATCGCATCGTGCCAGGTCTGCGCCAGATCGTCGAAATAAGCATCCAGCGTTGGATAAACCTGACTGTCGATAGCCTTGCGTCCGCCACGGAAATGGAACACGCTCGGGCTAGGAATTGTCATCTTGGCGGTCACATCACCCGCGATGCTGTTCAGGTAGCGAAAATGCGCCAGCATCGGGTGCTGAGTGTTAAAGCTGACTTTGCCCGTCACCTTGATGGCGCGGGACTTGGTTTGGATACAATTAAACTGGATACCGTGGTCCGCTTCGAAAGCCTCCACCCCGTTCAAACCTTCGAAAAAGTCGAAGTGCCACCAGGCGCGACGGAATTCACCGTCGGTGACAACCTGAAGCCCGGCTTCGCGTTGCAGCTCAACGGCACGCAGAATTTCTGCATCTTCCACGGCGCGCAGTTGCTCCGCATTAATGGTACCAGGCTGGAATTGCAGGTGTGCTTCTTTGATTGCAACGGGACGCAACAGGCTGCCGACCACGTCAGCGCGAAAAGGGGGAAGTACTTTAGCCATGATAAACCCCTGATCTTTCGCAACAACGCCTTCACGTCACGGCGTGAGGCAAGGGAATATAGCCATCCTGACTCACCAGACTTTGCCCAGCGGTAGACAGTACCCGATCCATAAAGGCGGCCGTCAGGCTATCCAGCACCTGCTCTGGCGCTTTGTTGACATAAATATAGAGGTAGCGCGCATAGGGATAACGTCCGCTGCGAATATTGTCCACCGTCGGCGCAACGTAGTCGTTTCCCTGCGCCGCCAGCGGCAGCATTTTCACTCCGCTGGCGCGAAAACCGATGCTGGCATAACCAATCGCCTGTGTGGAGGTAGCTACGGCCTGCACCACCGACGCAGAACCCGGTAGCTCGTTTACCAGCGGCAAGAAATCACCGCCGCACAGCGCTTGCTGCTTAAAAAAACCATAGGTGCCTGACGCTGAGTTGCGCCCGTAGCGCAACACACGGCGCGATGCCCATTCCCCCGTCAGCCCAAGATCGCGCCAGTGGGTAACAGTTTGCGTCGCCCCGCAGCGATGTGTAATAGAGAACAGCGCATCGAGCTGTTGCACGTTCAAACCAGGCAGCGGATTATCCTGATTCACTAACACCACCAGCGCATCCATCGCCACCGGCACAGCCAGTGGTGGATACCCATAGCGTTGCACAAAGGCCTCAATCTCACTGGCCTTCATGGCACGGCTCATCGGACCGAGTTGTGCCGCGCCGGAGGCAAGTGCCGTGGGGGCCGATGACGATCCCGCCGCCTGCATCTGTACGTTAACGCTGGGATAATGCTGGTTGAAATCGGCGGCCCAAAACGCCATCAGCGTCGCCAGGGTATCAGAGCCAGCACTGGAGAGATTACCCGCCAGCATTTGCTCACTGCGCGCAGTGTGGCTCCAGCCACTGAGTAACAGCGCAGCACAGAGCAATAAACCCGAAAAAAGCGGGGCTGGCATCATAGGGCAACTATCCATCAGGCCGAAGGGGTGGTGCTATTCTCCGACAGAGAGGCATGGACAATCAACCGGTTAGGAAGCGTAAACATAAAACGCGCTCCGGCACCCGGTTCACTGAGGATCTCCAGCCGCGAATCATGATGGCTGAGCGCATGCTTAACGATGGCAAGCCCCAATCCGCTGCCGCCCGTTTGGCGTGAGCGGGCTTTATCCACACGATAAAAACGCTCCGTCAGGCGAGGGATGTGCTCGGCGGCGATACCAGGACCATTATCGCTGACCTGAAACTGCGCACCCTGCGTGATTTTTTGCCAGCACACTTCAATGCGCGTGCCTTCCGGCGTGTGATTAACCGCGTTGTACACCAGGTTGGAGAAGGCGCTGTGCAACTGCTCTTCATTGCTGTAAACGCTCAGCCCATCGTTGATGCGGAACACAATTTCGTGACGATCCTGACTCAGCGTCTGTGCTTCGCGTTGTAGTATGCGCAACATACGTAGCACATCGACCTTTTCCGCCAGATTGATCGGTGCAGCCGCTTCGATTTTCGATAACGTGAGCAACTGTTTCACCAACCCATCCATGCGCCGCGTCTGCTCCTGCATGGTTGAAAGCGCTTTGCTGCGTAAGGCACCGTCCAGCGAATCGTCCTGCATCATCTCCAGGTAACATTGCAGCACGCTGATCGGAGTGCGTAATTCATGACTGACGTTGGCGAAGAAATTACGCCGAGCCCCTTCCAGTTGGTGCATCTGGGTAATGTCGCGCACGACCATCAATAACTGCCCTTCCGAGTACGGCATAACACGGAATTCGACATGGTGTGAATTGATCAGTTGCAGGGTCAAGGCCCGGGGGAAATCCTGCTGACGCATGTATTGGGTGAACTCGAGATAGCGCAGCAAATTGAGGATATTCTGGCCGTTATCTTCCGGCCAACGCAGGCTGAGCAAGTGCTGTGACAGACCGTTGTACCAGATAATGGTGCCCTCTTCGGCGGTGATCACCACACCATCGGGCAGCGACTCGGCACCGCTGCGAAAACGCTTGATCAGCAAAGCCAGCTCGCGCCGCCGCCGATTGCGCAGTTGCATTTGATACAGTCCGTAAAACAGCGGCTCCCAACTCCAGCGCCCGGGTGGCGGTGTCATGCTGCGATCGACCCACAACCAGTAGGGGAGTTTAAGCTGGTTGTAATAATTCCAGCCAAGCGCCACCAGCACCGCCACCAGCATAAACCAGGGCAGGTAGCCGAAAATCAGGCCAAGCAGCAGGGCTGGCAAGCAAAAAAAGCCAGCTCCAATGCCAGCTTTTTCCACGAAAGACGTTCTAACACGTTAAAAATTCTCCGCTTTGGCGGTATTCAGCCACGATGTCGCGCTCGCTATGGCTCACGCGCACATCAATAACGCGTAGAAAAACGGTACCCCGTTCCCCGGACCGTTTGCACCATTTTATCGTGTCCGCTGGTTTCCAGCGCCTTGCGCAAGCGACGAATATGCACGTCCACAGTACGATCCTCAACATAAACGTTAGTTCCCCAAACGTTATTGAGCAACTGCTCGCGGCTGTATACACGCTCAGCGTGCGTCATAAAGAAATGCAGCAGTTTGAATTCGGTCGGCCCCATCTCCAGCGCGTGTTGTTCTGTGGTAACGCGATGCGAAGTTGGGTCCAGACTCAACCCCCGCATTTCGATCACCTCTTCCACCACCATGGGTGAAATACGGCGCATCACCGCCTTGATGCGTGCTACCAGTTCTTTGGGCGAAAACGGCTTGGTGATATAATCATCTGCGCCAACCTCAAGCCCGCGTACGCGATCTCCCTCTTCACCGCGCGCCGTCAACATCATAACCGGAATATCCCGCGTCAGCGCTTCGCGCTTCATGTGCTTGATAAACTGCAATCCCGAGCCACCTGGCAGCATCCAGTCCAGCAGTACCAGATCCGGATAGGGTTCGGACAAACGCGTCACAGCGCTGTCATAATCTTCCGCTTCAACGGACTGATAGCCGTTTTGCTCTAACACGAAGCACACCATTTCACGGATCGGCGCTTCATCTTCTACGACCAGTATGCGTCTTGCCATTGTCCATCCTGCCGTTAGTCAGCGTATGAAACGGTCAACAATAACGAAATCTCACCATTGCCCGCTTTACCTATAAAGGTGCCTGAGCAGCTTATCTTCTGCGGGCGAAAGCAGTATGCGTCAGTTTTATGACAGATTTATGAAAACCCAAACTGAAGGTAACACCCGATTTAGCCACTGTTTCCAAAATTTTCGCGGCGATAACGACAGCCGTCGCCCTCACTGCTTATAATCGCCCTACAGTAGATAGCACGTCTAACAGGAAACGCCATGCGTATCATTCACACCGCAGACTGGCATCTGGGCCAATATTTTTATACTAAAAGTCGTGCACCGGAGCATCAAGCGTTTCTCGACTGGCTCATCGAGCAGATAACCGAACATCAGGTCGATGCGCTGATTGTGGTGGGTGATATCTTTGATAACGGTTCGCCGCCGAGCTACGCACGCGAGATGCTCAACCGGTTTGTGGTGGCATTGCGCACCACGGGATGCCAATTGGTGTTGCTGGCCGGAAACCACGATGCGGTGGCAACTTTAAATGAATCGCGCGATCTGCTAGCGTGCCTCAATACCCGTGTTATCGCCAAAGCCGCCGAGGATGTGACGCTGCAGGTCTTCACACTTAATACCCATCAAGGCGCGCCAGGTGCAATTCTGTGCGCGATTCCTTTTCTGCGTCCGCGCGACATCCTGCGCAGCCTGGCGGGTCAATCCGGCGTGGAAAAACAGATAGCCTTGCAAGACGCCATCAGCGAACACTACGCGCAATGCTATCAGCACGCCTGCGATTTGCGCGACACGCTGGCAATGCCCCTGCCGATTATCGCCACCGGACACCTGACCACCGTGGGGGTTACCGCCTCGGAAGCGGTACGCGAGATCTACATCGGCTCGCTTGATGCTTACCCGGTACAGGCCTTTCCGCCTGCCGATTATATCGCCCTTGGGCATATCCACCGCCCGCAGCGCGTGGGGCACAGCGAGCACATCCGCTACAGCGGCTCCCCGATTGCCCTGAGTTTTGATGAGCTTGGTAGTGAAAAATCGGTCACGTTGATCGACTGCTCGCCTAGCGCGCCCCCAGAAATAACGCTGCTGCCCGTACCTGTGACGCAACCGATGCGCCTCATCAAAGGCAATCTGGCGGACATTGAGCAACAGTTGCACAGCTTACCCATACCAGAAGCGAGTCAGCGCATCTGGCTGGACATCGAGATCGCCACCGACACCTACCTCAGCGATATGCAGCAGCGTATCCAGCAGTTAACGCACACATTGCCCGTCGACGTGTTGCTGTTACGACGCAACCGTGAGCAGCGTTTGCAGGCGATTGCGCGCGAAAAGAAAGAAACCTTGGACGAATTATCCCCGCAGGACGTTTTCGAACGCAAACTGGCGCTGACCGACATGGCGCAGGAACAGCAAGCACGGCTGCGCCCACTGTTCGATGAAATGGTCCGAGACGTTACCGAAGGAGCACCGCAAGCATGAAAATCCTGAGCTTACGGTTAAAAAACCTCAACTCGCTCAAAGGCGAATGGAAGATTGATTTCACACAGGAGCCGTTTGCCAGCAACGGGCTGTTTGCCATCACCGGCCCGACCGGCGCGGGCAAAACCACGCTGCTGGATGCCATCTGTCTGGCGCTGTATCACCAGACGCCGCGGCTGAATGCGCTCTCCGCCACGCAAAACGAACTGATGGCACATAATACGGCCGACTGTCTGGCAGAAGTGGAATTTGAGGTCAATGGCATCGGCTATCGCGCGTTTTGGAGTCAGCGCCGCGCCAAAGATGCGGCAGACGGCAACCTGCAAACCCCGAAAGCCGAACTGGCGCTGATCGAAGACGGTAAGATCCTCACGCAAAAGTTGTCCGAAAAACTGGCTCACACCGTCCGTATTACCGGGCTGGATTTTGAGCGCTTTACCCGCTCAATGATGCTCTCGCAGGGGCAATTTGCCGCCTTTCTTAATGCCGCTACTAAAGATCGCGCAGAACTGCTGGAAGAGCTGACCGGAACGGTGATCTATGGCGAGATCTCCAGTCGGATCTATGAACGGCATAAGGCAGTAAAGCTGGCATTGGACACGCTACAAGCACGCGCCTCAGCCATCGCACCGTTGGATGACAGTGAGCGACAAAGCGTACTGGCGGCACTGACGCAGCTACAGCAGGAAGAACAACGGTTACGGGAAAAACGTAAGCAAGCACTGACACACCAGCAATGGCTGGCTCAAGGACGGCTTATTCAGCAGGACTTACGCCAAAAGCAGCAACAGGCCGAGGCCGTCGAGCAGGCACAACGTGACGCCGAGTCCGATCGATTGCGGCTGGAACGTGACGAGCCCGCAGAAAAATTGCGCCCCTTACAGCGCGAGCGCGAACGTACTCAATTAGCACGGGTTGCTGCACAAACGCGTGAAAGCGAGTTAACCCAGCAGCACACCGCCGGCCAGACTGCACATCAGCAGCAACAGCAGTTGTTGCTGCAAGCGCAACAGGCACAGCAACAACAGAATGCCGCACGCCAGCAGGAAGAAACGCTGATCGAGCAGCAGGTGATACCGCTCGATCAGCACATCGCTAGCCAAAGGGAACGCTGTGCCCAGCACCGCCTGGCGTTGAGCCAAACACAAACGCAGCGTGATAACGAGCAGCGGCAACTGGCAGACCTGCTTCGCCAGCAAGATACCCTGCAAACCCAGCGTGAAACCCGACTCAATTACCAGCAGCAGCATCCCCATCACCGTCACTGGGGTGAACAACTTGGCGCGTGGCGCGCGGCATTCCAGGAACAACAGCGCCTGTCAGAGGAACTGACCGCTGTGGATACGCAGAAGCAGCGCCTGAACAACGATGAACAAGCGATGACGCGCAAGCAGGTGGGGCTAAGCGAACAGCGTAGAGCACAGCGGCAACGCTATGACAGCTTGCAGCGCCAATGCGAACAGCAGCAACAGGTGTGGCAACAGTCAGAAACGGCGAATCCGATTGCCGGTTTGCGTGAGCGTTACGCGGCGCACCAGCGTGCACGGCAAGCACGGAGGCAGTTTGGAGAATTAACACAAGCACTCAGCAACATACGTCAACAGCAGCAAAATAGCGCTAGCAAATGGCTCACGCTGGACCAGCGTTTTCAGGCCGACACGCAGAGTAATAACGCGCAACGCACGGACTGTCAGCGTCTGGAGCAGCAACTGAACGATGTCGAGCGCTGCGTCAAGCTTGAACAGCGCATCGTCAAGCTGGAGGCTGAACGCACACAGTTACAACCGGGAGAGGCCTGTCCGCTGTGTGGCTCCACGCACCATCCGGCGATCGCGGAGTATCAAACGCTGGCGCAAACCGCGTCCGAGACACAAGTGCGTATGGCACAACTGCGCACGCAATGCCAGCAGGCGCGCAGTGAATTGGCACAGTGCGAAGGTGCGCTCGCCGCATTGGCAAAACAGCGTGACGAACTTCAAGCCGAGCGGGCCGAACAGGAAAAGCTATACCAAACGCGCTATACCGCTTGGCAACAGGTGAGTGAGCATTTACACGTAACCTTCACGCCCGAGCAGGAACAAGAGATTGCCGAGTGGCTGACCGCCTGCGATCGCGAAGCAGATACCCTGTTTAGCCAGATAGAAGCGCAAGAAAAACGGCAACGCAGTTGGCAAGAAAGTAAGGATTCACTGACTACGGCGCAGCAGCAACGTCAGGAAACAGAACAGCAGCTTGCCCTGCTGCAACAGCGTATTCAGGCGCACCGGGAAGGGCTTGCCGAGGCCGCACACAAACAGCAACAGCTCACCGCAGCACTGACAATACAGCAAGAAACACTCGCCGCTGCGCTCGCGCCCTACACGTTGGTCCCGCCTGCCCTTGCCGAACAACAGCACTGGCTGGCGGAACGTGCCGCCGAAGCGGAGCGTTGGAAAACGACCGAACAGCAGTTGCAGCAGGATGACAACACGCTGGCTTCACTGTATGCAACCGTGCAGGAGCGGGAAAAAGCATTACAGGCACTCGATGCCAGCGCCACACTACAGCAGACACAATGGAAGGACGGGGAAAAACAGCTAGCAGCCTCGCAGCAACAACGCCACGCCCTGTTTGGCGATCGTGACACACAGCAGGTGCGTCAGGAATGGCGGCAGCATAGCGAACAACATCAGCAGCGCGTTGATAAGTTAGCTGTCACGCTGCAAGACGCAGCGGCACAGCTCGCCCAATTAGCGGGAGAATTGGCCGGGCAACGCGCACACCGCGAACACTGTGTAGACGCGGAACTGCAAGCCTCAGTCCAGTTTGCGACGGCCTTGGCGCACAGCCCCTTTATTGATGAAACCGCGTTCCAGCAGGCACTGTTGGATGACGACACGCGTCAGGCGCTGCGTACCAAACTCGACGCAGTACGTCAGGCCGTCACGGAAACCAAAGCACTGCTACAACAGGCCACCGTCGCGTTGAACACGCATCTGGCCCAGCGCCCGGAAACCGTGCCGGAGGACGACGCGGCCGCAACGCCTGAACAACGGCTGGAACAGCTTGATAGCGCACTGAAAACCAATCTCTATCAACAAGGTGAATGCCAGCAACAGCTACGCAACGATGAGATACAACGGGATAAACAGCAAGCGCTACTACAGGAGATCGAGCAACAGAGCCAACAGTATGCCGACTGGAGCTGCCTCAACGATCTTATTGGCTCGCAAAGCGGTGATAAATTTCGTAAGTTCGCTCAGGGATTAACGCTCGATCATCTGGTGTATCTGGCCAACCTGCGCCTTGCCCGCCTACACGGTCGTTATCAGCTACAGCGTAAAACCGATGATGAGCTTGGTCTGCATGTGCTCGATACCTGGCAGGCCGATGCAGTGCGCGATACCCGCACCCTGTCGGGCGGTGAGAGCTTTTTGGTCAGTCTGGCGCTAGCGTTGGCACTCTCCGATCTGGTGAGCAACAAAACCCGTATCGATTCGCTGTTTCTGGATGAAGGGTTCGGCACGTTGGATGCGGATACGCTGGACAGCGCACTGGATGCGCTGGATAACCTCAATGCCACCGGCAAAACCATTGGCGTTATCAGCCACGTAGAGGCGATAAAAGCGCGTATCTCCACGCAAATCAAGGTCAAAAAGGTGAATGGATTGGGCGTGAGTCAGCTTGATGAGCGCTACGCCCTGTAGCGCTCTGCTTACACATGCGTAGGCGCGTTATGCTGCGGCTGCACCGCGTACACCGCTGGAATCACCGTGGGTGGCCTGACGAATCGGTGTGGTGCACTCCTGACCAAAGATCCAAGGGGTAATCAGCGCGGGCAGAGTCTGATAAAAACGCGGGACATTGCTCATCCCGCCCCCCCAACACCACGACGTCCGGATCCACTAAATTGATCACGTGTGCAATGGATTTGGCCAGACGTTGCTCATAGCGTTGCAGTGCTTGTTCTGCGGCGCTATCTCCCTGACGCGCCAATGAAACAATGGTTTCCCCGTTACAGGCATGGCTCGTGACATGGCGATAGTCGGCAGCGAAACCGGTGCCGGAAATAAGGTTTCAATGCATCCGCTTTGACCACAATAGCAAGGCACAGTCTGCGCAAACTGGCGTTCTTGCTCATTCTGCCAAGGCAATGGGTTATGCCCCCATTCGCCAGCGATTCCGTTGCGTCCTGCATGAGCTCGTCCGTTGAGCGCAATGCCCGCGCCACAGCCGGTACCGATAATAATGGCAAACACTACATCAAGTCCGGCACCGCCCACCGCTTCAGACACCGCCAGACAGTTGGCGTCATTGGCGAGGCGCACCGGACGCTGCAACAGTGCGGAGAGATCGTTATCCAACGGCTGATCGTTCAACCACACCGAATTGGCGTTTTTTACGTGGTGGGACAGCGGTGACAGGGTGCCTGGAATCCCCACGCCGACGCTCCCGGTCATGCCAGTTGCCTTTTCGGCTTCGTTAACCAGCGTAGCAATGGTGTTCAATGTTCCCTGATAGTCATCGCGGGGCGTCGGCAGACGATGGCGGTACAGCGTTTCGCCGCGATCCCCCAGTGCGATGACCTCCGTTTTGGTTCCACCCAAATCAATTCCAATACGCACAGCGCCCCCTCAGAAAATTCCCATAATTCATGAGTGAATATCACAGTTTTCAATAACATGGCACAAGGTAACTTTATTCCAGTGTATACGTAACCACCATTACGCGCTGCACTTGCACGCCAAATCCGCTATGATGCGTCCCTCCCCTTTTCATCCGCGTGCCGCGCACGCACCGCCAGGGATAACACCATGTTGTGGTTTAAAAATGTTATTATTTATCGCCTGAACCGCGATATCACCCTTTCTACTGATGCGTTAGAAAAACAGTTAAGTGAGTTCGCCTTTACCCCCTGCGGGAGCCAGGATCTCTCTCGCACCGGTTGGGTATCCCCGATGGGCGCACACAGCGATGCACTGACCCACAGCGTTAACGGCCAACTGCTGCTCTGCGCACGCAAAGAAGAAAAGATGTTGCCGTCTCCGGTGATTAAGCAGGCGCTCCAGGCCAAAATCGACAAACTAGAAGCCGAACAACACCGCAAACTGAAAAAAACCGAAAAAGACACCCTGAAGGATGAAGTGCTGCATACGCTGCTGCCGCGCGCCTTCAGCCGTTTCAGCCAGGTGTGGCTATGGATTGATACCGTTAATCAGTTGATTATGGTTGATGCTGCCAGCGCTAAGAAAGCCGAAGATACGCTGGCGCTGTTGCGCAAAACCTTTGGCTCACTGCTCGTGGTGCCCTTGGCGCTGGAAAACCCTATTGAACTTACCCTGACCGAATGGGTGCGCTCTGGCGATGTGCCAGCCGGTTTCACCCTGCAAGACGAAGCCGAATTGAAAGCGATTTTGGAAGACGGCGGTGTGATCCGCTGTAAGAAGCAAGATCTGGTAAGTGATGAAATAGCCGTGCATATCGAAAAAGGTAAAGTAGTAACCAAACTTGCCCTCGACTGGCAGGAACGCATCCAACTGATACTGGCAGAAGATGGAACGCTGAAACGGCTGAAGTTTGCCGATACGCTGCGTGAGCAGAACGACGATATCGACAGGGACGATGTGGCTCAACGCTTTGATGCCGATTTTATTCTGATGACCAGCGAGCTTTCCGCGCTAACGATCAATCTGGTTGAGGCGTTGGGCGGCGAAGCGCAGCGCTAAACAAAACAGGGAAGAGAGTGCGTTATGCGACATGAGATTCCGGTCCGCTGCTTTTCCATAGCGCTTTATGTACTGCGCCCGGCGCAGGCTGGATATCAAGTCCTGCTGCTGCGCCGCAACGGCCACACCCAGCCAGGGCAGTGGTGCCAAATAGCTGGTGGTATTGAAGCCGGTGAGAGCGCGTGGCAAACGGCGCGACGTGAAGCGAAAGAAGAGACGGGATTGCAGTTAGCCGATCTCTACTCAGCGGATCGCTGCGAGCAGTTTTACGAAGCTGATAACAATGGCCTGACGCTGGTACCGGTGTTCGTGGCTTATGTCGCTGCCGACGCTGACATTGTGCTTAATGCCGAGCACATCGAATTCCATTGGGCTACCTTTGAGGAAGCGGCCCAGATGTTGCCCTTCCCCGGCCAGCGCGACATCCTGAATCACATTCATCGTTACTTTGCTGAACAGCAGCCACATCCCTTGTTACGGATGCCGTTGGACGCTTAGCCCTTATTCCAGTAAGCCTCAGTGGCACAGCCTGTTTGGCCACCAACTACGGTGCAGAGTCTGTCTGCACCAACACCTAATGGCACACACTCAAGCCGAGTGTAGGTTTGCTTTCCCCTATAAGGCATGCTACAAATACACCAGCATAATATTCTTTTAATTTCGAGGAATGTGGACAAATCGCATTATTTGCGGCGGGTAATACAGAATCATCATGAAGAAAATACAAAACAAAACCATCATTACTTCCATCTACATGCTATTCCTTTCAGCCATTCTTGCCAGTGAGCACCACTGGTGTAGCGAACTTTAGGTTTCTCTCTGAATTCAGCGATGGCAACGCACTCTTGCGCGTTTGTCTGCTGAGCCTCCTCTTTATCGCATCTGGGAGTCGATCTCTGCGGTATCGCTGTGCCCTGTTTTCACGGGGGACATCGCCGGGCATTACCCAGATGCTACGAGTCACCCTCTCAGGGAGAAACATAATGATTTACTGGATCTTTTTAGCCTGCGCGATTGCGGCAGAAATTATCGGCACGCTGAGTATGAAATACGCCAGCCTCAGCGGTAACCCGCTGAGACATATGGTGATGTATGGCATGATTGCACTCTCCTACCTTTTGCTATCGATCGCCATAAAGCGCGTTGCAATGGGCGTGGCTTATGCATTGTGGGAAGGTATCGGTATTATCTTTATCACGTTGTTTAGCGTCATGCTGTTTGATGAATCCCTTTCAGTGTTAAAAGTCATCGGGCTGGCAATATTGTTGGTGGGTATCCTGCTGGTGAAATCGGGCGTACGTAAAGCCCCTGCGGCCAATACAACGCGAGGAAACCATCATGTTACCGTTTGAATGGCAGCATGCGGCGTTCCTGGGCCTGGCAATTGTATTGGAGATTGCCGCCAACATTTTCCTTAAACTGTCGGACGGCTTTCGCAACGTGTGGCTTGGGATGTTATCACTGATAAGCGTATTGGCCACATTTAGTGCTCTGGGGCAAGATGTAAAGGGTATCGATCTCACTGTCGCTTACGCGCTGTGGGGAGGATTTGATATTGCAGCTACCATGGCAGCCGGGTGGATATTGTTCGGCCAGCGACTCAACAAAAGCGGCTGGATTGGATTGGGGCTGCTGATACTGGGAATGGTGCTGATTAAACTAGCGTAAAAATAGAGCGTCTGACACATCGACCTCAAACAGTCATTCCCACCCACCTCCGTCATTCCCGCGAAGGCCGGAATCTCTGGTCAGTAAACGCGTTTCGTCTCACAGAGATCCCCGTCTTTCGCCGAGGATGACGAGGGGGTAAACTGGGTTGGTCATCAGTCAGAGCGCCTTGCGGCGCTCTTCATGTTCTTATCTCCAGGCATTACACCTTGAAGTGCCAGACCGTGGAGTGCAGCTCTTCCGTTTGCGCCAACAGGGCTTCGGTAGCCGCTGTCGATTCCTGCACCAGCGCCGCGTTTTGCTGCACCATGGAATCCAACTGCGCCATCGCCTTGTTGATCTCCTGAATGCCACGCATCTGCTCATTCGCCGCGTGGGTAATTTCCGACATTACGGTGGTTACGGTAGAAACGCCGCCGACAATCTCCTGCATGGTGTTGCTGGCCTGACGCACCTGCGTAGAGCCAGAGGTCACGCCAACCACGGTCGCTTCAATCATGGTTTTGATCTCTTTGGCTGCCTGCGCACTGCGTTGCGCCAGCGCGCGCACTTCAGAAGCAACCACGGCAAAACCACGTCCCTGCTCACCCGCTCTTGCCGCTTCTACCGACGCATTCAACGCCAGAATATTGGTTTGGAAAGCAATGCCATCAATCACACCGATAATATCGCCGATCTTGCCGGACGCGGCGACGATATCTTCCATGGTCACAATCACGTCCGAGACCACTTTACCGCCAATTCTGGCATCTTCAGACAGGATGCGCGCCTGACCGTTCACATGCTGTGCTGAACTGGCTGACTCAGTGACCGCCGCCGAGATTTGTTCCAGCGAAGCGGCAGTTTGTTGAATACTCGCCGCCGCTGACTCCGTGCGCGCAGAAAGATCGTTGTTGCCTAACGAAATTTCATCCACGGCCACTTTCACCGAGGTACTGATATCACGAATCTGAATCATCACCATGCTGAGTTTGTCGATAAAGACGTTGAATGAGCGGGCAATCTGCGCCACTTCATCATGGCCTTCATCGGGCAAACGCTGGCTTAAATCGTTGTTACCGTTGCTGATATCATCCATCGCATCGCGCACTTGCAGCAGGCGTTTAAGGGTTTTGGTAATGATGACGCCAACAACCAGCGAGCCGAGTAATGAAATAATCACCATCGTGATCACCGACGTAGTCAGCAGTTAACGCATGCCCGCCTTGGCTTCTGCCAGGTCGAGCGCCACCAGAATGTACCAGTCGGTGCCCGCAATCGGGGCCGCCCGCACCATACGCTCCGCGCCGCCCATCTCCAC
Organism: Candidatus Symbiopectobacterium endolongispinus; assembly: GCF_018777385.1. Classification (GTDB taxonomy): domain Bacteria; phylum Pseudomonadota; class Gammaproteobacteria; order Enterobacterales; family Enterobacteriaceae; genus Symbiopectobacterium; species Symbiopectobacterium endolongispinus. The sequence goes on along the minus strand of NZ_JAFJYB010000001.1, from coordinate 353,215 downwards.
GTTCACCGGATGCTGGGCGGTCAGTAAGTCGCTGAGTACAACGCCCAGTGCAATATCCGTGATATTTTTCAGCGTCAGACTTTCATCCCGGTGCGCAATGATCACACCGGTTTTGTCTATCAGCACGCCAAAACTGGCCGGTGTCGGGTCGATGGATCGCACGTTGGCAATCACATTTTCCATCGTTACGTCACTGCCCAATACGCCTTTGACGCTGGAACCCGTAACCACCGGAGAGACAAAAGACACCATCTGCTTGTTGGCCACCATATCAATATACGGGGTGGTGGCAACCGGTTTACCTACCTGCACGGCCTGCTTGTACCATGGGCGTACTGTCGGGTTGTAATCCGCCGGAATACCGCCCGGATCGGCAAATTTTGCCGTGCCATAAGCGTACCCCATATATACGTTCAAGAATTTCCCCGCCGACACCATCTGTTTAAACAGCGGAATCGGATCCTCATGGGTCAATACCCAGTCGTTCATGGAGTAGATCATCTGAATTTTTGACGCCACCCAGTCACTAATGGCCAGACTGTGACTACTGGTTACCGAATCCAGCGTATCTTCGATGGAAGACTCATTCGCATTATTAGCAATGGTGTAATTCAGGTAGGTATTTACGGCGAGGGAAAAAACCACAATAGACGCACACACCGCCAATATGCGCGCTCGCGTTGTTTTCAGCATAAATCACTCTTAGTGGAAGATAGCCATATATTCTATAACAGCAGAATAAAATCAAACTTGAGCGCGTATCGTGGCGCTAAAGAAGATGTATAACAGGAAAATAGAACTTAGTATGATATTTTTCACTCATTAAGACATGCACTTCATGGTTCATTACCAGATTGGCATAAAAAATCATTTTATTTCATCAAATAAAATGATATCACCGGGATAGTGTGCTTATTAATAGATATAAGAAAAAGATATGAATATTGAGCGAGTTATTCGCTGTTTACCCAGCCAATGAGTGGCCTGGCGCACAGGGTGATAATTTCAATAGGTCACCACAAGCGTTTCTTCGACGCCGAGGGTGCACGACACTGCGACCGAATAAAAACCTGACTATGGACGTTTTTTCAAGATGAAGGTGCTTTGATACCGTTGGCTAGGTGAGGTTGCCCCTGCATACAGGGGCAATAAATCAGAGGTATTTGCACAGATAAGAGGTCGGTTCAGCCACTTGCAGGTAGAACTCACTGTTGCCCGGCACAGAAAATACGGCACCGGGTCCAAACACTTGTCATTCATCGCTGCCCGGCAGTTTTACCGTCAACGCACCGCTCACCACGGTCATCTCTTCCGGCTGCCCAGTACCAAAGGTGTACTCTCCCGCTCCCATTACGCCCACGCTGGCACGGCCGATGGAGTCACTATCAAAACCGATAGATTTCACTTTTCCAGAAAAATATTCATTAACATTCAACATAAGTACAGCACCTGTGGTCAGAAACGAGAAGAAAGAAATAACAGACGAAAACCGCTTATGAGGCGGCAGAAACACGTAACATTTGCAGAATATCAGTCACGATAACATCCGGTATTGCAGAGGCAGCGACCACATGGTGTGCCACATCGCAGTACAGCGTCTCACGCGCCGCCAGCACGTCAGCCATCTCGTCAACAATTGGACGTCCCGTTAAGGTGGGGCGTTGATGCGCTTCAGGGCAGGCTTCCAGACAATCGCCCAATAGCGTCGCAGAGGCAAACAGATAGATGACGATCCCCTGCGAGCGCATAAACTGACGGTTTTGCGGTGAAAGCACCATACCTCCGCCAGTGGCAATGACACAGCGCGACTGTGTCACTTGTTGCAGGGCGACGCTTTCTCGCTGGCGAAAACCGTGCCACCCTTCATTGGCAACCACCTCTGCCACACTCATTTTGCTGGTTTGCTGCATAAACAGATCGGTATCGGCAAACTGGTAACCTAACGCACGCGCCAACGCATTGCCGACCGTGGTTTTACCGCATCCTCTGGCCCCAACCATAAAAATGGGCTGTGACATGTAATGACCTACCCTTCTCACTTTCCCGGCAGTTTCCGGGACGCATTAATCGATATCAGGTGGCATCATACCGATAAAGCATGACAACAAGAAAGCCTCTGAAGACTAATCCGCATATCTATCCTGATTTACCGTGCATCACCGCCACGTTGTCTGTTATTTCGGGGTAAATGCACGATTTAATGAAATAGATAACGAAGGGAAGAGCAGGAAAGGCTGCCCCCCCCAATGGTGGCAGCCCGCTGTGCGCCCATCAGGAACGATAGCGCGGTATGTTTCCCACATGCGACTCAGGCATCAGTAGGTATGGAAATATTCCTGAATCACATCGGCATTATGCGTTTTGCTCAAGGCCAACATCAGCAGAATGCGCGATTTTGCCGGGTTGAGCGAATCCGAAACCAGACCAGGCTGGCTGGCATCGGGCGGGACAACACCACTGCCGATACGCGTAGAGCGTACCACTACGATCCCCTTATTGAGCGCCTTACGGATGCCAGCGTCGCTGCGTTTGGAAACGCTGCCAGCGCCCATTCCGGCGTAGACGATACCTTGCACGCCGTGAGTGATGGCCGCATCATACATATACTCGGGGTCGTCTTGATAACCATAGATAATATCAACGCTAGGCAGCGTTTTAACATCGGCGATGTCAAACACAGAGCGCGTGGTGTGGATTTTGTCCAAACGATTATTGAAGTAGACGCGATCGCCGACGATCGTGCCTAAATACCCCTCTTCGGGCGCCTTGAAGGTATCCAGCGGACGCATTGGTTTTACTGATAAAACGCGCTGAGCCGATGAGATCGTCCAACACCACCATCACCCCACGACTGCGCGCATTTTTATCCGCCGCCACTTTAACGGCACCGTACAGGTTCATCGGACCATCTGCGCTGATGGCGATGGCAGGACGCATCGCTGCTACGAACACCACCGGCTTGTCACTTTTCACCGTCAGTTACAGAAAATACGGTGATTCATCCAGGGTATCCGTACCGTGCGTAATGACTACGCCATTGACATCGTCGCGCGCCAACAACGCATTGACGCGATGGCTCAGCGTCAGCAACACGTCACTGGTCATGTTCTCGCTGCCAATGTTCGCCACCTGCTCACCGCTGATGGTTGCCAAGGTTTTTAACTCAGGAACGGCGTTAATCAGGGTATCAACCCCCAATGCGCCGGCCTTGTATCCGGTCGTTTGCGTGTTTGCCGCAGCGGAACCGGCAATGGTACCGCCGGTTGCCAGGATCACGATGTGGGGTAATTTTTCCGCCGCACCCGCTAACGCGGAAAAACATACCACCATCACCACTAACAGCGATCTCACTATCCTTTTCATCACAGTTATCCACTCTTCAGTGCATGAACAATAAAATGCCACTACTGCCTACCACAGCAGCATTTCCCTACAAATTAAACGGATTTATCGCGTATAAACGTTTCCTATGTTGCTATTTACCTCTCAATGATTCCGAAGCAGCTCATCTTGCCCGAGTGTAAGCAGCGGTATCGTTTGCGGGATCGCAAATTGGCAATAACCCAATGAAAAAATGCAAAAAGAAGTAAAAATGCAAGGCGCACGTTATAGGTTGCGCCTCAGGGAAAGAGAGGGGGAATCTGCCGTGATACACCCGCAGATAGCGGTGGGAGTAAACGCGCTACTCCGACATCACCCAGATCTCATGGGCAAGATCGACCACGTGGCGCAGTTTGTTCCATTGCTGCTCCTCCGTCAGCCATGCGGCGCTCTCGGCTGAGGCAAACCCGCACATCGTACTCAATGCAAATTGGTTTAGCGATAAGTAGAGCGAGGCGTCATTAATTCGACGCTTGATGCTGCGCGCATCCTCCAGTTCTCCGGTTTCAGACGTGATAACACCGAGCACCACGGTTTGTGCGCCGATAGCGCGCAACGTTTCCAATCCACTGAAATGCGCATCCGCATACTCCAGAAAAAGGCTATTCACGTTCAAGCGGCCCAGCGCTTTGGCAATAACATCGGCAAAGGGATTACGATGCAGAATTTTGGTATCCAGATCGCCACTGCACACATGCAGGCTGATATACATATCCTTTGGCTTATCCTGCATGATACGGTTAAGCAAAGAAACGCAGTGCTCAATGAGCTGATAAGGATCGGTGCCATCATCCAGTTCGGTGCGGATCGTTGCGACATCGCCAAACAGGCGCCAGAACGTATCATCCAGTTGCAGGTAGCGTCAGCCCTGGGCGTAAAAAGCGTGCAGCGCTTGAACATATACCTGCGCTAAATCATCGCAGTAGGCATCCAACTCCTGATAGACACCATTTCGACGAAAAGAGCGATACATCAACATGCAGGTGCTTGACAGCGTCTGCTTGGCGACAGCCTGAGGATCGTCACCCACCGCCTGATGCAGAAAACGATAATGCGCCAAAAAGGGGGCTTGGGGTTAAAAGAGACCGGCCTCACAACCTGAAGGCGACAAGCCGCCATCTCTTGCCGCGTCATACAATAATCCTGCTCCCCCACCGGACCGACAATACCATGCAGATGGGCAAAAAAATCGTAATGCCCGCCGGTTCGGCGCAGCACACCATCGGTAATCACATGAATACCACAGGCCTTTTGCTGCTCCACAACGCGTCTGACTTCATCGTCTTCCAGTTGTGTCAGTTGCGGGCGCGTCAGCTTGCCCGCCACGAACGCCGAGCGCGCGCTTCAGGCAGGCAGGGCGAAGCAGGCTCCCGACATGATCAGCATGAAACGGCGGGTATTTTTGTATTGTACGACGCATGATAACGGATCCTGTTATTTGAATAACGTTTCTTCCAAACGTCTGTTGCAGCGACCTTGGCGTGTGCAAAGTTGGCGGCACAAAAACGGCATCATTCCTACCATGCTCCACACAGAGCAGCAAATGCAAACTTCACTTTTCATGCAAAAAAATGCATATTGCATCAAATTCCAGCAATCAAGGGGGGTGGTTCAGAATCCAAGACGAAACAGGAAGGCAAATGCAGATAGTTACAATGTTAGGCAGCTTTCTTGAAGAACACAAAATGAAAACAAAAAACCAACAATAAATAAACATTAACATTCATTATATATACATCACCACAGCATCACCCCAGCAGAGAGCCGATATCGATAATGTATAAATAACAACATGAATTAATTAAAAAATATATAACAGATGGAAACAGGTTACCAACGACACTCCGCATTATCTTAAGAAAAAACTTACACTTTCATGTCGAAACATGTCCAATCGTGTGGATCTTTACAAAAAGCACTCCTATACTTATTACTCAGACAAACAAAAAACATCAGCAATACATAACAAAAAAACACTCAAAAAAATAAGCGATGAGCGCATTTTCTCGCACGTAATCGTCTGACGCGTGCACGCTGTTGGCGTGCTTTTGTTTCATCTTTTCTCCACCAGGTAATGCTTTAGCGCTCCCCTTTTCCTGGAGCCCCGCATTGAACGGGCCATATATCCCCCTATACCCGTTCAGACCTCAGTGACGAGCGAGAAGAAGGTGAATCATGGCAGAAAGCAACGTTGTCCAAGGGTATATCGGTATCACGGATCACCGCGGCAGTGGAAATGTCGTTCAGCACGTTTCACCCGACGTAACGGATATCGTATTGCAGCGCAGCAGCACGGTTAGAATCCCAGGTTCACCAGACCGCGCGCTACGAACGCCAAGGCGACGATCTCATCTTGCACATGCAAGATGGCACGGTTGTGCGCTATCAACGCTTCTTCTTGATTGATGCCGAGGGCTATAATAGCGAACTGGTGTTTGATGATGGCACTCGTCTAACGCATATCCATTTCTCCAGCGCCCCCGGCGATGCGGCAGCGCTCAGCGCGGGAGAAACCGTCACCCTTGTTCCGCAATATGATATTCTCACCGATATATCCTCACTGCTGTTACACAGCGCTAGCACCAGTGGGCTCTCGGCCGCAGCCATCGGTGGCATTCTCGGCGCCGTGGCGCTGGGTGGCGGCGTAATTGCCGCAGTTGCCTCCAACAGCGACGATGACGACAGACCGTCTACGCCGCCGCCTTCTTCTCTCACCGTTAATCCGCTGAGCAATGACAATATCCTCAACCGCGAGGAGTTCAGCCAATCGCAGGTGCTGAGCGGCAGCGCCAGAGATGTCACCCCTGGAACGGTGGTAACGATTGTTTTTAACGGTCTGACTTATACCACGCTGGTCGCACAGGATGGCACCTGGACCATCACCTTACCAGCCAGCGTATTTGCCGGACTGGAAGATGGCACCTACCCGATTCAGGTCAGCGTAACAGATGCTCAGGGCAGCACACATCAACAAACCGTAGCGCTGGGAATAGATACATTACCGCCGTTCCTGACAGAAAATATGCTCACAGGGGACAACTACCTCAACGCGGCGGAACAAGCACAGGGCCAAACGCTGAGCGGACGTGGCGAAGCGGGGCTAACGGTTACGGTGACGCTTAACGGTAAAACCTATACCACCACGGTCGATAACGAAGGGAAATGGCAGTTACCGCTTTCCAGCGCGGATTTGCAAGCGCTGAGCGAGGGCGCAAACACGGTGACCATCGTGACGGTGGACAAAGCGGGTAACAGCACCAGCATCACCCGCGACCTGATTGTCGATACCACACCGCCGACCCTCACGGTACAAAAGCTCACCGGCGATGATTTCCTGACCGCCGATGAATTAAAGAGCACGCAAACCCTGTCGGGTATCACCTCGCCCAACGAAGCTGGACAGAGTGTCACCGTCACCTTGAACGGCAAAACCTACAACGGCACCGTCAATAGCGACGGATCCTGGAGCATTCCGCTGTCCGCCACGGATTTACAAGCGCTCACTGACGGCACCTATCCCTTGGTGGCTTCTATCACGGACAAAGCGGGCAATACCACTACGCTGCCCGCTCAGACCATCACCGTGAATAGAGCAGTGGAAGCCATTAACATCAACACCATCTCCGGGGACGATCGGTTGAACGCCGTTGAAGCGGCGCAACCGTTGTTAATCTCCGGTACCACAGCGAATGTGGCGGAAGGCCAAACCGTCACTATTACCTTCAATTGGCATGTTTACACCACGCTCACCACCAGCAACGGCAGTTGGAGTTTCAGCGTCCCCAGTAGCGATTTGGTATTTAGCACCGATAGCAGCTATGACGCCAGTGCCAGCGTGGCAGGCCTAAGCGGTAACACGATTACCACAACCCATCCCATCACCGTTGTGGTCAACACGCTGCCAGTCGCGACGCTGGAACTACCGTTTAACGATGGCGTGCTTAACGGTACGGAAGCCGTTCAGGATCAAACGCTGAAAGGCACCACCGGCGTGACCGGGCCGGGCCAGAGCGTTACCGTCAGCATCGGTGGCCAGGCCTATACGGGCACCGTGGATAACAGCGGCAACTGGCAGGTGCAGATCCCCAGCAGCGGCTTGCAAAATTTACCCTCCGGCAGCAACACCACCGTGACGGTAGAGGTGAGCGACGCCGCAGGCAATAAAAATGTACTGAGCAAACCCGTGCCAGTGGATACCACCCCGCCCACGTTGACACTATCCCCGGTGGGGCAGGATGACATCCTCAACAACAGCGAGTTGAGCGTAAATCAAGTCATTAACGGTACGGCCTCTGTCAGTGAAACCGGGCGTACCGTCACCGTAACGCTGAACGGCAAAAATTACACCGCCCTTGTCGATTCCAGCGGTAACTGGCAAATCACCCTGCCCACTGGCGACCTGAGTATTCTGGCCAATGGCACCCACACGCTGACGGCCACCCTGAGCGACAAGGCTGGAAACACCAGCACCCTGACCCATACCTTTGCCGTCGATAACGGCGCTGCCTCCCTGCCGACGATAACCATTAATCCCTTCGCCGGTGATGACGTTGTCAATGGCGCAGAAAGCAAGGTCAGCCACCAGATCAGCGGCGCTACGACTCACGTTGAAGCAGGCCGCACCGTTACACTGACGTTGCACGGCAAAACCTATTTTGCGGTGGTGTAAAGTGGCGGCACCTGGCACGTTACTGTTCCGAGTGCAGACATGGCGCTATTGCCAAGCGGCCCGTTGAACATTACGGCGAGCGTCAGCAATCAATCCGGTTACAGCGCCAGCGCCAACAAAGCCATTGAGGTGGATGCTGCGGGTAATGCCATTGCCATTAACATCATTGCCAGCGACGACCTGATCAATAAGGCTGAAGCCGCGCAGCCACTGGCCATCAGCGGCAACACGGCTAATGTGCCCGCGGGGCAAACCGTTAATATCACACTGAACGGCAAGAGTTACACCACGCAGGTTCAGGTCGGTGGCGCGTGGACACTTCAAATTCCCAGTGCGGATCTTCAGGCACTCAGTGATGGCAATGCCACGGTAACCGCGACAGTCAGCGATTCTCTGGGCCAAATTGCTAGCGATCAGCATAATGTGGGCGTGCATATCCATGCAGTGCCCGCCCCAACCATCAACACCCCTTTTGGTAACGGTTCGCTAAATCTCAATGAAACGCACAGCGATCAAACCGTGAGCGGTAAAACAGGTATCAGCGGTAACGGACAAACTGTGGTAGTAACGCTGGGGGAAAAGCCTACAACGCCACGGTGGATACCAACGGCAACTGGCATGTCACCCTCCCCGCCGCCGATCTGCAACAGCTACCTGAAGGCAATACGCCCCTTCAGGTTACCGCGACGGATATCGCTGGCAATCACGGAACGGGCAGCTTTAGCAGCTTGGTTGATATCACGCCCCCGACGCTGACCTTAGGCACCATTGCCACCGACGACATCATCAATATCCAGGAAGCGCAAAGCACACAAACGCTTAACGGCACCGCCTCCGTCAGCGAAGCAGGAAGAACCGTCACCGTTGCTTTGGGGGGACAGTTCTACACCGGCAAGGTGGGCAATGACGGCAACTGGAGCGTTGACTTGCCCTCCCATGCGCTGGCATCACTGCCCAACGGAGTTTACTCTCTGGTTGCCAGCCTGACCGATGCTACCGGTAACGTCACCCAGGTGACGAAAACCATCACGCTTGATGCCAACAGCGCCATGCGGCCGACCGTCACCGTGAATGCCTTTGTGTCGGAAGACAACACCATCAGCGCAGCGGACACGAAGGTCAGCCAGATTTTGAGCGGCTCCACCACAAATGTGGAATAGGGGCAAACGGTCACTATCCAGTTACACACCAAGATCTATTACGCCACCGTCAACGGTGAGGGCAAATGGTGGGTCAGCGTACCCGCCGACCATATGGCAGCGCAACCGCTAACCGTCAGTGGCGCAACCGTGAACGTGACCATTGGTCAAACGGTTACCGTAACGTTGAACGGAAAAACCTACACGGCCACCACATCGGCGGATGGCAGTTGGAGCCTTTCTATTCCAAGTGCCGATCTGTTGCAACTTCAGGATGGCACCGCAGTGATCCACGCCAGCGTCGCCAACCAGAATGACGATCCGGTCACGGCTCAGCGTAATCTGGATTTACATATCAACAACCTGCCCCAACCTTCTATAGAGGCACCCTTTGGCGATAACGTGCTCAACTCCGCCGAAGCCGCAACCAGCCAGACAGTGATCGGCAAAACCGGCGTGAGCGGTAGCGGGCAGGGCGTGGTGATCACCCTGAATGGCAAAACTTATCAGGCTACCGTCGATGCACAAGGTAACTGGCGCGCAGACCTTCCCGCCGCCGACCTTCAAGTGCTCTCTGCCGGGCCCCAGCCGCTGCGCGTGACGGCAACCGATGTCGCAGGCAACAGCAGCGAAGTCTCCAGCACCGTCACCGTGGATCTGGTGCCCCCCACCCTGACGCTAAAACCGATCACCCTCGACGGGATCATCAATCATGCAGAAAACCAGAGCGACCAGGTGATCTCCGGCAATGCCTCACTGACAGAAGCCGGGCGTAGCGTACTGGTGACATTCAACGGCAAGCAATATTCTGCTACCGTTCAGGCCGATGGAAGCTGGAACGTGACGGTACAAAGCGCCGATCTGCGAGCGATGGGTGATGGTACCTATACCTACAGCGCCACCGTCTCCGACACGGCGGGCAACAGCACCACCGCCAGCGGACAGGTCACGTTGGACGCTAACATCGCCAACCTCCCCGTGCTTACCGTTAATGCGGTTACCGGAAATAACATCATCGACGGCTCTGAAATCAAGGCAGCGCAAATCCTGAGTGGTTCCAGCCTCAATCTAGAAGCAGGGCAAACGGTCACCGTCATCCTGAATGGCAAAACCTACCTCACCACGGTAGACAACCAGGGGCACTGGCAGGTCAACGTGCCTGCGACAGATCTGGCACAGTTGGCACAAGGGCAGCACACGCTGGAGGTTAGCACACAGGACAAGAGCGGCAACCCCTCCGAGACAACGCACACCTTCGACGTGAATACCGCGTAGCGGCATCGCCATCGATCCGGTCACCGACGATGACAAGCTCAACCTGAGCGAAGTCGCACAAAATATCACCGTCACTGGCTCCAGCCAGAATGTGGCAACGGGCACGTCTGTCATCCTCACCTACACGGCAAAACCTATACGGGCACCACCACGGCAGACGGGAAATGGAGCGTCCAACTTCCTGCCGCCGACCTGCAACAGCTGGCTGACGGCACGACCACCATTACCTTCAGCACCGTGGACAGTGCTGGCAATACGCTCAGCGGCAGCCACGCGATCGGCGTGTTTATCCACACGCTGCCCAACGCCACGCTTGACCCGGTATTTGGTGACGGTGTGCTGAATGCGGCAGAGGCAGGCAGTGCACAAACCCTCAGCGGTGCTACCGGGCTTACCACGCCAGGGCAAACGGTGACCGTAACGCTTGGCGGAACAGAACATGCCGCAACAGTAACGCCAACGGGAAGCTGGGGAGTGACGCTCCCCCCTTCAGCGTTGCAGACGCTGCCCGACGGCAGCGCCCCCGTATCGATTGTCGTTAAAAATGCCGCAGGCAACCAAAGTACCCTGACGCAGACCGTGACGGTCGATCGCACCCCGCCAACGTTAACACTGGGCCATCTCGCCACAGATAATATCCTCAACCAAAGCGAGGTACTGACGGCACAAACCCTCACCGGCAGTGCATCCACAGCGGAAGCGAGCCGTACGGTCACCGTGGCGTTTAACGGTAAACCCTACAGCGCCACGGTACAGGCAAACGGCAGTTGGAGTGTTCAAGTCCCCGCGTTGGACGTTAGCGAACTGCCGGATGGCAAGCTCACCGTCAGCGACAAGGGCGGTAACCCTGCCACCAATAGCCATACGCTGAATGTGATCGCACAACCGGCGGATCTGCCCACTATCGCTATCTCAACCGTTTCCGGTGACGATGTGGTTAACGCGCAGGACGCAGGCGGTCCAATGACCATCAGCGGTTCAACCACCCATGTCACACCGGGGCGCAGCGTTAGCGTATCGCTAAACGGCAAAACCTATCTGGCCACGGTCGGCAGCGACGGCACCTGGAGCACCACAGTACCCGCCAACGATGTTCAGGCTCTGCCGCAGGGCCAGCAATCCATTACCGCCAACGTGACTGATATTGCACAAAACCCGGCCAGCAATAGCCACAGCATCACCGTTGACACCACGCCGCCGCTGCTGGAAATTGATGCCCTGGTCACGCCCGGCGATATCGGTCTGGCTACCGCATTGGCGGGGGTACCCATCAGCGGCAATAATGGAGGCGGGGTTGCACGTTACCCTTACCGTGGGCAATAGCGTCTACACTGCCGTCACTAACAGCAACGGGGTGTGGCAGACCACGCTTTCTGCCAGCAATCTTCTGGCGTTGGGGGACGGCACCGCCACGCTGACCGTGAACCCCCTGTTTACCGACAACCAGCTCAATCTGACCGAACTGCAAGCCGGTGGAACCCTCAGCGGCAGCTACACTAACCTGCCTGCGGGCACGCAGCTCACCATCACCATTGGCAGCTACACCGCCACCGGCACCACCTCGGCGGGCGGGCTGTGGAGCGCAACCATTCCGCCTAATGCCCTGTCTGGATTAAATGATGGCAGCGTACAGGTCAGCATCAGCGCCGCAGACAGCGCCGGAAACCCGGCCAGCGCCAGCGGTACACTGGATGTCGTCACGCACACCACGTTCAACGTGACATTGAATACCCCGTTTATTGACGGCAAACTCAATGCCACAGAGGCTGGCGTGGATCAGGTGCTGAGCGGCAGCACCGTTCTGTCAACATTGTCGGATGGCACGGTTAACGTGATTGTCACGGTAACGGATAGCGTGGGTAACAGCACCACCACGGGTAGCGCAGAGGCACTATTCCATGCCTTGCCAAGCGCCACGGCAGTGCTGCCTTTCGGCGATGGCTACCTCAATCTGGATGAGTCAACGAAACCGCAGACGCTGAGCGGTAAACCCGGGATCAGCGGCAGTGGACAAACCGTGACGGTAACGCTGGATGCAGGAACCGCAAACCAACAGGTATTTGCTGGCGTGCAAGTAGACGGTTTGGGCGGCTGGTCGCTGCCACTAACGGCTACACAATTGGCGGCATTTACCGAAGGTGGGCATACGTTGCTGGTGACCGTCACCGACAAGGCAGGCAACCCCAGCAGCGCCACCGTTAATGTTACGGCAGCATTGACGCTGCCCACCCCCAAGATCACCGAGCCGTTATTTGGCGACGATAACATCCTCAACATCGCAGAAGCCCGCGATACCATTACCATAACTGGTACCACCAATAGCACCGGCAGTGCGCAAAACATCAGTGTCGAAATTGACCTTAACGGCGTGATTTATCAGGCCGTGGTCACGGGCAACACCTGGAGCGTCCCCTTGCCAGCCAATGCGTTGAGTTCGTTAGCCGAAGGTGATAACCACAAGTTGATAGTGACGGCTACCGACGCAGCGGGCAACACCGCCAGCGATACGGTGACCTTTGAAAACGACTTTCATGCGCCCGCGGTTACGCTGGACACCCCGTTTGGTGACGGTTACCTGAATGCAACAGAAATTGCTGCACTGAGCGGTAATGCAGGTGATGCCACGATCGTCATGGTAACCATTGGAAGTAATCCACCGATTAAAGCCACGATAACTAACGGCCAATGGTCGCTTGACGCGACTCAGTTGAGCGGGTTAAGCGATGGCACGCAACCCCTGACGGTCACCGCCATCGATGCCGCAGGCAACAGCGCCAGCGTCGATAGTCAGGTGCATATAGCAAGAACGCTCCCGACGATTGCTTTCGATGCTTTTGTTGGTGGTGATGGGCTGAACTATGTCGAAAGTCGCACTGCACAGACCTTGAGCGGTACCTCAACCAAACTGGAAGTCGGGCAAAAGGTGACCGTCACTGTGAATGGTCACGACTACTACACCAATATTGGTGTCGGAGGGAGTTGGTCGGTGTTAATTCCGGCCTCGGAATTGCAGCAGTTTACCAATCCAACAGAAATCGCCATCCAAGCGCAAGATAAAGCAGGTAACGTCGTTAATGAAACGCTAGATGTCCCGGTAAATATTGTCCTGCCACCAGATCCAACGCTGGTGATCAATGCCACTGCCGATGACAACATCATCAACGTCGCTGAATCACAAGCGCCCATCACCGTTTCCGGTGTCGTGCATCACGGCGTCAACCCAGGTGAACAGTGACACTATTGACACCAGCACCACCGTTCAGATGGATGTCACTCCGCCGTCTGTCACCATCGACACCTTCGCCGGCGATAACAAGCTCAACAACAGCGAGTTGGCAGCGGCGCAAACCATCAACGGTACCGCCTCTTTTGCAGAGGTCGGGCGCTTTGTCTCTGTGACGCTAAACGGAAAAACCTATCAGGCGCAGGTACTAGACAATGGCAGCGGCACGGGTGGTATCTGGTCGGTTAGCGTTCCCACCGCCGATCTTAATATGCTCAGCCAAGGACAACATCCTATCACCGCCACGCTGAAAGACGCGGCGGGAAACACCACCGACGCAACACCGCTCGTTATCACGGTCGATACGGAAATCCTGCTGCTGACCATTGATGCCTTTGCGGGCAACAATATCCTCACGATGGCCGAAGCGCTGCTGGGACAGGTTCTGAGTGGCAAAGTGGAGAAAGGGGCTACGGTAACGCTGACGGGCAACGTAGTGGTTGATAACAATGGCAACTGGCAAATCCCTTTCACGAACCTGGATCTCACCAGCCTGACCGACGGCCCGCAAGTTATCGGCCTGACCATTACTGACGCCGCCGGTAACAGCAGAAGTACCGCCGTGACCTTGAACGTGGCGCTCAACCAGACGATGGGCGCAGGCGTTGACGATATTTTCGGCAACAACGGCATCCTCAACTATGCCGAATCGCTGCTAACGCAGGTCATCAGCGGCCACGCTACCGGCAGTTCTCTCGGCGCTAAAGTCAGTGTCACCATCGCAGGTACCACGCTGGAGGCCACCGTCGGCGCTGGCGGAGCCTGGAGTGTGTCATTCCCTTCCTCTCTGCTCTCCGGCCTTTCTGACGGATTGTTGCAGGTGAACGTTGACATTGTGGACATCAATGGCAACAGCAAGAATCAACTGATCGACATCGATGTATTACGTTCTGTGCCAACCATCGATTCGGTTCTTGCCTTTGGTAATAATGGTCTGAACGCGCTTGAAGCTGCCACCAACCAAATCATCAGCGGCGTAGTAGGCAATATCGATCTCACCAAAGGTGCCTTTAATGTCGCCGTTACACTGGACACCAAAACCTATACCACTACCGTGGGTGCTGGCGGCGCATGGAGCCTCTCTATCCCTACGCTGGATTTGAAAGCCTTGCAGGACGGTACGCTGGCGCTCGGCGTCAGTGTTACCGATTACGGCGGCAACGTGGTCAGCAAAACCGCCAACGTACCGGCCATCATCAATAACCCGCCCAGCCTGACGCTCGATCCGATATTCGGTGACGGACTGCTCAATCTCGGCGATCTGGTAAACGCTCAGACGATCAGCGGCACCGCGCTGAATCTGGTGTCCTGCACGCAGCTGACGATTGATTTGGCTGGCGTAAGAACGTTGACCGCAACGGTCTGAGCTGACGGTAAGTGGAGTGCCAGCGTCGGCACCGATGCATTAGCATTGCTGCAAAATCTGGGCAACGGCAATGTGACCGTAAGCGCCAGCGACAGCGTTGGCAACAGCGTTTCACTCGGTGGTGGCTTAACGCTGGGCTTCTCCCTGCCCGTGGTTACGCTTAACCCCTTTTTGGTGGCGATGGCTTCCTCAATGCGGCAGAAGCCTTGGTCGCACAAACGTTGAGTGGGGTGGTCACCAACGCCGCGGTCGGATCGCAGGTTTCCGTGACGCTGGGCAGTAAAACCCCAAACCACGGTCGATGCCGCCGGTGCCTTCAGTCTGACCTTACAACCCTCCGATCTCGCTGCGCTGGTCGATGGCAGCATCTCGGTGAAGGTAGAGGTAACTAACGCGAGCGGTAACACCGGTTCAATCAGCCAAACCATTACGTCCATCACCAAAAACTTACCGACCATCAGCCTTAATTCACTGTTTGGTGGTGATGGCTATCTCAACGTGGCGGAAGCGGCACTGGGCCAAACCCTGAGCGGCACCACAACCAATGCGGTGGGTTCAACGCTGCGCGTCACGCTGGGAAGCAGAACCCTGACAACCGTGGTACAAAGCGATGGCACCTGGTCGGTTGGTTTGTCCGCCACCGATCTCACTGCGCTTACCGACGGTACTCTGGCGCTGGGCGTTGCACTCACCAACCCGGCGGGCAAAAATGTCAGCATCAGTACTAGCGTAGGCATCGGTATCCATAACCTGCCGACGCTGTCGCTGGGTTCCCTGTTCGGTGATGGCTATCTCAACCTGACGGAAGCACAGTCCAACTAAACCATCAGTGGGACCGTCAGTAATGCCGTGGGCGGCAGCATGCGCGTCAACATCGGCGGACTGGTGCTAACCACCCCGGTTACCGCCAATGGCAGTTGGAGCGTTACGGTGCCGACCGCCAATCTGATCAACATTGTTGACGGCAACCTGAACGTGGGCGTCACCGTGACCGATCGCTATGGCAACAGCACAAGTGCCAGCGGCGCGGCGATTGTCAAAACCCATGCGCTGCCGCAATTGGGGATCGATCCGACCACGTTGTTAAGTGCGCTGAGTATTATCACCAACGGCCTGGCAATCCACGGTGAAAGTCGCAATGTGCAGGCGGGTGCGCAGGTCTCCGTTTCACTGCTCAAAACCAACTCCGTGCTTAACGGCATTAACCTGACCGGCACGGTGCAAGCCGATGGCAGTTGGACCGCCATATTGGAAAGCTCACTGCTCACGTCACAGGGGTTAACCGTGCTCAACATCCTCGCAGTGTTAACCGGCACGCTAGTGTCCGCGAGTGTCACCGATGTGGCGGGCAATAGCGTCGGCGTTTCTGCCGGGCTGACTACCGGCATCTCACTGCCCCTGACGTTAGCAAGCCTTGAGAGCCAAAGCCTGACCCTTGAGGAGAGTGGCGTCTCGCTGGAAACCAGCCACACCGCCGCAACCAGTCACGAAACGAGCACGACGCATGATGACAGTACCTTGACGCTCGCCAGTCTGAACGAGGTGCAAAGTACCGGTGCCAGCGCCACGGTGAACACGCCGAGCGATATCAGCTACAGCATCGGCGGCGTTGCTATCGTGCCCACTGACAGCAACACGCTAACCGGCAGTGACGGCGATGACTTGCTTCAGGTTTCTGTACTTGACGCGCTTCATATCGACGGCGGCGCAGGCACCGATACGCTGGCGCTAAGTGGCGAACATCTGGCACTGGATCTTACCGCTCTTGGACTCAGCATCGACAACATCGAAATCTTCGATCTCGGGGCTTCAGGCACCAACAGCATCACGCTCGATTTGGCGCGCGCTGTCTGTCACCGATAAACCCGAAGACGATTTGCGCATCCTGGGCGCGACCGGTAACGAGGTCAATTTGATCCCCGACCCCAGCGGCACTTGGTCCTTGGCCGGGCAACGGGCGCTGGATGGCATGATGTTCGATGTGTATCACAACTCGGCGTTAGAGAGCGGCAACACGCTGGGAGATGTGCTGGTGCAGCAAGGACTGCACGTCAACATCGTCTAATAACAAAACGGAAGCAACCACCACAGGCACACTGTTGCCTGTGGTGCACACGACGATCATGGTGTTGATAATGTTGAAAATTAAGCACACTTTTTTTGCCAGAAATGACGTTTGCCAGCCACACTTAGGAACAGCCTTACGCTGTCTGAGCCTGCTTTTTCTTTTCACCGCTGCGTTAGGAGCCACGCCACTCTTGGCTCAACAACTGGGTGTGACCTGGCAGGCAGCCCCCAGTGAACAGCAGGTCGACAGTCTGAGTCTGGAACAGGCCATTCTGCGTGCCTTTGCCCGAAACCCACAAATCGCCCAAGCGGCAGCGCAAATCCGTATCGGTGCAAGCGAATTGAAACTGGCGGAAAGCGCCCGGATGCCGCAGATTGCGCTAAACGGCGGCGTTGGTCGACAAAACCAGAGTGATACCCCCGGCACGCGCGGCCGCACCACCTCGGCTGGTGTCTCGTTAACTCAGCTTATCTACGATTTTGGTAAAACCAGCGGCAGCATCGACGAACAGCATCATCTCTCGGATGCTTACCGCTACCAGCTAGCTCTACAGCATCATGACCGGTGTCGGTCAACAAACGCTGCTCGCCTATTTACAGGTCAAGCGCTATCAAACGTTGTCTGCCTCGGCTGAGCGACATATCACCTCACTTGAAGCCGTGAAAGCCATCGCGCAAATGCGCGCGCAAGCCGGACTGAACTCTCAATCGGATGTGTTGCAAGCGGAGACGCGTATCGCGGGCACGGTTGCGACACTGGAGCAATATCTTGCACAGCAGCGTTCCGCGCTGGCGCAATTGACCGTGTTAACCGGTGTGGTACCTACGCGCCTACCGGATTTGCCGCAAACGCTGCTACAGCAAGAGGTCACCTTACAGGCGTTGCCCTACGAACAAAGCGCGCAGGTACGCAGTGCACAGTCACGTCAGGAAGCGGCCCGACAGCGTATCAGGCAGGCAGAAGCCAAACATTGGCCCAGTTTGTCTGTGCAGGCGGCGCGCGCAATGATACCCGCAATCGCGCCTACTGGTGGAAGCGCCTATCTATCAGGGCGGTGCCGTCAGCGCACAGATTGATGCCGCTCAGAATGCACGCGAGGCCGCACAGGATGAGGTGGAAGCGGCTAAGCTGGATATTAACCAGCGCGCAGCCACGTCCTATGCCGACATGATTGGCGCGCAGCAACGTCAGGCTGCCAGCGAACGCCAGCTCACCAGCGCAAACTATACTCGCGATGTCTATCGCGACGAATATCGCCTGAGCAAACGCAGCCTTAACGATCTACTCAGCGTGGAGCAGGACGTGCTTCAGGCTGAAAACGCCCGAGCAATGGCACAGTTTGACGGCTGGGATGCAACAGTCAACTACGCGGCTGCCGTCGATAATCTGCTGGATATGCTCGGTATAGAGCGAGACAAAGCCAATGGCGATCGGCTGCCATCACTGTAATGGCATCGACGGTAATAGTGTGAAAAGTGGCTGATAACCACGTGTTTACTCACAGGAGATTGCATGACTGCATCTGCCACCACAGAAATATGGAGCGCCGCACTGGCAAGAACAGCCGCGCATTATGGGCATGTTATTGATGTGCGCACCGTCGCACAACAGATGCGCTGGCATGAACAACTGCCGCTAGCGCGCAAGCTGGAACAGATAGCTCGCCTGATGGGACTGCACACCAGCCTGTGCCGCTGGGATCGTTTGCGCTGGAGCCAGGGTATTCTTCCGGTACTGGCCGCCGCCCATGACGGCAGCGTACTGGTGATCGAAGCCATCGATGAGGACCAGAATTTGCTGTACTGGCGCAGCGACGGTGGCGATTTACAGCGCAAAATCGACAAAGAGACGTTGCAATCGCAGATTCAGGACACGCTGGTGCTTACCGGCATTGCCGAACGTGGTCGCGATGCCCGCATCGATGATTTCGTCAAGCCCTACCGTAAACACTGGTTCTGGCAGCACTTTGCCCATGCCAAACGACAGATCGGCGAAGTGGCGCTGGCCTCTATCATCGGCAATGTGTTGGCACTGGCAGGCATTCTGTTTTCGATGCAGGTCTACGATCGCGTTATCCCCTCACAGTCTATGCCCACGCTGTGGGTGTTGTTTGGTGGTGTGCTGCTGGCTGCCGCTATTGAATACGCGATTCGTTTATCCCGCACGGTGATCTCCGATTTGATGGGCAAGCAGATCGATCTGCGGGTTTCCGGCATACTGTTCGACCGCGTGCTGGCTATCAAGAATGAAGCACGTCCCAAATCCACCGGCTCCTTTATCTCTCAACTGCGAGAAATCGATCAGGTCCGTGAATTACTGACCTCTACCGCCGTCGGCGCGGCGGCAGACATGCCTTTTGTGCTGCTGTTTCTGGCGCTGATGTCCTTTATTGGCGGCCCGCTGGTGTTTATTCCCATGTTGGCGATCCCGCTGATTGTCATTCCCGGCATCTTGCTGCAATGGCCGATGGCAAAACTGGCTAAAGACGGCATGCGCGAGAGCGCGCTGCGCAACGCGGTGCTGGTGGAATCGATTGAGGGCGTCGAAGACATCAAGGCACTTCAGGCAGAACCCCATTTCCAGCGGCAGTGGGAGCAAACTCACGAGGTGAGCGCCGCCGTCGGCATGAAGCAGCGCCTCTGGGGCGCACGTCTGACCGGATGGGCCTCGACAGTACAGCAGCTCACCTATGCTGGCATGTTGGTGTTCGGCAGTTATCTGGTGTTGGCTGGCGACATCACCACCGGTACGCTGGTGGCGTGTAGCCTATTGTCATCCCGCACATCATCGCTCCGCTGATGCAATTGACCATGGTGTTCTCACGCTGGCAGCACGCCAAAAATGCCCTGACCGGACTCGATGAACTGCTGCAAAAACCGCTCGACAGACCTGAGGCACGAGAAATCGCCCACTGCCCGGTGCTGCAAGGCCACTACCAAGTGACGCAGGCTCTGTACAGCTACGATCCGTAAAAGGGAAATAACGCGGTGTTTATTAACACGCTGGATATCAAACCCGCCGAACGCGTGGCAATACTGGGCAAGGTCGGCACCGTAAAATCCACCCTACTCAAGCTGCTCGCCGGGCAGGCAACCGCCACGCGCGGCAAAGTAACGCTGGACGGCGTAGACATGGCACACATGGACCCGGCAGACATGCGACGTCAGGTTGGCTTTATTTCACAGGATTCTCGGCTGTTTTTTGGCAGTCTCAGGCAAAACCTGATGCTGGGCAACCCCCACGCCAGTGAGCAGGAATTACTGGCAGCATTGCGTATCAGCGGAGCACTCAGCATGGTGCAGCAAGATGCCTCCAGTCTTGAGCGCATCATCCAGGAAGGCGGGAGCGGCCTGTCTGGCGGGCAGCGCCAAATGGTGCCGCTAAGCCGTCTTATCCTGCGCAATCCGCAGATCGTGCTGATGGATGAACCCACGGCCTCAATGGATGAACAACTGGAAGAACACGTTATTCGCCAGATGAAAAGCTGGCTGGAAGGGCGCACGCTGGTGTTGGTGACACATCGCCCGGCACTGCTCAAACTGGTCGACAGGCTGATTGTCATCGACAACGGGCGCGTTATTGCCGATGGACCCAAAGACCAGATACTCAAGGCAGTCAGCAAACCGCTGGATAATGCGCAGCAGGTCGCCTAAGGGAGAAAATCATGAACAAGACGCTGTTCAGCACAAAAGGGAAAGCTCCCTCCAGAGTGATTTGGCTGACGCTGCTGGGGTTGGTGGTGTTTTTCGCCTGGGCGAAAATCGCCATTCTCGATGAAGTCACCGTCGGTAGTGGCAAAGTCACCCCATCCACGCGAGCCCAGGTGATTGAAAGTCTTGATGGTGGCGTCATTGATAACCTGTATGTCCAGCAAGGGAATATCGTGGAAAAAGGCCAGACGCTGGCACAGCTGGACATCAATCGCGCCCAGTCCGTCTACGGTGAGGCCTTTTTGCGCGTAACCACCCTGCGCGCCTCGGCGGAACGGTTGCGCGCGGAGCTAAGCGGAGAGCCGCTGCGCTTTAGCGAAGAGACATTGAAAGATCCCAATCTGGCGGCGCGCGAACGTCAGCTGTATGAATCCCGCCTGCGTAACCGAGATGAAACCGCGCTTAACCTGCAACAGTCCATGCGACTGGTAGAGCAGGAATTGAAAATGACCGAACCGCTGGTGGCACGCGGCGCGGCCAGTGCAGTTGAAGTGATCCGTCTGCGGCGACAAATCAGTGAAATCCGCGGCAAGATCGATGAAGCACGCAATCTGTATGCCGTCAACCCGCGCGATATCGCGTATATCCGCCCTGGATTGCCTGTCATTGTTAAAATTACCGCCCATGACTCATCGATTTATGGCGATCTCAACGGCGAAGTAGAAAGCGTTTCACCAGATACGTTGCAAGATGAAGTACGGCGCGATCAGTATTATTACCGGGTTTATGTGCGCACGCTGGAGAATGGGTTGACCAATAAAAACGGCGACCGGTTTGCCATTGTTCCCGGCATGATGGCCAATGTGGAGATTAAAACCGGGCAAAAAAGCGTGCTCGATTACTTAATCAAGCCACTGAATAAAGTGAATGAGGCGCTGCGTGAACGCTAGCGCCTCTTGAGCGTATTGCTACGGTGAAGCTGCCGTATTACAGCAGTTCAGGGAAGAATACTTGCTTGAGCGCCAGTTCTACGCCGCGCACTTCCGCCAGCCCTTTCAGACGGCCAATAGCCGAATAACCGGGATTGGTTTTCTTCTTCAGAAGATCGTCGAGCATCTGGTGACCGTGGTCAGGGCGCATCGGAATCGTACGCAGATCGCCCGCCGCTTTACGGCGTGATTCTTCCGTCAGGATCGCTTTCACCACTGCCACCATATTCACGTCGCCGCCCAGATGCGCCGCTTCGTGGAAGGTTTTCGGGTTCTGCTCGCGACAGGTCGCACGCAGGTGGGTGAAGTGGATGCGATCGCCAAAGGTTTCGATCATCTTGACCAGATCGTTATCCGCACGCACACCGTAAGAGCCGGTGCACATGGTGAAACCGTTGTGGATATTATCCATGGTATCCTTCATCCATTGCATATCTTCAATGGTGGACACCACGCGTGGCAACCCCAGAATCGGACGCGGCGGATCGTCCGGGTGGATCGCCATGCGGATACCTGCTTCTTCGGCAACCGGCACGATTTGCTTAAGGAAGTAGCCCAGGTGTTCACGCAGCTTGCTATGGTCAATGCCGTCATATTCCGCCAGACGCGCACGGAACTGCTCCAGAGTATAACCTTCTTCCGCCCCCGGCAGACCGGCGATGATATTGCCGGTCAAACGCGCGATATCCGCTTCGGTCATGGCTTCAAAGTAAGCGGCGGCCTGCACCTGCTCTTCTTCGGTGTAATCGTTCTTTGCACCCTCACGTTTGAGAATATGCAATTCAAACGCCGCAAAAGCGATTTGATCAAAGCGCTGCGCTTTGGAACCGTCCGGCAGTTGGTATTCCAGATCGGTACGCGTCCAGTCCAGAATCGGCATAAAGTTGTAGCACACGGTGTCGATGCCGCACTGCGCCAGATTGCGCAGTGACTGCTGGTAGTTAGCAATATAGTGCTGATAGCGACCGGTTTGCGTTTTGATATCTTCATGGATCGGTACACTCTCGACCACCGACCACACCAGACCTTTGGCTTTCAATTCTGCTTTACGCTTTTCGATCTCTTCAACTGTCCAGACTTCGCCATTCGCAATGTGGTGCAACGCGGTCACCACACCCGTCGCTCCAGCCTGACGGACATCGTCCAGAGAGACAGGATCGTTCGGGCCATACCAACGCCAGGTTTGTTCCATCTTTATTATCCTTAATCAATAACTTGTAAAATCATCGCTTGCGCTGTTCCCGGCCCACGGCAATCGCTACGGGACGATAGGTCATCAATCTCATCAACCAAAGCGATAAATAGGCCTACCAATTTTGTTTATCATTCCAATGACATCCTACACCAGCCAGTAAAAAGCACCAACAAGAAAACAAAATAGGTTGACCAATATCACCAAAATAATGCTTTTTGGACAAACAAATTGGCTTTTTACGTGGAAATAAGTACAGTTTTGCCGTGAAACTTTATACCAAAGCGTCTTTTTACATTATTTGGTCAGGCCAATTTTCACCTTGTTCTCCTACAATCTCCACCGTCAAGGGCTAGTGAACGCGCTAGCGCATGATGGCCTACCGTACTCGGGGATATTGTTATGACAACGTCGACCACCGCAACGCATTACGCCACCCTTGCCAACACACCGCTACCAGAGACCGTACGCCACCCCCAGTACGATCGTAATGCACTCACAAGCGCATGGTGCACATCGGCTTTGGGGCGTTTCATCGCGCGCATCAGGCACTGCTTACCGACCGCGTTCTGAGTCAACAAGGCGGGGACTGGGATACTGTGAAGTGATATTGTTTGGCGGTGAAAGCCTGATTAGCCAACTGCGTGAGCAGGACCACCGCTATACCTTGCTGGAAAAAGGGGCAGAAGGCAGTCAGGCCATCGTTATCGGTTCGGTCCACGAATCGCTGTATGCACGTCTGGAAGGTATCTACGCCGTGGTGGAAAAACTGGCAGAGCCACAAGTTAACATTGTTTCCCTGACGGTTACCGAGAAAGGCTACTGCATCGATCGTACCAGCGGCAGCGTAGACATCAATAACCCGCTGATCAAGCAAGATTTGGAATTGCCGACCGGGTCTGCTGGTAGAAGCACTGCGCGTGTGTCGTGAACGTGGTCTGAAACCGTTTACCGTGCTTTCTTGCGATAACATGCCGGAAAACGGCAACGTGGTGAAACGCGCGGTGCTGGAGCTGGCACAGCTGCGCAGCGCAGAGCTGGCGGAATGGATCGCGGCCAATGTCACTTTCCCCAACACCATGGTGGACCGCATCGTACCTGCCGCCACGCCGGAAACGCTGGCTGAAGTGGAGCAGGCCATTGGCATCGCCGATCCTGTAGGCATCGCTTGCGAACCCTTCATTCAATGGGTGGTGGGAGACAACTTTGTTGTGGGGCGCCCACAATGGGAAGTGGCCGGCGCACAGTTGGTGGATGACGTTCTGCCGTTCGAAGAGATGAAGCTGCGCATGCTCAACGGTGGCCACTCCTTCCTGGCTTATCTTGGGTATCTGGCCGGTTACGAACATATTAATGACTGTATGGCGGATGCCCATTACCGTCGTGCGACTCAACGCTTGATGCTGGAAGAACAGGCACCGACGCTGCACGTTAACGAAGATTTACCAGGCTATGCCGCACAGTTGATTACCCGTTTCACCAACCCGGCGCTAAAACACCGCACCTGGCAAATCGCCATGGACGACACGCAGAAGCTGCCGCAGCGTATGGTGGAATCCGTGCGCCGGCACCTGCAAAACGGCAGCGATTACAGTTGCCTGACGCTGGGCATCGCCGGTTGGATGCGTTATGTGGGCGGCGTGGATGACGCCGGTCAAACCATCGACGTACGCGATCCGATGGCAACACAACTGCGCGCTGTCGTCGATGCGACACAAGACGGTGCAGCACGCGTGCAGGCCCTGTTAGAATTAACGGCTATTTTCGGCGACGATCTGGCGAAGAATGAAGAGTTTGTACGCCGCGTGACTAAAGCGTACCTGCTGCTGAGTGAGAAAGGTGCAAAAGCGGCGGTATCAACGCTGTAACATCCCCTCGTTGTCCCCGGCACAGGCCGGGACAACGAACAGAAGAAACGCGTGTAACCTGCAAGAGCATGGGAATCTCTTGCAAGAGACGCTGGAGCTCTTGTTATTACGTTTCCTGCGGCGCAGGCACCGATTCAAACAGATAACCGTCGAACGCCGGATCGTCAACATCCGAAATTTCCAGCAGTTTATGCTTTACATTCTCCAGATGCTGCCACATCTCCTGGCGCGCCTGTTTGGCATCGCGGCGGGTCACCGCGCGTAGAATACGCTGGTGATCATCCAGCCACTGACGTTGGTAGCTGAAATCTACCGTATGCGAGTGCAAACCGCGCCACATGGAGCTGCGTTTACGCGCCTGCCACACTTCATAAACCATATTGGCCAGCACGCTGTTTTGCGTTGATTGCGCCAGCAAACAGTGGAACAGCTCGTCTACGCTGCCGTTATCCAGCGCCTGACGCTCCTGATTGATAGCCTGCTTTATCTTGAGAATATCGGTCTTGGTCGCCTGCATCGCTGCCACTTCGCTCTCCAGCAGTTGACGCGCCTGCATCAGTTCAAACGGACTGTAACCGCTGTCTGCATTGCGGTTCTTATCTTCGATTGGAATCTGAATCACATACACGCCGGAGCCTTTACGCACCTCAATCAGTTTCTCTAGCTCCAGCATGATCAAGGCTCCGCGCACCACACTGCGGCTAACGGAAAAACTTTCTGCGATATCACGCTCGGGAGGAAGACGATCACCCACCTGATATTTACCATCCAGAATATCTGTCCGAATCTTGTTACCGATGTCTTGATATAATCGCATCTTATTGTTTTTCCTTCACAAACAACGACGGCGCAAAATTGGCATGGCCAAAGAATAAAAAATACGCAAATCTGACGCAAGTATAACATGAAGCTGTCACATAAATTGCCACCAGGTGCGCATTTTAACAAACCACATCCACCGGAGCACAGAGCTCGCCAAGTTAGCTGACCGCTTACTACAGCGGTTGACCACCGTTGAAAGCAACGGCAAATCCGTTGCCGAAAAATCCGTCATTCTCTATTTATCCATTCGGAACTGCTTTGCGCTTATTTCACCGGACAACAATTCTCATCGGACAACCATGGATTCATCGATGGCATTGATGCGCTCTGCCCCTTTATCTCACACGCGCTACTGGCGCGGCCTGTGTATGTTGATACTGATGGCGTTTTTGAGCGCCTGTAGTCGCACGCCGCCGCCTATCACACCATTAGGGCAGCCGACGTTTGCCCGCTATCAGCAGGAAACCACGCGCTGGGTTGAGGAGCATCGGCGTTTTCAAACATTGGATAAGGCGTTGGAATTAACCTGGAATACCCCGTCGGAAACCCGACCGACAGGCACTGCACGCAAAGGCATATTGCTGGTGTACGGTCTGGGGGATTCCCCAGGTTCGTTTACCGATATCATTCCAGCGCTGACGCAGCGGGGCTTTCTGGTGCGCACTGTGCTGCTCCCCGGCCATGGCACACAACCAGCTGATTTGATGCCATTTTCCGTGGAAGACTGGCGGCGCGTGGTGGCTGAGCAAACCGCTTTACTGCACAAAGAAGTGGGCGAGGTCTATCTGGGCGGCTTCTCGACGGGGGGCAATCTGGTGTTGGAATACGCCTTACAGCATCCGGAAATTCAGGGGCTGGTACTGTTTTCTCCCGCTATACGCTCTGACGAACCGCTCGATTTTCTGGCTCCGCTGATGGCCTCCGTGACCGACTGGCTGCGCCCGCCGCGACCGGGGCAGCCGCAGCAGATTGCTACGCGCTATCTGCGCGTTCCCACCAACGGTTTTGCACAATTTTATTACTCTAGCGCCAACGTACGCCACCTGCTGGCAAAAAATCCCTACGACAAGCCGGTGCTGATGGTGCTGGCGCAGCACGATTCGGTGCTAAATACCGCCGCCATGCTGGCACAGTTTGACAAGGCTTTCCCTAACCCAGCCAGTTGCGTCATTTGGTACGGAAATCCCCCGGCACAGCCGGTATCCGAGCGCGTGCTGGTGCGTGCCGATCGTCTGCCGGAATGGCGCATCAGCCAGTTTTCCCACATGTCAGTCCTGTTTTCCCCCGATAACCCACTCTATGGGCGAACGGGATCATTACGTTTATGTTCTAACGGCCCCGCCACACCCGCCGCCGATGACTGCAAGAAAAGAGAGGACGTTTGGTATTCCGACTGGGGCTACCAAGAGCCAGGAAAAACGCATATCCGTTTAACCTTTAACCCCTATTTCGACTGGCAAAATCAGGTCATGGCCAGTGTATTGAACAGCGAAGGCACCGTTGCCGCAGCACCGTGATCGTCACAAGAAAAATAGGCGTCACAATAGCGTCATTAATGCCGGGTAAAGTGTGAGGGGAGTACGGTTTCCCCCACACTGGACTGGTAGTGGCCAATGGACGCCACCCCCGAGTTATCGCTGAACAGACCCTACCGAGGCGCTCCCACGGCCGCCGACTTATGCATTGTGACGCCCGAGGCCAGCCCCGAAACGGATAACGCCACGGTCTTGCAGCTTTTCAATAAATACAAAGAATTGGTTAGCTTGCCAGTGGTAGAGAACGGCAGGCCATTTGGGCTTATCAACCGTCATATTTTTTTGTCACAAATGTCGCGACCGTTTTATCGCGAGCTGTATGACAAAAAGCTGCATCGCTTTTATGGACAAAAATCCTCTGATTGTCGATGCCAATTCCTCATTGAATACCGTTGCTGATCAAACGGTTATTTCAGGAGATAAATCGCTCACCGATGGTTTTATCATCACCCGCGAGGGCACCTATCTGGGCATTGGATTAGGCATCGACCTGATTAAAGCGGTATCGGACCTGCATCTGCAACAACACCAGCAGGTGATGCAAAGTATCGAGTACGCCAGCATCATCCAGCAGGCGATGATGTCCACCTCTTCGCAAACCATGTCTGCCACGCTGAGCGACTGGTGTCTGGCATGGCAGCCGCGCGATTGCGTGGGCGGCGATTGTTACGCGTTTAAAATCACGGCTGATGGCTGGCATTGGTAATCGATTGTACCGGTCACGGCGTCCCCGGCGCATTTATGACCCTGATCTTTGCCTCGGCGCTGGAACATGCGCTGGTTACCTGCCCCCCTGACGATCCAGCGCAATTGCTGCAAATCATCAATCGCTACATCAAAAATACGCTGGGACAACAGCAGAACGGTGACAGCAGCTCAAATGATGGTTGTAACATCATTACCGTACATATGAACACTGCCACGCGCAGCCTGGCCTGGGCTAGCGCGCGCATGGCGGCATTTATGCTGGCACAGGATGATGACGAGGTGCGCCCACTGGCTACCGATCGCATGGGCGTCGGCTATACCGATACTCCTTACGACTATGCCTGGACTAACCATCGGTTAACGCTGACAGATCGAGACCTGTTTTTCACCACCACGGATGGATTAACCGATCAGGTTGGCGGTGAGCGGCGCATCATGTTTGGCAAACGTCGGCTTCAGGCAGCATTACTGCGCTACCGTGCGTTACCGATGCCTGAGCTGGCCCGACAATTACAACAAGAGCATCAACGCTACCATGGTCAGCCGCCCCGACGGGACGACCTGACCTTTTGGGGCTTTAGACAGTGATTACAACCAGGCGACCTTGACCATGGCTATTCAACACCACGGCACCTCACCTTCCACCTTTCCCGGCAATGTGCCAGGAGAGTACGCCGCCCCGCAGGGCGCGCTGTTCCACACCGGCGTGGCGCGCGATATCTCGCTCTACTATATCGGCTACTTTTCACAGAGCATAATCAGCTCACTGGCAGAAACGCTACGCCTCCAGCTTGAGAAAACCGAGGTGCCCTCCCCGGTGCGACGCAAATTGTTCTCCAGCTTTATCGAAATAGGCCAAAACATCACCCGTTACTCCGCCTTACCGTTAACCACGCCCGACCAGCAGTAGGAAGCGTGACAGGGCTCCGTCTGCCTTGGGTGGGAAGACGGAAAGTATTTCCTGTGGTGTGCCAACCCGGTACATCCAGAGGATATGGAGAAACTGCGGGTGCGGCTGGAACCGCTGCGGGCCATGACGGCAGACGAAATCAAAGTGGCCTACAAAGCGTCGCTGCGTCAGGAAGCCCCTGCATGGAGCAAAGGTGCGGATATCGGGCTGTTAACCGTGGCGCGAGACGCCAGCGAACCGTTGCAATTCACCTTTCAATCAGATGAATCAACTGGGTTATCCACGTTTTATCTGAAGGCGATCATCTGAAATGATAAATATAACTCGCATCGATAATGTTCATCTCTCCGGGGCAGCCTCCACACCCAGCGTTGATTTTTGTTTTGACACACATCGGTTATCCCTTTCCGGCGAATCCTACCCAGAGAACGCCGCTGCATTTTACCGGCCGCTGATCGAGAAGGTGGGAGCCTATCTTGCCGAGCTATCGCACCGAGATGACGCGCCCGCAACCGAAATCGAGGCGCATATTTCGCTGAGCTATTTCAACAGTTCCAGCACCAAGATGCTGTTCAGCCTGCTCAATGTGCTGCACCTGGCGGCGCAGGGCTCGCTCGCTATCGCCCTGCACTGGTATCACGATTGTGATGATGATATCGCTCAGGAGTTTGGCGAAGAGCTGCATATCGACTTCCCAGCGTTGGATTTTCACGGCCATATCATGGAGTAATCATGAGTACCTTTGAGCTGTTCACCCCGGAATATGACATCCTGCTCGCCGCGCGCAACGTGGCTGCTCAGCCTGACAGACCCGCGGAAGTTTACCGGGATAGCCTGCTGGCACTGACCGAGCACTATCAGCGTCTGGTGCGTGAATCCCACCGGCTAATCTCACGCAGCGATCGGGTGGAGCGCGAATTGACGCGCTTAAACCATCAGCTCCATCAACTGGCCGATGAACTGGCCTACAAAGCGACACACGACCCTCTCACGGACGTTTACAACCGTGGTGCCATTATCGACATCATCGGTACGGTGCTCACGCAACGCCAAGCCTCGCTGATTGTGTTGGATATTGACCACTTCAAGCGGGTGAACGACAACTTTGGCCACCCGACAGGCGATGCAGTGATCTGCGATCTGATCACCCGCGTGCGTCACGCACTGGGCGGTGTCGGCAACATTGGGCGTGTGGGCGGAGAAGAGTTCACGATTTTGCTGGATAACGTTGCCCTGCAACAAGCCGTCCTGTATGCGCAGCGCATCCATGCCGAGCTGAACCGTTCAAACCTGGCTGCGCTGCCAGCTTATCCGGTGACAGCCAGCTTTGGCGTCAGTTGGGCCCCAGCGACTACCGGATTTGATAGCCTGTACAACGCCGCTGATGCCGCGCTGTATGAAGCCAAACAGCAAAAACGTAACCGAGTGATGTTTCGCTAAGCCGATGCTGCGTTCTCCAACGTAAAAAAAGGTAAAAATGGCGAGGAACGCCAGAACACATTAGCGCGGCGTTGAGTCACTTTTGCTACAGTGATGAGAGCCCGTGTTGGATGGGTTACCAAAGGAGAGCGTATCGTCATGTCACGTCTTACTGCACAAGATTTCCAACCTGAACTGCTCGAACTGTATGACTACTACGCGCATGGGAAACTCACCAAGCGAGAGTTTCTGGAACGCGCGGGTAAATATGCGGTGGGTGGCCTGACCGCCATGACCCAGCTGTCGCTGCTCAGCCCCAACTACGCCCTGGCACAGCAGGTCGAGTTCACTGACCCGGATATCTCCCTGAGTACATCACCTATCCGTCACCTAATGGGCACAGCAGCGTGCGCGGTTATCTGGTGAAACCCGCCAACCTGACCGGCCCAGTGCCGGCGGTGGTGGTGCACGAAAATCGCGGCCTCAATCCCTATATCGAAGACGTTGCGCGACGGCTGGCAAAAGCCGGTTTTATCGCGCTGGCCCCTGATGGGCTGAGCAGCGTCGGCTGTTATCCCGGCAATGACGAAAAAGGGCGGGAACTACAACAAAAGGTCGATCCCACTAAACTGATGAACGACTTTTTTTGCCGCTATCTGAATTTATGCTCAAGCATCCGGACAGTACCGGTAAAGTGGGCATCACCGGTTTCTGCTACGGCGGCGGCGTCGCCAATGCGGCGGCTGTTGCCTACCCGGAACTGGCCGCCGCGGTGCCTTTCTATGGTCGCCAGCCTAAACCGGAAGACGTTGAGCGCATCAAGGCTCCGCTGCTGATCCACTACGCCGAACGCGATGAGCGTATTAACGAGGGCTGGCCCGCCTACGAAAACGCGCTGATTGCGGGAAAAAAGGTGTATCAGGCGCACATTTATCCCAACACTAACCACAGCTTTCACAATGACTCTACCCCACGCTATGACAAGGCTGCCGCCGATCTGGCGTGGGAACGCACCCTGGCCTGGTTCCGGCGCTATCTGGCCTAACGATGCACAGGATAAACCATGCGCTTTGATTTCACCGATTTGCGTCTGTTTCTTCACGTGCAGCAAGCGGGCAGTATCACCGCGGGAGCCGCCCACTCACACCTGACGCTTCAGGCGGCCAGCGAGCGCATTAGCGGCATGGAAGAGACGCTTGGCGTAGCGCTGCTAACCCGCGTCAGTAACGGCGTGACGCTTACCGAAGCGGGCTTTGCACTGGCTCGCCATGCCAATATGCTATTGCAGCAGCGCGATCATATGCAAAGCGAGTTACAGCAGTTTGGCAACGGATTACGGGGGCATATCGCCCTGCTATGCAACGCGTCTGCGCTAAGCCTGCACCTCCCGTCGCGTTTGAGTGACTATCTGCTCACCCACCCACGCATTTCCCTTAGCATTACCGAAAGGCCCAGCCACGACATTGTGGATGCGATTAACAATCAGCGCGCGGAAGTGGGTATCGTTGCCGATTCAGTTCCGTTGCAGGGCCTGGAAACGCGTGAATTTTGTCCGGACCCGCTGGTGGTGGCTGCTGCGGCCACTTCACCGTGGGCGAGCTCGACGGTGCTGGCGTTTGAAGCCCTGCTGGACGAGGAGTTTGTCGGTTTGAACATGGGCAGCGCGTTGCAGGAACATATCGACCACCATGCGCGCCAGCGCGGCAAGCGCCTTAACTACCGCGTACGCTTGAATGATTTCCCGGCGTTACTCGGGTTAATCCAGCAAGGTATCGGCATCGGGATTGTGCCCGAAAAAGCCCTGGCCAACGCGGATACGCAGCAGGTGCGCGCCATTCCGCTCACTGACGCGTGGGCGCAGCGCCGCTTGTTACTGTGCGCGCGCCAGTTCAGCGCGCTGCCAGGTTACCTTCAGGAATTTGCCGAACAGATAAGCGGCAGATAGGCATCAGCCCCCGATACCGAGCATCATGGTTCCCCCCAGCGCGATCAATCCGAGAAAGAAGCAGCGGCGAAATAGCGTTTCACCAATGTATTTTCGCACGCGTTGACCAAGTGCCATACCGAGCAGGGCCGGGATCAGTGCCAGCAGCGACAACGATAGGTTCAATGCGGGCAAACCGCTGCCCTGCGCCAACGACAGTGCCAGTCCAAGCGTTGAAACCGTGAACGCCAGCCCGAGCGCCTGCACCAGGTCATCTTTCTTCAATGCCAGACACTGCAAATAGGGCACCGCCGGTATCACAAACACGCCTGTCGCCGCCGTAATCATTCCAGTGAGGTAGCCTATGACGGGAGAAAGCCAGATTTCATGGCGACCGGGGGCATGCAGGCGGCTGGCAATCAGCCCCCATACGCCATAAACCACCAGCATTCCCCCACCAGGAAGACCGGGGCCCATGGCGATGCGTACACCAAGGTAGGCACACCGCTCCACAGCGTCCCTATCAGTATCGCGACCAGAAAGCCGCCAAGGCGCCGCGCCAGAAATAAAAGTTGGGCCAGCAAGCAGTTGCCACAGATTGGTGACGAAAGAAGGGATTAGCAGCAGCGCGGCAGCGCTTGTCGGCGGCATAGTTAACGCCAGAAGTCCCATAGCGACCGTCGGCAAACCGAGCCCGACAATGCCTTTAATCATACCAGCTAACAAAAACACGAAGAGTATCGTTACCATCCCTTATCCTTATTTGCCACTGATTCCGAGGGGTAATATGAAAATACGCATAGCCCGACAAAAGCGCGATAGGGGATTTATTGAGGGAGACTCAGGTAAAACTTGTAGGGGAAGCGCTACGCGCCGCAGCAAACGCGGCGCGTAGCGAAAAAACTCAGCTTTTCTTCACAAACTCGGATTTCAGCTTCATCGGGCCAAAACCATCAATTTTGCAATCGATGTTATGGTCGCCTTCGACCAGACGGATACCTTTCACTTTGGTACCGATCTTCAACGTGGAAGAGCTGCCCTTCACTTTCAGGTCCTTGATAACCTTTACGCTGTCGCCATCGTCCAGCAGGTTGCCATTGGCATCACGCACGACCAACCCGTCGTCATCAGCGGTTTCCGCATTCATGGACCACTCGTGACCACACTCAGGACAATTGAGCTGTTCATCGGCCTGCCAGGTAAAGGCAGGGTCGCATTTTGGACAATTTGGTAAGGTTGACACGGCATGACTCCTAAAAATTCAATAAAAATATAAAATAAATAACAAAATCATAAACAAATGTGATTCATAGTCACTATTTTACGCTATTTATCTTACAGCGTACAGCCAAACGCCCTGCAACCCCATGGCGCAGCCCTGCACAGCGATAAAGCAATGCGCACTACATTGACACAAAACCACCGCGGTTTAACGCACTACCGTCTGGCGCAAACGCGCTCTGGCTGTGCATTCCTGACTCAATAGCGTGCAAAGCGCCACGGCTGCACTATCGAAAAACACGATTACGTTATTTGGCATTTTTTATACATGGCAACCATTATCTTCTTATTGCGTAATGCCCGTAGATGCCAATGATAAAAATAACGCTTCCTAGAGGACCTTATTACGGTGAAATGCTCACGGCAGAGGGACGGCAGCGGCAGCATTACGATCCATGGTGGCGCTGGCTGCAACGCACCGATCAGCAATCGGTGCGGCAGAAGAAGGGGCAGGCAGAACTGCTGTTTCATCGGGTGGGGATCACCTTCAACGTCTACGGCGACGATGATGGTACTGAACGGTTAATCCCGTTTGACAGTGTGCCGCGCATTATTCCGGCGGCAGAGTGGCGCAAACTGGATAGCGGCATTCGTCAACGCGTCAAAGCGCTGAATGCCTTTCTGCATGATATCTATCACGATCAGCACATCCTTAAAGCGGGCATTATCCCCGCCGAACAGGTGCTGGCAAACGAGCAATTCCAACTCTGCATGCAGGGCATCACCCTGCCCAATCAGATTTATGCCCATATCACCGGCATCGATATGGTGCGCAACAGTGACGGTGAGTATTACGTTCTGGAGGATAATCTGCGCACACCGTCCGGCGTCTCTTACATGCTGGAAAACCGCAAGATGATGATGCGCCTTTATCCGGATATGTTCGCCCAGAAACACATCGCCCCGGTAGAACGCTATCCCAGTTACCTGCTGCAAACCCTGCGCGAAAGCTCACCGGTAGACGATCCCTGTGTGGTGGTAATGACGCCGTGACGTTTCAACAGCGCTTACTTTGAACACAGCTTTTTGGCCCAGCAAATGGGGGTAGAGCTGGTTGAAAGCGCCGACCTGTTTATCAAGGAAGGGGCGGTTTACATGCGCACCACCGAAGGGCCGCGCAAGGTGGATGTTATCTATCGCCGCATTGATGATGCCTTTCTCGATCCGCTGGCGTTCCGCGCTGATTCCATGCTCGGCGTGCCGGGTCTGCTGTCGGTATATCGTGCGGGCGGCGTAGTGCTCGCCAACGCTATCGGCACCGGCGTAGCCGATGATAAATCCATCTACCCTTACGTACCGGACATGATCCGTTTCTATCTGAGTGAAGAGCCGCTATTGAACAACATCCCTACCTGGCAGTGTCGTAAACCAGAGGATTTGCGCTTCGTGTTGGATAATCTGGATCAGATGGTGGTGAAGGAAGTCCACGGTGCAGGCGGCTACGGCATGCTGGTATGGCCGCGCGCCAGTCGCGCTGAAATAGAGGAATTTCGCCAGCGTTTGTTGGCCAACCCGGCAAACTACATTGGGTAGGAGACGCTGGCGCTCTCCACCTGCCCGACCTTTGTGGAGCAAGGACTGGCCCCGCGCCATATCGATCTGCGTCCCTTTGTGCTCTACGGGCAGGAGATCCGCCTGGTTCCCGGTGGGTTGACACGTGTGGCACTCACCGAAGGCTCACTGGTGGTGAACTCTTCGCAAGGGGGTGGCACCAAGGACACCTGGGTAATGGAGGATGACGAATCATGCTAAGCCGCACAGCCAGTGAACTATTTTGGATGGCGCGTTATCTGGAGCGAGCGGAAAGCTTCGCCCGCGTGCTCGATGTCACCTACAAGCTGTCAATGGTGCTGTGCCACAGTCAGCAGCAGCGCGATCTGGCGCTGCCGCTCAATCTTTCGTTGACCCATGATCTGTTTCAAGCACGTTATCCGCAGTTTTCGATGGCGAATCTGATCAACTTTTTTTGCCCTCGACAGCGATAACCCTAGCAGTATCTACAGTTGCGTCGAAATGGCCTGGAACAACGCCCATGCGGTGCGGGGCAGCCTCTCCGCCGAAGTGTGGGAGTGCATCAACACCACACGCATTCAGTTGCGCACGCTGCGGCAAAAAGGGGGGGAAGAAGTCGGGATCGATGCCTTCTTTGACTGGGTAAAAGATCGCGCCCATCTGTTTCGCGGCGCCATGTTCGGTACCTTACTGCGCAACGATGCGCTGTGTTTTATCCGTATCGGCACGCTGATCGAGCGGGCCTTCGCCACCACGCAACTGCTGTTGCTCAAAGATCAGCAGTTGAATAACGACACCGATCCGGTGCGTGAATATTATCGGCTGGACACGCTGCTGCGCGCGGTCAGCGCACGCGAGGCTTATAACATCATCTATCGCCAGCCGGTCACGCGCGATACGGTAGCTGAACTACTGATCCTGCGTAACGACGTGCCGCGTTCTCTGCGCCCCTGCATCGAAGACGTTGTCGGTTAATTGGAACAGATCGCTAACACCCGTTCTCACCTGCCGCTACGGCTGGCGCATCAGTTGAATGTCGATCTGCGCTTCAGTACGCGGGAAGATTTGGCGCAATCCGATATGCAGGTGTATCTCACCGGGCTGCTGGCCCGAATCAACGCGCTGGCTGACAGCGTGCGACAAACCTATCTGGAGACGGTATGAAACTGACCATTAATCATCTCACGCACTATCGCTATGATGAGCAAGTGAAATTCAGCACCCAGTATCTGCGTTTGACGCCGCGTGACTCCGCTCGCCAACGCGTGGCTTCATGGTCACTGACGTTGTCTGATGGCTCTGCGGTTGCCACCACCGACACCTGGGGCAACGTGTTGCATGTGCTGACGTTGGATCACCCGCATCAGGAAATTGTCATTCACGCTCAGGGTGTGGTAGACATTGCCGATAACGATGATAGTGAGCCAGAGGATGAGTTGCTGTCACTGTTGGTGTTCCTGCGCAGCACGCCGCTGACGCGGGCAGATGCGCCTATTCGCGCATTCGCGCTGCGCTACTACCGGCCGGATGCGGCGGAAGAGAGCCTGAACGCGCTGATGGCGGTACTGTTGGTCAGCATGCCTTACACGCCCGGTGTAACGCAGGTGCAAGATAGCGCTGCGCAGGCCTTTACACGCGGGCAGGGAGTCTGTCAGGATCACACCCATGTGTTTCTGGCCTGCTGTCGCAGCCTACACCTGCCGGCGCGCTATGTTAGCGGCTACGTTCACAGCCCAGATTCGCGCCATGTGGCGATGCATGCCTGGGCTGAAGTGTGGCTGAATGGACGCTGGCTGAGTTTTGATACCACTAACAACTCGCGCAGCCTGACGCAGCATTTGCGTCTGGCAACCGGGTTGGACTATCTGGATGCGTGCCCGATACGCGGCAGCCGTCTGGGTGGCGGCAGCGAAATGCTGTTTTCTGAAGCTGAAGTGCGGCGCTTTTCATAACAGGCGCAGCAGCAATAACCATGAGATGATCGGATTATGACTTACTGTGTGGCCATGTGCCTGTCGGACGGACTGGTGTTCGCCTCGGATTCCCGCACCAATGCCGGAGTGGATCATATTGCAACGTTTAAAAAACTGCATGTGATTCACCGCACCAACGATCGGGTATTGGTGCTTCAATCCGCCGGGAACCTGGCCACCACACGTCATCGATCGCGATAGCCGTATGCAACAACATGCAAGCACCACCAATTTTGGCTGCAACCTGCTGTTAGGTGGGCAAATCGCTGGAGAAGCCCCCCGCCTGTTTCATATCTATCCTGAAGGCAATTTTATCGAGGCGACGCGCGATACGTCTTACTTCCAGATTGGCGAAAGTAAATACGGCAAACCGATCATTGACCGGGTATTAACCCGAGAAACCACGCTCGAGCAAGCAATGTGCTGCGCGCTGATCTCGATTGATTCCACGCTGCGCAGCAACCTGTCCGTCGGGCTGCCACTGGATGTGATGATCTACCGGGCTGACAGCTTTGATGACAGCGGGCAGCGCCGTATTACCGAGGATGACCCCTACTTTGCCACCATTCGCAAAGCCTGGTCAGAAGGATTACAGAACACGTCCCGTCAATTGCCACCGTTCTCGCTCTAACGCGTCACATTCGTCCGCCGAGCTGCCAGCGCACACAGCAATACCGCAAGGGTGGTACCATTGTGCAGCAGTGCGCTGCCGCCCGGAGATAACTCACCCAACGCCGCCGTCAGCATGATACCGCTGTTGACCCATTCGGTCAGGGCGATGTTGCTGTGCACCAGTTTCATCGCTTCCAGCGCCAGTTCACGCGCCAGCACCACGCCGTGCAGATTATCCTACATCAACACCGCATCCGCCGCCTGCTGTGCCAGCTCGGTGCTCTGGTTCATGGCCAGCCCGACATCTGCCTGCGCCAACACCGGGGCGTCATTTACCACATCGCCGATAAACAGTACGTTGCGGCCCTGCTGTTGCAGCGCCTGAACCACATCCACCTTACTCTCTGGCGTGCATTCAGCCACGCATTCATCCATCGATAACGCGTTAGCCAGTTGCTGCGCCTTTTCAACGCGATCGCCGGTCAGCAATACGATGCGATCGATCCCCGACTGGCGAAGCTGTGCGATCACTTCGAGTGCTTCCGCCCGCACGTTATCCTGCAAGCCAATCATGCCAACCAACCGCTCATCGAGGCTGATGAAAAGCAAATGGCACCCCTGCTGAGCCAGCGCGGTAATCTCGGCCTCATACGGTGAGAACACAACCTGATAGTGCGCTTCCAGAAAATGTCGGCTACCTATCGCCATGCGATGACCATCCAGTTACAGCAGACCGTGCGCAATCACATACTCCACTTAACCGTGATTTATGTGGGGCAACACATGATGGTGCGCCGACGCCAACGCCGCTTTCGCCAGTGGATGATTGCTGTGTTCTTCGACAGAAGCGGCGATCGCCAGCAGGCGCTCCGCCCAGGCCCGCTCCGGATCGAAACTGACCACTTCCGTCACCTGCATATCACCGTGCGTCAAGGTGCCGGTTTTGTTGAACACCACCGTATCAACCGCAGCGAGTTGTTCAATCGCCCGCCCGCCTTTCAGCAACAAGTCGCTTTGCGCCGCGCGGTACATGATAGATTTAAACGCGATCGGCGTGCTTAGCTTCAGCGCACAGGCATAATCCACCAAAAACACTGATGCCAAACGCCGCCAGTCATGGGTCAGAGCAAACACCGCCCCACCTACGCCGAGTGTGATCGCCACGCGCCGGTCGGCCATCGCCTGTGTCACTTTCTGCGTTTCGCTTTGCTGGCTTAACGATTCACTGATAAAACGGCGGATGTTGGCAATCGAGGAATCTTCCCCCACCCGCTCCGCCTGTACCGTAATATTGCCTTCCTGCACCTGTGTGCCCGCATACAGCCAGGCCCCTTCTCCCGCCGCACCGGCACACTTTCTCCGGTCATGGAGGCTTGATTAATCAGGCCAACACCGCGCAGCACCTTGCCGTCCGCCGGGATGGTATCTCCAGGTCCAAGCAGCATCACGTCACCAACCGTCAGCGCAGACGACAGCATTTGATGACGTTCTCCTGCGCGCTCGACCCACACGCGGTGTTCCTGCGGTCGTAACAGGCATAGGCGACCTGTCCGTTCGGCAACCGATAGGCGTAAACATAAGGCATGTTGGGAGGGTTCATTCCTACACTCCTTCTTGGGTTTGGTCTTGTAACGATTCACGCCGCTGCATGGCATCCAGCACATAAAGGCTGGCAATACCGGCGCTCGCCAATGTCAACCAGGTCAGCAAAGCCGCCCCGCGCTGGCGCTCTACCGAGGCCTGAAATTCCGCCTTATCTGCCTTCACCGTGTCGCGAAAAATGGTGCTGCCCGCAGCCACACTCTCTTTCACACTTTCGGCACCGCTGGCGACAGAGGATTTGACTTTATCGCCTCCGGTTTTTTAACAGATCGCCTGCGCTTGCCAGAGTCTGTGTCAGCGTCTGGCGCACGCTGTCATTGGTTAGCAGCAGTGTGACAGCCGCGCCGATCATCGCACCTTTCCAAAACTCCTTATCATCCGCGCCGATGGTGCTGATCAGGCTTTTCAACAGCCCGGTCTGTTCTCCCATCACATTCTCAACCACACCTTGCGCATGCGCGCTCCAGTCCATGCCCGGTGCTGCATGATGACCGTGATGGTGTGCAGCTTGCGGCGCCGCATTTCCGGGGAACGGATACCCTGGTAGCGGATAGCCGGGCGGTAAGTACCCTGGGGGCGCTGCGCCCGGAGCCATCTGCGGATACCATGCTGGCTGCGGCGGCCATCCTGGTGGTGGTGGAAAAGCCCCTTGCGCGGCAGGATCGCCTTGTGGCACATAATAGGGATAGCCATAAGGTGGGAAATAGGGGGCCTGATTCACAGGATTATTATCATTACTCATAACGACTCTCTCTTGAACTAGGTTTACTGGGAGAACACAGCCTGAATTTGCGTCAGCGCCTGTTGCGCCGCCTGATCATCATGACCAAACAGATGCGTCAGCAGCGTTGGGGAAATTGTGCTGGCACAATATTCCAGTACCACGCTACCGGTTGCGGCATTAATGCTGCACGATTTCAGACACCCCCTCGGGGTGACACAGTGATTGCAGCGCAGCCAACCGGCTTTGGCTGAGTGCGGAGACCAAGCGATTGGTAAAACTGAGGCGAATGCGCCCCGGAATATGGTGCGCTACCGTGAAAAAACGGCGTAGCGCCATCAAACTCTGCAAATCATCTGCCGCCATAACGGTGACTACAGCCTCCCTTTGCCCACCAACATCAATGCCGCTTCAATCTTATGCGACATCAACCCATGCCGCGCGCACAACACAAGGCGACAAGGTTGCCCCTGTCACAACGTTAGAAATGTAAATATTTTGCGCGAAGACAACGTCACAATAACGTAACGTCAGGAGAACCACTTAAGATTTATGCGGTTAATTGCAGGTTGTTTGTTTTTTATCAATTCGCGCTATAAACAGAGGTGATAGACACTATCACTACGATAATGTAAATTGTTATCATTCTAATCCCTACGAGTCGCGGCGACATCTCTCACTATTTGCATCAAACACAGAATCGCATTCGAATTCGCTCCGAATATATTCAGCGCAACCCGGAGCGCGTAACCGAGACGATTGCGCAACTGCGCTAAATCGCGGGCGTGCAGGAGATT
Organism: Candidatus Symbiopectobacterium endolongispinus; assembly: GCF_018777385.1. Taxonomy (GTDB): domain Bacteria; phylum Pseudomonadota; class Gammaproteobacteria; order Enterobacterales; family Enterobacteriaceae; genus Symbiopectobacterium; species Symbiopectobacterium endolongispinus. The sequence goes on along the minus strand of NZ_JAFJYB010000001.1, from coordinate 312,519 downwards.
ACACATCGGCATTATGCGGGTTCTGTCGCGATTTGTTTTGACGGTAAGACCCTATCCGGCGATACGCTGTTGGCACACATTGAACCGGCAGGATGGCTTTCCGTTGCCAGAAACCAAACCTACATCTACAGATCGCTTCATCGCTATACGCATTCACTGGCGAAAGGGCTGGCGCTGATGACGCTGGATATGGCGATCAAAGGTCCACTGGTTAAACGACTGGTGACGCTGGTACGTTAACTGCCACCGACATAAATTCTTTTTGGGCACCGCGCGCTATATGTGAGAATATAGCGCGGTGCTGCATTTGTGCCCGTTACATACATTGGGTTGGAGAAAACATGGAGTTACACCTTTGGCTAGCCTTTGTCGGCGTGATTACCGTTTTAATTGCCATTTCCGGTCCGTCAGCGTTGATCAGCATGACGCACGGTTTGCGCTATGGCCGTGGACGTGCTGCCGCCACCGTACTGGGCGGCGTGACCGCAGCGCTGGTGCTGATGTCACTCTCGGCGCTGGGATTGGGAGCCGTATTAGCCGCTTCAACAACCGAGTTTATGATCCTTAAGATCGTCGGCGCGCTCTATCTGATTTGGCTCGGTATTGCCTCATGGCGTTCAGCCGCCGCCGCTCACACGCCTGAACACGTGCACATAGATGCATCTCCCACGCGTGTTGCGCTGTTTCGTAAAGGTTTTTTAGTCGGTATCAGCAACCCGAAGGATTTGCTGTTTTTTGCCGCGCTGTTTCCCAACTTTATCAGCACCACAGAACCCTATGCGCTTCAGTTTGCTATTCTGGCACTGACCTGGGTACTGTTTGATTTCAGCATCATGTTTTTCTATGCCAGCACCGGACGCCATCTGTCCGGCGTATTCAGCAATCCGCGCCGCATGGCGTTGCTTAATCGCGCCACGGGTGGCGTGTTTGTGTTGGCGGGATCGGCGTTGGCGATCTCCAGCCGATAATAAAACCGCCTGTTTCGCCGTTGCTATCCCGCGTCCAATGGGATAGCAACGCCACACCATCCTGCTTCACGCGTTATGAATCTCCCCGCTATCATCATTGAACGTGATCGTTTCTCCGTGACGTAACGCCCGCGTATGGCCCGGCTTGTCGATAAACACCGGAATGCCCAGCGCCGTCGCCAGAATCACCGCGTGAGCGTTTCTGCCGCAGTCGGTGAAATAAACGCCTTTGATCCAGGCAGGATCCAACTGCACCGCTTCGGAAGGCAACAATATATTGGCGACGATCGCCATCGGTGTGTGACAAGGCGTGACCACGCTATCTGGCTGATGGCTCAAATGCCGCAACACCCGCAGACCGACGTCATAGATATCGATGTAGCGTTCACGCAAGTAGGTATCTTCAATCGCCTGATACTCTTGTGCCAACGAGCCAATCACCGTCAGCCACAGCGCATCAACCTGCACCGCTGCTTGCCCCATTCGCTCGGCGACCGCATCGTACAGTTCGTCATCCTCCAGCATCATACGCTGCGCCATAAAAATACCGACTTCTTTATCAGAAAGACGCTGCGCGGTAAACGCATAGAGCTCATCCAGGTCTTGCAAGGCAGCCTCAATCGCTTGTGCCAGCTCAGCCTGCGCGCTTTGGCTGACGCGCGGCGTCACAGTAGGCAACGCCCGTTCTACCCGACACACGGTGGCCGTTACCAATTCCCCCACGGGATGTCTCTGGGGGCGAGCCAACGCGGCGTCCTTCGCTTCTAAACGATCGCCAAAATTATCGTGCGCCAGCAAGGCAAAGGCATCAATCGCCTGTTGCGCCTGCGCTCCACTCGCGCGCAGCGTGACCTCATCGCCGCGCTTAACCGCCAATAGCGCGATATTGTTGACACTTTTCCCGTTCACCGTCTGTGCACCTTTCACCAGTTGCACATCGGCATTGTAGCGGTTGAGACAGGTAGCAATGGCCGACGCCGGGCGCGCGTGAATGCCGGCAGGGTTAGCCACACGCCAGGAAAAAGTGAGTGCTGACGGTGGTGTCTCCTCCGTCAAAGCAACGGGGGAGATGGCCGCCGTAAGCCTATCATCCTGACCCAACTGGTGATATTTCGCCGCACGCAGTGGGATAGTGCTTTTCATTCCCTGCTCCGCCGCCTTCAGCGTTTCCGCCATCGCTGAGGAAATCGGATCTTCTTGTCGGGCTTTCAGTGATGCGACAATGCGCTCAGCGTATCCACCATGGTTTTATCGCCGGGATGCGCCATGCCGCGTGCGATGATGCGCTCTGTCCCTTCCTGATACATATGGTAGAGATCCGTTACCGTCAACTCTTCTTTCGCCATGACGGTCTCTGCCGCTTTGATAAAGAAAGTGCCATACAGCGGTCCGCTGGCCCCACCGATGGTGGAAAGCAGCACCATGCCGGTATTCTTCATGATGGTGCCGATATCTTTATCCGCCAGCGTAGGCAGCTTTTCTTTTACCTTGCGAAAGCCACGGTTCATGTTCAGCCCGTGATCCGCATCGCCAATTTCACGATCCAAATCGGTGAGAAATTCTTGTTGTTGTTCAAATACATCGGCCGCCGCACCCAGCCAGGAGATCACTTTGCTTTTCGTTACCACCATCATCGCACCTCAGTTTTCATCGCATCAACGCCGGATGCAGGCTCTCCCTGCATCTGCGCGCGATCTGCCGCCGTTGGCGGCAGATCGCCTGACTTGACTACATTTTCCATCTCAGCGCCGGTGTGCTAACCGGGAAATCCCACAGAGAGAGCATTTCGTCATCCACTTTCAGCACCGTTATGGAGACACCCTGCATATCAATCGCACTGCAATAGGTGCCGACCAGATTACGTGCAATGTTGGTGTGCTTCGCCGCCAGGATTTCCGCCACTTTGCGATAAACGCCGTACAGCTCAGAGGCAGGTGTTGCGCCCAGTCCGTTAACCAGCACAATCACATTGTCGCCTGCGTTGAGCGGCGTCGTGGTGCGGGTATAGTCAAACCATTCCCCCTTTTCCCGATCCCATTGGCGCAGCGTTCTCACGTAAGGGGTGTTATCAAGGATTTCATCGAGCATGGCGCTGACAATGGTGTCACCATCGGTGTACTTTTCCCGACGGATGCCCGGTTCACCGTGAATACCAATGCCAAATTCAATTCCATATTCCGGCAACGAAAAGCTGGGCTTACCAGCAGCGGGGACCGTGCATGGGGAGAGCGCAACGCCAATAGAACTGCCCTGATCGGCAATACGCGTCGCCAGCGCTGAACATTGCTACAGGATATATCCCTCTTCTGCCGCTGCCCCCAACAGTTTCTCTGCCAACACGGTGGTGGCAACGCCACGACGGCCCGCCGTGTACAAGCTGTCCTTCACTGCGACATCATCGTCAATGACGGCCACTTGTACGGCAATGCCTTCACCGTGCAGCAGTTCTGCGGCGGTCTCAAAATTAAGGATATCCCCGGTATAGTTTTTGATTAGCAGCAATACGCCATTTTCGTTACTGACGTTCTGCGCACACTCATACATTTGATCGTGCGTAGGCGAAGTAAAAATATGGCCGGGACATGCACCGTCCAGCATGCCAAAACCGACAAAACCAGCATGCATCGGCTCATGTCCGGAGCCCCCGCCGGAGATCAGCGCCACTTTAGGCTTATCCGAACGGCGACAAACATAGAAAGGCTCGGTATTCACCGTCAATTCCAGGTGGGCTAGTGCGAAACCTTCAAGTTGTTCTCTGATAACATCATCGACTTTGTTGATGAGCTTTTTCATGACCCTTCCTCTTGATGACCGCCCTTTCGCTGGGGAAAGGACGATTTCCATGGGTGAGCGGCGTACCGCCCGTTAGGCAAAAACCGGTAAAAATTTGTAGCACAGCGCACCGATACCACCACCGATCAACGGACCGACAATTGGCACCCAGGCGTATTCCCAATCGGAATGACCTTTATTTTTGATGGGCAACAAAGCATGAGCGATTCTTGGCCCTAAATCACGCGCCTGGTTGATGGCATAGCCCGTGGGGCCACCCAACGACAAACCGATGCTATACACCAGAATCCCCACCGCGAACGGACCAAAACCGGACGCAATCCCGTTATGCGAATTAAATATCCCCAGTACGCCAAAGACTAAAACAGCCGTACCAATAATTTCTGTGACCAGGTTCCACTTAAAGTCGCGCACCGCAGGCCCGGTAGAAAACGTCGCCAGTATCAGTCCTGCATCTTCAGTCACGTCGTAGTGTCGTTTGTAAGTAAGATAGACCAGAATCGAACCGAGAAAAGCACCGATACATTGAGCGACGACGTAGGCCAGAGCCATTGCGCCCGAGATACTGTGCCATACAACCACATGCCAAAAGTAACGGCCGGATTCAGATGTGCCCCGCTCACCCAGCCCGTGATATATACGGTGATTGCGACTGCAAATCCCCACCCCGCGGTAATAACGACCCAGCCGCTATTGCCCACTTTGGTCCGCGCTAGCACCACGTTGGCTACTACACCGTTGCCAAGCAGTATCAGCACCATGGTGCCAATCAATTCTGCAAGAAAAATGTTCATTACTGTCTCCTTCGTTTTCGGTTGAGGGGTTACCCACATGACGGAACGAACACGATGAGAGTAGGAAGCCGAATCCATGCTGTAAAAAATAATTTTTTGTTCAATTCAGGAACATCGTTACGCCGTAAAAAGCACCAAAATGAAACATCAATAACGCCGTTCGCTCTGTTATTTGATACCCGTCAAACTGTGACGAAAGTTGTGCCGCAACTCACACTTCGTTGAATGGAATAATAAATACATTTAAATTCAATAAATTAAACCAAATCATTAGATTTACTACATCGCTACACGCGGTTGGCGATGCGCATCACAGATTCGACATAAGATTTCCAAAATGGAACATAAATGCGTTACCTATTTCCTAAAGTGGTGCGATAAAGGAGCAACTGGTGAAACAGACTGAATTGAAAACCCTCTGGCACGATTTCATCACGCCGGACTCAATACAGTATACCGATGCTGCCAGCATGGAACATCTCGCGCTAAAGCCCTATGTCACTGAATCATGGCTGCGTTGCCGGCGACAACAGCGTCACGACCATTGGTCAACGCCGCTCTACGCCAAAGGTATTACGTTCAAGTCCCTGTGCCGCAACCGTGCCGATATGATCAATATCGCTGCGCCAATACTGGAGGATATCTTTGCCTGTCTCACCACCGCGGAATGCGCCTTGTTACTGACCGATGAAACCGGATGTACGTTGAGTTTTCACGCCTCTCCGGCCATGAGCCAACGGCTGATGGCTCTGGGTATTGGTGAAGGCATTTACTGGCGCGAAAGTATGATGGGCAATAATGCCGTCACAACGGTACTGCTGTTACACGAGCCGGTCAGCCTGCAAGGCTATGAGCATTTCAATCAGCATTTGCATCCATTTTCCTGCTTCGCCACGCCGGTTTTCGACAGCTACAGCGCCGTGATGGAGGCGGTTGGGCTGATTCTGCTGAACAACAGCGATACGGTTTCCGCCCTGGCGCTAGTGCATTCCACTGCACAGCAAATCAGCGCAAAATTGCACACGGATATGATTTTGGCTGAATCCAACCAGCATTTGAGTGAAGTACACGCTCTGCTGGATGGCGTTGAAGAAGGCGTTCTCGCTTGGGATCATAAAGGCACCATCCTCTATCTGAACAAAAATGGCAGCGACTTCCTCAATGTTAAGGGGGAGAAGCTATTAGGAAAAAATATTCATGAGACGCTGACCTTACCGCAGCGGATCGTTCATGCCATTGCGGAAAACCAGGATGTCTACCTGTTAGAAACCGCGGTCGAGTTCCAAGGCGTGTTTATCGCACTGGCAATGTCGCTCAAAATAGTGAAATGCATCGCCAATACGCCCGACCGTTACATTGCGCTGTTGCACCCTATCGATCATATTCGTGAACTGGTGCATCGTCACGGCGGGGCGTATGCCCGCCTGACATTTGACGACCTCGATTACGTTGGAACCTCCAGCGCTATCCGCCGTGTGGTCCGCCTTGCACAGCAGGCGGCGAAGGGGCGCGGTTCAGTCCTGCTGCATGGTGAAGAGGGGCTTGGTAAAGCCTATCTGGCACAGGCCATTCATAACGCCAGCGAGCGTCGGGATAAGCCATTTATCACCATCAATTGCCAGCCAATACCGCGCGAGGCTATGGCAAGCGAATTCCTTGGCAACAACGCGCATACAGATAAACCGGTCATTTCCAAATTCGAGTTGGCGAAAGGTGGCACACTGCTGTTAGAGAATGTCGAATACCTGACACAAGAAGTGCAAACCGCGCCGTTACAACTGCTGAAAACCGGATTGCTCAACAAAGCCAACCAGACGTTGGTACCGTTGGATGTTAGGTTGATCACTACTACGGATGTGGACATCAATCAGTTTGTTGAGGAAAACCGCTTTCGCCGTCACCTGCTGTACGAGTTGCAATCGTTCTACATTCACGAGCCAGCCCTGCGGGAGCGTAGCGAAGATATCCCAGCATTGATCAAACACTACCTTAAGATCATGAGCCGCGAGATGGGGGCTAATGTAACGCTTTCTGAAGATGTGCAGCAGTTACTTATGCGCTATGCCTGGCCGGGAAATAACCTCGAACTGCGCAATGTGTTCGAACGTGCCTATAGCTATAGCACCGGTAACCGAATAAAAGTCAAAGGCATTCCTGCACCATTGAGTGAAAACATTCTCGAGGCATCCTCCAGAGAAGCGAGCCTTCATCCTCATTCATTACAAGAGATGGAGCGGGATGCGCTCATTCAGGCAGCGATCCACTGCCGGGGCAAAGCCTCACAAATGGCTTCATCATTAAAAATTGGCCGCACGTCCCTGTGGCGTAAACTCAAGCAATTTAACATCCACCTTGCCGATTACAAGGTGGGTTGATTTCTTTCGGAACAAAAGCCATCGACGAAGCGTTCAACAATATTGTGTACCGTCAGCGTAGCGTCTATCTGCGCTGACGGGATCGTCACCCCGAATGTCTCAAGCTGCATCAGTAAATCGATCATCTCGACCGAATCCAGACCCAACGTGGCGATTACGCTATCATGCAACCCAATGCAGTCAATCGGTATACCGCTCACCTGGTGAATTAATGCTTTCACCTGGTGCGCATTATCACTCCCGCTTATCACGCCATCATCCTCGTGATATCTGTGAGGACAGGGTACGCCTAACGCCAGGCGTGGTGGTCAAGACCCGAAAATTGCGTTTTTCACTGTATTTCTCTACCAACGCTTGAGCACTACGGCTCAGTTGGAAAAAATCTTCGTGCAATTGCATTTTACGAAATGACTCGTTGATGTAGGCCTTCTGTACATCACTGTGCTCTTCAGTGCCTGCCTCAGCGAGAAATGCTCTTTCCAGGAAGTGATCCAGCGTTTGGGTATACAATCCATCCCCACGCAAGATCAGTTTATTAATGCTCTCCTTTTTCATTCTCTTGGACTTCATCCCCAAGCCAGCGCTTCAGCAATGCCAGATCCTCGCTGTTGATAGCGGATGAAGAACTTCCTACTGAAGAGGCGGCCCCCGAACGGCTCGCTTCTTCGATCGCAGAAGAATCGTCATTTGCCGCAGGCCCCTTTTAAGTCACAACGGCGGATAGATCGGTCCCGACGGTACGGTACGCCTCTAGTGAGGCCAAGGGGTTAACGTTCTGCCTAGGCGACAGCGCGCTAATCTGGAAATTATCCAGAGGCGATCGCGCTGGTGACATGGACGATACATCAGAGCTAACGGAACTAGTGGCGGAAGCGCGCCGCCTTAGCTGAACGCGGGGTTCCTGTTGCGGCTCAGCCACTGGCGTGGAAGGCTGCGCGCTATCCGTCTCGATAAAGACTATTTCCATTCTGCCGCGTCTAATGGGAGGATAAATCTTGCATACTGATGCCGTTCAGTCGGCTAAGCAGTGGGTAGTGGTTGAAAAAATTTGCTGGCGTCTCGCGCCTTTCTCCCATCGAGGCAATCAAATCCTTCAATAATATAAGGTATTGATCTTGATTGAGTTTATCCGAAGCCAAGAGCTTTTCCGTCATAGAACTCCAGGGGGCAGATGGCATCGCTGGAGTATTCCCACCGTACGACGTCGCCGTCGCATTGCTGCCATAAACGGTGATATTACCGGGAGAAGAGGATGCTTTCGGTGAGTGATGTCCATTTAGGGGTCCGCTTGGAAAACGGAAAATATCCTACGCTAAGACTATTTTTTAAACAGTAGGTATTTGCTGTTTTACTTTAACTCTCAGAATCGTTTGCCGTGTGGTTCTGAATTCCCGGGCAATAGCACTTATACTTACACCAGACTGAATTCGTTCGAGTACCCTTTGTTTTTGTTCTTCATTTAACACCGGTGGGCGCCCAAAGCGCTTTCCTGCATCCCGTGCTCTTGCTATCCCCGAATAGGTGCGCTCGAGTAAAAGGTCTCGTTCAAATTCAGCAACCGCTGAAATCACCTGCATCGTCGGACTGGTCAAATCAACGCCACCCAATGCACCCGAATACCTGATCCGGCCAGTTGCTCCACTGTTTTCCTGATATCCATCGCATTACGACCAAGACGATCCAATTTTATGACAATCAATACATCGCCATTTTCCAGTCGGTCAAGCAACCGGTTAAAACCAGGACGTTCACCGGCCGCTACCGAACCACTGATTTGTTCTTCGATTATTCGCTGGGGTTTGACGCTAAAACCAGCGGTTTCGATTTCCCGACCTTGATTTTCGGTAGTCTGTTCCAGAGTAGAGACCCGACAATAGGCAAAAATTCGTGACATAATGAAATTTTCTGTACGAAATGGGTGTAAATATTATAATGCGTATCCGAAATTAATTTCACTGACTTTCGTACATATTTGTCAGGTAGTGTACGAAACCGACCGGTTAAATGCCATTGAGTCGCTGGCATTGCCTGACGGCATTGCGCTTTCCGTTCACCAGAACCGTTTACTGAAACTGGCACGCGAAGGCAGGAAAATGAGTAGCCGGGATCTGGCTAAATTCACGGATATCCGCCGTTATGCCTCGCTGGTTTGTATAATATCAGAGGCCAGGGCCACCCTGACTGACGAAGTTATTGATCTGCACGAGCGTATTCTGGGTAGCCTGTTCAACAGGGCAAAACGCACGCAGGCCGAACGGCTCCAGCAAACGGGAAAGCTTATTCAGAGCAAGCTGAAGCAGTTCATTACCGTCGGGCAGGCGTTACTTAACGCCAGAGAATCCGGCGAAGATCCCTGGGCCGCAATAGAAGACGTCATTCCCTGGCAGGAATTCATCAACAGCGTGGAGGAAACGCGGTTTCTGTCACGTAAGGACAACTTTGACCCGCTTCATCTGATCACTGAAAAATACAGCACGCTGCGTAAGTATGCCCCCCGGATGCTTTCCGCGTTGCAGTTCAGGGCTGCGCCAGCCGCGATACAGCTTAGTGACGCGCTGGATACCGTCAGAGAGATGTATCGGAAACAACTCCGAAAAGTCCCGTCATCCGCGCCAATCGGGTTCATCCCAGAAAGCTGGCGAAAGGTAGTGATCACTCCCTCCGGTATTGACCGCAAATATTACGAATTTTGCGTACTTAATGAGTTGAAGGGGGCATTACGTTCTGGCGATATCTGGGTAAAGGGATCGCGCCGCTACAGGAATTTCGATGACTATCTGATCCCGTCTGACGATTTTGAAAAATCACTCCGGGATAATCAGCTATCCCTTGCCATTCTGACCGATTGCCATGAGTACAACCGTATGACGCTTCTGGCATCGCGCCTGGAAGAAGTGAATACGATGGCGCTGGCCGGTGATTTGCCTGATGTTGATATATCGGATAAAGGCGTGAAAATTACCCCGCTGGATAATAGTGTCCCTTCAGCAGCATCCCCTTTTGCCGATCTGGTTTATGGCATGTTGCCTCACCCTAAAATTACTGAAATGCTGGATGAAGTGGACGGCTGGACCGGTTTTACCCGCCATTTCACGCATCTTAAAAATAATCACGTCAGACCAAAAGACAGAAAGTTGTTACTGACCACCATCCTGGCCGATGGCATCAATCTGGGGCTGACAAAAATGGCCGAATCCTGTCCGGGAACAACAAAGTTGTCACTGGAGGGCATTCAGGCCTGGTACATCAGGGATGAAACCTATTCAGCCGCGCTGGCTGAGCTGGTTAATGCTCAGAAAAAGCGGCATCTGTCGGCATTCTGGGGCGATGGTACAACGTCGTCGTCTGACGGACAGAACTTTCTGGTGGGTAGTCACGGGCGTTATGCGGGTCAGGTCAATCTGAAATACGGGCAGGAGCCAGGCGTGCAGATTTACACGCATATATCGGATCAATACAGCCCGTTTTACACCAAAGTGATCAGTCGTGTGCGTGACTCCACGCATGTACTTGATGGTCTGCTGTATCACGAAAGTGATCTGGAAATTACAGAGCATTACACTGATACCGCTGGTTTTACGGAGCATGTTTTCGCGCTGATGCATCTGCTTGGATTCGCTTTTGCGCCAAGGATCCGGGATCTTCATGACAAGCGGATTTTTATTCATGGAAAGGCTGAGCGATATCCGGGACTTCAATCTGTGATATCCACAACCCAACTGAATCTTAAAGATATTGAGACGCACTGGAATGAGGTACTTCGCCTCGCAAGCTCGATAAAACAGGGGACAGTTACCGCATCGCTGATGATGAAAAAACTTGCAAGTTATCCTAAACAGAATGGCCTTGTAAAGGCATTGAGGGAAATCGGACGCATCGAGCGGACACTGTTTATGCTGGACTAGTTCCGAGATCCATCACTGCGCCGACGCGTACAGGCGGGGCTGAATAAAGGTGAAGCCCGGAATGCGCTTGCACGAGCGGTCTTTATGCACCGGTTGGGGGAGGTCAGAGATCTGGGGCCGGAGAATCAGAACTACTGGGCTAGTGGTTTGACGTTGCTGACTGCGGTGATCTCCCTGTGGAATACGGTATATATAGAAAGAGCCATAGATTCCCTGAGACGAAAAGGGCTCCCTATTAATGAACAACTTATTTCTCATTTGTCCCCGCTGGGATGGGAGCACATCAATCTGAGTGGGGATTACGTTTGGCGGACAAACCTTAAGCTGGGACAGGGTAAATACCGTTCGTTACGCTCAGTAGATAGTGGTCTGTACAAAAAATAGGCTTAGCGTAGGATATTTTCCGTTTTCCAAGCGGACCACATTTACGTTGTCTGTAAGATCTGACGTTCCCACCGCCTTTTCTGTAGTGCGTGGCTTTGCCACGCCAGCGGGCGTCTGACGTCGAAGCGATAATGGAATCGATGCGACGGCATCAAACATTTTCATATAGCCAAAGCGGATAATAGCCCCGCGAATATGCGAGCGATCCTGGATAGCGGATTTTGCCTCTTTAGTGACCTCCATAATCTCATCATCAAGCACGTTGAAGTACATGCGAATAGTGCTATCGAAAATCTGTTCGATATTCGAGCGCGCCCAGTCTCGATCGTTAATGTTATGGTATTCACACCACGCATTGATCGACTGATTGAGCATATGTGCAGTGAGGTCTTCCACTATATCCTTACTGTAGGTTTCAAGCAGCGGCGCAGCTTCTACCCAAAATTGTTTATTATCGTTGGTAATGTTTTTTACATTTTTTTAAATGTTTTTTCAGGCTAATGTCAGTGTTGAACTCCTGATCCTCTTTTTTTATTTCAGAACAAAAACGATCGCAAAGTTTTTGATAACGTGCTTTCTCGGATGAGGTGAAATTATTCTCCTTAGTGGAAAGCATGCCTAGCACACTTTTGAATAGCTCACGGTCTTCAATCGTGGTATTGGCATTACGCAACGTTTCGAGTAGCGCTGATTGCGACTGCGTGTGAATGAGTCCGTATACACACCCGACTTTGTCCGGTGCCTGGATGAAATTTTTTACGGCTAGCGAAAGTCCTTCGTTGGTGCAGCCAACCATATTATCAGTAATTGTCTCTGTCTTGGGTAGATCACGGTTCATTCGATTATAAATATCGGCCTGAATATACCGGCCAAAACCTGGACTGACATTTCCAGATGCTCCAATTGTCATAAGGCCTCCACAATAATCAGTAATTAACTAATTTTCTAAAACTGACGACGATATTGTTTCTTACTCGCTCTACATGTTTAGCAACCGCACGCCAACACCGTGCAGGTAATTTCCGCTCTGGGATCAGGTATTCTGGGACGCATCGCGTCCATATGGGCATTGATTCCCGGATTATCAGAATAAACCGGCGCCTCATTATATATCGGAATTCTTCTAAAGTAGCGGATACGGTTTTCTCGTTGATAAATCTCTCTCTGCCTGTCTGTCATTGGAATATTTTTTATTCTCTCAACATTTTTCGGCGTGTTATAAAAATTTTCATAAACATAGTCTTTTACGCCCCATAAATTTGATGTTATCGTCACCGGACTTCGCATCAAATTATAATACGGTGTAGGAAGTTCATTACTGGGTTTTAGTCTGAATTTCATAGATATTAAAAAAGGCTAATTGAATATTAATACGGTGCTTTTAGAACATCTCTGGCACTATCACCTAGCGTACTGATGACACTACTCAGTACTCTGTTTAAATTATCAAACGTGCTGTTCGCCTGACTGTATCGTTGGGCAAAAGATTGCATGTTACTCTGAAAAGCGCTGCCTACAGAATTGAAACTGGCCAGCCAGGCTTGATAGCGTGTGGTCGAAACTTCAGCATATTTGCCATCTTCCGCGCCTGACAAACGCTATTATAGGCATCCATATTAAAGCTGATTTTGCCATTAGAATCATCAACATTGAAAGCCGGTTTGAGCGTCGCCTTCATCTCTTCTTTCTGCTCCTTACTCATCTTACTCCAGTCAGGAACACTGCCAAGTTTATTGTCTTCAATCCACTTATTAAAAACTTTATACCCATATTCTCTGAGATTAGGCTCATCAAATTTTACTGAATTTGCCTCTTTCCCTGAATGGGTTGAGTCGGCGGCAACCTTCTGCACTGTTTTATTATACTTATCGTACATTTCAGTATATTTCTGCAATAAATTGCCATAGAAATCCACGTAGTTGGTTTTAACGTTTGCGATAACTTTAGTAATTTCCGCCCAGAGATCCGCGTAACTGGTACTCGTTGTAAACGGTTTACTTGGACTTTCGACGCTTCTTCGGGCACGATACAGCGTGGGCTCAGGTTCCTCATCAGGGACAGCGGCCTGTGCCTGATAAGCCAAGTTTTCCGATTTCGCCACTGCTGCTTTATTCTTTAATTTATCGTCACGAATCTGCTGTTGAATCTTGTTAAGCTGCGTCTGAATTGCGCACTGTAACGCCGTCAACTGCGCTCTTATGTCATCGGGACTTTCTCCCGATAATTCCGTATTTTGTTGCGAACGACGGATTTCGTCAACGTACCGTAATAATTTATCGCCCGATACCAGATGGGAATTCATATTGAAACGGGTAAGCAACTGCTCAATACTGAGCATTTTCTCATGCATTTCACAAAATGATATTGGCCATTGAATTGGCCTATCCCCCTCCTTATTGTCAGTAATCAGAAATAGCAAAATAGTTTTCACATATTGCAGCGAATAAGCATCAGAGACATCAGGTGTGCCCTGCCAATGCGCTGCTGTGGTATAAGCGTGTGTATCCACGCGTGGAAATGTTGCCGTACAAGCCGTTAAAATCACATTAGAAATAGCCATTTTTTCGCCTGAAATAAAAGAGATAACGACTCAATATAAATAGGATAAAGCAAGGGAATACGCGAATACATTATGCCATTTTGCTGGCAACCGCCGAGACCGCATCATTGTTATTATTAAGAATAGCCAGTAACGCTTGTCGTAAAGCAGATTCACCCTCACTGGATTTTTTGGCCGTTTGCTGATGAACATTATCGACTTCACCACTCACCGTTTGATTTGCTCGCATTATTTCAGCATCTTTGTTTTGCTCGGCAGCAGTAACGCCGAACGATCCCTGTATAATATCATGAACCGCGCGACTGGCTTGCATCATAGCATCAGATTGAATGCGGGTTTTCATCGTTGTATTCGATATTTGTTGATGAGTATCGCGAAGAGTAATACTTTCTGAGTTCAGTTTTGAATGCGCTTGCTTCAAACGCGCGGTAACATCATCCTCGACAGTGATACCTTCACTCACCAATTTATCCATATGGTGCTGTGGGCGGTTTCTCGTCTGTTCTGCTTTTTCGCTAAGCTGGTTGGATCTTTTCAGATTGTTTTCTATTGAAGCCGATTCTGCTTTTAACGATTTTCCCGCTGAGAATGACGATACACTCTGTATTCCCATACTTAACGCTCCGGAAATTATGGCACCGGTCTGGTTTCCTGTGCTGAGCGAACCAGGTGCTGCCCAGTCGCATTCGCCGAAGCCATTGCAACATGAGACCACTGTGCGGCCGATGCATTAAAATGCGCCTCCTGACGATTTAATGACTGCAAAATACTGGTAAACGCATCTAAAATACCCATATTGCCCATCACGTTACTATAACGATAACCGTCAGGACTTGTCGGTGTAATATCTGTCCCCCCATCAACAACGGCATGTGAACGTCCCCGCTCAGCGGTGTGTTCCACCGTATTTGCCATTGAGGTCTTGCCTGCCTTTTCATTTTCACCGCGCTTTGCCGGATTATCTACTCCAGACAGAAGCTGTGCGCTGCACAAGGTAGCAGCCCCCGCAACGACCTGTTCTATTTTATCGATATCTCTTCCTTGCTGGGAATCCATCAGTCTTTGCGCCAATTCGGCTTTAGTATCTGAAGGTATTACTTTATTGGTTGATGCAGGTAGCATCAATTCAACAGGCAGTGCATTGGCATAGGTGCTATTTGAGTCTCCAATACTTCTGGAAGCAGAGGTCAGATCCGCCAAAGAAAGCACCTCTGGCGAACGCAGGGTAAAAGGCTGCGCGGAGGGAGCAGTATTATCCGTATTTACATTCAGCCCGTTTTGAGTTGCGACCGGTGATAATGTCGTCATCGTATTTTTTCAACTCCGTATAAGTAAATATCTCTGTTTTGAAAGTCCCTAATGATAAACAGGACTACCCCGCAACATGTTGCATTTTTCGGGTTATATATTTGCCAGCTTGCATCTGGTTTTCCGCCACGACAGCCATATTTTCAATAATGGCATTTGCTACCTCAATGCGTTGAGTAAAGCTCTCTACCATTCGGTCCATTAGCGCATTTAATATACTCTGCAATGCCAGATCTTCTAACATTTTGGCCCGTAACTTTTCTGCCTCCACTTTATTTACGGCAACAACGATGTCCATGCCGGTTTGCATTGCAACATTAGCGGTCATTGTGACATTTTAGGATTGCTGTACGATATTAATTAATCTGACTCTCTTGATACTCTGAACAGAGACCGAACGCGCAGCTGTTGATCCCAATGACGTAATGAATCGTCCAACAGCGTTGTCCATCATTTTTTGCAACATCCTTTTTACTGCCTCCTTGGTAGATTGCATAATCGCAGTGGAAGACAACTTATCTGCCAATTTACCAATAAGGCTTCCAGCCACCATTGCTGCTGCAATTAATAGAACAACGGCAGTAATTGCCCCCATTATTTCACCTATCATTGCAGCTGTTTCTTTATCAACCCCGAGTGTTTCCAAAATAAATGAATAATATTTAGCCAGCAACTCCATTAGTGGCTTAACGATGTTTTCCATAATAGGTTGCATAGCCTGTTGTATAAAAGACTCGCCCGTTATCGCTTGGTAAACGGCATCACCAGCCGTCAATGCCAACCCGACGGCAGCCAGTGCCAATGATGTCCCCCACAGTGAAAATAGCCGCTGCGAAACCGACAATAGCGATAGCCCAGCCGAGAATTTTACCTACACAGCCCATGGTTTTTTGCATCTCTTCTGCTTTACGCCGCTCAATCTCATATTCGCGCGCTTTTTTTCAGCGTCTTTGGCTGCCGCCTCTGCCAGTTTTTGCTTCAATGCAGAACCTGCCTGTAAATCCTCACTGGCGCTTTTATTAATGAGTTCAGCAACGATAGCCAGTAAATAACAGAGACTTTTTGCATCTTCATTTTGCTGTTTCCGCTTGTATTCAATAACGGAAATTTGCTGTGCAGGTACTGCCCCCAGCAGGGTTTGCGCTTGTTGCTTGGTGTTTTCCAGAATCGATCTACTGGCAATTTCTGCCAGGCGAGTAGACTCCAGTCGGTTTTTTAGCGCATCCTCATACTGGGCCACAGACCGCTCTTTGATGTTATGTGCCTCGGTAACAGCGCGCTTTGCTTCCTCTATTTTCTTGCTTAACTCTGAGGATAGCGCACCGTTCTCTTGTAATTCCTGATCTGCCTGATTGATTTTGCAAAAACTGCAGTTGCTTCTGTGCATCGGTATAGGTGCCCTTCGCAGCGGCAACCTGCTGTTTTAACCCATCAACCAGTTTCTGCACCTGCATCAACACATCACTGTCATCGGCCCATTGTTGAGCATGCTTCTCTAATTCATCGGCGAGCGCACGGTATGTCTGAGAATGTCCCTCTAATTGCGCATTGTAAATTTTCAGTTGATCAACCATTTTCTGTAGTGTCACATCGCCTGTCAGCTGATTTATTTTGCCTAACAAGCTCGTCATACGAGCAGATGCGGTCAGCGAAGCCTCAGGATTGTCTACGCCCGATGCGATTTGGGACAATGGAGATAATGGAGATAAAGCAAAAGGCTCGGATGCCAATTGCGGTTTATTGGCATCTTGTGGTGTCCGGATCTGAGCAGCGTTTCCCTGCAATGCGTTAGTGGTATTTTGCAAAATGGCATCCAGTTGCTCTGGCCGTAACAGTTTCATCGCCACTGCAACAGAATCTCGTTGCGGATGCTCACTCAGCCCCGCCTCACCAAAACGCTTGATAGCTGTGCTCTGTTTTATTAATTCAGTGCGATGAGTTTCAAGGTCACCGCCGCCAGAGAATGCAAATGCCGCAGAAAAACCATCAATAGCTATGTTCATTATTCCTCCCTATTAGCATCCTCTTTTTGAGATCCATTTTCTTCGTTAGCATCCATGTCTTTTAAGGCGGCCAAATAAGCCCGTGCCTTCTCTGTCAAACTTACGTTGCTGCATTTTTCAGTGACAATATCAAAACACTTACTCGCCTGAACCGAGCGACAAAGCATCAGGTTGCACTGCCCAGCGTAGAGCATAGGTCGATAGTCATTTTCTGACGGCGAATATAATAACGCATAAAAATCAATGATTTTCGAATAATTCTTTTTGAGTTGATAAACCGCAGCCAACCCCATTGCATATTCTGGGTTATAAAAATCGTAGATACATAAAAAGCGAAAAAGGGATTCAGCGTCATCTAACTTTCCCATATGGTAAAAGTCATAAGCAAGCTTATAAACATCACTCATTGTTTCATTAGATACGCCATGAACATCTTTTAACGTTGCACCATTATGAACGGCATCCATGAGTTGCTCTGAATAATTTTTGAGCAAGGTTTCCTCAACCTCATCACACAATTCATTTTTAGCATCCATTACCTTTTTAAAGCTCATTTTGGACCTTCCATATTATTTATAAAATGGAAAAATGTTAATACAACGACAATTCACCGAGAATGCAGATAGTAATGAATACAAGTACTATCATACTGTTCCCTAATGAAGCACGGGTACAAAAAAACGTACTATTGTTTCTTATCACATAATTCCCCTCCAGAATCTTCCAATGGCGATTCTTGAGAAACCTCGCCATCAAACTCATCACTATCATTATTCCCCTCAAATGCATCCAATTCTTCAAGCTCAACACGGCGCAGCCATATCAATATATCCATAACAGCCATAAGCGCATCATCATTTATTGAAATAAAGCTATATGCAGTGTAGCTACTATAAAGTTTCCTTGCCAACTTCACGTCACGAACAACCGGTATCCCTTCTTTTTCTGCATAGGCAATTGCCGCCTGTGCCTTCATGTTTGAGCATCGCAAAGATATAAACGGCAAATAAGCCACATCCATATTAAAATAAATAGCGACTGCAATATGCGTTGGATTCGCCATGACTACTTCTGAGTTTCGGATTGCAGTTTGCTCTTCACCTGAGAGAATTTCATGGTGTGCGCGACGTCGAGCTTGCTTAATTTCAGGATTACCATCCAACTCTTTTCGCTCTTGTTTTACCTCATGCTTATCCATCTTCATCTCTCTGATATAGAGAAAGTACTCAACAATGAATTCCGCCAACAAAACCAGCAACGACCAAAGGATAAAAAACAATATACTTTTTATTGTGACGTATACCCAATAGGGAATTAATTGCATAAGGGTGCCATGATAAACTGAAAGTATGTTTTTCAATTCGTTAACGATAATGGTATAACAAGTTCCAAACAATACGCCCAGGTACAAAAACGATTTCACAAAATCTTTAGCGGTCCTAAGGCTAAATATCCGTTTAAACCCTTCAATTGGGTTGAGTGCTTTGAGATTTAAACGTAAAGCTTCAGAAGCTATTGTAAATTTAGTTTGCAATAATGTTGTAGCAAACCCAACAACACACAGAATGATAAAAGGCAAGCACATCTGCAATAAAATCAGAACCAATTGAGTACTATACGAGATAACCGTCATCTTATTATTATATAACAAGGCAATACTGTAGAGTTCGATCAGCGGGCCAAAATCCATACTGCTTCCCAAGAAAAAAACACCTGGAATTAATACCACCGTTGCAACAAGATCCCGGCTGCGAAAGGTCTGTCTTTTTTTTTGCTGAATCACGCCTTTTCTTTTCTGTCGGTTTTTCTGTTTTCTCAGTCATACCGCTTTCTCCCTGACGTCAAATAAAAAAGCGTTGAAACGCCTGTAAAGAAAAAAGAGGTAATGGTTTTTCAGTAAATGAATTGAAGCCATAGAGCAAGAAGACAGAAAAAGCGATGACGCTTTTGATGGTCAGTGAGAGTGAAAACGGATTAAGCTGCGGGCAATAACGTGAAAAAACACCTAACAATACTTCTGACAACATCATGACAATGAGTACCGGTGCCGCCAGCATGATGCTACCTTGCATTAACATCAACAATAGCTGGCCGGTTTCGTTAATGTTCATCTCACTCAACTCACTTCCTTTGGGCAATACCCGGTAACTTGCTGCCAATACGTCAACCAGCGAACGCATACCGCCTTGAGCAAAAAACATCGCACCAAAGGCAAAATTGAAAAAGCCAGAGAGAATGGAACCTTGAACACCGTGCACTGGATCGATGCTATCACTTATCGTCGCGCCGCGTTGGTTATCGATAAGCTCCCCTAGCGCCATCACAATCCAAAAAGGCAAGCAAAGCGTTACTGCCAAAACCAGGCCAACAACAAGTTCTTTTACCAGTACTATTCCTCCCCCCAGATCAGAGTAACGGGACTCGCCTCAACGCATGGCCATAAGCCGATAATCACAAGAAATATCGCTGTGTTCTTTACGATAAGATTCGCCAATATCCGCTCCCCTAAAATGGGCAACATATAAAAAACAATAGCCATGCGGGCATAGGCAAGCATTAAAATCATGACATTATGTTGAAAATACAGATAAAGATTAGTGAACAACATAATTTTATTTCTCACTGAAAAGCCATTGAAAACACTTGGTATGAGAAATAGAGCATCTCTGCCGAGAACCAATCAATCAGCATGAATAAACTGGCAAATACGGCCAATAACTTCACCCCGAAAGGTAACGTTTGCTCCTGTATTTGCATTACTGTTTGAAATAAACCAACAACAATCCCGACTACTGTTGCAAAAGCAATAGGCACAGCCGTTAACTTAAGTACCAACAATAATGCATTATTACCAATAAAGAGGATGTTATTCATGATGTCATGAGTTCTGTATATTTGGTAATTAACCCCTTGGTTAACAGGCTCCAGCCATTCATCGCGACGAATAGAATCAACTTGATCGGGATAGAGATCGTGATGGGGCTCATCATCATCCCGAGTGCTAACAGAATACTGGAAACCACCATATCAATAACAACAAATGGCACGTAGAGATAAAATGCAATTTTGAAAGCGTTTTGAATTTCGCTCAATGCATAGGCTGGCATCAGCGTCATCAACGGCAATGACTGCACTTCATGTTCTTCCAATTGAAGGGCATTATCTTTGTTACCCAACTGGATATTGTAGAAAAAATAAATAAGATCGCGGTCAGAGTAATGCACCAGATAGTTTCCGTAGCTACCTAATCCTTTATCCATAAACAAACTAACTGACTGCATATCATTGAAATTGATATTATTTTGCTCAACGAATTTAAGCATGTTCTGGGTTACTGGCATCATAACAAAGGCGGTCATGATCAATGCTATGCCATTCAGTGTTAACGTTGATGGCACTTGCTGAATCCCCAACGCGTTACGAACCATGATAAGTACGATAGAGAATTTTATAAAACAGGTTCCACCGGCAATAATAAAAGGTAACAATGTAAAGAATGAAAGCAGTATAATTAATGAAACGTCATTACTCAGCATATATTGCGTCCGCTTGCCCTGTTACCGCGCCATTCATACTATTTACCTCTATAGCTAATGAGCCGTCATCCAGTACAACTAACTCACCGCGCGCAAATAGCTTGCGATTCAGATAAATTCTAATTTTTTTCCGCATTGCTATTTAACGGTAACTGCGCACCTGGCTGTAAATCATCCAATTCGCCGACCGTGAGCGACACACTATCTAATACAAACTCAATATTGATGGGCAAATTCATCCATTCAAATGTTATTTCATCTTCTTATCGTAGTGCATCGTCTGAATCTGCAATGTAAAACTCCTCCATAAAAACCTCCAAGTCCTGAGTTAAACAAAAATGTGCAATTGGACAATGTTCAATAAGCAGCATGGGATCGTAGTGTTCAATACGCATCACATCGCCTTTGACCATCGTCACCAGTTGTGCCAGTGGCAAGCGAGTACTGCCCAACACATAGCGCAGAGTAAAGGGAAGATGCTCAAGCCAGGGACGGGAAATCAATAGCGTCTGGTCTTGATTCTCCGGCCAGTCACAGCACAGCAATGAACATGGGCTGGCAGGTACACGCGCCAGAGAATCTGGCAACGATTTTGCTGGAATAGCGACCTGTTGAATTACCCACCGTTTATTTGCCACCCACCAATCAGGCTGGTGATGGCACAGCCAGCGGGAAAGATAGCCAAGCGGCACCTGTTCCCACGCAATACCAGGCAGTTCACACCCGCTTGCCGCAGCCCACTCATCGGCATCAACCCATGCCTGAGCACAATTCTGTTCCTCATCCTCCAGATCGAGGCTGAGGTAACGACGCAAAGGACTGGGTAGCGCGATTTCACTGCCCGGAATAGGCAGGGCTGTTTCCCTGGTGACATTGACTAGCCGGGTACTTCGACGCAACCGTTCCCGCACATTCATTATTGTTCCTCTTCCTGTTCTCTCTGCTGCTGCCCTTGCTGCTGTTCATCTCCCGCGTTATCGGGAAGTAGTATGTGCGGAGCCTGCTTTGGCCAGTGATCAAGTTGCCGGGCTAACGCTTCGGAGGCGCGCACATCGGACGGTTGCAGAACTATTGCGCTTTCAAACAGGCTGTCACGCTGTAGCGACACCTTGACAGAGTGTTCGCCAAACCAACGCTGGAATTGGTAACTGATCTGCACCGTTTTATCGTCTCTAGCGTCGCCAAGGCGCAGTGCATTCAACCTTTCTCGCTGTGTAATCGTGCTAAAGGGTGTGCTCATGGGCTCATTCCGCTGCTAATGGTGTACATTAGCTTGGGTATTGACTTGGGTATTGGCTTTGGCATTGACTGGCGAACGGAACGCGCTGTATTGCCCTCTGGTGTCATGCGCAGGGCCAACAACAAGCACAGATTCCACTAGGGGTTGCACATCGACAGCAGAGGGTGTGTCAAATACCGTGACAGACTCAGTCATATCAGGCACCTTGCTGCCCCGTTGCTCAAAGTAGGGAATGACGCCGAATTGCCCCGTGGCTTGTAATGTTGTGTTATTGACTGCGACGGGCCCACATCATGTGCTGTAGCGTGATACGCTATAGAGGGTGAAACGGCAAATCACGCCGATGCATTTCCTGATCGTGTAACACATTTTTTTTGCCTTTTTCTTGCACTGGCGCGCCGCTCTGCTTCAAGCTCAACGGCTTGCCATACAGAATTTCAGTGTAATAATGAAAATACATAATCGTCTCTGAATGTTGTGTTTCCTTGTTTTTCTTTTTCTCTGCTATTTTCTCAAGGGATATTTCACTTTCAGAGTCGGTTTCTGATGAAGTCTGGGTTTTGATTGATGCTTCACCCGTTTTTATCTCCATAACTCACTCTCTCCTCAATATCATTTTCAGTATTGGTATCTGCACGTTGAAGTTGATTACGTTGCACACATTGAAGATAGCGTGCAATATTGCGGTGTCTTTTTTCACACCCCATTATCACGCTCTGACATTGTTCAATTTTTTGTTTCTCGATATCAGCATCACTCTGCAAATCAATAATGCGCTGAGCAATATCTTGCTGATTACTCATCAATACCCCCTGCTGCCGGATGCGTTGATACATTTCACTGCGACTAAGCACCCCTGGCGACATCAACTGAGCAATCTTCATACTTATTGCTTCATGCTCCCTATGGCATTCGGCAATGGCGGAACAAAGCTTATCCAATAACGCTTCACTCTTTTTTTATCATGTCCGGCGCGATGTTTTTATGTTCCAGTAAAGCTAAGAAAGCATTTCATTTACGCCAGGCATGCGTAAAGTTTATCCAAACATGTTGTTATCTCGATTTTCTGCATCATGTCCTGTTTGAGAAAAACCTCCATCAACTCCTTTTTATTCAAAGCTATATCGTTTTCAGCATTCTCTCCAGGCTGGTATTCCCCCAAGTCCAGATACAGTTGCATATCTCGCTGCCGAAAAAGCAATTCTCGAAAACGTGCTGTGGCACGCTGTTGCTCTGATTGCGTAATATGAAAAAATACGCGACTGATACTTTGTAATATATCAATCGCCGAATAATGCGCTTGAGCAGCCAACCTTTTACTCAGATAAATATGGCCATCGAGAATAGAGCGAACTTCATCGCCAATAACATCCGGTTCCTCTTCGTTCTCAATCAATACCGTATAGAAGGTCGTTATTGAACCGTGCTGAAAACGTCCTGGCCGCTCCAACAACTTGGGTAATGCTTCAAATACTGAGGCGGGATAACCGCGTCGGGCTGGCATTTCACCCATGCTGAGTGCTGTATCACGCAATGCACGCGCGTAGCGGGTTATTGAATCAATAAATAGCAGAACATGCTTTCCTTTAGCGCTAAAATATTCAGCCACCCGTGTCGCTATCTGCGCGGCATTATAACGTTCAATACAGGATCGGTCTGATGTGGCGTAAACTAACACCACTTGCGATCTGCGCGGAGATTGCTTCAGCATTTCGATAAACTCGGTAACTTCACGCCCACGTTCTCCAATCAGACCAATAACATAAATATCCGCCTCGGAATGTTCAATCAACATGCTCATCAGCGATGTTTTTCCACATCCAGCAGAGGCGAAAATACCCATGCGCTGACCCAAACCACAAGTGAGCAACCCGTCAATAGCACGAACGCCCGTCACCAGTGGCGTATCAATAGGCCTGCGCTGGGTAAAATACTTGGGTTCTCCCTGCACCTCCAGCACGTACTTCACGCCGGAATCGCGCAACGCGTTGTTATCAAGTCGAGCGCGAACATTTCCCATCGCATCAAGAACAGCGCCAGCAATATCCGTCATTTAACGCAATCTTGAATGGTTTACCCGTCGGATAGAGCACATTGCGACGAGAAAATCCCTGGTTATCATTTAGCAGGCTTAATAGCGTACATTCGTGATTAAAACCAATAACTTGAGCGATCCATACTCGTGTTGAATCCTGAAGGGAGCACCGCACCTCACACACCTCGCCAATATAAGTGCCAGGTAAATAGGCCTCTATGACATTTCCCTGTATTCTTACAGGGTGAGCAAGATGGACAAAGTTTTGCGCGACCATGGGTGCACTCCCGTCATTAATTTAATGCTGTGCGATACTGCTGCAACACCGTTAAAAAGGTATCCAGCATCTCCATAAATGCGGACGCTGAATCACAATGTTTTTCTTTTACCTGAGCGCGAAGATCTAAACTATTATCAATCTGATATAAACAGGGTTGCCCCGCATGAAAGACTTCTTAATTGTGAGCCAATAACAATGGGAATAGATTGGCGCTGCAATAACTCAGGGTAGAAAGATTGACTTCACCTAACTGTGCCCAAACCCAAATTTCCTCATCATTACTCTTGATATGGATAGTGGGAATATCATCTTTCATATGCAACGATATCGTAGAGTGATTATTCAGATCTTTATTAAGAACCTCTGACATCCCCACTTTCGCTAAAATCTCGGTTAGCAACGCAACAACATCATATTGCATAATTCACCCGTTAATTTTGTAGTAAACCAATAACGTCAATGTCCACGCTTTGTGAAATCTCACCGAAGGAGAGCACATCCATTTCAGGATAATGTTCTTCAACCAACTTTTTCACAAAACACCGAATATCAAGAGACACCATTAAAATAATATCCCTGGCATTGACTCCGTTGCCATGAATACTTTTTTCTAAGCAATTCATAATTCGCTCAGTTTCTGGTGGTGGCAAATTGATAAAGGTTCCCCTAGACGTTTGCCTGATACCATTACGTACCACCGCTTCCAACTCATGCGACATAACAAATGCACGTATTTTCCCTTCCGTAGAAAAACGGTTTGATATATAGCGAGATAACACACCACGCACATGCCCCACTAACATAATGGGATCCTTTTCTTTCGGGGCCCACTGTACCAACGCCTCAAGAATTAACCTCATGTTCCTGATAGAAATACGCTCTTGTAACAAACGTTGAAAAACTTCAGTAATACGCTGAACGGTATTATTTCTGTAACACTCTTTGAGTGGTTCTGGATACTTTTTATCAAGATCGTCAAGGAGTATTTTCGCCTCTTGGATACCGAAAAACTCGGTAATATTTCTCGCCAGCAGGGTCGATGCACAGACGTAAAATTCATCCTGTGCACTGCGCGTATAAAATTCAAGACTGTGAGCTTTCTTGCATTGATCTTCCGGGAGCCAATAGGTCTTTACTTGATTAATTTCATTGACCTGAACATTGCTGTCCAAAACCTGGCACTCATCGCCACGTAGCAAGATCTTATGCATACCGGGAAAAAGTGGAAAACTGGCAGCTTCAATCTCATTAATTAAAATGACTATAGTATTTTGTGGTGTGTCTTTTTTATAATTCATCACCACATCAGGTAAACGAACACCGTATTCAATAAAAAAGTGACGTTTTAAATATGATGAAAATGCATATTGGTCTACTATTTTTTCATGTCCAGAAAATACGGTAACGATTAAAGGAATGGTTTCTGGGATAAACTCACCGTCGATCACAACAGGTTTCCCTTTCTCTTCAACGTCGTTCTCTTTCTGATCTGAACGTGATGCCACCGCTTCTTGTTGTTTCTCTTCTCGTCGGTGTTTGATATAGAGCCCAAACAGCAGTGCGGCCAACAACAGAAATACTGATAATGGAAAACCGGGCAACAAACCAAGTGCAATGGCAAGAACGCCGGTAACCACCAGTATAAATTTATTGGAAAACATGTCCCGGATGATTTTAGATCCCAGATTATTATCTTCGCTATTATTTACACGCGTAACAATCAAACCACCGCTAATAGAAATGAGGAGTGCGGGTATCTGTGCTACCAACGCATCACCTACCGTCAACAGCGTATAGACTGAAAGTGCTGTCGACATACTCATTCCATGTTGCATCATCCCAACTGAAATGCTGCCCAGCAGGTTAACAAAGATGATGACGATCCCTGCGATTGCATCACCTTTGATAAATTTCATCGCACCATCCAGTGCGCCGTAAAGTTGACTTTCAGCCTCCAATACCGCTCGCCGCTGCCTTATTTCATTTTCGTCAATCACTCCGGCTTTGAGATCGGCATCGACGCTCATTTGTTTTCCAGGCATGGCATCAAGAGAAAAACGTGCCGCCACCTCAGCGATACGTTCAGAACCTTTAGTAATAACAATAAATTGGACGATAGTGACGATAAAGAAAATCACAAAACCGACAATGAGGTTGTCGGCAATCACAAATTCCCCGAAACTGGCAATAATGTCCCCAGCATCGGCATCCATCAACACTAAACGACTCGTACTGATGGATATCGCCAATCGAAAAATGGTACTGATTAATAAAATGGCAGGAAACGATGCGAAATCGAGAATCCTATTAATGTAAAACGATCCTAAAAATATCATCAATGCCATTGTTAAATTAAAACCAATAAGAAAATCGACCACATACGTAGGCAAAGGGATAATTAGCATCACGACGACAAGAATCATTATCACCAAGATAATGAGTTCAGGGCGGTTTCTAATTTGTAGAATAAAGTTCTGTAGCATCATATTTCAATGTCATGTCTATATCAAAGTAGTTATGCTTTACATCAGGTGTAGTAATCAGACCACGGACCTTTTCGACGCTCTTTATCATGAAAAGAGGTAAGCAGCGAAGAAATAAAATTCAATAGGTATTGCCGACACTCCGGGTCAATGTACATTCTTTCTGGCTAGCTGAATCACTGCTGCACGTTGCGTTAACAGTAAACGCCGCATAAAATCATGGTTAAAATTATAAAGCAAATTTTCAAATTGATGACTTGCGACAATGCCATTAAGGTAAAGTATGACTATATCACTTTCATCCATTTTTTATTTCATTTTTTAAACTCTCACGAAACGGCAGCGTAGAAAATCGTTCATTCAACAGTAAATCCAAAGTATGAATAGTTCTGGCATCAGATAACCGATCGCTTAACGGACCAAACTCATCAAAATGGATACCTGGCTCACTTGATTTCATATCGGCAATAAGCGCATTCATGGTAAAAGCTAATAAACGCTGCCGGTTATGACATCCGTATTGTTCTATCCAGTCCTGATAGATAAAGCTGCCTGGCAGGTCTAATTCTAAAAAACTCAAGTAACAGTCGCGTAAGTCCCCAGCAGATAAGCTCTCTTGACCTTCCATGCTGCTAAAACGCTTTACAAGGCGGCCAATATTTATGCCGGAACGCATTTTCGGGCAATCCGAGAACTTTTCGAGCTCGGCCATCGCCTCTTTTATTCTCTTCTTTTGTAACGCAGAAAGTTGACGATTAAGCATAAGCTCACGTAATGCCAGCATTAGGTCACTGTCATTAGGGAAGAGGCTTCTGCCATATTTTAACAGCCCATCTCTGTTCAAGGACAATCTGGACACTTGCTTAATCAAGGCATCGTGCTTTTCGTCAGCCTTCTCTTACAACATGGAAGAAAGAAAGTCATTCTCAATATTGTCGTTCCTGCGGCCCATTCGTCTAAAACGACCAAATGTACTCAGCACATCAGCAAATTCTTCGGCTGCATTACTGATCTGCTCTTGCAGATTCTTTACTGGCTGGTGCTCACTCTCCTCACTGGTGACAGACACCTTTGACTTGTTGTCTTCCTCCCGAAAATCCATTCGCAGGAGGCTTGCTCGTCCAAGCGGAGGTATCGCCATCTACATGCCTTGCCGTTTGTTCATAAATTGCCGCAACATGGTGACCGTTGACTGCAATGTTGCTGTATCCTTACCGGAAAGATTTCGACCCAGTACCGGGTTATTCTCCCAGCGCCCTTGCCAGGTTTCGCCATAAGCTAACAAGCGTGGGATGAATAAGAAACAGCCGTACCATGTTTCTATGGCTGGTATAGGTGTAATCAAACAGCTATCCCACTAGTGGGATATCTTTTAGCAATGGAATACCAGCACTTCGCAACTCATCCTGCTCGCGACTATAAACACCAATTAACAGACTGTAGCCCATCGGAACACGGGCTGTGGTGCTGATTTGCGTATTGTTCACAACAGGCAACGTGTCAATACTCTCCATGACACCATTAGCCAGCGGTATTTTTCCATCTTGGATATTGAGTATCATCTCAATTTCCTGACTTTGTTTTCCTAAACGAGGAATAACACTGATCATCGTGCCAAATGTCACTTTCTCTAATAATGAATAACGTTCTCCCAATAACCGGGTGTAGAAACTACTATTATTATCAAACAACGCAGGGACATTTTCCTGAGTAAGAAGCTCTGGCCGGGAAACGACTTGTGCATTTCCCTTCTCAACCAGCGCAGTGACTTTTGTAAGAAAATTCATACTGCTTGCTGGATTCAATGCACTTGTAGCACCATTAAAGTTAATACCAACATTTCCTATACTTGCCTGACCTTGCCAAACAACCCCTAAGGTTTCTACATCATTTTTCGAGATGTCGATAATCCATAAAGAGAGTTGGATTTGCTGTTTGGCAATATCTATAGCACGAATAAGATCGTCCACAAAAGCGACCTGTTTTTCACTCCCCTGGATCAGTAAGCTATTAGTATCGGTATACGCCACAATATTTATTGCATTACCTTCTACGTCGCTGTAGACCTCATACTGGCGGGCTCGCTGGCCATAATTACCCCCTGATAACGGGAGTAGATTTCTCATTTGGCGAACATACCCCCCTTGGGTATAGCGCATATCATTTTCAACGGCATCGGGTTCACCGGATAGAATTATATTCGCACTATTATAATTCCTTCTGTTGTTAAGCAATTTATTGAGTACTGTAGCCACACTAGGAATAGTTATTGGTGTATCTCGCAGTGAAAATTCCCGATCGTTAACAAAGGTATTTTTCAACTTGATTACCTTGATAACATTCTCTCCTGCACCTGGCTGAGAGTAAGTACTATCAATATACTTTGCTGCTGCGGCTACGAGATCAACATAAACTGGCGGCCCCGACAAATAAAACTAACCAGGACCACTGTGAGATCGGGGTGGAAAACGGTCGTCATATAATCCCGTCGATTGTAAATAGGCCTCAAGACGATTGAATGAAGCATAGGCCAATTTAATGACACGACTCTGCATCTCATTGACATCGTAAACATAAATCGAACTGCCATCGTCATACCAGATTAAGGCTATCCGGCTTGATAACACATTTAATAATTGACGTGGGTTGGTCAAATCAAAATTACCTGAAATGCGTTTTTTAGCAGCTTCTGCGCTGACAATAACAGGTTTTTTTAATACGCCACCAAGCACATAAAAAAGTTGCTGCACACTATTATTAGCAACATAAGTCGTAGTATTATCAGCTGAAAAAGCGTCCCTGCTGTTTATTGTATCATGTGGTGTCATGCTCTCTATCGGTAACGCACCCGATACAGGAAAAACCATGCTGATTCCTATAACAACCCCTAGTAGATAAAAATCCATTTTACCTATTCTATTCATTCAGAAAGCCTTCCAAATTCTTGAATTCCCGAGGAGTTATACCAAAAAGCGTTTTGATTTCTGTGGGGAAATGGGACGACGATGCATAGCCGTTATTCCAGGCCACGGTCGCAATCGACTCATCATTCTCAATCAGTTGCAACGCATTGTATGCAGCTCGCCACATTCTGAGCTGTTTTTTCGGTCCACAGGTAAAAGCGTTATAACAAAGCTTTCTGAAATAAGATTCTGAGACACCATATTCTTTATAGGAATTATACAGCTTATGTGACTTCATGCTTTTACTGTTATCAAGAACTTGATCCAGCAAAAACTGAGCAACCCAGTAGCTCTCAATACCGCGAATGAAATGGCACAGTTTATTGATAACATCTGTGTCGCTGATAAAGTCACGACAAAAAACCAAATCCATAAAACTCATTTGTGCGTTATCAATGACTGCGCAGAAGATTTTTTCTGTTTCGAAGAGGACTTTATGTTGTAAAGGCACGGCATTCGCCCCCCCCCCCACATAGTCGAGAGGACTCTTTAAACCTATATTCAGTGAAGGCTAAAAAGGTCGCCAACTGGGTAATCAACGATCGTCCTACCAGCCATTTGCCATGAAGTGATAACTCAATAGCACTGTTTGACACCAATACCGCAGACTGATCTCCCGTGAAGGTGACGCGTTCCCGACTATTCATTATTGAAAAGGTGAATGTCGACTCTGGGGTTAATGGCCTGATAAAGAATAATGAGTCATTAACCTTAAAGGTCTCATCCGTGATAACTGAATCTTCAATCATTGCATTATAACCAGGAGTGTATTTACAATTTTGGAAGCTTGTATTAGTGGCAATACTCTTATTCTGAAGCTCTCTAGACATAGTGACCTCTGTATAATTAGCATGACATTTATAGAAAATTGCGTCAGCCATACTGAACTGCGCAGCTCATACGCCCTAGAATAATAGCGAGCCCACGATAGATATCTGTGCGATGTGTAGGGCCAGAATATTCACTTAAAAACTAGAGGTCAAGACAAATCAACAAATGTAAAAATAAATTAATCAAGATATTATATATCAAGTAAATATCATAATTACATTTAACTGAGCTACCAAAGAATACACGTTAACTTTAAAATCACGAGATGTTATTTTTTATAAAATATATTAAATCACACAGCAACTGTTTGATATTAAATAAAAAATAAATCACCCACCCCCTCTTTACTTCAAAAGCATAAAATAACCAAATCAACAATGCAAAACATAACAACAAATAAAAAAATCAAAAAAACTCAACGCCACATCATTGCCATATTCAATTAGGCCGCTATCATGTTTCTATGCCTCTATGTTTTTTCACCCGGATCTTTACAGAACGTTATAATTATACTTTGCTAAATGATATATCTAACCGTATCAGTAAATGTGAGAGTGGGTGTCATGGCTCACCTAAAAACATCATTGTAATCATACATAACTTCATTATTAATTATTAAGAGTAGGGCGACGCCAAGAATTGCCACTCATTTTAAAGGAACAAACTATTTAGGGTGGCCATATGGATGATAGATACATTTACATTGATGATAATGCAGGAAATAGAGAAACCTTCACCCTAAAAATCCTTTTTGGCCCTATGTTTGGTTGTGAGTTAAACCTGCCTGCGGATAACTACTTCTTCAACATTCACCCTCAAATAAAGCAGAGCAACACGGGTGATGATATACATGAAGGCGTTACAAACATGGCTTCTTTTGCTTGTAAAACCTTATACATACCTTGCGAGGTCAACTCAGACAATCTTCGAATCTCTTTGGCAGAGAAATTAGAAATTGATGGGAAACATGGATATCTGGTTGATATACTGGGACCAGACAACGCACAAACAGCGCTCATCGAAGAGAATGTTTTCTTTCAACACGGAAACATTCGACTTGCCCTTAAAAAACATTATGATGAACGGTCCGATGAAATTTCCAATTACAATTGGATCAAGGGGAACAAAACACCCTCTTGTCCTGAGACATCATTAGAAATAAACCATAATAAAAAAATCAAAAAGTATTCGCGTTTTTTGGTTGTGCTGACACTATTTTTTATTTATATCGCTTGGTATAATTATTGGCAGCAATCCAGTCAGGTAGCTTCACTTAATACAATCCTCGTTGGGTCACCCGCACCACTGAAGATAATTAAATCCAACAGTGGAATTTATGTTTTTGGCGAGGGATATCAAGAAATCACTTGGTTACATGATGTTCTTTACAAACTTAATGAAACCAATAAAGTCATCCCTATATGGACAGCAAGAACACGAAAGGAAGTGATAAAAAATTGCATAATAAGGGCTTTCCTGTTTTACAGTTGGATTTGACACTGCCTGAATTTCCTCAACTGTATACCTACAGAAAACTTGATAATGAACAGGAAGCCTCATTAAAAATACAGGCACATCAGTCACTCCCATATGCAAAACGTATTGATGTTTTTTTAAAGATAAAGAATCCCTTGTAAAGCAAGCCCAGCATGGGCTTGAGCGTATCAGATCCTCTATCGCTGTGTTACTACAGACAGTAGCTTTGCGCTGATCATCAGAGATGACCTTAGTGATAGCACAATAAACTCACTGAATACATTTATTACTGATTTTTACAATCAATGGGGAGATCAGATCGTTAGTTTCTCGATAAATATGAACGGAAACATATTGAAAGATAAGTCTTACCTTAATGCAAAAGAGGGATATCTTTTTATATCCCCTAAGCATTGGTATTTTCCACTAAACAAAAAGGACATAAATTATGGCTGATTACACCCCACAACATATCGACAGTATTTTTCTCGACAAAATGTCTGGCGAATTTGAAGCGGGAGCAAAAACCTTAATGGAAAAACTGAACACAGCCAAAGATGCTCTCACAGCAGATCCATCAAACCCCTCTATTCTGGCTGACTATCAGTCTAAATTACAGGCTTACACGCTATTTAGAAATGCACAAACAAGCACGATAAAGGCCTATAAAGATATCGGCGCGGCCATCATTCAAAACTTCCGCTAATACTGTTCTGAATGTTTTTTATATTACTCATGCTTGAGGAATGTCAATGGAACTAATAAATAAAAACTTGGTTGAGTTAACGCAACTGACACCGGAAAAAATGATTGGGAAGAGACAGACTCAACGCGAGTCCACGACCAAGCATTTTCCAGGCTGGTATCCACTAATTTTAAACAAATGGGTGAAACAGATGAGCAATTTAAACAAGCCATTAATGCCCTAAGCAACTCACCAGCGTTTTCCAGCAACCCTGAGGCACAATTACAACTGCAAAGCTACCTTGGAGAATACAGTAATTACGTCTCATTAATCAGCACGCTGGCTCGTAAAGGCGTTAGCACGATAGAAACGCTGGAAAAAGCACAATGATGTTTTGGAAATGCGCCAAATTTCTGCTGGCCACATTACACGCCATGTTACTCATGGCGTGTAATGAGAACCACCTGCTTGAAAATTTGACACAGCAACAAGCAAATCAGGTATTGGCTGTTTTACAGCAATACGATATAGCTGCCCAAAAGCAAGGTGGTGGAAAAGGTGGCTACACGATCACCATTAACCGGGCTGAGACTACTGCAGCATTGTCGATTATCAATCTCTACCAGTTGCCATGGACAAGTGATGTACGAATTGGGCAGGCATTCCCGGAGAGCACACTGGTAGCGTATCCCATCCCAATGCAGAACAGGCCAGGGTCATATCACTACAAGAACAACGCCTCGAACAGTCATTACGTATTATTAGCCAAGTAGTAAATGCGGAAGTCCACATCAGTTATCCCCTATTCAGTAATGATGCCGCAACTCGTTTCACGTCCGATCATGTAGGCGTGATAATTACTCATAAGGGAAATATCGATGAAAGCGTATTTATTTCTCAGGTAAAATCACTCATTAAAAACAGTCTCAGTAATATTCGCTACGAAAACATTTCTGTAGTGCTTTTTGCTGTCCCCGCCATTCAATACGTTCCTCCCACCAAAGTGCGTTCTGTCGAGTTCACGGTTTGGCAAGGCGCGCTGATACTCGTTCTACTCGGCATGCTAATGACAGGAATCTATTTCATCGCAAAGACGATGCGCCGTTCATCCCCCACATGGTGCGGTAACAGCAATGACGCGTGATAAGGAGCCACGGGAATGAATATCTGCCATTAGCAGCTTTCGTATACTGTACCACCCGGTCGCTTACGCCCACCCTTCTCATTTACCTGAGGCTTGGCGCACAAAGGAGCGCGCCAGTGAGCCATTACTGAATTACTGGCTTTATCGGCGCTACCAGCTTACCGCCCCCCTGAAACCTGGGATGCAGCACATACGCCGGCGGCAGTCATGATAAAGCAGTGGGATCACATGCCGGATATTGCGCATTTATTAGGTGGTTATCTTCTCAAATCATCTATGTCAGATCTCAACCGGGCGCTATTTTCCGATCCACAATTACTGAGTTTTATTGCATTACCACTGATCCACCATGTCGATCCTAGCCTCCTAAAGCAAGGAGGGTATACGACACAGGCTTGCGGGGCGAGGTTCATATTAAATCACTGTCATCCGATTCCACAGGCTCTACAACAACGATTTATGCTGTTGTTCCCCACCGACATTGAACTCCCCAAAATGGACGCGCCACGTACACCCGATCATATCAACTTATTCAATATGGTCACGCATTATGCGAACAATTTCCCTGGCAGAACTGCCTGAAGAGTGCCGCGATTCAGTACTCATTGCGGCAAAAAAACCGTAAACAACAATGCCGTTCCCAAAATGCCATTGAGCATACGTTACGCCGCTGCCATGAGATTCATGATGAACAAAAGCGTGCAGCCGACGAGATAAAAAAGCAGAAAGAGAAGGAAGGATTTTCCACAGGTTTCAAGCTGTTCTTCACCACAGTCCTTGCCATGTTGAACGACTATGAAACGCTACAGCATAAACGCTGGACAGAGCAACGCCACCACTTGCAGAAGGCGCTGACTCAAACACTGCACGATCCGATCGTCGTTGAATACGTAGTTACACAGTTAAACGCGCATTGCCGTCATAGCGACGCGATGACGCTTATCTTACCCGATGGTGTGGCTATACCTGACGTATCGCCGCATTTGACGTGTTTAACCACGCATGAAAATCACATTACGCTGCAATGTGGCTCGCACGCATTACGCTTTCCTGCTGAAACACTTTGCCAGCAATGGATGACACAGGCTGACAACGAAACGCAGACATTCACGCAGCAACTGAATGCATTAACACCGGCAACATTGCAAGAGATTATTGAAATACTGCAACAGGCAATACCCTAAATAATTCGAGTTGCAGGACAAAGCGTTTACGTTTTGAACAGCACTTGCGCTGGTCCGTAGAGCGAGACTCATTTATGCGTTTCGCAAGGCGGCAAGTGAACGAATCCCGATGAGTTTACTCTGGTAAGTGATTCGAGTGACAAATCTGCCCGGAGTCGATTTAACGCTGCTTGCAGCGGCCTCGTTAGCGCTGAGGCCCAGGGATGGGCCGAATAACGAACGCAGCCAACGTATCTGCAACTTGAAGTATGACGGGTATATATCAACCACCACATACACGACTAAGGATGAAGATTGATGATATCTCCCACGCATCTTGAAGGAAGGAATACCGTATCAAAGAATGTCTCCCGTACAGGCAATGATGACTTTGACGCAATGGTTTTGCGCTACCTTACCGTTAATCATCCAGAGGGCAATCTGCAAAGCATACTTGAAAAGCTGAAAGCCCTTGCAACAAATTCGCCATTAACGTTAGACGCGCTGAGTAAAGCAATGAATGTCGCTAATGAAAAGATGCGCAAAGACCCCACGCATGCGGAATACGCAAATACGGTCCTCAGCAAAAAGGCCATGCAACTTGCGGGGACGAATATTTTATACACCACGATGATATATGAAATATTTTTCCCTACGGATGAGGAGAATACAGCTATAGAAAAATTCTAATATAATCATTGTGTTGCTTTAGACATGATCGGTGAATGACCAACGCCACCTTTACAAGGTGGCAAGGAGCGCCTGTTTAGCTTTGATTCGTCCATTCCGACGACTGAACTCCACCATCATGCCCAATGACAACCGAATGCACCGAGGCCATCGAATTTTTCGTTAAATACCATAACAGATAAGCCGTAATGATAAATACGACAACCAGCACGACATTCCTGAGACGCATATTTTTTTCTTTGGCCTGACACAAGGAGAAATCGCCAATGAATTGACAGGAATGGACGTCAGATTGATCAAGCGAGGTTCTGTCATAAACAAACTGCCCGCACGACGTGTCGTACTGTGCCGTATAGAGTGTTTCGACTTCAGGGTGGGCGCTAAAAGCATCTTCCTCCACACCTGTCTGAGGCTCATCAAAAGAAGGGGGTCACCCCAAAACGGTATCCCAACTTAGGGATAGTCACGATGATTTGCTTATCTTTATCCTGCAAATTACGCCGCAGTGCGTGAATCACCTGCGCAATGCTTTGCGATGTTACATATCCCCCTTCCCACACACATGACAGAAAATCATCTTGTGATACGGGATGAGGATATCTTTCGCAAAGCAGAGCCAACACATCGGACTACTTTTTCCTCAATTGATATAAGGTGTCACCACAGCTTAATGTCCTGAGCTTGGGGCTAAAAATGAAGCCAAGAAAGTAGATATTGCCATCATTCATTAAGCTAATGTTCATTTGCATATCCGCCTGATATTTTATCTAACAAAGGAATCCACCATCAGGGAATTCTCACTACAAACCATGGTGGCAGTAATTACCTCTCCTCCTTAAATTTCTGCCACCAAGATACTCATTATCCATCCTTATGATAATCCACCATAAAAATGTACCTTGATTGTTTCATGCAGCAGCGAAAATATTTTATAAAAACGTGAAGTGGAAATAATAAAAACGATGTTTTGATTTCTAATGCATTGTTTTTTCTTAATGCAATTCATACATGATCATTGTAAATTCGAGGAATTAAAAACTGTTTAAAACTATTAATAACATTGCATCCAATCGATAAGACAAATCATATCAACAGAAAAAAGGCATTTAATAACCAAGTGTAACTATTATTTTCAATTAGGCTACAAAAAGAAAAAACGAGCCAAAATCAGATATAAAAGCGTCATTTCACTGGTGATTCCCTGCGCAAGAAAAACCATATAACAGCATGATTTTCAATGCATTTATCAGAGATAACGATATGCCAGCAAAAGACAATCAACACCATAACACCTTCACAAATTCCATGCGCAATCATTAAATAAAATGGCTCCAATATCAATACGGGCTAATCTACTTTCCGATACTCGACTACTACTGCAGATCTTTTAGAGATAAGTCATCAGACAAAATACGTAGATATATACAATAATAATTTACAAGTTCGGTTATCACGCCTGGCCGTCAGCATATGTCATTTGGCTTTGAGCATAACACTGACTGCATTGAAAATATTTTACGAAGCCAATAAAAATAACAAAACATAATTTTAATATGAAAGCTGTCTTGTTGTGTTGGTTAGACATTGATATCTCCCCCCTTTTTTTCAAGATATGATTCATTTATGATATAGCACTATAATCTTCCGGATAGGGTTGCTCTTGCAAAAAACGATTCTTACAAAACTTCCTTACCCCTCTCTCTGTAGATAATAAGGGTGCGCCCAGATATCTCTCTCCGGGCGCAAGCGGAGCTTATCCATGCCACCGGAAAGGTTGGTTGGTGACTTCCGATACCCCGGTAAAGGTCATGCGCGTTTGCAAAATGCCAGAGCCGGAATGGCTGACCCAGCACTCTTCCTTAATCGCAAAGCGATGTGATTTCTCTTGATAGCCCACACTAGCACTCGAGGATAAGCGGGATAATTAACATTACGCGTATCACCTTGCCCCTCGACAATCTTGTGAACAATGGTCAACGGAGCCATCAGTCTCCTTTGTCCTGCCAAGTCAAAACGCGTGTTGGGTTGCACAAGCGCATGGTGCATTCTGCCAAAATAGCTCCCTTGGCAACCACTATCGTATTCTCCTGTGCTGGTGATAATTCTGCGCGAATTATAAGTGATCGCCCAGTGGCTACCGTATATTTCCGTGGGTTTGGTCGGGTTGACACTTACCTCAGAAGTGGATGCTGTCTCTTGCAATGTGTCGTGGCCGTATGCAACCACCTCCACGTGTACACGTTTACCGATATAGTGTTCCTGCGGGCTAAAAGCGGTTTCGACGCTACCAGTCGATGAATCGATACGTTGATGATCAAGTTTGCTCCACGACTCATCGCGTAAAGTCACCTCAACATAACGCGGCGCATCATAAGTCGTGCTGCTGTTAACCGACCAGGTAACGCGCAGTTTATCCTCGGTGAAAACCGGAGCCCATATACTGCCTGACTCCGCCAGAAGGCCATTATTGCCATATTTTACCCCCGATATGCGGGGTTTAGGCGTAGTGAATACCTGCACATAGTAGGCACCGGTGCTCGTGGTATAAAACGCATTTTCCTTAATCGTAAGTCGAAGTCGGGTTTTGCCTTTTTTAATGGCTCAGAAATCTGCCCTTCAGGCGTGACAGCAATGACCTCTTGATCGCTCGAGTTCCACTCAACGACGGCATCTACGGGGAGATTCGCCGGTTTCTGTAGTTTGAATACGCTGAGATCCGTCGCCGCTACTGTATCTGATGCAAAACGAACGGGCACACTTCCCTTACTTAACATGAATGAAACGTTCACCGACTCAGAGAGAAACTGCTCGGTTTCCGACGTGCGAAGGGAGATCATGGCATTGCCTTGCGCGATTGGACGTAGCTCACCGCTATCCGTTACCCGAACCACGTTTTCGCGATCGCTTTGATAGGTTAAAGGTAACGATGCACCAACATCCGGGTTCGTGAAATGGCCTTCAACTGAATACGTCTTCCCCTCCCCCCAAACAGCCGTAATCTGTTGAGTGTTGACACTTAATCCAGGCGAAGCCTTCGCAATCTGAAGTTGATAGCTTGCACTGGCAGGATGATATTGCGCATTCCCCGCAGTCTGCACCGTGATGGTCACGCTTCCCGCTTTACGCAGCGTTATTTGCCCTGTTCCCCTGGCAACCGATGTAATGTCAGGATCGGAACTTGACCGCATTTGTTGCAGCTTCGCAGGTGCTCCTTTTACCGCTTGAGAGTGGTGAAATTGGTGCGTATACGTCACTTTCTGAAGGACATTGTCGAACCGCAAATCCGGCATCGCTGCCCCTACCGAGATAGCTACAGCGCTGCCGATAGTTTTTCCTTCAACGCTCGCAGTCAGAGACACGCGCCCCTTTTCCATGGATGTCGCTCTGGCCTGATAGGAGCCATCGTTGTTATCGTGCACTGGCGTAATAGCGAACCCAGAAAGCGACGCGGCACCATTAAACACCACCGTTTTACCCGAAATCGCATTACCATAAGTATCCCGCAACATGACGTTCAGCAATGCAGCGTCCTTACCGTCTGAACCAATCTCCATTTTATCCGCGTGGAATCGAGAAGCCTGTTGGTCAACGGCTGCGGGATCAATCGTGACATCGGGTACCCTTTTTTGGTTTTTATCGTTCAGATACGCCGTCATGCGCAGAATACCCGCCGTCTGACTTTTTAGGGTGATATGAGCAACCCCGTTGGCGTCTGTACTCGTTATCCGCTCTCCCGCGCTGACATTGCCCTCCGACTGCCAAAAAACCATCATGCCCGGTAGCGGATTACCATTGCCATCGACAATGCTTGCGCTGTAAGTAATGCCAAAGGGATCGCCAGCGGTCATCCGCGTCCTGCTGACACTCACTGCGTCGATACTCCCTTGGCTGCCATCGCCGGTCACTACCAAGGGCTGCGTAAGAGTGAGTGGAACATTATTGACGCGCACGGAAAGTAACACCTCTTGTGCGTGTGTCGAACTTACCTCGATGCGATAGCGTCCTTCCGCAAGCTCTTTCGTTTCACCAAACAGTACGTTGGATTTGTCGCTAACAGCAACGACGTTCTGCCCGGTGAGCGGATTACCCTTCTTATCACGCAATACCAACAGCAGCGCCGCCTTTTCTTTTCCGGCTACCACCGTAGTGGGGTAAACCCGTAACAAGGAATTCGCTTCCGATAAGGCCCCATTGATGAAGGTTATCGTCTCTACCGTGCGCGTTGAATGCGGGCTCGACGCGGTAACAGTAACACCGAACGACTGGCTACTGGTTATCGAAGTCACGGCAATACCTTCGTTATTGGAAAGGCTTTGCACGTCGCTAAACCTGACCACGCGAGCATCACGATCGGAAGACCAGTTCACCCTGACACCCGGTACCGGGTTACCCTGAGCATCTTTGATTAGTTCGCGATAGTGCACCGGTGATTGCCCATCCGCAAGGTAAGGTGCCGCGGAGGGTAAGAGTTCGATCACGTTAGCCGTTTGGTACTCAGGCTGGAATATCAGCGTAACCTGATGCACAGATGAACCCTTGATATTCGCGGTCACCGTGGTGTTACCTGCGCGGACACTGGTCAGTGATACCTTAGCTTCGCCTTGTGTATCAGTGAGCGCGGTCGCACTAATCACCGCTATCAGCCTGTAACTGTATCTGCACATCGGGAACCCGGTGTCCACTGGCATCTGTGACGGTAATGGTAATCTCATTGGTCGTTTTACCGTTGGCCACGGCATTGTTCGTTTCCACGACTAAACCGCTAATGGCGGCACTTGAGGCATCCGCTGTCAACGTGACATGTGTTGTCGCCAGCGTGATGTCACGCGCGGAAGGAGCAATGGTAAACACGGAGGGCAGCATGCCAGCCGTTAACGTTGCGGCATATTCTCCCGCAGACTGGCGCTCCAATGCAGAAACAACCGAAGCATCCGCACTGCGTTTCGTCCGTTTTGACATTATGCGAATCTCATTGGGATCCAGATCGACAGGATTTCCGTGCAGATCTCTCACCTTAAGCGTTAAGCGCTGCTACGCTTTACCATTGGCAGGGAGCGAGATATTTTCTGGCTCAATGCTGCTGTTTAATGCGCTGACTTCCGCTTCTAATACCGTCACCTGCGTCGTCGCACTGCGCGATATATTGCCTTGCGTATCCACCGCAACCGCACTCATGCTGTAGGTGTTATCCCCTTGCGTTCGATAAGGCGGCAGTTGGACACTGAAACGGTCGCTGCTCTCCCTGATAATTTTTCCCCCTTGAGCCAGTAATGCAGATGCAGACCAGTCAATGCGCGCCAAGGCATATTTGCTGTTGACCGAAATGGGGAAAGTTTTCTGTTCACCGCCATATCCCATCAGTAAAGAAGGGGTAAACAGATGAAGCAGGTGGGTTTTACGATACTCCAGGACAATCTGATTATTACGATCGACGAAATCAAACCGGCTACCAGCGATACGACGCAGAGCGGTCACCTGACCAGGATTAATCTGCTGATGCCATGGTTCATGAAAACGATAATTGAGTTCCATGCCCCATCGCATCTCGCGTTCTCCTGATTTTCCCTGACGCTGTTCGGCGTTCAGGGTCAAGAGCGGGAATGGCGTATAGCTTGTCCCTATCGTGATAGCATAAGGGTTGCGTTGACGGTCATGACTTTCACATTCTCACCGTCTAACCAGATAACCGCATTACCGATACGTTGATCGTTTTGCGATTCGGCACTGCTATCCAGATGAATAAATAACGGTATACTCATTCCATCTTGCAATGCATTGCGGAAAGCTTGGGGTATCATGACACCGCCAATCTGTTGAGCAGTTTTCTGCGCCGCTGCTACGTCAAACGCAACAGGAAATAACACCATCATAGATATTACAATTTTTTTGATTTCGATATTTATTTGCAATTTGTACATAGCATTAATTCTGTCAGGTTTGTTGCTCATTTAACGGAAACGAATTTTTCAGCCTGCCACATGGCAACTCGACCTTTTTTATCCTCAGTATTGACGCGAGAAAAAACACGTGATTTTCCCGACATAAGATAATAGTTTTCTTTGCACTCCTTGCCATCAACCGGTTTTAAGCAAGGACCGTAGGCAATCACGCGTAACGTCGCATTTCCGGTATTGGTTATTTTTCCATTGGCGTACTGGTAGCCAAAGATCACTTTCCTTGGCGCCACCACCAGGATCGTACCAATTCGGGCTGAGGCAGTCGCAACAGCAGTTTTACTTGACGATCCACTCTGCGCATCTCTCATCTTTTTTCCATTGGAATAATGGTGCCATCTTCAAGCGGGGAAGATAATCTTTCCACTTTGACATTCACCAGCCGACCATCATTGGTCGTATTTTTAATTTCTTTGCTAAGCGTGGTACTGTCGCTGTGAATAAAGGCAGTAATATCCCCCACATCTAACGCTAACGCGGGCGCAATATTCACTAAGAATAAACTCATTATGAAAATAACAGGTTTCATGATTCTTCCGTATTACACATTAAAAAAAGGCGGGTTACCCCGCCTTTTTCTCGCAAAGAGAACTTATCTGGTCCAAGTCGCATCGAACTGAACGCTAACATCACCGCTCCAGATCCCTTCCGGCAACTGACTGTAATCAGCCACAGGCGTGGTGCCATCGCTGGTGCCGCTAATAATGGCAAAGGTAAATGCATCTTGTGCCGTAGTGCGACCAGTCTGGTTATACCCGTTGGACAATGCGCTCAGGTTTCCACCGAGAACACCGTTAGCGGTATCAATCAGTACGGTATCAGCCATTTTTTCAATGGCCGTGCCGTTATAATCGACACCAACATTCAGCGTGGAACCGGATGAATCTAATTGCGTCAACGTATTGCTGACCAGGCGGGACGTCAGTTTGAAAGAGGTTGCGCTGGTATCGCCTTCAACCGCCACATCAAACAGACCTTTTTGAGAGTTAAAGCCGTTCACACCCTCGGCATATTGAAATGCGAGACTGCCAAGCGGCGTGACAACCAGCTTGCTGGTGGTGTCTTTTTTAGCCGTCGCTGACCATGTCGCCATCGCCTGAGCGGTTACATAAGCAGCCTGCACAGCACCAATATTGACAACTGCCGCAGCCAAGGCGAGCACCATAATACTTTTTTTCATTCTTACATTCTTACTGCTTATGTTTAATAGATAGAAAAATAAAACTTACTGCATTTTATAAAAGGTAAAACCTCATCAACTAAAAAAACATCTTAATATCACCAATCCCTTAATGATAAAGCATATAAAAAAGCTTCATCTCAAAGGGGGGGGTAAAAATAAGATATTGTTTTTTCATGGCACAATAAACCGCACCAGATCATCATAATTACTGGCAATATCAATTTAAAGCACCTAACTAGATTTCATAATAACTCAACGAAAGCATATACAACATCATCACTGGAAAGTAATGCTTCCCAGGGTTAAATTAATGTTTTTTACACGTGCAGAAAACTTTCTCCGCGATATTTCCTTCATAAACATGATTTTGATTATGAAATAAAACACCTAACAGAAAAATTATATTTTAAAATTGAAAAGCATGAAATAACCTAACACCCAACTTTCTTTCAATTGAGTATTTTATGTTATATAGCCTTTTACTGCCTATTTGCAGTTCTCCAGCGATTTCTTTTAAAGAACACCCGTCAAGCACCAGGAATAAGACAGACACTTCCTTTTCTGTCATTCGCCCCCGTACTCTCGTCGCATTCATCTTTCTTAAATAGATTTTATCTATAGACTTCAAGATATTTTCATAACCATCACTGGTGTACAACACTGAAAAAATTCTGTCATCCCGCACCTTCCAGTAGGCAGCCAGAGGCTCCATTAATTTGTCAGAAACAAGGATCAAGCGCAACCCGGAACGCGTAGGGTAATCCAGCCAACGAGCATTGGTGAAAATTTTTATGTTCGCCAATGAGAAGTCAACAAAGACAAACCCGCCGCCCATGTAGTTGTATTTACT
This sequence comes from Candidatus Symbiopectobacterium endolongispinus, assembly GCF_018777385.1. Classification (GTDB taxonomy): domain Bacteria; phylum Pseudomonadota; class Gammaproteobacteria; order Enterobacterales; family Enterobacteriaceae; genus Symbiopectobacterium; species Symbiopectobacterium endolongispinus. The sequence continues at coordinate 268,916 of NZ_JAFJYB010000001.1, read as the reverse complement.
ATTCGCAACAACATCAACCAATCCGATGCTGAGGTAATAGTTACTTTCATCGTTCATTTTCCGAATTATCCTACTTGCTACCTCTCTATAATTTCGCCAACGCATAACAATTAGTAGGCATTTTATGCAAACAGAAAAATATATCAATAGTTTTTTATCTTTTACATCAACCGACAAAAGATTAATTTTCCTAAGAACAAAACACACGCACAAAATAGATATATATAAAAAGTTACAAATCAACGATCTAAAACAAACCAAATTTCAAGGAATGATTTAAAATAAGAAAACTCCACCATTAACTAAGAATTTTCCATATTAATTTACAGAGTTGCACCAAAATAGACACTACAAAAATGTTATAAACACATTTAATAACGGAACAAATTGACAATACTTTAGCAGTAGCAAATCCAACAATTTTTACCTGACACAAAGGAAAAAATGGCATCGTAGTCATCATGGGTATTCGTCGCATTATCATCATACCGATCGGTATCCATGCCTATCGTTTGCAAATCATCCACCTAAATTTACGATACGCTTCGCGCATTAAGAGGCTGGTATCAGAATAAGATACATTTTCCACTACTGCTTTGATAACGTTCCGGATAGCGAACCTCTGTGGGTGAATCCCTGCGGGGGAAAGTGGTAAGATATACCGTACCATGGTGTAGAAATGTTGCTGGCAGGCTATTTTGGTTTAAGCAAATGCTTGCAGCATAAGTGACTTGTCCATTGAATCCCCAATAGCTAAAAATGAGTAAGACAGAGATGAATGAACCTATCGAGAAGGATTTCACCGACCATACGCCCATGATGCAGCAGTATTTCAGGCTAAAGGCGCAGCATCCCGACATCCTGCTGTTTTACCGCATGGGCGACTTTTATGAGTTGTTTTACGATGATGCCAAACGTGCGTCACAGCTATTGGATATTTCACTTACCAAACGCGGTGCTTCGGCCGGTGAACCCATCCCCATGTCAGGCGTTCCGCACCACGCAGTTGAAAACTACCTGGCAAAACTGGTGCAGCAAGGCGAATCCGTCGCCATCTGCGAACAAATTGGCGATCCAGCGACCAGCAAAGGCCCCGTAGAACGCAAAGTGGTACGTATCGTCACCCCAGGGACGATCAGCGACGAAGCACTGTTGCAGGAAAAACAGGACAATCTTTTAGCAGCCATTTGGCAGGACGGGCGTGGCTTTGGCTATGCTACATTGGATATCAGCTCCGGGCGTTTTCGCGTTATGGAGCCGGCCGATGAAGAGACCATGGCGGCAGAGCTGCAACGCACCAATCCTGCTGAGTTGCTTTATCCGGAATCGTTTGGTGCCGCTCATTTGATCGAACATCGCCATGGGTTGCGCCGCCGTCCGCTGTGGGAATTTGAGTTGGAAACCGCGCGGCAGCAGCTCAATATGCAGTTTGGCACACGCGACCTGATAGGGTTCGGGGTTGAACAGGCGAAACTGGCGCTGCGTGCCTCCGGCTGCCTGCTACAGTATGCCAAAGATACCCAGCGAACCTCACTGCCACATATCCGCAGCATCACCATGGAACGCCAGCAAGACGGCATCATTATGGATGCCGCCACGCGTCGTAATCTGGAGCTGACACAGAATCTGGCAGGCGGCATCGAAAATACGCTTGCAGCCATTCTGGACTGCACCGTCACTCCGATGGGCAGCCGTATGCTTAAGCGCTGGTTGCATATGCCCACGCGTGACAGACAAGCGCTAACGCAACGCCAGAGCACCATTCGCGCGTTGCAACCACTGGCGGAAGCACTCCAGCCGCCATTGCGACAGATTGGCGACCTGGAGCGTATTTTGGCTCGTCTGGCGCTGCGTACCGCCAGACCGCGCGATCTGGCGAGGATGCGCCATGCATTTCACCAGTATCCGGCCATCCATGCGCTGCTGGCAGAAAGCACCGAAGACTATGTCCAACAGCTTTCTCAGCATGTTCATCAGTTTGACGAGCTGTGCGCACTGTTGGAACGCGCCGTGGTGGAAGCGCCACCGGTGCTGGTGCGCGATGGTGGTGTGATCGCCAGCGGCTATAACGCTGAACTGGATGAATGGCGTGCGCTGGCTGACGGTGCCAGCGATTACCTCGATCGTTTGGAGATACGTGAGCGCGAAAAACTGAGACTTGATACCCTCAAAGTCGGGTTTAACGGCGTGCACGGTTACTACATCCAGGTGAGCCGCGGACAGAGCCATTTGGTGCCGATTCACTATGTACGCCGCCAAACGCTGAAGAATGCCGAACGCTACATTATTCCTGAATTGAAAGAGTACGAAGATAAAGTGCTCACGTCCAAAGGCAAGGCGCTGGCGCTGGAAAAAGCCCTATACGACGACTTATTTGACCAACTGTTGCCGCACCTTGAAGCATTGCAACAAAGTGCCGCCGCGTTGGCAGAACTTGATGTTCTCACCAACCTGGCAGAACGAGCAGATACGCTGAATTATTTATGCCCGACGCTGAGTGAACTGCCAGGGTTAAAAATTGAAGGGGGACGCCATCCGGTGGTGGAGCAGGTGTTGAGCGAGCCGTTTATTGCCAACCCGCTGTCGCTCACACCGCAGCGTCGTATGCTGATCGTTACCGGCCCGAACATGGGCGGTAAGAGTACCTATATGCGTCAGGCCGCGCTGATCGTGCTGATGGCCCATATTGGCAGCTTTGTACCTGCTGATAAGGCCACTATTGGGCCAGTTGATCGCATATTCACACGTATTGGTGCCGCAGACGATCTCGCCTCTGGGCGTTCTACGTTCATGGTGGAGATGACGGAGACGGCCAACATTCTTCACAATGCCACCGCCAACAGCCTGATATTGATGGATGAAATTGGGCGAGGCACATCGACCTATGATGGTTTATCCCTGGCCTGGGCCTGTGCTGAAAATCTGACGCAGCGCATCAAGGCCATGACATTGTTTGCAACCCATTACTTTGAATTAACCCATTTGCCAGAAAAAATGGAAGGCGTTGCGAATGTGCATCTTGATGCTCTGGAGCACGGTGACACCATTGCGTTTATGCGCAGCGTTCAGGAGGGCGCCGCCAGTAAGAGCTACGGCCTCGCCGTTGCAGCGCTGGCGGGTGTGCCCAAAGAGGTGATTAAACGTGCGCGGCAAAAGCTTAAAGAGCTGGAATCACTTTCCAATCACGCCTCTGCCAGCCATGTGGATGGTGCGCAACTGGCGTTGTTAACCAGCGAAGAGACCGCTCCGGCGGTCGAAGCACTGGAAGCGCTGGAAGCGCTGGATCCCGATACGTTAACGCCGCGTCAGGCGCTGGAATGGCTGTATAAACTGAAAGCGATGGTGTAACTTTTCATGGCAAGCGGCCTTTCTCAGGAAGGCCGCTTTTTGTCCGGTCGCTTTGGTATTGTTACTCGTTACAATGGTCTTGCGCTTTCATATGAAATGGCGCACTGCTCGGGACCAGGCTTTTTACCTCCCTCCCCCCTTCTCATCGAAGGCACAACGGCAAAATGCGCGCTGAAGGTAAGCAGCACCGCGTCTCCCGATGATTTACGCACCTGTAAATAGCGTTTTTCCATCACGATATTATTTACCACCGGGTAGGTGACACCGGTAAAACAATCAGCAAACACCACCGCATCGGCCATATAGCGGTACAAACCACGCATTGCCATCGGGGTAGTAGGCAACGGCGCTTTGGTCGCCGTCAGACGATAGGTGTTGGATGATACAATCTGCCATAGGTGGCAAACACGCGATTGCCGGGGCGATCGGTTTGATAATGATGTTGCAGTATAAACGTGCCATTTTCAGCCAGGAATAATGACGTATCGATACCGGCACAATCTGCACAAGGCAATACACCACGATAACTCTGCGCCATGGGCTGCAATGCTTCTTCACGCACTGGTTTGGGCGTATGACATCCATCAACCCTGCTGCCACAAAAACCAGTAGTAAGCCAAGCGCCATTTTTTTCACGCTATTCTCCTCCCCACCTTCTCCTGTCACCAAGGATCATGACTATTATTGGGCCGGTTGCCACTCGGCAAAGGTAATTTCCAGATTATTCTTATCATCAGACAACCACACCTAACGATCCTGAAGGGTTGCCTGTAACGTCATCGTGCGCTGTGCCATTGCAGCCAAAGCCTGCAATTGGCGATCGTCTAAAAAACGGACGGCAAGATTGCGATACGGCCGCAACTTTTGCTCTATCGATTGCCACCAGACATGGGCCGCTCGCTCACCATAGACATAGAGCACAACGTTAGGAGACTGGTTGCAGGCTTTTTTAAGCCGACGCTCATCTGGCAACCCCAATTCAATCCACAGCTTCAGCGCCAGTGTATCATCACGCAACCAAATTTCCGGTTCGTCATCAGCACATAACCCCTTGGTGAAGCGTAAATTTTCATCCGCATGACAGATCCACGCCAGCAGTCGCAGCATCATACGCTGTTCAGTTTCTGAGGGGTGCTGCGCCAAGGTCAAATTGGCATCGTAAAAAAAGAGCGGTCCAAATCCGCAATGTTCACTGCTGCTTTATAAATCGTTGCTTTTAATGCCATTCGATACCTCTTCTCCGTCTGCAACCAGTGTACCTTGTGAACCGGTGAGACGCACAGCATACCGATAACAATTCAGAAAACAGACCGGTCACAGCTTCAAGTATATTGTGTAAAAAGGTTAAAATTGTGCGCTAACTGAAGCATTGCTTAACACCGGAATGCTGATATCCTGCTGATGCCTATGCTATAGTCATTTTGATAACGAATACTTATTTTCGTGGGATTATCTCCCCTTATCAGCAAAAAACGAGGCCATCGCGGCGACAACAGGCACAAAAGCCTACGGCGGTGGGCTTCCAAGGGAGGATATTGTGCAGCAACATTCTGAATTGGTTCGTCGTTTATACGCGGAGATCGCCAGCGGCAATCTGGGCTACATACCCGATGCATTAGGTTGTGTTTTGCAAACTCTGGATGGGATCGCAGCCAATGGCGACTTGCCGTCCACCGTCAGGGAACAGGCGGCCTTCGCCGCAGCTAACTTATTGGTGAGCGATTATGTCAATGAGTAACGAATATCAACCCATCAATTGTGATGATTACGATAGCCTTGAGGCTACGTGCCAGCAACATCTGACTCTGACGCTAGAGTTGCGCAGCGGTGAAACCCTTACAGGCAAGGCCAAGGATATTGTCTCGCGCAAGCAAGTGGAATATCTGGTGGTGGAAGAAAATGGCGCACTGCGAGAGTTGCGTCTGGATCATATCGTGAGCTTCAGTAATCCAGGTATCGGCAAAGTGGTGGTGAGTGAATCCTGATTGGTCACGCAACCAACACGTGATAAACACTTAGTCAACGGACAACCCAGGTTGTCCGTTTTGCATTAGGACAAAAAATTCGATACTTGCCGTAGTTGATAAGATAGAAACCCAATCCCCGATAAAAACCCGAGTGACAATAAACACATACTAGACGAAGCTTTATAAGCAAACATTAGTAACCGTTTTTTTGGGCGTTCGGGTATGTGTAACGTGGAAACAAACTATGTAGTGAGTCAGAATGACTACTCATGTGGCAATGCGATTACGACTATCGGAAACTGGTCTACAGCCTCCCAGATAAATCCCAATCCGAAAAAGTGGGCTGAAATAGTACAACACATCAGTAACACTCATAAAGAATTTACTAACGACAAATGGGATATTTTCTTTTCACATCTACAAACGGTTGCCAATACCGACTGCTCATCTTTTTTTGCACATGACAAAAAATTGTCTAATGATATTAAAATCCTACAGGAAAACCTAAAAACAATCATCGCAATTTTAGATAAAGCCTCCGTATTGCATGAAAAAGAGACCTCATTAAAAGCACTCCAACTTGAATTAGATGTTGAAATAACCAAAGTAAAGGGCATTGTTAATAAGTTATATGAACCACATGGCGGAAACAAGTTAATCTATAATAAAAGATCAAAGGAGAGTAATGATTCAATGTTATTTAACACAACAGTGATCCTTTCTGTCGCATCCATATTGCTATCTGTAGCGTTATTTGCACTCCCTCTGGTCTTCCCGGTAATGCTCGTCACAGGCGCTACAGTGTTAACGGTTTTATGTAGAATTAGTGCTTTGGTTTCTTGTGTTAGTGGTTCTTTAGCTATTTACGAAAGGATAAAAAAAGGAGAATACAAATTAACAAAACTTCAAGAGCGAGAATTTACAGAGGCGTTATCTGCATTACATAATTACTTGAATAAACTTAATTTCCCTCATGCAACAGATGAGGCAGTAAATAGACCAGTTCTGCTGAGAGATAATAACACCTCTTTACAGGACAAAGAGGCTAAAGATAGATTATTCCCGCCAGACATACAGCAGTTATTAAAAATACCAGAAATACAGAAATTGTTAACAATAATACAATAACGGCATAATGGGCTATATCCAGATATATTAGAAAACGCTTACGGCGCATAAAGTTGTTTAGATAACCATTTTAGCTGCCATATTACATTCTTGGCGTTACTCGATTAGCGCTGATATATTCTATTATCAGCGCTACGCCATACTCCACGCCACCTGCCACGCCGCAGTATCATCATGAGCCTCTCCTTCCCGCATCACAAAAACGCCAACGGCTGCGATAGGGTATTCGTTGTAATACATAATAGGAATTTGTTCACGCATCCAGGGAGGAATCGCATATTCCTGCCACAGTTTTTTCGCAGATCGTCCGCCACTGCGCCCAACAATATGCAGTTTCCCTTTCAGGCCAAAGCCAACGCTCACTTGCTCATCAGGACGCGGGCGTCGGATACGCATACCTTGTTCGTCCAAGGACAGATAACCCAACCGGTGCGGAAGCATTAGTTTGCCCTGCTCAAGTTGCCAGGGTAACACCAGGTCGACGACGTTTACACACTCGGCAACACAGTATAAACGCTGACGAAAGCGTCGAATCTGTACGGTTCCCAATTGTAACAACGGTTCTGCATCCTGGCGGCTCAGAGCCACATCCTGCCACAGATGCAGCAATTGTTCGCGTGAAGGCATCGCCACCTCGTGCACTCTCAGCCAACGCCGCAACAGCGCAAAACGGTGCGGTTCGCTCTGGGGGAGCAAAGCATCAATCGCCAACGCACCTTTCGCGTCACAGGCCGACTGAAGCAATGGCGCCAGCAATTCATCCAACAGTTGTTCCTGCTCGGCACACAGTCGCGCGCTGCGCGCCACTGCTTCTGAAAATGACGGCCAGCGCTGTTTTAGTTGCGGTAATATCTGCAAACGGAGAAAGTTGCGATCGTAACGCGCGTCGCAATTGCTCTCGTCTTCCACCCACGTGAGTCGATAATGATGGGCATAATCTTCAAGTTGCGCTCGCGCTACGCCCAGCAATGGACGTAGCAAGCGATTAGCACCCAACTGCCCCGTAGCCCCCATCGCTGAAAGCCCGGCTGGCCCGCTGCCACGCTTTAGCGCTAACAGGAACGTTTCACTCTGATCGTCGAGATGCTGTGCGGTAAGCAGCACCTCTTCAGGTAACAGATGTTGGCGTAATGCCTGGTAACGCGCTTCGCGTGCTGCCGCTTCAACACCACGCTCACGCGCATCCACCGTGACAGGCAGCACCGAACAGGGAATATCCCATTGCTGGCAGGTATGCATGCAGTGCTGCGCCCAACGCTCAGCGTGAGTACTTAACCCATGGTGCACATAGGCGGCACGCACAACAATATCCGAGCGCTGCTGCATCAATTGATACAGCATATGCAGCAACACGCTGGAATCCAGCCCGCCGCTATAAGCCACCAGCACACGCTGACAGCCAGAGAGTTGCACCGCTACGTTTTCCAGTAGCGTAGCCACGTCGGTTCGCTCACTGCTCATAAAGCTCCAACGGTAATCCATCTGGATCGCGTAAGAAAGTGAAGCGACGCTGGGTAAATTCATCCACTCGCACCGGTTCACAGGCAACACCTGCACGTTGCAGTGCGTCGCACGCCTTGTCAATGTCAGCTACCGCAAAAGCAAGATGGCGCAGGCCACAGGATTCAGGCTGAGTAGGTCGTGGCTGTGGCGAGGGAAACGAGAACAATTCGATAACGTACCGCCCCTTTAACGCCAGATCGCCTTTCCATGAGTCGCGCTCTGCCCGATAGGTTTCCGCCAACAGCTCAAACCCAAGGACATCGCAATAAAATGCCTTACTGCGCCGGTAGTCAGAGGCAATAATAGCAATATGGTGAATCGCCGTTAACGCCAGCATGCGTACTCCTTGTTGTGGCAAGGTGATAATGGAAATAGCCGCATAATAGCAAAAAGTCCGCCTCCTTGCGGAAAGCGGACTTTATTCAGCGCGATAGGTCTGAGATCAGCAGTAACCGTAGTTCATCAAACGGTGGTAACGGCGATCAAGCAGCGCGTCTTTATCCAATTCATCCAGCTCACGCAAGTCTGACAGCAGTTGTGCTTTCAGCGACGCCGCCATGGTTTCCACATCACGGTGCGCAGAACCGAGCGGTTCAGGAATGATGGCATCAATCAGATTCAGCTCTTTTAGACGCGGGGCGATGATCCCCATCGCTTCCGCCGCCAGCGGCGCTTTATCGGCGCTTTTCCACAGGATAGAGGCACAGCCTTCTGGTGAAATCACAGAATAGGTGCTGTATTGCAGCATGTTGACCTTGTCACCCACACCAATCGCCAATGCACCACCGGAACCACCCTCTCCAATCACCGTACAGATAATCGGTACGCTCAGGCCGGACATCTCACGCAGGTTGCGCGCAATGGCTTCCGACTGGCCGCGCTCTTCGGCACCAACGCCCGGGTACGCGCCCGGCGTGTCGATAAAGGTGATGATCGGCAGGTTAAAACGCTCTGCCATCTCCATCAGGCGCAGCGCTTTACGGTAGCCTTCAGGCGCAGGCATACCGAAATTGCGGCGAATTTTCTCTTTGGTTTCGCGCCCTTTCTGGTGACCAATGATCATTACCGGACGCCCATCCAAACGCGCGATGCCGCCCACAATCGCTTTGTCATCAGCATAGGCGCGATCGCCCGCCAACTCATCAAAGTCGGTGAAAATATGGCTGACATAGTCCAGCGTGTAGGGACGCTGCGGGTGACGAGCCAATTGTGCAATCTGCCAGGCACCCAGATCGGCAAAAATCTTGCGCGTCAGTTCAACGCTTTTTTCCCGCAGTCGCTGGATCTCTTCGTCCAGATTAATATCCAATTTTTCATCTTGACGGCTGACTGAGGTCAGCGAGTCAATTTTCGCTTCCAACTCTGCAATCGGCTGCTCAAAATCAAGAAAATTCAGACTCATAGTATTCCTATTTTAGTCAAATTCCAGTTCCACCTGGGTGTTCCCCAGCAGTGTGCGCAGGTCATTAAGCAGCACATCGGTTGGCGTCACACGCCATGCCGCGCCAAAACGTAACCGGGCGCAGGCATCCTCTCTCTGGTAGTAAATGTGTACCGGGATCGTCCCCGATCGATGAGGTTCCAACGATTGACGGAGACGGTTTAATAGCTGGTCATCAATTTGCCTGTCAGTCAGCGAGATAGCAAGCCCGCGCGCATATTTTTCACGCGCTTCACTGATATCCATGACCTCTCGGGCCATCATTTTAAGGCCCCCGCTAAAGTCATCAAATCTGACCTGTCCACTGACGATCAGAATTCGTTCTTTTTCAAGCAGATGATGATACTTTTCCAACGCTTCAGTAAACAGCATCACTTCCAAACGGCCGGAACGATCGTCCAGTGTACACACGCCAATGCGATTACCTCGCTTAGTGACCATTACGCGGGCAGCCAGCACCAGGCCGACCGCCGTTGTTACTTTGCCCCGATCCGTCTGGTGCATGTCCTTCAAACGCAAGCCGGCAGCATAGCGTTCAATTTCCTTGAGATACTGCGTGATCGGATGGCCCGTCAGATAAAGCCCTAACGTTTCCCGCTCACCGTCCAACACCACCTGCTCCGGCCAGGGAGCTACCGTGCTGTAGGACTGCTCTACCTGCTCCGGCGCTTCCGCTAGAACACCAAACATATCTGCCTGACCGATAGCTTCGGCCTTGGCATGCTGATCGGCGGCCTTCAACGCATCGTTGAGCGAATTCATCAACGCCGCGCGATGCGGTCCCAGCCGATCAAACGCACCGGACATGATCAGCTTTTCCAGCACGCGGCGATTCAGTTTCTTGATATCAGTACGAGCACAGAGATCGAACAACTCGCGGAAATACCCGCCCTGATTTCGCGCGTCGATGATAGCTTCTATCGGCCCTTCACCGACGCCCTTGATCGCGCCGATACCATAAACAATTTCCCCGTCATTATTGACGTGAAAATGGTACAGCCCGCTGTTGATATCCGGCGGCAGGATTTTTAGCCCCATACGCCAGCACTCATCCACCAGCCCCACCACTTTATCAATGTTATCCATGTCCGCCGTCATCACAGCGGCCATGAATTCGGCAGGATAATGCGCCTTGAGCCACAGCGTTTGATACGATACCAGTGCGTAGGCGGCTGAGTGCGATTTGTTAAACCCATACCCGGCAAATTTTTCTACCAGGTCAAAGATCTTCATCGACAATTCGCCGTCGACGCCCATCTTCTTCGCGCCGTCCTCAAACACGGAGCGCTGCTTGGCCATTTCTTCGGGTTTTTTCTTACCCATGGCGCGGCGCAGCATGTCTGCACCGCCCAGCGTATAGCCGGAAAGCACCTGGGCTATCTGCATCACCTGTTCCTGATACAGGATGATACCATAGGTCGGCTCCAGCACCGGCTTCAGCGATTCATGCTGCCACTGTATATCAGGATAGGATATTTCCTCACGTCCGTGTTTACGGTCGATAAAGTTATCCACCATCCCTGACTGCAAAGGCCCCGGACGGAACAACGCCACCAGAGCGATCATGTCTTCAAAGCAGTCCGGCTTCAGACGTTTGATAAGGTCTTTCATTCCGCGCGATTCAAGCTGGAACACCGCCGTGGTTTCCGAACGTTGCAGCATGTCGAAACTTTTTTTATCGTTGAGCGGGATGGCCGCGATATCAATCGGCTCCAGCCCCTGCCTGGCACGACGGGCATTAATCATCTCCAGCGCCCAGTCGATAATAGTCAGCGTGCGCAGCCCCAGGAAGTCAAACTTCACCAACCCGGCATATTCCACGTCGTTCTTGTCAAACTGGGTAACCGGATGATTCCCTTCCGAATCGCAATAGAGCGGTGCGAAATCGGTGATTTTGGTCGGCGATATTACCACCCCACCGGCGTGTTTACCCGCGTTGCGCGTCACCCCTTCCAGTTTGCGCGCCATATCGATAAGCGCTTTGACTTCTTCGTCGGCGTCGTAAATTTCCTGTAGCTGCGGTTCAGCAGCAAAGGCTTTTTCCAGCGTCATGCCCGGATCCGGCGGCACCAGCTTGGAGATGCGGTCGACAAAACCGTAAGGGTGTCCGAGCACGCGACCTACATCGCGAATAACCGCTTTGGCTGCCATGGTACCAAAGGTAATGATCTGCGATACCGCATCGCGCCCGTACATCTCAGCAACGTGATCGATAACCCGGTCACGCTTTTCCATACAGAAGTCGACGTCGAAGTCGGGCATCGACACACGTTCCGGGTTGAGGAAACGTTCGAATAGCAGGTCAAATTCAAGCGGATCGAGATCGGTGATTTTCAGTGAGTAGGCCACCAGCGAGCCTGCACCCGAACCGCGCCCCGGACCTACCGGGACATCGTTGTCTTTTGACCACTGAATAAACTCCATCACGATCAGGAAGTAGCCAGGGAACCACATCTGGTTGATAACGTTGAGTTCGATTTCCAAACGATCGTCGTATTCCGGGCGACGCTGCTTACGCACCTCTTCGTCAGGGAACAGGAACGCGAGACGCTCTTCCAGTCCTTCACGGGCCTGTTTAACCAGAAAATCTTCGGTTGACATATCACCGGTCGGAAATTGGGGCAGGAAATACTCCCCCAGACGGATGGTGACATTACAACGTTTGGCTATCTCGACGCTGTTCACCAGTGCTTCCGGGATGTCGGCAAACAGCTCACACATCTCGTCTTCGCTGCGCATATATTGCTGCGCGCTGTAGTTACGCGGGCGCTTTGCGTCATCAAGCGTATAGCCATCGTGGATAGCAACGCGAATCTCATGGGCATCGAACTCATCGGCGTTGATGAATCGAACATCGTTGGTCGCTACCACCGGTAGATGGTGCTTCATGGCTAATTCAATCGCCGCGTGAAGATAGCTCTCTTCATACGGGCAACCAGTGCGAATCAGTTCCAGATAATAACGGCCTGGAAAGTGCTCTTGATAAAAGGCCAGGCTTTGCTCGACCAACGCCTGATTGCCACACAGGATAAATTTGCCGACGTCGCCCTGCCGGGCACCTGAAATCAGCAGTAAGCCTTTACCGTACTCGATCAACCAGTCGCGTTCGATGGTGGGGCCTTCGGCACCGTAGCCGCGCTGATAAGCATGGGAAATTAGCAGCGTGAGGTTTTGATAGCCCTCGTTGTCCATGGCGAGCAGGGTGAGCTGTGCAAGTTCATCGCCCAGCACATCGCTGCTTACCAGAACATCCGCGCCGACAATGGGTTTAACGCCAGCACCGTGTGCGCCGCCGTAAAATTTCACTAACCCGCACAGGTTGGTGAAATCCGTGATCGCCAGTGCTGGCATGCCCAGCGCGGCCGCCTTTTTTACCAGCGGCCCGACTTTTGCCAACCCATCGATCATGGAATAGTCACTGTGCACACGCAGATGGACAAAACGTGGTTCGGCCATATCCAGATCCTAGACGTTGTCGAAAACAGCCCCGCGTTACGAGCAGGGCACCGATATTACCTGATTGCGCGCGGTTGACGGGCTATGCCAACCCCAATACGCGTTTTACGGGGGCGAAACTGCGCCGGTGGTACTCAGTAGCACCTAACAGAGCGAGTTTTTCAAGGTGATAAGCCGTCGGGTAACCCTTGTGCTGCGCAAAGCCATATTCAGGGAAACGGGCATCCAACTCGACCATTTCCCGGTCTCGCGTCACTTTAGCGAGAATCGATGCGGCACTGATCTCGGCAACCCGGCTGTCGCCCTTCACCACCGCCAATGCAGGCATGGGCAACAGCGGGCAGCGATTGCCGTCTATCAGCACATAATCGGGTGCCAGGTGCAGCCCCGCAACGGCGCGCTGCATCGCCAGCATCGTGGCATGCAGGATATTCAATTGGTCAATCTCTTCGGGCTCGGCACGCCCCAAACTCCATGACAGAGCTTTGTCTTTGATCTCATCATAAAGCGCCAGGCGGCGTTTTTCACTGAGCTGTTTTGAATCAGCCAATCCAACGATTGGACGCTGCGGATCGAGAATCACCGCGGCGGTGACAACCGCCCCCACCAACGGGCCGCGCCCCACTTCATCTACACCAGCTATGCGCGTCGCATCTGGATAGACAAAAACATCATACATGGTTCACTTCACCTCGGGCCAATTCCATTACAGCCTGTGCCGCCTGCGTATCCGCATCACAACGAATCTGTTGGTGCAGCGCCAAAAAGGTCTCGTGCAACTGTTTCACGTCTTCCCCGCCTTCCAGCCAAGGAAGCAACGCCGCCGCCAGCTTGTCTGGCGTGCACTCTTCTTGCAGCAACTCTTTTACCAATTCGCGCCCTGCTAGCAAATTCGGTAACGACACCCATGGGGTTTTTACCAACCGCTTTGCCAGCCAGAACGTAAAGGGCTTCATGCGGTAGCCCACGACCATCGGGCATTTTGCCATCATGCACTCCAACGCTGCGGTGCCGGACGCCAGCAGCGCCGCATCGCTGGCGATCATCGCTTCACGCGCCTGACCATCCAACATATGCACATCCAGCTCGGAGGCCGTTTCTTGCTTAATGCGTTCAAATTGCTCACGCCGCTTGGCATTCACCAACGGCACCAACACGGCTAAATCAGGATAGCGTTGGCGTAATAGCTGTGCGCTGCGTAAAAAATCGGCGCTCAGCATCTCCACCTCAGCCCCGCGACTACCCGGCAGCAGCGCCAGGTAATGGCGCTCAGGCGCGATGCCTAAATGTGCGCGCGCCGCCAGTTTGTCCGGCTGTAACGGCATGGCATCGGCCATGGTGTGGCCGATAAAGCGGCAAGGCACGTTGAATTTGTCGTAAAACGCTTTTTCAAAGGGAAGAAACGCCAACACCAGATCGGTGGTACGCCCAATTTTGAAAACGCGTTTCTGGCGCCAGGCCCACACGGAGGGGCTGACGTAATGAATGGTGCGGATACCGCGCACTTTGAGGCGGCCTTCGAGCGTGATATTAAAATCGGGCGCATCAATGCCAACAAAAACGTCGGGCGCAAGCTCGGTGAAACGCTGCGTAAGATCACGGCGGATCGACAGCAGGCGCGGCAAACGCCCTAACACCTCGACGATCCCCATCACTGCGAGCTCTTCCATCTCATACCAGGTTTCACACCCGGCTTCCTGCATGCATGGCCCAGCTACGCCGACAAAGCGAGCGTCAGGCATCTGGCTTTTCAGCGCTCGGATCAGGCCCGCACCAAGAATGTCGCCGGAGGTTTCTCCGGCGACGATACCAATCACAAGGGGACGCGTTGACATGAATTACCGGATAATGCCGCGGGTAGAACGGGCAAAGAAATCGATAAATGCTTGAACCGCAGGATGATCTTTCGCCAGCGCTTCGATTTCCGGTTTCACCTCTTCCAACGTTCTCCCACTGCGATACAGCAGCTTGTAGGCGTTACGAATCGCCTGCTGGGTCTCTTTTTCAAACCCGCGGCGTTTCAGCCCCTCAATGTTGAGGCCAAACGGCGTCGCATGGTTACCTTGAGCAATGACGTACGGCGGCACATCTTGCGCCACGCCGGAACAGCCTCCGACCATAACGTGTGCACCGATGACACAGAACTGGTGCACCGCTGTCATGCCGCCGATGATAGCAAAATCATCGACTTCTACGTGTCCACCCAGTGTGGCATTGTTCGCCAGAATGCAGCGGTTACCAATGACGCAGTCATGGGCGATATGCGTGTTGATCATCAGCAGATTATCGCTGCCGACTTTAGTCAATCCACCACCTTGTTCCGTACCACGATGAATCGTGACACTTTCACGAATACGGTTACGATCGCCGATCTCTACGCGAGTAGGTTCACCCGCGTATTTCAGATCCTGATTTACCTCATCAATGGAGGAAAATTGGTAGATCTCATTATCACGGCCTATTTTAGTGATCCCATTTACCACAACATGGGATTTTAATACCGTGCCTTCGCCGATCTCAACGTGAGAACCGACATAGCAGAACGGGCCAATGTGTACACGCGCACCAATAATGGCACCGTCTTCAACAATAGCGCTGGGATGAATAAAGGCGGTTTGATCAATCACGTTATCAGGCCTCCCGACGACGAGCACACATCATGGACGCTTCACAAGCCACTTCGTCATCCACTTTGGCGACGCCTTTGAAACGTGCAACACCACGGCGCTCTTTAATGAATTCAACTTCAAGAATCATCTGATCCCCTGGCTGCACCGGACGTTTGAAACGCGCCTCGTCCACAGCCGCGAAGTAGTAAAGTTCACCCGGTTCCAGCTTACCCACGCTTTTAAATGCCAGAATGCCCGTAGCCTGGGCCATAGCTTCCAGAATCAGCACGCCGGGGAAAATGGGCTTACCGGGGAAGTGTCCCTGAAAGAAGGGTTCGTTGAAAGAGACGTTTTTCACCGCACGCAGGAATTTCCCTTCTTCGAAATCCAATACACGGTCCACCAGCAAAAAGGGGAAGCGGTGCGGTAGTAGTTCTAAAATCTCTTCAATATGCAGAGTATGAGTGTTAGTAGTCAAAATACTCTTCCTGTCCGTAAAACTGATGCCATCAACAACCCGGCCTGCGAGATCCCAAAAGGAGGATCATCTGGCAGGCCGCAAATAAGGATTTTACGCCAGCCTAAGCAGGCAATCCACAACAACCAACGCGTATAAACCCGTCTCCATCAAGCCGCCGCCACTGTTTTGGCGAGGCTGGCACAGAGATCAATCCTGGTTGACTTTACGCTCAACGGCTTTCAGCCGTTTGCTCATATCATCAATACTCATCACCAGCGCTGCGGTTTTACGCCACGTTTTGTTTGGCTGTAACGGAATTCCCGATGAGTATACGCCGGGTTCGGTGATAGGTCTCATGACCATCCCCATGCCGGTAACCGTGACCTTATCGCAAATTTCCATATGACCATTGATCACACTGGCACCGCCAATCATGCAGTAACGGCCAATTTTCAGGCTGCCAGCCATGATAACGCCACCAGCGACTGCTGTATTGTCGCCAATCACGACGTTGTGTGCAATCTGGCATTGGTTATCAATGATAACGCCGTCACCAATAATGGTGTCGTCCGGTGCACCGCGGTCAATGGTGGTGTTAGCACCAATCTCAACGCGATCGCCGATGCGTACCGTTCCTAACTGCGGGATCTTGACCCAATTGCCACGCTCGTTGGCATAGCCAAAACCATCGGAACCAATCACAGCACCAGATTGGATCAGGCATTGTGCCCCCAATTCAACCCGATGATAGACCGTCACATTGGCCCACAGACGAGAGCCCGCGCCAATCCTGGCGTGTTTCCCGACAAAACAACCGGCACCAATCACCACACCATCGCCTAACTCTGCGCCTGACTCGATAACCGCATTCGCACCGATGGCGACATTGCGCCCCAGCACGGCATCATCGGCAATCACCGCACTGGGTGCGATATCCTGCGCAGGTTGCGGCGTGGTATCCATCAATTGCGCCATACGCGCATAAGTCAGATACGGGTTTTTCACCACCAACGCAGCTGCCTTGCAGTAAGGCAGGTCAGCTTCTGTCACTACCACGGCGGATGCCTGTGTCGTGGTCAGTTGCTCACGATAGCGGCTGTCTGAAAGAAAGGTGATTTGTCCAGAGCGTGCCGAATGCATAGAAGCAACACCGGTGATGACGATATCGCCATCACCGTGTAATTGCGCATCCAACTGTGCTGCCAAGGCGTCCAGTCGAATTGAAACCATGAGTTATTTAACCTGTTTCAGCACATCAGCCGTGATGTCTTTCGCGTTACCGACATAGGCAACCGCGTTGGCATCAATCACGATATCGTAGCCATCTTTGCTGGCAACGCTTTTGATGGCATCCTGAATACGGCTCAGGATCTTGTTACGTTCTTCCATCTGGCGACGGCGATTGTCTTGTTCAAAAGCCTGAGCCTTGTTAGAGAACTGCTCACGCTGCGCCATCAGATCGTTTTCAGATTTGCTGCGGTCGCTGGCTTTCATGGTAGAACCATCACGCTGCAATTTTTGCATTTTGGTTTGCAGATCGCTTTCCATTTTCTGCAATTCAGATGCACGACCTTTAAACTCGTTTTCCAACTGCTTGGCAACGGTTTCACGCTGCGGCAACTGCTGGAAAATGCTGGCAACGTTGACAACGGCAATTTTGTCGGCCGCTTGAACGCTGGCAGACGCTGCCAGAGCTAAACCGAGACCTGCGGCAAACAACCACTTTTTCACGTTATTATTCCTCAACCTGATCTTTTTTATCACACATTAACGTGCACAAAGCTCTGGGTCAGCGCACGTAGCGCGTTACCAGAGCCCTATACTTCATATAGAGACAACGTGTTTGTCGTTACACTATATAGAGACAACGTGTTTGTCGTTACACTACCACGTTTTACCAATGCTAAACTGGAACTGCTCCGACTTGTCTCCGTCAATTTTCTTGACTGACTGGGCATAGGAGAACACCAATGGCCCAAGCGGTGACATCCACTGCACCGCAAGACCGGTGGACACACGAATATTGCCCGGTTCGCTGTAGTCTGGCACACCTGCCGACAGGGTTTTGTCCGTGCTCTTCCAGTTGGTATCCCATACCGTACCGGCATCCACAAACAACGAGGTGCGCAGCGAACAGGCATACTTATCGCTGGCAAACGGTGTCGGCAGAATCAGTTCCGCACTGGCCACCGCCATGGCGTTACCGCCCACAGCATCATCCGAATTGTCCACACGGCAAGCCGAGTAACTGTTTGGTAACGGCTTTTCACACCGATAGTAAGCCGCTTTAGGACCAATTGTATTCGACTGGAAGCCACGTACCGTACTGGAACCACCGGCATAGAAGTTGTCGTAAAACGGCACATCTTTGCTGCCAATACCGTCCGCGTAGCCCGCGCGCGCGCGGCCCATCAACACCCAGTGGTGGTTTTCACTCAACGGATAGTAAGTCGCTGAATCAAAGGTCAGCTTGTAGTATTCGTTGTCGGAACCCGGCACAGTGACCTTGGCGTTGAAGCTGGCACGGCTCCCTTCCGTCGGGAAGAAGCCACGGTCCAGACTATTGTAGACCCATCCGGCGTTGAGGAAGAAATCGTTGGCGTTAAAATCGGCGCTGGAGTGATTACCCGATTCTACAACCGGCGGATTAACACCTACCGAATTAAGATAACTCCACATCGCCACCTGCGGTGACATATCTGACACATCGTTATGTACGTAGTCCAGACCCAGACGCAATGAGTTGTTCTCGTTGATCGGGAAACCTAACGTTGTGCCTATGCCATAGCTGCGGTTGGTATAGTCAGAAAGTTCAGCATCGTAGGCTTTAAAGTCGTTATAGAAAATACGACCGCCGAGGCTGACGCCGTCTACCGTAAAGTAGGGGTTGGTCATCGACAGCTCGACATAGGTCTGGTAGCTGTTTTTAGCCCCACTGATGCCCACTGAATTACCAGTGCCCAGCCAGTTGTCTTGCTGAACCCCAGCTTGGAAGCTGACACCACTCTCCGTACCGAAGCCGACGCCGAAGTTCAACGTACCGGTGTTACGCTCTTTCACTTTGTAGGTGACGTCTACCTGATCGGCGGTGCCCGGCACGCGCTGAGTTTCTACGTCAACGCTTTCAAAGTAGCCAAGACGGTTGAGGCGCTCTTTACCCTGCTCCACCAGATCGTTACCCAACCACTCCCCTTCCATCTGGCGCATTTCGCGACGCAGCACGGAATCTTTGGAGGTATCATTGCCCTCGAAGCGTATACGGCGCACCGAGAAGCGATTACCGGCATCAACGTTGATGTTGAGCTTGACGGTTTTGTCCCCGTCGCTGATTTCAGGCTGTGTCACCACGCGCGGATAAGCGTAGCCGTAACGGCCCAGCAGCTTTTTGATATCCTCTTCCATGCGTGTCACTTTGGCGCCGTTATACAACTCGCCAGGATTCACTTTCGTCAGCCCTTCAATCTCGGCAGAGTGACCCGCCAGATTACCGCGCACCGTCACCACGGACAGCTTGTACTGATCGCCTTCCGTGATGTTGATGGTGATATAGATGCCCTTTTTGTCGGGCGTCAGGCTCACCTGAGTGGAGTCAATCGTGAAACGCGCGTAGCCGCGATCGAGATAGAAGCTGCGCAACGTCTCCAGGTCGCCAGAGAGTTTCTGTTTCTGGTATTTACGATCGCCCATGACGTTCCACCACGGCACGTCATCGCGCAGTTGGAATTGGGCTATCAATTCATCAGAGGTGAAGGCTTTGTTGCCAACGATGTTGATCTGCTGGATTTGCGCGGAAACCCCTTCGGTAAACACCAGTTTGAGGTCAACACGGTTGCGCGGCAACGGTGTCACCACCGCCTTCACAGAGGCGCTGTATTTACCGACGCTGTAGTAGAAATCCTCCAGGCCCTTCTCGATAGAAGAGAGTGTCGTGCGATCTAACGCTTCGCCGACGCGCACACCGGACGCTCCCATGTTTTCTTTCAGCATCTCATCCTTGACCGCTTTATTGCCGGAGAATGTGATGCTGGCGATGGTAGGCCGTTCTTTCACCTGCACAATCAAGGTTTCACCGTCACGCAGTACCCGGACATCCTCGAAGTTTCCGGTCGCGAACAGTGCACGGATGGTATTCCCGATATAGTCATCACTGACGGCATCACTCACACGGACAGGCATGCTGAGTAGTGCCGCACCGACAGCAACACGCTGCAAGCCCTCGAAATGAATATCCTTCACTACGAATCCGTCTGCACCGTATACGGTGGCGCTGCTGAACAGCAGCGACGATATGAGCAACTTTTTCATCGCCATCGTTGTTATGCGTTTTTCCTAACCTACTCCCCCGCCTAAAGGCGAGAGAAATCATTAAAAAGTGCGAGCCCCATTAACAGCATCAGCACCACCGTGCCGATACGATAACAAAAGTCTTGCACACGCTCAGAAACCGGCCTGCCTTTCAGTTTTTCAACCAGCAGAAAGAGCTGGTGTCCACCATCCAAAACCGGTAGCGGGAACAAATTGATAATGCCCAGATTTACACTGATCAATGCCAAAAACATCAGGTAGTAAATCAGCCCATAGTCGGCCGACATGCCGGCCCCCTGAGCGATAGAGATTGGCCCGCTCAGATTATTGAGCTTAACATCGCCTGTTATCAGTTTTCCCAGCATACTGACGGTTAACCGCATCAGTTGCCAGGTTTTATCCGCAGCTTGATAAATCGCACTGAACGGCCCGTATTGCCGCACCGTCCGGTACTCTTCGGGCAGCGGGATGACTTTTGGCACCACCCCGGCAAACCCTTCCACCCTGCCACCGGTCGTTTTGCTGTCCGGCGTCAAGATTAGAGAGTTGGTCTCACCGTTTCGTTCAATGTCCAGCGTAATATCTGCATCCGGCTTGTCACGCACCGTACTGGCAAACAGCGACCAGCGCGTCAGCGGTTGCCCATCGACTTTAGCGATCCTGTCCCCGACTTGCAAACCGGCTTTTTGCGCTGCCGATCCATCCTGTACCTGCGTCAGCACCGCATCGATTTGCGGCATACGCGGCACCATGCCCAATGAGGCGGCGGGATCCTGCCTTTCTGGGTTGAACTGCCAGTCATGCAAATCCAGCGTCTTACGCACCACGGACGAAGAACCAAGCGGCGCAACTTCAAGCGTTACCTCGTTATCGCCAATCTTGCCGATCAGCGTTAAACGCGCCGTGTCCCAGTCAGGCGTTTCGATACCATCTACCGCTTTTAGTTCCATCCCCGGCGACATTTGCGCCATAGCAGCAATGGAGTTGGGTACTATTTCGCCAACCACCGGTCGTACACCCGGCACGCCAATAATAAACACCAGCCAGTAGGCGGCAATCGCAAACAGGAAATTGGCAATCGGACCCGCATTCACGATAGCAGCTCGTTGCCATACGGTTTTACGGTTAAAAGAGAGATGATGCTGTTCCGGCGAGACGATATCCACACGCTCGTCGAGCATTTTGACATAGCCACCCAGTGGAATTAGGGCAATGACAAACTCAGTCCCCCGCCGATCGCGCCAACGCCATAGCGCCTTGCCAAATCCGACAGAA
The DNA here is from genome assembly GCF_018777385.1 of Candidatus Symbiopectobacterium endolongispinus. GTDB lineage: Bacteria > Pseudomonadota > Gammaproteobacteria > Enterobacterales > Enterobacteriaceae > Symbiopectobacterium > Symbiopectobacterium endolongispinus. Next base: position 247,424 of record NZ_JAFJYB010000001.1, on the reverse strand, counting down.
AAACGCTCAACCTTAACCCCACAGCGACGAGCAACCCAGAAGTGGCCAAATTCATGCACCGTAATCAATACGCCCAGTGCAACAACAAATGCAGCCAAACTCCAAAGGACATTCATCATCTGTCAGGTCATCCTAAACCGTTTTAAACACTAAAAACATCAGGCAGGCAAATACCGGAATCGCCGCCGTCAGGCTATCGATGCGGTCAAGCACGCCGCCATGACCGGGAATCAGGTGGCTGCTGTCTTTAATACCGGCTTCCCGTTTAAACATGCTTTCTGTCAAATCGCCCAGTACGGATGCCAGCGCCGCAATCACCGAACAGATGAGCAGTGTAAATGGCGCAACGCCCAAAGGCGCATAAACACTAAACAGCGGAGAGATAATCGCGTAGGTGGCTAACCCACCGACAAAGCCCTCCCAGGTTTTCCCCGGAGATACTTTGGGTGCGAGTTTATGCTTGCCAAACAGTTTACCAAACATGTATGCGCCACTGTCTGCGCCCCACACCAGCAACATCACGTAGAGCAACCACCAGGCACCGAAGAAGGGATCGCTATCATAATGGTGCTGGCGTAACGCCACCATACCCCAGAAGAAAGGCATGATGGTCAACACGCCAAACAGCAGGCGCAACGCTTTTGAACCGCGCCAAAATCCGGCAGAACTGGGGTACGACAGCACAAACAGCAGTGCGCCACACCACCACACCAGTGATACCCATAGCGAAACGCGAATAGGCAGCAGATGAACCGAATAGTGATAGTTTGGCAATGATAGTGTCATCAACGCCAGCAGTGCGCCACACATAAAGGCAAAAGACAAACGCTGGGCAGAAGAGCCTAATCCGGCGAATTGCCCCCACTCCCAGGCGGCCAGCATGCAAACGCCGAGCGTTACTAGTGCAAATCCCTTCGGTGGCAGCAGAAACAATGCCGCAATGACCAACGGGATTAAAATCAAGGCAGTTATCAATCGATACTTCAGCACACCTTCCCCCTATGATGCGTCAGCATCGGAAGGTGCAGTTCCACCGAAACGCCGTTCGCGTTGCGCAAATGCATTCATCGCACCTTCAAAATCGTGTTCATCGAAATCAGGCCAAAGGACATCGGTAAAGTAAAGCTCAGCATAAGCAATCTGCCACAGCAAAAAATTACTGATGCGGTGTTCTCCCCCCGTCCTGATGACCAAATCGACCGGCGTTTGATCGCTCAAACACAGGGCGTGGGATAAGGTATCTTCGTCGATCGTGTCCGGGCGGAGCGTGCCTTCCTGCACCTGCTCAGCCAATTGTCTGACGCCCTGAATAATATCCCAACGTCCGCCATAATTCGCGGCAATATTCAGTATTAACCCTGGATTATTTTTTGTCAGTGCTTCAGAGCGGCTGATGCGCTCTTGTAGACGCGGGCTGAAACGGCTTATATCACCGATAATACGCAACTGAACGCCGTGTTTATGCAGGCTTTTGACCTCACTGTCCAACGCCCGAACAAACAGTTCCATCAGCGCTTTCACTTCTTGCGCCGGACGGTTCCAGTTTTCGCTACTGAAGGCATATAAGGTCAAGGCATCGAGCCGATGGCTTACCGCAAAGCTCACCGCCCGCCGCACCGCCTTCACACCAGTCTGATGGCCAAAAACGCGCAGCTTGCCACGGTTTTTCGCCCAACGGCCATTACCATCCATGATGATTGCGACATGCCTTGGCCCGCTTTCGGGTGGCGTAATGGGTGTTTGTTGATTATCAGACGGCATAACGCGAACTTAATTTCCTCAAGTAAGAAAACAATCCATCCCTAACATCAGACCCGTTAGCACAAAAAAGCCGTGAACGAGCACGGCTGTACGTCCTTCGCCAGCGTTTTCGCACTGACCTCGACGCGAATGGCGCAGACTATATCACCTTGATCCCGCATGAACAAATTGTGCCGCGACGATCGCGTCCGCAAGCGCACGTTCTCAGTGGAAACCGCGTAACGCCTCCCGGCCTTTCTCGCGAGCCCAACGGTCAATAGCCAGGACATCGTCAACGGACTCTGGCTCAGCGCAGGAAAGCTGCTCCATCACGCGCTGATTCAACGACGCAATATCGGTAAAGCGAATCTCACCGTGCAAAAAGGCGTCGACGGCAACTTCGTTAGCCCCATTCAGCGCAGTCGTTGCCGCCTGGCCCTGATTGCACGCAGCAATCGCTAACTGCAAGCAGGGATAACGCGTCATGTCCGGCTCGCTGAACGTGAGTGGGCCAAGACGCATAAAATCCAGCGGTGCCACGTTCGATACCACGCGCTGCGGATAGGCCATTGCGTGCGCGATCGGCGTACGCATATCCGGTGTGCCAAGTTGTGCCAAAACGCTGCCATCACGATAGCGCACCATGGAGTGAATAACGGACTGCGGATGGATAATCACTTCCATCTGCGCCGCTGACGCATTAAACAACCAACGCGCCTCGATGTACTCCAGCCCCTTGTTCATCATGGTGGCGGAGTCCATGGAAATCTTGCGGCCCATGGACCAGTTGGGGTGAGCACATGCCTGATCGGGCGTCATCGCCGCCAATGCGGCCAACGGCGTTTCTCGAAATGGGCCACCCGAACCGGTCAGAACAATACGTTCCACCCCATGTTCAGTTAATGAAGCGTAACCCAATTGGCGTTGAATGTGCTCAGGTAAACTCTGAAAAATGGCGTTGTGTTCACTGTCTATCGGCAGCAATTGCGCACCGTATTGTGCAACATCGTTCATAAACAGTCGGCCACAGGTGACCAAAGATTCTTTATTCGCCAACAGCACTTGTTTACCAGCTTTGATGGCTGCGAGCGTTGGCAATAATCCTGCGGCCCCCACGATTGCCGACATTACTTGATCGACGCCATCGAGCGCAGCCAACTCACACGCTGCGTGCTCGCCCGCCAGCACTTCGGTACGGCAGCCTGTGTCCATCAGTCGTTCAAGTAACAATGTCGCAGCCTGGGGATCGGACATGGAGGCATAGGCAGGTTGGAATTGCAGGCATTGCGCCAGCATCACATCAACGTTCCGCCCAGCGGCCAGGGCAGTAACGGCGAATTTATCCGGATTGGCTTTCACTACAGCCAGCGTACTAACACCAATCGAACCGGTTGAACCGAGGATCGTCAGTTGCTTCATGAAATTGCTCTAAAAAAATAAAGCGCCGCCAGTGGGTGTACTGGCTGGCGCTTTTTTTGGAGGCCGATTAAAACTCCATCAGCTCATTTTCTTTTTCTGCCAGCGCGACATCAACTTTCTTGATATAGGCGTCAGTCAGTTTTTGCACCTCATCCTGCGCGCGGCGTTCTTCATCTTCACTGATCGCTTTATCTTTCAACAGCGCTTTCAGCTTGTCGTTCGCATCACGGCGCACGTTACGCACGGAAACACGCCCTTGTTCCGCTTCACCGCTCACTACTTTGGTCAAATCTTTGCGGCGCTCTTCAGTCAACGGAGGCAATGGGACACGGATTACCGCGCCCGCAGAGGACGGGTTTAACCCCAGATCGGAGGCCATGATCGCTTTTTCAACGGCCGGGCCCAAGGTGCGGTCAAACACCGTGATCGCCAGCGTGCGCGTGTCTTCAACCACAATGTTTGCCACTTGGCGCAGCGGCGTGACAGAACCGTAATATTCTACCTGGATGCCATCCAGTAGGCTCGGTGAAGCGCGGCCAGTACGAACTCTGCTAATTTGGTGCTTAAACGCTTCTACACACTTTTCCATGCGTGTATCAGCATATTTTCTGATGTCATTAATCACGTTGCGGACCCTTGAATACTGGTTGCCGGACAGGTTATTTCCCTGTGCTTTATCATGAAACCAACGCGCATGATACAAGCAGACAGGGATGCATACAGCAAACCAGGTAAATCATTGATGCTTGCGCCGGGATGCCGACGCAGCGCGTTATCTATTGGTATTACGAAAATAAAGCAGTACCACCAAAATCAGGATAGTACCTTATTTTTCAGTACACCCGTTATTACTTCGTGATCAAGGTGCCTTCTTTTTCACCCATGACTACGCGGCGCAATGCTCCGGGTTTGTTCATGTTGAAAACGCGGATCGGTAAATTATGATCGCGAGCCAGCGTAAAGGCCGCCAAATCCATCACTTTCAGTTCCCGTTCGAGAACATCCTGATAGGTTAGCGTTTCATGAAGCGTCGCAGTGGGATCTTTAACCGGATCCGCAGAAAAAACGCCATCCACTTTGGTGGCTTTCAGCACCACGTCAGCTTCAATCTCGATACCGCGCAGACAAGCGGCAGAATCGGTAGTGAAGAAGGGATTGCCGGTACCAGCGGAGAAAATCACCACGCGATTGTTACGCAGCAAGCTGATAGCCTCAGCCCAACTGTAATTATCACACACACCGTTGAGCGGAATGGCTGACATCAAGCGCGCGTTGACATAAGCACGGTGCAGCGCATCGCGCATTGCCAGGCCGTTCATTACGGTGGCCAACATCCCCATGTGATCGCCCACCACGCGATTCATACCAGCCTGTGCCAGGCCGGCACCGCGGAACAGGTTGCCACCACCGATAACGACGCCGACCTGAATGCCCAGCTCAACCAGTTCTTTAATTTCCTGAGCCATGCGATCCAGAATGCTCGCATCGATACCAAAACCTTCGTCCCCTTGTAATGCTTCGCCACTGAGCTTAAGCAGGATACGTTGATATACGGGTTTTGCGTTGGTTGCCATGGTGTTGTTGTCCTAACGGGCTATCATCATAATGGGAATGTGATTACTGTCACGCTTTAGTCCCTCATACCGCGAGCGTCATTGAACCGACGCATAAATGCGCAGTGGCAGTAAAACGTGTTGAAAATTTTGGCTGGATATACCCGGCTTCATGCGAATGGCTAGTGGGTATGCCACGAGAGTATTACCCATAAGTGTTGTGCGTCGGTTTACTCAGAAATGTGCCGGGTGAACCTCGCCAACGCCGCTGTACATGAAGTATGACGGGTATAAAAAGGAACCGCCAACTGGCGGCTCCTTTTTTGCATCTTAAGACTGCTTGCTCATCGCGGCGACTTCAGCAGCGAAGTCAACTTCCGCTTTCTCAATGCCTTCACCCACTTCGAAACGGATGAAGCTGATGACGTCAGCTTTGTGCTCTTTCAGCAGATCGCCAACGGTTTTGTTGGGATCCATCACGAAGTGTTGACCGGTCAGAGAGATTTCGCCGGTGAATTTATGCATACGGCCTTCGACCATTTTTTCTGCGATTTCACGCGGTTTGCCAGATTGCATGGCAATGTCCAACTGGATCTGGTGCTCACGCGCGACCACATCAGCCGGGACGTCTTCTGCTTTCACGTACTCAGGTTTGCTGGCAGCAATGTGCATAGCAACGTGCTTAACCAGTTCTTCGTCAGCGCCGGTAGCGGCAACCAGTACGCCAATGCGTGCGCCGTGCAGGTAAGCACCCAGCACGTCACCTTCCTGAATAGCGATACGACGAATATTTATGTTTTCACCAATTTTCGCGACCAGCGTAGTACGCTGCTCTTCGAATTTCGCTTTCAGAACGTCAACGTCGGTGATGCGTTCGTCCAGCGCAGCCGTTGCAACTTCTTCGCCAAAAGCTTTGAAGCCAGCATCTTTAGCAACGAAGTCAGTTTCGCAGTTCAGCTCAACGATAACGCCATATTTGCCGTCAGCCACGATCTTGGTCAGAATCACACCTTCAGCAGCAACACGGCCTGCTTTTTTCGCAGCTTTAGCCTGGCCAGACTTACGCATGTTATCGATAGCAAGTTCGATATCACCGTTAGCTTCGACCAGCGCTTTCTTGCATTCCATCATGCCAGCGCCAGTACGCTCGCGCAGTTCTTTTACCAGGGCAGCGGTAATTTCAGACATTATCTTTTCCTCGGTTATCTCGTGGGAGATAAGTAAAAGGGGGCCATTAAGGCCCCCTAACCAACATATTCAATACCTGGTTAATAAGGGCTCGACGGAGCCAGTCTTATTATTCAGTTTCTACCAAGCCTTCTTCCGCTTGAACAGCCAGATCTTGAGAACGGCCTTCACGAACAGCGGTAGCAACAGCGCTCAGGTACAGGGTTACTGCACGGATGGCGTCGTCGTTGCCAGGGATGATGAAGTCAGCGCCATCCGGATCGGAGTTGGTATCAACCACAGCAAATACCGGGATACCCAGGTTGTTTGCTTCTTTGATGGCGATGTGTTCATGGTCGGCGTCAACCACAAACAGAGCATCTGGCAGGCCGCCCATATCTTTGATACCGCCCAGGCTGTTTTCCAGCTTGTCCAGTTCACGAGTACGCATCAGAGCTTCTTTTTTGGTCAGCTTGTCGAAGGTACCGTCTTGAGATTGGGTTTCCAGATCTTTCAAACGCTTGATGGACTGACGAACGGTTTTCCAGTTAGTCAGCATACCGCCCAACCAGCGATGGTTCACGAAGAACTGGTCGCAGTTGTTTGCAGCGTCTTTTACCGCTTCGCTTGCAGCGCGTTTCGTACCAACGAACAGGATTTTGCCTTTGCGAGAAGAGATTTTGCTCAGCTCAGCCAATGCATCGTTGAACATCGGAACGGTTTTTTCAAGGTTGATGATGTGAACTTTGTTACGCGCACCAAAAATGAAAGGTTTCATTTTCGGGTTCCAGTAACGGGTCTGGTGACCGAAGTGTACGCCAGCCTTGAGCATATCGCGCATGGAAACAGTTGACATGATTACCTCTATAAATTGAGTATGTGGTTAAGCCTCCACATGCCCCATTACACCGACCCTTCAGCCACGTCATAAGACATTGACCTTCGAACACCCCGGTGAACGTGTCGACATGTGTGTGTTATTTACACATATGAGTTTAGTGAATTCCGCTGAACCTGTTAGCCAGACCCAGTCAGATCACCGGCGCGCTTTATACCATAAAGTCCCCACCGACACCAACTTTTGCTGCACCATTTACCCGATTTTCTCCTGACGTACCGCCATTGAATCCAAATGGGGATTTGGCACCATCCGTCAGGGCTGATAACATAATTGGTTAGTGAGTAACCTTAAATTCGTCGACTGCTTCGACACCCGCGGACAATTTTGCATGGCTATATCAATAAAAACCCCTGAAGACATCGAGAAAATGCGCGTCGCTGGCCGCCTCGCGGCGGAAGTGCTGGAAATCATCGAACCGTATGTGGTTCCCGGTGTCAGCACTGGCGAACTAGATCGCATCTGCCACGACCATATTACCAACAAGCAGCAGGCCATTTCTGCCAGCCTCGGTTATCACGGTTTTCCGAAATCGGTGTGTATCTCTATCAACGAAGTGGTATGCCACGGCATTCCCAGCGATGAGCGTCTGCTGAAAGACGGTGACATCATCAATATCGACGTCACGGTCATCAAAGACGGCTTCCACGGTGACACCTCCAAGATGTTCATCGCCGGTAAACCCACCATTCTGGGCGAACGTCTGTGCCGTATCACACAGGAAAGTCTCTATCTGGCGCTGAAAATGGTCAAGCCAGGCATCCGGCTGCGTGCCCTGGGTAAAGCCATACAGGTATTCGCGGAAAGCAATGATTTCTCCGTCGTACGTGAATATTGCGGCCACGGTATTGGTCGCGGTTTCCATGAAGAACCTCAGGTGCAGCATTACGATGCCGATGACGGCGGCGTAGTGCTGCAAGCGGGCATGGCATTCACAATTGAACCGATGCTTAACGCAGGCGATTTCCGTATCTGCACCATGAAAGACAGTTGGACGGTAAAAACCAAAGATCGCAGCTTGTCGGCGCAATACGAGCATACTATTGTGGTAACCGAAAACGGTTGCGAAATTATGACGCTGAGGAAAGACGACACCATCCCCAACATCATTTCGCACCCGGCATAATGGTGCGCCAGCCCGACGGTTATCTTTCGGCGGCGGCCAGGGATACCGTTAACAGGGCTGGCGTCTCTTTTATGGCGTTTGCCAGGCAACGCTTAAGGGCTGTGAATTTATTAATGACAACAACGCTTCTCACTCCGCCGACGTGTTCACCGCTGACATACAGCCCCCCACCCCCCATTAACCTACAGCGACAGCGAATTGGATTGCTCAGCGCTCAAACTGTCCATGGAGCGTTTTCAGACGTGGTTAGGCGCTAAATTTCGCACCGGGGTAGCCGCCGAAACGTTGATTACCACCAGAACCTTTTTTATCGACCATCTGCTGCAACGTCTGTGGACGTTTTACGGTTTCGAATCTGCCGCACAAACGGCGCTGGTGGCCGTTGGTGGATACGGGCGCGATGAGTTGCACCCACTGTCGGATATTGATGTGCTGGTACTCAGCGGGCAGTCGCTCAGCGCCCATCAATCTCAACAGGTGGGCGCGTTTATCACGCTGCTGTGGGACCTCAAGCTTGAAGTCGGTCATAGCGTGCGCACGCTGGATGAGTGCCTGCAAGAAGGCAGAGCGGATATTTCCGTGGCGACAAACCTTATCGAATCGCGCCTGATCTGCGGCGATGTGGCACTGTTTCTCCCCTTACAAAAACAGATTTTTAGCGAAGATTTTTGGCCCTCCTCCGCCTTTTTCCCGGCCAAAATCACCGAACAGCAAGAACGGCATCAGCGTTACCACAGCACCAGCTACAATCTTGAACCGGATATAAAAAGTAGCCCCGGTGGGCTGCGCGATATTCACACCTTGCTCTGGGTTGCCCGGCGCCATTTTGGTGCCACGTCGCTCAACAAAATGGTCGGATTTGGTTTTCTCACCGAAGCCGAGCGCAACGAGCTCAATGAATGTCAGAGCTTCCTATGGCGCATTCGCTTTGCCTTGCATCTGATTCTGTCGCGTTACGACAACCGTTTGCTGTTTGACCACCAGCTCAACGTGGCACAGTTGCTGAATTACCGTGGTGAGGGTAATGCGCCGGTTGAGCACATGATGAAAGATTTCTATCGCGCGACGCGCCGCGTCAGCGAGCTTAATCATATGCTGCTACAACTGTTCGATGAGGCCATCCTGGCGTTGGATGCCAGTGAAAAACCCCGCGCGATAGATGATGAATTCCAACTGCGTGGCAATCTGATCGACCTGCGTGATGAGACGCTGCTCATGCATAAGCCGGAAGCCATTATGCGCATGTTTAGCACCATGGTGCGCAACGATGAGATTACTGGCATCTATTCCACCACGCTGCGCCAATTGCGTCATGCACGTCGCCATCTGACCCAACCGCTATGCGCAATTCCTGAAGCGCGGCACCTTTTTATGGCTATTTTGCGCCATCCACACGCGGTAAACCGTGCCCTACTGCCAATGCATCGTCATAGTGTATTGGAAGCGTATACACCGTTATGGAGCAATATTGTCGGGCAGATGCAGTTCGATCTGTTTCATGCCTATACCGTGGATGAGCACACGCTGCGTGTGCTGCTCAAACTGGAAAGCTTTGCCGACGAAGAGACGCGCGCCCAGCATCCACTGTGCGTGGAACTGTATCCGCGCCTGCCGCAGCCGGAATTGCTACTACTTGCGGCGCTGTTTCATGACATTGCTAAAGGACGCGGCGGCGATCACTCGGAACTGGGGGCGCAAGATGTCGTTGAGTTTGCCGCGCTGCACCAGCTTAATTCACGCGAAACGCAACCTGGTTGCCTGGTTGGTGCGCTGCCACCTGCTGATGTCGGTTACCGCACAGCGTCGCGACATTCAGGATCCGGCGGTTATCCAGCAGTTCGCCGCTGAAGTGAAAAGCGAAACCCGCCTGCGCTACCTGGTCAGCCTCACGGTTGCCGATATCTGCGCGACCAACGAAAACTTGCGGAATAGTTGGAAACAGAGCCTGCTGCGCGAACTTTATTTCGCCACCGAGAAACAGCTGCGCCGCGGGATGCAAAATACGCCGGATGTGCGCGATCGCGTACGCCATCATCGCCTTCAGGCCTTGGCGCTGCTGCGCATGGACAATATCGATGAAGAAGCGCTGCACCCTATCTGGAGCCGCTGCCGCGCAGATTATTTTCTGCGCCATTCGCCGAATCAGCTTGCCTGGTACGCACGCCATCTGGTTGAGCATGATTTACATAAGCCATTGGTGCTTATCAGCCACCAGGCTAGCCGCGGCGGCACAGAAATTTTCATCTGGAGCCCGGATCGCCCTTATCTGTTCGCCGCTGTGGCAGGCGAACTCGACCGTCGCAACCTGAGCGTGCATGATGCGCAAATTTTCACCAGCCGCGATGGTATGGCAATGGACACCTTTATCGTACTGGAACCCGACGGCAGCCCGGTCGCACCGGATCGCCACGAGTTTATTCGCCAGGCGCTGGTTCAGGCGCTCACGCAGCGCGATTACCAACACCCGCGCCCGCGCCGCGCTTCCTCCAAATTACTCCATTTCAGTGTGCCCACGGAAATCAGCTTCCTACCGACACATACGGACAGACGCAGCTACATGGAGTTGAGCGCACTCGATCAACCGGGCCTGCTGGCGCGCCTGGGTAAAGTGTTCGCCGATCTCAACGTGTCGTTACACGGTGCGCGCATTTCCACTATTGGCGAGCGGGTAGAAGACATTTTTATCCTTGCAGACAAAGACAGACGCGCATTATCTCCGGAATTGCGCCTTATCTTGCAACAACGGTTGACAGAAGCCCTCGACCCAAACGATAAAGTAACCCTGAATTAACCATTGACTGACAGCACAGAAAGAGAAACAGGATGCATCAATTACAAAACGTTATCGAAACCGCCTTTGAACGCCGTGCCGACATTACGCCGACCTCCGTGGACAGCGTAACCCGTGAAGCCGTTAATCAGGTAATTGGCTTATTGGACAGCGGCGCACTGCGCGTGGCGGAAAAAATCAATGGCGAGTGGGTGACGCACCAATGGTTGAAAAAAGCGGTGCTGCTCTCTTTCCGTATCAATGACAACCAACTGATGGAAGGGACGGAAACCCGCTACTACGACAAAGTGCCGATGAAATTCGCCGGTTACGATGAAGCTCGCTTCCAACGCGAAGGTTTCCGCGTAGTACCCCATGCCAGCGTGCGTCAGGGCGCATTTATCGCCAGCAACACGGTACTGATGCCGTCTTATGTCAACATCGGTGCTTACGTTGACGAAGGCACCATGGTTGATACCTGGGCGACCGTCGGCTCTTGCGCACAGATCGGAAAAAACGTTCACCTGTCCGGCGGTGTCGGCATCGGTGGCGTACTGGAGCCGTTGCAGGCTAACCCGACCATCATTGAAGACAACTGCTTTATCGGTGCCCGCTCTGAAGTGGTAGAAGGTGTGATCGTGGAAGAAGGCTCCGTTATCTCCATGGGCGTGTTTATCGGCCAAAGCACTAAAATCTACGATCGCGAAACCGGTGAAGTGCATTACGGTCGCGTACCGGCAGGCTCGGTCGTCGTTTCCGGCAACCTGCCGTCGAAAGATGGCAGCTACAGCCTGTACTGCGCCGTGATCGTGAAAAAAGTGGATGCGAAAACCCGCGGTAAAGTGGGTATCAATGAGTTGCTCCGTACCATCGACTAAACTGAACAAGGCGGTTTACCCGCCTTTTCTTTATCACTCCCCAAAAGGTGGCGCCATGTATGACAATCTAAAAAGCCTGGGTATCTCCCATCCCGATGAAATTGATCGCTATAGCCTGCGCCAGGAGGCCAGCAACGACATCCTGAAAATCTATTTTCGTAAGGATAAAGGGGGGTTTTTCGCCAAAAGCGTAAAATTTAAATATCCGCGCCAGCGTAAAACCATCGTTGCGGATAACAGCGGCAAGGCTTTAAAAGAGATCAATGAGATCAGCCCCAATCTGCGCTATGTCATTGATGAGCTCGACCAGATTTGCCAACGCGATCAGGTGGAAGTCGATCTGAAACGCAAAATCCTTGATGATTTGCGTCATCTGGAAAGCGTGGTGGCAAACAAGATTAATGGGATCGAATCCGATCTGGAGAAACTGACCAAAGGGCGTTAATACGCTGCACGTCTAGTTCTTTTATTGCTGCTGACAAGCCCCATGCGTTGCCGTGGGGTTTTGTTTTTACTGTCACAGATCTTACGTCACTGACGTAGTATCAGTGTACCCAATCTTCCAGCATCAACGGCAGCCTTATCCCAAGGCAAGATGGCATCAAGGCAAAGACAAAACTCATCAACCAACGATGATATGACGTGGGGAGGCTTTCTTACCAATAGCGCCGAAACGCATTTCGGCATAAGTGATCGCCGACACCACAACACGGTGGCGGCGTAAAACAGCCTGTTCCAGAAGACGAATAACCGTCTCAGGATGCTCTCGCATGATGAAAGAGCAGATATTGGTGTCCAGCATGTACAGGTTACTCATAGCTGAAAGCGGCCCTCATCGCAGACAACGTTTTCGCGTTCTGTCAGGAAATCGGCATCCGCCTTTGCTTCTTGCAGAAAGGAGCCCCAACTGGGTTTGACCGGGCGCAGGATCAGCGTATCGCCCTCTCGCACGATCTTCAGTTCAGTGACGCCTTCAAAATCCATGTCGCGAGGCAGGCGGATAGCCCGGTTATTGCCATTTTTGAAGACAGAAACAATACGCATGGTTATACCTCACTGGCCGTTCGGCCTTTATGCTTGCAAATGCATATCCCAAGTATATGCAGATGCGTGGCATATGCATAGCCCATGCGCGGTTATCAGCCTGCTTCCACCAACCCCGCCCACTGCTCTACCCACGGGCAGGAAAGCACTTCTGGCTCCGGGCATTCTGTCGCGTCAATCTGAAGCACATCTCCCACACGCTGAGCCGCCATCTCTTGCAACAACGCATCAAACTGCTTGCCCGCGCCGCAAAAATGGGGGTAACTGCTGTCGCCCAGTGCAATGACGCCATAGCGCAGCGCTGGCTGATGACCACCTTTTTCACGCAGCGCAGCAAACAAGGGGGCGATGGAATCCGGCAGATCCCCTTGTCCGGTGGTGGACGTTACCACCAGCACATATTGCTCGCGATACGCCAGCCAGGATGACAGCTCGACATCTTCAAACACCTTGACCTGATGGCCGCGCTCACTCAGCAGATTCTCCGCCTCTTCTGCAACCAGCAATGCGTTTCCATAAACCGTGCCAACAAAAATACCAATTTGCGCCATGATGATGACTCCACGTGTAATGTATCGCTGCGTGCCCGATAACGCCGTATCTGCGCTATTCGGCAATACTGGAAAGGCCATTATCCTGCCCCGAGTCAGGCGGAAACTCAACCCTTTCAGCATCAGGGAGACTGCCCAGCCAGCCAAATTGCGTCATTACGCGCATCCATGCCATATCCAACCCAGCACGTAATACCAAGGGCTCCCCTGTTACAGGATGGCACAGCGTCAGTTGGCTGGCATGCAACATCAAGCGTCCACAACCAAAATGCGCGGCCATTGCGCGATTCTGACGCAAATCACCGTGCTTTGAATCACCCCAAATGGGATAAATGCACCATATGACGACGCAACTGATGTTTGCGTCCCGTCTGCGGCATCAGCTCAACCAGGCTGTATCGGGCGGTAGGATAGCGCCCTACTGCTATCGGTTGCTCCACCTGTGCCAGAGAACGGTAGTGAGTAATAGCCGTCTGAGGTTGTTTATCGCGCTGGGCAAGCTTGTCAGCCACTTTGTCCAGTTCTTCAATCAGCGCATAGTCGATGGTATCGCTGCCGGAAAGGTAACCACGCACGACCGCATTATAGGTTTTCTGAATCTGGTGCTGTTCGAACTGCTGCGAAAGCAGGCGCGCAATGTCGCTGGAAAGCCACAGCAGCAGCACGCCTGACGTTGGCCTGTCCAGACGATGGACCGTGAAAACATGTTGACCAATCTGATCACGTAGCGTCTGCATGATCACTACTTTTTCTTTGCTATCCAGCCAACTGCGGTGAACCAACCACCCAGCCGGTTTATTAATGGCGATCAGATGCTCATCCTGATACAGAATTTCAAGCATCCAGATCTCCCTGCGCATCGGCAGGCACAAACAGTGCATCCAACGCGCGCGGTTGTTCCAACAGCGGCGAGATGTCGTTGATATCCCCGGTCAGGGCCTCTTAAAAATAGTGGGTGATCGCGGGCGCCTGGGGTAAGGGAACGCCGCCATCCAGCATCGCATGCAGTCGCGGCAACAGTACCCATTGCAAACACTGTTCGGCGCTCATGGTGTCAATGCAGAAAGGTTCTGTGCTGGTAAACGCACTGGCCTGCGGCGGGGCGGATTGCCAAAACACGCTGTCGCGTAGCGTGCGTTCAATTTCCCATAAGGCGTGTCGAATGTGGTCTTGGTGCGTCATGCTTTTCTCTCACCGGCTGCGTGGACGGCAAAGCATATCATTGAAGCAGGGGGGGCCCAACAGGCGCAGGGCTGCGGTGGCAACGCAATAGCGGGCCGCGTCTGCAAAGCGTTAACGGATACTCTGCGACAAGAAAGTTGGGGGCACTGAATATCAGTGCCACGGTTCGTTTTATAGCTTTCCCGCTACACCACTGCGTCCCTGCTCATCCGTGAAAACTTTTCCTTTGCAGTTATCCTAACCTGCTCTTCGTGCAAGCGTCCAACTTTTGTCCTGACCGTTCTTCCTGCATCTTCCGTGAAGATATTCCCTTTAGGCTCCTGCCCCACCGCCACTCCGTAACGGCTCTCAATCTCCTTCCTGGAGGTGTCCTTGGTTTCATCCTGAAGTTGTTATCCTTCTTTGCCACATTTAGCGATAAAGTGATACATCCTGTAACTGGTTACTAAGATGTATTAAAAGGCGACGAACAGCAAGACCCTGATCAGATTTTTTCTTATATTTACGCTGAAACCCCTAATGCAAAGAAAAATATAATCCATTAATTAAAAAGAAAAAACAAAAAAAGTGCATGAAACGAGGAAAACACAGAGATATCTCACAATAAATGCAAGATATCTCTTACACGCATATCCGCCAGATAACGCAGGCAGCCATCATCATACTCTCGGTTGCAACTGTTGCAGGAACACAGACAAAAAGGGAGCCAACACCCGATGTTCACGTGTACCAAAGGTTTCAAGCCATACTTCACCGCTAACATTGGATAACGAGATAAGCGCCATTTCTGATTCCGTCGTGGCTAAAAACAGCGTCGGCGGCAACTTAAGTCGCTTTTGCGTCAGCAAATGCCCGATCAGATTTTCTTGCACACGCACAAAATCATCCTCGCTCCACGATTGCAGTAGCAGGCAATCAATATCGGCAAAGCGCGCTTCCATATCCCCGGCATACTGCGTGGTAAAAAAGGCTTCAGCATCAGGATTCAGCGCAATTGTCAGCGCACGCGACACGCCTTCAAGTGTCGCGCCCTCGGCCACAGGCTGAGGAGTCCAAAATACCCGCTCGCCGTCATTTTCCACTACGCAGGGTGAAGCAACGCCGTACAACGCCTCACTGGCGGGCAAATGGTCATAGGCTTGCTGCCAGGCCGCCATATAGCGCTGGGTAAACCCCTGGAGTGCGTGCTGCACATTGTCATCCATACTTTTTTCTCTTCACTGAGCGAGTCGGTTACACTACTGCATATCGTTTTTACTTTGCAAAGGCATGTTATGTCCACTTTTGACAAACAGGATGCGCTCAGTGCGTTACCGTTGGGAAAACCGACATCTTACCACGACAGCTACGATGCCGGCTTATTACAAGCGGTTCCACGCAGTTTAAACCGCGACCTTTTGGGCATTGATGCCGCGCATTTGCCGTTTCACGGTGAAGATATCTGGACATTATACGAACTCTCTTGGCTTGCACCCAACGGAGTGCCGCAGGTTGCCGTAGGCGAAATGCATTTGCAGGCCGATAGCCCAAACCTTATCGAATCCAAAAGCTTCAAACTCTACCTGAACAGCTTCAATCAGACGGTTTTTGAAAATTGGCAACGGGTACAAGAGACACTAACGCGCGATCTGGCCGCCTGTGCGCAGGGTGAGGTTAGCGTGGCGCTGTTTTCGCTGGATGCCTTTCAGGGACAGACGCTGGGCCAATTCCAAGGAGAATGTATTGACGGACTGGATATTCAGATCACGGATTATGCGTTCAATGCCGACCATCTCGCCAACGCCTGCCACGCACAGAGCCCCGTTGTTGAAGAAACATTGGTGAGCCATGTGCTCAAATCCAACTGCCTGATCACTCACCAGCCGGATTGGGGCCCGGTACAAATTCGCTACCGGGGCAAACGTATCGACAGAGAAGCCCTGCTGCGCTACATCGTCTCCTTTCGGCACCACAATGAGTTCCATGAGCAGTGCGTGGAGCGTATCTTCAACGACCTGATGCGTTTTTGCCAGCCAGAAGCATTGACCGTTTACGCGCGCTATACACGCCGCGGCGGGCTGGACATCAATACCTGGCGTAGCAACACCGACTTTATTGCAAACACCGGTCGCTTACCCCGGCAATAGTACGGGATACGATACAATATCGTCATTCAGAAACGGCATTATTGGAAAAACTGATACCATCAGGTTAAGGTGGAGCAATACATAAAATCAGTGTTATGCCTCTTGCCACCCCAGTGGCGACAAGGGATAACCTGGAGATTTTGTTGTTATACACTGCGTTCTCAAGGAGTAAAATTGATTACACATATCAGCCCGTTAGGGTCTATGGATTTGTTATCGCAGTTGAAAGTGGACATGTTGAAAAGCACGGCCAACAGCGATCTTTACCGTTTATTCCGCAACTGTTCGCTTGCCGTGCTGAATTCCGGCAGACAAACCGATAACAGCAAAGAGCTGCTATCCCGCTACGAAGATTTCGATATCAATGTGTTGCGCCGTGAACACGGCGTGAAGCTGGAACTGGTCAATCCTCCGGAAGACGCTTTCGTCGATGGCGACATTATCCGTTCGTTGCAGGCCAACCTGTTCGCCGTACTGCGCGACATTCTGTTTGTGAACGGGCAAATCACCTCGGCAGAGCGCTATCAGAACCTGAATCTGGAAAACAGCGCCCACATTACCAATCTGGTATTTTCTATTTTGCGCAATGCGCGTGCGCTGCACGTCGTGGAAGAGCCCAACATGGTGGTGTGCTGGGGCGGCCACTCCATTAATGAAACTGAATATCTCTACGGACGAAAAGTCGGTAGCCAATTAGGGCTGCGTGAACTGAACATCTGCACCGGCTGCAGCCCCGGCGCCATGGAAGCACCGATGAAAGGTGCCGCCGTCGGCCACGCGCAGCAGCGCTATAAAGAAGGTCGCTTTATTGGCATGACGGAACCGTCCATCATCGCCGCCGAGCCGCCTAACCCGCTGGTGAATGAACTTATCATCATGCCCGATATCGAAAAACGCCTCGAAGCCTTCGTACGCATCGGGCACGGTATCATTATTTTCTCCGGCGGGGTCGGTACGGCGGAAGAGTTCCTCTACCTGCTGAGCATCATGATGAATCCGGAAAACAGCGAACAGGTGCTGCCTATCATCCTGACCGGGCCGGAGGAAAGCGCCGATTATTTCCATGTTCTGGATGAATTTATCATCACCACCCTGGGCCGTCAGGCGCGCCGTTACTACTCCATCATCATTGATGATGCAGCGGAAGTGGCGCGGCAGATGAAGAAAGCGATGCCGCAGGTGAAGGAACATCGCCGTCATACCGGTGACGCCTACAGCTTTAACTGGTCATTGCGCATCGCACCCGATCTGCAATTGCCGTTTGAGCCCACTCACGAGAATATGGCAAACCTCAATCTGCACCCCAATCAAGCCCCAGAAGCGCTGGCCTCTGCGCTGCGCAAGGCGTTTTCTGGCATTGTGGCGGGCAACGTCAAAGAGGTTGGCATACAGGCGATTGAAGAGCACGGCCCGTACAAGATCCACGGCGATGCACAACTGATGCAAAGCATGGATAAACTGCTGCAAGGGTTCGTTGCGCAGCAAAGGATGAAGCTGCCGGGCAGCGCCTACATCCCTTGCTATGAAATCTGTACCTGATGCCATACTGGCGGGAAAACCGGATTTTCCCGCCACCTTCACACGCTTCTCGCCGGGACCGCCTGATGCCTGTACATTTGCTGATTATCGATGCATTAAACCTGATTCGTCGTATCCATGCCGTGCAAGGATCTCCCTGTGCGTCGGCCTGCCAGCACGCCGCTACCCAACTGCTACAGCATAGTCAGCCGACGCACGCCGTCGCGGTGTTTGATGATGAACAGCGCGCTGACAGTTGGCGACACCAGTTATTGCCCGACTATAAAGCGGGCCGCCCTCCTATGCCTGAGAATCTGACGCTTGAACTGCCGCAAATACGGCAAGCGCTGGTATCAAT
This sequence comes from Candidatus Symbiopectobacterium endolongispinus, assembly GCF_018777385.1. Classification (GTDB taxonomy): domain Bacteria; phylum Pseudomonadota; class Gammaproteobacteria; order Enterobacterales; family Enterobacteriaceae; genus Symbiopectobacterium; species Symbiopectobacterium endolongispinus. The sequence goes on along the minus strand of NZ_JAFJYB010000001.1, from coordinate 229,094 downwards.
GGGCATCCCCTGTTGGCATACACCAGGCAATGAAGCCGATGATTTGGCGGCAACGCTCGCCACAAAAGTCGCCCACGCCGGTCATCAAGCAACGATTGTCTCAACCGACAAGGGCTACTGCCAACTGCTAGCCCCCACTATTCAGATTCGCGATTATTTTCAAAAGCGCTGGTTGGATGTGCCTTTTATCGCACAGGAGTTTGGCGTTTCACCGCAACAATTGCCTGATTTCTGGGGGCTGGCAGGCATCAGCAGCAGCAAAATACCCGGCGTGGTGGGAGTTGGTCCCAAAAGCGCAAGTCAGCTGCTTGCCCAAGCCGGAACCTTGGAACAGCTCTACAAGCAATTGGATGAGGTGCCAGAAAAATGGCGGCGCAAACTGGAATCGCAGCGCGAAATGGCCTTTGTCAGCCGTCAGGTAGCGACGTTACGCACGGATTTGGCACTGGAAGGGAATTTACAACAGTTACGGCTGACGGCGGGGAAATAAACGCGACGTTCTTCCCGAACGACGCGTAAGATTGCAGACAAACCCACTAGAAAAGTCATTCCCGTTCCCAACCCGTCATTACCGCGAAAGCGGGAATCTCTTGCAGATGTAGCGCGTTTCTTCTGGCAGAGATCCACAGCTTTTGCCGAGGATGACGAATAGAAAAGCGCATTGCGCTTAACGCTCGTCGCGCCGCCCCGGCACCGCGCCCCATATACGCCGCGCGTGTACCGTTACCTCTTCGCGATCGCGGTACAGTTGGCGAGCACGGAGTTCGTAGTTGATACCATTCTCACTAAAGCGCTCGCTCAGCAGCGCCAGATTTTGCGTCACTTCCTCATAGCGTTTTTTCATCGGCAACTTGAGGTTGAATATCACTTCCCGGCACCAGCCCTTCACCAGCCAATCGGCCATCAGGTTAGCCACCCGCGCTGGTTTCTCCACCATATCGCATACCAACCAAGTGATATTGTTACGCGGTGGCTCAAAACGAAAACCATCGGCGGCATGGTGTGTCACCTGACCAGTATCCATCAGGCTTTGCGCCATGGTACCGTTATCCACGGCATGCACCATCATGCTGCGCTTCACCAGTTGATAGGTCCAACCGCCGGGGCACGCCCCCAAATCCACCGCGTACATGCCGCTTACCAAACGCTCATCCCACTCATCAGCCGGGATGAATACATGGAACGCCTCTTCCAGTTTTAATGTCGAACGGCTTGGCGCATCAGAAGGGAATTTCAGACGCGGGATACCCATGTAAAACGGCGAGTGGTTATTACTGTAGGAATATCCCACATAGCAATGCCCCGGGGCAATAAACAACACATGGATAATAGGACGAGATGCTTTTTCATACGGCAGCAGAATGCCGTTTTCCTTCAGGGCAGCGCGCAAAGGCACGGTGAACTTGCGGCAAAACTTCAGCAGTTCTTTGCTTTCATTGGTGTCCGGTACTTCAACGCGCAGTTCTCCAGCCCGTTCAATCGCACCAGTTAGCATGCCGACGATCGGGGTAATGCGATCTCCCGGCGGCAAACCGCGCAACAGCTCACCGCACACGAACCATTGACGGGCAAAAACCAGCGTATCAAACGGCAATGTTTTGATTAAGCGATCGGCATCTTCATGCTGATAGCATTCATACATCACATAGCCACAATTTTCTTTAACCCTGGCGAAGCCAAAAACCTCATGTGCGGTGGTTTTTTCCGTTATCTCTGCCGCACACTCTTTTTCGAAACCGGGGCGGCAATATAAAATTACCTTATTCATTACTTTTCGCCTTTCTTGTCTGGCGCAGCACGCCAATCAACATCAAAACCCATCCGGTCAGGAAGAAAAGACCGCCAACCGGCGTGACAAACGCCCAAAACCGCAGGTGCGACAGCGCCAGACAATAAAGACTGCCGCTAAACAGCACGGTGCCAAGCGCCAACGCAATGCTGCTCCAATAAAACCACAGATTACGGCGCTGGCGCATCAATACCGACAGCGCCAGAATCGCTAGCGTATGAAACTTGCTGAGCACGTGCGCACCAAAGGCACCCAACGCTACAAACACAAACCCGCTGATCGCGGAAAACATCAGCATAAAACGACTGTTCATCGTATTTTCCACAGTAAATCGATTCAAATATTATCCGAACGCCACATATCAACGTGCGGCGTTGTCATAACGGAAACGAAACTTCTCTTGCTCGCTTGCCGCGCGCGCCAAAATCCAGTGGCGAAAGGCGGCTATTTTACCCAGTTCAGCCTGACTGTCATGACAAACCAGATAAAAAGCATTTTTACTGACCAATACGTCGTTAAATGGGCATACTAACCGACCCGCTTCAATCTCGGTCTGAGCCATCACGTTATTTGCCAAAGCGACCACCTGTCCGTGGATCGCCGCCTGCAACACCATCGCACTGTGGCTGAATATCGGCCCTTGCTGCACGTTGATCTGCACGCCAAGCTGCCGGGTGTAGGCCAACCAGTCGCGGCGAGACGCATCATGCAACAAGGTATGCCCTACCAGATCCTGCGGGGTTTTTAGCGGATGCTTGCCCGTTAGCAATACCGGAGAACAGACAGGCAACAGATACTCAGCATAGAGCTTTTCAACGCGCAACCCGTGCCAGTTGCCACGCCCGTAAAAAATCGCCACATCCACATCATCTGACAGACGATCTTCCTGGCGGTCTACCGCCTGAATTCGCACATCAATCCCCGGAAACTCCGCATTGAAACTCGATAATCGCGGTACTAGCCAATGGATGGCGAAACTGGGTAACAGGCTGACCGTCAATGCCCCTTTGGCACTGCGTGACTGTAACTTGCGCGTCGCTTCATTGAGTGAAGAGAAGATCTCTTTTATATCAAGATAGTAGCTTTGCCCCTCTTCCGTAAGCAGCAAAGAGCGATTGCGGCGACGAAACAGCTTGAGCCCCAAAAAATCTTCTAATGACTTGATTTGATGACTGACAGCAGCCTGTGTGACAAACAGTTCCTCCGCCGCTTTGGTGAAGCTGAGGTGGCGGGCGGCAGAATCAAATACACGCAACGCATTGAGCGGAGGGAGTCGCTTTGACATAGGGGTAATGTTCTTCTTTTTCCTAAGAGGTGCACGGAGGCAGCACCGTTCCAGCCATTAGTTTTTTTATCCGAGACATTATAATTTGTCCGTTGAGGATGCACCATATATTAGCGCCACTTCCTTGAGCCGGAACGAAAGGTGCGGCAGGCGTTTTCTGAAGTGCTTTTGGCTTGTGGTTGTTATGTTGTGTTTGCTATTTATTGTCTGCTTTTCAGACATGGTAGCCAAGGCTACTTTTCACTTCCTGTACATTTACCCTGTCTGTCCATAGTGATTTTTATGTGGCACCGCTTTTTAGCGGTGCTTTTTTTGCCTGACAGGCGGCAAATCTCCGTGTGCCAGAAATGACAATTCCCGCGCTGACATTTCATACTCGCCTTACCGAATGAGTAAGCAACGAAATGGCAGTGCGGGAATCGAGACACAGGTTACACCCGAGGGAAAACTATTTGGCTCCCACCATTTCCTTCAGGTTATCACGGTTGATCTGCTGCTCGTGGCCGTAGGCATCGACGTAGCTGATCATTCCGGTATCCTCATCCACTTTCGGTTTTCCTTCAGCGACAATGGTGCGCCCGTCGTTGGTATGCAGCACATAATTACTCGAACAGGCAGTCAAAGAGAGTGCAGCCATCGCAATGGTAATAATTGCTATTTTATTCTTCATAGTGTACTCCAAGTAAATTTTTAGGTTACTTATTTCGCTACTACCGAACGATAATTCTGTTTATCAACAATGTTAAGACTAGCGAAATCATTTCAATATGCGTTTAAGGATCGTCCTAAAACTTGTTTCCCCGTAAAAAATGAGACAGGATCGTCTGCCAGAAGAGGAACACCATGACAGCATTCAATCCCGCAACCTTTCGTAATGATTTCCCTGCACTCGCGCGATCCGGCGTTTATCTGGACAGCGCGGCAACGGCGCTCAAACCCCAGCCGGTCATTGATGCCATCTCGCAGTATTACACCTCCGAGACCGGCAACGTGCACCGCAGCCAACATGCTCACGCACAGCAGGTGACAGCGCGATTCGAGCAAGTTCGATGCGCGGTAGCCGCCCTGCTTAACGCCGACGATCCGCGTTGCATCGTGTGGACTCGCGGTACGACAGAAGCCATTAATCTGGTGGCGCAAAGCTATGCACGCCCTCGTTTGCAGCCGGGTGATGAAATCATCGTCAGCGAAGCGGAGCACCACGCCAACCTCATTCCCTGGCTGATGGTGGCACAGCAAACCGGTGCACGCGTCGCCAAGCTGCCGATTGGCGCGGATGCACGGCCTAACCTGTAAGCATTAGACGATCTGATCACCCCACGCACGCGCCTGCTGGCACTGGGCCAGATGTCTAATGTGACAGAGGGACAACCCGATCTGGCGAAAGCGATCGCGCTGGCGCATCAGGCAGGTGCTGTGGTGATGGTCGACGGCGCGCAAGGCATTGTGCACAGCGCACCTGATGTACAGGCGCTGGATATCGATTTTTACGCCTTCTCCAGCCACAAACTTTTTGGCCCGACCGGTATTGGCGTATTGTACGGCAAAGCCGACCTGCTGGAATCCATGCCACCCCGGCACGGTGGAGGGAAAATGATGAGCGCGGTCTCTTTTGATGGGTTTACACCGCAGGCCATTCCTCAGCGATTTGAGGCGGGCACCCCCGCTATTGCCGAAGTGCTCGGGTTAGTGGCTGCGCTGACGTGGATGCAAGGCTATGACTGGCGCACTGCGGAGCAATATAGCCAAGGGTTGGCCCAGTTGGCTGAACAGCAGTTGGCTCGTTTCCCCGGTTTTCGCTCACTGCGCAGTCCCAACGCGACCATCCTGTCGTTTACCCTGACCGATGCACATCCGAACGATCTGGCAACACTTCTTGCAGAGCAGCAGATTGCCGTTCGCGCCGGACACCATTGCGCTCAACCGTTATTCGCGGCACTTGGATTCGATGGCGCAGTACGCGCCTCTTTCGCGCCGTATAATAACGAGCATGATGTCACCACGCTGGTGACGGCGGTTGGCAATGCGTTGGATTTACTGCGAGATTGATTGACGAACAATGGAACTGGCCTACACCATGACAGAACATCCCATGACAGAGCACACCGCTCACCCTTTTGGCCGTGCCATAATGGCAGAGACCTTACAGCACACCTTCGATGCCTGCCGCTCGTGGGAAGAGCGTTATCGGCAATTGATCCTGCTGGCTAAACAGCTTCCGGCCCTGCCGGACGCGTTGAAAAATGACACTATCGCCCTGTCTGGCTGTGAAAATCGCGTCTGGTTGGGCTATGAGAAACAACAGGATGGTCGATTGCACTTTTACGGTGACAGCGACGGGCGTATCGTGCGCGGTTTGCTGGCTGTACTGCTCACGGCGGTAGAAGGCAAACAGGCTGCCGATTTGCTAGGACAAGATCCATTGTCCCTGTTTGACCAGCTCGGCCTGCGCGCGCAGCTCAGCGCCTCACGCGCCAGCGGATTATCCGCGCTGGCACAGAGTATTCAAACCATAGCCGCATAGGCCTAGCCTATTATTCTCGGCGTAAGCCGAGGCTCCTACACAGCAGGAACGCGTTTAGCCCGTGGGGGATTCCCGCCTACGCGGGAATGACGGATAAGCGCGGGTATGTTGACATGGAAAAACACCGCTCAGGAACCAACCTGCTGCGCTTCGCGCGCTGCCTTCGCCATCATTTTCTTTAACGCGTGGGATACCGCAACAAAACCAAAGGTCGCGGTCACCATGGTGGCAGCCCCAAAGCCAGAGGCGCAATCCATACGTTTTACCCCTTCCGCCGTGCTGCGCGATGCGCACACCGATCCATCGGCCTGCGGGTACACCAGCGGCTCATCGGAAAATACGCAGTCAATGCCTAAGCGGCCTTTGCTGTTCTTGACCACGTTGAAATCGTGTTTAAGCCACTCACGCAGCTTGGCCGCCAGCGGATCCTGAATGGTTTTGGCGAGATCCACCACGCTGATGCGTGTAGGATCGATTTGCCCACCAGCCCCGCTGGTCGTCACGACCGGAATTTTATAACGTCGACAGTATGCCAGCAGCGCCGCTTTCGGGCGCACGCTGTCAATCGCATAAATCACATAGCTGAAGCCACGGTTGAGATATTCCGCCACGTTATCCACCGTGACGAAATCATCCACGCAGGTAACCTGACATTCAGGGTTAATGGCACGGATACGCTCCGCCATCACTTCCGTTTTCGCCTGTCCGGTATGTTCGCGCAGCGCGTGAATCTGCCGGTTGGTGTTGCTGACACAGACGTCATCCATATCAATCAGCGTAATCGCACCAATGCCGGTACGCGCCAGCGCCTCTGCGGCCCAGGAGCCTACGCCGCCAATGCCGATAACGCACACGTGCGCCTGTGCAAACAGCGCCAACGCCTGCTGACCGTATAACCGCGCTGTGCCGCCGAAGCGTTGCAGATAGGCTTCGGATAACGTACCACTCATGACCACCAACCCTTAAATCTGATAACCGCTGTAAAAAAACAGGCCCGATCATAAAGCGATCGGGCCTGTTGCGCTACTGGTGTGATGAAAATCAGGCTGCCGCTACGTCCACCAGGCAGCTCATGGCATTAGGCCCCTGCGTGAGCGGTGGGGTGCCAATATCCAGCGTCAGCACGTTGGCATTGCCGGACTGCTCCACCGCGTTCCACTCTTTCTGACCGAAACCCGGCTCGAACCAGGCACCGGTAGACATGATCACTACGCCAGGAGCCACCCCTTCGGTCACGCGGACACCGGCATAGATACGACCACGCGCGTTAAAGACTTCCACTTGCTGCTCATCAACAATGCCGCGCGCGTTTGCATCCTGCGGGTGCATGTAGAGCGTCTCTTTGCCTGCGGTTTTATTCGCCGCCACCTGCGGTGTTGCGGCCAGTTGGCTATGCAACCGATCCGATGGCTGAATGGAAATAAAATGCAGCGGCCAGCGTTCTGCGGTTTCGGCGCCAAGCCACTCGACAGGCGGACGCCACTCTGGATGCGGGGCGAAATCCTCATAGCCGTAACGGGCGATAGTATCGCTGTACAGTTCGATCTTGCCGCTCGGCGTTTGCAGCTGGTGCTGTTCAGGGCTATTGCGGAACGCATCAAAGAACACAAACGGTTTTTCACCCTGCAGCACATCCAGATGCCCACGCTGCCAAAACTGCTCGAACTCAGGCCATTCCAAACCCTGCTGACGCCCACGGCACTCTTCATACAGCGCTTCTAGCTATGCCTGCTCATCACGCCCCTGGGTAAAGGCATCGCCATAGCCCAGTCGTTCCACCAGTTCACTGAAAATATCATAGTCATTACGCGCCTGATGTTGCGGCGCAATCGCCTGATGCATGGCAAATAGATGGCGATCGCGCGACGATCCGCCCAGATCGTTACGTTCAAGCGTGGTGGTCACCGGCAGCACGATATCGGCCATCTGCGCGGCGGGCGTCCAGACGATATCCTGTACGATAACCGTCTCGGGCCTGCGCCAGCCTTCAACCAGACGGTTAAGCTGCTGGTGATGGTGAAACGGGTTGCCACCAGCCCAGTGAATCAGATGGATCTCATGGTAGCGATGGGTTTCGCCCTTGAAGGTATAGGGTTGGCCGGGATTCAGCAGCATATCCGCAATACGCGCTACCGGAATGGCACGCCCAGGGTTTTTCACCGAGGGAGATTCTGGTGTGGGCGTAGCGATACGCTCATTACCGACACCGTTCATGGAGCCGTGACCAAAGGAGAAACCGCCACCCGGCAGGCCGATTTGGCCCAGCATGGCTGACAGCGCGATCATCATCCAATATGGCTGCTCTCCGCGATGGGCGCGCTGCACCGAATAGGCGCAGGTGATGAAACTGCGCACGACAATCAGTTGCTGCGCCAGACGACGAATGCGCTCGGCGGGAATGCCGGTGATGGCGCTGGCCCACTCCGGCGTCTTCGGCGTGCCATCGCGTTCACCGGTCAGATAGTGGCGTAGCGCATCATAGCCTACGCAATAACGCCGCAGAAAATCGGTGTCATCCGCGCCCAGCCGCTGAATTTCGTAACCGAGCGCCAGCATCAACGCCACATCGGTATTTGGACGAATCGGGATCCACTCGGCACCGAGAAAGGCTGGACAGTCGTCACGCATCGGACTGATGTTGATAACCGGGATCTTTTTCTCAGCCAGTTGACGCAATGCCGGTTCCAGACTGTGATATCCCGCCCCACCGGAAGCCATCTGCGCGTTTTTCAGCGCCAACCCGCCAAACGCGAGGAAAATATTGCAGTGTTCTAGCACGCTGCGCCACTCCGTCACCTTGCCGGTTAGCGACTGAAAAGTACCGATAACGTAGGGTAAAAAGAATTGCGCCGCGCCCCAACTGTAGTTGCCCTGTTGATCAACGGCACCTACGCCGGAGAAATAGAAACGTCGCACCTGCGAACGCGCATGGTGAAAGCGCCCCGCAAAAGACCAGCCGTAGGATCCGGCGAACAGGCCATCCGCACCGTAACGATCGCGTACTCGCTGGTTCTCCTGCACCACCAGATCGAGTGCGACATCCCAATCTACCTCAACAAAATCTTCTTTGCCGCGCAGCGTGCCATCACTGTTTTCACGCTTTTGTAACCAGGAACGGCGCACGGCCGGACGGCGGATACGCTTGTCGGAATAGACCAGCGGCACGATAGAATCAAGTATCGCGGAAGGGGCAGGATCGCTGGCAAACGGCTCGCAGCGGATCAGTTTTCCGTCCTCCACGACGGCGGTAAAAGCGCCCCAATGCGCCAGATGTGGATAACGCTGAATAGCCATTCGCAACCTCAATTCTTTCTCGTGCCACCCTGAATAGCGCGGCAACGCAGTCCTGGTAAGAAACAACGCCAAAAACGACGTTAAAAAATCGTAAAAACATTGCCACAAAAAACAATGCCACAGTTATAAAAGAAATACCCCAGACACTTCAAGTATGCGGGTTATGCGGAATATAGCTTTGCTTATGCAGATTTAAACGTTTGTTTAAAACGCACGTTAGGATAGGGTTTAACCTCAATAAGCACAGTCGAAAAGTTTACTTCAGCAACGGACTGTGATTAATTCGCCACCAAGCGAAAATAATAAATAATCAATTGTTTTAGTTAGTTTTTATTTAATAGCAGATACCAAAACCAGGAATTCATGATGACTCGCACACTGACAATCCCTTTATTTATGACCAGATGTTAGTTTCCTGATAGTGATTTCTCGATCGCCGTGATTACCGCACTTTTCCTCTGAATAGCGCGTCGAATTGTTACGCTGTCAGGCTGGTATATCAGCGAAAAAAACGCTCACAAAAAACCGCATAATCGACAGGGATAATATCCCTGAAAAATACGGATAAATACCATGAAACATAAAGCGATATTATCTGTGCTGATAATGGCAACCTCATTATTCAGTCTGCCGGGGTTAGCCGATACGGCAACGCCGCAACCGGGTGTTATCCCGCAACGCGGCGGCACGCTCAACTTTCTGGCCGAGCCCGAACCTCCAGTCCTGACCAGTCTGGTCAGCACCAGCAGCGCGGTGATGAAGGTTAACGCCAAAGTGATCGAAGGGTTGCTGGATTACGATTTCAACATGAACCCGGTGCCGCAACTGGCGACCAGTTGGTCTGTCAGTACGGATGGCAAAGAGTACACCTTCCATTTGCGTCAGGGCGTAAAATGGCATGATGGCAAAGACTTCACCTCTGCGGATGTCGCCTTCTCCATTCTCACCGTGAAGCAATATAACTCCCGGGGTAAAGGTACGTTTGCTAACGTCACCGAGGTAAAACGCCCGATCCTTATACCGCTATCATTGAGCTGTCGCAGCCTGCGCCCTATTTGCTGAGTGCGTTTTCAGCTAACGAAGCGCCTATGGTGCCCAAGCATCTCTACGAAGGCACCAATATTCTCTCCAACCCGCACAACACCGCACCAATCGGTACTGGCCCGTTTGTGTTTAAAGAGTGGGTACGCGGCAACCATATTCTGTATGAGAGCAACCCGAACTACTGGGATCAGCCCAAGCCTTATATCGATCGTTTAGTGGTAAAAATCATTCCTGATGCCGCCACGCGCACCATTGCCTTGGAAACTGGCGCGCTGGATCTGGGCAGTGATACGCCCATCCCGATGAGTGAAATTGAGTGCATCAAGAAGAACCCGAAACTGGGCATTGAAACTCGCGGTTACGGCTACAGCCCTACGCAAACCCGTATCGAGTTCAACCTGGATAACCCGTACCTGAAGAACCTCAAGGTTCGCCAGGCGATCGCGCACAGTATCAATCTCGATGTACTGAAAAAGGTGGTGTGGTACGGCTATGCCTCTAACTCTCCCACTGGGATTACGCCGGAACTTACGCAGTTCCACGACAGCACGCCGTCACCGTACAATTTCGATATTGCTAAAGCCAACAAACTGCTGGATGAAGCGGGCTTCACGCGTCAGGCCAACGGTATTCGCTTCCAACTGGTGCACTATTTTATGCCTTACGGCGACAGCTTTAAACGCGTCGCTGAATACCTGAAATCCGCGTTGGCTAAAGTGGGTATTGACGTCACCATCCGCTCACAGGACTTTGCCACCTTTGTTAAACGGGTCTATACCGACCGCGACTTCGACTTCAACAACGGTTCCATTTCCAACCTGTTCGATCCGGCGGTTGGCGTGCAGCGTCTCTACTGGTCGAAAACCTACTCACCGGGCGTTCCGTTTGGTAATGGCTCGCACTACAGCAAACCGGAAGTAGACCGTCTGCTGGAGCAGGCCGCCGTTGAGACCGATCCTGCGAAGCGTGTGGCGTTGTACAAACAGTTCCAACGCATCATCGCTACCGAGATCCTGGACCTGAACCTGTTGCAGATCAACCGACTGACTATCTACAACAAGCACGTCCACGGCTTTATCAACGGTATTCAGGGTGTGAATGGCAGCCTGGCTGACGTTTGGATTGAACAGTAAGTAATACGACAGTCCCGCGACAGCGGGACTGTGTTTTCTTGATAGAGGTAGGGCGATGAACAGATTGCAACGCACCCGACGTATTTTGCAACGCACGCTATTGCATGCGCTGCCCACGACGCTCGGCATCGTGATCGTGGTATTTTTTCTGCTGCAACTGGTACCGGGCGATGCCGCCGATGTGCTGGCTGCAGAAGCGGGCAGCGCCACCGCAGAAACCATGACGATGCTGCGCGCCCAGTTCGGGTTGGATCAGCCTATTCTTTCCCAACTTCTCAGCTACCTTGGCAACCTCAGCCTGGGGTTCTCACCGGCCCGTGATGGATCTGATCATGTCGCGTCTGCCCAGTACGCTACTGCTGATGCTGCTTTCACAGACCATCGCTATCGTGGTCGGGATCGCGCTGGGCGCAATAATGGCGGTATGGGCAGGGAAATGGTCTGACCGTGTACTGTCGCTGCTGGCACTGCTGCTCTACTCCACGCCAGGGTTCTGGATCGGATTGATGACGCTGATTCTGTTCTCCGTGCAGCTTGATTGGCTGCCGAGCGGCGGCAACATCACCATCGGTGCCGAGCTCACTGGCTGGGCCTACGTCGCGGATATCCTGCGTCACGCTATTTTGCCGGTGCTGACATTGAGCAGCTTTTTCATTGCGATTTACGCTCGCTTAACCCGCGCGGCGATGCTGGAAATCGCCCAACAGGATTTTGTACGCACCGCCCATGCCAAAGGCCTTACCCCGTGGTTTGTCACCGTACGCTACATTCTGCGCTGCGCGTTGCTGCCGATCACGACCGTTGCAGGTATGCACTTTGGCAACCTGCTTGGCGGCGCTACCGTGGTTGAAACCGTATTCAGTTGGCCTGGCCTCGGTCGACTGGCGCTGGAAGCAGTGATGGCACGTGATTTTAACGTGCTGCTGGGTGTACTGCTGCTTTCCGCCATGCTGGTGATTGTGGCGAATATTCTGGTGGACTTACTCCAGTCCTGGTTGGATCCGCGCATTAAAGCGCACTGAGTCTGGTCGGAAATAACACCAGAATACAATGAAATAGGTAATTCCTTACATGAGTAACCTTGTTGATGAAAAAGGCCCAGCGCGCTGCACGTTCCGCCTGTCGCCTGAAGTGAGCGCCTTTTTGCGTAATCCCTCCGGCATGGCGGGGTTATTGATGCTACTGGCCGTCTTGGTAATGGCGTTCCTCGCCCCGCTTATCTACCCCGGCGATCCTCTGGATATGGTGGCACAACCGTTTTTATGGCCCGGACAAGACCCCCAGTTCCCACTTGGGAACCGATTCTTTGGGCCGTGATGTGGCCGCCGGTATTGTGCACGGTTCACAGGTTTCGTTGCAGATAGGCTTCAGCGCCGTGTTGGTCAGCCTTGCTATCGGCACCGTCGTCGGTGCATTGGCAGGCTATTTCGGCGGCACAATCGACGATGTGTTGGTGCATATCACCGAGCTGTTTCAAACCTTTCCCACGTTCTTACTGGTGGTCGTGCTGGTAGCCATCGTCAATCCCCTCGATTGGCCTGATCTCCAGTGCGATCGGGATTGTCTCCTGGCCAACCATTGCCCGTCTGGTACGCGCGGAATTTCGTTCGCTACGCGCCAGCGATTTTGTGCTGGCTGCCCGCAGTCATGGCTTTTCTTCTCTGCGTATTATCTTTCAGGAAATGCTGCCGAACGCTCTGCCGTCGATCATCGTGACCACCTCGGTGATGGTGGCGTCGTCCATTCTGATTGAATCCGCGTTGGCATTTCTCGGTTTTGGCGATCATAACCGGGTTAGTTGGGGCAGCATGATCGGTGCCGGGCGCGAATCGCTGCGCACCGCCTGGTTCTTCACTGCCCTGCCCGGCGGCGCTCTAGTGCTGACGGTGTTATCACTCAATCTGGTCGGCGATGCGCTTAACGACGCGTTGAACCCCCCGTTTGCGCAGGAGAGCATCATGACCTCGTTACTCACCATCAACGATCTGCGCGTCACCTTTCCCGGCCATGACGCAGTACGCGGTTTGAACCTGACGCTGAATGCCGGTGAAACGCTGGCACTGGTGGGTGAGTCCGGTTGCGGCAAATCCGCCATCGCCCTGTCGCTGATGCGCCTGCTGCCTGACAGCGCGCGGTTGCAGGGGGAAATTCTGTTTGACGGGCAAAACCTGCTGACGTTGTCCGATGCACAAATGCGCCAACGACGCGGCAATCAGCTTTCGATGATCTTTCAGGAACCGATGACATCGCTAAACCCGGTGTTGAGCATCGGCCAGCAAATCGCGGAAACGCTGCATGTGCACCAGCAACTAACCCCAGTCGCTGCGCGCAAGCGAGCCATTGAATTGCTGGATCTGGTGCGGATCCCCGAGCCGGCACGTCGCGTTGATGATTACCCACATAATCTCTCCGGCGGACAGCGCCAGCGCGTGATGATCGCCATGGCGGTTGCCTGCCAGCCACGCTTGTTTATTGCCGATGAACCCACCACGGCGCTCGATGTCACCATTCAAGCCCAAATTCTGGCGCTGCTGGACAGGCTGAGACGAGAATTGTCGATGGGGCTGCTGCTGATCACGCACGATCTCGGTTTGGTGTCGCAGTGGGCCGATCGCGTGGCGGTAATGTATGCCGGTCAAAAGGTCGAAGAGGCTGCCACTGCGCAACTGTTTAGCACACCGCAGCACCCCTACACGCGCGGGCTGCTCGGCACCTCGCTGCATATGGATCAGGACATGCATTACCGGGATTCGCGCCTGCCGGAAATCCACCATCAGCCTGAAGCGCAAGGTTCTGCTTTCACGTTGATTACACCGCCGCCGTTGGTGCACAGCCCGCGCCAGACCGATCAACAGCCGCTGCTGTCACTGTGCGATGTCCACACCGAATACCAGACCGCACAAGGGAAAGTCAGCGCGGTAAATGGCGTATCACTGGATATCCATCCGGGAGAAACCCTGGGGCTGGTCGGCGAATCCGGCTGTGGAAAATCGACCCTGTCAAAAACCATCCTGCGCCTGCTACCCACCTTACAGGGCAACATTATTTTTGACGGTGAGGATATCACCCACCACAACGCGTCACGTCTGGCGTCACTGCGTCAGCGTGTGCAGATGATATTCCAGGATCCTTACACATAGCTTAACCCGCGCCACAGCATTCAGCACATTCTGGAAACCACACTGGTGGTGCACGGCATGGGTTCGCGGGCCGAGCGTCAACGTGCCGTGCGCGACATCCTTGATAAGGTCGGGCTACCACAACGCAGTCTGGAGCGTTACCCGCACGAATTTTCTGGTGGACAGCGCCAACGCATTGGGATTGCACGCGCGCTGGTGATCAAACCTTCGCTGGTGATCTGCGATGAGCCGGTCTCTGCGCTGGATGTGTCCATTCAGGCACAAATTCTCAACCTGCTGGTGGAACTGAAAAACGACATGGGGCTGGCGCTGCTGTTTATCTCACACGATTTGGCCGTGGTGCGCTATATCGCCGATAACGTGATGGTGATGCACAACGGCAACTGCGTAGAACAAGGCGACAGTTACCGTATCTGGCATCAGCCGCAACACCCTTATACCCGAAAACTCATCGATGCAGTACCGGGCGCGACGCCGCGTACTGCACAAAATATCCCTGCGGTCACTCACCCAACCGTTCACCTGACAGAGAGACAAACGGCATGAATTTGGGCATTCAAGGAAAAAAAGCATTGGTGTGGGAAGCCAGCCGTGGTCTGGGGAAAGCGGCAGCGCTGCAACTGACCCAGGAATGCGTTGAGGTCATCTTACTGTCACGCACCGCACAGGCATTGCACGAAGCTCAAGAGAGCATTTTGCTGCAAACCGGCGTGCGTCCGCATGCCGTTGTGGCGGATATCACCACAGAAGCAGGCCGACAAGCGGCCATTGACGCCTGCCCTACTCCAGACATTCTGATCAATAACGCCAGCGGCCCAACGCCGGGTGATTTTCGCGAATGGCAGAGACAGGATTGGCTCGATGCTCTCGACAGCATGATGCTCGGCCCGATTGCCATGATACGCCTCACGGTAGATGGTATGGCAGAGCGTGGTTTTGGCCGCATCATCAATATCACCTCGCGCAGCGTCAAGATCCCACAACTGGAACTCGGCTTGTCCAATAGGCCTGACGGGCTTTGTCGCCGGGTTGGCGCGTACGCAAGTGCACCGCAACGTGACGATCAACAACATTCTGCCTGGCATCTTTGATACCGAAGGCCAATGGCACCATATCCAGTCGCTGAGCGAACAAACCGGGCGTGATTTTTCAGCAATCCACAAGGAGCGGGCGGCGGCTAGCCCGGCTCAGCGCTATGGTCAGCCCGAAGAGTTTGGTGCCACCTGTGCGTTTCTCTGCTCGCAGCAGGCTGGGTTTATCACCGGACAAAACCTGTTGATTGATGGCGGCAGCTATCCCGGCACTTTTTAAGGAATCATCATGACGCCATCTGTACCCACAACAGAGACGCCGCGCGTCAATAAGGCGACCGTAGACACCTTATTGCCCGAACTGACGGCACTGCGCCGCCAGATTCACCAGCACCCGGAAATAGGTTTTGAAGAGTGGCAAACCGCGCGTTTGATTGCGAGCACCTTAACCGAATGGGGCATTGAGGTTACCACCGATATCGGTGGGACGGGCGTCGTCGCCACACTAAAAGGGCGTTATCCCGGCACTGGACACCTCGGCCTGCGTGCCGATATGGATGCACTCTATATCCATGAACAAACCGGGCTGCCTTATACCTCTGCGCACGCGGGCAAGATGCACGCCTGTGGCCACGATGGTCATGTGGCCATGCTGCTGGGTGCAGCGCGTTATCTGTCGCTGCACCCCGATTTTGCAGGCACCGTACACTTTATTTTTCAACCGGCAGAAGAAGGATTAGGTGGCGCACCGGCGATGCTTAACGGCGGCCTGTTGGAGCGCTTCCCCTGCGATGCCATTTACGGTTTGCACAACAAACCGGGTATCCCCCTCGGCACGTTTGCGCTGCGCGCCGGGCCAATGCTGTGTGCCAGCGATACCTGGCAGGTGGTATTTCGCGGCACGGGGGGACACGGTGGATCGGGCGCACACCTGTCTATCGACCCCACGCTGCCAGCGGCACAGTTTATCAGCGCTCTGCAAACCATCGTCAGCCGTAACGTGCCGGCAATGGAGTCCGCCGTGTTGAGTATCGGTCATATTCAGGCGGGTGATGCCAATGCACCGAACGTCATTCCCGACAGTGTGCGTATCAAAGGCACGGGGCGTAGTTATTCGCCCGCAATTCGTGAACTGCTGGCTTCCCGCCTTGAGACACTGGCGCAGCATTGTGCCCAGGGTTACGGCGCGCGTGCGGAAGTGACTTATGACTATCAATACCCGGTGCTGGTAAACGATGCCGACGCCACCGACCGTGCAATTCGCGCCGCGCACGCAGTCGCCAGCGTGAATCCGAACATGACACCGCTCTGGGCATAGAAGATTTCGCCTACATGCTGGAACAGCGCCCTGGCGCATTCATGATGGTCGGTAACGGCGATACTGCCGCTCTACACACGCCGCACTACGACTTTAACGATGACCTAATTCCTGTCGGCGTCCAGTATTGGGCCGCGCTGGTGTATCAGGAGCTGAAAAGCGCCTGAATCAAGGATACTGCCATGACCACAGCGACAAGAGAGAAACAACCGGAAATCCGTCAGCGCATCCTGCAAGAGGCGATTGCGCGTTTTGCCCATAAAGGCTCAGAACTGACCACTATCCGTGAAATTACTCAGGCCACGCAGGTAAACCTAGCCTCGGTAAACTATTACTTCGGCTCCAAGGATGGTCTGCTGCACGCTGTGCTGGATGCCGTGCTAGGCCCACTGAGCAAGGCGCGCGCACAACTGTTGGATGCTGCCGAAGCCCGCTATGGCGATCGCCCCATTCCAATTGAAGTGCTGCTGGATGCGATGTTGCGCCCATTGGTGAAAACGGCCAAAACCCCGATGGCGGACGTATTGTGGTGCGACTGTTGCAACACTTACGCGCCACACCGGAACACAGCGTCACGTCGTTGCTTTCCGCACAGTTCGACCATGTGGCGCATCGGTTTATTGATGCCCTTTCGCGCACCTTGCCGCATCTGGCGCGTGCCGAGGTGATTTGGCGTTATGAATTTGCTCGCGGTGCCGCCATGCATGTGCTGACCGATGCCGATCCACGTTCGGGCAGATTGGCTTTACTGCCACAAGGGCTATGCGATAACCGTGACAACGAACAGGTGCTGGCGCACTTGCTCACCTTCGTCAGCACCGGTTTCTGCGCGCCTTCCCATAACGATATCTCTCACATTCACCGCATGGAGACGCCGTCACACGCGCCGTCCGTGCCATTCTTCACACCGTCAGGAAATAACGCAGGCTGAAAACCATGAGTAAACCAAAAATTGAAGGCTCCTTTGTAGCACTGATTACCCAGTTCAACGAGGACGGCAGCGTTGATTTCGGCGCATTTGAGACGCTGTTGCAGTTTCAGGCTGAAAACGGCACCTCTGCCGTGCTGATCATGGGCTCAACCGGTGAAGTCTCCATGTTGTCACCAGAAGAGCGTAAGGCCATTATTCGCCGTACAGCGCAATTCCGTCAGGGTGACATGAAGATTTTCTTCGGTTGCACCGGCAACAACACTGACACCACCATCGATTATGTACGCTATGCGCAAGACAACGGCGCAGACGGCGCGATCATCGCAGCGCCAGCCTATATCTGCGCACCGGAAAGCGATATCGAAAGCTATTTCCTTGAAGTGGCAGATGCCACCGATCTGCCGCTCGGGATCTACAACAACCCGCCGCGCGTGAAATCCGATCTGCACTGGACATCGCTGCTGCGCATCTTCAAACACCCGAACTATGTGGTACATAAAGAATCCACCACTCGCGTGGGACAGGTGGCGCAAGTACTGGCTAGCAACCCGGACGTTTCGGTTATGTGCTGCGACTCCACCAACTTGGGACTGGTGGTTCCAACCATGTCACTCGGTGGACACGGCACCGCCAACATGACGGGCAACATTGCTCCGGTAGAGCTGGCAGAAATCTCACGTCCGTGGAAAAACGGCGATGATGCTGCACGTTTCCGTACCGCTTACCAACACTTGCTGCCGCTGTTGCACTACACCGATTCGGCCATCAACCCGGTCGCGGTAAAATCGCTAATGAAAGCCATCGGCTTACCGGCAGGTAGCCTGCGTCGACCACTGCGCGACCTGCAAGGCGATGCATTACAGAACGGTATTCGTATCGTCAACGAGCTGGGTCTGAGCAAAAAGTACGGTTTTAAAGGTTAATGATTTAACGCTGCATAAAAAACCGCTTTACCCCGCGTCATCCTCGGCGAAAGCCGGGGATCTCTGTGAGAAGAAACGCATGATACCTGCCAGAGATTACCGCCTACGCGGGAATGACGGGGAGTGCAGTGATATGACTGTTTTATGTAGCTTTGTCAGCAGCCTGAGCCGCTTGATATTCAAGCAGTTCAGACTGCTAGGCATTATCAGAAGCTGTATTGAACCCCGACACGGTAGCGGGTTTGACGATCATCCTTGATGCCTGATGATTCAGGAACATTCCCCACCGCTACAAAGAGACGCCAGTTTTTATCCCATTTATAACTCAACTTCACATCATGGCTGAAAGAGTAATTGTCATTATCGGATAACTTTATTCTTGCCGCATTGGCTTTTTGATAATCTAATTCATATTCAATCGTATAATCCTTGAGTAAATTATAAGCGATCACCGACGTCAGGTTATAACCATTTTCCGATGTTTTGTTCGCCGTTCCAATATTATTGCTGTTACGCTTGTAATAAGGGCGATAACGCAGCGACACCGACAGATCGTTGGTAATATTCGCTTTACCACGCAGGTATGGACGGTAATTATTGTAGTTAGAAGTGGAATCTAACGAAAAACCAGTCTCCAAAGAGAAGGTTTTATTGAAGTTGTACAGATAGCTGGCGATAACTTCCGTACCGTTGCTGACACTTTCGTTAAACGGTTTGTTTGGCGTTTTATCATTAGCGTGCTGCCCCAGCGAGCTTCCACTGACAGGCCAAAACCTTGCTCAAAACGATGAGAGAACAGCAAACGATCTTTATGGTCACCGTTTGAAGTATCTTTGAATTCGTGACGATAATCGATGGTCGCTGCCAACGTATTGAGCGCAACCAATGAAGTGATTGCCAACGTTACTAACTTTAATTTCATTGTATTTCCCCGAGAGTCAAACTGCATTACTGCTATTATGATGACGTCAACAACTTCGCAGACGAAGGTAATCCCTACCGCGATAAATGACGGCGTATCAAATTGATGCGCCAGAGGAATGTAACAATAAGTTCATTTTTGCAAACAACGTTATTTTTATTACCTTATCCAAAATATGGCATAAGCAGTAATAATAAAATAAACCGCTGCTCAATAAAAATGTCGGAAAAGTTATTCTTTTCCGACATCGATAAAGGATGCGTTAACGCGCGGCGCTTTGCATTAATAAAGGCGTAGTGCTGAAGGAAGATGCTGCATTATTTTTCAGCACCCAGACACGGCCATAATGGTTGTAATACCCAGCGGCATGACCGACTTCATGCCCAATCCCCTGATAGATATCAAAATGCTGGCCTTTGATGGCTCCCCCCACGTCAAGCGCCACCATCATGCGCATCTCGTAACGGCCGGTGAATTTCCCTTCGTTGTTAAGCAAGGGGACTTCTGCCAGCAAGGCCGTGCCCGGTGGGATCAGCGAGCGATCGGACGCTACAGAGGCTTTGGCAATCAACGGCACAGCGCTCGCGCCCTTCACTGGTGCGGATGACATCTGTTTAAAGAAAACAAAAGAAGGATTCTGCTCCAGCAGTTCACGCACAGCATACTCGGGGTGTGTCTCGCCCCAGTGGCGGATCGCCTGCATCGACATCTCTTCTTTAGGTACTTCGCCTCTGTCGATCAACACTTTGCCAATACTGCGATAGGCATGCCCATTCTTGCCGCCATAGGCAAAGAAGGTCAGCGGTCGGCCATCACCGAAATCCACATAGCCGCTCCCCTTCACTTCCATCAAAAAGTTGTCCATCAGCGAGTTGGTCCAGGCAAGGACATTGCGTTCGCCCAGCGCACCGGCATAAATACCAGCGCGATCGGGTAAGCGACGACTCTTTTTGTTGGGGGCTGGCATACCGTAAAGCGGGTGTTGGAATTCACCCTGACGGGTGTAACGCGCCTGCACGACCGGCGTGTAATACCAGGTGAATTGCACGTTACCAAAATTATCCACGCCCTCCATTTGCCAGGCATTAAGCCCAAACTGGCTCAGGTTACGCGTATCGGCACCGGCCTGCATCCAACGTTGAATGGCCTGAAAGATGTCCTGATTACGGGCATACAGCACGGGGGAGGCATTCTTAATCTCTGTCACCTGGTTAACGAAATCGACTGCATTAACCGGCTTTCCGGTGGCGTTAGGTTCATTAACGAGCGCAAGCGGCTGCTCAAGTCGCCCATATTTATACTGCTGCACACGGTCGGTCGGCCTGGACTGACACCAGGTCAGAATGGCGATCACCACCCCGGTCAGCACATATTTACCCCAACATCCTCTCATTTTCTCTTCCGCTCTCATTACAGCCTGCCAAATCAGTGCCCACACAATAACAAAGGCACATCTATAAGAAAACGCGCCAATCTTCATAAGTGGATGAAGGTGAATAAAAATCAATCAAAGTGCATATAAAACCGTCAGACGTGCGGGTAACTTCCACTTTTTTTTCAAATAGGGGTTGCATACCCGGCAATGGAGAGTATAGTGCGAATCTACGGACGCGGGGTGGAGCAGCCTGGTAGCTCGTCGGGCTCATAACCCGAAGGTCGTCGGTTCAAATCCGGCCCCCGCAACCAACTTCTTGATTCAAGAAGCTTACCAACAATAAACACCCTGACGGGTGTTTTTTTAGCCAATCAATACTGTAAACGCCTCACTTACGATTGCCCACGCTGGCAAAGTACGCCTTAATCCCCGCTAGAATAGATTCCGCAATTTGCTGCTGAAAGTGGCTGGTGCGCAATTTACGCTCTTCTTCCAGATTGCTGATAAACGCCGTTTCTACCAGAATCGAGGGAATATCGGGCGCTTTTAACACCGCAAACCCGGCCTGATCGACTTTGTTCTTGTGCAACTTATTCACTTTGCCAAGCCGCTTAAGGATTTCGCCGCCAAATTTCAGACTATCGCTGATGGTCGCGGTCTGTACCAAATCAAATAGCGTATGGTCGAGGTAACGATCGCCACTCATGCCCACGCCACCAATCAGATCGGATTCGTTTTGCGTTTCCGCCAAAAAACGCGCTGCAGTGCTGGTTGCACCTTTCTTTGACAGCGCAAACACCGAAGAACCGCGCGCCGCACGGTTGGTGAAAGCATCCGCGTGAATCGAAACAAACAGATCGGCACGCTGCTTACGTGCTTTCGCCACCCGCACGCGCAAAGGGATAAACACATCCTCATTGCGCGTCATATACGCCTTCATATTGGGTCCACGCTCAATCAGGCTGCGTAACCGCCGCGCAATCTGTAGCACAATATCTTTCTCGCGCGTGCGGTTTTTACCGATGGCTCCAGGATCTTCACCACCATGCCCGGGATCGAGCATGATAACCAACGGACGATCGCGCCCTGCTTTACCCGCCAACGGCGCTTCTGGCGGTAATTTACTCTCCAGATCGCCCTTGTTGTAATCTTCCAGCAGCGCCAGAAGCGGATCGTCGGCATTGTCATAGCGCCCTACCGCTGGGTAGAGATCCAACACCAGGCGGTGTTTAAACTCTGCAATAGGATCGAGGGTAAAGATTTTCGGATTGGTGGCTTGCTTCAGCTCTAAAACCAGACGCACCGTTTTGGGGTCAAACTGTCCAATGCGGGCTTCTTTGATCAGCGGGTCGTCAGACTGAAACTGCTGCGAAACCGTTTTCAACACACTGTTGAGTTGGATATCTTCGATATCCACAACCAGCCTGCTGGGGTCGGTTAACATAAACTGCTTGTATTTTAGCGTGCGGTTAGACTCTAACGTGACGCGGGTATAGGCTGAAGAAGGCCAGACGCGAACGGCGATCACCTGGGCGGCGGCAGCCCGTCCGGCGCCGCTGACGCTCAATAACCAGGTTGCCGCCGCGCCTTGCAAGAGGCGGCGGCGAGTCTGATTGTGATTCGAATAAGACATGCCACTCCAATTCGTTATGCTGTCGTTATTGTGGTGCTGTAGTCATTGTGATGCTGTCGCATGCAGGCACTGGCGCGAGTGCTCAAACGGTGATATCAGGCAGAAAAAACACAGACCAACAGGTAATTTGCCGCGATATTACGCGAAAAAAGATAAAGTCAGTATTAACAATGTGAAAACTTTAACGAATTTTCCCACCTCTGTCATGTAAAAATCATCGTATCGGCGTATAAACGGCCGGAAAGCAAGTCAGTCATTCAGAACGGAAATCAACACAGCACTGAGAAAGAGGGTAATAGCGCTGAACACGACCGAATTGTGAGACTTACTCCTTGCCTTTTCGTTCCATTTTCGTTCAATTAGAATAAAAATACACAAATTACGAATAAAAATTCACTCAGAGAGGCTCGCAATGAAGGAACGTAGTACAGAACTGGTCCAAGGCTTCCGCCATTCGGTTCCTTATATCAACGCGCATCGCGGCAAAACCTTTGTCATCATGCTGGGCGGTGAAGCTATTGAACATGAAAATTTCGCCAACATAGTCAACGATATTGGCCTGCTGCATAGCCTCGGCATCAAGCTGGTGGTGGTCTATGGTGCCCGCCCGCAGATTGATGCCAGCCTGACCACACACCATTTCGAGCCGCGTTATCATAAGCATACCCGTGTCACCGACAGCAACACGCTGGACCTGGTGAAACAGGCCGCAGGCATGCTGCAACTGGATATCACCGCGCGTCTTTCCATGAGTTTGAATAACACGCCGCTACAGGGCGCGCACATCAACGTGGTGAGCGATAACTTTATTATCGTCCAGCCGTATTATCGTCCAGCCGTTAGGGGTCGATGATGGCGTGGACTACTGCCACAGCGGTCGCATCCGGCGTATTGATGAAGCGGCGATACATCGCCAGTTAGACAGCGGCGCCATTGTGCTGCTAGGCCCGGTAGCTGTATCTGTCACAGGCGAGAGTTTCAATCTGACGTCTGAAGAAGTGGCGACCCAGTTGGCTATCAAACTGAAAGCCGAGAAAATGATTGGCTTCTGTTCGTCCCAAGGGGTTACCACGCAGGATGGCACCATCATTTCTGAACTGTTTCCCGACGACGCCCAGCGCTGCATTGAAGAGCGTGAAGCCGATGGAGATTATAACTCGGGAACCGTGCGCTTCCTGCGTGGTGCCGTGCGCGCATGCCGGAGCGGCGTGCGCCGTAGTCACCTGATCAGCTATCAGGAAGACGGGGTACTGGTGCAAGAACTGTTTTCTCGTGACGGTATCGGTACGCAGATCGTCATGGAGGGTGCGGAGCAAGTGCGCCGAGCCACCATCAACGATATTGGCGGCATTCTCGAGCTGATCAGTTCGCTGGAGCAACAGGGGATTCTGGTGCGCCGCTCACGTGAGCAGTTGGAAATGGAGATCGATAAGTTTACCGTGGTGGTCCGCGATAACCTGACCATCGCCTGCGCCGCGTTGTACCCGTTCCCTGAAGAGAGCATCGGAGAAATGGCCTGCGTCGCGGTACATACTGACTATCGCAGTTCCTCGCGCGGAGACATGTTGCTACAACGCGTTGCGGCACAGGCACGTCAGCAGGGGCTGAAGAAACTTTTCGTTCTCACCACGCACAGCATCCATTGGTTCCAGGAGCGCGGCTTTCAGCCCGCCGAGGTGGAGATGCTGCCTAAACGCAAGCAGGAACTGTATAACTACCAGCGCCGTTACAAGATCCTGGTGATCGACCTGTAATCCTCTCGTATCACGCCGGTATGCAACTGTATACCGGCGTTGCCATTATCTCCCCCCAGAGCAATCGTGCAGAGACTTATCGCGCCTCAGCGCGTAGAATGCTCGCGTAATGCACGTCACTGCCCGGCCACCACAATGGCCATACAGGACAGTAACACCGGTACAGGAATACCATGAGCAAAGCACTCTTTATGCTGCTCGGCATGGGGCTGATGTTTCAGGCCGCTTGCGCCAGGCTGCTGCACATTGACGAAATTACTGTCAAAACAGGCCACTATTACGTTGGTCCGGTTTTTGGTCAGCACGCCTACGCCGAGCACGCCAACATCTCGCTTGCCGCTTATAACATCATGACTACCGCAGTCACCTATCGCTTCTATCACGATCTGCTGGCATGGGCGACAGAGCAAGGCTACATGATTGATGGTGGATGCAACGGCGCACACGTCGAAGATTGTCTCGCGCCCGAACAAGACGGTGGCAAGCATCCTGTCACCAATGTCTCCTGGTGGGATGTTATTATTTTTGCCAATGCCTTGAGTATTCGCCAGGGATTAACGCCCTACTATTTAGCCAGCGATGGGCAACCACTTAAACAGCAGCGTGAGCCAGACGCAGAACAGACCATTAGCACCGATCCTCATGCCTCAGGCTACCGTTTGCCATCACGCAATGAATGGGTGGTGGCGGCCAGAGGCGGCGCTCCCGGTTTGGCGAACGGAACCTATGGCTTCTATTATGCTGGCAGTAATACGCCAGAGACCGTTGCCCATTTCGCCTCTCAGGAGGCTACCACGTTCGGTACTCGCCCCGTCGCATCAAAACGTCCTAATGCTCTCGGGCTGTATGACATGAGCGGTAATGTGTCTCAGTGGCTTAACGATACCGTTGTGGTTGAAGGCGGTAAAACGCTCTACCTGTTCTGTGGCGGGAGCTATATGACACAAGGAAACCTGCGCAGCGGGTGTGATGCACATACGCCGGGTTTTATGATGTCAGATATCGGTTTTCGCCTGGTAAGGACACTGCATGAACCATAAATACGCGCTGCTCCTTTTATTGTCCTGGGTAGCACTGTTCCCAAGCAGCCTCTGGGCCCAGCCGACAAACAGTGACTATCAGCGGGCATTACGTGACTATTTTTCCGCAGAGCCTGCGCATTGCCTCGGCGTAAAGCAATGGCCAGTAGTATATAGCCACGCCCAGGATGCGCCCTGGATCACCGGGCGCATGCAGGCACTCGTAGATGCGGGATTGGCACGGGAGACTCGCCAGGGAGAGAACATTGTCTATCAGTTAACGCCGGAGGCCGAACCAATGTGGCGCACCGCAGGCGATCTCTGCTTTGGCCGCATGGAACTTAACAGCATCATCACGGTTGAGCCCGTCGCACAGGGGATAAATGCGGTCTATTTCACCTACCGCTTAACCCAGCTAGCACCTTGGGCCAACAATGCTTCGCTGCGCTTTGCCTTTAGCGAAGCGGACAACCTGATCGCCGGCAGTACCAAAACGCGTTATTCCGCCACGTTTCGCATAACCAAGCAGGGCAAGCTGATGCTTCATAGCCCGCCAATTCCTGGTAGAGCTGGATTTTTAACGATCAGCCACCGGCGAGGATACGTATTTCCAGCCCGCTGAAGCGACGCGTTGGCGTTCTCACCGCGCGGCACAAGATGCTTATCTCCGCGTAGAGTGACAGTTGCGTACGCGCGCGCGTAACCGCGGTGTACACCAAATCGCGCGTCAACACCGGCAGAAAGGCGTTCGGCAACACCAGTGCGGTATGATCGAACTCCGATCCTTGAGATTTATGCACCGTCATGGCGTAGGCGGTTTCATGCGGCGGCAAGCGACTCGGGCTGACCGGTTTCATCTGCCCATCGGGCAGTTGGAAGTAAACGCGCAGTTCGCCCGCCTCATTTGGCATGGTGATCCCGATGTCGCCGTTAAACACGCCAAGCAACGCATCATTACGTGCAATCATTACCGGTCGGCCGGAGTACCAAGGATTCGTCGGATTACGGCTTCGATGAATCAACCCAGCTTGTTGCAGCACCTGCTCAATACGCCCATTCAAACCGGCGACGCCAAACGGGCCGTCACGCAGCGCGCCGTCACGCAGCGCGCACAATAAACGAAAACGGTTAAATGCCGCCAGCACCTGTGAAGCATCCTGCCCCTGTGCTACCGCCTGCAAATAGTCGCTATACCCCGCCACACACTGCGCCAACATCTGCTGGTAATCCTCTTCCAGCGCCAACGGCAGGCAGTGCAGATCGTCATGTTCATCCTGCAACACCTGTCGAACCTGACGTTCCTCACCACTGTTTACTGCTCGCGCCACGATGCCAATGCCAGAGTGCTGATCGAATCGGTAGCTCTTTTGCAGCAGGCACAAACTGTCTGCCACCGCAGGACTCACGTCGGATGACGCTACCAACCGGTAGCCCGTCAGTTGTTCGAGTTCCTCAACCCGCTGAGCGCTATAGCCTCGAGCGGCAAAGCGACAAATATCGCCCAATACCGCCCCGGCCTCAACGGAGGCCAGTTGATCGCGATCGCCCAGGAAAATCACCTGTGCCGTAGCTGGCAGTGCCAATACCAGATTTGCCATCATCGGCAGATCCACCATCGAGGCTTCATCCACCACCAGCACATCGAGATGGAGCGGATTGCCCTGGTGATAACGCAAGCGTTGACTGTCAGGCACTGCGCCCAACAGGCGGTGCAGCGTGGTTGCTTCCCGCGGCAAATGACGCTGTTGCGCCTCTTCCAGCGGCAGTTTGCTTAACGCACTGCGCAGCGATTCCGTCAAACGCGCGGCTGCTTTTCCCGTCGGGGCTGCCAGTTGAATGCGCAACGGTTTGTCCCCTTCATGCAGCAACAGCATGGCGGCTAGCAGTTTGGCTACCGTCGTGGTTTTTCCCGTACCCGGCCCGCCGGAAATCACCGAGACACGACGCGTCAGCGCTACGGCGGCAGCCACTTTTTGCCAATCTACCTCGGCATCAAGCGGTGAAAACAAGCGGTCTAACACGCGACGTACGGCAAGGGGATCGGTGTGAATATCGACGACATGATTTCCGGCAAAAAAGGCCGCTACCCGCACTTCACTCAGCCAATTGCGTTGCAAATAAAGCCGTTGGTACTGCAATACCAGCGGCGTTGTCTCACGGCCATCGCCCACGGCTGGTGAAGCCAGCAGGCCTTGCTGCCACGCCGCGCTGTCCGGTAGCCCTGCGAGATCCCACAACGCGTGCGCCAGTGCAGGATCGCGACCATCAAACAGGAAATCAGGGTGCAATTCCGTCAACGGTAAACAGACGTTGCCCGCACCCGACGCCGCGCTCACCAACGCCGTAGCCAGTTGCACCGGTGCGGGCTGTCCATCGGCCAGCATACGCGCGAACTGTACATCCAGCGGGCGCAGCAGTTGGCGCTCCATCGCCGTCGCCAGCAACCCCATCATAGACGTTCTCCTGACAGTGCCACTTCACCGCTGAACAAACGATCGAGGTGCTCTACAAAGGCTCTCGGCAGACGCTGGGTGAAAATACCATTCGAGGGGAAAACCGAATCGACACCGCGCAAAAACAGGTAGATAGCGCCACCAATGTGGCGATCGTAATCATAATCCGGCACCCGATGGCGCAGATAGCGATGCAGAGCCAGCGTATAAAGCTGATACTGCAAATCATAGCGATGCGCCATCATTGCCGCTTGCATGGCTGGCTGCGTGTAAGAACTGGCGCTTTCTCCCAGCCAGTTCGACTTATAATCCAGCAGGTAATAGCGTCCCTGCCAGCAAAAAACCAGATCGATAAAGCCTTTTAACATCCCCTGCACCTGCTGAAAGGAGAGTGGCGGGCAATTAGCTGACAGCGGATCGTAACGTTTTGCCAGAGCATCCAGCGCGGTTGCCTGTAGCGGGACATCTATTGGCAGATAAAAAGTCAGCTCGGCAATTCGCTGCTGTGTGGGTACGCTTGCCAACGTCAATGGGGCGTCAGAAGCGGTCATATCCGCATTCAGCGGCGCATGCAGTAGAGCCGAAAACCACACCTGCAAAGTAGGTGCCCACCCACTTGCCATGCCATGCGCTATCAACTGCTCTTCCAGCCATTCAACGCTGACGTGGTGGGTAAAATCCAATGTCTCAAACAGACTATGCAAAAAGGTTCCCGGCCCTGCACCTTTGTGGAAGGTATGCGGGGTGAGCGCTCGCTCACTCTCTTCAGGGACAAGGTTGCACGGGTCCAACGCAGCATCAACGTCCAGGCGGGGAAACAGCTCTTGCGCCATTGTCCCACTCAGTTGTAGAGGATGTTGTTGAGCGCCATGCTGTTGTAAACCAGAATAGCTGGTCACTCGCCAATTATTAGTAAGCGGGCGCTTACATTCACTGGCGCGCAGTATTGCTGGCTTGTCCACGTTATCTTGCCAGGGAATGCCATCCCATTCACGCACAGCGTTTATCGCCACGCCATCGCCCTCCAAGGCATGCAGTGCAACAACCAGGGTATCCGCATCCGCCTCCTTGCCGCGTTGCAGCAAATAGCCGAGCGCATTGAGGTGCATGTCAGTCGTTTCACTTTTGCGTCGGGTGCGCTGTAGCGGTGCCACCCCCACGCTACAGTGGTAAATCGACCGCGTAAGCGCCACGTACAACAGCCGTAAATCTTCCGCCAGTCGCTCTTCCTCAGCCAACTGCTGGCTTTCTTCCCCACTATTGACGTCGAGCAGTGCCTGAAAGGTACGCCTGTCATGATAAATGCCATCAGTCTGAGGGCGAAAGTGACAAATAAACGGCAACAAAACCAGCGGATATTCCAGCCCTTTGGATTTATGGATGGTGACAATTTGCACCAGATGGCGATCGCTCTCTAACCGCAGTTGCTGGTTGTCAGCCTGTGGATTGGGCTGCAAAATCTGCTGCGACAACCAGCGCACCAGCGCATGCTCGCTTTCGAGCGTGGCCCCGGCGTGTTGCAGCAGCTCGCCCAGGTGCAAGAAATCGGTTAACCGGCGTTCACCCTCACGGCTAGCTAGTAGATTTTCCGCCAAACTATAATGCGACATGAGCGAGCGCAGCATCGGGAGTACGCCCCGTCGTAACCAAAGATCACGAAACGCGGCAAAGGTATCGACCTGCGCATCCCACTCTGCCTCACTCTGGTTTAGCGCATCAATCTGCTGCGCGCTGAATCCCAGTAATGCGGTCGCCAGTGCGCTGCGCAACGTGCGTTCCTGTTCTGGGGCCAGCACGGCTTGTAACAACCACAGCACCTCACGTGCCTCTGGGGTGTTAAATACGCTGTCACGGTTGGAGAGATAGACGGAAGGAATGGCAAGACGGCGCAGCGCATCACGCACCAATGCGGCTTCATGGCGGCTGCGTACCAAAACACAAATATCCGATGCCTGCACAGGAGAACGCTCGCGACCATTATCCAGCCAGGCAGTACGGCGTTGACCTGCTTGCAACCAGTCGCGAATTTGCATGGCGCACTGCTGTGCCATCAGTTGCCGATACTCCCCCGTCCCCAATACCACAGAACCCGACAGAGAAAATTGCAGTGTGGGCTGCGACACACCGTCCAGCTCAAAACGCAGCCCCTGTTTATTCGGTGCAGGCTTAACCGGCAGAAAAGGGATCGCCGAAAAAATAAATGGATTATCGACGCATTGAAACAGGCGGTTCACACCGCTGACCATCTCATGGGAAGAACGCCAGTTGGTTTCCAACGTGTAGTGTGCCTTAACATCGGCACGCGCCCGCATATAAGTGAAAATATCCGCACCGCGAAACGCGTAGATAGCTTGCTTCGGATCGCCGATCAGCAACATGCCGCTGTTGGGCTGTTCACCATAGATGGCGCGGAAAATACGATACTGCTGCGGGTCGGTATCCTGGAACTCATCGATCATCGCCACCGGATGGCGCCGACGTATCGCGGCTGCCAGTTGCTCACCCAGCGGCTGGCGCAGCGCCTCATCCAGACGGCTTAGCAGGTCGTCAAATCCCAAGGCTGCGCGGCGCAATTTTTCGCTACGCACCGTTGCGCGAATATCATGCAACGCCCGATCGATAACAATATCGCGTAGCGACAACGGCGTGGAAAGCAGCGTTTCAATCGCCGAAAACACCGGAAGCACAGGGGGCGCACCCTTTTTGGTTTTCTCGTTCAACGTAGATTGTGTGAACCGCTCCAGCGCTTTTGGCAAGGCATAGTCGGTGGTTTGCGCTTCGGCCCAAAAGCTAACGCTTTCTACCCAGCCCGGTAGATAACGGTTACTGTAGCTGCGCTTGTCTACATCCGATTCGAGAATGCACTTCTCCACCTGCGCTGCCACCTGCCGCCACTGCTGCTTGATATCATCAATGCGCGCCAGAATCTGCTGATGACGCTGTAACAACGTCTCATCTGGTGCGGGTGGGTTATGCAGTTGTGGTGCTTCGCCCTGTAAATAGGGGGCAAGTTCGCGCTGTAACGCATCCGGCCCACTCCAGAGTTGACAAATAACGCTGACTACATCGAACGGCAAGGGATAACAGTAACGCCGCCAGAAATCGGCACAGGCCTGCCGGGTAAGAAGCTGTTCATCTTCGATCAGCTCTTGATCAAACAGCGAACCGGACTCAAAGGCATGGCTTCCGAGCATACGCTGACAAAAGCCATGGATAGTGTAGATGGCGGCTTCATCCATTTGTCGCTCAGCATCGAGCAACAGTTGTGCTGCCGACGGCTTATCAGGCAGTAGCGCCAGCAACGCCGAAAAAAGCGCATCGTCACTTTTGCCACACAGGCAAGCCAGACGCAATGCATGAATGTTGGCGCGAATACGATCGCGCAGTTCCTCTGTGGCCGCCTCCGTAAAGGTCACTACCAGGATCTCTTCCACCAACAGAGGTTTAGGATACGCCGCCGCGCCGCCCAGCCCCAATAACAGGCGCAGATAGAGCCCCGCCAGCGTATAGGTTTTACCCGTACCGGCAGACGCTTCTATCAACCGCTCCCCAAACAGGGGGAGCGTGAGCACATCAAGCGTATGCGGCGTATCCTGACTCATGGAGCAACCTTCTCAACCACGTTTTTTTTCTCAACCGCCGAGACTTTTTCGGCAGACAACACACCGCTACGCGGTTTATCAATCACCCGTTGTTTGACTGGCAATGTCTGTTGCAGCGTTGAAGCATTGGGATAAAGCGTCCAACCTTTCGGCGCAGCGTAATCAGCCTTACCGTGGTGGCTGCCCGAGATTTGCGACAACACAGCCAGCCCCTGTGGTGCCAGAGCCTGTTCGAAGAAGCGTGCAAGTTGGTCAACCGTCAGCGGTTTAAGCGCCTCAATCAGTTTTTCACGAGTGTTGAAGGCAAAGTTTTCACGATCGAGATCGTTACGCAACCGGCCAACCTCTTCGTTCATCGTTTGTGGACGCTGACTCAGTTCAGTAATCAACGCCTGCTTGTACTGTTCAAACTCATCGGCTTTGATGGCACGCAGGCGCGGCTTGGCTTTCTGGAAGAAATCCAGATAACGCTGATACAGGTAAGCAGGCTGCTGGCTGTTGCTTTGCAGCAAGAATCCTATACCGAACTGGCGGCCAACAATGGTCGGGAAGGAGAACACCGCATAGCCGAGCTGCTCTTCCGTTCTCAGTTGGTTATAGAACCAGGGCTGAATGATCTGATTGAGCAGCGAACTGTACGCCATGCCCTGCACTTCACCGTAACCGGTGGGGATATACACCGCAGCTAACGCAGAATCGGTGCTGCTCCCCGCACGTTGCAGGTTGGCAAGCTGGGTACGCGCGACTTCCACACTCGGGGAACGCCACCAGATTTGCCCTGAACAGGTCAGACGCGCTTTGATATCCTGCGCCAGTTTCGTCACCTGACCTTCGGTGAGGTTACCGACTGCCAGCATTTCCGGTGCGGCATCACGCAACAACGCATCACGGAAGGCCATGACATCGTCCAGCGAAATATCTTTAAGCAGAGCGCGCCGCTCTTCTCGCTCGGTATAAGGCAGAGAAGAGATCGCCTGAATAGGCTCCAGCGCCTGCTCATACGCTTTGGCATTTTCAGCGGCGTCCAACTGCTGGATATACCAGGATTTGGCCTGCTCCAACTGTGCAGGCGTCGCCGTATAGCTTGCGTACCCTTCGACCAGCGCCAACATGAGCTTAGGCAAATGCTGCGTATAGCCATTGGCGTTGATGGTTAGCCCATCATTCCCACGGGTAGAGAAGCTGATCCCCCCTATCGAAGCTTGATAGCTCAACTCATCCAGCGCTAAGCCCGCCAGATAGTCATTAAGCTGGAACATCACCTGATGGCGCGCCGTATCCTGCGCCAACGGGTTACGCAACAACACCGTGACGTTTGCTTTCGGTTCATCGGCAAAATAGCGACTCGGCATATAGAGCACACGAAGCCCCGGCTGCTGTAACACCATTTTCGGGTAGTTCTGCACTTCGCCGCGCTTGATCAGCGAGAAATCCGTGGGGATATACGGATTTGGCGTCGGCAACGAGAGCGCCATTTTTTCGCCCAACGTTTGCCAGAAGGTAAACTGCGCCGGGGCTATTTTGTCCACCTGATACGGCGCATTAACAAAATAAGCCTCCTTGTTGTGAGGCGCATCAGGGCTTATCAGCCAGATGCGCGCACGCTCCGGCGTCATGCTGGCCAAACGTTGCTTAATCGCATCGGGATTAAAGCGATCGGCCAGATAGGCGGCATCCAGCGTATGTTCCACTGGCACGCGCATCATAGTATCCACCAACCATTCGATATAGCCCATGTCGCGCTTAACGGACTGATAGCGGAAATCGAGCGCCATCACGCGGGAAATTTCATCAAAATAGCGCTGCTGGATGCCTTCCTGCTGCACTGCAACAATTGCAGATAATGGAAAATGGCAGTCACCACCACGTCATACTGCTCAAGGCCTTTATCGGTCAGAGTGACAGAGATAGTGAACAGGCCACCGTTACGATCGAGAATAGGGTCAGCGCCTGCGCCCAAAGACTCTATCAACCCTTGCTTTTGCAACCAGTCCGACAACGTATTTTGGCTGCGATTGCCAATCAAATAGCTGATATAGGTATTGGTTTGGCTGCGGAATGCCTGACTGGTAGGATCGGTCTGTTCCATGACATAGCCGCTAAACTCGATACGCAATTGCTTGCGCGACTGCGCCGGCACGTAATGAATAATGATACCGCGCTGATCGTCCGTCACTGACGGCGCAGTGATAACAGGTATCTTAGCCTGACGGTTGGCGATGCGCCCGAAGGTCTCTACCGCCATTTTCGCCAATTCAGGCAAGGGTTGATTGCTGTAAATCACGCCTTTCATCAAGTTCGCCGAGTAGTAACGCTGATAGAACGCCAACAGTTCGTCATGTAACTTGCTGCCAGGCTTGTCCTTAAGCGTTTCCAGATTCCCACCAGAAAAACGTGATGCCGGATGCGCCGGATTTAAGGTTTCTGCACCCACCTGTACCATGTGGTGCCCATCGCGCGATCGCGCGATGGTTAATTCAGCATTGACAGCATTGCGTTCGCGATCGGCATTTATCGGATCGAGCAACGGCTCAGCAATGGCATCCGCCAGGCGATCGAGCGCGGGCTGTAATGCCACATTTTCGACCTCCAGGTAATAGGCAGTACGGTACGGCGCAGTGCTCGCATTGTGGCTACCACCGTGTTTTTTAAGGAATTCAGCTAACGCATCCGCCTGCGGATAGCGTTTGGAACCCATCAGAACCATGTGTTCCAGATAGTGGGCCAATCCCAATTGGCTGTTGGGATCGTCGAGTGAACCGATAGGCAGCGCCAGCGATGCTAACGAACGAGTTGCCTGAGGATCGGACACCAGCAATACCGTCATGCCGTTATCCAACGTGATCGCCTGATAATTACGCGGATCGTTTTCTCCCTTGCGAATAACCTGTTCCAAAGGACGCCACCCTGCGGTTCTCGCCCACGCTGCGGACACACCACTCAGCAGCAACATCATCATCATGCCGATACAACAGGCAAACTGTTTACGCCATTCTCTCTTCATTACCGTCCTTTCTCTCACGTCAATCTCGTCGTTCTTGATTCACTGCCATTACATCCGTTCGCTTATGCCTGATTGGCGCGCAGGATCGGCAACAGCCAGGTTTTTGCCGCTGTAACAATCGCCTCAATGCGGGCTTCATCCAGTTCTGGCACGATACGCTGCAAATAGAAATCATCGCCTTCACCGGGCGACATCATGTTGCCAGCCCAGCTTTGTTGTAGCTTGTTCAACGCCTTCTGAACCACATCAGGTGCATCGTTCAGCGTGCCGCTTGATGCATCGTAGCACGCTTGTAGCCAGGCCTCGCCGCTCTGATGCAGTAATAATAGTGGAGCGTTCATGCCTTGTTGATATCCTTCAATCATATGCGCCATCTGGCGTTGTGCCTCCTCCACAGAAACCGCCGCAAAGCGCCAGACCGTCTCTTCACGGCCATACATGCGGCTCTCTCCCGTACCGCCTGCCAGGCAGTACGCCAGATGATCCAACCACAGGGCCACGCCATCTTTCATCCCTAATCGCGCCGGTCGCCAGCGCAACAGCCCATCGCGCTGTACCTGCATCACCCAGCCACTAAGGCGCACACCGTCTAGGGTCATGTCCAATTCCAGGCTGGTCATTCCCGCCGCATCACGCTCCGCGCTGACGCTGTCAGCCAGCGCTTGCATCTCCTGGCGCTGTTTTTGCCAATACAACTCACCGAAAGCACCATAGGGAAGCTCGCCCGCCGCGCGGGCGCGCTGAAGCAGTTCATCGGCATCCCCCTGCGTAATCAGAGTATTCAGTAATTGCGCATTCAACTGATAGCGACTGAGGTTATCTAAAGCGAACGGCTCCTCATCAAGCAGTTCATCGTTCTGCACGACAAAGTTCACGCCCAAACGCGCCTGGAAAAAGGTTTTGACAGGATGACGATAAAAACGTTTCAACGCATCCAGCGTAATCTCGGGATAAATGACAGGCTCCAGTGGCGTATCAAACAGCGGCTGCGGCAATCCGGTGCGCCCGGCGGCAGCCAGCCATTCGCTGGCGAAGCTGCACGGCTGAGCGTGTTCAAGGAAGTTATCCTTGTCAAACGGCATACGGGTATGTTCGCGACACAGATGCGCACAAACGCGTGCCGCGCTGGTATCCAGATCCTGCGCGTCATCCCCGGGCAAATGGTAGCTTTGCGCCAAATACTCCATCAGTTCGCTCACCAGCACAGAGGGATAACGCTGCGTATTGTCCTGAATGGCACGACCGACGTAACTGATATAGAGCCGCTGTTGCGCCGAGATCAGCGCTTCCAGAAACAAATAGCGGTCATCATCACGACGGTTGCGGTCACCGCGCTGTCCCTTCTGCGCCATCAGGTCAAACCCCAACCGAGGCAGCGTGCGCGGATAAACACCGTCGTTCATCCCCAGCAGGCAGACCACTTTGAAGGGAATCGAACGCATGGGCATCAGCGTACAGAAGTTAATGGCACCGGCGAGAAAGCGCTGGCTCAGTTTTTCCCGATCCAGACGCTGGGCCAAGTCGTCATGCAGCAGCGCCACCTGGATCGTTTCCTCAAACGCATTGGCGACTGCCGCTCCCAGCATCGCCTGCCACTGCTGCTCAATCAGAGACAGCGCAGCATCGCTGTCGCTATCCGCAATAAAGAGATCATCCAACAATTGCCGACATAACGGTAACCATTCTGCTGGCGTGCACGCTACCCGTAAACGCTGACGCCATTGAGTGAGTTGCGCCAACAACTCCGCCAGTTGCCCCACCAGTTGGGCAATCAACCCACTCGATTCATCGTAGGGTAACACGCCCTGCCAGGCCCCCGCGCAGCTGTTCATCGCATAGCCCAACAGCATGCGTGTCAGGCCAAAGCGCCAGGTGTGCTGGCCGGTAACCGGCAAATAAAGATCGCGCACGTTGTCATCATCAAGCCCCCAGCGCACGCCAGATTCCATCACCCACAGCCGCAAACGGCGAAGCCCTTCTTCATCGATACCAAAACGGGCAGAAAGCGCCGGGACTTCAAGCAGTGAAAGCACCTGCTCGGCGGTAAAACGACTGTGTGGCAATTCCAGCAGGCTGAGAAACACCGGCAGAACCGAATGAGCGTGGCGGGCTCGCTGGTCAGAGATAGCAAAAGGCAAATAGCGCGCTGTCGGCGCATTACCAAACACCGCCTGAATGAAAGGCGTATAACTATCAATGTCCGCCATCATAACAATAACATCATGCGGCGTGAGTGTTTCATCCTCCGCCATCATCGCCAGCAGTTGGTCGTGCAATACTTCAACCTCACGCTGCGGACTGTGGCAGGCGTGAAAGGTGAGAGAAGCATCCTGCGGCGTAAGCAGGCGCTTGCGCTCACTGCTGGCCTGCGCTTGTGCGCTATCGGCAGTCACTCTGCCGTCTTCAAGCTCCAGAATATCGCGCTGCACTTGTTGCAATAGCGTTGTACCATCAAGTTCGACAAAGGCTTCAGTATCATCGACCTCTTCGATCTGCGCCAACTGATAGAGATGGTCACGCCCCAGTTTTCCCCAGCTTGCCAGCAGCGGATTG
Source organism: Candidatus Symbiopectobacterium endolongispinus (assembly GCF_018777385.1). Classification (GTDB taxonomy): domain Bacteria; phylum Pseudomonadota; class Gammaproteobacteria; order Enterobacterales; family Enterobacteriaceae; genus Symbiopectobacterium; species Symbiopectobacterium endolongispinus. Next base: position 192,367 of record NZ_JAFJYB010000001.1, on the reverse strand, counting down.
ACAATGCGCTGTTCCCCCTCATCGTTGAATAACCCATCGATATTGGCGGGATCGCGAAACAGCGGACGGTATTGCTCCTCCGCGCTGTTGCTGTGCAAGCGACGCTGACGACTTTTCAGCTTCGCCAAGAAATGGCGATCCTGAATATCACTCCAGTAATCCCGGCATGGGTTAGTAAACAGCAGATGCACATCAATATGCTTTGCCAATGCACGCAGCGCGTGCAAATATACCGGCGGTAGCGCTGAAATACCGCAGATAAAAACGCGCGGCGGTAACCCTTGTGGACAATTAGTGGCCTGCTCCAACGTCTCGATAAAGCTCTGATAAAGACGAGCGTGGTGCCACTCTTTCTGTTCAAGTTGCGCGCTGTATTGCAAAAGCGCACGCCACAGTTCGGCTTGCCACACCTGCGCATCCCCCAATCCGTCCACCAGCGCACCGGCTTGCCACTGTTTGATCCACTCAGGCCGATAAATCAGGTATTGATCGAACAGATCCGCAACCCGCCCTGCCAGTTGATGCCGCTTGCGTTTATCGGCGTCGTCTTGCAAGTAGTGACTCAACGGCAAGAATGATGGGTTATCCTGCTGCTGAGGCAGAATATGCATTAACTTCCAGGTCATCGCTTCCTTGCTGAAGGTGTTTTCCGCCGGGATATCCGGCAACACGCGCCGACACATGTCCCACAGAAAAACGCCGGGCAAAGGAAAATGCAGATTGGCAGCAATACCAAAGTGAGTAGCAAGTTCAATCTGTAACCATTGCGCCATACCAGGGCTTTGAACCAGGATCGTTTCAGGCTGAAAAGGGTCCTGTAACGGTTGGCGCGCTATCAGCGTCACCATCAGCGTTTTCAAAATATCTAACTGATTTGAGTGATAAACCCTGAACATGATGATTCCCGTTTCGGTGCCCGCAAATCCCGCTTACCGTCAATTGCCCTCAGGCACGGTTCGCCGATTCGTATCAGTAAAACAAAACCAACGGTACAAGCATGCCTGATAATGCTGTGGCGTTGCCACCGTCGAGGAGACGCACAAACACGCTGCCGTCTGGAACTGCTCCGTCAAATGTAACTGCCATCCTGGAGGAAGGTTGTGTTCAAGCAACGCCGATGCCTCCCCTCCCCGACCGGCAGCATAAATGGCAAGCTGCTGATATGCCAGATGCCATGCTTGCCGTTGCTGCCATTGATGTACAAAGGCTTGCTGCAACCGCTGATGATATTGCAGTAATCCTAACACCGATATGGCAAAAAACAGCGCGGCGATGGCGGTTTCCGCCAACCCACCTCCTTGTTGACGTTGTCGTTGTCGACATCCTCCAGAATGGATTCTCAGACTATCCGCCACAAATGGCCTCCTGCCTTTCGGGGCAAAAATCCAACCAGCCCCCCGCGATGGGCTTCAACGGGCTGGTATCACCATCAGGCTCAATGGGTACCACGCGCTGATAGAGCACCATCACCGATGAAGAGCGGGAAAGATGCCCCTCACCGCGCAGCAACATATAGTATTCACCAGGAACCTGTCGTAAACAGACTCGCAGCCCTTCTGTTACAGAGTTGAGGCATTGTTCACCGCTACGACTGCCCATAAGCCATACCTGCCCAATGCCCCATTGTAGCGATGATTCGGCCAACACCAACGTTTGCCAATAGCGGCGCTCATCATGGGTAACATAGAGAGCGCTGTCCAACTGCCGTTGCATCACCGTCATTAACAGCAGCCCCACGGCTGACAGCAACATCACCATCAAGAGTGCACTGTTGCCCTGCTGGCAACAACGTTTCATGCATTACGCCCTGCAATCCAGAGCACCGTATGACGTGCAATATCAGGGCGACGAAACTAGTGTCCCGCCAGGTGTACTTCATAGAGCGTCAGTCCGGTCACATTACGCCATACGATCACTTCAAATCGCGTTACCGTCACTTCCTGCGGATCAAGCCGCCGCTCCCATCCACTGCCCCTACAATCAGCGATGCCGACTTGCGTTTCCCACGCCCCCGCGCGCAACCGGTATCCAAACGTTTCCCGGTTCTGCGGCGCACCGCCGCGTCGGTTAAAATCATAGGCGACGATAGCGCAACTGTTCGCCGCTTCACCGGGGAATTGCCCCAAGGTTACAACATTGCCGTGACAGCGACTGGCGCCAAAACCCGCGCGGCGCAGATCTTTTTCCAAAGCAAACAGTGCCTGATGAATACGCTGCTCTAACCAGAAATGGCGTAGCGTATTCTGACTATGCCTACGCAGCGTAGGGTAAATCTTCATGGAGACGATAACCATCACACTGCCAACCAACATTGCCAGCAGCACCTTCATCAGGCTAAACCCACCGATTCTGCGGCTTAGCAACACGGAATGCCCAATACTGGCTGTGTATCGCTGCATAACCGTATCCTCCCCCAGATCGATATCACGATACGTAGACGACCGGCACCATTCTCTAACACCAGGTGTCCTGCCTGCACCGTATTGCGCAGACCACAAAAGGTAACCGTCGGACGTGCCATTGCGGCAATGCGTACATCGCGTGCAGAGGGCAATAAACGCCTGCCGATGCCCCCATAACAGCTCAACGACGCCCCTGTTCCTTCTCGTAAACACCACACCTCACCGGCATGTATTACACTCACGGTGCGCGTGTCGTTATACCAATAGGCATTGGCCTGCACGCGTTGCAGAAATAACATCACCAACTGCGTTTTATGCTCGAGGCGCACAGCCTGCTGATAGGTGGTCCAGCCCTGTATTCCTCCTGCGGATAACAAAGCGATAAGCGTCAGTGCAATCAGTAATTCCGGCAGGCTAAAACCCGCATCAACAAAGGTGCTTTTATCCATGACGGCAGTGTAGCCAGAATCGGGCAGTTACCTGGCAAAAAAAAGTGGGAATGCCTGCTTGCTCGCAACAAAACGGACCTGGCAGCGTGGCGTTACAACGCAGATACAATGCGGGTTGAAGAAAGATAGGAGAAAACAACCTGTAAAAAAGGCCGCCGAAGCAGCCTTGATAGCAGGATGCGGATCGTAGCCTTCTATTTCGAAATCGTCGAACTGATAGTCAAACAGCGAGGCAGGACGGCGTTTAATGATCAATTTCGGCAGCGCTTTTGGCTCACGGCTCAGTTGCAAATGCGTCTGCTCCATATGGTTGTTGTACAGATGGGTGTCACCACCGGTCCAGACAAAGTCGCCGACTTCAAGGTCGCACTGCTGCGCCATCATATGCACCAGCAGTGCATAACTGGCAATATTGAACGGCAGACCGAGGAACACATCACACGAGCGCTGGTAAAGCTGGCAGGAAAGTTTGCCATCCGCCACGTAGAACTGGAAAAACTCATGGCACGGCGCCAACGCCATTTGATCTAACTCACCCACGTTCCAGGCAGAAACAATGATACGGCGTGAATTTGGATCCTGCTTTAACTGCAACTGCTGCAGCACGGTTTGCAGTTGGTCAATCTGGCGACCATCCGCCGCGCCCCATGCGCGCCACTGCTTACCGTATACCGGCCCAAGATCGCCATTATCATCGGCCCATTCATCCCAAATGCTAACTTTATTGTCGTGCAGATAGCCAATGTTGGTGTCACCGTTGAGGAACCACAACAGCTCGTGAATGATTGAGCGCAGATGGCAGCGCTTGGTGGTCACCAGCGGAAAACCGTCTTGCAGATTGAAACGCATCTGGTGGCCGAAAATCGATAAGGTTCCGGTGCCGGTTCTGTCTCCCTTCGGCGTTCCCTCATCAAGCACTTTCTGCATCAATTCCAGATACTGTTTCATTTCACCCTCACTACGCGATTAAAAAATTCACCGTGCAGCCTCCCGCTGATGTCAGCAAGGACGCCGCTCACGGCAAGTTATTGCTGTTTTTACGCCTTACGACGATAGGCCCAGACCATCATCAGGATACCGGCAAACACCATCTGCAGCGACAGAATCTGCCCCATGCTGATGAAATTACCGAACAGTCCAAGCTGAGCGTCCGGCTGACGGAAAAATTCAGTGACAATGCGGAACACACCGTAGCCAATCAAAAACAAGCCGGAAACGCTGCCCATTGGGCGCGGTTTACGAATAAACAGATTTAACAGAATAAACAGCGCAATACCTTCCAGCGCCATCTGATAAAGCTGGGAGGGATGGCGCGGCAACATGCCGTATTGATTGAAAATCGCCTGCCATTGCGGATTGGTTACCGCCAGCATAAAATCTTCGCTGCGCGCTCCGGGGAACAGCATCGCCCACGGCGTATCGGTAGTGACGCGGCCCCATAGTTCGCCGTTGATAAAGTTACCCAAGCGCCCAGCACCCAGCCCGAAAGGAATCAGCGGAGCGATAAAATCGGCAACCTGAAAGAAGTGGCGCTTGGTACGACGGGCAAACCACAGCATGACGCAAATCACACCAACTAGACCACCGTGGAACGACATACCGCCATCCCACACTTTGAACAGGTAAAGCGGGTTACTGATGAACGAGGGGAAAGCATAGAACAGGACATACCCCAGACGACCGCCCACGAACACCCCGATGAACCCGAGGTAGAGCAGGTTTTCCACTTCTTCTTTCGTCCAGCCGCTGCCCGGTTTATTCGCCAGGCGCACAGCCAGCCACATGGTAAACACAAAGCCCACCAGGTACATCAGCCCATACCAATAGAGCGAAACTGGTCCAAGGGAGAAAATCACCGGATCAAATTGAGGAAACGCCAAGTAACTCGTTGTCATCGATCACCACATGCTTGTTTGTTTTATCTCACGACGTTGTTTATCCCACGGTACGGGAAGTCGTAAAAGGGGAAACCTTGTTTGCCAGCGCCCTCTCAGCATTAACGCCTTAGCGCACTGGCGTCGGTTGCGCATGATAGCACAGAGCAGCCGCTACGCAGCGTGCAAGCTCAGGAAAAGTTATGTAAACAGGATGTGTTACCATTGACACACTTTGTCAGCGCCCACCGCGGGCTAGCGCCCCCAAACCGCGTTCTTCGAGGAAAAGTGCAATCCATTGGCGCACTTCGCTGGCGCTACGCGCCGCCAAAAGACGTTGGGTCAGCGCTTGCACCTCAGTCATCACCAATTGACGCAGTAGGTATTTTACCCGCGCGACGCTACGACCGTTCATACTGAATGTGCGATAGCCCAACCCGGTCAATACCAGCGATCCCATGGCCTCACCGGCCATTTCGCCACAGACAGAGACTTCAAGATCAAGACCTTGGCATTCGCGAGCGATACCTGCCAGCGCCTGCAACATGGACGGATGCAGGCTGTCATAGAGTGATGCCACATGCGGGTTATTGCGATCTACGGCCAGCAAATATTGGGTCAGATCGTTAGTGCCTACCGAAACAAAATCGATACGAGAGGCCAGGTGCGGCAGCAAAAACAGCATAGATGGGACTTCGATCATCACGCCGATACGCGGTTCCGGCAAAGCATGCCCCACCAGTTCCCGTACCTCAGCGGCAGCCTGTGCGATAAGCCGGCACGCTTCGTCCACCTCGTCCAAGCTGCTGATCATTGGCAATAAAATGCGCAGGTTGCCGGTTTCAGCATTGGCGCGCAACATCGCCCGCACCTGGATCAAGAAGATCTCCGGTTGATCGAGTGTGACGCGAATACCACGCCACCCCAAACAGGGGTTCTCTTCACTGATCGGCAAATAGGGAAGCTGTTTGTCTGCACCGATATCCAACGTGCGCAACACCACCGGGCGTGAGGGGTAAAGCTGCAACATGCCCTGGTACTGCGCCATCTGTTCATCTTCAGACGGAAAGCCGTTCTGTAGCATAAAAGGCACTTCGGTGCGGTACAGCCCGACGCCGTCAACCAGATTGATAAAACGCTGCTCATGTTCAGCACTGAGCCCGGCGTTGAGCATCACCTGCATGCGCTCACCACTTTTCAGCACCGAAGGCCGCTGCATATCGTCTTCGGCCAGACGCGTCAGCGCATTATCTTCACTCAACAGGCGCTGATATTCTTGTAACAGCATCGGTTCGGGATCCACCAGCAGTTCGCCCCGATAGCCATCGAGTATCAGGGTACGCTGGTGCAATAACTCCGGCTGAATATCCGCACCCATCAGGGTGGGGATCCCCATCGCCCGCACCATAATTGCAGCATGAGAGTTGGCGGCCCCATCGTGCACGACCACACCGGCCAGTCGGGCTTGCGGCACATCCGCCAGAAGCGTTGCCGTCAACTCATCGGCCACTAGAATAAAATGTGGCGGCCAGCGATCGCTACTCGTCACACTGTCGTCAAGGTGGAACAATAGACGCTGACCAAACGCGCGGAAATCCCCAGCGCGTTCACGCAAATAGGCATCCTGAAGCACGGCAAACTGCGCGGTGTTCGCGCTGTTGTACCACCAGCACGCCGAGCAGTTGTCGACGATGAATGATGGGCACACCAAGGAAAGAACGAAAGTGCTGTTCTTTAACGGAAGGGATAAATTTAAAACTGGGGTGGGCTTGCGCATCGGCCAAGTTGATGGGTTCAGCACGCTGGCCTACCAAACCGACAATCCCTTGACCAAAGGCCAACGTGATAAGACGACCACGCGGCTTTTTCAAACCGCGTGTCGCCATCAGGTAGTAACATTGGCGATCATGATCGGCCAGATAGATAGATAGAACAGACTTCCGTATCCATCGCCTGGCAGGTCTCATTGACCAACAGATCCAGAGCATCATTTAAGCGCGATGCCGCCGCCACTTTCTCAACGATTTCTCGCAAACGCGTGAGCATGATGAGCGCGACTTATCCTCTTTTGCGCCGAGGCACCGAAGGCGCCCTCGCCGCGGCGTTCTCTTGCAGTTGTATAACCGGGCTGATAAATTCTTTCATCACCCGACGGTAAACGTCGCGTTTAAACGACACCACCTGACGCACAGGATACCAGTAACTCACCCAGCGCCAGCCATCGAACTCCGGCGTGCCACTGCTTTGCATATTAATATCAGATTCGTTGCATATTAACTGTAGCAGAAACCACTTCTGCTTTTGACCGATACAAACCGGTTTTGTATCCCAACGCACCAAACGTTTTGGTAATTTGTAACGTAACCAGCTACGGTTTGAAGCCAGAATACGGACATCCTTTTTCCTGAGTCCCACCTCTTCAAACAGTTCGCGATACATGGCCTGTTCAGGGCTTTCCCCCGGGTTGATGCCCCCTTGCGGGAACTGCCAGGAGTGCTGACCATAACGGCGCGCCCAGAGCACTTCACCAAGCCGATTGCAGATTACAATACCAACGTTAGGGCGGTAGCCATCATCATCGATCACCGGACTACCTCGAAAACTTTCAATGCAAAGATGACCTGATTGTTTCACACTCCCGTCACCCGGTAAACTCTTGCTTAACAGCATTGATTCTACGAATAACCTGCGGCTAACCCACAGAAAGGGGAAGAGTTATAAACAGCATGCGTCAGGCATAGCGCTTTTATTCACTATTTTTGTGGATATCACTGTGCAGAACCAAATGAAAGCATGCGGAAAACATTTTCTCTGTCGTTAAAACCGCAGCGCAAAACCTCAAAATTCTTCCTTTATTTTCAAAAAAATACCGATTTAACCCACGACATATTCACTGCAAATAAACCACTGTCCGGCAGAGTGGTGAAAGATTGCTCCACGACGGTTTTATCCACAGACGCAGCGCAAGAATCGCAAAAACTCGTGACGTCAAGGCTGTAAATCAAACCAGTAGTGATGACTTATCCCGGTTATCCCAAAAATCTGTGGATAACCTGGTGTAAGATCCTGTTTATTGTCGGTGTCTATCCCTGAACAACGATAAAACCGACGTGATACATTGGCGGGATAAACAAAATATGCTATGAATCATGCTATTATTGTTTTCCTTTCGGCACGGCAGCGCCCTGTTGAAAAACCTGATGGATGCTGTATTTTTTCAGTCAGCCTGACGTTCTGTTTCATAGGTGAATATGCCCAACCCGATTGCAACACCACCCGCCGATGAACATGCGCTACTTGAGCTCGCACAAGCGCTTGCCGGCTATACGCTGGCAGAACTTGCTGTACAAGCCAATCTGCCGCTGCCAGCCAACCTTAAACGCGACAAAGGGTGGATCGGTGTATTGCTTGAGCGCTTTCTCGGTGCCAGTGCTGGCAGCAAACCAGAACAGGATTTTCCGGAAATTGGCGTGGAGCTAAAAACTATTCCGATTGATGACCGGGGCAGGCCGCTTGAAACCACCTTCGTGTCGGTGGCTCCGCTGACCGGCAACAGCGGTGTGACATGGGAAAGCAGCCATGTGCGGCATAAGTTGGCTCGAGTGCTGTGGATCCCGGTAGAAGGGTCGCGTGACATTCCGCTTGGCGAACGGCACATCGGCACGCCGCTTATCTGGAGCCCCTCTCCCGAGGAGGAAGATCTGCTGCGTAGGGATTGGGAAGAGCTGATGGACCTGATTGTGCTCGGCAAAGTGGAGAGCATCACCGCGCGTCACGGCGAGGTATTACAATTACGCCCCAAAGGAGTCAACAACAAGGCGATGACACAAGCGATCGGCGAGTTTGGTCAGCCCATCATGACGCTACCTCGCGGTTTCTATTTAAAGAAAACCTTTACCGGCCCAATGCTAGCCCGTCACTTCCATCTTTAAACGGTACAGATAATGCGTATCGTTTTTTCTTGCCAGAAAGCCGAAAGCGAAGCGTATAATCTACGTTTAAATTTCGTTTATGTGTGATTGATATAGCATTTGATTGGATTGTTGATCCGAATGCATGACTGGCGCTCGGCACGCTGACCATTTTGGAGATCGTACTAGGTATCGACAACATCATCTTACTTTCTCTGGTTGTCGCCAAGTTACCCAAAGCTCAGCAAAACAAAGCGCGCCGTATTGGCCTTCTGGGGGCCATGTTGATGCGCCTTGGCCTGCTCGCCTCTATCGCCTGGGTGATTCGCCTGACCAACCCGCTGTTTACGCTGATGGATAATGAAATATCAGTGCGCGATCTGATCCTGTTTTTCGGCGGCTTGTTCCTGATCTGGAAATCCAGTCGCGAAGTTCATGAGACTATCGAAGGCGGTTCAGAGGCACATGCCAGCCAGGTGCATTCCTTTTTCGGAGCGATTGTGCATATCATGTTGTTGGACATCATCTTCAGCCTTGACTCCGTCATTACCGCCGTCGGCCTTTCCGACCATCTGTTTATCATGATGGCCGCCGTGGTGATTGCCGTAGGGGTGATGACGTTTTCAGCCCGCGCCATCGGTGAGTTTGTCGATCGCCACCCATCGGTGAAAATTCTGGCACTCTCTTTCCTGATTCTGGTCTGGTTTACGCTGATTCTGGAAAGCGTCGATGTCCACGTTCCCAAAGGTTATATCTATTTCGCTATGTTCTTCTCAATGTCGGTTGAAGCGCTGAATCTGATGCGCAGTAAAAAAGCGACAAACGCAGAGTAGCCCCGCAGCGGGTAGCATTGGCTGCCCGCTCTCCCCTTTACGGGTGAATCACTGATTATTTCCATTATTCCTACATTCTTCTTTTTCACGCTTTGCTAGACTCATCTTGTATATTCATGTTTTTTGATAGAGATTAGGTTCTAAAGAGAGCCATTGTCCGTTGTTTTACTATTCGAGTGGATTACCTGATGACGATTCGACACAAAGTCATCGCGTTATGCTTTTTTGCCATGTTTCTAAGTGGGTGTAGCAGCAACTATGTGATTGCCACCAAATAAGGTCAGATGTTGCTGACCAAAAACAAGCCGGCGTTGGATAAAGATACTGGCCTACTCAGTTATCTTGATGAAGATGAGCAGTGGCGACAGATCAATAATGAAGTTGTTTCCCAGATTGTTCAGCGTTAACGGCAGGCCTTGCCTGGCTTTTTTGTTTTTTTTCACACCATGACGCCATTAAAGGTGCTTCCCCCCATAGCATTACTTGGTTATAGTTAGAAACAGGCGCTGGTTTTTCACTTTACGTAAGGGATTAGGACGTCGGGATTTTCAGACATTAAGGAAGCTGGCAATGCTCTATCACCATATTCCCCCATAGTGCTTTAGAATTCAGCGTGCTCAGTCTGGGCACCATGACGTTTGGTGAACAAAACAGTGAAGCGGAGGCGCACGCGCAGCTCGATCGCGCAGTGGCAGCTGGCGTTAACCTGATTGACACCGCAGAAATGTATCCTGTGCCACCGCGACCGGAAACACAGGGGCTAACGGAACGCTATATTGGCTCATAGCTAGCCTCGCGTGGCGGCAGAGAAAAACTGATTTTGGCAAGTAAAGTCGCCGGGCCAAGCCGTGGCGGCGACGTCGGTATCCGTCCGCAACAGGTATTGGATCGTAAAAATATCCGTGCCGCGCTGGACGCTAGCCTCACTCGCCTGAATACCGACTACCTCGACCTTTATCAAGTGCACTGGCCGCAGAGACAAACCAACTGCTTTGGCAAATTGAACTATCAATACACCAATGACAAAGCAGCGGTGACGCTGCTAGAAACGCAGGAAGCCCTTGAAGAGCGGGTGCGCGCCGGAAAAATCCTCTATATCGGAGTATCAAATGAAACCCCCTGGGGCGTAATGCGCTATCTGCAACTGGCCGAAAAACATAATTTGCCGCGTATCGTTTCCATCCAGAACCCGTACAGCCTGCTCAATCGCAGCTTCGAAGTGGGTTTGGCTGAAATCAGCCATCACGAAGGGGTTGAGCTGTTGGCCTATTCGCCCCTCGCCTTTGGTACGTTAACCGGGAAATATCTGAATGGTGCGCAGCCTGCCGGGGCGCGCAATACGCTGTTCAGCCTACAGCGCTCCGCGCACCCAGCAAGCCATTGCCGAGTACGTAGCTCTGGCTCAACGTCACGGGCTGGACCCGGCACAAATGGCGTTGGCGTTTGTTCGTCAGCAACCGTTTGTCGCCAGTACCATACTGGGAGCAACCACGCTTGAACAACTCGATACCAACCTTGCCAGCCTGGAGGTGCAATTGAATGCCGAAGTGCTGGCTGAGTTGGAAGAGATTCATCGCCGTTTCGCCATCCCGGCACCTTAATATCGAGACTATTTCACTGTTAAGGCCCACTACTGGGCCTTTTTTTAACTAGCAGCTCGAAGCACCGCCAAGCAGAGGAAACAAGCAGCCACGCTGCGGATCACTATTCAGCCATTTCGACGCGCTAGCGGTATAGGTTTCCAGCGGTTGGCTAAAGGTTAATTTTTCAGTCAAATCGACATTGATGTCTGAAATGGTCACGCTCTTGTTTTTCAAGCCGTTCTCATTGAACACCAGATGACTGTTAACCGTGGTGGACACCGTGCTTGAACCGCCCGATAAGGGCTGCATGTCATCCCGCGACGAACCCAGTTGCTCCACCGGCCAGATTATCTGGGTTGCAACATCAACGCCGTTGCCCTTGCTCACGGTAACCTTTGTCTGTGGCGGCCCCAGTTTCATCCATCGATTATCGGTAAAAATCACATTGTCAGACTGGTGATTGAGCTCATTAAGCACCTTATTACCTATGTTATTCAGAACATTTTTGGGTGCAATATGGTGTGTCAACGCCAGCAGGCTCATAGGATGGTGATTGACCATGTCAGAAAGCTGTCCGACTTGGCGCTTTTGCCCTTCAGACAGACCCTCAGGTAACGCGAACATGTCTTTGATAATGGAAAACAGATTGCCCCCACATCAACAGCTCTTTGACCATAGCTTTTATGGCTATTATCGATATGGAGAGCCATTCCCTGCCGCAATTCATTGATAAACGACCCGCCAGTGAAATAAGCCCCGGCCTCCTCAGGGTGTTTCACTGGCAAAGAGAAGCCATTTTTCATAAAATCCGTCAGTTCAGGGGAAATAGCATAGTTACCATGATGTTCGAAAGAAACGGATTCAAGTTCATTAAGCCAGTTTTGACCAATGGCGATGGTAGACAACGGCATCTTTTCTAATAATGGTTTTAGTTGCTCATATTTATTTTGGAATTCGCTACGAACCTCTTTAGGCAGTTCGGCAATCATCTTGAACATCTCATCAACCTGTTCAGACTGTTGTGTTTTATGGGCAACGATGGCGAGTTCAACAAGATCGGAGACTGTTTTTTTGTCTCCATTGGCCCCACCCGTTGGTAACCATGTGCTGAATTCATTGAATACTTCTTTTATTTTGGCAGGCAATTGCAAAACATTCCGCATCACTTCTGATTGCAAGCACAGGGATGAAACATGGCTGTAGGTTTCTGCGGTTACGGATGAAATTACTGAACACAATGAAATTTCCGGGACGACTTCTTTACTTTGTGTATAATGCCGCTGTAACTCTTTTGCCGCAATACGGTGCAATGCCGTATTACTTTGATATTCTGCATTATCCAGAATTGTGCGTTTCAATACCGACATAAATGTCGCAGCAATCATCTTTCCACCATAAACACCGGTGAGGGCATTTTCTATTGCCAGTTTCATCACCTGTGAGCCTGATTCCTGCTTTGACCAAACGCATGAAATGCGCTCCAGCGCATGGTCTTGTAACATATCAGGTAGGAAACGCCAGGCAATTTTACTCGCCAGGAAGGTGGAACACGAATTATTACCATTGTATTCCATCAGCAAAGAGACCGAGGGACCAGCTCCCTCTTTTACCTGCGCCATCGTATTATCAAACAATACGCTTCTGCCAAGGCTGACAATTTCAGCGCTTAGCTAACCCAGCAATTTTTGTTCACACGCGTATTGCTGTGCAAGGTTAACCGTACCGGGTAGGATATTCTTCGCCAATGTATCGCGGGTGACCGAGCCAAAAGTGATGCGGTTAACCAGCGTATTAACGACTTTACTGCTGTCCATCGCTTTATAGGTTAGCGTACGGGCAGCCAGTTTCACGCCATCGGAAATCTTCATCGTGTACGTTGATACCTGTTTCTGCTGATATTGGTTTGCGCCATTGTAGGTCGTGAAGCTCGATTGACAATCTTGGGCAGATGCTCTTGCCAGTACTGAACTTGTGTAATGAGTGTGTCGATACGTTTTATCGCGATCTCGGCATCCATATTATCCAACGTGAGCAGATGAAACAGAATGACCTGATTACCGCTGGCATCAAAACCAAACCAGCAACGCTCGGTTGCGACCCCAAACAAATGGATTTGTAACAGCGATGCGAAAAAATCATCGGAGAGAATATCTGCCGTACGCATGACGGGTGAAAAAAGATAGGCCTCGTCATTATGATATTCAATATTCAGTTCAACATTATTCTCAAAGCGGATAGCACAACCTCCGCTATCAACGGCTTTATTAATATCTACATGCATATCGGCAGAAATTGTCTGCAACAGTTCGGTGAAGGTCATGTTAAGTCCTTTGTTAAATAATATACATCCATCACGCTTCGTATTGCATAGGCAAAAGTGAGAAGCTGTAAACGTAAATGCCCCTTAAAGGTCATCCACTTACTACTTCACATTTATTCTTCTTTATTTTTACAACGGCATGAGAGAAATAGAATCAAGTAAAAGAATGATATATGTATAACCATAACTAGCTTTCATAAATCGGCTATACGCCTTGCCAAGTTCCTAGGATAAAGCGGGGGCATAAAAAAGCCACTCTGACGAAATACTTGTTTTCATCAGAGTGGCGCTGTAGGTACGATTACGGCAGGGATTTAAGCAACTGCTTACGCTGGTTTTCCAGTGAAATGACTCGCTGGCATACATCCTTGCCAAAGCGCTGGAACGTGAGTTCCTGGCTGTTCCACTCAGTTTGAATCGCTTGTTGCAGGTTGCCAAGGTTACCCATCATCGCCTGCAACGGATTGCCGCCGCTGGAAAGCTGCTTTACACCCATCTCGTTCAGGCTGTCTTGCAACACGCCGCCAAGGGCCTGCTGCACCAACTGGCGGCCATCCTGCTCCACCTGTTTGACGGCCTGGTGATGAAACGCAATGCCATCGCTGCGCGGCTCGAGAATGCGCGCCATCTGCTGCTTGAGTTGGGTATCCAACGTGGTCAGACGGGCACGCACATTGCTGTCACTTCCCAGTTCCTTAGCAATGACACCATTCAGCGCCACGCTCGCTTTTTCCAGATGCGCCAGTGCACCCTGCTCAATCCACGGCAGTTGCTGACGCAAATCCGCTTGATACGCTTTCGCCTGCTGACGTTGTGCCGCAGTAAGCGTTACTGCCGTCTGGTTGCGGGTGACGTCGCCCTGCGGCGAAATCACCAGATTGCCACTTGCGCCAACCACCTGCACCTGTTGCGGTGTAATGAAGATGTCATTCTGCGGATTCACTTCACATTGATACGGCGCCTGTGCCTGCCAGGACAACAAAGCCAGCAGAGAGAGCATTACCGATCGCAACATGTCGTCTTCCTATAAAAACAGAATCAGGAGAGCAGATTTTCCGGCAGGTCCCACCAGATATCGAACAGTTCGCTAACTTTAAACTCCTGCAACTGTTGGGCTTTCAGCCAGGCAACGACCTGCTCACGGTGCGCATCGGTACAATGGCCGGTCTTCTGCAAGCAGATTAACCCTTCCCAATGCAGATAACCGCTGCCTTCAAATGCCAGGCCAGCCGGATCAATCACATCGTCAACAAACTTATCCAGAGTGGCATCGATGGTATCGACCGGCGTGCCCTCAGCGAAACGCCAGCTTACCGAAAAGCCCAGTTCCTGAAACTCATCAATGTGTAACTTTTTTGCGCAAACGACGACTGCGTTGTTGTGCCATTATTCTATCCTCTCAAACATAAGATCCCACACTCCGTGGCCTAACCGCTGGCCGCGCGCTTCGAACTTGGTTAACGGGCGAGACGATGGGCGAGGAACGTAGTCCTGTGTGGCAGAGAGATTACGGTATCCCGCCACATCGCGCATGACCTCAAGCATATGTTCCGCATAAGGCTCCCAGTCTGTCGCCATATGAAACACACCACCCTTAGCCAGCTTGCGCAGCACCCGCTCCGCAAAGGCTTTTTGTACAATACGACGTTTATTATGGCGCGCTTTATGCCAAGGATCAGGGAAAAAGAGCTGCACCATGGCCAGCGACCCGTCGGGAATCATCTGCTCCAGCACTTCTACCGCGTCATGACACATCACGCGCAGATTGCTCAGATTAGCGTCCTGCGCCGCTGCCAGGCAGGCACCGACGCCGGGAAGATGAACCTCAATCCCTAAAAAATTTTGCTCAGGGTGTTGCTCTGCCATGGTGACCAGCGACGCCCCCATGCCAAACCCGATTTCCAATACCGTCGGCGCTTCGCGACCGAAAAGCGCGGTAAAATCGAGCGCCTGTGCCTGATACTCTACCCCCATCACGGGCCAGTAGTTATCCAGCGCCTGCTGCTGTCCATTGGTTAAACGCCCCTGACGGCGCACAAAACTGCGAATACGGCGCAGCGGACGCCCATCCTCATCAAACTCCGGTGAAATGACGTTATTGATCATAAAAAAACGTGTGCCGATGGCCTGTTCAAATTCGCCCAAAGAAAGGCGCATTATGCAAGGATACCGCGGTTTAGCAAGGGGGATACCTCGGAAAGTTCCGGTTTACAGCACATTCAATCTGTGCTGGAATCGCTGTCAGACTTTTCACCCGGTAAGAGAGTGGCTTTTTTATGATGCAAGCGCAGCCGTTCGCGCAGCAGGTGTTGGCATGGTATGAGCGCTATGGCCGCAAGACGCTGCCGTGGCAACAAGAGAAAACTCCTTATACCGTATGGCTCTCCGAGATCATGTTACAACAGACGCAGGTCACCACGGTCATCCCCTATTTTCAACGTTTTATTGCACGCTTTCCCGATGTATGCACCCTTGCCGCCGCCCCCTTGGATGAGGTGCTGCACCTGTGGACCGGGCTGGGTTATTACGCGCGTGCACGCAACCTGCACAAAGCCGCGCAAAGCATCGTGGAGCAACATGGCGGAGAGTTTCCTACCACATTGGACGCCGTTTGCGCGCTACCGGGTGTCGGGCGTTTTACCGCGGGCGCAGTGCTGTCCCTTTCTCTCGGTCAGCATCACCCGATTCTTGATGGGAATGTAAAACGCGTGCTGGCACGCTGCTACGCGGTAGCCGGCTGGCCGGGTAAAAAACCGAAGCAGACGTTACCGGAAAAAAGCGCCTGGTTTCTATTACTGCAACGAGGTAATGACGTATGGCTGCAACAGCGGCCTGCGACCGGGTTATGGGGAGGATTGTTTTGCTTTCCACAACAATTCAACACCCATGATGATGTGGAACCTTGGCTGCAACAACGCGGTCTGAAAATCACAGATGTGCAGCAATTGGTGTCGTTTCGCCACACCCTTAGCCATTTCCATCTGGATATTGTTCCGCTCTGGCTCGCATTACCCACTGACATTCCTCACGCTTTGCACCATGCTTGCATGGAGGAAAAGACTGGTCTCTGGTATAACTTGGCGCAACCGCCCGCCGTTGGGCTGACTGCACCGGTGGAACGACTATTACGTATGTTAACGCTACACTCCGGCGGCAGTTTGATCTGACCAGCACGCGTTATCCAAGAGGAATCAGCATGAGCAGAACTATTTTTTGTACTTTTTTACAACGTGAAGCCGAAGGGCAGGATTTTCAGCTTTATCCGGGAGAATTGGGCAAACGCATCTATCAGGAAATTTCGAAAGAGGCGTGGGCGCAATGGCAGACCAAGCAAACCATGCTGATCAACGAGAAAAAGCTCAATATGATGAACGTGGAGCACTGCAAACTTCTGGAACAAGAGATGATTAAGTTCCTGTTCGAGGGTAAAGAGGTCCACATCGAAGGCTATACCCCTCCCAGCGCATGATATCAGGGCCTTGTGGCCCTTTCGTCTCTTTATGCTGACACCGCGTTGCTAATGAACCGTTAATAACAAGATACTTATAACGAATCATCTATGAAGAAATTGCTAGCGTTGTTGCTCGTTGCGCCCTTGCTGATCTCCTGTTCCGGCAAGCGCGGCGATCTCAATAATGAAGAATTCATCAAGGATACCAACGCCTTTGACATTCTGATGGGGCAGTTCGCCCACAACATCGAGAATATCTGGGGCCTGAACGAAGTGCTGATTGCCGGCCAGAAAGATTACGTCAAGTATACAGATCAATATCAAACCCGTAGTCACATCAACTTTGATGCCGGTACGATTACTATCGAGACCATTTCAGCGACCAATTACGTCCCGAGTTTACGCCAGGCCATCATCACCACACTGTTGATGGGCGATGACGCCAGCAATACGGACCTCTACTCTGACGCCAATGACATTCAAATCAGCCGTGAACCAATGCTGTACGGCCAGGTGTTAGACAACACCGGACACCCCATTCGCTGGGAAGGGCGCGCCGCCAGCTTTGCCGATTATCTGCTGCAAAACCGCTTGCAGAAACGGACCTCCGAACTGCATGTGATCCGGTCTGTCACTTTCCAACTGGTGCCAAACCATATGGACAAACGTGCGCATAAATATCTGCCGCTGATCCGTCAGGCTTCCGAACGCTATGGCATTGAAGAATCGCTGATTCTGGCAATCATGCAAACCGAATCCAGCCTCAACCCTTACGCGGTCAGCCGTTCTGACGCATTAGGACTGATGCAAGTAGTGCAGCACAGCGCCGGACGTGATGTGTTCAAGAGCAAAGGAAAATGGGGGCAGCCGAGCCGTAGCTACCTGTTCGATCCTGAGAATAACATCGATACCGGCGTGGCATATCTGGCGATTCTGAAAAACACCTATCTGGGTGGTATCGAGAACCCTACCTCACGTCGCTATGCTGTTATTACGGCGTATAACGGTGGTGCGGGCAGCGTGCTGCGCGTATTCTCCAGCGACAAGGACAGGGCCGTTAGCCTGATCAACCAAATGTCGCCGAGTGAAGTCTACGATACATTGACCACCAAGCACCCGTCAGCCGAATCGCGGCGCTATCTCTACAAGGTCAACTCGACGCAGAAAAACTATCGCCGTTAAAACTGTCACGGTTAAAACCGCAGCGGTTAATCAACGTCCCCTTTTGGCATAACCATGCGCCAGAAGGGGATTTTTTCAGATAACGCCTATCAGCCTTTCGTCCGGTTCCCACACGCCCTTTCCACATGCCATACTTTCACGCGTTTGTCCGCCGCTGACGTTTTTTTGCCAGCACAGACGAGAAAGGGTAGCATCGCTGCCCGAAACAAACATAACAAAGGGTTATGACTGCGGAGCGAGGAGACGCAAACCGCGCACCTGCATGACAGCAACGTCAAACCAAACGCCATCAGGCATGAAAGACCAGCAGGAACACAAACAGAGCATGACACACAACAACACAACAGATGTGACGCATCAGACCAGCAAAAAAACTGGCTCGACTCCCACGAAAAGGGTTATCAGAAAAGCATTAGCAAACGCCACGTGCAGATGATCGCCATTGGCGGCTCTATCGGTACCGGACTGTTTTTAGGCGCAGCTCGCCTGCAATTGGCAGGCCCTTCACTGGCGCTGGTGTACTTGACCTGCGGTATTTTCCCTTTCTTTATCTTGCGTGCACTCGGTGAGTTGATTGTTCATCGCCCTTCCAGCGGCAGTTTTGTCTCTTATGCAAGAGAATTCCTCGGCGAAAAAGGCTCGTACCTTGCAGGCTGGATGTATTTCCTTAACTGGGCGATGACCGGTATTGTGGATATCACGGCGGTTGCGCTCTATATGCACTACTGGGGAACCTGCCGCAGTGGGTGTTGGCTTTAGGCGCGCTATCCATCGTTACCACCATGAACCTGATTGGCGTGAAATGGTTCGCGGAGATGGAATTCTGGTTTGCCTTGATCAAGGTAGCCGCCATTTCGCTGTTCCTGATTGTTGGTACGGTGTTTTTGGCAAGCGGTCACCCTGTTGCGGGCAACCCAACCGGTTTTCATCTCATCAGTGATAACGGCGGCCTGTTCCCCCACGGATTATTGCCCGCATTAGTGCTGGTTCAGGGCGTGATCTTTGCCTTTGCCGGCATCGAAATCATCGGCACTGCCGCAGGCGAAGCCAAAGATGCCCGACGCATTCTGCCCAAAGCCGTTAACAGCGTTATCTGGCGTATCGCCTTGTTTTACGTCGGCTCCATCGTGCTGCTGGTGTGTCTGCTGCCGTGGAACGCCTATCAGGCCGGGCAAAGCCCGTTTGTCACCTTCTTTAGCAAGCTGGGCGTCCCCTACATGGGGGATGTGATGAACGTGGTGGTGCTTACGGCAGCGCTATCCAACCTGAACTCCGGCCTCTATTCGACCGGACGCATTCTGCGCTCGCTGTCTCAGGGTGGCTCAGCGCCGCACTTCTTGTCGAAAATGAGTGCGCAGTCTGTTCCCTATACCGGCATCATGGTAACGGTGGTGATCCATATCGTTTGGGTATTCCTTAGCTATATTGTGCCGTCGCAGGTGTTTGAGATTGTGCTGAACATGGTCTCTATCGGCATCATCTGTTCCTGGGCATTCATTATTTTGTGCCAGATGAAGCTGCTCCAGGCCATCAAACAGGGTAAAGCGGAACTCGTTTCATTCAAGATGCCCGGTGCACCGTTTACCTCCTGGCTGACACTGCTGTTCTTGCTGGGCGTGGTGGTGCTGATGGCGTTTGACTACCCGAACGGCACCTGGACTATTGCCTCCACTCCGGTGCTGGCTATCCTGCTGATTGTGGGCTGGTATGGGCTGAAAAAGCGTCGCGCTGCGGCTAATGGCGAAATCGCGGCAACCCCCGCGTCTGCCACCGAATAAAAAAACGGCGCGAGGGTTTACGCCTCGCGCCGCTAATACCGTTAATAGCGATTATTCCTGAATCACATGCACACACAGGCGCTTGCTGCCATCTTCCTGCTCAACGCTGTAAACGCCTTGCAACTCCGGTGAGAAACCCGGCATCCGGTTAATGCCTTCTTCTAACGCCAGGAAGTAACGCAGCACCGCACCGCCCCAAATTTCTCCCGGCACTACACACAGCACGCCCGGCGGATAAGGAAGCGCACCTTCTGCCGCGACACGACCTTCAGACTCGGCCAGTGGGATCAAATCTACTTCTCCGCGCACAAAGGCATTGTTTGCCTCTTGCGGCAGCATCACAGCACGCGGCAGCGTCGCTTTGCGGAACATGGCTTTCTGCAAATACTGCACGTTATGACTGACATAGAAATCATGCATTTCCTGACACAATTGGCGCAATGTATAGTCAGAGTAGCGCTGTTCATACTTGTGGTAGAGATTCGGTAATACTTCACTTAACGGCGCATCGCGCGCAATCAACGCTTCAAAGCGGACCAATGCCTCCACCAGATGCGCCAGCTTGGTGCTATCTTCCGCTGGCGTCAGCAGAAACAGGATCGAGTTAAGATCGCTTTTCTCTGGGATGATGCCATGTTCACGCAGATAGTTGGCCAAAATGGTGGCCGGAATACCGAAATCGGTATATTCACCGCTGCTGGCATCAATACCGGCCGTAGTCAGCAACAGTTTGCACGGATCGATAACATACTGACCTTGCGCATATCCTTCAAACGCATGCCACGCTGCTCCCGGCTCGAAATTGAAGAGGCGCACATCCTGCGCAATGTCGTCCGTGGCGTGATTCTGCCACAGCACGCCGTAGATCAGATCTGGAACAAAAGGTTTGATCAATGAACAACGGGCCAGTAGTTGCTTACGGGTATCGATACCTTGCTTGATGCACTCGAGCCATAAGCGACGACCACTGCTGCCTGATGGCAACGCTTCCTCTGCTGAATACCAAGGCTCGTTCACCACGAATGCAGGAATGCCAAAACCGGTATGCTGCAACAGCGACAACACCACACATCGCGCCTCTTCAAGAGAAACGACAACCGCGGCCACATCAGTAAAGTAGGTTTGACTCAGGGAGACAATTTCTCGCTGGGTATGAAGACGGCTCGCAACCGTCGCGTTCGCTGCAATTTTTAACTGTTTCATGTAACCAAACCCAAACGCTTAAGGATGAGTAGTGGCGCAAAGGCACCGTGTAAAGCGTCATCACTGTCAGGCCTAGATGGCATACCCGCAGACTAAAACAGATATACATTAATCTTATGACAAGACCAGACGGTGCGACTGACAAATACCGCTTTTTGCCTATACGGCTTAACACGCAAGGAGAAACTGGATCCAGCCCCGCCCGATAGACATCAGTAAAATCAGAGCGATGCGCTGTTCTTACTCATGCCTAACAGTGAGCATCTGAACGCCTCACCGCATGGTGAAGGAGGATAATAGAGAGAATGCAGACAAACGGAAACCGAACACACAAGCAGGCATCATCGACAGCCCGGCGCGTACAGCCTGCACCTTGCGCAATGAATCTGACATAGTGACGTCCTATTTAACCGCTCGTGAATGGGGAGTAAAAAACGGCGTTATAGTGGCACGGTTTTTTTTTGCAAAAACAATACGCCCAATAGCAATTACGCCGAATAAGAAAACGTTTGCCTGGCAGGTATTCAAACCCAGAAAAACCATTTTTGCTGTAAAAAATCACGTCACTGCTCGAATTCACAGCATTCGTACGGGAATGTGATATAAACTCATTGACGGCACTGACCCAATACGGTTTAATGCGCCCCGTTGCCCGGATAGCTCAGTCGGTAGAGCAGGGGATTGAAAATCCCCGTGTCCTTGGTTCGATTCCGAGTCCGGGCACCACTTCTCCTTTTTTATGCCTCCCTATACGTTCCTATAAATCCCTATGTGTTTGTAATGTAACCAAAGTGGCATAAAAATCTTTCCCGATGCATTCTTAGTTATCCCTAGGTATCCGGAAAAAAGTGGGTCAAATTACGGGTCATTCGGTTCGATGAACGGAGTGACCCGCCCATGTTAACGGATAGCAAGATCCGTTCAGCCAAAAACCTAGAGAAATCATACAAGCTCACCGATGCGTTAGGGCTTTATCTAACGATATCTACTCATGGCGCTAAGCGGCGGTATTTCCGTTATACCTTCGACCGTAAAGAGAATCGCCTCGCCCTCGGCGCTTACCCGTTGATTTCATTGGCAGCAGTCCGTGAAAAGCGCGATGCGGCGCGCAAGTTGCTGGCATCTGGACTCAGCCCTTTTCAGCTTCGTAAATCGAACAACCCCACCGTTGAGGAATCCCGCACCTTTCGGTATATCGCCACAGCGTGGCACACCAGCAGCCTTAAGCTCTGGTCGGAAGCCCACGCCGATAAAATTCTTACCTGCCTGAAACGCTACGTTTTCCCCGCGATTGGGAGCGATGGATATCGCCCATATTGAAACCCGCCATCTGGCACAACTGGTTAAAGCGATTGACGATAAAGGCGTGCATAACGTCGCTAGTCGGGTACGCCAGTATCTGACCAAGATCATGCGCCATGCGGTGCAGTAAGGCGTGATCAAATACAATCCAGCTTACGATCTGAAGGGCGTTGTGACCCCGGTTGTGACCAAACATCACCTTGCCCTGCCGTTGAAACGCCTACCAGAACTGCTGGTGAAGATTGATAGCTACCAAGGTCGGATGCTAACTCGACTAGCGCTGGAATGTAATCTCCATGATTTCCTGCGCGCCAGTGAGCTTCGTCTTGCCCGCTGATATCTGTAATATCGTCCCATGGAACCAGCACATTCATGCTGTCAAGAAAGCGGGATTTACGGGAGGAATAGCGGGAAATGACTGGCATCGTAAAAACTTCATGATAAAGAGAGTGTTATACTCTAATAAGTCACAATTAAATCGCACCTTCCTTAATCCTCTGAGAAAAAAGTTATAAGCGGTTATAAAATGTTTCCTCCTAGCCCGATCAGATAAATAGCTCTAAATCGAGCAAGGTTGAGTGCTAAATGGACTATTTAGCTGAGCTGACCATACGTTATTCAAGCAAGGGACTTTTAGTATTTAGTGACATAAATAGAGGGAAAGGGCTCAATGAAGGATACAATGTTTAGTTTTGGGATAATGTAAAGAGTCAATATATAGTCTATTTATCGCGACTAAAATCTTTTGAAAGCAAACAACCTGACATTGATTTCCAGCATGGAGTAAAGGTCATTTTTTGATGCTATTTACTATGTTCATTATGATTGCAATCATTTACCATAATTACTCTACAGCTTTATAATTTATCATGTTTTTAAATAACCATGAGTATTATTTATACATGCAAACATCTAAACACATTCATGGATTGTAAAAGGAGGTTGTCACTTTTTGTGTGAGTTTATTACCGTTCTTTTGGCGGAGACATATATTACATAGTTTACTATCAATGAAGAACCGTGCTTGAGAGAAATATATGATTTCTTGAGGGTAAATTATACAACTAAAAGAGATGATTAATGATGCTCCCATCAGTAAGCAACAATATAACCACTTCAGCACTTGAGCCCTACGGTAAGTGCCAAACGAGTCCGTTAACGACGGCTCATGCGATTAGAAACTCGCATCTTAAATCGGATGGGGGCCTCACGTTCCGACCTATGAGCCATCTTTCTTGGTTTGAAGATGAAAATATTGCATCGTGTAACAGTAGAATTGATTTTATAAACCAGGTTGCATCAAAAATCGAACAGGAAATGCCGTCACGTAATTCACCAATAACATTAATATCATTAGGTTCTGCTGGATTACTGACGGAGTTTTTTATACATGAGCAACTTAAAAAGTCAGGCTATGAAGATATAAACTGGAGAGTTATTGATACAGAATATAAAAATGATGGTTTCAAACAGAGTCTACATGAGTTTAATAAGCAAGTTAATAGTAATTGCAAATCATTTAGGACTGAGCAAGAATACTTAAGTGCGTCATCTGGAAATATCGAATTAGCTGAAAGTGATAAATGCAAGGGAAATGTTGTTGTTTTATCCATCAATCCTCCAACAGAGTTATCAAAGTTTTCTGATGGCTACAATGATCCTGAGTGCTTGCTTGTTAAGGGGACAACTGTTGAGAAAGCTGGGGATGCAAATGAAATTTGTTTGACAATTGCGGGAAATGATTACAAAAACGAATTAAATAAGATACCAGTTGTATTATCTGAACCGGGACAAATGGTTAGACTCGACTCTGTGCTAAAATATTCAATAAATAAGTCTGGGGGATGCGAAGTTAGCCATAGCAAATCTGCAAAAGGTATTTTTATGTATATTGGAGTTAAACCTTTTTTTGGATAAGCTTTTTAGAAGTGCTGCGGCGGTAAAGAAGGGTGTCAAGTTAGGCAATATAAAGAAAGTGTTTGACATGTATATTAAAAGTGTCTCAGATAAAATGTCAGGATTAAGTTTTTTTGTGTCTGATTACGATGTTGCTATAGCTAAGTTACACGACTATTTTATTGATGGTAACAAAAAAGTACTTTTTGCTTCTTTCGTGAAAAATGAAGTTTCTTTTGAAAGGAAAGAATAACAAAGCTGTTGGTTTATTCTCTGTTAATAATTTAGTGACTAGATGTGAGCATTTCTTCATCTGACCTTGAGGTCATTTTTTTAACCAAGAATGGCCAGAAAGTTGGCGAAGGGTTAGGGAGGTGATTTTCGTATATCCAACGAATAGTTAAGATAGGCAAGCAAACTCTTCTATTTTAATTTTCGCCAGCCTAGCGGCCTTGCGTCACTCTCCCGAGCACCAGATATACCGGGAGAGCAGCTTATGCGCCATACAATTACCCGCTGCGCCCTGTTTCTGGCAGTGCTACCGTACCAGGCGTTGGAGAAAGATGAACTGACGAGTTTCAATGATAGTACCCGCAAGGAAATGCAGTACCCATTCCCTGATACCCTGTGGGAAGAAATGGGCTTGCGCTGGCTGGTCAGTCCGCGTAACGCAGCGTTGTCCGGCAGTGGGCCCCCCGATGCAACAGGTAGTGCCGATACCACCTCAGGGCTTGGTACTCTCAAGAGCCTGATGTCTACCCTTGAGCTGAGCGTTAAACAGATAGAAGTGTCGCCGGGTTCGATACGCTGAAGCAGGCATTGCCAATGATTCAGGCGTTGCTGCAAATGATGATTATCACAGTCATCTCGGAGCTGATGATGTTTAGTCACCCTCTCATTTGCGTTGTTTGCGCTGACATTTATCACCTTCTGGTGGGAGCTGGCTGGCTTGACGACGTTAATCACCATCCTCCACGACAGCATGGCAAATCAAGGGGGCCACAAACCGTCATATTCCACTGGCTGGTTTCTTCAACTCAATGACCGACGGTTGGAGCATGGACCTGATGTTGGGAATGATGTATGTCGTCCTTCCGATGTTTTGGATGTGTATGCTGAGCTGGATTGATGTGAATTTGGGAAGTGCAATTCAGGCTGGGCTCAAAAAAGGGAACAGGTGTGCGATTGGTGAATTTATTAACCATAAACGTTACCCAGGGGCAACGTTATCCATAGGGAGATTGTTCATTTTCCGCCTGATGAATGCGCTAACAGATTCAGTTTCGCCTTCCTAACCGGACCTCAAAAGTAAACCTGCTACGCTTGTTAGCGGAATCGTGTCTGAATATTCCCGACGATCAATGATGACATTCACGCTGATTAATTCAGCTTGTAACAAAATAAGGCTTGGTCTATGAGGGCAGTTATGCTGAAAAGGAAAAAAGTAAAACCGATTACGCTTGGCGATGTAACAATTATCGATGACGAAAAACTGCGTAAGGCGATTACTGCCGCTTCGCTGGGCAACGCGATGGAGTGGTTTGATTTTGGTGTTTATGGTTTTATTGCCTATGCATTAGGTAAAGTGTTTTTCCCTGGTGCTAATCCCAGCGTACAGATGATTGCAGCGCTTGCAACGTTCTCCGTTCCTTTTCTGATTCGACCGCTTGGCGGATTATTCTTCGGGATGCTTGGAGATAAATACGGTCGCCAGAAAATCCTGGCTATCACGATTATTATCATGTCGATCAGTACCTTCTTAATTGGCCTGATACCATCGTATACGTCAATTGGTATATGGGCCCCCATCTTGCTGCTGTTATGTAAGATGGCGCAGGGCTTTTCGGTTGGTGGTGAGTATACTGGCGCATCAATTTTTGTCGCCGAGTATTCACCGGACCGTAAGCGTGGGTTTATGGGCAGTTGGTTGGATTTCGGTTCAATTGCCGGTTTCGTAATGGGTGCGGGTGTGGTGGTATTGATCTCTACTGTGGTTGGTGAGGAGAATTTTCTCGACTGGGGCTGGCGCATTCCGTTTTTCATTGCATTGCCATTAGGGGTCATTGGTCTTTATCTGCGTCATGCGTTGGAAGAGACCCCTACCTTTCAGCAGCATGTCGATAAACTGGAGCAAGGTGACCGCAAAGGCTTACAGGAAGGGCCAAAAGTCTCCTTCAAAGAGATTGCAGCTCACCATTGACGCAGTTTGTTGGCATGTACTGGTCTGGTGATTGCCACCAACGTGACTTACTATATGCTGCTTACTTACATGCCGAGCTACCTTTCACACAACCTGCACTACTCGGAAGATCACGGTGTACTGATTATTATCGCTATTATGATCGGGATGCTGTTTGTTCGGCCAGTTATGGGGCTACTAAGTGGCCGTTTTGGTCGTCGCCCGTTTGTAATCATTGGCGGGATCGCGTTATTTGCACTGGCAATTCCGGCGTTTATTCTTATTAACAGCAACGCTATTGGTTTGATTTTCGCCGGTCTGTTTATGCTGGCGGTTATCCTCAATTGTTTTACCGGGGTGATGGCTTCCTTATTACCAGCGATGTTCCCGACGCATATTCGTTATAGCGCGCTAGCGGTTGCATTTAATATCTCGGCAATGGTTGCTGGCCTCACTCCGACCCTTGTCGCCTGGCTTGTGGAAAGCTCCCCGAATCTGATGATGCCAGCTTACTACCTGATGGTAATTGCATTGATTGGTATTATCACCGGTATCACCATGAATGAGACAGCGAATCGTCCTTTAAAAGGGGCGATACCTGCCGCTTCCGATATTCAGGAGGCAAAGGAAATTCTGGGTGAGCACTACGATAACATCGAGCAGAAAATCGAAAATATCGATCAGGAGATTGCAGCGTTGTAGGTGAAACGGTCGCGCCTGGTGCAGCAGCATCCAAGGATTGATGATTGAACACAGGCTTTTCATAGACAGTAGAAATTGAAAAATATCATATCGCTCTGCAATATTGGAACTTTCCTTTAATAAGACTCTAGTTTTCGCGATGTATTATTTCAATAGTCTGTGTCATGCATATGTGGATAAAATACAACTCGAATAAAAAGAAAGGATTTAGGGAGGTGCGATTTAATCGTAACTTATTGAAGTATAACACTCTCTTTATCATCACATTTTTACGATGGTAGCCACTTCCCGCTATTCCTCCCGTAAATCCTGCCCTCTCGAGCGCATGAAAATGTTTGATATCCATAGCAACTGTTTTCCCAGTTACTGACAAGCGCATGAGTAATCGAATGATTTATCGATCCATTTATCAGATCCTTTAGCCTTAAATTTCGTAAGGTTGATAACCTGCCTGATTGATCTCTTCTCTGAGTTCAGTATTGGTGGGTAGGATCAATAACAGCAGATGCCAACATGGTTCGGGCATTCAGGTATCACCGTATAAATATCAATGTCGGTATTATCAACGGTTCGAAAGTGTGTAGATGGCTCGTAACGATTCGCACGGCTATTGGATGATATCCCAATAAACGCGGCGCATAAAAGCAACAATCGCGCACATGCTCTACAACGATGAAAGTTTCACTCTGAACATGCTCTCCCCCTTCCGCCGCAGTACAGCTTTGCTATACTGCGAAACATTAAATACAAATAATTAACAGACCGTAACGCCAATTGCGCATTACACCTGTTACGTATTTATCACGGTTTGCGCGGCATAGGTGGACACGGGTGAAAAAAGCGAGCACGTTGCGTTACCTCAGTACCTCAGGACTCTTACTGGCGTGGGGGTGGATGCATATCGCTCAGGCGAATACATCCGATCCCTTGCTAACCTCACCGGCAGCACTCGAGACACCGCAAGTTCACCCCGACACACAGGCTCGGGGTATTTTAGTGGCGGTCGATCAAGCCACCCTTTCCAGCGAACTGCCGGGACGCATCGTGGAGATGCCCTATAAAGAGGGGGAATCCTTCAAGAAGGGCGATGTTCTGGCGCGTTTTGATTGCGCCATCTATCAAGCACAACTGTCGGCATCACAAGCCGCTGCGCGTGCGGCAGAGGCTGAATTAAGCCAAAACCAGCAGTTGGCTCAGATGAAATCCGTCGGGAAACACGCGGTAGCGCTCTCTGCAGCCCACCTCGCTCAAGCACAGGCCGAAAGCCAGGTGTATCAGATTCAGGTCAATCGTTGTCGCATCGTGGCACCATTTGATGGACAGGTGGTAAAACGCCGCTCGCAGGCATTTAAGAGCGTAGCGCAAGGTGCCCCCTTAATGGACGTCGTCAATAACCGCGTTCTCGAGATCAACCTGCTGATTCCATCGCGTCTGCTCTCGGTGCTGAAACCCGGGTTACCTTTCATCTTTACGCCAGACGAGACAGGGAAACCCTTGCACGCCAAGGTCACACGACTCGGCGCACGTATTGACGAGAGCAGTCAGACACTCAGCCTGACGGGAGCGTTAGAAAAACCGGACTCGTCGTTGATAGCGGGCATGAGTGGAACGGCACAGTTTTCGGAGGCGCGGTGAGTACGGCACCGGAATCAGCCACAGCAGGAGCATTCGCACGTTTTCTTGACGTGGAGCGCCGAGCGCGGGCGGCCAACAGTACGGAAGAACTGGCTTATTGTATCGTCAACGACAGCCAGCCGTTATTCGGCTTTCGTCACGCAGCGCTGATCGTCAATGGCCGGGTACGCGCAGTCACCGGCGTTACGCAACCAGCACCGCACGCCCCTTTTGTGGCCTTTATTGAACGCGCCAGCGCCCAGTTATTATCCTCAGACGAAAAAATATTAACGCAATGTACGGTCATTGAAGCTACGCACCTTGATGAACAAAGCCGAAATGATTGGCTAGCGTTGTCCGCACCCGAAGCGCTGCGGGCACCGTTGCTCGATCACCAGGGTAAACCATTCGGTGCCATTTGGTATGCGCGAGAACATCCGTGGCAAAACAACGAGCGAGTACTGGATGAACAGTTGAGCGGCGCATTTAGTCACGCCTGGCTGGCGCTCGAACCACAAACGACCCATTGGCGTCGGCGACAGTCACGGTGGAAAATCGCCGTGCCCGCACTGCTGTTGTTTGCCTACCTGTTTATTCCGGTACGTCAATCTGTGCTGGCGCCCGCAGAGGTCACCCCGCATCAAGGTCGTGTTGTTGCCGCACCGCTGGATGGCGTGATTCAGTCGTTCGCGGTGCAGCCAAATCAAAGCGTACGGCAAGGCGACCTACTGGTCCGTTTTGACAGCACCACGCTGAAAGCACAGGCTGAAGTGGCAGAGCGTGCCATTAACGTTGCCGAAGCAGAGCACCGTGCCAGCGCCCAGCGTGCCTTTCAGGATACCGATTCTAAAACACGGCTCGATTTTCCTGCCGCTCAGGTTGCACAGAAACGCGCTGAGCGCGATTACGCCAACGCACTCCTGAACCGAGCGGAAATTCGCGCAGAACGTGATGGTATCGCTGTCTTTGCCGATGCCACGCGATGGGTAGGTAAACCGGTGCGCACCGGTGAGCGTTTGATGGAGTTGACCGATCCTACGCTGGCGGCGTTACGCATTGAATTGGATGTGGGCGATGCCATCCAGCTTCAGCCCGATGCACCCATTACGCTGTTTCTGGACAGTGATCCTTTGACACCGCACGACGCACTGCTGGAACGCATAGCCTATGAATCAGAGCTGACGCCAGCCGGGAATCTGGCCTACCGTTTGGATGCGCGTTTTACTGATGCACCACCCCGTATCGGCCTGCGCGGTACCGCTAAAATTTCCGGCGACTATGTGCCTCTGGCAGTTTACTTGTTCCGCCGACCATTGGCGGTGATCCGTCAGGCGATTGGGCTATGAATTCGCAACAGCCCCATCTGCGCGCTGACCTTCAATTGGTGGAATCGGCGCCTGGCATCAACGGTGCCCCGCAGTGGGTGCTGGCCGATCCCATCACCGGACGCTATTTCACGCTAACGCCTACTGCCCTTCGCCTGCTACGTCACTGGTCGCTGCGCCACCCGCAGCAGATTTTAGTGGCCGCCAACAATGAGCCAGGCTTGCCTTTACACATCAAAGAGTTGGAGCAGTTGATGCAATTCTTGCGTCAACACGATCTGGTGGCGGCGAGCGATCCCGAGCAACGCCAACGCTATCTGGGCAAGGCCAAAACAATGTGTACCAGCTTATGGAAAAGCTTACTTCATCAATACTTATTTTTTCGCATTCCGCTGTGTCGCCCGGACCCGGTACTCAACCTATGCTGGCCATGGTTACAACGCTACGGTGCCGTATTTCTGACTTGGGGTATTTCCGCTGGTATTGGCGCTGGGGCTATTTTTGGTCAGCCGCGACTGGGTGCGTTACACCCATTCCTTTCCCCACCTGTTCAGCCTGTCCGGCATGGCGGTGTTTGGCCTTTCTCTGGTTTTTGCCAAGTTCATTCACAAACTGGGGCACGCCTTTATGGCGAAACGTGCAGGCTGTCGGGTACAAAGCATGGGGGGTTGCCTTTATCGTGCTGTTTCCCCTGTTCTATACCGACGTCACTGACGCCTGGAAAACCAAAGATCGCCGGGCGCGATTGCTGATCGGTGCCGGAGGAATTCTGGCTGAGCTAATGCTGGCAGCCATCGCGCTATTGGCCTGGACATTGCTTCCCGACGGCCCGACGCGCACTGCCGCTTTTATGCTTTCCAGCGCCACCTGGCTGACGACGTTAGCAGTAAACCTTAATCTCCTGATGCGCTTTGATGGTTATTTCTTGCTCAGCGATTTTTGACGCATCGAGAACCTGCAAGAACGCGCTTATGCGCTTTGCCGCTGGCGGCTTCGGGAGAGCCTGTTCGGTTATGGACATCCGCCGCCAGAAAGCCCATCGCCTCCCTTACAACGCAAATTGCTGATCTGGGGCTATGCATCGTGGATATGGCGCTTTTTCCTGTTCTTTGGCATCGCGCTGGTAGTTTACCATTTCTTTATCAAGGTGATTGGCATTGGTCTGATGCTGGTTGAGATCGCCTGGTTTATCGCATTACCTATCCTGAAAGAAACCTATACCTGGTGGTCAATGCGTGCCGCGATACATCCAGCACGCGCATTGCGCAGCTTACTGCTCGGCCTGCTGCTGGTGTTTGTTCTGTTTTATCCGTGGCGAGGCAGTGTGCGTATTCCCGCCGTATTGGAGGCGGAAAATGTCTCTACGCTTTATGCTCCCGTGCCTGCACAGGTTAATCGGTTATACGTGGCCGATGGGCAGCGCGTTAACGCCGGGGATATCTTGCTGGAATTAACCTCGAGCGATCTCGATTATCGCCTTGATATTGAACGCCAACGCATTGCTCAGCTACAGCAGCAACTGCGCCGTGGTGCCGCGCGCCAGATGACGGCGAGGTGCGCGATCTGGCGCGCGATCTGACGGCGGGCCGCTGGCTAACCGCAGACACACCGCTATTGCGCGTAGTGGAACCCACCCAACGTCGAGTGGTTGGTTACCTCCCCGAGGAATCGCTCACACTTACCCAGGAAGGCATGCACGGCGTATTTATCGCCGACGATCCCGCCTTTCCTCGTTTGGATGTGACGCTGCGCAACATCGCGCCCACGGGCAGTGCCTATTTGCAACAAGAGATGCTCGCCTCCGATCGCCACGGCCCGATTGCGGTTCGTCGGGACAATGACCGTAATCCGCAGCCGGTACAAGCACAATACCGTGTACAGTTTTCCCTCGTCTATCAAGCCACTCGGGCGCAGCAACCCTTACGCGGCAGCGTGATCGTTACCGGAGAGAAAACCTCACTTGCAGGAATCCTCTGGCGTCGTATTGCCGCTTTGGGTATCCGCGAAAGTGGTTTTTAGCGCCCCCCTCTCCGGCATATTTGCGGCATATCGATACATTTCAAAATAATGCTATTTTTTCGGAGGATTACCGACAAAAATCCACACGTAGGCTATTGCTCATAAGCCACTAAAAAACAAGCCAATACCATAATAGCTAAAATAATAAGATGACTAATTAACACCATATCTACTCGCGTAAACCCGGAAAAAGGCAATCTGTCTATCAAGGGGGAGTCATGACGAAATTAACGAAACGATGCTATGCCAAATTCGTTCTCGCAGCGTCATTAGCCGTTGTCAGTTTCATGCTGAAAATGCGTCTGCTTGTGCGGGCGATACGCCCTATATCGGCTCGGTATGTTATATGGTGACCAGTTACTGTCCCAGTGGTTATCTGCCTGCTGCTGGACAATCCGTCTCGATCAGCACCTACCAGGCACTCTATGCATTGATCGGCAATATATGGGGTGGCTCGCCGCAAACCAATAACTTTACCTTGCCAGACCTGCGCGGCAGAAGCATCGTTGGCGCAGGGCAAGGCACAGGGCTCACCCTGATACAACGCGGTCAATCGCTGGGTGCCGAGACGGCCACGCTGGTAGCAAGCAATATCGCGCCTCACACCCACCCTACCACGCAATCGCTCACCACCACCTTTGATGTGTTGGTATCTGCCACCGCGGGCAATCTCAATGTCACAACCGCGCTACCGATCTCCACCGCCACACCCGCCACCGGCGGCAGGGGCAAACTACCTGACGGCGATTAGCGCCACCGTGCCGGTCGGCGCAACGAACCAGAACGCCACGTTTAAAGGACCGTATCAGGCAGCCAAACCGGGTAGCGGATCGACATTGCCTGCCGATGTCACCGTGACAGGCGCGGCCAACATACCGTCGTTCACCGTCAAAGTACCGGAAACGGTGGTAGGCAATAATGTCGGAGGCGGAGTGCCGTTCTCGGCGCGTAATTCTGCAATGGGGTTAACCGCCTGTATTGCAGTACAGGGGCTCTATCCCACCAATCCTAACTAGGCGAGTTTAGAGAGCTGAAAGTGCCGGACATCGCTTCTGGCACTTTCAGTTATTCGACAATTTATCAATATATATCATCAAATTACTGACGAAGACGATCTCAAAAAAAACAACAAAAAATTTAAAACAAAAAAGCAATAAAGGTTTTTCCTAATTTTATAAAAAATGAGTTTCCAAATATAACAACTTCCCTTGGATTTACATTTAAACAACAGAATCACCATGTGACCATTACATTTATTACATTATGAACTACATGGTTTTTCACGTATCCCAGCAACAATTCTCTGGTTGTTATGCAATAACAATCGCTACCGGGAGTACAGGTTATGAAATGGCGTCATTTCTTCTCTTCGCGTAGCAAGCGCGGCCATACCACGTCAGGTACCGCGGCAGCCTTATCGACCCCGCTGGGATAAGCACTGGAAGCACGCATGATGTTTGATGGTGCAGTGGCGGCCATCGCCTCTCAGGCTGATGCTACGCAAAACGCCAGTGAGGGTGCTCAGGCCACTAACACAGCCAACAATGACGCCGCGCATGCCAAGGATGATACTCAGACCCACAACGCTAACCAGACTGATAACGGGCAAAGCGATCACGCGATTACCCAAGATAACGGCACAAGCGATGTCGCCGTGGCGGGGGAAGGTTCACGCAAAGAGGTGGTGTTTATCGATACCTCGTTAACCGATTATCAATCGTTGGTAGATCACGTACCATCAGGCGTTGAAGTCGTTTTGCTCGACGGTAGCAAGGATGGTCTGAGCCAACTGACTGAATGGGCTAAAACCCACAGCGGCTACGACGCCATCCATGTTCTGAGCCATGGCGGCGAAGGCGAACTGCAATTGGGTACGTTGACGCTGGACAGCAACACCGCGGCAACGCGCGCAGCCGATTTAGCGACGCTGGGTGCCGCCCTGACGGAATCTGGCGATTTACTGCTGTATGGGTGCGAAGTGACTCAGAATTCCGGACAAAGCTTTGTAACCCTGCTGGCGCAAATCACCGGCGCTGATATTGCTGCGTCCAACGATGCTACGGGGTTCGGCGGAGATTGGAATCTCGAGATGCAGACCGGCGCGATTGAAGCCACAGCACTGCATATGGACAGCTACCAGCATACCCTGCACGTCAACAACACCGATGTATCATTATGGATGTACGGCATTGATTTCGGCGGAAAGGCGGTGGGAGCTGGCAGCGAAATCTATATGGATTTGGTGGCAACCGAAGAAGAATCCAACTTGTATATCGATATCGACCCGATCACCTCGACTATCACCATGACGATCCGTAACGACGTCAGCACGGTAGATGGGTTGTCCCCATTCGATCCGGTGTTTTCCAACCGCGTGAACGGCACGCTACTCGCTATCACCTCCATCACCCAGGATTATGGGGCAACCACCAGCGAAGCGGACCTCTCGGCCAGCGTGACCGGCACCGACACCACCATAACCTTTCATGTAAACACCAATCAAACCAAGGGCGATGGTGTACTGGTGTGGCATTTTACCTCAACCAATAGCGGCAGCAGCGATACCGCACCGAGTGTTACCGCCACGGGCAGCAACCCGACCTATACGGAAAACGGCTCTGACGTTACCTTGTTTAGCGGCGTGACCGCTGATACTAACGACAGCGGGCAAACCTTTACCGGTGCCACCTTTACCGTAACCAACGTAGCAGACAGTACCGAATACCTGAATATCAACGGTGTCAAAGTATCCTTGGTCAATGGCAATAGCGTCTCACTTGGTAGCGGCTACGGTTCGGCCAGTGTCTCCCTTAGCGCTGGCACGGCAGTCATCAGCCTAAGCGGGGCCACATTGAGCAATGCCAATATGGGCACCTTGCTGTCCAGCATGACCTACGGCAACAGCAGTGACCCCCCCATACCACGGCACGCGTCGTGACCTTAACCCAGGTCACTGACTCCGGCGCCAGCGATAATAGCTATAACCCCGGCAGTATCACCAGTACCGTTGCCGTGGTGGCAGTGAACGATGCTCCAACGGATCTGGCTATCTCTAACACCACATTTGGTCAATCTATGGGCAGCAACGGCATTGTGGGAACATTGTCAGCAACCGACGTGGACTCCACCACGTTTACCTACTACCTACAGTTTGGTGAGCGGCGTTGGCAGCACCGATAATGCCCTGTTTACCCTTAGTGGCAATACCCTACAGGCGGTCAACGCCACGACCATGGCAGCAGGAACCTATTCCATTCGTGTTCAGGTTTCCGATGGGCAAGCCACCTATGAGAAAGTGGTGACCTTGACCGTCGCCGACGATATCGCCCACACTTTTGACACGACACCCACGATCACCGCCCCCACTACGGGCAGATTTACGCTAAACACCGATCTCAACGAACGCGGCACTGTCTATTACGTTGTCGTCCCCGACAGTGCCAGCGCACCGAGCGTAACTCAAGTGATTAATGGGCAGACGGCCACTGGCAGCGTGGCATTGGTTTCCGGCAGTCAGGTATCCAGCAGTGCGCCCTACAGTCAGTCACTGACCCTGACAGGTTTAGCCGCCGCAACCGCCTATGATGTCTATGTGGTCGCCAGAGACAGTGCCGGTAATGCCACCGTCAGCGTGGTCAAACTTGATGTCACCACCGCTGTGAGTAGCACTGCACCGACACTATCCGCCACTGGCAGCAATCCGGTCTTTATCGGCGGTATGGCGGGTTCCATCGATCTGTTAAGCGGCGTCAGCGCAGACACGCGGGACAGCGGGCAGACTTTTACCTCTCTGACCCTGACCGTATCCAACGTCAGCGACAGCGGTGAATTTATCAGCGTAGCAGGCAACAGCATCAGCCTGGCAGCAAACGGTAGCGGCACACTGACCGGCATCGGCAGTTATACGGTGACGCGCGTCGGCAACACCGTGACACTGCAACTGAACGGGATGAACACCAGCAACACGCAATTTGCCGGTCTGGTGGATGGTTTACGCTACGGCAATAGCAACAGCAACGTCACTGCGGCCACGCGCGATGTGTCCTTAACCGCCGTCAGCGACAGCGGCGGCAGCAACAACACTAAGTCGCTGAGCCTCACTTCGTCAGTGGATGTGTTGGCTAGCAACAGTGCACTCTATGTCACCTCAGGAGACGATACCGGCGACGATGCGGCTTTCGGCAATAGCTTGCAAGAGGATATTGATGACGGCGGCGGGCTCAGTCTGCGCGAAGCCTTACATTGGGCCAACCTGACCCCCGGCGTTGATCGTATTGTGTTCCAGACCAACGTCAGGCTGGCTGAAGGCCTGCTGGTCCCCACCAGTTCCATGTTGATCGACGGGCAAAGCTTTACCCTGAACGGCGGCGGTTATTCCGGCTTTCAAATCAACACCTCGTCAATCACCCTCGCCATTCAGAACCTAACGCTGACGAATTTCACCACCAGCAATAACCAGGTTACCGGTGGCGTATTGGGGATCCATTACGGCGCAACGGACATCAATTTCAGGCTATATAACGTCGACATCTCCGGCAATACCGACAATACCTGGGGTACAGGTATGATTGACCTGTTCAATATCGCCCAGGCAGGTATATCGTCGATTTAGATCGGGTCAATATTCATAATAACGTGCTGTTTGGCGGTTTAAATGAAGAGGGGGGTTGTCCGACTGTTCGTCAACGGTACTCAGCACACCGTCTCGCTGTCACTCACTAATTCCGCCATCTACAACAACGGCAGTTTTAACCCAGCCAGTGGCAATATTGGCGTGGCGGGCATTTACGCGACGGCGAGCGGGCCCAACGCCACCAATACGCACATCAGTTTGATGAACACCACCATCACCGGGCAGGATGCGGGTATGGTGTTCGGGTTCACTGCGGGATCGACGGACTGGGCCGTCAGCGTACGCAACTCGATTATTTCCGGTAACACTGTCGATGTCACCACCTTCCAGGGTGGTAGCTATACGCTGAACGGCAACAACAATCTGATCGGCGGTACTGTAAACCTGATTTCTACGGCAGATCCGCGTCTGGCTGCGACTGCCACCAATGGGATTAATCAAGGCGATCGTTTCTCTGTCACCGGTGACGCTGATGCTCGCGGTCTGGATCGTGTGCGGCAAGGGACTGTCGATATCGGTGCTTACGAATCGCAATTTGCCTCGGGTGTAAGTCCACAGGTGGACCTGAACGGTGCTGGCTCAGGCAATGACTATAGCGCCACCGTCTCTAGCGGCTTGAGCACGGGCGTGCCTATAACCGACATGCTGGCAACACTGTCGCAAACCGACGGCGATACACGTCTGTGGACACTGACGCTCTCACTGGCGACGCCACGCTGGAAGCCTTCCAGACGGCGTTACGCGCTATTGTCTACGTCAATGTTGCCACCACGCCAACTGCGGGCAACCGCACCATTTCGGTCACCGCCAATGACGATGCCAGCAGCAGTGCGACCTCGACCCTGACGATCGTCACAGGTAATCCACCCGTGGTGGCCACTCCCATTCCCGCGCAAAGCATAGCGCAGAATGGCAGCCTGAACTTTACGGTCCCCGCAGGTACTTTTACCGATCCAGATGATGATACGTTGACGCTCAGCGCCACTTTGGCTAACGGTTCGCCGGTGCCCAGTTGGCTGACCTTTAATTCGGCAACCGGCACCTTCTCCGGCACACCAGGCAACGGTAATGTCGGTAATCTGGTGATCACTGTCATCGCAACAGATGGCAACAACGCCACCGTCAGTACCAACTTCAGCCTGACAGCACCGCCCGGTATTCAAGGTGGCGATCCGCAGTTCCGCGCTACAAACGGTATCAACCTGACACCGTCATCAAGCGATGCGCGTCAGTCATCAGGACAAGATAGCGGTATCGCGCCCCCCGCGTTGGGCGGATTGATCGTCGCTCCATCGCTCGGCAGTTTCACTGCCAGTAACGCGGGGACACCTGGTTCAGTAATGTCCGCCATTTTCTCCGCGAATCGACAACATACCGAAAGCGGAACATTCCCGACCAGCGAGGTTGCCAATACTTTCGTGCACGGGATTGCCAGCAGTGTTGGTGTGAACTTTGACAGTACGCTCGGCGCTTTCCCCGCCGTCGCTGCATCGACAATTACAACAAATGGGAGACGCTGAGTGGCAACGGCTAGCCGCACTTGAGCAAGCCTTGCAGGACAGCGGCCAACAACAAGGGTAAGACTGCGACGTGAACGTGGTCAGTGATAACAAAAATCATCACGACAATAACAACAATGACGAGGAGCGGAATCGTGTTAAAGGTTCGGAAATTATTTAGCCTTAGCGCTATTGTGTTGGCCGCCAGCGGCTGTGCCGTGACCACCCAGCCGATCACCAAAATGGAAAGCGGGCAACACAGCCAACAAGACAAAATCGCCATGTTCAGCCAACAGGAACCTGTCACGGCCCCCATTACGCTGTATGACGCCATGGCGCGTGCACTGAAATACAACCTCGAATCACGTTTAAAGGTCATGGAACATGCATTGGCTCAGCAACAGCTGGAGCTGGCGCGTTACGATATGCTGCCGAAGATCGCCGCATCTGCGGGCTACGCGGGGCGTAATAATATGAGCGCTTCCAGTAGCCTCAGCGTAGAAACAGGGAATACCTCTCTTGAGCCGTCCACCTCGCAGGATCGCGATCGCGACGTGGCTGACCTGACCATGGTATGGAATGTGCTCGATTTTGACGTCAGCTACGTAACGGCCCAACAAAAATCAGACCAGCGCTGGATTGCCGAAGAGCGTAAACGCAAAGTGGTGCACACCATCTTGCAAGATGTGCGATCTGCCTACTGGCGTGCCGTCGCTGCTGAACGCCTGCTAGGGCAGATTGATAGCTTGATCGTTCGCGTCAATTAAGCGCGCGAAGCAAGCGAATGCATGTCCACGCAGCAAGTGGGCGATCCGATCGAAGCACTGAGCTATCGCCGTGCGCTGTCGCTAGCCAAGACCGAACTGGCAACGCTGATGAACCTGCCGCTCGATACACCATACAAGCTCGCACTGCCACAGAGCAGTGACGAAATCGTGCCACAATTGAATATCGATGTGAAAACGCTGGAAGAAACCGCGCTGGTGAGCCGGCCGGAACTGCGCGAGCAAGATTATCAGGTCCGTATTCATGCTGCCGAAACGCGCAAAGCGCTGCTACATATGCTGCCCGGGATAGAAATCAGCGCCGGCGGTCACTATGACAGTAACTCCTTCCTGGTCAACAACAGTTGGGCTGATGTTGGAGTGAAAGCCACCTGGAATCTGTTCAACGTGTTATCCGGCCCGGCTGCACGTAAAACGGCACAGGCCAATGAACAAGTGGCAGAAGTACAGCGTCAGGCGATTTCGCTGGCAATCCTGGCACAGCTTTACGTCGCGCGCGCCAATTAAAGTGAAGCACTGCGGCAGTATAAAACCAGCGCAGAATTGCGCGATCTGGATGGGCAGATCGCCCAGTAGTTGCGTAACCGCTACAAAGCGAACAGCATTGGTGAATTGCAACTGATTCAGGGCGAGTTAAACGCGTTGAATGCCAATCTACGCCAGGACTTAGCCTACGCAGAGCTGCGTAACACCTACGGGCAGATCATCTCTACCGTCGGACTGGGTCTGCTACCGAAAGCACTGCCATCAGATAAGCTGGGCGATATCAGTCAAGCGTTGCGCCAGTCAGAAAGCGCGTGGCAACAAAGTAAACTGAGCGCACTGCAAGCTTTCTAGCAGTGGTACGCCATGATGTCTATCAACATCATGGCGATAATAAGCACTCGCCAACGTGGAGATCAGCGACCATAATAAATTAACAATAAAACAACATTCAATCCGTACAGTTTCTCATGATGGGGCCGATAACCTTTAACGAGGTGTTTATTCTGAGGCGCTGTTATGAAGAGTTTGCCATCCTTATTACTGATGTCTTGCGTTTTAACCCTGCTTTCCTTTTCCGTTAATGCGATAGAACATCCCAAGGCCAATCAAGCCAAGGTGACAACCGTAATTTCATTTCCTGCTACTGCCATAAAAGCCACTTAGAATGAAGTTATACGCGCTGAACACACCTTAAAAGTGAATAAACAGCTGCAACGGGAGCCAGGTCTGCGCTTTATTCCGGGGCAAGGTGCGACGCAGCAAAGCGTGACTAATGTTATCACCACGCAAAATTTTTATTGGCGACAGTAAGAGTAAGCGTCAACCATCCACCGTAATTCACACTACAGCCACTTGGGATCTTGTTCTTGTCGCGAATTTTATCGAACGCCTTTACACCGTTATTTAGATTGGCCCCTTAGATCTCCAGATAGATAGACACTCTTAAAATAAGAGGTAGTCTAAAAACTATGTTTAATACCGGTCACAAAGAAAAAATGATCTCAGTTCTGTCAGGGCCTGAACGCCGCCATCGGCGTACCGCTCAGGAAAAAATCGCTATTGTTCAGCAGACTATGGAGCCCAAGATGACAGTATCTCACGTGGCTCGCCTGCACGGCATCAATCCTAATCAGGTAGTTACTTGGCGCCGGCAGTATCAGAATGGCAGCTTCACTGCTGTCAGTGCCTCAGAAGAAGTGGTTCCGGCCTCTGCACTCACTGCTGCCATGAAGCAGATTAAAGAGCTGCAACGGCTGCTGGGGAAAAAACGATGGAGGTTGAGCTCCTCAAAGAAGCCGTGGAGTACGGCCGGGCAAAAAAATGGATAGCGCACGCGCCCTTGCTGCCCGGGGATTCGGACTGACACAGGTCAGCCGCGCTCTTAATGTGTCGCGTGCGCAGTTATCGGTTTATCTTCTAAGCTCTGCCGAGTGGCAGGATCGCCGACAGAAGCCTAACCACAACGATGCTGAGCTTATCAGCAGAATACGGCATCATACTGCTGAATTGCCGACCTATGGCTACAGACGAGTCTGGGCATTACTGCGTGATGAAAGCCAGCAGGATAGGCTTGCGATAGTTAATGCCAAAAGGGTCTACAGAGTAATGCGCGACAATCATCTGTTGCTGGATAGAAAGGGCGTTACTAAAGAGCAGCGAAGTCACAACGGCAGGGTTGCGGTTGCTGAAAGTAACCTCAGGTGGTGCTCGGATGGCTTCGAGTTCAACTGCGATAATGGCGATAAGCTGCGTGTCACGTTCGCGCTTGACTGTTGTGACCGTGAGGCGCTGGACTGTATAGCGACAAATGGCGGGTACACCAGTGAAATCGTGATGGATGTGATGGTAAACAGCGTCAGTAAGCGGTTCGGAAATGGGCTTCCAGAGGTCCCCATCGAGTTCCTGAGCGATAACGGCTCCTGTTACACAGCGAAGGAAACGAGGGCGTTCGGTCATCTATTGAATCTTGAAACGAGGACAACGGCAGTGAGGAGTCCACAAAGCAATGGAATGGCTGAGAGCTTCGTGAAGACGATGAAGCGCGACTATATCAGTATAATGCCCAAACCGAATCAGCAAGTGGCATTGAAAAACCTGGCTATCGCGTTCGAGCACTATAACGAGAAGCATCCACACAACGCGCTGGGGTATCGCTCACCACGAGAGTATCGTCGCCAGCGAGAATCGCTAACTTAAGAGTGATCTTGCGTCTGGAAATATAGGGGCAAATCCAGTGGCAGCCAAAAAGTTGTTAGTGGTATTGAAAGCCACTCGCCTGTGTAACTTACGTTGCACTTATTGCCACTCTTGGACTGAGGGGCCAAACCAAACGATGCGGTTTGATATATTGGTTCGAACTATCCGTAAAATATTAGCTATCCCCAACATTAAACGCTTTGAATTCGTGTGGCACAGTGGCGAGGTGACGCTACTTAAACCTCTTTTTTTTCAAAAGCTACTCTGGCTACAACAACAATTCAAACAACCAGAACAGCATATTACCAACTCAATGCAATCAAACGCGGTAAATATCTCGGATGAATGGTTAGCCTTTATTAAAGGGATCGGAATGCATGTTGGTATTAGTCTAGATGGCATTCCTGCCGTTCATGACTCACGTCGCGTCGATTACCGAGGTCGAGGAACAGCGCAACGCGTCGCTGAGGGACTCAAAAGGCTTAAACAACATCCTATCCCCTACGGGGCACTCATCATTGTTGACCGCCATGTCTATCAAACGGATCTCCGAGAAATGTTCGATTATTTCGATAAGATAGGTCTCAATGACATCGAATTTCTCAACATTATTCCTGATAATCGCATCCCTGCCGGAGGAAAGATCGACGGAAATTACATCACTTATGCCGAGTTTATCGCGTTTCTGAATCGGGCATTCACGCTTTGGTGGGACGAATATCAGGCTGTTTTACATATTCCACAATTCAGCGATTTTATTCGAGCCATCAACAATCCAGGTACTCGACTGGCCGCCTGCTATTGGTCAGAAAACTGTTCCCAGGAGGTCATTACTCTTGAACCCAATGGAGACGTTTCACCGTGCGATAAATATGTAGGCGATGCGGGTAGTCATTACGGCTCGTTGATGAAAACGGATTTGGCAGAGCTATTGGCCTATTCGGCACACAACCAGGCGGCAAAGCGTGAAGAGCAGGAAGCCTTCAATAAAATGCGCCAGTGTCGCTGGTTTTCCCTCTGTCATGGGGGATGCCCGCACGATCGTGTGATTAATCGCCGACACGTGGCGGGTTACCAGGATAATTGCTGCGGTACGGGTAAACTGTTGGCGACCATCGAAAGCTGCCTGAAAAAGGAACGTCGTGCTACCCAGACAACGGAGGATAACCCGCCCTCACATTAGGGTTTCGCATAATCATTGCGTCCTCAGCGAATGGCGGAAGGCAAGCAGCCAAAACGGGAGCGAAAGAGTTCAGAAAAGCGCGCCCGCGATTGATATCCGCAGGCCTCAGCGATACGCGGAATGCGCCAGGCGGTGGTTTGCAACAGCATCATGCCGTGGTGCATACGAATATCGCTTAGGATCGTTTCAAGGCGCTCTTGCTCTGCGGCAAGACGCCGCCGTAGCGCGGCTTCGCTCATTGCCAGTTCTCGACCCGCTTCGCGTGCGGTCCAGTGACGATGCGGTGTGCGCCCCATCAGCGCTTGCAGACGCGCTACCGTTTCATTGTGCCGTGGTTGACAGAATACATGACCACGCTCAGACAGGGCGCTCAGAAGTTCCAGTAACCGGTAGGTAAGTCGCTCATCGCTCACGGGCCTGATCTCGACGCTTTCAATCAGATGCCATAACGTCGATGCCAAATCGTCATCCAATGGCATCACCTGAACAGGCCCAGCAGCGATGCATTCAACGCCCCCCACAAGAGAAGAGGCCGCGGAGTGACTTTCCAACAGCGCGCTCGCGATTGTCATAAATACCGAACGGAAACAGCACTCAGTCCCTCCTGGGATTTTCACGATGTCCACATCATGAGCCTGCGTCGACCAGCACCAACGCAGGCCGCGTGGCATCGACCAAGACCTCATGCTCTGCGAACGCTAAACGCATCTGCCCTGATACCACCAGTAACACGGTTGCCTCATGAAACTGTAAACGTGCGGTTTGTTGCGGTTGCCGCAGGCAAGGTTGAGCCAGTGCGCACAAGCCATGTCGCACCACGGGCGAGGACGAGGGCAACCGCCAGCGCTCTCCTCCCTCGCCGTGCAACACCGGCGCTGTCAACGCTTGCCCGACGTGGTTAACGCCACAGGCACCGCTGGATTCAAACTGTAAAGCCCAGTCAGGCTGGCTTTCGCCAATACCGGCGCCGTCGCCAGCGCCGCGCGCACGTTCGCGCCATCCAGCGGTCCATTCACGGCCAATGCAGGAACCGCCAGTGCGTAAACGGTGAAAATATAGTGATGCACTAACGCA
The DNA here is from genome assembly GCF_018777385.1 of Candidatus Symbiopectobacterium endolongispinus. Classification (GTDB taxonomy): domain Bacteria; phylum Pseudomonadota; class Gammaproteobacteria; order Enterobacterales; family Enterobacteriaceae; genus Symbiopectobacterium; species Symbiopectobacterium endolongispinus. The sequence goes on along the minus strand of NZ_JAFJYB010000001.1, from coordinate 148,488 downwards.
TCATTCCACGGCGGGCACGGGCCGTCATAACCGTAATAATCGCCCTTCATTTGTTCATCCCCGGCAAACCAGGCCATGTAATCATTAATACCGTGTCGGCTTTCATCAGGTGCGGCAGGGCCCGATTTTCCACGCGGCGTAACGCCGTTTGAATGCGCCCCCGCAGCAATCTCCGTCAGGGTTGGCGGAACATCAAGCAGCAACCAGTGGAAAAAATCGACGCGCGGCAAGGTTGCCGGCACTTCTCGACCTTCCTGATTCACATCATCGCCTTTACTCGGCACATCAGGATCGTGACACACAATAACGAAGGATTGCGTGCCCGGTGGAAAATCGCGCCTGGCAAGATGCGGGTTGCGGTTAGATGACAGCGCAAAGTGTGCGGCACCGTCTGGCACGGCAAACGCAAATTCACCCGGTATCGCCTGACCATTCTGAAAGCTTTGACTGATGAGTTGCATGGAAAACCTAGTCCTGTGGAGTAATGAAATGCCGCCCCGGCCACTATACCGGTACGCAGTAAGATCATAATAGTGGATTTGGTTGCCCCCGAGGTGCCTTATCCAATCAAAAGACTGACGAAACCAATCAAAATGATTGGTTTCGGATTATTATTTAATAGATCTGTTTAATTCCTCCACTACTAACGGGGCGCAATTAGAAAAGGATCGCGGCAAAGATGATCGTCATCGGTTAATGAGAGCCCATCTGAACGCGTTCCCGTTCCAATCGCTTCACCGCCCCAGCACGCAGTGCATCCAGCTGTTCGAGAAGACTTTTAGCATCCACGAGCGGGTTTACCTGACCAGGCTGACGCGTTTTGAGCCGCTCGCTCGCTTCAATCAGCCCATTACTGAAGGGATGCGCGGTTAGGTGCACACTGATGGGGTGTTGAGCATCATTCACCATTCTCTTGATGCGATCGACGCTACTAATGTAAGCCTCAACCTGTTCCGGACCATCGATCGCATTTAATCCCAAACCGCCAATGGTAATCGCGCGATAGGTGTTTTTACCTTCTTTCACGTCCATCACATAAGACGTGGTTCCCCATGTATGGCCCGGAGTGATGTAGGCGTAAAAAGTCGTGTCGCCCATAGAAATCGCTTCGCCGTCTTTGACAATCAAGTCATTCGGCGCAGGAGCGGGCATTACCCATGCATTGGGTTTTCCATGCGTTTTTTTTTGCATCCTCCTGCGCTTCTTTCCACCCTTGCTCCGCCATCACAAAACGGGCATTGGTTAACACATTTTTCAGTTTGGCGACGCCCCCCACATGATCGAAATGTCCGTGCGTCAACAACACCATTTTGATATCCGCCGGGTCTACGCCAACGTGCTTGATATTCTCAATGAGTCGATCGGTAAATTCGCCATATAACGTATCAATAAGCACTGGCCCATCGCTGGTTTTGATAAGCCATTCCGAGACCCAGCAAAGCCCCACATAGTAGACGTTATCAAACGCCTGATAGGGCTCAACCGTTTGAGCGTTGACATCATTCAGCCAACGCCCGAGTTCGGCAGGCATCTTACCGCTATTCCCGAACTGGTCGAAATACGCGTTAATCGTTGATGAGGGACCGCATCCGGTTAATGGAACAGAAGGCGTGCTATTCAATGGAGCAGTGCCGGCAAGCAACATACAGAGGGCGGAAGCCGTCAGGCGTTTAATGTACATTTTTCGTCTCTTTATTTAACGTTGTTGGGCAAACTGTAATTGCTCAAACAGAACGAATAAATACGGTAGACTGCAAAGCATTGTTGCACATTCCGTACATTAGGAGCGCCATGATGGATCGCTTTATTGCCATGCGCGTCTTTGTTGATGTGGTTGATCTGGGAAGCCTAACGGCCGCAGCGAACAAACTGGATATCTCTCGGGCCATGGCGACACGCTATATTGCCTCAATGGAAAAAGCGTTTGGCACTCGACTCCTGCACCGTACCAGTCGCAGTTTGGGGCTAACGAGCACAGGCAGCGAAATTCTGTCCTATTGCCGCCAGATTCTGGCTTTGAATGAGGATATTGGGGCCGTGATTGGCAGTAAACGTACTGAACCGCACGGCCTGATCCGTATAGCAAGTAGCCTCTCATTTGGCCAATCCTATCTGGCTGAGGCAATGAGACGCTATGCGACATTGCATCCTAGTGTTTCCGTTGAAATGGTACTGAAAGACCAGTCGGTCAATCTGGTGGAACAACGGCTCGATCTTGCCATTCAGGTAGGCGATAAATTGGAGCCGGGAGTTATCTCACGGCAACTTTCTCGCTGTACGTCGGTGGTATGTGCCGCTCCCGATTACCTGGCACGCAGGGGTGTTCCCCAGCGGCCGGAAGCACTGAGTGAACATAATTGCTTAAACCATACCCGCTTTGGCAAAAACTGGCATTTTCGCCACACTTCGGCCAACGGCACAGAAACGACGTTTGATGAGGTCGAGGTGAGCGGGAATTTTGCCGCCAATGACAGTATGGTGCTGCTGCATGCCGCATTGGCGGGCGATGGCATTGTCCATTTACCGACGTTTACAACGCAAGCCTATCTTCGTTCCGGTGCATTGGTGTGTTTATTTGCCGACTACACGTTGCCCGCACTGGGTATTTATGCGTTATACAGTTCACGCAAATACCTACCGACAAACACACGGACCCTGTTGGACTTTTTAGTGGATGACATGTCGGAAACCCAGTGTGTGGATGATCCGTCATAGCGGCGGCACGTGATGCCCCCACACGACAATCCACCAGCGGGTTCATACTAAAGGCCGCTTATCCTCAGCGTGTTTAAGACTGCATCAACGCGCGCATTCACGCAGGCTTTAGGCAACAGTGACACTCTATACCCCAATGCCGGGTAGACCTTTTGTAATCGCTAAAATTCAGCTACCGCGGCATCCATACTGTGGCGTCGCTCGCTGTTCTGCCGATAGATCTCAGGCCAGGGGGGGAACAAGAAACACGCGTGAGTGATAACGATAGCGTGACGCGAGCGCGGTAAGCACTGGTTCACCGGTAACTGCCTGAAGTGCTGCCGCCGCATCGATTAACCCGCGATCAAAAAATACCCATGACTGACTTTGATCGCTCGCCAGAGCATAGTCATTCGCTGCAAGCGTTATCGCCCGACGTAAAAATGCTTCCATGTTCTTCCACGGCACAGCATCACCTCTCGAAGACATTGCTTCGCGCACGATGCGTTGGCCGGGCTCCTCAACAACGGTATAGCCACGCCGGTGCAACTCTGCCAGCAGCGTGGTTTTGCCACCGCCAGAACACCCGGAAAGGATAACGAAACGATCCACAGGGCGCCTCATAGGCAATATGAAACATGAAAAAAATAATGAGGAAAAACAGAATGTAATGAGACAAACAGAAGAGAAATTTGGAGCGGGGAACGAGACTAGAACTCGCGACCCCGACCTTGGCAAGGTCGTGCTCTACCAACTGAGCTATTCCCGCAGGAATAACCATCTTCACTCGCACCACAAATTCTGCTGCGGTACGGGGTGCGAATTATACGAGAAATCGTTGCCGCCGCAAGCCCCTTACCACGAAAAAATGACTGACTGCCGATAAAAACAGCAATTTCGCCATCGGTCGAGCAAAAAACCGCCCATAACGGCTACAGACGGATAAAATGCTCGCGGTAGTAGGCCAGTTCTGCCACAGAGTCACGAATATCGTCCATCGCCTGATGCGTACTCTGTTTTTTCAGCCCGCCCATAATCTCGGGTTTCCAACGGCGCGCCAGCTCTTTCAGCGTGCTGACATCCAGATAACGGTAATGAAAATAGGCTTCAAGCGCAGGCATATAACGAAACAGGAAACGGCGATCCTGACCAATGCTGTTACCGCAAATCGGAGATTTCCCAGCAGGCACCCACTGCTGCAAAAAAGCAATGGTTTCTGCTTCAGCCGCGCGTTCATCATAGGCACTGGCTTTAACTCGTTCTGTCAGGCCGCTGGCACCGTGGGTACGCACGTTCCAGTCATCCATCAGCGCTAACTGGGCATCGGATTGGTGTACCGCGATCGTCGGTCCCTCGGCCAACACATTAAGATTGGCATCGGTTACCAGCGTTGCGATTTCAATAATGCGATCCTGCTCCGGGTCCAGCCCCGTCATTTCCAAGTCTATCCAAATAAGATTGTTTTCGCTTACCTGACTATTTTCAACGGACATACATTTACTTCCTTTTCCAACCATCCCCAGAGAAGCGGGAATAACAGGCATCAGTTAATTAAAATCAAATAGCGTGTATTATAGTCTCTTCAGCTATTGTGGGCGATAACCACAGTTCAAGTGAGGCTCAGTGAGCAAAAATAAACTGTCCAAAGGACAGCAACGTCGAGTTACAGCGAACCACCAACGTCGTCTTAAGCACAGAGAAAGCAAAATCGAGTGGGATGACAACCAGTTGGAAGAGCCGCAAGAAGGTATCATTATCAGCCGTTTTGGTATGCATGCGGATGTGGAAGCGCAGGATGGTATTATCCACCGGTGTAATATTCGTCGTACCATCAAATCTCTGGTCACCGGCGATCGCGTGGTGTGGCGTGCCGGTAAAGAGACGCGGGCCGGGATCAGCGGTATCGTTGAGGCGGTGCACCCGCGCGAGTCGGTGCTGACACGCCCGGACTTTTATGACGGCGTTAAACCTATCGCCGCCAATATCGATCAGGTGGTGATCGTTTCCGCGATTTTGCCTGAGCTGTCACTGAACATCATTGACCGCTATCTGGTGGCCTGCGAAACCCTGGAGGTCGCCCCCCTGATTGTGCTGAACAAAATCGACCTGCTGGATGATGAAGGCCGCGCGTTTGTCGATGGGCTGATGGACATTTATCGTGCGCTGCACTATCCGGTCATCATGGTATCAAGCCACACGCAGCAAGGGATGGAGGCGCTGAAGCATGCCTTAACGGACAGGATCAGCATTTTTGCCGGCCAATCCGGGGTGGGAAAATCCAGCTTGCTGAACGCATTACTCTACCCTGACGCCGCCAAGATTCTGGTCAACGACGTGTCCGATGTGTCCGGTTTGGGCCAACACACCACCACGGCGGCCCGGTTGTATCACTTCCCGCACGGTGGCCATGTGATTGATTCCCCCGGCGTGCGTGAATTTGGCTTATGGCATCTGGAGCCGGAGCAAGTTACACAGGGCTTTATCGATTTCCGGCCCTACCTCGGCACCTGTAAATTCCGCGATTGCCGCCACGATAACGATCCAGGTTGTGCGCTGCGCGCTGCCGTGGAGCGCGGCGACATAGCCGAAGAACGTTTCAATAACTATCACCGTATTCTGGAGAGCATGGCGCAGGTAAAAACGCGTAAAACCTTCTCTGATTCTGATACGGACCGCTGACTTTTACCGCATCCATCGCTACAATGCGCCCCTTTTTAGATGGGCGCATAAAAACCTAAGGAGCTCACTGTGCTGGATAAACTGAAAATCGCCTTACAATACTGGCTACCGAAAATCGCACTGACGCGGTTAGCAGGCTGGGGTGCAGACAAGCAGGCCGGCAGGCTTACCAAAGGGGTTATCGATCTTTTCGTTCGCTACTACAAAGTGAACATGCAGGAAGCGCAGCACCCGGATACCGGTGCCTACCGGACGTTCAATGACTTTTTCGTGCGCCCGCTGCGTCCGGACGTGCGCCCGATTGATCCGTACGCACACAGCGTGGTGCAGCCGGCTGATGGCGTATTATCGCAAATGGGCCTCATTGTCGACGGTAAGTTGATTCAGGCCAAAGGCCACGACTACTCGCTGGAAGCGCTGCTGGCAGGCAATTACGTGATGGCCGATCGCTTTCGCGATGGCCTGTTCGCTACTACCTACCTCTCGCCGCGCGATTACCACCGTGTGCATATGCCTTGCGACGGCGTGCTGCGTGAAATGATCTACGTACCGGGCGACCTGTTTTCCGTCAATCTGTTTACCGCTGACAACGTACCCAATCTTTTTGCCCGCAACGAGCGCGTTATCTGCCTGTTCGATACCGATTTTGGCCCGATGGTACAAATTCTGGTGGGTGCGACTATTGTCGGTAGCATTGAGACCGTCTGGTCTGGCACCGTGACGCCGCCACGCGAAGGCATCATCAAGCGTTGGACCTATCCTGCGGCGGGTGAGCAAGGTGCCATCGCCCTGCAAAAAGGCGAGGAAATGGGCCGTTTCAAACTGGGCTCTACGGTAATCAATCTGTTTGTGCCCAATACGCTTCAGTTTGTCGCGCACCTTAATCCGCTGAGTGTTACCCGTGTGGGCGAACCCTTTGCAGAAGCAAAAATGGTGGATTCCACAGAAGAAGCACCCGTTGCCGCAGAATCTGTGCCGGATGCGACGGACCATGGCGATGACGCAATGCACCACACGCATTAAGTAACCTGTGTGCCAGCGAACCTGCGTGAGAGAGGGAGAACCATCGTGCGTCAACTCGTGATTTTCTTTGCTGCTGTTTTGCTCTCTGTCACCGCGCTGGCAGCCCCGGTGCCTAACGAGGCGCTGGTGCGCCAACAGTTGGAACAGACTGAAGCCAATAAAAACACCCCCGATCAGGCTGATATCGTCGAACAGTTTCGTCTTGCGTTAAACATCTTGCAGGAACGCAAAGAGTCACTGGCACGCACAGAGCAATATCAACACGTTATTGACGATTTCCCCAAACTGACGCAGGAATTGCGCCGCCTGCTGGCAGCTGAAGAAAATAAAACCACCGCCATTAGCGACAAACTCTCGGTTGTCGATTTGGAGCAAAAAGTGGTGCAAACCAGCAGCCAACTGCTGGATCAATCACGCCAACTGCAACAGGAACGAGAGCGACTGCGTGAAGTGATCGATTCTCTGGCCCAACTGCCGCAGCAGCAAACCGAAGCCAGCCGGGTATTAAACGAAATTGATCGTCAAATCCAATCGTTAGGCAATCCGGTCACACCGCTGGTCCAGGCGCAGTTAGTGTTATTGCAAGCCCAGCAGGCGTTGCGCCAAAGCCGAGTTGATGAATTGGAACTGGCCCAGCTTTCCGCCAGTAATCGCCAGGAGCTCTCCCGCTTACGCGTGGAACTCTACCAGTTGCGCCACGACAGGCTGGATCAACAACTACAAGCATTACGTTCCAGCATCAACAACTTACGCCAGCGTGAAGCGAAGAAAGTGCTCGAACGCACAGAGCAGTTGGTGGAACGCGGTGATGATTTGCCCGCGGTCATCAGCGAACGGCTACAGCTTAACCGCGAACTATCTCAGGAACTCAATCAGCAGGCACAGCGTCTTGATTTGATCGCCTCACAGCAGCGTCAGGCAACCACCCAAACGCAGCAAGTGCGGCAAGCACTCAGCACGTTGCGTGAGCAAGCGCAGTGGATTGGGGCATCTACCGTACTGGGTGAAGCACTGCGCGCACAGGTGGCACGCCTGCCGGACATGCCGCAACCGCAACGACTGGACACCGACATGGCCCAGTTGCGCGTACAACGGTTACGCTATGAAAACCTACTCAGTGCTGCCCGCACCTCAGAACGCCCGAGACAAGAGAACTGCACGCCCAACAGTAACAGTCAGCAATGCGTGCTTGGCGATCAGATTCGTACCCAGCGTGACTTACTCACATCGCTGATTTCCGGCACCGATGCGCAGATCCTTAAACTGACCAAGCTCAAAGTGGCGACCAGCCAACTGGAAGAAGCGCTGCTGGAAATCCGCGAGGCGGTTCACCGCTACCTGTTCTGGGTTGCCGATGTGAATCCTATTTCCTTCGCCTTCCCGGTACAGGTGGTGCAGGCGCTTTACCATCTGCTCTCGCTGGATACCTTTACTCAGCTCAGCAGCGCCGTCATCATGGTGGTGACCAGTCGGGAAACCGCGTTCCCGCTGATGGGCGCGCTGATTTTAGTCGGCTTCGGCATCAGTTCGCGCCGTCACTACAACGCCTTTTTAGAGCGCGCCAGCAGCCGTATCGGCAAAGTTACCCTCGATCATTTTTCGCTGACGCTGCGTACTCTGTTCTATTCGCTACTGATTGCGCTCCCGCTGCCCGTGCTGTGGGCCGCATTGGGGTACGGCTTGCAAAACGCCTGGCCCTACCCCATCGCCGTCGCGATCGGTGACAGCGTGACCGCCACCGTCCCGCTGATGTGGCTGGTGATGGTCAGCGCCTCCTTCGCCCATTCGAATGGGCTGTTTATTGCCCACTTACGCTGGTCACCCGAGCGCGTCGCGCGCGCCATGCGCTACTACCGATTATCGATCGCCTTTATTGTTCCGCTGATCATGGCGATCATCACGTTTGAAAACCTCAACGAACGCGAGTTTTCCAGCACGCTGGGGCGACTGTGCTTTATTTTGCTGTGTCTGGCGTTGAGTCTGGTGACCACCAGCCTGAAACGAGCCGGTATTCCGCTCTACCTGAACAAGGAAGGCTCAGGAGAAAACACCATCAACCGTGCGCTGTGGAACCTGATGATCAGTGCGCCCCTGATTGCGGCGCTGGCATCGGGTGTTGGCTATCTGGCCACGTCGAAAGCCTTGCTGGCGCGGTTGGAAACCTCGGTCGCCATCTGGTTCTTCCTGCTGGTGGTTTACCACGTGATACGGCGCTGGATGCTGATCCAACGCCGACGCATCGCGTTTGATAGGGCCAAACAGCGGCGCGCCGAAATATTGGCGCAGCGTGCCCGCGGTGAAGAAGAGTCGGGTATCTTAGTGGAAACCACCTCAGACACCATCGAAGAGCCAGTGGTCGATCTGGATACCATCAGCGCCAAATCGCTGCAACTGGTGCGATCCATTCTGACGCTGATCGCACTGGTGTCAGTGATTGTCCTGTGGTCAGAAATCTACTCCGCATTCAGCTTCTTAGAAAACATTAATCTGTGGGAAGTCACCAGTACGGTGAAAGGGGTCGATAAGGTACAGCCGATTACCCTTGGAGCGGTGCTAACTTCGATTCTGATTTTCAGCATCACGACGCAGGTGGTGCGCAACCTGCCCGCGCTGCTTGAGCTAGCATTGCTTCAGCACCTCGATCTCTCCCCCGGTTCTGGCTATGCCATTATCACCGTCAGCAAATACATGCTGATGCTGATTGGCTGCCTGGTAGGGTTCTCGTTTATCGGGATTGAATGGTCACAACTCCAGTGGCTGGTTGCGGCCCTGACCGTAGGCCTTGGCTTTGGTTTGCAGGAGATCTTCGCCAACTTTATCTCCGGCCTGATCATTCTGTTTGAAAAACCTATCCGCATTGGCGACACCGTGACCATTCGCGATCTCACCGGCAGCATTATGCGCATCAATACCCGAGCCACCACAATTACCGATTGGGACAGAAAAGAGATCATCGTGCCCAACAAGGCCTTCATCACCGAGCAGTTTATCAACTGGTCGCTGTCGGATTCGGTGACGCGCGTGGTGCTGACCATCCCAGCACCAGTCGATGCCGATAGCCAAAAAGTGACCGAACTGTTGCTCAATGCGGTGAAACGCTGCCCGTTGGTATTGGAAAACCCGCCGCCAGAAGCCTTTCTGGTGGATTTACGTCAGGGTATCCAGATTTTCGAATTGCGTATCTTTGCCGCAGAAATGGGGCATCGCATGCCGCTGCGTCATGAGATTCACCAGTTGATTCTGGAAGCCTACCGCGAGAACAACATGGAGATGCCGTTCCCGCCGTTCCAGGTGCAGATGAGTTCCGTGCGTATTGATGGACACAGTCCGAGTTCAGCCAACCGGCCGGAAGGTGGGTTGTAACAGGCAGATAGCCTCAGAGAAAACCAAACACGCGTAGGAACGGTGATTTGATGATTACGAACGCCCGACGGTGAAGGCCATCACCTCACCAATGGTTTCCGCTTTTAACGCCAGCATAATCAGACGATCCACCCCTAACGCGACGCCAGAACAGGCAGGCATTCCCTGTTTCAACGCCGCCAGCAGATATTCATCAATCGGTTGCTGAGAAAGCCCGTTAGCGGCACGTTTGCGGTTATCCTGCTCAAAACGTTGGCGCTGCTCATCGCTGTCCGTCAATTCGCGAAAACCGTTTGCCAGCTCAATACCTTTGAAATAGGCCTCGAAGCGCTCCGCCACCCGGTGATCTTCAGAGCTGATTTCAGCCAGCGAAGCCTGTGACGCCGGGAAGTGATACACAAAGGCTGGTTTGTCGTGCACAATGTGCGGTTCCACGCCGAAAGTAAATAGCATTTGCAACAGCGTGTCACGATCCTCTTCACGGCTGGCGAGATCGCCCATGCCAAGCTTATCCGCCGCTTCTCGCAATTGCGCCTTATCCGCAGAAAGCGGGTCCACGTCAAGATGACGCTGAAAAACCTGCTGATATGAGAGACGCTCTGCGCTTTCACACTCCAGTACTTGCTGTAATAAATCGTCCACTTCGTCCATCAAGCGATACATATCGTAGTGGGGGCGATACCACTCAAGCATAGTGAACTCTGGATTATGGTATCGTCCAGACTCTTCATTACGGAAACTACGGCACAGTTGAAAGACAGGTCCGCTGCCTGCGGCGAGCAAGCGCTTCATATGGTATTCAGGGCTGGTCATCAGGTAGAGCGTCATCCCTTCAGATACGCCTGGTCCGACAAAACGCGTCTGGAACGGGACAATATGTACATCCGTCACCGTTGCCTGACTCATGGCCGGTGTTTCCACTTCCAATACGCCGCGATCGGAGAAAAATCGTCGAATTTCTGAGACGATGGCTGCACGTTTCAATAAGTTTTCAATGGTGGCGGTGGGCTGCCAGAGTGCGCCTTCGCACATGTTTCTTTACTCCTAAACTCCTAACGCAAACAGGGGATGCAGTCTACCCGTATATTCGCCTGCAAACAATTCAACGCCGCTACAATCACGCCCTGTCTCTCCCGCTGTTTCTCGTGCTCAGGTTTCCCTCCTGCATAGGCCTTTTGATACCGATATCCAGAACATTATGTGCAATTACCGTGAGCCAGCTCCTTATTAAAGAAATAAAAGTGTTATTTATCCGACAATAGCGTTAACCATCATGCTGTTATTGCCAAAATCAAAACACAATAAAAAAACAAAATGCTGGATCACATCAAATTTCACCTACTCATAATTCGGTATAATCATTTCCACACAAAAAATATAGGTTTAGCTATTCTTAATATGTGTCCGCGAATTGCTTTAAATATCGATGAATTACAGAAAGCGTTCGGTGGAAAATAGAGATTAACGAATCGAATATATTATTTTTAATTTAACTTAATTAACTTTAGTAACTGGGGGAGTGCAGTGCAAACCTTTAATGCCGATTTGGCCATTATCGGGGCCGGGGGCGCTGGTTTACGTGCGGCAATCGCTGCCGCTGAAGCTAATCCCCAACTGAAAATTGCGCTGATATCAAAAGTCTACCCAATGCGTAGCCACACCGTAGCCGCCGAGGATTGTTCAGCCGCAGTCACTCAGGATCACGATAGTTTTGATTTTCACTTCCACGACACCGTTGCTGGTGGCGACTGGCTCTGCGAGCAAGATGTCGTTGAACATTTTGTTCATCAATGTCCACGGGAGATGATCCAGCTAGAACAATGGGGTTGCCCCTGGAGCCGTAAACCCGACGGTTCCGTCAACGTCCGTCGTTTTGGCGGTATGAAAATTAAGCGCACCTGGTTTGCCGCGGATAAAACCGGCTTCCACATGCTGCACACCATGTTCCAGACCTCACTGAAATACCCACAAATCCAACGCTTTGATGAGCACTTTGTGTTGGATATTCTGGTCGATGACGGTCAGGCGCGTGGTCTTGTCGCCATCAACATGATGGAAGGCTCGCTGGTGCAAATCCGCGCTAATGCGGTCGTGCTGGCGACCGGCGGTGCTGACCGTGTTTACCGTTACAACACCAACGGCGGCATCGTCACTGGTGACGGCATGGGCGTGGCGCTGCGCGATATGTAATTCGTGCAATATCACCCGACCGGCCTGCCGGGTTCCGGTATCATGATGACCGAAGGCTGCCGTGGTGAAGGCGATATCATGGTCAACAAAGATGGCTACCGCTATCTGCAAGATTACGGCATGGGACCAGAAACGCCACTCGGCGAGCCGAAAAACAAATATATGGAACTGGGCCCGCGCGACAAAGTATTGCAAGCCTTCTGGCACGAATGGCGTGCTGGCCGCACGGTCTCTACCCCGTTGGGCGACGTGGTTTACCTCGACCTGCGTCATCTGGGCGAGAAAAAGCTGAAAGAGCGTCTGCCGTTTATCTGCGAACTGGCAAAAGCCTACGTTGGCGTCGATCCGGTGAAAGAGCCGATTCCAATTCGTCCGACGGCGCACTACACCATGGGCGGCATTGAAACCAATCAGGATTGCGAAACCACCCTCAAAGGGCTGTTTGCGGCAGGCGAATGTTCTTAGGTGGGCCTGCACGGTGCTAACCGCCTTGGCTCCAACTCACTGGCAGAACTGGTGGTGTTTGGTCGTATGGCCGGGGAAAATGCGGTGCGCCGTGCGCAAGAAGCGGCACCCGCCAACGGCAGCGCACTGGATGCGCAAACGCGCGATATTGAGCAGCGTCTGCATGACCTGATGAATCAGGAAGGCACGGAAAGCTGGGCGAAAATCCGCGACGAAATGGGCATGTCGATGGAAGAAGGTTGCGGTATTTATCCGCACCACCGACCTGATGCAGAAAACCGTGGATAAACTCGCTGAGCTGAAAGAGAGCTTCAAGCGCGTGAAGATTCACGACCATTCCAGCGTGTTCAATACCGACCTGCTTTACAACATCGAACTGGGCCACAGCCTGGATGTCGCTGAATGTATGGCACACTCTGCTATCAACCGTAAAGAATCACGCGGCGCACACCAACGTCTGGACGAAGGTTGCACTGAACGCGATGACGTTAATTTCCTGAAGCATACGCTGGCGTATTACAACCCGAACGGCGCACCGCGTCTGGTCTATGGCGACGTGAAGATCACCACGCTGCCACCGGCAAAACGCGTGTACGGTGCCGAAGCGGAAGCCCAGGAAAAGAGCAAGGAGGAGCAAGCGAATGGCTGAGTTAGCTACCCTGAAAATGGAAGTCATGCGCTATAACCCGGAAACCGATAAGGCACCGCACGCCGAGACCTTCGACGTGCCTTACAGCCGGGAAACGTCCCTGCTGGATGCGCTGGGTTACATCAAAGATAACCTGGCACCGGACCTCTCTTACCGTTGGTCCTGCCGTATGGCTATCTGTGGCTCCTGCGGCATGATGGTGAATAACGTGCCGAAGCTGGCGTGCAAAACCTTTTTGCGCGACTACGCGACCAGCGGTATGAAGGTGGAAGCGCTGGGCAACTTCCCGATCGAGCGCGATCTGGTGGTCGATATGACCCACTTTATCGAGAGTCTGGAAGCCATCAAGCCTTACATCATCGGCAACAACAAAACACCGGCTGACGGCGCCAACAAGCAGACACTGGCGCAAATGGCGAAATACCATCAGTTCTCCGACTGCATCAACTGTGGCCTGTGCTACGCCGCGTGCCCGCAGCTTGGCCTTAATCCTGAGTTTATCGGCCCGGCTGCCATCACGCTGGCACACCGTTACAACCTGGATAACCGCGACCACGGCAAGAAAGAGCGCATGCCGCAATTGAACGGTAAAAACGGTGTCTGGAGTTGTACCTTTGTCGGTTACTGCTCAGAAGTGTGTCCGAAGCATGTCGATCCTGCCGCTGCCATTCAGCAAGGTAAGGTCGAAAGCGCCAAGGACTTCATGATCGCTATGCTGAAACCGCAATGAGGGAAGCAACAATGACAACCAAGCGTAAAGAATACGTTCGCAGCATGCCTGCAAGCTGGTGGCAACGGCTCGGGTTCTATCGCTTTTACATGCTGCGCGAAATGACCGCCGCTCCTGCGGTATGGTTCAGCATTGTGCTGATCTATGGCGTGTTTTCGTTAAAACACGGCGCAGAAGGCTGGGCCTGATTTGTCGGTTTCCTGCAAAACCCGCTGGTGCTGCTGATTAACATCATCGCACTGGTGGCGGCAGCTATTCACACCAAATCCCCTGGTTTGAACTGGCGCCCAAAGCCAGCATCATCATCGTAAAAGATGAAAAAATGGGGCCTGAGCCGGTTATAAAAGGGCTGTGGGTTGTAACCGTCATCGTCACGCTGGCTATTCTCGCCATCACGTTACTATTCTGCTTGGAGGGGAACAACGTGATTAATCCAACGCCAAAACGTTCCGATGAGCCTCCCTTCTGGGGACTGTTCGGTGCCGGTGGGATGTGGACCGCCATTTTCTCACCCGTGATTATCCTGCTGGTCGGGGTGCTGCTACCGCTGGGGATGTTCCCGGAAGTGCTGAGCTATGAGCGCATCGCCGCTTTCTCCCATAGCCTTATCGGGCGGCTGTTTCTGCTGCTGATGATCATTCTGCCTATCTGGTGTGGCTTGCACCGTCTGCATCACCTGATGCATGACCTGAAAATTCACGTTCCGGCAGGAAAATGGGTATTCTACGGTTTGGCAGCCATCCTGAGTGTGGTCACCGTGATCGGTGTCGTCACTCTGTAACACACCATCCGCTGTCATCTGCTACGGCCCGCATTGCGGGCCGTTTTTTATTCTGGCGTAGCAACCCGCCGCGTGAACCACCATAACAACAACGCCAGCAGGCTAACAGTCGCCCCCAGCATACACACCCCCTGCAACCCCACATGCGCATACGTCAGGGTAGTGCTAAACGCGCCCATCCCACTGCCCAGCGCGTAAAACAGCATATAGAGAGCAACCAAACGGCTATGAGCCTCAGGCCGGGCACGAAATATCAGGCTTTGGTTGGTTACGTGCAGCGCCTGCCCGCCCAGATCGAGCAGCACAATCCCCACTACCAGCGCCCACACGATGCATCCATCAGCGACAGAGGCCACCATGCCAGCAGTAATGCCAGCAGCGCAAACGCACTGGTATGTTGAGCATATCTCCGATCCGCCCATCGTCCGGCGCGCGAGGCAGCCAGCCACGCCCACCAGCCCAAAAGCACCAATCACTGTGTGCGAGAACCCATAAGGCGGCGCGCTCAAGGGCAACACTAGCGCACTCCAGAAAATGTTGAAGGCGGCAAACATCAGCAATGCCAACATACCACGGACTTTCAGCACCATCTTCTGTCGCAGTAACATCAACATCGACGCAATCAGTTGTGGATAGCTCATGCATTGCGGTAAGGGAGGCAAAAACGGTAACCGTAGCCATAACGGTAGCGCCGTCGCTACCATCAGCACCGCAGTAAACGCCTCGCCAACCCGCAACATCGCTTACACCTCCCGCAAACACCCGCGCCAGCAACAGGCCTATAAACACACCGCCTTGTGTTGCGCCAACAACGCGTCCCCGTTCATGGGAAGAAGCAGTGCTGGCAGCATAGGCGATTAACCCCTGTGTCATCGCGGTTCCCAGCAGTCCAATCGCCAGCATCCCCACCAATAGCACGGGTGTAGACGATGCCATGCTAACGATGAGTAAGGCTGTCACCAGCGCGGCGAGTTGCATGATCATCAAGCGACGACGTTCAACGCGATCGCCTAATGGCACCAGCAGTAACAGTGCCAGGGCACAGCCAACCTGAGTCGCCGTGACCACACCGCCGACCGTGGCCTGACTGATACCAAAATCCACCGCCAGCGCATCAAGCAGAGGCTGGGCGTAACAGACATTTGCCACGCTCAAGCCACTGGCAATAGCGAACAGCACTATCAGGCTGCGGGGCATATCAGATGGCTGGGCCAGCGAGCTGTTTTGACTCAACGGTAATGGGAGGGAACGCTTCATCACATAACGCCACACAATCCAGTTGCAAAATAAAACCAATTGAATGTTAGGTTATCTGGTTTTAAAATGCAACTTGATTACTGTTCCACACCAAACGGCCAGGAAATGCCATGCCAAACCGTGAAACCATAAACAACGAACCTTGTCCCGTTGCACGCTGTGTCGATGTGGTTGGCGATCGCTGGTCACTGCTCATTGTGCGTGATGCCTTTGATGGCGTGCGCCGTTTCGGTGATTTTCAACGCAGCCTGAGCGTGGCGCGCAACATCCTTTCCGATCGTCTGCGCAAGCTGGTTAATGCAGGCATTCTAGAGATGCAGGACGCTTCAGACGGTACGGCTTATCAGGAGTACGTACTGACATCTGAGGGAGAAAAGCTGTTTCCGGTGATAGTGGCGCTACGACAATGGGGAGAACGACACCGGTTCAAGCACGGTGAGCGACACTCAGATCTGATTGATACGCGCACGGGCAACCCGATTCCCTACATGGTGCCGCATGCCGAGGATGGTTCTGTATTAATGCCAGCAACGGCTGTCGTGCGGAAATTAGCCTAAGGTAAAATACGGCTGGTTACACAAGCCAGCCGTAGCGATAGGGGAAATGCAGCAACCATTAACCCAGAATCTTATCTTTGAACATGAAAAATACCGCGCCCAACAAGCAGAGACCGGCCCAGATGAAATCGGTACGGAACAGCTCTTTCAGAATGATCATTGAGAACGGAATAAATACCGTCAGACTGATCACTTCCTGCAAAATCTTTAGTTGCCCCGCAGAGGCCACCTGATAGCCGATGCGGTTGGCCGGCACCTGCAACAGGTATTCAAACAATGCAATTCCCCCAACTGACCAGTGCGGCAATCAGCCAGGTACGTCCACTGAAATAACGCAAATGACCATACCAGGCGAACGTCATAAACACATTGCTCAGGGTCAGCATGCCTACAGTAATAAACAACGGCGACATCGTACTTCTCCATCCATTCCGCTACGCAAAATACCCGTTTTTCTACCGGCCACGAGAGTGGCGTGAAGAAAGATCACGGATATATCACTGCGGCGGACAGGTGTCTATAGGACGCCGCCGCTCAGCGTCCTTTCATCGCCATGTAGTGCAATGTTCGGGCAGTTTATTGACTACTGCGCATTGCGTTGAATGGCTTTCCCACCCGCTTCGACATCATGCCCAAATACCTCTGGTGGTATTACAAAGCGGTCAACGCAAATAGCATCAACAATGAGGCAAGAATAAGCACGCTTTTTTTGAACATGGGTTATTTTCCTTCTCAAGGGAGAGGTAAAAGGGAAAGTAATACTACCGAGGAGATCTCCACCGCCTTCAGTAAGCGTAGTCAATCCTGCCGCGATAAACGTTTTTTGTTCCGGTGTCACTGAAAATAGGCGGCACACTGGTGTTCACGCTTATCAGGAGTCACGCCATGACACTGTCAATACCTCAACCTGCGGATACCCGCAATCTTGTGATTACCCGAGTTCTGGACACCCCGCGACATGCAATATGGCGTGCCTGGTCAGACCCAGAATGGCTCAAAGTCTGGTGGAGCCCAAAACCGGGCACCACTGAGGTTATCGCCCTCGATCTGCAACCCGGCGGGGCATTTCATACCCGGATTCAGGGGACGGGCGACGATCGCAGTGAACACATCTGGTGCTTTTTGGAGGTGATTCCCCACGCCCGTATCGTGTTCACGTCGATGCTGACCGCAGGCTGGCGGCCTGCCATCCCCGAATTGGCCTTTACTACGCTCATTTCGTTGTCTGATTACGCGCTGGGCAGCTGTTATACCGTTCAGGTTATCCATCAGGACGAAGCCTCACGTGAACAACATGAAAAATCAGGCTTTTTTGAAGGATGGAACACGGTCATCAGCCAATTGGAGGAGGTTGCCTGTACACTACGCTAGCCGACGAGGGGGATGGCTTATCGACAACATTCCCCCTATGATGGAAAGCTGATCTCTTTTGTCTGAACCTGCAATGCAACGTTACTTTTCTGCCATCCCCCACCCTATACTGGGCATCAAACCCCAGGAGTGGGCGTTAATCCTGATCACACTAGTGTGGTGAACCACCTTTTAGTGGTTCATCTGGCCATGCAGCACAGTGGTCCGCTGTTTTTTGTTGGGCTGCGCTTTACCACGGCCGGTATCATCAGCCTTCTGGTTTTTCGGCGCGCATTGGCGGGACTGACACTTCAGGAGTGCTATGCGGGTTTTGCCATCGGAGCAAGTATCCTGCTGGGCTACGGTTTACAAACCTATGGCCTGCAAACCATCACCAGCAGCCAATCGGCGTTTATTACCGCGCTGTATGTCCCTCTGGTGCCGCTGCTGCAATGGCTGGTGCTACGGCGACGCCCCGGCGTCATGAGTCTGGTGGGGATTGTTTTCGCGTTTGTCGGCCTGATGCTGTTGGCAGGACCCGATGCGGGCCATCTCAGTATGAGTCAGGGCGAATGGGTCACGCTGCTCAGTGCGCTGGCGATTGCGGCCGAAATCATTCTTATCGGCCATTTCGCCGGGAAAGTCGATGTGCGCTGGGTGACTACTGTAAAGTTGCTGACGGCGGGACTGCTATCCCTGCTGTTAATGCCGGTAACCGGTGAGTCGTTGCCCGCCTTCTCCTGGGCCTGGTTGCTGGGCGGCATCGGCCTTGGTGCCGCCCAGCATTGTGATTCAACTGACCATGAACTGGGCGCAAAAGGCAGTGTCCCCTACGCGTGCCACCGTCATCTACTCCAGCGAACCGGTGTGGGCGGGCATTGTCGGTCGTCTTGCCGGTGACCGTTTGCCCGGCTTAGCGATTGTGGGTGCCGCGCTGATTGTTATCGGGGTGCTGGTCAGCGAACTGAAACCTGCGCAGTGGTTACGCCACAAGAAAGTGCCTGTCTGTAGCACAGAGCGCGAAGGGGTTTGACAGTGGCTGAGGGGGCCGGCACGACTGACGTTTCAACACGGCATCGCGCGGAACCCCTGCTGCCGAGCAACCCAAACCACGATCAGCGTTGCCGTTAGCAGCACCAAAAGCGCCGGAGAGAACGCCGAAACGCCCAGGCTGTCCAGCAACAGCCCGCCAAGGATACCGCCACCAGCAATCGCCAGATTCCAGGCCGTCACCAGCATCGATTGCGCCACATCGGCCGCCTCTCCGGCGGTTTTGGCGACGGCGGTTTGAAACAGCGTTGCCGCACCGCCGAATGCCAACCCCCAAACCGCAACTGCCGTATACACCACGACAGGCATATCACCCGAACACCAAGCGCCAGCGCAGACAGACCGAACAATAGCGTACTGGTCAGCGTCAACGCACGCAAATGCCGGTCAATCAGTACGCCGATGATCCCGATCCCCAGCAACGAGGCGACGCCAAACACCAGCAGTATCACGTCCGTGCGTTCGACCATGCCCGCCGCCGCCAAGAACGGGGCAATGTAGGTGTAAAGGATGTTGTGCGCCAGCACAAACGCCAATACCACGAACAGCACCGGACGCACCCCGGCGATGATAAATACGGCGCCTAACGACAATCGCTTGCCCGCAGGCTGCCAGGCAAAGTCTGGAACCTGAACGCGCACCCACAGAATAAGCAGTAACGCCAATGCGCTCATGAGGCCAAAACACATCCGCCAGCCCACCAAATGGCCTAAAAACGTTCCTGCTGGCACGCCGAGCGACAGCGCCAAGGGCGTGCCGACCATGGCGATAGCAATAGCGCGTCCCTTCTGGTAGTCCGGTACCATGCGTGCAGCATAACCTGCCAGCAATGCCCACAATAGCCCGGCTGACACTCCCGCCAGAAAGCGAGCCACCATCGTCAGGATATAGCTGCCGGAAAATGTCGTAACGGTATTGGTAATCGCGAAACCCGCCAGGGCCGATAACAGTAGTGGACGCCGGCGCATGCCTTGCGTGGCCGCCATCAAAGGGATCGCCGCAACCAGTGAGCCAATGGCATAGAAGGTGACGTTTGGCCCACCCAGGCTTCGGACACCGCAAGACCTTGCGCCATTTGCAGTAACAGCCCCGCAGGCAGGGCTTCAGTCAGGATGGTAATGAAAGCTGCCGTGGCTAACGCCAACAGTGAGGCCAACGGCAAGCGCTCCTGTTTACGGCATGTCATTGTGCTTCCCCCGGCGCCTCGTACACCGCATCTCGCAGATCGGTAACGAAGCGGCCCGACATGCCTGCCCCCCCTGAAGGAAAGGCTTCAGCATCGAAGATTCGCGCCGGGCTATACGTAATACCGACCGCCCCTCAAAGGCAGAAACGGTTTCGCCTTCAGCCAACTGATGGGGTTGCGTTGTGTCATTAACATAGGCCGTCGCCACACGTAACGGATCGTCAACGACGAAGCCGGTATCCACCATACCCAGTGGGCCGGTCACAAGTTCACGTACCGCCTTGTCCAATGACGAGCCCTGAACACGCGCAATCAAGGCCCCCAGCACATCCGTCGCCAGCGAGTACCCCAAGGCAGTACCCGGCACATACAGCAGTGGCACGCTGGCGAGACGACGTAAATTCTCATCCAGCGTGATGCCGGATGCATCCATACCATCCGATATCCCAGCCTGCGCGTAGGGGCCATTTGCATCCGCCTCGAAGAAGCGGTAGCCCAGTCCAGCGGTATGGCTGAGCAACTGCCGCACCGTGATCGACGTGGCTGATCCATCGGGCAACCGAGGCTGAAATTCGGGCAGCCAGCGAGAGATGTCGTCATCCAGACCGAATTTTCCCTGAGCCACCAGCACCAACGCCGCCGTCGACACGATGGGTTTACTCACCGATGCCAGCCGAAAGATCGTGTCCAACGCCATCGGCTGTGCGTGTTCACGATCGGCCCATCCGGCCGCCTGCTGGTAAATCAACGCACCATGGTGCGCCACCAAGACAACGCTACCCACCAGACGATGCGTCTCCAACGCCTGCTGGATAACATTCTGAATACGGGTGGAGAGATGCGCAGAGGGAACACCTGAGCGCATGGGGAGAGAGGAGTCGTCACGTTAAAGTCCTTGATTTCATCGGTTGCTAGATCGGGCATGCCTTGACGATAGAGAACTTGTGACTCAAAAAAAGATGGATACAGTTCCTTGCTATGCGGAATAAACTGTCCGCAATGGGAGGGCGATATGGACAGCCTTAACGGCTTTGTGGTGTTCGTGCAGGTGGCAGAAACACGCAGCTTTGTGGCAGCGGGGCAGTTGCTGGGGGTGTCAGCCTCGGTCGTCGGCAAGAGCGTGGCACGTCTGGAAGAAAAACTGGGCGTACGCCTGTTCCATCGCAGCACGCGTAACATTACCCTGACGGCTGAGGGCACCCTGTTTCTGGAGCGCTGTCGGCGCATTCTGGCCGAGATCGAAGCCGCAGAGTTGGATCTACAGGCCAACGGCACGCCGCGGGGGCGCCTACGAGTGAGCCTGCCGCTGGTCAGTTCGCTAGTACTGCCGGTACTCAGTGAATTTATGCATACGTATCCAGAGATCGGGCTGGATCTCGATTTCACCGATCAGATCGTTAATGTGATCGAAGAAGGCTTTGATGCAGTGGTGCGCACCGGTGAGCCACACGACTCGCGTCTCACCGCTCGTCGGCTTGGTGCCTGCCGACCTGCTGCGACACCGCTGCCTGCACTATCGCTTTCCCCACAGCGGTAAGCTGGAG
Source organism: Candidatus Symbiopectobacterium endolongispinus (assembly GCF_018777385.1). Taxonomy (GTDB): domain Bacteria; phylum Pseudomonadota; class Gammaproteobacteria; order Enterobacterales; family Enterobacteriaceae; genus Symbiopectobacterium; species Symbiopectobacterium endolongispinus. The sequence continues at coordinate 126,970 of NZ_JAFJYB010000001.1, read as the reverse complement.
CCTTGGGCGTTGCGACTCGCTCCCGGAGAGCCACTGTTGCAACTGCCTACGGCGATGATCTGCAACAACATAGAGACGTGCGTGTGCTTCGCACTGCAAGGGTTGGGTATCGCCTATCTGCCGGACTTCTCTATTCGCGATCTGCTGGCCGATGGCCGATTACAGCCCATTCTGGTCGATTATGTGGAGCGCACAGGCGTTTTTCACTTGCTGTGGCCCGCGAGCAAACATCCGTCGCCGAAGGTACGTGTATTGGTAGATTTTCTGTGCGAGCGGGTGTTTCCCGGTTCGTGAGCTTACGCCTTGATATCTGAAGGTACAGGCTCTGTCATGAAGCAGCGTTCGTGGCTGAATGGGTAGCAAACGTTCGCGTTGACCAGACGTGGGACAAAAAAACCGCCAGCAAAGCCGACGGTGTTTTTGGCAGGGAAGTGCTTATTTCACGCGGGAAACGTATTCGCCAGAACGCGTATCCACTTTGATAACTTCGCCAATCTGAACAAACAACGGCACTTTTACCACGGCACCTGTGGTCAACGTTGCCGGCTTACCGCCAGTCCCTGCTGTATCGCCCTTCAGACCCGGATCGGTATCCACGATCTCCAGTTCCACGAAGTTTGGCGGCGTTACCGAAATCGGTTGGCCGTTCCACAACGTCACGATACATTCAGCCTGATCCAGCAGCCATTTGGCGTTATCGCCAACAGCTTTGGAATCAGCGGCCAGTTGTTCAAACGTTTCATTGTTCATGAAATGCCAGAACTCACCGTCGTTATACAGGTAGGTCAGGTTCATATCGACCACATCAGCACCTTCGGCGCTGTCGGTGGATTTGAAGGTTTTTTCAATCAGTTTGCCGGTCAGCAAACGGCGCATTTTCACGCGCGCGAAAGCCTGCCCTTTACCTGGCTTAACGAATTCACTGGATTCGACAGCGTAAGGCTCGCCTTCAAACACGATTTTAAGACCGGAACGAAAATCGTTGCTAAAATAAGTCGCCATAAAGGCCCTCTACTATTTGATACTGGTACTCAGCCAAAAAATGGCACACATTGTAACCCTAAAACCCCATCCCAGAGAAGATTGGTTGCATCAACTTGCGGATGTCATTACCGACCCTCTCCAACTTTTGCACTTTTTGGCGCTGGATGACCACCCTGAGCTACGTAAAGGGGCACAAGCGCGCACGCTATTTCCCTTGAGCGTACCTTGGTCCTTTGCCGCGCGGATGCGCAAAGGGGACCATATCGATCCGCTATTGCTGCAAGTACTGACTGCGCAGGACGAATTCGAGGTAACCCCCGGGTTCAGCGTCGATCCGCTTGATGAACAGCACAGCGTGGTGCCTGGATTACTCCATAAATACCACAACCGCGCCTTGTTGCTGGTCAAAGGCGGCTGCGCGGTCAACTGCCGCTATTGCTTCCGTCGCCACTTTCCCTATCAGGACAATCAGGGCAACAAGAGCAACTGGCGTCAGGCGCTGGACTATATTCGCCAGCATCCTGAACTGGATGAAATTATTTTCTCCGGGGGAGATCCGCTGATGGCGAAAGACCATGAGTTGGACTGGCTTATCACCGAACTGGAAACCATTCCCCACGTGCAACGCCTACGTATTCACAGCCGGTTGCCGGTGGTGATCCCGGCGCGAATTACCGAGGCGTTGTGTCAACGCTTATCGCAAACGCGCCTTCGCGTGCTGCTGGTGACACACATCAACCATGCCAACGAAATAGACAGCGAACTGAGTGAAAGTATGGCACGTTTGCGTCAGGCTGGCGTTACGCTGCTGAATCAAAGCATATTGCTGCGCGGCGTGAATGATAACGCCTCGACGCTTGCGGCGCTGAGCAACGCGCTGTTTAACGCAGGCGTACTGCCTTACTACCTGCACGTGCTGGACAAAGTACAAGGCGCAGCGCATTTTTTGGTGAGCGATGAAGAAGCACGCGACATCATGAAAAAACTGCTGTCGCAGGTCTCCGGCTATCTGGTACCGCGTTTGACGCGCGAGATTGGCGGGGAAGCGAGCAAAACGCTACTGGATTTGCAGTTGCTGAAGCCCAACTAACAGAAATTCTTCACAGACGGCGGCTCAGCGAGCATCCGCCTGTGAAGGCCTGTCGCTTAGGGGCAGTGATAAACCTGCCCGACCAGCTTGCTATCAAGCGGTGCAAAGCTCGACCAGAAGCTTTCGCTGGAACTGGTGGCGCCATAGATGACGTTACCGCCGAGCGCCGCCGCCTTGTTACGCAGATCGTTGGCCGCGCCGCGCTGAGCGTTACCCTCATCATGACCCGTTAACCAAGTGGACTGCGAGCCTGTCACCTGCCCCACCAGACGGCATTCGCTGCCGGGTTGCTTATCAGTAAACTTGACCGACTGCCCGACTGAACTCAATTCCTTGCTGGTGCTGCATCCTGCCAGTAAAACCGCCACGGCGATGCCCAATAAAGCACGTTTCTGCATACGTCCCTCCATGTTGATGACAAAAGGGGGGATATCCCCCTATCGGCGTCCACGAATCAGGCGCGCCAGTTTTTAAAGCGGTTAATCAAACCGTTGGTCGAACTGTCGTGGCTGCTCACCGGCTGGTCATTTTCCAATTCCGGCAAAATGCGGTTTGCCAGTTGTTTGCCCAACTCAACACCCCACTGATCGAAAGTATAGATGTTCAGAATCGCACCCTGGGTGAAGATCTTGTGTTCATACAGCGCGATAAGCGCGCCCAGGCTGTAAGGCGTTATTTCGCGCAACAGGATGGAGTTGGTTGGACGATTGCCTTCAAACACTTTGAACGGCGCAACATGCTCAACCTGCTGCGCCGTTTTTCCCTGCGCGGCAAACTCGGCTTCCACCACCTCACGGGATTTACCAAATGCCAGCGCTTCGGTCTGGGCAAAGAAGTTAGAGAGCAGCTTACCGTGGTGATCGCCCAACGGATTGTGGCTCACCGCCGGTGCTATGAAATCACACGGCACCAGTTTTGTCCCTTGGTGAATCAACTGATAAAACGCATGCTGCCCGTTAGTGCCCGGCTCGCCCCAGATAATCGGCCCGGTTTGGTAGGTCACTGGATTACCGTCGCGGTCGACATACTTACCGTTGGACTCCATGTTGCCCTGCTGGAAGTAGGCCGCAAAACGGTGCATGTACTGATCGTAAGGCAGGATCGCTTCAGTTTCCGCGCCAAAGAAATTGTTGTACCAGATCCCGATCAGCGCCAACATCACTGGCAGGTTTTTCTCGATAGGCGTGGTGGCAAAGTGCTGATCCATGGCGTGCGCGCCGCTCAGCAATTGCTCAAAGTTGTCAAAACCGATAGAGAGGATAATCGACAAGCCGATGGCAGACCACAGAGAGTAGCGACCGCCGACCCAATCCCAAAATTCAAACATATTGGCGGTATCAATACCGAATGCGCTGACCGCGCTGGCATTGGTGGAGAGCGCGGCGAAATGCTTGGCAACATGCTGCTCATCCTGCGCGGTTTTCAGGAACCAGTCGCGCGCCGAATGGGCGTTGGTCATGGTTTCCTGCGTGGTGAAGGTTTTTGAGGCAACCAGCACCAGCGTGGTTTCCGGGTTCAGCGTTTTCAGGGTTTCAGCGATGTGTGTGCCATCAACGTTGGACACGAAGTGCATGTTAAGGTGGTTCTTAAACGGCCGCAGCGCTTCCGTCACCATGAAGGGGCCAAGATCCGAACCACCGATGCCGATATTCACCACATCGGTAATCGCCTTGCCGGTATAGCCTTTCCAGCTACCGCTGATGATACGCTCGCTAAAGCCTTTCATCTTCTGCAATACCGCATTGACCTCTGGCATCACATCTTTGCCATCCACCACAATGGGCGTATTGCTACGGTTACGCAGCGCAACGTGCAGTACCGCGCGATCTTCGGTGCGGTTAATTTTCTCACCAGAGAACATCGAGGCAATGGCCTCTCTCAACTGCGTTTCGCGCGCAAGACTGAGCAACTTATCCAGCGTTTCCTGGGTAATACGGTTCTTGGAGTAGTCCACCAGCATCAGGTCATCAAACGTGGCGGAAAAGCGTGAGAAACGATCCGGGTCATGAGCAAACAGTTCGCTGATTTGCACCTGTTCCATCGTGGAAAAATGCTGTTGCAGAGCGCGCCATGCGGCAGTTTGACTGGGATTGATATTTTTCATAACAACACTCTTGTCTCCGATAATAAAATCGCTAAGGCTGAATCGATTGTATCCCTTATACCACCAGTTGCGATCCCTTTTCTTGCTATTACGCATTTCCCTGCGGTTACCGGTTGACAGCAGCAAGATAACCCGTTATTTGTAAGCGTGAACTTATGCATCCACACCGAAGGCGGTTGCATAAGCCAGAAGAGGAGCGCCGCCCAGGTAATTTATCCGAGGATCCGTAAATCCAGTGACGATAAACCAGGGGGAGCGGTGCCGAGATGATGGGCAATACGGGAATGCCATCATCGACTACAGGGGCTGAATCCTCTGGGTTGTCACCAGCAACGTGCAGGCTATCAATGCAAACTGCACGTTCAGCAAGGTGGAGCGCTTCTGGGTGTACCGTAGTGACGCTTACTTATCTACGCCTGCTCCCTGCTTACCGCTCTTTCCTTGTGTCAAGGCTGATTTTATGGACAGCTGATGTGCGACAACTATCGCCACAGCGCCCCTGACACGAGGTGTTTTTTATTTATGTCTACAACTACTTCTCTGAGAATCGCTAAATTTGGCGGCACCAGCGTGGCTGATTTCGACGCGATGAACCGCAGTGCGGATATTTGCTGGCCGATCCTGCGGTGCGAGTTGTCGTGCTTTCCGCCCCTGCCGGCATCACTAACCTGCTGGTTGCCTTAGCGGAAGGTGTGGCGCAATAACAGCGCGATGTCCATTTGGAAAAAATTCGTCATATCCAATATGCCATCGTCGATCGTCTGAGCCATCCGCAGGTGATCCGTGAAGAGATCGATCGCATGCTGGAAAACGTGGCGCGCCTGTCTGAAGCCGCTGCGCTCGCCACCTCTAACGCCTTGATCGATGAGTTGGTCAGCCACGGCGAATTGATGTCAACGCTGCTGTTCGTTGAGATCCTGCGCGAACGCCACATCAGCGCCGAGAGGTTCGATGTGCGCAAAATCATGCGTACCAACGATCGCTTTGGCCGCGCAGAGCCGGATTGCGACACACTGGGCGCATTGACGCGCAGCCAGTTGCAGCCACGTCTGGCAGAAAGCCTGATCATTACTCAAGGGTTTATCGGCAGTGAAGCCAAAGGCCGCACCACGGCGCCGGGCCGCGGCGGCAGCGATTATACCGCCGCTCTGCTGGGTGAAGCGTTGAACGTCGACCGCATCGATATCTGGACCGATGTCCCCGGGATCTACACCACCGATCCTCGCGTGGTGCCCACGGCGCACCGTATCGACCAGATCACCTTTTAAGAAGCGGCGGAAATGGCGACATTTGGTGCCAAGGTGTTGCACCCTGCTACCCTGTTGCCTGCCGTACGCAGCGATATTCCGGTGTTCCTTGGCTCCAGCAAGGATCCCTATGCTGGCGGCACGCTGGTGTGCAACAAGACAGAAAACCCGCCTCTATTCCGCGCGCTGGCATTGCGCCGTAAACAAACGCTGCTCACCTTGCATAGCCTGAATATGCTGCACGCACGCGGCTTTCTGGCAGAAGTGTTCAGCATCCTGGCGCGCCACAATATTTCGGTGGATCTGATAACCACTTCGGAAGTGAACGTTGCTCTGACGTTGGACACCACTGGCCCCACTTCTGCGGGTGACGGCCTGCTCTCCAGCGCCATGCTGACCGAGCTCTCTTCCCTGTGTCGCGTCGAGGTGGAAGAGAACCTGTCGCTGGTCGCGCTGATCGGCAATCAGCTTTCTCAGGCGTGCGGCTTCGGCAAAGAGGTGTTTGGTGTGCTGGAGCCGTTTAACATTCGCCTGATTTGCTACGGTGCCAGCAGCCATAACCTGTGTTTCCTGGTGCCAGGCAACGACGCAGAGCGTGTGGTGCAGACGCTACACCACAGCTTGTTTGAATAACGCCCTGCCATTGCACCCAAAAAAACCGGCCCCTGGGTCGGTTTTTTTATCTGGACCCTCATAGTGATAAGGATAGATATTTTATGCTCGCCATGTTGACTCGGCTGTTTCCGTTATGGGCCGTTTTGCTCTCTGTTGCCGCCTATGCTTCACCAGACACCTTTACCGGCATCAGCCCTCATATCAGCACGCTGTTGATGCTCATCATGTTCGCCATGGGCGTGACCTTGCATATCGGGGATTTTAAGCGGGTGCTCACGCGCCCGGCCCCGGTTGCCGCCGGGATATTCCTGCACTATCTGGTGATGCCACTCGCCGCCTGGGTGTTGGCGCGCGCGTTTAACATGCCGCCTGACCTCTCGGCAGGCATGGTGCTGGTGGGCAGCGTTGCCAGCGGCACGGCGTCAAACGTGATGATCTACCTGTCTAAAGGCGATGTCGCCCTGTCAGTCACCATTTCGTCCATCTCGACGCTGGTTGGCGTGTTTGCCACGCCGCTGCTGACCCGGCTGTATGTTGATGCCGCCATCAGCGTGGACGTGATGGGCATGTTGCTCAGCATCCTGAAGATCGTGGTGATACCGATCTGCGCAGGTTTGATTGTCCACCACCTGTTCAGCGGCGTGGTAAAACGCATTGAGCCCTATCTGCCAATGCTTTCGATGGTGTTTATTCTGGCAATTATCAGCGCCGTGGTCGCAGGCAGCCAGAGCCATATCGCATCCGTCGATTTTATGGTGATTATTGCCGTCATCCTGCACAACGGTATCGGCCTACTGGGTGGCTATTGGGGCGGCCGACTGTTCGGCTTTGACGAGTCCACCTGCCGCACATTGGCTATCGAAGTCGGCATGCAGAACTCCGGCCTTGCCGCCACGCTGGGCAAGATGTACTTCTCTCTGCCCGGCGCGCTGTTCTCCGTGTGGCACAACCTTTCCGGCTCCCTGCTGGCAGGCTACTGGTCAGGAAAATCGTTGGAAAAAGAGAAGCGGTAACCTGTCTACCCGCGCGCGAAAGCGCGTGGGTGGGTATGTTAAATAAATAGAAAAAATCATTTGCACGCTGGTTAACGATACCCTATTCAGGCATTTCGCGCTTTTTTTACTCGCCCCACACGGCATCTGCCTTTGTCATATTTTGTCACACTTAAAATGTGACGCACTTCACATAATTATTTAACTAACAATATTTATAAAAACCGATTCAAATCAATAAGCGTGTCATTTTCATCCCGCGTTTTATAGCAGTGCGACTATGATCGCTGATAACCCTGTAACCCTTAGGGATTACACTGATTGCAGCTCCTCCTTCAGACACCTATCAAGTTGTAAGGAAAACGGATGAAGACCAAAACGCCGTATGGCCTGAATTGGCTTGCTTTGGCGATTATTCTGCTTATCGCCGCCTTTTTCTGGCACCAGTCCCCACCAACCGGCCTCAGCGCTCCCGCCTGGCATTCAGCAGTGATTTTTGTCGCCACCATCATCTCTATCGTGGCTAACGTGCTTCCCATTGGTGCCATCGGCATCATCAGCATGACGCTGTTTGCGCTGACGGCCGCCGCAGGCGATACCAGCGCCAGCGGCGCTATTCAAACCGCGTTAAGCGATCTGAACAGCTCCCTGATTTGGCTGATCGTCGTGGCATTTATGATCGCACGCGGCTTTATCAAAACCGGACTAGGCCGACGCATCGCATTACATATGATCCGTCTGCTGGGAAAGAGGACGCTGGAGCTGGCCTACGGCTTGGCCTTCGCCGATCTGGTGTTGTCACCCGCCATGCCAAGCAATACGGCACGCTGCGGCGGTGTGATCTACCCAATTGCTGACTCACTGGCGCGCAGTTTCGACTCTAAGCCGGAAGATGCCTCGCGCAGTAAGATAGGGACGTTTCTGGTAGTCTGCATCGGCAACGTCAACGATATTACCGCCGCTCTGTTTATGACCGCCTACACTGGCAACCTGCTGGCAGTAAAACTGGCTGCCAATGCCGGCGTGCACATCACCTGGGGCAGTTGGTTTCTGGCCGCCGTGGTGCCGTGCCTGATCTCCCTGATGATTGTTCCACCGCTGGTGCTGTGGCTGACCAAACCGGAAATCCGCCACACGCCTGATGCACCTAAACTGGCGATCGGTGAACTGGAAAAAATGGGACCGATGGCACGTGGTGAATGGCTGATGGCCTTTACCGTACTGCTGCTGTTGGTACTGTGGATTTTTGGTGACTCGCTGGGCGTAGACGCGACGACAGCGTCCTTTGTGGGCCTCTCCTTTCTGCTATTGAGCGGCGTGCTGCGCTGGGAGGACATCAAAAGCGAAAAAGGGGCCTGGGATACGTTAATCTGGTTTGCCGCACTGCTGATGATGGCCAATCAGCTTAAAAATCTGGGCTTCACTACCCGGTTTGGCGATCTGATTGGCGGCAGCGTCGGTCATTTGATGGCCGGAACCAGTTGGGTTCTGGTATTACTGCTGCTGAACGCCGCCTACTTTTATACCCACTATTTCTTTGCCAGCGGCAATGCGCAGATTGCCGCACTCTATGCCGTATTTCTCAGCGTGGGAATTAATCTCGGTATTCCCCCCGTACCGATGGCGCTAATGCTGGCATTCACCAGCAGCCTGTACTGTTCACTGACGCAGTATACCCATGCTCGCGGCCCGATACTTTCGGCGCAGGTTATGTGCCCACCGCCGTGTGGTGGCGCTCCGGATTCATTATCAGTCTGGTGAATCAGGCGGTATTTATGACCGCGGGATTACTGTGGTGGAAAGTCGTCGGGCTTTATTAGTTGCATTGCCTCCCTGATACATCGTGTGGCAGGGGACATCCCCAGAACAGAGCTATATATCACCGTGTAATATTGAGCCACATTCCTGTTGGCTTAGTTCTCCCCGACTACCCGCTATATCGAATACCACCTCGCCACTGGAATGAATGGTTAAGCCCAGTGCCCCCGCCATCATAATTTCGGTTCCCGGCGGGGTGAGCAGTTCTTGTAGCGGTTTGTGCCCCTCGGCATCTGTTTGGTGAATGCTGATGTTAAGCGAAATGTCCGAGGCGCAATCTATGCCTCCGACAAAAATAACCTTCCCGCCATCAACCAGCTCTGACTTGAGTTTCGGTAACCATCGGCTGACGAGATCAGGTTGACGATCGCTCTCTGACGTTATCCCACAAAACAAATTTCCACCGGTGATGTGCAGCAGTGTGCGCTGTTGATACCACCTTCCATTCCATTTCTACAGCACGGCCAGCGCGCAACAATGGGTCAGTTTGTGAGTGTGTAACACGGACGTTCTATCCGTGGCACATCTCACATTGCCAATTTCAACATCGATGCAGTTTTCCGTCTGCCGATAATAATGGGGCGTATCGTTAATTGAGGTTACGTTCATGGAATTCCGTTTTATTTTCAGTCACTTTGAAAAAGCGGAGTAAAATACCACAACGGTTTGACGAATAAGCGTTATCGTCTTGAGAAAGCACGGAATTAGAAACTCCCCCGACAGACGTCGGGGGAGGAAAGCGATCAGAAAGCGTAAGACAGGCTGCCGACTACGCTGCACTCTGCGCCAAAGTAGCAGTAATCCAGTGAATTACAGGCACCGACATAGCGTTTGTCCGTCAGGTTATTGACGTTCAACTGCGCGCTCAGCCCATTTAAGCCAACCTTGGAGAGGTCATAGCCCACCGCCATATCCACCAGCGTATAAGACGGTAACGTATGAGTGTTAGCGCGATCGCTCACCACGCCGTTCACATAGTGCACACCGCTCCCCAGCGTTAAGCCATCCAATATGCCGCTCGTAACGTAGTAGCTCACCCAAGCACTGAGCTGGTTGTGCGGCGCATACACGGAGCGCTGACCTTGCTCGCTGGCGATACCGCTCTTCTTGTAGCGAATGTCGTTATAGCTGTAAGCCGCCTGAATACTGAGGTTATCAGTAATATGGGTTAACGCTTCCAGTTCTACCCCTTCCGATTCAATCTCACCAATGGCCCGGTAGGGATCGCTCGGCTGGGTTTTCGTCGCCACGTTGGTCTGGTTGATGCGATACAGAGAGACACTGTATTGATCCTGCGTGCCAACGGGTTGATATTTCAACCCGGTTTCCCACTGTTTGCCTTCCATCGGTTTGAGCAGGTCACCGCTGGCATCGGTAAAGTTGGTGGGCGTAAACGCCGTGGAGTAGCTGACGTAAGGTGCAACGCCGCTATCAAACAGGTAAAGCAGCGCCGCACGTTCGCTGAAATGGCCTTGATCCAGTTCGCTACGCGCCTCGGTAGTTTGGTTGGTGCTTGAGATTTTAACCGTGTCATAACGGCCACCCAGCGTCAGACGCCAGCGCTCGAGGGAAATCTGATCCTGCGCGTAGAAGCCGGTTTGTTGCAGCTTGTGCCTTTCACGGGTAGGAGTATACCAGTCGAGCGCACCCGCACCGTACACCGGGTTGAAAGCATTGAGGTTAGGGAAAAGCCCTGTAGGCCAGTTGACGTCATTTTGACGCTGCTGATAATCCATCCCCACCAACACACGGTGATTCAGTACGCCGGTGTCAATGCTGCCATCCAGTTGGTTATCCAGCGCCCACGCTTTGAGTTTTTCACGCGCCCCTTGATAGTAGCGGATCAGCTCATCACTATTCCCCGACCAACCGTAACCATAGACCTGATCCAGATGCACCCGGCTTTGCAAATAACGCACTTTCTGACGCACCTACCAACCGCTGTCAAAATTGTGCTCAATGTTGTAACCGACCATATTCTGGCGACGATCGTATTTCTCGACGTTCTTCTCGCCATCGTAGAAGCCGTTTGAGATATAGCGGCCATTGTGCGGTACCACCGAACCTTCATACGGAACACCAGAGTGGCTGCCCCCTTCCGGATCGCGATGCAGATACGCCATCAGATCCAGACGGGTTTTATCGCTGATGCGCCAGGTCAAACTGGGCATCAAGGCGTAGCGCTCTTCTTTGGTGGTGAACTGCGTATCAGCTTTGCGCACGATCCCGCCGAGGCGAAATGCCACACGGTCGTCATCATCCAGCGGGCCGGTCAGATCAAAGGCGGCTCCTCGCTGTGCATTATTCTCTGCGAACAGTTTGATTTGTCCGCTTTGCTCAAAGGCCGGGCGGCGAGAACTCAGTGCCACGATACCTCCCGGAGAAGCGCGCCCATACAGTACCGAGGCCGGGCCGCGCACCACTTCTATACTTTCAAGGAACCAAGGGTCCACCACCAGCGAGCTGTGCGAATTGGTATCCCCCATAATTTTCAACCCATCGAGGAACACGTTATCCAGACTGCCGTCGGAAAAACCACGCATCACGATGTAATAAAAGCGGTTGGTGCCACCCACCTGATTGTTGTACACACCCGGCGTATAGCCCAACGCCTGACGCACATTGGTTGCGCCCTGCTGTAGCATCTGTTCGCGCGTAACAATGGAAACAGACTGCGGCGTTTCAATATCGGGCGTTGCCAGCTTGGCGGCCCCGCTCTGCACCTGAGAGGTGACAATCAGCGTATCCGGTTTGTTCGTTGCCGCACTGTTCGTTGTCGAATTGTCCGTTGCTGAATTACCGTTATCTTGCGCGAGAACGCTTCCGGCAAACCCGCTTGCCAGATAGCCGACCATCAGCGCCAACTGTGTTTTTCTCAACAGGCCCTTCTCCGCCTCACCTGAACTTGTAAATGCGAATTATTACCGTTTTCATGCGAGAGCAAGCTATGCGCGCTGACGGGTTACGTATGCGCAATGACAAAGGTGCGCGTGACAGGGAACCACGAGTAGAATAAACCAGACTTAAGCGCTATGTACGCCGCTGGAAGAAAGGGACATCGCTGGGAGCGATGCCGTAGTGGCGCCGAAAGGCGGTAGCCAGATTAGTGGCATGTTGATATCCAGACATCCAGGCAGCCTGCTGGACCGGGTGGCCCTGTTCCAGCAAACGGTAGGCCAGCGCCAATCTACTGTTGCGCAGGAAATCAAATACCGAAATCCCGTAGGCGTGCCGGAATTTATTGCGCAGGCTGGTCGGACTCATAGCGGCCTGTTGTGCTAACGCCGTCAGGGTGTAGGGTTTTTCCGGATGCAGTTGTAACTGATCGCGCAACGCATCCAACCGCCGCCGCTCACTGAGTGGCGCGGTTATACGCCCTTGCTGACCTACGGGATCAAGCGTCAGGCCATGACCTAGCAGTTGCAGCATCGCGCCTTCCAGCATCAACTGGCGCGCCAGGCTTTCACTCGAAGGGGATAACGCTTGCTGCAAGCCCGCCAGCAGGTAATCGGGCACTGGCCATACAAAGGCCGCGTTCTCTCAGCATTCCCACTGATGCAGTAACGCAGCGAGCAGCGGGGGGAGTTGCAACTGGCCGGGATGAATACCCAACGTCAAGGTGCGCAACGGATGATCGACCGCGTGACGCACATGCATCACCTCCTGCTCACCAAGTCGGGTACTGAAGGCCATACCCGCACGCACCACAAATTCCCGCTGGTTCACCCGCAGGTTGATACAACCGCCCAGCACCACCAGCGTGTAGAGCGGTGAACCTTGCAGCGAAGTGGACTCATAGGGTTGCATCACGCGCACATCGGAACTGGTCAGGCTGATACCGGACGAGAGAACCATCTCTTCCACATGGCCTTGTACTACCACGCGCTGCGCTTTGCGCCGATCGCGGCTGGAGACCAGTTCAGGGAAGCGGTAGTCGATCCCGTAGCGTTCGCCAAAGGCAAAGAAGTCATCAACGGAAAACTGGCGTTCAGGCAGCGAGGGAGAGTAGGCGTTCATCATCGTCAGAGGTCCACCGTCAGGCCAGCGCGGCTGGGGAAATGGTCGAGGGGGAATACCACAGGCTTTACCTTAACACTTGCAGAAAACCGCTTCAACAAAGATGATAACAATTCTCATTAAATTCTGTAACGTGACTTTCTGTCTTTGCCGTGCGTGCACATGCTCACCACCGCACACAAAACAGCCCCCCCAGCGGGGCGTAATACATAAAGTCATTATCTTCCGCTATCGCAATTCCCAGAACAGGAATCTGATGGGTTCTCAATACGATGATATGAAATAAGATGTATAAACAGCGAACCAATATGCCGCAAAACACCGTCATGAGGTAAAAGGAATCGGTGAGCTTTCTCACCCAAAAATACAAAAGGAATGAGTGAGATAAGGGAAAAAAACGAATAGGCATAATTCATAACGCATCCATCGATACGAATTATATGTGATTCGGGCAAGCAAATAGCTTGCTTGCCGAAACAAAAATATCCCGATTGCACCAGGGTTAACAACAAAAGCAAAACAGCATCCTTGCTTATCGTGCGGGGTTAATCCGCATCATACCCCAGATTGGGGGCCAGCCAGCGTTCGACATCGGCCACTGACATGCCTTTACGCGCGGCATAGTCTTCAACCTGATCGCGCTGAATCTGCGCCACGGCGTAATATTTGCTTTCCGGATGACTGAAATACCAGCCCGAGACCGAGGCCCCGGCCACATGGCATAGGATTCAGTCAACTTCATGCCCGTGTGCTTTTCTACATCAAGCAGTTGCCAGATTTGCGCTTTTTCCGTGTGATCCGGACAGGCGGGATAGCCCGGCGCCGGGCGAATACCCTGATAATTTTCACGAATCAGTTCTTCGTTGCTGAGATTTTCGTTAGCGGCATGGCCCCAATACACCTTACGTACTCGCTCATGCAGGTATTCCGCAAACGCCTCCGCCAGACGATCTGACAGCGCTTTCACCATGATCTTATTGTAATCATCGTGCTGCGCTTCCCAAGCCTTCGCCAGTGCGTCTTCCTCCAACCCCCCGGTGACGGCAAACGCGCCGAGATAGTACGGCTTGCCACAGGTTTTTGGCGCAACAAAATCCGCCAGACAGTAGTTAGGGAAATCCGTTTTTTCCGTTTGCTGACGCAAGTGGTGAGTCACCAGCAGCACCTCATCGCGGCGCTCGTCGGTATACACCTCAACATCATCCCCTACCCGATTAGCGGGGAACAAGCCCACCACGCCGCGCGGATTCAGTGTTCCCTGCTCACTGAGAGTATCAAGCATGGCGTTCGCATCGGCAAACAGGCGCTTGGCCTCTTCACCGACCACATCATCTTCCAGAATGCGCGGATACTTGCCTGCCAACGACCAGGTCATAAAGAACGGCGTCCAGTCGATATAATTGCGCAAAGTTTCAATGTTGGCAGTGACGGCCTGCACACCAACACGGTGCGCTACCGGCGGCGTGTAGTCATCCCAATCAAGCTGATTGTGGTTAGCGCGTGCCGCCGCCAGCGTCACCGGTGGAGTACGCGGTTTCTTGCGCCCGTGCTGAATGCGCACGGTTTCATACTCTTTGCGGGTGCGCGCCACAAACTCATAGCGCTGGTTATCCGACAGCAGCGCCGACACCACGCCGACAGAGCGCGAGGCGTTCTGCACATACACAGTAGCACCACTGTAATTCTGTTCGATCTTCACCGCCGTGTGCGCTTTGGAGGTGGTTGCGCCGCCAATCAGCAGCGGCAGCGTGAAGCCCTGGCGCTCCATCTCTTTCGCCACGTTGACCATTTCATCCAGCGACGGGGTGATCAGCCCGGACAGGCTGATAATATCGACGTTTTCTTCGCGGGCGGTTTTCAGGATTTTCTCGGTCGGCACCATCACGCCAAGATCGATAATCTCGTAGTTGTTGCACTGCAACACCACGCCGACGATGTTTTTGCCGATATCGTGCACGTCGCCTTTCACCGTCGCCAGCAATACCTTGCCTGCGCTGCTGCCTTTGGCCTTGCTCGCCTCAATATAGGGTTGCAGGTAAGCCACCGCCTGCTTCATCACGCGCGCGGATTTCACCACCTGAGGCAGGAACATTTTTCCCACGCCGAACAGGTCCCCCACTACGTTCATCCCATCCATCAGCGGCCCTTCAATCACTTCGATAGGACGATAGGCTTCCTGACGTGCTTCCTCGGTATACAGTTCGATAAATTTGGTAATGCCTTTAACCAACGCGTATTACAGACGCTTTGTCACTGGCCAGCCGCGCCATTCCGCTTGCGTTTTGTTGCTCTCATCATCGGTTTTGCTGCCGCGATAGCGCTCTGCCATCTCCAGCAACCGCTCTGTGCCATCGTCACGGCGGTTGAGCACCACATCCTCTACGGCATCACGCAGTTCGGCGGGCAAATCGTCATAGATGGCTAACTGGCCAGCGTTGACGATCCCCATGTCCATCCCGTTGCGAATCGCGTGATAGAGGAACACGGCGTGAATCGCTTCGCGCACCGGCTCGTTACCGCGAAAGGAGAACGACACGTTCGAGACGCCGCCGGAGATCATCGCGTGCGGCAACTGTTCCTTGATATCCGCGCAGGCTTCTATAAAATCCACGGCATAGTTGTTATGCTCTTCGATACCGGTGGCAACGGCAAAGATATTCGGGTCAAAGATGATGTCTTCCGGTGGGAAGCCAACCTCTTGTGTCAGGATCTGGTAGGCACGGCGACAAATCTCGATTTTGCGCGCACGGGTATCCGCCTGCCCCACTTCATCGAACGCCATCACCACCATGGCAGCACCGTAACGCCGCACCAGACGTGCATGATCGATGAAGACATCGAACCAAATAGAGTTCACGATGCCTTTGCCCTGAATACACTTCAGCCCTTTCTCAATCACCTCCCACTTGGAGGAATCTATCATGATCGGTACACGGGCGATATCTGGCTCACCGGCAATCAGGTTGAGAAAGCGCACCATGGCCGCTTCGGCATCCAACATGCCTTCATCCATGTTGATGTCGATAATCTGTGCACCGCTCTCTACCTGCTGGCGAGCAACATCCAACGCTTAGCCGTATTTTTCTTCTTTGATCAGGCGCTTGAAACGTGCCAAACCGGTTACGTTAGTCCGTTCCCCTACGTTAACGAACAGCGTCGCCGCATCAATGGTCAATGGCTCCAGCCCGGCAAGGCGGCACGCCACCGGGATCTCCGGCAGCGGGAGCGCATGGCGCAGTGAGTTGTAAAACGCTTCCGTGGTTTGCCCTGACAGGGTACGACCAGAGGCATCGGTAATGGTACCAAAGATCATCACTGGCAGTTCAATACCGAGCGCTTTGAATTCGGTTTCTACCGCATACACGGCGGCTTTGGCGTTCAGGGTATCAAAGATGGTTTCGATCATGATGATATCGACGCCCCCTCAACCAACGCGCTGGTTGATTCTCGATAGGCATCGACCAATTGATCGAAACTGATATTACGGTAAGCGGGGTCGTTTACATCCGGAGAAATGGATGCCGTGCGGTTGGTTGGGCCCAATACGCCTGCCACATAGCGCGGCTTGGCCGGGTTTTGCGCCGTCCATTTGTCCGCACTGGCGCAGGCCAGGCGTGCCGCCACCAGGTTAATCTCCGCCGACAGTGAGGCCATGTCGTAATCGGCCATCGCGATCGGCGTGACGTTAAAGGTGTTGGTTTCGATGATATCCGCGCCAGACTCAAAATAGGCATCGTGGATCGCAGCAATAATTGCAGGTTGGGTGATCACCAGCAGGTCATTGTTGCCTTTCAGATCGCTGTGCCAATCGGCAAAGCGTTCACCGCGATAGTCGGCTTCCTGCAACCGGTAGCCTTGGATCATGGTGCCCATACCGCCATCCAGCACCAAAATGCGCTGCGCCAGTTGCTCGCGCAAGGCCGCCACCCGATTCACCGCCGTTACCTGTTTTTGCTCTGACACCCTAACCACACCGAACTTGTTAGTCTTATTCAAATTATGATTGCCTATCGTAACAATCTGCCCGTTCCGCGTCACATGAGAGTTTTTCAGTCTTCCCCCCCCTTTTTTTGCGCCTTTCGCTACTAACCTACCTGAAACGTAAAGAATAGTTGCAATCCTTGAGGAAAAAATGAAAACTAATTCCACCATACAGAAAGGGGCCGAAATATGACGCCACCGGACCCCGCCAAACGCGGCAAAAAACCACGGGGGGCGGTCAGCACCAACGTACAGGCGACAGGCCAGGTGCAGTCGCTGACGCGCGGGTTAACGCTGCTGGAACTGATTGCCCAAGCCAATGGCAGCGTGGCGCTTACCGATCTGGCACAGCAGGCGGGCCTGCCCAATTCCACCACCCACCGTTTATTGACCACCATGCAACAGCAAGGCTTTGTGCGTCAGGTGGGTGATTTAGGGTTCTGGACCATCGGCTCCCATGCTTTTATCGTCGGCAGCAGCTTTCTGCAAAGCCGCAACCTACTTGCCATGGTGCATCCCATGTTGCGCAAGCTGATGGAAGCGTCGGGCGAAACCGTAAATCTGGCGGTGTTGGACAACAGCGATCATCAGGCGATTATTATCGACCAGGTACAGTGCACTGCGCTGATGCGTATGTCTGCGCCGATTGGTGGAAAGCTCCCAATGCACGCTTCCGGCGCAGGGAAAGCTTTTCTGGCAAACCTGAGCGACGATCAGGTGAGCAGTCTGCTGCATCGGAAAGGGTTACATGCTTATACCAATGCCACACTGGTTTCACCGGTGCACCTGAAAGAAGATTTGGCACAAATCCGCCGACGCGGCTACTCCTTTGACGATGAAGAACACGCGCTGGGGCTACGCTGCATCGCTGCCTGCCTGTTCGATGAGCATCGTGAGCCGTTTGCCGCCATCTCCATCTCCGGCCCGATATCCCGCATCACGGACGATCGCGTGACCGAACTTGGGGCATTAGTGATTAGCGCCGCCAAAGAGGTAACGCTGGCGTATGGTGGAACGCGTTAATATTTCTGTAAACTTGGCTATAATGTGCGCTCTCGACTTCACTTCACGAGCACTCTGTTATGGAAAAGGACATCCAGGATCGCCGTCCGATTCGGGCGCGCGAGACACGATGGGCAACGGCCGCAGAACGCTATTTACGCCGTAAAGGTTATACACCCAATGCTATCTCACTCTTCAGTATTCTGTTCGCCGCCCTTGGCGCGCTCTGCTTTCTCATCGTGTGGCGCTGTGACAGCGTACTCCTGCAACGGGGGGCTATTGATCGCTGGCGCGCTCGGTATTCAGGGCCGTTTACTCTGCAACCTGCTTGACGGCATGGTCGCGGTTGAGGGAGGAATGCGCAGTACGGCTGGGGCGGTGTATAACGAGTTGCCTGACCGCGTATCCGATACCTTGCTGCTGGGCGTAGGCTACGGCATACTGCAACACCCTTACGCGCCACTGCTGGGTTGGGGGGCGGCACTGCTGACTCTGGCAACCGCGTATATTCGTCTGCTGGGCGGTACCTGCGGATTGGCACAGCGCTTCAGTGGCCCCATGGCGAAACAGCACCGCATGGCGCTGCTCACCGTCGGTGCCGTGGTGGCCGCTATGGTGCCACAGTGGGGAGAATCTATTTTTACCCTTATCCTTTCTGCGATACTGGTGGGTGCGGGGGCTACCTGCATCAATCGTACTCGCCAGATTATCCGCGACCTGTCATCTGGAGAACCGTCATGATATTCAGCCCCGACAAAACGCTGGTGCGTGCGCTGCTGGTTACCGTATGTCGCTTACTGACGGGTATCAAGGCACGCTGCGCGCCATCCCGCAGGCAGAATAGCCGACCATTTATTACGCGAATCACAGTAGCCATCTTGATGGTTTGGTGATCTGGGCCAGCCTACCCGCCACGATGCGCGATCTGGTCCACCCCGTCGCCGCCGCCGATTACTGGCAAAAATCTGCACTGCGCCGCTATCTCTCTGCGCGTATCTTCGGTGCTGTGCTGATTGAGCGCAAACGGAAATCCGGGGCGTCCTTCTCCAGTGAAGATCTGTTGGCCCCGCTGGTAACGGTGCTGGAAAAGCAGGAGTCATTGATATTTTTCCCCGAAGGCACGCGCGGTGGCGGGGATGAATTAGGCTAGTTCAAAAGCGGGCTGTTCCATCTGCTGCAACGTTACCCCGATGCGCGTCTGGTGCCGGTATGGTTGGAAAACCTGAATCGCGTGCTGCCAAAAGGCTCAAGGCTGGTCGTTCCTATTATATGCAGCGCCACCTTCGGCGAGGCCATTGCTGGCCCAGCGCAGGATGAAACCAAAATCGAGTTTCTGAACCGGGTGAAACAGGCGCTGGAGGCGCTGTCACATGCGTAAAGTCAACAATGAATTACTACTGCTGTTAGGCGGTTTGTTTATTATGCTGATGGTTGCCAGCCTGATAGGGTTCATACTTTCACGCCGCAAGCAAAACGACACGATTGCCAACCCCAACGCCAGAATCCTCGCCTGGTGGGTGATGTGTACCATATCGGTGATCGCTATGCTGATCGGCCCGATAGGCTCCGTGGTGTTATTTGCGCTGATGTCGTTCTACGCACTGCGCGAATGCGTGACGTTGACACCCACGCGTCGGGGCGATCATGAAGCGCTGTTCTGGTGCTTCTTTATCATTCTGCCGCTGTAATATCTGCTGGTAGGGATCGAATGGTACAACCTGTTTGTCATTTTCATTCCGGTGTATGCCTTTCTGTTTATTCCCGCCCGCGTGGCACTGGCGAGCGATACCACGCACTTCCTCGAACGCTGTGCCAAGATCCAATGGAGCCTGATGATCGCCGTCTACTGCGTCAGTCATGCCCCAGCGCTTCTGATGCTCTCCATTCCCGGTTTTGAAGGTGAGAACATCAAGCTGGTACTGTTCATGATGATTGTGGTGCAGATTTCGGATGTATTGCAGTACGTGTTCGGCAAGCTATGGGGCAAGTGCGCCATCGTGCCCAAGCTGAGCCCGAATAAAACGGTGGAAGGGTTTGTCGGTGGCATTCTCAGCGCCAGCCTGATCGGTGCCGCGCTGTTCTGGGTTACGCCCTTTAGCCCGGTTGCAGCCTTCTTTATCTCGCTGTTGATCACCCTGTTGGGCTTTGCAGGCGGCTTATGCATGTTGGCCATCAAACGCGATCGCGGCGTGAAAGATTTCGGCGTCATGCTGGGAGGTCACGGCGGCATGATGGATCGTATCGATTCGATGTGCTTCGCCGCCCCGGTGTTCTTCCACGTGGTGCGCTATTTTTATAGCTAAGTGCTATAGCTAGAGCATCGTCCGGCGTCAGCTGGCCTGTTGACGCTTACCGTAGCGCACGCAAAAGCGTTGCCGCCTGCGGTAAGCGTAGACATCCTCCACATATCCGTCGCGAATACGCGCCTGCAAATGACGCCAGTAATCGGCGGAAAACAGCTCGCTGTGCATCTCCTCAAACATCGCCAACTGCGCCTTGTCGGCAAACAGGAATTAGCGAAACTCCTCAGGAAAGACATCGTTAGGTGCGACGCTGTACCAGGGCTCGCTCGCCAGTTCATCTTCCGGGTAGCGCGGTGTGGGAATATCGCGGAAATTTACCTCGGTCATGTAACAAATCTCATCGTAATCATAAAACACCACCCGCCCGTGGCGCGTTACGCCGAAATTTTTGAACAGCATGTCGCCAGGAAAAATATTGGCCGCCGCTAACTGTTTAATGGCATTACCATACTCCTCAATCACATCACGCTGCTGCTGCACCGATGCGCTATCGAGATACAGGTTAAGCGGCGTCATGCGGCGTTCCATGTAGAGATGGTTGATCAGTAGCTGATCGCCTAAATCCTCGAGTTTTTCAGGCACTTCGCGGTAGAGCTCTTCCAGCAGTTCCGCACTGATCCGGCGTTTATCAATCACGAAGTTTTCATACTCCTGAGTATCTGCCATACGCCTCACCCGGTCGTGTTCTTTCACCAACTGATAGCAGAACCTTACCCGCGCGGCGCTAACCTCTTTCTGCGGTGCAAAGCGATCTTTGATCACCTTAAACACCCGATCGAAGGACGGGAGAGTGAAGACCAGCATCACCATCCCCTTAACACCAGGGGCAATAATGAATTGTTCGTGAGAGGCGGCGACACGATTGAGGTATTCGCGGTAGTACTCGGTTTTGCCGTGTTTTTGGCAGCCAATGGCGCAGTAAAGCTCCGCCGTGGTTTTCCCCGGCAAGATATCTCGTAACCAGGCTACCAACGCCCCGGGTTGCGAGGCATACACCATAAAGTAGGAGCGCGCGAAACCAAACACAATGCTGGCTTCCGCTTTACTGATCAGGCAGGTGTCGACAAACAGCGCGCCTTGTTCGGTTTGGTGAAGGGGCAGCAAAAACGGCAGCGTCTCCTCAGGCAATATCAGCTTGCCCACCAGCCACGCCGCCTTGTTCCGGTAAAACAACTCGTTAGCCACCTGTAAGCGCGCCCCGGCTAACTGCTGTGCGCTAAACGTCTGCGTCAGGCTGGTGACAATATTGCCAATGTCCCACGCCAAATCGTCCCACGGCAGGCGCAGTGGCAATTCCGACAGCAGTTTGTCCAGCGTATCATGCCAGCCTTCACGCAGAACAATATCGCGGCACAGCGGCCGTGATATCTCGCCCATCCTTCGCTCAGGTTGCGAACTGAACACAAACAGTTTATCCGTTGTGAGTTCACGATGATTGAACAATCGGCAGTAGACGGAATTAAAGAAACTTTCAGCAATCTCGAAACGGGGATAGTCCGGTAACAAGGTGGTGTACACGGTTTTCACACTGGCGAGAAACGTCGCGCCGTAACAGCGTGGCCCGGTGATACAGCGCAACTGCTCTACCACCAACCCAACGTGGTGGTCGTAAAGGTGGATACGCTGCTTCATCGCCTGCTGCACCGCCTGCCAGTCAGCCTGTTCGAAACGCCGCTGCGCGCCTGCGGTCACCTCTAAAAAGCGGCCATACTGCGCATCAAATCCTTGCAGAATGGTCTGCGCCACCAGTTGCTCCAGATTACGCCTCATGATGTGCTCCGCAACATCGGCCAGCCTGCTGACTGGCCGATGAGGATCAGAATTGCTGCTCTTCCGTCGACCCCGTCAGTGCAGTCACTGACGAAGCTCCCCCCTGAATGATGGTGGTCACTTTATCGAAATAGCCAGTGCCCACCTCCTGCTGATGAGAGGAGAAGGTGTAACCCTTGTTGATAGCGGCAAATTCCGGCTGCTGCACTTTTTCCACGTAGTGTTTCATCCCCTCGCCTTGTGCATACGCATGGGCCAGATCGAACATGTTGAACCACATGCTGTGAATGCCAGCCAGCGTAATAAACTGGTATTTGTAGCCCATTTCCGACAGCGCATCCTGAAAGCGCGCAATGGTGGCATCATCCAGATTCTTCTTCCAGTTGAAGGAGGGAGAACAGTTGTAAGCCAGCAACTTGCCGGGATATTGGCGATGAATGGCATCGGCATCCGTGCGTGCCACCAGCAACGTCGGCACGCCCATCACGTCCGCCGCGAGACGAGCAGCCACCAGTTTCTGAATCGCCTCTTGCGTCGGCACCAGCACTTTGCCGCCCATATGCCCGCACTTCTTCACTGAGGCCAGTTGGTCCTCAAAATGGACCGCCGCCGCCCCAGCTTCAATCATCGATTTCATCAGCTCAAAGGCATTCAGCACTCCGCCGAAACCGGCTTCCGCATCCGCTACGATCGGTAGGAAATAATCCACATGGCGATCGTCATTGGGCTCAATACAGTTGGCCCACTGAATCTGATCGGCCCGGCGGAAGGTATTGTTGATGCGTGCCACCACCGCTGGCACAGAGTTCGCCGGATAGAGCGACTGATCCGGATACATGCTGGACGCTAAATTCGCATCCGCCGCCACCTGCCAGCCGGAAAGATAAATCGCTTCAATGCCCGCTTTCGCCTGCTGCAACGCCTGCCCGCCGGTCAGCGCGCCGAGACAATTCACATAGCCTTTACGCGCGCTGCCGCGCAACAGCGCCCACAGTTTGGCAGCACCGTGCTGGGCCAGCGTCGATTCCGGATTCAACGAACCGCGCAGTGTGATCACATCTTCCGCGCTGTAGGGGCGTTGAATACCAGCCCAACGTTCGCTTTTCCATTCTTGTTGCAGTTGTTCAATTTGTTGAGTACGAGAGGTTGTCATTATGAGGTGTCCTATTTATCAAGCACGGTTAGTCGAGCAGGGTGTAGCCTGGCAACGTCAAGAAATCGATCAATTTGTCTTGTGTGGTTATCTGATCCATCGGACGCGCCGCTTCGTCAAAGCGTCCACCGCTAAAACGCGCCTCGCCTAATTCCTCCTGAATCACCAGCATCTCTTCTGTCAGCATACGTTGGAACAGGGCTTTGGTGACCACTTGCCCATCGCTCAGCGTTTTGCCGTGGTGGATCCACTGCCAAATGGATGTACTGGAAATCTCTGCCGTCGCTGCATCTTCCATCAGCCCGTAAATCGGTACGCAGCCATTTCCGGAGATCCAGGCTTCGATGTACTGCACCGCAACACGAATATTGGCGCGCATCCCCGCTTCGGTGCGCTCACCGGGACAAGGTGCCAGTAATTCTGCTGCGCCAATCGGCGCATCCCCCTCTCTGCTAACCTCAAGCTGATTGACGCGTTCACCCAACGCATCATCAAAAACCGCCATTACGGTATCCGCCAGACCAGGGTGAGCGATCCAGGTGCCGTCATGGCCATTTTTCGCTTCTAATGCCTTGTCCTGACGAACTTTTTCCAACACCCACTGATGACGCGCCGGCTCTTTGCTGGGAATAAACGCCGCCATCCCTCTAATCGCAAAAGCGCCGCGGCGGTGACAGGTTTTGATGAGCAAACGTGAATAGGCATTGAGGAACGGCTTCTCCATGGTGACGGATTGCCGATCGGGCAATACGCGGTCGGCGTGATTTTTCAATGTTTTGATATAGCTAAAGATGTAATCCCAACGGCCGCAATTCAGCCCGACAATGTGGTCACGCATCGCATGCAGAATCTCATCCATCTGGAACACCGCTGGCAACGTTTCAATCAGTACCGTGGCCTTGATGGTGCCGCGCGGCACATTAAAGCGATCTTCGGTATAGCTGAACACTTCGCTCCACCAAGCCGCTTCACGCCAGGATTGCAGTTTTGGCAGATAAAAATAGGGACCACTGCCCTTTGCCAGCAAGGCTTGATAGTTATGGTAAAAGTAGAGCGCGAAATCGAACAACCCGCCCGGAATGGCTTCTCCTTGCCAGGTAACATGTTTTTCCGGCAGGTGCAGACCGCGCACCCGACAAATCAGTACGGCAGGATTCGGTTTAAGCTGGTAGATCTTCCCTTCATCATTGACGTACGAGATGGTGCCCCGCACCGCATCGCGCAAATTGAGCTGGCCATCGATCACCTTTTCCCATGAGGGAGACAGCGAGTCTTCAAAATCCGCCATAAACGCTTTCACGTTAGCATTCAGCTCGTTGATGATCATCTTCCGTTCAACAGGCCTGGTGATCTCCGCGCGGCGATCCTGTAAATCCGCAGGAATACCACGAATGGTCCAGTCAGCATTGCGAATGGAAGCCGTTTCCGAAATAAAATCAGGCAATTCACCTGCATCGATCCTCTGCTGCTGTAGTTGCCTTTCCAGCAACAATCCATTTCTTGGTAACAAGAAGCGGTTGACCAACTCTGCCAGAAAATCGGTGGCCTCTTCTGTCAGAATGCTTTGCTCTGCCATGCCAAAACGTTCACTGAATACCAACTCTCGGCTTATTGTCTGCTGTGTCATCTCTCGGGTTCCTTTTCTCAGTGCCACACTCCCTGTTAACAGAGAGGGGTTATCAAGGGGCGAAATTTTCAACCAACAGAATTAAACGTAATCCAATTACATTAAAAATAAAAAACTATTTCCATTTTTATAAAATAAATAATTTATCTTTATGATTTAAATTAATAAATAAATTAAAAAAACAGGGAAATTATTTTCAATTAACGTGAGCAGGCATAAAAAAGGGTGCCATTCGGCACCCTGAGTAAAACGGCGGGAGGTTTTAGTCCAGCGTCTGGTTCATACGACGCAGATCGAACGGCGTGATCTGATAGACACAGTAGTTAAGCCAGTTAGCAAACAACAAATGCCCGTGGCTGCGCCAGCTCGCTTTTGGCGCATTCTCTGGGTTGTCATTAGGGAAGTAGTTCAACGGCACGGTCGGATTCAAGCCCGCATCGCGGTCACGAAAGAATTCACTGGCAAGGGTATAGATCATATTCAGGGTGCCCGGTGACGAACACCTGACGCTTGTCTTTACTGGCAAACAGATAAGCGCCAGCTTCATCAGACTCAAACAAAATATCCAGATCGGCATACTCACGAATAATATCCGTTGGGAAATCAGCGTAGCGCGAATGGGGAGCCAGGAAGGTTTCATCAAAACCGCGGGTAAGCAGTGCATGCTGCTGCACCGTGTGATGCGTATATACGCCAGAAAGCTTCTTGCTGCTGGTCATCTTGGGGATGCCATACAGCAGATTTAATCCAGCCTGCACCGCCCAGCAAACAAACAGCGTGGACGTGACATGATCTTTTGCCCAATCGATCACTTTTGCGATCTGTGGCCAGTAAACCACATCACAGAAATCGACCAGACCCAGCGGCGCACCGGTGACAATCAGACCATCGAAGTTCTCGTTCTCAATATCCTCAAAGTTACAGTAGAAGTTATTGAGATGTTCTGTAGGGGTATTCTTGGATTCACGGCTATCAATACGCAGCGGTTGGATATCCACCTGCAACGGCGAGTTGGAGAGCAAACGCAGGAACTGGTTTTCTGTCTCAATCTTCTTCGGCATGAGGTTCAATACCAACACCTTCAACGGACGAATTTCCTGAGTACTGGCACGAGAAGTGGTCATCACAAACACATTCTCATTGCGCAAAAAACTTACTGCGGGTAACTCATCAGGAATCCGAATTGGCATGGCACTACACCTCACTGCAACCGTTTATACGTTTAGACATCCAGATGCATGAAGATAACCAGTTTTCCCCTACTTGTACAGCGCACAGGCCGAAGTTGAATAATCTTCATCCTGCGCACTGTGTAGCGCCGTTTACATCTGTACTTCTTTCCCTTTTCGGTGCAGCAGCAGAGAAACAAACATCGCCATCAGACACATAGCAGAGACATACCAGAAGAACGTCGTTTCAATCCCCGCTGATTTTAACGACAGTGCGACATACTCAGCCGAACCGCCAAACAGCGCGTTGCCTATCGCATAGGAAAGCCCTACACCCAGCGCACGTACCTCAGGAGGAAACATCTCGGCTTTCAGCACTCCGCTGATCGAGGTGTAAAAGCTGATGATCATTAACGCCATCACGATAATGGCAAAGGCTGCGTATGGGCTTGTCACATTCTGCAAGGTGCTGAGGATTGGAACGGTAAATAACGCTGCCATCGAGCCAAAAATGATCATCATGGTACGTCGCCCTATTTTATCCGATAATGCACCAAACAATGGTTGCAGCAGCATGAATATCACCAGAGCACCCGTCATCACACCGCTTGCGGTTTTTGCATCCATACCCGCTGTGTTCACCAGATACTTCTGCATGTAGGTGGTGTAGGTATAAAAGCTCAATGAACCTGCGGCGGTAAAACCCAGCACAATCATAAAAGCACGCCGATTACGCCACAAACCAGAAAGCGTTCCCGCATCTTTACGCAGGCGCTTGGTGGTGCTCGACGTTTAATGCAGTGAACGCCGCAGGTATAACGCCACAATCGCCAGCAGACCACCCAATGCAAAGGGAATACGCCATCCCCAGGTTTTCAGCTCTTCAGCGCTAAGCCACTGTTGCAGGATAACCAACACCAACAGCGCCAATAACTGTCCACCGATCAACGTGACATATTGAAAGGAGGCATAAAAACCACGCTTGCCTTCAACGGCGACTTCACTCATGTAGGTTGCGCTGGTGCCATACTCTCCGCCTACAGAAAGTCCCTGAAACAAACGGGCAAGCAACAACAAAGCAGGTGCCCAATGGCCAATGACACTATAGGTGGGTAAACAGGCGATAACGAATGAGCCGCAGCACATCATACAAACGGAAATAAGCATTGAGGTGCGGCGCCCGTGCTTATCGGCAATATAGCCAAATAGCCAGCCACCGATCGGACGCATCAGAAACCCGACGGCAAATACGCCAGCGGTTTGCAGGAGTTGCGTCGTGGTATCACCGCTGGGGAAAAACGCAGAAGCAAAATAGAGTGCGCAGAACGAATAGACGTAAAAATCGAACACTCCACCAGGTTACCGGATGAGGCTCCCACAATGGCGAAAATACGCTTGCGTGTATCATGGGGGTCCAGGTGCTGCTGTGCAAGCGGTGGTGTTACATCTGCCATAGTAAAAATACCTATATAGAGTCATAAAAGCGTGCGAAGGTATGCGCATGCATACGGCACAAGTAAATTGTTATAATTTGGTAAAACGTAGTGAAAACAACGTGCAAAAACGTGTGGTGGAAACGAGTTATTCTCGATGTTGTCACAAACAGAGGGTAAGAGAAAGGTTATTACATTAATAAAACGGGATATAAAGCGTGTCTGGATGCTCTTTTTTTCCGCAAAATAACGAGGAAAGTGAATATCACGCATAGCGAAGGGGCTGTCCTTTCGGACAGCCCCTTCGCTATATTAAAAGCCTGGCAGTTCCCTACTCTCACATGGGGAAGCCCCACACTACCATCGGCGCTACGGCGTTTCACTTCTGAGTTCGGCATGGGGTCAGGTGGGACCACCGCGCTATCGCCGCCAGGCATATTCTGTTTTACATCCACCGCTTCTCAGCCATGAATGCCAATCTGTCAACAAGCTGAACTTCTCGAGCACGTGATTATTCGTATCATCCTGATACTCACCCCTTCGGGGCCAGCGCTCCGCGCTGTTCAAAATCGTTCCAGACGATTTTGTCTCTCAATCAACACCAAAACATCTTCGGCGTTGTAAGGTTAAGCCTCACAGGTCATTAGTACTGGTTAGCTCAATGCATCGCTGCACTTACACACCCAGCCTATTTACGTCGTCGTCTTTAACGGCCTTTCAGCGTCCTCTAGGGACAAGGGAGAACTCATCTCGGGGCAAGTTTCGTGCTTAGATGCTTTCAGCACTTATCTCTTCCGCACGTAGCTACCGGGCAATGCCATTGGCATGACAACCCGAACACCAGTGGTGCGTTCACTCCGGTCCTCTCGTACTAGGAGTAACCCCCCTCAATTCTCCAACGCCCACGGCAGATAGGGACCGAACTGTCTCACGACGTTCTAAACCCAGCTCGCGTACCACTTTAAATGGCGAACAGCCATACCCTTGGGACCTACTTCAGCCCCAGGATGTGATGAGCCGACATCGAGGTGCCAAACACCGCCGTCGATATGAACTCTTGGGCGGTATCAGCCTGTTATCCCCGGAGTACCTTTTATCCGTTGAGCGATGGCCCTTCCATTCAGAACCACCGGATCACTAAGACCTACTTTCGTACCTGCTCGAGCCGTCACTCTCGCAGTCAAGCTAGCTTATGCCTTTGCACTAACCTCCTGATGTCCGACCAGGATTAGCTAACCTTCGTGCTCCTCCGTTACTCTTTGGGAGGAGACCGCCCCAGTCAAACTACCCACCAGACACTGTCCCCAGTCCGGATTACGGACCCAGGTTAGAACATCAAACATTAAAGGGTGGTATTTCAAGGTTGGCTCCATGCAGACTGGCGTCCACGCTTCAAAGCCTCCCACCTATCCTACACATCAAGGCTCAAGGTTCAGTGTCAAGCTATAGTAAAGGTTCACGGGGTCTTTCCGTCTTGCCGCGGGTACACTGCATCTTCACAGCGAGTTCAATTTCACTGAGTCTCGGGTGGAGACAGCCTGGCCATCATTACGCCATTCGTGCAGGTCGGAACTTACCCGACAAGGAATTTCGCTACCTTAGGACCGTTATAGTTACGGCCGCCGTTTACTGGGGCTTCGATCAAGAGCTTCTCCTTACGGATAACCCCATCAATTAACCTTCCAGCACCGGGCAGGCGTCACACCGTATACGTCCACTTTCGTGTTTGCACAGTACTGTGTTTTTATTAAACAGTTGCAGCCAGCTGGTATCTGCGACTGCGCAAAGCTTCAGGAGTAAATCCCTACACCTCGCACAGCGTGCCTTCTCCCGAAGTTACGGCACCATTTTGCCTAGTTCCTTCACCCGAGTTCTCTCAAGCGCCTTGGTATTCTCTACCTGACCACCTGTGTCGGTTTGGGGTACGATTCAATGTTACCTGATGCTTAGAGGCTTTTCCTGGAAGCTTGGCATCTGTCACTTCAGTATCGTAGTACCTCGTCATCACGCCTCAGTGTTAACAGTGACCCGGATTTACCAAAGTCACACCTACACGCTTAAACCGGGACAACCGTCGCCCGGATGACATAGCCTTCTCCGTCCCCCCTTCGCAGTAACACCAAGTACAGGAATATTAACCTGTTTCCCATCGACTACGCCTTTCGGCCTCGCCTTAGGGGTCGACTCACCCTGCCCCGATTAACGTTGGACAGGAACCCTTGGTCTTCCGGCGAGCGGGCTTTTCACCCGCTTTATCGTTACTTATGTCAGCATTCGCACTTCTGATACCTCCAGCAAACCTCACAGTTCACCTTCAACGGCTTACAGAACGCTCCCCTACCCAACAACACCTAAGTGTCGCTGCCGCAGCTTCGGTGCATGGTTTAGCCCTGTTACATCTTCCGCGCAGGCCGACTCGACCAGTGAGCTATTACGCTTTCTTTAAATGATGGCTGCTTCTAAGCCAACATCCTGACTGTCTATGCCTTCCCACATCGTTTCCCACTTAACCGTGACTTTGGGACCTTAGCTGGCGGTCTGGGTTGTTTCCCTCTTCACGACGAACGTTAGCACCCGCCGTGTGTCTCCCGTGATAACATTCTTCGGTATTCGTAGTTTGCATCGGGTTGGTAAGTCGGGATGACCCCCTAGCCGAAACAGTGCTCTACCCCCGAAGATGAATTCACGAGGCGCTACCTAAATAGCTTTCGGGGAGAACCAGCTATCTCCCGGTTTGATTGGCCTTTCACCCCCAGCCACAAGTCATCCGCTAATTTTTCAACATTAGTCGGTTCGGTCCTCCAGTTAGTGTTACCCAACCTTCAACCTGCCCATGGCTAGATCACCGGGTTTCGGGTCTATACCCTGCAACTTAACGCCCAGTTAAGACTCGGTTTCCCTACGGCTCCCCTATGCGGTTAACCTTGCTACAGAATATAAGTCGCTGACCCATTATACAAAAGGTACGCAGTCACACCCCTAAGGATGCTCCCACTGCTTGTACGTACACGGTTTCAGGTTCTATTTCACTCCCCTCGCCGGGGTTCTTTTCGCCTTTCCCTCACGGTACTGGTTCACTATCGGTCAGTCAGGAGTATTTAGCCTTGGAGGATGGTCCCCCCATATTCAGACAGGATAACACGTGTCCCGCCCTACTCATCGAACTCACAACCTGTGCATCTTCGTGTACGGGACTATCACCCTTTACTGTGCGACTTTTCAGACGCTTCCACTGACACACAAGCTGATTCAGACTCTGGGCTCTTCCCCGTTCGCTCGCCGCTACTGGGGGAATCTCGGTTGATTTCTTTTCCTCGGGGTACTGAGATGTTTCAGTTCCCCCGGTTCGCCTCATGCCACTATGTATTCATGACATGATAGTGCAACGAATTGCACTGGGTTTCCCCATTCGGGTATCGTCGGTTGTAACGCTTCATATCAGCTTACCGACGCTTTTCGCAGATTAGCACGCCCTTCATCGCCTCTGACTGCCTAGGCATCCACCGTGTACGCTTATTCACTTAACCTCACAACCCGAAAATGTCTCGGGTGTGAAAGCTTGAGAGAATCACAATATTGGTAGTGAGCCACTATTGCTCGTTTCAATTTTCAGCTTGTTAAAGAGCAAAATACTTCGCAGCATACTGTCAAACAGTACACTCTGAAGTATTGGGTATCAAGACGGTAAATGGTGGAGCTATGCGGGATCGAACCGCAGACCTCCTGCGTGCAAAGCAGGCGCTCTCCCAGCTGAGCTATAGCCCCATCGAATAGTAAACCTTTGCCAAATCGCTCTCAGGCAAGGCGCGAGTTCGCGAAGCATACATCAGTATGCGAGTGGGCGAGCAATGCAGCATTGAGAACGATTTTGGTAGGCCTGAGTGGACTTGAACCACCGACCTCACCCTTATCAGGGGTGCGCTCTAACCACCTGAGCTACAAGCCTATAAGGTCTTCTAACCGCTCGATTTCTTTCATCAGACAATCTGTGTGAACACTTCACAGAATCAGTATCATTAGGTAAGGAGGTGATCCAACCGCAGGTTCCCCTACGGTTACCTTGTTACGACTTCACCCCAGTCATGAATCACAAAGTGGTAAGCGCCCTCCCGAAGGTTAAGCTACCTACTTCTTTTGCAACCCACTCCCATGGTGTGACGGGCGGTGTGTACAAGGCCCGGGAACGTATTCACCGTAGCATTCTGATCTACGATTACTAGCGATTCCGACTTCATGGAGTCGAGTTGCAGACTCCAATCCGGACTACGACGTACTTTATGAGGTCCGCTTGCTCTCGCGAGGTCGCTTCTCTTTGTATACGCCATTGTAGCACGTGTGTAGCCCTACTCGTAAGGGCCATGATGACTTGACGTCATCCCCACCTTCCTCCAGTTTATCACTGGCAGTCTCCTTTGAGTTCCCGACCGAATCGCTGGCAACAAAGGATAAGGGTTGCGCTCGTTGCGGGACTTAACCCAACATTTCACAACACGAGCTGACGACAGCCATGCAGCACCTGTCTCAGAGTTCCCGAAGGCACCAAGGCATCTCTACCAAGTTCTCTGGATGTCAAGAGTAGGTAAGGTTCTTCGCGTTGCATCGAATTAAACCACATGCTCCACCGCTTGTGCGGGCCCCCGTCAATTCATTTGAGTTTTAACCTTGCGGCCGTACTCCCCAGGCGGTCGATTTAACGCGTTAGCTCCGGAAGCCACGCCTCAAGGGCACAACCTCCAAATCGACATCGTTTACAGCGTGGACTACCAGGGTATCTAATCCTGTTTGCTCCCCACGCTTTCGCACCTGAGCGTCAGTCTTCGTCCAGGGGGCCGCCTTCGCCACCGGTATTCCTCCAGATCTCTACGCATTTCACCGCTACACCTGGAATTCTACCCCCCTCTACGAGACTCTAGCTTGCCAGTTTTGAATGCAGTTCCCAGGTTAAGCCCGGGGATTTCACATCCAACTTAACAAACCGCCTGCGTGCGCTTTACGCCCAGTCATTCCGATTAACGCTTGCACCCTCCGTATTACCGCGGCTGCTGGCACGGAGTTAGCCGGTGCTTCTTCTGCGAGTAACGTCAATCAGCAAGGTTATTAACCTTACTGCCTTCCTCCTCGCTGAAAGTGCTTTACAACCCGAAGGCCTTCTTCACACACGCGGCATGGCTGCATCAGGCTTGCGCCCATTGTGCAATATTCCCCACTGCTGCCTCCCGTAGGAGTCTGGACCGTGTCTCAGTTCCAGTGTGGCTGGTCATCCTCTCAGACCAGCTAGGGATCGTCGCCTAGGTGAGCCGTTACCCCACCTACTAGCTAATCCCATCTGGGCACATCTGATGACGTGAGGCCCGAAGGTCCCCCACTTTGGTCTTGCGACGTTATGCGGTATTAGCTACCGTTTCCAGTAGTTATCCCCCTCCATCAGGCAGTTTCCCAGACATTACTCACCCGTCCGCCGCTCGTCACCCGGAGAGCAAGCTCTCCTGTGCTACCGCTCGACTTGCATGTGTTAGGCCTGCCGCCAGCGTTCAATCTGAGCCATGATCAAACTCTTCAATTTAAAGTTTGATTTGCTTCTGCTCGAGAAGCGATGCTCAAAGAATTATTACTGTTAGTTCGTAATGAATTAACTGTTGTTCACTCTTCAAGACTTTTATTTTTTAAGCCCTAAGGCTTTACGATAAAGTCCTGTGAGTGCCCACACAGATTGTCTGATTAATTGTTAAAGAGCGTTGCCACATCTACCGTGGCGCGGGAGGCGTATATTACGCTGCACCGCTGAAAAGTCAACGTTAATTTTTCAATTTCGCGTTTAACTTTCCGACTGTTACCGCAACTGCGTGTCGCTGTTGCCGTGTCAGTGGAGGCGCAGTGTAGACACTTCTCGCACCCTGACAAGGGCTAATTTCAATTTTATTTTCGAGTGCGTATTTTTCGGCGAATCGCATAGCAAACCAGCATAGATGACGCTATTTCATCCCAATCACCCCATTTTACTGCGTCGTAAATCCCATTTACCGATGAGCCACCGACTCGCGCATCACCAACTCTGGCGTTAATACCAGTACCGTTGGCTCGGTTTCAGGATGTACCAAACGGTATAACAACGTATCCACCGCCAGTTCCCCCAATTCATCTTTAGGTTGATGAATCGTCGTTAACGGTGGAGACATATAACGCGCCAGTTCGATATCGTCATAACCCACCACGGCCATATCCCTTGGAATAGACAATCCCGCCTGATAGAGCGCGTGATAAACCCCAACCGCCATCGCATCGTTACTACAGAACACAGCATCCGGCCTTTGCGCCAGCGACAGCATTTTACGCATCGCTTGGTATCCGGTTTCAAACTCGAAATCCCCTAACACCACGTAGTCATCAGGAACGGGCAAACCTGCACGCTGCATCGCCTGCCGATAGCCTAACAGTCGGTTATAGGCAGTTGTTTTATCTTGTAGGCCAGCGATACAGGCGATATTGCGGTAACCTCTGTCGATCAGATGGTGGGTTGCAATATCTCCGCCAAGCAGAGAATTGTCCTTGATAACATCATTCACGCCTTCAAACGGCGACCAGTCCATCATCACCAGTGGAATTGACGGGTAACGGCTAATGGTCTCCGATGAAGGGCGGTGGTTCTCGGTACACATCAGTAACAAGCCATCAACCCGCTTTCGCATCAAGGTTTCCAGGCTACGGTCCAGGCGGTTGTGGTCGCCTTCTGTATTACACAGGATCAGGCTATACCCGCGCTCATAGCAACTGCGCTCCCACGCACCACTTCAGCATAAAATGGGTTACTACTGGCCGTTAGCAACATACCGATAGTTTGCGTCTGATTGATCTTCAAACTGCGCGCCAGCGCAGACGGTGCGTAGCTGAGAGAATCAACTGCCGCCAATACCCGCTAGCGCACCGTGTCACTAACAAAGCGATTATTATTGATTACATGTGAAACGGTTGACGTCGACACGCCCGCCAGGCGAGCAACATCCTTCATTGTGGCCACATATTACCCCTGAGAGTGTAAAAATGCGTCGATCTCATTGCGCCACGACACAGAGGACTGAGCACCAGCACGAGTTACCGCAATGGCAGCGGCAGCATGAGCAAATTTCACGGCGGTTTGCATAGGTTGATTTTCCAAAAGTGCAGTGACCAGCGCACCATTAAAGGTATCGCCCGCCGCAATCGTATCTACGGCCTGAACCTGGAAACCGGGAATACGCTGACCTTCCCCGTTTTCACTCAGACATACGCCGCGACTACCCAATGTAATAAGCACGGTAGTAATGCCTTTATTATGCAACAGTTGTGCAGCCTGTGCGGCATCTTGCTCGTTCTGCACGGTGACACCGGTCAGACGCTGCGCTTCCGTTCCATTCGGCGTAATCATATCCACCAGCGCCAGCAACTCATCCGGCAAGTCACAGGCGGGAGCCGGGTTTAAAATTACACGCGTTTGGTGCTGATGCGCCAACTGAGCAGTGGCAATAACGGTCTCCAACGGAGACTCGAGCTGTATTAATAAAGCAGAAGCATCAATGATTTTTTGACGGTGACGCGTCAGAACATCGGGAGTGATAGCCGCATTGGCACCCGCGTTAATGCCAATCATATTCTCAGCGTCGCCATTCACAAAAATCAGCGCAACGCCCGTGGTTTCATTGGCAACGGTTTCAACAGCAGAAACGTTTATCTGATCACGAGACAACTGCTCGCGAATACGGGCACCAATATCATCCTCACCCACGCCAGCGATAAATGCGATATCGGCACCACTGCGCCCGGCAGCGGCCGCCTGATTGGCACCTTTACCACCAAAAGCGACCTGATATTGCTTACCGATCACCGTTTCGCCCGGTTGAGGGAAGTGTGCCAGATTGAGGATATGGTCGGCATTAATACTGCCCAACACCACGAGTTTGCCCGTTTTCATAAAATCGCCTCAAAAGTGATTAAAAGCGCCGCCTTGTTCCGGCGGCGCTGCTTGTCGTTGTTATGCGTTATTCTTTAGCAACCAGTTTTAGATCAACCGGGATAATCGTCTGTACCTTTTCACCTTTGATGACCTTGTCAGCGGTTTGCACGCCAATTTCACCTATTTTTTCAGGACGTTTGCAACAGTGGCAGCCAGTTTCCCGCCCTCTACGGCTTTTACGCCATCCTGCGTGCCATCAAAACCGACCACAATGACGTCTGTTTTACCCGCAGTTTGCAGGGCACGCAGCGCACCCAGTGCCATTTCATCGTTTTATGCGAACACTGCTTTTACATCAGGGTGTGCGGTGAGCAGGTTCTGCATCACGTTCAGCTCTTTGGTACGATCGAAATCAGCGGGCTGGCTGGCCAGCATGACAAATTTGTTTTTCTCAGCGGATTTCATAAAACCGGCTCCGCGTTCACGGGCAGCAGAGGTTCCGGCGATACCTTCCAACTGAATCACCTTGGCACCTTCACCCAATTTTTTCGCGATGAAATCACCGGCGACTTTACCGCCGAAGGCGTTATCAGACGCCACATGGCTCACGACCGTGCCGCTGCCCGCTACGCGATCCAGGGTAATCACCGGAATATTGGCTTGATTCGCCAGTTTCACCGCATTACCCACGGCATCAGAGTCTGTCGGGTTGATGAGCAGCAGTTTGGTACCGTGCACGGTCAGATCCTGAACATTGGAGAGCTCTTTTGCCGGGTTGTTTTGCGAATCCAACACCACCAGGTTGTAGCCCAATTTATCAGCTTCTTTTTGCGCGCCGTCTTTCAATGACACGAAGAACGGGTTATTCAGGGTAGAAACCACCAATGCTATCGACTCTTTCGCCAGCGCATTGGCGCTAACCGTGGCACTTAATGCAACAGCAGAAACCAGCGTAGCCAGTTTTTTCATATTCATAATCCAATTCCTATGCGTGAGAATGAAGGTTATTTACTGCTTTTGTTATCTACCAAAACCGCCAGCAAAATAACGGCTGCCTTAACGATCATTTGGTAGTAAGAAGAAACACCTAACAGGTTCAGTCCATTGTTGAGGAACCCAAGAATCAGTGCGCCGATGAGCGTGCCGACAATGCGCCCTTTACCACCCGCCAAACTGGTTCCGCCCAGCACCACTGCCGCAATCGCATCCAGTTCATACCCCGTGCCCGCCGTCGGTTGTGCCGATGACAAGCGCGCGACTTCGATAATCCCAGCCAATGCGGATAACAGCCCACATAAGGCGTAGACGATAATCTTGACTTTATCGACGCTGATGCCCGACAAGCGGGGCCGCTTCATTGCCGCCCAGCGCATAGATATAGCGTCCGAGCCGCGTGTGGTGCAGCATGTACCAGGCAGCGATAACGATAACCATCAACCAGATCGGTGTAGGAATCCCCAGAGGGCGACCAATGCCAAACCAGCCGAAGGTATCCGCAACGTCAGAAAAACCGGTGTTTATTGGGCTGCCGTTGGTGTACACCATGGTGACGCCGCGCAGCAGTAACATCATCACCAGCGTGGCGATAAAAGCCTGCACCTTTCCTTTCGCCACAATCACGCCAGTGCCCGCCCCGATTGCCGCACCGAGCGCTAATGCACCAAACACCGCCAACAGCGCATTCACTTCCAGACCAACAATCGATGCCGCCACCGCGCCGGTCAGCGCCAGCAATGATCCGACTGACAAATCGATACCCGAGGTCAGAATAACCAGTGTCATCCCTACCGCCATGATGGCGTTCACCGATGTCTGTTGCAGGATATTGAACAGGTTATTGACCGTGAAAAAGTTAGGGCTCATGGACGAGACCACTGCGATCAGGATCAGCAGGGCAATCAGCGACTTTTGCTCCAACAGCCACTCTTTACTGAACCAGCACTTTGCCGTGATAGATTCGGAACTCATGTCTGACTTACTCCTGCTTTGCGATATATTGCTTGCCAACCGCCGCCGCCATCAGCACTTCCTGAGTGGTCTGCCCAATAGAGAATTCACCGCTCAAGCGACCTTCATGCATCACCAAAATGCGATCACTCATACCGAGTACTTCCGGCATTTCCGATGAAACCAAAATGATGCTGAGGCCTTCTTCCTTGAACTGATTGATTAACTGATAGATCTCTTTCTTTGCTCCCACATCGACGCCGCGCGTAGGTTCATCGAGGATCAGCACTTTCGGCCGCGTCATCAGCCCGCGAGCAATCGCGACCTTCTGTTGATTTCCGCCGGACAACAGGCCAATTGGCTGTGCCATTGAGGGAGTTTTAATATTGAATAAACGGATAAAATCACTAACCGCGGTGCGTTCGTCTTCATGTTTGAGTGCACCAAAGCCACGGCTGAAATAACGCAATGCCGTCAGCGACATGTTCTCTTTGACGGACATCCCCAACACCAGGCCATCACGTTTGCGATCTTCAGATATATAAACGATGCCGTTTGCCAGCCCATCCTGCGGACTGCGCGTCACCACCTCACGGCCATCCAGCGCCACGTCACCGCGCGTACGAGGAAGTGCGCCATACAGGATCTCCATCAGTTCTGTACGCCATGCGCCCGTCAGGCCATAAACACCGAGAATTTCCCCCTGCTGCAGCGTAAAACTGACACCGCCAACACCCGGCCCCGTCAGGTCTTTAACACTCAAGCGAATATCGCCCGGCACGGTATTCAACCGAGGGTACTGCTCTTCCAGCTTGCGCCCCACCATCATTTCAATGAGTTGCTCTTCATGCAGTTGGTTGACCGGTCGCTCACCGATAAACTGACCGTCGCGCAGCACAGTCACGTCATCGCAAATCTCGAAAATTTCTTTCAGGTGGTGGGAGATATAGACGATACCGCAACCCTGTGCGGTCAGCTCTTTAATCACAGTAAATAAGGACGCGGTTTCGGTATCCGTCAGTGCATCCGTGGGTTCATCCATGATGATCACTTTGGATTCAAAGCTCAGCACCTTGGCAATCTCGACCATTTGCTGATCACCAATGGACAACTCGCCGACCAGTCGGCGGCTGTTGTAGCGCAGATTTAGCTTTTTCAGCAGTTTATCGGCTTCGGCGTACATCTTTTGCCAATCAATGCGCCCCAAGGCTCCGGTAAACTCGCGGCCAAGGAAAATATTTTCAGCAATCGTCGGTTGGGGAATCAGGTTAAGTTCCTGGTGAATAATACCGATACCCGCATGCTGTGATGATTTTGGCCCGTTAAAGGCAACTTCCTGCCCGAGAAAGCGAACATGACCGGCATCTTTGCGGTAAATACCGGTGAGCACCTTCATCAGGGTAGATTTCCCGGCGCCGTTTTCCCCCCACCAGCACCATCACCTTGCCGGGATAGACATTCAGGGCAGCACCGGACAGCGCTTTTACACCGGGAAAAGTTTTTACTATTCCCTGCAACTGTAATAAAGGTTCCATCTCAGCCTCAGAAGGTTACGCCAGCACATAAAATAATATTGGCATAGGGCGAGCATTCACCGCTGCGAAAAACAGCACTGTTCTGCCCGCTTTGCATCTTGAATGCCTCATGACTGACATAGTGCAACGCAATGGTATTTCCCTGGTGTTGTTCAAGCTGTTGCAAATGCTCACGAATAACTTCATGGAGCTCTGGGTTCTTCTCGATAATCTCTTGCGCAACAATCGCCGCTTCTACCTGCATCTCCTGCGTAATCACGCTCAGCACCTGTATAAAAGTAGGCACATTGTGTGTTAACGCCAGATCAACACGGGCGGTAGTGGCAGGAATGTAACCCTGCATCACACACCACCACTTGGTCAGTGTGCCCAAGGCGGGCAATCACACTCAAGACTTCGGAATTGAGTAATACGCCTTTTTTCATTATGTCACTCGTTTTGATAACGAAAGCGAAACGTTTCGCTATCAAAAAAAGAGATATAAGAAAAACATTAGGTTAGAAAATAGCCGTTGGCCACCGGTGTCGGAAGATTGATCGCTATCACAAATGAAAAACAAACAATGAAACCGGATAATGCATTTATTAAAACATCATTTCTTTTTTTCGTATGGTTTACCTCACTTCCTAAAACTCACATCACCATACTCACAATTTAAACAATAACGGCACTCTGACGCCTGCCGAAAAAACTCTGGTTTGTTCACAAGGACTCTAACGATGAAAAACATATCCCTCTCTTTGGCAGCCCTATGCTGTATGGCTGCATTCACCACTCAGGCGCACAGCGCCGATCGTTTGACGATCGTAAAACAGTATGCCAATACCGTCTTGGATAAAGCTGGCGACCATTATCACAGCACGCAGCCTTCACCGTTATTGGCGAGCGGTGTCGATCCGCGCACTGGTAAACAGCTTGAGTGGGTTTTCCCCGATGGGCGCACAGCGGTACTCTCCAATTTTTCCGCTCAGCAAAACTTTATGCGCGTACTGGTTGGCCTCTCTAACCTGACGGGTGATGAGCGTTATCAACAGCGCGCCAAAACCAGCGTGCGTTACTATTTCGATCGCTATCAGGATAAAAGCGGCCTGCTGATTTGGGGGGGGGGGGGGGGGGGCACCGTTTTGTCGATTTGAAAACGCTACAGCCCGAAGGCCCCAGTGAAAAAGAGTTGGTTCATGAGCTGAAAAATGCCTATCCCTACTACGAATTGATGTTTGCCGTGGATAAACCGGCGACGGTTCGCTTCATTCGCGCTTTCTGGAATGCCCATGTTTATGACTGGCAAATCCTGGAAACCAGCCGCCACAGTCAGTACGGTAAGGAGATCGGTAAACTGTGGGACAACAACTTTACCCAACAACCGCCTTTCTTCGCTACCAAAGGGCTGAGTTTTCTTAACGCCGGTAATGACCCGATCTATTCCGCATCCCTGCTCTATAAAAATAACTATGAAGCCGGCGCGCTGGTATGGGCAAAACGGCTGGCGGAGCAGTATGTGTTGCCGCGCGATAAAAAAACTGGCCTGGGCGTTTACCAGTTCACCCAGGCATTAAAACGCGCTGAAACCAGCGATGACAGCGATACCAACTCCAAATACGGTGACCGTGCTCAACGTCAGTTCGGACCAGAGTTTGGACCTGCTGCGTTGGAGGGCAACATGATGTTGAAGGGGCGCACCAGCACGCTCTATTCCGAAAATGCGCTAATGCAGCTACAACTGGCGAAAGATCTCGGTAAAGATGGCGACGATATCAAGAAATGGACGCTGGATAGCCTGAAAGCGTTTGCCAAATACGCCTATGACGAAAGCAACAATACCTTCCGTCCTATGCTGGCCAACGGTACCTATCTTTCCAACTACACGCTGCCACGCGATGGTTACTACGGTAAGAAAGGAACGGTACTGAAAGCTTACCCGGCCAGCAGTGATTTCCTATTGTCCTACGCCCGCGCCTACACGCTCGAGAAGGATGCCGATCTGTGGAAAGTGGCACGCGGCATCGCCAAGGAGTTGGATCTGGGAGATATCGGCTCAGCACCGGGTAAAGGCGTCAGCGTCAATGTCAGCACCAAGAACAGCGACCCGTATGCTATTTTTGCGCTGATCGATCTGTGGCAGGCAACGCAGGATAAAATCTACCTGACGGTAGCCGAAAAAGTGGCTGACAACATTGTCAGCAATAATCTGCACAACGGCTTCTTTATGAACTCTGCCAAGTATCAATATGCGTCGATAGATAGCATCGACCCCTACGCGCTGCTGACACTGGAAGCTACACTGAAGAACAAACCACAGGCCGTTGCCCCGTTCCTGAACGGTTCCGGCTTTACCGAAGGGGCTTATCGTATGCCGGACGGCAGCGCCCGCGTATCCACCCGTGATGATGAGCTGTTTGCTCTGAAGAAAGGGGAAACCTTAAAACCGAACGGTAAATAATCACCAAAAATGACGCCCTCTATTTCGAGGGCGTCATACACTAAATCTCTACCTGAATCCCCAGCTCTATCAGCCGGTTTGGCGGTATCTCAAACTGATCGGCCGCGCGCAACGCATTGCGACTCAGCATCATAAACACCTTGCCGCGCACGCGCAGATACCAGGGCCGTTTGCCCATGGTCAGCGACTCATTGGACATGAAAAACGATGTTTCCATCATTTGGCAAGCTAACCCCTCCTGCCAACAGCGGTGAAACACCTCTTCCACGTTGGGCGTTTCCCGCCAACCGTAGTTGGCAATCACGCGCCAAAAGGTCGGGGAAAGCT
The DNA here is from genome assembly GCF_018777385.1 of Candidatus Symbiopectobacterium endolongispinus. Taxonomy (GTDB): domain Bacteria; phylum Pseudomonadota; class Gammaproteobacteria; order Enterobacterales; family Enterobacteriaceae; genus Symbiopectobacterium; species Symbiopectobacterium endolongispinus. The sequence goes on along the minus strand of NZ_JAFJYB010000001.1, from coordinate 85,489 downwards.
GTTCAACCGTAACGCGCTGCACGTTATGCACATAGGGAACCGCTTCTGTGCGCATGGTCAGCAGCACCACCCTTTCGTGCAATACTTTGTTGTGTTTGAGATTATGCAGTAATGCAAACGGTATGACGTGCGTCACGCGCGACAGATAGACCGCCGAACCCGGCACCCGTACCGGCTGGTTTTTCTCAAGTGAGGCAATCATCGCATCCAGTGAATTACCATGCTAATGCAAACGACGCAGTAAACGGAAACGCTCGCTCTTCCAGGTCGTCATAATGGTAAACATGATCAATCCTAGCGCCAGCGGCAACCAGCCGCCGGAAAGGATTTTAACCACGTTGGCAAGAAACAGTGGGATATCAATCAACAACATCGCCACCAGCAACAGCCATACCAGATAGCGGTGCCAGTGCCAGTTTTTTACCGCCACGGTCGCGGAAAGAATGCTGGTCAGTACCATGATTCCGGTCACCGCGATACCGTAAGCTGCCGCCAAATTGCCAGAATGCTCGAAGCTGACGATGACAATCACCACCGCCGTATACAGCAACCAGTTTATCGCCGGAATATAAATCTGCCCGGATTCCATGTCTGACGTATGCACAATACGCATTGGCGGCAAATACCCCAGACGTACCGCCTGACGCGTCAGCGAGAATACGCCGGATATAACGGCCTGAGAAGCGATGATGGTCGCCAACGTTGCCAGGATCAGCAGCGGAATCAACGCCCAGTCGGGAGCCAGTAAAAAGAAGGGATTTTTGATGGCTTCCGGGTTACGCAGCAGCAACGCCCCTGACCAAAATAGTTGAGCACCAACGACGGCAACACCACGGTAAACCACGCCAAGCGAATAGGGAATTTACCAAAGTGTCCCATATCCGCATACAGCGCCTCCACCCCGGTGATCGCCAGTACCACAGCCCCCAGCGCGAAGAAAGAGATAAACTTGTATTCCATAAAGAAACGCACGGCGTAAACCGGGTTCAATGCCTGAAGCACCTGTGGCGTTTCCATCACGCTGCGCACTCCAAGCACCGCCAGCGTCAAAAACCAAATCAGCATCACTGGCGCAAACAGCTTACCCACGCTGCTGGTGCCGTGTTTCTGAATGGCAAACAGCAAGGTCAGCACAATCACCGACAGCGGCACGATGTAGCTGTCCAACTCGGGGGCCGCAATCTCAATCCCTTCCATTGCTGAAAGCACCGACATCGCCGGGGTGATCACCACTTAGCCATAAAAAAAACCTCCGCCAATCAGCCCCATGATCACCACGATAGATGTCATGCGATCGCTGGTGTGGCGTCCGGCCAGTGACATCAGGGTCAAAATTCCCCCTTCTCCGGCGTTGTCGGCTCGCATCACATAGGAGAGATACTTGAGCGACACTACCAGTACCAGCAGCCAGAAAATCAGCGAGAGAAAGCCAAATACTGAATGCTGCTCGACGCCAAACCCAAACTGTCCGGAAAGGCATTCCCTTAATGTATAAAGAGGGCTGGTGCCGATATCCCCGTACACCACACCAATAGCTGCCAAGGTAATGGCAGGAAGCGATTGCTTATGCTCTGAGCTCATAGCGCCTATCTTCTGTTGTTTTCACTTTGCGACTTCCGCTGTTTTCACTGCGTAGAAAGCAATGCGTTTTTCGTAGACTTAGCCCGAAAGCGCACAGTATGCATATATTCATGCAAAAACCCATCCCTTCACGCCGTCTCGAAACATCCAGAAATAAACTGGTTTATTGATTAACATAGCCAAAGATGGCAATAATCGACGCAGATACGATTAAAAAAAATCTGTGATCTGCCGTATATTATTGCATCATCGTTGATGACTTTATCGCTTACCACCCTGTTTTGCGTCATCAGAGTAAAAACGGATCCCTTATGCTTCAATCAGCCTCTTTGGCCGATCGTATTACACGCCTCAGCCAAGCCCTTGAACACGGCCTGTATGAACGTCAGCACGCTATTCGCCCTGTGCCTGCTCGCCGCGCTCATCGGCAAGCGTGTTTTGCTGGGGCCGCCTGGCATCGCCAAGAGCATGATCGCGCGTCGCCTGAAGTTCGCGTTTCGTGACGCCCGCGCTTTCGAATACCTGATGACACGCTTCTCTACCCCGGAAGAGGTGTTTGGCCCGCTGTCGATTCAGGCGCTAAAAGATGAAGGGCGTTATCAGCGTCTTACCGGCGGCTACTTGCCGGAGGCAGAAATCGTTTTTCTGGATGAAATCTGGAAAGCCGGCCCGGCCATTCTCAATACCCTGCTGACAGCCATCAATGAGCGGCGCTTTCGCAACGGCAGCCATGAAGAAACTATCCCCATGCGGCTGCTGGTAACCGCTTCCAATGAACTGCCCGAATCAGACAGCAGCTTAGAAGCACTCTATGACCGCATGCTTATTCGCCTGTGGCTGGATAAAGTGCAGGAAAAACAAAACTTCCGTGCATTGTTGACGCACATCGGTAACGATCGCGACAACCCAGTGCCGTTGTCACTGAGCGTCAGCGACAAAGAGTACCAGTCATGGCAAAGCGCCATCGATCGTATCGCCTTGTCGGATGCCTGCTTTGAACTGATTTACGCACTGCGCCAACAGCTGAATACCACCGACAACGCGCCGTACGTTTCCGATCGACGCTGGAAGAAATCGCTGCGGCTGCTGCAAGCCTGCGCGTTCTTCTCTGGCTGTGAAAGCATTGTCCCGATTGATATCATCTTGCTGAAAGATTGCCTGTGGCATGATAGGGATTCGCAAACACTAGTGGAACAGCACACCGAGCAGCTCATCACCGCGCACGCCTATCAACAACAGGCGCTGCTGCTCCGCTTGCAGCAATTAAACGTGAAACGGCAGCAATATCAGCAGCAACAGAGCGAGTTGCAGGCGATCACGGTCGAAAAACAGGGGGCATTTCTCAGCCGTAAAGCCCACTATCTGCTACCTGAAGCGCTGAATAAAGAGACATTAACCGTGGTGTTGCAGCGCCCGCTGGTACTGAATAATTGAATAATATTGATGTGACACATATCGTGTTAGAAAAAAACGCCTTGCAGTTATGGCTGCAAAAAGGCGGAGAAGGCGAAATCATGGGAAAACTCAACGGCATCTGGTTTACCCAGAACCTCGACATGTACGTAGATGACCACCTTCATCTTGCGGTGCGCGATATCAGCCTACAGACCACCATTCTTTCTTTACCTGAAAAACGAGACTGTACCTTACCGACAGAACTTACTGATGAATATGAGAAATTGCGTCAACAACTGCGCGAGCAGCGACGTCTGTTTCACCACCATCAGCCGTGTTTGTTCATCCCTGCCGACTGGCTGGCAAAAATAGAAGACAGCCTGCAACAGGTCGACGAACAGATACAGCTCTCGCTACAGGATTGATCGAATGTTGACGTTGGAATCGCTGGAAATGCTGTTGTCCATTTACGAAAACGAGCTCTTGGACGACCTGGTTATCGCGCTGTTGGCTACGCCACAGCTTGCGGCCTTTCTTGAACAGCACCCGAGAATGAAAGCGGCGCTGCTACACGATCTGCCTGAATGGAAAGCGTCACTCAAGCAGCGCCTGCGTGCAACCGTGGCACCTGCCGATCTGGAGCGGGAGTTTACCTGCTATCAAAATACCCAGACCATCGACAATCTGACCTTTCAGTCACGCATTCCCCGTATCGTTGATACGCTGCAAACGGTGGACTCGCCTTTTCTTTCTCAGGCTAACAAGCTGATCGCCCAGGCAGAACCGACGCTTGGGCAGCGGTTTAGCAACGCCTTCCACGCTTTGTTCTTGCAGCGCTGGAAAATAAGCCTCTCTTTGCAAACGGTCTCCTTGCACCATCAATTGATGGAGGCAGAAAAAGAGATCCTGCCTGATGAGTTACAGCAGCGGCTGACCTTGACCGGCAAACTGGAAGCCGTACTGGCGGAGAACGAGACAGCCGCCGGACGATTATGGGATCTCAGCGCGGGAAAATTGATTAAAACCGAGCTGCAAACCCTGATTAACTTCTGCGACTTTCTACAAAAGCAGCCTTCATTGCAGCGCCTGGCCGAGCGTTTAGGTCGCAGCCGGGAAACCAAATCCATTCTCTCCACCGAAGCACCGCGCGAAGCGTTTCGCGTGATGGTTCGTGAACCGGATACGGTGCCAGAGCAAGTGGATGGCATCCATCAAAGCGGTGATATTCTGCGCCTCCTCCCCACCGAATTGGCCGCAATGGGTATAAAAGAGCTGGAATACGAATTCTATCGTCGCTTGTTGGAACGGCGGTTGCTGACCTATCGGCTACAGGGGGAAAGCTGGCACGAAAAGGTAATAGAGCGTCCGGTTTCACATCAGCAAAACGAGCAGCCGCCCAGAGGCCCTTTTATTGTTTGTGTAGATACCTCAGGCTCGATGGGCGGTTTCAATGAACGCTGCGCCAAAGCCTTTTGTCTGGCACTGATGCGCGTTGCCCTTGCCGATAATCGCCGTTGATACATGATGCTGTTTGCCACCGATATCGTGCGCTATGAGCTGACAGCCGTCACAGGTATTGAACAGGCCACGCGTTTTCTTGGTCAATCGTTTCGTGGCGGCACCGACATGGCGGCCTGTATGTCAGCGCTGCTGGACAAACTGGAAGATGATGTGTGGCATGATGCCGATGCTGTGATGATTTCTGATTTCATCGCACAGCGCTTGTCTGAAGAGACCGTGCAACGCGTTCGGCAACGACAGCAACAACATCACCATCGTTTTCATGCCGTTGCGATGTCACAACATGGAAAACCTGGCATCCTGCACATTTTCGACCATATCTGGCACGTGGATACCGGGTTAACTGCGGCGATTGCGCCACGCCTGAGCGTAGCGCTTCTACAGTGATTACAGCAATGCAGGCACGGCTTCTCTGACTGGCTGTGGCCACACACCGCACTGCACCTGACCAATGTGCGCCAGTTGCAGTAGCAGCATCACCAAGCGGGACTGACCGATACCGCCACCAATGGTTTACGGCATGTCACCACGCATCAGCGCCTAATGCCACTCCAGTGCCAGACGATCGACATCCCCTGTCAGTGTCAATTGACGTTGGAGCGCCTCAGCATCGACACGAATCCCCATTGAAGATGGCTCGAAAGCATCGTTTAACGCCGGGTTCCACACCAGGATATCGCCGTTCAACCCTTTCAGACCCTGTTCACCCGCTGACGACCAGTCATCATAATCCGGCGCACGCACATCGTGACGCTCACCGTGAGACAATGCCCCACTAATGCCGATCAGGAATACGGCACCCAGTTCTTTAGCTATGGCACGTTCACGCCCTTTGGCATCCAGTTCAGGATAACGCTTGAGCAACGTATCGCTGTGGACAAAATGAATGGTTTCCGGCAGGAAAGGCGTCAGGCCAAACTTGCTGCTAACCTCTGCTTCGGTGCTTTTTATTGCCTGATAAATGTGGTTAACGGTGGATTTCAAATAATCGATGGAACGCTCGCCATCCCCCATTACGCGTTCTCAATCCCACTGATCGACATAAACAGAGTGGATCGGGCTCAAGCGATCTTCATCCGGGCGCAGCGCCTTCATGTGAGTGTAGATCCCTTCCCCAGCGCTAAAGTCATAGTCACCCAAGGTTTTACGCTTCCATTTCGCCAGGGAGTGCACCACTTCAAACGTGGCGTCAGGCAATGCTTTCACGTGTACCTGCACCGCTTTCTCGCTGCCGGAGAGGTTATCCTGAGTGCCATCGCCCACGCGGCTCAATATCGGGGCCTGAACTTCAATCAGACCCAGCTTCTGCGCCAACTGTGCAGAGAAAAAGGATTTCACAAACGCAATTTGTTGTTTTTCGATATAGCTCTTTTTCATTTACCCATGTCCGTCGTCACTGTCTATAGCGCAATTAAGCAATAGAATGGCGGTGAAATTCAATAATCCAGCAAAGAAACAGGCATCATGGTTTTGATTCCTCATTTAACGCATGCTAAAAATGAGAAAGAACTAAATATAAGGAAAAATTATGACTGAAATTTATCAGATCGATAATCTCGATCGCGGCATCCTAAACGCTTTAATGGAAAATGCCCGTACCCCTTATGCCGAATTGGCCAAGCAGTTTTCGGTCAGTCCCGGCACCATCCACGTTCGCGTCGAAAAAATGAAGCAGGCAGGCATTATTGTCGGCACCCGGGTTGATGTCAGCCCCAAGCAACTAGGCTATGACGTGTGCTGCTTTATCGGCATCATTTTAAAAAGCGCCAAGGATTACCCCTCAGCCCTGGAGAAACTGAATAACCTGGAAGAAGTGGTAGAAGCCTACTACACCACCGGGCATTACAGCATTTTCATCAAAGTAATGTGCCGTTCCATTGACGCACTGCAACACGTACTTATCAACAAGATCCAGACCATCGATGAAATTCAGTCTACGGAAACCCTGATCTCGCTACAGAACCCGATCATGCGGACGATCACCTCGTAAACGTCAACAGGTATATAAATATTATCCACAGGTAGATAACAGCTCGATCACAGCGTACAATATCGCATCTTTTATTCGGACGGGATCGAGCATAGCAGACATTACGCTTATCAGCGGCAGTACGTTAGGCAGTGCGGAGTATGTGGCAGAACATCTGGCCGAGTTACTGGAACAGCAAGGCTTTTCCACTAATGTTCAACATGGCCCGCAACTGGACGACCTCCCGCAGAGCGGAGTATGGCTACTGGTGAGCTCAACTCACGGTGCCGGTGAATTACCGGATAACCTGCAACCGTTGTTTAAGCAGATTAGCGATCGTTACAGTGGATCGTATTCTTGCGGATCGTGGCGCAAAAAGGATCGGCGAGATGTTGCGGATCGACATCACCGAGCACGATATTCCCGAGGATCCAGCAGAAATCTGGTTGGCTCCGTGGGTAGAATTACTCAATTAAGCGGTTTATTTAGCCACTTAATTGTGTATAACTTTATGTATATCCGGGTGAAAACCGGTAGTTATCCCAATAACAACCATTGTTCGTTTTTTGTCATGTGAATAACCAACTGTTTTGATCCCAAGCTATACGGTACAGGATCACCGATCATTCACAGCAAACGATCATCAACAATTTGTTGATCTTCGTCTGGAAAAAGTACTTATCCACAAGCAGTATGGATCCTAATAGTAGATCCAATAAAAAGATCCCTATATAAAAAGATCTTTCTTTAACTACCGACGATCCAACGGGCTTGTCGTTTGCGTAAACTTGAGTAGAATCCCCTTCCCCAAGGCAAGCAACGATCTTAGGCACACATCGTTAACCCGACTATTCTCGTTAACACCACGCGAGGTGCAGTACCATGTTTTATCCAGATCCTTTTGACGTCATCGTGATCGGCGGTGGCCATGCGGGCACAGAAGCCGCAATGGCTGCGGCACGCATGGGGCGTCAAACCCTGTTATTAACACACAATATCGATACGCTGGGACAAATGTCCTGCAATCCGGCTATTGGTGGGATCGGAAAGGGACATCTGGTTAAAGAGATCGACGCCATGGGCGGCCTGATGGCTCGCGCTGTCGATCGGGGCGGTATTCAGTTTAGAATACTAAACAACAGTAAAGGCCCTGCCGTTCGTGCTACCCGTGCACAGGCGGATCGCGTGCTTTATCGTCAGGCAGTACGCACTGCGCTGGAGAACCAGCCAAACCTGACGATCTTCCAGCAGGCGGTTGACGATCTTATTGTCGAGAACGATCGTGTAGTCGGTGCAGTCACCCAAATGGGACTGAAGTTCCGCACCAAAACGGTGGTGCTGACCGTTGGGACATTCCTTGATGGTAAAATTCACATCGGTCTGGATAACTACAGCGGTGGACGTGCTGGCGATCCGCCCTCCATACCGCTATCGCGCAGACTGCGTGAGTTGCCGTTGCGTGTCAGTCGCCTTAAAACCGGTACGCCACCGCGTATCGATGCGCGCACCATTGATTTCAGCGTGCTGGCACAACAGCACGGTGATAATCCAATGCCGGTATTCTCGTTCCTGGGGAACGCCAGTGAGCACCCGGCGCAGATGCCGTGTTACATCACGCACACCAATGAAAAAACCCATGAGGTGATCCGCAATAACCTCGATCGCAGCCCGATGTATGCCGGTGTGATCGAGGGGGTTGGCCCGCGTTATTGTCCGTCGATCGAAGACAAGGTGATGCACTTTGCCGATCGCAATGCGCATCAGATTTTCCTTGAACCTGAAGGGCTGACCAGTAACGAGATTTACCCCAACGGCATTTCAACCAGCCTGCCCTTCGACGTACAGTGGCAAATCGTTCGTTCGATGCAAGGCATGGAAAACGCCAAGATAGTACGCCCCGGCTATGCTATCGAATACGATTTATTCGATCCGCGCGATCTTAAGCCCACGCTGGAAAGCAAATTTATCCACGGGTTGTTCTTTGCCGGACAGATAAACGGCACAACCGGTTACGAAGAGGCTGCTTCTCAGGGCATGTTGGCTGGCTTGAATGCCGCACGTCTGGCGTTCGATCAGGACGGTTGGTTCCCACGTCGCGACCAGGCGTATCTGGGCGTGCTGGTGGACGACCTATATACGCTCGGTACCAAAGAACCCTACCGCATGTTCACCTCGCGTGCCGAATACCGCCTGATGCTGCGCGAAGACAACGCCGATCTGCGTCTCACTGAAATTGGTCGTGAACTCGGAATGGTGGACGATTATCGCTGGGCGCGCTTCAACGAAAAGCTGGAACAGATTGAGCAGGAACGCCAGCGTCTACGTGAAATTCGTGTTCATCCCCACAGTGAACAGCGAGAGGCGGTGAACGCGTTGCTGAAAACGCCGCTGTCGCGCGAAGCGACCGGTGAGGAACTGCTGCGTCGTCCCGAGATGGATTACGCTACCCTGACCTCGTTATCGATGTTCTCGCCCGCGCTCACGGATGTTCAGGCGGCAGAGCAGGTTGAAATTCAGGTGAAGTATGAAGGGTACATTGCGCGTCAGCAGGACGAGATTGAAAAACAGCTGCGCAATGAGAGTACCGTACTGCCAGCGGATCTGGATTATGGTCAGGTGAGCGGGCTTTCCAACGAAGTGAAAGCCAAACTCAACGACCACAAACCAGGGTCCATTGGTCAGGCTTCGCGTATTTCGGGAATTACCCCAGCAGCGATCTCTATTCTGCTGGTTTGGCTGAAAAAACAAGGGATACTGCGCCGCAGCGCCTGATAACCGATACAGAGAGTGCACTACGGTGTGTCATTTTGTGGCTGTTCCTGGCAGCCACGTTTCATCAGATATGGCAGGGTAAGCGAGTGAAACACAAATTAGACGCTCTGTTGCAGCGGGCTGGCATTTTGGTCAGTGAACAACAAAAAAATTCGCTAATCCAGTATGTCGAAATGCTGCACAAGTGGAACAAGGCCTATAATCTCACGTCAGTGCGCGACCCGCAGGAGATGCTGGTACGGCATATCATGGATAGCATCGTGGTTGAGCCGCATTTGCAGGGCGAGCGGTTTATCGATGTGGGTACCGGACCGGGATTGCCGGGTATTCCACTGGCTATTGTACGCCCCTCAGCGTCATTCACTCTGCTGGATAGCCTGGGAAAACGTGTGCGTTTTCTGCGTCAGGTTCAGCATGAACTCAAGCTGGATAATGTCTTTCCAGTGCAGTCGCGGATCGAGGAATTCACTGCTGAGCCGCCTTTCGATGGCGTTATCAGCCGCGCTTTTGCCTCTTTGCTTGATATGCTGGAGTGGTGCAAACACCTGCCTGCACCGGCAACCGGACGCTTTTATGCCCTGAAAGGGGTAGTGCCAGAAGAATTAGCCGCATTGCCTACGTCGATAGCGGTAGAGCGTATTGTGCGTTTAGAGGTGCCTGAACTGGACGGTGAACGGCATTTAGTGATTCTTAAACCAAACTAATTTTGCGTTTTATCAAATAAATTATAACTAATTGTATCAGAGATACCTTTTAAGTCTGAAGGGTATTATCTGCGGAAAAATGGACACCGATCACCATTTTTTTACAAAACCTGGCAACCTTGCACGCTATTTGTTTTTCTTCGAATAGTAACCAGAGAAATTAATTGCCGTTGTTGATTGCAGATGAAAAACCCAGATGTTAAAGAAATAAAAAAATAATGTTAATACGCAGTGCACGGGATGTTTTTAGGGCGTTTTAAAAAGAGTCGTTATTTAACTATTTGAATTTAATTAAGATAAATAGCTATTTTTGCTAAAGACTTAAAAAAATCAGATCTGATATAAAGCCTATATGTCATTTTTATGTGATTGATATCACATATTATCGGGTTATTGAAAGGCTTACGGGCCGCGGCTGCCGCCTCGATTGTTAGTAAAAATAGAGCTTGAATAAGAGATTTAAATTATTGTTCACCTTTTTGCTACTTATCAATTGAATTCGCAGGCGTGAACCGTATAATTTGCTCGTTTTTTGCCGCTTGACTTGATGGAATAAAGGCAGTTTTATACGACGTCAGTCAGCCTTTGGAAAAGGAATGAAGAGCAAAACGCATGTCTGTCTCCCTTTACAGTAGAAAACCGGCCTTTTTGGGGTTGATGCTACAGGCGGCTACGTTCGTTTTGGTCAGCGCCGTTTTTTGCCTGCGGAGTGTTGAGGCGGGTGCTTCCGCTTTAGCCGGAGGACTGGCGGTATGGCTGCCGAACGTGTGCTTTGTGCTGTTCGCCTTGCGTCATCAGGCGGGTAAGCCCATAGAAGGGCGTGTTGCCTGGTCGTTTGCCATTGGCGAGGCGTTGAAAGTATTTATCACCATCGCGTTGCTGGTGGTGGCGTTGGGTCTGTTCAAGGCGGCGTTTGTTCCCCTTGGTCTGACCTACCTGGCGGTGCTGATTATGCAGATAGTGGCGCCAGCCATCGTTAACCGTTACCGTATTAACAACAACAGGGTAAGGAATATCATGTCTGCATCTACTCCCCAAGAGTATATCGGTCATCACCTGAAACATTTACAGGTAGGTTCGGGGTTCTGGTCGATTAACGTCGATTCGATGTTTTTCTCAATCGCACTTGGGATCCTGTTTCTGGTCATTTTCCGCAAGGTTGCAAAGAACGCGACCAGCGGCGTGCCCGGTAAACTGCAAACCTTTGTGGAGATGATCATCGGTTTTGTTGATGGCAACGTGCGTGACATGTTCCATGGCAAAAGCAAACTTATCGCCCCTCTGGCGCTGACCATTTTCGTTTGGGTGTTCCTGATGAACGCCATGGACCTGTTGCCGATCGATCTTCTGCCCTTTATCGGCGAACATTGGATTGGGTTGCCTTACCTGCGCGTAGTACCGACGGCGGATGTCAACATCACACTGTCCATGGCGCTAGGCGTGTTTATTCTGGTGCTGTTCTACAGCATCAAAATGAAAGGCGTTGGCGGTTTTGTGAAAGAACTGACCATGCAACCTTTCAACCATCCGGTCTTTATTCCCATCAACCTGATTCTTGAAGGTGTCAGCCTGCTGTCCAAACCGGTTTCACTCGGCTTGCGACTGTTTGGCAACATATATGCGGGTGAGTTGATCTTCATCCTGATTGCCGGTTTGCTGCCGTGGTGGTCGCAATGGTTGTTGAATGTGCCTTGGGCAATATTCCACATCCTGATCATTACGCTTCAGGCCTTTATTTTCATGGTTCTGACGGTTGTTTATCTATCGATGGCATCTGAAGAGCATTGATTTTTCTTTCAACACAATAACGTTCTAACTAAAACAAACTGGAGACTGTCATGGAAAACCTGAGTGTGTATCTACTGTACATGGCTGCCGCGTTGATGATGGGTCTGGCGGCGATCGGTGCTGCGATCGGTATCGGCATTCTGGGTGGTAAATTCTTGGAAGGCGCGGCTCGCCAGCCTGACCTGATTCCTCTGCTGCGTACACAGTTCTTTATCGTTATGGGTCTGGTTGACGCCATCCCGATGATTGCTGTTGGTCTGGGCCTGTATGTGATGTTTGCGGTCGTCTAACCCGGTATCGCCGGTTAGGTATTTAACATCAATCATTTAACTTAAAAGAGGCATTGTGCTGTGAATATTAATGCAACAATCCTCGGCCAAGCCATTGCGTTCGTCCTGTTTGTCTGGTTTTGCATGAAGTTTGTATGGCCGCCGTTAATGGCTGCCATCGAGAAGCGTCAGGAAGAGATTGCTGACGGTTTGGCTTCTGCGGAACGTGCCAAAAAAGATTTGAACTTAGCGCAGGCCAATGCCACCGATCAGCTGAAAAAAGCCAAAGCGGAAGCTCAGGTGATCGTCGAGCAAGCCAATAAACGCCGTGCTCAGATCCTGGATGAGGCCAAAGCGGAAGCAGAAGCTGAACGTAGCAAAATCGTGGCGCAGGCGCAGGCTGAAATTGAAGCCGAACGTAAACGTGCTCGTGAAGAGCTGCGTAAACAGGTTGCCATGCTGGCGATTGCCGGTGCCGAGAAGATTATTGAACGTTCCGTGGATGAAACTGCTAACAGCGACATCGTTGATAAACTGGTCGCTGAACTGTAAGGAGGGAGGGGCCGATGTCTGAATTTGTCACGGTAGCTCGCCCCTACGCCAAAGCAGCTTTTGACTTTGCGGTTGAACATCAGGCCGTTGAACGCTGGCAGAACATGCTGGCGTTTGCCGCTGAAGTCACACGCAATGAACAGGTTGCCGCTCTGCTGTCTGGTGCTATGGCACCGAATCTGCTGGCGAGCACCTTCATTGACGTGTGTGGCGATCAGCTGGATGAGCCCGGCCAGAACCTGATTAAGGTGATGGCGGAAAATGGGCGTTTACTGGTGCTTCCTGAAGTTCTGGAACAGTTTGCGCAACTCCGCGCCGCGCAGGAGTCGACGGTTGACGTCGAAGTCACCTCCGCGAGCGCACTGAGTGAACCGCAGCTGGACAAGATTACTTCCGCCATGGAAAAACGCCTGTCACGCAAAGTGAAGCTGAATTGCAAAATTGATAAGTCTGTTGTCGCAGGCGTGGTGATCCGCGCGGGCGATATGGTGATAGATGGCAGCATTCGCGGCCGTCTGGAACGCCTCGCAGACGTCTTGCAGTCTTAAGGGGACTGGAGCATGCAACTGAATTCCACCGAAATCAGCGAACTGATCAAGCAGCGCATTGCTCAGTTCAATGTGGTGAGCGAAGCTCACAATGAAGGTACTATTGTTTCCGTCAGTGACGGGATCATTCGCGTACACGGCCTGGCCGATGTGATGCAGGGGGAGATGATCTCCCTGCCCGACAACCGCTACGCTATCGCCCTGAACCTGGAGCGCGACTCTGTTGGTGCGGTGGTGATGGGTCCGTACGCTGACCTCGCCGAAGGCATGAAGGTCAAGTGTACCGGCCGTATTCTGGAAGTGCCGGTTGGCCGTGGTCTGCTGGGCCGCGTGGTGAACACCCTGGGTGCACCTATCGACGGCAAAGGCCCGGTTGAGAACGAAGGGTTCTCTCCGGTAGAAGCGATCGCACCGGGCGTTATCGAGCGTCAATCCGTTGATCAGCCGGTACAGACGGGCTACAAGTCCGTTGACGCCATGATCCCGATTGGTCGTGGTCAGCGTGAATTGATCATCGGCGACCGTCAGACGGGTAAAACCGCACTGGCTATCGACGCCATCATCAACCAGCGCGATTCTGGCATCAAGTGCGTGTACGTTGCCATCGGCCAGAAAGCTTCCACTATCTCCAACGTGGTGCGTAAACTGGAAGAGCACGGCGCATTGGCCAACACCATTGTTGTGGTCGCAACGGCGTCTGAATCTGCCGCACTGCAATATCTGGCTCCGTATGCCGGTTGTGCGATGGGTGAATACTTCCGTGACCGCGGTGAAGATGCACTGATCATTTACGATGACTTGTCCAAACAGGCCGTCGCTTATCGTCAAATTTCCCTGCTGCTCCGTCGTCCGCCAGGTCGTGAAGCTTATCCAGGTGACGTTTTCTACCTCCACTCCCGTTTGCTGGAGCGCGCGGCACGCGTTAACGCCGATTACGTAGAAGCGTTTACCAAAGGTGAAGTTAAAGGGAAAACCGGTTCATTGACGGCGCTGCCGATCATCGAAACTCAGGCGGGTGACGTTTCCGCGTTTGTTCCGACCAACGTAATCTCGATTACCGATGGTCAGATCTTCCTGGAATCGAACCTGTTCAACGCCGGTATCCGTCCTGCGGTTAACCCTGGGATTTCCGTATCCCGCGTGGGTGGTGCAGCGCAGACCAAGATCATGAAGAAACTGTCCGGTGGTATTCGTACCGCACTGGCGCAGTATCGTGAACTGGCAGCGTTCTCCCAGTTCGCTTCGGATCTGGATGATGCAACGCGTAAGCAGCTGAATCATGGTCAGAAAGTAACTGAACTGCTGAAACAGAAACAGTATGCGCCGATGTTGGTTGCGCAGCAGTCTCTGGTGCTGTTCGCCGCTGAACGTGGCTATCTGGCTGATGTTGAACTGGCGAAAGTAGGCAGCTTCGAAGCGGCGCTGTTGGCGTATGCCGACCGCGAACACGGCGATCTTCTGCAACAAATCGACCAGACTGGTGCTTATAACGATGAGATCGAGGGTAAGTTCAAAACTATCCTTGATACCTTCAAGGCAACCCAGTCCTGGTAACGCCAGTAGGCCTGCCTGATGGCAGGCCTACTGGCGTTGAGGAGATGCAAAGATGGCCGGCGCAAAAGAGATACGTAGTAAGATCGCAAGCGTCCAGAACACGCAGAAGATCACTAAAGCGATGGAAATGGTCGCCGCTTCCAAAATGCGTAAATCGCAGGATCGTATGGCGGCCAGCCGTCCTTATGCAGAGACCATACGCACGGTGATTGGTCACCTGGCGTTAGGGAATCTGGAATATAAACATCCGTACCTGGGAGAGCGTGACGTTAAGCGCGTCGGGTATTTGGTGGTGTCCACGGACCGTGGCCTGTGCGGTGGCTTGAATATTAACCTGTTCAAAAAACTGCTGGCAGACATGAAAACCTGGAGCGATAAAGGCGTGCAGAGCGATCTGGCGATGATCGGTTCCAAAGTGGTTTCGTTCTTCGGTTCTGTGGGCGGTAACGTTGTTGCTCAGGTTACTGGCATGGGGGATAACCCTAGCCTGCCCGAACTGATCGGGCCGGTAAAAGTGATGCTGCAAGCCTACGACGAAGGTCGTCTGGACAAGCTGTACATTGTGAGTAACAAGTTCATCAATACCATGTCTCAGGAACCCCAAGTGGTTCAGCTTCTGCCTCTGCCGCCCGCGGACGATGGCGAACTGAAGAATAAATCCTGGGATTACCTATATGAACCCGATCCTAAGTCGCTGCTGGATACCCTGTTGCGCCGCTATGTGGAGTCTCAGGTTTATCAGGGCGTCGTAGAAAACCTGGCCAGTGAACAGGCCGCTCGTATGGTTGCGATGAAAGCCGCAACGGATAACGGCGGTAGCCTGATCAAAGAGTTGCAGTTGGTTTACAACAAGGCTCGTCAGGCCAGCATCACGCAGGAACTCACCGAGATCGTATCGGGAGCCTCCGCGGTTTAAACCAGGTTTACGAATTACGTAGAGGATTCAAGATGGCAACTGGAAAGATCATCCAGGTAATCGGCGCCGTGGTCGACGTCGAGTTCCCGCAAGATGCCGTACCTAACGTGTACGATGCGCTTGAGGTTGAAAACGGTGCTGAAAAACTGGTGCTGGAAACGCAGCAACAGTTGGGCGGCGGCGTTGTTCGTTGTATTGCAATGGGTTCTTCTGACTGTTTGCGTCGCGGGCTGAAAGTGAACAGCCTGGGCCATCCGATCGAAGTACCGGTAGGTAAAGCCGCGCTGGGCCGTATCATGAACGTACTGGGCGAACCGGTCGACATGAAAGGCGAGATCGGCGAAGAAGAGCGTTGGGCGATTCACCGTCAGGCGCCGAGCTACGAAGAGCTCTCCAACTCCCAGGAACTGCTGGAAACGGGTATCAAGGTTATCGACCTGATGTGTCCGTTCGCCAAGGGCGGTAAAGTGGGTCTGTTCGGTGGTGCTGGTGTAGGTAAAACGGTAAACATGATGGAGCTGATCCGTAACATCGCGATCGAGCACTCCGGTTACTCCGTATTTGCCGGTGTAGGGGAACGTACCCGTGAAGGTAACGACTTCTACCACGAAATGACTGACTCCAACGTTATCGACAAAGTATCACTGGTTTACGGCCAGATGAACGAGCCGCCAGGCAACCGTCTGCGCGTAGCACTGACTGGCCTGACCATGGCGGAAAAATTCCGTGATGAAGGCAGTGACGTACTGCTGTTCGTCGATAACATCTACCGTTATACCTTGGCCGGTACGGAAGTATCCGCACTGCTGGGTCGTATGCCTTCTGCGGTAGGTTATCAGCCGACGCTGGCGGAAGAGATGGGCGTGCTGCAAGAACGTATCACCTCTACCAAAACCGGTTCTATCACATCTGTACAGGCCGTATACGTCCCTGCGGATGATTTGACTGACCCGTCGCCAGCCACCACCTTCGCCCACTTGGATGCGACCGCGGTACTGAGCCGTCAAATCGCGTCTCTGGGTATCTACCCGGCCGTTGACCCGCTGGACTCTACCAGTCGTCAATTGGATCCGCTGGTGGTTGGTCAGGAACACTACGACGTAGCGCGTGGCGTGCAGTCCATTCTGCAACGCTATCAGGAACTGAAGGATATCATCGCGATCCTGGGTATGGACGAGCTGTCTGAAGAAGACAAACTGGTCGTTGCCCGTGCGCGTAAAATCCAGCGCTTCCTGTCGCAGCCGTTCTTCGTGGCAGAAGTATTTACCGGTTCTCCGGGTAAATACGTGTCACTGAAAGACACCATCCGCGGCTTTAAAGGCATCATGGACGGTGAATACGACCATCTGCCGGAGCAGACGTTCTACATGGTTGGCTCCATTGACGAAGCAGTGGAAAAAGCCAAGAAACTGTAACGTCTGTTAGGAGGTTGATATGGCTATGACTTACTATCTGGATGTCGTTAGCGCAGAACAGGAAATGTTCTCCGGCCTGGTGCAAAAGATCCAGGTGACGGGGAGTGAGGGCAAACTGGGTATCTACCCTGGCCACGCCCCACTGCTCACTGCCATTAAACCTGGTATGGTGCGTATCGTTAAGCAACACGGTGAAGAAGAGTATATCTATCTGTCCGGCGGCGTCCTTGAGGTGCAACCGAACTCCGTGACCGTGCTGTCCGATACCGCCATCCGTGGGCAGGACCTTGATGAAGCGCGCGCGCTGGAGTCCAAGCGTAAAGCGGAAGATCACATTCGCAATTCGCATGGCGATGTGGATTTCGCACAGGCTTCCGCAGAATTGTCGAAAGCGATTGCGAAGCTGCGTGTTATTGAGCTGACTAAAAAAGCGATGTAACTTGCGCATTCAGTAAAAAAGGCCGATCTAGCGATCGGCCTTTTTTTATAGACAAAAAATGGCGGGATTATTCCCGCCGTTCAAGCTGATGACAAAGTCACTTTGCCCCACGTTACCCTCGGCCCCACTCTCGTCATTCTCGGCGAAAGCCGGGGATCTCTGTGAGAATAAACGCGTTTAGCCTGTGACAGATTGCTGCCTGCATGGGAATGACGATGGGAGTAAGGCCGTTTGTCAGCAACCTAAGCGGCGGGATAACCCGCCGCTTATTCGGGTTTTTTCAGTCAATCATTTCTTTTTGAGGAAATCACCCAGTACCAGGTTACCTTTCTCATCGCGTGCGAACGTTTCCGGTACTTTAACGGAGACAAAGTTCTTCACGGTTATCTCTTTTCCCTGAGCGTTAACAGAGCGACCGTCTTTGATAAAGAAGTTGCTGTTGTCCACGTTACCCACCACGGCGTCGTCGTACTTGCCTTCTTGGGTTTTCAGGGAGATGTTGTTTTTAAACACACCTTGTTTTTCCGGGCCAGAGTAAGGACTTGGACGGAAAATAAAGTTGAAGCGTTGGTTATCCAGCGCCGTGTTGTTTTCTACCACCAGCGCGCCGGGGTTGAAGTTATCAGTAAAACCATCCAGTTGGTTGCCAACAGCGATGCTGTTTTTCACTTTGTGCGCAACCGGCTGACCTTCGCCACCCATTTTGAAGCCGTTGCTGGTGTTGTTCATGGCAATTGAATTCTCGATCACCACAACGCCGTTAGCGCCGTCTTCAATCTTGTTGAACAGGTCAAAACCATCGTCGATGTTGTTGTGAGAGAATGCACCGCGAATCACGTTGCCTTCACCCACGCGCATTTTCACCGCAAAACCGTCGGCGTTGATTTTGCCAGGATCCTGGTTGCTGTGTGATTCTGAGTTCAGAATCAGGTTGTGACTTGCCTACAGCGGACGGCCTACGTCACCGGAAGAAGAAACCTGAATCCCTGTGTCGTCACAATGGTGCGCCAGTACTTGTTCGATGGTGTTGTAGCTGCCTTCGATACGGAACGGCTTCTCAGTGATTTCGACGCCTTTCACATGCCAATGGCTGGTATTCAGTTGCAGGCCGTGAATCACTGCTTTTTTGCCCTGAGCGAACAGTTTTTTCGATGCTTTCTGGCTGCCGCTGGCGCTGACGGGAATGGAAGAAGCACTGTAATCGCCGTCTGCTAGTCATAAGGTTGCTCCTGCTGGCAATACGTTAATAGCGGTTGCGAAATATAACGGGGCAGCTTTGCTGCCATCGTTGCTTGCCTGACCTTGCGCAGAAACATAGACATTTTTGGCATCGGCCAGTTTGACTTTCTCTACGCTGAACGTTGCTTCTTTTTCTGCTTTATCATCGCCTTCTGTCGGCAGATAAACGATTTTGAAGTCACTGCCTGCGCTCAGCTTGGCAGGAACGCTTAGCGTCTCACCGGCTTTAACGGTATGTGCTGCGCCAAGCGCTTTATCGCCCTGAGTGATGGTAACGGTACCGGCATAGTTGGCACGCAGTTGCACGTCATAGTTATCGCTCGCGCTCTTGGTCGAGGACATCACCTGCAATACTGGGGCAAATGCGGCAAATTTGAATTCCGGCGACGCTTTTGTTTGTGCCGGAGACGTCGTCAACTGCGCATCACTGACAGTGATTTTGGCGTTACGTGATGCGAAGAAGCCCACATAGTAATGATCTTTATCCAGTTTGGTGACGAGGTCCGCCCCTTTCACGTCTTTGCTTACCCAGTTGTCGCTGTCTTTGGGCGCATAGGATGTCACAAAACCGTCGTTGGTACGTTCCACCTTCATACGGAAAGAAGGAGTCTGTTCCAGGTTAATTTTTTCCTGAATATTGGTCTTGGTGATCTTGGCACCCGCGTTACCACACGGTTGCAGCACACCGTTACGCACAATGGCTTGCAACCGGACTTCCGTATGGGATTTCTTATCCTGTGTCATGAGAGATGGCATTCATCACCATGTTGGAAGCAGCAGGGAACCCCCCATAGCCTTCCTTCAACGGATTTTGACGCGGTGCTCCAATAATGTCGCGCACCAGAATCCCAGCCCCTTCCTGTGCGGCCGGTTTAGCGCCATTTTCGGGGCCAAACTGATCGACGGTCACGGTTGCTTGCAAGGTAAAGTTCACATTGGCAGGTAGCGTAGTGTAGAAGAAGGTTAGCCCATCGTGCGTGTTGGCGATTTTACCGCCGCGGCTCTCTATGGTGATCGGCGCTGAGAGGTCGGCCTTATCGTCAACCGTCAGTTTTTTGCCGTTGATGGTGACATCGTTAACGCCAATTTTTTCCGGCAGAACGTTGGAGGAGAAGTTAACGTCGGTCGATTGGCCGAAGGCTATGCTGTGCCATACCGGAGCGGGTTGTTCAGTTGCGTGTGCAGTTATGCTAAGGAACAGAAAGGACGGCGCCAGGGCTACCGTGGCAAGCCGTAAAGCACTTAGTTTCATTGTATCCCCTTGGGTATTGTTTATTGAGTTGTGGGGCTATGATGACACAAATGAAACGCTGTTTCTTTTGTGTTTGTCATAAATGGAAATATATAAAACAAAAGTCTGTTTTTCCTGAAACCTGAATTCACTATCCGCCGTCGCGTTTTAGCCATTTTTTCGGAAAAGATGAATTAAAAAAACCACCAGTAAGGTTTAGACTTGGGTACACTTTTTTCTTGCCTCGCGCGGCATTGTGGTATTTTTCGTTGAAAAATATGTAGTAATCCGCAGCGATAACGGGTTTACTTTCATCCAATTGAATCCGTGGGTTATCAATTCGTTTCATCAGGGTGGTGCATGTCTAACAGTGTCATGAGCGTGGTTATCCTTGCCGCTGGCAAAGGAACACGTATGTATTCCGATCTACCAAAAGTACTTCATCCGCTCGCTGGCAAGCCGATGGTTCAGCATTTGATTGATGCGGCTATGGAAACGGGTGCCAAACAGGTGCATTTGGTCTACGGACACGATGGCGATTTACTGAAAGACAGGTTAACCAACCCGGATTTGAATTGGGTTCTGCAAGCGGAACAACTCGGCACCGGGCACGCCATGCAGCAGGCGGCGCCGTTTTTTGCTGATGATGAAGATATTCTGATGCTGTACGGTGATGTTCCTTTGATATCACCCGCCACGCTGGCGCGCTTGCTGGTGGATAAGCCACAGGGCGGCATTGCGCTTCTGATAGTGAAACTGGACGACCCCACCGGTTATGGCCGCATTGTGCGCGATGATAACGGGTCTGTGGTCGGGATTGTCGAGCACAAGGACGCGACGGAACAGCAGCGTCAGATTAACGAAATCAACACTGGCATTCTGGCAGCAAACGGTCAGGATCTGAAACGCTGGCTGAGCCAGTTAAACAATAACAACGCGCAAGGCGAGTATTACATCACTGACATTATCGCTATGGCTGCTTCAGAAGGCCGCCGTGTTGAAGCTGTACATCCTGATAATCTGAGCGAAGTGGAAGGGGTTAATAACCGCCTGCAACTGGCGACGCTGGAACGTGTCTATCAGCGGGAACAGGCCAATAAGTTGCTGCTGGCGGGCGTCATGTTATTCGATCCCTCTCGTTTTGATCTGCGTGGGACATTAACCCACGGACGTGATGTGAGTATTGATGCTAATGTGATCATTGAAGGCCAGGTCTCATTAGGGAATCGGGTTGAGATTGGTGCGGGCTGTATCATCAAAGACAGCGTGATCGGTGATGACTGTGTCCTAAGCCCGTACACCGTGTTAGAAAATGCGGTTTTGGACGCTGAGTGTACGGTAGGGCCCTTTGCGCGCCTGCGACCGGGGGCCGAGCTGGCACAGGGTGCACACGTTGGCAATTTTGTTGAGTTGAAAAAGGCGCGTTTGGGCAAAGGTTCCAAAGCAGGCCATTTGACCTATCTTGGCGATGCGGAAATTGGTGATGATGTGAATATTGGTGCAGGCACCATCACCTGTAATTATGACGGTGCCAACAAGCACAAAACTGTGATTGGCGATCGGGTGTTTGTCGGCTCTGACAGTCAACTGGTGGCCCCTGTGACCGTAGCCAGTGGCGTGACCATCGGTGCTGGTACCACGGTAACGCGCGATGTGGAAGATAATGCGCTGGTGATAAGCCGGGTAAAACAGCGTCATATTTCAGGTTGGGCGCGGCCCGTTAAGAAAAAATAAGTGATGTCGCCTCCCATTTCGTGGAGGCGGTTTTGCACAGTGTTTTAGGCTAAAGCACTACGCAAAACATAATAATCCCCAACTCTCTACAAGGCTCGGGGACGCCGGAAAAACCGGCACGATCAGGTCTAAGATGTCGAAAGTGACACAATATGTCACGCGTATAGGAATACACATCCATGTGTGGAATTGTAGGCGCAGTTGCGCAACGCGATATTTCTGAAATTCTGTTAGAAGGGCTTCGCCGCCTTGAGTACCGTGGTTATGACTCTGCGGGGTTGGCGGTGGTTGACGCAGAGGGGCACGTTGCCCGCGTACGTCGCTTGGGTAAGGTGCAGATGCTGGCGCAAGCGGTGGAAGAGCATCCGCTGGCGGGAGGTACGGGCATTTCTCATACCCGTTGGGCAACGCACGGGGAGCCGTCAGAAGAGAATGCGCACCCGCACGTCTCTGGCCCTATTATCATCGTTCACAACGGCATTATCGAAAACCATGAACCGCTGCGTGAAACGCTGATCGGGCGTGGCTATCGCTTTGTTTCCGAAACCGATACCGAAGTGGTTGCGCACCTGGTGCGCTGGGAACAGCAACAAACCGGCGGCGCGCTGGTTGACGTGGTAAAACGCGTTATCCCTCAACTGCGTGGCGCTTACGGCATGGTAGTGATGGACAGTCGCGATCCGAGCCTGCTGGTGGCTGCCCGTTCTGGGAGCCCGCTGGTGATTGGCCGTGGTGTCGGTGAAAACTTCCTTGCGTCTGACCAACTGGCTCTGTTGCCAGTGACCCACCGCTTTATGTTCCTGGAAGAAGGCGACGTGGCTGAAGTGACGCGCCGCACTGTGCGCATTTTCAACCGCTCGGGCGAACTGGTTGAACGCGAAGAGATTGAATCCAAAGTCAATTATGACGCGGGTGATAAAGGTGCTTACCGCCACTACATGCAGAAAGAGATTTACGAACAGCCGTTGGCGATCAAAAACACCCTGGAAGGGCGTTTTAGCCACTGTGAAGTGAATCTGTCTGAACTGGGTCCAAAAGCGGATGAACTGCTGGCTAAAGTGCAGCATATTCAGATTATTGCCTGCGGTACGTCCTACAACTCAGGCATGGTATCGCGTTATTGGTTTGAAGCACTGGCGGGTGTGTCCTGTGATGTGGAAATCGCCTCTGAATTCCGCTATCGCAAACCGGCGGTGCGCGCCAATAGCCTGATGATCACCCTCTCTCAGTCCGGTGAAACGGCGGATACGCTGGCAGCACTGCGCTTGTCCAAAGAGCTGGGGTATCTGGGATCGCTGGCTATTTGTAACGTGGCAGGATCATCGCTGGTTCGTGAATCCGATTTGGCGCTGATGACCAAAGCCGGTACGGAAATTGGCGTGGCGTCCACCAAGGCGTTTACCACCCAGTTAACGGTGTTGCTGATGCTGGTGGCGCGTATTGGCCGTCTGCGCGGTATGGATGCCCAGATTGAGCACGATATTGTCCACGGTCTGCAAGCGCTGCCTGCGCGTATTGAGCAGATGCTGTCACAGGACAAGCTGATTGAGTCTCTGGCAGAAGGTTTCTCTGATAAGCACCATGCGTTGTTTCTGGGACGCGGCGATCAGTACCCTATCGCAATGGAAGGAGCGCTGAAGCTTAAAGAGATCTCTTACATCCATGCAGAAGCGTATGCGGCGGGTGAGTTGAAGCACGGCCCGCTGGCGTTGATTGATGCGGATATGCCTGTTGTGGTGGTTGCGCCCAACAATGAGCTGTTAGAAAAATTGAAATCCAACATCGAAGAAGTGCGCGCACGCGGCGGTGAGCTCTATGTGTTTGCCGACGAAGAAGCGGGCTTTACCAGCAGCGAAAACATGCGCATCATTCCGCTGCCGCATGTGGAAGACGTGATTGCCCCAATCTTCTACACCGTGCCGTTGCAGTTGCTCTCCTACCACGTGGCCCTGATCAAAGGTACTTACGTTGACCAACCACGTAACCTGGCGAAATCGGTGACGGTAGAGTAACTGCTACTCTGATTGGTTTGTACTAATCAGAAACATGCTGCTAAATTCTTCTCCAGCGGCGGTCTCCAAGTTATCGCGTGTGCTATATGCTGTTGAATGCATATGTAATTAAGCCCGTCATAGGACACCAGATCCCCTACTAAATACTGTAAACCCACTTGCCATGGACGGAACGGCGGAAGTGGGGGCGGAAGTGGTGCTGCTCCGCTTAATAAATTATCAACCTCTGTGAGCGCTGCAGCCACATTGGGTCTAACGCCGATCCCCTGCCCTTCTGCTTGTCGTGAACCACTGCGCTCTATCACTTGTAGCATATCTCGAGCATCAAATATTACGCGATAAGTCGCTCTGGCGTAGGACTGTATTACTGCCATTGCTCCAGTCAATAGTGCTGTTGCGGCACCGGTTCCAGAAAGTCCTGTCGTGTAGGCGCATAAGGGAACGGGGGATTTTGTAAACTACCGAAACCCGTTGTCGTTACGCTATCACCCCAAGAGTTAGCACTAAGATACAAATTGAAGTTGGTGCTAGAGTTCCTCAATTCATTTAGTGAGATGCAGGCACCAGCCATGATCCCACCACTGTCACCTAAGTTATTAAATAAGCTATATTGTCGAAGGTTTAGTCCACCATCTCCTGCCGCAAAGATGACTATAGCACCACTTCTTGCTAGTAAATTGATTCGGGACCAAAATGCTGCATCGTGCACCATTGGAACACGAGATACATTTCCCAAGACAATCTCATTACTTATTGCGATAACATCTCCAGGGTGAAAATCAGCGAGGATTAAATCTATATTTGATATATCAGTATCATAAAAATTACCTATGCAATCGTAAGCTATACCAGTGACACCAAAGTTATTAAAATTAGCGCGGATAGCCCCCATCAGAGCGGTACCAGCTTCACGATTTGTTGGGCGGTTAGTAAATACTCTTATGCCACCGACCAAATCTTCATGTAAATTATTCACACCAAAGCTAGAAAGATAAACCCCAATATTCCGTCCAGCGGCGCCTCTCGACCAGGCATTCCGCACATTCATTCCTTGCCCACCATCGAGATACGTCTGTAGAATGGTAAAGTTTGGCGTATCAGAAAAAGGTTGCGGTTGGTCACCATTATGTTGAGGATGTGTTGAATTATCCACCACTTCTGCATTCAACGTCGGGGCAGATGCAGCGCAACCCGGTTCTTCATAATTAACCAGTGGAGGCGGAAATACAAGTTTGCTTAACAATTAACAATATTCTACATAGTCGAGTGTTTCAATTTCCTGAGCCAGTGCAAGAAATTGTAATTCAGGGATATTGGAATCAACTTTATAGATTTAGGCACACTGTGTTAATATGGGTGAGATTTTGGAAATTTTCTTTACTGTTTTTTGTGTAAATCTTGGTTCAAAAGTAAGTTGGCTTTTCAAACTATAATAAATTGGGGCGCGTTTTTTCTTTTCATTTTTTAGTTTATCAAGACCACCCTCATAAAATTTTACTTCGAGATAATTCTCTTCTCCTTTAACTAGTGCTAAATGACCTTTTAAACTTTTAACGTGCTGTGGTGGTGGCGGTGGAAGAAGTGGGACGGGTTCTACAACTATATCACCCGTATGTAATTCCTGAACAACGCTATCTGCTGTATATATTTTGGCAGACACAGTGAAAGTAGCTGGTTGTGGGATATTAAAACTCACTATTTCACTACCATACCCTTTTTTCATTAATTACCAGGCCTTGTCGATACAATGAATATACTATTTCCTTATTATCCACATGTCCTTCGCAGAACGCATATATGTTCCCGCTAGTTCTGTAGTCACGATAGTAGTTAAGCGTAATAGCCATGTTCTACCCTCATAGGTTTATACAGACGGCTTTAATTAAAAGAATGAACCCAAAAAACAAACATCAAGATGTAATGTTTTTCACCGGTTTGCTTGGCGAGGTCCACTCTGTAAATTTAATACAGCTTCATGTTAATTCAACCCAATCAAAGGATAGGTTGATTACTATTACTTTTTTATTAATTCCTTATATCATTTTTCTGGGCTGATTTAATTAATGATTGCTCTGATTTTATAGAGGTATTTTTAAATAGAACTTTGTTTTTATAACTAATGATATGCATGCTATATTTTTTAAGATTTAACGTACACTTATGTATAAATTTAATACCATGTTATTTATTTTAAATTTGTTGTTTTTTATTTTAATAAAGTGGCTATTGTTAAATAAAACCATTATTTATGGGGTAAAACTATGTAATGTATATTTATATTTTACTGTAGGCTCTTTGGTTTAGTGTCGTTTCGTTATTTTCTCACCTGGACTTCAATAAGAAAGACCAGAATACTGTCTGAATTGAGCTGATAATTCTTGCTATCTTCGCTACGCTCCAAAGCCACCAATACCTGCAATGCTACCACTAATTATAAAAACTATATTACTCAATAAATTATATGGTGTGTTCTTCTCGTATTGTGTCAGCAGTGAAGAGCAGGGCTACCAGAAAAAATCATGAGATGTGCGCTACCGAGATGAAAATACTGTAACCGACTTAAACCGCCAGGATTTGTCTAGGAGGGCTCCTGTTACTGTCTGCTGTCGCCCTCCCCATTATTTCCTGATACTTTTCAGGTAGATTTATTGGCCTGGTTGCGCGCTATGGCCTGAATCAACGCCGCGCGTGTTCAGGTAAAATGCCGCGTTTAATGCAATTGATCGTGAACAAATTTTGTATGTCATAAAACTGCCACATTCAATGCATTTTACTGTCATGTAATTGTCCTATTTTTCCTCCTGCGAACTACACTCTGATCAATAAAGAATCTGGGTCGACACCTTTAAAAAATCCCACAGGAGGGATTATGAAACTGATGCGTACCACGATTGCCGGTCTCGTTATGGCAACCTTCTCCCTGACGGCGGTCAACGCCTCAGCTGCCGTTAACCTTACCGGTGCAGGCGCTACGCTCCCAGCGCCGGTCTACGCCAAGTGGGCAGATTCTTACCAGAAAGAAACGGGCAATAAAGTTAACTATCAAGGTATTGGTTCTTCTGGCGGCGTTAAGCAGATTCAAGCAAAAACCGTTGATTTCGGTGCATCTGATGCACCACTGGCTGATGAGAAGCTGGCTGAAGATGGCCTGTTCCAGTTCCCTACCGTAATCGGTGGTGTGGTATTGGCGGTAAACGTCCCTGGCATTAAATCTGGCGAACTGACGCTGGATGGTAAAACGCTGGGTGATATCTACCTGGGTAAAATCAAAAAATGGAATGATGCGGCCATCACTAAACTGAACCCGGGCGTTAAACTGCCGGATCAGGATATAGCCGTTGTTCGTCGCGCTGACGGTTCCGGTACCTCTTTCGTGTTCACCAGTTATCTGGCGAAAGTGAACGCTGAATGGAAAGAGAAAATTGGTGCTGGTTCTACGGTTAACTGGCCGACCGGTCTGGGCGGTAAAGGTAACGACGGTATTGCCGCGTTCGTTCAGCGTCTGCCGGGCTCTATCGGTTATGTTGAATACGCTTATGCCAAGCAGAATAACCTGGCTTACACCAAGCTGATTTCTGCCTACGGTAAAGCCGTTCAACCGACCGGCCAATCATTCAGCAACGCGGCCAAAGGCATCGACTGGAGCAAATCTTTTGCCCAGGACCTGACCAACCAGCACGGTGCTGACGCATGGCCAATCACCTCTACCACCTTCATTCTGGTTCACCAGAAACAAGAAAAACCAGAGCAGGGCGCTGAAGTGCTGAAGTTCTTTGACTGGGCGTTCAAGAAAGGCGGTGAGCAAGCGGTAGCGCTGGATTACGCTACGCTGTCAACCGAAGTGGTTGAGCAGATTCGTGCCGCATGGAAAACCAGTGTAAAAGACAGCAGCGGTAACGCGCTGTTTAAATAAGCATTGAAACGCTATGCAAGCCCTTGTGCGGTTAACAAGGCACTGACATAAGTTATGGCGGATGGGCGGGAAGCCCGTCCGCCTTTGCCTGTAAAATGATTAACACTGAAGAAGAGAGCCCTATGGCTGAGTATAAGCCAACCATGAAAGCCCCCGGAAAGCTGGGCGACGTCATCTTTAGCGCACTGGTGAGATTCTCCGTGTTGCTGACGCTGCTGCTGGGCGGCATCATCGTATCGCTGATCGTGGCATCCTGGCCGAGCATTGAAAAGTTTGGCTTTGCGTTTCTGTGGACTAAAGAGTGGGACGCGCCTGCCGGGCAGTTTGGTGCGCTGGTGCCGATTTACGGTACCGTCGTGACCTCGCTGATTGCCCTGATCATTGCTATTCCTATCAGCTTCGGTATCGCCCTGTTCCTGACGGAGTTAGCACCGAACTGGCTGAAACGCCCGCTGGGCGTTGCCATCGAATTATTGGCCGCCATTCCGAGTATCGTTTACGGCATGTGGGGTCTGTTTATTTTCGCACCGTTGTTTGCCAAATACTTCCAGCAACCGGTCGGGAGTATCCTGTCCGGCATTCCTATTTTGGGCACACTGTTCTCTGGTCCTGCGTTTGGTATCGGTATTCTGGCCGCCGGTGTGATTCTGGCCATCATGATCATTCCTTATATCGCTGCCGTAATGCGCGACGTGTTTGAGCAAACACCGGTAATGATGAAAGAGTCAGCCTACGGTATTGGTTGCACCACCTGGGAAGTGATTTGGCGCATCGTATTGCCATGCACCAAAAACGGAGTGATTGGCGGCGTCATGCTGGGGCTGGGGCGTGCACTGGGTGAAACCATGGCGGTGACCTTTATTATCGGTAACACCTACCAGTTGGACAGCCTGTCTCTGTTTATGCCCGGCAACAGTATCACTTCCGCGCTGGCGAACGAGTTTGCCGAAGCGGAATCTGGCCTGCATACGGCGGCATTGATGCAGCTTGGTCTTATCCTGTTTGTGATTACCTTTATCGTGCTGGCGCTGTCTAAGTTGATGATTATGCGTTTGGCAAAAAATGAGGGGGCACGCTAATGGCGGCGTTAGGAATGGAACAAGAAGCCACACTGGCGCGTACCCGGCAGAAAACGCAGGCCTGGCGTCGCCAGAAGAATCGCATTGCGCTATGCCTCTCCATGACAACCATGGCATTTGGCCTGTTCTGGCTGGTGTGGATCCTGTTCTCTACCGTAGTGAGAGGGATCGACGGCATGTCGCTGGCGCTGTTTACCGAAATGACGCCGCCGCCCAATACCGCAGGTGGTGGGCTTGCCAACGCCATTGTCGGCAGTGGATTGCTGATTTTCTGGGCCACGGTCTTTGGTACACCGCTCGGCATTATGGCGGGTATCTACCTGGCGGAATATGGTCGCAAATCCATTGTTGCCGAAGTGATTCGCTTTATTAACGATATCTTATTGTCGGCACCTTCGATTGTGGTTGGCTTGTTTGTCTACTCGATTGTCGTGACAAAGATGCAGCACTTCTCGGGGTGGGCGGGGGTGATTGCGCTGGCGCTATTGCAGGTGCCTATCGTGATTCGTACCACAGAGAACATGCTGAAACTGGTTCCCGATAGCCTGCGTGAAGCGGCTTATGCGCTGGGAACGCCGAAGTGGAAAATGATTTCGGCCATCACATTGAAAGCCTCTGTCTCCGGCATTATCACAGGCGTACTGCTGGCAATCGCCCGCATCGCCGGGGAAACCGCACCGTTGCTGT
The DNA here is from genome assembly GCF_018777385.1 of Candidatus Symbiopectobacterium endolongispinus. Classification (GTDB taxonomy): domain Bacteria; phylum Pseudomonadota; class Gammaproteobacteria; order Enterobacterales; family Enterobacteriaceae; genus Symbiopectobacterium; species Symbiopectobacterium endolongispinus. The sequence continues at coordinate 56,171 of NZ_JAFJYB010000001.1, read as the reverse complement.
TTACGTCGCTGTCCAACCAGTTCTGGAACACCGACATGATGCACCCGATTGCCAACCTGCCCGTCACCATCTTTAAGTTTGCCATGAGCCCGTTTGTCGAGTGGCAACAGCTGGCCTGGGCGGGGGGGCTACTGATTACGCTGTGCGTGCTGCCGCTGAACATTGTCGCGCGTATTTTGTTCGCGAAAAAGAAACATTAATGGATTCAACGGTGTGTCGGACGACACACCAGTTAAAAGAGAGGGGTCTTAATGAGTATGGCTACCGAGACATCCAACTACAAAATCCAGGTGCGCAATTTGAATTTCTATTATGGAAAATCCCATGCGCTGAAAGACATTACGCTGGATATTGCCACCAATCAGGTGACCGCATTTATCGGCCCGTCTGGCTGCGGCAAATCCACACTGTTGCGCACGCTGAATAAAATGTATCAACTGTATCCGGAACAGCGCGCGGAAGGGGATATTTTGCTGGATGGTAACAACATTCTTACTGACAAGCAGGATGTGGCGTTGCTGCGTGCCAAGGTGGGCATGGTGTTCCAGAAGCCAACCCCGTTCCCGATGTCGATTTATGACAATATTGCCTTCGGTGTGCGTTTGTTCGAAAAACTTTCCCGCGCCGATATGGATGAGCGCGTGCAGTGGTCATTGACCAAAGCCGCATTGTGGCAGGAAACTAAAGATAAGCTGCACCAGAGCGGATACAGTCTCTCGGGTGGTCAGCAGCAGCGTTTGTGCATTGCGCGCGGTATCGCTATCCGTCCTGATGTGTTGCTGCTTGATGAACCTTGTTCGGCGCTGGACCCTATCTCTACGGGCCGTATCGAAGAACTGATTTCCGAATTGAAGAAAGATTATACCGTGGTGATCGTCACCCACAACATGCAACAGGCGGCACGCTGTTCGGATCATACGGCATTTATGTACTTGGGCGAACTGATCGAATTTAGCGATACAGATACCCTGTTTACCGCGCCCAAACAGAAACAGACCGAAGACTACATTACCGGTCGCTATGGTTGATTACAGGAAGCATCATGGACAATCTGAATCTGAACAAACACATTTCCGGGCAGTTCAACGCTGAGCTTGAGCACATCCGCACCCAGGTGATGACCATGGGCGGTTTGGTTGAGCAGCAACTGACGGATGCCATTACGGCAATGCACAACCGTGACGCGGAATTGGCCCAACGCGTGATTGAATGTGATGCCAAGGTGAACTTGATGGAGGTGACCATCGATGAAGCCTGTGTGCGTATCATCGCTAAGCGTCAGCCAACGGCGAGTGATTTGCGTCTGGTGATGGCAATCATCAAAACTATTTCTGAACTGGAGCGTATTGGTGATGTAGCGGATAAAATCTGTCGCACCGCATTGGAGAAATATTCGCATCAGCATCAGCCTTTGCTGGTTAGCCTGGAATCGTTGGGTCGTCATACGGTAGAAATGCTGCATGACGTACTGGGCGCCTTTGCGCGCATGGATCTGGATGAAGCTATCCGTATTTATCGCGAAGACAAGAAGGTCGATAAAGAGTATGAAGGCATTGTGCGCCAACTGATGACGCACATGATGGAAGACTCACGCACCATTCCGAGCGTATTGACCGCGCTGTTTTGCGCCCGCTCAATCGAACGCATTGGCGACCGTTGCCAGAACATCTGCGAGTTTATTTTCTACTTCGTTAAAGGGCAGGATTTCCGCCATATTGGTGGTGATGCGCTGGAAAAACTGCTGGAGAAAGAGAAAAACGGACCTGCACCTCAGTGATTTTCACTGACAATATCCCCTGTCAGGGGGTGGGGGCAGACTGCTGACAAAGTCACTCTACCCCCTCGTCATCCTCGGCGGAAACTGGGGATCTCTGTGTGAATAAACGCGTTTCTTCGGCAAGAGATTCCCGCCTTCGCGGGAATGACAGTGGGAGTCTGGCTGTTTATCAGCAACCTCATACGCCCCGTCAGGGGCATGTTGTTGATGGTCGGATGCAGAGGTTTGTGTGTGTTAGAGCATAATATCCATTACTTGATTTTCACGCTGAATAGTCAGTGCCAATGTTCCTTTTGGCTCCTGAAGTAATAATTTTCCCACCGTTTTTATTTTTTCTGGAGAATAGGTGGTATTGTTGATGGTTAATATCTTATCACTATTTTTTAATCCATATTTTTGTATTTCTTCATTATTGTTGTAAAACACTTCAATGCTTCCATCCATATAGCGAACGGCAATGGAACGTTCATGAGGAATGCTGTTTTTTTCAATAGAGTCAGCGTCATAGCAAAACATCATGCGTGAATGGATAAACGTATAGCGTTTAAACCGAGACAGGAAATCCATCCCGACATGAAATTTTCCTTCCTGATTATCTGAAAACTACATTTTATTTAATGGCAATCCATTAAATATAAAGTCCTGCAATATATGTTGGGTGCTTTTTGTTAAGCCACCCGCTTCAGCCATCGGTTCATTGCTAGACAATAATTCAAGTGATAGCTTGTTTTCTTTGACATAATTGAGGAATTCATTGGAAACGAAGCTGTGATCGGCGCCAGTATCCATGCGAAAGGCCACATCATTATTTTTATATTTAAACCAGAGGTGTGGCATTCGGTTGTAACTGTCATCATAGCCGGTGCACGCCTGATAATCCGATGCGGAGGGGAGCGTGTCGGAAATAATAACCTTTTTTTGGTCATTATCGACTTTCCAATTGAACCGTCTAAACGTATCAATACCGATAATGCCGTCTATTTTTGTTCCCATCGATTGCGGCAGCAGTGATAAATCGAGAGAAACCCATATGTCGCTGTCATTGATCTCTTTTGTGCCGATGACGAAGGTGGTTGGTTTCAATAGGGCAAACTGATGGCCCTCCAATCGTCCAGAAACCGTCGTGACGTTTGAAAATTCTTGGCGATAATTCTGTGGAATTTCTGATGAGAGTAAGGGGCGTGTTATCGTGTTCGCTATTTTTTCATCAATAAAGGTTACGCTGGCACCAGTATCAACGAGAAAATTTAATGTTTTGTTGTTTATCACGACGGGGATAACAATGTCATCTTCAATACTCGTTTCAAGAACGATCCCGGATTTTTTATTATTTTGCGTTTCACGCGGGTTCTTTTCCATTTTCCAGATAATCGCACCCGGTCACGCTTGATAAACAAAGTAATATTGATACTATTTGGGTTGTTTTTTCATGACTTAGCGGCATTTTCATTCCTGCTTGCTGAATTTTTTAAAAATTCTATTGTTGTTTATTTAAACAACATATAAACAATGATTTGGTTTGCGATAATTAGACGTATTCTTAAGTGTAAAGCGCGCCATGATTGGACGCTATGTAATATGGCAATGGAATTTTTTTAATGTTGAAAGCATAGCCCATCTTCAGTTGCGGTGGTTACCTGAAAGGGACTGGCTGGTGCGGTGGTGTTTTCGGTGTGCAACACTGGTTTCAAACTCATAGACCGGACGAATCGTCCGGTTTCACCCGCCATCACCTGGGTTTTATCTTTGTTCAAACGCCTTACCCGAGTCTGAAACTCGGCTATGTGACATAAGATTATAATATTATCCATTTTTATTATTTCCTGATTGCCGCGCGGGCTGTTAGCTTGCTGGCTAACAAAACTTATAAGGGTGACAAGGGAAATGGTGAAAAAACAAGTTGTTGCATTAACGTTATTAGCGGGTTTGATTTCTGTTTCCGGTATCGCTCAGGCGGATAAGCTGGATGATATTCAGAAAGCGGGCGTAGTGAAAATTGCGGTATTTGACAGCAATCCGCCGTTTGGTTTTGTCGATCCGCAAACCAAAAAGCTGGTGGGCTATGACGTGGATATCGCGGAAGCCATCGGCAAAGCGCTGGGGGTCAAAGTCGAACTGCGTGCTACCAACCCGGCCGTATTCCTTTGCTTACCTCGCAGAAAGTCGATCTGATTGCCGCCAATTTCACCATTACGGATGAGCGTGCCAAGCAGGTTAATTTTAGTATTCCCTACTTCGCCACTGGACAGAAATTTATCGCCCGTAAAGGCGTGCTGAAAACGCCGGACGACATTAAAGCGCTGCGTATAGGTGCGGATAAAGGGACCGTGCAAGAGATCACCTGCGTGAACATTATCCGACGGCAAAAGTCATCTCTTATGACGACACACCGCTTGCTTTTGCAGCCTTGCGTAATGGTAACGTACAGGCCATTACTCAGGATGACGCCAAGCTGGTTGGCTTACTGGCCAACGTGCCAGATGCACAAAAAGCTGAGTTTGAGATCTCTCCGTTTAGCATCACTAAGGAATACCAAGGGGTGGGTGTTCCTAAAGGTGAAGATCGCCTGACACAGAAGGTGGATGAAACGCTGTTGCAATTGGAAAAAACGGTGAAGCGAAACAGACCTACGATCGCTGGTTTGGGCCGACCACAAAATCTGCTCAACCACGTGGCGATTTCACCTTTGCGCCGTTGGATAAACAGCCTAAAGCCTGGTGCTGTTATCCGTCCACACGTGCCAACGTGAGGTTACAGGACGTTTCAGGTGACACCGTATCTGTCCTCTGTTGAACAGAGGGCATTGTCGTTTCTGCAACAAAGCGTTTTTACTACCGCGAACAGGGTATGACATTGACTGAAAACGTTGCTTCTTTTTTAGAAAACTGGCTGCTGGCATCTCGTTATCTGTCATGGTTGTGGCACGGTTTTTTGCTGACACTGTGGCTTTCACTGTGTGTGGTTGTGCTATCAACGTTGCTGGGAATGGTGCTTGCCGCCGCAAGGGATAGCCATCGTAACCTTTTGCGCTGGCCGGTAATCGCTTACAGCGCCTTGTTTCGCAATACGCCGTAGCTGGTGCAGTTGTTCTTCTGGTATTTCGGCGCGGCGCAGTTGCTGCCGGGCGCACTGTTGCAATGGCTGAATTCACCCCATGATGTGGCCATTGCAGGCCAGGTTTTGAGTTGGCCCTCTTTCGAGTTTCTCGCCGGATTGATTGGCCTGACGCTCTATTCCAGTGCGTTTATCGTCGAAGAGATTCGTGCGGGAATAGGCGGTGTCGCGCGCGGACAAAAACACCCATCGCTGGCATTGGGGCTGACGCCCTGGCAATCCATGCGTTATGTAGTGCTGCCTCAGGTGCTGAAAATTGCTATGCCACCGCTGCTGGGTCAATACATGAATATCATCAAGAATTCCTCTCTGACGATGGCGATTGGCGTAGCCGAGCTCTCTTATGCTTCGCGTCAGGTTGAGACGGAAACCTTGCGGACCTTTCAGGCATTCGGCGTCGCGACGGTGCTGTATATTGCGATCATTGCGCTGATCGAGGGTTGGGGCATGTGGCGGCAACAGCGTCAATTGGCGCGGTAATCGCGGCAAGCAGTTCTGGAATGCCGTCAATGGGTTGCAGTGATTCCTCAAACAACCGAGCGATCTCTGCACGGAAGTGTTTTTCCAGCGTTTCAGGCACTACCGTCAGGCCATGTTGTGCGCTCACACGATCGATAATGTCGTAGAGCTTGACGCCTTTGTAGGTCTTGATGACCTCCTCCAGCGACAACTGTAAGCCATACGGAATAAAAATATTCACATAGGCCTGGCAACAAATCACTTCGCTGTCGACCAGCGTGCCATCACAATCGAAAAAAACACAATAAATCGAAGACATGGGGTTCCTTATTGGTAACGCGTGTGGTTCACCCACTACTTTACCCCACTGTGTCAGTATTTTGTCCTTACCGGGCGTAAACACGATAAAAGCCTGTTTTTCACCTGGTTTTCATCTTTTGTTCTGAAGGTGGAGAGTTATGGCTTGTTCGCCGTTTTTCTCGCGTATTTGCAGAAAAAAGGATACCTGATGCCGTTGAGGGTAACGGTTGCGATAACGTCTGCTTATGGCAAGAAAAAAACCGGCCAATGGCGTTAATCTCTGTACATTTTGTTATAGGATACCCACCGACCATAATTCCTTATCTGGAACGTTGATAATGAAAACATCACAACCTGAGATTGCGGGAGAGCAAAGCTTATTGGAGCGCGTATTCAAACTGCGCCAACATGGCACTACGGCGCGTACGGAAACGATTGCTGGGTTCACGACCTTGCTTACCATGGTGTACATCGTTTTCGTAAACCCGCAGATTCTGGGTGTTGCGGGCATGGATACCCAAGCGGTGTTTGTGACCACCTGTCTGATTGCTGCGTTTGGCAGTATTTTGATGGGGCTGGTGGCTAACCTGCCAGTTGCATTGGCTCCCGCCATGGGGCTGAATGCCTTTTTTGCGTTCGTTGTCGTCGGTGCCATGGAGATCTCCTGGCAGGTCGCGATGGGGGCTATCTTCTGGGGCGCAGTCGGCTTTTTGATTCTGACCATATTCCAGATTCGCTACTGGATGATCGCTAACATCCCAATCAGCTTGCGTTTAGGGATTGCCAGCGGTATCGGCATGATGGGGCTCAAAAACGCCGGTATCATTGTTGCTAACCCGGAAACGCTGGTGACCATTGGCAACCTGACGTCTCACAGTGTTCTGCTGGGCGCGCTGGGGTTCTTTATCATTGCGGTACTGGCCCCACGTAACATTCACGCCGCTGTGCTGATTTCCATTGTGGTTACTACAGTCATTGGCCTGTTGCTGGGTGACGTGAAGTTTTCTGGCGTGTTTTCTATGCCGCCGAGCGTCACATCCGTTGTCGGTCAGGTCGATCTGGCGGGATCGCTGAATTTGGCGCTTTCCGGTGTAATCTTCTCTTTTATGTTGGTCAACCTGTTCGATTCCTCTGGCACCCTGATTGGCGTGATGGATAAAGCTGGGTTAGTCGACGCGCGCGGTAAATTCCCGCGTATGAAGCAGGCGCTTTACGTTGATAGCATCAGCTCGGTGGCTGGTTCCTTTATTGGCACTTCCTCCGTAACGGCGTACATCGAAAGCTCTTCCGGTGTTTCGGTTGGCGGACGCACCGGGCTGACAGCAGTTGTGGTCGGTATTCTGTTCCTGCTGGTGATTTTCCTTTCTCCACTGGCCAGCATGGTATCCGCTTATGCGGCGGCAGGTGCGTTGATTTATGTTGGGGTGTTGATGACCTCAAGCCTGGCGCGCGTGAAATGGGACGATCTTACTGAAGCGGTGCCTGCGTTTATTACTGCGGTGATGATGCCATTCAGCTTTTCCATCACCGAAGGGATTGCCCTTGGCTTTATCTCCTATGTGGTGATAAAAGTAGCAACCGGGCGCTGGCGTGAAATCAGCCCTTGTGTGGTGGTTGCGGTGCTGTTCCTGTTGAAGTTTATCTTTATCGACGCGCATTAATTGCATACTCAGTCAGTGATAAAAAGCCTGCCTGTCACCACTGTCATTCCCGCTAAGGCGGGAATCTCTTGCAGGCGAAATACGTTTCTTCTCACAGAGATCCCCGGCTTTCGCCGAGGATGATGAGGGATAAAGTGACTTTGTCATCAGTCTGCGGCGTTTCAACAGCATCACCGTTTCTGACTTATAACAGGCGAATATCTGCGTTATCACGCGCTGCCTGTTGTTGCTTTTTGAAACTCCGTTGTTGCAGCTCACTGTTGCTTACCAATGTCAGCGCGGATGTCGGACACACCCGTACGCAGGAAGGAGATGCGGCAACATCGACGCAGAGATCGCACTTGTGCACCTCGCTTTTTGCCGCAACACCTTGTGAGGTCACCACCACGTCAATGGCACCAAAAGGACAAGCAATCACGCAACTTTTACAGCCAATGCAGCGAGATTGAATAACCTGAATGCTGTCGTGATGGCGCACCAACGCATCATGAGGATACACGCTGGCACAGGGCGCATTTTCACATTGGCGGCACAATACCGGCACGCTTACCTGCGCGCCCTTGATAACTTTCAGACGCGGGAAGAAACGCGCTTTGTCGATGGTGGCATCAGCGCCGCCCGCATGGGCGGCGGCACAGGCGATTTCACAGGTGCGGCAGCCAATACATTTACTGGCATCGGCAATCACAGAAGCGTTCATTGAAGCGTTTCCTCGCGCGACGAGTTGAACTGAGAAGCCAGCGAGACCGCCGGTAAGGAAGCGATGGTGCTTTGTAACCCCATCTGGTCGAGCATACTGATGGCAGCCTTGCGCCCATCGGCAATCGCGGTGACCACTAAATCCGCACCGCGCACGGCATCGCCACCGGCAAAAATACACGGATGGTTGGTTTGGCACGGACGTCGGCCGTTGCCGCGTGCCGGTGCATTAATGTGGCCCCAATCATCCAGTCTCACCTTGGCCTCTTCAAGCCACGGCATGCTGTGCGGTTGGAAGCCAAATGCAGTGATGACGGCTTCAGCTGGTTGTACAAACTCGGAGCCAGGGATAACACGTGGCCGACGGCGGCCGCTTGCATCGGCCTCACCCATCTCGGTTCTGACCAGACTGATACCGCAGACGTTGCCCTGCTCATCCAGACAAATCTTTTGCGGCTGAACGTTAAACATAAATTCCGCACCTTCTTCGCGCGAGTTCTTCACCTCTTTTTTCGATCCCGGCATGTTGGATTCATCGCGGCGATAGGCGCACGTTACTGATGCTGCTCCCTGACGCAATGAGGTTCGCAGGCAATCCATGGCCGTGTCACCACCGCCGAGCACCACCACGCGCTTTCCTTCCATCGAAATATAGGGTTAGTCTTCCAGATCGGGTAACCCCATAACCAGTTTAGTGTTGGCAATCAGGAATGGCAAGGCATCGTAAACACCGGGCGCGTCCTCATTTTCCAGACCCGCTTTCATCGAACGGTAAGTGCCGACACCGAGGAACAGGGTTTCGTATTCCTCCATGATTTGCGACAGCGCGATATCTTTCCCTACTTCGGTATTGAGTTGGAAGTGAATGCCCATTTCGCTAAACAGGTGGCGGCGATGGGTCAGTACTTTTTTTTCCAGCTTGAAGGGAGGAATACCAAAGGTCAGCAGGCCACCAATCTCAGGGGGACGATCGAACACGGTAACCTCTACGCCATTGCGTGCCAGTACGTCCGCACAGGCTAAACCCGCAGGTCCGGCACCGATGATCGCCGCGCGCTTGCCTGTGGGGGTAACACCGCTCATGTCCGGTTTCCATCCCATCGCCATGGCACTGTCCGTGATATAACGCTCGATATTGCCGACGGTAACCGCACCGAATTCTTTACCCAGCGTACAGGCTCCTTCGCACAAACGATCCTGCGGGCATACGCGACCGCAAATCTCTGGCAGGCTGCTGGTTTGGTGTGAAAGCTCCACCGCTTCCAGTATGCGGCCCTGCTTCGCCAGGCTGATCCAGTGCGGGATACTGTTGTGCAGCGGGCAGGCCCATTCACAAATGGAATGGTTGCCACAGGACAGGCAACGGCTTGCCTGGTCTTGCGTCTGTTCAGCGGAGAAATCGTGATAAATTTCGTCAAACGTGGTTTTGCGTAGCTCAATGGGCTTTTTCTTCGCCTCTACGCGCGGCCAGTTTTGGCGCTGTTTGAGTGGATTGACGCTTTTGGTCGGCATGACCGGCGTGGTGCGCTGCCAGGTGGTCGTAGAACGCTGCGCCATTACCTGTTGCTTGGCTTTTCGCTTCGCCTCCAGCGTCTGTTCACTCACCAGCGTGAGCGCTTGCGTTGGGCAGGCCGCCACGCACGCCTGACCTTCGGGGCGGCAGATACACAGGTCGCATTTATGCGCAAACGAGGCTGGGCTGGTTGGTTCTGCAACCACCGACATCGCCCCAAACGGGCAGGCAAGCACACAAGTTTTACAACCGATGCATTTGTCTTTTAACAGTTGGATGCTGTCGTCTTTGCGCACCAGTGCCTGAGTGGGACATACGCTGGCACAGGGCGCATCTTCACAATGGCGGCAGGTTACCGCAGGACGCAGTTCCTGCGTGTTGAAGGCCTTGATGCGGGGTAAAAATGCGTCCGCACTCGCAGGATACTGGTTGTCGTTGTGTGAAATGACACAGGCGATTTCACAGGCCTTACAGCCCATGCAATCTTGAGCGTTAGCAATAACAAAGCGGTTCATAACCTCTCCCTGACACATCTAGCCGATAAAAAAGAACCCAGAGTGGTGACGACAAACGTCCAGCAGCGTGTTTGCCGCGTACATTTTCCGCGCCGGATGAGCAAAGATCATCGGCGAGGCGTTACTCTCTGATTGTTAACGTTCGATTTTTTGTCTGGTCGCCCAGAAAGCGGTTTGGAAGGGGTTGGCACGGGTCTCGCACTTGCAGGAGAAAACACAAGAAAAAATACAACTTCCCCCCATTTACTGTCTTTCATCCTACTGGCTCCCTCTGTCTGTAATCTTGATGTAGGACATGTAAATAGAGGGTTAATTGGGGGAGAGTTGTTGAAGGGAGTGAAAACAAAATAGTGTTTTGTATTAGTTGGTTACGTTACGTGTTTTACTTAGGGCAACTTCAATTATTCAGCATAATGTGCCAATAAATGACGAAATAATAAACGATAACCTTGGTGTTGTTGGCGTTTTTTGTTATTAAAATTAAGAAAAACAGCTAGTGACAGGTCTTTACATTCATCATATTGTAATGGCGCGAATAAATTACATTTAACATAATGAATTTATTCACGATTTACGTAATTCCCACGAAAATGGTCGATCAAGATCACAAAAGAATATTGATAAGGGATTGGTCTATGAACAACAAAATCATCCAGGGTTCTCTATTGGTATCCGCGGCATTATTAAGCGAATGTGCAACAGAGTCTTCACGCAGCGTTGAGACACCTAAAGTTACCTCCTACCAGACGGCATACCAGGGTGTTCGCAGCCCGATATCTGTCGGAAAATTTGAAAACCGCTCGAACTACATGAACGGTATTTTCTCTGATGGCGTTGACCGTCTGGGAAACCAATCAAAAACCATTCTGGTGAGCCACCTTCAACAGACCGGTCGCTTCAACGTGTTGGATCGTACCAACATGGAAGAGATCAAGGCCGAAGCAGGTATCAAAGGTCAGCAGCAGAAACTCAAAGGCGCGAGTTATGTCATCACGGGTGATGTGACCGAATTTGGGCGTAAAGAAGTGGGCGATCACCAGCTGTGGGGCATTCTCGGTCGCGGAAAAACCCTGGTTGCCTACGCCAAAACTACGTTGAACGTGGTCAATGTGCAGACGTCAGAAGTGGTGTACTCGATGCAAGGTGCGGGTGAATACACGCTCTCCAACCGTGAAATTATCGGCTTTGGCGGCACGGCAAGCTATGACCCCACCCTGAATGGCAAAGTGCTGGATCTTGCTATTCGTGAAGCAGTGGACAACCTGGTGTCAGGTATTGAGAGCGGCGCATGGCGCCCGAGCAACTAACAGCATAGGGATTGCTACGTATGTCTTATGGAAAAAAAGGCGCACTGCTGCTGGCTGCAGCGGTGCTGGCTGGTTGTGCCACAGAACCCAAAACGATTTACAGCTGGGATAATTACCAACCGACGCTGTATCAATATTATCAACAGGACAAAACCAGCCCTGAAGAACAGATCACAGCGCTGAATCTGGCGCCTGAAAAGGCCAAAGCGAAAAATAAACCAGTTCCGCCCGGCTTACACGCTCAGCTTGGCTTACTCTACGCCAATACCGGGCGGGGCACGGAAGCCCGTCAACAGTTCGAAACGGAAAAAGCGCAATTTCCAGAATCTGCGCCGTACATGGATTTTCTGTTGAGCAAAAATAAAGTAGCGGCCAAATGAACCGTTTGTTGGGATTTCTCGGGCTGGCATTCGCTTTGGCCCTGACCGGCTGTGCCAAGCCGACACCGTATGATTACACCGTGTTTAAGCAAAGTCGGCCGAAATTTATTCTGGTGCTGCCGCCGCTCAACCACTCCCCAGATATTAAAGTGGGCCCCAGTATGCTGACACAGGTGACTTATCCGCTAGCGGAAGCGGGATATTATGTGTTGCTAGTGGCGGTAGTGGATGAAACCTTCAAGCAAAACGGAATGACCACGGCGCAGGATATTCATGCTGTTAGCATCGATAAGCTGCGCCAGATTTTCGGGGCTGATGCTGCGCTTTATTTGGATGTTAAAGATTACGGCTCCAAGTACATGGTACTTAGCAGCGAAACCCGTGTAACGGCGGAAACAAAGCTGGTGGATTTGAAAACCGGTAAGCAGATTTGGAACGGTGTTGCCACGGCCTCCAGCAGCGAGCAGTAGTCCAACTCCAATGGCATCCTTGGCGCGCTGGTGCAGGCGGCGGTAGAACAGATCGCCAGTACGGTGTCTGACAAAGGGCATGATATTGCTGGTATCACCAGCGTGCGCCTGCTCTCTGCGGGTACGCCGCGTGGTGTGTTGTATGGCCCGCGTTCGCAGCAATACGGTAAAGATGGCCTATAAGCCCCCTCGCGTTTAAACGGGTTATTGATCAAAAAGGAGCGCTCATTGTTTACGCTCCTTTTTTTATCTAAGTAAACCGCTCGCTTGTGAATTACAGTCGCGTCTGCGTGAGCTCGACATTATTGTGTGGCGTTAGCGCTCAATTCAGTCTCATTCAGTCTCAAGCCAAAATTCATTAGGGATTTATAAATCGCTTTTTCTATTTTCATAGCCCAACACCCTTTATTAAATGATATTTTAAACAAGCGAATTATCATAAAATATTGACCATTGTGTTTTTTATTGATTATTGATTATTGATTATTGATTATTGTAATGTTTTAGCACGCAGAAAAGTGTTTTTAGGAAGCGATGACTCTCTGCCATCGACATAATGTTGCCTGTGCGTTGGTTGCGATCGTTATTCAATTCATCTTTTTATCCAGCGTTGATGCTGTTCAAAAAAACAATCTTACGCGTTGTAACTAAATGTTTTTATGCGAGTGGTATCTGGTCGACCGGCGCTCTTTTTTGGCCTGTTTTTGTGAAAAGCCGATTATTAATAGTTACGCTAAGAAGAAACATACAATATCCAATGATATCGTTCAATTTTTTCACTTGATATTAGAGCAATAAGGAAAAATATGACTACAGTAAATTTAAAGCGACTGGACAATTGTGTTTTAAATGCTCAGCAGATCTCTGCTAGTGATAGCGAAGGGAATAATAACTCGACAGCATTAGCAAAAAAACTACATTCCATTGACAATACACCGTGTGTTTTACAATTTGGTTTTAAAAAAGGGAACATTGCGTCGACCCTGAATAAACAGGGTACGCTTTTTATGGGAATGCCGAAGATGGCTATGCCAATGAAGCCAGGCTATATCAGAAGCCTTGCGCATGAGAAACGTGGCATAAATAATCCGATAAAATATCAGGGTGGCCCCATTTATAATCCACTTAATAAACATGGGAATGCATTTCAAGGGTTTTCTGCCAGTATGAAAAGAGAGCCTGAAACAGTGAGAGACGTTTCCAAAATAAATTCTATCGACATAGGTCTTGATGATCATATTTTTGAAAAAATATAAATTATTTCCTGTGGCGAATGAAGAAAAAGTGCAAGTTGCACCTGTGAATCATGAAGGTGATATAAAACCGATTACGTTTAAAGATAATAAGCCCTATTATAAAATAGCATTTGTGGACGTGAATTGATTTTTAGCGTATTCCAGCATATTGAAGAGATGGTACAACTATGAACGTGGGCTTTTTAGGCAGTTCAGTTTTAAATAGTAAAAATTTGTCTAATCTTGTCATGTACAATGACAAAATGAAAGCAACGAAAATTAGCCTATGGGATAGATTTATTGATCTTTTTAAATCTTGCAAAAAGCAAGATGTCGTCAATACGTTTTACACCCTTATTCATGGCGATAGTAATGAAGGCAATAGTGCTAAAACAAACAACAGATTTTATTGTTTTGAACAATTAAAAAGACTGGCGGATGTTGAACATCAACATCTGTTCAGCATCCGCGAAACGCAGCACAGTGCCAGTGAAAGCCTGTACACCTTCTCGATTGGCAATGAGGATATTGTTACTTTTGCTCTGATAAAAATGGGCTCTCACTCGCTGGATTGGAAATGTCTGGATTACCGGTAGTGGACAATTATGAGCGCATTGTGTATGACTACATGAAAAGTCATGAAGCACGCTTTGTGGTTGATTACAAAGACACCAAAACCAAGGCCGGATTTGGCGCAGACGAACTCATGGATTATAGCCGTTTCTTTCTGAAGAATAATGCAGATATCAGAAGAGAATTTCTTGCACACGGTCTGATAAATATGGATATGATGGACATACTCAGGGACGATATAAACGATCGGTTCCCCATCGATGAGAATCGAAGAAATTATGTACTTACCGTCATCACCGGTTCATTGAGGTCGCTGTATCAGTTAGATAGCGATTACATGTAAAGCCGGAATATCTATTTTGCTTATTCCAGACTTCGACGTGGTTTATTCGAAGTCTGGTGAGAGGGCTAATAGGTATATGGCGGGCGTATCCGTTATCGAACAGAACTTGCCAGAGCGCGATCGTTTTCCTGCCGTTCTAACGCTAACTCAATCAATGTGGTGATGAGATCGGTATAGCTTAGGCCGCTAGCCTGCCACAGTTTTGGATACATGCTGATATTGGTGAAGCCGGGCAGCGTATTCACTTCATTGATAATCACTTCATCGTCCGGCGTGAGGAAAACATCCACACGTGCCATGCCCTGACATTCCAGCGCCTGGAAGGCCTGCAAGGCAATGTGTTGGGTCTTTTCGTTAATTTCAGGTGTAAGATCTGCTGGCGCTCGCACCAGCGCACCTTGTTCGTTGATGTATTTGGTATCGTAAGAGTAAAACTCGTCGCTCAGCACAATTTCGCCACAGACGCTGGCTTTCGGGTGATCGTTACCCAGTACCGCACACTCGATTTCTCTGCCAACAATCGCCGCTTCTACCAGCACCTTATGATCGAACTGGAAAGCGAGCTCAACGGCCTGCTGAAATTCTGCTTCGTTGCGAACTTTGCTCACGCCGACAGACGAGCCCTGATTGGCCGGCTTGATAAACAACGGCAGCCCGAGAGCGTTACTGACGCTGGAAAAGCTGTGATGCTGATGATTGGCGCGATTCAGGGTAACAAAGGGGGCCACCAGCAAGCCTGCATCACGCAGTAGGCGTTTGGTGACGTCTTTATCCATGCTGACCGCGGAACCCAGTACGCTGCTGCCAACAAACGGAATATTGGCCATTCTCAGCAAGCCTTGCAGTGAACCGTCTTCTCCCAGGGTGCCGTGCACGATAGGAAAAATAACATCCAATTGGGTAAGGGCGTGGGCACTCTGGCTTTCAATTACTTGCTGCTGTGTTTGACCTGGGATCAGCGCTACGCTTTTGTTTGAACGGTTAAAGGCGATCAGCGCGGGGTTCTCGGCATTCAGCAGGTAGTTTGACGCATCGTTGATATGCCACGCCCCCTGCTTGTCTATACCAAGCAGCGTCACATCAAACTTGGTTTTATCAATGGCATCAATAATATTCTTGGCCGATTGTAACGAGACCTCGTGCTCAGCGGATTTACCGCCAAAAATGATGCCCACGCGTAGCTTTTTCATGCGTTGATTCCTGTGTTGTAGTGCCAAACCCCGTAGCGCTTTGAGTACTGATTAGATAATCAAGTGCCTCTGCGATCAAGCGCTTCACGGTATTACGGGTAAAAAAATCCTCGCACAGGGAACGATGCTTGTATGACGGGTTGAAACGGTATTGTGCTGTTGTTTCGAATACGTGGTCTATGCTAAGCGATGTCATTAATAAAAACAGAGGGAGGATTCGCAAGATGGAAATAGAACTTACAGGGGGAAGGAAATTACATCATTGCAATATGACGAATTTAGTACAGTATGACGATAAAAAAAGCTACGGCGTTGAATTTATGGCAACGATTTCTCGATCTTTTCAGAGCTTCGCCGAAAAAAGACGTTATTGACTCTCTTTATGAAAACATTAATGAGCATCCTGCCGCCAAGCGCGGTGGTACAGTCTATTATCGTTTTTATAATTTTGAGAAACTCAAAGCGCTGGCTTTACCAGCATATAGAAATCTTTTTAAAGTCAGTGCGCAATCGCTTGGAATGAAGGGGACGCGATACACTTTTTCAATCGATAAGGTCGATATTTACAGTTTCGACACACCCAATAATTGGGACTCACTGTTTAAGTTGTCAGTTAATCAGTTGCCTTTGGTTGAAAACTACAGCGCTATTGTTAAAAAATTCGCCGCCGATAATGATATTAAGTTTGCCAAGCAATTCCCGGATACCAAGATAAAAGATAACTACGGTGGGGATGAAGTTATGGATTATAGCTGCTTTTTTTAGAGAGAAACCCGGACATTAAACTCACCTTGCTTGAGTATGGTCTTTTCGATCTGGATATCACCAACGCTTTTGTAAATGACATGGAAGCTCAACTCAAAGGCGATGATGATAGAATAGGAAAGATCAATTACCGACTGATCACCTTGCAAGTGTCACTCAAATATCTTGAGAGCAGAGATTGCATGGCGTGATATATTCACCGGCAGTGGGGTTTGACGTGCGTTGGTACAACCCCACTGCCGATGATATTTCGCATTACCCGCCACTCTTCAATGCTGTGAAGCTATTGCTGGTGCTTTCGGTAGGTTTCTCACCCTGATACTTACGTTGACCGATTTCTTCGATAATCAACGCAAAGCGTTTCTCATTGAGCTGGTAAAAGAAGCCCATGGTTAAGGCGGCAACGATCGCCAAACCGCACGGCCAGAGAAAAATAAGCTGACGCAGCCCGAGCAGGGTGGCGTCACTCTGGGCCACATTCGGCATATAGTCGGTGTGTGTCAGCATGATACCCGGCAGAAAACCGGCCAACGCGGCGGAAATCTTGCGCGAGAAGGTGTAACCGGTATACACCGAGCCCTCGGCACGAATGCCGGTTTTCCATTCTCCATAATCGACCGTATCCGGCACCAGTGCCCAGTTCAGGCTGTTGACAAAGGCTGTGCCGAAAAAAGCCATGCAGGAAAATGAGGCAAACAGTACCGAGTTACTGCCCCAAAAAAAGTTCAACACATCGCCGATGGCCCACAGGGCCAACCCGCCTAGGTAAACCTGCTTTTTGCCAAAGCGTTTTACCGCCGCAGGCACCATAAACACCCCGATCAAAATACAGCCCATGCTGAAAAAATCCATCCACGACAGTAAGTGAATATCGTTCAGTACGTATTGGGTGTAGTAGACCTGAATGGCCAGTTTGATATTGAAGGCGGCCAGTGTGCGCAGGTTGGCAATGCACAGCACCAGCAGCGGTGGGTTATGAAAAATAGCGCGGAAAGACTTCAGGATGCCGGGTTTATAGTGATCGGGCATGACATCCACGTAGCGCTCCTGCACGCCGCTGTAACACCACCACATGCTAAACAAGCCGCAGGTGGCGAAGATCAGTGCGGCGACCAAAAAACCCAACGAAGGTTGTGCAGTAAAAAGTGCCTGGATCGGCATAAATCCTACGGTGCATAGCAGCAGTCCCAGCGTCGCGCCGCCCTGTCGCCAGGCAGCCAGATGCGCTCGTTCTTGCGGGTTTTTCGTGATGGCTGGCACCATCGCACCGTAGGAACAGTTCATCATGCTTAAGAATAGGCCGTACAGCATAAACAGCACGGTTGCCATCACGGTTTTGCCCGTAATGTCGAAAGGGGTACCGATGAAGTTAGCCACCGCCAGCAGTGCCACGGGGAAAGAGGCGTACAGCACGAAGGGGCGGAATTTTCCTTTCGGACCTATATTACGCCGTGAATCCAGCATCACGCCGGTACCCATATCGGTAAAGGCGGTAAAGAATTTGGCAATCAGGAAGATAATGCCGCCGTAGGTGCCCGGCAGACCCAGTACATCGGTATAGAATTTCAGCAGGTACAACGTGCCAATATCCAGCAGGATATTAGAGCCGAGGTCACCCATGCCGTAAGCGAGTTTTTCCTTGAACGGCAGGCGTAGGGTAGCCGGGTTGGTTGCGGATTGACTCATTTTTATTCTCCGAATGCCAGCAGGTAGCGCTGCGGGCGAGCCGTTTTACAGGTGTTGTAATGAACCAAACAGGGTTGCCCATTGGCTGTCCGCGCGGTAGAACACCGGCGGTTTGCCCAGCGGTGCGTCAACGGTGACATCACCACCGCGGTGCGTTTTCCCCGTCCACAGGTTGACCCAGTTATCTTCCGGGAGATAAAGCGTCCAGTCGCTGCGGCCCTGTTCGTAGACCGGTGCCACCAGCAGATCCTGTCCAAACAGATACTGGTATTTCAGATGGTAAGTGCGGGCATCGTCTTCGTAATGCAGGAACAACGGACGCATCACGGGCAGGCCGCTGCTGGCGTTTTGTGCCACGGCCTGTTTGATGTAGGGCTTCAAGGTGGTAAATACGCTGGTCATTCGCGCGAAATGCGCGATGGTTTGCGTATCGCCATCAAACTGCCAGTTATCACCGGGGCGGTTGCCTTCGTGGGTGCGCATCATGGGGGTAAAGGCACTTAAATCGCACCAGCGCAGCAGCAGCTCTTTGCCGCGCTTCATCTCGAACAGCGTGGTGTAACCGCCAATATCGCTGTGGTGCGGGCCGTGGCCGGTCATCGCCAGCGACAGCGCGGCAGGCACCACTGAAGCCAGCCCGTCATCCAGACTCTAGTCAACGTTCTGATCGCCAGCCCACATCATTACCGAGCGTTTCTGGCTGCCGGTGGAGCCCGCGCGCATAAAGAATAAAATCTCGCCGAGCTTGCCGGTTTCCTGCAACGCTTCGTAGTTGCATTTCGCCCACAGCGCAGGCCAGGCGTTGTGCATGATTTCAGCGCTGACGCCGTTGTGCAGGTAGGTGTCGGTAGGCAGGTATTCGCCGAAATCGGCCATCCAGCCGTTGCAGTCCACCTCGATCAGGTTCTGCTTGATGACCTCTTTGTACCAGTTATAGGCGGCAGGATTGGTTAAATCCACGACGCCACCATAGAACTCGCCAAACTCCACCAGATAGTCGTTGCCCGCCGCATCTTTCGCCAGATAACCGTGCTGTGCCGCTTCGGTGCACAGGTCTTTGTCGCTGGCAACGTAAGGGTTGATGTAGGAGAGGAATTGCACGCCCTCCTGATTCCACTGCTTGATGCGTGCTTTCAGTTCCGGATAGAGGGTTTGGTTCCAGCGTCAGTTCCACATCACGCGCTTCCCGAAAGAGGTCATGCGAATCCCGGACCAGTCCTGCGCCCAGATGCCGTTAACTTTCACGCCCCCGTTTCGCATGGTATCCAGTTTTTGCTGACACACATCGGTGCCGCCTTGAATACCGAGCGTCACGCCGTCGTATACCAAATCCGGCAGCTCCGGTTGTCAACCCAGCAGCGCTGTGAGTTTTTCCAGCAGCGCAATGTAGGTGTCCGCCCATTCGAAGCGCAGGGTGGCATGATCTTCCCACATCGCCAGTTCGTGATAATCCGGTGCGGTAAAATCAAAATTCATGTAGCAGCTGTTATCAACGTGGCAATAGTATTGGCTGCTGACAAAGGTGGGTTGCGGGAAGAAGGTCCAGTAGTAGTCTCCGTCAGCGTTCTCCTTGCAGTCGGCCTGCCAGGTGACATAGCTCTGTTTATTGCGACCCACACCCTGTTCGCTGGTCCACAGCGGGAACGGCTTGCCGCGCAGATTAAAGTAGGAAAACTGTTCGCCGCAGCCATAAATATGGTCTTGCTCCTGCGCCGCCAGCCGCAGCCAGATACGGTTATGGTCGTGGTTGTCGTTTTGCAGCGCCAGCGCGAGTCTGCCTTGTTCATCACGCGTGATACGCAATGTGGCGACCGCGACTAAAGCGGATGGACCAGCCATCCGCTTGTTCCAGCACCGTCGCGTCGTTCAGCGCGATTTTCTCATTCAGACGATCTTTAATACTGAAATTGCCGCGGAACATATCGATGTCGGCGTTACCGGCACCAACCCATAAACAGGGCGCTTCTGCGCTGTGGCGTAGAATCAGGCGCTGGTGATAAGTTAACGAAAATCCACCGTTAACGGTGTGTAATTCGATATCGGTCAGCGAAAGCATTATGACCTCCATAAAGTAGGGTACTTTTTAGGGTAATTTTCTCTTTTTTTGTATCTTTTCAATCGCTTTGACCTGACCGCTTGGTGTCTTCGTCGCCCGGTGTTGGCTGGTTTATCCGCCGCACGATCAGGGGGCTACCGTTCACGCTTATCTGGCTTGGCTGTCCAAGAGTCCGGCGGCCACCGCAGGGGCTAAACCGGGAGCCAGTGGCAGACGAGGGATCACCAGACAGTGCAGCAGATGGTAAATATCCTGTTTGCCATCCCACACCTTGGTGGTCACTTCATTGTGGATATCCAGCTCTTGCCACCAGGAGCCGTTCTCGTAGTCCATGATATATTTGATGCAGTAATCCCACCATTTCTGGTACCAGGCTTCGTACTGGCTATCGCCGGTAACGGTGTACAAGGCGTAAGCGGTGCCCATCGCTTCCACAATTGGCCAGCGCACGCGTTCACGCACGATGGGTTTGCCGTCCCAGTCCACGGAGTAAACAAAGCCATCTGCGCCGTCGGGGGCCCAGGCATCGCGGATGGTGGCGTGAAACAAGCCTTTGGCATCTTCCAACAGCCAGTCTGGCGGGGTCTCAAAGCGGGCTTCCAAGGCAGCGCGCAAGTGCAGCATCAAACGGCCCCACTCGATCCAGTGCCCCGGTGTGCCGCCGTAGGCGCGGAAGCGGTGGGCGGGGTTATCCTTGTTGTAATCGCGAATCGGGTTCCACTGAGCGTCGAAATGCTCTTTGACACGATACTCGCCGCGTCGGGCCACATCGTGAATAATCACGGAGGCAATACGTAGAGCGCGATCGAGCCATTTACGGTCATGGGTCACGTCGTACGCAATCAAAAAGGCCTCGACTGCGCGCATGTTGGCGTTGCCGCCGCGATAGTCTTCTGTCGCGCTGAACGCTTCATCCCAGGATTCCAGACACATCTGCTCCAGTTCACTCCAGAAGTACTTTTCGATTACCGCAATGGCGTCATCCAGCAGCGTTCTGGCCTGCGGATGCCCAGTGGTGACGGCGCTGGCGGCACCGAGCAACACAAAGAAATGTTGATAACCTTGTTTTGAGGCATCCGTGACGCCTTCATCGTTAACGCAGGCATACCAGCCGCCATAGCGCTCGTCGCGCAGAGCGCCGTTCAACGCCTGAATGCCATGCTCCACCAAGGCATATGCACCGGGACGACCCATAGCGGCGGCCACCGAATAGACGTGCAACATGCGTGCGGTGATCCACAAGTGAGCGCCCATCTCGGCCCTGACCTGGCTGTTATTGCCGAGCCAGCCGAAGCGTTCTTGCCGAAATCGAGGATGCGGTCCGTTTATTGTTCCAGCCAGCGGTTGTGGCTCAGCGTGTTAAACCATTTCATCATGATGCGTACTCCTCAGCGGCGGCGGGCTATCATATCATAAACGATTTCACCCAGACGCTGCAATTTGGGCGCGGTGACATCCCTGAGCATCAGAGGCATATCGGGTAGACCAATCACGGAAGACCACACGGCGCGACCGGCTAAAAAACCCGAGGCACCGGCTTCCATGGCAACGCGCACAGCGCGCGGGAACAATTTTTCATCAACGCCGGAAGAGAGGATGACCCACGGCATAGCAATGTGTTCATTGAGTTTTTGCGAGGGAGCGAGCAACGCTTGCTGTGCGCCTTTGCCGTGCAACGGCATCTCCACTTTGTAGAGATCGGCTCCGCTGTCGCCCAGCTCTTTTGCCGCATCGATAATGGCTTGTTCACGATCGAAGTGGTCGCCACAGCGCGGCGGACGTACCACGGGTTCGATAATGCTGAGCAGCCCCTGAGCGTGACAGATATGGTTGAATGTTTTCACCATCTCCAGACGCTGCTGTGCATCTTCATCGCTGCGCCACAGCACCAACAGTTTCAATGCCTTGGCCCCATTGTTTTTGGCGGCCACCGGATCGACGCTGTTATCAATCATGACGTTATCAACCGGAATGCCGTTACCGGGTATAAACGCATCGGCGGCAACGATGGTGTCGCAGGAAGGCGCGATCGCCTGCTGCTGCACCACTTGTGGATAGCAGAATTGCTGATCGACCAAAATGGCTGAGGCATAAGGCGACAGAATTCTGGCGGCATTGATTTTAAAATCGGTTAACACCTGATCGACTACCGGTTGTGGGGCCCCTGCTGCTGCAAACATTAAGCGCATCGCTTCACGCTGATCGACGGTGAGCATGGCAAAGCCGCCGGAAGGTCGGGTAATGTCTTTCAGGGTGTAGGTTTCCATGTATCTGTCCTTTATTAATGTGTTACAGAGATCGGTGGTTACTGAGCGGCTTTCGGGGTCAACCCGGCGCTGGTGCGTACCTGCTCAAGAATGGCCGTCCAGTCCTGGCGTCCACGTCCGGCGGCGCGCGCCTGGTTGTAAACTTCGCGTGAGGCCGCGTTGAGCGCTATGCCTAAATCCTTGTGCGCCAAATCGATCATGAAGGCGGGGGTGAGATCGCCTTTCAGCACTTTGTTGGGCCAGGAGGTAGTAAAGTGGCCTTTGCCTGCCGGTGTGCCGCTCATCAATTTGAGAGCGACATCGAAAGAGAGCCCGAGTGCTTCACACAGCGTCGCGGCTTCTGCGGATAGGGAGTTGAGTGCGATGCTCATGTAGTTGTTGATGAGCTTGACCCGAATGCCCATGCCAGGACCGCCGGCATTCACCAGCTCATTGCCCATTGCCATCAGTACCGGTGTTGCGCGCTCAACCTGTGCGGGCGTGCCGCCTGCCAGTAACAGCAATGTGCCCGCGACGGCATGATCCGAGGTGCGGCCGACGGGCACATCCATCATGCTGAAGCCTTTTTGGTTCATTTCTCGGATCAGGGCGTCGGTTTGCAGTGGATGAATAGTGGACATATCGATCACCAAGGCATCCGTGCGTAGTGTTGTGCAGACACCCTCATCGCCGAACAACACATTGCGCACCAAATCACCGTTAGGCAGCATGGTGATCACTAATTCTGCCTCTTTTGCTGCATCGGCGGCGCTCTTGGCGCTGTGTGTGTGTCCTGTTGTACCAGTGTCTGCACGGCGGCCTGGCTGATATCAAACACATGCAACTGATGTCCCTGTTTGATCAGGTTGCTTGCCATCGGGGCGCCCATTTGGCCGAGGCCGATAAATGCGATTGTTGCCATGCTGCTCTCCTGCCGTTCTCGGTTGTCACATTTTGTCTATTGATGACCGTTTTGTTTGTTTTGTTGATCGTATTTGTAATTTATGGTCAAAAAATTGACATTCATCACTCTTTAAACATTTGATGAAATTAAAATGGTGTCATTCGATGTCGTTTAAGGAATAACCATGATTTGTATTACCTGTGTGGGAATTACCGTGATGGATCGCCTCTATTATGTGGAAGCGCTGCCTGCGACGGGGGGGGGGGGGGGGGGGAGTATGTGGCGCAAAACTACCGCGAAGTGGGCGGTGGCCCGGCGGCAACGGCTGCCGTTGCCGCTGCCAGACTGGGCGCGCAGGTCGATTTTATTGGTCGCGTGGGGGATGATGACATTGGTTCCGCACTGCTGAGCGAGCTGGCCTCCTATGGCGTTAACACCCGCTATACGCGCCGTATTGAACAGGCTCTCTCCTCGCAATCCGCTATTCTGGTGGATGAGCAAGGTGAGCGGATTATTTTTAACTACCAGAGCCCGGATCTTTCACCCAGCGCCTACTGGTTTGATCAAATCGATTTTAGCCAGTGGGATGTGGTGCTGGCGGATGTGCGCTTGCATGAAGGTGCCCAACGCGCTTTCACGTTGGCGCGTCAGTCGAGGGTGATGACGGTGCTGGACGGTGATATGACACCGCAGGACATTACCGAACTGGTGGCGCTGAGCGATCATGCGGTGTTCTCTGCCCCCGGTCTGCTGCGCTTAACGGACGTGGCTGCGAGCGCTGAAGCATTAACGCGCGCAAAAATGATCACAAATGGACAGGTTTATGTCACTCAGGGGGCTGAGGGATGTCAGTGGTTGGAAAACGGTGAGTTACGGCATCAGTCTGGATTTGCCGTTAACGTGGTGGATACCACCGGTGCGGGCGATGTTTTCCACGGTGCGCTGGCCGTTGCCTTGGCGCAGGGGAATACCGCAACTGAGGCAGTGCGCTTTGCCAGTGGCGTGGCGGCATTGAAATGCACGCGCCCGGGTGGACGTGCCGGTATCCCTGACTGTGATCAAACCCGCTCCTTTTTGTCCCTTTTTGTATAGAATGCGGAAAGTGTGGTTTTGAGAGGGATCCCCATGAGCTTTACCGAACTAACCGGTAATCCGCGCCACGACCGTTTGCTGGCACTGGTGGCCGAACGCGGTTACATGAACATTGATGAGTTGGCGCAACTGCTGGAGGTTTCCACGCAGACCGTCCGGCGTGACATTCGCAAACTGAGCGAGCAAGGATTGATTACCCGGCACCATGGCGGTGCCGGACGCGCATCCAGCGTGGTGAACACCGCGTTTGAACAGCGAGAAGTGTCTCTGACCGATGAGAAAAAGGCGATTGCCGATTATATTCCTGATGGCTCGACGATTTTTATCACCATTGGCACCACCGTAGAGCACGTAGCCAGTGCGCTACTGAACCATAACGAGCTGCGCATTATCAAGCCTGCGTGTCGCGCATATTCTGTATAAAAACCCGCGCCTTGAGGTGATGGTACCGGGCGGTACGCTGCGTTCCCACAACAGTGGCATTATCGGCCCGGCGGCCAACGCTTTTGTTCAAGGTTTTCGCGCCGATTATCTGGTGACCAGCGTCGGAGCGATCGAGAGCGACGGAACACTGCTGGAATTTGATGTCAATGAAGCCAGCGTGGCACAAAGCATGATGCGCCATTCGCGGCACATCTTGCTCGCGGCCGATCACACCAAGTATCACGCCTCGGCGGCGGTGGATATTGGCAATATTACTCAAGCCGCCGCGCTGTTTACTGATGAAATGCCGCCTGCGGCGTTGAAAGCGCGGCTCAAGGATAGCCAGGTGGAGGTTATTCTTTCGGGTGAGGAAGGAGAAGCTTCTGAGCCGAGGTTGTAGCCATCGCTTTGCGTATTCCCCGACATGGCTTCACTACAGTTGTCATATTAGCCGTTACATTCATCATGTGTAACGGCTAATGTTATGCCTGATACAGCATTCACTCACGGTTTGTGTTATTCAGCAGCGCAATTATGCAAATTGGATGCGCTAAATAATCATCGCGAGAATGATAAGGAAAAGAATCAAGATCGCGCTAGAGAAATAGATAAGATAGGTTCGTGTTTTTGTTAGTTCGTGCTGTAATGCTCTGAATTGTTTATCGTAATTAACAGCCCGACTCTCTTGCTGAGGGGATGTATCTTTTTCTGATAAGAAACGCTCAGCATGATTTGCAATGATGCTTCCCCCGGCCCCAGAGCATGAAAATATTGCCAGGTTTTTAAATATTTCCAGATTATCGATAACGCTCATCGGTAAGGTTTTAGCAAATTCTTCACTGGGTATGATTGCCTTTGGGACAAAAATACCAAAAAGAATACCGTACGATATCAAACTGACACCTTTTATAACCCTTTCTACTTTCCACTCAAGAATCGCAATCATAAAGCAGGTGAAGGTAATAATAAGGATGATGAAAATGAAATTGTAATTTTTATGAAACCAAGAAAGTAGCAATAGTATTGAAAACAATAAACCCAAATACACCATTAAATTACGGTTCAATTTAGCGCCTGCCCAAAAAATGTCGGTGTTGCACCACTCTTTTCTGGTTGTCAAACCATCAGTAAAAATCTTCTGTGGTGCTCTGTACCGGTTGTTAGCGTAATATCGATTTATCTTTTTGATAATAACTTATTATAGACTTCACCAAAACCACCCATCAATATATAGGCCGCATCCTTTCGCTTGTGCTGATCGATCATCGGCACCAGACGTTTGAAGTGTTCGCTGGCGCAGTGCTCATCCAGCGCCGCACGGTCCGGCCACTCTTCGATGAAGATGAATTGCCCGATGTCTTTTCCGTCGATATACAGATCGTAGGCAATGCACCGCGGCTCTTTCTTGGTGGCCTCAACAAACTCACGATATAGCGGGAGGACGGTTTCAATCGCCTCTGGCTTGATAAAATCTTCAGCAATTACTTTTAGCATTTAGGTTCTCGGTTTTTGAGGCTGAGGTGGGGAAAGTTCATCGTGGCGTTGGCGTCATATTGCAGATATACGCTATAGCAGGTAATTACGAGATTAACGTCTATAGCGTGTAGGCCTTGTTTTACCTGCTTCTCGATACCGCTACACCACCAGCCTTATCAAGGTGATGACGTTTATAATTTCTTCGACAATTTGTTGCCGGATAACCCGGATATCAGAAGGCGTATTGTGGTTAAGCATCACGCAGATTCTACCAGGCTGTTTGTTTGCAGGTTAAACTGGCGATGCGATTCTTAAAGGCAGGCAGGTCAAGGCGATTGATTACCGGGTGGGAATAGGCACCTGATGGGTGCCTTTATTGCTTTGCGCGGACGCTTATTTTTTGCTGCCCGGCACGCTGAAACGCTTGTTGAAGCGCTCAACACGGCCACCGGTGTCAACAACACGTTGTTTACCGGTATAGAACGGGTGGCATTCGCCACAAACGTCCAGGTTCAGATCGTGACCCACGGTAGAATAGGTTTTGATAACGTTACCGCAAGAACACGTTGCAGTAATCGCTACATAATTCGGGTGAATACCTTTTTTCATGGCAAACCTCTGTTAAGGCCGTGCCGCTATCCAGCCCTGTTTCGCCAGACACCACACGAAGTTAAGCACTGTAAGCACAGTACTGTACATTGACTCTCTACGAATCAGTATACGCTTCGCCATCGCGCCGGTCATTACACCACGCATAGCAAAGTCGTATAAAGGCGGCGAATCATACAGAAATTAGCCAGCCGATGCAATCAGGCAACACATTTTAGTCTGCAACCTGTACACTGGCGGCGCAAGCCCCCATGACGTCCGCGGAGCGGTAACACATCGTACCGTCGGGCTGCGCTGTGCAGAGAAAACAGCAGAGCGCCAGAGTTATCAGCCGGAG
This sequence comes from Candidatus Symbiopectobacterium endolongispinus, assembly GCF_018777385.1. Classification (GTDB taxonomy): domain Bacteria; phylum Pseudomonadota; class Gammaproteobacteria; order Enterobacterales; family Enterobacteriaceae; genus Symbiopectobacterium; species Symbiopectobacterium endolongispinus. The sequence goes on along the minus strand of NZ_JAFJYB010000001.1, from coordinate 29,041 downwards.
AAAGCATGTCCATCGTTCAGGTCGCATTGCCCGTGCCGCTGGCACGCACATTCGATTACCTGCTGCCCGCAGGCATGACGCCATTGCCTGGCGTGCGCGTCAGCGTGCCTTTTGGCAACCGCAAGGCAATTGGTATTGTCGTTGTATGCAGCGATCGCAGCGAACTTCCGGTAGAACAGCTCAAATCCATTCACGACGTGCTCGATGCGCAGCCTCTTTTCCCTGACAGCCTGTGGCGCATTCTTCTCTGGGCCGTGGGCTACTATCACTATCCTATAGGTGAGGTGCTGTTCCACGCTTTGCCTATTTTGCTGCGACAGGGCAAACCGGCCCATCGCGCTCCGCTCTGGCAATGGTTCGCCACCGAACAAGGTAAAGCCACACCGCTCGCCACGCTGGCGCGAGCCCGCAAACAGCAGCAGGCGCTGGCAGCCCTGATACAAGGTGCACTGTACCGCCATCAGGTGAATGAATCCGGTCTGACGGAGACCGCATTGCAGGCACTGCGCACCAAATGGTTGTGCGATCTCAAGGCCATCGACGCGGAGGTGCAAGACTGGCGTCATCAGCCCATCACCCATGATGAACGACTGCGCCTCAATACCGAGCAGGCGACCGCAGTGGGCGCTATTCGCAGCGAAGACAGCCATTTTACCGCCTGGCTACTGGCCGGGATCACTGGCTCCGGAAAAACCGAGGTGTACCTGAGCGCGCTGGAAAACGTGTTATCACAAGGCAAGCAGGCACTGGTGCTGGTGCCCGAGATCGGCTTGACGCCGCAGACCATTGCCCGTTTCCGCGCACGCTTCATCGCGCCAGTGGATGTGTTGCACTCGGGACTGAACGACAGCGAACGTCTGGCGGTTTGGCTGCGCGCACGCAGCGGAGAATCCGCGATTGTTATCGGCACCCGCTCTGCGCTGTTTACCCCGTTTGCTCGCCTGGGAATGATCATCATCGATGAAGAACACGACGGCTCATATAAACAGCACGAAGGATGGCGCTATCACGCGCGTGATTTGGTGGTGTTCCGCGCCAGAGAGGAAAATATTCCCATCGTGCTCGGCTCCGCCACGCCGGCGCTGGAAACGCTCTACAACGTGCAGAACGGCAAATACCGTCAGCTCACGCTACGCAAGCGTGCGGGCAATGCACAACCTGCGCGCCAGCATATCCTCGATGTCAAAGGATTACCGCTCACCAGCGGCCTGTCACAGCCGCTGATTACCCGCATTCGCCACCATTTGGAACACAACAATCAGGTCATCCTGTTTCTTAATCGCCGGGGTTTTTCGCCGGTGGTGATGTGCCACGAATGCGGTTGGATCGCGGAATGCCAGCGCTGCGAGCACTATTACACCTATCACCAGCAGCAGCGTCAGCTCCGTTGCCACCATTGTGACAGCCAGCGTCCGGTGCCGCAGCAGTGTCCGCACTGCGGTTCAACGCATCTGGTGCCAGTTGGTTTGGGCACCGAGCAGTTGGAGGAATCGCTGACCTCCCTGTTCACCGATGTGCCAATTACCCGTATCGATCGCGACACCACCAGCCGCAAAGGCATGCTGGAACAGCAACTGGCGCAAGTGCGTCAAGGAGATGCGCGCATTCTTATCGGAACGCAGATGCTGGCAAAAGGACACCATTTCCCGGATGTCACGCTGGTGGCGCTGCTGGATGCCGATAGCTCGCTGTTTTCTGCCGATTTTCGTGCAACAGAACGTTTTGCCCAGCTCTATACGCAGGTTTCCGGACGTGCCGGACGCGCCGGGAAGAGCGGCGAAGTGGTGCTGCAAACCCATCACCCCGACCATCCGTTACTGCAATTGCTGCTACAAAAGGGCTACGACGCCTTCGCCAGTCAGACGCTGAAAGAACGCCAGAGCGTGTTTCTGCCCCCCTACACCAGCCACATTCTGTTCCGCGCCGACGATCACGATAATCAGCATGCGCCGCTTTTCCTCCAGCAACTGCGCAACCTGCTGGAAAGCAGCCCGCTCAAGGATGACGCGCTCTGGCTGCTCGGCCCGGTTCCTGCACTGCAGCCCAAACGCGCCGGGCGCTTTCGCTGGCAATTGCTGTTGCAGCACCCTTCCCGCGCCACGCTTCAGCGTATCGTTAAAGCCTCACTGCCGCTTATCCCGCTACTGCCCGAAGCGCGAAAAGTGAAATGGGTGTTGGATGTCGACCCCACCGATAACTGATCGCCGTCGTTAACGCACCACGAAAAAATGCGAACGGTGCCGAAAAAACGACATCCGTCACATCTTTTATGCAATCTGAGCAGCAAAACTTGCGCGCCATCTGTTAAGCGTAGGCAGAGAAACAGTATCCTTAGCAAAATGGGTGGTATAAGCCTGTCGGGCAAAAAAATCGGGCGGCGAGCGTGCCGCCGTCCTGTTCGCCAATCGCATACGATGCAAGGAGAACCGCGTTGGACTATAAAAATGACACCACGCCGGCGACGATGAAAGACGTGGCAGAGGTCGCGGGTGTATCGACGGCCACGGTCTCCCGAACGTTAATGAACCCGGAGAAGGTCTCGAGCCAAACGCGTAAGCGGGTTGAACAAGCCGTGCTCACCGTGGGTTACGCGCCGCATGCGCTTGCCCGTCACGTAAAACGCAGCGAGTCGCGCACGCTGCTAGCGATTGTGCCAGATATTTGCGATCCCTTTTTTACCGATGTCCTGCGTGGTATCGAAGAAACCGCCGCAAAACAAGGTTATCTGGTACTGATTGGCGATTGCGCTCACCAGCATCACAAAGAAAAGTCCTTCGTGGATTTGATTATCACCAAGCAGATTGATGGCATGTTGCTGCTCGGGGCCAATCTGCCGTTTAGCGCCAGCAAAGAGGAGCGGCGCAACCTGCCGCCGATGGTGATGGTCAACGAGTTCTCACCCGATCTGGAATTGCCGACGGTGCACATCGATAATCTCATCGCCGCCTTTGATGCCGTTTATTCTCTGCACCGGCTCGGACATCGCCGTATTGCCTGTATCGCGGGTCCCGAAAACATGCATCTGAGCGAATACAGCTTGCAAGGGTATATTCAGGCGCTGCGCCGCAGCGGCATTCAAGTGGATAATCAGTATATCTATCGCGGCAGCTTCAGTTATGAAACCGGCGTGAACGGGCTGATGATGCTGATGAAGCACCCGGCACCGCCCAGCGCCATATTTTGCCACAGCGACATGATGGCGATGGGGGTACTCTCTCAAGCGAAAAAAATGAAGCTGGATGTTCCCAAAGACCTGTCGCTGGTGGGTTTTGATGATATCGAGCATGCACAATACCGTTTCCCAGCACTCACTACCGTCGCCCAACCCCGCTATGAATTGGGGTGTGAATCCATGCATCTGCTATTGGAACAATTGTAGGGCCATCCGGTGCCCAGCGGTTCACGGTTACTCAACAGCAAACTGGTTATTCGTGACAGCACGGCCACACCAAATTACGCTCGTTATCTGGTTTAAGAATTCCGGTGCTGGTCAAAGTTTTTAGGGTTCAGTAACATGCTCCCTAAATCTTTCATTTCATTTGTAGCGAAACGACAGTGGCACAACGAGATTACGTCAGTCGTGGGCGCTCAGGCGCACGACGAAAAAAGACAACCAGTCGAAGATGTGGCTCTTCGTCGGGCGTCTCTAAGCTCATGATAATGCTGGCCGTTGCCGTTCTGGTGACCTTCGCGGGCGGACTCTATTTTATCGCCAACAACAAGCCTGCTGAGTCGCCCGTGCTACCGCGCAGCGCCACCAACAACGGCAATGGTCTGCCACCGAAGCCGGAAGAGCGCTGGCGTTATATTAAAGAACTGGAGAATCGTCAGTTGGGTGTTCCTGAGCCAACGGCACCCAATTCCGGTGGAGAAATCAAATCACCGGCCCAACTCACGCAAGAACAACGCCAACTGCTAGAACAGATGCAGGCGGATATGCGCCGTGCGCCGACGCAGCTGTCAGAAGTGCCTTATAACGATCAAACGCCGGTGCCCCGCTCCCAGGTCACCATCACCGCACCTAAAACCGTGGTGGTACCGCCGGTAGCAACCACGTCGACGGTGAAGCAGCCGCCCGTGAGTACACGTGCGCCCGTCACAGCCCCCGCGACACAGCCAGCTACACCTAAGCAGGAAACGCCAAAACAGGTGGAAATTGCGAAGCAGCCGGAAACACCCAAACCAGAAAAAGCACAGCGCTGGATGGTACAGTGTGGTTCGTTTAAAACGCTGGAACCGGCAGAATCAGTGCGCGCACAGTTGGCTTTCGCCGGTATCGAAAGTCGCATCGCCAGCAGTGGCGGCTGGAATCGCATCACTTTAGGGCCGTATAAAGATCGCGCCACCGCCGACAAAATGTTATCGCGCCTGAAAGACGCTGGCGCAGCAAACTGCATTCCTCTCGCTGCCGGGGGTTGAAAACTCCTAAGCGCTCCCCCATCTACAACATTAATATGCCCCACAGCAATGTGGGGTTCTTTTTCCTTATCTAGCGGGGATCGACGCGTGACAACTATAGTAAGTGTACGTCGCAACGGTCACGTGGTGATTGGCGGCGACGGCCAAGCAACATTGGGAAACACGGTCATGAAGGGCAACGTGCGCAAAGTAGTCGCCTGTACAACGACAACGTGATCGCGGGCTTTGCGGGCGGCACCGCTGACGCCTTTACGCTGTTCGAGCTGTTTGAACGCAAGCTGGAACTGCATCAAGGCCACCTGGTCAAGGCCGCCGTGGAATTGGCAAAAGACTGGCGCACCGACCGTATGCTACGCCGTCTGGAGGCACTGCTGGCCGTCGCAGACGAAAACGCGTCGCTTATCATCACCGGTAACGGCGATGTGATTCAACCGGAAAACGATTTGATTGCTATCGGTTCTGGCGGCCCGTATGCGCAAGCCGCAGCCAGAGCGCTGCTGGAGAACACCGAGCTCAGCGCGCGAGATTGTTGAAAAGTCGCTGGGTATCGCAGGCGATATCTGCATCTACACCAATCCGTTCCACACGATTGAAGAATTAGCCTCCAAGGCGTAAGGAATGACATCATGTCTGAAATGACCACGCGCGAAATCGTTAGCGAGCTCGACAGCTACATCATCGGTCAGCACAAGGCCAAACGTGCGGTGGCAATCGCATTGCGTAACCGCTGGCGCCGTATGCAGCTTTCCGACGCGTTACGCCATGAAGTGACCCCCAAGAACATCCTGATGATCGGGCCGACCGGCGCCGGTAAAACTGAGATTGCCCGTCGTCTGGCCAAACTGGCCAACGCCCCGTTTATCAAAGTGGAAGCCACTAAATTCACTGAAGTCGGCTATGTTGGTAAAGAAGTGGACTCCATCATCAGCGATCTGACGGATGCGGCCATCAAAATGATGCGCCAGCAATCGCTGGAAAAAAAACCGCTTCCGCGCTGAAGAGATGGCCGAAGAACGCATTCTGGATGCGTTGATTCCCCCGGCAAAAAATAACTGGGGTCAGCCGGAAGAGCCGCAAGAACCATCTGCGGCGCGTCAGGCCTTCCGCAAAAAATTGCGTGAAGGGCAGTTAGATGACAAAGAAATTGAAATCAATCTGGCAGCAACCCCGATGGGCGTTGAAATCATGGCCCCTCCTGGCATGGAAGAGATGACCAATCAGTTGCAGTCCATGTTCCAGAATCTGGCGGGTCAAAAGCAGAAAGCGCACAAGATGAAAATCAAAGATGCCTTCAAGCTGCTGGTTGAAGAAGAAGCCCCAAACTGGTAAACCAAGAAGAGCTGAAACAGCAGGCTATCGAGTCCGTTGAGCAACATGGTATCGTGTTTATCGATGAGATCGATAAAATCTGCAAACGCGGGGGAAACCTCCGGCCCGGACGTCTCTCGTGAAGGGGTACAGCGCGTCTGCTGCCGCTGGCGGAAGGCTGTACGGTCTCCACCAAACACGGCATGGTGAAAACCGATCACATCCTGTTTATCGCCTCCGGTGCGTTCCAGGTCTCCAGCCCGTCGGATCTGATCCCCGAGCTGCAAGGGCGTTTACCTATCCGCGTTGAGCTGCAAGCGCTGACCACGGAAGATTTCGAACGCATCCTGACGGAGCCAAGCGCATCACTGACGGAACAGTACAAAGCGTTGCTGGCGACGGAAGGCGTGGATATCGTCTTCACGACAGACGGCATTCGCCTGATTGCCGAAGCAGCCTGGCAGGTCAACGAGCGCACCGAGAACATCGGCGCACGTCGTCTGCACACTGTTTTGGAGCGTTTGATCGAAGAGAAGAGATCTCTTACTATGCCAGCGAAATGAGCGGCCAAACTGTTACCGTGGACGCAGAATACGTGCGTAGTCATCTTGACGAGCTCGTAGCAGATGAAGATCTGAGCCGTTTTATCTTATAATCCCTACAATTCGGATTGTCCTGTTGCGCAAACGCTCTGTTTGGCAAATGATGGGAGGCTGATGCCTCCCATTTGCGTTTCTGGCCAGCGCTCATGGACTGGACTTCTCATTAACACATGCATGCGACAGACATTGCATTGAAAAAACGAAACGTATCATGACCTTATCAACCCAAAGCAGCAAAACCAAAGCCTGGCTGGACAGCTTGCGTCCGAAAACGCTTCCATTGGCGTTTGCGTCCATTGTGACGGGCTCCGCCATCGCTAGTTGGCACAACAATTTTAAACCGGGTATCGCTCTGCTGGCGCTACTGACCACCGAACTGCTGCAAATCCTCTCCAATCTGGCGAACGATTACGGTGATGCGGTAAAAGGCAGTGATACCGAAACCCGTATCGGGCCTTTGCGCGGCATCCAAACTGGCGTTATCTCGCTGTCGCAGTTGCGCATGGCGCTGATCGTCAACGTGGTGCTAACCATCGTGTCCGGGCTGTCGCTGGTCATCATGGCGTGCGAAAAACCGTCGGATATCATCGGCTTTCTGATCCTCTGGGTGCTGGCGATGGTCGCCGCCATTACCTATACCGTGGGCAACAAACCCTACGGTTATATGGGACTGGGGACATATCCGTCATGATTTTCTTTGGCTGGCTCAGCGTCGCAGGTTCCTATTACCTGCAAACCGGTCATTTTGACAGCATCGTTATGCTGCCCGCCACCGCCTGTGGCCTGCTCGCTACTGCGGTGCTGAACATCAACAATTTGCGCGATATCGACAACGATCGTCTCAGTGGTAAAAACACGCTGGCCGTTCGCCTCGGAGCGCAGCGTGCCCGGTGCTACCATTCCCTGCTGTTGCTGACCGCGCCGCTGTGCCTGGCCCTGTTTGCCATGTTTTATCTGCACACGCTGGCTGGCTGTTTATCCTGACCCTGCCGCTACTGCTCAAGCAGGCAGCCTATGTGCGCCGTGAAATCAGTCCGTTCAGCATGCGCCCCATGTTGGAAAAAACCGCCAAGGGCGCGCTGCTGACCAATTTGCTGTTTGCTGTGGGTGTGATGCTCAGCTAAGCGGCGAGTATTTAATGATACGCATCAAGTTAACATTTGATGATTTTGCCAACACTTGCCTTTAAGGGATATACTCAGGATCCCGGCGGCAAACTGACGTAAATCCTATGAAATACGATACTTCCGAGCTGTGCGATATCTATCACGAAGAGGCGAACGTTGTTGAACCTCTGTTTTCCAACTTTGGAGGACGCACTTCCTTTGGTGGCAAAATCACCACGGTGAAATGCTTTGAGGATAACGGCATCCTCTACGATGTGCTGGAAGAGAGCGGCGTAGGTCGTGTACTTCTGGTGGATGGCGGCGGTTCTGTGCGTCGTGCGTTAATCGATGCTGAACTCCCGTCTGGCGACACAAAACGCCTGGGAAGGCATCGTGGTCTACGGTGCGGTGCGTCAAGTGGACGATCTGGAAGAGTTGGATATCGGCTTCAGGCCATGGCCGCTATTCCGGTGGGTGCCGCCAGCGAAGGAGTTGGCGAAAGCGATATCCGCGTCAATTTCGGCGGTGTGACCTTCTTCTCCGGCGATCATCTGTATGCCGACAATACCGGCATTATCCTGTCGGAAGATCCACTGGATATCGAATAGTTCGGCAGTAACATATTGATAAAAAAGGGCGCACTGCGCCATTTTTTGACTTTTGCATTTCTCGCTTAGACTTCTTCCATCTTGCCCAACAGCGCGCGCAGGCGTTCCTGCCAGACAACCTGTTCTTCTTTCAAGTGTTCGTTTTCACGCACCAGCATTTCACGGGACTCAGCGGCCTGTTGCACTTCCTGGCTCAACTGACCGTTCTTTTCCTTCAGCTCTTCGATTTCCATTTGCAATAATGTAATGGTATCAATCGCTTGCTGAGCTTTGGCTTCCAGTTTCTCAAACACTTCAAATGACATTCTTCAACCCCTTTTAATCGCAAGGCACCAATGAGGCGTACTATCTCCCCTTCCCATGCCAATCCCGCTTCACATACGCTTGCTATCACGCTTGCGTTGAGGGTGGCACTCCACCAGCACGTCTCTTTCGTTCAGTGTATCGGTAAATTGTATGGGGCTGTCAGGGCGCTGTCTAGCAGCCATCCACTCTGATGGCAGTCTTGATCGTTTTTTTAACCGCAACAATCAGTGCAAACTGAAATTACGTACTTGCTTGCGTAATAATTTGCACGCTACCCTTCTGACCACTCGCGCTCATGTTAACAACGTTAACGCCGTCATTAACATGAAACGGGCGTAAGTAACCGTACAGCAGCGCTTTGATAGGCGAATACGCTCATTTTTATGACGAACAACACACATTTTGATTTCGATACTTCTCGTTTTCGAATATTAACGATAAATTCACATCGTCCACACATTTATACAGGGTCGCTCTATGTCAGCGGCCTGAACATTACTCTGTAGCCCCGTAAACAGGAAACCATTATGAGTCAATCGAGAGTGCCAACCTTAAAAGGCCAATGTATCGCCGAGTTTCTCGGCACCGGTCTGCTAATCTTCTTTGGAGTGGGTTGCGTGGCAGCATTAAAACTTGCCGGTGCCAGCTTCGGTCAATGGGAAATCAGCGCCGTCTGGGGTTTAGGCGTCGCCATGGCGGTCTACCTGACTGCTGCTATTTCCGGTGCCCACCTTAACCCGGCAGTTACCATCGCCCTGTGGCTGTTTGCATGCTTCGACGCGCGCAAGGTGATTCCTTACATCATTGCGCAGGTAGCTGGTGCCTTCTGCGCCGCCGCGTTGGTGTACGGTCTTTATCACAATTTGTTCGCAGATTTTGAACAGACTCACAACATCGTGCGCGGTAGTGTGGAAAGTTTAAATCTGGCGGGCACGTTCTCGACATATCCGCACCCGCAGATTTCCGTATTCCAGGCCTTTGTGGTGGAAATGGTCATCACCGCCGTACTGATGTGTTTGATTCTAGCGCTCACCGACGATGGCAACGGCGTGCCACGCGGTCCGTTAGCGCCGCTGCTGATCGGTATCCTGATCGCAGTAATTGGTGCCTCCATGGGTCCGTTGACTGGGTTTGCGTTAAACCCCGCACGTGACTTCGGTCCGAAGCTGTTTGCCTATCTGGCAGACTGGGGACAAGTGGCCTTCACCGGCGCGCGTGATATTCCGTATTTCCTCGTGCCGATTTTCGGACCAATCATTGGGGCATGCCTGGGCGCTTTCGGCTACCGCGCCCTGATTGGCCGTAATTTGCCTTGCGATGTCTGCGAAGTAGAAGACAAAGAAACGCAGCGCACTGAAGCACGCTAAGCGACGCCCACGGCATACGCTTTTTTACCCGCTACACAACAGGATTAGAACCTATGACACCGGAAAAAAAATACATTGTCGCGCTGGATCAGGGTACTACCAGCTCCCGCGCCGTCATACTCGATCATGATGCCAACATCATAGCCATCTCTCAGCGCGAATTCACCCAGATTTACCCCAAAGCAGGCTGGGTTGAACACGACCCAATGGAAATCTGGGCAACGCAAAGCACCACGCTGGTTGAAGTGCTGGCCAAAGCCGATATCAGCTCTGATGAAGTCGCCGGTATCGGTATCACCAACCAGCGTGAAACCACGGTGGTGTGGGAAAAAGAGACGGACAAACCGGTTTACAACGCTATCGTATGGCAGTGCCGCCGTACCGCTGATATTTGTGAAACCCTGAAAAAACAAGGCCTGGAAGATTATATCCGTACCAACACCGGTCTGGTGGTTGACCCTTACTTCTCCGGCACCAAGGTGAAGTGGATTCTGGACAACGTGGAAGGGGCTCAAGAGCGCGCCAAACGTGGCGAACTGCTGTTCGGCACGATTGATACCTGGCTGATTTGGAAAATGACACAAGGCCGCGTACACGTCACCGATTACACCAACGCCTCGCGTACCATGCTGTTCAACATCAAGACGCTGGACTGGGACGACCGCATGCTGGAAGCGCTGGATATTCCACGCGTTATGCTGCCACAAGTGCGTCCTTCTTCCGAAGTCTACGGTCAAACCAACATCGGCGGTAAAGGCGGCACGCGTATTCCTATCGCCGGTATCGCAGGCGACCAGCAAGCAGCGCTTTACGGCCAGCTTTGCGTTCAGCCGGGTATGGCGAAAAACACCTACGGTACTGGTTGCTTCCTGCTGATGAACACCGGTAAAGAGCCGGTAAAATCCCAGCATGGCCTGCTGACCACCATCGCCTGTGGCCCGCGTGGCGAAGTGAACTATGCGCTGGAAGGTTCCGTGTTCGTGGGTGGAGCCTCTATTCAATGGCTGCGTGATGAGCTGAAACTGATCGATGAATCCATGGACTCCGAATACTTCGCCACCAAGGTGAAAGATTCCAACGGCGTCTACGTGGTTCCTGCCTTTACCGGGCTGGGCGCACCGTACTGGGACCCGTATGCCCGTGGTGCCATCTTCGGCCTGACGCGCGGCGTAAACTCCAACCACATCATCCGCGCTACGCTGGAATCCATTGCGTATCAAACGCGTGACGTACTGGATGCCATGCAGGCGGATTCAGGCACACGTCTGCAATCACTGCGCGTTGACGGCGGTGCGGTTGCCAACAACTTCCTGATGCAGTTCCAGTCAGATATCCTCGGCACCCGCGTAGAACGCCCTGAAGTGCGCGAATCTACCGCACTGGGTGCTGCGTTCCTGGCAGGTCTGGCTACCGGGTTCTGGAATGATTTGGATGAAGTGAAGAGCAAGGCAACGATTGAACGTGAATTCCGCCCCAGCATTGAAACCGTGGAGCGTAACTATCGTCACAGCGGCTGGAAGAAAGCCGTGGCACGTGCTCAAGCGTGGGAAGATCACGAATAATTCCCGTAGGGAAAACCGCAAGGGCGCAGCGATAGCTGCGCCCTTTTTTATTAACCGGCAACGGGTAATCGCTCAGGCGTCAGCGCATTGATGCAGCGCTGTACCACACCGTCGACGGGTACAGCGATATCTATCGCCACCACATCCGGTTCGTCCGCCTGTGGCGTTTTCAGTGCCATAAACTGACTTTTCAGCAAACTTTCCGGCATGAAATGGCCTTTACGCTGCTGCATACGCGCTAGCACCAGCGCGTAATCTCCCGTCAGCCAGAGAAAGGTAATACCGTGATTTTACTTCCTCAGCCGATCGCGGTAGCGTTTTTTCAGCGATGGACAGACCAGAACGCCTGTCTCATTCTTTTGTTGCAGGCTGAAGATCACATCGTTCAACCGCTCAAGCCAAGGTTCACGGTCATCATCATTCAGCGCCAGCCCCTGTGACATCTTGAGAATATTGTAACGCGGGTGCAGATCGCCACCATCAATGAACTTGGCCCCTAACCGCTGTACCAACTGCGCACCCACGCTCGATTTTCCCGTGCTGGATACGCCCATGATCACCACGCATTGTCCTGCCATAACGGCTCCTTGTTACACCGCGTGCTTAAACGGCGACCAGCATGCCGCCATCAACAAACAACAGATGTCCGTTAACAAAATCAGATGCCCGTGAGGAGAGATAAACCGCCGCGCCGATCAGCTCTTCCGGGTTACCCCAGCGCGCCGCGGACGTACGTTTACCCAGCCATTGGGTAAAGGCTTCATCCTCGACCAGCGCTTTGGTCATGTCGGTTTTGAAATAACCCGGCGCAATGCCATTGACCTGAATGTTATAACGCGCAAGTTCAACGCACATACCATGCGTCAGAATTTTCACCGCCCCTTTAGAGGCGGCATAGGGGGTAATGGTGTCCCGCCCAAGCTCACTCTGCATTGAGCAGATATTAATAATCTTGCCGCGTTGCCGTTTCACCATAAAGCGAGATACCGCCTGAGAAACCAGAAACACGGATTTCTGATTGACGTCGATCACCGCATCCCATTCATTTTCAGGAAACTCAGTGAAAGGGTGACGGCGTTGGATGCCGGCATTATTTATCAGCACGTCAATTGCGCCAATATTTTCTTCAATATCAGCAATGGCGTTATTAACCGCCTGACCGTTGGTCACATCAAAGGCGCAGGCATCAGCCACAAACCCAGCATCACGTAATTGGCTGGCAGCATGTTGGGCACGATCGTCAGTAATATCGTTTATAATAATATCAGCACCTTGCTCGGCTAAACCTTGCGCCAACAGAAAACCAATACCCTGCGCTGAACCCGTAATAAGGACTTTTTTATTTGTTAACGAAAAAAGATCTTTCATTATTCTTTCCCGATAAATAATAGAACGGCTTGTCCTATTGATAGCGATAAGAAACTCAAAGCCCGCTGAAAAGAAGGCTCAATAAGTGATCGTGTGGGGCGTCGCTGTCGTAATAATAACCGCGGCGCAAATAACATCGCCAATGCCAGACGCCCTATTATCAAACCGGTTTATTGCTAGTAAAACTGTGAGAGAGATCACTCAATATCATGTTACGAAAGGAGGTTACTTTTTACGTGATCCTTCGCGCGTATTTTTACTGAAATATCGGCTACCGTTCGTCCCCCTCACGCTAACACCCGAAAAACACTTATTATTTTTGCGCTCACAGCCATGTTACGAGAGGTATTCCAGTAACGCGCTTTCCTTTTCCCGGAGCGGCAGTGCATAATCCTCGTTTTGAATCAGGCGACACTTGGGCTTTCCTGCATGAAGAACCAGCGCGTTACGTTACAGGACATCGCACAATTATCAGGCGTCACCAAGATGACCGTCAGTCGTTATCTGCGCACGCCGGATAAAGTGTCGCCTGAAACCGCGCAGCGCATCGCTCAGGTGATGGCGGAAGTGAATTACACCCCCGATGAGCGTAAAGAGGCGACACAAGCGCCCGCCCCGCGCATCGGCATTCTGGTACCATCGTTTAATAACCAGATTTTCTCCGATCTGTTGGCCGGGATTGAATCGGTTACCGCGCTGAACGGCTACCAAACACTGGTGGTCAATTACAACTACGATAAAACGCGGGAAGAAGAGCAGATCGTTAACCTGCTGTCTTGTAACATTGCTGGCTTAATTCTTACCGACTCCGAACACACGCTGCGCGCCAACAAATACCTCGATTCCGCCAATATTCCCGTCGCTCAAGTGATGGATCTGGAGCCGTTGCCAGGCCGCATTGTGGTCGGGTTCAACAATACGCAGGCCGCCTATGATATGACGGTGGCGATGCTGGCCAGCGGTAAACGCCACGTGCTCTACTTTGGTTCCATGTCCGACGTGCGCGACCGCAAGCGCTATCAAGGCTATAGCCGCGCCATGCAGGAAGCGGGACTGGAACCTATGCAAATTTCGCCCAACAAGGTCTCTTCTGTGTCGATTGGTGCTGATATGCTGGCACTGATACGCCAGATGTATCCACAGGTAGATGCCATCTTCTGTACCAATGACGATATCGCCGTTGGGGTATTGCAAGAGTGCCTGCGCCTGTCGCTTAACATACCGGGTCACATCGCGATTTCCGGTTTCCACGGCTTGGATATTGGGCAAGCCACGACACCCGCCATTGATCGGTGAAGGCGAAATCGACGAAGCCCCCATGCTTTACATCGGTGAGCAAGTCGGCACCGGCGTGGGTGATGCGGTGGATATCGCCGTCGATCCCATTGAAGGCACACGAATGACGGCGATGGGGCAAGCCAATGCGCTTGCCGTACTGGCCGTCGGTGAAAAAGATACCTTTCTGCACGCGCCCGACATGTACATGGAAAAGCTGATCGTCGGCCCTCAGGCCAAAGGTGCTATCAATCTGGCACTGCCACTGGCGGATAATCTGCGCAACATCGCCATCAAAATTGGCAAACCGTTACAGCAGCTTACGGTGATCACACTGGCGAAACCGCGCCACTATGGGGTGATTGCCGAGATGCAACAACTGGGCGTGAAAGTGTTTGCTATTCCCGACGGTGATGTCGCGGCCTCAATTCTGACCTGTATGCCTGACAGCGAAGTCGATGTGCTGTATGGCATAGGCGGCGCGCCGGAAGGGGTGATTTCCGCTGCGGTGATCCGTGCGCTGGATGGCGATATGCAAGGTCGCCTGCTGGCTCGTCACCAGGTTAAAGGGGACAGTGAGGAAAACCGCCGTTTGGGCGAGCGCGAGCTGGAACGTTGTGCAGAAATGGGGATCGAAGCCGGACGTGTACTCACTCTGAGCGATATGGCGCGTAATGACAACGTGATCTTCTCGGCTACCGGCATCACCAAAGGCGACCTGTTGGAAGGGATTGTCCGTCGGGGTAACATCGCCACCACCGAAACCCTGCTGATTCGCGGCAAATCACGCACCATCCGGCGTATTCGTTCAACACATTATCTCGATCGCAAAGATCCCGCGTTGCATGACTTCCTGCTGTAATAGCATGAATGCACAACGTCTATTGTATTGATTGCTTCACTGTTGTTAAAAAATCGCGTATCGTAAAGGCCCTCTCCCCTGACGCACCGTTTTGTGAGGGGATGGCCTGAGTGGCCGAAAAACATCAGGAGCACAGCACTATGGCAGAGTGGGTAACCGGTAACGTTATTCAGGTAACAAATTGGACGGACAGCCTTTTCAGCATTCAGGTTCAGGCGCCGATTGCCGCGTTCACTGCGGGCCAGTACGCCAAACTGGGATTGGAAATTGGCGGCGAACGCATTCAACGCGCCTATTCCTACGTGAATGCCCCCAGTAATCCCATTCTTGAGTTTTATCTGGTCACGGTGCCGGACGGCAAGTCCAGCCCGCATTTGCATGCTCTGCAATCCGGAATGCCACTGGAAATCACCAAAGAGGCGGCAGGTTTCTTTGTACTGGAAGAAATCCCTGACTGCGACACGCTGTGGATGCTCGCGACCGGCACCGCTATCGGCCCTTATCTGTCGATTTTAGAGGAAGGGAAAGATCTGGAGCGTTTCAAGCACATCGTATTGGTGCACGCGGCGCGTTTTGCCAATGACCTTAGCTACTTACCCAAGATGCAGCAGCTACAGCAGCGTTACGGCGATAAACTGCGGATACAAACGGTCATCAGCCGGGAAACACAGGTAGGCTTCCTGACAGGACGCGTTCCGGCGCTTATCAGCAGCGGGGCGTTGGAGAAGGCGGTCGGGTTGCCACTAAATGCGCAAACCAGCCATGTGATGCTGTGCGGTAACCCGCAAATGGCGCGCGATACCCAGCAATGCCTGAAAGAACAACGGGAGATGACCAAGCACCTGCGTCGCCGTCCGGGGCATATTACCAGTGAGCATTATTGGTGAGAAGATTCGGTGTGGCTGGCTTACAACCATCTGCCAGTATAGGCAACGCGGTGTTTTTTACGCGGTAATGAAAGGTTATTTTTCAGAAAAATAACTAAGCCAGTCATACACATCATCAAACAGCTGATGATGGACAATGATCGTTTTATTTTCCCGACATATCAGCCCTTCACTTTGCCAATGTGCCAGTATTCTGGAAATGGTGACGCGAGTCACGTTGATGATCTGGCCATATTCCTCATGGGTCAACGTCAGCGGCACAGTATACCAGTCTGTTTTTAGGCTCAATTCCACCTTCCAGTAACATACTTTTAAGTAAAATTTTAAGGCGTTGTGTGGGTTCACAACTGGTGTTGGTGATTACCGCCTCCAAGCTGCTCTCCTGCTTGGCCACAACGTGACGGCATATTTTTATCGCCAGTTCAGCATCCTGCCGCATGGCATCCAGTAAAATATCGGGTGGTACCACCAGAATATCCGCATCGCGGATCACAATGGTGGTGACATTAACATGCTGCTTGGTAATACAAGTAATATCTCCCATCGTGCGTTCTGGCAGCACCAGTGAGAATGACATCGGATTATTTTCGACATAGTTGGCATAATACATACAGAGCCCATTAACCAAATAGAATAACCGCTGCGACTCCCCACGACCCTTGATGATGGTGCCTTTCTTATAATGATCCAGAGTTCCATGTCGTTGATATAATTCGCGAAGTTCAACAATATCTTTCGGGTATATCCAGGGCATTTGGTGGAAAATGTGTCTCATTATTATTTCCCTGTTTTATGGAATGATATAAGCACATCAAAATATAATTCATTGTAAAAGAAAGCGATTAATCAACATCGAGTACGATTATGCGCATCAGTTTGCCGTTTCCTGTTTGGAATTACTACCGCGTCAAACCACATTTTGTTAAATTCACCGCGTTCATTTACCCGTGCATTTTTACACCCGAGGACAGCAGGAATAAAGAAAGGTAAATAACGTCGTTGACATGTTGCATAAAATAATCGATGAGAGAGGAAGTTAAAGGCGTTTATTGAAAACACTGTTATGAAATGATTAACCTTTATTACAATCGCAAGTTGATTCACTCAGGCTGAATCAACCCGAGTGAATCTGTGAGTGCATGTCAGGAGGAAAGCAATTAACTCTTTTTATCGCTGGCTTTCATGACCAGTGGCTTTTTTGCCCCCAGGTCTTGCGCAATGTTTTCCGCCGCAATGCGCGCCGAGTTGATAGCAAAGCCAACGGTGCTGCCTGCCATCACCAGATCGTAACTGTCACCGTACATGCCTCCGGCATCGTTGCCGATCACGCACAGACCAGAAACAGGGACGTTTTTATCATCAACCGCCTGCAATTTTTCGTTCACCTTCACGCCGCCCAAGGTACCGAGTGAGGTTGCCACGCTCTTCACCGCATAGAAGGGTGCTTTCACAACAGGACGCAGATAGCGGGCATCTTTCACGAAATCTTCATCGTGGCGGACGTTGCAAAATTGGTTGTAACGCTCAATGTTGTCTTTCAGCGTTTGATAATCCATGCCGGTTTTTTGCGCCAGCTCTTTGATGGAGTTCGCACGGAACGCTTTGCCGGCCGCCTCGCCTTTTGCAAAGTGCTCTTCCAGTTTAGTGAGTTTGGTGGCAACGGGGACCATCACGCCAACGCCAACATCAATGCCGTGATCGACCATGTAGTTTTTGGTGTCCTCGTCATACAACACAAACATCGTTCCACCCTGATTTTCCAGGGCATTACCAGCAAAAGGCCACTGCTCAATTTGGCTTCGTTGGTGAATCGTTCGCCCTTGGTGTTTAGCCACAAATGGGGCTGTTTAGCAGAAGCCGCGTAATGGTTGGTGGTGGACTATTTTGACGGCCCCGGACGATAGGACATATTGATAAATTCACGACCATCTTTTGCTGCGCCGGCTGCCCAGGCCATTTTAATGCCGTCACCCACTTTCCCCGGGATACCAACCACTTCCACATCGGGGAAGCGGGTATACTCGGTCAGCATCTCTTTATTGCTGCCGAAACCACCGGTGGCAATAACCACGGTTTTGGCATTGATACGAATGGATTCACCGGCAGAGCTTTCTGCCATGAGTCCTACGACTTTTCCTTTTTCATCGGTGATAAGCTGTTTGCCTGCTGTTTTCAGGGTCTTCCCTTGTTGTGGTGGCTGAAGGCATGATAATGGCGTATTAAATCGCCAGAGGTCACCACCATGGACGAAAAGTCTCTCTACGCTCATATCCTCAACCTGTCTATTCCGTGGCAGGTAAAGTCTCTTTCTCTCGATGAAAATGCCGGTTCTGTTACCGTTACAGTTGAGATTGCGAAAAACACTCAGTTAACCTGTCCAACCTGCGGGAAATCTTGTCCTATTCACGATCACCGACATCGTAAATGGCGCCATCTCGATACCTGTCAGTTCGCGACAATAGTCGAAGCTGATGTACCCCGTATTATGTGCCCGGAGCATGGCTACCAGACGCTGTCTGTTCCATGGGCCGGCCCCGGTAGCCGGTATACGCTGTTGTTCGAGTCGTTCGTTATCTCATGGCTGAAAATCAGCACCGTGGATGCCGTCAGGAAACAGCTGAGGCTGAGCTGGAATGCTGTCGATAATATTATGCAACGGGCGGTTAAGCGTGGACTGGCCCGTCGAAAAACACCTCAGGCCGCACGTCATCTCTGTGTTGATGAGGTCGCTTTCAAAAAGGGGCATCAGTACGTCACCGTTATCTCTGATACCCAAGGACAGGCATTGGAACTCAAAGATGATCGCGGAGTTGAAAGTCTTGCTGGCTATCTCCGGAGTCTGGGTGACCGCCAGATTGAATCCATTAAAACCCTGTCGATGGACATGAATCTATCCTATATAAGCGCAGCGCGGCTCCATCTGCCTAACGCGGTGGAGAAGATCGCGTTCGACCACTTCCATGTAGCGAAAATGCTCTGTGCCGTCGTAGATAAAACACGACAGTTGGAGATGAAAACCATCCCGTTACCGGCACGAAAAAGTGCACATCGTTCCCGTTATCTGTGGTTGTACGGTCGCCATAAACGTCATGGTCGAATAGCAGAAAGACTGGAAGCAGCGCAGATGGTTCTGCCTGATACCAGCCGTTGCTGGGCAATGAAGGCGCTGGCCCGGGAACTCTGGAACCGCCGGTATGACGAACACAGCAGGCGTCTGTGGCTGGAATGGATAGGGATGGCAAAAGACGTTGGTGTCCCGCTACTAAGCAGCGCCGCCCGGACGTTACGTAAACGACTGTACGGGATCCTGAATGCCATGAAACACAGGGTATCAAACGGTAATGCAGAGTCACTAAACAGCAAGATAAGGCTGCTGCGGATCAAGTCCAGAGGATACCGGAACAAAGAACGCTTTAAGGTGGCAGTGATGTTCCATTACGGCAGGTTAAACATGTTGTTATGAGTCTCCCACCATGATAGGGGAAGACCCCACTCAATCAGATTGAGAATGCACTTAAAACCTATAACCAACAATGGACGCTATACAGTAATACCTATCTGACGGGCGAAGAGAAAACGTTGTTTGAAAAATATGCAGCGTTGCGCCAAACCTATTATCAAAACGTTATTATTCCTGCTATCAATGCCATAAAGAACCATGACAAAGATACGCTGGAAGATATTATTAATCATTTGCTAAAAAAAGAGTATTTGCCGCAGCAACAGGTTATCGACCAGCTTATTAAGCTTCAATCTGACGTCGGTAGTGCACTATATTCTGAATCTCAAAATGATTTTAGCCAGATATTATCAATGGTTGTGATTATTTTTTTGGCCGGTGTCTTGATTGTGGCTCTTTCCGGCTGGCGATTGATTATGTCGATTGCAGTTCCTATCAAACATGCGGTGGAATTGGCGAGGAGCGTTGCGGGTGGCGATCTTACACACCAGGTCGAGATCACGTCGCGTGATGAAATGGGACAGCTTCAGACGGCGTTACAAGAGATGATGCTGAACCTGACCGGCATCGTTGAACGCGTTCACCGCAATGCCGATATCATTGCCGCGGCGTCCGGCCAGATCAGTAGCGGTAATATCGACCTCGCACCGAGCAACAGGCCAGTTCTTTGGAAGAGACTGCCGCCTCAATGGAGCAAATCACATCGTCGGTGACGCTGAATGCGACCAATGCCGCACATGCCAGCCAACTGGCGGTTTCTGCCTCTCAGCAGGCCGTCAAGGGAGGAAACATGATGGTGGAGGCGACTGCCGCGATGGAGCTGATGGTGACCTCATCACAGAAAATTACCAACATCATTAACGTGATTGAAGGCATCTCGTTTCAAACCAATATTCTGGCACTTAACGCCGCGGTAGAGGCGGCGATAGCCGGTGAACAAGGGCGCGTTTTGCCGTGGTAGCCGGAGAGGTGCGCTCGCTGGCGCAGCGCCAGTGCGGCTAAAGAGATTAATGAGCTCATCAACGCCTCGGTTCAACAAGTAAGTCAAGGCCGCCATGTCGTCAGGAATGCAGGTAATGCCATTCAAGAAGTGGTGGCGGAGATTAAGCAGGTAGCCTCATTGGTGACCGAAATTTCAACTGCCAGCCATGAGCAAAGTTTAGGGATTGGGAAAATTAATACGGCGATTTCACAAATGGAGACAGTCACACAGCAGAACGCGGTGTTGGTGAATGAATCCGCCGCAGCTGCCAGTTCACTGGCCGAGCGTGCAGAAGAGTTCAGCATGGCTGTCGGTGCATTCCGCATCTGATTATCACTACGCGAAACACAAGGATGTGTTTCTCTCTAACCCGTTATACCTGTCATATTTCAAGTTGCATGTGCGTTGGCTACGCTCATTCACCCGAATCACTTACTTGAGTAAGCTCATCGGGATTCACTCGCTTGCCGCCTTCCTGCAACTCGAATTATTTAGGGTATATAACGTCCTTGCCGCTCACATTAATAGCCTACGGCACGTCGCGATCTCTCCTCCCGTCTTATACTTATAGAGCCGTGGTGGAAGAGTGACTCTCACCGCATTAATGTTGTTTAAATTATATTAAACTTATTTTTTGTTATTATTCTTACAATAAAGCGTGAAAAACCATAACATACAGGATATTGCTATGACTGACTTAACTGCTGTAGCGCAACGTGCGCTGGGGCTAATGGATTTGACCACCCTGAACGATGATGACACACCAGCGCGGGTGATCGCACTCTGTCAGCAGGCGCGCAGCGCGGCAGGAAACACGGCCGCCATCTGTATTTATCCCCGTTTTATCCCCCTGGCGCGTAAAACGCTGCATGAGCAGGGCACGCCAGAGATCCGCATTGCAACCGTGACCAACTTCCCTGAGGGCGGTGATGATATTGATATCGCCTGTGCGGAAACCATGGCGGCGATAGCCTATGGTGCTGATGAAGTGGACGTGGTGTTTCCCTATCGTGCATTAATGGCTGGGGACACGGAAACTGGCCATACGCTGGTGGCTGCCTGCCATACACTGTGTCAGAAGGCTGGCGTGGTGCTGAAAGTGATTATTGAAAGCGGTGAATTGAAAACCGATGCCTTGATTCGTCAGGCGAGTGAAATAGCCATCGACGCCGGTGCCGATTTTATTAAAACCTCCACGGGGAAAGTGGCGGTTAACGCGACGCCGCACAGTGCTGAAATCATGCTGCAAACCCTCCGTGATAAAAACGTCGGCGACCGCGTGGGCTTCAAAGCCTCAGGCGGTGTGCGCACCGCACAGGATGCGGCGATTTACCTGAAACTGGCTGATGACATCATGGGTGAAGGTTGGGCCGATGCCCGTCACTTTCGCTTTGGCGCATCCGGCCTGTTGGGCGATCTCCTTACCACGTTGGGACAGAATGGCGCTTCCTCGTCGCCGGGCTACTGATTGCGTGAAGCATTACGGCAGTTTGATCGGGAGGCATGGCTGTGTTTCTGACTCAGGAAATCATTCGCAACAAGCGTGATGGCAAGACGCTGAGCGAAGATGAAATTCGTTTTTTCATTAATGGGATATGTGATAACAGCGTCTCGGAAGGGCAGATCGCCGCGCTGGCGATGGCTATCTGTTTTCGCGATATGACCATGGATGAGCGCGTGGCGCTAACGCTGGCTATGCGCGATTCGGGCAGCCGATTACACTGGGACGATCTCAACTTGAATGGTCCTCTGGTGGATAAGCATTCGACCGGCGGCGTAGGTGATGTCACCTCCCTGATGCTGGGGCCTATGGTGGCGGCGTGCGGCGGCTATGTGCCGATGATATCTGGGCGTGGTTTGGGCCACACAGGCGGGACTTTGGATAAACTGGAGTCTATACCCGGCCTTAACATTTTCCCTGAAGACGATCAGTTTCGCTACATCATCCGCCAGGTCGGCGTGGCGATCATCGGACAAACCCGTTCTTTGGCACCTGCCGATAAGCGTTTTTACGCCACGCGAGATATCACCGCAACGGTCGACTCTATCCCATTGATCACCGCCTCAATACTGTGTAAAAAGCTGGCGGAAGGACTGGATGCGTTGGTGATGGACGTCAAAGTTGGGTCGGGCGCCTTTATACCCACTTACGCGCTGTCGGAACAGCTGGCGCAATCCATCGTTAGCGTAGCAAACCGAGCGGGTTGCCGCACCACGGCGCTGTTAACCGACATGAATCAGGTGCTGGCGTCGAGTGCGGGTAATGCGTTGGAAGTCCGTGAAGCCGTACGGTTTTTAACGGGTGAGCACCGTAATTCCCGGCTGTATGATGTTACCATGTCACTTTGCATTGAGATGTTGCTGGCAGGCCGTCTGGCTGAAAACTCGGATGAGGCGCGCCAGCGTCTGCAAGCGGTGCTGGATAATGGGCGCGCCGCTGAAGTATTTGGCCGTATGGTGGCAGCCCAGGGTGGGCCAACGGATTTTGTCGAACAGATGGGCGCTTATGTACCGGCAGCCGTGCTCAGTAAACCGGTATTTGCCACCCGCAGCGGTGTCATTACTGCGATGGACACCCGGGCACTCGGCATGGCGGTGGTCGCGCTAGGCGGCGGGCGCCGTCAGGCGGGGGACGCTATCGATCACAGCGTCGGGTTAGACGCCGTGGTGAGCCTGGGCGATAGCGTGGACGCCTTGCGTCCCCTGGCGGTGATTCATGCCAACAGTGAAACCGCGTGGCAAGCGGCGGCGCAGGCGGTTCGAGCCGCCATCAGCATAGGTGATGAACCGCCAATAGCCATGCCGATGGTTTATCGCTGCATCGGTGCCGATCAGGCTGATTAACCGTGAGTCACTTGGGCAACATTGAGCAACGCAAACGTCGCTTACGAAAGATGAGAGAAAACAATGAAACGTGCATTTATTATGGTTCTGGATTCATTCGGCATCGGTAGCAGCGCAGATGCGGCGCGTTTTGGCGATGCCGGTTCTGATACCCTTGGTCACATTGCGCAAGCCTGCGCCGAGGACAAAGCCAATCAAGGTCGTACCGGGACACTCCATTTGCCGAACTTAACCCGTTTGGGGTTGGGCAAGGCGGCGGAAGCCTCTACCGGGCATTTCCCTGCGGGATTGGATGCTAAGGCAGACATCATCGGTGCGTATGCGCATGCCAGTGAAATCTCCTCCGGTAAAGACACGCCGTCGGGCCATTGGGAACTGGCAGGAGTGCCGGTGCTGTTCGATTGGGGCTATTTCTGCGATCAGGAAAACAGCTTCCCGCAGGCATTGCTGGATTTGTTGGTGGAACGCTCCAATCTGCCTGGATATCTGGGTAATTGTCACTCATCCGGCACCGTTATCCTCGAGCAACTGGGTGAAGAGCACATGAAAACCGGGAAACCGATTTTCTATACCTCTGCCGACTCGGTGTTCCAAATAGCCTGTCACGAAGAGACCTTCGGGCTGGACCGGTTGTATGAACTGTGCGAAATCGCGCGCGAGGCGCTCACCGAAGGGGGCTACAACATCGGGCGTGTTATCGCTCGCCCTTTTATTGGCGACAAGCCGGAAAACTTCCAGCGCACCGGTAACCGTCACGATTTGGCCGTAGAACCCCCTGCGCCTACCGTACTGAAAAAACTGGTGGATGAAAAAGGCGGGCAGGTGGTTTCCGTTGGCAAGATTGCCGATATCTATGCCCAGGTTGGGATCACCAAGAAGGTCAAAGCGACCGGTATTGATGCGTTGTTTGATGCCACGTTGAAAGAGATGGATGCCGCAGGCGACGATACCATCGTGTTTACCAATTTCGTTGATTTTGACTCTTCCTATGGTCACCGACGTGATGTTGCTGGCTATGCAGCGGCATTGGAACTGTTCGATCGCCGCTTGCCGGAAATGCTGGCGCGGGTTAAACAGTGCGATATTCTGATTCTGACCGCCGATCACGGTTGCGATCCTACCTGGCCGGGCACCGATCACACCCGTGAACATGTGCCGGTATTGATCTACGGGCCGACGGTGACGCCTGGTTCACTCGGGCACCGCACCACGTTTGCTGATGTCGGTCAAACGTTGGCGCACTATTTTGGCGTGTCAGATATGGACTACGGCACCTCGATGCTGTGATCGCTGGTATTTACTGAATTCACTCGACGTACTCTATAAGGAATCAAAGAATGGCAACGCCACATATCAATGCGGAAAAAGGGGATTTTGCCGATGTTGTACTGATGCCGGGCGATCCGCTGCGTGCGAAGTACATTGCCGAAACCTTTTTTGAAAATGCCCGTGAAGTCAACAATGTGCGCGGCATGCTGGGTTATACCGGCAGTTACAAAGGGCGCGCGATTTCGGTGATGGGGCACGGTATGGGTATTCCGTCCTGCTCTATCTATACCAAAGAACTGATCACGGAATACGATGTGAAAACCATCATTCGTGTTGGCTCCTGCGGTGCGGTGCGCGAGGATGTGAAGTTGTATGATGTGGTGATTGGCATGGGCGCGTGTACGGATTCAAAAGTAAATCGTCTGCGCTTTAAAGATCATGACTTTGCCGCTATTGCCGATTTCGATCTGGTGCGTAATGCGGTTGACGCAGCTCAGGATAAAGGCATCACCGTTCGGGTGGGTAACCTGTTCTCTGCTGATCTGTTCTACACGCCAGACCCGCAGATGTTCGACGTGATGGAAAAATACGGCATTCTTGGCGTAGAAATGGAAGCGGCGGGGATTTATGGCGTAGCTGCTGAGTTTGGTGCCAAAGCGTTGGCTATTTGCACCGTCTCTGACCATATTCGCACCGGTGAACAGACCACGTCGCACGAACGCCAAACCGCGTTTAACGACATGATCACCATTGCGCTGGAATCTGTGCTGTTGGGTGATCGCCGCTAATCCTATTCGTAACGGTCATAAAAAAGCCCCGGCACCTGTTTGGCCGGGGCTTTTTGTTATCAGAACAACGTTATGACAACTCAGTCAGGGTTATTTAATGGCCCGCGTAGGAACCTGCGCTTCGCTGTTAAACGTGATTTCGTTGATGGCACTCCATTTATTAGTATCGGTGCCAAACGTTTCCAGCTTGATAAAGCGCGCGTTGACCGCCGGGAAGGTGAATTTCTCGCCCTCTTTGGCATCGTTAGACGTGACCAGATTATCAGCCAGTTTGGTCCAGCTCTTGCCGTCGGCGGAGTAGGAAACAGAGAACTTCAGCTTGCGCTCTTCCGCTTTGAACGGCACCAAGACAAAGTTTTCAATGGATTGCGCCTTATCGAGTTCCAACTGCACCCAACCTTCACCGTTTACCGCCCAGCGCGTTTTGTTATTACCATCAGTAATGTTGGCAGGGGTATGGCCCTTATCGGAGTCATAGCCGGAAGCGGTAACATTGGTGACTTGCGCTGCGGTAGAAGAGAGGGAAAACAGGCCTAACACACAGGCAGTGACCAGAGCGTATTTTTTCATTTTTTTTACCTCATTCACAGGGATAAAGGAACGCAGATTCATTGCGTTAATGTGAAATTAGAGTATGAAAAAAAAGAAACAAAATTTCAGTTATCCGTATCGCGTTATTGTGATTAGTGCAGCAGCAAAATGTGGTCAGCCCTTTACATATGTTGTGTCTTTGCGGTGTTCTGCGCGCAGACGCGGGCAACTCGGGCAGAGCACACCGCCTTCCAGACGATAAATCAGACAGCAGTGACGCCGCTCTTTTTTTTTGCTCACCAGAGGGAAGGGTACGTAAGCGGATCGGTTGATACAGACTTTTTTCGCCGTTGGCAAGCACTGGTCTATCGAGTAAATCTGCGGCGTGGCGCACATCCGCACCTTCTTGTTCTGCCTGATTCATCCCTTGGTAAAAACGCACGCCAGCATTATTCCAAAACAGAGCTGCACTTAGCCCTGAGAGTACGGAGAGCTGTTGGCATACGGGAGCGATGTGTTCATCGATCAGCGGTAAAAAAGCCTGCCACTCGCGCTCCTCAACCGGGCTGCCGAGCGAGGAGAGAACAAAGCGTTGTGGCGTACCTTGTTCGCTTTGCACATAAGCAATGTCAGCCAGATGATAAGGGAGTTGCCACTGATGGCGCAGATGTACATAGACCCAGGGTGCAACCAGTAACGCAAAATACCACTGCGACCATCTGGATATCAGGTAGGGAATCGCCTGCTCTGGCTGTCCTTGGGTCAGCGCGTGCAACCATGATGGTATTCCCGCTGTTAGCGGCGCTTGCAGTTGCGCAGTGGGAAAGAGTGCGGCCCCGTCAGGCGCAGAGATCAAAAAACGCGTTTCTATTACGCGTCTGATTTCGGCATGTTGTTCTAGGCCACAGCTATTCACACCGACTCCGATGGGGCATTGGCAACAGAAGGAGGATTTTGCATAATACGACCAAAATTGGAATGATAATAATTACTTTTCTTATGATTGGCTTATCGGGTGCCTTTTCTCGCCGTAATTTATTGAAACTGGCAGCGCTCTCTCCATGGTTGACGTCGGGCTTTGTCTCGGCGTCTGACCCTATTGTCAGCCTCGAACGGATTATTGCGCTGGAGTGGCGACCGGTAGAATTGTTGATGGCACTGGGCATTACCCCGCTTGCCGTGGCGGAGAAGGGGAATTATCACCGTTGGGTGGTCGAGCCGGCGTTGTCTCACTGTGTTATTGATGTCGGGTTACGCAATGAGCCCAATATGGAATTGTTGCAACGCCTCAATCCCTCTCTGTTTCTGGTGTCACAGGGCTTTGGGCCCGATATTGAACCATTGACCCGTTTGGCACCTTGCTTCGCTTCGGGTTTTCGCGATGCACAGCACCAACCGCTTGATGCAGCCAGGCGCGATCTGCTTTTGCTCGGTCAACGCTTGAACCTGATGCATGTTGCGGAGCAGCATCTGCTCGAATTTGATCGTGAGCTGGACATCCTTGCACAACGTCTTCGTGCTTATTCGCCTCGTCCTTTGCTGCTGTTCTCGCTGCTTGATAGCCGCCGTGCGCTGGTTATGGGCCATAACAGCTTGTTTAAAACGTGCTCACCCGGCTCGGCTTAGCCAATGCCTGGCAGGAGGAAACCAACTTTTGGGGGGAGTACTGTGGTCGGCATTGAGCGTCTAGTGCGCTACGAAGATGTGCAAGCGCTGTTCTTTGTTCAGGGCGATACCGCACTGCTGGATGCGGTGTCCCAATCAGCGCTGTGGCGCATGATGCCCTTTGTTCGGGACAACCGCTGGCAGACCTTGCCTGCGGTCTGGTTTTACGGTGCAACGTTCTCGGCGCTACGCTTTGCACGGCTTCTGGTGCAGGCGTTGGAGTCGAAGTCATTAGAACTTTTGGCCTGCTGTGGCTATCTGCACTGGCGTTGGTGGCGATTGGGCTGACCGGTGTGAATTTTAGTCAGTTGGTACCAGCACCTTTGTGGTGGCGCAGCGTGTGGAGCCCAGATGGGCAAGATGCCAACCAGATGTTGTTTCATTTCAGCCTGCTGCCCCGGACGGTGCTGTCGCTGCTGGTCGGTTCCTCGTTGGGACTGGTTGGCGTATTGTTTCAGCAAATTTTGCGTAACCAGTTGGCGGAGCCCGCGACGCTTGGCGTTTCCGCTGGCGCGCAATTATGCTTGGCCTTGGCAACGCTGTGGGCCTTGCCTGGTGGAGAGACAACGCGACAGTTGGCGACTATTGTTGGTGCAATAGCCGCGGGTGCCATTGTGTTTGGTGTGGCATCGGGGCGGCGAATGTCGCCCATTACCCTGATTCTCGCCGGATTGGTGGTGGGGCTGTATTGTGGTGCGGCGAAAAGCTTACTGACGCTGTTCAACCATGAACGTTTGCAAAGCCTGTTCCTGTGTGGCAGCAGTATGCTTAATCAGTATGACTGGAGCGCTGTTTCGTTCCTTTGGTCCCGGATGCTGATCGGCTTGGTTATCGTGTTACTCATGATCCGTCCGTTGGCAATGCTGGCATTGGACGACGCTGTTATCCGCAGTCTGGGAGTAAACCTGACTATGGCGCGTATTGCTGGGGTGGGTATCGCCATGGTGCTAAGCGCCATGCTAGTGAGCGTAGCGGGTGTTATCGGTTTTATTGGTCTATTTGCACCGTTACTGGCACGCATGTTGGGTGCCAGAAGGTTAGGCCCACAGCTTGCGTTGGCGATGCTGGTGGGGGCATTGCTGCTGGTCATCAGCGATCAGTGCATTATTCTGCTCGCACGCTACTGGCGCGAGGTGCCGACAGGGGTTGCGACCGCGCTGGTGGGCGCGCCGGTCATGTTGTGGCTACTGCCACACCTGCGCCATGTGAATGTGCCTTCGGTGGACACCGTTCGTCAATCTGTGCGTGAACGCGCGCTGAGCATGCCGTTATTGACCCTCTACGCTGCGTTGCTGCTGTTTCTGTTGCTGATCGCGTTGGGCAGCGGACAGGATCAAAACGGTTGGTACTGGTCGCTGCATGAGATGTGGCACTGGCGCTGGCCGCGCGTAGTTGCCGCGCTTTCGGCCGGTGCGATGCTTGCTGTTGCGGGCGCCTTGATGCAGAAGTTGACGGGAAATCCAATGGCCAGCCCGGAAGTATTGGGGGTCACCTCGGGGGCCGCTTTTGGCGTGGTTCTGCTGCTGTTATTGGTTCCGGGGGATGTGTCATCGTGGCGTTGGCTGGCCGGCAGTGCCGGCGCGGGTGGCACACTGCTGCTGATTATGCTGCTGGCAAACCGTGGCGGTTATTCTTCCAGTCGCCTTCTTTTGGTGGGGATTGCTCTGAGCACCGTATTTTCTACCCTGCTGACTTTTATTCTGGCGAGTGGCGATCAGTTGGTACTTGCTTATCTGGATGGACAGATTGCCAACGGGGGACGTGTTGGTTTCCTCGGTCAGCAAAACGCGCGCGATGTGCCGTTCAATGTCGTCAGCTACACCAGCAGAATG
>NZ_JAFJYB010000010.1 GCF_018777385.1 Candidatus Symbiopectobacterium endolongispinus | reverse complement strand
GGGGGAGTGATCGTTTTTACATAGCTAAAGGGGAGAGTTTTAGATAGCACGACGCCTTTAATGGCGCGGCTTTGATGGAGTTTTAGAGGTTTTGCATAGCTCAACGAAAAATGAGCAAAAGTCGAGTTTTTTGTGTTTAAAACTGCATAACTTTGAGCGCCGATTGATCCTGTTTAATCGGCATTTAAACCACTTTTAAATTGTCCTACCAAACCACACAACACGACCAATGGTGGCGAAATCTTCGGGTTGATTGTTCATGTCCACCGTAAAAGGTTCATATGCGGAGTTTGTACTTGATACTTTTAGCAATCCGCCAGGAATACGCTGAACCAGTTTAACCAACAGGTGTCCATCAACGCGCAAAACGTAGATGCCCTCTTTCGGGTCTGTATCTGCACCATTCACCAAGATGCTATCGCCATCATTAAGAGTTCCGTTCATAGAAGAACCATCGACTGTTATCACAAACAGGTGGTGAGGATCGGCATTGAGGTGGTTTTTTATCCAGTACCGCCGAAAAGCCATTGGGAACCTAGGAGCCTCCGAATCATTGATGGCACCATAACCGGCAGCAGCCCTTACATCGTATCTTGGGATAAATACAAACTCTTCTAAATCAACGTCATTCCCTAAAACGTCCTGAATCGGGGGCGTTGCTGACTGCGTCTCTTGCTCTATCTTGTTGCCTGTAATTAAACAATGTGCGCTTGTTGAGAGGGCTTCTGCCAGTCTCACAACATTGCTTGCAGATGGTTCCCTTTCTCCGTTTTCCCACGCCTGCATCGTAGATAGAGCCACGCCCACCTCTTCCGCTAAAGATGCTCTTGAAAGCTTTAACTCAGTTCTACGATCTCGAATTTGAGTACCAATTTCCATTATCAACTCATTTTCAGGTTTATTTGCCATAACGTGAAAATCCAGCGTTTGATTTTTCTTGTTTTTCACCTTGATATAAGTCGATGAAAACAATGTTATTTAACTCATTTATGGGTTTATACACGGTAATAAAAACCTGAAAACAGAAAAAACTCACATTCAGGTTTACACAACTCGTTTTTGATCATATTGTACTTATAAAATCAGACTTAGAGGTCAATTCATGAGTACATTAGACGGTACAAAAAAAGCCAGAATGATTCTGACTGGCACAGAGCCGATATCGTGGCGGCTTTACATAAACAGGGTTGGTCACTGCGCAGGCTATCTATGCACCACGGCTATATCTGCACCACGGCTATAAAAGCGCAGGAGCCTTAAAAAATGCACTTGATCGCCCTTGGCCAAAAGCTGAACGGATCATCGCCGATGCAATCGGAATTGCCCCCGAACAGATATGGACTACCCGTTATCATAAACCATTTTCAGGTCAGTGGAACTAACGAATATGGGTGGGATTAACCTGAAATCACATTATACAGCTCAAGAAATAGCGTTTATGCGTTTACCTGGTCTTCCTGGTACTCGTACTGGCGTTTCTGTTCGAGCAAAAAATGAAGGTTGGAGTTCTCGACCGCGATCAGGGCAAGGCGGCGGTTATGAGTATGCATTAGATTCAATGCCGTCAGATATTCAAAATAAAATTCGTGAGTACTACTACAACACCCTGTTGCAACAGCAACCCGTCAAGGCTCCGGCAGCAGCCAAAACCACAGCATCATCAAGCCAGTTGCTTGAAATCGTGCGCCAATGTCCGGCAGTGCTCGACCAGAAAACCGCCCAACTGACGCAGAAACAACGCGATATCGCCGATGCCCGCATGGTGCTGGTCGTTGAAGTGCTACGCCTCGAAGATACCGGCCTGTCACGTATTAAGGCGATTGATTTTATCTGTGACCGGTCACGCTCAAGTGATTTACCTGAACACCTGCAAAAATACGTTGACCTCGCAAATGCCAGAAAAGGCCAGCGCGTTGGCGTCAGTGTTCGCGCGCTCAATCAGTGGGTTGTTGACTATCTGAGAGCCAAAAACAATTCGGAACGTCTGGCGCTTTTAGCTCCCGGACACAAAAAAGCCAAACAACCGGAACTGGTCGCCTGGGTGCCTATGTTTATGGCGCCTGGATCGGTGACGGTCACAGCATGAAAATGAAGGTTGCCCATCCTGACCACTGGCGCCAGTTTACGCCCGAACTGACGCTGGTCATCGATGGCCGCACCCGTTATGTGGTCGGCTGGAGCCTTGCGCTGGCCGAAAACACTCTGGCGGTTGCCGATGCGCTGCGTCACGGCATAGAGCGCCACGGCGTACCGTTGCTGTACTACTCCGATAATGGCGCAGGTGAAACGGGCAAACTGCTGGATGCCGATATCACCGGTATTCTGCCGCGCCTGGGTATCGAACACCCTACCGGTATTCCGGGGAACCCACAGGCACGCGGCATCATCGAACGTCTGAACAAGGAGATCCCTGCCAGTATTGCCCGTAAGTTTGCCACCTATAACGGCAAATCAGCAGATAAAGAAACCGCGCGTATCACCAGTCGTGCGATTGATTCTGCGATGAACGCACTGAATCAGAATAAGACATTAAACATGGTGCAGAAATCTGCGATAGCCAAACTACCAAGCTGGAGCCAGTTGATTGATGCGATTGAAGATGAAATCACCGCATACAACACGCAACACCGGCATATCGAGTTACCCCTACGCGCCGTAGGTGGACATTACACACCCGCCGAGTACCGCGCCGAGCTGCTGGCCGACGCCGAGATTGACCTCTTATCTGAGGCTGAATTGCGCGAAATGTTCCGCCCGCAGGTCAAGCGCACCGCGCAGCGCGGTTGGCTTTCCATTTTCAACAACCAGTATTTTGCCGAAGCGTTGATCCAGGTTGATGGCGAAGGGGTTCTCGTTGCATTCGATATTCACGACGCCTCAAGTGTCACCGTTCGTCGGCTGGATGGCTCCTTTGTTTGCACTGCCATCGTTAACGGCAACACGCGTGCAGCATTCCCTGTTGATTACATCGAGAAGGTACGCAAAGACCGTCACAGCCGCCGTATGGTCCTTGTTAACAGGAAAGCGGAGGAAATCGACGCCGAGCTTCACCCTGTTCGCACTATCGAGCAGTCGCCTGATTTTGGCGCGTTGCTGCAAGGGGATATCGGCCAACGTAATGATGACCGAGAACCGCTGTTTTTATTTGAATCTGAGCGCGAAGACTATTTGCGCCAGAAAAATAAAGCCATCTGACGGCAACCAGACGGCCTTAGAGACTGGAGAACATAAATGACGATTAAAGAGCAGTTAGTCGAACTGATGGAGCGCAAGGGGTTAACACAATCTCAGGTGGCGCGTGCCATTGGGAAAAGTCCTGCGGTAATCAATCAGTACCTGCAAGGTAAATATAACGGTGATGTCGATGGCGAACCAGGTTGTGACTGATTTTATCGAGCGTATTCGTGAAAAGGACAAATTAAAACGCATTGAGGCGCGTTTCGTGTCCACATCCACGTCACGTAAAGCGCTGGAGATTATTCGCCTGGCGCACGTTGATGCCGAAATCAACGTGATTTATGGCGAGGCCGGACTGGGTAAAACCATGGCGCTGAAAGCGTATGAGGCGGATAACTCAACGGCCCTTCTCATTGAGGCCGACCCGAGCTACACCGCCCGCGTCTTGCTTGAAGAGATTTGCTCCCGGCTCAACCTGTCCACGCGTGACAACATGCATGAGCTGTTTGAGCTGTGCGTCAACAAGCTGCGTGACTCGGGCTATCTGCTGATGATTGATGAGGGAGAGTTATTGCCGCATCGCGCACTGGAGGTGCTGCGCCGTATCCATGACAAGAGCGGGATCGGCATCGTTCTGGCCGGAGTGCCGCGCCTGATTCTGAACCTGAAAGGCAAGCGCGGCGAGTTCGTGCAGTTGTACAGCCGCGTCGGGTTTGCCTTGAATATCGGCAACGCCTTACCGCAGGATGATACCGATGTTATCGCGGAAAACCTGATACCGGAGGCATTCAGCCCCGAAATGGGAGCTGTTCTCTATAAGAAGAGCAAAGGCAACGCCAGGCGCTTATTTAAATTACTGCGTGGCGTAGTCCGCACCAGTCATATCAATGACCGGCCTGTCAATATTGCGACTGTCCGCCAGTTTGCCGAAATGCTGATTAATTAACGAGGTAATGCCATGTGCCAGTTACCGATTAATAACCCTGAATTAATGAAACCCATTGATCGACTGATGCGCTCTGGAATTAACGTCGTGGAATATCACGCAAAATTCCGTCGCCCGGTCATCGTTGTTGACCGCCCCTTTATTGCCTGGGAAAAGGGCGCGGTTGATATAACTGAAACCCGCAATGGTGTGCAGCGCAATGTCAAAATGACAGTATGGCGCGGTATGCATGTGATATGGAGATAAAACGCAATGGCAAAGGTGGTAATTACGATTGCTGATAAAGCGCGTGGCATTGATGTGCAATGCCAGATAGAACCAGAGAACGATGATAGTAGTCTGGCTCAAACTATTGCAATAGCAGTAGCTGCGGGGCTCGCCGGTCACGTTAATGAAAAAATCCATAAGGCAATTCATTCAGCAAATATTAAAAGAGGAAAGACTCATGTTCACTAATAGTCCGTCATTTCAGCAGTTCACCAAAGCAGCCAGCGTGCCTGCTGGGTACTGGGTTGATGCAAAAGGTGCATTTATCCCCGTTAAGGTATTAAAGCCCATCGATATGGCGCGTGATCAGTTGGTCGGCGAAATTGTCACAAAGGCTATCGAACTGAATCGCCTCATGGCGCAATTCAAGGAGTCTACCTTTGCCTATGTTGCGGCGTTCGTAGACCTGTCAGCCAGCGAATACGATGTAAAGCTGGGGGTAAGAAAGGGAATATCACGCTCCACAGCTTTGACGGTCAATACAAGATCCAGCGTGCGATGGCGGAGCGGCTGGTTTTTGATGGGCGGTTGCAGGCCGCTAAGGGCTTGATTGACGAATTACTGGAAGAGTGGGCGGAGGATGCTCGTCCAGAATTGAAAGTGTTGGTCAACCGTGCATTCTCGGCTGACAAAGAGGGGGTTGTGAGCACCTTAGCGGTGTTAGCGCTGCGCCGGTATGACATTAATGATGAACGCTGGCAAAAAGCGATGTTGGCTATCGGGGAGGCGATCCAGGTTGTTGCTACCAGCGCATATATCCGGGTGTATGAGCGCGTTGGTGATACTGACCAATACCGACCTATTCAGCTGGATATTGCGGGGGTGTGGCGTGAACGCCATTGAGTTTAATCAGAAGTATAAAGTTGGGGCGGCGTTTCATCATGCCTATCCTGCTTTACGCGGCAGTCACATGGTTAAAACGGTGGGGATTGCCCGCGCAGACACGTTCTGTGAGGGCTGGGTATTGGGTGTCTGGCAGGTGATTGATTCATTTGTTGTCACTGATACGGAAGCCACGTTGATTTCGGCATACCACCATAAGCTACAGCAGCGTACCGGGCTTAAATCTGTAGAAATGCGAGACGCTAAAAAAGCGCGGGGAACCGAAGATGCACGCTGCGGGTTATGTCGCCGGTAAGAATGCCAGTCTGCATCATGCGGTCAATGGCTCAGGGGCCGTCGCGCCAGCCAGACTCTGGAAGGTGTGTATGGCAATCATGAGCAGTTGTGAATACCTGGATAACGGCGCAAGGCGTATTTACCGCCTGAATAATGGAACCCAGGTAAAAGAGCGACCGGCACTGCCGGGAAAATACCGATTTGAGTTTTACGATGCACGCGGTAATCGCGTTTATAAGCCGTCAATTCAGCGGGAAATGAGACAGGCCATTGAGCACCATAAAAAACTGTGGGGGTTGCCATGAGTAATGTTCGCGCTAATTTGCATCTGCTGGATGATTTTATTGCCAATAATCCCGACCTGGGTGAGCGGTGGCTCGATTTGCTGGCTAATTGCCGCGACGAGCTGCTGGTGTTACGCCCGAAAGTTGGCGAACTTGACCAGAGGATTATTGGTATCGTCGGGAATGAGCGAGTTGGTTGCCGTCTCAAAAAATTCGAATCCGGGGAGATTATAGTAACGGCCAGTCTGGAATTGCTTCATGAGTTAGCAGGGAGCGTATTAACACAAGATGTGACTGTCAGTGGTGTGAGTGGCTATTGGCGTGTTTCACTATTTATTGATTTCCCCTACTGTGAAACACCGGCAGGTGCAATATTCCAACTGTCCGAGTGGCTGATGCGCTTAGGTCTGGCGGCTCAGATTTCCCCTGAAATGGAACAACGGCTGGAGGCGCTGACAGAATGAAAACTATCGATGAGGTAAAGGTTCGTTTTCTGGATAACGTGAGTGGCTACCTAATGACGATCCATCGAGATGATGGTCTGTATCGACATGTGCAGTTTTCCCGTCCCGGCACTAACTGCTATCGATTCGACCTGATTACATGGCCGGGCTATTTGTGCGTTACCGGTGATGTGGGATGCTGGACGTTCAGCCGCATCGCCGATATGTTCGAGTTTTTCGCCTGTAATTTTGATCGCGGTATTAATCCCGGTTATTGGGCTGAGAAGCTACAGGCAGGTGCGGGCAGTTCTTACCAGAAATTGTGTTTCGAATGGGATCACGATGCGTTTATGACGGCTCTAAGGGAATGGCACGAAAACTGGCTTGATGAGGGGCAAAACGAGCATGGTAAGGAATTGGCTGAAGATTCCATCGGTGTTATCGAGATGAATTCCGAGGATGCGCATTCTGCATGGCGAGCGTTGGAGGATGCCGATCTACCTGGAATTGACATCTATGATTTTGCGGGGCACATATTTGAAACGTATACGACTCACTACCTTTGGATCTGTCATGCGATTGTTTGGGGCATCCAGCGCTACAACGCCAGTAAACAATCTGCGCAGGCGGAAGTAACCAATGACCAACCTTAACAAGAAACAGCAGGCAGCGGCGCGTAAGCGCTGTAATCCGGGCCGGGAGCCTTACAGTAAGACGGATTATGTTTCTCTGCTGATACTTTGTGATAGCGAGCGTCTGGCGCGGCAGGAAGCGGCACTGGGCATTTGCCCTCGTTGTCATGAGGCATTGCCTGCAGGCTGTAATAGCTTGTTTAAGGGTGGGGCGGCATGTTGGTTTACGCGTGATTTTCGGCGTTTGAATTTAACGGCTGTGACCGGTCACGCACAATTAAGTGATGAGTGTGAGGAGCAACAGCCATGAATATTAAGCAACGCCGCATGATTGGCGCGGTCAAGGCCGGTCAAACTGCGCTCGGGTGGGACGATGTGACCTACCGCAGTGTGCTGGCCAGACTGACGGGCAAGTCTTCATCCACTCTTTGTACCCTCACCGAACTGGAGCAGGTTAAGGAGTATATGCACCAGCAGGGCTACCCACGCAAGGCGAAAAAGCACGGTCGCAAGCCGAGCGTTCCGGCCAGCAAAAAACCGTACTCGGCAAGATTGAGGCGCTGCTGGCTGATGCTAAGCGCCCGTGGCAATATGCTGAGACTATGGCACAGCATATGTTTGGTGTACGATATGTTGACTGGCTGGATATACAGCAATTGACCAAGCTTATGCTGGCGTTGATTATCGACGCCAAACGTCGCCAAAAAATCGAGGGTTAATCATGGAACTGGAACGCGTTGCCGGGCTGCTGCCCGATGTAGTCCTGCAAATAGCCGACCTCATCGGCTTTTCGGCAACCGCCCAGCTTTTAAATAAGTTTGGCGGTACGACGTTCCCGATTGGCAAAGGTATGAAAGCGCTAGGCGCACAGCGTGCAGAACTGTTACGAGAAACGATTGGCAAAGACAAAGCAGCGTTGCTGGTCAAAAACTTTGGTGGTGAAATCCTCTATCTGCCACGCTGTGATCGCGCCCTGAGAGCGTTGCGTAATGAGCGCTTTCTGTCTGAGTTTGCTGCGTTACGCGATGGCGGCAGCTCTGGTCTGATGGCGATGACGGTACTTTGTCCCAAGTACGGCTTTTCTGACCAGTTCGCATGGGAACTGGTGTGGGAGAGCAAGAACACAGTAACGCATTCACAGCAATCATTGTTTTTATAAGGTAACACGGATATGACCGAACAAAACAAAATCCCAGAAAAAATATTAGAGAATTTGCGACCATACAAACAATTCAAACCAGTAACATGCTTGAAATGCGGCTACAGCGGTCATATGGGTGTTAAAGGAAATATAGTGCGTGGTACGTATCGTGGTGGTTTATTGCGATAGCGCTCTTGGTATCAGCGCCATTTTCCATTTTGTTTCCTTCTGTACCCGTGATCTTTGGAGTAATTTTTGCGATAGCGCGTATATCGCTATGTAAGAAGCTGGTTATATGTCCAGACTGTAGTAGTGAATGGCACGTAAAACACTAAACTAACCCACTGAACCCCTTCCACTGATCACCGCCCCGCGTAATTCAATACTGACCACCTCACATATACGAGGTGGTTTCATGAACATTTTCAACAACAAAATCTTTCGTATCACCCGCCTTAAACGGCTGCTGGGCTGGCAGTTCATGGCTGTGTTGTTATTGGTGCTTATCGCCCTTGTCTCGCCGCAGCAACTTACCGTTGTTATCTATAAGATTTCACTTATCACCCTGGCTGCCGTGCTGGGGTATTGGCTCGATCGCTCGTTGTTCCCCAAGGCCACGCCGGGGCAATACCTGGAGCACTCGCCTGACCTGATGCAATCCGGCCTCTATCCGGTTAAACCGGGCTGTGATCGGGTATTTGCGGCGGCGCTTATTCGCCGTGCGATTATCGTTGCCGCCGTCTGCCTGGCTGTGGCGATGGGGTTGTGATCATGGGCTGGCCGCAGATCACCTGGATAGTGCTGGCGTCGCTTATTTTGGGCATGACGTTGATGTTACACGGTCAACCAAGCACCGACAGGCATAACTTCTGGTGGAAGTTGTTCGATGCATTGGTCACTACTGGTGTGCTGTGGGCTGGCGGCTTTTTTGGTCATGCGAACGCCGCCCAGCCACCGGCTGCGGCACAGGCTTTCCGTAGTGATGTTATCCGCAGTGCGCGTCTGGATTGGGGTATCGATGCCCCGATTGCCGATTTTGCCGCTCAGTTTCACCAGGAGAGCGGCTGGAACCTTCGCGCCGTCTCCCCGGTGGGGGCGCAGGGGCTGGCGCAGTTTATGCCCTCAACATCTGAATGGTTCAGCCGTCTCATACCTGAATTATCCTCCAATCAACCTTTCAATCCTGCATGAGCCATTCGCGCCTTAACACGCTATGACCGCTGGCTATGGGAGCGAGTCAGCGCACGCGGCGATTGTGAGCGTATGGCGATGACGCTGTCAGCCTACAACGGCGGGTTGGGCTGGGTGCAGCGCGATCAAACACTGGCGGCACAGCGTGGATTAGACCGTCAGCGCTGGTTTGGTCATGTCGCCACCGTCAATGCCGGACGTGCTGCGACCAACTGGCGCGAGAATCGCCATTATCCGCAGCGCATTCTGTATGAACTGGCCCCGCGTTACCTGACATGGGGAGGCCGTAGCTTAACGCTATTTAAAACCTACTGGCCGCACTTGCTGATACTCGCCGCCGTCGCCGCGTTCGGCTACAAGTTCGGGCATAGCGCGGGAGAACACGCCAAGCAAACCGATCTGCGAGCGACTATCAAAACCTTGCGGGATAGCAGCGATAAGAAAACCGCGCAGATTCTGGATTATGAGCGGGACAAGCGCCTGGCTGCCGAGCAATACGCCGCCGCGTTGCAAAAAGCCCTGGCGGACACGGCTGCACAGCGAGCACGCGCAGACAAACTCGCCGCCGAACTGCTGCAAACCCAAACTGAACTTTCACAGGCCAATGAAGAGCGTAAAAAGGACATCCCCCATGCGATTAAAAATGATGGTCATGCTTTTACCGGCATTGGCCCTGACAGCCTGCGCCTCTAACGCGCCAACCTCGGCTATACCGATAACGGCTTGTCCGGCACCGGACAAGCCCCCGGCGGAGCTGCTTTATATTCCGCCTATGCCACCCGCACCCGAGGAGGACTCTCCCCAACCGGACTCCTCAACCACAGTGGCGACTACGGCGAATGGTGCCTGACGCTACGCGGCAAGCTTGAGCAACTCAACAAGTTTTATAACGACGATAAGGAGCGCAGCAAGTGAGCCCCGAATGGACGCTCGGTGGCGCAATGACGTTGATCTCGATGCTGTTTGGCCTGGTGGTGCGCGGCCTTAGCGAGACACTGAAATCACTGCGGGCTGACGTCGAGCGCATCAAGAATGATTACCAGCGGCGTGATGACGCCCTGCGCAACCATGAATCACTGATGGATACGTTACGTGATTTGAAAAGCTCGATTGAGCGCATTGATAACAAACTGGACAGGAAAGCAGATAAATGAAGGCAAGGCAAAAACGCCGTGTGCGCCGCATCAGTGCGGTAGTGGAAGGCATCGATACCCAACCCTGAATAGAATTAAAAACCGTCTGGCGGCGCTACAGGCTCAGACATTTCCGGCGGCTGACCTGTCGATGATCTCCGGTCAGCTTGATCATATTGAGCATCGCATGGACAGCATCGAAGCCGCCGCCGTTCGCCAGGGCGCGATTGCCGGTGGCGTCGCGGGCGGGCTTATCACCACCACGATTTTATTAATCAAAGCACAGATGGGGCTGTGATGGCGCACCCGCAGGAAATCCGCGACAAGCTGCGGCGGGCCTACATTTTCGGGCAGATGTCCCTTGAAATTGCCGCCGCGCAATCGGGCGTTGCGTTCGGAACGGCACGGCGCTGGAAGAAAGATGCGCAGGACGCGGGTGATGACTAGGATAAGTTGCGGGCGGCGCATGTGATGGCGGGCGGTGGCCTGGAGGATATTGGTCGCGCGGTATTAACCGGGCTGGTAACGCAGTACTAGACCACGCTTGAAATGCTTAACGGCGCAGCCGATATCTTACCGCGTGAGCGCGTCGAACTGCTGGCAAGCCTGGCGGATGCCTTTAACAAGGCGACGTCGGCGAGCAAGAAGATCCTGCCGGAAACCAGTGAGCTGTCTGTTGCGATTGAGGTTATCCAGTTGCTGTCAACGTTCATCCGTGAGCGGCACCCTAAACACTTGGAAGCGTTCGTCAGCATCCTTGATGGCTTTGGCGAGGAGATAGGGAAACGTTATGGCTGACAAATTAATTCGCATTAACAATGAAAACGCCGTAATGGCAAGTTAGATAACCCGTATAGAACGGGGCTGCCACGACGATGTTTTCGTCTGGGCTGATGGCGTAAAACACCATCTGTTACCGGGCTACGGCGAAGCCTGCTATCAGGCCGAGACGCGCATTATCAATGAGATTAACGCGGCATTAAGTGGGGATTAAATGGCGCGTTAATCCAACAAACTCACCGCCAAAGACTTTGCCAAAGAACTGGAGGAGCTGGCGGCAACGCTACGCCGGACGATTGAAGCCGAATGTGTTGGTTTTGACCCGTCTGCGGCGGCCATAGCTGAACGACGCGCACGCGTATTCGACCCGGTCAGCGGGTATGACTATTTTGTCGAACATTACTTCCCGCACTATGTGCGCCACAAAGACAAGAGCGAGCTGCATAAGTACCTGTTTACGCGCTTGCCGGAAATTATCGCCAGCACCAAAGGCGAAAATGATGCAATAGCCGCACCGCGTGGCGAGGCAAAATCAACGCTGGTCAGTCAGTTGTTCTAGCTGTGGTGCATCATCTGTGGCTTCAAGCATTACCTGGTCATCGTGATGGACTACATTGATCAGGCTTACCCGATGTTGGAAGCCATCAAGGCCGAGTTGGCGTTTAACCCCCGCATTGACATGGATTTCCCCGAAGTTGCAGGTGGTGGCCGTGTCTGGCAGGCCGGAACCATTGTCACACACAACGATATCAAGGTGCAGGTGGCGGGCAGCGGTAAAAAGCTGCGCGGTCTGCGCCACGGCCCGTACCGCCCTGATTTGGTGGTGCTGGATGATATCAAAAACGACGAGCAGGTGCGCAGCCCGGAACAGCGCGACAAGCTGGATAACTGGCTGGAAAAAACCATCCTGCCGCTCGGTGGCGCGGGTGCCAAGTTCGACGTTATCTATATCGGCACCATCCTGCATTACGATTCCGTCCTGTCGCGCACCCTGAAAAATCCGCTGTGGAAAGCAGCACGCTTTAAAGCGGTTACCAGTGGCCGGTCAACATGTCGTTGTGGGAGTAATGGGAGGAGATCCTGCGCAATAACGACAGTAACGGCGAATGGATGGCGAACGCGTTCTACCAGAGCTATAAGCTTGAAATGGACGAGGGCGCGGTGGTGTCATGGTCAGCCCGCCCAATATTGACGCTTATGTTGATCCGCGCCCGTGACGGTCACAGTACCTTTGATTCTGAGTACCAGAATGACCCGGTCAGTGGCGAAGATGCGCCTTTTGCCCACTGTATTACGTTCTGGGTAAACCGGCTTAATGAGTGGATCTTCTATGGCGCGTGTGACCCCAGCCTCGGCAAAGCTGGTGCCAGTCGTGACCCGTCCGCACTGATGGTCGGTGGTTTTAACCGCCACACCGGCATTCTGGATGTGGTCGAGGCGGCTATCCGTAAGCGCCTGCCCGACAAGATTATTTCTGATGTTATCGAATTACAGCGTATTTACGGCTGTCTGGTGTGGTCCGTTGAGGCTGTTCAGTTTCGGGAGTTCCTGCGCACCGAACTCGTAAAACGCAGCGCGGCGGCAGGCATCCTTGTGCCTGCACGCGCCGTCACTCCGCACAGCGATAAACTGTTGCGCATCGAGTCCTTGCAGCCACATATGGCAAACGGTCTGATACGGTTGCATCCCAGCCAGATAACGCTGATTGACCAGTTGCGACACTTACCGATGGCCGACCATGACGACGGCCAGGATACCTTACATATACTGTGGGCGCAGGCCGTGTCTGGATTTGGCGTATTTTCATTTACCACCGCTCCCCGTCATTCTGATTCTGATGACCGGGGTAGTCGTTTTGGCTCTGGAGGCTGGTAGTTTATGGCTCAAATTCTGGATCGGTTTGGTCGCCCGCTTAACCGCGAGGTACTCAAATCCCCGCAGACCGCGCGGGTCGCACAGATAACGCGGCATTTTCCCGAACATCCCTCACGCGGCCTGTCGATCCGTCGCCTGCCACGAATCCTTGAGGCCGCAGAGTGTGGCGACTTATCCGCCCAGGCGGATTTGTTTGAGGACATGATCGAGAAGGACGGGCATATCTTTTCCGAGATGTCGAAGCGCAAGAATGCCCCGCTGGGGCTGGACTGGAGTATCGAACCACCGCGCAACGCAACCGCCGAAGAGAAGAATCTCACGGCGATGCTCACCGAGTGGGTGGATGATATTGCCAATTTTGAAGACATTATATCAACGCAGCGGGAGCTATCGGCCACGGTTTCTCCGCTCAGGAAATCGAGCACTGGGAATTTGAGGAGAATATCTGGTTGCCCGACAGAATCACGCTGCGCCTGCATCGCTGGTTCTGTACTAACCCCGAGATTGATGACACGGTGCGCCTGTCAGATGGCAGCATGAACGGTGCCGAACTGTGGCCGTTCGGCTGGCTGGTGCATACCCACAATGCCAAATCGGGCTACGTGGCGCAGTCCGGGTTATACCGCGTGCTGGTCTGGCCGTATCTGTTCAAGAATTACAGCGTGCGTGATTTTGCCGAGTTTCTGGAAATTTACGGCTTGCCCGCCCGCGTCGGCAAGTACATGGAAGGGGCATCGGAAGAACAAAAAAAAACGCGCTATTGCACGCCCTGGTGACACTCGGCCACAACGCCGCCGGTATTATCCCGCAGGGTAGTGAAATCTCGTTTGAAGCCGCTGCCGCCGGGCAATTCGATCCGTTTATGGCGATGATCGACTGGTGCGAACGCACGGTATCAAAAGCGGTACTCGGGGGAACGCTCACCAGCCAGGCAGGCGGCAAAACCTCAACCAACGCCCAAGGGAACGTCCATAACGAAGTGCGCCACGACATTCTGGTCGCCGACGCAAAACAGTTGCACGGGTTCTTCCAGGGCATGATACACATGCTCTTATCCATTAACGGCTACCAGGTCAGCCGTCGCCGGTTGCCTAAGTTCGTTTTTGATACCAGCGAGCTGGAGGATATCGGTAAGTTCTCGACCGGCGTGTCTACGCTCGTCCAGGCCGGAATGAAATCCATCCCTCTGTCATGGGTACATAAAAAAGTCGGTATCCCTGTGCCGCAGAATAACGAGCCGGTGCTCGAAGGTGCGCCGACACCGGCACCGCTGGCCGGGTTATCCGTCTCCACGTACCGCGCCTTTGCGGCACTCAGCACGGTGCCAGGTGAAATCAGAGACCCGGCCCAGGAGGCATTGGACAGCGCCAGCTCAACGCCGGACGATGCGCTGGATATCAGCGCGGCCAGCTATCCCTTGCTCGATGACGCACAGCTCCAGCAGTTGCTGAAACAGGCGCTGTTTGTGGCGGATGTCAGGGGGCGACTGAATGCCGACAGCTAACCCCGGCAACGTCAATCTGGAGTATGCCATTGGTCTGAAACCCGAAGAAGCGATCCGCTATTTTGAGTCAAAAGGTTATGTGATCGACTTTAACTGGCATGATGTCGATGCCCGAGCACATGCCACCTCATTCACCGTCGCGGGGATCCTCAAGCAGAATATCCTGACCGATATCAATTCAGCCTTTAAAAAGCGGCTGGATGACGGTGGCACCCAACGCCAGTTTGACCAGCAGTTACTTCCCGTCCTTGCGCAAAAGGGCTGGCTGGGTACGGGACTGAAGGCCGATGAAGACGGTGTGCTTGAAGGGAAAAAGCTCACCCCGCGCCGTCTGCGCACCATCTTTGAAACCAATATGCAGGCGGCGTATAACGCGGGCCGGTACGAGGAGCAGCTCGCTAACGCAGATTTTCGTCCCTACTTGCAGCGCGTGGGGATCATGGATACCCACATCCGCCCAAGCCATGCCGCGTTACATGGCTACACCGCCAGGATTGATGATCCGGTCTGGCAGTTTATGTATCCGCCTGACGGTTATCACTGCCGTTGCCGCGTCCGTGCGTTATCTCAGGCCGATGTGGATAAACGCGGTGTGACCATCCAGCACAGCGAGATCGTCGAGGTCGAACAGGCGTGGGGGCCGAATGATTCACGCAGGGTTAGTGCGATTAAGTGGAAT
This sequence comes from Candidatus Symbiopectobacterium endolongispinus, assembly GCF_018777385.1. GTDB lineage: Bacteria > Pseudomonadota > Gammaproteobacteria > Enterobacterales > Enterobacteriaceae > Symbiopectobacterium > Symbiopectobacterium endolongispinus. Next base: position 18,464 of record NZ_JAFJYB010000010.1, on the reverse strand, counting down.
GGCCAGTTGTATACGCCGGATGCGGGTTTTGGTCACAACACCGGTCAGGGGTATCTTGCTGCCCTCGGTCAGCGGCTGCTTGAGCGCTCCGCCGTCGCCGAGCCGCAGTTGGCATCGCTGGCCGTTCGTCAGACGCTGGGTAACGAGACGCTGTTAAATGCCGTTTCAACCGACGTTAACGCATTCGTGAATAACACACTGCTGAACAAGCAGGCACTCGGCCAGCTCCGGCACGTCGGCGCACTGCCGCCGCAGGTGGTTGATCGGCTTTCCGATAAAGGGATGGCGGTGGAATCAGCGGTGATCACTTTGACCGATGAGAATCTGTTGCACGCCCTACGTGACAGCAAAGACGCACAGCTTCCTGAGTCGCTATGGCAGCGCCTGCCAGAGTTCATCCTGAACCCCAGAGCCATTCTCTATAACACGCAGAAAGCCGATGCGGCCTTAACCTATGTGCTTGATTTGCCTGATACGTTCGGCAAGCTGGTTGTGTTTATTGATCGTGAGCTAAAAGCCCGACCGCCGGGGGGTGGAAAAAAGAGCGGATAAAAACCAATCTGATACGAACAGGGAAAATCCTGGCGAATGATGAATCACTGAAAAACAGAGGGATTAACGAAGTGCTGTGGGGCAGTCTTGATTAGACGGTGGGATGAACAGCGCCGTACTCGAACCGGATCATGCTCAAACGCTCAAGGCGTAGCAGCAACCGTTACCCATTGGAAACAACTCTCCATCCACCGCACTTTCAGTATACACCGGGTAATTTATGGGCGGTAGCTACGAAATAAAATATGACATTAGCGACTTTGAGCGTGGCCTGGGCGAGCTGATTAACCGCCTGGAGCAGCGCCAGCCGCTGATGCGCGAACTGGCAGCGGCCATGCATGACGCGGTCGAGGAAAACTTTGCCCAGCAGGGACGCCCAGCCAGGGCGAGCTGGAGCCCCCGTTATGTCCGGACACGCCAGGGCGGTAAAATTCTGCAAAAGCGCGGGCGGCTTGTTAGCAGCATTAGCGAGTATCACGACAACGACAGTGCCACCGTCGGCACCAATGTGGTGTATGCGCGTATCCACCAGGAGGGCGGCACCATCACTATACCCGCCCGCAGCCAGCGGGCTTACTACAAGCAGCACAAAGATGGCAGCGTCGGCAATCGGTTCGTGAAGAAATCCAAATCCAATTTTTCGCAGTGGAATACCATCGGCGAGAACAAAATCACCATCCCCGCGTGCCCGTTTCTGCACCTGACCGAGTCGGATGTTGACGGTATGGAAAACACCGCGCAGAACTATCTGCAACGCGTCATCGACGGTTAACCCCTGGCTTTCATAAAAACGCCACAGGACAGATTTTGGGTGTCACGCCATACGCTAACGCCCCTTACACCGTTAAGGAGCTTACAACACGATTTAAACGGGGTTTAAAAGGGGTTACACCGATTGTCATAACCCCCCGTTTGGCGGGGCAAGATAAAAACAAGCCTCTTTATATACCCACTGAACCCCTTCCACTGATCACCTGTCGCTGCCGTTCGTACTCTGGCGACATGAAACTAAAACCGCTTGTCGCCGCCCTGTCGGCAGAAATCAATAAAGCCTCTCTCGGCGTCATCAAGTTGTTCCCCGCTGGTGAGTTCCGGGCGCGTGATGGCCGTCCCGCCGAGTGCGATGCCTGGATAATGACTGCCGAGGTGGCACAGGCATTGATCGCGGCAGCTAACGCACGGCAAACCCCTTACGTTATCGACTTTGAACACCAGACCCTGCGGGCAGCCAAGAACAGCTTGCCTGCGCCTGCGTCCGGGTGGTTCAAAACGCTGGGATGGCGTGAGGGTGACGGTCTGTTTGCGGTCGATGTTACCTGGACAGACAGCGCCGCGAAGATGATCGCCGAAGGTGCCTACCGTTTTATTTCCCAGGTTTTTTCCTACGACAAATCAGACCGCGTCTTGCAGCTCCTGCACGCCGCGCTTACCAACACCCCCGCTGTTGACGGCATGGATGAGGTCATGCTTGCCGCTGCCTTACTCCTGGCCGTCACACCATCAACCCAAAAGGACACTATGGACGAATTACTGGAGCGTCTGCGCTGGATGCTGAATTTGCCGATTACGGCAACAGCAGAAGACATTACCGCCGAGTTAAACAAACTGATTGATCAATTGGCCTCAGCGAGCGCCGGAACGGCTGCGGCATCTTTTCAGACGCTGTCTGCCACCCCGTTCAATCTGATTGAAAAACTGACGGTGGATGCTGCAAACGTTGCCGCGCTCACCGCGCAGATTGCCAACCCAGACCCGGTCAAATGGGTGTCGGTTGAGGTGATGCAGCAATCCGTCGCCCAGGCGCTGGAAACTGCAAACAGCAACGTCGCGGCACTGGCGCAGCAACAGAGTGCCAAGCTTATTACCGCCGCGCTCTCCGATGGCCGTTTGCTTCCGGCGCAAAAAGCCTGGGCGGAATCCCTGGCGCAATCCTCCCCGGACAGCCTGAAAACCTTCCTGGACAAAGCGCCCAAAATCGCCGCACTGACCACTAACCAGACCGGGGGGCCAGCCGCCCGCAGGCGTTAAACCTAAAACCGACACCAGCCCGGATGACGGCGAAGTGGATGTCACCATCTGCGCCATGATGGGCGTTGATCCGGCTGATGTGACAAAGTTCATAAAAGGAGAAAGCAATGAGTGATCGCAATACGCCTCACCGTGACGGGCTGCTGTTCCCCGTTACTGTCGCGGGGGCAACGGAGATTTTTGGCTGGCATATCATCGCCGCCAATGCGGGCGGGTATGCCGTTCCCGCGACAACCACTGCGGCACAAATAACCCTCGGCGTCAGTGACGGCTGGGTGGATAACCGTACGGGCGGAAATGGCAGCGTGTATGCATTGCTACGACGTGGTCGCGCATGGCAGTTTGCCAATCACGGCGTGGATGCGGTGACACAGGCTGACGTCGGCAAAGATTGTTATGTCGTTGACAGTCAGACCGTCGCTAAAACCAGCAATGCCGATGCCCGTCCGGTTGCCGGGAAGGTTCAGGCTGTCGGTAGCGATGGTGTCTGGGTTCTGATTTAAGGAGAAATGCCGTGTTAGTGAATGTAAAGAACGTCAAACAGATTTTCGTCAACCTGAAAACCACCTTTCAGAAAGCGTTTACCCAAACCACGTCTGACTGGACAAAGGTAGCGATGGCCGTGCCATCAACAGGTAAGGAAAACGATTATTCCTGGTTGTCGCGCTTTCCCAAAATGCGCGAATGGGTGGGCGACAAGGTCATTAAATCGCTGGCCGCGTTTAATTACACCATCCGTAACAAGGACTGGGAAGCCACCGTCAAAGTTGATCGCAATGATATCGATGACGATCAACTGACGGGCTACGCCATCCAAGCGCAGTCGGCGGGCCAGTCTGCCGCAGAGCTGCCCGCCGATATTGTGTTTGCGCTGGTCAGCGATGGCTTTACCAACCTGTGTTATGACGGCCAGCCGTTCTTTGATACTGACCATCCCGTCAAAGGGAAGTCTGTGTCGAACAAGGGCACGAAAAAGCTGTCCACTGCCAGTCTTGCCGCCGCACAGGCCAGTTATGGTGCAGCACGTAAAGCCCTGCGCAGCATGAAGGATGAGGAAGGTGCGTCGCTCAAAATTCTGCCTGGACTGCTGGTTGTTCCGCCCGCCCTGGAGGATGAGGCCAACTACCTGATGACCGCCGACCGCTTCCCGGATAACACACCGAACCAGTACAAAGGCACGGCGGAAGTGCTGGTCGTCCCCGAACTGAAAACCGATACCGAGTGGTTCCTGTTCAATATCAGCAAGCCGGTGAAACCCATTATTTACCAGGAGCGTAAAAAGCCGGATTTCGTCGAACAGACAGACTACAACAACGACAATGTCTTTATGCGTAAGAAGTTCCGTTTTGGTGCAGAAGTCCGCGCCAACGGCGGCTATGCGTTCTGGCAGATGGCCTATGGCTCCACCGGGGAGGCCGCATAATGCCGATCCAAATCACTGCCCGTACTGACGGTTTTCGTCGCTGTGGTATGGCGCACAGCGCCAAAACCCAGACCTACCCCGAAGGCCATTTCACCGCCGCAGAGCTGGCGATACTGGAGCGCGAGCCGCAGTTGATTGTTGTGCGTGTCAGCGCTGATGCTGCGGTCGATGGCGATAGTGCTGCCGCGCTGGCAACCGCACGCGAGCGTATTACCACGCTTGAAGCTGATGCGCTGACACGTGTTGAGCAGATGTCATCGCTCAACGAGCGCCTCGATGCCCTCACCGGTGAATGCCATGCGCTGAAAGAAAGCAACGCAGCGCTGACTGCCGAGCGTGATGCGATCCAGGCGCAGTTAGCAGCGACTGACACTGCGAAGGTGAAAAAATAATGTACGCGACCCGTGACGATATGGTGCACGCGTTTGGTGAGCTGGAGTGCGTCAAACTCACCGACCGCAGGTACACCGGGGATATCGATGATGGGGTGCTGTCTGGCGCGTTGACCCGCGCCAGTGCTGAAATCGACAGCTATCTTGTCGGTCGCTACCGGTGCCGTGGCCGGATACACCCGGTGTTCTGGTCGGGCGTTGCTGTGATATGGCCCGTTATTTCCTGTGTGGCGCGGGTGTGCAATCGACGGATCAAATCCGGGAGCGCTATGAAGATGCGGTGCGTTATCTGGAGCGCGTCGCCGACGGGAAAGTCTCGCTGGGCAAAATGCCTGACGGCCAGGTGATTCAGCAGACCAGCTCCGGCGCACGTTTTCAGTCATCGGGTCGCGCATTTGACCGGGACGCCACCGGGGGAGGTGCATTTTGATTATCCGCGATATTGAAAATGCCATGATCGCGCGTCTTAAAAAAAGCATGGGGCGCATGACCGCGAACGTGTGCTCCTACGGTGGCGAACTGGACGGCGAACCTGAAGAAGTTGCCCGTGCCATGCCTGTCGTATGGGTAACGTTTGGCGGTATCCAGAACACCAGAAATGCCAATATCGGCAAACGCAAGTATGAGGTTGTCGGGCGGTTCGTGGTGATCTTCGGTGAGCGCAGTGTCCGTAGCGAAGAAGCCTCACGCCACGGCGGCGCAAACCTCAATGAAGTGGGCACCTATCGCATGGTCAGTGCGGTGCGCTGGTTGTTATCCGGGCAAGACCTGGCCGAGTCTGGGTTGAAGGTCGATTTTCTGATGCCTGGCCGGGTGCGTTCGCTGTTTAACACCCGCCTGGAGCGCCAGGCGCTGTCGGTTTTCGCCTGCGAGTTCGACACCAAGTGGTTTGAAACCGCACTGGAGAACGGCAAATACCCGCTTGACGGCCCGTCAGCATTCCACCCGGACAGCATTTTTAACGGCTATCGCGGTGAAACCAGTCCCGATGATCCGGACTGGTTAAGCACCCGTTTGAACTATGACATCCCCCAGACCCCGGCCAACCCGGATGCAGAGGACATTATTCATCATGACAATCAAGGTTAAGGCAGCGCCAGGTATTCAGGTGCCGCAGGAAGATAACCCGCGCCACTATATCGGCCCGGATGAGGCCGTCACGGTGGCGCGTTCGGCTTACTACCTGCGCCAGGTACGTGCAGGTGACTTGCTGATTGTCCCCGACGATGAAGCCACTACGGCGGCAAAGAAAGGCAGGGTGGCAGAAATCACCGTTGACGATGAGGAGGTGAACCGTGGCAAGTCCTAACGTTGAGTTTTACCAAATCGGCAGCAGCATTCGCAAGCCAGGGAAATACTTTGGGTTTAATACCCGCCTGGCTGCGCGCACGTTGCCCGGCAATCGGCAAAACGTGTTGATGCTGGAAAGCGGAAGCGCAACACCGCTCCAGGCGGTCAATGTGTTCTCTGATGAAGAGGCCGCTACCCTGTTCGGACGTGGCTCGATGGCGCACCTTATGGCCGCCGAGGCGATTGGCTGTAACAACTATTTGCAGTTGCAGATTATCGGAATCGGCTATGATAGCGCAGCAACCGCCGCCAGCGGCAAAGTCACTGTCACCGGCACGGCAACGACCTCGGGGGCGCTCAGCCTGTGGGTGGGAACGGTGCGCGTTGATGTGGCGATTTCAGCTAACGACACGGCGGCCACTGTGGCCGCGGCTCTGAATACCGCCATTGCGCAAAAAACCGCGCTGCCGGTCACGTCAGCGGTGGCGGCAGGCGTTGTCACGCTGACGGCAAAAAACAAGGGGGTAGCGGGTAATGATATCAAGCTGAGTGCCGGTAGCACGGCCACCGGCATCACGGTGGCTGTGGCCGCGATGAGCGGTGGCGGTATTGACCCGGATATTGCGCCCGCCCTGGCGGCAGTGTTTGCTGCCGGTCATAACATCGTGGTCAGTCCTTACGCCACCTCGGCGGCGTTAACGGCCCTGCGCTCGCACCTGGACAACGTGAGCGACCCGCTGGAGCAGCGCGGTGCTATCGGCGTGGCCGGATGGCACAAATCCCTGTCCACCGTCACAACGCTGGCGGCCAGCATCAACAATGGTCGTATTACCGTGGGCTGGCATAACGGCTCGGTGAAAACATCGGCGCAGATTGCGGCGGCGTATGCCGCCGTTATCGCCAGCGAAGAAGACCCCGCCAGACCGTTAAACACGCTGGCAATGAGCACGCTGGACGTGACCGCGCTTGCGGATCGTCCGGGGTGTAATGAGCAGGAGAACGCCCTATATAACGGACTGACCCCGTTTGAAGTCGGCCCCGGTGATGCGGTGCAGATTGTCCGGGCAATCAGTACCTACACCAAGAACGCCGAGGGCGTTGATGATGTGTCACTGCTGGATATCACCGCCATTCGCACCCTCGACTATGTACGCAAGGCGTGTCGTGAGCGTATCGCGTTGCGTTTTCCGCGCGACAAGCTGAGTTCCCGCACCCCTGACCGGGTACGCAGCGAACTGCTGGACGTGCTCTACAAGCTCGAAGAACTGGAGATCATCGAAGAGGTGGACGCGAACAAAGCGGCGCTCATCATCGAGCGGGATTCGCAGGATAGCAACCGACTTAATGGCCGCATCCCGGCGGACGTGGTGAACGGGTTGCATATTTTCGCCGGTCGTATCGACCTGTTGTTGTAAGGAGTCCATAGCATGGCCTTAGAAGAGTATGTTGGCGCAATTATCCTCGAGATCAACGGACAGGAAATCGAGTGTACCGACCTGAAAGAAGACACGCAGACCGGGCGTAAACCGGTCAAGACGATGAACAAAACCGGGCGTTCGAAAGGATTTTCGCGCGGCATCCGGGAATATCAGGTCACGGTCTCGGTGGTGATCCCCTGAGCGGCGACCTGGACTGGTAGGGCATGGAGGGCGTGAAGATCACCCAGTACCCGCTCTCCGGCAGTGGAGGTGAAAAAGTGTCGTACCTGGATGCATACAGTACCCAGGTCGGTGCGCAGTATACGGTCGATAACGAAGGCAGGCGTGATATCACGTTTCAGGCACTGCGTCGGGTGGAGGAATAATGGTGAAGGAACAAGGTTCATTGCTGCATGGCGTCGAGCTGGACGGTAAACGTCATTTTGCGTTCAGCGTTCGTCTGCCGGTGGTGGGCGATACCATCGCGGCCCTGGAAGAAACCCAGGATGAGAAAGGCACCACGGACGGTGCCGCCGCAGGGATGCACTAACGCGTCGGGATTCTGGCGCGGGTGGTGGCGATTGAAGGTATCGATGCGGAGAACGTGACGACGGAGCTGCTGCTTAACCAGTTGTCCGACGAGGATTTTGACCTCATCGACGCGCAAATCTCAGCCCTTAAAAAAGCTGATGGAATCGAGAGCGCCCTCGCCGGATACCGCAGCGTCGTCCTCGCCCTCGGAAAATACGGCATCACCCGACAGCAAATAGAGGTAATGAGCCGTTCAGAACTGGACGGCTACATCCAGGCACTGGCTCGGCTGCACGGTAAAAACCCGTCAGCCGGAGACCAGACAACCCGCCGAGTGAAGTCAATGCGCCAGAAACGCCCCAGAAAACCCAACAAGAAAGGGAGAAGATAATCAATGGCCCGCAATCTTCAACTCGCCCTGACACTGGCCGCCCGCGATACCAGCTCAAAGGTGCTGCGCAAAGCGATGCAGGATGCAGTCGCGCAGACCAAAGCGGCGGAAAAAGCCGGTGACGAGTTGGCGAAATCCCAGCAGCAGAACAGCCAGCAAGGCATCCGTGCATCCCGCGCGTTGAGCGAGGAGTTTAAACGCGCCAACAGCGCCCGCTCCTCGCTCGGTATCCGTTCCGAGCGCGAGATCCAGCAGACCATCGCCGCGTACAGCCGTCTTACACATATGGGTGTTATGTCAGCCAGTGAGCAATCACGGGCATTCAGTGCGATGACAGACCGCGTCAGCCGGTTACGCACGGGGTTAAGCGGTGCCGCCCAATCCATGAGCCGCATGGACAAGCTACGTGCGGTTGGCGCTGGAGCGATGGCCGTTGCCGGAGGGGCTGCGGCCATGACGGCTGTTGTCACACAGCCGGTGCGTAACCAGATGGGTTATGGGCGTCGATTAGCGATGATGGTGAACACGGCCTACGCAGAGCAAGGTGTTGATGGCAGAAAGACTGGTATGGCAAGCATGGATGCCTTGATCCGTCGTTCAGTCAAAGAAGGTGGCGGGACGAAAGAATCCGCAGCGGATACGCTTGATGCATTGCTGGCTTCCGGCGCGGTCGATATGAAATCTGCCGACACTTTATTACCGCAACTGCAACGCTATTCAACTGCGGCCGGAGCCGCCCCCACAGATTTAGCCCAGATAGCCATCCGGTTAAAGCAAACATTTGGTATCGAGGATAAAGATGTCAGCAAGGCACTCAATATGGCTATTTCTGCGGGGCAAGCAGGTTCATTTGAACTGGCTGATATGGCGAAGTGGTTGCCACAACAGTTAGCAGCAGCCAGTAACAACGGGATGAAAGGCTTAAATGATTTTGCGGTACTGTTGGGACTTAATCAAAGTGCTGCAATAACAGCAGGGAGTAGCGATCAAGCGGGCAATAATGTTGCTAACCTTTTAGGAAAAATAACCAGTCAAGATGCTGCAAATGCAGCATCCAGAATAAAGATAAATGGAAAAGGCATCGATTTGCCAGAAAGTTTAGCCAATGCGCAAGGTAAAGGGATGAACTCCCTAGATGCTTTTGTTGCCATCGTAGACAAGATTGTTGCAACTAACCCGGCATATAAAAAACTCGATGCAAAGTTGGCTAAGGGTGATGGCCGACGTCAGATTATGTTGTCACAGGCTAAAATTCTGGAAGGCTCTGCCGTTGGACAGGTGATTACAGATAAGGAAGCGCTGTTGGCATTAATCGGTTATCGCAGTAATCGACAGTATGCCCGTGATGTTGTCAAGGGAGCGAATGAGCAGCGTAATCTAGAGGATGGGAAGACCGCCGGTGATATTAACTATCAGCTTATTGCCGGGACTAATGACTTCAAAGCCGAGCAGATGAAGAATACGGCTGATTTTGGGCAGGTAGATTCAATTAAACCACTTTCTGATGTGATCGCACGCCTGTCTGGTCTGTTGACTGGTTATGCAAATGAATACCCTGGGCTGACAACAGCTATTGCAGGGGCAACAATTGGTATCAAAGCTCTAGGGGCTGGTGCAGTCACTGCCGGTGGTGTTCTCGCTGCATGGAAATTACTCTCAAGTAACGGGATAAATCCGCCGCCGGTTCCTCCCGTTCAGCCAGGCACTAACGCACCGACCGTGACGCCCCCCCTTGGAACGCGTATGCCTAATATGTGGGGGCGATTAGGTCGTATCGCCGGAAAAGCCTTAGTCCCGCTTTCCGTCTATCAGGCGACTCAGGATGCACCGCTGGTACAGGTTGAGCGTGGTGATAAAGACGCTCGCCAGCGCCTGTCAACGAATCAGTATGCGAACGATACCGAGCGGCTACAGGATTCGATACGTGCGCAGCCTGGCGCACTGGATGCCTGGGACGAAATCAAAGCGTGGTGGAATAAACCGCGCGCTATAAATATCCCCAGGCCGGAAAGTTATGGGGTTCCCGGTTATGTCACTGCTGCCCCCGCAACGTTTCCACTACTGAACCAGAACACCGGCATTCGTCCGCCGCCCGTTCCTGGCGCGTCAGCGGATACTGGCGCGGGTATTCGCCCCGCACCGGTCGTTCGTGTCGAACCACTTACAGTATCAACCGATAAAAAGATGACAGCTCAACCTGGTGGAGCAAGCCAACCAGTATCGGCAATGGTCTGCCGCCTGCCGCGCTTGGTCTGCCGGACGTGATGCGTCCCGCTCCTGCACCGTCTCCGCTAAAACAACCAGAACGTCCGATCCAGGCAACTATCCGCCTTGAGGTGGATGACCGCGTACTTGCCGAAACCGTCAATGAAATTAACAGCCAGCAGGTCACGCGCGGTTCAAATGGAGCGTACCAATAATATCCTGGGAAGAGTCGTTACGGGATGCCTCTTACCGGGGCGTTAAATTTGATGTAATCAATGCCCGCGACAGTGCGCAGCGTGACATGGCCCAACACAAATACCACAACGTGGACGGCGCGGATATTCAGGATTTGGGCCTCAAGCCGCACAGCTCGCAGATCCAGGCGGTCATCTGGGGCGATGATTACGAGTCACGCCTCCAGTCGCTACTTGAGGCATTAAGAAAGCCCGGTGCCGCCGAGTTGATACACCCGATTTTTGGTTTAATGCCAAACATGCTGGTCGGCGTGCTCCAGGTCAATCATTATGCCGAGTATGTGGATTATTGCACGCTGGATATTCAGTTTGTGCAGTCAAAAACCGGCAACCAGTTTTTCGTCAAAGACTCCCCGTTATCTAAAGCCGACGAGATTTTTAACCAGGTACAGGCCGCGATAGACAGTGCCAATACCCTGATGGAGAATGTCACGCAGCCATTGCGCACGGCGCGTAAGATGATGAATAAGGTGCGTGGTCTGGCAACAGCCGCACTCAATATGACAACGATTTTCCGCAGTGACATAAGCGGGTTTATCAGCGGCACCACTGACTTTATCAATTCACCCTCGGCTTTTTTCAGTGACCTGCGCTCTGCGCTGTCGTTAAAAATGGGCGCGTCAAAAAGCTCGCTGCACACATCCTATGTCAACAGCGGCGGCAGTACCGTATTGTCCGGGGCGTCATCGTCCGGCGGCAACACATCCGGGGGCGGTTCATCGGGTGGCAACACATCCGGTAATACAACCGCGTCAGTAACCTCGGGCAGCGTATCAACGGCGGTCACTCAGCAGCAGATTGCCACCGCCAATTACACCGCCACCCCGCTGTTATCATGGCTGACTGGACGAGCGCCTATTCAGCGTTGCAGACCGTCCAGGCTATGCCGGTCAGTCTGGTGAGTGGGCGTATCGATACGCCGGTTGATATGCCTCAGAATTTGGTTGCCAGCGATATTGTCGAACTGATAACGATTGTCTCTGTGGCCGTGACACTGGAGGCCGTTGATGAAGCCAGCGCCATCCTCAGCGATAGTGCGCTGACGGCGGTATTAACACCGGTCGATATCGAGAAGATAGCCAACGAAACGCGGCAGATGATACAGGACGCCATCGATATCATCCGGACAACCTACGCACCGACGATGGATGATATCAGCAGCAGTGCACAGCCTCTGGGACTGTCGTATGAGCCGGTTATCAACCAACTGGCAACTGTCGCGGCGGCAGTGCAGACGCTGGCCGAAGCGGTGATCAACGAAAAACCCCAACTGATGCAGAAAACCGTCACTACCCCCGGCAACCTTCATCTCATGGCTCACCGCTGGTACGGGGACTATTCCCGCGCGGCAGAGCTGCAACGCCTCAACCCGCAATTACGTGACCCGAATAACCTGGCGATGGAGGACGTGCTGAATGCCTATGCAGAGTAATCTGGCCACTGATAATGCGGCAGTGTCCGTTATCATCAACGGTAAACAGCACGGCGACTGGTCACGCTACCAGATTGATTCCGACTTTCTGATCCCCGCTGATGCCTGGAGTGTCAGCCTGGGTCTGCCCGGGAACCCCCCGATGTGGTGCGCGGTGCGCCGGTCATAGTCAAGGTGGGTGATGATACCGTGCTGACCGGGCGTATTGACGGCGTTCGGCGCACCGTGGCGCGTGGCGGTGTTACCTTGTCGCTTTCCGGCTGGGACAATGCGGCGGTACTGGTCGATTGTGCCGCACCGATACTTACTGCCCGCCAGATGGAACTGCCTGATGTGGTAGCGCAAATCGTGCGCCAGCTGGGTATCACAAAGATCCGCATTGAGTCCGAGGGCACCCTTCGCAGTAACAAAATCAGTGCAGGGCCTGGCGAACGCGCCTGGGACATGCTGCTGCGTGCCTGTGCCGCGCGTGGCCTGTGGCCGTGGTTTGCCCCGGACGGGACGCTGGTCATCGGTGGCCTGGACTACACTAAACCCACGGTAGCCTCAGTCATCATGCGCATGGACGGTAAAGGCAATAACGTGCTGTCGTTGTCCGATGCCAGTTCGATAGACAAATCCTTTTCAGAGCTGGCGGTGTTAGCCCAAAGCCACGCGCACTCGTCCACGAAGCAATCCGCGATCATCGACGTGGTTGATGACGCAGACAGTGATATTGGACTGAGTACCGGCGTCGCCGAGACCGGCCAGCACGGTATGAAAGCGGTGGTAAAAGACCCGACGGTCAGTTACTACAGACCTCAGGTGATGGTCGTGGGTGATGCGGATAATCAGGAACAAATCAACTACCACGCCCGCAAGGCGCTGTCAGACGCGCGTTTATCCGGTTACAGCCTGACGGCAATTGTCCACGGACACCGCACCTCGGACGGTGTGTTATGGGAGCCAGGGCAGCGCATTCACGTTATCAGCGAGTATCACGGTATCGATGCGGTGTATTTCCTGATGGGACGCGAGTTTAACGGTGGGCGTCCGAACGGCACCACCACCACGCTCAGGCTCAAAGAAGACTGTGTCTGGATACCAGACGCCTATCCGAAGAAGAAAAACAGCGCAAGCGCAAAGGTAAAGGGGAGGCAGTCATTGTCGATGTGGCCTGATATTGAAAGGCGTATTAACGGGGTGTTAAACCGCATTCGCCTGGCGTTCCGAACCCGTTTAACGCGGGTAAACAGCAACGGCCCGTTGCAGACCTTCCAGGCTAAAGGGCTGGCCGGAGAGTCCCTGCAGGACAGTGAACTGTTTCAGCACTACGACTTTACCTCAAACCCGTTGCCGGGAACGATGGCAATCGTATTACCGCTGGGCGGGCTAACGTCGCACAGCATTGTGATTGCGACAGAGCACGCAACCTATCGCTTGCAGGCGCTCAAGCCGGGCGAAGTGGCGCTCTATACCGATGAAGGCGCCAGAATTGTGCTTAAATGCGGGCGTCTGATAGAAACGGACTGCGATGAGTTCCGGGTTAACTGCAAACAATTTGTTGTCAACGCCAAAGAAAAAGCCGATTTTAATACCCCGATGGTCACGGCCAGCGAGCAGGTTACGGCTCAGGGCAAAATCACCAGCAACGGTGGCCTGGCAATCAAAGGTGGCAACAGTGCCTCGTTTACGGGTAATGTCACGCAAACCGGCGGCAGCTATTCGACGGACGGCGATGTCATAGCAGGTAAGATTAGCCTGACGTACCACGGCCATGATGGCGACTCGGGCGGCAAGACTGGCCGGCAATCCCTCTTAACCACTGAACCCCTTCCTCTGCCTCTCTTGTGTCCATGCTGCATTCTGGCGGCATGGATAATTTACTGAGCCCGACAACCGGTGACTACACCGGAACGACGGCAACGACATTAGCCAATGCCGTTTATCTGCGCCTCGTGACCCCTTTGGGCTCATGGTGGGCAGACCACTTGTTGGGCTCCCGCCTGCACCTGCTGGCACGGGAAAAAGACGTTTCGCGCGTGTACAAACTGGCCCAGCAATACGCTGAGGAGGCGTTAAAGCAGCTGATTAATGATAAACGCGCCACGTCGGTTTCAGTCTCTGTCTCTGCCGGGAACCCCGGCTGGGCCATTCTGCTGATTGACGTTGTTGATGCTGCGGGGCAAAAGCAGGTCTTTAAACACCCGGTGAGGGTAAGCTGATGCCGCACATCCCCTCTTTAAGGAAACCCGCACCCGGATATTACGTGATATCCGTAACCTGTTACCCGACGCAGATACCGGCACGGACAGCGATTTTTATGTCCAGGCCTCCTCGGTTGCCAGCGTCATCACCGGTGTGTATCAGCACCAGGGGTGGATTGTACGGCAGATTTTCCCCGACACCGCCGATACCGAGTTCCTCGAGATGCACTGCCGGTTACGTGATATTTCACGTAAGGCTGCGACCACGTCCACCGGCACCATCACCGCAACCGGCAATATGGGTGCGCCTGCAACGGCAGGGCTGGTTATCAATGTTGGTAGTCTGTCCTACACGACAACGGCGGCGGGAAAAGTCGGCGCGGATGGCGCGGTGGTTATTCCTGTCATTGCCTCTGCCAGCGGTGCCGCAGGCAACACGACGGCCACAGCGGTAGGGACATTCGCCAGCGCAGCGCGCTGTTTGGTTTTGACAGCACCGTTACGGTCAGTGTGATGGCGGGCGGAACCGACAGGGGGACGGATGCTGAAATGCTGGCCCGTCTGCTTGAGCTGATCAGGCGTCCGCCCGCCTGAGGCAATAAATATGACTATAAACGCTGGGCGCAAAGTGTGGCTGGTGTGGCCTCGGCCTATGTCTATCCGTTGCGTCGCTGGCTGGGGACGGTGGATGTGGTGATCACCTCAGCGGATGGCCTGCCGTCTGCCGACATCATTAGCGCGGTGCGGACGTATATTGATGACGTCCGTCCTGTGACCGCAAAAAATACAATGGTACTCGGCACCACGGTTAAAACTATCGATATTACCGTCTGGGTTTTATTAAATGGTATTTCGCTGGCTGATGCCACCGCCGCCATTATTACCGCGCTGACGGATTATATCAAAACACTGGCTCCCGGCGACCCGTTTATCCGCAGCCAGGCAGAAATGATTATTTCGCAGGTGTCTGGGGTGGTTGATCGCAATATCACACTTCCGGCAGTCAACGTCTATTCGGTAACGGATGAAAATAAGATTGAATGGATGCGCGCCGGAAATATTGAGGTGGTGGCCCTGTGAGTGATACAAAAACGCTTCTGGGTCGCTACTTCCACCCGTGTCTACGACACGACACAGCCGCTTATTGCCGCTGAATAGATGCGGGGGGTGCCTCTCTTGATGTTGTACAGCGACTGTCAGACCGTGTTCTGGGAGCTGTCACGCCGGTTGATGCACAAAGCCTGCTGACCGACTGGGAGCGCATCCTCGATATTACGCCGACGGCAGACAGCAATTATCAGCAGCGCCTGGAAAATGTGTTATTCAAGCTGACTGAAACCGGTGGGCTCAGTATTCCCTATTTTACCCGTCTTGCAAGTCGTCTCGGCTATACCATCGCGATTGATGAATTACGCCCCTTTCGTACTGGTGTCAGCCGGTGCGGTGAATCAATGATTCACCATGATGTGATCTGGGCATGGCGCGTCAATATCGTGGGGATTCAGGTAAAACAATACGTCTTCAGGACAGGATTATCGGCGGTGGGTGAGCGGTTATTGTCGTTCGGTGACGCGGTTATTGAGACGGTATTCAATGACCTGAAACCCGCTCACACATTTTGTTATTTTTCGTATCAGGAACGTTAATCATGCAAAATCAGATGCCTCCCATTCAGTCGCCTGATAATACATTTCATGACGGTAATCCATTAACGGGAGAGCTGGGAACGATTGTCACGGCGTTATTTATGAATAACGTCCAATCCGCAATTAGAAATGCGCAGGCTGAAATTCTTGCCGTCCTGGCCGATGCAGGTGTTTCAGTCGATCCGGCTAAAAGCGATCAATTACTGACTGCGCTGAAAAAGAATTATGTCCTCCAGACGCGTAAAGTAAACAACAAAGCATTAAGCGCTGATATCACGCTGGGCGCGGGGGATGTTGGTGCATACACCAAAGACGAAACTAACACTGCATTAGGTACGAAACTAGATACCTCCAAGGTACAGAAGTCACCAGACGACACAACTGCCAGTGCATTGGTTATCAATGGTGGTCATGGTCTGGGGGCTAACGCCTGTCCTCGTGCTGCTGGTGCTACTGGAGGTGTTGCCGGGTGTGGGTTCTTTAGCTACACAGCCAACCATGCGGATAACCCCTTTGGTGGTACAGGTGCGTCGGGGCTTCATGTACAAGAGTCCGCAACATATGGTTGGGATTTGCTGGGGCACAATGGTGGCGGCGTTGATTTCAGATTGCGACAGATATCGAACGGTGTTGCAATTGAATGGTCTACACTATGAACAAGTGCAAATCTGAATCCAGCACTAGACAACCAGACGACATTATCTATCACCTCCGCCGCTACTGTGCATACATGGGCACAGGCTAACTCCTCCCGTTCATTTCGAAATGACGGAATAAATACCGACGCATCAACTATTCGCTTTGGCTCAGGGGTGTTTACAAAGGTTAACGGCACTTACTCTATCCTAACTGCTGGTCCATCAGCCTCTGTATCTAACGTTAAAATTCAGGCCGGTGATTCAAATGGATATGTGAATTATGACGTTGCAACGCTTAATACCGTACAAACTGTTACTGCGATAAAAACGCATACAGCAAACATCGTAACGGCAAACGCCGTAGGTGTTCGCGGGACGTATACGGATGGGGCTATAAGAAACCTGGTTCACATCAATGCTCAGAATATCGTGCATGTGGGGGATGCGTTAGCGCCTACATTGTTACACGGTAGCTTGATGCCACAAGTTCAGGTTGGTGCGGGTGCTACCTATTCCATTGCAGATACTGGCACTGACCAAATAATTACCGGAAAGAAAATCTTTAATAGAAGCTCTGAGGCTTTTCAAATTAAGCCTTTAGAGGATAACCAATCCTGTTTTATTCGGGGCCAAAAAGCAGATAACACTGTTCATTGGTATATAAGGATAAGGGGCGGCGGATTTCGGTGCTATTTTCGCCAACCAACATTCGACGGCAAATAATTCAATTACGCTCAGAGAAGATGGACATATTTACCTGTATGTAGCGAATAATAAATCCATTAGTGCATCAATTGGCGGCGTTGTTGGGCGGGTTTTATCTCAAGGTCATAACGCCGTAGCCGACTCAAACGGCTTATGGAAAACACCTGATAGCCACACATTAACACCCACTTCAATAGGCGCATTGTCGGTCGATGAATTTGCGGGTATTCCGCTGCCGTTCCCTGGTGCCGTTACACCTGCTGGTTTTCTGAAATGCAACGGACAGGTTTTTAACAAAACGACTTATCCCATTCTTGCCGCACGTTGCTGTCTGGACAGGTAGATGCGATTAGAAATATCACCGGGAAGTTTGCAAATAATGGTTTGGCTTGGGGAGAGGGCTCTTCATCGTCGGTGTGGGAAGGCGCATTTACTAGATTAGAGGGCTATATCCCATCTAATAATAATCTTGGGGGCGTTGGGTGTCAGTATACATTCGATGCATCGAAGGTCGTACCCACCGCAACTGAAAACCGTCCGCGTAACATCGCCTTTAACTACATAGTGAGAGCAGCATAATGAGCAACTATTCCACAAATATTGAAACTGCCGAATTAGGCGAAAATGGCCTTAGCAAAAAGGCCGGATGGATCACCGTCTACCATGTGAACTCGAACACTGGCGAATACCAAAGCGCCAGCATGGAATACCTCATGCTCGGCGTGGGTCTCCCAGCCTACAGTTACCCTGATGAACCAGAGCTACCCCCAGTCGGACAGGCGTTATTGCGCACTCCTGACGGTTCAGGCTGGGAGCATGTGCCGGACTATCGTGGTAAACGGCCTATAACACCGAGACGCGAGAAGCCTCGCTTATCACCACAATCGGTGAATTGACAGAAGGATTTACGCTACTTGAACCGGCAACTGAATTTGATGCCTGGGACGGGGAAAAGTGGGTGACAGACTCGCAAGCCAAGCAAGCGGCAGAATTACAAGCTGCGCAGCAGGCAGCACAACAGGAATTAACCTCACGCCTTACCGTGGCGAATGCCCGTATTCAAACGCTGAGTGATGCGGTTGTTCTGGATATGGCGACGAAAGAAGAGAAAGCCGCATTAACGGACTGGAAAACCTATCGGGTGATGTTGAATCGTATTGATGTCAGTACCGCGCCTGATATCGAGTGGCCGGAACAGCCACAATAATAATCGCTACATCTTCCCGCCCGCCACACTCGGCGGGCTTTCTCTTGAATATGCCACATAGCTAACCCCGCGAATCATTCTACATAATGCAAAAAACGTACTTTTTGAAGTAATTTTGTATGCAAAATGATATGCAACTCTATGCGAAAAAATTCGCCGCGTTACA
>NZ_JAFJYB010000009.1 GCF_018777385.1 Candidatus Symbiopectobacterium endolongispinus | reverse complement strand
GACGCTGAACAATAACAGGGGTAAAAACGATGGACTTTGCCTTAACCGAAGAGCAAGAACTGCTGCTTGCCAGTATTCGGGAATTGATCACCAGTGATTTCCCGGAAGAGTACTTCAAAACCTGCGATCAGACCGGTACCTATCCGAAAGAGTTTATGCGGGCGTTGGCAGATAATGGCATTTCCCTGCTGGGCGTACCGGAAGAATTTGGCGGTATTCCGGCGGACTATGTCACCCAAATGCTGGCACTGATGGAAGTGTCTAAAAATGGCGCACCGGCCTTCCTGATCACTAACGGCCAGTGCATCCACAGCATGCGTCTTTTTGGTTCTGCCGAGCAACTACGCAAAACCGCTGAGAGTACACTGGCGACCGGCGATCCTGCCTATTCACTGGCCCTGACTGAACCGGGTGCAGGCTTGGACAACAGCAGCGCGACCACCAGCTACACGCGTAAAAACGGTAAGGTGTATCTCAACAGGCAAAAAACCTTTATCACCGGTGCTAAAGAATACCCTTATATGCTGGTGCTGGCACGCGATCCCGAACCGCAAGACCCGAAAAAAACCTTTACCCTGTGGTGGGTGGAATCCAATAAGCCTGGCATTAAAATCAACCAGTTACACAAAATCGGCTGGCATATGCTGACCACCTGCGAAGTCTATCTCGATAACGTCGAAGTCTAAGAGAGCGACATGGTGGGTGAAGAAGGCATGGGATTCCTGAACGTGGTGTACAATTTCGAAATGGAACGCCTGATCAATGCCGCGCGCAGTACCGGTTTTGCTGAGTGTGCCTTCGAAGATGCCGCACGTTATGCCAACCAGCGTATCGCTTTTGGCAAACCGATTGGTCATAACCAGATGATCAAGGAGAAGCTGGCGCTGATGGCCATAAAAATCGAGAACATGCGTAATATGGTGCTGAAATGTGCCTGGCAGGCGGATCAGGAACTGTCATTACGCACCAGTGCTGCATTGTGCAAACTTTATTGCGCACGCACCGCACTGGAAGTGATCGATGACGCCATTCAAATCATGGGCGGGTTGGGCTACACGGATGACGCACGCGTATCCCGTTTCTGGCGTGACGTGCGCTGCGAAAGGATTGGCGGCGGTACTGATGAAATCATGATTTATATTGCCGGACGGCAGATTCTGAAAGATTACCAAAGTAAATAACTGACAGGTTGAGACTCCCGTTCACACGGGAGCCTCAACCGGATATTCGCATCACAGCAGCAATTATGAGCTCTCACCAAACTCCGTTATATACTCCAATCCATTCAGACTATTTTTAAACTGCTTACGGTATTCGCTCGGTGAGCAGCCAACACGGCGCATGAATAATTTGGCAAAATGATCAACATTGTCATACCCCACGCGGATGGCAATCTCGTTTAAACTGAACTCGGTGTTGGTCAGCGAAAGTTTTGCTTCGGTGATCCGGCGTTTAATCACATAGTTGATAGGAGAGATATGGTATTCCTTAATAAATTCATGGCAAATGTAGCTGACTCTGGCACGGAACTTTTTAGCGAGCTGATCCAAGGTTATCTTTTCCCGATAATTGTTATTGAGATAAACAAAAATATCTTTCACCAACACCTCCTTGCGAATATAACCGGATTCAGAACGGTAGGCGTTTTTAAAATTTTCATAAAACAACGCCGTCAAGGCATAACCGAAAGCATCGTAGACCGGTGAGGATAAAAGGTTTTTTGCTGTGGTAAAACCACCCCCAGTTCGTGAAATATACTTTTTATTACCTCTTTCCCTTTCACCACTGAAACCACCGGGCAGGAATTGGCCTGCATGATCTGATTCTCATCCCTGTCGCGGAATTTAAATCCGTAAACGGCACATGTGTAGGTGGTTGCCGGGGACGCATTATCAGAGGCGACAGCATGCAATAGGCCACGCTCGACCACTACAATATCCCCGGTCTGTGCAACATAATTGGACGAATCGATGATAAGCCGGGCTACGCCACTTTTCACGTAGATCAGCTCCGTTTCTGCGTCATGCACATGGTGACCAGACTCCCAGTTTGGGTCATCGCTGATCACAAAACGGGACAATTTGGGCGTCATTCCCTTTTCAAACAAGGTATCGGTATTATTGTCAAACCAGCGCTGATACATGACAACCTCCACGGAGAACAGTAAGGTGTGAGCCAATTATTTAGGGGTAAAGTAGCGCAACGACCTGTACTGTACATCACGTTTTTAACTGCGCAAAACAAGATTGTTTGCATATCATGCAAGATTACACCACCAGATTGTTTAGCCTGAAAAGCGCACTTTTTTAACGCATTACACTGTGTGTTTTTTCTCATTTAAAATACGCATTGCCTACATACACAAAACATCACGTTCACAATCCACTGATATTTTCTTTATTCAATGAGCGTGTTAATAATTCCAATTAAAAAAAAGCCTCACATTTATGATGCGCGTCACAACTTATTTTCACCCAGCGTTTTCAGCATGAATACGTGGTAGCCGATTTCAGCGTAATGTTTAAAGGCGGCGTCACATAAGCAATAGATCATGAAATACATTTATCTGCCGTTGCGCACAATTTTTTTGCAAGATTGTTGGTAACTAAAACATATTATCATGTCGTTTTTTACTCCTATCCCCCGCACACTATTTTCATCAAATTTTTATATCTCTCTGAGGCACATCGATATTATTTTTCGATGCACCGCCTGCGAGCGACCAATAGGAGACGCCATGAAAATAATAACCTGCTTCAAGTTGGTGCCCGAAGAGCAAGACATTGTGGTTACCGCCCAACGCACGCTCAATTTCGACCACGCTGATGCAAAAATCAGCCAGTTTTATTTAAACGCCATTGAGGCCGCAACCCAGTTGGCTGGCGCTGATGGGCACGTCGCAGCGCTGAGCGTTGGCGGCAGCCTGCTGGACAACACCAAAGTGCGCAAAGATGTACTGTCGCGCGGACCGAATGAACTGTTCCTGGTACAGGACGCACAGTTAGACAATGCGCTCCCCAAAGACACCGCACAGGTGTTAGCGGCTGCGGCCCGCAAGATTGGCTTCGATCTGCTGCTGTTCGGCGAAGGTTCTTGCGATCTCTATGCGCAACAGGTTGGGCTGCTAGTCGGAGAAATGTTGTAACTGCCTACCGTCAATGCCGTAAGTCAGATCGAACTGCTGAATAACCGGGTGCGCGTGGAGCGCACGCTGGAAGAGGAAGTGGAAATCCTTGAGTTGCCACTGCCTGCCGTGCTTTGCGTGACATCGGATATTAATGCACCAAAGATCCCATCAATGAAGGCCATTCTGGGGGTGGGGAAAAAACCGGTAACGCAATGGAAAGCCGACGATATCAGTTGGCAACGCACCGAGCCCCACACCGAACTGACACAGATCCACGTACCACCGCAGGCGGAGCGTAAGCACATCGTTCTGGAAAGCGATTCGCCGGAAGCGATCGCCGAACAGGCCGAACACCTGAAAAAAGCGCTGAACTAACCCGGAGAATATCATCATGAGTCAATTAACCAATGTGTTGGTGTTCAGCGATAACGTTGAGCGCTACAGCGAATTAATGACGGGCGCACGCCAGTGGGGACAGCTGGTTTACACAGTTGTGCAAGATGACACGCAGGCTGCTGCCGTTAAACCACTCGGCGCTCAGGGACTCTACATGCTGGGCAAAACGGCGCAGCAGCGTATCGAAAACTACGCCGAAACGCTGGCATCTCTGATCGAAAAACCGGCAACGACGGATTATCCCACCACGCTGATTCTGTTGGCAGCGACTAAACGTGGTAAGGCGCTGGCAGCCCGCTTAAGCGTGCTGCTTGATGCCGCTGTCGTCAATGACGTCACCACCCTGACCATAGAAGAGCATGCGTTGTATGCCGAACATCGCATGTACGGTGGCCTGGCGTTTGGCAAAGAGAAAATTAATACCCCGATTGCCATTGTTACGCTGGCACCGAACGCCGTCGAACCCGAGACCTTCACGACACCGTCTGATTGCCCGGTTTATCAGGCTAACTATGTTGCACCGCGTCAGGAAATCCTGTGTGTTGAACGCCGCACTAAATCGTTGAGTAGCGTCGACTTGAGCAAGGCCAAACGCGTTGTTGGCGTGGGCCGTGGATTGGTGTCGCAGGAAGATTTACGCATGGTTCAACACCTGGCAACGGTATTGGGTGCGGAAGTCGGCTGCTCACGCCCGATTGCTGAAGGGGAACACTGGATGGAGCGCGAACGCTATATCGGTGTCTCTGGCGTGCTGCTGAAATCCGATCTCTACCTGACATTAGGGATCTCCGGCCAAATCCAGCACATGGTAGGCGGCAACGGGGCAAAAACCATCGTCGCCATTAACAAAGACAAGAATGCGCCGATCTTCAAATACGCCGACTACGGTTTGGTCGGCGATATCTACAAAGTGGTCCCGGCGCGGGTTGAGCAGTTGACCCGGTAATCCTTCATTTGTTGGTCTTTTAGTTAACAGCACGTATCCCTCCACGCCACTGTGGCGGGATAGGGAGCAGTAACCATGTCGGAAGAAAAATTTGATGCCATCGTCGTCGGTGCCGTGGTTGCGGGCTGCGTCGCCGGTTATGTCATGGCACAAGCCGGGCTTGATGTATTAGTCATCGAACGCGGCAACAGCGCAGACAGTAAAAATATGACCGGCGTACGCGTCGATGCCTTGTTGCGCGAAGGTAACAGAGTCACCGGCGTGCAAGCAGGAGAAGATGCGCTGGGGGCGAACGTGGTGATCCTTGCTGACGGCGTGAACTCGCTGCTGGGCCGCTCCGTCGGTATGGTCCCGCCCACGTCGCCTCATCACTATGCGGTCGGCGTGAAAGAGTTGATTGCCCTGCCTGCATCGCAAATCGAAGATCGGTTTAACCTGGCACCGGGAGAAGGTGCTGCCTGGTTGTTTGCCGGTTCGCCCTCCAACGGATTGATGGGCGGAGGTTTTCTCTACACCAACAAAGACTCAATCTCACTTGGGTTAGTCTGCGGTTTAGGCGATATCGCTCACGCCAGCAAAAGTGTGCCGCAAATGCTGGAAGATTTTAAACAAAACCCGACAATCCGCCCATTGATTCAGGGAGGAGAGTTACTGGAATACTCGGCACACATGGTGCCGGAAGGCGGGCTTGAAATGGTGCCCAGTCTGGTGGATGACGGCGTGATGATTGTCGGCGATGCAGCTGGTCTGTGCCTCAATCTGGGCTACACCGTGCGCGGCATGGGCCTGGCCATCGCCTCTGCACAGGCAGCAACCAACGCCGCGATTGCCGCAAAGCAGCGCCAGGACTTCTCATCCAGCAGCCTGATGGAATACAAACGTACGTTGGAACAAAGCTTTGTGCTGCGCGATATGCACCATTATCGCAAAGTGCCCGCCATGATGGAAAACCCACGCATGGTGGCCGATATCATGAGCGATCTGTTCATTATTGATGGCGGCCCGAACGTGCCGGTGCGAGCAAAAATCATGAAGCGCGCCAAACAGGTCGGTCTGATAAACCTGTTGAAAGATGGCATCAAAGGAGCAAAAGCGCTATGAGTAACGACAGCAGCGTCAACGTAGACGTCAAACTGGGCGTCAACAAGTTCCAGGTGGATGAAGGCCATACACATATCATTCTGACCGACAACCCTGATATGGCCGAGTTTCGTAAATTACTCAAAGCCTGTCCGGCAGGACTCTACAAGCAAGATGAGGCAGGGAATATTCACTTCGACTCTGCTGGTTGTCTGGAATGCGGTACCTGCCGGGTATTTTGTGGAGAACCCATTCTGGAACAATGGGAATACCCGCAGGGTACGTTCGGTATTGAATTCCGCTTTGGTTGATCCCTCCGTATAAGTGATAGACGGCCGCGCGAGTAGCCGTTAAACACTGAGACAAAAAAATGACCGTTTCAATAGCATTTAACGCTGAACACCGGGCGTTATACCGTCAGCAAGGATTTTGGGGAGACGCTTCACTCGCTGACTATTGGCACCAAACACAAAGCGCCATGCCGGACAAGGTTGCCGTGATTGATAATCAGGGGACCTCTTACACTTATGCGGCACTAGACCGCACAGCAAGCTGTCTTGCTCGTTTTTTACTTACCTGCGGAATCGAACCCGACGATCGCGTCGCTTTTCAGCTCCCGGGATGGTGCGAGTTTACGGTTATCTATCTAGCCTGTCTGAATGTGGGCGCGGTGTCCGTACCGCTACTCCCGGCCTACCGTGAAACCGAGTTGATATGGATCCTCAATAAATGCCAGGCAAAAGTGCTGTTCGCCCCCACGTTGTTCAAGAATACCCAACCTATCGACAGAGCTATCTCGTTGTCTGAGCAGTTGCCTCACCTGCAACAAATGGTAGCCGTGGATAAGCTGACTCCCGCCAATCCCACTACGCTGGCACTCAGTCAACTGTTGCAAGAATTCGCCCCACTAGAGACGCCTATCCGCGTGCACGGCGATGCCTTGGCCGCCGTACTTTTTACCTCCGGTACGGAGGGGGTGCCTAAAGGGGTAATGCTGACACACAACAATATTCTAGCCAGCGAACGCGCCTACTGTGCACGACTGAACCTGACCTGGCTAGACACCATTTTGATGCCCGCGCCGTTGGGTCATGCCACCGGCTTTTTACACGGTGTCACCGCCACCTTTATCATCGGTGCACGTAGCGTATTACTGGACATCTTCAACCCAACGGACTGTCTGGAGCTGCTACAGCAGGGGCACTGTACCTGCGTGCTGGGTGCAACGCCGTTTGTCTACGATCTGCTGTGCTGCGTACAGCAAAAACCTTACGATTTATCATCGCTACGCTTTTTCCTGTGCGGCGGCACCACGATCCCCAAAAAGATCACTCGTGATTGTATGCAGATGGGCATCAAACTGCTCAGCGTGTACGGTTCAACGGAAAGCTCACCGCACGCCGTAGTGAAGTTGGACGATCCCACATCCAGGATCGTCAATACTGACGGGCAGGCTGCACCAGGCGTTGAAATCAAAGTGATCGACAAAGCACGCAACACCGTTGAGTATGGTGAAGAAGGTGAAGAAGCCTCGCGTGGTCCGAATGTGTTTATGGGTTATCTGGATGAACCGGAACTGACAGCGCGCGTGTTGGATGAAAATGGCTGGTATTACAGTGGTGACCTGTGCCACATGGATGCCGACGGCTACATCAAAATCACCGGGCGCAAGAAAGATATCATCGTGCGCGGAGGCGAGAATATCAGCAGCCGTGAGGTCGAGGATATTCTGATGCAGCACCCGCGCATCCGCGATGCGGGGGGGTCGCCATGCCCGATGAACGTTTAGGTGAACGTTCATGCGCTTATGTGGTGCTTAAAGTCCCCTACCATACGCTGACACTTGAAGACGTGATTGCCTTTTTCAGCCGTAAACGTGTGGCAAAGTACAAGTACCCCGAGCATCTGGTGATCGTCGAGAGCTTGCCACGCACCGCATCAGGAAAAATCAAAAAATACCTGCTGCGACAAGACATTCTGCAACGTCTCGGGCTGGATAAACACCAACACGTCCACCCTTCTCTATTCTCCGCCTGATCAAAAAAGTAAAGGCTCTCGTAAGAGAGCCTCACGCGCATCCCTCCTGCACGTTAGCTACAACTCCGCCAGATAGCGTGTAAGCCGAGCTTTATCTTCTGCTATCTGAGGCGCTTTAATCACATCGAATGAACCGAACACCGGCAATATAGCAAAACCACAGAATTTATAGACAGAGGTCGTTGAGGAGAACAGGTCTTCCAAGGAACGTCCGGCATAGAGTCGTTGAACCGGATCATCAAACGCCTCTTTAGGCGTATTCATGGTCAGCGAAAGCAGGAATTTTTTACCGTGCAACTTGCCGCCCGATCCATATTGTTTACTCGGGTCATTCGGTATACGCCCATCATCAATCAAAAAACTTTGCTGGCTCATGCCTGCCGTGAAGACCTCATCAACATATTTCTTGTAGAGCCAGGGCGTACCAAACCAGAACACTGGTGACTGAGTGATAATAATATCTGCCCAAAGGTGTTTTTGGACCTCTTCATTAATGTTGTAGCCATTTTCAATATAAGTCTGCTGAATGTGGTATCCCTTTTTAACCATTTCATTCTTAATCAACGCGACGTATTCTCGGTTCAGCGCTCCTTCGCTGAGGCCAGAATAAGTCTGATGTGCATTGATGATAAGCACGTTTTTTATCCGAGGCTGAGTTGCGCCAATAGCGCCAGTGGCAAAACTGGGTAACACCACAGCGGCGGTGGCTACCAATCCAGCTTTAATAAAGTCACGCCACTCTCGAGCCACGGCATCCTCACCATTAGTTTGTTTGCCGGCAGATGTGCCGCAGGGGAACCGCCAGTTCTTATCCATCGTGTCAATTCCTTTTGCCGTTTTATAAAGAAAGACCCACGAAACCACGATGGCTAGAATAAGGGTGGGATAGCTAACAAGGATGACAACGATCAGGATTTATTCGGATGCAAAAAGCGAGCACTTAGGAAGATTCCCCAAAAGGGGTATGCAAGAATAATGGGATAAACGGTGCTGTGATAAGGCAAGAACAAAAAAAGAACCTTTCGGTTCTTTAAATGTTGGAGCGGGAAACGAGACTCGAACTCGCGACCCCGACCTTGGCAAGGTCGTGCTCTACCAACTGAGCTATTCCCGCATCATGCTATAAACACTGGCCATCGTAACACTATATAAGATCAATATATACTGCTACCCGGTTAGCGTTGGTCACCAACCTGTCCATGGCGAGCATTTTACTGACCCACTCTGACCAGTCAATAAAATTATTCCTTACCGCTCATCAATTGCTGTTTTTTACGACGCAGAGGTCAGGAATCCAGCAAATCACGCCACGCGGCACTCAAATACTGGAACATGGACCAAAAGGTTAACACGGCGGCAATGTAGAGCGCGATAATGCCAGCGCCTTCGACCATACGCTCAGGGCGCCAGAGTAGACCGACTAGCGCCAGCATTTGCGCCGTTGTTTTCACCTTTCCGACCCAAGACACCGCAACGTGACTGCGTTTGCCAATCTCAGCCATCCATTCGCGCAGAGCGGAAATAATGATTTCGCGCGCAATCATCGTGGCGGCTGGCAAAGTTATCCACCACGCATGGTAATGCTCTGCCACCAGTACTAATGCTACCGCAACCATCACCTTGTCAGCCACCGGATCGAGAAAGGCACCAAAGCGCGTGGTTTGCTTCAAACGGCGCGCCAAAAAACCATCAAACCAGTCGGTAACCGCCGCGACCACAAAAATAAAGGCGCACAGCAGCGGTGCCCAATTAAAAGGGAGATAAAATGCCAGTACAAAGAATGGAATAAGGACAACGCGAAACAGAGTTAGCAATGTTGGTATGTTCAATTGCATAGGGATTGGCTACTTTGGCTGGTATCGGTTGGTGGATATGTTGCTACATTGTCCCTAGTGTTTCAATGCATGAAAGATTTTTTCTGCCAATGCATGCGAAATTCCTGGCACATTCGCAATATCATCAATGCTGGCATTTAAAAGTGGCTGCATTCCACCCAAGTATTTCAGCAACATTTGCCGACGTTTTGGCCCAACCCCTTCAATCAGTTCCAGCGAACTGGTGTTTTTTACTTTTGCCCGCTTCTTTCGGTGCCCGGCGATAGCGTGGTCGTGTGAATCATCGCGAATATGCTGAATAACGTGCAGCGCTGGCGAATCCGCCGGTAAGGCGATCCCTTCCCCGGTCGCTTCGAAAAACAGCGTTTCTAACCCCGCCTTGCGCTCTGTCCCCTTGGCGACGCCGAGCAGCAGCGGTTTGCGTTTATCCCACGGCACTTCCAGCTCATCGAACACCGCGAGCGCCTGCCCCAATTGGCCCTTTCCGCCATCAATAACAATCACGTCGGGAATTTTGCTCTCTTCCAAGGCTTTACCATAGCGACGTTTCAGAACCTGATTCATGGCCGCGTAGTCATCCCCTGGCGTGATGCCACTGATGTTGTAACGACGATACTCCGAACGCAGCGGACCATTGGCATCAAACACCACGCAGGACGCCACTGTCTGCTCCCCCATGGTATGACTGATATCAAAACACTCCATACGCGCGATGTTTTCCAGATGAAGCACCTCAGCCAACGCCTTTAAACGCTGGTGGATAGTGGATTGCTGCGAGAGCTTGGTTACCAATGCAGTGGCGGCATTGGTGCGCGCCAGTTTCAAATAACGAGCACGATCGCCGCGCGGTTTGGTTTGGATATGAATACGTCGCCCCGCGACATCAGACAGTGATTCCGCCAATACCTCTTTCTCTGGCAACGCAAAATCCAACAATATTTCGCTCGGCAGCGTGCGCGACAAACTGCCTTGCAGATAGAACTGTCCGACAAACGTCTGTACCACTTCCGCCAGCTCGGTTCCGGCCGGTACTTTGGGGAAATAGCTGCGGCTCCCCAGCACTTTGCCTTGACGAATAAAGAGCACATGCACACAGGCCATACCGGCATCGAAGGAAACGCCAATCACGTCCAGATCTTCGCCATCACCCGAAACAAATTGTTTTTCGGTGACGCGACGCACCGCCTGAATCTGATAGCGTATACGTGCCGCTTCTTCGAAATCCAACTGACGGCTGGCCGATTCCATACGCGCGACCAGTTGATTGAGCACCTGCTGATCTTTTCCTGAAAGAAAAAGCCGCACATATTCTACCTGCTGACGGTAGCCTTCTTCACTGACCAACCCCGCGACACAGGGGCCAAGGCAGCGCCCAATCTGATACTGAAGACATGGCCGCGAGCGGTTTCGATACACACTGTTTTCGCACTGGCGAATAGGAAAAAGCTTTTGCAGCAATACCAGCGTTTCACGCACGGCATTGCCGTTTGGAAAGGGGCCAAAATATTCCCCTTTGGCGTGCTTGGCACCGCGATGGACGGCTAATCGCGGGTGAGTATCGCCACTGAGAAAGATCATCGGATACGATTTATCATCACGCAGCAATACGTTATAGCGCGGCTGATAGAGCTTGATGTAGTTGTGTTCAAGCAGCAGCGCTTCGGTTTCTGTATGGGTGATGGTGACATCAATCTGATGAATAGCCTTCACCAGCGCTTCCGTCTTACGGCTGGCAACGTTGCTGCGAAAATAGCTTGCGAGGCGCTTTTTTAGATCTTTTGCTTTCCCGACATAGATGACCGTGTTGCTCTCATCGTACATACGGTATACACCAGGCTGGCTGGTGACAGTTTTTAAAAACGCGGGGGAATCGAAATGTTCACTCACTGCTTAACCTTCGCTCACTGCCTGTTATTCACTGCTCATGGACGGCTCCGCGTTAAACAATCCGTGGCGGATAGCCAAATGTGTCAACTCAACATCACCACTCACATTCAGTTTGCTAAACATGCGGTAACGGTAACTGTTTACGGTTTTCGGACTCAGGTTTAACCGTTCGGAAATTTCTGTGACCTTTTGCCCCTGAGTGATCATCATCATAATTTGTAATTCACGTTCAGACAAACACGCCAGCGGGGTTTCGGTGTGCGGAGCCAATTGACTCAATGCCATACGTTGTGTAATATCGGAAGCAATATAATGACTGCCCGCATGCACCGCGCGAATGGCACAAATCACTTCCTGCGGCGCAGCCCCCTTGCTGAGGTAACCCGCAGCACCAGCTTGCATGACTTTAGCAGGTAATGGATTCTCGGTGTAAATGGTTAGCATGATAATTTTAATTACAGGCGCAAAACGCGCTATCTTGCGCGTGGCTTCCAGCCCACCGATCCCAGGCATGTTCATATCCATCAAGACGACATCAAAGGGATGCTGACGGCACCACTTAACCGCATCTTCACCACAGTGCGCCTCGCCAACCACCTTTAACCCTTTGGTGTCGTCGAGAATGTGCCTTATCCCTGTTCGCACCAGTTCATGGTCACCTACAAGAAAAACGCTAATCAAAAATTATTCTCCGAAAAGGGTGTAGCGCTGAACACCACGCAACCGCAGATGGAAGCGACAATTTTTTGAGAAAATTATAAAACAGCGACATTTCACACTTACATGCTAAATAATTCACGCTGCAGGGCAGCAACAAACGAGAAAAAACGTTTGTTACACATTCGAGCACCTCTGCACTTGGCCGAAAGGTGAACGTCAGAAACAAAGTTCATTAATCCTGACACTTTCTAAAGTCAGTGATTGGGAGCAACAAACGTAGCGACCGCGCGTGCAACGTGAAGTATGACGGTATATCGACGTATATAGCAACAATAACCCAGTGTCGCTGAATCAGAGCAACAAAATACCTAAAACATCATGATACACATCAGTCACAGCCATGCCACATAAATTTGATGTTACCGCGGTAAGAGAGTGGTTTTATTCGTTATTCAGTGGATTGAGCACGCCGTGTTCATTGGCTTGGTATTGGACTCTTTATATACATGGCAATAAAAAATTGCACATGTGTTAATTTAAACAGCCTTTACATTTTTTTATCGCGCTGTCATTCCTTATTCTCAACTAGATGTCGATAAGATGACAGATACAATTGAAATGAAAGGTATCACTCGCAACATTCACAATACATAATGCGAGCCTTGCTAGTTAAAAAGATAAAAAAGTTGCGTTACGAACAGAAAAACATCATTACCTCCCTGGCTTAATCAATCCGACACCACCGCGTAACGCACTGTTGTTATACTCACGCGCATTCTAATGCCCCACTGCGAGAAAATGAGCCATCATGCTCAGCGCAGAATAAGGCGTTCCATAATATTATGCTTGTTAAGGAGAGCGCATGAGCAACGTAGATTTTTCTACTGGCAAATCCGTTGAAACACTGGCAGATGAAGTAACCTGTTTAAAAACAATGATTACGCTCCTGCTAAAAGCCATCGGTCAGGCTTATGCCGGAAAAGTGATCATCAATATGGAAAAACAGATCGCTCAAATCGACGATCCCTCGCAAGCAGAAGTCTTTTCCACCACGCTGAAACAGATTAAACACGTTTATCGCCAATAACAACAGGCGGTTAAGTCTGGAGGCCAGATCCTTCTGGCCGTTTATCTCTCGGCACACCGTCTCAGTGTCACGTCTGACGTTCACTCATCAGCGTTTGCAACTTGAGCAACAGCGCGTGTTCCATCGATTTATAGTGCGTCAAATCCAGAACATAAACCTTATCGAACAGGCGTTTTCGGGAAAGTTGCTTGATTTCATCTACCAGCGACTTTAACTCACTGTAACACCCATTAATTTTGTACTACGACGACTGCTCGCTACAGATAATCTCATGGATTACCTGACTGAGTGCCGAAAGAGGGATTACGGCATTCGGATCCTGATAGCTTGTTTCAACCACTGCCAAGAGTTTTTCTATCCCCATGAACCCCTCCTGATTGAATGAAGTTGTTGCATGACATATCTGGAGCGCTACGCTACGCATCAAGGCCAAACGCGCTTAACAACGTGCAAACCGTAGTGCGAAAAGTATAGCAGGTATACATCGAACAGGATGCGCGAGGTACTCGTCAGTGATCCACGTCGCGACAGAAACAACGCATTTCACGCAATCATTATTGCTATCACAGTATAGAAATTATAACTCAACAGCTGGAAGATTATTTAATCAGGCAAAAAAATACACGGCACGTAAATAAGAGGTAGGCATGTCAATCCATGGATATGAATAATCCAATAAATAACGTCCCGATGAAAATCACTTATTATAAATGGCAAATAAAATAACGAGGAATAAAACAGTATGAAATGTTGGTGGGTCGTGCAGGGTTCGAACCTGCGACCAATTGATTAAGAGTCAACTGCTCTACCAACTGAGCTAACGACCCAACGCCGTGGATTATTCTCCCGTTGCCTGCCGCTGTCAAACGGTTAATTCGATTTTTTTCTTTTCGCTTCCAACTATGAAAATCCGATTGTCGGCAAAAGCCGATTTTGTTAGTCTTGCCCGCGTTTATATCCGTCATCTCAATTTCTAGTATGCCAGCCTTGTTCGAACAGAAAATACACAGACGTAAAACGTGCGAATGTTCACCTTCTATATGCCACGTCCTCGGTATCATGCGCGACATTGCCAGGTTGGTTTAACAGGATCTATTTATACCTATCGCTATTATCAGAGAGCCATTCAAGAGCTCAACACAACATCACCGACAAAAACAGGAAATTTAACACATGGTAGATAACGTCAAAGAGGTCGATGACCTTACCTCAGGCCATGATGAAGGCCTAAGGCGCAACCTGACCAATCGGCATATACAGCTTATTGCTATCGGTGGCGCTATCGGCACCGGTTTATTTATGGGGTCGGGTAAAACCATCAGCCTGGCAGGCCCTTCGATCATCTTTGTCTATATGATCATCGGGTTTATGCTGTTCTTCGTTATGCGTGCGATGGGCGAATTACTGCTCTCCAATCTGGAATACAAATCCTTCAGCAATTTTGCCGCTGACCTACTGGGGCCTTGGGCTGGCTTTTTTACCGGATGGACCTACTGGTTCTGCTGGGTAGTGACAGGCATCGCCGATGTGGTCGCCATCAGCGCCTACACTCAGTTCTGGTTTCCCGAACTTTCGCAGTGGGTGTCTTCTTTATTGTGCGTGCTGCTGTTGCTCACACTCAATCTCGCGACGGTCAAACTGTTCGGAGAAATGGAGTCCTGGTTTGCCATGGTCAAGATCGTGGCAATTGTCGCGCTGATTATCCTCGGTGCGGTGTTGGTCTTCATACACTTCCCTTCCCCATCAGGTTCAGTCGCTTCTTTCACTAACCTGTGGGATCACGGTGGTATGTTCCCGAAAGGGATAAGCGGATTTTTTGCCGGGTTCCAGATAGCGGTCTTTGCATTCGTAGGGATCGAACTGGTCGGTACCACCGCCGCAGAAACCAAAAATCCTCAGGTAGTGCTGCCCCGAGCCATTAATGCCATACCTATCCGCATTATCATGTTTTACGTCTTTTCGCTGATCATGATCATGTCCGTTACGCCGTGGAACGCAATTGCCGCCGATCGCAGCCCCTTCGTAGAGATGTTTGCGCTGGTCGGATTCCCAGTCGCCGCCAGTGTGATCAATTTTGTCGTACTCACTTCAGTAGCTTCTTCCGCCAATAGCGGCGTATTTTCTACCAGTCGGATGCTGTTCGGGTTGGCAAAACAGGGCGATGCGCCAGAGGCATTTGCTCATCTGTCAAAACGTGCAGTCCCTGCGACAGGATTGCTGTTCTCTTGCATCTGTCTGCTGAGTGGTGTTGTGTTGATTTACCTGATTCCAAATGTGATGACAGTGTTTACGCTGGTAACAACGGTTTCCGCCATTCTATTTATGTTTATCTGGAGCATCATCCTGTGCTCTTATCTTAAATACCGGAAAACGCGGCCCCAGTTGCATGCTAATTCAACCTACAAAATGCCGTTAGGTATTGTCATGTGCTGGGTTTGTCTGGCCTTTTTTGCGGGTGTGATTGTTCTGTTAACATTGCAGCCAGACACATTACAGGCACTAATGGTGACACCGCTTTGGTTTGTTCTTCTTGCAATTGCTTATCAGTTCTTGCTGAAGAGAAAACAGAGCGCTTAATCCCCTATAAATCATTGCAGGCAGTCATACTAAAGACGCTTATTATTGGCGTCTTTAGTTTTTAATGCGTTCCTTACACGGGTTACACATCAATCAAGACAGAGTTAATAATTCTAGACATAATTAAAGATAAAATGTGAAACAGTCTTTCATTTAGCGAATAAATGACGCTATAGAGCCGTTCAATCACTCGGGCGAATGGATAGATGCCATTCCACTGATATTTTTCAGAAGCAGATACACATCGTCTCTTTCACCGACAGGCATCGTTTCTCTCCTTACAAGGAGATCAATCTCACCCTTCAATTTGATCAATTTATGATCATCCAGTGTGGAAATAACCGCAGATACCAGCATTTCAAGAGATGCAACGCGAGTCTGAAGCCGCTTCTCATCTGCCTCCTTTTGCGCCAGTTTGATGAGTAATTGAGAAAGAAGAGTATTCATTTGAACTCCTTCATCAAAAATAATACACCTGTGAGCAACCGAGTATAAAGTGATATGCGCCTGTGGAGAAAACAGGAACTGAGATTAATGTAACACTAGAATTGCATCTTCTACCAGCACCAGAATAAAAACATTATTCAGTTAGCGCGCGAGCTGGCAAATAATACGAAAGGAGCGTGGATTACTTACAATGGAATCCAATGATTGTCAGTGATAAAGAGAGATGACCAGCCATCATAACGATGGCTGGTGTTGCACGTTCAGATATTAACTGCCTGCCGCACACTATTGACGGCGGTTTTCGCCTGCTCACATTGGTGCAGGATAGTTTGTGCGTGTGAGTAAAGAATTTTCCCTGCTTCAGTCGGCGTAACACCACGTCGACTACGAACAAACAGTTGCTTTTCCAATTCACTTTCCAGCGTCGCCACCTGCTGGCTTAATGCTGGCTGTGCAATGTGTAACAACTCGGCAGCCTGTGTCAGGCTACCAATATCAACGATTTTAACAAAATATTTGAGCCGCCTTAGATTCATTTTCGCCTCCTGAGTAGTTACCCTTTTGAGGTAGCAAGAAGCGCGCCACTTTGTTCAACATTGCGATTCTCATACTCATTTTGTGAGCACTGTTGCCCGTAAAATAAGGAAAAGAAATGGTTGGCCTACTTTTTTGCTTTATCGCCATTGCAAGGTGCAGCAAAGTGTAGCCAGGAAAGCGGCAAGCCAATGCACCAGCATAAGGCAAACTCTGCCATATCAGGGTGCAACCCCTGATTGACGGCCTGAGGATAAGCCGTACACATCATGATAAAATCACTTATCAACACCCTGATAATTCGAAGAATTGACTATTAGATCGGCAATCGGTAAAGATTGTGCATCACACCCTTTGACAAGCCCATACTCTATCGCTATTATCCACCGCACTCATCGATTCCTCTGTAGTTCAGTCGGTAGAACGGCGGACTGTTAATCCGTATGTCACTGGTTCGAGTCCAGTCAGAGGAGCCAAATTCTTGTTCTTATGCATCCTTACAAATCCCTATATGTTTTAGGGTCAACAGGTTAGCGTGAAAACCGTTCCCGATGCGTTCTTACTTTTCCCTCCGCATCGGGCGAATTTGGTGGTAAGATTTGGGGTCAGGTTGGTTCAATAATGTAGTGGCCCCCAAATGGCTCTTAACGACTCAAAAATCCGCAAATGAAAACCATCCGCAAAACCCTTCAATGTTTCCGATTCTCACGGTTTGTACCTGCTGGTTAATCCAGGCGGTTCACGTATCTGGTCGCTGCTCGTCAACAGCGTGGTGGCATCCGTAAATGAATGCGCACACCGCATATCGTTCCCCTTTCTCGTCAGTCCATCGCTATTCTGCAACAGATACGGGAAATCTCCGGGCATCAGGAACTAATATTTCCCGGTGATCATAATCCGTATAAGCCAATGTGCGAAAACACGGTCAACAAGACTTTACGCCTGATGGGTTACGACACAAAAGATAAAATCTGCGGGCACGGATTCCGTGCAATGGCCTGTAGTGCGCTGATGGAATCTGGACTGTGAGCGCAGGATGCGTTTGAACGACAGATGAGCCACCAAGAACGCAATAGCGTACGGGAGGCTTACATCCACAATGCGCAATATCTGGATGCCCGTAAAGCGATGATGCAACGGTGGTCGGATTATTTGGAGGCATGTAAGGGATCCTATGTGCCACCTTATATCCAGAGCAAAAAACCCGCAGTCACCCCGTCTAACTCAGTCATGAGAGAAACTGACATATAAAGCATAAGCAGCACCTGTTAGCGCGGGTGCTGCTTTTTTATAACACGACAGCGAAACAGAAATAGTCCCTGATTCCGTGTAATGCTCCAAACGGCTTAAATCCTGTTAGATAGCATGCTTACACCCGTTCAGCGGACTACTAACACAAAACGCCTCTAGTTAAGCGGAACAAGCCGGAGCAAGTTTATTTCGTTACGACTACCACTACGCATTGGCGTCAGAAAAGTACCGGCTCCCTGAGAGACCAGAACTTGCGTATCATCGAACTTTTTAAGACCACTATTGAAGTCAAAGAACAAACGAGAAAGTATCGTCCCAGGAAATACCTGACCAGCGTGCGTATGCCCCGACAAAACCAGGCTGGCTAGGCTGGCTCCCTTCTCTGACATATAGTTAACGCCCGCTGGGCTGTGGTGAACAAACACACTGGGTAGAGTGGGATCCAAGGTCATCTCCTCCAACGCCGATTTGATCGTCTCTTTATCATCGGATGGATGCAAATCTACAGTCTTATCATCCGCTTTCATGTACCGCAGGCCGACGAGTTCAATGCCGTGGATTTTGACACTTTCATTACGGAGAACATGCACGCCCATTGCCGATACCAGCACTTCTGAACGGTTTTGGTTCACATATTTTTCATGATTTCTGCCGGTAAAATAGACAGGGGCATTAAACCCCGTTAAGGGATCCAGCACCTTTTCATTCAGTGCTATCTTTGCATCAAGTAGGTCACCATTAATAATGACCAGGTCTGGATGACGCACATTGGTTGCTTGCACGATCCTTTGCAGATAATCCCGACCACGATGGTGACCAAGATGTACGTCTGAAATATGCATGATGGTGACGGGGGCCTTAAGTTGATTAAGACCAATTTCTGTCTCGCTCACCACAAAATCACGTGCAGCAAGCACGCCCCAGAGCGTGACAATCACGACAGCTCCCAGAGACACACCGTATCCCCATACCAATGGAATTTTCACCATGGTCATGATCAGATCCGACGCAATAAACCCCAGGGTCAGGTACACCAAGAAAATCCATAGCACCCCGCCAGTCCAGTAAAACCGGCCCATTATTTCATTAGCCGATTTGTCACCGACAATCAGTGCGGCAAGCGCCACCACATACATTCCGGCAAACATCAATCTGAATATAAGCGTTCTCCTGATGCCAAACAGTGCCATAAGCATGGTTTCAACATACCAGATGGACAGTGCTGCCAGAATCAGGAGTACGGCAGGAATACCAATACCAAGTAACGTTTTCACACTTTCTCCATTAAGAGCACGTCTCTAAGGGCGCAGAGATAAACAGGCATCAATGCGTTAATAATGGTGTTATGGCCTTTCTATCTGCAGGCTGCAGGGTTTTCATGACGGAGGGATCATTAACAATATTCTTTTATGACTTCCTTGGCATATTCCCATACCTGTATTTCATTTTCAGTTGAGTAATATTTTGCGCTGGGTTGCTCTTCACCTTTAGGACCAAAGTATTTGCCACTTACCCCTACTAATTCAGGCGCAGTCGCTGCATAAATGCTACTTCTCGCGGCTTTATCAATGGGGATCATCATGATTTGCCATACAAAATAGATAATTTTCCATTTCCAGGATGTGACAGCTTCACGGCCCAGACTGGATTGTGTCGAGCCCGGATGAACACAATTGAATGTGATGTTATTAATGCCCGCGTTTCGCGTTTCTTTTATAAAATGATTCATTATCCAGATAACATATAATTTGGATAAGGCATACGCTTTGGCCATGCTGTAGCGCTGCACCAGCTCTATATCATGTAAATCAGGCTCACCTGACATCCTGTGGCTGTCCGATGAAACAGTAATAACACGCGCTGATTTGCTATTTTTAAGCAAATCGATGAGGAGTGTCGTTAACAGCATAGGGGCAGGTCATCGTTTTTTCATGGCCTTCCTTGGTCTCCTCACGCTGCTCTGTAAATTGAGCCCCCGCATTATTAATGAGTACATCAAGATGGGTAAATTTGCTTTTAATCTCTTCGGCAAACATCTTTACTCCGGCCAGGGATAAGAAATCCCCCAAGAACATAACCACATCTGAATTACCAGAATTACGTTTTATCTCATCTAGCGCAGCTTCAGTTTTTTGCTTATTACGGCCGTGAATAATAATTTTATGGCCTTGTTTAGCCAGAGTCGTTGCGGTTTATTTACCGATACCATCGGAAGCACCCGTGATGAGAATGACCTTTTTTTCTGCAAAGTTCATATCAATTATCCACCGTGTTATTTACATTCAGATGTTATGCAAAGCGCCGTGAGAGCAACTTCATTCGTTGAATCAACAACTCAGGTGTTGGGTTGTCAGCCAGCAACCCATCAAGCGCCAAAATGAAAACATCTGCTGCAGCCGGGTCATTGAGAATGGTGGATACACACTGAATCGCTGTGCGACGATGCTGTACTGTTATCTCAGGATCGATGCGGTCGCAGGCATCAAAAAATTCACCTGACATAGGAGCACCATACATCTCACTCCACGGGTCAACAGCGACAACACGACAGACGTAGCAAAGCCGTTCATAAGTATCCCCTGCACGGGAAGCCGCTGCCTCAGCCTCCGGTAAGTGCGCCATCAGCCAGTGCCGGAAAACAGCCTTAAATATTTCTTCCTTGTTTTTAAATGTCTTATAAACCAGTGTTCGCGAAATACCCGCGCGCTTTGCTATGTCATCAAGAGATATTTTGGCAAAACCAAAGTTGAGAAAACACCATCTCGCCGCAAGTATTATCTAGATTTGACGTGCTTCAACGTCGTCTGGGGTCAGTTTCAGAGACATATCTTTTCCAGTTGTTTTGAAAATGTCTAAACAGGCCTGTCAGGGCACAATGGCACTCTCTTTGTTTGCACCATCGTCATAGTGCAATAAACGTTTTCCGAGACAGGGTCGATTGTTTCACGGAAAACCATCAGGAGTAGTGATTACAACACACGAACAAAGTGACATTTTTCACAATAAGTGTCAAAGTGATTTCTTGATGGTTTTAAAATATTCTTAGTGAGATATCGAAAGAAATCATTGAAGGGGTCGACGTGTAGACGTGTTGTCCCGTCAGGTGAGTGGTTTATCAGACTCTTAAAAAATTATTAAAGTCATTACGTTATGATTGATCAAAAAGCGATACGCGGATATGGACTGACATGATATGAACCTTCTTCTCGTTGAAGATGACCAGATGCTGGGTGAGTCTATTTGTGATGGCGCACGTTTGAGCGGATGGCACATTGACCATGTTTTTGATGCTAAAGCTGCACGTGGTGCAATCGTGGATCATGCCTACGCAGCGGTCTTACTCGATATAGGTCTTCCTGGCGATTCAGGACTATCCGTGCTGCGCACAATGCGTGGGCGCTACGATCCCACCCCCGTTTTAATACTCACTGCGCGCGGTAAGCTGAGTGATCGTATTGCAGGTCTGGACGCGGGCGCCGACGACTACCTCGTTAAACCATTCCAGTTCGATGAACTCTGGGCTCGTGTACGTTCAGTCATTCGTCGTAGCCAAGGCCGTGTTGTGCCAGTATTTACTTGTGGCGACGTATGCATCGACCGCAGCCGGCGAGTCGTCACAAAAGCTGGGAGTGAAATTGTCCTTAGCGCAAACGAGTACCGCACTCTACTTGGGCTGATAGAACGCCCTGGACATGTGATCACACGCGACTATCTGCACAACATCGTCTATGGTACTACCAGCAACGTAGGGAGCAATACCATCGCCGTATTCATCCACCAGCTACGCCGCAAGTTAGGTGACGACCTGATCCGGACTGTCCACTGGCTTGGCTATGTCATCGGACAGCCCACAGTATGAAATCACGATCCTACAATGCTCAGTTGCTCTTAGTGATCATCTCGGTTACCGCCGTGTACTGGGCAATCGTAGTCGTCGTTGTACTCACACAACTTTCATTAAACCGCGCCAGCACGTGGGATGAGAAACTAGCAGCCATTACGACCCAATTGCTAGTGACGATCCATGCTGATAGTGATTACGACGGTACTGGAAGGCCGGGCCTTAAACTACAAGGCGGACAAGGCATTGAGAGGGTACCGCTTGTTTTCCAGATATGGGTCGATCGCAGTCGCATGATCGCGAGTACTCCAGGTGCTCCCAGGTCTCCGCTCCAACCCAACTTTATCGATGGTGCGACCTCAACCCTCGTGGAAGGAGAGATGTGGAGAGTGTACTCTGCCTCGGATAGCACAGGTCGTGTGACCGTACAGGTTGGCACCTTGCAAAGCGTGGTGGATTCGGACATGCGTGATGAAGTGGTCCATGCGTTGATCCTCGCCACAGTACTACTCGTGATAGCCGGACTCATTATGTGGATTGTGACACTCATAGCGCTAAGGCCAGTGCGCGCACTTGGACAGGCCATACGCCATCGCCGCGGCTTCGATCTCACGCCTTTGCCACTTGATCGCCTACCACGTGAATTGCATACCTTGGTAGACTCTTTCAACCATGTGCTCAAGCAACTCGACGAAGCTATTGAAGGAGAACGCCGCTTTATCGAAGATGCCGCTCACGAACTGCGCACCCCGCTGTCAGCCCTACAGACTCAAGCCGAAATTGCCTTACGTGCAACAGATCCCCATGACAAAGATGTCGCTCTTAAGAAGTTGCTTATGGTCGCACAGCGCAGTACTCGATTATCCGAACAGATGCTCGATTTAGCACGTATCAATGCAACGGCTAAGTCCCCTAAACACGTACTGGCTGACCTGAGCCAACTCGTTCAACATGTTGCACAAGAGTTTGAGGTCTACGCCCCCCAGAACAAGCATTCTCTGTTCCTGGATGTACCCACCTGCACGATACAGTGTGACATCGATGAGATTGGTATACTGTTGCGCAACCTATTGCACAATTCCATGCGCTACACCACTGAAGGAGGCAACGTGCTCGTGCGCTGTGGTTACGAGGCATCTTCTCCATCTGGACAACCACCCGTAGTGTTTCTAGAGGTGTCTGACGATGGTCCAGGTGTTCCGAATAATGAGCACAAAGCCATCTTCGAATGTTTTCACCGTGTCACGGACACATCTGTGCGCGGCAGAGCGGCATCGGTCTTTCACTTGTCGCACGTATTACCGAATCTCACCATGCTACGCTCCAGACAGGAACCGGCTTGGAAGATCGAGGTTTAAAGTACGCATCGTATTTCCTGGTACGACAGCTATAGGCTCTCTAAAGCAGGTTTGATGGGCACATTAATAGCAGTAAGAGAGGCCACAACAATATTTTTCCTCTGCACCCTGTCTCATAACGAATTCTTAAAAACTCTAAAAATCTGCTAAATACTCCTGCGTAGTATCCAGCCTCATAGGCGCATCATTTCGAGGCGCCACGAGACTGGAAAATTCGATTCTGCATCACGCCCTCCCCCCAGATACACAGCCTTCGTTCATCCGGCCGCCGCGCACATTACGCTGGCAATAGAGTATCAAATCTTGGCCGAATCTCCAAGGCCCAGAAATGAGTACATCGCGCCTCCATTTTGACCACCACCGTGATAGTCACCAATTCCCTATTCAGCCTGGTTTGCATGGCAGATCGTCGGTCTTCCGAACGCCACTTCAAGCAGCACTTCACGCCGCTGACAGCCCGACTCATCCCTTCTGTCATCGAGTTTAAACGGCAAATAGCAACGCGTTTCCACCAATCAACCATAGAAAGGGCTAACCTATGAATCAACAAAATCTCTCTCGCCGCCGCCCATTGGGATCTTCCGGTATGAGAATGATCGCTGCAATGGCAATCTCCATCACATGGTCATCAATAGCATTCGCACAAAGCAATCAGGCCGAGGAAACCGGGGGTAAATGGTCACTGGGAATCGGAGCCGCCGTTGTCGACAAACCATACCGTAATTTTGATCGCGAAGTGTATCCTCTACCGATTGTATCGTACGAAAACAAGTGGATAAGCGCATCCATCCCCACCTTCGACGTCAAGCTGCTCTCAACCGATTCACTTTCGTTCCGCCTGCGTGCACGCTGGACGGGTGATGGTTACAAAGCAAAGGACTCCCCGTACCTGAACGGCATGGATGAACGTAAGGCCAGTATCTTGGCTGGTGGTGCAGTAATTTGGAAAACGGAATTAGCCAATGTCACGTGGGAAGTCCTCACTGATGCTATGGGCAATAGCAAAGGAACACGCGCCCAGTTACAAATTGATCGACGCTTCACCGCTGGCAAATTCGGCTTCACACCACGTATTGCTGCAGAATGGGTCGATGATAAATACGTCGACTACTACGGTGTGAAGACGCCCGAGGTCCAAACCAACCGCATCTTCTTCGAGGGAAAAGCGACTACGAATATGCAGATTGGGCTTCGCATCGACTACATACCTTCTAGCCATCACGCGGTGTTTTTGGATGTCGGTGCTACACGCTTCGGCAGTGCCGTCAAAGATAGCCCACTGGTAGACAAGCCTAACCAGAACACGTTCGCTCTCGGTTACGTTTATCGTTTCTGACCAGTCCGTTAATCACATTCGCCATAAGCATGCACCGTACATAGCATCAACCGGCGACTGAACAACATTAGACGTTGCGCCTGATAGGTTTTGACACGAAAGATGGAAGCTGCGACCACAGATTCTTGGCAATGGCCTCTAGTGCCTTGATGACGTCCGGTCTGTGGTCGCAGGATGCAGTTCAACCGCAGATGAATCACCAAGAAAGTATCAGCGTGCGTGCTGCTAACAATCCCAGTCACAGGAGCCAAATTCAAAAAGCAGATGCCCTCGGCATCTGCTTTTTGATTCAATAAAATAATGCAAGAATCCTTTCC
Organism: Candidatus Symbiopectobacterium endolongispinus; assembly: GCF_018777385.1. Taxonomy (GTDB): domain Bacteria; phylum Pseudomonadota; class Gammaproteobacteria; order Enterobacterales; family Enterobacteriaceae; genus Symbiopectobacterium; species Symbiopectobacterium endolongispinus. The sequence goes on along the minus strand of NZ_JAFJYB010000009.1, from coordinate 64,009 downwards.
CGATGCGTGCTTACTTTTCCTTTATACCGGGTGAATTCGGTGGTCAGATTTCGGGTCAGGTTGGTTCGATAATGGAGTGTGCCCCAAATCGCTCTTAACGATCTAAAAATACACCACGTAAAAGCATCCCACTGAACTTTTAAAAGCCTCCAATTCACACGGTCTCTATTTACTCGTCAATCCCAACGGTTCACGCAACGGGTATCTCAAATATCGTATCAATGGTAAGGATCACCTATTCGGCATGCACTTGCAGTGCATACTCTTTGCGGGCACTTTGCCATGCCAGAAAAGCGAGCCCCAGCGCGATAAAGGAGAGAATGGCACCAGCCCAGTTCGGTGACGCCAGGCCAAAACCGGCAGCTATAGTGGCTCCCCCCCCCCCCCCACCCAGGCGCCCAGCGCATTTCCCAGATTGAACATGCCGATGTTTACCGATGCCGTCATTGTTGGGGCACCGGCATGGCTGGCGCGATCCATAACCAGTTTCTGAATGGGCGAAACCGTTGCGAAACCAAAAGCGGCTATAAGGAAGATTGAGATACCGGCAACCACATGATTCTCAACACCGGCCCAAAAGACGAAAAGCACCGCGCCTTGTGCTGCAAGGGTGACGAAAAGTGTGCCAAAAAGTGAGCGATCGGCGAAACGTCCTCCCATCCAGTTCCCCACGGCAAGTCCGAAGCCAAAAAGCACCATCAGCCAAGCAACCCCGCTGGCTGAAAAACCGGCTTTTTCGATCATCATCGGGGCGATGTAGGTGATAGAGATGAAAAACGCGGCCGGACCAAAAACTGTGATGCCCATGACAAGTAATACCTGAGGATCGATAAAAGCGCGTAGTTCTGCGCGTAGAGCCACAGCTTTCCCTTTCTCAATGTGCGGAACCAGCAAAGCAACTCTGGCTATCGTAAACAGACCAATCGCGGCAATCACCCAGAAAACTAGCCGCCATCCAAAAAGTTGCGCGAGCCAGGTACCGAGAGGTACGCCCAGCAGGTTGGCCAACGTCAATCCCGAAAACATAAAAGCAATAGCGCTTGCCTGACGCCCCGGTGCAACCAGCGAGGCCGCAATAATCGATCCGATACCAAAAAAGCACCATGATTGAAGGACGTGATGATACGGCCAGCAATCGCCAGCGCCAGTGTCGGTGCGATGGCGGTAATAATGTTACCGATGGTGAATATAAATCCCAGTGCTATCAGCATCGTTTTACGCGGCACCCTTGCCCCCCAAAACCGTCAAAAGTGGTGCACCGACGAAAACACCCAATGCGTAGGATGTGGCCATTAGCCCAGCAGTAGGGATATTGACGCCAAAATCAGCGGCAATTTGAGGGAGGATACCCGCAATAACAAATTCAGTAAGACCGATCCCGAATGCGCCGACGGCGAGGGCTAAAATAGCTATAGGCATTGAAACTCCAGCATGTACTTGTTGATTGAATATCATTAGGTAAAATCGAGTATATTCGATACTTTATTCAGGAAGTAAACCCTTATGGATGCATTTGATAAAGAAAAAGATGGTATTCGGCAGACACGACATAAACCGGCAGAACTCGATGCAATTGACCGAAAAATATTAGGCGCGCTGGCTGAAGATTCAGGGCGCAGTTACAGCGAACTGAGCGAAATCGTGAATCTTTCGGCACCGGCGGTACACGATCGCGTAAAGCGTTTGAAACGTAACGGAGTTATCAAGGCAACCGTTGCGGTACTGGATAGCTGCAAGCTGGGCCGAACGCTGTTAACGTTCCTTGTTATTGATACCAGCAGCTATAAAGCGACCCGCGCCCTTCTTCAGTTCACCAGCCGACGTGAAGTTGAAGAACTGCATACTGTCGCGGGGGATGGATGCGTTTTAATAAAGGTGCGCGCGGCCGACACCGAATCTCTGGAAAATTTCCTGATGGAAATTCAGAGTCTGGAAGGCGTTCGTTCATTGCGCAGCTATATTGCACTTTCTACCTTTCTTGAACGTGGCCCCTCTCCTGACGAAAGATAGGCTCCCGACTGAACAAACTGTTATAGCCAATACGGAGAAAACTGTATCTATTCTCTGTGGTACAACTGTGTTGTAATTGAAAAAAGATTGTCAGATTCTTGTTGAATCAGAAAAATATCCCTAAGCGTAACGGTGTTGATGATGGATGAAGTAAAACGTCTTCTGACTGAAGAGATTGAACGCATTAACCAGGAAGAGGGGCGTGATAATAAAATACGTTTTAGCCTAAAGTTTATGCGCTCTCACCCTTATCTGTTCTCCGCGATGCTGATCAGCTACGTGCCTGTCGCCTTGATTTTATTGTATGCGACTTATTTTGGCCTGCCCTACCTGATTGGCTTCACGGGGTTTATGCTCGTCATGTCAGTAGCGCTATCGATAGATATCAATCCCAAATATCGCTTCGAAGATATAGACGTGCTGGACTTACGTGTTTGCTATAACGGCGAATGGTTTACCAACCGTCAAATTTCACATGACACAGTGAATAAACTGTTAAGCAATGAACATGTTGCACAGGAAGTAAAAAACGGAATCACAAAAATCCAATGCACAAAGGGTGAGGTGGGTTTTTAAGATGTTTTTTCTCTCGCTTATCTTAGAAACGCCGCAATATAACGCGTAGCGTATGAATCACCAAAATATCTGCCACCCAGTAGAAAGTGCATGCCATTCATTCCATCTACTGGGTGGCTATTCCACGGCTCCCCGCACTAACCGTTAACCCCCATGTGGTGATACGCTCTCATCCAATTATCCATCACGGCAAAAAACAGGTGTGCTATGGCCAAGTTCGAGCAATTGGCTCGCCAGATGCGAAAGCAACTTCAAGAAGGGATCTGGCAACCGGGTGACAAACTCCCGTCGCTGCGAGAAAAGTCAATTCACTCTGGCATGAGTCTGATGACGGTGTTACGAGTCTATCAATTATTAGAAAGCCAAGGGCTGCTTATATCGCGTCCACAGTCCGGGTACTACGCCGCGCCGCAGTTAGCCGCAGCACCGCTTGATAGCACCCCCTATTCAAATACGCAGGCACGTGTGGAATTGACGGAGGATGTTGACGTGAATGCGTTTATTTTTGATGTGCTTCAAGCCAGCAAGGCTCCCTCAGTCGTTCCTTTTGGCTCAGCATTCCCTGATCCGCATCTTTTCCCTCAACGACAATTAACCCGCTCTTTGGTCTCAGTAACGCGCCGCATGCAGCCACGAAATGCCCTGGATAATCTCCCCCCAGGCAACGAGCAGCTAAGAAAACACATTGCTCAGCGCTACGCATTGCAAGGTATATTGCCGTTTCACCCGATGAAATCGTTATTACCGCCGGCGCGATGGAGTCACTCAATTTGAGCCTTCAGGCGCTGACGGAGCCGGAAGATTATGTCGCTATCGAATCGCCTACCTTTTACGGTGCGTTACAGGCCATTGAACGTTTTAAGCTTAAGGCGATTGCAATAGCTACCGATCCACAACACGGCATAGATCTTGATGCGCTGCACCAGGCGTTGAATGACTATCCCATCAAAGCCTGTTGGCTGATGACCAACTTTCATAACCCACTCGGCTGCACACTGTCATGGGAAAATAAACAGCGGCTAGTGGCAATGCTGGAAAAATATGGCGTGGGATTGGTTGAAGATGATGTTTATGGTGAACTGTACTCTGGCTTACAGCGGCCGTTACCCGCGAAGGCATTAGACAACAAAGGTTTGATCCTGCACTGTTCTTCATTTTCCAAGAACCTGATGGCATGGTTCCGAATCGGTTGGGTAGCGGCCGGTCACCATGCCAAAAGTATCCAGCGCTTACAACTGATGGGCACGCTGTCTGCCAGTGCCCCCATGCAGTTAGCTATCGCAGAATACCTTGCGACAAGCAGCTATGACAGTCACCTGCGCCGTCTTCGCAAGACATTAGAACAACGTAAAAATGCGGCGATCCAATCGCTCCAGCAACATCTCCCTTATGACGTTACTATTTTCCCTTCCCGCGGTGGCTATTTCCTTTGGCTAGAATTACCTCCCGGTCTCAGCAGCACTGCGCTTTACTGGCAAGCGTTAGAGAAAGGGATCAGTATCGCGCCCGGAAAAATGTTCACGACCGGTGACAAATACGATCGCCATTTCCGATTGAATGTTTCCTATGAATGGGATGAGCGCTGCGAACAAAGCGTAAAAACATTAGCATCACTCATTCAGCAGCAAATCAAAGCCAGGCACAGTGTGAAAATATAAACTGTAATGAGTAATCCTATAAATCTGCTCGCACAGCGTCGCGACTAAATTGTGTTTGAGTAGATTTATCGTTTACCTCGCCAATAAACATAACGATGGAATTATTTCAGCAGCCACAAATCTGTCTCTGCATCATATGTTCATAGGGTGCCGTTTACTCCGTCCTGATGTTCTACCGCCAGCGCAGTAATTAGCGAAAATGAACAGGCCAGCATCGTGCCAAGTATCCAGGCGAAATACCACATACTTACTCTCCTTAAAATATCAGTAAGCAGAATGCTTATTTTCTTCGATATAACGCGCATCAATCCGCCCGAACATCTTGTAATAACACCAACTGGTGTAGAGCAGAATGGCAGGAACAAAAATGCAGGCCAAAATCGTCATAACCTGAAGCGTCAGTTGACTCGAAGTGGCATCCCAAATCGTCAGGCTGACATTAGGCGCAATACTTGAAGGTATCACGAAGGGAAACAGTGTGATTCCTGCCGTCAGGATCACACTGGCAATCGTCAATGATGAGGTGAGGAAACCCCAACCACAGCGGTTTACGCGTGACAGCAGCATGGTCAACCAAGGCAGAATCACGCCCAGTACCGGGATTAACCACAGCACGGGGTGCGTATTAAAGTTGATTAACCAGGCCCCTGCTTGCTGAACCACCACTTTACGCAACGGATCAGAAGGGGCGGCTTCATCTAACGCAGAGGTAATAACGTAACCATCAATGCCCATGATGACCCAAACACCAGCCAGTAAGAATGCGATACTGGTCAGCACGCTGGCAACCTGCGTGGTTTTTTGCGCGCGAACCTGAAGTGTCTGCGTGGTACGCAGTTGCAGATAAATTGCACCGTGCGTGATAAGCATCGCTACGCTCACCAACCCTACCAACACGCCAAAAGGGTTAAGGAGATCGAAAAAGCCACCGTGATAAGTTAGCCGTAAATACTTATCCACGTTCAACGGTACCCCTTATAATAGATTGCCAAAGGCGATACCGAACACCAGCGCAGGGACGAAGCTGCCAATAAAAATTCCCCAGTCCCACAGCCCACGCCAACGGGCGTTTTCAAGCTTGGAACGATAATCAAAACCAATCTGGCGAAAGAACAGCGCTGCCAGCACCAGAATCATCGCAAAATAGAACCCGGAAAAAGCGGCGGCATACACCATCGGCCAGGCGGCAAACAGTGCCCCAGCACCGGTAATCAACCAGACCTGGTTACCATCCCAGTGTGGGGCAATGACGTTAATCATTACTCGCCGCTCAATATCGTTTTTGCCCAGGATGCGCAGCAAAATACCCACCCCATGTCGAAACCGTCGGTAATGGCGAAGCCGATAAACAAAAGACCGATCAATCCCCGCCAAATCAGGCGCAATGTTTCGTAATCCAGCATGATTGAAGCTCCTGTTAACCTTTAGTTTGTGTGGCAGGTGATGGCGGCAGCGGTTGTTCAAAATGGTAGCGGCCCGTTTTTAAGCTACTGGGTCCCAATCGGGCAAACTTGAACATCAGGTAGGTTTCTGCCACTAGAAACGGCGTATACAACCCACAAATCAGCCCCATCGACAGCAGAATGTCGTGGGCTTCAAGAGATGAATTGGCCACTGCGGTAGGTAACACTTCACCAACCGCCCACGGCTGGCGGCCGTACTCAGCAACGAACCAGCCGGATTCAATCGCGATCCACGGCAATGGTATGGCGTAGAGGGCCATGCGGTGCAAGCCTCGCCCCTGCCCGATGCGACCACGGATCACACGCCAGAATGACAATCCGAAAATGGCAAGCATCAGCACACCACAGCCCACCATCACTCTAAAAGCGATATACAGCGGTGCGACGCGGGGGATGGAATCGTTGACAGCTTGCTGAATCTGGCTTTCGCTGGCATTGGCGACGTCATCGGTATAGCGTTTGAGCAACATGCCATAGCCAAGGTCGTGTTTGGCCGTATCAAAGCGGGCTCGAACAGCAGGGTCGGTGTTACCTGCACGCAGCGCCTCCAGCAACCCGTAGGCCATCATGCCATTACGGATGCGGATTTCATGTTCTGCCATCAGATCTTTGATACCGACAACTGGTTTATCGAGTGAACGGGTCGCGATCAACCCCAGAATATAAGGAAGATGGATAGCGAAATCGTTCTGCATTGTCTCCCGATTAGGAATGGCAAACAGCGTGAAAGACGCGGGCGCAGGCTGGGTTTCCCATTCTGCTTCGATGGCAGCCAGCTTGGTTTTCTGCACATCGCCCATCACATAACCGGACTCATCCCCGAGAACAATGACCGACAGCACAGAAGCCAGTCCAAAGCTGGCCGCAATGGCAAACGAGCGCTTGGCAAAGAGAATATCACGGCCTTTGAGCAGATAATAGGAACTGATCCCCAACACAAACATCGCGCCTGCGGTGTAGCCAGCCGCCACGGTGTGCACAAATTTCACCTGAGCGACAGGGTTCAACACCAGCTCGGAAAAACTCAGCATTTCCATGCGTATGGTTTCATAATTAAACGCTGCCGCCACCGGATTTTGCATTCATCCGTTGGCGACCAGGATCCACAACGCTGAAAAATTGGAACCCAGTGCGACAAACCAGGTCACCAGCACATGCTGAACTTTACTCAACCGATCCCAACCAAAAAAAGAACAGACCGATGAGGGTGGACTCGAGGAAGAAGGCCATCAGCCCTTCCATCGCCAAAGGCGCACCAAAAATATCGCCTACGTAGTGGGAGTAATAGGGCCAGTTAGTACCAAACTGGAACTCCAGTGTCAGTCCGGTAGCAACCCACAAGGCAAAATTGATGGCAAACAACTTGCCCCAAAATTTAGTCATGTCCTTATAGATTTGCTTACCGGTTAACACATAAGTGGTGTTCATAATGGCCAACAAAAAGGACAGCCCTAATGTTAGCGGGACGAATAAAAAGTGATACATAGCCGTCAAGGCGAATTGCAACCGAGACAGTTCGACAACATCAAACATGGTAGACTCCTTGCGTGGTATGAAAAATCACACCATGCGGTTATTCCGCTTTCGAGCCGGAATAAATAAGCGATAAATTAAAACAATAAAATGCCGTTCCGGCGGACAGCGTGGCAGCCGGAATGTTTCGCATAGCTGAGATAACAATTAATAGGTAATGGTTCGGAAAGGGATTATAGCGCGCAAAAAACGACGAATAAATAGTACAGTTTAGTCATAAGCCCACATACCTAATCCACATCAAAATCAGAAAAAAAACACCAAATATAAATACAATAACAAACAATACATCGATAAAAACCAAGTAAACAACATAACAAACCAATAATGATTATTTTTACTTTTTTAAAACCACGATTATTGGTACAGATTAATCCCAGCAAAATATAATAGTTACTTTTTGTATTAATTTTATGACTTTCACCTGTTTTTGTGTCTCCGAGGATGACCTTTATTCCCATCTCAGAATAACCATAGTACCCTTTGGATAAATTCAGGATGAAGCTTTCGATGGACAATCTCCATTCCACCCGTAGCGTTCTTTTCAACCACAGGCACAAGGCAGAAAATAATGTCAGCAAAAACGCCACATAGCTTAAATAAACCGGGTGGAAACTACCTACCGGTGATGATTCACAACGGTATTGCTTACGTTAGCGGTCAATTGCCTCGTCGGGGTGATGAACTGCTCTGCACGGGGAAAGTGGGTGCTGAGGTGGATCTCTCTATGGCACAAGAGGCAGCGGCTTTCTGCGCAGACCTGTGTCTGGAGGCGATATCGCACACGCTCGGTGGCGATGACAAGATTGTGCAGGTATTGAAAGTTGTAGGATATATTGCTTCCGCCCCCGGCTTTACCCAGCAGTCTCAGATAATGAATGGCGTCTCCGATCGCCTGGTTGAACGCCTTGGGGCGAGGGGACAACACACGCGAACCTCAGTGGGGGTGGCAGAACTCCCTCGCGGAGCCCCGGTTGAACTTGACATGGTGGTTGCCATTCAGTCATAGGCATACGGCACATGCCAAAAAATGTGGTAACCATTCATTATGGTTGCCACATCATCGCCAACGCGAAATTAACTCACACAGCTCACAGACACGCCTAGCTATTTATTGTACGCTCAAATTCCTGATACTGACTTGAAATTGAGAACGCCCAGTGAACAGTTTTGACCTGTCGTTGCTAAAATATGTTCAGGAACACAGCCCAGTATCTATTGACGATGTTATGTCAAAATTTGGCAAAACAACATCAACGTTGAAACGTTCTCTTAAAAGCATCAACGAGTGCCTTGAGCCTGAATATCATCTGCATATAGATGGGAAATTGATAGTCACAGCGATCACTTATCGCCAATATATCGATTTTCTGACCAGTATTCCGTTTAACCGTTATATCACCACCGCCGAAGAGCGTATCAAAAATCTGAGTGTGGCACTGTGCCTGCACGACGTGGTGAATAAAAGCGAGTATTACCGAAAACTCAATATAAGTTCAACCACCTTAAAAAATGATAATCAGGCATTATGCGCATTTTTACAGGCAAATCATCCCTCTATTACCGCTATTCCCCGTCAGGGCTCGCATCTGGAAGGCGATGAAATTCTGCTACACATTACCATCTGCCTGACAATCCTTAAAACTGTTGAAATTGGCGATGACAACGTGTTGATACCGCACAAGGCCAATAAACCCATCAATAAATCCATTGTTGTGCAATTTCTTACAGAGTGTAAGGATGAGATTGCCTCCGCGGCCGATCTCTACCAAAGGCAACTGACCCCGCATGTTACGCTAGGCTATAACAGTAAAAAATACTTCCTGGTGTACATGAGCATTGCCTTACACCGTATGCGGTGTGGGCATGTCATTACCCACAGTGATGACCTCAGTTTTATTCAGTCATTCAATTTTACATTGCTCAACCGTGAACACGAGGATCGATTTCTGGACCTGCTGATCTCTTCATTGACCTACACTTGGCGGCCTTTTGCTATTTATGATGCCACGTTGATTTCACAGGTCAGGCAATTATGTAAATCTCTGAAGCCACTGCTGAGGGCAAACATATACAATATCTTCCCTTTTTTTGCTGAAGTGTATCAGTTCATCTACTCAACCATCATACAAAACAAATTTAATCTTTTTTTGATGACAAAAAAATTGCATGAGGTTCAGACCCGTTATGCCTCACTCTATCAAGGTGTTGTACAAGCAACGGGTTCGATTGCCGATCATTATCACAACCGATTTTCACCGGTGCATTTATCCACGTTGGTGCTGATACTCAAAAAATACGAATTGCAAAATCGCATCCACAGTGAGGACAGAAAACGCGTGATCATTGTTACTAACTCATCGGAAAGTAAGGTCGGTTATTTTAAGGAAGTGCTGAAATCACACTTTCATATAGACATTATTGGATGCGTCAATATCAATGAACTACACACGCTCAAACAACTGCCCTTCGATTTACTCATCACCTTCACCAACAAAATATCCAGCTACCTGAAGTATTATCAACTGCCTTACATCAAGGTGAATTTTTACCTGAGCCGCGATGATATCTCACTGTTGAGCGAATGCGGGCTATCGCTAGCAAAGAAGAAAATTCCTACTGAGGCTTTTATTCAAGACATTGACTGGTTGGATCGCCCGCAACTCCGTGCGTTGCTGGAGCAAAAATACCCTGACTTCTTTATTTGACATAGCACGGACAGCGCGCAAAAAATGGAGCATACACACACTGTCCGGGCCAAGGTGGCAAGTAACGTCGCCCGAATTCAACCGGCGCGAGGATACCCCTCTGGTGAGCAGGATTACTCTTCAAACAGCTGTTTCTGACGCAGCCCCAGACAGTAGACCTCCAACAGGTTCAGATCATCATCAAGCACCAGGATATCGGCATCCTTGCCGGGGGACAGCGCCCCTTTACGATCTGCGGCGCCAGCAAGAAATGCGGGGTTTTCACAAGCAATTTTCGCCACCGAGACCAATCCGTGATCGAGGCGACCAACAATATTTTTCACAGAGTCCAGGAAGTTCATTTCCAGGTGTTTTACCGCTTCATAATCGCACGGACAAACTTTACGCGTATCCCCCCCGTCGGCAGCGATTTCCAATTGTCCTTGCTTGATATGAAATGTCTCTTTGCGCAGATAGTGATAAAACTTATAGCCTTCTGGAAAGTCCACGTAGCCCATACAGTAGCTCATCAATACCATGCGCCGATCGCGTTTTAATCGGTAAAGTAAATCGAAAGCTTCTGGCTTAATCGTGATCCCGCTTTGTTTCTCCACTTCCGCGTAGGTATCCTGGTAATACATTAGTGCACCAACCACACCCAACTCGCGGTGGTGGAAGCCACGCATCCCGCTGTAAGCATGGGTAAAATGGTTTAATCCTGCCTCTATTGCCGCCGTGATTTCGGCAAAAGTGGCATCCGTGTGCCCTGCGGATACCGTAATGCCCTGCGTGCGCAAATGTCGGATAACCTCCAGCGCCACTTCCAGTTCGGGCGCTAATGTCATCAGGCGAGTATGATGGCCGGCAAGCTGATTGAAACGCTCGAAACTGGCGATGCTGGGGCGCTGCAAACAATCAGCCCGTTGCATTCCCAGATGCTTCTCGCTGATATAAGGCCCTTCCATATGAATACCTATGGCTTCAGCCCCGTCAGCAGCAGTTGCCGTAGCGATAAAATCGGCGGCAGCCACTAATGAGGCTTCAAGGAAATCATTTGGCATCGTACCGGACGTGGGCAAATAAGCGGTCACGCCCGCTTTAACCAGATCGTGGCTCATCCATTTGAGGGAGGATTGATTTCCCTTGTAAGCAAAAGACCCCCTCCCCCAGCCGTGCACGTGGATATCGACGAAACCGGGCATGATGATCTGCTCGCTGTAATCGATATAGTGAGAGGTGTAGTGAGGTTCAAAGCCACAAATTTTTCCCTCCTGTATCAGGAGGTAACCCGCTTTAATGCCGTCGGGAAAAACAATCCGGTTGGATTTAATCACACCAGAGCCGACATCATTCATGATTCCTCTTCAGTACCCGCTCAGCAAGCTCATCGGCCAGTACGGCGCACAGCCCGGTATATGCGGCCGGATCGAGCAAATCTGCAATTTCTTGCGCCGTAAAATGGTTCGCTATTACCGGGTCATTGCTTAACACCTGACTGTATTCGAGATGTTCATGGGTGCTGCGCATCGCCATGTTATAAACCAGTTCGTGCGCCGGATCTTTGCCCAGTTTATCCACCAGTTTCATCATGATTTTTTCGCTGTTGATTAATCCGTGTGTCAGCATGACGTTGTCATGCATGCGTTCACTATTAATGACCAGCGTTCGCGTCAGTTCTTCCCCACGCAGGATAATTTCCGCCATTAACTCAATACTTTCTTGCAGGCTGGCATCAAAAATAAAATAGGCCGAGCTGTCTGCTTCGAAAGGACGTGGGCAAACATACAGGGTTGCCGTCAGTACCGAGTATAATTTCTGCGCATTGGCAATAATCCCTTTCGCCAACTTGGGATTCACCTTCTGCGGCATGGTTCTGCTGCCTACCGAGCCTTTGGTAAACGCTTCAGACACTTCACCAAATTCTTCACTCGAGGTTTGGTAAACCTCTTCGGCAATTTTATGCAGCGTCGTTGCCAACAGGTACAGGTTGCTGATGTACTCAGCGCGGAACACCCTGGCATTACGGGAAGGCACCAGCATTGAATGCATGCCAAGCTGTTCGGCGACCAAGTCCTGCCCGGTTTTGCCCGGTTCGCCAGTGGCATGGAAAGCGCCTACCGCACCGCCCATCACCACGGTAAACACCCTTTTCTCCGCCTCTTGCATGCGATCCACCGCAGCCAGCAGTTCGTAAATCCATACCGACACCTTATAACCATAAGTGATCGGCAAAGCGTGCTTGCCATGGGTACGCCCCGCCATCAGGGTGTTTTTATGTGCCTTTGCCAGGTTAGCCAAATTCACCAACGTAGAATCCACAAACGTCATCAGCTTCTGGTGGAATTTTTTTACGATAAACAAGTGCGCCGTCTGCTGAATATTCTTGGTTGTCACACCATAGTGCACGTACTTACCACTCTCAGCATCACACGCCTTAACCAGTACCTTGATCACGGGTACAAACCCATGACCAATCTGGCGCATCAGGCGATCAATCTCGGCGAGATCGATGCGTTCCAACTGGCAGTTAGCGGCAATGTTCTCTGCCGCCGCAGCGGGGATCATCCCCACTTTCGCCTGGACCAACGCCAAAGCCGCCTCTACATCCAGCCACGACTGGACTCTGGCTTCATGCGTTAACAGGTCTTTCATTCCCTGATGGTCAATGGTTTTACTTTTAGAATCATAAAGCGCGCATACGTCTTCTCCTTAACGTTGTGTGATGCCGGCGAGGTGATCGTCTACCGCATTGCGGACAAATTCGACATGCGGTCCGAACACAACGTGAATGTGATTGCTGGAAGGAATAAAGGTGCCCAAAGAGCCCGCCTCTTTCAGTAATTCCAGGTTCATCAATTTCTGATCGCCAAGATCGATACGCAGTCGCGACACACAATTTTCAACGCGTTTGATATTTTGCTTACCGCCCAATCCCTGGATCACTAATTCTGCAACCTTGTCGTACTCTTTGTTATTCAGCAACGCACTGTCCGCCGTTTCATTCTCACGGCCTGGCGTCTTGATATCAAATTTGCCAATCGCATAGCGGAAGACGCCATAAAACACAATGAAGTTAACGGCCCCCAACAAAATAAGGTTTACCCACTGGGTGTTTTCATACATCAACCCAAAGATACCGAAATCAAAGATGGTGCCGCGAATATACCCAATCGACACTTCCAGCATTTGCAGCGGTATGGGTCAGCAAGCCGCACATAATGGCATAGATAATAAAAAGTTTTGGAGCGATAAACAGGAAGGAAAACTCGAGCGGCTCGGTGATATTACCCAGAAACGCCGTGAGCACAACGGTCAGGATCATCCCCTTGGCAAATTTCTTGTTCTTGAAATAAGCCATATGATACATCGCTAGGCCGATCGCCGGAACGCGGAACAACGTGGTCAATATCTGCGACGATGCTATATAGCTGCACAAGGTTGGCATGAATTCATTCCATGCCGGGTGGTTCGGCCCTAACTCAAACAAGATTTTGTTCATGGCGGACAAGATACCAACATAGGTTTGACCATCAATCAGATAGGTGCCCCCTGCTTCGGTAAAACGCACGGTCGAACTCAACACATGGTGCAGACCAAACGGGATCAATAAACGGTTTAATGTCATATAGATCCCAGCACCGATATAAGGTGCCATCATCACCGTAGAGATGCTTCTCATTCCATAGGTGAAGACATCCCAGATAAAGGGAATAATCAGCCCCCACCGGGATAGTAAAGGCTATCGAGAGGATTGCGACCGACTTCTTGCCGCTAAAAAAGCAAATGCCAAGGGAAGTTGCAAGCGATAAAATCGGTCTGTGACTTTCGCCGCCAACAGACCAGCAATAATGCCGCCTAACGCTTCAATTTTCAGAGTGTGTATACCAAGCACCATCCCCTGCCCGACAAAAGCCATATTCTCTGTGACCAATTGCCCCATTAATTTGAGGTGCACGTGCATTGAGATCAGCAATGTCAAATAAGCAATCACGGAAGAGAATACCGCAATCCCTTTTTCTTTCTTCGACATGCCATAAGCAACCCCCATGGCGAACAACAGTGGGGTGTTCCGGAACACGATGCTGCTGATGAGGCCAACCGAAGATAGAATCATCTTGCAATAAGCATTTCATAAAATAAGGAAGCTTATCGATCATATATGCTTGCCCCAGCGCGCTGCATATCCCCATCAACATCCCCACCGGAGCTAAAACAGCGATAGGCAATAGGGAGCGCCCAAACGTTTGTATTTCGTTTTTAAAATTGGAGTTCATAATATGGTCTCTGGTGTATTTTGCATAACCATCAAACTACGCTAGCACACACACCATCAAGGTCAAATACTGACTCATTCAAGGCTCATTTTTTGTCCGTAATAAAATATGATTGGGTTCACACTTCTGATAGCCGAACTTTTACCGATGAGGAAAATACTTAGGGGAGAGGAACGCCGGGTTTTCCACAAGCGAGTCGCAGAGAATAAAAAAGCAGGCGCCGAGATCGACATCTGCTTTTTTAAAGTTACCGAAGTGAGACTTCAATCACTTTCGCCGTATCACAGCCTCATGCTGTCGTATTGATGTTACGACCTATCGCCGGGTTAGCAGGCAACTGCGGAATCGAATCAATCAAACCGAGCGCCGCAGAAGCTTGGTTATCCAACGCTTTCTTGAACACGAGGGTACTGGCTTCATTACGTGTTTGCATGTCATTGAGGCTGGTAGCCAGCGCTGCAATATGCGAAACATCCATAACATTCTCCTGAAAAATGAAGTAATTACTCTCGGCGATAACAACAGCTTTTTGCCTCATCGAGGAAAGCAGACTGTCAAACGTAATATCGGAAGGTTACAGACAAAGTTTATCATTTTTACTTTTCTATACGTTGCAGCAACCGATTCATACTCCGCATTATCCGCGTGTTCACCGCCAATATTGTCGCCCACCGCGTTTAACGGAAAAAACAGATTAGCGTTGCTGGCAGGCCAACTTGGAATGCACCGAACTGATTAAGTAGACGTCTTTCATCAACATTTCAAATTTAACAACATCATTTTCCCCCTACCAGAGGAATGGTATCATCGGGTGCGTTGTCATTAATGTGTTTATCTACAGAGAAATTACGTATTTTTAGATGGTTACCATTCCACTGCGGGTCAAAACTAAGGGTTCGATGAAGTGTTTTAACCACATTATCGCTCCCTACATAAACACCACTGATGAACACTAACGCACGCTCTTTGTCATTCAAATACATATACACATCATACTCTTTTCGAACCATCTCACCCCTTTCAACGCCCGATGATTTTACTTTTCCCTGACATACCAGTGGATTAGGGATTCTGTTTCCCCAAAAAAAGAAGGCTGCATACGCTAAAGAGAAAAAGGCCAGAATGCCGAACATGAGCGCTATTTTTTTCTAATTTTAATAATTAACATAAGTCACACACTCTTTCCCATCCAGCTTTAACGTACTTCGGGCAGGGAAATAGGTCTCTTTTGCTGCGATCATGTTAAAACACGCCAGGAATAGCACAGCAATCGTGAGCATACTTAATCCCCACCGAAAAAATGCCCTTGCCTTTTTTACGCTGGACAAAAGTGAGCTTAGGTACGACGGGTGAACCAGCTGGCTCATCGGTTTCAATCGCTTCCGGCAATACGTTATCTTTTATATTGCTTTTAATGACATTGACATCACTAATATTAAAAATAATACCTGACTTTGGTACCGTAACAATCGCATCATCAAGATCGAACTCACGAAGCACTTTTCTCAGCAAAGAGACATAATTGTTCAGATTATTAATGGAAGGCGATAGCGCATGTTTCTCTAACGCCTCACGCATCAACAACTCACGACTGAGCAACGTGCCTGGATTCGCTATCAATGTCTCAAACAACCGCGAGACCGGAATACTCAGCGATACCGCCTCATCTTCTCGAGCCTGTCATGACAATATTCGTTCGTATGAATCGAATATAATTAATTGATTAATAAAATAGATCATGACAATCCTCTTAATGAAATGTCATTGCCATCAGCAGATAATCAGGCTGTATAACGACATTTTTTTAGTATTATATAATGCAATAGCAGACAAGTATCTTGCCTAGTTTTTCAAGATAAAATTTATTACTTCTATTTTTCCATCAAACGGAGATTTAAATTCGGCACAAGCAACAGAGGAAATTCTATTTTTACAGGATATGGAGCCACATCATTGTTGTCAAAGATTATTTATCCTACTGGCTGAGATCATACCCTAGCTATGTAAAATTATCTAATCACAATGAATAAGATAAGGGTTCTTTAATTATTTTTACATAACTCTCTCCATAAAAAACGTTTAGCGCCCTTTCTCTCAAGAAGCCTGACGACACAAAATCACACCTAATCGCGCCAAAATCCCATAAATTAGAATAAAAACCTAAATAAATTTATATAATCAGAATATTATCTATATTTAACTAAAATAGTTATTATGTTGTACTTATCAAAGAACTCACCCTATTATTTGTACCGTCATTTTTGCTTTGCTGCACAAACGGTTTTTCTCACAACGTAATTTATTATTGTGTTTGTTAAACCAAAACATATTAACAAGGTATGGAAATAATTTATGAAATTAACTAAAGCCGCACTGGCATCAGCCATCGCCATGACTTTTATTCTTAGCGCCAATGCTGCCGACACACATAATGGCACAGTGACATTCAAGGGGAAAGTCATTGATACGCCGTGCCCTGTCGATCAGGATGACTTACAGCAGACCGTAGAGTTTGGTGAAATCAGCAAAGCCGTTCTGGAGAATGGTGGTACCGCAGCGGGCACCAACAGTGAATTACTGGCATTGAATGGTGCGGCATCTGGCGCAGGTATTGCCGTTAAATATTCTGGAAGCAAAATCAAGTTTGATGGCACTACCCCGGCAGTCAATGCTTCCCCGCTGTCAAACGGTGATAATACGTTCTCTTTCTCTACCTATGTAGGGAAGCTTCCTACGCCGCAGTCAGGCACAGAAGTTGATATCACTACCGGTGAATTTACCAGTACAGCAAACTTTGTTGTGTCTTATCAGTAACGGTACGTAATTAGGGAAACAATGGCACGGACGCCGCTTTAAACAATGTCATTGTGGAGAAATAGGGTGAACAGGTTTTTTTATACCGTGTGATTTATTTCATTCTATTTTGCGTCCCTGTTTATTCCCATGCCGAATGGAATGAGCAAAGAGGTGATGTAACTTTTGGGGGAAGTATTACAGCACCCCCCTTGTTTTCTCTCTAATGAATCGATCTATCAACGCATTGATTTTGGACAGATCAGTACCAGTTCGCTGATCCCATCATTCTCAGCAAAGAGAATGATAGAAATAAAACTGTTAGGCTGTTCTCTCGCGGCAGAAAAAGACATTAATAAATCGGGAAGCAGTGCAAAAATTACTTTTCTCGGTCAACAAAACCCACAATTATGGGCTGTTTCTGGTGAAGCGTCTGGTATTGCATTACAACTTTTGACAGAAACAAACACGCCCATTCCTTACGGTAGTGAAGGCAGCGACTTTCAATTAATTGAAGGTGATAATACGCTTCGCTTTGCTGTAAAACTTATTGCCAATATGAACCAGATAACCGTCGGTGAGTTTTACTCCATTATCAACTTCACAATTTCTTATCACTGATATTTCGCATGTCTTATCAAACTACCGGCCTAACAATTATGTTAAAAACACTGTCTAGCATAGATAAGAAGCGTGTTCTATTACGTTTTGGCATTTCTATTTTTTCATTGAGCGTTTCAGCATTGCATGCAACAGAATTTAATATTAACGTGTTGGACGTGGGTGAACGTCAAAAAATTGACCTGAGCCACTTTTCCGATCCGGACTATGTCACTCCGGGAGAATATCTGCTGTCCATCAGAATCAATGGCCGCGAAATTCAGCAAACTAAGGTACAATTTCTACCATCTGGGCCAAATAATAACAAACCGACAGCCTGCATCACTCCTGAAATTGTTAATAAACTGGCCTTAACAAAAGAAGCCAGTCGCATGATCGTTTTATGGAATAACGATGAATGTGCCGATCTTACGCCGATTTCCGGCGTAAAAATATCTAATCGTATCGGAATGGGCGATTTGGATATCACCATTCCGCAAGCCTGGCTACGGTACAGTGACACCAATTGGACACCGCCTGAACAATGGGATGAGGGCATAAATGGTGTGTTGCTGGACTATAATTTGGTCGGTACAGCGCGGCGTAATACCAATAATATGGGCTCAGATCGTTATCTGAGCAGCTATGGTGCAGCAGGTTTCAATCTGGGAGCCTGGCGTTATCGCGCTGATTATCGCTATTTCCGGCAGCAATCTCGTACTACAGAGCGAGATCAGTTCTCTTGGGATCAATTCTACGCATATCGTCCACTGCCGATGATGTCCGCGGACCTGCGGCTGGGCGAAATGTTTTCAGGCAGTAATCTGTTCGACAGCTACCGCTTCACCGGGATTGCCTTAGAAAATAATGAAAACATGTTGCCACCGGCAATGCGTGGCTATGCGCCTGAAATTTGCGGTGTTGATCGTTCCAACGCCCGAGTCACTGTCACCCAGAATGGACGCGTGATTCATGAAACTACCGTTCCTGCCGGTCCATTCGCGATCCAGAGTCTCAGAAGCGGTATCAGCGGCACGCTGAATGTTGAAGTCACGGAGGAAGATGGCTCGGTTTCACGTTTTCAGACAGAAGCCGCCAACCTGCCCTACCTGACACGACCTGGTCATGTGCAATACAAACTGTCAGACGGGCGACCGTCGAATAACGATCACCATTTTGAGGGCCCGGCGTTCTCTTCCGCAGAGGCCTCGTGGGGTCTCAGCAGTTCTTGGTCAGTGTACGGGGACACACTGCTCTCTGACAGCTATCAATCCTGGGCAGCGGGTGTGGGGAAAACCTCTATTTGCTGGGTGCACTCACGGCGGGGATGTCACACAGTCACGCGCCACGCTGGATCAAGCACCCTCGAGGCTGATGGGACACTCTTTTTTCTGAACTGGTCAAAATTATTTGACAGCATCGAGAGCCAGGTGAGCTTTGCCGGATACCGTTTTTCTGAAAGAACGTTTATGAGCATGCCGCAGTTATTGTCAGCACTGAATTATGACAACACGCCGTACAGTGAAAAAGAGCGCTATAGCATAACGGTATCGAAAAACTTTTCTGCAGAGAATAACAAATTACTGCTGAGCTGTATGTCCACCTACCTGACGTATACCCACAGCACATTTTGGAATGCTTCTGAGCAAGATCGCTATGGCGTTTCGTTAAATAAATATTTTGATTTCGGAGACATAAAAGGGATTTCCGCCAACTTGTCTGCCTATAAAACCACATATAACCAGCATACAGATGACAGCATTTATCTGAGTCTCTCAATTCCCTTACGGGACAAAGAACGCGTGAGCTATGTCAATCAAACTCTGACGTACACTAATAACCGTGCGTCTGACAGTAACTGGAATCTGAGCACGCGCTATAACGACCAGGAAAACACCTACCTTAGCGGAAATTACAACTATCTGGCCTCAACAACCGACGCCAGCGTCAGCGCTGCCTGGCAGCAAAATCGGTACACCTTTCTGAGCGGTTCATTGCGCGGATTGGTCACGGCAACCCAACACGGTGTTGCTGCGCATCCAAAAGGGAACAATGGCGGAACCCGTATCATGGTGGATACGGATGGTCAGCCCGATGTGCCTTTTGCCCAAAGTCGAGTCACCACTAACCGAGCTGGACTAGCCGTCATTGCCAACACCAGTAGCTATTATGACGTTTCCACGCGAATCGATGTGCAAAAATTGCCTAAAAATATCGAAGCGACCACCAACGTGGTTCAGGGCACGCTCACCGAAGGTGCCATTGGCTACAGAAAATTCATAGTAGTCAGCGGCGCAAAAATTCTCGCCAGCATTATGTTGGAAAATGGCAAATCGCCTCCCTTTGCTTCTCGCATCAAAAACAGCAAAGGCCGCGATGTCGCCATGGTATCGTATCAAGGTCAGGCCTATATCACTGGCGTCTCTGAGAATGAAATACTCTCCGTCTTTTGGGAGGGTAAAGCCCAATGCCAGGTAACGCTACCGGCAACACTCAGTTATTTAGATCAACTATTACTGCCTTGCAAATAAAACAAGCACAGCTATTAATTTGCGTTTTTTGGAGAACAAACATGAAGCTATTTTCCCCTTCGAATCATAGGGTTGTTTATCAGCACAGTTCTGACAGCGCCCGTCGCTAACAGTGCTATCAACCTTGATCGCACGCGTGTCATTTTTAACGAGAATGAGCAATCCACTACAGTAATGCTCTCAAACCAAAATGTAGAGAATCATTTTCTGGCACAATCCTGGTTAACGGATGAGAACCGCAACAAGATTTCTACGCCATTATTGGTGCTTCCGGCATTACAACGTATCGAGCCCAAAGGGCATAGTTTGATCAGTCTGGTGAAAACGGGCCAATTGGCACAGTTACCGAAGGACAGGGAGTCGCTGTTTTATTTAAATGTGCGAGAAATTCCCCCAAAACCAGAGAAAGCTAACGTATTGCAAATTGCGATTCAGTCGGAAATAAAAGTTTTTTCCGCCCGCAACAGATAACCCCGGCAAAAGGCGAAATCTGGCAAAACAAGCTGAGAATTACCAAGTCCGGCAAGCAACTCAGAATTGAGAACCCTACGCCCTATTACATCACGGTCAGCAATATTTTACAGCAGTCCAAAATACCCATAAGAACCCGACGCGCTTGTTGGCGGGTAATGCCTTTATGGTTTCCCCGAGAGACAGTATTGATGTAGACGTAACGGACAACAGGGCGAATCAATTTTTCCTGTATTACGTTAATGATTACGGTGGTCATCTGGAATTGCCTTTTACCTGCACACAAAACCGTTGTCAGCCCGTCACGTGGTGATTGATGATACCTCGTTTAATTCGAATGCTACACATAGAGGACTGGCCTATGCCTTTTCTAACGACCAATCGTCTCCGTGCACTTATTTCAAGCGGCGGTTTGCTGCTGCTCAGTGCATTCTCATTCAACGCTAATGCACTCGAGTGCCGTTTAGGCACCACTACCGGTCCGATAAACGACTACGAAGATGTCGGGACATTAAAAATTCCAGCGACCTTACCAATAGGTAGCCGCCTGTGGACGTCGCAAAGTTATACCCGAAACCTTGCCTGCTGGGTCTATAAAATCGTACAGGCTAACGGTGAAATGTCTTACTTTTATCCTAACCCTGAAGGGAAAGTCATTGGTGACGGTATCGGGATTATCTATAACGGCCATGACCTCGGTATTATCACCAATGGCGGTTCTAGCGCTTCCTGCATCTCCACGGGAAGCTGGGTCAATCCGGGGCCGTCCGGAACCAGTCCGCCCGCCAATCCCACCATGCTGAACGTCACGGTACAACTCTATCTGGAAAAAACCGGGAATATCACTAACGCCAGCGCCGGGATTGACGGGCTAAAGGTCTTTCAGATTGATGGCGTGGGGGGAATCAATAATAAACCGGACAGTAACTACGGTCTCACGCTCTCAGGCTTGCACGGTATTGAAGTGATGCAATGCTCCGCGAACATTACTGTCTCCCCCGACAGTTACGTCGACTTTGGTACCATAAGGTCATGGAATGATGCCAATGCAGGGGTCATGGCCCAGTCCGTATTTCGCATTAACGCCTCAACGGATGGTGGGGAATATTGCGGAAAAGGCTTTAATTTGAACGTTAATTTCGATACGGGGGCACAGGGAAATGCGCTGGTCGGGCTTGATGGGATGGATATGGGGAATGGCTCGACGCTGAAAATTGAAGAACAATATACGGCGAGCGATGTGACGTTCAACCAATTTATCCCGTTTATCAGCCAGCTCACCTCAGCAAATGGCGTAGTAGAACGCGCTTACACCGCGCGTTTGTATGCCTCTGGCCCCGCGGTTATCGGTGATACAGAGAAAAATATCATTCTGCGTTTTAACTATTATTGACCGATGCTGCACGTTTACGGCAACGTTTTATCAAGAGGAAAAAATGAACATCTACGCTATTCGGCTAGCACCTCTGTCCACATTATGCCTATCCGCGTTGACGTCAGTCATGGCATGGGGGGCTGTACCGTCCAACCTGACTGATGCTACCGTGACCTTCCATGTACAGGTGGTTAGTTCCCCCTGTCACTTTCAAGATAATACTGAGATTATTGTTGAAATGGGTGAAACCTCCACACGTACACTGCAAACTCAGCAATATGGGGACTGGCACACCTTCACCCTAGGTTTTACTGAATGCAATACCGACACCTTTCAAAATGTCGCCATTCAGTTTTTAGGCACCGAAGACACGCACCTTCCCGGTCGCCTGGCACTGGATAGCAGTTCGGGAGCCAAAGGCGTGGCGATTGGGATTTATTACGACAATAGTCTCATTACCATCAACAACAACTCAGCGTGGATCCCCTTGCAGGTTGGATATAATCTCCTCCCTTTTTCAGCACGGATTGAAAAAACGGCAGAAGATACGCTGCAATCCGGCGACTACACGGCAACGGCACACTTCAAACTCAGTTATCTCTGAACAGTGCGCGTTAGCGCTCCTGAACCGGGCAATGACAGCAAAACGTCTCATCGGCGACTAAGGCCACAAAACATACTGCATGAAAAAAACAAAATGAAAATATTTCATTAGCAAATCTTTAATATTTTAATAAATGTCTTAAAGTTATTTCTAAAGAGTCCGTTATTAAATATACGTAGGGCTGTTTGGAGATATAATCATGAGAGCATGGCTTCTGTATGGCGCACTTCTGTCATGGGCAGGTTTTTCACTTCCCACCGCGATTGCCTCTTACACCATCAACACCGGCGTTATTCATATTGTTGGCACCATTGTTGAACCACCTTGTGATATTTCAACGCATTCATAGCAGGTGAAGACGCAGTGTTTTCGGAAAGGACAGCAGCAAACGCTCATCCTCGCCAAGCTAACGCAACAGCACGCATTACCACATGGCGTGGGCTTCATTGCCCCCATGTCCTTAAGCGAAACGGTCAAAGTAGTGGTGATTGGTTACCAATAACGGCAGACGTTCGTCTGCCGCAAGGCGTGATTTTTATCACGAGATGCTACCCAACAGTGTGGCCTTAATTGGCCACACCATCAGGAAAGGAAGGCGACTCCTTGCTTAAGCACCAAATCGCAGGCTTTGGTTTTAACTTTTTCAGCCAACGGTGTGCTGCCGATATTGTTGAGGTTTAGCGCCAGCCCATCCTTGGTCTGCAACAGGCCAGCCATTCCCTGGGTGTAATCCGTTTGTTTCTGTTTTTCGGCGCTGTTCAGCCCCAACTTATCAAGCAATTTATCTTTGATATTTTCAGTATTGGTGGCAGATACCAGCTTCTGCTTGATGCAGTACTGCAAAATACCCGCGGCATTGCCCATGCTGCCCGCGCTCAATGCCTGCGTGCCGCCCCCGAGCAAGCCGGTTAAATTTGTGATTGAGTCACCATTTTGCCCAAGCTGGCTGGCAGCACTGGACAGCGTATCCTGCCTGAAGATTTCCGGTCATTAGCAGGCTGGAAAAAACGGTGCAGTACAGGGTGCGGTTTATCAGATTCATCACGCGGTCACTTTGTTTTATGGAAACGGGTTCAGGAAAACAGGTTCAATAAAAAAGGAGATACGCTGCCGGGCAGTATACCTCCTCTTTAGGGTGACAACATCAACGGTTGCTAAGCATTTTCCGTTACTGCACGATATTACCGACCACAAAACCGAATGCCACGGACAATGCAATCGTTAACACCCCCGGCACCAGAAACGCATGGTTAAAAACATACTTGCCGATGCGGGTTGAACCGGTGTCATCCATTTCCACCGCCGCCAGCAAGGTGGGGTAAGTTGGCAGAACAAACAGCGCCGATACCGCAGCAAAAGAGGCCACCACCGTTACCGGTGAAACACCAAGCACCAGGGCGGCAGGCAGTAATGCTTTCGCCGTCGCAGCCTGGGAATAGAGCAGCATCGACACAAAGAACAGCACAACGGCCAGCATACAGGGATAGTTTTGCAGCAACGCGCCAGCGGTGCTCTGGATATCATTGATGTGCGCTTTGACAAAGGTATCCCCCAACGCACACGCAAGCACTCATACCGGATTTAAACGTGCTGGCAGAAAGTACTTTGCTGGTATCGATTCAATGAGCGTAGCGATGGTCAGCATGAACGCCACAATAGCTTCGTTACGCGGCAGCACAGGGTTAGCAATCAGCTTCACTGTGTCGCTGATTGCCGTGGCGTAGCCCACAACGGCAACAATCCCAAACAGGAACAGCAGCACCGACAGTTTTGCCCCCCGGCTTGATCTCCAACGCACTGGCGGCGCGCACCGACACTTCACCATTCTTAAGCCGCTGCTGATAGACTTCATCATCTTTCAGCTCTTTACCCAGAAAGTTAGTGACGACCGCCGTTAACAACACGGCAGCGAGCGTGGTGGGGATGCATATTCCCAACAGCAACAGATAGCTGACACCATGCGGTTCCAGAATACCGGCGGCAAAAACTACTGCCGCAGAAATCGGCGAAGCGGTGATCGCAACATGAGGGGCGACGACAGCGATGGGGAGCGGACGCGACGGACGAATCCCCTGCTCTTTCGCCACTTCCGCAATCACTGGCAACGTTGAAAATGCGGTATGCCCGGTGCCCGCCAGTAGCGTCATAAAGTAGGTGACCAACGGCGCGGGAAAGGTGACATATTTAGGCTGGCGGCGTAACAGTTTTTCCGCCAGACTGACCAGGTAATCCATGCCGCCCGCTACCTGCATGGCGGCGATGGCAGCAATGACCGCCATAATGATTTCGATCACATCAAACGGGATCGCTCCCGGTTTGATATGGAGACCAAGCGTCAGCACCAGCACCCTTAACCCACCGGCAAATCCGATACCGATGCTACCAAGACGCGATCCTAGATAAATGGCAAGCAGAACGACAAAGAGTTCCATGACAAGCATACAATGCTCCTTAACGATGGTTAAAAGTCGTGCGATGGTATTGTTGTTATTATCTTTTTTTATAAGTGGACATCAGGCACAGGGCTAACCTGTGCCTGCGGTTAATAAATCGGAGAGTTAGGCGTTTTCGTCGGTATAACGCTTCGCTTTGTAGGCTGGGTGCATCAGGTTTTGTACTGAGAAAATGTCATCCAGTTCACTTTCGGTCAGCAAGCCACGCTCCAGCACCACTTCACGCACGCTCTTACCGGTTTCGGCGCAAATCTTGCCAACAATGTCGCCATTGTGGTGGCCAATAAACGGGTTGAGGTAGGTGACAATACCGATGGAGTTTAAGACATAAGCTTCACAAACGGTTTTGTTGGCGGTGATGCCATTGACGCATTTTTCCAGCAAGTTGTAGCAGGCGTTGGTGAGGATCTGGATAGACTCGAACATCGCCTGACCGATGACCGGTTCCATCACATTGAGCTGCAACTGACCCGCTTCAGACGCCATAGTGACGCAAGTGTCGTTGCCGATCACCTTGAAGCACACCTGATTGACCACTTCCGGTACCACCGGATTGACCTTGGCCGGCATGATGGAAGAGCCAGCCTGCAATTCCGGCAAGTTGATTTCATTGAGGCCAGCGCGCGGGCCAGAAGAGAGCAGACGCAGGTCGTTACAGATTTTCGACATCTTCACCGCCAGACGTTTCAGCGCACCGTGTACCATCACGTAAGCACCGCAGTCGGAGGTGGCTTAGATCAAATCCTCGGCCGGCACGCACGGCAGTCCACTCACTTCAGCCAGACGTTGTACCGCCAACTGCTGGTAACCGTCCGGTGTGTTTAACCGCGTGCCGATGGCCGTCGCGCCCAGATTCACTTCCAGCAGCAACTCGCCGGTGCGCAGCAGGTTTTTGTTCTCTTCGTTAAGCAGCACAGAGAAAGCGTGGAATTCCTGGCCCAGCGTCATAGGCACCGCGTCCTGTAGCTGGGTGCGTCCCATCTTCAGGATGGTTTCAAATTCTTTGGCCTTGTGCTCGAAGCCATCCGCCAACTGAGTGATGGCTTCGACCAGTTTCAGGATGTAA
This sequence comes from Candidatus Symbiopectobacterium endolongispinus, assembly GCF_018777385.1. Lineage (GTDB taxonomy): Bacteria > Pseudomonadota > Gammaproteobacteria > Enterobacterales > Enterobacteriaceae > Symbiopectobacterium > Symbiopectobacterium endolongispinus. The sequence goes on along the minus strand of NZ_JAFJYB010000009.1, from coordinate 37,915 downwards.
CTGTACATCGCAATACGAAAGCCGGTGGGATAGGCATCGTTGGTGGACTGGCACTTGTTCAGATGATCGTTAGGGTTGAGGTACTGGTATTCACCTTTGTTATGGCCCATCAGTTCCAGGCCAATATTAGCCAGCACTTCGTTGGTATTCATGTTCACCGAGGTGCCAGCGCCGCCCTGATAGACATCAACCGGGAACTGATCCATGCATTTGCAGTTGTTCAACACTTCATCGCAGGCACGGATAATAGTATCGGCAATTGGGCGGGGAATGGTTTTCAGCTCGCGGTTTGCCAGGGCAGCGGCTTTTTTGACCATCACCATGCCACGCACGAATTTGGGGATATCGCTGATTTTTTGGTTGCTGATGTAAAAATTTTCAATTGCCCGCAGGGTATGAATGCCATAGTAGGCATCGGCGGGAACTTCACGGGTACCTAACAGGTCTTCTTCAATAATACGGATGTTTCTGACATGAGAGCCTTCTCTTGAATCCTGCAACTTGATGAGAACGCGTTTTGCTAACCACCTTGGTGTTAACAAAAAAGCGTGTTAACAAATAATCGTGCCAATAAATACGAGTTATTATCACGATGGTGTTACCACAAAATGTATCACCACAGGCAACAGTCGCAGAACGATTGACCATAACTGCCTCCGCTGGGGTGATGATATATTGTATCGAATCCCAAAAGCGTAGTTTCGATCACTCAATGAAGATGTGTAATTAATAAAGTAAATAAATTGTGATAGTCGTCACTCGTGATTATTGCGAAATGAAATTTTCTGCCTACAGGTTGAAAATGCTCGCTTGCGCTACCACTTCATTATATTATAAGAGTTGATATTGGATCTCAGGTGATATGTCTTCATGATGGCCGGATGCACAATAGATGACGGCAGGCTGTGGGTCATGCTGGCATCGATCGCATTAGTCCTTTTTATAACAATCAGTTAAATAAATCAGGAGAATCCAGTGCGCTGGTTACCGCTATTCCTACTCTTTCTTTTTGCCTACATTGAGATTTCGCTGTTCATCCGCGTTGCGGAAGTCCTGGGCGTTGCGGTGACGTTGCTGCTGGTGGTTTTCACCTCCTGTATTGGCGTTTCTCTGGTGCGCAATCAGGGTGTGAAAACGTTTATTCAGATGCAGCAGAAAATCGCGGCGGGAGAGAGCCCTGCGGCGGAAATGGTCAAAAGCGTATCGCTAGTATTGGCGGGCTTTTTGCTTCTGCTTCCCGGTTTTTTCACTGACTTCCTTGGATTGCTGCTGTTGTTGCCCTCGGTGCAAAAACGGTTGACGGTCAAACTGATGCCTCATCTGCACATTTGGCGCAGCGCTGGCACCACATCGTCCGGCAGTAACGGCAATACCTTTAACGGTGAGTTTTACCGCAAAGATGACGATCGCAAAAATCTCGAGCATAAAGACGATCAAGACAAATGATACTGATTGAGAAAAAAGATATTAACTGTATTTTTTATATCTTTTTTTATTTCATCTCATAAGGATTTCATCACTATCGCAAAAAAAATCCTTTTTCTCCCTTGAAGGGAAGCGAATCGCCCCCACTTAGAAATTCACAAGGCGGGTATGAGAATGTACCCGGCGTTAATCCCAAACTGATATGGACTTTCTCAAAGGAGAGCTATCAATGAAAATTCGTCCATTGCATGACCGCGTGATCGTCAAGCGTAAAGAAGTCGAGTCCAAATCTGCTGGCGGTATTGTTCTGACCGGTTCTGCTGCGGCTAAATCTACCCGTGGTGAAGTACTGGCAGTGGGCCATGGTCGCATTCTGGAAAACGGCGACGTAAAACCGCTGGATGTGAAAGTTGGCGATATCGTCATTTTCAATGATGGCTATGGCGTGAAAGCCGAGAAGATCGACAACGAAGAAGTCCTGATCATGTCTGAAAGCGACATCCTGGCGATTGTTGAAGCGTAATCATCTGAATCGAACAAATTTAAGGGAAATAAACCATGGCAGCTAAAGACGTAAAATTCGGCAATGACGCGCGCATAAAAATGCTGCGCGGTGTGAACGTTCTTGCTAACGCAGTAAAAGTGACTTTGGGCCCTAAAGGCCGCAACGTCGTTCTGGATAAATCTTTTGGTTCTCCGATCATTACCAAAGACGGCGTGTCAGTAGCGCGTGAAATCGAGCTGGAAGACAAGTTCGAAAACATGGGCGCTCAGATGGTGAAAGAAGTGGCCTCCAAAGCGAACGACGCAGCGGGCGACGGCACCACCACGGCAACCGTACTGGCACAGGCTATCGTAAACGAAGGTCTGAAGGCCGTTGCCGCAGGCATGAACCCGATGGATCTGAAGCGCGGTATCGACAAAGCGGTTATCGCTGCGGTTGAAGAACTGAAAAAACTGTCCGTCCCTTGCGCTGACACCAAAGCCATCGCTCAGGTCGGTACCATCTCTGCTAACTCTGATGACACAGTGGGTAAACTGATCGCTGAAGCCATGGAGAAAGTGGGCAAAGAAGGTGTTATCACCGTAGAAGAAGGCTCTGGCTTACAAGATGAACTGGCCGTTGTGGAAGGGATGCAGTTCGATCGCGGTTATCTATCCCCGTATTTCATCAACAAACCGGAAACCGGTTCTGTTGAGCTGGAAAGCCCGTTCATCCTGCTGGCTGACAAAAAGATCTCCAACATCCGTGAAATGCTGCCGGTACTGGAAGCCGTTGCCAAAGCACGCAAACCGCTGCTGATCATCGCAGAAGATGTTGAAGGCGAAGCGCTGGCGACGCTGGTAGTGAACACCATGCGCGGTATCGTTAAAGTTGCCGCTGTGAAAGCACCGGGCTTTGGCGATCGTCGTCAAGCCATGCTGCAAGATATCGCTACCCTGACTGCGGGTACCGTTATCTCTGAAGAGATCGGTCTGGAACTGGAAAAAGCCACTCTGGAAGATCTGGGTCAGGCAAAACGCGTTGTGATCAACAAAGACACCACCATCATCATCGACGGTGTGGGTGATGAAGAAGTTATTAAAGGTCGTGTAGGTCAGATTCGTCAGCAGATCGAAGACGCAACCTCCGATTACGATCGCGAAAAACTGCAAGAGCGCGTTGCCAAACTGGCAGGCGGCGTTGCAGTTATCAAGGTCGGCGCAGCCACCGAAGTGGAAATGAAAGAGAAGAAAACACGTGTTGAAGATGCGCTGCACGCGACCCGTGCTGCCGTTGAAGAAGGCGTGGTTGCTGGTGGTGGCGTAGCGCTGATTCGCGTAGCCAATGCCATTCGCAGTCTGCAAGCTGAAAACGAAGACCAGAACGTGGGTATTCGTGTTGCGCTGTGTGCGATGGAAGCTCCGCTGCGTCAAATCGTGGAAAATGCCGGTGAAGAACCTTCCGTTGTGGCTAACAACGTGAAAGCAGGTGAAGGTAATTACGGTTACAACGCCGCAACAGAAGTTTACGGCAACATGATCGACATGGGTATTCTGGATCCGACCAAAGTGACTCGTTCTGCACTGCAATATGCCGCATCCATTGCTGGCCTGATGATCACCACCGAATGTATGGCGACCGAGTTGCGGAAAGAAGATAAAGGCGACTTAGGTGCTGCTGGTGGTATGGGTGGTATGGGTGGTATGGGTGGTATGGGTGGTATGGGTGGTATGGGTGGTATGATGTAATCAACATCGGGCACTCGCGCGCCGCGCTGAGGCCCGGATGAGTAACATCAACATGCTTTTACGCTTACATGAACACTATCTGGTATATCACCAGATAGTGTTTTTTTATGTCCCGTTTTTGTCTTTTTTCTGTGCAAGCGGCGATCAAATTGCAAGAGTGATACCACGGACGTGAGTGATGAGAGCGCAATATACCGAAACGGTATCTCTGCCATCATCATGCTCCGCCAGCCACCATTGGAGTAGGGATATGCCCGATGCAGCGCTAACACTGCTGCGCAACATAGCATGGTTGCACGCGACTGATTGGTTAAAAGAAACGCCGATGGAGTTGCCATCCCCTGTCGATACCTGGCTAAAAGAAACCAGTTCGATGACGCAGCGGCTGGAACGACATTGCACACAGTTGACGGTGGTACCGTACTATAATGGTTACATTGCGACTGAGATGCTGGGTGATGAATAGCGCGCGTTATTGGTTGCGAGAGGTGATAATCTACGGTGATGGACAGCCCTGGGTGGCCGCAGAAACCTTGATTCCGCCTTCAGCCCTTGACACCTCTGTGTCGGCGTTTACAACGCTTGGTGATACACCGCTAGGGCGCTGTGAAAAACTGTGGGCTCGGCGATCCCGTTTGCGTTTGTTTAATCAGCCAATACTGCTGACAGAATTGTTTTTACCCTCGTCGCCCGCATATCATTTTCAAGGCGTTGAACGAGGTAACCGTTAAGGAGAAATGACGTTGGAAAGAAGTATGACAGCGGGAAAATGGGGTGCTTATTGTCGGTTAATGCGAATTGATAAGCCGATTGGTTCCCTGCTGTTGCTCTGGCCAACCCTATGGGCATTATGGCTGGCGGGCGATGGCGTGCCGAGCCCGTGGACGCTGTTGGTCTTCGTTGCGGGCGTATTTCTGATGCGCGCGGCAGGCTGTGTTATCAATGATTACGCTGACCGCCATTTTGATGGGCATGTAAAACGCACCGCATCTCGTCCCTTACCCAGCGGCTTAGTGAGTGAGCAATCGGTAAAAGTGCTGTTTGTTGTTCTGGTGCTGATGGCGTTTGCTATGGTGCTGACATTAAATCGTATGACCATTTGGCTCTCCGTGGCAGCGTTGGCATTGGCATGGATATACCCCTTCATGAAACGCGTCAGCCACCTGCCACAGTTTGTGTTGGGCGCAGCGTTCGGCTGGTCAATCCCCATGGCGTATGCAGCTGTCAGCGAATCCCTGCCCACAAGCGCCTGGATCATGTTTTTAGCTTACATCTGCTGGACCGTCGCCTACGACACGCAATATGCCATGGTCGATCGCGATGATGACCTCAAGATTGGCATCAAATCCACCGCTATTCTGTTCGGGCGTTTTGATACCTTGATCATCGGCTTGTTGCAGGCGAGCATGCTGGCACTGATGGTGGTACTAGGCTTGCAAATGAAACTGGGGGCGGCATTTTACCTCACGGTACTGATGGCGGCTGCTCTGTTCGGCTATCAGCAATGGCTGACCGCCGGGTGTGAGCGTGATGCCTGTTTCCGTGCGTTCCACAACAATAACTTTGTGGGAATGGTGTTGTTTGCGGGGATTGTGCTGGGGCTGTGATGGTCCCCGGCATCACACATGGCGTGTGATGCCGGAGTAAAGCGGCAATAAACCGCGCAGTAGCGCAACACTACGCTTGCGCTACTTTCTGCTTTTCATCTTCCGATTCTGCGCTGGCAGGTGTGCTGGCACTTTCAATCGTCAACCGAACTTCCTGTGTGATCAAATCGCTAAGAATGCGGTAGAGTTCCAAAGTATTGCGCTTATCCACGCTGCTGCTGTCGCTGATGTAACCCTCTTGGCGCAGTGTGGCAACCAGCGTTGAGAACACGGCCTTATCAAAGAACTCAGGCGCATTGATGCCATGCAGCACGGACAGGCGCTGCGCCATATTACGGCTCTCTTTTTCTAGCGTACCGCGGTTCATTTCCGGGTTAGCACCGAGTAATGACAGCGTAATCGCGTAGCGTTGCAGGGTCTCCCGCACGCCGGCAGCCAACAGTTGGAGTGTGCGAATTCGCAGCGGGTTCAACACCAGCGCATCTTGCTTGATGACAATAAGTTCCTGACGCACCAGTTCTGCGGTCAACGTTTCAATGACGGCAGGCAGTGCCTCTTTACTGTAATGCAAGAACAGTTCGGCTTGAATTAACGGGTAAATCAATGACATCTGCCGTGTTAACTCATCCGGCGTGATCCTTCCTCGGTGCATGACAATGCTGGCGATCATCGATGGCAGTACCAGCAAATGCTGGATGTTATTGCGGTAATAGGTCATCAACACAGCCTGTTCACGCGGCAGGATGATGATCTCGCCAATATTGTCTTGCTCGACCTCGAATTTGTTCATTGCCAGCGCGTGCTCCAGCAGTTCTGGCGCAGTCTTTTTCGGCGCAGTGACATCTTTGCTGTAAGGCACGTTGCGCAGCAACTGCAAATAGCAGTCCAGTTGCTCATGCATTTGCTCACGGGTCAGTGCGCGCTGACGTGACGCCAGCAGAGCCGTGGAGCACAGGTTCATGGCGTTGGCGGCGGCGGCATTGTTAATGTGCACCATGATGATATCGGCAATATCCTGCACGGTAGGTGTGAGCCAAGTAGGACGCTGCGCTTCAATCGGATCGATAGCTTCGCGCCACTGCGGTACATGGTAGTTGAGGTAAGGCGTCAGCGACAGCGGCTCGCCAAAATTCACATAGCCTTGCCCCAGATTGCGCAGTTTGCGCAACCCGCGCACCATCTGCATGAAACCTTCTTTCTCTTTGGTGGCACCGCGCAGTTCTTTCGCATAGGTGCCCACTTCTATCACATGCTCATAACCCACATAAATCGGCACCAGCGTAATGGGGCGGGTACCGCCGCGCAGCATCGCCTGAATGGTCATGGCCAGCGTGCCGGTCTTGGGCTCTAGCAAACGACCCGTGCGCGAACGCCCCCCTTCCATAAAGTACTCGACGGAGTAGCCGCGAGAGAACAGCTCGCCGAGATATTCACGGAAGATGGTGGAGTAGAGCTTGTTGCCCTTGAAGGTACGGCGAATAAAGAAAGCACCCAGACGGCGGAAAATCGGGCCTGCTGGCCAGAAATTCAGGTTGATACCGGCTGCGATATGGGGAGGAACCAGACCTTGATGATACAGCACATAGGAAAGCAGCAGGTAGTCCATGTGACTACGGTGGCAAGGCACATAAACCAGTTCATGGCCATCCTGCGCCAACTGGCGTACGCGCTCGGCATTATGTACGTTGATGCCTTGATACAGGCGGTTCCAGGTCCAGCTCAGAATGCGATCGGAAAGCCGCACGGCCTCATAAGAGAAGTCTGCTGCAATCTCTTCCATCAGGGCGATGGCATTTTGCTGAGCTTTTTCATGGGAGATTTTCTTGCTGCGCGCCTCATCTTCAACGGCTTTCTTGATGGCCTTAGAGTCCAGCAGCTTATGGAATAACTCCTGACGTACCGGCAAACGTGGGCCAACGGCGGCCAGACGCTGACGGGCAAAATGCATGCGGGCGACACGCGCCAGTTTGTGCGCTATGGTTTTGTCAGTACCGTGTTCGGTTGCCATATGGCGCAGCGACACGATGCTGGAGAAGCGCACAAAGCTGTCGCGTCCCAGCCAGAGCATCGCAAAGAATTTCTCAATGCCGTTCAACAGACGCAGATGCGGCGTCGCGCCGTGCTGTCCTTCTCGGCCCGGAGAGCGGCCAAACATGACAGACACGGGCACCATCTGTACATCGAGATAGGGATTGTTGCGGTGCAGCTCCAGATAATCATGGAACAGTTTGACGGATTCCTGCTTGGGCGTGTAATAGCGGAACACGCGCGGGCCATCGTTAATAAACACGTGGCTGGGCAGTGATACACCGTCAATTTCAGTGGGTTCCAGCGGATCGGGCAGTTCTAACGCTTGGCATTTTGCGCGCAGCGTCAGTAAATCCGCCTGTGAGTTATAAGGCAGCGCATAAAGGATGGGGCGAGACGGATCTAGCCCTAACTCCGCCACGGGATCGTTAGGAATTATCTTGCTTTTCACTAACAATTTAAGTGGTAAATTCAGTAATTTATAGTAAATTTTACGCCAGCCGGACATAACAACCAGAAGCCTCTTGAGTAGCAATGCGCCGCAAGGATACCAGAAAGTACACGGGAGATCTGTGGTGTGAGACAACGGTGTTACGGGAAAATTGCAAAAAATCTCTGATAAACGGGTGAAAAAACATGAATAAGGCTACCGGGGTAACTCGGATTATCAAAGCAACCGGGTACTCTCTCAAAGGGCTGAAACAGGCATGGCAGCACGAAGCCGCATTTCGGCAAGAACTGATGCTGCTGGTCGTGGCGGTGCTGGTTGCGTGTTGGCTCTCCGTGTCACTGCTGGAGCGGCTATTTCTGATTGGCGTGGTGGTGCTGATGGAGTTAGTCAACAGCGCGATTGAGGTCGTTGTCGATCGCGTGGGGATGAAGCACCATGAACTCTCCGGGCGCGCCAAGGATATCGGTTCGGCGGCCGTGTTTGTGGCCTTGGTCTTTGCCGCCGTTGTCTGGGTGAGTATTCTCTGGCCGCTCGTGCTGGGGTGATTTCAGCATGATTTTGAGGCAAAGCGCATAAAAACACGGGTATTTGCCTCTCTGTCATTCCCAAGCCGCGATGACCTGTATATACTCACAGATAAACTGTATAAACAACCAGGGAGCGGGATGAAAGCATTAACAACCAGACAGCAGCAGGTCTATGATCTGATTCGCGATCATATTGCGCAGTCCGGCATGCCGCCAACGCGTGCCGAGATCGCCCAGCAACTTGGTTTCCGCTCACCCAACGCGGCGGAAGAGCATTTGAAGGCGCTGGCGCGTAAAGGCGTGATTGAAACTGTCTCCGGTGCATCGCGCGGTATTCGTCTGCTGATGGAAGATGAAAATGTGGGCCTGCCGCTGATTGGTCGTGTTGCTGCGGGTGAACCGCTGCTGGCGCAAGAGCACATCGAGTGCCACTATCAGGTCGATCCGTCCATGTTCAAACCGCACGCAGACTTTCTGCTGCGCGTCAGCGGTATGTCGATGAAAGATATCGGGATACTGGACGGTGATTTGCTTGCCGTGCATAAAACGCAAGAGGTGCGTAACGGCCAGGTCGTTGTGACACGCATTGAAGATGAAGTGACGGTTAAGCGATTGAAGCGTCAAGGTAATACCGTACAACTTCTGGCGGAAAATGAGGCATTTTCTCCCATCGTGGTTGATTTGCGTGAGCAGAGTTTCACTATTGAAGGGCTGGCCGTCGGTGTTATCCGCAACGGTGAGTGGAGCTAAACCGCGTTAGCCGACAGGGCGTTTCTTTCAGGGAAAGCCTTGTCGGTGACGTGATGCCCTCTCAGCTCAACGACCTGGTTTCGAATTTTTGATGGGCACCGTATGGTCGTGATGACAGTGCCCATGTTCACGGCAATCAGCCACTTCTTGACAGGCTTCGCACAGGCCATGTGCCTCGACCACGCTGTGACGCAGCGTGAAATTGGCGCTTTGTGCCAACTGCTGAAGAATGGCTTCAATGCCTTCCGTCTGACGTTCCGTAACTTGCCCGCAGCGATCGCAAATAAACAGCGCTGAAGTATGGCTATGCTCTTCAATGTGGTGACACATGACATAGCTGTTGGTCGATTCCACTCGATGGATAAACCCTTGCTCTAGCAGAAAATCCAGGGCGCGGTATACGGTAGGGGGTTTGGCTTGCGGTTCTGAGACGCGCAGCAGATCCAACAGATCGTAAGCACTGATAGCGCCGTGTTGCTGGGCCATCAGCCGAAGCACTTCGAGTCGCTGTGGCGTAAGGCGCACGTTGCGCTGTTGGCAAATACTTTCCGCCTGGGCAAGGAGTTTGTCTTGGTCGCTTGAATCCATTGGCCTGATCCTACCGCATGATGATGAACATGTTGTCCATCTTACCATGTAAGGCGCGGATCGCGCTGTGATAATCCATCAGTAGGTCGAATGTGCCTCAGGCAACCAGATCGATAAGCAGCGCGCGCAGCGTGGCTTTGGCGCGGATAGTCAGCTGTTTTTCCTGCTGAATGAAAGCACCGTCTCCACACTGTAACATCGTTGCGTTCTCTTGCGGCGTCATGGCTTCCATCGCACCGTGAACCACCTGAAAATAGGCGCGGTTGCCGTTGAGCGTAAACGTGTGTTGTTCGCCTTCGTCCAATTGCAAATGGTGTACCCAAACCTGCTGGCGAAGTTGCAGGCTGCCATTTTCACCTTCCGGTTAGGCGAGCAGTTTGACTTTAGCATCGCACAGCGCAAGCCGTTGCAGTGCGCTGTTTTCCCGTGACGGGCAGGCATTGAACCACAGTTGCAAACGTGTCAGCGGCGTTGTATCGCTGATGCTGTGCTCGCTGTAGCTTACCGCAGGCTGCGCGGCCAATAACAGAACGTCGCCCGCTTTTGCGCGGATATGACCCCCGTTGCTGTCGCGATATTCAGCTTCACCTTGCAGGCAGAATATTTAAAATATCGACCTGCGGGTAGGTACGTGGCTGAAACGCAGAGCCTGGCTTGAGCACTTCCTGGTTCAACACGCGCAGTGAGGCAAAGTAGCAGCTCGGGATCGAAATAATGGCCGAAGGAGAAGGTGTAGCGCGCTTGCGGCCAGCCGTAGTCAGCTTGACCGCACTGTTCCGCTGTTCTGCATATGATCATGGTTCTGCACCTCAAAAATTACACTAAACAAATAGTAATTGTGTGGACGTTGGATTGTTAGCTAGTTAATCTGGTGGGTATATTCAAAATTCCTGAATGAGTGAATAAATGGCAAAAGAACGGGCATTAACGCTGGAAGCGCTGCGAGTGATGGATGCCATCGATCGCCGTGGCAGCTTTGCGGCGGCGGCTGATGAGCTGGGGCGCGTGTCGTCGGCGCTGAGCTACACTATGCAGAAGCTGGAAGAAGAGCTCGACGTCGTGCTTTTTGATCGCTCAGGTCACCGCACTAAATTTACCAATGTGGGGCGTATGTTACTCGAGCGGGGAAGAATTCTGCTCGAAGCCGCCGATAAACTGACCACCGATGCGGAAGCGCTGGCGCGCGGCTGGGAAACCCATATCACTATCGTTGTTGAAGCGCTGATCCCTACTGAGAAACTGTTTCCTCTGCTGGATAAGCTGGCTCTGAAAGCCAATACCCAGGTGTCATTGCTGACCGAGGTGCTGGCCGATGCCTGGGAGCGTTTAGAGCAGGGGCGGGCCGATATCGTGATTACCCCTGATATGCACTTTCGCGCCTCTTCCGAAGTGAATACGCGCAAGCTGTACACCATGAACAACGTTTACGTCGCCAGCCCGGATCACCCTATTCATCAGGAGCCTGAGCCGCTGTCGGATGTGACACGCATTAAATATCGCGGGATTGCCGTGGCGGATACCGCGCGCGAACGCCCGGTATTGACCGTGCAACTGTTGGATAAGAAGCAGCGTTTAACGGTGAGTTCTATTGATGATAAACGTCGCGCGCTGTTGGCAGGATTGGGCGTTGCCACTATGCCTTACCCCATGGTCGCCCAGGATATTGCTGAAGGGCGCTTGCGGGTTGTCAGCCCAGAATATTCGATGGAGAGCCAGATCATCATGGCATGGCGTCGTGACAGCATGGGCGAAGCAAAATCCTGGTTCTTGCGCGAATTGCCCAAAGTGCTGAACCAGGCGTGATGTGATGCTTGCACCTGTCGTTTGCTGATTAATCCGTCCGCTGATTAAACCTGTCGCGCCCGTGCGGTGCGCTCAGGTCGTTTTCTGGCCCGATGGAGATAATGCCGTGCGGATTGATCGTACCGTGGCTGCGTTAGTAATGATGACGGATATGCGGGATGTTGACGGTATCTGCAATGCCAGGGATTTGGTAAATATCACGCAGGAAACCGAACAGATTCGGGTAGTCTGCCAGCCGACGCTTGTCACACTTGAAATGGGTATAATAAAATGGATCGAAAACGCAGTAACGTGGTCCACAGACGAATATCCGCTTCAGTCAATGCGTTGCCTGTCAGATAACGCTGCTGCGCCAGACGGACTTCCAGCGAATCCAATGCCTCGAATACGCCATTGACCGCTTCATCATAGGCGTCCTGCGAGGTAGCAAACCCCGCCTTGTACACGCCGTTATTGATGGTGGGGTAAATCCACTCGTTTAACGCATCAATCTGTGTGCGCAGCGCTCCTGGTAGTAATCGCCGGGCGTTGCACCAATGTCATCAAACGCCGAATTGAACATGCGGATAATATCGGCGGATTCATTACTGACGATGGTATGGCGTGTTTTGTCCCACAATACCGGAACGGTAACGCGTCCGCTGTAATCGGCGTTGGCATGCAGGTAGAGTTGATAGAGAAATTCGTGCTGATAGAGCGAGTCACCGGTGGTGTCAGGAAAATCGATGCCAAAAGTCCAGCCATGATCCAGCATCAAGGGATGCACTACGGACACACCGATGTGTTCCTGCAACCCTTTTAGCTGGCGCATGATCAAGGTGCGGTGCGCCCAGGGGCAGGCGAGCGAAACATAGAGGTGGTAGCGATTGGCTTGGGCCTCGAAGCCTCCTTCGCCCGTGACGCCCGGTGTGCCATCCGGGGTTATCCAGTGGCGAAACTGTGCAGTGGTACGTTTGAAGTGACCGCCTGTCTTACTGGTGTCATACCAGGTATCGTGCCATACGCCATCGATTAGTTGTCCCATGGGTCCTCCATCATCAATGTAAAAACCAGGGTGCAGAGTACTGCGCCGCTGGTGCGAGAGGTTATGCCTGGTGTTGGCATCAAACTACGGTGTTACCACTTTTTATTCAAAATACGGTCGATGCTGAAAGCGCCCGGGCCCGTTACAGCCAGCAGATAGCCGCCTGCGATGGTCAGGTTTTTCAGGAACATCAACTGGTTTACACCTTCGGCAAAGTTAGTGTGAAACAGCAGGGCAGTCAGCAGTGTGAATCCCGCTGTGAAAAGGGCTACGGTGCGAGTCAGAAGACCGAACAGCACCGCCAGTCCGCCGCCCAGTTCCAGTAGAATGGTCAGTGGCAGCAGAAATGTCGGAACGCCCATGGTCTGCATGTATTGCGCGGTTCCCGCATAGGCATCGCCCAGTTTGCCGTAACCTGCCACGATGAACAGGATTGGCATAAAGATGCGAGCGATAAGCAGCGCTGTATTTTCTAAATTTTTCATCATTTGTCTCCAAGGAAAAGGAGGCTGGCAACAAGTCTGTATGCCGCGCTACAGCAGGATATCTCTGGGGATATCATCTGCACATCCGGTATGGAGCAAATACTATGGGGGAAACGGTTTGGATTCCAGCGAGTTAAATTGTCTGTTTTTTTTCAGAAAATATGAATATGTGTGTGCGGTCCGATATGTTTAGCGGGGCGACAGCGTTTTGCGCAGCAACTTGAGCGTTCCCAGCAAGCCAATGCCACGTCTGGCCCAGCGAATCAGCCGCGTGCGAGCAGAACGCCCAGCACAACCCCTACCACAGCACCGATACCCACGCCGGTCCACGGGTTCTGCAGAACATAGTCATCCGCGTAATCCGCTGCTTCTTTGGTCTGGTTAACGATACGTTCGCCGGTTTCACTCAATCGTGAACGAGTGTCCTTCAGTGCACTTTCCGCTTTGGATTTATCGCTTGAGGAGTTCAAGACTTCTTCCAAGGTATCCGCAAGTGATTTCAACTCGTTGCGCAACAGTTCAGATTGTTGATCTTTAGACATGATTAACTCCTTTTCGATAAATAAGGAGTATTAACTATAGCTCAACTTTTACGATTGGAATGGCGGAATGGGACGAGGTAATTCTGATAAGCTGCTGTAAGCGCTGAGTAATCCCATAGAACACGCCCAACCCTGGTCGGTGAACATGGGCTGGGTGCGATCAAGACAAGCGAAATCTGATGGGTTATTGCCCACCGGCAGCGGCGATCTCCTGCCGGGCTGCATGCAACTCTTTCTGGTCTTCGGCGAGTTTGTCCTGACGTTTTTGAATCTTGTCCGCATCGGCGCCGTATTGCTGACTTTCACGTAATTCCGCTTTTCGCTCCGCGACTTTGGCTTGTTTCTCCGCCAGATTTTGCTGGCGTTTGACGCGCAGGTCATCATTCCGACAGTACGTTTACACATTGCGCAGCGCCGTTTCCAGGCCTTGAATCTGGCCTGCGTTACGGTGCTTACGGGCCTGTGCCAACTGCTGTTCGATATCATAGGCTTTGGCTGCACAGGTGCCTGCTGGCGGCACTTTTGCGTCAGCGGCATAGGCACTGATGGCGGCGAACGCCAGACTTGCAGTAATAACTCCACGTAAAACGGTTACTTTTTTCATATCATCATCCAAGTGTTGCGGTCTTTTGCGTCAGCTTTTGTCGCCAGAAAGAAACGGGTTTAGGCGGTTGCTGAGTGATGATTTTTGCCTGCGGAAACGAGGGCAGAAGTGCTTCACGCGCGGCAAAGGTCTGCTCCGATGACGCCAGTCTGACGATCAGGCTGTCTGGCGCAGGGGGTAATGCTTTTGATGACAATACCACGCTCATTAAGACGCTGGTAAACGTAAAAACCATCAGGGAGCGGTGCGCCCTGATGGTGAGGAAAAATGTGCAGCAGCGTTTCATCCTGTTGACGGCTCGGTGACTGGGTCAGCAGGATAATTGGCAGCATCACCAGAATCATCATGCGCCAGATAGCTTTCAGATAACGCCAACCGAATAACCCGTTAGTTCCCTTTTTCTACATTGTAGGCGCGTTTCTTACGCCACAACACTAACAGTGAACCGAACAGACCGACGAACAATAACACCAGTGGCAACATCATCAGGCAAAACATCAATTCGTCTTCATACTTCATGAAAACCGGCGTCTTGCCTATCGCGAACCCAAGCGAAACCAGAATCAACACCCACAGCAGCCCGCTCATCCAGTTGAAAAACTGAAAGCGGGTATTGTCCAGCCCCGAAAGTCCGGCAATGGTAGGCAGCAACGTGCGGACAAAGGCGAGAAATCGGCAAATCAGCAGCGCAGACAATCCATGACGATGGAACAACAGGTGCGCACGCTGGTGATAGTGTGCGGGGAGATGAGAGAGCCAGCCTTGTACTACCCGGGTATTCCCCAGCCACTTCCCTTGAATATAGCTCACCCAGCAGCCAAGGCTGGCGGCGGTGGTCAGCAATGCGATAGTGAATGCATAATTCATCGTGCCTTTGGCAACCAGCACGCCGACCAACACCAGCAGACTGTCTCCGGGCAGAAAGGCCGCGGGTAACAGACCATTTTCCAAAAACAGGATCATGAACAGAATAAAATAGAGCGTCCAAACCAGTTTGTGGTCAGCGATAATATCGAAATTTTGATGCCAAAGCGCATTAACAAGTTCTTTAATTAATTCCATTCGGTATTCCTAACACAACAGCATGCTACGTGGCCCATCGGCGATGAAATACACCGACTGCAAGGGTCATTATGTACACCGGCTCGCCATGGTGAGCGCTGTTAGAGTAGAACATACCGATGTTCACATATCTCATCCACTTAATCCATTTTGCCCGACGAGCCTGCATTGTTGCGTTTTGGCGGCAGTAACGCGGAAAATACCGGATTAAGCGTTAAAAAGAGCTTCTAACTGTAACAAAAGCCTAAAGGTTAAGATAGGGAATTATCGCAGGAAAATGTGAGATTTATCGCTGCTGTTTGACAGAAAAGGTTTTTTGCGGCCGATTTTACATTTTTTGACACAAACAGGTGTTTTCAGACGTTTTGGCCTCTATTAAGTGACAGAGGCGGCAGGTTTTTTGTTCTGGTGGTCAGGATTTGTGCACAGTGATTGGCTCAAGATGCACGACGGGATTTTCGGCAAACATATAGCGGTCAACGTTGAATTCAAAGTCATCGGTGGTGGCGCGAAACAGCATTTGCTTGGTGTTTTCCAGATGCTGCCACATCGCTAGCTTGGCGGCGTAGGGATCTTTGCGAATCAGTGCCTTAAGGATTTGATCGTGCTCTTCGCACCAGCTTTCGATCGAGCGATCGTCAATGTGTTCGTGCAGCTTGAGCCAGTAGGGGTTGTGGATACGCTGGCTCCACATTTTTTCCACGATAGTGGCCATGGCCGAGTTCTGTGTCGTCAGTGCCACCTGAATGTGAAACTTCAGATCCCACTCGGAATCACGGAAACGATCTTCCTGACGCGCATATTCCTGGATCTCCATCAACTGGACAATGTCTTGACGCGTCACCTGTGTCGCCGCAAATTCGGCAATATTACTTTCAATTAACTGGCGTGCCTGCAACAGTTCAAACGGCCCGGCGGTGACAAACTCGATATCCCCGCCGCTGGGCACGCGATGGCTTTGCTGATTGGAAATGACATGAATGCCTGAACCTTTCCGCACCTCGACGTAGCCTCCCACTTCCAGCATGATGATCGCCTCGCGCACGACGGTGCGGCTGACGTTCATCTCTTCTGAAATGTAGCGTTCGGCGGGTAACTTCTCACCAACAAGATAAGCGCCACTTTCGATGCGCTGCTTAAGTTCTGCGGCTAACCGTTGGTATAGTCGACGGGGCTCAGTGAGTGCCATATCTTTGCTCTTTAATATATGACGGTCCGTAAATGGGGAACCTTTCCCTGCGACTTTCCTGCACCGCAACCTCACCACAGGGGCGAAAAAAGGCTGAGAAAACCATCGCGTCAAGATTTGTTATACCACTTATTCGTGAAGCCGACCAACATCAAGGTCACAGTTATGCATTATCAGCCCGCAATAAAAACGCCCGATAACCGGGGTTATCGGGCGTCAAAGCAGGTCTAGCCGTGAGACAGGCAGTGATTAATGCTGCTGTGCCGTCTCAAGCACTGCGGCTTGTTCTATCTCTACCGCTGGGCGGTTTTGCAGAATAACCCAGATCAGGATGGCACCCAGCACATCAAAGGCTGCCAGCACCGCGAACAGCGGGCCGAAGCCAATGGTGTCAGCCAATGCGCCAACGACCAGAGCGAACAGGGTGCTCGCCAGCCAGCCTGCGCCGCCGGTCAATCCGTTGACGGTAGCCACTTCGTTACGACCAAACACATCAGAAGAGAGCGTGATCAGCGCGCCGGACAGTGACTGGTGCGCAAATCCACCTACGCACAGCAGCGCGATGGCAATATAAGGGCTAGTGAACAGGCCGATAACCCCAGGGCCAATCATCAACACCGCACCCAGCGTCACCAACATTTTGCGAGAAACGATCGGGTTCACTTTGAAATATTTCTGGAACAGCATGGGCATGTAACCACCCAATACGCAGCCCAGGTCAGCAAACAGCATCGGCAGCCAGGCGAACATGGCAATTTCTTTCAGGTTAAAGCCATAGACCTTGAACATGAACAGCGGGATCCAGGCGTTGATGGTGCCCCATGCCGGTTCAGCCAGGAAACGCGGTAACGCGATGCCCCAGAACTGACGGTTGCGCACGATCTGCCAGGCGGACATTTTCTTACCGTTATCAGCCTGATGCTGAGATTCCTGACCGCTCAGAATGTAATCGCGCTCTTCATCAGTCAGTTTTTTCTGGTCTTTCAGATACTTATAAAATGCCAGCCAGCACAGAGCCCACACCATGCTCAAGGCACCGGTGATGATAAAGGCCATTTCCCAACTGTGCATCACGATGGCCCAAACCACCAACGGCGGCGCGATCATGGCACCGATCGAGGAACCGACGTTGAAGTAACCTACGGCAACGGAACGCTCCTTGGCCGGGAACCATTCACTGCTCGCCTTCAAGCCCGCAGGAATCATGGCCGCTTCGGCCATGCCGACCAGACCACGTGAAATGGCCAGACCTTGCCAGCTGTTTGCCATTGCGGTACAGGCGCAGAAAATGGCCCACAGGATGGCGAACATGGCATAGCCGACTTTGGTACCCAACAGGTCCAGTACGTAACCGGCGATGGGTTGCATAACGGTATAACAGGCAGAATAGGCAGCAATGATGTAGGAGTATTGCTGTGTCGTGATATGTAACTGATCTTGCAACGTCGGGGCGGCAACGGCGATAGCATTACGTGTCAGGTAACCGAGCACGGTGCCAATGGTCACCAGCCCAATCATGTACCAACGTAGCCCTTTGATTTTACGCATTTGTGTTTTCTCTCCGAGTCAAAAAATAACACCGTGCCGCTAGCTGAGCTAACAACCGGTGTTGTGTTTAGCCAACAAGGTTGGCCAGCGCACCTCCCAGAAGGGCGCAATCGCAGGGTTTCAGTAACGGAGCATGTTTGTGGCGTCATTGCGCTTACTTTTAGGAAGGCGGCAAGGCGCATAGATAAGGACGCCTTGCTCGCCTTTTGCTCTCTTGAAACCTGCTTTTGATTTGGACCAGGATTTTTTCTCTTGGGAATGGAATAGAGATTGAATCCCGGTTCAAGACGGCGCCACAATAATTTGTCATACAACTTTAAAAGTTGAGTGGCATCACAAAACCATTATATTTATGCGTAATAGCTAAAATTTGTTCGATATCGGCCTGTGTTGAGAGCTTGCTGCGCGGTGTCATGACCAATTTGCCAGGCATGTGAATTTTTGCGATCATGACCTCACTAATGATATGAGATATCCAGCATAATTGGTGTGATATCTTTCAACAAAGGCCAATGTTGTGCCTGAGCGCACGGTGAGGAAGAAGAGTATGCCCAGTTTCTTAGCGAAGATTTTCTGTTAGACAGCGAATTTGCTCGTCGTTTGTATCATGACTATGTGGCTGACCAGCCTATTTTTGATTACCATTGCCACTTGCCGCCTGAACAGATTGCAGAAAACTACCGCTTTAAAAACTTGTATGACATCTGGTTAAAAGGTGATCACTACAAATGGCGTGCTATGCGTACTAACGGCGTGCCGTAGCGTCTTTGTACTGGTGATGCCAGCGACTGGGAGAAATTCTCCGCCTGGGCAGAAACCGTGCCGCATACCATTGGTAACCCGTTGTACCACTGGACGCATCTCGAACTGCGCCGCCCGTTTGGTGTAACAGGTACGCTGTTAGCGCCGGGTACTGCGAAAGAGATTTGGGATCGCTGCAATGCCCTGCTGTAACGTGATGAATTTACCGCGCGCGGCATCATGCAGCAGATGAACGTGAAAATGGTCGGTACCACCGACGACCCGATTGACGATCTGCGTCATCACAAAGCCATCGCCGCTGATGGCAGCTTCAACGTCAAAGTGCTGCCGAGCTGGCGTCCTGACAAGGCTTTCAACATCGAGTTGGCCACCTTTAACGATTACATGGCAAAACTGGGTGAAGTGTCTGATACCGACATTCGTCGTTTCAGCGATTTGCAGGCCGCACTGACCAAACGTCTGGATCACTTTGCCGCACACGGCTGTAAAGTTTCTGACCACGCGCTGGACGTAGTGCTGTTTGCCGAAGCGGATGAAGCGACGCTGGATGGCATTCTGTCCCGTCGTTTGGGCGGTGCTGCACTGAGCGATGTGGAAGTGGCGCGGTTCAAAACTGCCGTATTGGTATGGCTGGGTGCGGAATATGCGCGTCGCGTTTGGGTGCAGCAGTACCACATTGGTGCGCTGCGTAACAACAACCTGCGTCAGTTTAAACAGCTGGGGCCAGACGTTGGTTTCGACTCCATCAATGACCGCCCGCTGGCACAATAACTGTCTCGCCTGCTGAGCAAGCAGAATGAAGAAAACCTGCTGCCGAAAACCATTCTGTACTGCCTGAACCCGCGCGATAACGAAGTGCTGGGCACCATGGTCGGTAACTTCCAGGGTGAAGGCATGCCGGGCAAAATGCAGTTTGGTTCTGGCTGGTGGTTCAACGATCAGAAAGACGGCATGCAGCGTCAAATGACGCAACTGGGCCTGCTGAGCCGCTTTGTGGGCATGTTGACGGATAGCCGCAGCTTCCTGTCTTACACTCGCTATGAGTATTTCCGTCGCATCCTGTGCCAAATGATCGGCCGCTGGGTAGAAGACGGCGAAGCCCCAGCAGACATCAATTTGCCGGGTGACATGGTGAAAAACATTTGTTTCGATAACGCTAAAAACTATTTCGCCATAGAATTATAAGACCGTGGGCAAGGTGACAGGGTGGTAACAACCTGACCCCGATCGCACTTCCTGTCCTGAGGTAGCTTCTTAATGCAAACATTGAATCGTCGTGACTTCCCTGGTCGTCAACATCCTGATCGTATCATCCAATTCGGTGAGGGTAACTTTCTGCGCGCGTTCGTTGGCTGGCAGTTAGATTTGCTAAACGAACATACCGATCTGGATGCGGGTGTGGTGATCGTTTGTCCGATTGATACCGATTTTCCGCCTTCATTAGACACTCAGGATGAGCTGTACACCACGATCATTCGCGGTTTGAATGAGCAGGGCGAAGCGGTGCGTGAGCCGCGCCTGATCCGTTCTGTTAACCGTGAAATCAACATTTACCGTCAGTTTGACGAGTATCTGGCACTGGCACACGATGCCAACATCCGTTTCGTGTTCTCCAACACCACCGAAGCGGGCATCAGCTATCACGCCGACGATCGTTTGATGGATACGCCGCCGGTCAGCTATCCGGCTAAGCTGACGCGCCTGCTGTTCGAGCGCTTTAACCACTTCAACGGCGCTGCCGACAAAGGCTGGGTGCTGTTGCCGTGTGAACTTATCGATTATAACGGCGTTGCACTGAAAGAACTGGTGCTGCTCTATGCCGCGCAGTGGGAGCTGCCGCAGGCCTTTGTCACCTGGATCAACGAAAACAACACGTTCTGCTCCACGCTGGTTGACCGTATTGTGACGGGCTATCCGCGTGCCGAAGTGGAAGCGCTGCAACAGGAAATGGGCTATCAGGATACCTTCTGGGATACCGCTGAATACTTCTACCTGTTTGTGATTCAGGGGCCGCAATGGCTGGCTAAAGAGCTGCGCCTCGACAAGCTGGACCTGAATATCCGCATCGTTGACGACATCAAGCCGTACAAAGAGCGCAAAGTGGCGATTCTGAACGGTGCGCACACCGCGCTAGTGCCGGTTGCCTTCCTGGCCGGCCTGGATACCGTAGGCGAATCCATGAATGACGCGCAAATCAGCAGCTTTGTGGAAAAAACCATTGCCGAAGAGATCGTTCCGGTGCTGGATTTGCCGCACGATGAGCTGACATCCTTTGCCCAAGCGGTGCTGAGCCGTTTCCGTAACCCGTTTATTCAGCACCAGCTGTTATCCATTGCCCTGAAGGCATGACGAAATTCCGCACCCGTATTCTGCCGCAACTGCTGGCCTACCGTGAGCAGAAAGGGGCATTGCCGGCGCGTCTTACCTTTGCACTGGCGGCGCTGATCGCGTTCTACCGTGGCGATCGCAACGGTGAAGCCTACCCGCTGCAAGATGATGCGCACTGGCTGGAGCGCTATAGCACCATGTGGCACGGCGTCAACGATCGCACCACTTCGCTGCAAGCGCTGGTTACCACTGTGCTGAGCGATGCGGATCACTGGGAACAGGATCTGACGCAGGTGCCGGGATTGGTAGAACAGGTTACGCAGCAACTGCAAGCGATCGTCGATCGCGGCATGAAGCGGCAGTAGAAGGGTATTGTTAATGGCTGAAGATTTATCGATGCAGAGCATCATCAAAATCCATGCGCTGGACAATGTGGTCGTTGCGTTGCGTGATGTTGCGCAAGGTGAGGCGGTAACCGCGGGTGGCGTCACGGTGACGCTGCCGCAGCCGGTGGCGCGCGGGCACAAATTTGCGCTTTATGACATCGCGCCGGGCGAGATGATCGTGAAGTACGGCTTGCCGATCGGCCATGCGTTAGTGGCGATTGCACCGGGACAGCATATTCACTCCCAGAATGCTAAGACCAATCTGAGCGATCTGGATGAGTATCAATACCAGCTGGAATTCATGACACTGCCAGAGCAGATGGCCGATCGTGAAGTACAGATCTACCGTCGGAAAAACGGTTATGTCGGGGTGCGTAATGAACTGTGGATCCTGCCGACCGTAGGCTGTGTTAACGGCATCGCGCGTCAGATCCAGACTCGCTTCCTGAAAGAAACCAACAATGCGGAAGGCATCGACGGGGTGTATCTGTTTACTCATCCGTTTGGCTGTTCGCAGTTGGGGCAAGACCATGAAAATACCCGTACCATGCTGCAAAACATGGTGCGCCACCCCAATGCGGGTGCGGTGCTGGTGATTGGCCTGGGCTGTGAAAACAACCAGGTAGATGCGTTCCGCACTACGTTGGGTGACTATGACGCAGAACGTGTGACCTTCATGATCTGCCAACAGCAGGATGATGAAGTTGAAGCGGAGCTGGAGCGTCTGCATGCGTTGTATGAAGCGATGCGTAACGACCAACGCGTTCCGGGCAAACTGAGCGAGCTCAAGTTTGGTCTGGAGTGCGGCGGCTCGGATGGGTTGTCTGGTATTACCGCGAACCCGTTACTGGGGCGTTTCTCGGATTACATGATTGCCAACGGCGGCACCACTGTGTTGACGGAAGTGCCCGAAATGTTTGGCGCAGAGCGTATTCTGATGAGCCGCTGCCGCGATGAAGCGACGTTTGAAAAAACGGTCCACATGGTCAATGACTTCAAACAGTACTTTATCGAGCACAACCAGCCGATTTATGAGAACCCCTCGCCGGGTAACAAGGCCGGTGGTATCACTACGCTGGAAGAGAAATCACTGGGCTGTACCCAGAAAGCGGGGCAGAGCAAAGTGGTGGACGTGCTCAAGTATGGCGAGCGCCTGCATACGCCGGGGTTGAACTTGCTCAGCGCACCGGGTAATGATGCGGTGGCTACCAGCGCGCTGGCGGGCGCGGGCTGCCATATGGTATTGTTCAGTACCGGTCGCGGGACGCCTTACGGCGGTTTTGTACCTACGGTGAAACTGGCAACCAACAGCGAGTTGGCGCAGAAAAAACCGCACTGGATCGACTTTGATGCTGACCGCCTGATTCATGGGGTGTAAATGGACGATCTGCTGACCCAGTTTGTGAACATGATCGTGCAAATTGCTGATGGCAAAAAGCTGGCGAAAAACGAGATCAATGATTTCCGCGAACTGGCGATATTTAAAAGTGGCGTAACGTTGTAAAATCTCCCGCCTTTAATTAAAATGAAGCGGCGTTCCATTTATTGGCGCCGTTTTATTTATTTTCACCACTCCTTTTCCCAAGGCACAGATCATGACGAGTTATTGGTTTGCTCAGGCAGTGGGGGCGATTGCCTTCCTGGTGGGGATTACCGTATTTTTTCACCGTGACGATCGCAAATTCAAACTACAACTTTCCCTCTACAGCGCCATCATCGGTATCCATTTCTTTTTGATGGTGGCAAATGCCGCTGGCGCCAGTGCACTGCTGAATGCCGGGCGCACGGTGATTGCTACGCGCACCCACAATCTTTTTGTGATGTTTGCCTTTATTATCCTGACGCTGGTGTTCGGGCTTTAGGGTCTTAAGCATGCGGTTGAGCTGCTGCCGATCATTGGTACGCCGATCAGCACCTGGGCATTGTTCCACACCAGTGGGTTGACGACACGCTGCGTCATTTGGTGCGCCACACTGTGCTGGGTAATACATAACGTATAGCTCTGATTGAAGGCACATTTTTGATCCTCAATGGCTACAACATCATTCGTTTTTGGCGCATGCAGAAGCGTGGGCTGGACCCGTTCCGGGCAGAAACGCAATCTCATTAATGTCGCTATTGCTCCGTTTTCCCTCACCTTGATACAGAAGATGAGGGAAACGAGAAGGTGTTACAGCAGGTTCAGCCGCTCTTTCTCTGCCAACTTGGCATCTTCCGCATCACACACCGCCGCCGTAAAGATAACGTCCGTGGAGGAGTTCACTGCGGTTTCCACCGAGTCTTGAATCACACCGATGATAAAGCCGACGGCGACCACTTGCATGGCCACGTCATTCGCAATACCAAACATGCTGCACGCCAGCGGGATTAACAGCAATGATCCTCCGGCAACCCCCGATGCGCCACAGGCACAAATGGCGGCGACTACGCTGAGCAGCAGTGCGGTAAGCATATCGACATGAATGCCCAGCGTATGGGCGGCAGCCAGCGTCAGGATGGTGATGGTTACTGCCGCGCCCGCCATGTTAATGGTGGCTCCCAGCGGGATGGCGACGGAGTAGGTGTCTTCGTCCAGATTCAGCTTATGGCACAGCTCCATGTTCACCTGGATGTTGGCTGCCGAACTGCGCGTGAAAAAGGCGGTAATACCGCTTTCGCGCAGGCAAGTCAGCACCAACGGATACGGGTTGCGGCGAATTTTCCAGAACACGATCAGCGGATTGATGGCAAACATCACGAACAGCATGCCGCCGACCAGAACGGTCAACAGATGGGCATAGCCCCACAGCGCGTCAAAGCCGGTTTCTGCTAACGTTGAGGATACCAGGCCAAAAATCCCCAGCGGTGCAAAGCGAATGACCGTGCGCACCAGCAGCGTAACCGCATCTGAAGCGTCGTTGATAAAGGCTTTGGTGGAAGGCGTGGCGTGGCGAAACGCGATGCCAAAACCAATTGCCCACACCAGAATACCGATGTAGTTGGCGTTGATCAGCGCATGAATCGGGTTGGCGACCACGCTCATCAGTAACCCTTTCAGCACTTCAACGATGCCGGCGGGCGGTACGATATCGGCAGACTGCGCGCTCAAGGCGAGGGTGGTGGGGAACAAAAAACCCAGAACCACCGCGACCAGCGCGGCCGAAAAGGTGCCGATGCCGTACAGGACCAGAATGGGGCGGATATTGGTTTTCTGTCCTTGCTGATGATTGGTGATGGAAGCCATCACCAGAACCAGCACCAATACAGGCGCAACGGCTTTTAATCCGCCCACGAACAGCGTACCGAACAGGCCGACGGCCAAGGCCGCAGAGGGGGATAGCAGAGCGAGGAGAATACCTAACGCTAACCCGACAACGATTTGCTGTACCAGACTGCCTCGCACTATATAGCGGAGAATCGCAGAGTATGTATTTTTCATAAAATAGACGGTGTTCCCGTTCCGTAACTTAACAAGGGTTGTGTGGTAGCACGTTGCAGAATGAAAACCTCTGGAGAATGCAATGGGGTTTTTTTCATAACCTGTAACAAAGTGTTTGCGCAGAGCAGTATAGGGAAAAGAGGCATTAAAAAAAAGCAATGGCACACGAATTTGTGCGGCGGGTCATTCACAAATCGCCTCCTTTTACGGAGGCGATAAGCGGTTTAGCGAGCGGCGCGCTGATTCACCCACAGGTTAATCAGCAGAGTGATGGCCAGACCATACTTGAGCAGCGAGAACTTCTCCGCCACGCCAGCCAGCAGGAAATACATGGCGCGCAGACCCAGAATGGCGAACAGGTTGGACGTCAGCACAATGAACGGGTCGGTAGTAACCGCAAAAATAGCCGGGATGCTGTCAACAGCAAAGATAACATCGCTGATCTCAACCAGAATCAAGACTAAAAACAGCGGGGTGGCATACAGAATCCCGTTGCGTCGCAAGAAGAAGCGTTCGTTTTCAATGGTATCCGTCATCCGCAGGTGCCCGCGTAACCAACGCACTAATGGCTTGTCGCCAAGATCGCCACCATCGTCTTTGGAAAACGCCATTTTCAGGCCCGTGAACAGTAAGAACGCGCCAAATACGTAGAGCAACCACTGGAACTGAGTAACCAGCCAACTTCCACCAAACACCATCAGCGTTCGCAGGATGATGGCACCCAGCACGCCATAAACCAGCACACGCCGCTGATATTGCGCGGGCACGCCGAAATAGCTGAACAGCATCAGCCAGACGAAGACGTTATCGACGGCAAGTGCTTTTTCGATCAGATAGCCAGTGAGGAAGGCGAGGGCTTGCGTGTTGGCGACTTCTACGCCGAGTGTGCCTTTCAGATACCACCAGAATCCGGTGTTGAAGGCGAGCGACAGCGTAACCCAAATCAATGACCAGGCTGCAGCCTGGCGAAATGTCATGGTAGTGGCACCCTTGCGCCCTTGATAGAGTAGGTCTACCGCCAGCATGGCGATAACGATGACAGCGAAGCTGCCCCACAACCACGGCGTACCGATGGAGTTCATAACTGGTTCCTTGCAACAAAAATTAACACCGCCAGGCCTCATTTTTATCTGGCGCGGTAGCAGGCCAGGTAAAAAAACGACATGTATCGGAAGACACAGGTCGTTTGGTCACTCGCGTTGCAAATGTCCCTCGCCTTCCGGCAAGGTCTCACTTACAACGCCAATGCGGAATGCTCATTGGTATTGCCCGATAACCGGAAGCATATATCTACTCACTTTATAGCAAGCTTGACACATGACTTCGTAATGACGATTAATCGGCGGAAAAGTTACTCCCCTTTGCATCAGCAAAGATAGGTGAAAAGTCGATCCAGGTCAAATTTTGTGAGCGCTTTCCACCTGCTCCGTTATTGATCCTCAGAAAGTACGTTGCTGTCGGCGGGGAACACCACGCCAGTCTGGCGGCGAATTTCTGTTTGTAAGCGCGCGACGGTGAGTGAGCGTGCCAGAAAGGCGTGATTGACATCATTCTGGGCGACCAGTGAGGCAAAGGTTTCCACTTCATACAGCATGCTGTTGATGTGCTGCGGTTGGGACAAATCGATTCGTTGACCGTTGCGCGGCACCAGGCTCACTTGCTGGCATTCCGACAGCCTGTCGATGACTAGCGAACCTTCCTCCCCCTGGATTTCACTGGGGATGGCGCTGTTGCTCACCTTGTAATGCGCGATAATCACGTCAAAATCCCCGTAATTCAGTAAGACGCTGCCGTGCCCGTCCACGCCGCTTTCCAACATGGCCGCACTGGCCTGAACGTTGTGAGGAACTCCCCACAGGCTGACAGCGAATGCAAGGCAGTAGTAGCCAATATCCATGATGGAGCCGTTAGAAAACGCCGGATTGAAGGTGTTGGGATTCTCTCCCGCCAGATAGGGCTGGTAACGGGAAGAATATTGGCAGTAATTCAGGAACACTTTACGCAACCGACCAATGCGCGCCAGGCCCTGCGTCACCACGGCGTAATTGGGCAAGCTCGCGGTTTTGAAAGCTTCAAACAACACGACCTGATTGGCTTGCGCGCACGCGATCATTCTCTGCGCCTGGGCATGGTTCGATGCCAACGGTTTTTCGCAGACCACATGTTTGCCATGTTCAAGAAACAGGATGGATTGTTCCGCATGCAGGCTATTTGGACTCGCGATGTAAACCGCATCAATCAGGTCGGACTGGGCGAGCGCCTCCAGAGAGGTGAAGCGGTGTTCAACCAGATAGTCCGTTTGAAATTGCTGCGCTTTTTCCTGCGAACGGGAGTAGATGGCGATCAATTTCATCTTACCGGTTTCATGTGCAGCATCAACAAACTGGCGCGTGATTTGACTGGTTCCTACAATAGAGAAACGAATCATGACGGATCGATGTTCCTGGCGAGAGCGTAAGGAAAACAGAGCAACATGATGTGGGCGCAAGGCAATCGTCGCGTCGCGGTTCTGCGTAGGGGGAAAACCGCGGCAACAGGGCGTCACGCGCCTGGATTCGCCCTGACTGACGAAAAGCATTTACTGCTCCGCGACGTTACGGGGTACACTGCGCAACCTTTATGACGCGGGAGAGGCCGATGAGCCAATTGGAACTGGAAACGCGAACGCTCACGTTGGTTCGTTATCCGAAAACGTCTGAGAATTCCACCTTACAAGCCTGGGAAGCGGCAGACGCGTTTTTGCTGAACGAGATTGCTACCATGGAGCTTGCGCCAGGGCCCGTTGTGATTCTGAACGACACATTCGGTGCACTGGCCTGTGGATTACAGGCGTATGAGCCGCTCTGCGACAGCGACAGCTATTTGAGCCAACTGGCGACGCGGCATAATCTGTCGCTCAACGGCTTTACGCCGGAGTCCGTCGTGTTGCAAGACAGCCTGATGGCGTTACCTGATGCGCCATCGCTGGTGGTTATCAATGTGCCAAAAACCTTAGCGATGCTGGAGCATCAGCTTCGTATGCTACGCTCGGTCGTCGCCCCGAATACGCGAATTATTGCCGGCGCGAAGGCGCGCGATATTCATACTTCCACGTTGCAGCTGTTTGAAAAAATTATTGGCCCGACGCGGACTTCACTGGCGTGGAAAAAGGCACGCCTGATTCACTGCGACGTGGCACAAATCAATGTAGGTGAGTATTCACCAACCGTTGAGTGGGAACTGGAAGGGTGTGGTTACCGCATCCACAACCATGCCAACGTGTTCTCACGCGGTAGCCTGGACATCGGTACGCGCTTTTTTATGCAGCACCTGCCGAGTGATATTGAAGGCAAGATGGTGGATTTAGGCTGCGGTAACGGGATTGTCGGGCTGGTGGCGCGGGCGCAAAACCCTTCAGCGCTGGTTAGCTTTATTGATGAATCTCATATGGCGCTGGCTTCCAGCCGCATGAATGTTGAAATCAACTGTCCGCAAGACCTGCCGCGTGCCAGTTTTGTAGTGAATAATTCGCTGGCCAACATTGCCCCTGATTCGCTGCAAGCGGTGCTGTGTAACCCACCGTTCCACCAGCAGCAGACCATCACCGACCATCTGGCCTGGAACATGTTCAGCGATGCGCGTCGCTGTTTAGCGCACGGCGGTGAGCTGCGTATAGTAGGCAATCGCCACCTCAACTACTATCCGAAGCTGAAACACCTGTTCGGCAACTGCGAACAGCTGGCGGGCAACAACAAGTTTGTGGTGCTGCGCGCGATGAAGCTGGCATCGTCTCGCTGAACGGGGCTTGAGTCATCGGCTACAGCGTTAGCGCCAGCCGGGTGGCCTGGTCGATGGCCCGCCGGGCATCCAGTTCGGCGGCGACATCCGCACCGCCAATCAGATGCACGGCGCACCAGTTGGCCTGCAATGGCGCATAGAACTCGCGCCGTGAATCCTGTTCTGCACAGACGATGATGGTATCGGCGGCGATGCATCTCTCCTGGCCCTCATGAATAATATGCAGCCCAGCATCGTCAATAAAACTTACGCCGTGACGCAGTAGCTGCGCCCGGTGTATCCATCCGGTGGTTTTGCCAAGATGCTCACCCAGTTTTCCTGCCTTGCGTTGCAGCAGCACAATTTCATGCTGATGCGCTGCGCCTGTGGGTGCTCCGGCGGCGAGCGGTAATACGCCGCCCCGTGTATCGAGAGTACGATCGATACCCCATTCGGTATAGAAATCGGCTTGCGGGGGGGGAGCTAAGATAATGGGCAACATCAACACCGATACCTTCTGCACCGATAATCGCCACCCGTTTGCCAACGGCAACCTTATCGCGCAGCACCTGTAAGTAGCTCACTACACTTCGGTGATCAATGCCGGGAATCTCCGGGGTGCGTGGCGTTATGCCACACGCCAGGATAACGGTATCAAAGGTTTTAAGATCGTCGATCGTGGCTTTGGTGTTGAGGCGGACTAATACGTGAGTGAGCACCAACATACGGCGGTAATGGCGCAGTGTCTCTGTAAATTCTTGTTTGCCGGGAATTTGCCGGGCCAGATTAAACTGACCACCGATGTTACTGTCCGCTTCGAACAGCGTAACTGCATGGCCGCGCTGTGCGCGTTAATGGCAAAAGCGAGCCCTGCCGGACCAGCGCCAACGACGGCAATTCGTTGCGGTGTGTCTGTTGCGATTACCGGGAGCGTTGTTTCGTGGCAGGCGCGCTGGTTGACTAAACATGACGTTACCTTGCCGACAAATATGCGATCGAGACAGGCCTGATTGCAGCCGATACAGGTATTGATCTCATCGCTGCAGCCCGTTTCTGCTTTCTCAAGCAAGTGTGAATCCGCCAGAAAGGGACGCGCCATGGAAACCATATCGGTGCAGCCCTGTGCCAGCATCTGTTCTGCCTGAGCCGGATCGTTGATGCGGTTGGTAGTGATAAGCGGTATGTTTACCTTGCCCATCAAACGCTGGGTCACCCAGCCAAAGGCCGCGCGCGGCACCAGCGTTGCGATGGTCGGGATGCGTGCTTCGTGCCAGCCAATACCGGTGTTAAGCAACGTGACACCAGCGGCTTCCATCTCTTGAGCCAGCGTTTCTATCTCTTGCCATGAGGAGCCGGACTCCACCAGATCGAGCATGGACAAGCGATAGATGATAATAAAGTGTGGCCCGGCCGCACGGCGCACTGCACGCACAATCTCCAACGCTAAGCGGCGGCGGTTCTGTTCGTTACCACCCCAGTCATCATGCCGCTGGTTGGTGCGTTCAACCAGAAACTGATTAATCAGATACCCTTCAGAGCCCATGATTTCCACACCGTCATAGCCTGCCTGCTGGGCCAGCGCAGCACAGCGCGCAAAATCAGTGATGGTGTGTAAAATCTCCTCATGTGTCATGGCGTTGGGAAGGAAGGGGCTGATCGGTGCCTGAAGGGCGGAAGGTGCAACGGGATCGGGTTGATAGCTGTAGCGCCCGGCATGCAGAATTTGCAGCGCAATTTTCCCTCCCGCTTCATGCACCGCAGCAGTTATTGGGAGATGGTGAGGTAGCTGTCCTTCATATTCAAGCGCCGCTCCGCCAGCGACCACGGCACCTTTGGCGTTGGGCGCAATACCGCCAGTAACAATCGGTGCAACACCGCCCTGCACGCGTTCTCGGTAAAATGCCGCCAACCGTTCAGTGCCCTGTGGATGCTCTTCCAAACCGGTGTGCATAGAACCCATGATGACGCGGTTTTTTAACGTGGTGAAGCCCAAATTGAGGGGCGAAAAAACTTGGGGTAGGCGTGCATGGTGCTCTCCACAGAAACCGCGTAAGAGACTGGTCTGATGAGTTTACTGTAGCGAGTGTTGGATGATATGTGAAATAAATGTTTATTTAATGTGATTTGTGTCATTCCCTGTGGCGAGACTCGATAATCGGGACAGTATGCCAGAAGGTTTGTTGTCCGTGCCAACAATCATTATAATTCGCGGGATCAGAGTGCTAAGGAATCGCTATGTGGGTGGATGAGTTGGAACCGGCGCTGGAAAGTGCGCTTACCGATTTGGAACGTTGTGTTAGGTTGCAGCAGCAAGGCTGGCGTCAGGATCGTGAAAGCTGGCAGCAGCAGCTCACGCAGGCCCAACAGCGGGAAGCGGAGCTGTGCGCGCAGATCGAAAAGTTAGTGATTCAGTTAAACTCTATGGATGCGTCGCCGGAACGAAATCCCCTGGTGTAGCGCATTAAAATGATTGGCGCCTATATTGACGCCTTGGCGAAGGATGCCTCCGCCTTTAGTCGTTCACTTCCCTGATCGATTTGATTTGTCCTGTTTTTTCCACTGGTGTTGGTGCTCGCTGAGCAAACGGCAGAAGACTGCCGTTTGCATGACGCTGTGTGGCTTACAGTAGCGTCATGGTTAAGTCGATATTGCCGCGTGTGGCATTAGAGTACGGGCACACGATATGGGCTTTTTCCACCAGTGCTTGCGCGGTTTTACGCGCCAACCCCGGCAGATCAATTTTCAATTCCACTTCAATAGCAAATCCGGTTGGTGCGGCACCGATGCCGACACCCCCCTCAATGGCGGTCGCCGCTGGCAGTGCAATTTTTTCTTTGCTGGCGACAAACTTCAGCGCGCCAAGGAAACAGGCAGAGTAACCTGCGGCAAACAGCTGTTCCGGGTTAGTTCCTTCACCACCAGCTCCGCCCAGTTCGCGCGGTGTCGTCAATTTAACGCTCAGTTGCTGATCGGAGGATTCGGCGCGGCCATCACGTCCGCCAGTGGCTTTTGCGTGAGCGACATACAGTACTTTTTCAATGGACATGGTGTAACTCCTTATAGGCTATTTTTTATCAAGATATTAAATCGTGAGCTATTTAAATGGTCGAAATAAAACGTCGAGATTAGCGGCCATCAAAGATTCTCGATCAGTCTGGCACGCAGGTATTCTAACTGCTGCTTCATCGCTTGCAGCGTGCTGTCATCGCATTGCGTTGCACACCGCATATTTTCCGGTATAGCACTCGCTTTTTGTTGCAATGTGCGGTCTTCTTCCGTCAACCGAATCAGCACCTGACGTTCATATTCCGCACTGCGCGTTCTGCTGACCAGGCCAGATTGCTGTAATCGTTTGGGCAACGGCGTCAGCGTGGCGGAATCCAAATAAAGCTGCTCACACAGTTCCGATACCGTAATCCCATCGCGCTCCCACAACACCAGCATGACAAGATACTGGGGGTAGGTGAGTGACAGCGCTGCCAGCTGTTTTCGATAGACTTTATTCATTGCCAGATTGGCTGAATAGAGTGCGGAACAGGGTTGTCCGTCAAGCTGATAGGCTTGCGCGGGCAATGATGTCGGTACTGTCTGCGTTTTCTTGTTCATGAAATACAATCCATATAGACAAAGATTAAATAGTAAGCGATTTAAGTGCGAAAAACTTTGTTTTTTGATAATTGATTGATTTTATTAATTTTATATTTTCATTGTTACCTAGACTAAGAGGGCCCTAACGTTTTCCTTGCAGGGTTTACATAGTTTCTCCGCATTCTCCACATTTGACGTAATTGTGGAGACGGAACTTGCAGAGATTTACCCTTACGCTAATTAACTCGAAGTTGCACTGTCTATCTATACTCAACACCGTCAAGACGACAATCGTCGTTAACGAGTAACCTGGAAAGAGAGAGATAGCACTATGCGTAAACTGACAGCGATTCTGGTGGCATCTACATTGGCGTTTGGCGCGGCGGGTATTGCGCATGCGAACGATGCTCAAAAAGGCCACGGTCATGAAGCTCGTATGATGAAAGGTGAACGCGGTGGCCCTCGCGCCGGCATGCATGAAGAGTGGATGCTTAAAGATCTCAACCTGACCGAGGCGCAGAAAAAGCAGTTTAACGAAAATTTTGATAACCGCATCAATCACAAGATGACTGAACCCACTGAGAAGGCGGTTTTTTTTACGCCAGACACTCACCGGCCAATGGTTAACGTGCGAGAAGCGTAAGCCACTCATTATGGGTTAGCTTGCGGTAAAACGGGCGTATGCGTACCTTAACGAACTGCAAAAGCGCCTGCTCGTCCATTGATTCGGCTTTGGGCGGATAATCCCACCAACCACTGTCATACAGTTGGTAATAGAGGCTGTTCAGATAGCGTGTAGTTTTTTGAAAAAAATGTGGGCCAAAGTCGAAAAATTGCTCAGAAAACAAATATAAGTTCTCTTCTATGTCCTTGGTGTTCTGGGTGTTCAGCAAATACCACAACTGTATCTTCAGCCAGACCAGTGCGCTGGCATTTGCGCTGGGCCTTTTTATCTTATTCTCATACAGATAGCGATCGAGATAACCGTTTATCTCGTCATAATCCAGCTTCACGTCCAGGCAAAACGACGCAATAATAAGCAGCGTTTCAGAGTCATTACCAAACAGCACTTCCTTTTCTGCCCAATCAATCAGCGCGTTATAGTGCTTCTCCCTGTGTAGAGACTCAAGCAGGGGTTCAAACTCATACAGAGACAATAAATCCTGTAAGGTGTAGGGATAGGTTAATGCATCCATGCCATCATCCTTTTAAAAATGCGTCAATCACTCATCAGCGCGATGAGCGCAATCAATGCGGGAATTGCTTGAACATAGAGGATTTTCCGGCTCACGGTGAGGACACCGTATAGCCAGGCAACCAGAACGCAGGCAAGGAAAAAGACCTTAAATTGAAAACCTGCTTCACCCAGACATAATCCCCAGAGTAATCCAGCGGCTAAAAAACCATTGTACAAACCCTGATTCGCGGCCATTGTCTTGGTATCGCGAGCAAAATCAGCTTTGAGATTAAAGACTTTACGGCCAACGTGGGTGTTCCACAAGAACATTTCCAGAATGAGGATGTAAACATGTATCGCTGCAACAAGGGCAATTAGAATGTTTGCCAGCACAATCAAGCCTCATCGAAACCGTGGCGTAGGGGATTAAAGTATAGGTGAGGTGGGTGGGTAATGAGTAAGTAATGTTTAACGTCTTGCCGATCACTGGGCACTCTTTGGCGCATGATGAGCCATAAGTTCAATCACCCAGTCGATAAACACCCGAAGCTTGACGCTTAAATACCGGTTTGGGGGAAACGCCAGATAAAGTGGCATTGGACTAAATGCCCACTGTTCGAACAGTCGGTGCAATTCGCCACGCGGCTCATGCGCCTTTGCCATGTAGGTGGGCAACAAAATAATACCAAGTCCTGCCAGGCCAGCGGCAAGATAGGCATTACCATCATCAACGGCAAGCTGATAACGTCCGCTAATCCTGACCGTGTTGCCGTCACGGGTCGCTTCCAGTGCCGCAACCTTCCCGGTTTGCGAATTCAGATAGCCGACCAGATAATGCTCTGATTGTTCCAGTTGATTGGGGTGGATTGGTGTCCCCGCGCGAGCCAGGTAATTCGGCGCGGCATAGGCTCCGATCGTCAAATCTCCCACATGACGGGCAATAAGTGACCGTTCCGAGATACTGCCTCCGCGTATCACGCAGTCTATATTCTCCCTGACCATGTCTACCTTTCGATCGCTGGCCCCGAGATCAATCTGGATATCGGGATATTGCGCATAAAATTCAGGTAAGGCGGGTACCAAAATCAGACGAGCCAATGGGCTGGGAACGTCAATGCGCAGCTTACCTCTGGGCGTTGTAACGGCATTGGAGAGGCTGGTTTCCGCATCATCCATCGCGGCAAGCAAACGGACGGCATGCTCGTAATACACCGCGCCATCGGCGGTAACATGCACCTTCCTGGTGGTTCTGTTCAGTAATTTGACGCGCAACCGGGTCTCGAGTTGCTGGATTAACTGTGTAATGGTGGTCTTATTCATCTGTAACGTCGCAGCGGCCTTGGTAAAGCTGCCCGACTCGACCACGCGAATAAAAGCCTGCATTGCGTCAAAGCGATCCATCTCGTTGCCTCATGCCTTTATGATTGTTTGTATTTTAAAAATAATGAAGCGGCGTTTTGCGCGTTTATCTCACCGCCACTATGCCTCTAGACTTCGGTTACACACAAGTTATCCATCTTGAAACGAGTTATTCAGGGGTATGTTATGACAATACGCGATGTGGTTTTTCCTGAAGGGCGGCAAGATCTCTATAACCGCAATCGATATTCCCCGGCAGTGAGAGCCAATGGCTTTTTATTCGTGTCAGGGCAGGTGGGCAGTCGGGAAGATGGTTCACCTGAACCAGATTTAAAAACACAGGTAAGGCGGGCATTTGAGAATTTGAACGCGGTGTTGTTTGCCGCAGGCTGCACGTTTGAGGATGTTGTGGATGTGACCGTTTTTGTGGTCGATCCTGAATTAAACTTGGAAACCATCTGGAGCGTGGTCCCGGAATTCTGGGGCAAAGCGCCATATCCTGCGCTGACCGGCGTCGGCGTCTCTCGGCTGTCTGGCTTTCACTTTGAAATCAAGGTAACTGCCAGGTTGCCGTAAGCATCTGCGCTCAACCTTAAGTGAACGCCCAGATTATAGCGCCTAACGAAGCGAATCATCCGGTGATGCGTTTACGCTGACACAGCACCATAGCGCTGTGTCAGCAGTATTTTTTTGAAACAAGCCAGAGACTTAGTCCTTAATTACTGCCAGTTACCTGCTTACAGCTTTCCAGCCAGCCAGTGGTATCAATCTTGCCGTTTGCCAAATACCTCTGTTGATTTCGCCAGTGCGCAGCAAGTAAGGGCTTGAGTCCAGAGAGCCTTTTGTTGAGGGTGAGCATTTGATCAAACACGGTAACCTCATGTTTCAGTCCATCTTGCCCATATAAGGTTGCCGAATCGACCAGACTACTGGCGTAATAACCCGTAAGTTGCTGTAGTCGTTCAGTTTTGCTCACTGAGTTTAGCTTTCCGGTTGGCGCAATTTGTATCGCTTGCGTCTTTGTCTTTACAGAGTGCATCATAGTTTTGATTCAAGAAGTCAAGGAAACGCCAATCATCTTGCAGTTTTGTACACAAAAAGGAGCCTAAGTTAAGGCTGGCACGGATCGATTGCGCACGCTCTTCTTGCTGCTGTTGATTGCTGGCGCGCAGTTGATTCTCCAACTCTTTGAGCTTTTGTTTCAGGGCTGTATCCTCAACGCCAGAAGCAAGGCTCCCCAGTGCTTTGGCGGTATCTTGCGATTCGTCTTTTTTCTGGTCAGCATTTGGGTTACTGGTGCCGAGTGTTTCCCAACTTTTTTCTAGCTGTTTAACCCTGCCCTGTGAGGTTATTGTCCGGGAGACGACGACCAGGCGCAGGCCCGTTGTTTTACTGGTGGCGGGTGCTGCATTGTCGTAGTAATTAACTTCTTTACGCATTGCGCTTCGAATATCTGACTCATTAGACAGGTAATTGCCACCGCACACCACAAAGCCCCCCGGTTTGACCATGCATGCGGTGCAGTTTGTTAAGAGAAAACGGAGTAAACATCATTTCGGACACATTGCCTAGCATGTCATACAGGCCGAGCGGGTTGTGAGCAAGACGCCACACCAATTGTATTTTTCCGTTGGACGATTGAGCGCCGGCATACCATTCATAGTTCTTGATATCATCCATCGGATAGCGCATATCGCGAAACTCGGCGCTGTTCACTTTTAGTCCGCCACGGGCAGCAAATTCCCATTCAACTTCCGTCGGCAGTCGCAAAAAACCCGGCTCATCTTCTTCTTTGGGTAATTTGTCGCGGGCGTTGCTGCGCAACCATTGATTGTATTTGTCAGCGGCTGTCACCGCCTCAAACCAACTCATCCTTGTTGCTGGTATGCTAAGTTTGCGAGAAGGTGTAGGACAATTACCTTCCATCAATGTCTGATATTGCAAAGCTGTGAGCTCATATTTGGCCATCAGGTAATAGCGTCCTTTGCCTTTACTTGAATCAGCAAAGCT
The DNA here is from genome assembly GCF_018777385.1 of Candidatus Symbiopectobacterium endolongispinus. Classification (GTDB taxonomy): domain Bacteria; phylum Pseudomonadota; class Gammaproteobacteria; order Enterobacterales; family Enterobacteriaceae; genus Symbiopectobacterium; species Symbiopectobacterium endolongispinus. The sequence goes on along the minus strand of NZ_JAFJYB010000009.1, from coordinate 1,266 downwards.
TCCAGCGATAAAGGCGGGGTAGCTGTGTTCGATAACGCCCCATTCTCCGCCATCTTGCCCGAGAGTTATCGGTAAATCATCGAGGGGGCTAGCAACGGGAATATCAATTCGACGAAAAGCCATCGCAAGGCATGGGCAGGATAATATCTTCATCATCAGGTTTGGGATTGAAAGCATCTTTATCCCAAGCGGTGGCTAATGCCGGGGATATATTCACGGACAGGCCAAGCATCAGCAAGGGCACGAGTGAAAAAGGAGTATAGGTCACAAACTGTCTCCGCTAATGATCAAGTAATTTGGTCGATGAAGTGGAATACATCACAGCTCACGCAGGCTCTGCGCCGGTTCAATATTGATGGCGCGATAAGCTCCGATGCTGGCAACCAAGATCGCCACTACCGTCGTCAGCGCCATGGCTATCAGACTGTGTTCTAACGTAATCTTGCATAGCATTTGGCCCGTAGTCAGGTTACTGGCCAGTGCACGGTTAAGTACCTGGCTGGCGATGAGATAGATACTATAGCCACCGACATAAGCGGTGAGACTCAACAGGCAGCCCTGTAAAATCACATACAACCCGACGGCTGGCCCAGTGAAATCAAGTAGGCGCAATACGGCAATATGCTTACGTTTGTGATCGACATTGGCGATGAAAGAGCCGATCAGAGAGGCAATGCATCCAATCAGTGCCGTTGTAGCAATCGTGTTAAAAATTACGCCTAGCTGATCAGAATAGAGATAAATGGATAAGGTACTGCAAGATAAATGGGACTTTATGGTACTTCATGGGACATTACGTAAGATATGTTATGTAATTCTTTTACAGTATATGAAAAAAGAAGGGGTACGCAGGCCCCCAGTAATTTAGTAACCAAACAACGCCCATTTTAGCAGTGCGTCTGCATCATCTTTTAAGCTTCCGAGGTCTTTACCAGGAGAGAGCATTGTTGCGACGCTTAGAGCATTTAGTATTAATTGTGCCTGGTGGAACTTGCTTTCCTGATGCAGTCCCAAAATCTCATCTTTGCGCATGACAGCATAGCGTTGAATCGCCGATTTTGATGCGCTGAACCCCTTATCCGCTAACCATAATGATAGCCATTCATAACCGGTGAAATTTGTTCGTAAAAGCTCACTATGCAACTCAGCACGAATATCTTCAGGTAACTTATCTATGTTGCTTGGTCTGGCCATCGTCCGTCCTTCACTAAATTAATGGGGAATTTTACTCCACCGGTTCCGGTTCGTCATTAGGTTCACCGTCAC
>NZ_JAFJYB010000008.1 GCF_018777385.1 Candidatus Symbiopectobacterium endolongispinus | reverse complement strand
ACATGATTTCAAGCAGCGTGTCCGGCTTGCCCCCCCCCCCCGATAACGTCACCGTTGTAGACCAGATGGGCCGCCTGCCCACCTCCGCAGGTGCCGCTGGACGCGATATGAATGCGACACAGCTGAAATATGTGACAGAAATCGAGTCTATGTATCAGCGCAGCATTGAAGCCATTATTGCCCAGATTGTCGGCGGTGGAAACGTGCATGCGCAAGTGACAGCACAGGTCGACTTTTCCGCACGTGAGCAAACCGATGAACAATACCAGCCCAATTCAGCACCAAATCAAGCCGCTATTCGATCACAACAAACCGGTCAAAGTGAGCAACGTGGTGGGCCCAACGTGGGGGGCGTCCCTGGTGCATTATCTAACCAGCCGGCACCGGCACCCACAGCGCCTATAGCAACACCGGCAAATAACGCCGCTAATGCTAACAACGCGAACCAAAATCAAAACAATAACCAGAACCCGCAGCAGGCCAATCAGCAGAATCAAAATGTAGCTACGGGCGCGCAAGGTAATGCGGTTATACAAACGTCAAACTCACGTAATGATGCAACAACAAACTACGAAGTTGATAAGACAATTCTGCATACTAAACACAGCACCGGAGGCATTAAACGTCTTTCTGTTGCCGTTATAGTCAACTATCTGCCACCTGGGGAAGACGGTAAGCCCATCGCCTTGTCGGAAGAGCAGATAAGGCAAATTGACACCGTTGCGCGCGAAGCCGTGGGTTTTTCAACAGAGCGTGGTGACTCATTAAACGTTGTCAACACACCGTTTATGTCTACCAGTGATGCTGCTAGCGAACTCCCCTTCTGGCAGAAACAGGCCTTCTTCGAACTGATGGTTGAAGTCGGACGGTGTGGTTCTTATTGTCGCTTGGATCGTTTGGCGTAAGCTGGTAAGACCGCAATTCAAGAAACGTGAGGAACAGCTGGCTGCGGCTAATGCAGCGGCACAAATGCGCGACAATTCTAACGATGTCATCGTCAAGCTGAGCAAAGACGAAGAAGAACTGCAACGTCGCTCACAACAACGCATCAACACCGAGTTGCAAAGCCAGCGTGTACGCGATCTGGCAGAAAACGATCCGCGCGTCGTCGCCCTGGTGATTCGCCAATGGATGAGTACTGAACTATGAGTATGACAGGTACAGAAAAGAGCGCCATCTTGTTGATGACCGTGGGCGAAGATCGCGCAGCAGAGGTACTTACCCACCTCTCAACGCGTGAAGTGCAGCATTTGAGTACGGCAATGGCAAATCTGCGCCAAGTCTTGCCGCAACAATTGGCAGAAGTACTCAAAGAGTTCGAGATGGAAGCAGAACAATACGCCGCATTGAGCGTCAATGCCGGTGATTATCTGCGCTCGGTGCTGGTGAAAGCGCTGGGCGAAGAGCGCGCATCCAGCCTGTTGGAGGATATTCTTGAAAGCCGCGAAACGAGCGGCGGTATCGAAACCCTCAACTTTATGGAACCGCAAACTGCCGCAGATATTATTCGCGACGAGCACCCACAAATCATTGCAACCATCCTGGTGCATTTAAAACGGGCGCAGGCTGCGAATATTCTGGCACTGTTTGATGGGCGGTTGCGTAACGATGTCATGCTACGTATTGCCACCTTCGGCGGCGTTCAACCTTCAGCGTTGGCAGAACTGACCGAAGTGTTGAATGGCTTGCTGGATGGTCAGAACGTGAAACGCAGCAAAATTGGTGGTGTTCGTACTGCGGCCGAGATTATCAACCTTATGAAGAGCCAGCAGGAAGAGGCGGTTATCGATGCTGTGCGCGAGTTCGATGGCGAACTGGCACAAAAAATCATCGACGAAATGTTCCTGTTCGAAAGCCTTATCGATGTGGACGATCGCAGTATCCAGCGCCTGTTGCAGGAAGTGGGATCCGAATCGCTGCTGTTGGCACTGAAAGGCTCCGACGAGCCGTTGCGCGAGAAGTTCCTGCGCAATATGTCGCAACGTGCGGCAGAAATTCTGCGCGACGATCTCTCGACTCGCGGCCCGGTTCGCATGTCTCAAGTGGAAAACGAACAGAAAGCCATCCTGCTTATTGTGCGTCATCTGGCCGACAGCGGCGAGATGATCATCGGTGGCGGCGAGGATGCTTATGTCTGATGCCGCTGACAACATGGCTTGGAAGCCCTGGAAGCTGAAAGATTTGGCATCCCCGTTTGATGCCGAGCCTGAACCGGAAATCGACGTTGTCGAGCCAGAAGAAGCAGCCCCAGAGTCGGTGGATCAATTCCGCTCGTTTGAGGCGGAACTGGAAAGTATGCGTGAGCAGACCATGCGGCAGGCGCGTGAAGCAGGTTTTGCCGAAGGACGCCAACAAGACTATGACGCAGGGTATCAGGAAGGGCTGACTTCTGGTACGCAACAAGGTACGCAAGATGCCTTGCTGCAACAGCAGCCGATGATTGAGCATATGCAGCAGTTGGTGAGTTCATTCCAGCAGACATTGGATGCTATGGACAGCGCTATTCCAGCGCGCTTGACGCAATTAGCCCTGACCGTTGCGAAACAGATTATTGGTCAGGCATCGCTGTGCGATGGCACCGCGTTGCAGCATCAGATTCAACAGTTGATCCAGCAAGAGCCTCTGTTCAGTGGGAAAGCGCAATTACGGGTCAACCCCAGCGATCTCGAACGCGTAGAAGCAGCGCTTGGACCCACACTGGAACAGCACGGCTGGCGATTGTTAGCCGACGGTCAACTGCATCCAGGCGGATGTAAAGTGAGCGCAGAGGAAGGCGATCTCGATGCCAGCCTCGCCACGCGCTGGCATGAGCTATGCCGATTGGCCGCGCCGGGAGAGTTATGATGGCCCATCACCTCGCACGTTGGTTTGCCGAATTGGACGCTTTCGAAAAGCGCATCAAGGAGACACCGTCCGTGCGTCGTTACGGGCGCTTAAAGCGTGCGACCGGGTTGGTGCTGGAAGCGACAGGACTACAAATGCCCTTAGGCGCTACCTGCCTGATTGAACGCCACATGGGCACTAAAACAGATGAAGTTGAGTGCGAGGTAGTTGGCTTTAACGGTCAGAGCCTGTTCCTGATGCCACTGGAAGAAATGGAAGGCATCACGCCGGATGCGAGAGTCTATGCCCGTGCCACGACGCAGGGTGTGGTGCAAGGGAAGCAATTGCCTTTAGGGCCGGAGTTGCTTGGTCGCGTGCTTGATGGCAGCGCTAAACCGCTTGATGGTTTACCGCCCCCGGAAACCGGCTATCGCGCACCGCTGATGACTGCGCCTTTTAACCCACTACAGCGTACACCGATTGAAGATGTACTGGATGTGGGCGTGCGCGCCATCAACGCACTGTTAACCGTGGGCCGTGGCCAACGTATGGGCTTGTTTGCCGGTTCCGGTGTCGGTAAAAGCGTGCTGCTGGGTATGATGGCACGCTATACCAAAGCAGACGTTATCGTCGTCGGATTGATCGGCGAACGCAGTCGCGAAGTGAAAGATTTTATTGAAAACATACTTGGTGACGAAGGGCGAGCGCGTTCAGTGGTCATCGCCGCGCCTGCTGACGTCTCTCCCCTGTTGCGTATGCAGGGAGCCGCTTATGCAACGCGTATTGCTGAAGATTTTCGCGATCGCGGTCAGCACGTATTGCTGATCATGGATTCTCTGACGCGTTATGCCATGGCGCAGCGTGAAATTGAGTTGGCTATAGGTGAGCCACCGGCCACCAAAGGCTATCCACCGTCAGTGTTCGCCTAGCTCCCTGCGCTGGTTGAACGTGCGGGCAATGGTATTCACGGCGGCGGATCGATTACCGCGTTCTATACGGTGCTGACCGAAGGTGATGGCCAGCAGGACCAGATTGCGGACTCCGCGCGTGCTATTCTGGATGGACATATTGTCCTGTCGCGCCAGTTGGACTAATCCGGTCACTATCCGGCCATTGATATTGAAGCGTCAATCAGCCGCGCCATGACCGCGCTAATTGATGAAAAGCACTACGCCTCGGTAAGATTGTTTAAGCAATTACTCTCCAGTTACCAACGTAACCGGGATTTGATCAACGTGGGGGCTTACGCGCCGGGCAGCGATCCGACGCTTGACCAGGCTATTCGCCTCTACCCACAGCTTCAGGATTTTTTGCAGCAAGGCATGTTTGAACGCAGTGGTTATGAAGCCTCTTGTCAGGCTTTAAACGTCATTTTTCCCCGTAGCGAGTAGGAGGGCAGATGAAAACGCAGTCACCGCTGGTTACACTACGTGAATTAGCCCAAAAAGAGGTCGAAAAAGCAGCGACCCAATTGGGACAAGTGCGTAAAGCCTATCAACAAGCTGAACAACAACTGAATATGCTGTTAAACTATCAGGAAGATTATCGCGGTAGGTTACAAGTGACGATGTTTGAGGGCATGGCCAACACCAGTTGGCAGAATTTCCAGCAATTTATTCAAACGCTGGACGTCGCTATTGATCAGCATCAGAAACAACTGCAACACTGGAATTCGCGCCTGGATCTGGCGATGAAAACCTGGCAGGAAAAACAAAAGCGCCTCAATGCGTTCGAGACGCTACAAGAAAGAGAAGATATCAGACAGCTCGCACACGAGAACCGCCTCGATCAAAAACGGATGGATGAATTTGCCCAACGGGCCTCTCTGAGGAAAACAGATTTATGATGCTGCCAATCGTTACCACAACAGCGAGCACCGGGGTCAGTGACACCGCAGGATCGGCTTCGGGGTTGCCTACAACGGATCAACTGCCTCAGGATTTCGTTCAACTGTTATCTCTGCACCTGCCAAATAAAGCGATCACCACCGCCGTGCCATCTGAAAACACAGTGGCGCTGAGTGGAAAAGACAGCAAGCAAAAACTGTTGGATGCGTTGACAGCACAAGATATTGATTTAAGCCAGCAGGATCTGAATACCCTGCTCAACGCCGTTAACGGGCAAGGCAATCTGGATGACAAAACGTTGTCAGAACTGGTGACGTCATTGCTAAAGTCTTTTGTTCAAGGCAAAGACACCACCCTTGAGAAGGGTAACGCCGAGGCTTCATCAACCGACACCCAAGCAGTGCGAGCGCTGCTGGCGATGTTATCGCCAGCAGTAACTGCCGCTACGCCACAAAGTGGCGAGATGTCGTCTTTGCTTCAGGCAGCACAGTCGCTGTCAATACCTGGTTTGAATCAGTCAGCACAGCAAAATACCGCTGATAGCGCAAGCGCGTCTGCATCCTTGTTTGGTACACTCGCCGCGCGCGATACGCTGACTAGCGGGAGTGATACGCTGTCAACGGCCGCATCCAATGCCAAGAACAGTCGTGCAACATCAAACGATGCGGCGCGCATCCAGGCACAGGTTGATGACAGCAGTGCCATGCAGGATAAATCGGCAGCTGTGGCCCACACCATCGCCGATGTAGCCAAACAGGATAGCAATGGCAGCCAAATGCCGTTGACCGCACATACGACTCCGGTGAGTCTGGCACCCAATGCACAGACCTCAATGACGAACAACATTGCACAACCGGGTGCGAGCGCACAGTTAAATGCGCAATTAGGCACAACCCAGTGGCAGGACTCTCTTGGTCAGCAAATCATCATGCTCAGCCGCAACGGGCAGCAAAGCGTACAATTACGGTTGCACCCTGAAGAACTGGGCACATTGCATATTTCGCTGCGACTGGATGATAATTAGGCACAAATTCATTTAGCATCGGCAAACAGTCAGGTGCGTAGTGCCCTTGAGGCTGCGTTACCTCACTTGCGTACAGCCATGGCAGAAAGCGGTATCAACCTCGGCCAAAGCAGCGTAGCGAGTGATAATAGCGGTTGGCAGCAAGCCCAACAGCAAATGGCGAGCAATAACAACGATACCGGTGATAACAACGCATCTTATCGACAGCAATTTGCGTCTTCCGCGCCCTATGGCGATGAAGCAAGCGAGATTGATATGTCAAGCACAGTCCGCGCAAGACCAGTGAGCGGTGTCGATATTTTTGCATAACCATTAGGTAAACGAACAAGTTAGCGCGATTTTTCTGGTTTATTCCTTGTATTGAATGGACGAATGGACCGGATAATCATTAACATCATATATTCATTTAGTGCTGCTCTATATTGGCATTAAATATTGATTAATAACAGGAATTATCTTTGACTATGTCTGACATGCAAGCTGGTTCACGGCGTAAGCGATCTATCTGGGTGATACTGCTTATTATCATTGCGCTGGCGGCAACAGGAGCTGCGGGCGTAGCATGGTGGATCTTGTACCACAAGTCCTCTTCCGCTGAGCAGCAAGTGGCGCCACCGCCTCCAACGCCCGTATTTATGCCGTTGGACACGTTCACTGTCAATTTGGTCAATGCAGACAATAACCCCGATCGGGTACTTTATGTCGGTTTCACATTACGTCTGTCAGACGAAGAAACCAGAACACGTTTGACGAATTACCTCCCTGAGGTGCGTAGCTGCTTGTTATTGCTGTTGTCGCGTCAGGATGCCATCACCTTGACAAATGAGCAGGGTAAGCAGAAGCTGATTGAACAAATCAAGCAGGTGCTTAGCCCCCCACTTGTCCCCGGACAGCCGAATCAGGTCGTTACTGACGTGTTATTCACTGCCTTTATTTTGCGGTAATTCTTATGGGCGATAACATTCTCTCTCAAGCAGAAATTGACGCATTGCTCAACGGCGGCAGCAGTGATGATGCCAGCAGTGCCAACGCCGCCGCGAAATCGGACGGCGATGTCAAGCCTTATGATCCCAATACGCAGCGACGTGTCGTTCGTGAACGTATGCAAGCGCTGGAGATCATCAATGAACTCTTTGCACGTCAATTCCGTATGGGGTTGTTCAACATGCTACGACGTAGCCCGGACATCACCGTTGGTGCAATTAAAATACAGCCTTACCATGAGTTTGCGCGCAACCTGCCGGTGCCGTCGAACCTTAACCTGATTCACCTGAAACCGTTGCGTGGTACGGCGTTGTTTGTGTTTTCGCCAAGTCTGGTGTTCATTGCGGTAGACAACCTGTTCGGCGGTGATGGACGCTTTCCTACCAAAGTGGAAGGACGCGAGTTCACTAACACCGAGCAGCGTATCGTAAAACGCATGTTGCGTTTGGCACTTGACGCCTATGGTGAAGCCTGGAATGCCATCTACAAACTCGACATCGAGTATGTGCGTTCTGAGATGCAGGTAAAATTCACCAACATCACGACATCACCGAACGATATTGTGGTGACTACGCCTTTTCATGTTGAAATTGGTACACTGTTGGGTGAGTTCAGCATTTGCATCCCCTTCTCGATGATTGAACCGTTGCGCGAAGTGCTGACCAATCCCCCCTTGGAAAACTCCCGCCAGGAAGATAAGAATTGGCGCGAAACATTAGCCAAGCAAGTGCAACATTCTGAATTGGAGTTAGTGGCCAATTTTGTTGATATACCGCTGCGGCTTTCCAAAGTATTAAAACTTCAGTCGGGTGATGTATTGCCTATTGATAAGCCCGATCGCATCATTGCACACGTTGATGGCGTTCCGGTACTGACTAGTCAATACGGCACGCAGAATGGGCAATATGCGTTACGCGTCGAACATTTGATTAACCCTATTTTGAATTCTCTAAATAATGAGGAACAGCCCAATGAGTGACACCAAGCAACCGTCCGACGACAAGGAATCCGTGGACGATCTGTGGGCTGATGCGTTTAACGAGCAACAAGCCGCAGAAAAACCAAGCGCAACGGACAATATCTTCAAAAGTCTGGATCCTTCCGATGCACTCGGCAGTTTGCAGGATATTGACCTTATCCTCGATATTCCGATAAAGCTGACCGTTGAACTCGGCCGCACTAAGATGACCATCAAAGAACTGCTGCGCTTAACGCAGAGTTCCGTGGTGGCGTTAGATGGGTTAGCGGGTGAACCCTTGGATATTCTGATCAACGGCTATCTGATTGCTCAGGGTGAAGTGGTGGTATCGGATAAATATGGTGTACGTATTACAGATATTATTACGCCTTCTGAGCGGATGCGTCGTTTGAGTCTCTAATGGCCGATACCCAACCTCTTGCTCCTGCGCCTTCGGCACCGTTCTCTCAGGCCACGACGCAGGTTACCACCGCCCCCCTTCCCCGCCAGTACGCTGCTTACTCAGGTAGGCACCGTGCTGGTTGGTGTTTTGATGCTCATTCTGGCGATTGCCTGGGTGGTGCGTAAGCTCTGGTTAACCCCCCTGTCAGACAAAATAATCTGGTCAAGGTAGTTTCAAGCTGCCAGGTCGGGCAACGCGAACGCGTTGTGGTGGTCAAAATTGAGGATACCTGGCTGGTACTGGGTGTAACGGCACAACAGATTACGCCGTTGCACACGCTGCCCGCTCAAGAAATGGACGACGCGCCTGCTGGCGAGATGGCCATACCGGCCAATTTCCGGCAATTATTACACAAAGTCATCAAACGTCCGGAAAAATCGGAATGAAAGTGCGTCTTCATATTCCATCGTTTTCAATACTGAAGCGCAGACTGCCGGCACTCGCCGCCATTCTGCTGCTCTTTACACCCGCTGTCTGGGCACAGTTGCCGGTAATTATCAGCCAGCCCCTAGCCAATGGCGGTCAGAGTTGGACCTTACCGGTTCAAACGCTGGTGTTCCTGACGTCATTGACGTTTATTCCGGCCACCATGCTGATGATGACCTGTTTTACGCGTATCATCATTGTCTTGGGCTTATTGCGTAACGCATTAGGCACACCAACCGCGCCCCCCAACCAGGTTCTGTTGGGTTTGACGCTGTTTCTGACTTTTTTCATCATGTCTCCAGTTCTGAACCGGGTTTACGATGAGGCCTATGTGCCGTTCAGTCAGGACAAATCAGCATGCAAACGGCCATTGAGCGCGGTGCTCAGCCTTTACGCGAATTCATGCTGGGCCAGACACGACAAGCCGACCTGGCATTGTTTACGCGTCTGGCCCAGATGGGGGAAATCCAGGGGCCAGAGGCGGTTCCGATGCGCGTCCTGGTACCTGCGTTTGTCACCAGTGAATTGAAAACCGCCTTCCAGATTGGCTTTACCATTTTTATTCCTTTTTTGATTATCGACTTGGTGGTTGCTAGTGTGTTGATGGCGCTCGGTATGATGATGGTACCGCCGGCCACCATTTCGTTACCGTTCAAGCTTATGCTGTTTGTACTGGTCTACGGATGGCAATTGTTGCTCGGTTCACTCGCGCAAAGTTTTTACAGTTAATTCCTACTAAGGTCGCCCGATGACGCCAGAATCCGTAATGGCTTTAGGCTATGAAGCAATGAAGGTCGCACTGGCGCTAGCAGCCCCACCTCTGTTATCAGCGCTATTCAGCGGCTTGATTATCAGTCTGTTACGGGCTGCAACCCAGATCAACGAAATGACGCTCTCCTTCATTCCCAAAATTTTAACCGTGTTTTTCACGCTGGTGATCGCAGGGCCCTGGATGCTAAGCCTGATGCTCGATTATATGTGCACATTGTTCGGTCAGTTGCCGACGATCATTGGCTAGTCATGCTGACGCTTGATAGCACACAATGGGACATCTGGGTCAATCAGTTCCTACTGCCTCTGATTCGTATCCTTGCTTTAATTACCACCTGCCCAGTTTTCAATGAACGCGCTGTTACAGCTCGGGTTAAAATCTGTCTGGGAATTGTCATTACTATGCTCGTTGCGCCTTATTTGCCCATCAACACAACACCCTTATTTTCTTCAGCCGGTGTCTGGATTATTCTCCAGCAACTGCTTATTGGTGCCGCTCTCGGGTTTACTATGCAATTGGCCTTTGCTGCAGTCAGGCTGTCGGGCGAACTCATCGGTATGCAGATGGGATTGGCATTTGCCACCTTTTTTTATCCCACTGGTGGACCCAACATGCAAGTACTTGCGCGTTTTCTGAATATCATGGCCATGTTGTTGTTTATGGCTTTCAATGGTCATTTATGGATGATATCTCTGATCGCCGATAGCTTTCATACGCTGCCTATTAGCCCCGCACCGCTGAGTAGTGATGGATTTTTGGGCCTGGCGCGCGCAGGAAGTTTGATATTCATTAAAGGTGTGATGCTCGCGCTGCCTTTGATTACGCTGTTGCTGGCACTCAATATTGCTTTAGTGTTACTGAATCGCGTTGCGCCGCAGCTTACCTTTTTTTGTGATTGGCTTTCGCTTACGTTGACTGTCGGTATCATGACAGTTGGTATGCTGCTCTTTCTGTTGGCTCCCTTTGCCGAACATCTTTTTGGTGAGGTATTCGATATCCTCGCCGATGTACTGACGCGGCTTGCCATCACGCCCTGAGCTTATTCCAGTCAATTCGACGCTAAGATAGAAAATTATTGTTGGGAGAATTCGGTGCAAAAAAGAGGAAAAAAAGATAAGTAAAACAAAAAGCAGCACGTCATTATTGAAATGAAATACCAAAAGAATACGCCCGGTTTAAGCGTATTCAAATCTGTGCCGCATCACCGTCGTCAATTACCGATTAATCTGGAACAGTGACATACCCGACATATTTTGATATGTGGTATAAGCAGCTTGTAATGAAGCTTGTTGCATAATATAAGTCGAAATAGCAGATACCCAGTCCGTATCCACTAATGCGCTTTTTGCCTGCGAGTTTGCCATCGTGCGGTCAGCCCCAATCGCATCCAACTGATCAAGTTCTTCTAACTGAATACCGAGCGTAGACTGAACAGACGAGACGTTATTCAGTGAGTTCCGAAGTCCTCTATTTGCCGTATCCAGTGAACTCTGAAGCGTTGCACGCGCCGCATTATCACCGTCAGCAATCGGTGTTTTCAGTGCATTGATAGCGATATCTAACGTAGCAAACAGATCTTTTTGGATAGAACCATCGGGCTCTTTCGCTGCATCACCCGTCGCACCGTTGAATACCTGTGGTCCAATATTACTTACCGTCATAGTGCGACTGGAATCAACTTGTTGCGAAATTGCCGTATGCCCACCCGTGTAGGTTACTACTTTGGTTATAAGATCTTGCACATAAGGTGCTGTCGTTGTCTGATAGCCTGCGAAAATATAATTACCATTGCCATCTGTAGTACTGGCAATATTCAGTAATTGTGCTTTCAGCCCCCTCAAGAACTTCGGCTTGAGTGTTACGGTCATCGTTACTTCCAACACCGCCGGCACTGATCACGGTTGTCGAAGCCGAGGTCACCGCCGTGACAACGCTTTCCAGCACCGTCAATTCCAGTGACATATTTTGACGAGAAAAAGTTCTGGCCAAAGTATATTAAGAAGTTTCCGCCTGGGCCTGCCCGATCATGACTGCCTGAGAGGCAGAGATCGGATCGTCAGAAGGTGTCGAGACTTTCGTACCACTGGCTAATTGCTCGCCAGCTTTCTGCCAAATTGACTGGCCATTCAGAATACCATTCATATTCTGCTGATATATCATGCTGGTGCTTAAGCGCATGGTATAAGTTCCTCTTTATTCGATCGCCAATTAGCTGCGGATAGATAACAACGCGTCAAAAAGTGCCTGTGCAGTTTGAATCACTTGCGCATTGGCTATGTAATACTGCTGGTAACGCATCAGATCGCCATATTCTTCGTCCAGATTGACACTCGATACGGACTGTTGCTGAGCAGTAAGCTGTGTAACAACGTTCTTCTGTGCGGGGCTGTTGATCTTCAACGTGTTGGTCTGGTTACCAATATAACCCACGATACTGGCGTAGGCGCCAGTAAATGTCGCGGTATTACCCACAATTTTTTCATTCTGCAACGCCAAGAGTGCCTTGGCATTGGTGTTGTCACTGGGACCACCTGACTCGCCGGGCACTTCGTTTCCATCTTCATCCAGCTTGGTTGAAGCTGCAGCCACTTTATTCGGATCGCTGATGGCCACTTTCATATCAATGATGACATCACTTACCGGTTTAAGCAGATAAGTATCACCTGCCGCTGTTGGGGTGGCACCATCTGTAATTGTGACTTCAAGTCCATCAAACGAAAACTTGCCATCGGCATCCGGAGTCAGCCCCGTTATCTTGGTATTAGTAGCGGTACGCGTGATATCCCATGAAGTGCCATTGAAACGCATCGAATAATCTGTTGCCTGCACCGATTTTGTATCGGTGTAGGTCGCATTTAATACCGCATTACCGGTATTTTTGCTATTTTCGTAAACAACAGGTCAGCCAAATTCGAAGAAATCACCGCCAGGAACACCGTTATAGTCATACCCGGCTTTATGTTGGGTATTAAACGCATCCGCGAACGCCAGCGCCAATTGGTTGACCCGATTACGTGTAGTATCAAGGGTATCAGTTCTGAAAGAAATTAACCCACCGAGTTTACCCCCGGATAAGGTGCTGTCACGGAGCTCACTAACACCAACAGTCGGATCGTCATATCCCACAGCAACACGCTGTGGATCGCTGCTAGAGGGAATCGTTACCAAATCAAAGCTGCGCGTGCTCTGAACCAAGTTCATACCATTCTTGAGTGACACATTGTAAATAGAGCCATCTTGAATTGTGACGTCCACACCCACCAATTTGTTGAGTTCATCCACCAACAAATCGCGCTGATCGAGCAAATCGTTAGGTTGAGCCCCCTGATTAGCCCCCTGCAAACGCGTAATCTCTTTATTCAGATTAGCAATCTGACTGGTGTAGGTATTTATCTGCCCAACCACGCTTTTGATTTCGCTATTAATGCTTGATTCCATGTCACGCAAGTATTTATCGGTAACCTGAAACTGGTTTACCAACCCTTGCGCTTTGCCGATCATGGTTTGACGGGCTGATGAGTCGCCTGCATTATTCGCAACGTTTTGCTGGTTGGTAAAAAATTCCTGCATGGATGTAGAGAGATTGGTTGTACTGCTTGCCAGCAAGTTATCAATTTTCGATATCTGTTCGTAGCTGGTAGTTACCGAACTACTGGTGGCTTGTGCTGAGCGCAATTGGCTGGCAATAAATTGGTTATAATCACGATTAATGGATACGAGATTCACTCCATTACCGATATAAACACCGCCTGTGCTTGTTCCTGTGGCCTGTTCAATCAGCGCAGTCTGTCGGCTGTATCCAGTAACCGCCTGATTACTGATATTGTTGCTGACTGTACTCAATGCTGCCTGTGCTGCCTTCAACCCACTCATCGTGGTATTTACCAAATTGGACATGTAAACTTCCTTTCTACAGGCGTAAATGCCGTACACGTTGAGAATATGCCGAAAGTGCTTTATTCACTTTCATCGCTGATTCAGGTTATCGGCAAAACAGGGAAAATCTTAAGAAAAAAATCAAAATAGTTAGCTTAAATCATGTGTGTAAGCCTTAACTGCTTTTTCACTGGTATTCTTCATTTGTTGAATCATGGCGATCAACTTTTGCGCATACTGAGGATCGGTAGCATAGCCTGCACGCTGCAAGGCGTGGGCAGCTTGCTCAGCACTGCCTGCTGCTGCCACATTGCTATAACGTGGGTTGTTGGTCAGCAATTTGACGTAATCACCCAACGCATCCATATAAGAATCATAAACACGAAAACTTGCCTTGACCTTTTTCGCCACGCCATCTTCATATTCTGTGGTGGTGATTTCGGTAACAGGGCCATCCCAATTGCTACCCGCTTTGATACCAAACAGGTTGTGGCTCGGACGACCATCCGCCGTTGGAATTTCGCGTTGTCCCCAACCGGACTCCAGCGCGGCCTGAGCCATAATCAAGTGATAAGGGATCCCGCTTTGTTGGCTGGCAATCTGCGCAGGCACAGCGAGTTGCGAAACAAAATTGCTGCTGGAGAGCGGCAACGCCGAGCCGCTGGAAGGTAATTTTGGCAAGGCTTTACGCACCATCTGCTCTACCTCGGCTGTCGGCATTGTTCTGAGCAGTGTACCGTCAAAACGTAATGGGACTTCTGGAACACTTTCCTCGGCCGCGGTGGAAGAAGGGCTCCCTACGTTCTGCGTAGCCGTAAGTTGCTTAACCATAACATCAGCCAACCCCAGCCATTTGCCAGATGCAATTTGCTGCCCCACCTGCTGATCATACATTGAGGTATAGAGCCGCGTTTGGTCGTTATTGAGCAGCCCATCCTCTATAGAGGTCGAGCGCATGCTTTTCATCATCAGTTGAACAAAAATGCCTTCCATCTGGCGCGCTACTGCCCGAATTCCCTCTTTGCTTTGCGGATCGGTATAAACTTCGCGTTTGAGTGAATTGAGTGACTGCGCGTCATACGCGGCATTATTGAGCGACTGAATATCGACCATTAGATGATTTCCAGTTTAGCGCGCAGACAACCTGCACTCTGCATTGCTTGTAAAATCGACATCAACTCCATCGGTGTCGCCCCCAATGAATTCAGCGCACGCACTACGTTATTCAGATTGGCGCTGGCGTTAACCAGCTGTAATGCACCACCACCCTGCTGGAGTGATATTTCGGTTTGAGGAGTGACTACGGTTTGCCCACCCACCAGCGGCGTATCTGGTTGGCTTACAACATTTTGCTGGTTGATAGTGACAGAGAGATTACCCTGCGCAATCGCACAACTTTGCAATGTCACTTCACGGTTCATCACCACTGAACCGGTGCGAGAGTTAACGATAACCTTGGCATCCTGCACGCCGATATTCACATCAAGATTCTGTACGTCTGCCAAAAATCGCACCTGAGAACTATTGCCACGCGGGGCGATCACCTGAATAGTACGTGGGTCAACTGGCGTGGCGCTGCCCCCCCAGACCGGAGCGATTAATGGCATCACTCACACGCTGCGCCATGGAGAAATCATCCTGCTTTAATTGCAGCATGATCAGGTTGGAAGCACCAAAGGTCGAAGGCAGTTCCCGCTCAATCACTGCGCCGTTAGTAATGCGACCGCCCGCCAATTGGTTGACTTGCACGCTGCTGGCGCCGGCGGCCGCACCTGCGCCGCCGACCAGTACGTTACCTTGCGCCAACGCATAAACCTGGTTATCCACCCCTTTTAACGGGGTCATCAATAGCGTGCCACCGCGTAAACTTTTGGCATTACCCATTGAAGAGACAACCACATCAATGGATTGCCCAGCACGGCCAAAGGCCGGGAGTTTGGCTGTCACCATCACTGCTGCCACGTTTTTCAACTGCATGTTAGTGCCTGCCGGCACAGTGATACCCAACTGTGACAACATGTTGGTCAGGGTTTGCGTGGTAAAAGGTGTTTGCATCGTCTGATCACCAGACCCATCAAGCCCCACAACCAAACCATAACCAATCAGGGAGTTTTCCCGCACGCCTTGTATATCGACAAGGTCACGGATCCTGTCGGCCTGCGAACTTGCAGGCAGGAAAGCCACTAAGGCTAACATCAGGCTAAAAAACGACGCGATCCGCATTCAGTACCTCTTCACTTAGCTTAGAACGGAGAAACGTTGAGGAAGAAACGCTGCAACCAACCCATGTTTTGCGCTTCATTGATATAACTGTTACCCACATATTCGATACGGGCATCGGCCACCTGAGTCGAAGGCACAGAGTTAGTACCGCTGATGGTTCTCGGGCTCACAACACCAGAGAAGCGTATAAATTCGGTACCTTGATTGATGGCAATCTGTTTTTCGCCCACAACCTGCAAGTTACCGTTCGCTAACACCTGCCCCACTGTCACCGTAATAGTGCCACTGAAGGTGTCGTTAGCATTGGCTCCACCTTTGCCGGCAAAATCATTTTTGCCTGAAGCTTCAAGGTCAGCGCGATTATTACCTAATGGACCTTCCAGATAGCGCGGTGCAGTCGTCACACCAAATGACGAGGAGCCGTCGCGGCTGGCAGAAGCCGACGAGCTCTTACTTGCACTGACATTTTACTGTAGAACAATGGTCAATATATCACCTACATTTCTCGAGCGACGGTCTTCAAACATCAGCTGATAGCCATAATTCATAGGCTGAACAGCCTGGAAGATAGAACCATTTGGCGCTGCAGTCGTAGGTGGCGCTGGTTGCGCGGACGTGGGGCCGTTAACCACTTTATCATGAGGAATATAAGCGCAACCGCTTAGCGTCAACATCACGACCAACATCAGCGATTGCGGTTGGCACAACAACTTGGTAACCGGCCTTTGCATCATCACTACGGATATCACCTTAAAAGGTTGCCCATTTATTCATACTCAACGGGGCAATGACAGAATAAACCAGATATCAAATGTATTGCCGTTTTATCCACACCATCGCCCCGTTAATCGCCCAGTTTTACAGCTGGGTCAATTTCTGCAACATCTGATCGGAGGAAGATATAGCCTTACTGTTGATCTCATACGCACGCTGCGTCTGGATCATTGAGACCAATTCTTCTGCCACGTTGACGTTAGAGGTTTCTACAAACTTTTGATACAACAGGCCAGCCCCGTTCAAACCAGGGTTGGTTTCATTGGGCGCACCTGAACTGGTGGTTTCCAGATAGAGGTTTTCACCAATGCTTTCCAAGCCGCTGTCATTGATAAAGGTCGCTAACGTCATTTGCCCAATCTGGTTCGTTGCCGTCTGCCCTTGCAACTTGACACTGACAATACCATCGCGACCAATGGTGAGTTCCGTGGCATTGGCAGGAATCGTGATGGCTGGCTGAACCAGATAGCCACTTGAGGTTACCAACTGACCATTACCGTCCAGTTGAAATGCGCCGGCACGGGTATAAGCCGTCGTACCATCAGGCATCTGCACTTGGAAAAACCCTTGCCCATTGATAGCGACATCTTTGGAGTTTCCGGTTTCCGACATCCCACCCTGAGTATGAATTCGCTCAGTAGACACTGGGCGAACCCCGGTACCCAATTGTAAACCAGAAGGCAGCGTTGTCTGTTCCGACGACTGAGCACCTGGCTGGCGAATGGTTTGATACAGCAGGTCTTCAAACACGGCGCGTTGACGCTTAAACCCATTGGTGCTGACGTTCGCCAAGTTGTTGGAGATGACGTCCATATTGGTTTGCTGTGCGTTCAAACCGGTTTTTGCAATCCACAACGAACGGATCATAAAGCAACTCCTTCACGCAAATGGCGTGTTAGCTTATTGCCAATAGTTGATTGGCACTCTGAGCATTAGTGTCGGCACTGCTAATCACTTTCATCTGCATGTCAAAGCGACGTGAGTTAGCAATCATATCCACCAGGGCACCGACTGAATCGACATTGCTGCCTTCAAGTACGCCGGGCATGATTCGTACAGTGGGGTCATTCTGTAATACGTTGCCGCGCTGCTGCTGGGCCGCTTGGGTCAAACGAAATAAACCGTCGTCAGAACGCGTTACTTCTTGCCCAGTTGCTTTCACCAGTTTTAAGCGACCTAGCTGAGCTATCGTATTGGGAGCATCGCCTGCATTGAGTGAGGAGATAGTACCATCAGCGGAAATACTGATTTGCGCATTGGGTGGAATCTCAATCGGGCCGCCGTCTCCAACGACAACGCGCCCCTGGATGGTCAACTGACCATCAGCATTGATCTCCATATTCCCATTGCGAGTATAGGCTTCACCATTCGCGGTTTGCACTGCCAACCAACTCTCTTTTGGCAGTGCAATATCCATGGAACGCCCGGTGTAATCCATCACACCTTCCGACATATCCGCCCCGGGAGTGGAGGCCACCACCAGAGTACGCGTTTGTAACGTCGGTCCATTGATAGGTACAGCGCGCAACGCAGCCAATTGAGCCTTGAAACCTGGTGTTGACGCATTCGCCAGGTTGTTGGTCGTGATCGCTTGCTTTTCAAGTGACTGGCTAGCTCCACCCATCGCGGTATAAATAGCGTGATCCATGGAATATCTACGCTAAAACGATTAACGCAAGCTGACCAATGTTTGCAGAATGGAATCCTGCGTTTTGATAGTCTGCGCATTAGACTGGTAGAAACGCTGAGCAACGATCGTATCCACCAACTCTTTACTCATATCCACGTTGGAACTTTCCGTCATATTGCCAAGCAACGACCCAAGGCTCCCCACGCCAGTCTGCCCAATAACTGGCTGACCAGATTTTTCCGTACTGGACCAAACGTTATCTCCCTGGATGGATAGACCTTCCGGGTTAGAGAAACTGGCCAGCGCAATCTGTCCCAACGGTTGTGTTCTGTTGTTGGAGTATTTACCGGTGATGACACCACCATAACTAACTCTATAACCGACCAAATCTCCGGGCGGATAACCATTTTGCATAGGCGTTTTGTTGCTGTTCGCACCAAAGTTCTGTTGCACGCTGCCAGCAAAATCAAGCGTGAAGGTCGATGCCAGAGAACCATTCAGTGCCGGTAGTGGGATGGTGCTGGCTCCCGTGACAACCGTTGAAACAGGCGGAGTACCAGTTGTAATCGTCTGTGTCTGCGATTTCAACGCGCCGCTTTCCGTAAACTTCAGTGCAATTTTAGTGAAACCAGTACCTGTTACTGAGCCATCCTGCACGTTTACAGTCTAGGCGTTATCGCCTGTTTTTTCGAAATACAGCCCGATGTTATGTGGATTGCCCAATGTATCGTAGACGGTAATCGATCCCTTATAGTTCGCCGTTTCCTGGCTAGCAGGATAAAAGACCTGAACAGCATCGGATGAATTAAGGTTGGCAATAATTGACGCGACAGTCGTCTGTTGGGCAGCCATCGCTGTTTCAGGGATAGTCAACGGTACCGGATCAGCCCCTTGCTGAATAACAGGCGGCATGCCAACAACCGGATAACCGGTCAATTGCATGCCTTGTATATTAACGATATTACGGGTAGCACCATCCAGTGTGAACTGACCATTGCGGCTAAAATACACAGAACCACTGCTGTCCTGCACACGGAAGAAGCCATTACCACTGATCGCAACATCCAGAGCTCGTGAACTGGAATTTAGTGAGCCATTCCCGAAATCCTGCAATGTGGACGAAACCTTTGTTCCTAAGCCAGTGCCACCAGCAAACATATCTGCAAATGCAATGGTACCCGCTTTAAACCCCACAGTTGACGAGTTGGCAATGTTATTGCCAATTACGTCCAGCTGTTCCGATGCGGCATTCAAGCCGCTAACCGCTTGATCAAAACTCATGGTGCTCTCCGGATGAGTCGGTTAATTCATGCTTCAGAACCGGGTTTCGAGGTAGGCCAAATTCTGTGTTCAATGCTGTCTTTCAGTTACAAAATCTGCCGCACATCATCCAAGGTCGCTTTGCCTTGCAGCCCCAAATCCAGTTGGGCACCAGAGTCATTGCGAACAACCCCATTAACCAAGGCATAACGTAATGGCTGTACAGTTTGTTGAGCCTCATTCGTGCTGGCCGCAACAGTAAAGGTATAGGGCCCATCAGAAGCAGCAGTACCGTCTGCTAACTTGCCATAACTATCCCACGAATGCACACCGACGGTCAGTGCACCAAGTTCAAGGGTGTGCGCCACCTTACCTATACTGTCAGTGATGGTAACAGTGACGTTTTTAGCCGCACTTTCAAGCTCAAGGCCAAACGGTGTGCTGGTATTATTACCCACCAAAATCCCGTTTCCGGGAACCATCACACCATGACCAATCAGAGTCGTTGCCTGTATAGACTGGTTATTGTTGATCTGCCCAGAAATAGAACCGAGTGTAGTGTTGAGCTTCTCAATCCCGCTTACGGTGTTCAACTGCGCCAACTGACTGACCAATTGGTTGTTGTCCATCGGGTTAGTGGGATCCTTATTCTTTAACTGAGCGACCAGCAGCGTCAAAAATTGATTCTGTAGATCAGCACTGATGTTTGCCGTTACGGAGTTTGACGAGCTGCTGGTACTGCTCGTCTTACTGGCGGAAGTGGTATAATTAATCGTTACCGACATTTACACGAATCTCCCAGTTATTGTCCGATAGTTAATGTTTTCAGCATCATCGTCTTCGTGGTATTCAGCACCTCGACGTTGACCTGATAACTGCGCGATGCAGAAATGGTGTTGACCATCTCCGCGACCGGATCCACGTTTGGCATACGGACATAACCTTGCCCATCCGCTAACGGATTACCGGGTTCATAAACCAGACGCGCAGGAGAAGGGTCTTCGATAACGTTGGAGACGCGCACTCCTCCCGTTGCCTGACCTGCCGGCGCATTTACTTCAAAAACAACCTGCTTGGCACGATAGGGTTGCCCATCTGGGCCAGTCACACTGTCTGCGTTCGCCAGGTTACTTGCACTGATATTCAAACGCTGGGATTGCGCTGAGAGTGCGGAACCGGAAATATCAAATATGCTTAGCAGTGACATGACGCCTTAGCCTCCTCTTCCATCACTCTCAGGATGAACCTGATTGCAGTACTGACATCATGCCTTTGATCTGACCACCCAATACGGTAAGACTGGTTTGATATTTCAGGCTGTTGTCGGCAAAATTGGTACGTTCACGATCCATATCAACTGTGTTGCCATCCAAGGCGGGTTGATCGGGAACGCGATACAGTAAATCAAGTTCTGGCGGCTGAAAGTTCTGTGCCGGGATATGACGAGTGAAGGTGGTTTTCAACGCAATCCCCGTGCCGCTCACTCGGCATTGCTCCATCACTTTGTTGAGCTGGCTGGCAAAATCGATATCGCGCGCCTGATAACCCGGCGTGTCAGCATTGGCGATATTCGCCACCAAGATTTCTTGTCGTTGGGCACGCAGATTCAACGCTTCCTGTTGAAACCGGAATGAGGCGTCAAGTTT
Organism: Candidatus Symbiopectobacterium endolongispinus; assembly: GCF_018777385.1. GTDB lineage: Bacteria > Pseudomonadota > Gammaproteobacteria > Enterobacterales > Enterobacteriaceae > Symbiopectobacterium > Symbiopectobacterium endolongispinus. The sequence goes on along the minus strand of NZ_JAFJYB010000008.1, from coordinate 128,248 downwards.
GTCGAGCATGCTCCCTCCGCAAATGAGAATTTGGAGTTGGTAGGATAATTCCTATGCTGATACAGCCATCGCGAGAATAAGCGTGAAATGCAAGGCTATTTATTGCCTTAACGCACCGCAGAGATCTTTACACTAGATAAGGCAGTGATCTTCAAGAGGTGAGGTCAGTGAAAAAACCATTTTATTCCGCTATTTTTGCGCTACTGACCAGCCTGATAGGGAATGTGCACGTTGCCGTTGCAGCCGATTTACAGGCTCAACTCGATCAGTTTTTTCATGCGCGTTTTCCAGACAAGCACAGCAGCGTCATCGTTATGATTAAATCGCCGCCGGAGCAATGGTCGCAGTGCGAAGCTCCCGTGCTGGCGCAAGGCGTAGGGTTTAGTATTAACAGTGGAGGAAAAGCAATGGGTAACGCTGCTGTTGGTCAATCCGTGCGCGTGCGTATGGCATCAGGGCAAATCGTCAGTGGTATTGCGGGTGAAGACGGTGTTATATTAATTGCGCAATAATAAATTAAAGTATTCGTCATTGTTGCCGATGATACCTACAGAGTAAATTTTGCGTCGCCCCTTCCTTTCGTGTGGCGTTTATGTAAACCTGAGTGGAATCAGGTTATTATTTAACCTTTTGACACCTCATTTTAGAGGATAACATTATGAGCATTGAACGCACCCAGCCGCTGAAACCTGTCACTCAAGTACAGTCTCGCGACGCCAGTGAAGCGACGAAGCAAAAACGTGTACAAACGCCCACCCAAAGCGAAGTGGCAGGAACCCAGGTTAAGCTGAGCGACGCGCAAGCTCGTTTGATGCAGCCTGGCACACAGGATATCGATATGAATCGTGTGGAAACGCTGAAGCAAGCCATTCGTGATGGTTCTTTACAGATTGATGCGGGTAAAATCGCAGATGCACTGATCAAAGATACTCAAGACTTCTTGGCGAATAATTGATAATTATGGAAAAATTGCGAACAACGCTTGATGCGGTACTTGATACCCTGGACCAGCTGAACACTATCTTATCAGAAGAGCAAACCCTGCTCGGTGCTGGTCATATTAACAGCGTTGCTTTACAGAAGGTCACTGATACTAAAAGTGCCACCTTGGCAACTGTGCAATACCTTGATAAGAATCGGCAGGAAATTTAAAATCGCTTGCAGCTTCATGCTCCCTACGAATCAGATGCTGAGCTATTCGAACGTTGGCAGGCTATTCAAGCATTAACGGCTCATTTGCATGATATGAACAAGCACAATGGTATGTTGCTAAATCAGCACATTTCCTATACTAATGAGGGCATTGCGATACTGAAACCTCGCCATGGTCAGAGCCTTTATGGCCCTGACGGACAATCATCAGGATTGGTGGTCGGCGGCAGGAAAATCAATTAATAACACCAGGTGTGTTACTCATAATTAACGGCGATTTCTACTCGCCGTATGTCTATCGGGCAATAAACACGTCCTTTACCTTCTAGGAAATAGGTAAAACGAAACTCGCTGGTGGCTGGCAAACCACGAAAAGCCAGTGTCTGCCCACTCCACCCCCCCCCTCAATTTCAGCGCAGCGTTTTACTGTACACAGTTTAACGCGTAAGCCAGGGTCATATACCCCATCGATGGCATGGCGCCAATATACCACAGTGATCGAATTATCCGGTTTGACGCCTTGCAACGGTGTAGGAGCCAAAGGTGCAGAGTTGAACAGTTGACCACGATACGTCAACATCACCCCTGATGTGCTGGCGTTCCATCCCCCTTGTCCTGCAAAGACAGCAAGAGGTACAAGTGCTAATAACAATACTGAGAGCCGTCTCACACTCATTATGCTTCTCCAATCATTGCCGTCATTCTTATCTGCCGACTGTCACTGATTTCAAGGTTGGATAGCACCGCCATCTGCGGCAAACTACGATGTAAAAAGCGCGCAAGCAAACCTCGTAATGCATGGTTTACCAACAGAACCGGGGGAGCCCCCAGCATTTCCTGCCGACTTAGCGCCTGCCTGGCTTGTGCCAAAAGTCTATCGGCAAGGCCCGGTTCCAATCCTCCACCACCTTGCAGCGCTTGCAATAAAATTCGCTCAAGGGAACTATCCAAACCAATCACTTGCAACTCACCATCACCAGGGAACCATTGCTGGGTAATGGCCCGGCCCAAAGCAACGCGCACCACTGTCGTCAGCTCATAAGGGTCGGGTTGTACAGGCGCGTGCTCAGCAAGTGTTTCAACAATAGTACGCATATCGCGGATAGAAACTTTCTCTTTAAGCAGATTTTGCAACACCTTGTGCAAGGTGGTCAGCGTGACAACACCCGGGATCAAATCCTCAGTCAGCTTCGGCATTTCCTGCGTGACACGGTCCATCAGTCGCTGCGCTTCCTGGCGGCCAAACAGCTCACTCGCATAGAGCCCAATAAGATGGTTAAGATGTGTAACAACCACGGTGCTCGCTTCCACTACCGTATAACCTTGCGTTTGCGCCTGCTCCTTCAACACCACTTCAATCCACACGGCAGGTAAACCGAATGCCGGATCTTGTGTCTTGTCACCCGGCAATTCGCCAAATGCATTTCCAGGGTTAATGGCCATCCAGCGACCGGGATAAGCTTCGCCGTGTCCCACTTCAACCCCTTTCATCAGGATACGGTAACTTGCAGGGGGTAATTCCATATTGTCACGAATGTGCACCACTGGCGGCAGGAAGCCCATCTATTGCGCGAATTTTTTGCGAATACTGCGGATTCGCCCCGGTAGTTCACCATCCTGCTGATGATCGACCATGGGAATCAGCCGGTAACCCACTTCCATTCCCAGCGGATCTTCCAACTGCACATCAGACCAGGTTGCTTCAATGACCTTAAGTTTCTCATGTAACTGTTGTTCAACGCCAGCGACAGGCACAATGCCCTTACGGTTTTTCATCCACCAGGCCAATCCAAGTAGCGCTGCGGTGAAGAACAAGAAGACAAAGTTAGGCATCCCCGGTACTAAGCCGATCAGCCCCAGCGCTCAGAATCATCACTCGTGGATTATTGAACAGTTGCGTGACCATTTGCTGGCCAACATCCTGATCTGTACTCACGTGGGTAACGATGACACCTGCCGCTGTCGAGATAACTAACGCTGGTATTTGCGCCACCAAACCATCACCGATGGTTAACAAGGTATAGCTTTCTGCTGCCTGGCCCATCGCCATATTGTGCTGCACAACCCCAACCAACAGCCCACCGACAATGTTGATCACCATAATGATCAAACCAGCGATAGCGTCTCCACGCACAAATTTACTGGCGCCGTCCATTGAACCGTAAAAGTCGGCTTCCTGGGTAACTTCCGCACGGCGCTTTTTTGCTTCATCTTCACCGATCAAACCGGCGTTTAAATCTGCATCAATTGCCATCTGTTTACCGGGCATCCCATCCAGGACAAAATGGGCCCCTACTTCAGCAATACGTCCGGCACCTTTGGTGATCACCATAAAGTTGATTAACACCAAAATAATGAATACCACGATACCGATAGCAAAATTGCCGCCCACCAAAAAGTGACCGAACGCCTCTACCACACGTCCCGCTGCCGCTGTACCTGTGTGACCTTCCAGCAAAATAATACGCGTCGATGCAACGTTCAGCGACAAACGCAACAATGTAGAGAACAACAAAATTGTTGGGAAGGCAGCGAAAGCCAACGTGCGTTGAGTGAACATTGCGACCAATAACACCATGATGGAGAGTGCAATGTTGAAGGTAAAGAGCAGATCCAAAATGAAGGGCGGCAGCGGCAACACCATCATGGAAAGGATCAGAAGGATGAGGACTGGGCCCGCCAAAATTTGCCACTGGGTGTTTTTAAACGCTGTAGGTAGTCGCAGTAAAGAGGCCAAATCAGGCATCGGTATTCATCTCTTCAGGTGATACAAAATCAAGCGCTTTCTGGACAGGAAGATCTTTGGGTTTACGCGGGATGAGTCCCCCCTCACGCCGCCAACGTCTTAGTTGGTAAACCCATGCCAATACTTCTGCCACGGCAGCATACAGTGTTGCTGGAATGTGTTCGCCAATTTCTGCATGGCGAAACAGAGCACGCGCCAACGGCGGTGCCTCCAAAACGGGAATGCGATGTTCGGCACCAAGCTCTCGAATACGCAGGGCAATTTCTCCTGCCCCCTTTGCCAAGACACGAGGCGCACTCATTTTTTATCATCATATTGCAGGGCTACAGAATAGTGTGTCGGGTTGGTAACGATCACATCTGCCTTTGGCACATCGGCCATCATCCGTCGCTGGGCCAGCGCACGCTGCTGTTGACGTATCCGACCTTTCACATGCGGATCGCCTTCACTTTGCTTATGTTCATCGCGGATATCCTGTTTACTCATCCGCAATTTTTTTAAATGGCTCCAAAGCTGCCAGAAAACGTCAAAAGCCACCATGGGAATAAGCCCCACGATGACAAAAAATGCGCATATTGCTACCAGTTCCAGCGCATCTCCTAACGCGGCAATAGGCGGTTCAGAGACCAGATGGGGCATCTTGGGCCAGTTATGTAACAAGAACCAGCCAGCAATTAATCCTACCAATATGGACTTGAGGATGGCTTTAAACAGCTCTGCCAACACTTGCGAAGAAAATATGCGCTTTAAGCCACTGATCGGGTTCAGCTTGGCCAGATCGAATTTAATGGAACTGGGACTAAACAGCACTCCCCCCAGTAACATCGGGGCAGCAATCGCCACCAGTACAGCGCCAACCATTAAAGGAACCAACGCTGAAACACCCTGCATCAGCAATGACCCCAAATGGCGTAATAGTAACTTGTCATCACTGACTAACCCGGGGTCAAAATGAAGCCCTTGCGCCACCATGCCAGAAAGTTTCCGCGCCATCGAGCTGCCGCCAAACCATAAGAGTGCCAGCCCTGAAATCAACATTAACAGCGACGTTAATTCGCGCGAACGCGGAATCTGGCCTTCTTCCCTCGCCTTTTCTTGTCGGTGGGGTGTGGGGGCCTCTGTTTTTTCCAGATCGCTATCTTCAGCCACAGCCGTGTTCCGATCGCATTCAGTCAGGTTAAGGAGTAACGCTTAGCATGACAAATGTCCGCAATCCTTATGGCTTGAACAACGAAACAAACCTATAGCTTATTCAGGGATAGGGTAATACCAATAGAAACACCGTGACTGATCCACAGATCAATCACGGTGCAAAAGAAGCGTGCATCAGTGGGAGACCCTGCACTGCCGCACTCCCTCTGACTGCATTAGAAACCCAGGTTGTCGAGCAAGTCATCAACCTGATCCTGACTGGATACCACGCCTGCGGCGGTTTTATCCATCTGAGGACCGTTGAGCAAGCTGTCATTTGGCCGTTTCTTCTCAGCCGATTGCTCTGGCATGTATTCCAACAACACCATCAGCAATTGTTTTTCGATTTCCTGAATTACCGTCATCATGCGTTTGATAACCTGACCGGTAAGATCCTGGAAATCTTGCGCCATAATGATTTCCATCAGTTGCGCATTGGTGAAAGAGGTGTGCTGCGATACGTCATTCAAATAATTACGCGTATCCGTGACCAGTTCTTTTGCTTGCACCAGTTCAATCGGATTTTCGAACCATTCATCCCAACGCGCTTTCAGCGCCTTGGCCTCCGTTTCCAGTCGGTTTTGGACGGGTTGTGCGGCCTCAACGCTGCTTAATGCGCGTTCTGCCGCCTGTGCCGTCATTTGCACAACATAGTCGAGGCGATCGCGCGCATCGGGAATCGCTTCCGCGGCTTCTGCGATGGCCAGATCCAAACCCAGTTCACGCAAGCTGTCACGCAGCATGCGCGTCAATTGGCCAATACGGGAAATGATCTCCGTTGCAGAGGCAGTATCATTCACCGGTGGCATAGGATGTGACGTCATACGATCCCCTTACATGCCTAATTTTTCGAAAATCTTATTCAGTTTTTCTTCCAGGATCGCAGCGGTGAACGGCTTAACCACATAGCCGCTAGCACCCGCCTGCGCCAGAGAGGCACGGGCACTGTTCATCAACACGGAGACTTGCTCTTGCGGCACGTTACGCGCCGCGCGGGTTGCCGCACGGTTCAACGTATTACGGGTTTGCAGCAATGCCACCCAACTCTGACTTAAACTGTCGCGCTGCTGGCTGACGGTCTCCACGCGCGTAAAATTCTGATAGTCCGTTTTGAACGCCGTAAAGGATAAGCTGCTGGATACCAACTGCACGGCACAAAACACAAACAACAACACAAACAAACCGGTAGAAACACGAATCCGCGTCAACATACTGCCTCCAACCTTAGTGATCGGTCGGCGTCACGCCGACACGATCGATACGTTCTTGTTTTAAAATGCTTCTTAATAAATCACTGTGCTTGAAATACGCGTGGCCGTTCGGTTAAAACGTTTCCCAGTTATCTGAGGCCACAGCCCCTGCTTTTTTCTTACTGTCCGCAGAGGCGGTCGGCAGCAATACCGGGCGCGTCGTCGTGTCAACCGTGGCCGATGCGATCCGCGAACGTCCACCCGTTGCTGGTAACTGGAAGACCGCAACGGCCTGGTTCAATCCAATAACTTGTTGTTCGAGTGCGGCCGCAGCGGCGGCGGATTCCTCTACCAGCTCAGAGTTTTACTGCGTTACGCGGTTCATTTCTGTAACCGCCTGCCCAACCTGCCCAATGCCTTTGCTCTGTTCGTCAGAGGCAGAAGCGATTTCACCCATGATGTCGGTCACGCGAGTCACCGAGCTGAGAATTTCTCCCATGGTTTCGCCCGCACTTTCTACTAATACAAATCCTTCATCGACACGATTTACAGAATCTTCAATCAAAGTTTTAATTTCTTTCGCTGCCTGGGCGCTACGCTGTGCCAAATTGCGCACCTCTCCCGCCACCACGGCGAAACCGCGGCCCTGCTCTCCCGCTCGTGCAGCTTCAACCGCCGCGTTCAGCGCCAGAATATTAGTCTGGAACGCGATACCATCAATAACGCTGGTAATATCGGCAATTTTCTGCGAGCTGCCGGCAATGTTGTGCATGGTTTTCACAACATTATCGACCACCTTGCCACCGCGTTGTGTGGTTTCTGATGCGCTTAACGCCAGTTGGCTCGCCTGACGCGCATTTTCCGCATTCTGTCGTACCGTTGCCGTCAGTTGTTCCATACTGGCCGCCGTTTGCTCCAGCGACGACGCTTGCTCCTCGGTACGCGATGAGAGATCGTTATTCCCTGCGCTGATTTCTGATGCTCCGGTGTAGATCGCATCGGCACCATGGCGCACCGCGCTCACTGTGCTGATCAATTCGGACTGCATGTGGCGCATGCTGTCTGCCAATATGCCCATTTCATTGCGGCTATGATAATTCATGTTCTGAGTCAGATCGCCGCGCGCAATGTGTTGCATATGTTCCACAATATTATTCAGCTGATGAATTAATATACGTTGGATAGCAAACCAGGCAGACAAGATTAAAGCGACAACAACTGAAATCACTGCCCCCAAAATCCAGAGAGCCGATTGATAAGCGCTTTCGTTGCGTGAAATTTCCGTATTATATAATTTTTCACTTTCTACTTTATAAGCATTGTACGCTTTTTCAAATTTATCCTGATAGCTTCGTGTTGGCTGGTCGATAAACTTTTTTATATCCCCTGTGGAAAGCAGTTGAATTAATTCAGTCAATTCAACATTTAATGTCGTATAATTCTGTTTGACATATTGCGCGATGGCATTGCTCTGCTGAGCCGAGCGTTCTACGCGTTCATAGTCTGCGAAGTATTTGTTTGCACTGACTAATTTCCGCTGCGCATCCTCCAGCAACGCTTTTACCGATGACCCGGTGCCCGCCCCCCGTGGCAGCAAGCGCAAATCGACTTCCTGCCCGATTAAGGGTATTTTGCGTTTGCAATAAATATGACCAACTCGCATCAAGCGCAGATTTTTGATTATTAATGATAAGCGTATTGCCAAATACCTCTTTATCATTTTTTAACGCATTAAAAAATAGCCCGCCGGAAACAATTTGCAGCACACCAAATAGTAGCATAACACAAAGTAGCGCTGTGGCAATTTTTATACGATTCAACATATGACACCTTTTAAGTAAACGAATAGCCGGAAAACCAGCATCAGAGATGAATAAGTTCCAGATAACCTAAATAGAGAAAAGAGCAAAAAAGGTCAGAGCCATCCAGCGATGGCTCTGAAAAAAGATTATGCTTTTGCAACGATATCAACTAATGCCATTTCTTCACTGCTCAGCAATTTCTTGATATCGACCAGGATGAGCATTCTCTCACCCAGTGAGCCAAGACCTGTCAAATATTCTGTGGACAGTGTTACTGCAAATTCCGGTGCAGGGCGAATCTGATCCGCCGTCAGTGACAGTACGTCAGACACGCCGTCAACGACGATCCCCACCACGCGCTGTCCCAGATTGAGGACAATCACTACGGTGTTGTCGTCATAATCCACTTCCTGCTGGGCAAACTTAATGCGCAGATCGACGATTGGTACGATAACGCCACGCAGGTTAGTCACCCCCCTTTGATAAAGGAAGGTGTGTTTGCAATGCGTGTAACCTGATCGTAACCCCGGATCTCTTGCACCTTAATAATATCGACGCCGTACTCCTCGTCGCCCAGTGTGAAAATCAGGAACTCCTGTCCCACGGTTTCACCGGCTATTTTTGTGACGTTGGCAAGTCCAGTCATGTTTTTCACCTTAATTATTCACGTTCTATGTGTTATTACGCCGCGGTCTCAACAACGCGCTTTTCACGGTTCAATGCCTGCAACGCCGAAACGTCGACAATCAATGCCACGCTACCGTCACCTAAAATGGTCGCAGCGGAAACACCCGGCACTTTGCGATAGTTGCTTTCCAGATTCTTCACTACAACCTGGTGTTGACCAATCAATTGATCAACCAGCAAGGCATAGCAGCGACCTGCACTCTGTAGAATGACGACGATACCCTGAGTCGCATCAGTCTTCGCACCTTCAACATCAAAAATGTGGAACAGCTCAACCAGGGGCAAATATTCTCCGCGTACTTGCAGCACACGCTCGCCACCCGCCAACGGATAAATGTCCTCGGCGCGCGGTTGTAAAGATTCCATTACTGCACCCAACGGCAGAATGAACACTTCTTTGCTGACCTTGACGGACATGCCATCCAGTATTGCCAGTGTGAGCGGGAGTAGGATACGAATAGTGGTACCCTTGCCGGCCTGGAAGTGAATTTCAACGTGTCCACTCATCTCCTGGATGTTACGTTTTACCACGTCCATGCCCACGCCACGCCCAGAGACGCCTGTAACTTTTTCGGCCGTTGAGAAACCAGGCGCAAAAATCAACATACCGACGTCTTCGTCAGACATGTTTTCATTCACTGCCAAGCCTTGCGACATCGCTTTCGCTAAAATGCGCTCACGGTTCAGCCCCACACCGTCATCAATCACTTCGATGCAGATATTCCCGCCCTGATGTTCAGCTAGCAGCGTCAAATTACCCACCGGCGATTTCCCAGCAGCAATACGTTTCTCTGGCGATTCAATACCGTGATCGAGGCTGTTACGTACCAAGTGAGTAAGTAAGTGGGTCAATTCTACCTGCTTGTCCAGTTTGGCGGCCAAATCGCGCACCAAGCGTGGGAAGCGGCTGAATACGTATTCCATTGGCATCATACGAATAGACATCACGGATTCTTGCAAATCGCGCGCGTTTCGCTCCAACTGCCCCATGCTATTCAGCAGGTCGGCATGCGCCACCGGATCAAGCGCCGTAGAGCGCTGTGCCAGCATGGATTGCGTTATCACCAGTTCGCCGACCAGGTCGATTAACTGATCAACTTTTTCTACCGCCACACGGATACTAGTATCACCGGTTTTAGGCCGGTTTTTGTTGGCATCGTGTGCCGGCTGTTGCGCCTTGGCCGCAGCAACAGGTGCGGAAGGGGCTTCGACTTTGGCTTCAACCACAGGCTCTGGCGCGATTGGCGCCACGGCCAGTTCAGGCGCAGGTTCGGCGGCAGGAGCTGCGCTTGGCGTGGAGGCTGAAGGTGCGCCAAAATGGATCTGTTCAGGTTCTAACACAAAGCAGAGCACGGCGCTGATATCATCTTCACTTTCAGACGTCACCAACGTGACATCCAGACTGCTGTCCGTCTGCTGGGGATCTTTCACCGTTCCGAGGTTGCCCAGCTCTTCAAGCATTTGCGGAATTTCTTGCGTTTTAAGTCCAGTGAGCGAAATGCGCAATTCATCGTTTCCAGCCTGTGCGAGCGTTGGTGCGGCCGCGGCCGGCGCGCTGCCTTCTCCTTTGGCATCGAGCGCCAGTTGGCGCAGTGCCTGACAGATATACTCAAAGCTCTCAGCATTGGGTTCCTGTGCGGTTTTATAAGCGTCCAACTGATCCTGCATAATATCTTTTGTTTCCAAAAACAGGTTGATGATATCGGTACTCAAACGCATCTCTCCGCGTCGCGCACCATCAAGCAGGTTTTCCATCAAATGGGTGGTTTCCTGCAATACGGTAAAACCGAACGTTCCCGCGCCGCCTTTAATGGAATGGGCGGCACGGAAGATAGCATTCATTTGCTCAGTATCAGGGGCTTGTGGATCTAATAACAACAAATGTTGTTCCATATCCGCCAGTAATTCATCTGCTTCATCAAAAAAAGTTTGATAAAAAGCACTCATGTCCATGCTCACGTGATCACCTCTGCTGCGAATCGTGGCTTATTGATGAAGGTGTTGCCTGGCTGTCCGGAGCGGCTGGCAACGCGGTGGTTGGTTGCTGGAGCCATGAAGCAGGTACTCCATTCCCTGTCTGCGGCGATGCTGCACCACCGCTATTATTTGTATTGGTATTACTGATACTGCTTACATTGCTGTTATTGGTGGTGCTGTTGTTATTGGTTGTGGTACTGCTCGAACTGGTGTTGCTACTACCGGAAGGCGCACTGTTCGTTGGCCCCACGCCCGTGGCGCCCCCCGAGACCGGCGCATTACTTGCACCGTTATTGCCATTGTCGGCAGCCGGCTCGTCGGGTTTAGTGTTCTCGGCAGGCAAATTTTGCAAAGTTTCCGCTTTGTCGATATCAATCGCGCGGCTTTCGCTGTTTTCTTGCTCAATGGCTCGCTGCGCATCACGGTTAAGCACCATCAAGCTGATCCGGCGGTTGATGGCGTCGTTTTTGTTCGCGGCCTGTTTTAGACTCATGGTATCCGCCATGCCCACCACGCGCAGAACCTTGCCATCAGACAGACCGCCCGCAATCAGCTCACGCCGGGAGGCATTTGCACGATCCGCAGACAGCTCCCAGTTACTGTAGCCACGCTGCCCCTGGGCGTACTGTACGTCATCAGTATGCCCTTAAAAGCTGATCTTATTGGGGATATCATTAAGAATGGGGGCTATCGCACGCAGGATATGGCTCATATAGGGCTCAACCTGCGCACTGCCGGTTTTGAACATGGGGCGGTTTTGGCTATCAATGATCTTGATGCGTAACCCTTCATCGACCATTTCAATCAGCAAATGCGGACGTAACGCTCTGAGGCGCGGGTCAGATTCGATCAGCTGTTCCAGTTGCTCGCGCAATTTGTTCAAGCGAATGTCATCGAGTCTGTCGCGCTGATTGGCTTCAGGAGGCATCTCAGGTTCACGCTTGACGACACCTTCCTGCTGGGTGTAATCATTGCCCCCGCCGGGAATCGGGCTGCTGTCTTCACTGACGCGAGAGCCCGACGTTAACGCGACTTTGAGCGTAGTCCGAAAATATTCGGCAATCTGCGTCAATTGTGATGGGCTGGCGATGGCGATAAGCCACATCATCAAAAATAGCGCCATCATAGCGGTCATAAAGTCAGCATAAGCGATTTTCCATGAGCCGCCATGGTGCGCCGCGTGGCTAGACTTCCTTTTCTTGCGTATTATCGGATGCTGATGTTTCATTAGTCACTTTCCGCAGCCTGCTGAGCCGGTGCTTTCACACGACGAATATGTTCTTCCATCTCAGTGAAGGTCGGACGGACTGTGGAGTACAGCGTTTTACGCCCAAACTCAACGGCAATCTGCGGCGCATAACCGTTCAAGCTGGAGAGCAGCGTCACCTTGATGCATTGCAGAACTTTTACCTTTTCCGAATTCTTTTGACGCAGCAGTGATGCCAGTGGCGAAACAAAGCCGTATGCCAGCAAGATCCCCAGGAACGTCCCCACCATGGCATGCGCAATCATCATCCCCAGTTCAGCAGCAGTGCGATCGACGTAGGCCAAGGAGTGCACTACCCCCATAACCGCCGCAACGATACCAAACGCAGGAAGTCCATCCCCCATCAGGTTCAGACTCATTGCCGGCACTTCGAACTCGTGCTCTAGCGTTTCGATTTCTTCGTCCATTAGCGTTTCGATTTCGAACGCATTCATGTTGCCGCTGATTATCAGGCGCATATAGTCGGTTATGAATTCAATGACGTGACTGTCGGCGATTACACGAGGGTAGCTGGAGAAAATCTCGCTCTCACGCAGACTGTCGATATCACCTTCCAGAGAAAGCATCCCCTGATGACGCGATTTCGCCATCAGACGAAACAACAGCGCCATCAGATCCATATAGAGATCCCGGCTATATTTGGATCCTTTGAACAATTGAGGGAAGGCGCGAACCGTACCTTTAATGGCTTTGGCGTTGTTACCGACGATAAACGCGCCCAGCGCCGAACCACCGATAATCAGCAGTTCCGAAGGCTGATACAGCGCGCCCAGCGACCCGCCAACCATGAGGTAACCACCCAGTATCGAACCTATTATTACGAGATAACCCAATATAACAAGCACAAGAATTCCTTATAACAAATCGCTGGTGGAAGCTGAGGTAAAACATTCGTCGAGCAGGAACACGGGCTGAGACAGACTCACAACCGCCACCATGCTCAGACAGCATGCTTTACCGGTTCATCCAGTAGTTGCGGTAGTATATCGGCAAGATTCGGTGAAAGTTTACGTCTTTTTACCGCTCTGGAGGGTGGCTGACACAAGCTGCAAACAAAACTGTTTTTCGGCAGATGAGCATGCGTAATAAACATCCCGTTGCAACAATTGCACGACGACAACTGTAACATACCGCTATCCACGAAACGCACCAATGTCCAGTAGCGGGTCAAGGCAAGTAACGGCGTATCATTGTTGGGTGCGCACTTTTCAATATAAAGACGGTAGGCTTTGATAACGGCTTCAACGCCATTACAACGACTGGTCTTTAACAAAAAAGTACGCATTATAAAACATGGAAGAATGAATATTCTGTTCCCAGGTCATGAACCAGTTCGTGGAAAAGGGTAACATTCCTTTTGGAGGTGGGCTCCCCCGAAGCTCTTTATAAAGTTTAATTAAACGCCCACGACTTAATTGTGTTTCACTTTCCAACATCTGCAATCGAGCACCCAGAGAGATCAATTCCATCGCTAACTGGATGTCTTTTGCTTCCTGAACAATACTCTTTTCCGTCATTATTATGCCATTTTCTTAGGCAAATTATCGTCTTTCGAAGATAACTGGTTTAATAAGTGACTCGACAGCAAAATTCCAGTATGGATTTGTTGTAAATCATCCACGCGGGATTCTTGTGTTAATAACTTGATCGTGTTGTGATCGTCAAAGCGAAAATGACAAATCAGTTGATTGGTTTCCGCCAGTTTAACCATCTGAGGCAGTGTAAGCTGCATCAGAGTATCTGCCATGGTTTCATCAATACCTAAACGGAACATTGCAGAAGCTTTTTCGTCGTTGATTAAACGTTGTGCCAGTAACAGATAAGACAGATTTATGTCATAAATGTGCTTGAGTAATTCAGAGGTACCCATATTTCCCATCTCGACAGGCTATGTTCAAAGCATAAGTTGGGGGGATAGAGGCTATCGCCCGGTTAAAAATCACTCTCCATTGATGGCATGAAAGCATTCGGTGCCAGACTATCTTTTGTTACTTTACTTTCTTATTATGACAATCACATGCTACAATCAACTTCTTTTGCTGCCCAACTCGCTTATTCATTAACCCCGTATGACAACCTAAATCACTGCATCAGGAAGCATAGGATTATTCCTAAATCCTCCCAACTGTCCCGCCTAATCCCTCAAACACACAACGCGACCAGAGAATCATTTCAGTAATTATGTGATCCAAGTCACATAATTGAAAGGTATTATCACGAAAAGTCGTGTGGTAAGAACTCTTACCAGATCGTTTATTGCCCATCTTTTTTCACAAGTAGCATTTCACTTCACTAAAGCAGGTACAGTTATACCTTTTTCAAATGGGTTTATCTTAATGATAGATATATAAAAAATGTAACAAGATTACGCACCTGTCAGCGATCTCCAAAGAGGGTACTCCGTGGCAGTTTAAAAAATTCGCGGATGCCTCTTCTAAAGCCTGGTTTACTCGTGCCTGGCAGGATAAGGTTTTTGGCGGCTTTACCAACAGCGCCAGCCTGAATGGTGACAAGCAGGTTAGTCTGATTTGGATGCAAACCCTGGCTTCTCAACATGGTGGCCTGTGGGTTAGCCTGGTCTTACTGCCCGCTAACGCCAAAACAGCGACACGCGACGATGTTAACAACCTTGGTGGCTCTGTGGGTCTTCTGGTGCAATCCCCTTCCGATGGCCCGGCAAATGATATTCCTTCCGGTGATTTGGAGACCGCGAAGCAGTATGGAGCACGTGTTGCCGCTGTAGCATCACGTCTGCGCGGATAATCTCCCCCGTTAATCTTCGGTTATCAAGCCAGCGAAACGCTGGCTTTTTTATTTAACACACCCCATCTCTTCGTCATCATAGTGTCATCATTGATACACATAATGGTGGCACGGCCATCTGAGATGAAAAAATGATAACCATTCATGCCAAAAGTACGAGTGAAGCTGAAAAGTTGCTCGCTTCCGGCACTACCAGCAAAGTGCTTCTTGATTATTCCGTGACTACTGACGATTTTTTCAGAATCGCTGATGCATGGTGTGCACAAGGTGCAAAGATCAGCAAGAAAGCAGGGATGTTTGTTATTTCGTTGAAAGGGTTTCGCATTCCTCCCAACGATTAGTCAACTAGCGAACTAAACGTGTACCTCAATTTCGAAGTGCCCCCTTCGGTGACGACATTATGAGTGCGTCGCCGCGAAAAACTATTTCCGTCTGGAACAGTCCTCTCAATATCATCATTTTTTTATTGTATTGGTTGATATTAAACTGCCGTTTAAAAAACTCATGTCACCTTAGTCTTTATGCGAAGGTTTATTGGGTCGCGTTTATACCCCTATCCCGATATTGTCAGCACTTGGATTAAGCCATGAAATATACCTTTTTTCGACTGCTCCCAGTCATTTTTCTCGCGGCTTGTACCACAACAAAGCAGCCTGAGCCGGTAGCATCAAACACATTTTCACCGATGGGCGTATCGGAAGATGAACCAGAGATTGATAACTGTGCGGTGGGATGCCCTGTGGGGGGAAGCCAACAAACAGTGATACTCGAAGCCTACACATTAAACAATAATCGCAATACCCGGTTCGCTAATTGGGTAGCCTATAAAGTCACCCTTGACCGTATTGCCAGTGGTGGCACCCGAAACTGGAAGCGCGACCCCGTGCTACCAGAATCAGACACGCTAGCCCCAGCCGCCTACACCGGTGCAAATGCTGCACTGTCTATCGATCGCGAACATCAGGCACCGCTCGCTGGGCTTGCTGGCTCATCCGATTGGCAGTCACTCAACTATTTGTCGAATATCACGCCACAGAGGTCAGCATTAAACCAAGGCCCTTGGGCCCGTTTAGAATTGAAAGAACGCTTGCTGGCAAGTCGCCCTGATTCGCCCCCTGTTTACGTGGTTACTGGCCCTTTATTTACGCGCAAGATAGCAACGCTGCCAGCAGCCCCTGACGTCGAGATCCCGAGCGGTCAATCGTCTGGAAACAGGCGAGTTTGCCGCGTTTATCATGGATCAGGATACGCGCCCCGAGCGGCCAATATCTGTCACTATCAGGTCACTATTAACGAGATAGAGGCAAAAACCAAACCGCATCTGAATATCTGGCCTTCTTTACCGGAGGACGTGGCCGCTAAACTCAAATCCCGCAAAGGGGCGTTAGCGAAAGCAATGGGATGTTTATAGTCATCGGATGGCATATCACCCATCATCTGTGCGGGCGTTAGCACCAGCCAGAAACGAGGATTAGACCTGCGCTGAGCGATAAGCGTAGGTTCGAAATTATTCTCGCCGCCGAGGGTACATGACTAACATTGCCGTGTGTTAATCAACAGGAAGTTGATCATAAAGGGCTCACCCGCTAAAGCGGTGAGCCTGCTTGCTTATTAGCGTATCACTCTCACATTTTCCAGTTTAACCAGACTTTCAGGTTTATCACCCACTTGCTGAGTGAGTGGAACGAAGACGTTGAGATCTTGCAGCTAGGCTAGTTTGTTACTGCTACCCAGTTGCCCTTCATTCGTTGCATGACACTCAACTAATAAATATTTCCCACTAAACTCAGGTGCAATACGCTGTGCGTTCCCCTATCCCACTAAGTCACTGCGTAACGCTGAAACAATGATTTTCTTATCGGAATCAATATCATCCTACTGCGCTTGATATCGTTGACCCGTCACTAGCGGGAAACGCAGATCCGTCTGAAACGTGTTGAGCAATGAGGAACCAGTACTGATGGACATGGTGAACTTCAACTGTAGATGATGGGCCAGCATTAAACGTTGCACCGTCCAGATACCGCAATCTTCTAGCTTGCGTATAAAACCATCCGGTTGTGCATCCAACTGTGCTTTGACCTTACCGAGCGCGCTTACTTCGGTATAACGAACCTGTTTAAAGCGCAGGAGTGCCCATGGCTTGATCAATGAGGGGTCCGCTTGGAAAACGGAAAATATCCTACGCTAAGCCTATTTTTTGTACAGACCACTATCTACTGAGCGTAACGAACGGTATTTACCCTGTCCCAGCTTAAGGTTTGTCCGCCAAACGTAATCCCCACTCAGATTGATGTGCTCCCATCCCAGCGGGGACAAATGAGAAATAAGTTGTTCATTAATAGGGAGCCCTTTTCGTCTCAGGGAATCTATGGCTCTTTCTATATATACCGTATTCCACAGGGAGATCACCGCAGTCAGCAACGTCAAACCACTAGCCCAGTAGTTCTGATTCTCCGGCCCCAGATCTCTGACCTCCCCCAACCGGTGCATAAAGACCGCTCGTGCAAGCGCATTCCGGGCTTCACCTTTATTCAGCCCCGCCTGTACGCGTCGGCGCAGTGATGGATCTCGGAACTAGTCCAGCATAAACAGTGTCCGCTCGATGCGTCCGATTTCCCTCAATGCCTTTACAAGGCCATTCTGTTTAGGATAACTTGCAAGTTTTTTCATCATCAGCGATGCGGTAACTGTCCCCTGTTTTATCGAGCTTGCGAGGCGAAGTACCTCATTCCAGTGCGTCTCAATATCTTTAAGATTCAGTTGGGTTGTGGATATCACAGATTGAAGTCCCGGATATCGCTCAGCCTTTCCATGAATAAAAATCCGCTTGTCATGAAGATCCCGGATCCTTGGCGCAAAAGCGAATCCAAGCAGATGCATCAGCGCGAAAACATGCTCCGTAAAACCAGCGGTATCAGTGTAATGCTCTGTAATTTCCAGATCACTTTCGTGATACAGCAGACCATCAAGTACATGCGTGGAGTCACGCACACGACTGATCACTTTGGTGTAAAACGGGCTGTATTGATCCGATATATGCGTGTAAATCTGCACGCCTGGCTCCTGCCCGTATTTCAGATTGACCTGACCCGCATAACGCCCGTGACTACCCACCAGAAAGTTCTGTCCGTCAGACGACGACGTTGTACCATCGCCCCAGAATGCCGACAGATGCCGCTTTTTCTGAGCATTAACCAGCTCAGCCAGCGCGGCTGAATAGGTTTCATCCCTGATGTACCAGGCCTGAATGCCCTCCAGTGACAACTTTGTTGTTCCCGGACAGGATTCGGCCATTTTTGTCAGCCCCAGATTGATGCCATCGGCCAGGATGGTGGTCAGTAACAACTTTCTGTCTTTTGGTCTGACGTGATTATTTTTAAGATGCGTGAAATGGCGGGTAAAACCGGTCCAGCCGTCCACTTCATCCAGCATTTCAGTAATTTTAGGGTGAGGCAACATGCCATAAACCAGATCGGCAAAAGGGGATGCTGCTGAAGGGACACTATTATCCAGCGGGGTAATTTTCACGCCTTTATCCGATATATCAACATCAGGCAAATCACCGGCCAGCGCCATCGTATTCACTTCTTCCAGGCGCGATGCCAGAAGCGTCATACGGTTGTACTCATGGCAATCGGTCAGAATGGCAAGGGATAGCTGATTATCCCGGAGTGATTTTTCAAAATCGTCAGACGGGATCAGATAGTCATCGAAATTCCTGTAGCGGCGCGATCCCTTTACCCAGATATCGCCAGAACGTAATGCCCCCTTCAACTCATTAAGTACGCAAAATTCGTAATATTTGCGGTCAATACCGGAGGGAGTGATCACTACCTTTCGCCAGCTTTCTGGGATGAACCCGATTGGCGCGGATGACGGGACTTTTCGGAGTTGTTTCCGATACATCTCTCTGACGGTATCCAGCGCGTCACTAAGCTGTATCGCGGCTGGCGCAGCCCTGAACTGCAACGCGGAAAGCATCCGGGGGGCATACTTACGCAGCGTGCTGTATTTTTCAGTGATCAGATGAAGCGGGTCAAAGTTGTCCTTACGTGACAGAAACCGCGTTTCCTCCACGCTGTTGATGAATTCCTGCCAGGGAATGACGTCTTCTATTGCGGCCCAGGGATCTTCGCCGGATTCTCTGGCGTTAAGTAACGCCTGCCCGACGGTAATGAACTGCTTCAGCTTGCTCTGAATAAGCTTTCCCGTTTGCTGGAGCCGTTCGGCCTGCGTGCGTTTTGCCCTGTTGAACAGGCTACCCAGAATACGCTCGTGCAGATCAATAACTTCGTCAGTCAGGGTGGCCCTGGCCTCTGATATTATACAAACCAGCGAGGCATAACGGCGGATATCCGTGAATTTAGCCAGATCCCGGCTACTCATTTTCCTGCCTTCGCGTGCCAGTTTCAGTAAACGGTTCTGGTGAACGGAAAGCGCAATGCCGTCAGGCAATGCCAGCGACTCAATGGCATTTAACCGGTCGGTTTCGTACACTACCTGACAAATATGTACGAAAGTCAGTGAAATTAATTTCGGATACGCATTATAATATTTACACCCATTTCGTACAGAAAATTTCATTATGTCACGAATTTTTGCCTATTGTCGGGTCTCTACTCTGGAACAGACTACCGAAAATCAACGTCGGGAAATCGAAACCGCTGGTTTTAGCGTCAAACCCCAGCGAATAATCGAAGAACAAATCAGTGGTTCGGTAGCGGCCGGTGAACGTCCTGGTTTTAACCGGTTGCTTGACCGACTGGAAAATGGCGATGTATTGATTGTCACAAAATTGGATCGTCTTGGTCGTAATGCGATGGATATCAGGAAAACAGTGGAGCAACTGGCCGGATCAGGTATTCGGGTGCATTGGGTGGCGTTGATTTGACCAGTCCGACGATGCAGGTGATTTCAGCGGTTGCTGAATTTGAACGAGACCTTTTACTCGAGCGCACCTATTCGGGGATAGCAAGAGCACGGGATGCAGGAAAACGCTTTGGGCGCCCACCGGTGTTAAATGAAGAACAAAAACAAAGGGTACTCGAACGAATTCAGTCTGGTGTAAGTATAAGTGCTATTGCCCGGGAATTCAGAACCGCACGGCAAACGATTCTGAGAGTTAAAGTAAAACAGCAAATACCTACTGTTTAAAAAATAGTCTTAGCGTGGGATATTTTCCGTTTTCCAAGCGGACCCCTTATTATCGGTTATTGATTTAAATATAAGTGTAGTTCAGCTTTGTTTTTTCATTTTTCGGAAACTGAGACAAGGTTTATAAAGATCTACCCTTCCGCTTATTTCCCCTATCAAGGGGAAGCGGTAAATCATACAGTTTTACATTTAATATTATTATAGGAGTATTTAAAATGAATAATGAGTTAGATTTTATAAATAACATAGATGCGAGGGTTTTATTTGAACATTATCAGTCTTTAACTGAAGCTATATTGGGTAATGAAGATACAAAAAAAGAGTTTGTCAAATATGAACATTATGACTTGGATTATTTAAAATATTATCTTGAAGCTAGTATCTATTTTTTAGGTGAGACAAGAGATGGAGCAAATAGAGATGTTGAGATAAAAGATTTAAACAAAGCATTAGAATTAATAAATAATCTATCAAATAGAGCTAAGGTTGCTTTAGCTGGACATATTATCTTATGGTTTGAAGATATATCAGCCATGGGTGCTTATAATACACTGTTTAGATTTTTGGGCAAGAAGCAATAAATATGATGCTTATATCTGTAGCAATGATACTTCTTTGTATAATGCTTGGTGGCTTTATGATTAGAAGCTGCATGGGAAAAACAAACTCTTCAAGCGAAGCAAAACAATCAATATCAGATGTTAGAAAAATGATAGATAAAAAAGCACTGATTAAATACAAAAGGAGTAATCAATAATGATTGATAATATGGATTATGAACTAAAGATTCATATATTAGCACGTTTTTTCTATTACATCGAACAAGTTAATGATATACCTTTTAGTGAGATTAACCACGAAGAACAGGGGCTGTGTTATTTTATTGCTAATAGATATATTAGAGAAAATAAAGCTGATGACCTTTTACAAGCATTAATCGATAACAATGATTAAGATTATATGAAAGCTATAAGAGATTACATTTACACTGAGGGATGACAAAAATATGGATACAGGTAGAAAAAGAGATCGTATAGAATTAAATCCAGAAGAACGCAGGGATATATCTATACAGTTTAGAGTAAACAAAGCAGAGTTTGAATATTTAAAATCATTGATTGAATCATCCGGCCTTGAGAGAGGTTATTACATTAAAAAAGAGATTTTAAAATCTGAACCCGTTGTTAAAATAAAAATGCCGGAGTTTGAGCAGTCTTTATATAGAGAAATACAGCATCAAGGCAATAATATAAATCAGATTGCTAAAAAGCTAAATACCAATGAAGATTTTAAACAGTCGGTAGCCTCAGAAACTAACTTTGCTATAAAGCAACTTATGAAAAGAATATTAAAAGCTTGTGAGGTATATGCTGTATGAAATGAAATGTGGGCAAGCACAGCAAATCATTTAAAAACAGAGTTAAGTATATTTTAAAATATGATCACGATTTCATATATAGCAATATGGCAAGTGATTTTAATAATGTTATTGATTTGACTGATGAATTTAAGTCCGTTGGTAAATTTAGGCAAGATATAAAAAACCTGTTTTTCACGCTTTTTTATCTTTACCCCAAAATGAAAATATTACAGATGAATAATGGGAAGATATAGCAAAAGACTATTTGAAAGAAATGAATATCGATATAGAAAAACATCAATGTATTTGTGTGCGTCATAAAGATACAGAAAAAGACCATATTCATATAGTAGCAAACAGGATCGGCCTTGATGGTTCAGTCTGGTATGGTCAACACGATTTATTAAAAACAATATCAGCTTGTGAACGTTTAGAGTTAAAGCACGGCTTAACCATTACACAGGGGGCTTAAAGGTCAAAAATCAGAGGTATCAACACCAACCAAGAACGAGATCGAGCAAGCCCTGAGAACAGGTGAGAAACCGGCTCGCATCGTGCTACAGAAGGCACTACAAGCCACTATGGTAGGAAAACCAGACTTAGGGACGTTCGTAGAACGTCTGCAGGCCGTAGGCATTGAACCAAGGTTGAATGTTGCCAGCACTGGCAACGTAGCGGGTTGTTCTTTCAGTGTGGGAGATGTGGCATTTAAAGGCTCTCAGTTGGGGAAGAAATTTAGTTGGAACACTATTAAACGCAAGGTGAAATATGACAAAAATAGAGATAATGAACTCGTTAGAAGCTTCTCAGCAAGAAAAGATAATGAACCAAATAGTATTGAACGATCATTTATTGAACCAAATATCAATGACGGTAGAGCCGTTGACAGAATCGATGATGATATTATCGGAATCAGTCAGCACCGCATTAAATCAGACACAGCAGACACTAACAAGGGTGAACAACTCATTAGAAACAACAACAGCTTTAAACCCAGCAAAAAATATAATAAACCAACAAACAAAAAAACTGGAAGAACAACACAAAAAGCTGCACAAATACTCAACAGAGTTAAAAAACAATACAATAAAAAATCAATCAAAAATTATAATAAAAGTGGCTTCAATAGTAGGAGCAATACATTTAGTGGCAGTTCTATCAGTAGGATACTTGATCATGCAGAAACAGCAAACTCAGTCACAAATAAATTTAGACTCGAAAGCGGTAGTCGTTTTAATAGTAGAGCAGCTAAAATCGAAGAGATAAGAAAACGTTTAGGTATAAAAAACCTATTATTCAGCCAAGGAATAAAGAGAAAGCTATAAAAGAAGAAATAAAGAAAAAAACCATCGTATATGGTTGATTCTGAAAATAAATTTAAATCGAAGTTAAAAGAATATATAAAAAAGAAACTCTAAAAACAACTATTCTGCAACTGGGGAGTGTTATGAATTCAAACTTAAGGAATTTTAAATGACTTGAAAATTAGCCCCAGAGAAGGGGCTGTCAGAATATTTATTTCAGTTTTTAGCTGTGAGTAATAAAACTTAATTATTTTCTTCTTCTTTGTTGCGGTGGTTGTTCTCTATATTGCTTCCGATCTAAATATTTTGATACTGATTTGATAACCTCCGTTAAAAAGTCTTTTGTATTAGCAAAATGTGATTCCAGAGATGTTAATACTATCATTCGACCATAATCTTCAAATGCTTGCTCTCCATGTGCCAATATATTTCTGACATCTTTTATTGTTTTAAGGTTTTGTCCAATACCCTCCGCTATTATTATATCATATTTTGTAAATATCTTCCTTATTTCTCTGGCATCGAGATTGCCACTATACAACTGATAAACTTCTGACATTTCATCATAGCTTAGATTGAAATTATCTTTGTTAATTATCATGTTAATGTTATCGTGGATAACATTTAGAGATTCATGAATGTTATTACCCTTGTTTTTATGATAGTGATAGTAAAGTATCACAAGATTTTTTATTTTAGTACTTAACTTTTTATAAGGTGTTTGTGACTGAATTATCTCTTTGTGAATTTTTTAAAAGCTTAGTAGTCGTTACCTAAATGATATTATATAAAGCAAGCATTACACTTGCTTTAATCACTGGCAATGTAGTTGTAATACCCTGATACGAGATATCTACATTCTCTATAACTTTAATTAAATCAATGATTTTTTTGTATTTGTTCAAAATTGCCATTGACTTCTAAAGTTATGGTATTCACTTTGACATCCCCAAAAGTAAATCACGAATAAACTCAATTCGTCCTACAAGCTTATCCTTTTTGTGCAACTAATTCGCTATATGAGTATTTTCTTTGAATTCTTTAGAATTTATGGCTTTCCTTATCTCATCTTTATCTATTTTATCTTTATTGACACCCATTCTAATAGCTAATAAAGTTCCGACAGAGATAGCTTCAAAAATTGAATGTTTGGTTTGAGGATTAGATGTGTGTCTAAATCCAAATGGGAAGAATTCATTAACAAAGGACAAAACTTCATCCATATCATTACGATATTTATTGATGGCTTTTTGTTGTTCTGGAGATAGCTTAGAAAGCTCATTGTTTTTGTTTTCAAGGAATCTATCTAAATAATCAGAAAAACTTCTGGAAACTCCTTTCTTATAATTATCATTTTCAGATAGAGCGTAAAAACGTAGCAACAGTTCATTGTGCTCTTGTCTAACCATTTATCAACGAGCAGTTGTTTTTTGAATTCAGGATTTTCCTTTGGATAATCATATATTAAATCGGTAAATAGGCCCGGATATATTCCTTTCCTTTTCTCCATAGATTTGAGAAGATCACTTCCTCTGTTTATTCTTTCAAACATATCCTTTTTGACTTCATCAGTAGTCTCCTCCGACAAGATGATAAATCTTAGTGCCGTATCTAAGAGTTTACCTTGCCTGCTTTTATCTAACTCATTGAATAACGATCCATTAGCAAGATCAATGGATTGTAATCCGCCGAGTCTTAGCTCATTACTGACAAAAGAATGAATGGTTCTTATTCTTTGTGAACCATCAACTATTTCCCATGCGCCGTCTTTGTTTTCGGCGACAAAAATAAAAGGTATTGGAAGTCCGAGTATAATGGATTCTATAAGTTTTGATTATCTCTTTTCATCCTATGTAAACTCTCTTTGATAATCAGGAACATATAATGTGTTTATTTTCAAGGATGTCCCATCTATATTTTCATTATCAATGTCATTATATTTTAACCCCTCTGAGTATTTCCCGGAAATATACTCAACGGTCAGGTCACGCATGTCATGCCTAACCTCTTTTCTTTTTAAGTAAATTTGTTCTTCAAGAACTTCAATTTTTTTATTGATGCACTCATTTCTTTCCTCTGCTTTTTAGTTGTTAATTTAACTATTTCCATTTAAGAGTTGTGAAAGTATATCATATCGCTTAAGTGGGGGCTGCTATACACTTTCGGCACCATTGGCCCATTTTCTTGGACAGATGCACTGATGTTTTTTATTGCACTATGCCTTGTTAGCTAATTGGCTCGCCTTATCGTTAAGCTGCAAGAATTTTGTGCTTTTGTGTCTGAACATAATCTCCCCACCACTGCATTAGAACCTCTCGTTCTAGTAGATACTCAGCACGATTGTAAGCGGCTATGATTTCGTTGTTCTTGGTATGAGCTAAGGCTGATTCAAGCACCTCGATTCTGAATTTACCACTTTCTTCTGCAGCGGTTCTTGCTATAGAACGCATTCCGTGGGCTACCAGTTCACCACCGAAGCCCATACGGATAATCGCTGCGTTAGCTGTTTGCTCATGCATGTGTTTAAGGGGAACTTTGATACTTGGAAAAATCCACCCTCTATGACCACTGATTGGTCTGATTAACTCAAGGATGCGTATAGCCTCTTTGTTCGATGGGATCAAGGTGCTGCTTTAACAACTTAGGCCAGATTTCTTTGATAGGGACATTGCCTAATCCAGGGAAAACATTTCGTTCGAGGCTCCGCCAGATGTCTTCTGCATGGTCTTGTGAGATACCAGAAGTCTTAACCTTCTCATCTAACCACTTCCTTGCAACAGCCTGTAGCGTGTGCTCAGTGGCATCCTTAAGAGCATTGGCTTTATCGTTGTTGTGAATCTGTGGATCGATACCGTTTGCAAGCAACGACAAGTATTGATCACGTAAAGCTCAAGCCTTGGCAAGCGTGAGATGAGGATACGTTCCTAAGCTAATCTTGATTCGCTTTTTGGTTACTGGCACCGCATACCTGAAATACCAGTTTTTCTTGCAGCATACAGAGAGGGGCGATTCGCAGCATCAGGCCATCACCATCAAAAAGGTTGATCTCCTTTTCTTCTGGCTTGGTATTTTTAATTTCAGTATCAGTAAGTTTCTTAGCGATCTTTGCCATTTTAGGACCCTCGATTTTGGGACCCTTTGCGTTGGGTCCCAAAAAGGGTGCCATAATGAGTAGCTTCTAGCAAATCTCAGTAGACTTCAGTATACTGAAGTCTACTTCAAAAAAACTAAAAAGTGGTGGAGCTGGCGGGGGTTGAACCCGCGTCCGAAATTACTACACCGTCGGCACTACATGCTTAGTCTAGTCTTTACATTCGCCGGTTAGCTGCGAACAGACACGCCACTAACAAACTAGCCTGATTGGATTTAACGCTTCAACCCCAGGCAGGGCATCCACGCGATCTCTTTTGGGTTTGACCTCTCTTGATCCCCGTCCTAAGAGCGGAGGCTAGGGAGAGAGGGCTCAGAGCAGGTTATTAAGCTGCTAAAGCGTAGTTTTCGTCGTTTGCGACTATTTTTTGCGGCTTTTTACGAGGCAAACCGCCCCTCGGCATGCTCCTAAGGCTACACAATCCGTCGAATCCAGAATCAGCCCCAAGTACTTCACTAGTATAACAGAACCGTGACGCCCTAATCCACTGTTAGTGGTTGGCGTTTTTCATGATGCGCACCTTGTCCGTTTGCCACTCGCGCTCTTTGATATCCGAACGCTTATCGTGCTCTTTCTTACCTTTGGCAACACCAATCTTCACTTTTGACCAGGCGTTCTTCCAATACAGTGAAAGCGCGACCACGGTGTAACCTTCACGATTAACCCGTCCATAAAGCGAATCCAGCTCGCGCTTGTTCAGCAACAGTTTACGGATGCGTGTTGGGTCACAAACCACGTGGCTTGACGAGGCCAGTAGTGGTTGAAAGGTAGTACCAAACAGAAAAGCCTCACCGCTGTGCAACAGTACATAGCTGCCGCTAATGTTGGCCTTACCTGCACGTAGTGATTTTACTTCCCATCCTTGCAACGCCAATCCCGCTTCGAACTCTTCTTCAATGAAGTATTCGTGGCGAGCACGCTTGTTTTGCGCAATGATGGCGGAGCCGGGTTTATAAGCTTTTTTCTTTGTCATAGTGTCGTCATTATACCGGATGTTAAAGGGAAAGACATCACTGCCGCATCAGTGAACGCACGTTGAGGAAGGGATGCGATCGTCGCCTCAGAATTTTTACCATCCGGGCCATCGGTGCTATTATTCCGCGCGTTTGAAGTAATACGGAAAAAGCCATGCCCAAGATTAGTCGCTCTGCACTGGTGCCCTACAGCGCGCAACAAATGTACCAGTTGGTGAGTGATGTTGCCTCCTATCCCCAGTTTCTGCCTGGCTGTACCGGGAGCCGCATTATTGCTGCCAACGCTGAAGAGATGACGGCCGCTGTCGATGTTTCTAAAGCCGGGATCAGCAAAACCTTTACCACGCGCAATACGCTCACCGAGAGCCAATGCATCAGTATGCAGTTGGTTGATGGTCCGTTCCGCCAATTGAGCGGCGATTGGCGCTTTATTCCTTTAAGCGCCAATGCTTGCAAGGTGGGGCTGCATCTTGATTTTGAGTTCACCAATGTGTTGATCGAACTGGCCTTTGGCAAGGTGTTTAAAGAATTGGCAAGTAATATGGTGCAGGCCTTCACCTTACGCGCCAAAGAGGTATACCGTGCCTGAAATTCGTGTCGATGTGGTTTATGTGCTGCCAGAACGTCAGTATATGCGGTCCGTGACTGTGGAAGAGGGTGCAACAGTGGAGCAGGCTATTGTTGCCTCCGGGTTGCTGACATTGCGTACCGATATCGATTTACAGTTTAACAAAGTCGGGATCTTTAGCCGACCAGCCCGTTTGACGGATGCAGTAATCGAGGGCGATCGCGTAGAGATCTACCGTCCGTTGATTACCGATCCTAAAGAATTGCGCCGTCAGCGCGCGGCGCGTTCCAAAAAAATAAGGCACATTCTGTGCCTTATTATGCGTGCTCTGATCACCGCTTCACTATCAATTCAGCGTCGGTTGATTTTTCACGTTGGTCAAAATGCCATCCTGGCTGAAGGTCAGTGTCAGCGTTTGCTGTTTTACCGCTTCATGCCCGGGTTTCTGGCGGAAAACGTAAACCAGGTGTCACTGCCAAAGGGGTCTTGCATCATCAGCGTACCCAATGTAAAGGCAACCTGTTGCTTGGTCATACCGGTGTGGATTTTTGCCACATCAGCCGGTGCCAGATAGTTCCCTTGGTTGATATCTGGACGATAAACCAGTCTTTCCAGCGTAGAACAACCGGCGGTCAGCGTTTTACAGCGCATAGTAAATACATTCCTTAAGGGCATGGGTTGCCGATGATAATAGACCTTGCCTGTCTTGAAAACCGGCAAGGCGCTTGTATGACCACCGGAATGCAAAAAAAGTTGATTATTTTTGTCTGAACGCTAACGGTAACAACGATAAAACGCACTCAATTAGCCATGGCTCGCGATTCCTGATGCTGTTTTTACGCAGCCAGTAACTCTTTAGCGTTCGCCAATGTGTTTTTGGTTACTGCGCTGCTACCCAACAAACGTGCCAGCTCTTGCAACCTTGCGCGTTTGTCCAGCGGTTGCATCAGCGTTTCAGTAGCAGCACCATCGGTATGTTTGCTGACAAAGAAATGTTGATGACCGCAGCCAGCAACTTGCGGTAAGTGGGTGACACACATCACCTGCGTGGATGTGCCGAGTTGACGTAGCATTTTGCCAACAATCGCGGCGGTTGGGCCGCTGATACCGACATCGACTTCGTCGAAAATTAGCGCTGGAGTATCCATTTTACGCGCAGTGATCACCTGAATGATCAGTGCGATACGGGAGAGTTCACCGCCGGAGGCTATCTTCGCCAGAGCCTGATGCGGTTGACCCAGGTTAGTCGTGACCAGAAACGCGATGCTGTCTGCGCCATAGGCTGTCAGGCGCTCCGGCGAAAACTCTACTTCAATGGAGAAATGGCCGTGCGGCATGGCTAGTTCATGCATCTGTGCCGTAATCAACTGAGACAATTCATGCGCATGGTGTTGACGGCGGGCATGTAACTGTTCCGCGGCGTGCAGCGCCTGTTGGTGATACTCGCTAACGGCCAGGCTGAGCGTGGCGTGGTTGCTCTCTTGTTCTGCCAACTGCTGCTGTTCATCCAGCAGTTGCTGGTAGAATGTCGGCAGGTTTTCCGGGGCGACGTGATGTTTGCGCACCAGCGCCATTTGGCGTGATAAACGCTGCTCCAGCTCATAGAGCCGGGTCGGGTCGAGATCCGTTTGTTCGCTGTAGTGGCGCAACTCATCACTGGCTTCGCTGATCTGAATGCTGGCTTCTTCAAGCATATTCAGCACGCTGCCCAGTTTTTCATCCATAGTGACGAGTTCTCCGAGTTGGTGCTTTGCGCTGTAGAGCATGCTCATGATGTTCTGATCGTCGTTTTCGCTGAGCAACTGCAATGTCTGCTGGCTGAGTGACAGCAGTTGACCGCTGTTAGCCAGCCGTTTGTATTCGACGTCAATTTGTTCGTATTCGTCAGGCTGTGGGGCAAACTCTTTCAACTCCTTGAGCTGGTATTGCAACAGTTCACGGCGTGCCTCACGTTCGATATTCGCTTGTTGCAACTGTGCCAGATCGCGACAACTTTGGTGCCACTGCTGCCAGATTTGTTGCATGGCAGCAAGCAGTTGCGGTTCGTCGGCATAGGCATCCAGCAGATGACGTTGGTGTTAAGGTTTGAGCAACAACTGGTGAGCGTGCTGGCCGTGCAGTTGGATCAGGTGCTGGCCGAACTCACGCAACTGCGATAATGGAACGGCGGTGCCATTGATAAAACCGCGTGAACGCCCGTCTGCACTGAACACCCGGCGTAGCAGGCACTCGTTGCTGTCATCCAGTTGGTTTTGCTCCAGCCATGCTTTTGCCGCAGGAGTATCGCTGAGGGCGAAACGGGCACAGATGTCGGCACGCTGTGCGCCGGGACGCACCATGCTGGCGTCAGAGCGGTTGCCCAGGCACAGGCCCAATGCGTCAATCGCGATAGATTTGCCCGCGCCGGTTTCGCCGGTGATAACGCTCATACCTGATTGAAAATCAATTTCTAACTCACGCACGATAGCGAAATGACTGATAGTGAGTTGCGCCAGCATGAATCACCTTCCTGTATGTAACAACAGACTGTAATTGAATACAGTATAATGCCGTTTTTTAACCAGTAAAGTGGCCAGCGCTAAATTTTAAAATAATTTTTTCGACCACCCCAGTTTTGTGCTTAGTGTATTGAAATAGCTGTAATTTTCTGGGTGTATCAGATTTAGTGAGTATTGGCTGTGAGTAATCAGTACCTCTTCCCCTTCCTGTACCGGCAGGGTTATCTGGCTGTCACAGCTCAACTCCAGATCGTGTGTGATATGAGAAAACTTCAGGCGGATGCTGCTGCTGCTGTTTATCACCAGTGGGCGCGCTGAAAGTGTATGGGGAAACATCGGCACCAGCGCGATGGCATCCAGTGTCGGTGTCAGGATGGGTCCGCCACCGGAAAGCGAGTAAGCGGTGGAACCGGTAGGCGTTGAGATAATCAGGCCGTCCGAGCGTTGGGCGAAGGCGAAACGATCGTCAATATAGACTTCAAATTCAATCATATGGGCGACTTTTCCGGGGTGCAGTACCACTTCATTGATCGCCGTGCTGGTGCTGTCAGGCTGATTGCGACGGCAAACGTGCGCTTCCAGCATAAAGCGCCGTTCGCTCAGGTAGCGCCCTTCCAACACCTCGGTAAGCTGTTGCTGTGCCTGATCGGGATCGAGATCGGTCAGGAGGCCGAGATTTCCCCGGTTGACGCCAATAACATCAATGTTATAGCGAGAGAGCACGCGAGCGGCACCTAGCATATTGCCATCGCCGCCAACCACCACGGCCAAATCGGCTTGCATGCCGATTTCCGCCAAGCTGCCGGTCAACGCATCGGGCAGGTTTAGCTCGTGGGCAATATGCTGCTCCAGCATGACTTGGTAGCCCTTGCTGTGCAGCCAGTGATACAACATCTCATGCGTCGCCAGTGCCGTGGGGTGGCGCGGGTGGCCCACAATGCCAATGCAATTGAACTGTTTCGTCATCGTTATGCTTTTCCTTACCCTGAGCCGCCCGGTATCACGAAATCTGTCGGTATATGTGACTACTTCTCTTGAATCCCCGGTTTTCATCCCCATAATAAGCGAACAAGCAAGATGAATGCTAAAACCGCGGAGAATTTCATGAGTAGTAAAGAACAGAAGTCGCCTGACGAGCAAGTCGTAGATCAAATGGAAGCGGCACAGGGGCAACATGCGGAAGTGGAACCTGCAACGACAGACGTCGCCGATCCGCGTGATGAACGTATTGCCGAATTGGAAGCGCAACTGAACGAACTACAGCAACGTGAGCGCGATACCGTGCTGCGCGCGCGTGCCGAAACGGACAATATCCGCCGTCGCGCTGAAATGGACGTGGAAAAAGCGCATAAATTTGCGCTGGAAAAATTTGCGGGTGAAATGCTGCCAGTGATTGATAACCTTGAGCGTTCGCTCAATGCTGCCGATCGCAGCAATGAGTCCCTCGCCTCGTTGATTGAGGGAGTGGAACTGACGCTGAAATCGCTGCTGGATGCCGTGCGCAAGTTTGGTATCGAGGTGGTGGGTGACGTGAACGTGCCGTTTAATCCGGAAGTGCACCAGGCCATGACCATGCTGGAATCGGCCGACCATGCGTCAAATTCCGTAATGATGGTGATGCAAAAAGGCTACACTCTGAACGGTCGTTTGCTGCGTCCCGCCATGGTTGCCGTTTCCAAAGCGAAGAGCTGATTTCCCTGAGCGACCCGCGTCTGACTTGAAGACGGGCGTAACAAATTGAAATCAATAAAAACCCCAAGTGACTTTACCTTGGAGTTTTTGTTTATATTTTGTTAATAATCTGCCGCAGATCACATTTTTAGCTATGCGTGCGTGTCGGGGGCCGTGCTGGTAGAGAGGTGGTCGTGAACCTATCAGGCTAAACGGATATCCCTGCTAACGGTGTTGGTTTTAGCTATTACAGCAATCTGTTTTACCACTCTAAATGCACTTGATAATCATTATTATTAATAACAAAGTGAATCATTATAGAGGTAATAAAGGGTCATCGTATGCCGGGAAGCCGAGTGATAGAGACTGCCAGTCGCACGTCAAGGAAGCTTAAGCTTTCTCTGATGTGGCCAGCATTTATAGCGGCGATTGGCTATATCGATCCGGGTAACTTCGCCACCAATATTCAATCGGGGGCAGCCTACGGCTATCAATTGCTGTTGGTGGTGGTATGGGCTAATCTGATGGCGATGCTGATCCAACTGCTTTCTGCCAAGCTGGGGATTGCCCCCGGAAAAAATCTGGCAGAGCACATTCGCGATCGTTTCCCTCGCCCTGCGGTGTGGGCCTATTGGGTGCAGGCGGAGATCATCGCCATGGCAACCGACTTGGCCGAGTTTATCGGTGCTGCTATCGGCTTTAAGCTGCTGTTGGGGGTTTCGTTGCTTGAGGGTGTGATTCTTACCGGTATTGCGACCTTCCTGATTTTGGCACTGCAACAGCGTGGTCAAAAGCCGCTGGAGATGATTATCGGCGGGCTGCTGCTGTTTGTCGCTGCCGCGTATGCGGGCTGCTGCTGTTTGTCGCTGCCGCGTATATTGTCGAACTGATCTTCTCGCGTCCTGAAATGTCTTTGCTGGTGCGTGGCATGGCGGTGCCGCAGTTGCCCACCTCGGACGCGGTGCTGCTGGCCGCAGGGGTGTTGGGGGCCACCATTATGCCCCATGTGATTTACCTGCACTCTTCATTGACCCAGTAGGGGGAAGACCTCACCCGTGCCGAACGCTATGCTGCGACCAAAATCGACGTGGCAGTGGCGATGACCATTGCCGGATTCGTCAATCTGGCAATGATGGCTACCGCTGCGGCAACGTTCCATTTTAGCGGCAATCAGGATATCGCCGATCTGGAGCGTGCCTATCTCACCCTCGATCCACTGTTAGGGAAGGCAGCGGCGACTATTTTCGGTTTAAGTCTGGTGGCTGCATGGCTCTCTTCTACCGTCGTGGGGACGCTGGCCGGCCGAGTGGTGATGCAAGGGTTTATCCGTTTCCATATTCCCCTGTGGGTGCGGCGCACGGTCACCATGCTGCCTTCATTTATTGTGATTATGTCCGGCATGGAGCCCACTCGCGTATTGGTGCTGAGTTAGGTGCTGCTCAGCTTCGGTATTGCGTTGGCGCTGGTGCCTTTGCTGGCATTTACCGGAAATCGGGCGTTGATGGGATGTATAGTCAATGGTCGTTGGGTACAGAATGCCGGTAATGTGATTGTTTTTATTGTGATTTCCCTAAACGCTTATCTGCTGATTAGCACGTTCTTCCTTAGTTAACGCAATATAATATTTCTCACGTCTAACGGATTGTCGTCACAATAAATGTGATGGCAGTCCATTTTTTTATCAAAAGGCTGGCGCTCATTTTTCCTCCTCTCTATTATCTGGATCATTAATAAGAACAGTGTTCGCATATGCGAACAAAAAGAGGTGAAAGATGCCAGCTTTTGATTACAGTAATCCCGTCAAATTTCATTTTGGATTAGGACGACACAAGCAAGTGGGCGACATTGCCCGCCCTTACGGTAAAAAGGCGCTGCTGGTGGCGTCAGACAGCTCCAAACCCACCGGGCAGTTGCAGGCGGTGCAGCAATCGCTAACGGAAGCAGGCGTCACGTTTGCGGTTTACGATCGCTTTATGCAGAACCAGCTGTCCACTCTGGTGGCTGAGGGGGCGCAGGGTGCGATCTGGTGATCGGTCTCGGCGGCGGCAGTGCGATGGACATGGCGAAAGGAATCGCCTTTTCTGCGGTTAATGAAGGTAACATCTGGGATTACGTGTTTGGTCGTAAAGTCGGTACCAGTGCGTTGCCGATCATCCTCATCCCTACTACAGCAGGTACCGGCAGTGAGGCTAACCGCACCGCGGTGTTCACCAATCCGGAAACCAATGACAAGAAAGGCTTGGTGAATCCGCTCATCTACCCGAAGGCAGCCATTATCGATCCTGAATTGATGCTGACCCTGCCAAAACGCGTGATCGCCGGACCGGGAGCCGATGTGCTGTTCCATGCGCTGGAATCCTACATTTCCAAGAATGCCACGCCGTTCAGCGAAATGCTGTCCCTGCGTGCGATTGAGTTGATCGCGCAGAACCTGCCACTGGTCTATGAAGATGTCACCAACGTGGCTGCCTGGGAGAACGTCACGCTGGCCAGCTCATTGGCGGGCATGGCAATTGACTGCGCGGGCACCACGTTGCCGCATGCGTTGCAGCACCCGATGGGCGGTTTGTTAGATGTGGTGCATGCGGAAGGTATCGCGGCCATTTACAAACCCTTTATGGAATATACCTGGCCTGCGGCACCGGAGAAATTTGCTGCTATCGCCAAAGCCATGAGGTCGATACGCGCGACATGGGCCAGGAACAGGCGGCAGAAAGCAGTGTGGCGGCGGTTCATCAATTCCTAATGGGCATTAATATGGTGCCTACGTTGACGCAATTGGGCGTTAAAGAAGAGTACTTCGATTGGTTGATTAATAATGTATTAACCACCATGAAAGTCGTGCTGTCGAATAATCCACGTGTACCAGACGGAGAAAAAATTCGGGAAATTTATCAGGGCTGCTTGTAATTCTGAGTGCGTTATCCACCAGGGATAAACGCTTATTTATCTGGTGCGTGATGTAATTAATATCAATCCGCACCAGACAATAAAAAGCTATTCCGACTGATGAGATTTTATCGTCAGAGGACTTCTATACCCTATTTTTATGGCCGTTATAAATATTGTGAAAATAAGAGGCTAACGATTATGTTTGTGGTTATTGATTGCGGTTCTACCAATACCCGCCTTTATCTGATCAAAGATCAGGCGGTAATCAGTAAAAATGAAATTCCGGTCGGGGTAAACAGCACGGCAGCGACCGGTAATAATGTCGCTTTGAAAGAGGGCATTGCCACCGGTTTCCAACAATTGCTAACGCAGGAAAGCCTGACACTCAACGATGTGCGTTTTGCCATCGCTTCAGGAATGATCACCTCTAATCTGGGGCTGGTAGAGATCCCGCACCTGACCGCCCCGGTCAACATCGATGATCTTGCCACCTTTGCCCGCCAGTATCGCGATCCGGCCATTTTCCCGATCGATATTCCCGTGGTGTTTATACCCGGCATTAAAAATGCGGCTGGGAAGGGATCGCATCGCTGGATTTGATGCGTGGTGAAGAAACGCAGGCGATTGGCGTGTTGAGCCGCCATAAGCCCGCGTTGCCATGCACCATTATTGAGCTGGGATCGACCACCAAGCTGATTCACATTGATGCGCAAGGAAGACTGGCGGGCAGCATGACATCGCTGAGCGGTCAGGTGTATGCCGCTGTTCTGAAAGAGACCTTTATTGGCTCCAGCGTTAAAAGTGCTGAACCCCAACCCAACGGCTTCTCTGAGCAAATTGCCGATGCGGCCTACCGCAGCGTGCAGCAAAGTGGTCTGTTGCGCACCATTCTACTGACCCGCTTTATTCAATTCTCACTGGATACCCAACCGGCGGAACGCAAGCTGTTCTGCGAAGCGACGATGGCGGCTGACGACATGAAACTGTTTGCCGATGCCCAGCGGCAAGGGTTTGACCTGAACGGTGAAGTTATTTTTGTCGGTAACGCGCAGTGCTGCCATATCTACCAGCACATGATGAAAAACGCTCTCGGTCTGACGCGTCCGGCGACGCTTATCACCGCGCGGGACGAGATTGACATACTGGTGGTGGAAGGCGCGGGCTATATCGCCGCTCGCGTTGAACTGGGGCAACAGGGTTAAGGGCAGGAGAGAAACATGTATTCCGTTACGATTGATACTGGCACCACCAACACGCGCGTTTTTGTCTGGCAGGACAATCGCATTATTGCTGAAGCTAGTCAGGCGGTTGGCGTGCGCGACACGGCTATCACCGGCAGCAAAGAAACCTGACGCGTGGCGTGCAGGCGGCGTTACCGCCAGAGGCTAAAGTGACCTATCTTTCTGCTGGCATGATCACCTCCAATGTTGGCCTGTGTGAAATCCCACATGTTGTGGCACCGGCAGGCATTAACGAATTGGCGGCGAGTATGGTGCAGCAGGTCATTCCCGAGGTGAGCGATCAGCCGATCTGGTTTGTTCCCGGCATTCGCAACAACGATAGCGCGGTTGCACCGGAAAACGTCGAAAAAATGGATGTGATGCGCGGTGAGGAAGTGGAAACCATCGGTGCCATTGCCGCATTGGATATTCGCGGCTCTGCGCTGATTATCCAGCCAGGCTCTCACTCCAAATTCATTAAAGTCGATTCAGATAACCGTATTGAAGGCTGCGTAACCACCATTGCCGGTGAGTTGCTGGATGTTATTACGCAACGCACCATTCTGGCCAGCTCGCTGAAACACCAGTTCGCCAATGAAGTAGAAGCGCAGTATCTGCTGCAAGGCGCACGTGATTGTGCTGCCGTCGGCCTGGCGCGCAGCTGCTTCTCGGTGCGCATTCTCGATATGTTCGCGGCACTGAGTGATAACCAAAAGGCGAACTATTTACTCGGTGCGGTATTACAAACGGATATTCTCGCGATCAAAAACAGCAAAGCGCTGAATATCTCCCCGAATGCCACGTTAGTGATTTGCGGCAAGAAAATATTAAAGAACGCCTTTGAAATATTAATTAAGGATGATGCCTTTTTTACCGGCGACGTGATGGTGATTGATGATAATCAGCCTTCGCTGTCTGGCTTAGGTGCATTGGAAATTGCCCGGGTCAGGAAAATTATTTAACTAACATTCCATCTGTTAGCAGGCAGAAGAATGCCATTACCTCTTACCCTACAGGTATTATTATAGGAATATCACGATGAGTACTCTGGTTAATACCGATGCCGCGAGTAAAAAAATCGGCAAGAAACGGTGGTTTGTCGTTTTCTTGTTATTAATTGGTGGCATTATCAATTATCTCGATCGCGCTGCATTATCCATTGCCGCGCCCGATATGATGAAAGATCTGCATTTGACCAATACCGATATTGGTTTAATGGGGTCCGTGTTTGCATTGATTTACGCCATGTGCCAACTGCCTTCCGGCTGGCTGGTCGATAATTTGGTCCGAAGAAAGTCTACAGTTGGGCAATCGGCCTGTGGAGCGGCGCCACCATGTTGACTGGTGCCTGTAGCAACCTCACCACGCTGTTGTTTGCGCGCGGCATCCTGGGTATTACGAAAGCACCGTGCTGGCCGGGTGCGGCGAAAATCACCGCACCCTGGTTCCCGAAAAAAGAACGCGCACTGGCAACAGGCTTCTGGGATGCTGCATCCAAATGGGGTCCGGCCATTGCTCCGCCGATTCTGGTTGCCATCATTGTACCTTTCGGCTGGCGTGCTCTATTCTTTATCGCCGGTGGTATTGGTCTGATCTTCCTGGTGTTATTCATTTTTGCTTACCATCAGC
Organism: Candidatus Symbiopectobacterium endolongispinus; assembly: GCF_018777385.1. Classification (GTDB taxonomy): domain Bacteria; phylum Pseudomonadota; class Gammaproteobacteria; order Enterobacterales; family Enterobacteriaceae; genus Symbiopectobacterium; species Symbiopectobacterium endolongispinus. The sequence goes on along the minus strand of NZ_JAFJYB010000008.1, from coordinate 91,049 downwards.
CGGAAAAGCATCCGACGCTGAGCAAAGAAGAGCTGGATTATACTAAAGAAGGCGGTTGTACCGCAGAAAAACTGGGCAACAGCGAAGTCACCATAAGCTGGGGTGGGCTGTTCAAGTACAAATGAGTATGGGGCATGATTCTGGGCTGGTTCTGCTATGTGTGGATGATGAATATCTTCACCACCTTCCTGCCGCTCTATTTGATGAAAACCCAGAATATCGAGCTTAAAGCGTTGGGTATCTACGCCAGTATTCCTTACTTCGGCGGTATCGTCGGGGCCATTGGCGGCGGATATCTTTCCAAGTGGTTGATGAAATGGAAATTTTTAGTGATTCACTGGTTGCCAAACGCGTCACCATCAGCGTCTCCGCGCTGCTGGCAGGCGTTGCTGTCGTGGCTATTCCGTTCGCGACCAGCCTGACCGGTACGCTGGCCCTGCTGGTAATTGCCATGGCGCTGCTCTCGGCGCTCTCTGCAACTGGCTGGGCATTACCGGGTGATGTCGCTCCGGCGTCAATGGTGGCCTCCGTGGACAGTATCCAAAATTTTCGGCGGTTACTTCGCCGATTCACTCTCACCGCTGGTGACCGGCATGATCGCCGATGCTACTGGTTCTTACACCATGGCGTTTGTCAGCGGTGGGATCATCGCCGGCTGTGCCGCCCTGTGCTACTGGTTCATCGTCAGAAAACCGATCGTCGCTAATGCATGATCGCAGTGAAGGCGGCCTAGCGCCGCCTTTTTCGCCGTTTGTTGCAGTCGAGTTAATAGTTAATTAAAGGGGTTAGAGGTTATCAATGATTAAGCACCGAGTGATTCACGCCATAGAAGAAACGGGCATTATCGCGATTGTCATAGGGACAAAACCAGAGGAGGTGATCCCCGTGGCACGCGCGCTCTACGATGGCGGCGTGCGCGTGTTGGAAGTGACCTGCAACACGTCAGGTTATCTGCGCAGTATTGAAGCGCTCACGGTGGAATTGGGCGATAAAATGTGGATCGGTGCGGGAACCGTTATCAATCCGGTAATGGCGCAGTTGGTGATGGATGCGGGTGCCAATTTTGTGCTGGCACCGGATTTTAATCCGCAGGTGGTCAGCATGGTGCATGAAAAACAGAAGCTGATGATCCCAGCTGTCGCCACACCGTCAGAAATATTGCAGGCGTGCCGCATGGGCGTCGACTTACTGAAGCTGTTCCCGGCCAACGGTCTGGGCGTCAACTATCTTAAGGAGTTGCAGGGGCCGCTCAACAATCTCTTCATCATTCCTGTTGGCGGCGTGACGTTGAATAATGTCGCTGACTTTGCACAGGCCGGTGCATTTGCCGTTGGGGTGGGTAGCGAACTGATCAATAAAACGTTAGTGGCTGAACAGGCGTGGCAACAGTTAACCGATTTGGCACAGACTTTTATTACCCGTTTCCGGGAAAATAAAAAGCCAGACGACGTTTGTTATCCTCTCTGATTGGCTATCATCTTCCGATAAAGGCTGCCTGCCGCATTATCAACGCGTGTTGCCCTTATCGGGCACTTTTATTTTTTCTTACCGCTATGGTTATCTTGTATAATCCCGCGCAAGCGAATGCATGGGGATAGATGGCGTGGGAAAAATCAATCGCTCGGTGGCCAGAGCGCTGGATATGCTGTGGTTGGTAGCAGGAACGCGGGATGAGTTAACCATAACGGAAATCAGTACTCAGTTAGGCATACCGAAAAGCACCACCTTCGATATTATTTATACGCTGGTGGATAAAGGCTACCTTGAAATCGCCAATCCCCGTGTCAAACCTTTCCGTCTGGGGCTTAAATTGTTCCAGACCGGTGCGGTTTATCTCGATCAAACGCCGTTTCATGAAGCCGCGCGTTCCGTGCTGGAAGAGCTGGCTGCCAGCGCGCAGAAAACCTCGTTCCTGGCGATGGGAAACGACGGTATGCTGGTCTATCTGGATAAAGTGGAGAGTGCTGCATCAGTACGCACATCTGCGCGCATCGGTTCCAATAACCCACTTTATTGCACCGGCCTTGGCAAGGCGCTGCTGGCGACCATGCCGGATGAACAGGTCAAAGCCATTCTCGATAAAACCGGTGGTTTGCAGCCGATTACCCCCTTCACCGTGACGGATGAAGCGCGTTTTTTCGGCGTGCTGAACGAAGCGCGCCAGCGCGGCTACGTGATTGACGATCGTGAGCATAACGCGGAAGTCTTTTGTGTCGCGGCACCTATTTATAACGCGCGAGGTAAGGTGCAAGCGGCGCTGAGTATTGCCAGCCTGTTTTCCAAAGTAAAAGACAACCCTGAACACATTGCCGAGCTGGGGTCGCTGATCTCAACGGCGGCGCTGACGCTATCACGTCGTATCGGTTTTCGCGGTGAACATCTGTATCAGGAGTTTCGTTAAGTCAGCCGTGTGTGTTAGCACGTGATGGAGTGTTGTGATGTCCTCTCCCATAAAGCTCATTGAAAAGAAACTGCTGTCCGATAACTGGTATGTGCTGCACAACTACACGTTCGATCTGCAACGTAAATGCGGCGGTGTGGTGCGACAACGGCGCGAAGTTTATGACAAAGGCGACGGTGCTACCATTCTGCTCTATAACCGGGATAAAAAGACGGTAGTGCTGACGCGCCAATTTCGTATCCCGACTTACCTCAACGGTAATGAGAGCGGCATGCTGTTGGAAACCTGCGCGGGATTGCTGGATGAGTTGTCGCCGGAAGCGTGCATCCGTAAGGTAAGGAAGTCATGGAAGAAACCGGCTATCGTATCGAGCAGGTCGAAAAATTGTTTGAAGCCTACATGTCGCCCGGTAGCGTGACGGAAAAGGTGCGTTTTTTTGCCGCAGAATACGCGCCTTCCCAACGTCTGGCACGCGGAGGCGGCGTGGAAGATAAAGACATTGAGGTTATCGAACTGTCGTTTACTGACGCGCTGGCGATGATCAAAGACAGGCGTATCTGCGATGGGAAAACCATCATGTAGCTGCACTATGCGCAGCTACATGGGTGGTGTGTATCCTAAGTACTCAAGACCTGTAACCAAGTCTTTTGAAACCAAATTCCCGCCCACCCCCGTCATCCCCGGCTTTCGCCGAGGATGACGGGGCTTCAGCAGTCTAAGACTTACTTCAGCAACGCGCTGGCTTTTGCCACCACGTTATCCACCGTAAAGCCAAACACCTCGAACAGTTTTTCTGCCGGAGCCGATTCACCGAAGCTCGTCATGCCAACAATCGCACCGTTAAGGCCAACATACTTGTACCAGTAGTCTGCAATCCCCGCTTCGATCGCCACGCGGGCGCTCACTGCTTTCGGCAGCACCGCTTCACGGTAGGCCGCATCCTGCTTGTCGAATGCGTCGGTGGACGGCATGGAAACCACACGCACCTTGTGGCCCTGCGCGCTAAGCACGTCGCTGGCGGCAACCGCCAGCTCTACTTCTGAACCGGTAGCAATCAGGATCAGGTCTGGCTGACCGTCGCTGTCTTTCAGCACGTAAGCGCCTTTCGCCACGTCCGCCAGTTGCTGCGCGGTGCGTGCCTGTTGCGCCAGGTTTTGACGCGACAGGATCAGCGCCGTCGGGCCATCCTTGCGCTCAATGGCGTATTTCCACGCCACCGCGGTTTCTACCTGATCCGTCGGACGCCAGGTGCTCATGTTTGGCGTCACGCGCAGGCTGGCCAGCTGTTCTACCGGCTGGTGCGTCGGGCCGTCTTCACCCAGACCGATGGGGTCATGGGTATAGACGTAGATACTGCGGATTTTCATCAGTGCGGCCATGCGCACCGCGTTACGGGCATATTCCACAAACATCAGGAAGGTCGCGGTATACGGCAGGAAGCCGCCGTACAGCGCCAGACCGTTGGCGATGGCGGTCATGCCGAACTCGCGCACCCCGTAATGGATGTAGTTGCCCGCCGGGTCTTTATCCCGTGAAACCGAGCCGGACCAGATGGTCAGGTTGCTCGGTGCCAGGTCGGCAGAGCCGCCGAGGAATTCCGGCAGCAGTTTGCCGTAGGCTTCCAGCGCGTTCTGCGAGGCTTTGCGGCTGGCAATTTTTGCCGGGCTGGCTTGCAGGTCTTCAATGAATTTCTGGGCATCAGCCTGCCAGTTGGCCGGCAGGTCACCGACGGTACGGCGTTTGAATTCGGCAGCCAGTTCCGGATAGGCTCTGGCATAGGCGGCAAACGTCTCGTTCCAGACGCTCTCTTTCTGCGCGCCAGCGGCTTTGGCATCCCAGGCGGCATAGATTTCAGCGGGGATTTCAAACGGCGGGTATTTCCAGCCCAGCTGTTCGCGTGAAGCGGCCACTTCGGCGTCACCCAGCGGCGCACCGTGGGAATCGTGAGTACCGGCCTTGTTCGGTGAGCCGAAACCAATCACGGTTTTGCACATCAGCAGGGACGGTTTGTCCGTCACCGCGCGCGCCTGTTCGATAGCGCGGGTGATGGCATCGGCGTCATGGCCGTCGACCCCACGCACCACGTGCCAGCCGTAGGCTTCAAAACGTGCTGCGGTGTCATCGGTAAACCAGCCTTCCACGTGACCGTCAATGGAGATGCCGTTGTCATCATAGAATGCCACCAGCTTGCCCAGCTTCAGGGTACCGGCCAGCGAACACACCTCGTGGGAGATGCCTTCCATCATGCAGCCATCACCCATGAAGACGTAGGTGAAGTGGTCAACTATATCGTGACCCGGACGGTTGAACTGCGCCGCCAGCGTGCGTTCTGCCAGCGCCATGCCGACCGCGTTGGCAATGCCCTGCCCGAGCGGGCCGGTGGTGGTTTCCACGCCGTCGGTGTAGCCGTACTCCGGGTGACCCGGGGTTTTGGAATGCAGTTGTCGAAAGTTCTTGAGCTCTTCAATCGGCAGGTTGTAGCCGGTTAGGTGCAGCAGGCTGTAGATGAGCATGGAAGCGTGACCGTTGGAGAGGACGAAACGGTCGCGGTTGGCCCAGTGGGGGTTAGCCGGGTTGTGATTAAGGTAATCGCGCCACAGGACTTCGGCGATATCTGCCATACCCATGGGTGCGCCCGGGTGACCGGATTTGGCTTTTTGCACGCCATCCATGCTGAGTGCGCGGATGGCGTTGGCACGTTCTTTACGAGAGGACATGCTTTACTCCAGATCGGATTGAACAGATGTCTTGCCAAACATACATTTAACAATCAATACGTTAGCCAGTAAGACCAAAGAGGGATGGCTATAAATGTACATGAAAATGCGGGCGATTGCACATGGAACCATTGGCGAAATAAGAGGATTTCATGGCTATTTTGCGCCAAACAGGATTTTAACTATCATACATGCAACAAAGCCTACTGAAATTGCGAGTGAATTCGCCGTTTTCCGATATTAAGACCATTCGCTTTCCTCTATTTTGAAACCGAGTTTCATCATAGTGGTCGATAAAAAAGAACATCTTTTCTGCCTTTTAGTAAGCAGAACCTGCATGTGTCTGAAAACCAGTGAGGAAAAAAAAGGGTATGAGGATCAGAACACCGCTGTTAGCTCTGACTATCACCAGCCTGCTGAGCGGTTGCCAAAACCTGGATAACAATACGCTGATGCAATCTGAAGTGCAGGCGTTTCAGGCAGCAACACTGAGTGACGCGCAAGTCAAAACGCTCAGCGAACAGTCTTGTGCACAAATGGATAAAGAGGCCAACATCGCTCCTGCCGACAGCAGCTATACAAAACGACTGAGCAACATCGCAGATGCCCTTGGGTACGATATCAATGGCACTCCCGCCAACTATAAGGTGTACCAGACTAAAGACGTGAACGCCTGGGCAATGGCCAATGGCTGCATTCGCGTCTACAGCGGGCTAATGGATACCATGACGGACAATGAAGTCGAAGGCGTGCTTGGGCATGAAATGGGGCACGTGGCTTTGGGCCACAGCCGTAAGGCGATGCAGGTAGCCTATGCCACCAGCGCGGCCCGCACTGCCGTCGCCTCGGCAGGCGGTATGGCAACCTCGTTATCGCAATCCCAGTTGGCTGATATGGGAGAACAATTGGTTAATGCCCAGTTTTCTCAAACGCAAGAACGTCAGGCCGACGACTACTCTTTCGACTTGCTAAAACGGCGCGGCATCGACCAACAAGGGTTAGCCAGCAGCTTTGAAAAATTGGCCAAACTGGATGCGGGCCGACAAAGCAGCATGTTTGATTCACACCCTGCCGCCGAAGAACGCGCACAACACATTCGCGATCGTATCGCCGCAGGCAAGTAACCCAACCGATACTCTCACCGCAGCGAGGTATCACATCGGTACGTCGCTGCAATTATCTGCTTAAGGGATTACTCCCCCGTTATTTATTTTTCCTCAACAGGTAGCCCATTTAATTTACAGGGACAATTTATAATAACGGTGTCCCATCCTCTGACGGCATAATAAATAAAATATTTTCATCTTTATCAACGCCCTCGTTATCACTTAAATAAAAGTAATTAATAATCAAATTTAAATCAATTACAGTAATTAACCATTTCACCAATACCTATTAATTCAATAGCGTAACACACTGTATTTTCAATATATTATATTTTTTAATAGGAAAATTCCCTAAATTTGATATGATAGTTATGCGAGAGTTGTAGAAATTTGTCAATTTTATCATTGAGATAGGATGATTATTTTTATTAGTCCTATTTTTGAGATAGTGGATCCGTAAAACAGATAAATATTTCAAATTATTTCACAGTGATTTTTGGATGACTAACCCGACGAGCGCAATATTGACAACAATATTTGAGATATGTTTTTTAAATAAACTCATAAAGTCAAAACACCATGGATGTGAGAATTTTTAGCAAATGCAACTTTACGCTTGTCGGCCTACGTGAAAATTTTTCACGTGTCACTGCGCTGCATGTAAAGTCTGCAAACCGATTTACATTGATACCCCAGGGAAGAAAAAAATGCATTTTTATCATCAATGGCGCAAGTGAAGGCTTCGAGGAATACTACGCATCGATAAAATGTCACTTTTATGACATTGTTTCCGTTTCCATCATTATCAATAATTCAAACCATGAACCCGTTTGCATTGATGAAAAAAACGGTGCTTATTCCTAAATCAACGCCGATCGGCTATTTTTCTAACGTATTGAATAATAGAAGAAATTGATCAGAATGGCGCCGCTCAGCCGGTTAAACTCTCTAAATCTGAGCATGCGGTATTTCGGTACTGAAGCGAGGGATATTCACCGGAAGTGATCGCAGAACGGGTGGGAATTAATAAAAAGTCAGTACTGAACAGCAAAGCAAGGCTGTTAAACAAATACGGCGTGCACGATAAGAACTCTCTGATACTGATTGCCAGCATCCTGTTTAAGCGAAAAATCATTAAACTGGGTGAAAGCAGCGAAAGCGCGCTGGATGTGGTAAACGGGCATAAAAAAAGGAGGCTATGGCCTCCTTTTTTTATGCCTTCATATTAGGCATCTTCCAGGTAAGTATAGCCATACAGGCCACTTTCGAACTCATCCAAGAACTGCGACTGAATGTCAGCAGGCAGGTTGGTCTCCTTCACCTGATCGCGAAAACTGGCCATCAGTACCTCGGGATCCAACTGGACATATTCCAGCATGTCTGCCACCGTGTTGCCTTCATCAGACTCTTCCAGTTCAATAGAGCCGTCATGGAACACGTAAACATCTACGGTCGCCGTATCGCCAAACAGATTATGCATGTTACCCAGGATTTCCTGATAGACACCAATCATAAAGAAGCCCAGCAGCGGTGGATTTTCCGGATCATACGGTGGCATCGGCATGGTGGTCGCGATACCGTCACCATCGATGTAATGGTCGATCGTCCCGTCCGAGTCACAGGTAATATCCAGCAGTACAGCACGGCGCTCAGGCAGTTTGTCCAGACCTTCTAGCGGCAGCACTGGGAACAGTTGATCGATCCCCCACGCATCCAGCATCGACTGGAACAGCGAAAAATTCACATACAATTTATCCGCCATGCGCTCCTGCAATTCGTCAATAATCGGACGGTGTGCGCGGTTGCTGGGATCAAGCTGTTGCTGGATCTGCTGGCAGATGCTAAGATAAAGCTGCTCAGCTTTTGCACGCTTCGTCAGATTTAACATCCCGTGCGTATATTGGGTATGCACATCATGCAAATCCATCTGGCTGTCGTGCAACCATTCACGCAAGGAACGCCGCGTTCCCGGCATTTTGATCTCCTGCCAGGTTGACCACAGGCTTTCCAGCGCACGAGGATCGTCCTCTTCCGGCGGCGTCGGCTCGCTAAACTCGTTACGCCCCACCCTAATGATATTGGACACCAGCACCGTTTGGTGTGCAGTAACCGCACGCCCAGATTCAGTGATCACCATCGGGTGCGGCAGACCGTGCTCATTACAGGCATCGCCAATGCCCCAAATCACGTTATTGGCGTATTCGTTCAAGCCATAGTTTACCGAGCAGTCGGATTGAGAACGGGTACCCTCATAGTCCACGCCCAGCCCACCGCCGACGTCGAAACACTGAATGTTTATGCCTAGCTTGTGCAGTTCCACATAGAAACGTGCGGATTCGCGCACGCCCGTGGCGATATCACGAATATTGGCCAACTGAGAACCGAGATGGAAGTGCAACAGTTGCAGACTGTCCAAACGCCCCGCTTCGCGCAGCATCTCGACCAATTGCAGAACCTGCACCGCAGCCAGACCAAATTTGGATTTCTCACCGCCGCTGGATTGCCACTTGCCTGAGTCCTGCGAGGCCAGACGCGCACGCACGCCGAGGCGCGGCGCCACGTTGAGTTGCTCAGCCTCTTCCAGCACCAGTTTAATCTCGGACATCTTCTCAATGACCAGATAGACCTTGTGTCCCAATTTCTCGCCGATCAGTGCCAGACGGATGTATTCGCGATCTTTGTAACCGTTACACACGATCACGGTGCGCGTCATACTCGCGTGTCCCAACACTGCCATCAATTCAGCTTTTGAACCTGCCTCCAGTCCCAGCGGTTCACTTGAATTCACCAGCGATTCAATCACACGCCGATGCTGGTTAACCTTGATGGGATACACCAGGAAATAGCCACCTTCGTAGCCAAAGGACTCACGCGCACGACGAAACGCGGCGTTAATCGAACGCAAACGGTGTTGCTGGATTTGCGGAAAACAGAACAGCGCAGGCAAACGCTGATATGCCCCAACTCGTTCACGTCGTAATAGTTGTTGCCCCACCAGGCAATGTTGTACGTCCGTAGCATCTCGCTGGCATTGCGGTCATTCATGGCCACCTCTTGCATAGAGCGCAAATATTCACGTTTACCCGTCGCTGACGAGCCATTTTCAATCATATCGTCAGACATAACGAACCTCTTTATTCATTCCACTCATCACATTACGACCTGTCCCAAAACGCTGTGTCACGTCCATCCACGTTGATGGTGACAGCAGTGAAAAAACTGGCTGCATGCAGTATGCCGCCGTTATGTGACCTTTATTAGTGTAGTAAAACACGCTAGCAGACTCCGTCGCACCCGCGAGAGAAAACGTAACAATCCGTGCCTGCGCAACAAAGGCAGCAGCACACGCGTTGGGTTACACACCTAAAAAACGAGAAAGACAACGCACGCAAACGCGGCAAAAACCCTGAACATAGGCGTATCATCCTGCCCAGGAGTCCTGCGTTAAACCCATGGACACGCGACTTCGGGAAACAGCAGAGTGAGAAGAAAAAAAGAAAGGCTGAGTATTTGACGCCGATACGTCAAAAGAAACCTGTTGCGATTGCAACGGACTCGGCAAACCGTGGATCATTAAACTTATCACCTCCGTGCCGCCGCAACGATTGCGGTCAGGCTATGAGTCAAAACAGGGAGCATACACCCTTTCCGCTACGCTTTACGGCGCACTGCGACCGCTCGCCGTTTATACCGATATGTGGGGGGAAAAGCAAAATGAAAATCACTTTTCGATGGTCTAAACGGAAAAAAAACGGCAATACAAAATTTCGATGATAGCCGCCCTGAAACAAAAAACCGCTGGTAATCCGTCCGCCAAGTGACCTAGAATAGCTATCAAGATGTTAATCCATCTATACTGTTTTACTGACACACCGCGACTACTACAGCATTTGCTTTGAAGGTATAAAAACGCATGGCTAAACACCTTCTTACGTCGGAATCCGTTTCTGAAGGGCATCCGGACAAGATTGCAGACCAGATCTCTGATGCGGTTCTTGACGCCATTTTGGAACAAGATCCCAAGGCGCGCGTCGCCTGTGAGACTTACGTGAAAACCGGTATGGTGTTAGTGGGCGGTGAGATCACCACCAGCGCCTGGGTAGATATTGAAGAGATCACGCGTCGTACGGTACGTGAGATTGGCTACGTCAACTCCGAGATGGGGTTTGATGCCAATTCCTGCGCCGTGTTAAGCGCCATCGGTAAACAATCGCCGGATATCAATCAGGGCGTCGATCGCGGCGATCCACTGAAACAAGGCGCGAGCGACCAAGGCCTGATGTTCGGCTATGCCACCAATGAAACCGATGTGTTGATGCCGGCTCCCATCACCTACGCTCACCGTTTGGTACAGCGTCAGACTGAAGTACGCAAAAACGGCACGCTGCCGTGGTTGCGCCCAGATGCAAAAAGCCAGGTTACCTTTCAATATGATGACGGCAAGATCGTCGGTATTGACGCGGTGGCCCTATCAACACAGCACGCAGAAGACATTGCGCAAAGCGATTTGCATGAAGCGGTGATGGAAGAGATCATCAATCCGGTTCTGCCATCTGAATGGCTCTCTGCCAGCACCAAATTCTTTATCAACCCGACAGGCCGTTTTGTTATTGGTGGCCCGATGGGTGACTGCGGTTTGACCGGTCGCAAGATTATCGTGGATACCTACGGCGGTGCCGCGCGTCACGGCGGCGGTGCGTTTTCCGGCAAAGACCCGTCCAAGGTTGACCGCTCTGCGGCCTATGCCGCGCGCTACGTGGCGAAGAACTTCGTTGCTGCGGGGTTGGCCGATCGCTGTGAGATTCAGGTTTCCTACGCCATCGGTGTGGCCGAACCGACCTCAATCATGATCGAAACCTTTGGCACAGAAAAAATTCCAACCGAGTGTCTCACTCAGTTGGTACGCGAGTTCTTCGATCTGCGTCCTTACGGGCTGATCCAGATGCTCGATCTGCTGCACCCGATTTATCAGGAAACCGCCGCTTACGGTCACTTTGGCCGCGAGCACTTCCCGTGGGAAAAAACCGACAAGGCCGCACAACTGCGCGCGTCTGCCGGTCTGTAAACACCACAAGGCATTCCTCTCCAGCCAAAGGCGGGAGAGGAATGCGCCTTTCAGTTGCATCGGCTTTTTCCACGATCTATCCTCAAAGCCATGAACTCGCCTCGCATTCCTATCGCGCTCCACCACGCTGTCATGCACTTTCTGCGTGAACGCCTGCAATTCGCCAATCAAGCCTTAGGCAGCCAGTATTTGGAGCCCAGCGTAAGCTATAAGCAGCGCGGCGCAACCGCCGGGACCGCCTGGCTACAGCAATGGGAAATCCGTCTGAACCCGGTGCTGCTGCTGGAAAACCAGCAGGCTTTCATCGATGAGGTCGTTCCCCACGAACTGGCTCATCTGCTGGTGTATGCCAGCTTCGGTCGCGTAGTGCCCCATGGCAAAGAATGGCGCTGGATGATGGAACAAATTCTGCAAACCCCGGCGAAACGCACACACCGTTTCGCCACCGCCTCCGTGCAGGGCAAAACCTACCCTTACCGTTGCGCCTGCCAGCAGCACCAGTTAAGCGTGCATCGCCATTACCGTGCCCAACGCGGCGATGCCACCTATCGCTGCCTGAAGTGCGGCAAACCACTCCAGTTTGATGCCGTGCCACAAACCTGAGCCTTTATTCTCACTGCGCGATAAAACGCACAGTATCCATTTGCGCGACAGGTCGACGTTCGCTACTCTGCGCGTTTTACGCCAATGGGTAGATTTGGAACATACTTCGCAACATTCTTGTTATTTCCACACTGAGTGGTGCACTGTTTTCGGCGTTTGCCGCAGCGCAAACCATCAACAATTTCACTCAGGCCAAAGCCGTTGCCGCACAAATTCATCAGGACGCCCCTGACTCCTTCTTATTGCGGCTGCCGTATCTCCTGGGACGGTAAAAAGGGCACCCCCGACCTCGCCTCCTGCGGTTATACCGTACGCAAAAACGCCAATCGCGCACAGCGTATCGAGTGGGAACACGTGGTACCTGCCTGGCAGTTCGGTCATCAACGCCAATGCTGGCAAGAAGGCGGTAGAAAGAACTGTACCCGCGATGAAGTATATCGCGACATGGAAACCGATCTGCATAACCTGCAACCTAGCATTGGTGAGGTGAATGGCGATCGCGGCAACTTCATGTATGGTCAATGGAACGGTGGCGACGACCAGTGCGGCCAATGCGCGATGAAGATTGATTTCAAAAACAAGCTGGCAGAACCGCCCGAACGGGCACGCGGTGCCATCGCACGGACCTATTTTTACATGCGCGATCGCTACCAACTGCGGCTTTCCAGCCAGCAAACCCAGCTATTTACCGCATAGGACAAGCGCTACCCGGTGACATCCTGGGAATGCACTCGTGACCAGCGCATTGCCGAGCAGCAGAGGAATCATAATCCTTACGTTCAGCAGGCTTGCCAGCGCTAGTTCCACTACCTACTATAGAGCGTTCAACCAACGCCGCAGACCACGAGATGTGCTGCGGCGGTAGCGTAAAAAACATCGCCACCACGCGTCGCCTCAGCGTACAGTACGACTATGATGGCTGGTACGATTTTCACGGCAAGCAGGATATCGCCCTGCACGAACTGGATGAGGTCCTGATGCGTAAGGATCCGCCGTTCGATACCGAATTCATCTATGCCACCTATATACTGGAACGGGCAGAAGAAAAAGGCACGCTGATCGTCAACAAGCCGCAAAGCCTACGTGACTGTAACGAGAAGCTGTTTACCGCCCGGTTCCCGCACCTGACGCCGTATACGCTGGTCACACACCGCGCCGACAAACTGCGTCAGTTTCACCAGCAGCATGGTGATGTGATCCTCAAAACCGCTGGATGGCATGGGCGGCGCATCGATTTTCCGACTGAAACAGGATGACGCTAACGTTTCAGTCATCATCGAAACCCTGACCGAACACGGCCAGCGCTACTGTATGGCGCAAAACTATCTGCCCCCCATCAAAGACGGTGACAAACGCATTCTGGTAGTGGATGGCGAACCCGTGCCTTATTGCCTGGCGCGTATCCCGAAAAGCGGTGAAACGCGTGGTAACCTGGCCGCGGGCGGACGCGGTGAAGTTCGCCCGCTGACGGAAAGCGATTGGCAAATCGCTCGCGCGGTGGCACCTACGTTGAAACAGAAAGGGCTGATTTTTGTCGGTCTTGACGTCATCGGCGATCGACTGACGGAAATCAATGTGACCAGCCCTACCTGCGTGCGGGAAATCGAAGCGGCATTTCCTGACGTTTCCATCACCGGTATGCTGATGGATGCCATTGAGCGCCGCCTGGCAGATCGCCAACGTTAATGTTCCGTGCGTTAATGTTCTTAACATTAAGGTTCTTGGCGTTAATGTGCTCTACGTTAAGGCACTTAACGTTAAGGTATCTTGCAGTCGGTGCCCAGCATGCTGGATACCCACCGATACCAGCCCGTGGCAACACGGGCTTCCCCTAATCCTGACAAGAGCGAATAACCACGCACAATGAAGACGGCGCAATGGGGCTTATAGTCAACAAACCGATGGGCCAATTTTCGGTAGAAGATATCCTGAGCAAGCTGCATATCGAGCCGACGCCTCGCGATCCCGATATTCGTCTGGATAAACCGGTGTTCTCCGGTGGTACGCTGGCAGACGATCGCGGTTTTATTCTGCGCACGCCGCAGTCAGGTTTTGGTTCCAGCATCAGTATTTCCAGCGATGTGATGGTTACCACGTCAAAAGATGTGCTGGAGACGCTGGGCACGCCGACACAGCCCAGTGAAACGATGGTTGCCTTAGGGTATTCCGGCTGGGAACAGGGACAATTGGAAACGGAGCTGCTGGAAAACGTGTGGCTCACCGCCCCGGCAGAAGCCGATATTCTGTTCCATACCCCGATCGCAGAGCGTTGGCGCATGGCGGCCAAAAGGATCGGTATCGATATCCACAATATCGTGGCCGATGCTGGGCATGCCTGATGACCAACCGAACCCTGCTAGCCTTCGATTTTGGCACCAAAAGCATCGGCGTAGCCATCGGCCAAGAGGTCACTGGCACCGCGCGAGCGCTTACCGCGTTCAAGGCGCAGGACGGCGTGCCTGACTGGAACCAGGTAGAAAAAATAATCAACGAGTGGCAGCCTGATTTACTGGTGGTGGGATTGCCGCTGAACATGGATGGCACCGAGCAGGGGCTGACCGCAAGAGCGCGAAAATTCGCCAACCGCTTACACGGCCGTTTCGGCAAACCGGTCGAACTACAGGATGAACGTCTGAGCACCATAGAAGCACGGGCAGACCTGTTTGAACGCGGTGGGTTCCGCGCATTGAATAAAGGCCAAGTGGATGCCACCTCGGCCGTCATTATTCTGGAAAGCTGGTTCAGTCGTCAAACGCCGAGGCAGTAAAGCGATACCCATCCTATTTCACGTAGCAGAGATGTTGGCCACGCGAAGTCGTTAGAGTATGACAATACCTCTCAGCGGCGTTCGTGCAAACTGCTGTCGCTATTCGTCCGGAAACTCAGCGATGAAACGTTCCACGTCGTTCACCATGGATTCGGTGCCGACAAAGAATGGGCAGCGCTGGTGCAATTTCTCCAGCTCAATATCAAGAATACGGCGTGCGCCATCGCTATCTTTACCGCCTGCCTGTTCTGCCAGGAATGCCATCGGGTTGCATTCGTACAGCAAGCGCAGTTTTCCTTTTGGATAGCTTGCGGTGCTCGGATACAAGTAGATGCCGCCTTTCAGCAGGTTACGGTGAAAATCCGCCACCAGTGAGCCGATATAGCGCGAGGTATAAGGACGCTGCGTTGCTTCATCCTGTTCCTAGCAATACTTGATGTATTTCTTCACGCCCTGCGGGAATTTGATGTAGTTCCCTTCGTTAATCGAGTACATGTTCCCTTTTTCAGGGAAATGCACACGCTCGTGCGACAGACAGAAAACGCCCAGAGAAGGATCATAGGTAAAAGCATGCACACCGTGACCGGTGGTGTACACCAGCATGGTCGAGGAACCGTACACGATATACCCTGCTGCCACCTGTTTGTTACCCGGTTGCAGGAAATCCGCTTCCGTGACCGGCGTACCCAACGGGGTAATACGACGGTAAATGGAGAAGATGGTGCCAACAGATACGTT
This sequence comes from Candidatus Symbiopectobacterium endolongispinus, assembly GCF_018777385.1. Classification (GTDB taxonomy): domain Bacteria; phylum Pseudomonadota; class Gammaproteobacteria; order Enterobacterales; family Enterobacteriaceae; genus Symbiopectobacterium; species Symbiopectobacterium endolongispinus. The sequence goes on along the minus strand of NZ_JAFJYB010000008.1, from coordinate 75,652 downwards.
AACATCAATGTTGGAAGACCCATCCAGCTGGTCCATTAACACCACATATTTGGCGTTTAGACCGCGGTCGCCTTCAAAAACGACGATCTCATCTTCTTCTTCGGAGGCAATCCCCTCTACTTCACCACGAGATTTCAGTGCCGCTTTCAGTTTTTCATTGGCATACAGATCCAGCTTCATCTGCACTTCGCCCTGAACGTTCGACACGCCGCTGGTTCCCAGGATATCAACCAACCCAGCTTTGTTGATATCGCGGTGAATAATTTTGGCGCCCAGTTTAAGTGCGGACAACAGCGCGGTCAGTTCACCGGTTGCGTGAGAGAAATCGTGCTGTTTTTCGACGATAAATTCGCCTAACGTTTTCATAACACTATTCCAGAATCTACGAATGAAAAGCGGTTTCAGTTTTCACCGCTCATGTTTGCGCATGCAGTGTAGCCCAAACAGAAAGCTGCACCTAGTCAAATCCATTTCTTATGCGTAATCCAGGCGCTAGAATACGCGAAGACTTTCAGGAACTGATGGAAAATATATGCGTATTCATATTTTGGGCATCTGCGGCACCTTTATGGGCGGTTTAGCACTGCTCGCTCGTTCACTGGGACATGAGGTTACCGGTTCGGATGCCAACGTCTATCCTCCGATGAGCACGTTGCTGGAAGAACAAGGCATCAGCCTCATCCAGGGATATGGCCCGGCACAGTTAGATCCTGCGCCAGATTTGGTGATCATTGGCAACGCTATGAGTCGCGGCAACCCTTGCGTTGAGGCGGTGCTGGAAAAAAGCATTCCCTACGTCTCCGGGCCGCAGTGGCTGCATGACGCCGTGCTGCGTGAACGCTGGGTGATTGCCGTCGCGGGCACACACGGTAAAACCACCACCGCTGGGATGGTAACCTAGATTCTGGAAGCCTGCAGCTACCAGCCCGGCTTCGTCATCGGCGGTGTTCCCGGCAACTTCACCGTTTCTGCCCGCTTGGGCGGCGGCACCTTTATGGTAGTGGAAGCCGATGAATATGACTGTGCGTTCTTCGACAAACGTTCAAAATTCGTGCACTATGCGCCGCGCACGCTGATCCTGAACAACCTCGAATTCGATCATGCAGATATTTTTGACGACCTAAAAGCCATTCAGAAACAGTTCCACCATCTGGTTCGCCTGGTGCCGGGAACAGGTAAAATCATTCTTCCAGGCAATGACTTACACCTTAAACAGTTGATGGGCATGGGCTGTTGGAGTGAGCAGGAACTGGTGGGTGACGACGGTGTCTGGAAAGCGAAAAAAGTCACGACCGATGCCAGCGAATTTCAGGTTTATCTGAACGATGAGTTGGTCGGCGAAGTGCGCTGGAAACTGGTGGCGAGCACAACATGCATAACGCCATTATGGCCATCGCGGCGGCACGCCATGTGGGCGTGCCCGCAGCCGAAGCCTGCCGTGCGCTGGGTGGATTTATCAATGCCCGCCGCCGCCTTGAACTGCGCGGGACCGTCAACAATATCAGCGTCTACGACAATTTTGCGCACCACCCGACGACAATTCTTGCTACGCTGGCAGCCTTACGCAGCAAAGTAGGTGGAACGGCACGCATTCTGGCCGTGCTGGAACCGCGCTCAAACACCATGAAAATGGGTGTTATCAAGAATGAACTGGCTCCGTCACTAGGTCGCGCAGATAAGGTGTTCCTGTTCCAGCCGCAGCACATTCCATGGCAGGTGGTGGAAGTGGCTGACGCCTGTGTACAGCCAGCACACTGGAGCGCGGATATCGACACGCTGGTCGAGATGATCGCCAAAACCGCTCAAACGGGCGATCATCTCCTGGTGATGAGTAACGGCGGATTCGGGAATATTCACAACACCTTATTGGCGGCGTTGGAGAAGAAAGCAGCCTCTGCTCAGGATCAAAGCGACGTGCTGTAAAACACAAAAGGACGGTTTCCCGTCCTTTTGTGTTTATGCACTTAATGCGGGTTACGCATTACGCATCAAACGGATCGCGCAGGATCATGGTTTCGCTACGGTCAGGGCCGGTGGAGATAATATCAACCGGCACGCCGGTGACCTCTTCCACGCGCTTGATGTAGTTCAGCGCAGCCTGCGGCAGTTTGCTGTGATCTTGCACACCAAAGGTGCTTTCCGTCCAGCCCGGCAGGGTTTCATAGATAGGCTCGATGCCTTCCCAGCCTTCAGCCGCCAGCGGCGTCACATCAACTTCATCACCGTTCGGCATACGATAGCCGACGCAGATCTTCACTTCTTTTAGTCCATCCAGCACGTCCAGTTTGGTCATGCAGAAACCGGACAGGGAGTTGATCTGTACGGCGCGGCGTACGGCAACCGCATCCAGCCAACCGGTGCGGCGACGACGGCCTGTGGTTGCACCAAACTCGTTGCCTTTCTGCGACAGGTGCTCGCCAACATCATCAAACAGCTCGGTAGGGAATGGACCTGCACCAACGCGGGTAGAGTAAGCTTTGACGATACCCAGCACGTAATCTACGTAACGCGGCCCAAGACCAGAACCGGTAGCAACGCCGCCCGCCGTGGTGTTAGAGGAGGTCACGTACGGATAGGTACCGTGGTCGATGTCCAGCAGCGTACCTTGCGCGCCTTCGAACATCACCAGATCGCCACGCTGATGCGCTTTGAATAGCAGATCGGAAACATCAACCACCATTGCAGTGAGAATGTCAGCAATCGCCAGCACATCATCCAGCACTTTCTGGTAGTCCACCGCTTCCACTTTGTAATAATTCACCAGTTGGAAGTTGTGGTACTCAACGATCTCTTTCAGTTTGACGGCAAACGCTTGCTTGTCGAACAGATCGCCCACACGCAAACCACGACGTGCCACTTTATCTTCATACGCCTGGCCGATACCACGACCAGTAGTGCCAATAGCTTTCTCACCACGCGCTTTTTCGCGCGCGTTATCCAACGCGACGTGATAAGGAAGAATCAGCGGACACGCTTCAGAAAGCAGCAGACGTTCGCGTACCGGAACACAGCGTGCTTCCAATGCGGTCATCTCTTTCATCAACGCATCAGGTGCCAGCACAACACCGTTACCGATGATGCTAACCACGTTTTCACGCAGGATGCCAGAGGGGATTAAGTGGAGGACGGTTTTCTCACCGTTAATAACCAGAGTGTGGCCAGCATTGTGACCACCCTGGTAGCGCACAACATACTTAGCCCGTTCAGTCAGCAGGTCAACGACCTTGCCTTTACCTTCGTCACCCCATTGGGTGCCCAGTACGACGACGTTCTTACCCATTTCAAGAATCACCAGGTTGCTTAAAAATGGATTCTATCATCTCACTTGGTTGCTTTCAGTACTTTTAGCATACGTTTGCGCACATTTTTTGATGCCATTCAGCTTCCCGCTCGATGACGCAACATGTAGTAGATCACGATGCCGGCAACCACTAATCCACCGCCAAAACGGCGCAAAATAGTGTCTGGCTGCTGCGCCATCGCCAGGATCATGCGACGCCAAATCCGTGGAAACAGCAGCGACCCAGCCCTTCCACAATCAAGACCAGGCCCAGCGCCAGCCAAATGGTGATACTCATACCTACTCCAATGGAAAATTTTGCCATTAAAAAAGCCCGTATAACCATACGGGCTTTTGGCGAAAAATGGTAAAGCTAATCAGCGTGCAAGCGACGTCGTTGGCGAACGCATATAGCGGAAGAAGTCGCTATCCGGGCTCAATACCATCACGTCCTGATTGTCGTTGAAGCTGGCTTCATAGGCACGCATGCTACGGATAAAGGCATAGAAGTTCGGGTCTTCGCTAAAGGCATTAGCAAACAGCCGGGCTGCTTCCGCATCCCCTTCACCGCGCATGATCAGTGCTTCACGTTCCGCTTCAGCCAGAGTGCGCGTCACCAAATAATCTGCCGCCGCTTTCAGTTTCTCCGCCTGTTCCTGACCTTGAGAACGGTGACGACGGGCAACCGCTTCACGTTCTGCACGCATACGGGCGAAGATCGCATCCGACACTTCCGTCGGCAAGTTGATCTGCTTGATACGCACATCGATCACTTCAATACCGAGAGCCGCCATACTGTTCGGGTTGATATGCGGCTGCGCACCCTTGGTCTCTTGCTCCACGCGTGCGGCAGCAGAGGCAATGGCGCTATCCGCTTCGGTGGTTTCACCGGTACCGGTATTCAGCGCATCACGCACATCCAACATCAGTCGGCCGCGGGAATCGGTAACAATACCGCGCACGTCCAAACGACCGATTTCAGAACGCAAGCGGTCGCTAAACTTACGTTTGAGCAGCACTTCGGCCTGAGAAATGTCACCACCGCCCGTCGCCAGGTAGTAGCGGCTGAAATCACTGATACGCCATTTGATATACGAATCCACGATCAGGTCTTTCTGCTCCGAGGTGATGAAGCGATCGGCCTGGTTTTCCATGGTCTGAATGCGCGCATCCAGCATCTTCACGGTATCAATAAACGGTACTTTAAACTGCAAACCTGGCACATAGATAACAGGCTTGTTCTCATCATCGCGCAATACTTTGCCGAAGCGCATCACAATGCCGCGCTGGCCTTCCTGCACAACAAACACTGAGGCATACAGCGCCATCAGCACCAGGACGAGGATAAAAACGATAGGCTTACGCATTATTATTCTCTCCCAAAATCACGCTGCGCGTTTGCACGGCGCTGGTCCATGACGGTTCCACCCGTGCTGGTACGGGTTTGTCCGGTAGTTGCTCCGTTGTTGTTCGGTGCAGAGGGCAGACTCATAGGCGCAGCCGTGGTGTTACTGGTCACGTTACCGCTGGTATTGCCTGTCTGACCGCGCATCAGTTGATCCAACGGCAGCACCATCAGGCTATTGCCTTTGTCATTAACCAACACTTTCCGGGTATGTCCCAGTACGCGCTCCATGCTTTCGATATAGAGACGTTCGCGGGTAATTTCTGGCGCGGCTTTGTATTCCGGCAGAATCTTAGCGAAACGCGCCACTTCACCCTGCGCTTCAAGCGTGATACGAGCGCGATAAGCACGTGCCTCTTCCAGCACACGCTGTGCCTGACCGTTCGCACGCGGCTGCACTTCGTTCGCATAGGCTTCTGCTTCACGAATGTATTGCTGTTCGTTCTCGCGTGCCGCGATAGCGTCATCAAACGCGGCTTTCACTTCCTCTGGCGGACGCGCCGCCTGGAAGTTAACGTCCAACAGAGTTAACCCCATGTTGTACGGACGAATGGTTTCTTCCAATACGCGTTGCGTGTCAGTACGCACGATGGAACGCCCCTCAGTGAGGATTTTGTCCATGGTGTATTTACCGATAACGCCGCGCAGGGCGCTGTCAGTCGCCTGACGCAAACTGTCGTCGGCATTGGTAACGCTAAACAGATAGCGTTCAGGCTCCGTCACACGATACTGAACGTTCATCTCCACGCGCACCACGTTTTCATCCGACGTCAACATCACGCCAGAGGTGGCCAATTCACGCACAGATTCCACGTTTACCGAACGAACCGAGTCGATAAATGTCGGTTTCCAGTTCAGACCTGGACCTACCAGGTGGCTGAACTTGCCAAAGCGTGTCACTACGCCGCGCTCGGCTTCTCGGATGGTGTAAAAGCCGCTCGCGGCCCAAATCACCACGGCCGCTACTGCGACAATACCCACGACCCGACCACCCAGACCGCTGCCAGAGGTGCCGCCGCCATTACCTGAATTTCTGCTTCCGCCCAGTTCGCCCAGCTTTTTGCTCAGCTTGCGGAAGATATCATCCAGATCGGGAGGACCTTGATCCCGGCCGCCTTTATTATTGTTTCCGCCAGAGTTGCCGCCTTGATTATTGCTGCTCCCCCACGTGTCGCGGTCCTGTCCGTTATTACCGGGCTGATTCCACGCCATGTTTTAGCTCCATTCTTTTATGATTGGTGTTCTTCAGGTTCAATATCACAGAGTCCGCAGAACAATGCCGAGATCGACCAACATGTCAGTCTCAAACCACATAATCTGCGAGTTCTTGCTCTTGTTTGCAAAGACTACGCCAGTCCACCATCGGCATACGCACGATAAGACCCACGCGACCGTCTTCCTCAATCCATTCTTTTTCTATTGCCTGAAGCTGGTAAAAACGACTACGAAGGCGTCCTGCCTACGGAGGAAGGCTCAGAGAATAATGTGCGATGTCCCCTGATAGCCGCTCCGTCAATGCCTGAAATAACAACGAAATACCGTCACCCGTCTGGGCAGAAAGCCATACCCTGACCGGCACATTCTCTTCGTTGCGATCGATACGCGGAACGAAACCGTCCAGCATGTCGATTTTGTTCATCACGAGCAGCACAGGAATTTCATCAGCCTCGATTTCTGCCAGCACTTCGTTTACCGCTGCAATATTCTCGTCAATACGAGGATCGTCAGCATAAACGCCTGCCGCTGTCATTTCGTTAAACAGGGTGGATTTTCCGGCGTTGGTGTAGCCCACCAGCGCAACCGTAGGCACGTCCGCACGTGTTCTGGCTCGACGCCCTTGTTCACGCTGCTTCTCCACGCGCTCAAGGCGAGAAAGGATTTAGCTGATACGGTTACGCAACAAGCGACGGTCGGTTTCGAGCTGGGCTTCACCCAGCCCACGCAGGCCAATCCCCCCCCCTTTCTGGCGCTCGAGGTGCGTCCATCCCCTTACCAGACGCGTGGCAAGGTGACGCAACTGCGCCAGTTCAACCTGCAATTTACCCTCGTGAGTACGCGCACGCTGGGCAAAAATATCCAGAATCAATCCGATTCTGTCGATAACACGGCATTCGCACAAACGCTCAAGGTTACGCTCCTGAGCAGGCGTCAACGCATGGTTGAACAACACAACAAAGACATCGGTGGCTTTCACCGCCTGTGCAATTTCTTCCGCCTTGCCTTCACCCACAAAATATTTGGAGTGCGGTGCCTTGCGGCTACCGGTGATCACCTGCAATGACTCGATACCGGCGGAGGAAACCAGAGATTCAAACTCCAGCAAATCGTCCGTATCTTTGTCTTGCGAAAAATAAATATGAACCAAGTATGGCCCGTTCACAGGCTTCATAACGGTCAAACAAACGTGCGACCTCTCAAACGAACGAAAAACACCCTGGTGGCAAGCGCTAGCGATGTGTACAGGCTCCCCACCGGGGTGAAAGCGCAATACGCGTTATTCCGCGTCATCACTTTCCTGCGCCGACGACTGCTGATTTGCAGACGAACCACCATGGTAGTTGCTGGTGCCAGGGTTATTGCTGTGATGAGAAACCGGACGAGACGGCACCACGGTGGAGATAGCATGCTTATACACCATCTGGCTAACCGTGTTTTTCAACAAGATAACGAACTGATCGAAAGACTCGATCTGGCCCTGCAACTTGATACCATTCACCAAATAAATAGAAACCGGAACACGTTCGCGACGCAGCGCGTTCAGGAACGGGTCTTGCAAAGATTGCCCCTTAGCCATTCTATATTTTCCTTATTTGCTTGTTGTTTGTAACAAAGAACCCCAAGGTTCTAAAATAATGATGTAAAAAAATTGTGCGCTGAGACTCGCCAATTGTACACAATCGGCCACCCTATGCACTAACTATGCGCGTATAATAAACCCACATATCAAGGTGCCTGTACCACCGCCATCACACGTTCAAACGCATCCTGCGGTTTTTCACTGTCCAACCAATGAACGCCGTCCCACCCGCGCAGCCAGGTCATTTGACGTTTCGCCAACTGACGTGTCGCGCAGATACCACGGAACACCATCTCATCGTAATCACACTCGCCGGATAAATATGACCACATCTGGCGATAACCAACGCAACGAACAGACGGCAAATCCTGATGTAAATCGCCCCGGGCAAAGAGCGAACGGACTTCCGTCTCAAATCCTGCCGCCAGCATCTGCTGAAAACGCAGCGCGATGCGTTCGTGCAACAGCTCGCGCGTTACCGGTGCAATGGCAAACTGATGCACACGGTAAGGCAACGCATCACCCGCTGTTTTTGTCAGCTCTGTTAAAGTGTTACCTGAAACGAAAAAAACTTCCAGTGCCCGGCACAATCTCTGCGGATCATTTGGATGAATCCGAGCCGCTGCAACGGGATCAATCTCACACAATTGGCGGTGAAGCGCTTCCCACTCCTGCTCACGCGCCTGCGCTTCGATGCGCTGGCGCACGGCCATATCGGCTGACGGCAGCGGTGACAACCCATCCAGCAGCGCCTTGAAGTACAGCATGGTTCCCCCGACCAGAAAGGGAATACGCCCGGCAGCGGTAATATCCGCCATCTCCCGCAACGCATCACGGCGAAAATCCGCGGCGGAATAAGCCTGCGTCGGATCGAGAATATTGATCAAACGGTGTGGAGCCTGGGCCAGTTCCTCAGCGCTGGGTTTGGCGCTGCCGATATCCATTCCTTTATAGATAAGGGCGGAGTCCACACTAATCAACTCAACGGGCAACGCTTGTCGCAACGCCATCGCCAGCGCGGTTTTTCCTGACGCTGTCGGCCCCATGATAAAAATCGCTGGAGGAAGGATTGCGCTCGATAATTCACTCATACTTTCAAAGCCTTAATGGCATCTTCCACGCTAACCCGCTGCAACAGCGACGCGGGCGGCTGTTTCGGCAATTCCGGACAAAGTCGCTCTATTTCCGTCAATAGTTGTATCGCCTGCGCCTGGCTCCAACGTTCGTGGTCACTGTGCAGCTGTTCCGACAACCAGGTCGCCAGTTGCTCAGGCGTGCACGCAGGTTGCAACGCAAGATAGCCTAACAGTTCAGAGATCAAGTTTTGTAAATTTTGTTGGCGCAATGGTAAAGGTACAGCACGCAGTAGCGCCCTCTGGGACTCCAGCGCGATATCAATACCAAACTGCGCCAATAGCGCCTGATGATGAAGCAGCGCTTCGCGTTCATTTTTTTCCACGGTCAAACGTTGTGGAATCAATAATGGCTGGGGACGTAACCCTTGTTCCTTCGGCAACAGCTGCGCACGCTTGAGGTAGCGCTCGGCGTGCGTCAGTGACACCATCGCCAACCCGTGTTGATACTCCACCAGTGCGAAACTGGGCGGAAAAACGGTTAACAGACGGCCGAAACATTGCGCCACGCTGACCGGTTCCAAATCTGGCACAGACGCTGACACGGCGGTGTCGATGGGTTCTTGAACCGCCTCCGCTATCGACGCGGGTTTCAATAAAGTCTGGTAAAGCTCACCCTGTTTTTTCTGGTAGGGTGCGCCAGCAAGGGGCATCGGCCCTCGCCCTTGTGTTTGAGAAGCGCGTGGCTGATAGGCCGGGGCACTCTCCTTCATCTGGCGTGCCGGAACGTCTGTCGCTTTCGGCGGCACGTGCTCCACCGGACGTGCAGGCTGCGCAAACTGGTTTTCCCCTGCGGCGATGCGATTTTCCGGCTGCCACGCAATGGCTTCGCCTGCCACATCGGAGGCCACGGCCGCCAACGGCAACTCAGAAGCCTGCTGTAATACGCTAACCACCGCCTGATAGATAAAATCGTGCACCAAACGCGACTCATGGAAACGCACTTCGTGCTTCGCCGGGTGCACGTTGACGTCAACCTGGTGCGGATCCACTTCAAGAAACAGCAGGTAGGCAGGCTGCTGCTCACCGTGCAAACTGTCTTGGTAAGCCTGGCGGATAGCGTGATTAATCAGCCGATCGCGCATCATGCGTTGATTGACGTAGCAATACTGCATGTCGGTCAGTTGCTTTGCGCCCTCGGGATCGACCACCCAGCCGTGGATGGACAAATCGCCGTGCTGCCACGAAATACGCAGCGCGTGTTGCAAAAACAGCGGCCCACAAATACTGCCAACACGGTGTTCATGCTGTGAGGCGTCCGGCGCGGCGCGGTATTGGCGAATCGTTTTACCATTATGGTTAAGGGTAAACGTCACATCGAAGCGCGCCAGCGCGATGCGGCGCACCACTTCATCAATATGCGCGAATTCTGTCTTTTCTGTGCGCATGAATTTGCGCCGCGCGGGGGTGTTGTAGAACAGATCGAGCACTTCCAGCGTGGTGCCAACCGGATGTGCCGCCGGTTTTACCGTCACCGCCATATCACGGCCTTCCGCATAGGCCTGCCACGCTTCATTCTGCTCCGCCGTACTGGACGTCAGCGTTAAGCGCGAAACTGAACTGATACTCGCCAGCGCCTCACCGCGAAAACCCAGGCTGATAATCGCTTCGAGATCGTCCAGCGTGGCAATTTTGCTGGTTGCATGACGCGCCAGTGCTAAGGCCAGATCATCTTTGCCAATTCCAGAGCCGTTATCACGAATCCGAATACGTTTTGCCCCGCCGCGATCGATATCGATATCAATTCGGGTCGCCCCGGCATCTAGACTGTTCTCCACCAGTTCCTTCACCACTGAAGCGGGGCGTTCCACCACTTCTCCGGCGGCAATCTGGTTAGCCAGTTGGGGAGGCAAAACCTGAATCGGCATGCGAGTTCCTCTGTTATTGACGCACGCGCGTCGCGAATGGCATCAGGCAGACGGGATAATCAGCGTCTGCCCAAGTTGTACTGTGCCGGACGTCATGTCATTGGCACGTTGGATCTCCGTCATACTTACACCATATCGCATGGCGATGGCACTCAGGCTATCTCCTTTTACCACTTTATGTTTGACCGGAACGGCGGTACGCGGCACCGGAGCCGATGCAGTCGAAGTGCGAGCCCCCGCAGGAATGCGCAATTTCTGCCCCGCCCAGACGCCATCTTTTTTCAGATTATTCTCACTGCGCAACGCCGCCATACTGACGCCGTAACGCGCCGCGATACCTGAAAGAGACTCACCGCGCTACGGTATGGCGTGGTCGCTGTACTACTGGATGCCGAGGTCGTGGGCGTTGTAGCCTTACGGTTGACCGGCTGTACGACCGGTCAGTTTTCCTGCTTTGGGACGGATTGTACTGGATGCGCCTGGAAATAGCTGCGCAACCCCCGGTAGATCGCCGTGGCGATTTTATCCTGATAATCGCTGCTTCCCAGCAGACGCTCTTCGGTCAGGTTGCTGATAAAGCCCGTTTCCACCAACAACGAGGGAATATCCGGTGAACGCAGTACGCCCAGGCTGGCGTGTTCCGGGCGGCGTTTGTGCAACGACCCGACGCGCTGAGAGTGACCAAACTGCAAATCCAGCACCGCCTGGCTCAGGTAAGGATCGGCACTGTTGTTTGCCAGCAGATCCCCTGCGCGCCCCAGCAGTTCCGACTGCTTCTCGTGCTGTTCCAGCCAGTTGGCCATTTCACTATTAGCACGCCGATTGGAGAGTACCCATACGGAAGCACCGGAAGCCCCACGGTTTGGCGCGGTATCCGCGTGAATAGAAACCAGCAGATTGGCGCCTTGCTTACGTGCCACATCGGAGCGCCCCATGACAGAGATGAAGTAATCACCGTCACGCGTCATCACGCCTTTAAAATTAGGATCGCTATTAAGCAAAGTATGCAATTTGCGCCCAATCGCCAGCGTCACGTTTTTCTCGCGCAAGCCAGAAGGCCTAATAGCACCGGGGTCCTGCCCACCGTGTCCGGCATCAATGGCGACGATAACCGGTTCGCTGGCACCGCCAGAGCGCGACGTTGCCGCACGTGCGGAGGCATTGCTGTTCACCACCACGGTAGGTTTGTTGTTAAACGGATTGCCACCCGATTCAACCGGTGCCGTGTTACGGGTTTCGCGCGTAACGGCAGTCGCTGGCGGTGCTTTCGTCACCTTCGCTTCCTGCTGCCCAGCAACGGTAAACACCACGTTAAACCCCGCGCCAGCTTTCTGTGTCGCGGCGCGCGTTTTGGCGGGCTGGGTCAAATCCAGCACCAGTCGCAGGCTCTGTGCATCCTTCTCCTGACTGGTACGAATGCGTTTGATAATGTTTTGCCCACTAAACTCCAGCGGCAGCCCTTGAATCACCACCGTCTGCCGGATGTCGATCACCACCCTATCCGGGTTGTTAAGCGGGAAAAAGGCATAGATCGGTTGTCCGCTGAAATTCAGGCTGACCGTCGCCTGATTATCACCGTTTTCCACCTTGATATCAGAGAGGTTGGCGGCCCAACCCGTACTGGCCAGCAGCAGTCCAGCCCACATCACAAGAGCGAGCATGCGTTTCATCATGGCGCTTCACTCTCCGGCAGGGGAGATATCTGCGCCAAAATACGCTCACCCAGCGCCGATATGGCGATCAACTGCGCGTGCCGCCCTTGCGCTTCATAGTTCAGATGCACTTCAAGATCGGCGCTAGGGAGAATGCCTTCACCCTGCTGCGGCCACTCAATCAGACAGATGGCATTCTGCGTCACGTAGTCGCGGATCCCCATAAATTCCAGCTCTTCTGGATCGGCCAGACGGTAAAGGTCAAAATGATACACAGCCAGCGGTGACAGCGCGTAAGGCTCCACCAGCGTATACGTGGGGCTTTTCACGTTGCCCTGATGGCCACGCGCCTGGAGGAAGCCGCGGCTGAACGTGGTTTTACCTGCGCCCAGATCGCCAAAAAGATAAATACTGCATGCGCTGTTGCAGGCCTGCGCCAACGATGCTCCTAATGCGATGGTATCTGCCTCATCCGGCAGCGGAAAATCTACTTTTTTCATTCTGTCTTTTCTAAGGGTATCCACTCAGGATTAACATAGCGGGACAATACTGGCATCAGATCGGTAGCCAACATCCCTCGCGTGCCGCGCTGCTCGGCCAGCGCATCGGCCGCTGCGCCGTGCACCACACAGCCAGCGCAAGCCGCTGCGTAGCGTGACAATTTTTGTCCAAGCAATGCGCCGATAATACCAGATAACACGTCGCCCATGCCGCCGCTCGCCATGCCAGGATTGCCGACATCAACCAGAGCCAACGCATCAGACTCATCGGCAATCACGGTACCCGCCCCTTTTAGCACGACCGTGCCGCCATAGCGTTGTACCAGTTTCTGGGCAGCAAGTAAGCGATCACTTTCAATCTCCGCCACTCGGCAATTCAGCAGGCGGGCCGCTTCCCCCGGATGTGGGGTTAAAATACGATTTTGACGTTTAAAAGGGCTCATTGCCAGCAGGTTTAGCGCATCTGCGTCCCACAGCATGGGTTTGTTACAATTTTCCACGGCGCGCAGTGCGCTTTTCGCCCAGCCATCTTGCCCCAGGCCCGGCCCAATCACCACCACGTCGGCCCAGTCAAGCCCTTCGCGGAGGGTGGCATCACTCAGGGCTTGCACCATCAGTTCCGGGCGTGCCATCAGCAACGCCGCCTCGTATTGCATGTGAGTAAGCACTCGCACCAACCCCGCGCCACTGCGCAATGCGGCTTCTCCCGCCATCGCAATAGCGCCCCCCATTCCGGCATTACCTCCCACCAACAGCAATCGGCCATGATCGCCTTTGTGTGCCAGCGGCGAACGAGGCGTCAGCCAGCCTGGTATATGTTCACGGGATAAACGCCACATCGGCGCGGGATGCTGCTGCAACCAGCCTGAAAGCCCCAAATCCGCATAGTGTAACGCGCCGACACAAGCGCGCGCCCTGCCCGTCAGCAGCCCCGGTTTTAGCGCAATAAAGGTAACGGTACAGGCAGCGACGATCGCCTCTCCTGCACAGGCGCCGGTTTGCGCATTCAACCCGGAGGGAATATCCAGCGCCAGCACTGGCGCTGCGTGGGCGTTAGCGCGCGCGATCAGCGCATCATAGAGAGCACGCGGCACGGAGGATAACCCAGTCCCCAGCAGGCCGTCGATAATCAAATCAATTCCATCAGGCCAGGGGGCGTCGGGCGTCAATGCTACATCCCCCGCTTTCTGCCATGTCGCGTAGGCACACTGTGCTTCCTCTGGCAGAGGGCGTGCAGCCTTGCACGCGACCACGGTGGTTTCAATCCCTGCGGCACGCGCAAGCGTAGCCATCACATAGCCATCGCCACCGTTGTTGCCATGCCCGCACAGCACCAGCCAACGGCGCGCATTGGGGTAGCAGCAACGGGCATGTTGGTAAGCCGCTTCTCCGGCACGTTGCATCAACGCATAAAGCGTGATTCCCGTTTGCCGCGCGGCGTCAGGCTCTTCACAGCGCAGCCAGTCGGGTGGGTAAACGCAGTCTGGTAGCCTTCGCTGATTAGCAGGTACGGTATGGGGCATGAGTTCCTCCCGGGCAACATAAGCGTTTGTAGCAAAAACGGATAACGCATGGTTATCTTTATGTCTCAACTTAGCAAGGTCTGAAACCGGCTGCCAGAAACCTATCGGGGTAAATGTCGCATGGCCGCGGTGCCTTCAGCACACAGACGTCCGTCAGACGATGTGATAAAATGAGAACGTTTATTTCTCCCAAATGGTTCCTCATGACTTATCCCTACGACCTTAACCAACTCGCCCAGAACATCAAACAGTGGGGATACGAATTGGGCTTTCATCAGGTATGGATCTGCGATACCGACCTTTCCCATGAAGAGCCGCGGCTTCAGGCGTGGCTGGATAAGCAGTATCACGGTGAAATGTAGTGGATGGCGCGCCACGGTATGCTGCGTGCCCGCCCGCATGAACTGTTGCCCGGCACGCTGCGCGTTATCAGCGTGCGTATGAACTATCTGTCCGCTAAAGTGGCCTTCGCCAAAACCCTGAATAACCCGACGCTCGGTTATGTTAGCCGTTACGCGCTGGGGCGTGATTACCACAAGCTGTTGCGTCAGCGGCTGAAAAAGTTGGGTGACTGGATACAGGAACATTGCGGCAACCTGCAATTCCGCCCCTTCGTCGATTCTGCACCAATTATGGGGCGCCCGCTGGCGGCCAAGGCCGGGTTAGGTTGGGTGGGTAAACACTCGCTGATCCTCAATCGGGAAGCGGGCTCCTGGTTTTTCCTTGGGGAACTGCTGATCGACCTGCCGTTACCCGTCGATCAACCGTTGGAAGAACAGTGCGGACGCTGTGTCGCATGCATGACAACCTGCCCTACCGAGGCCATCGTTGCGCCTTACACCGTGGATGCCCGACGTTGTATCTCCTACCTAACCATTGAACTGGAAGGTGCCATTCCAGAAGCGTTGCGTCCGCTGATGGGCAACCGTATTTACGGCTGTGATGATTGCCAACTGATTTGCCCCTGGAACCGTTTTTCCCAGCTTACCGATGAAGATGATTTTAGCCCGCGCGCCGCGCTGCATACGCCTGCGTTGCTGGACCTGTTTCAGTGGGATTAAGCAAAATTTCTGCACATCACGGAAGGCTCAGCCATACGCCGCATCGGTCACCAGCGTTGGTTACGTAATATCGCTGTGGCGCTGGGGAATGCCCCCTACGAGGAAAGTGTTGTGCTAGCCTTACAAGCGCGACTCGGGCAGAGCGCACTGATCGATGAGCATATTCGCTGGGCAATTGAGCAACAATTGGCACGCCGTGCCGCTCAGTCTATCGACGTGCAGTTGCCGCAGAAAAAACGGCTTATTCGTGCTATTGAAAAAGGATTACCGCGCGATGCCTGAGGTGTTGCCAGACGGTCATATCATCCTGGCCCGCCCTGTGCATAAATATAAAACTCCTTGCCAATCAATCCGTGAAGAAAGTGCAAGTGATCCCATTAACATTTTGATAAGTTATTTTTATCGATAAATATCAGCAAGATATAAATATACCTTTGACAATCTTGCCAAAGATCATTTTATGCAGGCAAAGAGAAACCTGTGGATAAGTCTGTTAAGAAAATTATGAGATTTTATATTACATGAAACGCAAAAGAGAGGAGTAAGCACTTCGATACCCGAAAACACGCTGCATAAAAAATAGCCTACTGCGCGAGCGGGACGCAATTGTGGACTGGTTAGTCTCGGAGCACAAGCGATTTATCTTTCATCTGCGATTGAACGCCTAAAATATAATCACAGAAACGATCTTGCTCCACACCAACGATCGGATCATCGTCGATGGGCCAACGCGCGTACCAAGCGATCGCCGATCGATTGCACGCCCTGAACTAAAATCACCAGAACCACTACCGTACCCGCCATCGCCTGATCGTTAAAACGCTGATAGCCGTAGCGGATCGCCAGATCCCCCAGACAACCACCGCCGATAACACCAGCCATGGAAGAGAATCCAATCAACAACACCACCGTTAACGTCACGCCTGCCAGGATCGTTTGCAGCGCTTCTGGCAGCAACACTTTGCCAATCACGTGCCAGAGCGATCCCCCCATTAACTGGATCGCCTCAATACGCCCGCGTTCAACCTCATCCAACGCATTTTCCACTACGCGGGAAAAATAATGGGAAAGCCCCGATAGTGATCGGTACGATCGCCGCCGTACTTCCAAGTGTGGTGCCGACGATCAGACGGGTCAACGGGATCAGCGCAATCAACAACACCACAAACGGTAGCGATCGGCCAACGTTGATCAGCACGGTAAACGGCGCTGCCAGCCCCACCATGTACCCCGTCGCTAATGTGGCATTCCACATTAGCGCAATAAACTCATCCTAGCTCAGGTGACCTTGCATAAGGCACTCCCCTCAATGACGCCGTGACGGCGAAGAAACGCCTGCTCTGCCGCATAATCGGGCAACAACGCTCTGCGTAGCTGCGAATCAGGCGTTGCAAGCAGCGTCGACAGCGCCCCGCTTTCCACGATCTGACCATGCGCCATCAGCGCGGCGTGACCGCAAATGGCTTTTACCACCGACAGTTCGTGCGTGATCAACACGATCGTCACACCTAACTGACGGTTGATGTCTGCCAGCAGCGCCAACACCGATGCTGTGGTTTCAGGATCGAGCGCGCTGGTCGCCTCGTCACACAGTAAATACCTCGGCTTCGCCGCCAACGCACGCGCAATGCCGACACGCTGCTGCTGCCCACCGGATAACTGCGAAGGGAAGGCGCGCGCTTTATCACTGAGCCCTACCCATTCCAACAACGCGCTGACTCGCGCTTCACGCTCGTGACGCGCAACCCCAGCTATCTCAAGCGGCACAGCAACGTTGTCCTGCACATTACGCGCATGCAGCAGGTTGAAGTGCTGAAAAATCATGCTGGTACGCTGCCGGTGCTGACACAACGCCCGTGAAGAGAGTGCGGTAATCTCTTCACCATCCACCACAATCCGGCCCGATGAGGGTCGTTCCAGCAGGTTAAGACAGCGCAGCAGCGAGCTTTTACCCGCACCGCTGCGCTCCAAAATGCCATAAACAGAACCATCGGGAATCGTCAGCGACACGTCATCCAATGCCGGGCGATCGCACCCTGGGTAACGTTTTCCCACGTGTTCGATGACGATCATGGTTGCTGGCTCGCCACCAGGATCACCGAGCCGTTATAGCGCTGCGCAATAAAATCGGCGATGGCTTTGGATTCCAGATCGGCGGCCAGCTTTTTAATGCGCGGATCGTTTTGCAGGGTCACCAATATGTTGGCATAGGGGTTATGCTCTGCGCGTTCTAACCCCAGCGCATCTTTGGCCGGAACCAGCGCCGCTTCCACTTCCTTGATCTTCAGCTTCTTCGGGTTTTCCGCGATATCTTTCGGTGTTGCCTGATCCTTGGCCGGATCGCTGTAGCCTGGTTTCAGCTTCACCAGCCCCTGGCTCTGTAATAAATACAGTGCACGGCTGAGGTTGGTGACATTGTTCGGTACGGCCACCGTGCCGCCTTCCGGCACCTCGCTAAAGCTTTTGTGCTTACGTGAGTAAATACCTAACGGTTCCACATGCACGGTAGCGGCGACTACAAACTGTTTCCCCAACGCTTTTTCCTGATCCCGCAGATAGGGCACGTGTTGGAAATAGTTGGCATCCACATCGCCATGCGCCAGCAGCTCGTTGGCGTTTACACCGCTGGTCAATTCGATCACTTTCAAGGCGTTCTGTGGATCAATTTTCTGCACCTGTGCCAGGATTTCACTGTGAGGCACTGGATCGGCAGCTACGCGCAGCGCTTGCGACGCGGAGGCAGAGAATGTCACGCTAACGGCTAATGCAACACTGCTGACAAAAAATGCGACACGCTTACTTCATACAGGCTTCCTTTTATTGCTTCGTTTTAGGTATTGGGGTTTATGCCTGCCACAAAGGCAGAGACAGAAAAGCGTCAGTGAGCGGCGTGTTCCGCTTTCGCTACCACATCGGCGTAATAACGCTGTGCAACATCAGGATGCGAGCGCAGTCGCCCTTTCAGGTAGTTCCAACCCACATCACGCAACAAGGGATTGTGCGGATCGCTGGTAGGCCCCTGCGCCAGACGCGCCACCTGTGGAGGCAGTTGATACACCGGCACCACCGCATCCAACTGTGCACCGAGGAAAAAGGCGATGGAGAGGCGCTCCTGCCCGGCAGGCGGTGAGACCACACGGTGCACCGTGGCACGTAAATAGCCATTGGTCGCCAGTTCCAGTAGTTCACCGATATTCACGACAAAGGAGCCCGGCAGCGGCGGCGCATCAATCCAGCGATCGGGTGCCACCTCGACCTGTAAACCAGCCTGCTCATCCTGCAACAGGAAGCTCAGGAAACCTGAATCTTTGTGCGCCCCCACGCCTTGCTGGCTACTCTGCGCCGATTGCCCCGGATAACGAATCAGCTTGATATGTTCGTTAGGCTTCTCACCGTACAGCGCATCAAAGGTGTGTGGCGCTAACGCCAGCGCCTCCGCAAAAGCACGCAACAGTTGCTGGGCCATGGCGGTCATCGCTTGTTGCAAGGTCAGCAGCGTGGTTTTCAGTGCAGGCTGCGCTTCCGGCCACAAATTAGGACCTTGTAACTGCCACCAACGGGGGGGACTGCGGTGTCAATTGCAGGGCGGTGCGTTCAGCGCCAATGTCAAACTGCTCACGCCAGTCGGGTTGGTTGCGCGTCAACTCGGCCCCGGCACGGTTGTAGCCGCGAAAGTGAGGAGAATGGATCATGGCAACGCGCTGTTTTTCCTCATCAGGCAAGGCAAAGAAAGCGCGAGCCTGCTGCTGCAACTGCTGCTGTAGCGTTTCGGGAATACCGTGGTGGGTGAGGTAAAAGAAACCGACATCGCGGGCGGCTTCATTGAGCGAGGTTAAAAACGCCCGCCGCTGCTCGAGGTTACCGTGCAGGTGTGATAAATCAAGGAGAGGTAGTCTGTTTATGGTACTCATTGCGTACTCCATCAATTATTCCATGCTAAAACGGAAAATAAATGCAGGAGCCGCAACAACAACGATAGCCCGTCATGGTTCACCTCATCAGGAAGCGGAGTGGTTTCAGAGCGTTCACCTTTATCAGCGCAAAACCCCTATCAGCACAAAGTAAAGAAACCGATGTTTTTCGACATCTGATGCTATTAATCCTGAATTACAGCGACGGGTAAAATACAAAGAGTGGCAAAGTTAAGCAGCGCTTTAGCTATGCGACCAACTTTGTCGTTGTGACGAAGGGGATAACCACATGTGACCGGGCGCTATGGGGAGATAACGCCCGATCGTATAGGACTACACGTGTTCTGACGACGTAGCCAGCGCCACCAACAATCGCTGGATATCCTGCGGCGTGGGTGTCTCACGGGTAAATAAAATGCGGTACATCAGGGGGCAATGCGCCCAATGATCTGTTGCGCGCTGGCAGGTGCTTCCTGTCGCGCCAGGGCGCGCTCACGAATCACCTCCAACTGCTGCGTGGTGAAACCGGCACACTTGCCCGAACTTTCATGCCCCGGCGTGCCCAACACATCGCGCAGCATCGCCCGGCCCGACTCCGAGGCCATCTCTTCGATGTAAGTATTCAGCCAGATCTCAAGATCGCCGGTGAAAGAACCGGTGTCCTGCGGCTCGGCATCCGGACGCAGTTTTCCCACCGCTACATCAGCCAGCAGTTGGGGCAGATCCCCCCAGCGCCGGTAAAGCGTAGACGGTGTCACCCCCGCGCGTGTCGCAATGGCGGGAATGGTGAGCGCCTGGCGCCCCATCTTCTGTTCCAATTCGCGGACCGCCCGGTGAATCGCCGCCTGCACTCGCGCGCTGCGTCCCCCCGGCCGCACACCCTGTGTGATCGCCATCTGATACTCCATGGTCGAACAAAAAACGTTTACTGACACCACTAAAGCAAAATATTTGCTTTAGTGGTGAAATCGCTGTAGCGTTGTTAACGCATAATCTTAGCTTTTATACCACAGGACACGCCATGACGGTTATCAGCAATACCGTGATATGCGCCACACCCCGGCGCAATGCATTCACACTCGCACTACATAGCCTCACGCTGATAGCCTTTATGGTGGCCTCTAGCGTGCCGACACCGCTCTATCGGCTGTATCAGCACGATTGGGGGATTTTCCGCGACGCTGCTTACTATTTATCTTCGCTGCCTATGCCTTTGCCCTGCTGATCGCCGGTCGACTTTCCGATCACGTGGGGCGACGTCCGGTGATTGCTGCGGCGCTACTGCTTAACATAGTCGCCATGTTCTGTTTTCTCTTTGCATCGCATCCTTATGGGCTTGTCATTGCGCGCATCGTGCAGGGCTTTGCGACCTGACTGGCAACCGCTGCGGTGGGTGCCGCTCTGCTGGATGTGCATCCCGAACGCGGTTCGCTGGTCAATAGCATTGCGCCGCTAACCGGTATGGCCGCTGGTGCGATGTTGAGCTGTGCCCTGCTGGCGTATCAACTGGCACCACTTCACAGCGGTTATCTGCTGCTCGGTGTATTTGTGCTGCTGTTGATCGGTCTGGCGTGGACGCCGGAAACCGGACTGCTCCGCAACGGTGCCTGGGCCAGCCTGCGTCCCAGCGTTGCCGTACCACCGCAGGCCAGAACGGCATTTTGGCGTGTGATGCCGGGCAACGTTGCGGTGTGGATGGTGGGCGGTTTCTATCTCTCGCTGATGCCCTCGTTGCTGGCGCAAAATACGCCAGCGGTTTCCCCCTGGCTAAGCAGAATATCCGTCGCAGCCCTGACGCTAAGCGGTGCCGTGGCGATTCTTCTGGCACGGCGCACTGCCGCGACACCGACACTGCGCGCGGGCGCACTCTGCTTGATTGTAGGCATGACGCTGATGTTGTTCGCCGTCCATCGCGCCAGCACCGGTTGGCTGCTGGCGGGGGCATGCATTACCGGGCTGGGGTTTGGCATGGCATTCCTCGGCGCGCTACGTAGCGTACTTCCGTTGGCAAAGCCGCACGAACGAGCAGGCCTCACTGCCGTGTTCTACATCGAAAGCTACTTGGCAAACAGCGTGCCCGCCATCATCGCAGGCTATCTGACGCAGCATTTGGGGTTGATCGACACCACGTACATATACGGTGGCGTAATCCTTACGCTGGCGACGTTGGCCATCGTGCTAACATTCATCCCGCGGTTAACAAAAGAAAAATAAAATTAACAAAATCATAATACTAAACAACCTGGCAGCATAAGATATAAAGAATTCGTCTTACGATTTATCCCTGCAAAGCGAATGGTTATGGTCTACCTCTTTTGCGGAGAATATCCATGACCACATTATCCATATTCCAACTACCGCACACGGCACAACCCGCGGAGCAACTGGCCGCCTTTGACGATATCGCCGAGTTGCTCGCGGGTGCAGGAATCCAGCTCGAGCGTTGGGAGATTGGCTCACTGTCCGCAACGGCGGACAGTGACACCCTGCTCAGTCATTTTCAGCAGGATATCGAGCGCCTTAAACGGCAAGAGGGTTACACCGCCGCCGATGTGATACGCATTACGCCGGATCACCCCGACAAACAGGCGCTGCGTGAGAAGTTTTTACATACCCACAGTGAAGATGAGGTACGTTTTTTTGTCACGGGAAGCGGCACGTTCTTCGTTCCGCTGGGCAACAAGGTGTTTCGTTTAACCTGCGAAGCGGGTGACCTGTTGCGTGTTCCGGCCAACACCCGCCACTGGTTTGACTGCGGCGCACAGCCGGATTTCACCGCCATCCGTATTTTCACCAATCCGGCAGGATTGGTAGGGCATTTCACCGGCCAGGAAACTTTCTATTAGTCTGCGCCGAGCAACAGAAGACCTTTCAGCTGGTGAGAAACGTCAACGCCACACGACAATCAAGCGTGGCGTTTTCTGATAGCAACACCCCGCCATTTACCTTATTGCTAACAAAACCCCTTCAGGCGAATCTGAAATGACGCAACGAGCACAGCATCGTTTTGGCAATGTTTAAAATTCATGCACGTACGCTCTCTATACTGTCTCCGGATTTTTCAGGCGGATTTAACATGATGAAATGTACTATCGCGGGCACCGGTTACGTCGGGTTGTCGAACGCAGTGCTATTGGCCCAGCACAATCAGGTGGTGGCTCTCGACGTTGTCGAACACAGGGTGGCACTTTTAAACCAGAACGTGTCGCCGATTGTTGATAAAGATATTGACCATTATCTCAAGGAAAAACCGCTCAATCTGGTGGCTACAACGGATAAACAGTTGGCCTATCAGGACGCGGATATCGTGATTATCGCCACGCCAACCAACTACGATCCCATCACCAATGCGTTCGATACCCAGTCGATTGAATCCGTGGTGCAGGATGTGTTATCCATCAACCACGATGCGCTTATCGTCATAAAATCAACGGTTCCCGTGGGATACACCCAACAACTGCGGTGCACCTTTGCCACGGAAGCTGAGGCCATCAAGCTGTTCGCCAATACCTATCTCGCCATGCGCGTCGCCTATTTCAACGAACTCGATAGCTATGCACAGATGCATACGCTGGATAGCAGACAGATTATTGAGGGAGTCGGGTTAGATCCGCGTATCGGCTCGCATTACAACAACCCGTCATTTGGTTATGGCGGCTATTGTTTGCCCAAAGACACCAAGCAATTGCTAGCCAATTATGCCAGCGTCCCTAACCGGCTGATTTGTGCCATCGTCGAGGCAAATCGCACGCGTAAAGATTTCATTGCCGATGATATTCTCAAACATAATCCCAGCGTGGTAGGTGTTATCGTCTGGTGATGAAAACAGGCTCCGATAACTACCGCGCTTCAGCAATTCAAGGCATCATGAAACGGATCAAAGCCAAAGGTATTGGCGTCGTGGTCTATGAACCAGTGCTGACGGAAGAGACATTTTTCCGCTCTCCGGTGATAAACGATCTGGCAACGTTCAAACACAAGGCTGATTTGATCATCCCAAACCGCATGGCGCCGGAGTTAGAGGATGTCGCGGATAAAGTCTATACCCGCGACCTGTTTGGTTTGGATTAAACCGGTTGACCGGCCTGCTGCACACGGCGGCGACGCGCATAATACCGGCCCCACAGCAGGCCCAGCGTGGCCGCAATCAGCGAGCCCAACAGCACCCCTAGCTTGGCCGCGCCCAGCAGTTGCGGATCGTCAAAGGCTAACATGGCGATAAAGATCGACATGGTAAAACCGATACCGGCGAGCAGCCCAATCAAAAACACACCGCGCCAGGATACCTCTGGCGGTAACTGGCACACACCAAATCGTACCATTAGCCAGCTAACACCGACTACGCCCAGCAACTTACCGGCTACCAGTGCCAGCGTAACGCCCATCATCACGCCGAGTGGCCCCGCGCCCGACAAATCAATGCCATTCATGCTTACCCCTGCGTTCGCCAGAGCAAACAACGGCATCACGCCATAAGCCACCCAAGGGTGCAGCGCCATCTGCACGCGAGTGACAGGCGGCAACACTTCACGCTGAGCACGGCGTAACTGCTTAAGCGGTGTGACTAACTGCTCCGCAGCCTGTGTATCCTGCTTGTGCATCAGATCGCGCACAATGTAAGAAAGGCGCTCCAATGGATGCTCCTTCATCACCCGCACGGAGGCCACCGGGGTGATGAGTCCTAAGACTACCCCCGCTAATGTCGGGTGCGCTCCCGTGAGCAGAAAACCCAACCACACGATGATACCGGGAATGACATAGGCCCAGGCCGACCTGATGCCAATCTTCTGAAGCCCAAACACCATCAATACGCCCACCAGCACAGGGATCAAGCCGTGGTATTCAAGCCCACCGGAGTAGAAGAACGCGATGATCAAGACGGCGATAATGTCATCGATAATGGCTAACGCCAGCAAAAACACCCGTACATTGCCGGGAATGCCTTTGCCCAACAGTGCCAGCACCACCACGGCAAACGCGATATCCGTTGCCGTCGGCACCGCCCAGCCTTGTTGCTGCAACGGCGTGCTGTTCACACTCAGATAAATCAACGCAGGTACTATCACGCCGCCCACGGCGGCAGCGATCGGAAGCATAGCTTGCCGCAGGCTGCTCAGCGCACCTTCATGAATTTCACGACGGACCGCCATACCGACCACTAAGAAGAACAGTGTCATAAAGGCGTCGTTGATCCAGAAATGCAGTGAATGCGAGATTTCCGTGTTGCCAATGCTAAAAGAGATCGGTAGATGCCAGAGCGCATGGTAGCTTTCCGCCCACGGCGAATTGGCCCAAACCAATGCCGCAGCAGCAGCCACAAGCAGCACAATGCCGCTTACCGTTTCAATATGGAGAAAACGTTCAAGGGTGGCGAAAGCGCGTTCCGCCAAACGCTGAGCACGAGGAATGCCCTGCGGGGACAGGTGTCGATTCATGGTTGTTATCACTCCGCGTGGCGGCCCGACCAACGCACAAACCTGTCTCACCACAACATGTGGCTAACACCCGTCATCTTTTTACCGACAATGTTGGATGAGTTCAAGTATTTTACATTGATTTAAAGCTATTTATTAAGATGATTCCAGCATTTCCGGCACTGGCGACAGAGGGAGTTGTACCGTAAAACAGGCTCCCCCTTCTGGCCGATTGGCTGCACTGATCTCCCCGTGGTGAAGCATCACGATCGCCCGACAAATCGCTAATCCCATCCCGACACCCGGAATGAAAGACTCCTCATTACCACGGGTGAATTTCTCAAAAATATGCTGTTCGCTGCCCGAGGTGATTCCTGGGCCGTCGTCCCATACCTCGATCCTGATTTTCCCCGGCAACACTCGAGCCCGAATGCCTATCGCCCGCGCGCTGCCCGCATATTTCAATGCGTTTTCCAGCAAGTTCGCAAATACACGCTCCAGCAGCGCGCCATCGGCCTGAAGCAACACCATCTACTGCGGTAGATCCAATTGCACCGCATCGGCGGGCAGAAGCGCCTCGAGGGATTTCAGCGCGCCGCCAATGACCTCATCCAGCGCGACCCAGTCGGTTTGCAGGCGGAAGCCTTCCCCTTCAATACGTGCCATATCCAGCATGTCGTTCACCAGGCGAATTATACTCAACGTTTGCAGGCGAAGTGCACCCGCGTGCGGCGATCCTTCCGTGGAAAGATCGAGCAGCAGGATCTCCGCCTGACCAAACAGCACCGTCAGCGGTGTGCGCAGATCGTGAGACAGCGCAGCCAGCAAAGAATTACGCAGCTCTTCCCGCTCCGCCACCAGACGTAACTGTTGCTCGCGCCTCGTCAAAGCAAGACGCAGCAACGCACCGGAAATCAGCATTACAAACGCCTCCAGCAGCCGCTGCTGTTCGGGTATCAACAGGTGACGCACGTTGCTTGGCTCAATAATCAGCAACCCTAACGTGTCCTCGGAAGAGATTAACGGCAGCACTTTTAAGGCACGCCGGGCAGCGTATCCGTTCCTGCGCACGCCACATGCCCTTTCTCAAAGCTCCATTTGACGATGGCGGGATCGGGAATGGTATGCAGCAAACGCTCGGCTGGCGTGATGGGTTTTCCCTGCGCGTCTGGCAGCCAGATTTCACAGCGGGCAAACAGTGCGCTGCCCATCACCCGCTGGCAAATCGGCGCAATATCGTTCGGCGCTCGCACCCGGCTCAACCCGTCGGCCATTTCGTACAGGTAACGCGCGCGCTGCTCCCGATGTCGGGCAACCCGCGCCTGATAGCACACCCCCGCCGTCAGGTTGCCGGTGATCGCGCCCACGGTCAGCATCACCGCAAAAGTCACCAAATACTGCGCATCGCTGACGGCAAAGGTGCCTTCCGGCGCGACAAAAAACAGATCGAACGCCACGATATTGAGTATTGCCGCCACCACCGAGGGCAAACGGCCAAAACCAATGGCAATCAGCACCACGCCCAATAAATAGACCATCACCAGATTGATCGGCGAAAAGTCGGGCAAAATCCATTTACTCACCAGCGTAATCAACGCGCATAGCGCGGTTGCAGCCAAACAGCCGCGCGCTTTCTGGCGCAACTTATCCGGGCTGAGGTGTGTGTCTATGCGCGGTGCCGCATGCACGTCAGGCACATCATCCAAAGCTACAATCATCAAGTCGAGATCCGGCCCAAGGCGGCTTAGCCGCCGCGCAAAACGATTAGGCAACGCCCAACGGCGCTGCGGCGGCCTTCCCACAATGATTTTGCCGAGGTTATGCTCACGTGCGTAGCGCAATACCGCTTTCGCTTCATCGGGCTCAGACAAGGTGGCGGTAACGGCACCCAGCTTCTGTGCCAGCTGCAAGGTGCGCAGAATTCCACGCCGACGCGCTTCGCCCTGCCGATGCAGCGTGGGCGTCTCCACCGTTACTGCATGCCATTCGCTACCGAGTTTGGCGGCCAGCCGGGCGGCAATGCGCACCAGCTTTTCACTGCCGGTGTTAGCGCCAATGCACAGCAGGATCGCATCGCGGGTGTGCCAGACACGTTCCTCTCGCCCGCTGTCATCACGCCAGGCGCGCATCTGATCGTCAACGCGATCCGCCGTGCGGCGCAGCGCCAGCTCATCCATCAGAATCACGGCAGGACGCCGCGCCAGAGCGGCATCCAGATCGAACTCCAGATGACGATGTCGTCCCGTTGCACGTCGGGCAAGGGTTTCCAATCCTTCCAGCAGCGCAGCGGTCTCCTGTCGGCCATGGGTTTCCACCACGCCCACCAGCACATCCAACCCCTGCGCACGCAATCGTCGTGCCTCTTGCAGCATAGCCCAAGTTTTCCCGACACCCGCGCAGGCACCAAAGTAGATTTTCAGTTTGCCGCGCCCTTCGCGGTCAGACTGAGCCAGCAGCGCATCCGAATCGGGACGCAGGGGTTCTTCCGTCATCACAATACCTTTCAAGTCATCCTCTGTTCAGGATAGCGAAGCCTCACGGTTTCGGCACGGCATCCAGCGCCATGTTTAACGCCAGTACATTAACCACCGGCTCTCCGATAAAGGGCAACAGCGGACGTCGCGTGTTCTCCAGCACCAGTTGGCGCAACGCTGCTTCTGGCAAATGGCGCGCTTGTGCCACACGCGGAATTTGCCACGCCGCCGCAGCAGGAAAAATGTGCGGATCCAATCCGCTGGCGGAGGTCGTCACCAGTTCCACCGGGACGAACGCATTGGCCTGGGGATTCGCCTTACGCCATTCGGCAACGCGCTGCATTATGGCCTCATCCAATGCCGGATTGCTAGGTGCCAGGTTACTGCCAGAAGAGGCCAACACATTATAGGGTGAGTCAGCCTTTGCCGAGGGCCGCCCCTGAAAATAATCCGGGCGGGTAAAAGACTGACCGATCAGTGCCGAACCGCGCACCTTGCCTTCCGGCATCACCAGCGAGCCGTTAGCTTGCACGGGAAACCACCACTGTGCTAACCCGGTTGTCAGCAACGGATAGCCCGCCCCGACAACCAGTGTCAGCAGGATAAAAAGCGAAATTGCAGGACGTAACAGGTTCATTGATATTCTCCTTAAACCCAACCCAACGCGGTCAGTATCAGGTCAATCGCTTTGATGCCAATAAAAGGCACTACCAGCCCCCCCACGCCATAAATCCATAGGTTGCGACGCAATAGCGCGGCCGTTGGCATCGGGCGGTAGCTCACCCCTGTCAATGCCAGTGGAATCAGCAGTACGATAATCAAGGCATTAAAAATCACGGCCGACAAAATGGCCGAAGCTGGCGAATGCAGCCCCATCACGTTAAGGGCATTCAGCGGTGGATAGGTCACCGCAAAGGCTGCGGGAATAATGGCAAAATATTTAGCGACATCGTTGGCGATACTGAACGTGGTTAACGAGCCACGTGTCATCAGCATCTGCTTACCGATATGCGCCACTTCGAGTAGCTTGGTCGGGTTGGAGTCCAGATCCACCATGTTGCCTGCCTCTTTCGCCGCTTGCGTACCGGAATTCATTGCCACCGCGACATCCGCCTGCGCCAGCGCGGGGGCGTCGTTGGTGCTATCCCCTGTCATCGCCACCATGCGTCCTTCTGCCTGATATTGACGAATCAGCGCCAGCTTGGCTTCGGGTGTGGCCTCCGATAAAAAGTCATCGACACTCGCTTCAGCAGCGATGGCGGCAGCGGTCAGTGGGTTATCGCCCGTGACCATCACCGCCTTGATCCCCATGCGGCGCAGTTCAGCAAAGCGTTCTTTAATACCGCCTTTGACGATATCCTTGAGCGCGACCACGCCCATGACAGTATTATCTTCCGCCACCACCAGCGGTGTTCCGCCTTTGCGCGCCACCGATTCCACCAGAGCTACCACATCCGCAGGGAAACGCCCGCCGTTGCTTTCAACGTGCCGACGAATCGCGTCCGCCACGCCTTTACGCAACATTTTTTGCCCGACATTGACGCCACTCATGCGCGTTTGCGCCGAAAAAGGGATAA
The DNA here is from genome assembly GCF_018777385.1 of Candidatus Symbiopectobacterium endolongispinus. Classification (GTDB taxonomy): domain Bacteria; phylum Pseudomonadota; class Gammaproteobacteria; order Enterobacterales; family Enterobacteriaceae; genus Symbiopectobacterium; species Symbiopectobacterium endolongispinus. Next base: position 47,057 of record NZ_JAFJYB010000008.1, on the reverse strand, counting down.
AGGTGGCGCTCAGGCTCTGCAAATCACGCTCGCGCAGATTGAATTTTTGCTTAGCCAACACCACGATACTGCGCCCTTCCGGCGTTTCATCGGCCAGTGAGGCCAATTGCGCAGCGTTTGCCAACGCGGATTCACTGATGCCGCTGGCAGGCAGGAAAGCGCTGGCCTGTCGGTTACACAGTGTGATGGTGCCGGTTTTATCCAGCAGCACATCCACGTCGCCAGCAGCTTCCACAGCGCGTCCACTGGTGGCGATCACATTCGCACCCAGCATACGACTCATGCCCGCAATACCAATCGCCGAGAGCAATGCGCCAATGGTGGTAGGGATCAAACAGACCAACAGAGCCACCAGCACCATAATACTGACAGGTGTACCGCCCCAGGCAGAAAACGGATACAGCGTCGCTGTCGCCAACAGAAACACAATCGTGAGTGAAATCAGCAGAATGGTCAGTGCCATTTCATTCGGCGTTTTACGCCGTTTGGCCCCTTCTACCATGGCGATCATGCGATCCAGAAAGGTTTCACCGGGATTGACGCTGCACCGAATCGCCAGCCAGTCCGAGAGAATGCGCGTACCCCCGGTTACCGATGCGAAATCACCGCCGGCCTCGCGAATCACTGGTGCAGACTCACCGGTAATCGCGCTTTCATCCACGGAAGCGCCCCGGCCAGTACTTCACCGTCACACGGGATAATGTCACCCGCATCCACTCGCACATAATCTCCTTTGCGCAGGCTGTCTGCGGCAACCTTCTGCTGGGCAGATTCAGGCTCCGGACCAGAGAGCTTTTTCGCCCAATTGGTGCGCGTAATGCCTTTTAAACTCTCGGCCTGAGCCTTACTGCGTCCTTCCGCCAGCGCTTCGGCAAAATTAGCAAACAGTACGGTGAACCACAGCCACAGGCTAATGGCCGCCGTGAAACCCAGTTGTCCCTCACTCCACCCCAGCGCCATGCCCACGGCCAACAACGTGGTGAGGATGCTGCCCAGATACACTACAAACATCACCGGGTTACGGTATTGCACGCGGGGGCTAAGCTTGGTCAATGATTCAGTCAGCGCAGCACGCCACAGTGTGCCGCGCTGTGAAGACGCGATTTGATGTGTCATAGAATTCTCCGGCGATTAGCGTGCCAGCAACTGCAAATGTTCGATAACAGGCCCCAGTGCCAACGCAGGGATAAACATCAGTGCACCAATCAGCAACACGGTGCCGATAATCAGCGCGACAAACAGTGCGCCGTGCGTCGGCAACGTGCCGGGGCTGGCGGGCTGGATTTTGCGAGCCGCCAGTGAACCGGCAATGGCCAGCAGCGGGATAAAAGGCGCAAAGCGTCCAATCAACATCGCCGCACCCAGCAGCAGGTTCCAGAACGGCGTATTGGCAGAGAGCCCGGCAAAGGCGCTGCCATTGTTGTTGGCCGCAGAAGAGAGCGCATAGAGCACTTCGCTAAAACCGTGCGGCCCCGGGTTGAAAATTCCGGCGCGCCCGGCATCGGTCATCATCGCTAGTGCCGTACCCAACAGCACCAGTGACGGGGTGATCAGGATATAAATCGCCGCCATCTTCATTTCCGGTACACCGATTTTCTTTCCCAGATATTCCGGCGTGCGGCCAATCATCAATCCGGCAATAAACACCGCCAGCAGCACGTTCATCAACATGTCGTACAACCCCGAGCCAACACCGCCAAACACCACTTCGCCCAGTTGCATCAACCACAGCGGAATCATTCCCCCCAGCGCGGTAAAGGAGTCATGCATGGCGTTGACCGCACCGCACGATGCCGCCGTGGTGATCACGGCAAACAGGCTGGAATTGAGAATACCGAAGCGGCTCTCCTCCCCTTCCCAGTTCATTGCGCTGTCCGCGCCAAGCAGTGTCAAATTCAGGTTACCCTTCACTTCCGCCATCATGACCAACACCGCCGCCACCACAAACATCAACGTCATGGCCCACAACAGGGTTCGTCCCTGCGCCCGGTTGCGCACCGTTTCACCAAAGGTGAAACACAGCGCGGCCGGAATCAGGAAAATCGCCAGCATCTGCACAAAATTGGTTAACGCGGTGGGGTTTTCGAACGGTTGGGCGGAGTTGGCATTGAAAAAGCCGCCGCCGTTGGTGCCGAGCATTTTGATCGCTTCCTGCGACGCCACTGGCCCCATCGGCAGCGTCTGCTGTGCGCCTTCAAGCGTGGTGAGCGTCAGATCGCGCCACACATTGCCGAGTTCGTCGGTGCTCTGACGGGAAAAGCCACGCATCAACGCAAACAGTACCGCAATCCCGGTAGCTGCCGATAAGAAATTCTGTACCGCAAGTCCCACCATCTGACTGAAATAGCTCAGGGTGGATTCCCCGGCGTAGGATTGCCAGTTGGTGTTACTGACAAAGCTGATGGCGGTGTTCAGCGCCAAATGCCAGGACAAACCTGGCAACTACTGCGGGTTATAGGGCAAGCTCCCCTGCGCCATCAACACTACCACCAGAAAGCACAACCCAAGGGCGTTAAACAGCAGAATGGCGCACAGATACTGACGCCAGTTCATCTCGCGGTCTGACACACCGCACACACGCCAAATCCCCTGTTCAAACGCCGCCACGCCTGGTAAAGCGCGTCGAGCACCATCCCTGTCATCAACCGACCCAGCGGTTGGGCCAGCACCAATAATACGGCCAGAAAACTGGCCAGAAGTAAGAACGCATTGGCCGCCATCAGAATTCCTCCGCCCGAAACAGGGCGTAAAACAGATAGCCCAGTAACAGAAATACCAGCACGATGCCGGTCATCAGTCCCACATTCACGGTTTATCTCCCCGCGTTTATTGAATGTGGCTCGAGTGTAAGAATCAGGGCGTAAAAATGTCGTCAATATCGCAGGCGGGGATGTAAGAAAGGTATAAAAATGCCGAGGGCATAACCAGCTCAATCAGCATCAATGAGCTGGCCGTGTTAACACGAAGGGATCACAGCAGGCCTTGCAGCGCAGGCGCCGTCATACTGGCATCAAATGGAATGATGTCTGCATGGGCCAGCCCCAGTTTCTGAAACGGATCCTGACTAAGGCGCACCTGCAACTGCTCGAGGCTGTTGCTTTTCGCCAAAATGACGTCGCCAGTGCGCTGAATGCGGCGGCCTGATGCGAGAAAAACACCGTCGGCATAGTTAACCATTCGACATGGGCAGGAATCTGTTCATCAATCGCCTCAAGCGGCTGTACATACGTCAGCACCACCACATAAACCACACTTATTGTAATTTCCATGTATTACGTAAGGGATAGTTTAAGGTTACTCCTCGACAGGGGGGGCATGAAGCGCTTTTTTGTTAGAGAATCTAAGGCATATGCCATTTTCTAGACGTAGGTTAATAGCGCGAAGGCCAAATCTCTTCAGGGCGTTTATTCAACGCGTTAGCAATCAGCCGTTCGCCTTTGGGCCAGCGTCACAACGCGTTTGTGACGCCAATCCCGCTTCTCGGGAAAGCACTGACAGCGTTGTGCCACGCTTTTTCAAACCCGCTACGATATCTGCCGGGTGCCAGTCCTTACCGCCCATTACCATCCCCCGATGTTATTATGTGCGAATGTTCAGCATATCTAAACAACGGCGATGTTAAGTAATGCTAAACACTAAGTCAATATCGATTATCGATGGTGCCATGATGCTACCTGCTCGCCTTAAATCCGCCCGCCTGCATGCCAAGTCGACTCAGGAAAAACTGGGAGTGCTCGCGAGTATTGAAGAAGCGACCGTGCGTTCGCGTGTCTCACAGTATGAAAGCGGCACCTATCGCCCCACACTCGAGATGATGTGCGCCTTTGCCAGCGTACTAGGCGTACCGGAAAGCTATTTTTATACCATCGATGACGACTTCGCAGAACGCATTTTGCTGTTGTATGAAAGTGACCGCATACAGCAAAAAAAGAATGCATAGGACAGCGTAAAAAAACGCGCTAAACAGAGGAAGGAACCACAGTGTAATTGCCTGACAGGGATGCGTTTTCTGATTTTTTGCTGCTGAGGGTGATGAACGGGCCTGCGCCAGACGTCATGCATTTTTCAAATACCATGAATGGACCGAGCAAACGGCGTCCTCACGAGATGACTATCAGTCCACCTTTATGAGCGTCTACGGCATCCATATCGACTGGCGGGAGGGGATTTTCAGCCTGTTGGAGGGAATCTCGCACTGTCTGGGAGATGCGGTTTTTTCTACTGAATTTGACTACGACAGCGACGTTGAAACCGCTACGATCAACGTTGCTGCGTTCAGCATGTTTTTCATCATTATTCGCTGGGATCAGAGGAGTATGCTGCGGAGCAGGCGCGCATTGAACGCCTGCTACTGGCTGGAGTATATGCCTTGCGCGTGCACACCGAAAGCCTGATGAGCGACACACTGTCTTTTTTATGATGCCCGTCAGCGCATGGCAATACGTCGAACAGCAGTTCGGTACTGAATCAGTATCAAAATACTTCGTCCTGTATGCAAGCCAGTGCTCAGCGCTGGACAGTGATATATCCGCCCCGCCGACAATCTCCAATGCATCACCACGTACCGTACCGTTCGAAGTACGCATCGCCCTCATTGGTTTCTGGTGTGGGCTTCCCGTACTCGTCGGTTTTCTTCTCTATGTCCTGTGGGGTGTGCTAACGAGAACGGAACCGCTGCCCCCACCTCAGCCTAAAGGCTGTGAAAACGTGGAAAAGATACACGCACACTTGCGCCTGGAAGTGGCAGAACCGCTCAAAGCACAAATGCGTAAACGTTTAGGGTGCGAAAAAGTGGAGAGGGAGTAGCGTGGATAATGACATCATGGTAGTGGATGGCTGATGCCAGGATCGCGGGCAAAGAAAAAGACCTTCCGGTCTATTTTTTAATGCGTTGCAGAATCATTGAGCATTCAATACATCACATTGGAGCGGGAAACGAGACTCGAACTCGCGACCCCGACCTTGGCAAGGTCGTGCTCTACCAACTGAGCTATTCCCGCTTAGGAAGTGTAATTCGGCTAACGGTAACATATTGAATATGCTAAATTTATTCAACACTTTGTGTTAGCAGTGAGCATTATGCACCAATCATTTCAGGCTGGCAAGCCATTTTCAGTGAAAATGCGCGCAAGTGGTCATTCCCTGCGCGCTGGTGCTCAATACCTGCAAACTCAATACTCGCGTGAAAAATCAACCTCGCCGCGCAGCGCCGCACCCTGGGAGTAACGTTGCAAGTTGTCCAGGAACAGGTCCGCAATCAGCGCTGGCACCATCGGACCGGCAATATGCGGCGTCAAGGTCAACCGAGGCGTTAGCCAGAAAGGGTGTTCTGGCGGCCGCGGCTCCTGACGAAAAACATCCAGAACCGCTCTCGCCAATTTTCCTGCTCGCAGCGCCGCCAACAGATCGTCATCCACCACGGACGTGCCGCGCCCCACGTTGATAAATACCGTGGAGGGTTTCATGCATGCGAACAAATCTGCGTTGTACAGATTCTGCGTTTTCGGCGTATCCGGCAACAAGTTCACCACATAGTCGGCCTGCGCCACATCGTGCGCCAGCGCATCAATCCCCGACACGCACGCAAAACCGGGCAACGCCCGCGGTGTATTAACAATCCCGTGTAGCGTTACGCCAAATGACCGCAACATGGCGGCCACCTCAGCGCCAATATCACCCGCGCCAACGATCAATAAGGTTTTGCCCGTCAACAGCCCGGACAGGTGGCGATCCCACTCCTGACGTTGCTGCTGTTCTTGCAATGCGAACAAACGCTGCTCGTGCGCCAACAAATGCGCCAGGATGTATTGTGCAATCGGCTGCCCAAACACCCCTACGGCGCGACTCAAACGGTAATCTTGCGGGAGACCCGCTGCAAGCAACGGCTTGAAGCCAGCCCAGGTAGATTGCAGCCATGCAGGGCGATGCCCAGCGGTCAGCAGCGATACCGCCCGGTCCGGCTCACCAAGCCAAATGCCACAGCGCGCGACGGCGTCTTCTCCGTCATCAGGAAGGCAATAGTCCAACCCCGATGCTTTCGTGCTTAACAGCGCACGCAGTTCCTCCGTCCGAGATTCCAATAAAAGAATCGCCCCCATTTCTCCCCCTCGCGTTATCAACGGTAGCCGTAAAAAAAACCACAACTACCCTACTCGTAGCGAGAAGCCTGTGGCAACCCTTTCAGCATGCAGGCCCGTTTTCTGACAGACGTCACTCTTCTTCTTGTGATTCGCCAATGTGGTTCACCATGTCTAGCAACATAGTGGTGACATGGTGATCCGCCACGGTATAAAAAATCTGGCGTGACCGGCGTTCCCGCTTCACCAAACGTGCGCCGCGTAGCAGGCGTAAATGGTGACTCACCAGTGACGGTGAAAGCGCAAGGTTTTGCGCAATGTCACCGACAGCATGTGGCCCCGTCAGGCTGAAATGCAAAATGCGCAAACGGGTAGGATCGCCCATCAGACGAAACGTTTCTGACAGGATGGTAGTTTCATGCAGAGAAAGCATGGCATGACGACTCAATGTGCGTGCCCTCGCGTAACATATATGTCCGTATCATGATGATGGGAATGATCGTCATGATGTTGATGTATTTCCTTAATGGGTGACAGGCTGCACCTACAGGTCGCCTCATATTCATCACCCCAGTCAATGGCAACCGTTGCGGTTCTACGTGAAAACAGTCATAAAGCTCTCGCTCTACCTGCCGAACCACCTGACGCACGTCCGCCCCCTCTTTGGCGCGTACATGCAATGCGGCCAGGGTGCGCCCCGACGTGATCATCCACACGTGCACATGGTGAATATCTGCCACTCCCGTTACGCTCTCTTTAAGGTAGCGTTCGATCTCTTGCGGCATGGCATTGGCGGGTGCCCCTTCCAAGAGTATGTGCAGCGATTTTTTCAATAACGCCCATGCGCTGCGCAAGATCAGCACGGACACTACCAACGACAGGATAGGGTCGATGGGGGTCCAGCCGGTAAAATAGACCACAATGGCCGCCGCGATAGCACCGATGGAACCCAGTAGATCGCCCATCACATGCAGTGCAGCACCTTTGATATTGACATGCTCGCTGTCGCCGCGCGTCAATATCCAGAACACCACAACATTCACCAGCAGCCCGATCGCCGCTACGACCAGCATCGGCCCTGCCAGCACCTCATGCGGCTGGCGAAAACGCAGCCACGCTTCGTAGGCTATCCAGATGACGATAGCAAACAGCGTCAGCGCATTGATAAACCCGGCAATGACTTCGAAACGCAAATAGCCAAAGGAGCGCTTGGTGTCTGCATTACAACGACCAAAACGAAAGGCGGCATAGGACAACGCCAGTGCCGGGGCATCCGTCAGCATATGTCCCGCATCCGCCAGCAACGCCAACGAACCGGAAAGCACACCGCCCACGACTTCTACCAACATAAAGGTAAAAGTAATCACAAAAGCGATCAGTACCTTACGTTCATTTGACCGCGTTACCGTCGGCGCATGGTCGTGGTGAGAATGGGACATTGTACCTCTCCTGCCTTTAGATGATTTAATATATGAATTGCTACTCATATATTAAAAGTCAAGCAATGCAAACAGTTTACCGGCCGCAACGATCGCCGTGCTCATCCGCATTATTATCATATCAGACAGGCATCAAGATCTCATTTCAAGGCATGCAGCTGATGATGGATCTCCGCCAACACGCCGTTGGCGCGCTGATACTCTGCCCGTTTTTTACTGGCAACGTCGTCGAGACTTTTGCGCGCAATACGCAGCGGCAACTGACACACGCCATCGGGTCGCAATTGCCCCCCCACGGAGAGCCAAAAGCTCTCATAATCGGCATGAAAACTGGTTTTCTTTTTACGCCAGTAGCGCCAATTCTGATAAACATGAGTATGATTTCCCACCGCTATCATGCACTCAATCCCTAACAGCTCGCCCAGTACGCAGGCCGCTTCTAGCACCAGCCGTTTAGGGAACAATCCATGGCAATCACGCGTTACCTGCAAAATGCGCGCCTTCTGTTGTTGCAAGTGCCGCGTCGGCCCTTGTAATCCGCCGATAAATAACGCTCTCTGTCCTTCGAACTGCACCACGGTCATGGTCATGCGCGCCAGCGGCATCCCTTCAGTACACAACTGAAGCGTTATCTCTCCCTCTTTATCCAGTGAGGAGTGGGAACCCAATAGCAACGCGTAAGCAGCACCGCTTTTACCCTGAAAATTGACGATCGGTACACCGCCAGGCGCCAGCATTAGGCGACGTAACCTTGGATTGGCGCAGGCCACGGCATCATAGTGATAACAAAGCGCGGCCAAAGCGTTGCGGGCAGAAAAACGGCTAGAGAGGTATGGTCGTTGAAGTTTATCGGGCAGCGCCATTTGGGCATACAGCATCTGCGCCCGCTGCGGATGACTGGCAATGTAGTGGAGCCAGTTCAGCGTCAAAACAGGGTGAAGGAGCGAGCGCGCCAGAAATTTAAGGCGGTAGGCGGGCTTTAGCCAAATGCTCTTCTCATCAGGGTGAATATCCCCGCGAAGCAAATGGCTCAGTAACTGCCAGCGGCTCATCGGGGATGATATTTCATCAAAAGTTGCAAGTGCCATAAGAGATATAATAGTGTTGAGTTTCGGAAATAAACCCCTATCTAATATCAGTCGTTAACTAAACCGTTATGTAATCATATTTCAGGAAGCAACCCAACCACAGATTTGTTTATGGTTGGTTTATTAAAAAGCCAATTCCGAAATGGTTAACGTCGGGATCGGCCTTTTTACAGAATCTGATGCGATACACCAATGATAGCGTTTCTCGGTTAATCCAGATCCTGACCGTTGCTGGCGATCACTTTCTGATACCAGGCAAAGGATTTTTTCTTGCGTCGTTCCAGCGTACCGTTACCAAGATCGTCACGATCGACATACACAAAACCGTAGCGTTTGCTCATTTCCCCGGTCGACGCCGCGACCAAATCGATGCAGCCCCAGGTGGTGTAGCCGATGACTGGGATACCGTCATCGATCGCATCGCCCATGGCGCGGATGTGTTCACGCAAATAGCTGATGCGGTAATCGTCTTCGATCTCGCCGTTGGCATTGATCTCATCGCGTGCCCCCAGACCGTTTTCCGCCAGAAACAGCGGCTTCTGGTAACGGTCGTACATCATGTTCATGGTGATACGCAAGCCGAGTGGATCGATGCCCCAGCCCCATTCACTGCGGGTAATATGCGGATTGGTAAGAGATTTAACGATATTGGATGCACTGCTGTTGTGCTCATTAATCTCCGCCGAGGCACCGCGTGAGGCGTAGTAGCTGAAAGAGACAAAATCGACGGTGTTTTTCAGAATGTCAGCATCGCCATCCTGCATCTCGATATGAACACCTTTCTCACGGAACACCCGCGCGGAATAGGACGGGTAAGCGCCGCGCGCCTGCACATCGATAAAGAACAGGTTTTCCCGATCTTTTTCCAGTGCCGCCCACACATCTTCTGGCTTACAAGACCAAGGATAAAAGTTTCCTCCCGCCAGCATGCAGCCCACCTGATTTTCAGGATTGATCTCGTGCGCGATCCGGGTCGCCAGCGCACTGGCGATCAGCTCATGGTGCGTAGCCTGATACTTCACCTGATCCTGATTTTCACCCGGTTCGAACACCAGGCCAGCACCAGAGAACGGGCTGTGCAGCAGGATATTGATCTCGTTGAATGTCAGCCAGTATTTCACCAGGCCGTCGAATGCTTCGAAGCAGGTGCGCGCATAGCGGGTGAAAAATTCCACCATCTTGCGGTTGCGCCATGAGCCATACTCGGTGACCAGATGCATCGGCACATCGAAATGGCACAGCGTGACCAGCGGTTCGATACCGTATTTGCGGCATTCACTGAACACCGCATGATAAAAGGCGATACCTTCCGGATTCGGCATCAGTTCGTCACCCTTCGGGTAGAGACGGCTCCAGGCGATAGAGGTGCGGAACACGGTAAACCCCATCTCGGCCATCAGCGCGATATCTTCCTTGTAGCGATGATAGAAATCGATCGCCTGATGGCTGGGATAGAACTCGTCGTCACGCAGTGTAAAACGCTTCTCCTGCCCCAGCTTTACCGGCAAACGGGCGGGACCGTGCGGGATCATATCCACGGTGGTCAGCCCTTTGCCACCTTCCCGATAAGCGCCTTCTGACTGGTTTGCCGCCAGGGCGCCCCCCATAAAAATCCGTCTGGAAATGTCGCTGCTGACATGAATCACCTTCTCTTTGTACCAATATCAATTAACTAACGCTGGTGGCCTGCACGGGTTCACTTGTTTTGGTTTTGGTTGGCTGCGATTCCTCTTCGGTTTCAGGAATATCCTCAAAGCCGAGAATAAGTGTCAGTACAAACGACAACAACACCGCCAAAATCATCACTGCCACCACCCAGACAATGCTCATCGGGTTGGCCGGATCGAAAAACTGCACGCTGGTAAACAGCCCGGGCGACGCCATGGAGTGGCTGGCAAGGCCGCCAATTCCGGCTACCGCGCCGCAAATAAAACCGTTGATCAGGCTGGCAATCAGCGGACGTTTCAGCCGCACCGCCACGCCGTACAGCGCAGGTTCGGAGATCCCGGCCACAATGGCGGATGCCGCTGCCGCCAACGCAGTCTGACGCAGCTCGCGGTTTTTGGTACGGAACGCCACCGCTAGCGAGGAGCCGCCGAGCGACAGGTTGGCACCGATTTCTGAAGGCATCACCATGCCCTCTTTACCGGTTTCCGCAATGGTTTGAATGATGGTCGGGGTAAATACGCGGTGCATACCGGTCATTACCAACAGCGGCCACAGCGCCCCCATGATCGCCACCGATAACCAGCCAAGATAGCCATGGATGGTTTAAACGATGGAAGAGATGCCGCTACCGATCCAGATGCCCAACGGGCCGATAATCACAATGGCGATCGGTGCAGAGACCAGCACGATAAGCATCGGTTTCAGGAAGTTTTTCGTCACTGCCGGCGTAATGCGATCGATGCCTTTTTCGATGTACGACAGAATCCAGGTCATGCACAGCGCCGGAATAACCGTATAGGTATATTTCACCGCCGTGACCGGAATAAACGCCAGCTCGACCACCTGCCCTTGTGCCGCTTTTGCCATCAGGTCGATAAAGTTGGGATGCACCAACACGCCCGCAATGGCAATAGCCAGCGACATATTGGTTTTGAATTTAAGTGCCGCCGAGGCCGCCACCATGATAGGCAGGAAGAAGAACGCGCCGTCGCCGATCACATTCAGGATCACCAGCGTAGAGGAGCCCTTCTCGAACAGGCCGAACATGTCGAGGATCATAGCCAGCAGTTTCACCATCGAGCCGCCGATAATCGCCGGGATCAGCGGCGACATGGCGCCAATCAGTGCGTCCAGAATACCTGCGCCAATGCTTTTTAAGGTGATTTTTCGTTTGGCATCGGGCAGCGTGCCCGCAGCACCCGCCGGGCCGAGCTTCAACACTTCCTGATAGGCTTTCGCAACGTTGTTGCCAATAATCACCTGACACTGCGTTTCCGTGTTTACCACGCCCATCACGCCGCTGATGGCTTTGAGCGTCGGGTTGTCTACCTGCGTTTTATCTTTTACCACGAAGCGCAAACGCGTCATGCAGTGCGTCACCGCTTCAGTGTTTTCCAGTCCTCCCAGCGCATCCACAATAGCGCGAGAGACAGTTTCATAATTCTTGGACATAAGTGGGTTATCTCTTGGTGTCGGTGCGGAAAAAATCGCCATAGGGAACCGGTTCCACAAAATCATGAAACGTTTCACAGCGCCAAACAAGAGAGGAAAACCATTAATTTTCCTTTTCGTGATAACGATCACCTGTCGTTAACATGACCGCTTCAACGAAGCTACTGAAAAGCAACGGCAAAATGGGTAGACTGTCGCAAGATGACTATTTAGCGGGTAACAGTACATGACAACCATTCTTGAGGTGGCAAAGAAGACCGGGGTCGCCAAATCGACGGTATCGCGAGTGTTGTCAGGTAACGGTTACGTCAGCCAGGAAACAAAAGATCGTGTATTCAAAGCGATAGCAGGGAGCGGCTATCGCCCCAATCTGCTGGCGCGTAACCTCGCTGCGCAAAAATCACAAACCATTTGGCTGGTGATCACCAATACCCTATATCACGGTACTTACTTCAGTGAGCTGCTGTTTCAAGCGGCAAAAATGACCGAGGCGCACGGCCGCCAACTGCTGCTGGTGGATGGCAAACACAGCGCTGAAGAAGAGCGCGCCGCGATTCAATTCCTGATCGATTTACGCTGCGATGCCATCATCATCTATCCGCGTTTTCTTACCATTGATGAGATGGATCAGATCATCAGCCAACATAAACAGCCCATCATGGTACTGAACCGCCGGTTACGGGTGAATGACAGCTACTGCATTTACTCCGATCAGCATGAATCCAGCCGCAATGCCGTCAACCACCTTATCGAGCAAGGGCATCGTGAAATTGCCTTTATCACCGGCGCACTGGATTCGCCCACCGGCATGGAACGCCTCGCAGGCTACAAAGCCGCATTGGAAGAGCACACGATTCCCGTGGATGAACGCCGTATCATTCTCGGTAAGTGTGCACTCACTAATGGTGTTGAGGCCGTCAACACCCTGCTCGACAATCAGGTCAGTTTCTCCGCGTTGGTCGCCAGCAATGATGACATGGCCATTGTGCGCTCAAACAGCTCTATACGCGCGGCGTTGGTGTGCCCGAGCAGGTATCGGTAATTGGTTTTGATGACTTGCCCACGGCGGCGTTTACCATCCCTTCGCTCTCTAGCGTGAAAATGCCGTTGGGCGAGATGATTCAAGAGATCATCAACCGACTGCTGTCCATGCTGGATTATGGGACGTTGAGTCAACGCAAGGCCTATCCGGCATCATTGATCCTGCGCGATTCGGTGACGACGGGACCGTTTTATCGCTAGTTTTTTCACCGATGCGGTGTCAACGATGTCGTGATATCATGCGGTTACGTAAGGATACGCGAAATCAAATCGATGTTTTTCAGCCGCCCCAAGACCCTAGGCGACCTGATCAAATCAGGTCGCCTCAGAAAAATCCAGCAGCGCATCGATGCTGCCAACTGCAATCAACCTGATGAGCACGGCTACGCGCCGCTGCGCTATGCCGTCATCTACCGCGAAGCGAAGATTGCACGCTACCTGCCGTCGCAGGGGAGCGAGCCGCTGATCGGTGAACAGGGCAGACACCTCCCCGCGATAAACGAGGTCGTCAATTCACTCTGTTTGCCGCTGATTGAAGCGTTTCTCGATTCCGGTATCTTCCTGCCGGAATATATCGATGGCTTACCGCTGCTGCACCATGTGGTGCGACGTAAGGATCTGAAAGAGAAACACGTCGCGTTCTTTCTGCAGCAGGGCTTGGATCTGAACGCGATCGATACCCGAGCCAGCGGTAAAACGATGCTTGCCTACTACCTGAGCCAGGAACACATCACCATTGATACCCTGCGTCTGCGTTGGCTTATCCGCCTGGGCGCTGACGTCAACCGGGCAGAACAGCCGTGGGCAACACCGCTCTATTCAGCGCTGACCAACGGTACGCTGTACAACACCCAGGACAAACTCAGTATTACCACCTTCACCAGCGTACTGGATGAGTTGGAAAAAGGCGGGCTGCAACACGATCTGGATTTGGACAGTTGCCATTATGCCAGTATCGGGCTGGAAGCGCTCAAACGCGGGCACTTCGCCGGTTTTATCCGGCTGCTGCAAGCCGGGATCAGCATTCCTGCTGATGAGAAAGGGGAAATCATCGATTATCTCACCAGCAAAAACTTCCGGCACAAGCAGGTAAAACTGATTTTCGAGTTGAACCAGAGCCAAGGGCATGAGCTTCCCATCAGTATCCTGATCCATGATTCGCGTACCATCCGGCAGATCATTGACGAATTGCCGCACGATGCCCCCAATATCAATACCCTGTTTATCAATATCGCCACCGCAACTGGTCTTCGCCGGGATGAAAAACTCTCCCTGTTGGGCACCCTGCTGGACAAAGGCGCTGACATTAATACGTCGGGTGCCTGGTCCCATTTCTAGATCAGCGCCCTACACATCGTCGTCGGTTGGCCCGACGACGTGGAACATAGTCAGGCTCTGCTGACCTGGTTGCTGGAGCGCGGTGCCAATCTCACCTGGATCGATTGTAAACAGGGTACGGTGTTCTCTTACCTTTTCACTCAGAACCCCCACGGAGAACGGATGCGCCTGAGCAAGATATCCGCTGTGCTGCGCCGTTTACATGGGATCTACCGCAGCAAGGGGCTGTCATTACCGCTCGCAGAGCCGTTCCATTATAACCAGCATGACTATGCGCCACTGAGCACCACCCATACGCTTGCGGCGTGCATTGCGCTGTACGATGCAGAGTATTTTATTCCATTGGCTCGCACCCTGCTGGATATCGGTTGGCCGCTGAATGCCGAGATTAAAGACGAACATTTCAACGGCAACATGATCGCCTATTACCTGGACTACGCAAAAGCCGGTGAGGATATCAGCCCGCTGCTCGATACCCTGCCGGAACCCCTCGATGTTACCAGTGAGATCTATGGCGATCCGCTACAGCGCGCCATCGGTTCCCGCGTGTCGCTGGAAACCGTCCAACGTCTGATCGTCGGTAACGATCCGAATCGGATTATTGGCAGGAAGATCAAAGGCGATAGCATCGTCTATGTTGAACAACCGCTGCTGATTCTACACCATGGATCGTGTGAGTGGGGACCGTGATAAAATTACGCCAGAGTATGCGTATGCCATGTGCAACATGCTGTTGAGCGCGGGGGCCGATCCCAACTGCACCTCGACGCGCCGCTTCAAGCCGGAGTTCGATCATCGCAACGGGGTGACACGGTTGGAAAACAGCGCGCTTGAATGGGCCATCATGCGGGAGTACTTCGACATCTTTACCCTGCTGCTGGATCACGGTGCCGCTCCGGCTCACCGCACCTGTATCAAACAAGAGCAGTTTGTCCATTTTGCCTGCACCCGTCTGAGCGGCAGACCGGAATCGACCGTGACCCCGTACCTTGATGAGCTGGAACGGCGCGGGCTGTTGGACCTTGAAGCGAGAAGCGGCACCGAGGCGACGCTGCTGTTGATGGCGGTGTCCAAATGCCAAACGCCGTCGGCGGGTTCGATAACTCCGCCGCCTTGCACCGCGCCCTGAGCAATTGGGGGGTGGGTCAATAAAGTCTCGCGCCGCGAAACCGTAGAACTGCTGTTAGCGGCCGGTGCCGACTGTCACTGGATCGATCCCGATGGAGACTATCCCTTGATGTGCGCTGCCTGGTACGGGAGTCTGGCCGGGCTAGAGGCACTGTTGGCACACGGCGTTGACACGCGTCAGGCGAATGCACAAGGGCGCACCGCTCTGCATGAGGCGATAGCACGCGCTTACAGTTACGACACCTACCACGATGACGAAGAGACGGAGGCAGAGCACAGCTTCGATCCGGAACTAAAAGGCGAGATCGTCAAACGTCTGCTCAATCATGGCGCGGATATCAATGCCGCGGATGAGGATGGCGATACACCGCTGATCTTTGCACTACGCGCCAACCGGGAATCTATTGTCCACCTGCTGCTGGAGCGCGGCGCCGACGCGCAACAGCCTTATAAACTTGGTCGAACGCCGTTGATGCTGGCCGCACAATATTGCGCCGCACCTTATTTCGACCTGCTGTGGGCGCGCCAATCCACATCAAAAATCCGCCACCAGTGCGCCAATAACGGCGACAACCTGCTGCACGCCATCTGCCTGCAGCGTCATAGCGATGCGGCGGAAGCCCAGTTCAGAACGGCGCTGCTACACGGAGAGGTTGCCTATCAGGCTAACGATCGGCGTATCACACCGCTGCACTATGCCTGCTATCTCGGGCATCAGGCCATCGTGATACTCTGCTGTGAGCAAGGGTTTGACGTCAATGCACCAGATGACGGTGAGAATACGCCACTGCATACCGCGTTATTTTTCGATGAAGACGAGGTTGAAGAGGATGAGGTTATCCAGATGGTCACCAGCCTGCTCACCGCTGGCGCTGACCCAAATAGAGCCAATGCCGCCGGGGAAACCCCGCTGATGATCGCTTCACGCCGCAATCTGACCGATTGCTTCTCGCTGATGAGCATGATGACGGCAACCCTCCACGGGTTCGGTGCGGCTGCACAGAGGTTATCGTGACATCAACGGTTGGCAGATAATAAAATAACGGCGATATCAGCGCTAATGAACGCGGATATCGCCGGTGGAAATATTATTTTAATTACTATCGAAATATTATATATTTACAATTAAAGTTACATTTAAAATAACGAACATCTAATCAAAAAGCAAAACAATACATAAATAAAACCTAAAATAAAACCAACTGGGATTGACGAAAATTAAATCAATTTAAAGTGGTGATTGCATATCACTGCAGTGATATGCAATTTGTCATATATACTTTAATCATGCCGTATGAAAAAATCGGAGGTTTTATGCATGCAATCGCTGATGAAAGAGTAATAACGCCATCCATACAGTTACATGAAAATCTAATGGCGTTAAGCAAAAGTGTAAAAGGAATAATTCCTGATATCTCAACCACACACGTCAATGATATATTACAGTTAACTATTTCCCCCATGGCACTTGCGTGGAATTGGTCGAAAGGGTTCAACTACAAGCCACAATGATAGAGCGACTCGTCATTCTCTACTGGAAAACCGTTGAATAGTATATTTAAGCCTACACAGTGAACCTCACGGATGAGGTTCACTAATTTGATACGCCGTTATGTTGAATCGGGTTCAGCCCCGCGACTGCGTCGGCATGGGGCGCCCGAACCAGATTTATACATAACGCCATTATGCGCACCTGTGCCATTAGGAAGAATATTAGATTTCTTCGCCATCCAGCCATAAATACATCGGTGGGAAAAAACACAAATTATTCAATATCTTGAGCTTCTTATTTAAGGTTAGGTTGTCTTCATTTTTGAATGTGAAAAAATCCATACTCATTTCTTGTAGCCATAAAACCATTTCTTTCTCTTGATCCTCTGGCTTGAGCGTTTCTTTGTAGGGTCTGTAGGTTGGTGCGTCATCTTCGTCTGTTAAATTTAAAAACGTGTTTAGTAAAAGCCCTTTTATTGTTGCCAGATTGTTAATTCTTCTAAGCGGAAAATCATCTGCTTTTTCATCAAAATCGATACTGTCTTTGCAGTCATACGCAATGATGAGTGATTTTTCGTCAGGCATTCAGTGAGACCTTTCCTAGCGGATATGGTGGTTAAAAATCGTACAGAGTCCACTATCAATAGTGGACTCTTGTTCCAATTTGGAACGTATTATTCATTCCCTCTTTCTTTTGCTAGCTTTAACCATATAGCTTTTAGATCTTTGTTTTTCTCCTTTTGGGCTTCAGCCGTGGCTATGATCTCCAGAGGATCTTTTTTTAGGGCGGTAGCTATCCTGAGGCATTTATCATGCCCTAAAACTGCTCCATTTCTTACTTTGGTCATACTCTGCCTTGGTATCCCTAGGAACTGGGCGACAGCATAATCGCTTGGTAATTTAAGTTTTTTTAAGTTCGTCTACGTAACTATCAAACCAACGCATTTCTTTGTCTTCATGTGAATTTTCCTTATTATCTCTTGATGTAACTTTACTTAACTTTTATGTTGACAGTAACCTTTATTGGTTCTTATAGTAACTTCAACAGTTACGCATAAGGCTGCCTTATTCATGATTGACCTGCTTAAGTTGTCTATTCCTTTTAAAACAGAGCATTTAATCACTGTTAAGTCTGCTGACAAGCGGGGAGGTACCTACATCGATCTTGAGCAGGTCGCCAAGATTTCAGGACTTCGGTTATCAGCACGTGCTGTTGAATTTGAGATTAATGGTGATTTGACGGTTACAGGGCTGACTCATCCGTTTGATTCTTTGCCCACACATTACAGCTGGTTAGCGATGAAAGTTTATGCGGGTTCTTTCAATCGGTTCCCGTGCGTGGAACTTAAGGCATCTCCGGCAAAGCTGCTACAAGGTCATAATGTTTTCGGTAGCACCGATTTGGCTTTGTGTGGTGCTGAGTTTTTTTATAATCTGGCAATCTCACTGCCAGAATTGTATGACATGCTCTATATTGAGCAGACTCTTATCGATCGCATGGATGTCACCTATTCAGCAAAAGTTGAAAATGAATTTATTTCAAAACAGGTTATATACTGTTTACGCAATGTCAGTAATGGACAAACCAAGAGAACCAAGGCGCAGGAGCATGAAACTACGGTTACATGGAATGAAGGTAGTCGGCACAGGATATTGGTAGCTTATTTAAAACACCCTGAATTATTAAAGCAGGTTGATGAGTTGCGTAGAGAAATTAAGAAAAAACCTGATAATGATGCGGTGAAGCGTCGTTTTGCGATAATATCAAATTCTGAACTTCAAAATTTTTCTTCTAATTTGGTGCGATTTGAAGCACGTTTAGTGCAGCGGTTTATTAGGAGTTTTGGTATCCCGATGCGGTTCTGGGATGCGGTTAAATATCAGATAAAATATGATTGTGATGGTAAGTCACTGATTGCGGATTTATGGTCTTTTGCATTTCGTGATTTATTGGAAGCCTTGGAAGGTAATGTTATGAACATTTATTGCGACGATGAAATCCTTGAATTGTTAAAGATGAGTTTTCATACTATCACTCCCAAAGGGGATATCAGTTATTCTAAAGCGTTAAGGTTGTTTGGATTTTATCGACGACTGGTAAATGAAGGTTATGATGCTGTATCTCAAGCCATGGCGCGCAATTCTTTTTGGCGGCATGTTACCGATTTGATGTCAATTGGAATAAGTAAAGCTCAGTTGCAAAATCTTAGTGCAGATAAATCGAATATTGTACCGTTGCTTAAAGTTATCAATGTTGACTTTAGTCATCAGCGTACTGATTGGTATGTTGAGCCTGTCAGTGTTTTTGATAGAGCAGAGAATATTTATGATTTCAAACGAGTGATTAACGCTTAATATACAAAAAGAGGTTCTATTATGATTGAATTAGCGAATTTAGAAACAACAGTTTCAGGAAAAAATTACTGGGGTCACTAACAGTGGCGGCTTTTATTATAATATTGTTATTGTACCTGCTATTGATGCCTATAGTTTTCCTTCTTTTTTAAAAATACGCTCCAAGAAAACCATTGGTGGGGTGGGTGATGAAATTGTGGATTTGCATTGTCGTGTTTCAGGTTATAAGCGCACATTTGAGTATACGAACAAGCAAATCAACAAAAAGAGAAGGGAACTAATTACGGGCAAATCTTAGAGCATGTTGTAAGTTAGCTTTTTTTTACTATTAGGTAATACGCTATGGCATCTCAAAATATAACGGTTAACGGACAGATTTGCGATATGCCATCTTCTCAGCATTGCCAGTCTGTCACCTTGACATTATCCGAGTTGCCATATCCGCAATCCTCTG
Organism: Candidatus Symbiopectobacterium endolongispinus; assembly: GCF_018777385.1. Lineage (GTDB taxonomy): Bacteria > Pseudomonadota > Gammaproteobacteria > Enterobacterales > Enterobacteriaceae > Symbiopectobacterium > Symbiopectobacterium endolongispinus. Next base: position 27,526 of record NZ_JAFJYB010000008.1, on the reverse strand, counting down.
TGATTGACCCGGCAACAACAGGACAATTTTGGGGTATTGCGTTTACCTCCGTGTGTGCGCTGTATTTATTTTCCAAAGGGCTTGGGGTTTTATTGAATATGGTTAAGCACGGTTAACGGCATTTATTTTTAAAGGAGTCTTTTATGCAAATAGTAAAAGGGTATTTTGCTGCGCTACTGGTCTTTTTTGCGATGGGATTGGGAATGCCTGCATGGGCTAACCCTCCTGCAGGCAGTACGGGCGTAGATTTAACACCTCTCACCAATGCGGTAAATTTTAGTACGGTTTCCACTGGTATTCTTGCTATCGCCGCCACGTTAATGACGCTGTATGCAGCCTATGCCGGGGTTCGCTTTTTATTGCGCATGGTCAAAAGCGCTTAATAAACGGGGGAGGGGCCGCAACGCCCCTTTTTATGCCGATGCTTGACTGGAATATGCTGGGGTTTATCTGGGGGTTACTATGCGCATGGGCGGTAATACAGGGATTGAACGGGTAGTTTTGTCTTTGATGTTATTAGGCTTTTCAGGGATGGCTTTTGCTCAGGCTGAACCTAAACCTGTTCCTGCTCCGTCTGTTGCACCTTCATTTCCGCCGGCAGCAAACAGGGGGCCATGTCAGCGGCCAATGATGCAGAATTTGCCAAGGTTGCCCGGGCGAAGGCCGTAACCCATGCGGCAGAGCAATCCGGTTTTGGTAAGGTGATGTCGCGTATTTTTAGCAAACGGGCGTTAGCGGAGGGGTTGCGCGGAACACCTCAGACTGTGGCTGTCGGGTTGGCTTTAGAGGCGGCGATGTCCTATTCAGCGATGATAAAGCCGGTTCACAGGATGTGCCTGCGATACCATTTTCGCAGAACGAGGTATGGGCACATAAACTCGTCGAGATGGGGCTGATAACGCCATCTGATATTGAGGTGCATGCATTTGAAGAGAATAAAAATATTCAACTAACAAAATCTGGAGAGGTTGAAAAAATGGCCGGTTTTATTTAAAAACGGCGGATGGTTCTTCCGTTTTTGATTATAGTGGTGGAGTTGTGAATTTTGATTCTGTGCCATCAAAGTCTGTTTTTGTTATCGTGCCCGATAAGGTTGAGCTTTTTGTTTTTAAACCGTCGCCTGTCTATCAAATGGAAAACTTTTCCTGTGCGTCTGATGTCTATATGGGTGATTGGTCTGAAACCGGTGAGGGCTACAAGTTTGTCTCTGAGGACGGGCAGGGTAAATTGTTTAGCAACGATTTAACGGCCTTGTCTGCCTGTGTGTTTCATTCACAAGAAAAAGGAAATTCGGATATCGTTTCTTTTTCTGTTTCCGGGTATGACGGTGAGGGGATTTTTGCTTCTGGGTATCCTGTATTGCCTCGTGTTCAAATCACCTATGATTATAAAGAGAGTTATCTGCATCCTGTTTCTTATAATATTGAATGTCGACTGCGTAAAAAGACGCATCAGTTAGGTAATATATCACTGACATCAGAGCTCAAGGAAAAAATAGTTTCCCGTATTTCATCTGATGATGCGGTATCATAACAGGCTGAAAAAATGACAGCGCCGTTACCGCTACCGGCAATGAAAGATATCGTCAACAATGTCATGATGCATTCTGCATCACAACCGGATTATCAGGGCGTACCTTTCTCACCCCCTTCGCCGGTGACAGTTGAAGAACTTCAGCAGGCGTCGCAAGAAGCGGCAGCTACGCGGATGGCCAGAGAAGTGTTGCGCGGGGGGTGTTTTTGTGATGCGCGTCAGCGTCCTGCAAGGCGGGTTTGGCTTTTAGCGGCCTTAGAAGCGCTATAAGCGCCTGATGGTCGAAGACAAAGAACGTGCCAGCAATGCCGTTCAGGGGCTTTGGTGACGATGACGGCGTAGATTGGGCTATTGGCGCACGGGTGCGCATAATGGGTAAAATCCTTGATCTTGAAATAACTGGTGTGTGTTACAAAAAACTTCGCTACAAAAACGACACACCGGAATAAGTTCATATTGTAGCGACAGCCATACATCCTCTTCAATCAAGCGATCAAAATCACCCAAACTTTTTTTATTAATAAGCTGATTGCGAAACACCAGCGATACGCGATCGAGGGGTTTCCTGCAATTTGAGCAATGGGTTTGCTTATGTTTGAAGTCTTTCAAATAGCGGCTAAGAAGCTGTTTTTTTCGCGGTGAAGACAGCATGAATCTATTCTATGAGAGTGGATATCATTTTTACGCAGGCCACTATGCAGCGGCGCCATTATATGTCAATGACGCTGTAAGACATGCTTGAGCGTAAAGCCCGATATCCTTTGATAACACTATTCCTGCATGCAGTGGTTACTGTTCCTGCATAAGCTTCGCGCGCAGTCGCTTTATCGCCTGGCTATGCAACTGACTGACACGAGATTCACCAACATCAAGAACGGCCCCAATTTCTTTCAGGTTGAGTTCTTCCTGGTAATAGAGCGTCAAAACCAATTTCTCACGCTCTAGTAAATTCTCGATAGCGTCCATCACGCGATGGCGTAAACTGCCTTCCATCAGCTGATGTAGCGGATTCGCTTCTTCATTGCCTTCAAGAAGCGCCTCAGCACTGTCGCCGTGTTCTTCACGCCATTCATCGTAAGAGAACAGCTGGCTATTATTGGTATCCAGCAATATCTGACGATAATCTTCCAGCGTGATGTTTAACGACTGCGCCACTTCTTGCTCCGTGGGCGTGCGGCCGAGTTGCTGTTCCGCCTGTTGCATCGCCTGTGCCACTTCCCGCGCATTACGCCACACACTGCGCGGCACCCAATCCCGGCTGCGCAACTCATCCAACATCGCACCTCGGATGTGCTGCACGGCGTAGGTGGTAAAGGCGGTTTCCTGCAAAGAGTCGAAGCGTTCAACGGCACTCAGCAGGCCAATGCCTCCTGCTTGCAGCAGATCGTCCAGCTAAACGCTCGCGGGAAGGCGAACCTGTAAACGCAAGGCTTCATGGCGTACTAATGGAACATAGAGCTGCCAGAGGGAATTCTTATCCATTGTGCCTTCGGCGGTATACAGATCGCTCACAGTGACAAATACCTACGATGATAGTGTTATCGACACTATTATGCGTTTGCGTAGAGTGTCCAATGCTGCGAATAGGGATGTAAATAGGGGGCTATTTGGGGTATGTGACAATATCGACATACTATCAGTCCTTCAGGAAGATGGCGTTATGAATAGCAGTCTGGTCAGTGGGTTAGTCGCTTTGGCTGGTATGCAGACTAGTCTGTTTAGCTTTATTACTCAATATTCCGTACCGGTGAACAAAAAACCCTGACGCAGCGACATATGATTGACTGACTAACCTCTGCAACCGTTGTGAAACCCAACGCCGATTGCATCGATCCATCTGATTCTGAAAGAAAAAAGTCCCGACTTGAGGCCAGGACTTTTAGGGGAATATGTGTATTTATTGCCTGATTTATCTCAATGAATTGAGCGGCAACAACAGATCAAGTTTTAGAGTGTAAGATTGATGGTCCGTGAGAGCGTGTAAATCAGATCATAACCATCCCATTGTAAACTGAAGTCCATACCTCTTCCCATAGGAACAATACGATCGGCACCTTTGGGGTGATACTGAGAAAGAAAGGTAGCAAGTGTGTTATTGGTTATTCCCAACACAGAGATTGTCTGACAGCGCTCATCACACACAGGATATATTTCACTTATATCATGCGCCAGATACTCCATAAAATAGCCACCAGCGCCAGTTAAGCTCATCGTTTCTTCATCCAGGGAGTCCAATTGGACACGATAAACCAGATTTCTATCCCCAGATACTTTCGTTACCCCTTCACGTGCACTACTCAACAGGCAAAACTGAGTCAATTTTTTGATAGCAACAGCTTCCTGAAGGATATATCTCTCCTGAGAAAATGCTTCAAATTCAGCCCAAAACGTCGCACGTGCCGAGTTCACCTCATCATCGCGACCTAACCAGATAATTAACCTTGGCGAAGTGCAGGCATTTTGATCCGTCAAGAAAGTATCATTATAAAAATGTTCAGCTGCAGCACGTTTATCCGGTACTGACAAATAATGAGCCGCATCCACCAATGCAAAAGAATAACGATTTGCGAAGGCAATATCGATGCTTCGCGCTTGCATAGGTGATTCGCGGAGCGCCATGATCGTGGCGCCACCTCCCCAGATCAACCGGCTATGACAACGTGCAGAAAGCCAATCATTAGTTGCTTTATCACGCTCGTAACGTATCAGGCAAATATAAGGTGAAATCTGCGGATGCTCTTGCAATGTCATCTTTATTTCGTGACAAATGATCTCTACCTGCTGAAAATCACGCGATGGCACCCTGACCACATTCGCATTGCCACTCAACAGCCCTGCAACCAGCGAGTAGGCTAAGTTGACGGCAACGTTCGAGGGGGCAATATGAAAGCGACACCACGCCCACAACGGGTCGACAAATCCGGATATCCCTGTTTCATGCTTAATACAGAACTCTTGCGGCACCAAAAAGCAAAACTAATCACATCAGGATAGGTTTTCGCTAATGTATTAAGGAATAAGCGTTTTGCCAGACTGTTCAAAAAATCGATGATTTCTTCATCAAACAGGGAGCGCGCGCAAACTATTCATCTGCTGGAGTGCAGTGATATTCCCCACCAAAAAAGATGTGTTCTCAAAATTGTGCTGCATAGGTATCACTACATCCTCGCAGTTCAGCATTTTTTACACGCCCAAGAATCTTGAAGTATTTGCCCTTACGACCACAGGGGCAATTGTCTTCTCCAAATATGACTCCCCGATCTTCGGTGAGAAGAGAGTGTCCAGGATATGATTCGGGGATCAGAGACAGCACCTGAATAATGCCCGGCTCTCCCTCAGCACATACCGAAAAATCGTTGTGATTGCGAATAATAATATCGGAGAAAATACTAGCATGCGGATGGCCTTCTTCACATTGCATGTAGATACAGCCGGTTTATTCAACCACCCCATAATAATCGTGGACGCGTTGTATGCCACAAACTTGATTCAATGCAGCAACAAATCCAGCTGGAGAGACTGCTTCAGACTGTAATTTTTTCCAACCGCCACCATGGATTAATATGCCAGAGGAGAGATCTATTTTTTTATCGTTTGCAAGCAGCTGCTTATAGAAATGCTGCCATACCATAAATGTAAAACCAAACAGCAATATAGGTTTACCACGATGCTTATCCAGAAAAGCAAGGATTGTTGGAAAATCTAACTCCATATTATCGTCCAACGCATAGGTCCTATCAGTACCAAAAATCGAAAAACCGAAGATACCAGCGCCACGAGCCGAAAAAAGTCGACGATCTTTCATGACCGATGGAGAATCGATAATCAACAATGGCAATCGCGATGGGCCAATAAAATCATTAACAATCTTTACTAAAGTCTTTTGTTGATTAGCAGCAGTTGCTTTATTTAGAAAGATCTTGGAAACGCGTAGTTCCTGAGGATGTCATGGTTTTTACGATCTGGTCCGAAGCAACGCTGGAAAGCGCCATCTCTTTGAATAAAGAAACAGGAATAAAAGGAATATCTTCAACTGCCTGATAATTTACCTGTGCCAGGTTCAAACCATTCAAAATGCGATGATAAGCCAAACAATGCGCATAATGATACGCCGTCAGATCGGATAAACGCTGCAAAATCAAAGCGCGCTTTTCTTCTCTATTAAGTGAGTAAGGCAAGGAATGAAGAATATCATCATATTGCATTATAATATGCTTCCAGTTGTGAGTAGAGCGTTTTTCCGGCTCCATTTTTTGGAATGCTGTAGAGCGTGATAATCTTGAAGGCGATATGATTCAGTTGGGTCTGCTCAACCAAGAAACGCTTGACTTGGGCGCTAACGCTATCATCCGTAATAAATACATACATTTTGTCATCAATGCCCGCGCACGCGCAGTGAATATCAGGAAAAGCGTCACGAAGTTGTACTTCAACCTCATCTAAACCGACTAGATTGCCAAAAATTTTGAGGAACCGTTTTCTCCGTCCAACAACATAATAGTATCCTTCACTGTCAAAGCGAGCCATATCACCGGTAGAAAGGCGCCCTTGAAATTCATTTCCCTTTTGAAGATCCTCACGGCATTCCGCATAACCTAATACAACATTGTCTCCCCAATAAATCAGCTCACCAACCTCGCCCTCCTGGGCAATAAGGTTTCCTCGTTCATCACAGAGTGCAAATTCTCCGCCGGGGATAGCTTTACCTATACTGCCACATTTATCGATAGCTTTATCAGAGGGTAGGTACGCCATACGAGCCGTTGCTTCAGCAGCACCGTACATTACAACAAAAGATTTATTGTTATCCTTAGCATAATGCGCGAAGACACGGTGCAAATCAGGAGACAATTTTCCCCCTGCTTGCGTCAGCGTTTTTAAATCAGGCAATGCTAATGATGTGAAACGGAGTCTTTTCAACATCTCATAAGTGAAAGGGACGCCAGCTAAAGACGTAATGCGATATTGTGTCATCTGAGCCCAAAAGTCTCTCTGCATCACAGTCGCTTTCGTAAGAAATAAACTGGCCCCACGACTTAAATGAGAATTAATGACCGAAAGCCCATATGTATAATTCATGGGCAATGACGTAATAGCCCGTTCAGAGGCTGCAATATTGAGATATTCAACAATATATGCAGTATTAGCTGCCAAATTATTATAACTTTGTCGTACTAATTTTGGACTCCCCGTCGAGTCTGATGTGGTCAGCAGCAATGCCAATTCATCATGCATACCTGTTTGTTTCTTGGAAACGCTTAACAACGAATATTCATGTGCTGTATAAATGACAGGATAGGAGAATCGGCCAGATAGAGCTTGAGGAACATATATATTCAGGCTGATAAATTGATATATAATTATTAAGTTGTTCCTCGTTAATATCCTCACTGAGCATTAATGATACATGGCCATATTTTAATGCCATCAAATATCCGATTAATGACCCCAAACAGTTAGCACTCAAGTTAAATATCAATGATCTTTTTTTACATTCTGAGCAAGTCTGGAGCAAAATTCATCAAGCTCTCGATAAGAGACTGTATTACCTTGCTCAGTAACGACGGCAGTATTGTCAGAATATTTAGAAAAGTCAAAAATCATGAAATATCTCCTTAAGCGTGCCTTCATCTCCATGACCAGGAAAACAAAGCATATCCTCATCTAATGACTTTAGAAAAGGTAGGGTAATATTATTATAGTCTTTTGTACTTCCCCCGGGGAAACGCGTGATAGCGGGTTTTTTTTCAACAACGAATCACCGGTAAAATCATCATTTCATCAAAAATAATCACTGCACTCCCTTTAGAGTGACCTGGCGTAGATAAAAACTTTATTGTTCTTCCTTGCCATTGGTGAATGTACTCTTGAGAAAAGGTTATATCCGCTGCACATACATATTGAGGGAAGATTTTATTAAATTCATCAGCCGTATTTGTATTATTGATTCTATCTTGTTCAGCAAGGATAAAGGATAATAACACTGGGCGATTATTCTTTTCTATTGCTATACTCTTAGCACGAAAATCCTGACAGATCACCGTAGAATTGGCAAATGTCCGAACCCAATTAACCCCTGATGTATGGTCAGGGTGCTCATGCGTCAACAGAATCAGGATATCAATGATATCCTGTGATGTTAATAAAGCGTGTAGCTCATCACTCTGGTGCGGATCGATGACAATGGCTCGTCCATTATCTACGATGAAATACATATTGGCGTTAATATAAAGATAGACAAAACGCCTCACTGTCACGCCGTTAACCGTACAAGTATACATGTTAATTTAATTTTTCAACAATATCTTCAACCGAGACTAAATTGTCTGCTTTAACATCCTTCTTCAGAGTGTATCCCGCCAATTGCTCGATCCACTCAGAGGCGAGACCCGTTCCGGGACGTTTAACATCTAAATCTTCGATTTGCAGCTGATGTCCGGCCGGTAAATCTCGAACAAAAACCACACTACGACGCATCTTTTCACGCTGAGCCAATTCTAACGCAGAAACGACGCGAGTTTCGCTTCCCATACTCAGATAAACATTATTACATTGATCAACCAACTGTTTCATCTCATCCGGTTCAATGGCCATGTTGTTATCCATCCCCATTTTGGTTTTATACAGAGTAAGATGCTTTTCAATGACAGTCGCTCATAACGCAATCGATGCCGTTGGAATCTCCACACCTAATGTATGATCAGAAAAACCGACGAGATAATCTTTAAAAAGTGCTTTTAGACCTACAATATTATTAAGATTAATCGTTTCCGGTGCGGCAGGATAAATTGACACACAGTGCAATAGAATAATTTGTTGATTATTCTGTGATGTAATGGCGTCGACAGCCTTGCGCACTTCTTCGATATCGGCCATCCCTGTCGATAAAATAATAGGAACTTGCTTACTCGCGATGTATTTAAGATAGGGATAGTTATTCACATCCTGCGAAGCTACCTTGATAAAAGGTACTCCACATTCATCTACAAGAAAATCCACTTCATGTCGAGAATAAGGCGTTGGGGCAAACGCAATGCCTACGCTCTGACAGTATTTTGCCAGTTCTAATAACTCAATTTCGGCAAGGGAGAATTTTGAAATGATTCTTTTTGCAACCAGATTACTGTCATAATAGTCCTTTGAATAGAGCGAATCAGCAGACCAAGACTGGAATTTTACGCAGTCACACCCAGCCATTTTAGCGCTATCAATCATTTTCCGCGCTATTTCAATATCACCATTGTGACTTGAGTTAACTTCAGCAATAAAATACGGTCGGTTCCCACTACCAATACACTTTCCATCTTTTAACAACACATCCGGCATAGCAAACCTCTTAGCTAAATTTTATTGATCGATAGGGTCAATGATCATTTCTGATAAAAACAACGTACGATCAAGAAATGGAACCTGATCTTCCAGTGGACGCTGGACGAAACAACCTTTACTGGTGCGAACATACGATGTATTAATATATTCTTGATCCTCAGGGCACATGACCTCACAAATAACGGGGTCATCATGACTCAGAACACGCTCTATTGCTTCATTAAGATCTACAGACGTTTCCACTTTTTCATAATGAAGACCAAAACACAGAGCCACTTTTGAAAAATCTGGACATGACACCCCATTATCCGCATCGGTGCCAATTGTGCGCGTTCTAAATAAATCGACCTGCCGTTTTCTGATTACCGCGTAACAATTATTATTAGCTACAATGATTTTAATAGGCAACTGGTGGTGGGCTATTGTTTGCAACTCCTGCAAATTCATCATAATCGAGCCATCACCAATCACCGTAACCACTTGCTTATGGGAGCTTAATAGGCACCGATAGCCGCGGGCAACGCGTAGCCCATAGCCCCTTGAGAAGCAGGATGTAAGCATTTTTGTTGTTTCTGGAACGAGATCGTTGTCGGTAAAATCAACTCTTCCAAGCCTGAGTCAGTCACAAAAACTGCGTCATCAGCCAAATGTTCCGAAAGTACATCAGCTAAATAGTACAGATCGATCTTGTCGTTTTTTGTATATTTTTCTTCGCACTTGGGAAATATTTTTTTGTAATGAAGGCATTTTTCAGCCCAATCACTCCAGGTAACAACAATGTTTCTCTGATTGATTTTTTCTAAAAAAACTCTCGCGTCAGATAATATTAACTTTTCAACTTTCAGGTTATCTTTGCGAAATTCGTTTTCATCGATATCAACAGCAACAATACGCGCCGCACGAGCAAATTTTTCCGGATTAGATCCCGTAGTCATTGATGTCATACGAGCGCCAATGATGACCAATAGATCAGAATTTTGCATAGCAAAATTTGCAGCCCGGTTGGTTGCCATTGTTCCTACAGAACCAATGGATAATTGATGCTCGGACTTATAAATATCTGTGGCTGATGCGCAATATAAAACAGGAATCGACGTTTTTTCGATGAAATCACTGAAAAGTGATTGTGCTCCCGCTGAGCGAACACCGCTGCCAATGACCACAACAGGCCGCTGAGCGCCAGCTAACGTTTCGCACAGCCAATCAATATCTTCATGTGAGGCACTTAATTTAGCCTCAGTGGGTGTATAACGCTCAAGCTCCTCTTCCTAAACGCGCATATTCTGAATATCTAAAGGGATATCAATCCAAACAGGTCCTTTGCGTCCATGCTGGGCCATATAAAGCGCTTTATCCATTTCCACTGCAATTTGGGTTGGATCATCGATCATTACCGCATATTTGGTAATTGGTTTTACCAAACTAATGATGTCTGCTTCTTGCTGACCATAGGTTCGTATGGGTAATCCTGTATAACCAACTGTTTCTTTTAAAGTATTCTGCCCGGAAATAATGACCATGGGAATATCATCTTGCCAGGCACATAGCACAGGGGTTATCGCATTCGTCGCCGCACAACCGGTTGATACCAAACAAGCCCCTAATACCCCATTAACTTGGGAATAGGCCATGGCGGCGTAAGCACCAGCCTGCTCATGGTGAACGCAAACACAGTTAAGTTCCTGATGCTTAGCTGCGGCATCAGATAAATACAGGACACCTCTACCGGTCACCATAAATAGATCGTTCACACCCGATTGGTGCAGCCGTTGCATCACATAATCAGAGACGCGCATAATGAGAAACTCCTACGAAATAAAATCTACTTTGGAAGGTATAGGTTTAGCGTATCAGGCACAGCAACAACCAACTCAACCTGACAAACAACCTCACCATTGATAAACCCAGTAGATTTCCCTTTCGCAATCCCTCTGGAATAAGAATCAAGTTCAGCCACAATATCCAAACGTTTTCCTGGAATAACCTTCTGTTTAAAATTTGCATTTTTAACAGACAAGAAACCTGTCTTCTTCCCTTTATTCTCTGGTTTTGTTAAGAAAGTCATCAAAAACACTTGTGTCAGCGTTTCGATAAGAATAAAACCAGGAACAACAGGCTCGTCCTCAAAATGAGCGGGGAAAAACCACTCATTGTAAGTAAAGTTTTTAAATCCCCGAGCACTTTTACCAGGAATGGCTTCTTCAATAGCATCAACAAAAAAACAAGGAAAACGATTTTGTTGATATTTCTGGATCTCTAAAGGCCCAAGATCGCGCAGAATACTGATGTCACTCATCGCTGTCTCACTTAAATTTCAACATTATACTTCTTAAGTATTTCAATTCCTTTTTGGAAGGAACTCAAATCAACGATGTCATCTGTATCAAGCATAATGCCAAAGTCGTCTTATAATGCAGCAACCAACCCCATGTGACCGACTGAATCCCACGCTTCGATAGATTGATACTTAAGTTGTTCAATGCCATTTTCATTCTCCATATCAAACGTTGTAACAAATGCAGATTTATATTTTTCAAAATTAGACATGATAACCTCTATATTGTACTTTACTTAAAATCAATCTTCGTTTTTTATAAATTTAACCCACTCAGAGATCAGCCCATCTCTTGATTGGATACAGTCAGGTGTTTTATATAAAGTAACACCACCGTTTATCGTATCGGACAGATCCAGCTTACAACTCGCAACCGAAAGAAACGAAAAGCGTACTATTATTTACTTTACCAAACATTTGGTCGCAATAATTAACCAGCACAGATGTGCCACCACAGTTTCCATATTTAGAAAATGTTTCAGCTGAAGCTTTATCTTTGGGTAACCCAGCATGGTTAATAATAGTTCTAACAATTTGTCCATTCACCTGATGGATAGCAAAAAAATCAATTTCTTGGTAGCTACTTTTTGCATATTCAATAACTTTACTGATCGAGTCAGGTGCATTATCTATAGCAAACTTAAAAACATCACCACCTTGCATCACCGAGTCTGACAAGTGATACGGGTTTCCAACAGGATCCATGATTTCCAAATCTACAATATCACGTTGAACAGGCAGTCTAAAACCCCCCGCTGGCGTGACAATTTTTGCCTAAACTTTTTAGGTAAAAAAACGATTCATATTCTTTGTCAGAGCGGTCAACTAAGATAGTGGCTCCCGCATCGCCAAACAACATATTTGCGTTTCTGTTTCTTACATTTGTAATAAGACTACTTGAAGAACTTTCAAGTACTAAACATTTTTTTGATGCCCCGCTTTCAACCAGAGAATGCGCCAACCACAGCGCATAGATAGCATCGGTACATCCCAGGCCACTGGTGTCGAAACACGCACACTCCTCAGATAGCCCTAACTTCCCCTGAATAATACATGCATCTGAGTTTCCGATATAATCATGGTTGATAGATGCCATAATGAGAGTATCAATCTCATTGACATCAACATCCATCTTTTCTATCAGCACTCGCGCAGCCGCCTCACATAAATCAGCAGCCGTAACGCCATCGGGTACAACATGACGCGTACCCAAACCTAATATTTTTTTATTTCGGCTAAGTTTGGCGGCATCATTTTCATAAAATTTAATTTCATCATCAATATTTTTTGATTTTCTGGCAAAACACAAAAAATAGCAGAAACCTTGGCATGCTTGAACGTTGACAATGACATATCAATGACCTCTCTGATTAAAAACTTCCACAATCTACAACATAATTTTGAGCTGTGATCCAAGCTGACTTATCAGAAAGTAAAAAAATTATCATTTCGGATACATCATCAACTGCTCCGATCCCCATTGGATAATGTTGATGCTCAGTGTTGTATTTTTCTATCATTGCCGTTGTTAAAGGCGTATCTATCGTTGACGGTAAAACACAATTGGCTCTGATTCTAGAGGGGGCCAACTCTTTGGCTATGCACCTTATCGATGCACAAAGCGCGGCCTTACTTCCAGCGTACTCGGTATGTCCCCTGTCACACAACTGTGCTGCGACACTGGACACGAAAACCATAGAACTTCCTGCATTATTATTAACACGGCGATCGGAGAAAGCTTTAGCCATCATCAGCGGTGAGAAATAATTAATCGTTAACGTATCCTTGATACCTTCGTAAGAAAGGCTTCGTAAAGACACAATATCGGAGATGCCAGCACACCACGCCAAGCCCTGCATTTTCCCATAGCGGTCTTTCAAAGATTGAACATAGCTCGACATCGTTTCAATATTTTCAGCCAACTCTTTAACTTCAGAGAAAATATGGTGCGGGAATTGACTCTTTTCTCGCACTTTTTCTAATCGCTCCCGGTTTCTTCCTACAGCAATGACCTTGGCACCTAATGCGTTCAACTTCAAAGTAACTGATTCGCCGATGCCAGATGATGCTCCGGTAACAAGGAATACCTTTCCGCTGAAAAAATCACTCATAGCGTGATATTTGCCATTTTTACAATTTCGCTGAGGTCTTTAATGTTTTTATAATCGGCCATGGTCGTTTTGGCACCGAAATTACGCTCAAGAAATGCCATCATAGCCATGATAGAAAGCAGAATCCCAGTCAGCAAGACTTGGCAGATGAGTGTCCATGCTCAAAACTTCATCCGTCTGCAATAATTCCTGAACTTCTGCTAAAAATTCTTTCTCAGTCATGATTGTCGCTCCAATTATCATCAATTATTTACTTTAACTGCCGGATTACCGGACATATAGCAGTTATTACCACAGCCCTTATAAACTACAGACATAGGAACTATCGTATTTTCGTTTCCAATACGTTATTTAGGAAGTAAAACTGAAGAGGTTGCAATAATATTTTCACTTCCAACCTTAACATTTCCAAGGACACGGACGTTAGGCGATATAAAATTAAAATCACCAATAATAGCATCATGCCCAACTTCGACACCGCCATTAAATAAATTTCCGTTTCCAATATGAACATTGGTTGATATCAAAGTTCGTATGGCTAAAATATTACCATCACCAAGCACACTGTGTGGAAATAAAATACATGACGGATCAATAATATTTGGCATTTTCACGCAGCGGTTCTTAAGATAAGTATATATACTTTTTCTTATAGCAGGCTTTGCTACGCCGATCACCGCACAATCGTTTTCCTCAAATACAAAACCATCTACGTCACAAACATACAACTCCTTGTATTCTTTATAATTTTCAGGATTGCCGTATCCATTATGTCCGAGAAAACCACCAAATTGGATTTTTTCATCCGCTTGCATCATCCGATCTATATATGAATAGACTTCGCGAGCCAGACCATCACCACCAACAATAAAAATACGATTCATATAATCATTCCATACCAAAAAGACAAAAAAGCGAATATATAGCGCTAATCGTCTCCAGCTGTTGCATTTTTGATTAGTGAGATGATTTTTTCCTGCTCCTCTATCTCTAAATCAGGATAGATAGGAATGCACAGTACAGAATTGGCAATACTGACAGACTCAGAGAGATCTCCCCTTTTATGCATCTTATACATAGGAAAATCACTGATCAGGGGGTAGAAATAACGGCGAGCAAAAACACCTGCAGCTTTCATTTTGTTGTAGAGTGCGTCTCTGCTACAAGGGTAGCGATTGTCTATAAATATAGGAAAGTACGCATAGTTCCATTCAACATTGTCAGGAACATCAACTATTCTGATACCCTCTATATCAGGTAAGGCATGGCAGTACCTTTCAGAAATGGATTTTCTCAACTCAAGCGCTTTGTCGATATATTGTAACTGTAACAATCCAAACGCTGACTGAACTTCATTCATTTTGCCATTAATTCCAGGTGCCACAACAGTCACTTCATCGGTAAAACCAAAATTCTTAAGGTAATCAATTCGTTTTTTTGTTTTTTCATCAGGACAAATAATTGCCCCACCCTCAATGGTGTTAAACACCTTAGTGGCATGAAAACTCAGTATTGATAAATCACCATGATTAAGAATGCTGACACCCTCTCTTTTGACACCAAAAGCGTGCGCTGCATCATAAATGACCTTCAACTCATAAATATCCGCGATTTGTTGAATACGTTCAACATCTGCGGGTATCCCGTAGCAATGCACTGGTAAAATTGCTGACGTCGCTGATGTGATCAGTTGTTCAATTTTTTCTGGATTGATATTGCACGTTTTAGGGTCGATATCAGCAAATACAGGCGTCAAACCATTCCACAACAACGTGTGTGATGTCGCAACGAAAGAAAAGGGTGTTGTTATCACTTCACCCGTAATGCGTAAAACTTGTAATGCAGTCAGCAACGCTAGGGTACCGTTGGAAAAAACGCTGATGTATTTGACACCCAAATAGTCAGCCAATTGCTGCTCGAACTGCTGGTGAAATGAACCATTGTTAGTTAACCATTTGTTATCCCAGATTTTTTCTAGATACGGGACAAACTCCTCCAAAGGAGGAAGCAGCGGTCTATTGACATAGATATTTTTCACGCTAATGCTCTCCACGATTCTTTCTTATCTTTTTTAGGCACGCTACCGCCCTGGCCTTACGCTACCAGAGAACCACACCACTTTTGCTGGCCCTTACCTTTTGTGCTGTAATTGATGGCGAGTACAGCCATCAATTACATATTGAGATGTCATTGCCAGCATACATCACAACTCAAAGGTCTTTGTCACGTAATAACATTTTGAGCGGTGATTACTCTACTTATCAATACCCGAATGCACATGCTTGCGTAGGTTTACCATCACAGTAATTTATCCAGACGCTTCGCATCATTTGCTCAAAGTACAGTGAGGGCGACCCGCCTTGTTTTTCAATCGCCATGAAGCGAGGCCGTAAGGCCTGCCGGCATTGATTCAGTTCATCAAGCCGAGTTGACCAGCTAATGGCTTGCTCGATGTATTCTTGCTTTGAAGAAGCGACGAATCCGTCTAAGCCCAGTGCGTTTAATGCAGCAACACCTTGCCATGTATGGTAGTTTTCACCCGTCAACATGAGTGTTGGCACCCCCATCCAAAGCGCATAGTTGGTCGTTGTCCCTCCAGAGTAAGGTAAGTATCAAGCAATAAATCAATTTCATGATGTAACGCCAGGTACTCACTTAACGACAGCCTTTCATGAAAAACAAGTTGAGATGATGCTATTCCATAGCTATCAAATTTAGCGCGCAAAATGGCAATGT
The DNA here is from genome assembly GCF_018777385.1 of Candidatus Symbiopectobacterium endolongispinus. Classification (GTDB taxonomy): domain Bacteria; phylum Pseudomonadota; class Gammaproteobacteria; order Enterobacterales; family Enterobacteriaceae; genus Symbiopectobacterium; species Symbiopectobacterium endolongispinus. The sequence continues at coordinate 11,482 of NZ_JAFJYB010000008.1, read as the reverse complement.
CTTGTTTACCGGAAAGACCTGCGATAATCATTCGACTATCGGGTACCGACTTGAGTATTTGGGCCCATGCATCGCAAATATAATCATTAAGTTTTTGTATACGATTCATGCTAGCAAACGTGAATCCCCCACGTTTTATAGCAGGTAATTCGTTCACTTCAGAGCTTCAGAGCTATTGTCCACACTTTTAAATTGAAGTTCGCTACGCAGATAAACCAGCTTTTCCACAAATTGTTGTTGGAAGTTTTTCGTTCCCGGAGCCAAATTAAAAATAAGGAAATAGTCCATTGCTGACATTCCTGCGGTGCCAGGACAACCAATCCAACTTATCTGTATGGGAGCAGGTTTAAACGCAAACATAGACAAGCGATTATGCGCAGTATGACCAGAGAGGTCAAACAGAATATCAATCTGTTCCTCATGGATTAGCTCAGCTAACTCTATACCGCTCTTGCGATACACAGCGTGCCATCCGTCAGCTGTTTGCTCAAAGGACTGAGTAATATTGTCGTACTTATTTGATGACGCAAAGCCATAAAGCGCAAAGTGCTCCCGATTGATACTCTCCCAAATTGGCCTTAAGAAGTTCGCCACTTGGTGATTCCACAGATCTCCAGAAACAAAACCGACGCGTAATTTACGCCCAGGTTCCAGTGTCCCTTTCGTGATGAACTACCGATGATACTGTTGTGCCCGTTGCTCGACCAATACACCATACCCTCAGTGCTCTGCATAAAGTGACTCGGGCGTTTCCCGTACATCGTGTAGCAGTGTGAAAAGATAGCTACTATATAAATCACAGTCATCAGGAGCAATAGTACACATGCGGCGAAAACAGTCTACAGCTTCACTCATCCGCCCTTGCGAACTGAGCAGGTTGGCCAGATTAGTTTAATATGTTAGGTTCTTCTGGCGCATATTGTTCTGCTTTCCGAACGCAAAATTCAGCTTGGGCCATCTCATTGCTGTCTTTATACAAGGTGCTGAGCATATTCCATGCCCCTGCATTACGACGATCGCAAAGCAATATTTTGCGTACCAAACGCCCAGCATAGTAGTGTCGGTAGCTATACCAAAAGGCATAAGCAGCATCCAGGTATACACTCCAGCTCGTAGCATGCATCGACAATGTTTTCATAAAGGCAGCCAGCCCCTCATCATATGCACCCGTCTTTAAGTTTGTTTGCCCGAGCAGATACCAGCAATACATGTTCGATGGAATTTCTTCGACCAGCGCTTTAGCCTTGCTCCGAGCCGCCGCATAATCATTAATATTGATGAGGTCTCTAATTTGCTGTTGTACCGTTTTATCGACTGGCATAGCATCAGCCACACGTTTACTGTGGTGAGACTTCTTCACTTTTTCTGAATCCGGGCTGATGTATCCCCCGACGCTAGTTTCACTGCAATACATGATCAATGCCCCGAGATAGCGCTCGCTCTTTGATGAACATGCTTGCAGCAGCTGCTGAAAATAATGTTGCCAGGCAGGGACGCTGCCCCACAGCACGCCAGCTATACGTAGACGCTCCATGAACTCGTAGCAATCAGCTTCAAGTGGCAGGTCAGATTTCTGGCATAACAGCAGCCTCAGGTAATCTTGTTCTTGCTGAGTAAAGGTAAACGTAATTTTGTCATGCCAGAGATTGAAAACACCGATAGCGGTATGCGCGGGTACGTTATCCCGCAATAAGGCAGCAACACAAGGTAGGAGCTGTGCTGATGTAGATGAGCTACTATTATAACGCCCTTGTTCCTGGCTAAAGTGCAATCCATCGATTCCACTGCGAAAAAGCATTGTAAGCGCATCCAACACATCCTGCTGATGCTGCTTATCTTCTTTATCATATTCTGGTGCTCGGGTATTAAACACCAATTGATCAAAATTGACACTGTGGGGCCAGGCATCACTGATCACATCCATCATGTTCAGCGATAAGTCATGATTGATATGCACAACAACACCACTGCCAGAATAATGCGCATTGGCCACATGGCCTTCGTTAGTTACATCGCTGAAAACTCCCCACCCAATGAAAATGAGTCAACCGCGCTAAATCAGGCGTTGGTAGAATTTCCGTTGCGCGCCGTTCAGGCACTAGCAAACTAAAACGATGGCTACGTCCAACAGCAAAATCCAGGTATTGCTGGCCCAGCAACTTGTTATCACCCGGGCATATTGCATTATGCAGTTTCTCAACGTCACCACCATAATATCCCGCAATCTCGGTATGAGGCAGAAGATCCCCTACATAAGCAAATCCAGCACCGACAGCCATAACATGAAAATCCAGTAGATAGCATGGCTCATTCAAGCCCTGAAGATACCTCAGACTCAATGCTAAATCGGAGCTGGTTTCAGCGTGTTTGACCAGCTCACGCATTGGTTCACTTAATGTATTTTTTGCAGCCAGTCCCAGAGACATGAAAGTTAGCATCGCACAAGCACTATCAAGTTGTTCTGCTGGCGTTTGCGCCAGGCTGCTATGCAATTGCAGCGCATCCTGCAATACTTCAGCAACCTTATAACCGGGATAAGTACTCCACGCCAAGCAAGCTATCCCTTTGGGAGTTAAATGCAGCTTAACCCACTCTAATAGAGCCGAGCGCATTGCATTATTGATCGTAGAGAAATAACCATGAATGATGATGTAATCAAATTCCCCTAAATCACTGTTTAATAATTCATCAATTCCCGCGGTCGCCAACTGAAGATTTGGCACTGACATTGTGCGTAATGCATGTTGTCCTTGGCTAATCAGCGCATCATCCAGATCAATACCAACCGCCTGACTCTTTTCATAAGCAAGTACAAACGGCAGTATGTTATCCCCTGCACCACAGCCCAATTCAAGTACTCTGGCTTTTTCTACTGCAGGCGTATGGATACTGTACAAATAGGCCGCCGCCTTGATATGTACTGGCGATGCATATGACGTTTCAATTTGTGGGCGATGCACTGTCTCATCAGCAACATTAACAGGGTCAACAGAATTATCTTGCATATTAAGTGGATATCCTTAATTCATTAGTCCAATCGCTTTACGGTGGCATAGCTGCTCAATAGTAACTATTGATCCGCTGAGTAAGGGTGCCCGACTGAAAAACTCTCAGGTTCCAGCCCTAAACAATAACGCCGCCAACATTCACGCCACATCTGCCCCACGCAGTCTGAAATCGATACCTTACCAGTACCATCGCTAGCCGCTTTTACACGATCGCGCAAGCTAAGACGAATGGCATTGAGTTCGTTAGTTTTACTCGACCAAAGCACAGCTTTTTCGATGAATTCGTCTTTACTGTATCCAATAAACGCCGACAATCCGAAAGACTGCATAATGGATGCCACCTGACGTGATACCAGTGTCTCACCGGCCAGTGAAATGGCTGGTACCCCCATCCATACAGCATGATTTGTGACAGTGCCGCCGGTAAATGGGAAAGTATCTAACAACAAATCGACGTCATTATGCGCCTGAAAGTAATGTGCTAAGCTCATGTTTTCAAATAGCTTAACTCGATTGATATCAATACCTCGGCGGTGCAAGTTCTCAAGTATGTGAGCCCAAATAGCGCTCGGCATGTTGCCAATACGCATTCTTGACGTTGGAACGCGTTTTAATATCTCCGCCCACGCATCTAACACATCATCATTGACCTTATTCGGGCGGTTGAAACTGCCAAAGGTGAAATAGCCGTTCTTAAGTGCGGGCAATGGGTTGACGGGGATCGTGGCTTCCTTGTTGTCAAAACTATTCGGCAGAGAAAGGTAGATCAATTTTCCCGTAAATTGCGCCTCAATTAAGGGATCTTTCGCCACAGGGAAAATAGTCGCGTAATAATCCATTACAGGCAATCCCGTGGTAGCATGATAGCCAACCCAAGAAATTTGTATCGGCGCAGGTTTTAACGCAAAGGTACTTAACCGGTTGTACCCGGTATGCCCAGAAAGATCGATCAATATATCAATCTTATCCGTCTTTATCATTTCGGCTAATTCAATTGGGTTGACATGTTGAATATCTCGCCAGGCATCTGCGGTTGCTTCGAAGTGATCCGTACCCGCATTGCACAAATAGGAGGGGCTGTTGTTGTAGCAGTATAATTCAAACTGTTCCCGATCTAACTTATCCCAAATCGGTGTGAAGAAAAAGCCCGCAGGATGCCAATCTCTAAGGTCACCAGATACAAAACCGATACGCAGTTTCCTATCGAAAGATTTATCGAGAGGTTGATAACCTTCGAACGTCTGATGCGCTGCCCATGCCATTTCGCCTTTGGCATAGGCTAAATGACAATCCATAAGCTCTTGGGCAGTCGCATTTTTACTGTGAGAAAGAATAAATGCTAATTGGCTGTAGACATAGTAATCAGAAATCGGATCTCTTATCGTTTTACGTAGAAACGCAATTCCCTCATCGGTCTTTGCCTGTTCGCAAAGGCATCCCCCCAATAGACCAACGATTTGCTGACTATTTGGCACTAATGCCATCGCCTGTCGTGCACAGTATTCGGCATGATCTAATGTTTTACTCTCTTTATGTAAGAGTCCAAGCAAAAACCAATCTGGCGAGCTTTTCCGGTTACAGCGCAAAATTGCACGGGCTAACCGCCCAGCAGTCCAAAACACTCGGTGTTGGTAGAGCGCCATAGCCAACCCTGAGTAAACAAATAAACTCGTTGAGTTATAAGATAATATACGCGTTAGCATCAGTGCAGTTGATGCATCATCCGCAACCCGCCGATAAAATCGTGATAAATAATAACAACCATTTATAGTTTTCAGAAGTCGCTCTCGTTCATGCTCTACCAGCGCGATCGCTTTTTCATTTTTACTTTTAATCAGAAGACTATTGATTTCAACAACCAACTTACCATCTATCGAGTCTTCATCCTGATTCGCAGCGTTTGTATCTGTTTCATTGGCCAGGAGTTCAAAGGTGCGAGTATAGAATCCCCCTGCCGAAACATCGCTGGAGAACAGTAATAACGCACAAGGTACTCGATTAAGATCAACCAATTCGGCATTGCGCGCGACCTGCTGATAATAGCGTTTCCAGCCCAGTGCAGATGCATTTAACACGCCTTTATGGTGAAGGCTGTCAACCAACGTTCGGTTGGTTGCTGTAAGGGTTAAGCTTGGAAGTAACAGTTGTTCCCGTTCTTCTTCCGTAAGCCCCACCACTTCTTGCCACAGATTAATCACAGACAGCGATCCTGGCGCACTCTGCAACTGGAGCTTAACACTCTCGCTGGCTGCAACTTGGTGCTCATTGCACAAACTGTGGCGATCTTTGTCCAACTGAAAATGGAGGCTTGAGATGCCTTTATTCAGCAATGCTTTCAGGGCATTGATTATTTTCTTCTCAAGATCGGCCGAAAAAGGCGATTCTGGATCATCATCTGGCAATCGATAATGAAAGACGAGTTGGTCAAAGCTGACACTATACGGCCAAGCATCTCCGAGGGTGTCAAGGATACACATCGCCAGAATATTGTCTGTAGAAACAGCGACACTATCATGACTGGCGAGCGAGTTATGAATAACACGAAGATCGGAAGTCTGACGGCGGAACCCTCCAGCCCAACGCATATCCGCCAATCGGGAATAATCAATCTGTTCAGATACTTCTGGAGCCCTACTCTGCGATACCAATAAACTAAAACGCTGACTACGATTTACTGCAATATCCAAATATTGCTGACCCATCACCTTTCCACATCCAAAGGCGATATCCTGCCACCGCTCATCTAACGCTTTATTGTAAAAATCGGGCGTTTCTGTTTCAGGCCTCACATCACCCACGTAGGCCAAACCGCAATTTTCGATACGGTTATTAAATTCGACTAAATAACTGGATTCGTTTTTGCTTTCCAGAAAATAGTGTATGAATAAATCGTCTGACAGTGCATTCGCTTTCTTCAGAGGTAAGCCAAGACTGCTTTCGGTAGCAGTTGACATCGGGGATACCTGATTAAGCCAAGACAACATCGCTTTTCCCTGCTCGACTTGCTCGGTAAAATTTTCTCCCCGACAACTGTGAAGTTGGATCGCATCGCGTAGTGCCTCCATGGATTTAGCTCCGGGCTGGCAAAACCAATCTAGAGCAATAATGCCTTTCGCACTCAACTTTTGTTGAAAAAACGCCAGCAAGAGATCGGTCACCTCATTGGCAAGCAGAGAAAAGCTCCCATGAACAATGATGTAATCAAAATTCTCCCACGAGTTGCCCAGTAATGCCTCCAGAGACAAACTGTAAAGATGTAGGTTGGTCGGCAACAGGATATCTGCATTTTTCTGTTTTTCAGGGAGAGGCTCTGATGCTAATTCGACCCCAACGATCTGCGCAGAAGGGTAAGCGGAGGCAAAAGGCAGTAAGTTTAATCCGTCTTCACACCCAAGCACTAAAGTACGCGAATATTCAGCAGGCACAGTGTCGATGCCGTACAGCCACGAAACAGCCCGAATATGTTCAACCGAACCATAGACTCGTTCCATTGGGGTTGGAGCAATGTCCTCAGCCGTGGTGTTCTTTACGTCACTATTGTTCTTGTTGTCCAACTTACTGTCTAAAGCCGCCATTTGACCAACTCCCAATTAAACCAATCTGTGGACTATCAACCTTGGTACACGCACAATCCAGCAAGGACGTTATTCTTCTAGCCGTTTATCCGGCACTAACGTAAAAAATAAAAACTTGTGCTTTTAAACAAAAAAAGCCAGCCCGGAGACTGGCTTTGAAAACTGAGTATAGCAATTAACGCAGCAGAGACAGAACAGTCTGCGGAACCTGGTTGGCTTGGGCCAATACAGCAGTACCAGCCTGTTGCAGAATCTGGTTTTTGCTCATGTTAGACACTTCGGTCGCCACATCAGCATCTTCAATACGGCTACGTGCAGCAGTCAGGTTAGTTACGGTGTTGTTCAGGTTATTGATGGTGGATTCAAAACGGTTCTGAATCGCACCCAGATCACTACGTTGCGTATCAACGGCTTTCAGTGCAGCGTCAACATCAGCCAATACGGTAGTATCCAGAACGTCAACACCTTTCGCGCCAACTTGACGTTGACCAGCAGCAGTACCGGTACCGGAAACAGTAACCTGACCACCAGAAGCAGCGGCAGAACCAGCGGAATAAAATTTGTTCCAGCCAGAGTTGCCTTTCAGGGTGATGCTGATAGTTTCTCTATCGTTAGCACCGACCTGGATGGAAATAGACGTATCAGCACTGGTTTTGGACAGCACTTTGATACCGTTGAACTGAGTCTGAGAAGCAACGCGGTCAATTTCTTCCAAACGTTGGTTAACTTCAGACTGGATGGAGTCGATGTCAGATGCAGAGTTAGTACCATTCCGCGCCTGAACAGACAGTTCACGGATACGTTGCAGGTTGTTGTTGATTTCGTTCAGAGAACCTTCAGCAGTCTGCGCGATTGAGATACCGTCGTTGGCGTTACGAGCAGCCTGAGTCAGACTTTTGATGTTCGCGGTGAAACGGTTAGCAATCGCCTGACCAGCAGCATCATCTTTAGCGTTGTTGATGCGATAGCCTGAAGACAGACGTTCAATAGCTGTCCCCAGTGCGGACTGAGATTTATTCAGGTTATTTTGTGCTACCAGAGACAGGCTGTTAGTGTTGATCACTGCCATAGTTGTATTCCTTTCTCAATTCAAGTCAGTTAGGGGGGACAGCGTCTGCCGCCCACGGTTTCATCACCGTCCTACCTGATATCGGCGCTCCTTTCAAAAGCTTTAATGATTTTTTAAAATTTCCTTCGAGGTGGATTACTGATTAAAATACGCTGTAGCGGATGCCATCGTGCCATCTCAGTTCTACTGAAAGATTATACTAAACTTTGTTCATTATTTGCCGATAAGCTTCTAGAAGGCATTAACCTATTCATAAGGAATTACCATGGCAAGCATCAGCTTCACAGGTTCCACCAGCGAAATGAGCGATATTCTTTCGCAATTAACAACCAATGAACAGACTCGCTTAACCCCGGTAAAGGCACAACAAACGCTTTAAGAAAACCGAGATAAAGCCTTTGACACCCTTAAGAGTGCACTAGAAAAGCTGAACACTGCCGCAGAAGCATTGACCAAAGCAAGCAGTATCAATAAAACCAGTGTCAGCAGCACCAATACCGCCTTCACTGCAACAACGGATAGCAAAGCAACTAACGGCAATTACAGTGTAGAAGTGAAGACACTTGCTACCGCGCAATCCTTGATCTCGGGTGAATTTGCCAGCAATACAGCACAGCAGGGATCAGCGACAAAAAACAATACCCGGACCCTAACTATCAGCCAGCCAGGTCAGGATAAACCACTTGAAATCAAACTGACCGATGACCAAACATCATTAGTGGGCATCCGTGATGCAATTAATAAGGCTAATGGCAATGTTGGTGCGAGTATCATCAAAGTGGATGACGATACTTATTATTTGTCTATCACGGCCAAAGACACTGGCACCGATGCCAAGATGACTATCAGCGTCACCGGTGATGGCACGCTGAATGGCAAATTGAATTATACCTCCGATACAGGTGCTGGCAGTGGTGCAATGACGCAGCAGACTGCCGCGCAAAATGCATCAATAAAGCTCAATGGCATGACGATTGAGCGTCAAAGTAACACATTTCTGACGCTATTGACGGCGTTACACTAATCTTGAAACCCCAAACAGCGACGAACTCATCAGAGACATTATCAATCGCCAGTGATATTGCACCGATGAAGACAGCCGTTCAAAATTACGTCGATGCGTACAATGCACTGCAGACGACAATTGGTACCTTGACCAAATACACAGAGGTAGATTCTGGTTCTGATGCACAAAGCACCAGTAACGGTGTATTGCTTGGTAACAGTACTGTCAGAGGTATCCAGACCTCACTGAAAACACAAATCTCCTACGCTCAGAGCGGTATGGATATCAGTACGCTTAACGAAATGGGTGTTAAACAAAACCCCAAAACCGGCATGCTTGAGATTGATAGCGATAAGCTAACAACTGCACTGACAGATAATTCCAGTCAGGTATTAGATTTCTTCGTTGGCGATGGAAAAACCACCGGCTACGCTACACAAGTCACTAATTATTTAGACAACGTTCTTGATTCCAGCAAAGTGGCAATCCAAACCGCGAAAGACAGTATTGCAGCGACGCTGAAAACCATTAAGAAAACCTACGATCTCACTCAGCAAAGTATCGAAGATACTATTGCGCGCTATAAAGCACAGTTTGCCCAGTTGGATACGTTGGTTTCTAAAATGAATAGCACCGGCGATTATCTGACAACACAACTCGCTGCCTTAAACAAAAGGTAGTTAATGGAGAAAGTCACTGATGTACAGCAGAAACGGCAGCCAGGCCTATGCCCAAGTTGGCCTGGAAAGCAGTGTGATGAGCGCCAGCCCACATCAGCTCATTGTTCTGCTTTTTGACGGTGCGCGCAGTGCGTTGGTCCGTGCGCGGATTTTATTACAGCAGAATGATATTGCTGGTAAAGGTTACGCTTTATCCAAAGCTATCGATATCATCACGAATGGCCTTAAAGCGGACTTAGACATAGAAAAAGGCGGTGAGTTGGCAGAGAATCTTGCAGCCCTTTATGATTACATGGTTCAACGTTTAATGATTGCCAACTTGCATAATGATGCAAAAGTTATCGACGAAGTTGAAACATTGCTTAACAGCATCTCTGATGCCTGGCGCCAGATTGGCCCTACACCGCAAGCGGTACAGAGCGGAGCAGCATAAATGACAACGCCTTCGCAACTGCTAAAGGATTATCAGCAGCTTCAGCTACTGAGCCGACATATATTGGCTCTGGCTAACAACGGCGCATGGGATGAAGTGGTCGAACAAGAGATTATCTACATCCAGTCGGTGGAGAATCTGAGCAAGATGCCGATCCCCGATAATCTGGACAGTGTGATGCGGTTGCAATTTCGCAAAATTTTGCGAGAAATCGTAGAAAGTGAAGCGCAAATAAAAGAGTTACTGCAAAAACGCATGGATGAGCTGAGTTCATTAATGCAAACGTCAGTTAAGCAGCATAGTGTCAATGCAGCCTACGGTGAATTCTCACCCCAAGGTGTTATTCCTGGCAATATTAATCCTCAAGAGTGACGGTGCCGGGGCAATTTGCCGCATGCAATAAAAAACCATTCTGACGTCGTCGGAATGGTTTTTTTACACTGAAGCCTACCAACTCGATTTAGCCAGATACCGGCTCAGACGGAAAGACTCATTATTTCCTGATAAGCAGCAACCAGCTTGTTACGTACCTGGATACCCATTTGCATATTGATTGAGGATTTCTGTAAATCCACCATCACATCATTCAATTCAACGCCAGGTGTACCCAAGGTGAACTTTTGCGCTTGCTCACGTGCGGCTTGTTGAGTGCCACTAATGTTATCCAATGCAGACTCTAGCTCACTCGCAAAACCAGGTTCGATAGTCGGTTTAACGCCAGGATTGTTCCCCGCTTGTAACGCGGTAGCCTGCAATTGCTGCACTACGCTCTCAATACCTTGAACTGACATTGTCTCTCACCTTTTCCGACAGGAATGCCCCACAACAGCACCATCTTTCGCAAATGATTTTGCGACAAGGGGCTTATTGCCCCACTTTTCCTAATCGCACAAAAACCACCCAATTAACACAGTGCACTAAACTACCATATCAGTCTTATCCTAAAAGGCGTAAAAGACGGGGAAAATGCCACCTTATCGGAGCATCGTTTTTGCCGTTACGGAAAATAATACTATGCTGACAAAAGTAGGTGCACGTATTAACGATTGCGCAATCAGGGAGTGCTGTTTTGTTACGTACCAACGTTAATTTTATCGCTCAACAACCAAGCAGAGGACGAGTATGAACGCCGCAACCGGTTTTATGTCCGGTGGAAAAGGGTTTGGCGAGATACTCAACCGCTTGCGCGCCAATCCTAAAATTCCCCTGTTAGTTGCGGCGGCCGCTGCAATTGCAATTGTTGTCGCTATGGTACTATGGGCAAAAGGCCCTGATTACCGGGTGCTCTACAATAACGTCAATGACCGTGATGGTGGAGCCATTGTCAGCGAACTGACAAAAATAAATATCCCTTACCGATTTGCTGAAGGTGGCAGTGCAATCCTGATCCCTTCAAAAAACGTGTATGAAACCCGTTTACGCCTGGCTCAACTGGGACTTCCCAAAGGCGGGGCGGTTGGTTTTGAATTGCTCGATCAGGAAAAGTTTGGCATCAGCCAATTTAGCGAGCAGATCAACTATCAGCGGGCGCTAGAAGGCGAACTGTCACGGACCATTGAAACGCTCGGACCCGTGCAAACAGCACGAGTGCATCTGGCGATACCTAAGCCCTCACTGTTTGTTCGCGAACAGAGGGCACCCTCTGCGTCCGTAACGTTGAACTTGCAACCTGGCCGTGCCTTGGATGAAGGGCAAATCAACTCCATCGTCT